>NZ_JALKBE010000010.1 GCF_023015885.1 Aliiroseovarius sp. S1123
GGAAAGGATCAAACAAAAGACACTCGAAACGCGACGCTTGCATCACCGCCACCACGCCGCATAATGAAACCAACCAGATGAGCCAAACTCTCTATTAGTTTACGCAGCCATTGGTTCCAAAAACCCTGACGACGGACACTTCTGTTAATATGATAAGTCGACACCGCGGAGAATTTTAAGATGAATAGTGAAAAAAGCGCGAATAAGCGTTTATTTGATCGAATTGATGTAACCGGCGCCATCTCGGTCGCCGGTAAACATTATCCAATCAATGACCTATCGGTGGGCGGTATGGCGGTTCAGGGACCCCTTCTTGAACATGAGCCTGGTGATATTATGCGAGTCCAATTTGCGATTCGTCATGGAAAGCTCTATGTTAGCGGCACAATGAATTGTCTGTATATCGGCAGCAACTTTAACTCCATTGCTAGACTAAAATTTGTAGATCCCGACGAGGACCTCACGGAATTCCTCCGAGCCGCGACCCTGCGCAGCGTTTCTGGCTCAGAATACAGCGTGGGCTGGCTAGCCGAAACCTCGGCACAGGTACCCGTGTCCCAAGTCAAACCGCGCCGCATCTTTTTGAGCCGCTTTCTGTCCTTGCCCGTGCTACTTGCGGTGATGATCGTATTCTTGTTCGGCGTATTCCTGCTACGTACCACCAAGGCGGAAGCCGTCTGGGAAATGTATTATTACGAAGTTGTGTCCCCGGTGGGAGGACAGGTTAAATCGCTTAAATCGCCGCCGTTTGCTGCGGGGGAGCCCGTGTCGGAAGTCAGCGTGATTGCTGCCAACGGCGAGCCGCTGACAATACCTATTAAAACGAATGTGGCTTCCGTAGCCGTTGAGTGGAGCGTCAGCTTGGGTGATTATGTCGAGGTGGGCAACAAGCTAGGGCGCTTGTACAACATTCCGCAAAACTACGGTAGTGTTCGGGCTATTGTGACCATGAATGGCCTTTTCACCAGCCTACGCACCGGTGACAGTATTGTGTTAGAAACCGAACTCGGAGAGCTCCTTGTAGGCAAGGTAACCCAGTCGCTTAACTCGCGGCAGATTATCGAACACAATCTTGTCAATAGTAATGTTAATCTGAACAAAAAGTACTTTTTCGCCGAGTTTGATGCGGATGTGGCTAAGATAACAGGCCGTCCGGAAATCAAGGTTTTCGACACTCTTCTTAAGAATCTTGTTCGCAAAGAATGACCATTCCTGTAATCATTGAAAAATACAACGATCCGCGTGACCTGTCATGGTCATTTAGTTGGATTAATACCCTACTCTTAAACATTTGCCTGTTGGTGCTGCTCGTTACGTGGTCTTCGTATATAGCCAGCAACAGCGGCACAAATGCGATCATCCTCGGTTTGGGTGTTGTGGGCATCTGGCGCTATTCTTGGGGTCTCATCAATTTTTTTCGTGCGACTTACTTCATTCGCAGCTCAAAAAATGCCGCAAAACCTATCGCGGTTGGCAGCTATAGCTTGTCGATCATTTTGCCAGTTTATGACCAGACCGAAGGGCAATTACGCGCGGTGGGCGCTGGAATAGTGAACAGCATCCGTATGGTGCCAGGGCGCGTTCTGATCGTCTGCGCATATCGTGACGAAGCCCAGAAAGAAATGCTGTCGGAGCTTATCGAGAACGAACACGCTGTTGTGATGCACTTTGTCCGGCAGCGTGGAATGGGGAAACGAGAGGCCCTTGCCGATGCACTTAACATCGTTAAAGCATCAATACCAAATGGGCCAAAGGAATTTGTCCTCTTGATGGATGGCGATACAATTCTGACACCGGAGGCCATAGTCCGCAGTATCGGTGAACTGCAAACAAATGCCCAGACCGGTGCCATTTGCGTAAATGAAGTGCCGCTGGTGAAGGGGACCAAGCTCTTCGTCGCCTGGCGTTGGCTGCGTAGCCTCCAGCGCAACCAAACAATGTCTTCCTTCGCTTTGTCAGGTCGTGTCTTGGTGCTTACAGGTCGCTTCGCCATGTATCGGTCTGACATCCTGCTACGGCCCGAATTTATCAACCGGATCCGCAAAGATTATCTTTTACACAAGGGTGCATATATCTCGCTTTTGACCGGAGACGATAAAACAACCTGGCTGGAGGTGCTGCTAAGAGGTTTTGACGTTTGCTATCTGCCGGATGTCTTCATCTATCCCATCGAAGAGCAGAAGGAGGAGGATAGTTTTATAAAGGAAACTATAGCACTGACTAAACGTTATAGCGGCAACATGGCGCGTGCAAACCTTCATCCCGACGCTTGGCGTGGCGCTGCAGGCAAGCTGCATTTTAGATACGGGCTGCTGGACCAGCGTGTTTCAATGTGGACCAGCCTTTTGACGCCGGTCGTGCTGATATTGTTAATACTATTTGATGACTTCGACATATTCATCCTATTTTTAACCTACACATTGATTATCAAGAATCTTCAAGCGATAGCGTATTCTGGATCAAACTATAACCCAGTGTTTCCTTACCTGATATTTTACAATCAGGTAATGAGTTCGCTGGTGAAAATATTTACCTTTGCATTTCTGCATCGCCAGAAGTGGAATAACCAGAACATCAGCGTCACGGACAATCCAGCCATGCTTGCATTGGATAAGAATGCCCGATTGTCCATTCTGACCCGCTTGGGGCTGTTTGTGACTCTCTTTACGCTCGTTTATTCAGTGTTAAGGTAACAGTATGCGTCAGTTTTTAGTAATATTCGCAGCGGTCTTTTTTCATGGCACCGTAATTCAGGGACAAACATCTGCTCTGATGCAAGAAGAGATGTTTTGCGACTATGTCGGGGTGTTTGCGAAGCAGATCGCCAGAAACAAAGTGCGCGGGCTGCCTTTTTCACGCATTAATGAATTTGATTATTTCGACAGCGAGCGGGGTGCTTTTCTATCTAAAACCGCGCAGGAAATTTACCAGTTGGACCCGGAAATTCTGCGCACGACGCTGGGCATCATTTCAAGAGAGAAATTAGAGGATTGCCGCCGTGTTTTTGAGTCTGATTAAACGGTTCCTACTGATCGCGGGCCTCTCATTTGTCCCGACGTTGGGCGTTGCTTGCATCTGGTCAGACGCCCCCAGCGGGAGTGATGCGGGCATTAATATCACGTCTGGTGACTGTAGCTTTGATCAGCTTGCTGATAGCCGTTATATAACGTTGTCCGACCGTATCGCGATGCTTGCCGCCACGATACGTGTGAGCCGTGGCGCCAGCTTGCTGATTGACAACACAATTATCAAAGAACTGCGACTGCTGAGCACGCCTGAAACCCAAGCTCACATCATTGTCGAGGCGGGAACGTTGCGTATCTTGGATGTGACGATCTTGTCCTACGACCCTGCCACTGGAGGCCCGGATTTAGACATGTCTGATGGGCGTGCCTTCTTACGCGTTGAATCTTTCGTGGACAAAGCCGGACAGGCGGCCAATGGTCGGCTGGAGATGGAGCGCAGTACGATTTCATATCTCGGTTATGATTCCCGAGTTGCCGACATGGAATTTTTATCACCTTATGGAATCTCCTTAAAGGTCACTTCCGAATCTGACCTCACGAAGGCCTTTGTCACCGGCTATATCCGCGACTCGACGCTTAGCTACAACTTCCGTGGCTTCTATTCTTATGGTGCAAAAAATTTCAAAATCAGCGGCAGCAAAGTACATGATAATACGGATTATGGAGTGGATGGCCATGACGATACTGACCAATTTATTGTAACTGAAAACATCATCTATTCGAACGGGGGTACCGGGTTGATGTGCTCGCGCCGTTGCAGCGATAATATATTTTCCAGCAACATTGTTTATGGCAACGGCGCAAACGGAATCATGCTGCACGACCTCTCTTTGGGGGGGCAGATTATCAACAACACATCCTACGATAATAAGCTGGACGGAATTGTTGTCCACGACACTTACGGAACACTCATCGCCAATAACGAAATTTATGGCAATCGGTACGGGTTAAGAATTTTTGCGGGAAGCTCTTTGACAAGTGTAGAAGCCAACCGTTTCGGTGCAAATAAGACGGATATCTTCCTTAAACACGGCAATCTGGAAGCGCTTGATGACTTGTCAGACTACAATGAGGGTACTGAATGGAATGGCCAGAATATCTCGCGTCACACAGATTCACGCATATGGGGTGTCGAGGTTGTCGGTAACACCTTTGATAAACCGGCCACAATTTCGGTGCGCGGAGCCAAATTTCTGAGTTTTACAGAAAATTTATATCCTGAAGGCGTCGTCTTTGATATTAGATCTAGTGACCGCGTAATCCTTGATGGCGCGAAGGCCAAAGGCCCTGTCATCTACACTTTGCGCTCGACCAAGGATGCACCAGCTACCTACAAAATAGCACCGAGTTTAGGCGCATCTTTATCAATGACTGAAAATGATCGTGTGGTGCTTCTTGGAGACCAAAATATAGTGTCGATCGAAGCAAACGACTTTCAGCTTTATATCGATAATATTGAGCCGCCGGTATTGACACTGGCGCTAGGTGAAAGGCCGAAAATTCGTTCGGGAACTCTGATTGATTTACCTCTTGAGGTGGTTTCTGGCACAGCGGCCATCTTAAACTTCGAGAATATATCAACGTTAAAGCGTGTTTTTGCGTTCACTCTGATAAGCGCCACTTGGAAGGGCGTTAGCCTAAGAGACACACTTAGAGAATGTATGGTTGTTGGGTGGGCATTTGACACTAATTTCTCCAATAAAATAGTGCGGTATACCGTTAGCGGAGACGCGGTGTTGGTTCCCGAGGAATTGGGCGATGAAATTCCTGCCATTCTGACCTGTTTAGTGGAGAATTCAAATTAAGCCCCAAGGCTGAACTCTCAAAACTATCAAGCAAAAATAGAGTGTTACGAGGCGAGCAGCTATCAAAAGTGGTCCCGAAAGCGGTCCTGATTGTATTGGCTGGTTTCCGTTACATCTGAGCGCCAGCTGCACCATCGCAATGCCCAGTTCGTTCTGATCTGGTGCGCATGACTTCACCGCCTCACAGTCATGGACACAGCTGTGCGAATACTTGGTGTTTATTTGGCGGCGTTGATGCAGTATGTGTTTAAAAGGCGAATACCTGAACGCAGCTTTAAGGCAGCTTTGTTATTTTATGAACCTACTTTTCATGCCACATCAATCTTCTGCAGCCGATCCAGACGCTATCTTGCCCGTATATAAGGCCATCATTGCGGTCGTCACATTCGGCGTTTGGTTGCTGGGGTTCGTGGACGTTTTTGGCCAGGGTCTGTTTTCAGCTGAGCTCCATCCCGGCTTTGGGTTTTATCCTGCTTCATTTTATTTGTTCACGCTCGTTGTTGGGCTTGCGGCACTCCGGCGTGGTTATGGCCCGACCTGGCTTGAAGGTGTTGCTTCTAGGAAGGTCACTCTAGGCGTTACAGTTGTGTTATGGCTGTTGACCATCCTGCGCATGGAAGAACAGCTTTTTGAGCTTCCATATCTTGCATTTTTGGATGGTGTGTTTGGCGCGCCGACAGAGGCTTCGTTTACCTCGTTTTGGCTCATTGCCTTTTTTACGCTGCTTCACAGCCTTGATGCGCATGTCGTTCGCCGCAGGTCATCGCGCTTAGCTTGGCTGTCCTATGGCCTCTTGTGCGCCATAGTCATGCTGGCCCTACATCAAGTTGGGGACTTAGTTCTGGCCATTGGCCATCCTGACCTGGAGGGGCTCTCACTTATAGCCAGCGTCATGATTTGTAGCTTCGCTGGGTTTATTGCCTCTGAGGCACCTGCTGTTGGCTTGCTGTACGATGAGCGTACACCCAAGACCAATGCGTTTGGCCTGGCAGTCCTGGTTGTCGTTCTGGTGTGTGTTTTTGTCGTCGGTATGATCGTTGAAAGCACTTTGTATGTTTTGTCCGCAGGCGCTTTGGTCTTGGTGGGACTTCCGTTCGAGCTTTCCGCTCTTCGGTCATCGGAGCTGCAAAAGCGCATTGCGGCGGGCGATATGACACCTGAGGGGGTACTGACCAAGTTTGTCCCAGAGCGGCGTTATTTTGGGAATACTTACACTCCATCAGGCGTCTTCGGGCGTCTAACCGCCTATGCGGTCTTTGACGCACCTGAGTGGCAACGCTATGCGTTCCAAGCTGTTGTCACCTTCGCACTCGCCTTTGGCGCCATTGCCTTTGGGCGCATGGCCGACACGCCTATCGCTGTTATCTGGTGGGCCAATGGTTACCTCGCGTACTGTCTGGTGTTGCGCCCCAAAACACAGTGGTCAGCGTCAATTGCGTTGTTTTACGCCACGATCCTCTTTGTCAATCTTCTGGCGGGGAACCCGTTTGTCGCGTCCAGCCTATTGTCTGGCGTCAATGCTGTTGAAGGCGTTGTTATTGCAAACTTGACTGTCGCAATCTTTGGCTTGCGGGTTCACGGACGACAGCTCTCATCAATGCGGATATCTGTGAGCACTTACACCGCGTTAATTTTGGCGGTCATATTGGTGCATGTATTTGGCAGCCTTATTGGCGGCGGTCTTGTGACGTTTCTATTTGAGGGAAGCCTTGCGCTGAATATGGTGACTTGGGGGGCCGGGGGACTGATAGGGTCAGGCACCATTTTGATGCTCTTCTCAGGTAAAATATTGGAACAGCATTTAGGATTTAAGCGGCTCGAGCCAAGAATCCAGCGATTTGGTCTCATCGCTTGCCTTTATGTCGGCACTATCTTTGCGTTTTATGCCTTCGTGCCTGTGAACGCGCTTTTGGCAATGCCACATGTTGTCTTTGTCCTTCTCAGTTTGCCACTGGTGCTTTTGTCGTCCCTCTACCAGGCAGGAAGAGTGTTTGTCGTAACGAGCTCTATTTATTTTTATCTTCTACTGAGCCGTTTGGGCTTGGATGGATGGCTGACCCAGGTCAAGCTCACATTAGCCATCACAATTATTGCAAGTATCATAACCTTGGTTCTGGTTGCGCGTTATGTTTCTGCCAATGGGCGTGAGGCTGACAGGCGCGCGCAGGACTTGGCCCCGAATGCGCTGGTCACGCTCGATGCGCAGCGGCGTGTCCTCACGATATCGAAAAACGCACAAGAGTGGTTTGACGCCTCTGAAGCCAAGCTGGAGGGCAGGCATTTTGACGATTTATTCGAAGATTTTACGCCGCATGCTCAAGCGGTCACAGACCTGTTCCAAGCAAACCCAAGGGCAAGTTATACCGCTCAGGTGACGCGGACTTTGGCCTCTGGCGTAACTCTCAGCCTCGAGGTCACATTCCAGGGCACTGGCGATGTCTCGCTGCCCTACGCTTATGTGGCATCGCTTGCGGATGTGACTGACCTCGAGACGAGCCTTAGAGCGCTAGAAACGAAGAACCTTGAGGCCGAAGGTGCCCGTGTTGAAGCCGAAGCCTGGCTTCAGGTTCTGGAAAGAAGCCCTTCCGCAACTTTGCTGCTAGACAGTAGCTATATTATTCGGAACGCATCTCTTGGCTGGACGCGGCTGACAGGCTTTAGCCGTGATGAGACGATCGGCAGGGATTTCGTGTCCTTTTTGGCTGAAGAGGAACAAGACCGGGCCAGGGAAGCTCGGCAGGAAGCGGAGAAAGCAATACAAACAGGAGGCGATGAAGCCGTCAATACGTGGACACTACGAACTAACTCTGGCGCCAAGTTGCAAGTGACTATTATGGCCAATGCCGTTGCAGGGTCGACTGTAGAGGAGACCATGTTTGTTTCGTCCGTTACGAATATCACAGAGCTTGCGACGCAGAAGGCCTTGGCCGACACGCTCTTGAACCGCAATGCAGCGATGATCATTTCTCAATCGGACGACTGGAAGATCCAAACGTGCTCGGATGCCTGGATAAATCAATTAGGCTATACCCGTGAGGAAACCGTTGGACAGGACCTGACGGAGTTCATGGAGCCGGAAGACGCGGTGATCAGCAAGGAGTTTCGCGAAACCTTAAAGTCACAGAAAGCTTCCAAAAATATGGTCCGCAATACCCTGCGCTTCAGGACCAAAGCCGGGGAACTGCGTCAAATTGAGCTGCAATCCGTCGTCGAAGAGCTCGCAGGAAGCTTGAGCAATATCATTACGCTTGTGGATGTCACAGACATGATGCGGACCCAACATCAGCTTCAGATGCTTGTGAGCCACGATGAGCTGACAGGCCTTCACTCACGTCGTGGTCTGAAGGAACAACGTGGCGATGGAACCCGTAAAAAAGATGCTGGCGTTTACATCTTCGACCTCGACCATTTTAAGTCTGTGAACGACAGCTACGGCCACGAGGCTGGTGATGCGCTGTTGAGCGCTATCGGGCAAACCATGATGCGCTTGACGGAAACAGTCGGTTGCGCGGCCCGTCTTGGTGGGGAGGAGTTTGCAATCATCCGGCCTTGGCAGGGGTGGGAGGAAGCCAAGGAATTTGGCGAGGCACTCCGCGTGGCCTTAGAGCAGACGGTCGTCGTGAGTGGTGGGCGCACTATCAGCCGAACGGCGAGTATCGGCATCGCTAAACTGGGCACATCTGAGGTCTTATCAGATGCGATGCGTCTGGCTGACGATTTCGCCCGTGAAGCGAAGATGCGTGGACGCAATATGGTGTGTGCCGGGGAGGAAGACGCGCTGCTTGCTTTGACGTTGCGCGGGACGTTCATTACACCGGTAGAAGTACAGCTCGGCTTGGAGGCAGGTGAGTTTTATTATGCAGTGCAGCCGATTTGGAATGCCGAGCATCGGCACATCGAAGGGTTTGAGGCGCTCATTCGCTGGCAAAAAGCAGATGGACCGGCCTTACAACCGAGTCAATTTGTAAAGCTCTTTGATGAAGTAACGCGTGACCCTGCCTTTGCCGCGTTAAACACCGCTATGCGTAAGGATGTCCTCGCGAAGCTTGCGGATTTCCCGGATGCTTATGTCAGCTTCAATTACCAGCTTGAGAAATTGGCTTACGCTGGAGCCGCAGAAGAGTTGGTTGGCATTTATGAACTCACAAAGAATTTTGCCGACCGCGTCATCATGATTGAGCTCTCCGAAACGGCTTTATCGCAGCGTGCCAACTTCGACGTGCTCCGGGCGGAACTTAGTATCCTCGCCGAGTACGGCTTTATTATCGCGCTCGACGACTTTGGGATGGAATCGAGCAACCTCAACCGTCTAAAAGAACTACCCATTCATGTGGTAAAGTTTGACAAGGGTCTCATTGATGATTTGGAAACGTCGGAAGCGACACGCGAGATACTCAAAGGCCAAGCTCTGACCCTCAGGAATTTGGAGGTAAAAGCGATTGTGGAGGGTGTCGAGACAGCTCAACAAGCGCAGCTGCTCGTGCAGTATCAGCTGTTCAGACAACAAGGTTATCTGCATGCCAGGCCGATGCGGCCTGAGGAGGTTGCGGGGCAGCTCTCCAATATTGGCGCGGAAGTGGCAATGGGAGAGAGTGCCGCAAATGTTCAGGACATTTTGTAGCCTCACTGGCCATAAGCTCATACAGGAGGGGGCATGCATGGAACCTCATGATCGTGTATACTTCTTTGTGCGATGCAATAGATGTGAGTGTGAAGTGGTCCGGCAAATTCGGACAGCGTGCTAAGATGTATCCAACTTGATTGAATGGATACAAGAATGACAAAGCGACGGAATTTTTCAGACAAGTTTAAAGCGACTGTGGCCCTTGAAGCATTGCGCGGAGACAAGACGGTGCAGGAGATTGCATCGAAGCGCCAGCTGCACCCTACGCAGGTGAGCACGTGGAAACGGCAGGCGATTGAAGGCATGGCCAACGGTTTCTCGGACAAGGTCAAAAAGGCTGAGAACAAAGACGGCGAGATCAAAGAGCTTCATGCCAAGATTGGTCAGCTGGCGGTGGAAAATGGTACGGGGGCTTACGCGGCCCCGCCGGGGCCACGGTCCCCGTAGCTTTGTCACAAGGGCTGAAGCGATGAGCCCGTCCACTGCCCGGCAGTCGATACGCAGTATCGATGAGAGGGGGAACGCCGCGAGATGATCCGCAAGGACAACACCGACCTTAGCCTGACGCGCCAGTGTAAGCTGCTCAAGATCAGCCGTTCCTCAATCTATTACACGCCTGTTGGCTTTGATCAGGCGACGATTGATCTGATGCATGAGATTGACCGGATATTTACGAAGTATCCGTTCTTTGGCAGCCGCCAGATCGCGGCATATCTGCCCCAATCAGGGTACTGCGGCTCTCCAGGGCAGGGAACTCAGTACTTTCAAGCACGATGCCAACCAACGTGGAGCTCAACCGGCATATCGCGTTGGAGAAAACCGGTTCCTTATCCTGGACAGGTCGGTCGTACCCGTCGTGGATGTAATTGCGCGGCATGCGAAGGGAACAGAGGGTGAAAGGAGAGATTTTCTTGAAAACGCGGATCGTATCGTTGCTGACGCCATCGAGCAGGCCCTAATTGATGATGGGCGATTAAATGAGCTTATTCCGTCCACCGACCAAGTTGAAACGGTTGAGATGGAATTTGAGAAGGCATGGGCAGAAACACAGGAATGGACTGACCGTGTCATCGAAATCAGGAAGTGGACCAAACCAGAAATCGAAGTCCTTGAAGGGTCGGGTACATCGTGGTTGCCAGATGACGTCGATGCGATCGTTGGCGAGATCTTAGGCACCATCCCTGAAGAGGAGTTGGAGTTCGTACTGCAGAAACTCCAGAAAGCTCAGGAGAATGGGGACAATGAGATCCAGCTGGAGCAGGGCATTGTTCCAGTTACGGCTTTGGTAATCCAAGCAGTAGAGCGGCGCCTCGAGCTCTATCTTAATCGGAGCATTCAGAATCAAGGCGAGGACGCAGAAGTTACGGCCTTCCTGCCCGTAACGCATGATAACTTTTGGGAACTCGAGTTCCGCGAAAGGTTGCACGAAAGGGTTTTCGCGACGGATAAAGGGTTGCCCGCTACACTGAAGACATCTTTGCATCCGCATCAGAAATCCGCATTTGATTGGCAAGTTTCGGCATGGGAAACGGGCCTTCCCGGCATCCTAAATGCCGATGAACAAGGCCTTGGAAAGACCGTTCAAACTCTTTCCTTCTTGGCTTGGTTGAATGAGCGAATGACGAATGGTGAGCTGCCCATCAAGCCGTTTCTCATCGTCGCTCCCACATCGTTGTTGAGGAATTGGGAAGATGAAGCCAGGAAGCACCTTTTCCCGGGTGTTTTCGGAGAACCGGTCCGTCTCTATGGCCGGGAGCTCAAGGCATGGCGCGTACAGGGCGCACGCGGACGTGACATTCAGGACGGACGCTCGAAACTGGACCTCTCTGATCTGATCGACTGCTCAGAGCCACGCCTCGTGATTACAACCTATCAAACCTTGGCAAACTACGCGGTGACCTTTGCCCAAACGCCTTTCGAGGTTGCCGTGTTCGATGAGATCCAGAATCTAAAGAACCCATCAACCTTGCGTTCGAATGCTGCGAAGGCGGTCAATGCAGAATTTCGCATCGGTTTGACTGGTACACCCGTTGAAAATGCTACCCGGGATATCTGGGCAGTCATGGATCAACTCTTCCCAGGTGCGCTTGGGTCACTCAACGATTTTCGGATTGCTTTCGACGTTCCCAAGCGAGGGAATATGCAAGAGCTACATCGCGCGGTTTTTTCTTCAAACAAAGGGTATCCGGCGCTGGGAATACGGCGAACCAAAGAGGAGGCTGCTTCGGATCTACCTCCGAAAGTAAGGGTGCTTCATCCGCGCATTATGCCTGAGATCCAAGCTCTCCGATACGACGAAGCTCGCAAACCTGGGCAATCGCTTTTCGGATTGTTGCACCATAGGAGCGAGAGTATTGCGGATGTCTTGTTGGTCGATCTCCTCGATCGGAACCCGCCCAAGTTTCGGTAGCACGTGTATATTTAGGGGAGACAACCATCGCCCAGCTATACCGCCACCTTTGAGTTCAGCCTGACGGGCTTTGAATGCTGCTTCTGTTACGCTGGCTAAAGTGTGGTCACCCCGATCCGCTTCTTTGCGAATTCGAGCACGCTCTTTGATGGGATCTTTGTTTGATCGGACCACTGAGCGCCAACGATCCGCTTCTTCCCGGGCTTCAGCGAGGGACACATTGTATAGACCGCCAAGCCCCATCTCGCGGCGGCGACCGTGTACCGTGACGCGAAGGAACCATTGTCCCGCTCCACCATCTCGTTTGTGCAGCCACAATCCTCCCCCATCATTGTACTTGCCAGGTCCTAGACTTTTGATTTGGGTTACTGTGAGTTTGTTTCTGACGCCCATTCTATCCACCGAAATATCCACCTTTAGTAAGTAGATGCTATCGGACTGCATGAGAAGAGATCAGAGGAGAGTTTCGTCTAATGATCAGAAAACATGTGGAAAAAAGGATGATATTGGATGGTATCAGACTAGTCGAGGATGCTGTGTGGGGGCACCATTTTCAGACAGAATTAATCCTGTGCGAGTGTCGATGGCGTGACTGCTGACCGTTGATAGATTCAGGGACATATCGCAGGCAGGTTTAGAGCTTTAGCGCACGCGATACGGTCATGTGAGATATTCGACTAGTCGTGGATCGAACCGCCCCGCCATCAATCATGTCGGTTTGGCATAGCATTCACACAAGCGATCACCAGCCACGATTTCGTTTTTCAAGCAGAGTTATTCCTGTCGTGGAAAGCTATCCGCTGATCTCTGCCTTGTAGGCAGAGGGCGTAATGCCAAACTTGTTTTTGAAGAGACGAGAGAATTGCGCTTGGTCCGAAAACCCAAACCGATACGAGACTTCCGCGATCGGAAGCCCTGGCGCCGTCGCCAGACGATCCCGCGCTGCGATCAGGCGTTGATCGCGGATCTGCTGGCTGACCGTGCCATTCACATCCTTGAACAGGTCATGCAGATACCGTTTCGAAATCCCGCAGCTTTCGGCGATCAGATCGGGGGACAAGTTCGGGTTCTTAAGGTTCTCGCGAATGAATTTCTCGACGCGGGAAATATGCGCGGTACGAACTGCAGAGAGGTTGCTTGAGCTCGCGTCGACCGTCTCGTCAAGGGCAAGTCCGAGCAGTTCCAACAGCTGGCGCCCCACGGTTTCACCCGCGGCCGCCCCGAAATCCGAAAACTTCGACTGGGCCTGATCCACCATCGAGGCAAACAACCCGGCAGTGCCGGACGTTGCATTGTACACCCTCGCGCAAAACCGGTCAGGCTGGCGGACCCGCTCTTCCAAGGCTTTGCGCCCGACCTTCAGGACGAACAGGTCATTAGGGTTCTCATAGAGGAACCGATAGGGCTCGTCGCCACGTTCAAGAATGAAACCGCCCGGATCACACCGCACTTCGCGCCCCAGCTGGCGGAACTCGACAGAAGTCGCGCGTGGCAGGGTGATCAGATATTCCTCTTCCCGCGCCTCGCGGATATGCGCGCGCCGCCGTTCATAGCTGAGCGGATCAGACGTCAGCCGGGACAGACCCACATGCCCCATCGACATCCGGCTTAGCTGCCCATTGAAATGAATGGGATCACGGAACTGAAGTTCCAGCGGAAAATACGCATCATTTACCACCGCGTTCCATTTGCTGGAGCGGTGCTGCGGCTCTGTCGTAGCCGTCGAGAATGTGAACTCGGCGGTCATATGCGTCTCCTCCCAAGCCTGACCATAGCCAAGCATCCCAATAAAACAAAGGAATTTGGGTGTTCTGCACTCTGCTGCAAACAGTTCTGCGCTGAACGGCAAATTGTTCTGCGCAAAGATGCAAACGCTTCTGCACTCAGCGCCAAGACCATCCCGGCAAGCCGCGACAAGGTGGGATTACAAGTTCGATGTGCAGGAGGAGCACGCCGGATCGAGAGGAAAATCGCTCTTATCAGGCGGCCCCTTTGCGCCCATGCAAAGGACCAGAACGAATGGCTAATAGACAAGTTGACCCCATCACGCTTTCCGTGGTGCGCGGAGTATTGGAAACCACACAGCGCGAAATGACGCTGGCCCTGGAAAAGACCGCGCGAAGCTCGGTTTTCAACTTGGCGCATGATTATTCAACGGCGCTTTTCAACCACACGCCCGAGATGATCCTGCAAGGTCAGGATATTCCGATCCACCTCGGCTCGCTGATCCCGGCGATGAAATCGGTCGCAAATTTCTTCGAGGGCGACATCCACGAAGGCGATCTGATTTTGCACAATGACCCTGCCTATGGCGGCAGCCACATCATCGACACCTGCATGTACTACCCGGTGTTCTATGAAGGCGAGCTGGTGTTCTGGACGGTCTGCAAGGGTCACCTGACGGACATCGGCGGGCCGGTGCCTGCGGGCTACAATCCCGAAGCCAAAGAGATCTTTGCAGAAGGGCTGCGCATTCCGCCAATCAAGCTGTGGGACAAGGGCGTTCCGCGTGACGACATCATGAACATGCTGCTGACCAACATGCGTGCACGCCGCGACCAGGAAGGCGACTTCAATGCGCTGATTGGGGCTTGCCAGGTAGGCGCCCGCAACCTGACCGCATTGATGGACAAATACGGTAAGGACGTGGTGCAGGACTGCATTGCCGAACTGCTGGAAATGGCGAATGCCCACATGAACGGTCTGATCAGCCAGGTGCCCGACGGAACCTATTCGGGGACCGCCATTCTGGAAGATGCAGGTCACGGCTTTGGTGATTTCGACATTACCGCGACCGTCACCATCAAAGGTGACAGCTGTCATATCGAAATCGAAAGCCCGCCACAGATTCCGTATTTCATCAACTCTTACGAGGGGAACAGCTACTCAGGTGTTTACTTGGGCCTGATGATGTTCGCCCAGTTGCCGCCGCCCTATAACGAAGGGCTGTATCGCAACGTGACGGTCGACATGGGCAAGAAGGGCACATTGTGCAATGCGCAGTCGCCCGCGCCGCACATGAACTGCACCACCACCCCGATGGAAACGCTGACCGATGCGGTGCGGCTGGCCTTTGAACAGGCCGCGCCCGATAAAGTCTCGGCCAGCTGGGGCCATGCCAACGGCTGCAACATCGCCGGGTGGGACAGTCGCCATGACGAGGAATACGTCACCATGGTGCTGGCCTCGATCATTTCGGGGGCAGGGGCCACGGCCAGTCAGGACGGTTGGCATGCCTGCGGACCTGAGTGCTGCTTCGGCGCGCTGACCTCGGGCGACATTGAGATGCTCGAGCACTCTTATCCGATCATCATCCACGAATACGGGCTGATGGAAGACAGCGGCGGCGCGGGCAAATTCCGTGGGGGATCCGGCACGCGCTGGGCGGTCGAGCCGCTGGACACCGACATGACGCTGGTCACCTTTGGCGAAGGCCGCCGCATTCCGGCCATGGGGGCCGCTGGGGCGAAATCCGAAATGGTGCACAAGAAGGTCGGCCGTCTTGAAATCACCCGCGACGGCGAAACCCAGATCATCACCGACAACGTGATCGAAACCATCAAACCCGGCGAAATTGCAGCGAACCTCAATCCCGGTGGTGGTGGGTTCGGCAACCCGTTCGAACGCGACCCGCTGAAGGTGGTCGAAGATGTGCGCAATGGCCTCGTGTCAATCGAAGGCGCGCGGTTGGACTACGGCGTGATCATTGCCGACGCCGACACCCTGACCATCGACGAAGCCGCCACGGCTGCCGCCCGCGCGGCTGCTTGATCCCCTGATTTGAAAGGAAATACCATGCGTACCCAATATCGTCTGGGCATTGATGCCGGCGGCACATTTACCGACTTCATCCTCGCTGACAAAAAAGGCAGCACGCAGATCTTCAAGGTGCTGTCCACACCAACCGAACCGACCAAGGCCATCAAGAACGGGCTTGCTTTGATCACCGAGGAAACCGGGCTGACGGCTCAGGAAATCGTTTCGAACTCGGACCTGTGCATCAACGGCACCACGGTGGGTCTGAACGCGCTGATCACCCACACCGGGGCCAAGACCGGCCTGATCGCCACCAAGGGGCACGAGGATTCCATCGAGATCCGTCTGGGTCACAAGGAAGACGGCTATCGTTATGATCCGGACTATCCCCCCGCGACCATGCTGGTGCCGCGTCACTTGCGCAAAGGGGTCAGCGAGCGGGTGATCTCGGACGGGACGGTCAAGACACCGATCAACGAGGAAGACGTGCGCGCGGCCTGCCGTTACTTCATCGCCGAAGGCGTTGAATCGGTTGCCATCAGCTTTGTCTGGTCGGTGCTGCACCCCGACCACGAAAATCGTGCCGCCGAGATTGTGCGCGAGATGATGCCCGACGTGCGTTTGACAGTCGGCAACCAGCTGTATCCGCAGGTCCGCGAATACACCCGCACCTCGACCGCCATCGTGAACGCCTATCTGGCACCGATCCTGCAGCGCTATGTCGAAGCGATTGACGCCTATTTCCGTGAACTCGGTTCGCAGCATCCGGTGCGCTACTTCCAGTCGAACGGTGGTTTGGCGCTGGGCAAAGTGGTCAGCGACCAGTCGGTTTACGCCATCAACTCCGGCCCGGCATCTGCACCACAGGCGGCGCTTGATGTGGCCGAGCCCTGGGGTGACAAGAACATCATCACTTGTGACATGGGCGGCACCTCGTTCGACATCACCCTGACCAAGGACGGGCAGGCCAACGTCAACAAGAACATCGACTTCCTGCGCTATCGTATCGGCATTCCGATGATCCAGGTGGAAACACTGGGCGCCGGTGGCGGCTCGATCGGTTGGATCGACTCGATGGGTCTGATGCAGATGGGGCCGCAATCGGCTGGATCGGAACCCGGACCGGCCTGCTATGGCCAGGGCGGTGAAAATCCGACGACGACCGACGCCAACCTTGTGCTGGGATATCTGAACGCCGATGGCTTGGTCGGCGGGCGTCTTCCGCTGGACGTCGACAAGGCGCGCGCGGCGATTAAAGCGAACCTTGCCGACCCGCTGGGCATTTCCATCGAGAAAGCCGCCTATGGTATGTTCACCATCGTCAACAACAACATGGTCAACGCCATCCGCCGGGTGTCTGTCGAACGGGGCTATGACCCGCGTGATTTCGTGCTGATGGGTGCCGGTGGCGCCACTGGTGCACATATCACGGCATTGGCCCGCGAGATGGGGATCTCGAAGGTGCTGATCTCGAAACTGGCCTCTGGCCTATGCGCCTACGGGCAGATCATTTCGGACGTCAAATACAACTACATGGCGCCCGCACCGATCCGTCTGGAAGGGGGGGCGGCTGCAAAGAAACTGGATGACCTGTTCACCTCGCTTGAGGCGCGCGGCAGGGTTGATCTGGCGGGCGATGGGTTCGCCGAGGACCGCATCTCGATCCGTCGGTCGCTTGATATGCGCTATGTCGGTCAGGTGCATGAATGCACGGTTGAGATTGACCCGTTCGAAGTCACCGAAGCCACGATTGAAGACATCAAGGCCGCATTCCACGCTCGCCACAAAGAGCTATACACCTATGACGAACCGCATAACGCGGTCGAGATCGTCAACGTGGAAAGCACCATTGCTGGCCATGTGGACAAGCCCGAGCGCATGAAAATCGCCGCAGGCAAGGGGGCGCATGAAACCCTGAAGGGCACCCGCCCGATGGTGTTCAATGCCGATGGCATCGCGCAGGACACGCCAGTTTATGACGGGTCCGCGATGGGCGCCGGGGACACGCTGCACGGACCCGCCGTGATCGAAGAGGTCACGACCACCATCGTGGTTGAACCGGGCTGGACCGTCAGTTTGCACGACACGGGTGTGTATGTGGTGACTGCGGATGCCGCTGCCGCGCAAGACCAGAGCGTTCAGCAAAAAGAACTGGCCGAGGTCTGATGATGGCGCGGCGGAACGAAACGGTTTCCTCCCTGGCGGCGTCCGGGGTGACGGTGGCCTTCGGTGGGTTCAAAGCCCTAACCGATGTCACGCTAAAGATCACTCCGGGCGCTGTTCATGGGCTGATCGGGCCAAACGGGGCTGGTAAGACCACAATGGTCAACACGTTGACCGGGTTTCAGGCACCGACCACGGGCACCGTGACGCTTGGAGGCAGGAATGTCGGCACTTTGCCGCCGCACCAATTGCGTCGGGCCGGATTGGCCCGAACCTTCCAGGCAGGCCGGTTGTTCACCGGTCTGGATGTTCTGGACAACCTTGCCGTCACCGGCGTTGGGCTGGGGCACTCTCGCGCGGCTTCAGAAGCCGAGGCGTTGCGGTTGCTTGACTGGATGGGGGTGTCCCATCTGGCCGAGCAACCTGCGGCAGGGCTTCCCTATACGGATGAGCGCCGCGTTGGCATTGCCCGCGCGCTCATGTTTACCCCTGACTTCCTTCTGCTGGACGAACCGGCGGCGGGAATGTCCGAAGCCGAGGCTGCCGATCTGGCCGCGCTGATCAAACGCGTCGCCGAGGAATTGAACATCGGTGTTCTGCTGATCGAGCACAATGTTGGGTTGGTTCTTGCTGTCTCGCACCACGTCTATGTGCTCGATGCCGGACAGGTGATCGAGGAAGGCGACCGTGAGCTTATTCTGGCCAGCCGAAAAGTACGCGATGCCTATCTTGGCGCCGATAGCGAGGCCGCGTGATGACCAAGCTTGGAGTATTTGACCTTGAGGTGCGCTATGGCAAAGTTCCGGCGCTTGGCGGAGTGACGCTGCACCTTCAGGAAGGCGAACGTCTGTTCGTGTCGGGCCCCAATGGCGCTGGCAAGTCCTCGCTGCTCAAGGCCATCGCGGGCGCTGTGTCCAGCAGCCACGGGCGGGTCGAGCTGGACGGCGACATCATCACCGGAAAAAGCGCCGAGGCGATTGCGCGATACGGCCTGTCGATGGTGCCTGAAGGGCGCGATATCTTCAGCACCCTGACCGTCGAGGAAAACCTTCGCGTCGGCACCGGTATCCGCGCCGACAAACAGGCCATTGAAGGTGACATTGCCGAAATTTACGACGCCTTTCCCATCTTGGGTGAACGCCGCCATGCCAATGCCGGGGCGCTGTCGGGCGGGCAGCAACAGATGCTGGCCATCGGGCGTGGGCTGATGACCAACCCGAAACTCATGATGGTGGACGAGCCCTCGCTGGGGCTTGCGCCGAACATCGTCGACCAAGTCTATGACACGCTTGTCGCCCTGCAAAAGGAACGCGGTCTGACGCTGTTGATCGTGGAACAAAGCTCGGCCCGGGCCGCGCGGGTTGGCGGGCGCATGGTGCTTTTGCGTGGAGGTCAGGTTGTGGGCGACGGTGACGCGTCCGAGTTTGCCGAGCGCGACCTTCTGAAAGAGGCCTATTTCGGTCAAGCCGATCAATCCAAATCTACGGAGCAAGTCCAATGAATGCTGTACCTCAGCTGTTCTTCGATGCGGCCTCGCTGGGTGGGATCTATGCCATGGCGGCACTGGGCATCGCACTGATCTTCGGCGTGATGAACTTGGTGAATTTTGCCCACGGTGAATACATCGCCTTTTGCGTCTTTGCCTTGATCGTGCCGTCGTCGGATGCGGTGGCCGTGATGTTCTTGGGCAAGGCACCGGCAATCCTGCTTATTCCTGTCCTGCTGGCGCTTGGGGCGCTGATCGCGGTGGCCTCGGAGTACATCGTCTTTCGACAATTGCGTAACGCCAATCCGGTCGCGATGATGATCTCGTCCTTCGCCCTTGGTTTCGTTATCCAGAACACCTTGTTGGCTGTCTACGGCAGCCGGCCCAAGGCGATCAGCCTATGGCCTGACCTCAACACCCCGATCTCGGTGGCCGGAGCCTCGGTCCCGCTGTTGCAGCTGATTGTCATCATCACCACGCTTCTGGTGGTCAGCGCGCTGGCGCTGTTGCTGAAGAAAACCCGCGTCGGCCTTGAAATGCGTGCCGCAGCCGAGAACTTCACCATGGCACGGCTTTTGGGGGTGCGCGCAAACGTCGTGATCACCGGAGCCTTTGCCCTATCTGGCGCCTTGGCGGCGGCCGTGGCGATGATCATGGTCACTCAGACCGGTGTGGCGGATGTCCGCATGGGCGGGCAGATCATGCTTGTGGCCTTCATCGCAACGGTGGTCGGCGGTCTGGGGTCTCTGCCCGGCGCGGTTGCGGCGGGTTTTCTGATCGGGGCCATTTCAGTCGTATTGCAAGCCGCATTGCCGCTTGAGGCACGGCCGTTTCGCGATGCTTTCCTTTACACGCTGGTGGTCGTCATCTTGCTGGTCCGCCCGCAAGGCTTGTTCGCATCGGCCTCTGCCAAACCGAGGGTTTAATCATGATGGACGCACATCGACAGAACCGACTTCGCGCATTGACCACTCCTGTAGTCCTCATTGCGATCCTGCTGATCTTTGTCCTGATCGTGACAGCCACGGGCGACAAATCCTTGGCGCGAATGGCAGCACAAACCCTGATCCGGGTGATCTTCGTGGTCGGGTTGTGGATCTTCGTCGGCAACTCCGGTGTGGTCAGCTTTGGCCATGCAGGCTTCATGGCGATCGGGGCCTATTGCTCTGCCTGGTTGACGCTGCGCCCACAGATGAAGGGCATGTTCCTGCCCGATCTGCCGCATTGGCTGGCCTCGGCCGAATGGCCGCATCTGCCTGCGACGGTGGTCTCTGGCCTGCTGGCGGCACTGATTGCCCTGATCGTGGGTGCCGCGATCCTGCGCCTTTCGGGCATTGCCGCCTCAATCGCGACCTTCGCATTTCTCGCCATCGTCAATACCGTTTATTCGAACTGGGAGGGCGTGACAGGCGCGACATCCTCGGTCGTGGGTTTGGACCGCTACGCAGACGAATGGGTTACGCTGGTCTGGGCCAGCGTTGCGGTACTTGTCGCCACACTCCACGCCAATTCGGCCTCGGGACTGGCGCTTCGTGCAACCCGCGAAGATGAGGTCGCCGCAGCAGCGTCGGGCGTGAACATGTATCGTCACCGACTTTTGTCGCTGGTGATCTCGGGCTTCTTTACCGGCGTCTCTGGCGTCCTTCTGGGCCATTCATTGGGCGTCTTGAATCCCAACAGCTTCTACCTTGGCATCACCTTTATCACCCTCGCGATGCTGGTCGTCGGCGGCATTGGCAGCCTATCGGGCGCAGTGATTGGCGTCTTGGTCCTGTCGGTGCTGATCGAAGGCCTCGTCCGTTTCGAGCGCGGGGTCGAAATCGGTGGCGCCAGCTTTGCGCTGCCCAGCGGGGCTCAGGAAATCCTGATTGGCATCATCATGATCCTGGTGCTGATCATACGCCCGTCCGGCTTGACCGGCGGTCGCGAGCTTCGCCTGCCGGTACTTGGGGGGCGGGTACGACATTCCAAACAAGAACCACAATCTACCAACTGAGGAGAAAACTGATGAAACGATTAGCGACTGCGATTGCTATGAGCCTCGCAACGGCTGGTGCAGGTCTGGCAGATGATATTACCGTCGGCTTTGCCATTGCCAAATCAGGCTGGCTTGAAGCCTATGATACGCCTGCCACTACGGCGGCCCGTATTCGAATTGACGAAATTAACGCCGCGGGTGGTTTGCTTGGTCGACAGATCAACTGGATTGAAGCCGACACGAAATCCGATCAGGCCCAGTCCGCCAGCGCAGGTCTGCAACTGATTGACGAAGGCGCCGATATGTTGATCGTCAACTGCGACTATGACTTTGGCGCACCGGCAGCCTTGGCAGCAGAAGGGGCTGGATTGAATTCGTTCTTCCTGTGCGCTGAAGACATCAAGGCGGGCATTCAAGGCGTCGGCCCGAACAGCTTCTCAGCCTCAGTGCTGGCAGCAGTCCAAGGCGCGACCATGGCCGAGTGGTCCTTGGGCGAACGTGGGGCGAAAACGGGATATGTGCTGCTGGATACCACAATCGAATACAACAAAGGCATCTGTACCGGCTTTGACTGGATGTTCCCCAATGCCGGTGGCGACATCGTTGGTCGTGACACCTTTAAGAACGGTGATGCCTCGATCGCCAGCCAGATCACCCGGATCAAGGCGCTTGAGACCGAGCCGGACGTGATCATGCTGTGCAGCTATATTCCCGGTGCAGCCTCGGCCGTACGGCAGATCCGTGCTGCCGGGATCAACTCGCTGATCCTGAATGGTTCGGCGGTCGATGGATCCTATTGGCTGAACGCCACGCCGAACCTGTCAGGTTTCGTGGTGCCCGTGCAGGGCTCGATCTACGGAGATGATCCGCGCGCGGACGTCGAAGCCTTCAACATGGCTTATGAGAAAGCGACCGGCAGCCGCCCTGCCAGTCAATACGCCTATCCCGGCTATATCCTGATCGACCTGTGGGCCAAAGCGGTCGAGCGAGCTGGTAGCCTTGATGGGGCCGCGGTCACAGCAGAGCTTGAAAAGATGCGTGACGAGCCCACGGCATTCGGCCCGCGCAGCTTCTCGGATGAAATCCACCATCAGAACTCGGCCGAGATGCAGATCATCGAGATTACCGATGGAACGCCTGGGGTGGCTGGGAACTGGAGGATCAGCACCCCCGTCCCGTTGGACGTCCTGCTGAACTAACCTGACTTCGTGTTTCAGGTGAGAAACTCAGACGTCCCTTGCGTGAAGCGAGGGGCGTCTTTTTGCTGGAAGTAATCAGATTTGGTGCCCTCGCGAGGCAATGTCGTCGGGGTTATCCGTCGTTACGCGGCCTTGTCTGAGTGTTCAGACCGCGTCGCACGGCCGGGACAAGAACGACGCCGGCAATCATCAGCAACAGTGCAACAGATTGTGGTCTGGCCAGTAGGAAGCCAAGGATATCGTCGTCAGATATCAGGCGCACCTGATGAAAGGATCGCTCGGCAGTTTCTCCGAGGATCAGCGCAACGGCCATGGGTAAGATTGGAAATCTGAACGTCAGGAATACAAATCCGATAACCCCAAGGGCGACAGCGACCAACACATCGCCGAATTGCTCGGCGATTGCGTAGACACCGCAGAGCGCCAGCACGATTACGAAGGGAACAATCAGGCGGGTGTCGATCCTGGTCAGCACGATAAGACCGCGTGACAGGACTAGTCCAAGCAATGAGGCGCCGATGGCCGACAGTGTAACCGCGACGATCAACCCGTAAATCGCGGATGTTTCATCCCGAAGCATCATTGGTCCCGGCTCGATCCCATGAAGGACGAGTATGGACAGGAATACTGCAGATTCTGCGCTTCCGGGTATGCCGAAGGCTAGGGTTGGAACCAGTGATCCACCATCCTTCGCGTTGTTGGCACTTTCGGGCGCAATGACACCGATGATGTTGCCGGTGCCAAAGCTTTCGGGTTCGTGCGACACGGATTTGGCAGCAGAGTACGCCAGCAACGAAGCGACCGTGCCCCCGACGCCAGGCAGGATGCCGATGGCCGTGCCGATAAAGGACCCGCGCAGTACGACGGGCCAATGCCCGAAGGTCGACCTGATCCCTTGTTTAAGGCCCGAGACACGCTGGTTCGCGGCGCCCGATGAACGATCGATCCTGCCAGGGGTACCCGCCAGCCAAAACATTTGCGCAAGGACGAAGAGCCCCGTCAGGGCAGGGACCATCGGGATGCCATCCCACAAGTAGGTGTTGCCAAAGGTGAACCGCTCGTCGCCTGTGATGACATCAAACCCGATGGTTGCCAACAGCAGGCCAAACCCGGCCGAAATGAAGGCGCGCAGCAGCTTGTCGCCCGAGGCCGCAGCAATGGCGGCAAAGGCCAAGATGGCCAGCAGCAGTTGCTCGCCCGGGCCGAATGCCAGAATGATCTGCTTGGAAAAGGGGATGATGGCGCACAGCGTCACAAGGCCGATCAGGCCCCCAAGGGTCGATGCTGTGGCTGATGCTCCAATCGCCTCGCCTGCGCGTCCTGCACGTGCCATGGGGAAGCCGTCGAATGTTGTGGCCGCGTTTGGGGCGGTTCCGGGCACCTTCAGAAGAATGGCCGAGATCGACCCACCAAACGATGTTGCCCCCATGATGCCACCTGCAAGATAGATCGCATCCAATGGCTCCATCACATAGGTGAATGGAAGCACCAAGGCTAACGCGATCACGCCGCCAAGCCCGGGAATGACACCAAAGGTGAATCCGATGACGATCCCAAGGCAGATGTGGATCATAGCCCCTGGGCTGGCAGCGGCAGCAAAGGCGTCAAGCAGGTGGTCGAACCCCACGGAAAGCTCCCCCATTCATCTGGCCGGCTGTTCTGTTTTCAACAAGAGCCGTCGACCCGTTTCGCGTGCGTCTACTGGAACGCGGATGCGAAGCTTTGCATCACGTCGAACTGTTCATTGATGGCCCGAGCCGAGCTGTCAGCATCCATGTAGGTGACTGGACGTTTCGTCGAGGCAGACCATTCGGCAATCGACGCGCTGGTTGCGGCAGCTTGAAACGCAGCATCCAGCTTCGCGAGGATCTCGCTTGGGGTGCCGGGGGGGGCACCGATCATCCGAAGCTGCGCCAACGATGACAGCCGGTTTTGCCCGATCTCGGTGGTTGTCGGCACACCGTCAAAAAGCGTCGTGGTGCTGAAGGTCAGCCCGATGCGAATATCGCCGGACTCGATGAACTTTCGCGCGGTATCCACGCTTGCAAACATCCCGTCCACTTCCCCTCGGATTACGGCAAGTGTCGTTTCGGTTGATCCCTTGTAGCCAGGCACGACGGTGTACGCACAGCCAAGGCTTTCCATCAGGATCACCGCGATGGTGTGGCTAGAGGATCCGGCCCCGGTCGTGGCCAATTTGGCAGGCCTGCCCAACGCGCAAAGATCATCGGCCGAGGTCAATCCGCCAGATGCGGACAACACAAGCGTATAGGGCGAACGGGTCAAGTTCGAGACCCACGCGATGTCGCGCAGATCTACATCCGGCCATTTCCCGGTCACCCCTGCGATGACCATGCCGGGAATGTTGAACATGCCGATAGTATATCCGTCGGCGTCGGATTTCATCATGGTCTCGATCCCGCGGCGTCCGCCTGCGCCTGGAATGTTGTCGACAATGATGTCTGTCCCCAACGCCTTCTCTAACTCGGGTGCGAACAATCTGGCAAAAGTGTCGAACCCCCCACCAGGGCTATAGGGTACGATTAAGCGAACTGGTTTTTCGGGCCAGTCAGCCTGTGCGGGTGTGCCGATCAGCGTCATGGCACCTATCAGAAGCAGCGTTGCCCATGTCGCAAATTTGGTATTCAACATACGTTATTTCCCTATTTATGACTATCTTTATGGCGTTCCGCTTAGAACCACATTCCCCGGAATAGCCTGACCCCCAAGCCTTGCTCGAAGAAGCCATACAGGATCAGGGCGGTCAGCGCGGCGGTCAGTGCCGCCGCCGTTGAACTGCGTCGCCCGATCCAGATGCTGTGCGCCATGACAAATACGACGATTGCAGTCAGTAGGCCAAGCAGCGCTGCAATCGCAGCCGCGCAGAGTGTCAAAAAAAGCGTCTTCCATCGGGCATGAGGCACCTCAGGTGCGTCTGCCGTGCGGCTGTCCAAGACCGGATTGCGTAGGCTAAAAACGGCTTCGAATAGGCAAAATCCGATCACCAGCATTACAACACTTCCCGGCCAACGACCTGAGGTCTCACTCAGGCCAAGCGACAGCACACCAATCACGCAGGCAAACGCAGCTATCAAGAGCGGCAGAAAAACCTTTGACATGATTGGGTGTTGCAAAATGTGTCCCTCGAGCGTGACGCTGTCTGCATGCGCAATACCGCAGACACGCCGTTGGGGCATCTTGTCTGCCGATGCGACCAAAGGCAATTCCTAACTGGGCATCTACCCCGGGTGGGGGCACGCGAATTCGGAAGTTTGATTATTATGTGCGCTTGTTCCATCACCTGTGCTAATAGCTTGCCCCGTAGGGAAAACTTCTATTCTTTTGCACCATGACCCTGACCAGCCCCGAACGCTTCGACCCTGACCCGACCACCCTTGGTCAGTTGATCCGAACTCACGCAGCGCTCTATCCCGACGCGCCCGCTTTGCTGACGCGGGATGCGCCAGCCATGACCTATGCCGAGCTCGCGGATCAGATCCGGGACATTCGTGCAGCGCTGAACGATTTGGGCGTTGGTCGGACAAACCGTGTGGCACTTGTCTGTCATAAAGTGGCAGATGCGGTCGGGGCGTTTCTTGGGATTATCGATACGGCGTCCGTCGCGCCCCTGAACCCGAAATTATCGCCTTATGAATTCCGCGCCGCTCTGAACCGGATCCCGTTCGATGCTGTCATCGTGCATGAAGATCTGACAGAGGTGGCCGCGCTGATCCGGTCGGAAGGATATCCTCTGATCAGCTTGGCATCGGTGCCGAAAGGTATCACGGGCCAGGTCACCTTGTCGGGGCAAGTGATCGGGCCATGTAATGCGCCTGGGGCTGTTCAGCCCGAGGACGAAGGCACCGTCCAGATGACCACGGGCACAACCGGCAAGCCGAAAGGGGCTATCTCGACCCAAGCCGTGATGGCCGGACGGGCACAAGTTCAGGCCGCAGCAAAAGGAGAGGCAGCGCATACGGTGGGCATCTTGTTTTCGCCGCCTTATGTCTCGGCCCTGTTCAACCGCGTTGCCGGGGCGCTGGTCGCCGGTGGTGCACTGGTCCTGCCCAACGGGTTCGATCCTGACCGGGTTTTGCAGGACATGGTCGATTTCAAGGTCGGCTGGGTTGCCGGGGGGCCAACCTTCCTGCGCGAACTCGTCCGGTTGGCCCACGAGGATCCTGAAACCGCCAAGCATCATGCGCTGCGCATCGTGATCTCATCGACGACCAAGCTGCCCTTGCCGTTGCATAAGCAGATCGAAGAGACCTTCGGTGTTCCATGCCTCGAACAATATGCTTCGACCGAAACTGGGTTGATCACCATCTCGCCGCTTCCCCCGGCACGCCGCATTCCGGGCAAGGTGGGCTTGTCGCTGCATTACGCGCTTCAGATCCATGACGATGCGGGCCATGCCCTACCGCCCAATACCCTGGGCCAGATTGCCGTGCGTGGGTCCAATCTGTTCTCGGAGTATTACGATGATCCCGAAACGACCGCATCCTCCATCCGGAAGGGCTGGTTCTACACCGGCGATATGGGGCAGTTGGACGATGATGGGCAGCTGGAGCTGATCGGACGCAAGAAGGAACTGATCAACCGTGGCGGCGAAAAGATCTCGCCCTTCGAGATTGAAGAGGCGATTCGCTCCCACCCGGCCGTGCAGGACAGCATCTGCTTTGCCATGCCGCATCGGACGCTTGGGCAGGTTGCCGCGGCAGCCGTTGTGCCAACGCCCGGGCAGGACGTGACCGAAGACGACATCAAAGCCCATCTGCGCACCCGGCTGGCCGCGTTCAAACTGCCCACCCCGTTGTTCTTCGCTGAAGATATCCCGTTGGGGCGGACAACCAAACCCAACCGCATCGGGGCGCCCGAATACTATGGACTGCTGTCGGATACCGCCAATCCAGAATCCGCTACACAGTCAACAAGGTCACCGGAGTCAGGGCTCGAGCGCACAATTGCCACGCTTTGGGCCGAATGCCTTGGCGTAGACGCCGTGTCTCTCACAGAGAATTTCATCGAGGCGGGCGGGGATTCCCTACAGGCCATGCGGCTTCTTGGGGCGATCGAGGAAGTCACGGGGATCTGGCTGGCGACAGACGTGATTTTTGAGCAGGGTGCGACGGTAGCGGGGATGGCTGCGATGATCCGACAACAGCGCAAGGCAACTCTTACGCCTTCGCCCCTGCAACCCGCCCCGCGCTGGACGGCGAAGCGTGTGGCGAAGGGCGTGCTGAGACGGCTGCGCGCTGTTGGCAAGGCGGTGCGTTCCCCTGAGGACGCCAACGAAACGCAGCTCATCGCGGAAGGTGTCGGGCTTGAGGATATCATTCAGCGGCTCAATCTGATGACACGGGATTGGCCGGGCGAGCGGTTGTCTGACACGCTGCCGGTCTACGGGTTCAACCTGTCCGGATCGCGTGCGCCTTTGGTGTGGTGCTTCAACGACTCGCATGAACCCGTCGTTTTGACGGCGGGTTTGGACCCTGATCAGCCGCTGATCGCGCTGCGTTCATTGAATTTCGTTCTGGGCGAGAAGTCCCATCGACAGGGGTATCTGGATGATCTGGCCGCGCTTTATGTGCGCTGTCTGCGGGACGCAGGCCAAACTCAGATTGCCGGGTTCGGCGGGAATTGCGGTGCGGGACCCATAGCGGAAAGAATGGCGAGGATTTGGAATGCTGAGTGCGCCCAGCCGGTTAATCTGATTTTGCTGGAAGCAGAGCCGTCGCAGCCCTATGCGGGTCCGCTGCACATGATCTTTGGCCGTGACAGCCATCGGTTTAATCCGTTTTTCACTCGGGATGATCCGGTCTCAGAGTGGCAGAAAGTTCACAAATCCCCCAGTTTCGACATCATTCCCGGCGACCACGGCGAGTATTTCGAACCTGATACTGTGGGCGATTTGGCGGGTTCGATCGACGCGGCGCTGAGGGTGCGCGGGGCGCAAGCAATAGTTACTTTTTCTCAAAAACAATGATGGCCTCGCCAATGCGCACTCCGTATCGCGAAACGTAGGCGCGGTTCAGCACGCGATCATCACTCAGCATCCACATCCAGTCATCGAAATCGACACGCATCGTGCCCTTTCTGACAGGTAGATCAATACGATAGGCCCAGTTGAACGTATCACCATTTTCGCGACCCGTTGCTGTGCCAATGACCCCCGGAGCGGTGCCTTGCCATGTCTCTTCACCAGTCTTTTCAAGCGTCCAGATGCGCTGCTCGGTTTCGCCGTCGTCATAGGTGAAATCCTCGACCAAGGTCAGCGTCTGGCCATCCCAGTCGCCTGTGATCTCAACATCGAACCGGCGTTGCACCGTCCCAAACAGGTCTTGAAACTGACCGCGGGCGACGGATTTCCCCTCAAAGAACTCCTCAAGATTAAGCTCGCGCTCCGAGAGCGGGGGATCTTGCAGTTTCGGTCGCCCCGCGCAGGCAGACAAGGTCACAGCTGCCACGGCCAGCGCTGCGAATATGCGTTTCTTTCTCGTCAGCATGGTCTTGTCCTCTTGCTTCGCTTGGGATCAACGGGTTGGGTCAGGTCGCATGGTCGCGACAAGTTCGGCAACCTTGATGCCGAACTTGCGCATTTCAGAGCGGTTTAGGATCACGCCGCTATCGGTCATGTAGAGCCAGTCGGTGACGCTAAGCGTATGGCCCCCGGCCTCGGCAGGCAGGACGATGTCATAGGTCATCTTGATCGTCGACCCGGACACCGTACCTTGTGCTGTGCCGACGATGTCATCGGCGGTCGCGGTGAAGGTGGTGTCGTCTATCTGTGTGAGGAACCATTTGCGCGCCTGAGTACGACCGTTGGAATAGGTGAAATCTTCGGTCAGGGTGCCGTTGCGACCCTCCCACTGGCCGACCATGCGGGCGGTGAAACTGTTGGTGACGCGGCCTGTGGGGCCATAGATCAGCCCCTCGGACAGGATTTCGCCGGACAGGTGTTCAGTGAGCGAAAAGGCGGGGCCGGTGTCGGCATAGTCCGCAGGCGTCTGCGCCTTGAAGCTGAAGAACATGTGGCGGGTCAAGGTGGCCACAACGAATAGGGCAAGGATGGCTGTGACGAGTTTCATTGGGATTGGTCCTCTGTAGGCAGCGCAAGGACCATGGCCAGAGCGCCGAGTTTCAGAATGCAGGGGATGATGGCGTATGAGATGTTGAGCGCAGCAAGGGCGTCTGAGCTGTTGGTGCCACCGGGGGTAAAGCCGTTTCGTTCAAGCAGCGGCAGGGTTGCGAAGGCCGCCAGCGCAAGGCCGAGCTTTCCGGCAAATGACCAGATGCCGAAGGCAAGCGAGGGTTTCAGCCCCGCGCGCGTCAGCACGACCGAGAACATGGCAGGCAGGATCACCATATCCGCGCCAAGGGCCGCACCGGAGGCCACGCAGATCACCGCGAACCCGATCAGGTTTCCGGGCGCCAGAAACGCCGCACCGATAAAGCCCAGAATGGCCAGCGGCATGGCGATCAGCAGCGTGCGTTTCGGGCCGACGGCATGGGCGATGCGGGTCCAGAGCGGCACGCTGACCCCGGCGCTGAGGAAGAACAGGATCAAGAGTGGTCCGGCCCGGTCAGGAAGCTGCAGGCGGTCTTCGACAAAGAACAGAAACAGCGTGGATGTGATTGCGACAGGCAGGCTGTTGACCAAGGCCAGCGCAAGCAGTTTCAGCGCGCCCGCCTGACCAAGACCCTGAAGGCTTAGGCGGTCGCCCGGAAGGGGCGTGCGGCGCCAGATTGGAAGGGTCAGAAGCGCGGTTGCGATGGCCAGCGCGCCCAGAAACACGCCGAAACTGGGATAGCCCTGCGCGCGGGCACCCATTGCGGCAAGAAGCGCCGGGGCCATTGCCGCAAGGATCACGCCGCCCAGCATGCCGACCTCTCGGTACGCGGCCAGCGTCATCAGGGCGCGCGGGGTTGGGCTGTCTGCCAATGTCGCGCTTCGACCATACAGCAGGATCATTCCAAGGCTGTAGGCCGAAAACAGCAGGATCAAGATAAGGACAAGATCGGTCGTGACACTCGGGCCGGGGGTAAGGGTGAAGAGCAGGGGGAAGCCGATTGCAAGGCCAAGCGCGGCGGTTACGGCAAAGACGCTTTGCGCGCGCGGCCAGCGGTCTATGGCCCAGCCGATCAGCGGGTCTTGAACAAGGTCAACCAGACGGATCGCCAGCAGAATTGCCCCCACCGCCCCAAGCCCCAGCCCAAGGTTTACCGAGGCAAACCGGGGCAGGTGGATATAGAGCGGGATGCCAGCAGCGGCCAGCATCAGGGCATAAAGGCTGACGCGCGGATAGGTCATCCGTCGCTCCGAAGCAGGCTGGTGAAGCGACGCGAGCGTGTGTTGTCGCCCAGAAAGATCCCCATGAAACGGGCTGTGATCTGGGGGTGGGATAGGGTGCAGGTCCGGGTGTCATTGCGCCAGAAGGTTAGCTGATTGGGGCCATTCGCCACGGCGTTATAGCGATCCCCGTTGCGCACATCAAAGAAGCATCGGTTCAGCTGCGCGCGCACTGGCAGGGTGCCGCCGGTGCGCTCAAATTCTCGCATCGTGCCTTCAACAAGATCATAGGCCGTTAGGTCGCGCAGATAGGTCAGCTCCAGCGCGAAGTCCTTGCTCCAGTCAAGAGGTGCACCAGAGGGGGTGAATAGCCGCGCCTTATAGAGCGGAAAGCCAAGGAAACGCAGCGTGGCTTCACCCCGCAGTTCGGCATCCGGCAGGGCCGAGCTGACAGGGGACGCCTTGGCGGCGTGGCCCACCAGTATCAGCAGGCAAAGAAGCACGGGCCTAAGCATGGGCTAGCTCCACTTGGACGACATTCGTGTGACCCACGGCGAAAGAAGCCGCACAGATCTCGAGGTAATATTGCCAGTTGCGAAAGAACGCCTCGCCGTAGCCCAGTTCGGCGATCTTGTCCTTGCGTGCGACCAGACGTTCGGACCAGATGCGGCAGGTCCTGGCATAGTCTTGGCCAAAGGCGTGGTTGTCGTTGACCTTCAGGCCCGCGCGCCCGGCCTGGTTCGCGATCACCGAGTCAGACAGCAGCATACCACCCGGAAACACGTATTGGCGGATATAGTCCGAGGACGCCTTGTAGGTGTCAAAGAACGTGTCCTGCACGGTGATGGCTTGCAACAAAACGCGGCCACCGTCGGCAAGCTTGTTCTTCAGAACCGAGAAATAGCTGGGCCAATAGCGCGCGCCCACAGCTTCGATCATCTCGATCGAGACGATGTTGTCATATTGGCCGTCGATGTCGCGGTAGTCGCGCAGCTGGATATCCGCGCGCCCATCAAGGCGGCTGTCCGCGTAGTTGTGTTGATTGCGCGAGATGGTCACGCCGGTCACGTCACGGCCTGCATCGGCGGCAGCCTCGGCAAATCCACCCCAGCCGCAGCCGATTTCAAGTGTCCGTGCCCCATCGCTGAGACGTGACAGCGCGCGGTCATTCTTGTTCTTCTGGGCACGGGAAAGATCGTTGTCACCTTTGTCAAAAATGCCCGACGAATAGGTCATGCCCTCATCCAGCCACAGCGCGTAGAACTCGTTCCCGACATCGTAATGCGAGCGGATGTTCTTGCGCGATCCGCGGCGCGAGTTGGCGCGCATGATGGTGTCGACCAGACGGAATTTTGCCTGATTGAAGGGGCTGGCCTTGTCGAACGCGCCCAGTTGGTCGCGGTTGCGCATGGCCAGCGCCACAAGGCCCTCGACCGATGGTGTGTCCCACAAACCCTGCACATAGGCTTCGCCTAGCCCGACCTGACCATGCGCGGCCAAAGCGGACACAGCAGACCAGTCGCGGATCACCATCTCGGCCTCGGGGCCGGATGTGCCGAACTGGAAACGTTCGCCTTCCGGGGTGCGCAGGGTCAGCTGGCCGTCATGCAGACGCGCGCAGGTCGACAGGAATTGAGACTTCAGTTTCTTGTCCGCAAATCGCATGGGGCTCTCCTTTGGTGGTGTGGCGGTTGTTCAGGGCGCGCACGATGCGCATGGCGCTGGCGATGCCGTCTTCGTGGAACCCGTGACGGTTCCAGGCGCCGGCAAACCAGGTGTTGTTGTTGCCCTGCATGGCGCGGATGTCTTGCTGTGCCTTCAGCGCGGCGCGATCAAAGACGGGATGGGCGAACTCGACCTCGTCATAGATTGCGTCGGCGGGGATCTCGGTCGATGGGTTCAGAGTGACGAACAGCGGATCGTCTTCCGGGATGTTCTGCAGGCGGTTCATCCAATAGGTGACGCCGATGGCCCCATTCTGCGAGCGGTAGGCCCAGCTGGACCAGCAGTCGCGGCGGCGGGGCATCTGGGCGGGGTCACAATGCAGGACCGCTTTGTTGGGCTGATAGCGGATGGCGCCAAGGGCGGCGGCCTCGTCAGGGCGGGCGTCGCTGCCCAGAATGGCCAGTGCCTGATCCGAATGGCAGGACAGGATCAGTTCGTCGAAACTTTGCGCGGGTGCGTTTTGTGCGACAAGGCTGACGCCAAAGGCGCTGCGCGTCACGCTCTCCACTGGGGTGCCGGTGCGCAAGGTGACACCGCGCGCGATCAATGCAGCCTCAAGCCTACGGACATATTCGATGCTGCCACCTTTGACGGTCCACCACTGATGCTCGCCTGCGCCCGCCAGAAGTGCGTGGTTGCGGAAGAAGCGGACCAGCGATTTCGCGGGGAATTCGTTGACCTCGGCCACGGGCGTTGACCAGATCGCACCGCACATGGGCATTAAGTAGTCGTCGCGAAAGGTCCGGCTCAGGCCCAGTTCGTCCACCAGATCCCCGATGGTTTTGTCGTCGTCGGTCGCGGCGGCCTCGGCACGTTTGCCGAAGCGCAAGATGTCGACGATCATGCGATAATAGCGGGGGCGCAGGAGGTTGCTTTTCTGTGCAGTGATGGCGCGCAGGGTGTTCAGACCGTATTCCAAACGCCCATTGTCAATACTGGCCCCAAAGCTCATCTCGCTTTTGATGACGGGGACGTCGAGTTCGCGGAACAGCTGGGTCAGGAAGGGATAGGTGGCGTAGTTGAACACGATAAAGCCGGTATCGACCGGTTGATCTCCGTTCTTGCCGGCCATGACTGTGCGGGCATGACCGCCAAGGCGTGGGGCGGCCTCGAAAAGGGTGACGTCGTGATAGGGGGACAGATAATACGCGGCAGAGAGGCCCGAAATGCCACCCCCGACGATTGCAATTCTTTTCCGTGGTCCCTGTGTTTGATCGAACATGCCAACCCCTTTTTCGCGTTTGTTATGCAGGGATTACGGCCGGGGCGCGGGGCTGGATCACAAAAAGCTGCAATGTTCTTGGATTAAAGTGATCCGACGCGTTTTCGCGCGCGTAGAAGAAGTACCATGATTAGTCACATCCAAGCCAAAACCCATCACGCCCGCAGGGGCTCTTTGAAGAACGCATTCACCTATGGGGTGGACTTTGTTCTGACGGACCTGTCGGACACGGGCACGCCGTGGCTTTTGTCGCGCAACCGCTGGAACCTCTGGTCGATCTGGGATCGCCGCCACGGCGGACCGCGCGATGACGGGCGTGGTGTCGCGTGGTTTCGCGAGGTGCTAAAGGGGCGTGGATTTGATCCCGAGGGGGCCGAGCTTCTGCTTCTCACCCAGCCCAGCTTTCTGTGGTTCCATTTCAACCCGGTCAGCTTCTGGGTCGCGCTGGTCGACGGCACGCCCCGCGCGTTTGTTGCCGAGGTCAACAGCACCTTTGGGCAGCGCCACTGCTATGTCTGCGCGCACGAGGATTTCGGGCCGATTGACGCGAAAGATCGCCTGACGGCGCGCAAATTGATGCATGTCTCGCCCTTCCAGAAGATCGAGGGGCAGTATCACTTCAATTTCGGCCTGACCGAGGACGCGGTGAACATCCGGATCGACTATCGGAACGGAGACCAAGGTGTGCTGGCGACCCTTGCTGGGAAGCGGAAGAAGGCCACCAGCGGGTCTTTGCTGTGGGCCGCATTGCGCCGTCCGTTTGGGGCGGCGCGGGTCGTGGCGCTGATCCATTGGCAGGCGGCTATCCTTTATCTGAAACGCGCGCCGTTCCTGAAGAAGCAACCGCCCGCAGAACAGCTTGTGTCTGATGGTAGAGCGCTGAACAAATGACCTGTTTTTCTGGCAAAACGTACTGGCTTGTTGGCGCAAGCGAGGGGTTGGGACGTGCACTGGCCCAGCAGCTCAGCGCCAAGGGTGCGCATCTTATCCTCTCGGCTCGCAATGAAGATCGGTTGGAAAGCCTTTGCGAAGGTCTTCCGAACGCGCGGGCCTTGCCGCTGGATGTCACAGACCTGACCGCCGTACGCGCCGCCGCGCTGCAGGCCGGGACGATTGATGGCGTGATCTACAACGCGGGTGCCTACGTGCCGATGCGCGCGACCGAGTGGGACAGCGCCACCGCGTTGACCATGTGTGACGTGAATTTCACCGGCGCGATGCGGGTTCTGGGGGAAGTTGTTCCCGACTTTGTGCAACGCGGCGCGGGGGACATCACCCTCGTGGGATCGCTTGCGGGCTATCGCGGCCTGCCCGCCGCCATCGGCTATGGCGCCAGCAAAGCGGCCCTCGTCAGTCTGGCCGAGACCATGCGTTTTGATCTGAAAGACACGGGCGTGATCGTGCGCCTAGTAAATCCTGGCTTCATCGAAACGCGCCTGACCGCGAAGAACAACTTCAATATGCCGATGCTGATGAAGGCCGAGGATGCTGCAACCCGTGTGCTGCGCGCCATGACCAAGCGGCGGTTCCGCACCGATTTCCCCGCGCCGTTTTCGTGGTTCATACGACTGTTGGCCTATCTTCCAGACATTCTGATCTACCGCGGAAAATAAAACGGGCACCTTGAGAACAAGGCGCCCGAAGCTTTGCGATAGGCCGGTTGGTTTTAGTGGCAAGCGGGGCGAGTGCCCGGCAGAAGAACCTTGTCGATCACGTGAATGACGCCATTTTCGGCCTGGATGTCGGCGATGATCACATTGGCCATCTCGCCCGTACCATCGGCAATCATCACGCCGTCAGAGCCTGCGGTGATGCACAGACGCTCGCTGGCCAGAACCGGTTTGAAGTAGTTCGACCCAGTCGGGATCATGCCTGCCGTCAGCTTGCGGTCATCAACGTGATACAGAAGCACGTTGGTCAGCTGTTCTTTGTTTTCGGGCTTCAGCAGGTTGTCCACGGTGCCTTTGGGAAGGGCCGCAAACGCATCGTTGACCGGAGCATAAACGGTGAAGGGGCCGGGGCCAGACAGGGTCTCGGCCAGACCAGCGGCTTGAACGGCAGCGACGAGGGTCGAGAAACGTTCGTCGCCAGCAGCGATGTCGACGACGGTATTGGCGGTGGCGGCACCGGCAGACAGGGCAATTGCGACGGCTGCGGCGGCAGATTTCAGGGCGGTTTTCATAAGGACTTCTCCATGTTGATGCGCGTGTGGCGCGTAGATGTATCTGTGGTTCGTATGGAGGTTACGCGGGGGAAGTATTGCCGGATCACGACCTCACGAATGCGTGAAGGATTGTGAGTTAAGCATTTGAAACAAAAAAAGAACCGCCGAAGTTCGGCGGTTCTTTCATACAGATTTTCTGGTCGCGTCAGATGCGGAAAATTGGCTGAAGAATACGTGGCAGGAAGGCATTGAAGCGCAGTCGTGCATCCGTTGCGGCAAGGCAGATACAAGGATCGCCTGCGTCAGCGATCGGGGTGTGCTCAAGATCTTCATCCGCGATTTCGACATCGCCGACCCCGAACCGCCCGGTTTCATCACTGAAGCTGCCCTGCAGCACCAAGGTCATCTCGAGCCCGTTATGGCCGTGATCCGGCACCGCCTGCCCGGGTGGGATATACAGCAGACGCACCGATCCATGCGCATCTTCGGTCAGTATGTCCTGACGTACGCCCATCCCAAGCGTCTTCCATTTCAGCGCACGACCTTTAAGCGCCTCCATCACCGGGCCGGGATAGATGCCCGAGCGATCATAGACGGGTTCGGGGACGAAAGGCGCGTCCAACTGGGCAAACAGGTTGTCCTTCAGCGACGACGACACCGGCACGGCGTCACTGTCTTCCAGGACAACACCGCCCACAGTTTGATGCGCAGCAAGTGCCACGCGGCAGTGGTCGCAAAGCGAAACATGGCTGGCAACGACCACGGCGAAAGCATGGGGAAGCGTACCGGCGGCATAGGCGGCCAGCATCGCGTCGGGGATATGATGGGTCACGGCGCTCATTGTTTTAAGTCCTTCAGCTCGTGTCTCAGTCGTTCCATTCCAAGTCGTATTCGTGATTTTATGGTTCCCAGTGGCAGGCCGGTTTCGGCGCTGATTTCTTGATGCGTCAGCTCGCCCAGATAGGCCTTTTCGATGATTTCGCGCTGTTCCGGCTTGAGATTGGCAAGGGCCTGTCGCAGCAGTCCTGCCTCTTGTTCAAGCCCGACAACTTGACTGGCATCAGCCTCGCTTCCCGGATCTTCCTTCAGCTCTTCGGGGACGGGCCGGCTTTCCTTGCGCGTGATGTCGATCTGGCGGTTCCGCGTAATCTGATAGATCCACGCCGAGACCTGTGCCCGATGCGGATCAAACTGCGCGGCCTTGCGCCAGACCGTCAGCATCACATCCTGTACGATCTCTTCGGCCTGTGCCGCACCGATCCCGGACTTCATGATGAAACCCTTCAGGCGCGGTGCGAAGTAATCAAACAGCTTTGCGAATGCCTCGCGGTCCTGATGGTCGCGGATGGCGATCATCCAATGGGTTTGGTCGGAATAACCGATACATTCTGGCGGCACAGATTTTGCCTCGTTAAAACGCGCGCCAGTCGCCGGCGCGCTTGATGTCGTGAGTTCTATGATTTCCTGTACCATAACACGCTTACGCGCGCGCACTCTATTTGGATCTCTTTTTTTTGGCGAGCGTGTTCTGTGTGGCGATGAGGCCCGGCGGGCCTAGTGAAAATCCCGGCTGGGGAACAGGCGTTTGGCCTGATCGCGCGGGTGCATGGCACGCGAGGGATAGCGGGACTGTTTCGGCGTGTCGTCGGTGCGCGCGCCCTCGGTCGTTAGGGCTTCGGGCATCGGGTGGCCCAACTCGTAGAGCTTATAGGACAGGTCGGTGATCTCTTGTGCGATCAGGTGCACGACGATGCCTTCGCGTTGCAGATAGCCCGTGACCTGCAATAGCCGCGCCCCCATGACGATGCGGCGGTGGCGTTCATAGACCTTGGGCCAGACCACCACGTTGCTGACGCCGGTTTCGTCCTCCAGCGTCAGGAAAATCACCCCGGACGCGGTGCCGGGACGCTGACGGGTGATAACAAGGCCGCAGACCGCATGGCGGCCCAGCGGCACCTGTTGCAGGGTGTCATGGCGGGTCAGGCCGGGGATCTTGGGGCGCAAAAGCTCCATCGGGTGGGCGCGCAGGGTCAGGCGGGTGGCGACATAATCTTCGACGACCTCTTCGCCCAGATGCATCGCGGGCAGTGTGACCTGTGGTTCATTGATGCTTTCGCCGTCAATCGGGTCATTGAACAGGGGCAGGGGCTTGGGGCTTTGGATCGCTTTGACCTGCCACAGCGCGTCGCGCCGGGTCAGGCCCATATCGGCGAAGGCGTCGGCCTCGGCCAGCCGTTCCAGCGCGGCGGGGATTAGGCCTGCGCGCAGCCACAGCGCCTGCGGGTCCGGGTATCCGTTGCCGCGTGCCGCTACGACCCAACCCGCGTCTTCCTCGCGAAAGCCTTTGATCTGGCGGAACCCCAGCCGCAGCGCCAGCGTGCCGTCGGGACGGCGTTCCAGCCGATTGTCCCAGTCCGAGTGGTTCACGCAGATGGGCCGCGTTTCCACCCCATGTTCGCGCGCATCCCGCACGATTTGCGCAGGCGCATAGAACCCCATGGGTTGCGAGTTCAATAGTGCGCAGGCAAAGACCGCCGGGTGGTGGCATTTCATCCAAGCCGAGACATAGGCGAGCATCGCAAAGGCGGCTGCGTGGCTTTCGGGGAAGCCGTAATCGGCAAAGCCTTCGATCTGGCCAAAACAGCGTTCTGCGACGTCTGTGCTGTAGCCGTTTTTCAGCATCCCGGTGATGAACTTGTCGCGGTACTGACCGATGGTGCCCATCCGCCGGAACGAGGCCAGCGAGCGGCGCAGGTGGTCGGCCTCTTCCGCGGTGAAGCCCGCGCCGACGACAGCGATCTGCATCGCCTGTTCCTGAAACAGCGGTACACCAAGGGTGCGGCGTGTCACCTCTTCCAGTTCGGGGCCGAAGGGTTCGGGTTGTTCAAGTCCTTGGCGTCGCTTGATAAAAGGTTGAACCATGCCGCCCTGAATGGGGCCGGGGCGGACGATGGCGACCTCGATCACCAGATCATAGAAGGTCTGCGGCTTCATCCGGGGCAGGAAGTTCATCTGGGCGCGGCTTTCGACCTGAAACACCCCGACCGCATCGGCGGCACAGAGCATGTCATAGGTGGTTTGGTCTTCCTGTGGGACGGTGGCGATGCCCAGATCCTGCCCTTCAAATTCACTGAGTAGGGCAAAGCTTTTGCGCAGGCAGCTGAGCATCCCCAGCCCCAGAATATCCACCTTCAGGATGCCCAACGCGTCGATGTCATCCTTATCCCAGCAGATGACGGTGCGGTCCTCCATCGCGGCGTTTTCGATCGGGGCCAGCTCGTCCAGCCGCCCGCGGGTGATGATAAACCCGCCCACATGCTGAGACAGGTGGCGGGGAAAGCCGATGACCTCGCGGATCAGATGAATGGTTTGCATCAGACGGCGGTCTTCGGGATCAAGGCCAACCTCGCGGATACGGTCGGGATCGACGCCACCATTGCTCATTCCCCAGATTTGGCCGGATAGACTGGCGGTCACGTCCTGCGATAGGCCCATCACCTTGCCGACCTCGCGGATTGCGGCGCGGCTGCGGAAGTGGATGACCGTGGCGCAGAGCCCGGCGCGATGGCGGCCGTATTTCTGATAGATCCACTGGATCACCTCTTCACGGCGCTCATGTTCGAAATCCACGTCGATATCCGGCGGCTCGCCCCGGTATTTCGAGATGAAACGCTCAAACACCATCGAGATCATGTCGGGGCTGACATCGGTGATGCCCAGTAGGTAGCAAAGGATCGAGTTCGCTGCCGACCCGCGCCCCTGACACAGGATGCCCTGCGATTTGGCGAACTGCACAATGTCATGGACGGTCAGGAAATAGGCTGGGAAATCCAGCTCTTTCACCACGGCCAGCTCTTTGGCCATGAGCGTGCGCGCGCGGTCCGGCACACCGTTAGGATAGCGCCGCGCCAGCCCTTCCTGCGCCAGCCGTTCCAACCGGGTAAATGGGGTCTCGTCCTCGTCCTCTTCATGCGGGTATTCATAGGACAGTTCGCTCAGATCAAAGCTGCACCGGTCGGCAATCTCAAGCGTGCGACGGATCGCGCCGGGGTGGTTGCGAAACAGGCGGATCATATCGTGGGCGGGCTTGATGCGGCGTTCGGCGTTGGGAAGCGCGCGGGTGCCGATCTGGTCGATGGTGATATGCTCGCGCATGCAGGTCAGCACATCCGCCAGCTGTCGGCGGCTGGCGTGATGCATCAGTACATCCCCCACGGCCACCATCGGGGCCGAGGCCCGGTGCGCGAGATCGGCACAGGCCGTCAGATAGGCCTGATCGCTTCCGTCATAGCGGGGCGCGGCCCCCAGAAAGACGTGATCGGGAAAACAGCGGCGCATCTGCTGGATCTCGGACACGGCCTGCCGCATCCCTTTCTGGGGTAGGGCGATCAGGATCATGCCCTTGCACGCCTCCAGCAGGTCCTTGGTGTAAAGGATGCACTGCCCTTTCTCGGCCCGGCGCTTGCCCAAAGTCAGCAGGCGCGTCAGGCGTTGATAGGCGGCGCGGTCGCGGGGCAGGGCGACCCAGTCCACCGTGCTGTCTTGCAAGATCAAGCGGCATCCGGCGATCAGCTTGGGCAGCTGGAGGGCATCCGGCTTGGCAATCGGCGTCTCGGGACCGGTTTTCTGCCGCGAGGACGCATCCACCCGTTGCTGAGACTGGATCGTCACCGCCGCGTCGGCCTCTTGCCGCAGTTGCTTCAGGGCAGACCACGCGCGCACCACCCCGGCCAGCGAGTTGTGGTCGGTGATGGCGATGGCCGACAGCCCAAGCTCGGCCGCGCGGACGATCAATTCCTCAGGATGCGAGGCGCCCGTTAGGAAGGTGAAATTCGTGGTGACGCAAAGCTCGGCATAGGCGTTTCCCTGTGTGTGCAAGCTACGCAAATGGGGCGGCGGCGGGGTCATGCGAATTCCCCCTGTACGAACCAGCCGGGGTTTTGCGGCGTATGGAACAGCCAAAGCCGCCGCCCTTGCGTGGTCTCGACCCGCCAGTAATCGCGCAGGCCCGCGCGCCAGTTTTCGTCCTGAAACCACCATTCCGGCGCGATGCGTTCCGGTCCCGTGGCGCGTCCTGTGGTCAGCGACATGCGCCGCCAGCGAAAGCGTTTGGGGGGCTGGGGGCCGTGGGCGGAAATGGGTTCGGGCGGGAAGAGCGTCAGGGGGCGGGGTTGCGAGCAGGCCCATGTGCCGCCGCGCGGGACCTCGGAATAGGCGACGGGGGCGATCAGGAAACTGCGTTCGGGGATGTGGCTGTCGGCGGGCAGGAAGCGTTGAATGTTCTCAAGCCCAATGCGCGCGCCGATCCGGGTGACCAGATCCTCAAGCTGCCCCGCGCTGCCGTTTTGCGTGGTCGAGGCATGGGTGATCTGCTGGGCGCGCAGGGGCTCGACTTGCGTGGCCTGCAGGCGAAGCTGGTCAATGCCAAAACCCGCGTCAACCTCGGCCAACCCACGTTCAAAGAGCGGCAGGATGCGTTGGGGGTCATGCAGGGCGCGGGCCAGCCGGAGTTCCACGTCCTGACTGTCCTGATCCACCCGGCGCACCGTGACTGTCAGCACCCGCGCGCCCATCTCGTGCGTTTGCAGCTTGGCGCAAAGCTGATCCAGCAGGCGCGAGACGCCCGCCATCACGTCCCCGATCAGGCCAATGGGTTCGGGCAGGGTCATGCGGACCCCGAAATGGGGCGGGTCGGCCAGTGGGGTGATGTCCTCGGGCTGATGGCCAAGGGCTTGGTCCAGCCGCATCAGCACATCCGTCCCAAAGCGTCGCGCAAGGGGCGCGCGGGCGGTGCTGGCCAGATCACCGATCTTGCGCAGGCCCAGCCGTTCCAACGCGGTGGTGGTCTTGTCCCCCAGCCGCAGCGCCGCCACGGGCAGCGTTTGAAGCACGGGTAAGGGATCGCCCACAGGGGCCACGCCTTCGCCAAAGTGCGCCAAAGCCCAAGACGCCCCCCGCGTGTCCGCCAGCCCAATCTGCACCGATAGCCCCGCGCGCATCAGGCGCATCCGCATGTCGGCCAGCATCCGGTCTTCGCCGCCGAACAGATGGGTCGCGCCGGTGACATCCAGCACCAGCCCATCACGCCCCTCAAGCCCGACCCACGGGCAATAGCGCGTGGCCCAGCGGCGCAGCAGATGTAGGAAGCGCTCGTCCTGCGGCAGGTCCACTGGGGTCGTTTGCAGATCAGGGCAAAAGGCGCGCGCGTCGGAATAGGGCATGCCCACGTGCAGCCCCTGTTTCAGCGCCTGATGGTTCAGGCAATACAGCCGATCCGTGTTGCTGATTTTCTGGGTCAGGGCAAAGGGGCCATCCAGCGGGCAGCGGCGCAGAACCCGGTCACTTGCCAGCCGGGGGAACCACAACGATACGACGCGACGCCCGATCCCATCGAACATACCAAACACCCAATGTTCCTGATTTGTTCTTTTTAAGCTCCCACCGATGCAGAGTCGAGTCTTCGCCGCCATATTCCGGATCAAAAACTGGCGCGCAGTGCCAGCGTGTCTCGGCCGCATTGCTGCCCATGTCTTCGGAAATCAGCGCCAAGCCGGTGGACTTCCCATCGCGGGCGGCTAGTTGCAGGCGACGGCCCTCGGTCAGGCCAAGGGGCTTGTGCAGCGCCATCACGACAAGCGGTACAGCACCGTCGCGCAGCGCCTCTTCCGCGACGGCCAGCGATTGCATCTGGTCCTTGGTGTTGCACAAAGCGAAATCAGCCGGGTCGATGAAGGGGGCAAAGCCGTTGGGGTTGATCTGGGCTGCATCCCATCCGCCGCGCACCCACAGGCATGGCCCGCCCAGCCGCGCGGCCAGCGCGAAGGCGAAGACCGGCGCGCCGGGGCCGTACACTTCATGCGTACGGGTCTTGGCAGGTGGGAAGTGAGGCGGGCCGAGAATCTGCATAGAGGCAGAATAGCATCACGTCGCTGAAAGGAACATACGAAGAACAAAACCGCCCGCGGCACGGGGTGCAGCGGGCGGAAAATGTGTCAGCGGTGATCAGCGTGGATCAGTCCAGGAACGCCTTCTCGACCACATATTGCGCAGGCTTAGAGTTCGCGCCTTCCTCAAGCCCGTATTCCTCGAACATCTCTTTCAGTTCCAGGTTAAAGGCCAGATTGCCGCAGATCATCGCGCGGTCGGTGTCGGGGTTCAGAGGCTCAACGCCCAGATCCGCAAACGCCTCGCCCGAGCGCATCAGGTCGGTGATGCGGCCCATCTTGGGGCTCTCTTCGCGGGTGGTGGTCGGGTAATACTTGATCTTCTTCCAGAAGCCTTCGCCGATCACTTCGTTCAGCAGCTCGTCTTCTTTCAGGCTTTCGATCAGGTTCGCACCATAGGTCAGCTCGCCCACTTCGCGGCAGGTGTGGGTGATGATGACCTCGTCATAATCTTCGTAGGTCTGCGGTTCGCGCAGAAGCGAGGCGAAGGGGGCAAAGCCCGTACCAGTGGCGAAGAACCAAATGCGTTTGCCCGGGATCAGCGCGTCATGCACCAGTGTGCCCACGGGTTTCGGGCGCAGGATGATCTCGTCGCCCACTTCCAAGTGCTGCAGCTTCGAGGTCAGCGGCCCGTCCGGCACTTTGATCGAGTAGAACTCCAGCTCTTCATCCCAGCTGGGCGAGGCAATCGAATAGGCGCGCAGAAGAGGCTTCTGTTTACCGGTCTTCGGATCCGGGTCGCCCATCAGGCCGATCATCACAAACTCGCCCGAGCGGAAGCGCAGGCTGGCAGGGCGCGTGCAGCGGAAACGGAACAGGCGGTCGGTATAATGTTCAACTTCGGTCACCGTCTGCGCGTCGGGCAGGGTCGGGACCGGTTTTACTTTGGTTTCAGCATCCATAACGGGCGTCACTTCATTCATCAGCGTAAAGCGAGGCACGGTGCCTCGCCCTTTCTTGTCTGTGTGTATAGGAGGGTTGCGAAGGGCGGTCTAGCCGGTCATCCGCGACCTATAGTCATAGGCTTTCCAGTCCGCCCGGTACTGCCAGTCACCTTCCGGCTGACGCTGGGCCAGCTCGTCCGAGATCTCGACCTCGTCAAAGCCCGACCGGCGCGCCATCGCGTATTGGTCCGAGATCACATGGCCATGGGCACGCAGGCGACCCTCAAAGCCCAGAAGGCGCAGCTGACGGCCCAGCGTGAAGCCGCGGCCATCCGCGAAAGACGGGAAGTCGATGCGGATGGCGGGCACGCCCACCATCAGATCGGCCAGAGCCGCCGGATCGGTGTCCGAGGCAATGTGCAGCCCACGCGTGTCATTGGCCGCGCGCTCTTCGGGGGTTGCGAACCCTTCGGTCCAGTCGTCACGGGCAAAGCCGTTATCGGTTACAATCACGCTCATGCTTCTGCTCCTACGCGAACCATTTTCCCGTCGACAAAGTGAATGCCGCATTCCGTCTTCTCGGCCCCGCGCCAGCGTCCGGCGCGCGGATCTTCACCGGGTTTCACGGCCGATGTACACGGCGCACAGCCGATCGACGGGAAGCCGCGTGCGACCAGCGGGTGCTTGGGCAGGCGGTTGTTGATCAGGTAATCCTGCACGTCCGAGGCCGCCCAATGGGCCAACGGATTGACCTTAAGAAGACCGTCTTCAGCTTCGAAGAACTCCAGATCCACGCGCTTGCCGCCCTGAAAGCGTTTGCGCCCGGTGATCCAGCCGTCAAATCCGTTCAATGCACGGTCCAGCGGCTCGACCTTGCGCAATTCGCAGCAGGCATCGGTGTCAGCCAGATGCAGGATGTTGTCCGGATCGCGGGCGAACAGGTCTTCCGCGTCCGGGTGAATAACCCGCACGTCCGTCAGGCCCAGTTTTTCGGCCACTTCGACCTGATAGTCGAGCGTTTCCTGAAACAGCATCTGCGTGTCCAGGAAGATCACCGGAACGGTGCGGTCGACCTTGGCCACCAGATGCAGCAGCACGACGCTTTCCGCGCCAAAGCTCGAGACCAGAGCAAGCGAGCCGATGGTGCTGTCCGACAGCGCCCGTTCCACGACCGCGGTCGCGGAATGGTGCTTATAGCGATCGTTCAGACCGGCCGCGCGTTCTTCCGCGGGGGGAAGGGGGATTTCAAGCGGCATTGGTCTTATCCTCTTCCGGATACAGGGCAGCCTTGAACGGCGCTTCGCCCAGACGGCGATAGGCGTCGATGAAGGTCTCGCCCTCGTCCTCGCGCAGCTCAAGATAAGCGTGCACAAGGCGTTCGATGGCCGGTACGATCTGGTCATAGGCAAAGCCGGGACCTGCCCGTTTGCCAATCACAGTGTCCGGGCCGGCGTCACCACCCAAGGTGATCTGATAGTTTTCGACGCCCGCACGATCCAGACCCAGAATGCCGATATGGCCCAGGTGGTGGTGCCCACAGGCGTTGATGCAGCCCGAGATCTTGATCTGTAGATGGCCGATATCGTGCTCGATCTTCAACTCGTCGAAACGCTCGGCAATCTCTTGCGCGACCGGGATCGAGCGGGCTGTGGCCAGTGCGCAGTAATCCATGCCGGGGCAGGCGATGATGTCCGAGATCAGACCAGCGTTCGCAGTGGCCATGCCATGCGCACGCAGCGCTGCGAAGATCGCGGGCAGGTCCGAACGGTGGACATGCGGGAAGATCACGTTCTGCTCGTGGCTGATGCGAATGTCGCCGTGGCCGAACTCTTCTGCCAGATCGGCAAGCACGCGCATCTGGTCCGAGCTCGCGTCGCCCGGCGTGGCCCCATGCGCCTTCATCGAGATCGTGACGATCCCGTAGCCGTCCGCGCGGTGGTCATCCACGTTGGTGTCGCTCCACGACCGGAAGATCGGGTCGGCGTCGCGTGCGGCGTGGTAGCCGTCCAGTGAGGCGGTCTTGAACTCCGGCGCTGTGAAGTCGGCAGCGATGCTGGCGAAATGCTCTTGATCCACACCCGAGAAGAGCGGGCGCAGTTGCGCAAAACGTGCCTCGACCAGATCGTGGATCTTGTCGATCCCGTTCTCCATCGTGGTGATCTTGATGCGCGCCTTATACTTGTTATCGCGGCGGCCCAGCGTGTTGTAGACGCTGACGACGGCCTCGACATAAGGCAGCAGATCTTCGCGCGGCAGGAAGTCTTTCAGGACCTGACCCACAACCGGCGTCCGGCCAAGGCCGCCACCGACGAGGATCTGGTAACCAACCACTCCGGCCGCGTTCTTCACGATGCGGATGCCGATGTCGTGCGCCTTGGTGACAGCACGGTCGGCCTTCGATCCGGTCACCGCCAGTTTGAACTTGCGCGGCAGGAACTGGAATTCCGGGTGGTCGGTGGACCACTGGCGCAGAAGCTCGGCAGTGGGGCGCGGGTCTTCCACCTCGTCCGCGGCAGCGCCGGCGAAGTGATCAGCGGTCACGTTGCGGATTGTGTTGCCCGAGGTCTGGATGGCGTGCATGCCCACATCTGCCAGCGCGTCCAGCATGTCCGGGATGTCCGACAGGCGCGGCCAGTTGTACTGAATGTTCTGGCGCGTGGTCCAGTGGCCATAGCCCTTGTCCCAGCGTTCGCCGATCATCGCCAGCTGGCGCATCTGATTGGGGTTGAGCGAGCCATAGGGGATCGCGACCCGCAGCATATAAGCGTGCAGCTGCAGATAGACGCCATTCATCAGGCGCAGCGGTTTGAACTCGTCTTCGGTCAGCGCGCCCGAGATGCGGCGGCCGACTTGCTCGCGGAATTGAGCGACGCGGTTGCGCACGAAGCTTTCGTCGAAATGGTTGTAATCATACATTGGCCACGGCCTCCGGTGCCGATTGCTGTGTCTGTTTGCCATGGAAGCGGTTCGACGGGCCGGTGGCACGGAACGCTTCGCGGAAATGGGTGGGGATCGGGCCGGTCGGACCTGCGGCGGCATCCGCCAGATAGGGTCCAACGGCGATGCCGGGTTCGTCCGTGGCACGCGCCAGCTGGGCGTTTGCCTCGGCCTCGTCGTCGATCAGCCAGGCCATACACATGTCGCGTACCCACGACCCGTTACGGGCCATATAGATCACGTCACCTTCGATCAGATCGTTGGCGGTTACCACTTTGGGGCTAAAAGGGCGGGGCATGGCATGTCCTTTCCGGTTGCGTTCGTGCTCTATATAGGACATTTTCCCATTATTCCGCGAGGTGTCGCGGCAAATAAGGAATGTTGTTTCGGTTTGCGCGTCAGTTGGAACGCTTGGACCAGAAGAGGGGAAAAAGCGGAATGTCTGTTCGGCTGGATGAGATCGATCGGAAAATCCTGCGCGAGCTTCAGCGCGATGCGGGGCAGTCTTTGGATGTGATTGCCAAGAAAGTGGGGTCGTCAAAGACCCCTGTCTGGAACCGGATTCGCAAAATGCGCGAAAACGGGGTGATCGGGCAGAACACGATGGTGATGGATGCCGAAAGCCTTGGATTTGAAGCCTGTTTCTTCGTTCTGATCCGCACGTCCGAGCACGAAGCCGACTGGCAGGAGAAGTTCTTGTCCGCCCTTCGCGCGCGCCCCGAGGTGATGGAAGCGCACCGGTTGGCGGGCGAGATCGACTATATCCTGAAGGTCCGCGTCGAGAACGCCCGCGCCTATGACGAGTTCTATCAGGCACTGATTTCCGAAGTGAAAATCTTCAACGTGACCGCGCTGTTGTCGATGGAAGAGATCAAGTTCTCGACCGAACTGCCGATCTGAAGTGCTTTCGGTGGCTCACGTCGTGAGCCTCAGGGGCTTTGCCCCTTGCGCCAAATCTGCGATTTGACGCTACCCCAAGATATTTTCGGCAAGAGGAAGGTGTTAGGTCTTTACCATCAAGGCGGACAGCCCGTGGAAGTGATAGACATTTCCATATTTCGGCGGCGCAGTGATGGTCAGGTTCGGGCAACGGTCGAACAGGATTGGAAGGGCGTGTTTCAGCTCTAGTCGGGCCAGAGGTGCGCCAATGCAGAAATGCACCCCGGCACCGAAGGCGGTGTTCTGTTGGGTGCGACGGGTCGGATCAAAGGTGTTGGGATCGTCCCACATATCCGGGTCGCGATTGGCCGCGCCCAGCAGCAGTCCAATCTCGTCTCCGCGCTTGAAAGCCTGCCCATAAAGTGTCGTGTCTTCATAGACATGGCGGGTGAACATGTGCAGCGGCGGGTCGAAGCGGAGGGTTTCCTCGATTGTTGCGTCAATGGCGTCTGGGGACAGCGCGGTTACGGGAGTGCCTTGTTCCAGAAGGGTTTTTATAGCTATCGCCATGGCGTGTACGGTGGCTTCATGGCCCGCGTTTAAAAGCAGGATACAGGTCGAAATTAGCTCGTCGGTGGATAGTTTCTCACCTTCTTCCTCGGCTTGTATCAGCTCGGTAATCAGATCGTCGCGCGGGTCTCCGCGCCGCTGGTCCACGTAGTCGCGCATGAAGGCGACGAAGGCTTCGGTGGCGGCAATCGCCTCGTCCTCGACCGCGCGGGTGCGGCGGGCTTGATACATCGAGACCATGGCATTGGACCAGCGCAGCAGGTCATCGGCGCGGGTCTCGGGGACGCCCAGAAGGCGGCAGATGATGATCACAGGGATACGGGTGGCAAAGGTGGGCAACAGGTCGAATTCGCCTGCGGGGAAGGCGTCAATTAAGTCGTGGGTAAGGGTTTCAATCTCGGGGCCTAGCGCTGCAATCCGGCGGGAGGTGAAGGCGCGCAGGACCAGCTTGCGCAGACGTGTGTGGCGGGGGGCTTCCAGTTCCAGCATCGAATGGGCCTCGACCGCGTAGAACGGGGCCAGATGGTCGGGGAATTGTCGCGGCTCGACCGGCTCGCGTCCGAAGCGACGGTCGCGCAGCAGCGCGTTCACGGCGCGAAAGCTGACCGCCATGGGCAAGTCGTAATCTTTCCAGAAAAACAGGTCGCCTTCCGCGCGGGCGCGATCATAGAAGGCATAGGGGGTCTGGATGAATTCGGGATCCGTGGGGGATTGGGTCAGTCGCTTCATGGGCGCATGTTCCTTAAAGCGGCTGGTCAATGCAAGAGGCCTTTCCTATGCTGACCTCATGTTGCGATTTCTGCATACGAAGTGGATTTTTCCCTTTCTTCTTGGGACGCTGGTGATCAGTGCCGGGGTCTGGGCGGTGGCGTGGCGGGCGGCATTGACACCGCTGTCCGAGCAAGCCTCGTCTGAGTTGGAACTGGCCTCGGACCAATTGACCCGCCATCTTTTTCGGTATCGCGAGCTGGCCGTCATATTGGCCCGCCACCCTGTGCTGCAGGCACGGTTAAGTGGAGAGATCACAGAGCCGCAAACGGCGGATGGTCTGTTGCGGGCCATGGCCGATATGACCGGCGCGCATCAGCTTTTGCTGGTGGACGGCAGCGGGCGCGTGTTGGCTGCGTCCCATCAGACCCAGCAGAAATTGGACCCTACAAGTGCGATGCTCCACCGTGCTCTGACAGGTGCCTTGGGATCAGAAGCCGAGTTTCAACCTGCGGGCAACGGCAGTCTGCGCCGCGTGTTTTCCTTTGCGGCACCTGTTCTGGATAAAGGAGATCAGAGGCAGGGTGCGGTGATCGCGCGCACCAACCTTTTGGATTTTGAAGAGAATTGGCCCTCGACTGCGTCAGCGTTGTTTTTCACACTGAATGGCGAGCGGGTCTTTGTCTCGAACCGCTTGGATCTGGTCAGCGTCTCCCGCCCGGCCGAGCGGTTTTTGAACAGCAGCGCCAGCCACTGGGCGGGGCACGAGGTTTGGACGATCGCGGGAGGGCCCTATCTTCCTGACCGCGCACTCCATCTAACCCGTGATCTGTCGACCGTTGGGTTGAGCGGTGAGATCCTGCTGGACACGGCGCCAGCTGAACGCAGCGCGGCCCTTCTGGCGGCCATCGCTGCTGCGATATGTCTGGGAATCGGGGGACTGCTTTTGGCGGTCGGTGAACGGAGGCGAGCGCTTGATGAGCGGTTGCGGATTGAAGCCGCCGCCAACGCACGGCTGGAGGCGCGCGTGGCAGAGCGCACACAGGCGCTGTCCGAGGCCAACCTTGATCTGCTGCGCGAAAACCGCGAACGGCGCGAGGCTGAGGCTGCATTGAAGAAGGCACAGGATGATCTGGTGCAGGCAGGCAAACTGTCGGCGTTGGGGCAGATGTCTGCGGGCATCAGTCACGAATTGAACCAGCCGCTGATGGCGATCCGCAGCTTCTCGGAAAACGCTTCGTTGTTTTTGCAGCGTGGGCAAGCTGAACAGGCCGGGCAAAACCTGACCCGGATTTCCGAGCTATCGCACCGCATGGCGCGGATCATCAAGAACCTGCGCGCCTTTGCGCGAAACGAGAACGAGCCAACCGGCAAGGTTGATCTGGGGCAGGTGGTGTCGACGGCCGTGGAACTGACGGAACCGCGGCTCAAGGCAGATCGGGTCACGCTGGACTGGGTGCCTCCGGCGACGCCAGTTTATGCCAAGGCGGGCGAGGTGCGGTTGTCTCAGGTCTTTGTGAACCTGATCAACAATGCAGCCGACGCTATGATCGGGCAAGAGGATCGGCACATTCAAATTGCCGTCAATGCCGGAAAAACTCTGTCCGTGATGGTGCAGGATAGCGGGCCGGGCATCGAAGACCCCGACCGAATTTTTGAGCCCTTCTTCTCGACCAAGCAGGTGGGGGACGAGGGCATGGGGCTGGGGCTGTCGATCTCATACGGGCTTGTGCAAAGCTTCGGGGGTGATATTCGCGGGCGCAACTGTGAAAGCGGGGCGATGTTCACGGTCGAGCTGCCCTATTGGAAGGACGCGGAATGACACAGACGGTGTTGTTGGTCGATGACGACATGATGGTGCGTGAAGCGCTGGGCCAGACGTTGGAGCTGAACGGCCTGAGGGTGACTGCGGCGGGCAGCTATGTCGAGGCCAAGGACCACATCCAGCCCGACTTTCCGGGCGTCATTCTGTCGGACATTCGCATGCCCGGTAAGGATGGCTTTGCGCTGTTGCAGCAGGCGCAAGAGGTTGATCCGGATTTGCCGGTAATTTTGTTGACAGGCGAGGGGGACATCCCGACGGCTGTACGCGGCATGACCGAGGGCGCTTTTGACTTTCTGGAAAAGCCCTGTGACCCCAACACGCTTCTGTCGGTGATTGGGCGGGCGCTGCAGACCCGGGCGCTGGTGTTGGAAAACCGGGCTCTTCGCGCCAAAGCGCAGACCGGCGATGCGGCAGCGCGGCTTTTGATCGGGGAAAGCACACTGGCAGAAGAGTTGCGTGCGCAGGTTCGCGCGGCAGCCACCACCAATGCCGAGGTCCTGATCTGTGGCGAGCCGGGCTCGGGCACGTCGAAGGTGGCCGAGGTTCTGCACCTTCTGTCCGGCGATGCCACGCGGCCTTTCGTCAAACTGGCGGCGGCCGGGTTATCCGCAGAGGACCTTCTGGCCGGCGTAGACCGGGCCGAAGGTGGGACGTTGTTCCTGGACGAGGTCGGTGCGCTGGATGCAGCGGTACAATACCAACTGTTGGACCTGCTCGAACAACCCGGCAATTGGCGCTTGGCCGCTGGAAGCTATCGTGACCTTGAAGCCGAGCATCAGGCGGACCGCTTCAATGCGGACCTCTACTACAAGCTGGATCTCTTCCGCATCCGCATCCCAGCCCTGCGCGAACGGAAAGAAGACATCCCGCTTCTGTTCCGTCACTATGTTTCGATCTCGTCCGAACAGGCGGCTCTGACGCCGCCTGAAATAGGGCAGGATGCGATTGCGCAGCTTATGGCGCAGGACTGGCCGGGCAATGCACGTGCGTTGATGAATGCAGCCATGCGTTTTTCCATGGGGCTTGGCTTGGGGCAGATGGACAGCCCTCAAGATGACGCGGGTCTGGGTCTGGCCGAGCAATTGGCGCAGGTCGAGCGGTCGCTGCTGATGGACGCTCTGAAGCGTCACGGCGGCGGGGCCAGTGCGGCGGCAAAAGAGCTGAAACTGCCGCGAAAGACCTTCTATGACAAGCTGGCGCGGCACGGGATTCGGCCCGAGGCGTTTCGCAGTTGACTGTGCGGAATTCCGCACAAACCCCACATTCACCTGTGTGACTTTCCGCCCATGCTGCAAGTGCAATGCGGTTATGCTTGCAGCGTAACACGCGGCAACATGCAGTAAACAAACGAAAAACCCAACATTTGTTGAGTTTTCATCTGTTCCCCTTGGCGACGTCACGAACCCGTGAGCCTATAGGGCAGTTGCCCATTTTGCGGCGCTTACTCTATCTGTCTGGGAGGACACCACATGAAATTCCTGACCATTGCGGCTTCGGCCCTGGCCATTGCAGCCTCTGTCACCACCGCGCAGGCGGCCTGTGACGACGGCGAGATCGTGATCAAGTTCAGCCACGTGACCAACACTGACAAGCACCCCAAGGGGATTGCTGCGTCGCTCTTGGAACAGCGCGTGAATGACGAGATGAACGGCAAAGCCTGTATGGAGGTTTTCCCGAACTCGACGCTCTACAACGACAACAAAGTTCTGGAAGCAATGCTGCAGGGCGACGTTCAGTTGGCTGCACCGTCGCTGTCAAAGTTCGAGAAGTTCACCAAGAAGTTCCGCATCTTTGACCTGCCCTTCATGTTCAATGACATCGATGCGGTCGATGCATTCCAAGCTTCGGAAAGCGGCCAAGCGCTTCTCGACAGCATGCAGCGCCGTGGCCTTCAGGGGCTGGCCTATTGGCACAACGGTATGAAGCAGATGTCGGCCAACAAGCCGCTGGTTCTTCCGACCGATGCCGCAGGCCTGAAGTTCCGTGTTCAGTCGTCGGACGTGCTGGTTGCCCAGATGGAAGCCATCGGCGGCAGCCCGCAGAAAATGGCCTTCTCGGAAGTGTATGGCGGCCTGCAGCAGGGCGTTGTGGACGGTCAGGAAAACACCTGGTCGAACATCTACGGCAAGAAGTTCTTCGAAGTTCAGGACGGCATCACCGAGACCAACCACGGTGTTATTGACTATCTGGTTGTGACCAACATCGACTGGCTGGAAAGCCTTGATGCGGGCGTACGCGATCAGTTCCTGACCATCCTGTCGGAAGTGACCACCACGCGTAACGCTGAATCGACCGCCGTCAACGAAGCAGCCAAGCAGTCGATCATCGACGCTGGTGGTGAAGTCCGCCAGCTGGACGCAGCACAGCGTCAAGCTTGGGTGGATGCGATGAAGCCGGTATGGGCGCAGTTCTCGGACGATGTTGGCCAAGAAAACATCGACGCGGCACAAGCCATCAACGCTGGCTCGTAAGCCATAGAAAACTCTCCGGGACGCGCGAAAGCGTCCCGGAACACCACTGGTGTCGCGGTGCCCAAGGCGGGCCCGCATCTTTAGCAAAAATTCTGCGGGGACGAGGACATGCAACACAAGCACACCTTCGTGGACCGAATCGAGGAGACGCTGATAGCGACGCTCCTTGGGCTGATGACCGCGATTACATTCGCAAACGTCATTGCCCGTTTCGGGTTCAATTCAAATATTCTCTGGGCGCTGGAACTGACCGTGTTCCTGTTCGGTTGGCTGGTGCTGCTGGGCGCTTCTTATGCGGTAAAGAAACACAGCCACTTGGGCGTCGATGCGATCGTCAATATGGTACCGCCCGCCGTGGCGCGTGTTCTGGGACTGATTGCAGCGGCCGCATGTGTCCTGTTTTCTATTTTCATGGTGAAGGGCGCATATGACTACTGGGCCGTGTTCGCCGACCTGCCGCCCACCTCGGGCCGTTGGTTCCCGACGGGCTTCGAAGATAAGTTCCGCTCGCAATCCTTCTACGAAGTGCAAGATGTGCCGATGATTGGGCTCTTTGCGTTTCTGGAAGACCTGATCAACTACGGCGAAAGCTATGAAAAGCTACCGAAAGTCGTGCCTTACATTGTTCTGCCGATCTCGATGATCCTGTTGCTATTTAGGTTCCTGCAGGCCTCGCTTGCGATCTGGAGCGGAAAAACTGACCGGTTGGTCGCAAGCCACGAAGTCGAGGACGAGATCAAGGAAGTTCGTGAGCAATTGGGGGAGCATGACTAATGGAAGTCGTAATTCTATTTGCAATGGTGATCGGTCTTCTGCTGATCGGTGTGCCAATCGCAGTCAGTCTGGGCCTCAGCTCGATCCTGTTCCTGCTGTTCTATTCGGACGCCACACTGGCATCGGTTGCAGGCACGCTGTTCGAAGCCTTTGAAGGGCACTTCACCCTGCTGGCCATCCCGTTCTTCATTCTGGCATCAAGCTTCATGTCGACGGGTGGTGTGGCGCGACGGATCATCCGCTTCTCGATCGCATGTGTTGGCCACCTTCCGGGCGGTCTGGCGATTGCGGGTGTGTTCGCCTGTATGATGTTCGCCGCGCTGTCTGGCTCTTCGCCGGCAACCGTTGTGGCCATTGGTTCCATCGTGATCGCTGGGATGCGCCAAGTTGGTTATTCCAAGGAATTCGCCGCAGGTGTGATCTGTAACGCAGGTACGTTGGGCATTCTGATCCCACCGTCGATCGTGATGGTTGTTTATGCCGCTTCGGTTGAAGTTTCGGTCGGCCGGATGTTCCTTGCGGGTGTGATCCCCGGCCTTCTGGCTGGTTTCATGCTGATGGTGACGATCTATGTCATCGCGAAGGTCAAAAACCTGCCCAAAGGCGAATGGAAAGGCTGGGGCGAGATCATCGAGTCAGGTCGCGACGCCGGTTGGGGTCTGTTCCTGATCGTCATCATTCTAGGCGGTATCTATGGGGGTATCTTTACCCCAACCGAAGCCGCAGCCGTTGCCGCGGTCTATGCCTTCCTCATCGCGACCTTCGTCTACAAGGATATGGGTCCGCTCGCTGGGGCTGCCGCCGGGGTATCGGCTGGCAACCTCGAGGCTTCGACCGGTGAAAAGATCAGCCTGTTCAAGAAGCCGCAGGCGCTGATCACCTCGATGTTCCACCCGGACACCAAGCACACGCTGTTCGAAGCGGGTAAGCTGACCGTCACGCTGTTGTTCGTGATTGCCAACGCGCTGATCCTGAAGCACGTGCTGACTGAACAGCAAGTGCCGCAGCAGATTGCGGGGGCCATGCTGAACGCAGGCTTCGGTCCGGTCATGTTCCTGATCGTCGTCAACGTCATTCTGCTGATCGGTGGTCAGTTCATGGAGCCGTCGGGGCTGCTGGTCATCGTGGCACCCTTGGTGTTCCCGATTGCCATCGAGCTGGGCATCGACCCGATCCATCTGGGCATCATCATGGTGGTGAACATGGAGATCGGGATGATTACGCCACCTGTGGGTCTGAACCTCTTCGTGACCAGTGGTGTCGCGGGAATGCCGATGATGTCAGTGGTGCGCGCCGCACTGCCCTTCTTGGCCGTGCTCTTCGTCTTCCTGATCATGATCACCTACATACCGTGGCTATCGACCTTCCTGCCCAACACCTTCATGGGGCCGGAAATCATCACGAAATAAAAAAACAGCGCCGGGCCCCAAAAGGTCCGGCGCAAACTTATCCACTCGCTACTTCGACCTGTTTAAAGAGCGAGCGTTGAGATTTTCTGAAGAAAACCTGACTTAAGACTTAAGCTTGCAGGTATTGATCCCGAAGATCGAGTACACCGGGCAGGATCCCAGCGCACCGGTGGCCAGGGGGACAACGCCGATCAAAGCCCAGACCGGGCCGCCTGCGAAAAAGTACCACCCCAACAGGGCAAGACCTGCAACAACGCGCAGAATTCGATCCAGATTACCTTCGTTACGTTTGAGCATGATAAACTCCTTTCCTTATCTGACACCTTGCTAACAAGGTATCTGCGGAAAGGCATGTGACGTGGTCACATACGGTGATTAAAAAGCTGTTCCGCTGACGATTTTGTTCAGCGCCTTGCGATCCAGAACCGTCACAACCCCACGTTCATGCGCCACCGATCCGGCATGCGCCATCTTGTCTAACCTGCGCGAGATCACCTCGCGCGCGGTGCCAATCGCGGTGGCCATCTCGGCTTGCGTCATATGCAGACATCCGTCTGGGCCAGAGCGGTCGAGGATCAGCGCGGCTAGCCGTGCCTCCACGCTCATGAAGGACACGTTCTCGATCAGTTGCATCATCGACTGCATGCGTTCGGCGAAGGCGCCAAAAACCAGCCGTCGAAATCCGGGCGAGCTGTCCAGAAGCGCAAAGAACACGTCGCGTGGGATCAGGACCAGACGGGCGGGGGTCTCGGCCGTGGCTTCTGCGGTATAGGCGTCGCCACCTAAGAGCCCCAGCGTTGACTGGATGCAGCTTTGGCCCGGCGCCACGCGGTAGAGAAGAATATCGCGCCCGTTGGGGCCGATCAGGTTCACGTCGACCTGTCCTGACAGCATGACGACATAGCCTTTCACGGCCTCGCCGGGGCAAAACAGGATGGCGCCCTTGGGCACCTCCATCGGGGAAAGCGTATCCAGAAGCGCGCGGGCTGGAGCATCCAGCCCGGCGATTTGATCTGTGTGTTCGGTCCAACTCATGAGGGTAGGCTAGACCGAACGCGCCTTAGCTGCGACCGCGTTTTTCAAAACGCGGCAACATGGCCGAGAAATCCATGCCCAGACCATCTTCGTTCTCGACGAATTGGGTATAGAGCTCGGTTGCGGCCTGCCCCATCGGGGTATCGGCATCCGCCGCCTCAGCCGCTTGCTGGCTCAGACGCAGGTCTTTCAGCATCAGTTCCGCAGCAAAGCCGGGCTGGTAGTTGTTGTCGGCAGGCGATTGCGGACCCACACCGGGGGCTGGGCAATAGGCATTCATGGTCCAGCTGTACCCCGACGAGGTCGACACGACGTCGAACATCTTCTGGCGATCCAGACCCAGCTTGTCGGCTAGCGCGAAGGCTTCACAGGTGCCGATCATGGTGATGCCTAGGATCATGTTGTTGCAGATCTTGGCCGCTTGACCCGCTCCGCTGTCGCCGCAATGCACGGCTTTCTGACCCATGATGTCAAAGAGGGGCTCGGCCTTGGCAAAGGCTTCCTCCGAACCACCCGCCATGAAGGTCAGCGTGCCGCCCGATGCGCCGCCAACACCACCCGACACGGGGGCGTCTACGGGCAGCAGACCTGCTGCCGCGGCCTGTTCCGCCACCGCACGCGCGCTTTCGACGTCGACAGTCGAGCAATCGACGAACCCGGTTCCCTTGTCCATCGCCGGGACGATTTCATTGGCCACCGCGCGCAGGATCTGGCCGTTGGGCAGCATGGTCACAACAACATCTTTGCCAGCAGCCGCTTCGGTACTCGATGCGGCCAGCGCCACACCTTCGATCTGAACCGGGGCCATGTCAAAGCCGGTGACCTCGTGACCGGCCTTGGCCAAGTTTGCGGCCATCGGGCCACCCATGTTGCCCAGTCCGATAAATCCGATTTTCATGAGGTTCTCCCTAGAATGTCAGTTTCTTGTCGCCCAAAGGGGCAAGCATATGTTCGACTGCCTCTTGCGGCAGGTTTTCCATGTCGTACTCCCAGTTCGGGTTACGATCTTTGTCGATCACGGCGGCGCGAATGCCTTCCACCAGATCGGAGTGTTCCAGCGCACGATAGACGAAGCGGTACTCTAGTTCGAGCGACGTGCGCACGTCACGGGTTCCCGCCATCCGGTGCAGCATCTCGACCGTGCAGGCCATCGACAAGGGCGAGTTCCGGCCCAGAAGCTCAAGCGTGTTCTCGGCAAACTGGCTGTCTTCGGCGCGCAGAGACGCCACGATCTCGCCCAAACTTCCGCCGCCGAAATGGGCGTCGATCATCGGCTGCATCGCCGACAGGTTGCCCGGGATCGGCGGAATTGCGGCCTCGTCAATGTGGCTTGGGTCGCCAGTACGGATCAGGTCCGCCTTCAGCGCGTCCCATTCGGCCTGACGGATCACATAATCGGCAAAGCCTGCATGGATCGCATCACCCGGTGCAAGGCGTGCGCCGGTCATACCGATATATTCGCCCAAGCGGCCCGGCGCATGGGCCAGGATCATCGACCCACCCACATCCGGCACCAGACCGATCCCGCATTCTGGCATCGCCATACGTGACGAGCGCGCCATGATCCGGTGCGAGCCGTGACAGCCAACGCCGACGCCGCCGCCCATTGTGAAGCCCTGCATGAAGCTGACCACCGGCTTGGGGAACTCGAACAGGCGCGCGTTCATGCGGTATTCGTCGCGCCAAAATTCCTGCGCACGGGTGTGATCGCCCGACAGGCCGATCTCGTAGATCTCGCGGATGTCGCCACCGGCGCAGAAGGCGCGGTCGCCCTCGGCATCAATCAGGATCAGCGCGACCTCGTCATCATCGGCCCACTTGATCAGGGCCGCGTCGATCTTAAGGCACATGTCATAGCTAAGTGCATTCAGCGCCTCGGGGCGGGTCAATGTGATCCGCCCAGCCTTGCCTTCCTTTCGAATATGAATGTCTGTCATTAGCCGCGGTCGCGTTCTACCAAAAGCTGACGCCCGACAATCAGGCGCATGATTTCATTGGTGCCTTCCAAAATCTGATGCACGCGCAAGTCGCGCACGATTTTCTCGATGCCATAATCAGACAGGTAGCCATAGCCGCCATGAAGCTGCAAACAGCCGTTCGCAACTTCGAAGGATACATCCGTCACCATCAGCTTGGCCATCGCGCAGAACTTGGACGCATCATGCGCGCCGTTGTCCAGCTTCCACGCCGCCTGACGCAGGAAGGTGCGCGCGGCTTGCAGCTTGGTTTCATATTCCGCCAGACGGAATTGAAGCGCCTGGAACTGGTCGATGGTTTTGCCAAACGCTTTGCGCTCGCCCATGTATTGCAGGGTCAGATCCAGCGCCTTTTGCGCGCCACCCAAGGCGCCTGCCGAGATGTTCAGACGTCCACCGTCCAGACCGGCCATCGCATAGGAAAAACCTTTGCCCTCTTCGCCCAGCAGGTTCTCATGCGGGACAAGGCAATCGTCGAACTGCACCTGCGACGTCGGCTGCGCCTTCCAGCCCATCTTGCGTTCATTGGCACCAAAGCTCAGACCCGGCGTGCCGTTTTCCACAACCACGGTCGAGATACCCTTGGGGCCATCGTCGCCGGTGCGGCACATGGTAACGTAAACGTCTGAATAGTTGCCGCCCGAGATGAACGCCTTGTTGCCGTTCATAACATAGCCCGCGTCGGTCTTTTCGGCGCGGGTTTTCAACGCCGCTGCGTCCGATCCCGATCCCGGTTCGGTCAGGCAATACGAGAAGACTTTTTCCATCGAGCACAGCGCAGGCAGCCATTTCTGTTTGTCTTCTTCCTTGCCGAATTTGTCGATCATGCCGCCGCACATGTTGTGGATCGACAGGAACGAGCCGACAGACGGGTCAGCCATTGCCAGCGCTTCGAAAATCAGTGTGGCATCAAGGCGCGACAGGCCCGAGCCGCCGTATTCTTCGGACACATAGACGCCGCCAAAGCCCAGCTCGGCCAGTTGCGGCCACAGCTCTCTTGGGATGGTGCCTTCGGCCTCCCATTTCTCGGAATTTGGTGCAATGTTTTCTTCGCCAAAGCTTTTGGCCATGTCGAAGATAAGGGTCTGCTCTTCGGTCAGCGCGAAATCCATCTGGTCCTCCCGTCCACGTGTCTAAGCACAGGTTATGGCGCAATCCTTACAGGAGTTTTTCAAGACCCGTCACTGTTCCAACGCGTCACGAGAAAACAACGGGCCTAACCCATCGAAAAACCACGCAGAAATCCCGAAGGGTCAAAGTCCGTCGTGGAAAGAATCGACTAGGTGGCGGACCACATCGCGCAGGGCCTCTTCTTTCGGTTTTTCGGCCTGAACGCTGTCTTGATACACCGCGCGTTGCCGGTCGGCTGCCGTTCCGCCTGACAGGATGGTGCGGGCGCGTTCGACCTCGGCCTCGCATCCCAGAAATTGTGCATCCTCGGCGATCAGCTCGATCATCTCGTCCATTAGGGCATCAAAGCCCACGATCTCGCCCAGTCCAAAATCGATCAGCCCGCCCGAGACGCCATAGCGCTGGGCGCGCCAACGGTTTTCTCCGATCAGGAAGTTGTCATATTGCCGCCAGCGCTGGTTCCGGGCTTTTAGCCGCCACAACATTCGGGTCAAACACTGGATCAAAGCGGCCAGCGACAGCGTGTCTTCCAGCCGGGGTTGGACGTCGCAAATACGCGCCTCGATCGTAGGGAAGCGGGCCGAGGGGCGCAGGTCCCACCAGATTTTCGAACTGTCCTCGATCACGCCGATATCCACCAGCGCCTGAACCGAGCGCTCATATTCTGACCAACTGCCCAGTTGCGGGGGCAAGCCGGTGCGGGGCAGGTTGTCGAAAACGGTCAGGCGATAGGATGCCAACCCCGTATCCTCGCCCTGCCAGAAAGGCGAACTGGCGGACATCGCCAGCAGGTGCGGCAGAAAATAGGACAGCTGATTCACAAGATCGATCCGCGTGTCGGGATCGGGAATACCCACATGCACATGCATTCCGCAAATCAGCATCCGACGCACAACGCCTGCCAGATCGCGGCGCAGGTCATTGTAGCGATCCTTGTTAACGTGGTGTTGATCTTTCCAGCTGGCAAACGGGTGGCACGAGGCTGCAATCGGGGCCAGCCCGTAATCCTTGGCGTGTTTGGCGACACCGGCGCGCAAGCGTTTCAAGTCGTCGCGCGCCTCGGTCACGTTGGCGCAGACACGGGTGCCGATCTCGATCTGGCATTGCAGATATTCGGGGCTGACCTGACCTTCCAGCTCTGCGCGGCAGGCCTCCATCATCTCGTCCGGGGCTTCGCGCAGGGCAAGGCTGTCGCGATCCACCAGAAGGTATTCTTCCTCGATCCCGATCGAAAATGTGGGGGCTGTTCGGGCCATGGCCTGTCCTCCTGTCAGCGTCGCGCGGGACCACTTTGGCAAGAGAATGCCGCAGGGACAAGCGGGCAGAGCCCTTAAACGCAAAACGCCCCGGCCAGTGACCGGGGCGTTTCGTGTAAATCGCGCGTGGGCTTAGTCCATGGCTTTGAAGTTGAACTCGCCACCTTCTTTGATGCCCGACGGCCAGCGCTGGGTCACGGTCTTGGTGCGCGTGTAGAACTTGAACGCGTCCGGGCCGTGCTGGTTCAGGTCACCAAAGCCCGACTTCTTCCAGCCGCCAAAGGTGTGGTAGGCCAGCGGAACCGGGATCGGAACGTTGATGCCGACCATGCCGATGTTGATCCGGTTGGCGAAGTCACGTGCAGTGTCACCGTCACGGGTGAAGATCGCGGTGCCGTTGCCGTATTCGTGATCCATGGCGTGGCCGATGGCCTCTTCATAGCTTTCAGCGCGAACCATCGACAGAACAGGACCAAAGATTTCCTGCTTGTAGATGTCCATGTCGGTGGTGACGTTGTCAAAGAGGTGCGGACCTACGAAGAAGCCGTCTTCATAGCCTTGCAGGCTGAAGTCGCGGTTGTCGACAACCAGGTCAGCACCCTGTTCCACACCCGAGTTGATCAGGCGCAGGATGTTTTCCTTGGCGGCCGAGGTCACGACGGGACCGTAGTCGACATCGTCGCCTGCGGTGTAAGGGGCGACTTTCAGCTTCTCGATACGCGGCACAAGGGCGTCGCGAAGCTTGTCTGCGGTTTCGTTGCCAACCGGAACAGCAACCGAGATCGCCATGCAGCGTTCGCCAGCGGCGCCGAATCCAGCGCCGATCAGCGCGTCAGCTGCTTGTTCGATGTCCGCGTCGGGCATGATGATCATGTGGTTCTTCGCGCCGCCGAAGCACTGCGCGCGCTTGCCGTTGGCGGTGGCACGCGAGTAGATGTAGTGCGCGATCGGGGTCGAGCCAACGAAGGCCACGCCCTGCACGGTTTCGTTGTCCAGAATGGCGTCAACCGAGTCTTTGTCGCCGTTCACAACCTGAAGTACGCCATCGGGCAGTCCAGCTTCTTTGCACAGCTCGGCCAGCATCAGCGGAACCGAGGGGTCACGCTCGGACGGCTTCAGGATCATTGCGTTACCAGCGGCCAAGGCCGGACCCATGCCCCACAGAGGGATCATGGCGGGGAAGTTGAACGGCGTGATCGAGGCCACAACGCCCAGAGGCTGACGCATCGAGTACATGTCGATGCCGGGGCCAGCGCTGTCGGTGAACTCGCCCTTCATCATCTGGGCAGCACCGATGCAGTATTCGATCACTTCCAGACCACGCTGAACGTCGCCTTTTGCGTCGGGGATGGTTTTACCGTGCTCGCGCGACAGGGCTTCGGCCAGCTTGTCCATGTCACGGTTCAGAAGGCCAACCAAGGCCATCATCACGCGGCCGCGTTTCTGCGGGTTGGTGGCGCCCCAGGCTTTCTGGGCTTCAGCGGCTTTGGCGACGGCGTCGTCCAGCTCGGCTTTGGTAGCCAGAGCAACCTGTGCCTGCACTTCGCCAGTGGCGGGGTTGTAGACGTCGGCGTAGCGGCCCGACGTACCTTCGACCATCTGGCCGTTAATCCAGTGTCCAAGTTTTTGCATGGTAAATCTCCCAAATTTCATGGGCAGGATAGTCTTGCAGAATTGCCGGGGAAAGGGGTAGTTTTCCAAAAGCGTTTTGCGTTTTTGCAATGATGCGTGTGTGGGTGAGAGATGGGGCAGGGGCTTTGCCCCTCGGCCTGACGGCCTCACCCCAAGGTATTTGGTGCAAGAGGAAGAGAGGGTGGCGGTGGATTGGGATGATCTGAAAGTGTTTTTGGCGGTCGCGCGTGGGGAAAGCCTGTCGCGCGCTGGGCGTATGTTGAAGCGGGATGCGGCGACCGTGGGGCGGCGAGTATCGAAGCTTGAGGCGGATCTGGGGCTGCCCTTGTTTACGAAGTCTTCGCAAGGGTATGCGCTGACCGATGCGGGGCTGCGCTTGTTGGCCCATGCGGAGCGGGCCGAGCAGGCGGTGATGTCTGGGGTGGACGAGTTGGCAGGGCAGTCTGGCCAGTTGTCCGGGCAAGTGCGGATCGGGGCCACCGATGGGGTGGCAAGTTTCATCCTGCCGCAGGTCTGCGCTGCGATTCAACGTGATCATCCTGAGCTGGAGTTGCAGATTGTGGCCCTTCCGCGCGTGATCAACCTATCAAAGCGCGAGGCCGATATGGCGATTACGGTTTCGCCACCGCAGACTGGGCGGATCACAGTTCAAAAGATCACGGATTATCATCTGCATCTTGCCGCGTCGCACAGCTATTTGGCGCAAGCGGCGCCCTTGGACAGTTTGGCCGATCTGCGCAATCATCCAGTGGTCGGGTATATTCAGGACATGATCTCGTATCCGGAGTTGGACTTCCTCGAGGATCTTGGGGTCGAGAAGACAGCGCTCGCATCGAACCTCGTGTCGGTTCAACTGGGGCTGGTGAAGCAGGGCGGCGGGGTTGGCGTGACCCATGATTTCATTCTGCCCTCGGCGCCAGAGTTGAGGCGCGTCCTGACAGATGAATTGTCGATCAAACGGTCATTCTATCTGGTGCGCCACGAAGGAGACGCGCGTATGGAGCGGTTCGCCCGCGTGGGCGAAGAGCTGTTGCGCGGCATCCGCGACGAAGTGGCCCGTCTTGAAGGAATGGTGCAAGTTTAGTGCTGCAGGTGCAAAGAGCTCTTGACATTTTGTTGCGCTAAGGGTGACGCTGGGGACAGAAAAATACAATACATACAGACAGGAGGGCGCCCATGCTCATTCACCAGATCCTCAAAGATAAAGACCTCGAGGGCGTTGCAACGGTCAAGCCGGGCAGCAAGGTGGCAGATGCAGCACAGCTTTTGTCTGAAAAGAAGATCGGCGCGGTCATCGTGTCTTCAGATGGCGTACATCCGGCGGGTATTCTGTCCGAGCGCGACATCGTTTCTGAGCTGGGCAAGGTCGGCACGGGCTGTCTGGATCAGCCGGTCGATGACCTGATGACGGCGAAGCTGATCACCTGTTCGCCGGGCGATCGGGCCATTCAGGTGCTGCAGACCATGACCGAGGGCCGCTTCCGCCACATGCCGGTGATGGAAGGCGACGAGATGGTCGGGCTGGTCTCGATTGGAGACGTGGTCAAAGCGCGTTTGGAGGAGCTTTCGCAACAGGCGGATGCGCTGAAAAACATGATCATGGGTTACTGACAGCCAATGGAAGCGTTTCGGGTTTGACCTGCGAAGGGAAAAGCCGAAACGCAGTGCTAGATATCCGTGTTGCGGGCGTTTCGAAACAAACTTGAGGCCCAAGTTTGCTCCGAAACGCTTTACGTAGGAATACGCTGCACTGCGGAAAAAGCTTGCATTTGGGCGCGCCATAATGTTGCGTGCGCCCACTGCAAGGAGACCAGATCATGCGCATCGGATTGTATCCCGGAACTTTCGACCCGATCACTTTGGGGCACACCGACATCATTCGTCGTGCCTGTGCACTGGTGGATCGGCTGGTAATTGGCGTTGCCATCAACACGGGTAAGGGGCCTTTGTTCTCGCTGGAAGAGCGCGTGGCGATGGTTGAAAGCGAATGCGCAAAGCTGGCCGCCGAAACCGGGACCGAGATTGTTGCCCACCCATTTCAAAACCTTCTGATTGATTGCGCCCATGATGTTGGCGCGCAGATCATCATTCGGGGTCTGCGCGCTGTGACGGATTTTGAGTATGAATATCAGATGGTTGGCATGAACCGCGCGATGGATGACAGCGTCGAGACTGTGTTCCTGATGGCCGAAGCACGCTATCAGGCGATTGCGTCGAAACTGGTGAAAGAGATCGCCAAGCTGGGCGGCGATGTCAGCAAGTTCGTCCCCGAAGATGTGCGCGGACAGCTTCTGGACAAGATCAACTAAAGCGCACTGGCGCTGGAGTGAAGGTGGTAAGTGGCGGCCCCACCGCAACCGTCGGGGTCTGAATTCCCGAGGACCTGTATATACAGGTGGGCGCCGGGTAAGTGGACCACGGCCCAAACAGAGCCAGCTCCCTCGGAATTGCTTAAGGCCACCGGAATTTTACCCGCATGTGACGCGAAGGGCAGAAGCCGCCTTTGCCTAGATAGGCGCATGGCGAGCAGGGCGCAAGGGCGCGCGCGAGTCTGTCTGATCCATTGACAATTTGTTCACGAAATGTTCGGGTGGATGTATGGCTGTAACTGACCAATCCTTGATGCCCGGACAATTGCTGGCGCGCGGCGTGTGCCGCCACATGCTAAGCCATGGGTTCGTGACGGTCGAAGAGCTGGTGCCCACGCGGGGTCTGCGGGTCGACGTGATGGCATTGGGGCCAAAGGGCGAGATCTGGGTGATCGAGTGCAAATCATCGCGTGTGGATTTCACGTCAGACAGCAAATGGCAGGGGTATCTGGAATGGTGTGACCGTTATTTCTGGGCTGTTGATTCCGATTTTCCGACCGAATTATTGCCCGACGACACAGGGCTAATCATTGCAGATAGCTATGACGCCGAGATTCTGCGTATGGGGCCGGAAGACAAGCTGGCACCGGCCCGGCGCAAAGTGATGGTGCAGAAATTTGCGACTCATGCCGCGCGCCGGTTGCAAGGTTTTCGCGATCCCGGCGTGGCGGCTTTGGTCAACGTCTAGAAAACGTTACTTTTTCGACTTGGCGCTGTCTGCCAGCGCACGTGCCTGTTTGGCAGCGGTCAACAGCTCTTCCGCGATTTCTTCGGCCTCTTCCGGTTCGAAATCCATCGGCAGTTCCACGCCGCCACCTTCCACATAAAGGCGCACCATTCCAATCGAGGTCGGCCCGATCTGAAGGTTTGCGTCGATGTCACTTTCGTCGTTGATGCCCATGTGTGGCCTCCTGAATTTCTTCTGATCGGGTTAGTGCGCTTTCGTACATTTTTCAACCCGCGACCTCTTGCAAAGCCCCGCAGGTGGGGGTAAACGCATCCAGCGTGCCGACATAGCTCAGTAGGTTAGAGCGCTTGATTGTGGATCAAGAGGTCCCCCGTTCGAGCCGGGGTGTCGGTACCATCCCCCCCTTTTGAAATTTGCGAATGGTTCAGCGCAGTTTGATGCGGTTTTGAAGCTGTCCGTCTGTACCGTAGATCAGAATCTCGTCCCCCGAGACGATACCGATCCAGTCGCGGCCCAGTGTGACAGCCTCTGCCGTCACGCCCTCTGGCAGGGTGATCTGATCTGGCAAGGGCAGAGGTGATGCCTCGGACGCGGTCTGAGAGAATCGCAGCACCACAACGGTGATCAGCACGATCATCCCCAGAATCGTTGCCACCGTCATTGCCGTGACAATCGTTTTCAGATAGCGCACGGTGCCAAGGCCCACGCTGTCTTCCAGGGCTGCGTCCAGTTCCTGTTCAGGAGTTTTATCCATGTCTACCTCGCACCGGATTGTCCGGGTCATCATAGCCGAGAACCCGCCCAAGCGTCTTGATAAGGCGATTGCGCGCGATGTGCCAGAGGAAGCAAACCTGTCGCGGTCCCGATTGGCCAAGCTGATTGCCGATGGGGCGGTCATGATGGACGGTCGGGTTATGGATGATCCGCGAGGGAAGCTGGCGGAAGGCGACGAATTGGAGATTCGGGTGCCCGAGGCCAATGAAAGCCATATTGGCCCCGAAGATATCCCGCTGGACATCGTCTATGAGGACGACGATCTGATCGTGGTGAACAAGCCTGCAGGCATGGTGGTACACCCCGCGCCCGGCACGCCCACGGGCACGCTGGTCAACGCGCTGCTGCATCACTTTGGCGGCAACCTGTCTGGCGTCGGCGGCGAAAAGCGCCCCGGCATCGTGCATCGGATCGACAAGGACACTTCAGGCCTGCTGGTGGTCGCCAAATCCGATGCGGCGCATCACGGGTTGGCCAAGCAGTTCGAAGCACACTCGGCCGAGCGGCATTATCTGGCCGTCACCCACGGCGCGCCGGATCAGGCGGACCCGCGTCTGGGCGGCATCAAGGGGACAAGCTTTGAGAAGGGCAACATCCTGAAGATCACCACCCAGTTGGCGCGGCACAAAACGGATCGCCAAAAGCAGGCCGTACTGTTTTCGGGGGGGCGCCATGCGGTGACGCGGGCACGGATCTTGGAAAGCTTTGGCACGCCGGTGCAAGCCGCGCTGATCGAATGCTGGTTGGAAACAGGACGGACCCACCAAATTCGTGTGCACATGGCCCATGCGGGACACGGGCTGATCGGAGACCCCACCTATGGCGGGCGGCGCAAGTTGAACGTGAAGGTGATTGGCCCCGACGCTGTCGAAGCTGCACGCACCTTCCCGCGCCAGGCGCTGCACGCAGCGACGCTGGGGTTCGTGCATCCGGTCTCGGGTGAAAAACTCAGCTTTGAAGCCCCAATTCCTGACGATATGCTGGAATTGATCGAAACCCTGCGCGCGGGCTGACCCTCGCACGCTTCGTAAGAGGTAAAGCGAGCATGTTCGAGATTTCCTGGGCACTTACCTGGGGCAGCACTTGGGCTGTCCTTCTGGTGCTTTTGGACATCGCAACCATTGCTCGTGCTGTGACCCGAGAACACCGCTCGGCGGCGTCGCGGCTGGCGTGGGTCGTTGTGATCATGTCACTGCCGCTGGTTGGAATCATCGCGTATTTCTTTCTTGGGGATACAAGTTCGGATCGTAGATCAGATAAGAAACTCAAAGACTTGCGGCGCGAGCTTCCCAAGCGCCCCAAGGGGGAGTTGCAACCACCAGAGCTGCCTTTGTTATATCGCCAATCTTTCGCGCGTGCGGCATCGGTCAATGGGTTTCGGCCGGTGGCGGGCAATCACGCCAAGGTCACGACGAATAGTGACGAAAGCATTGATTGGCTGATTGCAGACATCGAAGCGGCCCAAGATCACGTACATCTGCTGTTCTATATCTGGCTCACCGATCGCAACGGGACCCGCGTGGCCGAGGCCTTGATGCGCGCGGCTGCGCGCGGTGTAACCTGCCGTGTTATCGTGGACGGGCTTGGGTCGCGTGGCCTGCTGGCCGATCCTTTGTGGAAGAGAATGAAAGAGGCGGGGGTAGAAACCGTCGTGGCCTTTGCCTTCCGCTTCGCCCTTTTTGCAGCCTTCTTCCGCCGGCTTGATATCCGCAACCACCGCAAGATCATCGTGATCGACCATGACACGACCTATGTGGGCAGCCAGAACTGCGCCGACGCGGCCTTTCTGGTGAAGAAGAAATTCGCGCCCTGGGTCGATATCATGATGCGCATCACCGGCCCGGTGGCATGGCAGTCGCAACGGCTGTTTGTGTCGGATTGGATGGTGAATGGCGGGGCGGATATTTCGTCCGTTCTGCAGCGCGAAACGCCTGTGCGAGAAGGTGGGTTTCCGGCCGTGGTCGCCGGGACGGGGCCGAACATCAGCGTGCAGGGCGTACCGGATATGGCGCAGATGCTTCTGGCCTCGGCACAGGAGGAGGTGGTGATCACCACGCCCTACTATGTGCCATCCGAAGCCCTTCAGCAGCAGATTTGCGCCACAGCCGTCCGAGGCGTGCGGGTGCGGCTGAACGTGCCCGCCAATAATGACAGCCATTTCGTAGGATTCGCTTCGCGGAGCTTCTATCGTGCGCTGTTGAAAGCTGGAGTCGAGATCCATGAGTTCCAGCCCGGCCTTCTACACGCGAAGATCCTGACCGTGGACGGGCAGGCGGCTTTGGTTGGGTCCCCCAATCTGGACCGGCGGAGTTTTGATCTGAACTATGAAAACAGCATGATGTTGGCAGATCCGGCAACGGTCGGTGCGATCGTTGCCAAGCAAGAGCTGTTCCTGAAGGCCTCTCTGCCCGTGTCGCGAAAGAAGGTCGAGAGTTGGTCGATTTCCCGGCGGGTTCTGATCAACGCGGTCGGAATGATGGCCCCGCTGCTTTAATTTGCATTTGCAACTTTCTGCACGAAGACGTGAGGCAATGTGTCATCCTCTTACAATTGCCCTCATAGGTTCATACTCTGGTAACGAAATTCGACGACACCCTCTTGAAAACCGTGTTGTAGGGCTTATTTCGATGTTAAGCCCCTAAACATGAGGGGAGCGGACAGGAGACGTTTGCCACGATGAGCAACTATAAAAATTTACCGGCCCCGACGCCAGAAGGCGGTTTGAACCGTTATCTTCAGGAAATCAGGAAGTTCCCGATGCTGGAGCCGGAAGAGGAATATATGCTGGCCAAACGCTGGGCGGACCATGAAGATCGCGATGCGGCGCACCAGATGGTCAACTCGCATCTGCGTCTGGCGGCCAAGATCGCCATGGGCTATCGCGGCTATGGTTTGCCGCAGGCCGAGGTGATTTCCGAAGCGAACGTGGGCCTGATGCAGGCTGTGAAACGCTTTGACCCGGAAAAGGGCTTCCGCTTAGCGACCTATGCCATGTGGTGGATCCGTGCCTCGATTCAGGAATACATCCTGCGCTCGTGGTCGCTAGTGAAGCTTGGCACGACATCGGCCCAGAAAAAGCTGTTCTTCAACCTGCGTAAGGCGAAGGCGCGCATCGGTGCGCTGGAAGAGGGTGACCTGCGTCCCGAGAACGTTCAGAAAATTGCAGAAGATCTGAACGTGACCGAGGAAGAGGTGATTTCCATGAACCGTCGCCTGTCGGGTGGGGATGCGTCGCTGAACGCGACTGTCTCGAACGACGGCGAAGGAGCTATGCAGTGGCAGGACTGGCTGGAAGATGAAGATGCCGACCAAGCGGGCGACTATGCCGAAACCGATGAGATGAACGTCCGTCGCGAGCTGCTGGCCCAAGCCATGGACGTTCTGAACGACCGCGAGAAAGACATCCTGACCCAGCGCCGTCTGCAGGACAAGCCGGTCACGCTTGAAGACCTGTCGGGGGTCTATGACGTCAGTCGCGAGCGGATCCGTCAGATCGAAGTGCGCGCCTTCGAAAAGCTGCAAAAGCGCATGCAAGAGCTTGCCGCCGATAAGGGGCTGCTGGAACACGCATAATCTAGACGAGAAACGATAGAACGGCCCTAAGCAACCTGCGCGGGGCCGTTTTCATTTATGGGGTCAGCTGTTCAATCGACAACGGCCCAAGCGCGCTGAGCGCCTCTTGCACCAACCCGCGCACTTGAAGCTCGGGGCAGATTGCTTCGACCGGAAGATCGGGCAGACGAAGTGCAATACGCCGCCATTCATGCAGCAAAACCAGTCGAAGCGCGGCGCGATCCAGCGGGGGTAGGTCGTGCAACGCATCTAGTGGAAGGCGGTCAATTGTTTTTCGCAACTGATCCGAATCCATTTGCAACTTTAGCGGCGCGAGCGTTGCGATGACCCAACTGGGCAACTCGGCATTCGGATCGGAAAGATGCAGGGCGTCGGGGGTGGCTTGCGGGGCAGCGGTACCCAAGAATACGCCGGGCGTAAGCTCGCTGAACCCCTCAGCGATCAAGGTGTCAAAGCTGCCGTCATCCTCTGCCTGAGGCGGCAGGACCAGCAGGTGCCATTGAACAGGTGCGCGGCGGGCCGGGCCATAGATGCGATCGGCCACAGCCTTGGTCTGGGCCAGCCCGTCCGGTGTCAGGTGATAGACCGACCGGCGGCCGTGCCGCGTGCTTTCAATCCAGCCATCCTTGCGCAGCCGGTGCAGGGCCACGCGGGTGGCTTCGGGGCGGATGCCGAGGGCGGACATGACCTTGCCCAAAGCCTGACCGGAAACGCCGGACGCATCAGTATCCGGCGCACCCATAACGGTCAGATCCCCCATCAAGGTGACGATCACCGACCAGACGCGCAGATCACTGCTGTCGCGCAGGTGCGTCAGTGTATCCTGAAGCGGGTCGGTCAGTGTCATCGGGTCCTCAATAGGCGTTCATTGTCAGCAGCTCGTATTCTGCCACCAAGTCGTCATCCTGGTTGGTCAGGGTGACATGCCAGCGCACTTCACCATATTCATCCGTGCGGCGCGTTTTGGCCTTCACGGTCAGGCGCACTTTCATGCTGTCACCAGCCTCTACCGGCTTCATAAACCGCAGGTTGTCAAGTCCGGTATTGGCCAGAACGGGGCCTTCGTTGGGCTCGACAAACAGGCCAGCGGCGAAGGACAGCAGCAGATAGCCATGCGCCACGCGATCCGGGAAGAACGGATTTCGCTTGGCCGCATCGCTGTCCATATGGGCATAGAAGGTGTCACCGGTGAAATGCGCGAAATGCTCGATATCGTCCAACGTGATCTCGCGCGACTTGGTGTGCAGCGTCTCGCCAATCGACAGCTCACCATATTTGCGGGTGAACGGGTGGGCGGGGCCTTCGATTTCCGTCGCGCCAGGCACCCAGCGCCCGCCGATCGAGGTCAGGATGTCGGGGCTGCCCTGAATGGCGGTCCGTTGCATGTAGTGTAGTACACCACGGACACCGCCCATTTCCTCGCCGCCGCCAGCACGACCCGGACCGCCATGCACCATATGGGGCAGGGGAGAGCCGTGGCCGGTGGATTCTTTCATCGAGGTTGCGTTGTTGAAATACAGGCGACCGTGGAAGGCGCCGGCCCCCATAGCAACTTCGCGCGCTACGTCGCCCGATCCGGTGATAACCGAGGCGACCAACGAGCCTTCGCCCTTGTTTGCCAATTCGATGGCGTGGGCGATGTCTCGATAGCCCATGATGGTCGACACGGGGCCGAACGCCTCGCATTCATGCACAATGGTGGCGGTGTCGGGGTTTTCGCAGTGGAACAGCATCGGCTTCACGAAAGCGCCTGGATCAACGTCGCCTTCGAAATCGATGTCATCTGGGTTGCCATAGACCATCTTGCTTTCCGATCCGATCGCGGCGGCCTTCTGCAACACATCCGTTTTCTGTCCGGCCGAGACCAGTGCACCCATGCGCACGCCTTCTGCACGCGGGTCACCGATGACGGTTTTGTCAAGACGGGCCGACAGGGCCTCGATCACGTTCTGAACCTGTTCTTCCGGCGCGATGATGCGGCGGATGGCGGTACATTTCTGACCGGCCTTCGTGGTCATCTCGCGATGTACCTCTTTGATAAAGAGGTCAAATTCCGCGGTGTCCGGCGTGACATCCGGGCCCAAGATCGACGCGTTCAGGCTGTCCTGTTCGGCCACGAACCGCACCGAGTTCTTCAGGATGTTCGGGTTCGAGCGCAGCATCGACGCGGTCTGAGCCGAGCCGGTGAAGCTGACGATATCCTGCGGGCCAAGACGGTCCAGAAGGTCGCCTGTGCCGCCCGAGATCAGCTGCAGCGCGCCTTCAGGCAAGATGCCACTGTCCAACATGATGCGTACGGCGGCTTCGGTCACGTAAGATGTGGCCGTCGCGGGTTTTACGATGGCTGGCACACCAGCCAGCAGGGTCGGGGCCAATTTTTCCAACATGCCCCAGACCGGGAAGTTGAACGCGTTGATGTGGACGGCCACGCCTTGCAGCGGGGTTGCAATGTGCATGCCAAGGAAGGTGCCGTTGCGCGACAGTTGCTCGATCTCGCCGTCGATATAGACTTTACCGTCCGGCATCTCGCGTCGACCTTTAGAGGCAAAGACGAACACAGTGCCTACACCGCCGTCGATGTCGATCATGTGATCCGATTGCGTGGCGCCCGTGTCGAAGCTGAGGTCGTAGAGTTCCTGCTTGTGCTGACCCAATTCCATTGCCAGTGCTTTCAGCATCTTGGCGCGGTCATGAAAGCCCATTTCGCGCAGGGCTGGGCCACCCACATTGCGCGCATAGTCGATCATCGCCTGCATATCCAGATCCGCGCCGCCGGCTTCGGCAAGCGGCAGCCCGGTGATGGCCGAGGCGATGGGGCGGGCATTTGCGCCCGGTGCGATCCATTGACCAGCCGCGAAGCTGGAGACTTTCATCAGGGTCATTCTCTGTCCTCTGTTCGTATGCGGTCGGGCGGCGCTTAAGGCGCGCTCAGCCCAAGTTTGTCCAATGCGGTTGCCGCAGCGGCTTCCCATTCTTCGCGCAGTTCCGCATTCGAAGAATGGCGCAGCCCAAAGGCTTGCAACTGGCTGGCGCGGGTCGATACATCTTTACCGAAGCTTGCGGCGACGCGGGGCCACCAATAGTCGACGCTGGCTTGCAGGTCGGCCATACTGGTTCCAGTTTCCACAAGGCGTTCAATGCCCTCGGCGGCCAATTCAGCGTGACGGGCCTCGACCGGTGCAACGGCGCGGAAGGCTTCAGCCAAAGGCGCATAAGAGACGCGTTTGAACTCGCTCATCTGCACGCCAACGGCCAGACCCATAAGAAGGTTCATGACCACGGCATCCGACCAGCCCTGCATGGGATAGTTGAAGACCGACAGACGCATGTCCGTGTCGGTGCGCGAGGTGCCGATATCGGCGTCGCGCGCCACACGATCCGTCCACGGGTGGTGGTTGGCATAGCGTGCGGTGTTGGCGCCAAAATCGCCCATGATCGACAGAACCTTGTCGGCGTTGTCGGTCTTTTCCAGAACGATCTTGGCAGCCGCGATGCGTTCCTTGATGCCCGGACCTTCGTTGATGATGTCGGCGAAGCCAGCAGCGCCTGCCAATGCGCTGTCGACGAAAGTGGCCATCAGGCGCATCAGCTCGGCGCGATAGCGCGCCGGGACGTTTTCGGGATTGGTCAGGACACCGCCCTGAGCCAGATAATCGGTGATGCTCATATCAGACATTGGGGTCTCCTTACTGGTCGAAATCGACGACGACTTTGCCCGAGCGGGCATAGGATTGGCAGGAAAGGACATAGCCTTTCTCGACCTCGTAATCTTCCAGCGCGTGGTTGGTGATCATGTCCACGTCGCCTTCCAGAACCTTACAGCGACAGGTCGAGCAGACACCGGCCTTACAGGCATATGGCGCGTCCATGTCATTGGCCAAAGCCGCATCCAGGATCGAGGTCTCGCCGTCCATGGTGATGGTGCGGCTTGCGCCGTCCATGGCGATCACGGCCTCGATGCCTTCGCCAGAGACAGCAGCTTTGCTGGAGGCTTTCTTGGCCGCACGGCCCGGTTGGCTTGAGGCAAACAGCTCGAACTTGATCTGGGCATCGTCCAGCCCATGATCGCGCAGTGCCTTGGCAATGCCCAGCATCATTGGTTCGGGACCACAGATGAAAGCGGTGTCGACGGATTTGATGTCAATCCAGTTCTTGAAGAGAGCCGCGCATTTCGCCTCGTCCACCAGACCGGTGAACAGGTCGATTTCCTGCGCGTCGCTTTCCAGAATATGGATCACGTTGAAGCGGCCCATATAGCGGTTCTTCAGGTCTTCCAGTTCCTCGCGGAACATGATCGTGGTCACGGCCTTGTTGGCGTAGACCAGCGTGAATTCCGATTGCGGTTCGCGCGCCAGCGTGGTTTTGATGATCGACAGAACCGGCGTGATGCCCGACCCGCCTGCAAAGCCCAGATAATGGCGGTTGGTGGTCGCATCCAGCGGGATGTGGAAGTTGCCCATGGGGGGCATGGCTTCGATCATCGCACCCTCGGCCAGCTCTTCATTGGCCCAGGTCGAGAACGCGCCACCATCGACACGTTTGATGCCCACCTGCAGCTTGCCGTCGTCCAGACCCGAACAGATCGAGTAAGAACGGCGCAGTTCCTGCCCGTCAAAGTCGCGACGGAAGGTGAGGTATTGGCCTTGGGTGAAGTCGAAAGCTTCAGGGTCGTCAGGGGTGAGCGTTACAACCACCGCGTCACGGATGGTTTTCTGGATATCGGTCACAGTAAGATTGTGGAAGCGCGCCATGGGTGTCTCCTAGATGCACTTGAAGTAATCAAAGGGTTCAAGGCAGTCGCGGCATCGCCAGAGCGCCTTGCATGGGGTCGAGCCGAATTGGCTGGTGCGTTCCAGATCATGGCCACCGCAATTGGGGCAGCGATCGGGTTCGCCTTTGGGGGAAGGGGGGGCGATGCCGAATTTCTCCAGCGCCGCTTTGCCCTTGTCCGACAGCCAGTCGGTGGTCCACGGGGGGGACAGTTGCTGTGTCAGGGTCAGCTTCTCGATTCCGCGGTCGCGCAACGCGGTCTCGATATCGAAATTGATCACGGACGTGGCCGGACAGCCGGAATAGGTGGGGGTGACGGCGACCTTCAAGGTGTCGCCTTCCCACTTCACATCCCGGATGATGCCCAGGTCGACCAACGAGATCACGGGGATCTCGGGGTCGGGCACCTGGTCCAACCAGTCCCAGATCGTATCTACCGACGGCTGACCCATCTTACCAGGTCGCGCCGGGATAAGCGCGCTGCAACCACTGCATGGAGCAGAGCAGATGGCCCAGATGCTCGGTGTGCATATAGCCCGTGCGCCCACCCTTGTGGTGGAACGTGTCGGTCGGGATGGTCAGGGTTGCTTGGCCCAAAACCTTGCTCACCAGCGCGTCATATTCTTCGCGCAAGCTGGCGGGATCGGGGGCAATGCCTGCCTTGACCATGGCCGCGTCAACCTCGTCACCGTCGAACATTTCGCCCACATAGGGCCAGAGGTAATCGAGTGCCGCCTGCATGCGGGCGTGGCTTTCCTCGGTCCCGTCGCCAAGACCAACCACCGTGTCGCCCGAGCGTTCCACGTGATAGGCAACTTCCTTGGAGGCTTTGGCCGCGATCGCCGCCACACGTTCGTTCGACGACGTCATCAAGCGGCCCAGCATCACCGACGCCCATGCGTCATAAAGGAACTGGCGCATCAGGGTCCGGCCGAAATCACCGTTGGGCAGCTCACACAGCAGAACGTTGCGGTAATCCCAAGCGTCGCGCAGGAAAGCCAGATCGTCAGCCGAGCGGCCTTTGCCTTCGACTTCACCCGCAAGGCCCAGCCAGAATTGCGTCTGACCAATCAGGTCAAGCGCGGTGTTGGCCAGTGCGATATCTTCTTCCAGCACCGGCGAATGGCCACACCACTCGCTGACGCGGTGGCCAAGGATCAGGCTGTTGTCGCCCATCCGCAGCAGAAATTGAAAAAGAGCGTTGTCAGCCATTACATGTGCCCCACTTCTTCGGGGATGTCGAAGAAGGTCGGGTGACGATAGACCTTCGAGTTCGAAGGCTCGTAGAGCGGGCCTTTTTCTTCAGGCGACGAGGCTGCAATGTGCTGTGCTTCCACAACCCAGATCGACACGCCTTCGTTGCGACGGGTGTACACGTCACGGGCGTTCTTGATCGCCATTTCAGCGTCCGGTGCGTGCAGGCTGCCCACGTGACGGTGGCTCAGGCCATGCTGACCGCGGATAAATACTTCCCAGAGGGGCCATTCTTTCGACATGTGATCTCTCCTTATTCGGCGGCTGTGCGTGCAGCGGCTTTTTTGCGGCCATGGGCCAGAAGACCGTCGCGCACCCATGCGCCGTCTTCCCAAGCGTTGGTCCGGTCGTTCAGACGGTCCACGTTGCAGGGGCCTTTGCCTTTGATAACGTTGAAGAACTCGGTCCAGTCGGGGTCCGAATAGTCATAGTGACCGCGTTCTTCGTTCCATTTGATGCCGGGATCGGGCAGGTCCAGACCCAGATACTCGATCTGAGGAATGGTCTGGTCGACAAATTGCTGACGCAGGTCGTCGTTCGAACGCACCTTGATCTTCCAGGTCATCGACTGTTCCGAATGCACGCTTTCGCTGTCCGACGGGCCGAACATCATGATCGCGGGGAACCACAGGCGGTTCACGGCGTCTTGTGCCATGGCTTTCTGAGCAGGCGTGCCAAAGGCCATCTGCATGATCGCGTGATAGCCCTGACGTGCGTGGAAGCTTTCTTCCTTACAGATACGGATCATCGCGCGGCTATAGGGACCGTACGAGGTCCGCTGCAGCGCCACCTGGTTCACGATGGCCGCGCCATCCACCAGCCAGCCCACGGCGCCGATATCGGCCCAGTTCAGGGTGGGGTAGTTGAAGATCGACGAATACTTCATCTTACCTTCGTGCAGCAGCTCGACCAGCTCGTCGCGCGATACACCCAGCGTTTCCGCGGCCGAGTACAGATACAGACCGTGGCCTGCCTCGTCCTGAACTTTTGCCAGCAGGATCGCCTTACGCTCCAGCGTCGGGGCGCGGGTGATCCAGTTGCCCTCGGGCAGCTGGCCGACAACTTCCGAGTGCGCGTGCTGGCCGATCTGGCGGATCAGCGTTTTGCGATACGCCATCGGCATCCAGTCTTTCGGCTCGATCTTTTCGTCGCGGTCGATCCGCGCCTGAAACTCTTCAAGCAGCTTGGGATCCTCGTCCGAGGCCTCGGCTGTGATCATCTGTGCATACATCGTCAGATCCTTTCCAGAATAAGGGCAACGCCCTGTCCCACACCTACGCACATGGTGCACAGCGCATAGCGCCCACCGGTGCGTTGCAGTTGATATGCGGCGGTCAGTACAAGGCGCGCGCCGGACATGCCCAGCGGGTGGCCCAGTGCAATCGCACCGCCATTCGGGTTCACACGCGGATCATCATCCGCGACACCCAGTTCGCGCAGCGTGGCAAGACCTTGGCTTGCGAACGCTTCGTTCAATTCTATCACATCGATCTGGTCGATGGTCAGACCGGCCTTGTCCAGCGCCTTGCGGCTGGCCGGAACCGGGCCGATGCCCATGACGCGGGGCGCAACACCTGCCGCTTGCATGGCGACCACACGGGCCATCGGTTTCAGATTGTTTGCGTTGGCTGCGGCTTCCGAGGCGATCAGCATCGCGGCCGCCCCATCGTTCACGCCCGAGGCATTGCCCGCGGTGACCGTCAGGTCTGGACCGTTCACGCCGCGCAGGCCAGACAGCTTCTCAGCCGAGGTGCCGGGGCGGGGATGTTCGTCGGTGTCGACAACAATCGGATCGCCCTTGCGCTGTGGGATGGTCACGGGAATGATCTCGTCCGCGAAGGTGCCTGCCTCGTGCGCGGCGGCCCAGCGGGCTTGGCTGCGGGCGGCGAATGCGTCTTGGTCTTCGCGGCTGACGTTATAGTCCTCGGCCACGTTGTCCGCGGTTTGCGGCATCGAATGGGTGCCGTGCAGTTTGTCCATCTTCGGGTTTACGAAACGCCAGCCGATGGTGGTGTCGTAAACCGCATTGGCGCGGGTGAAGGCGCTGGTGGCTTTCGGCATCACGAAGGGCGCGCGGCTCATGCTTTCGACGCCGCCAGCGATACACAGGTCATAATCGCCCGCTTTCACGCCACGTGCTGCCATGCCGACCGCATCCATTCCCGAGGCACATAGACGGTTGATCGTCGTGCCCGGAACTTCGACCGGCAGACCGGCCAGAAGGGCCGCCATGCGCGCCACGTTGCGGTTGTCTTCGCCTGCCTGGTTGGCCGAGCCATAGATCACGTCATCAATCGACGCCCAGTCCACATCTGGGTTGCGCTCTTTCAAAGCGGCGATGGGCAGTGCGGCTAGGTCGTCGGCCCGAACGCTGGACAGCGCCCCGCCATATCGACCGATCGGAGTGCGCACCGCGTCGCAGATGAAAGCTTCCATATATCCCTCCCGGAATGTCCAAGCGCGGCGCGGGATAAGCTTGCGGCGGCTTGGAGTATTGCTGACCGTTTGGTCGAATATAGTCCGAATGACGATTCGCCACAATAGATATGTTACGAGAAATTATTCTCGTACTTCTATTGGTAACAATACCTAGGAAGGCAGGTGCAGAATGGATCAGGCAGCGCCCAAAAGGGCAAGCCAGCCCCAGACGGTAAAGATGGACAGCGCAGTGCCCACCAGTACCGTCGTGGCCGCCACGCGTTTGCCAACGCCATAGAGGTTCGCAAAGACATAGGCGTTTATGCCGGGGGCACTGGCGGCGGTCAGGATGGCGGATCGGAAGGCGTCCGTTTCCAACGCGAAGGTGCTTCCCAAGGTCCATGTGATGGCGGGGTGTACGATCAGCGAGATGAGGCAAAGGAACGCCACGATCTTCAGATCGCCCTCGGGCCGGTACAGGTACAGCACCCCCCCAAGGGCAAATAGTGCGGTCGGAAGGGCCGCGCGACCCACAAGGGCCAAGGCTTCGGCCAGCACGCCGGGCAAGGGGAAGCCGGTCAGGTTAACCACAAATCCTGCGGCAATCGCCATGACCAGAATGTTGCGCACCATCGCACGACCGATCTGGCGCAGCGTTTGCAGCGCGCCGTTTCCTTGCGCGCGTGCGATCTCCATCGCGGTGATACCAATCGCATAGCAAAACGGCGCATGCAGAGCGATGATCGCATAGTTCCCGGCCAAGGCATCAGGGCCGAAGGCGCGTTCGGTGATGGGCAGGCCCAGCAAAAGCGAGTTTGAAAAGAGCGAGACAAACCCGATGGCCACCGCGTCCGTCCAAGGTCGGCCAAACAGATACCGCGCGGCAAAGAGGCCTGCGAAGAATCCGGCCAATGCACCTGTGTAGAAGCTGAGAAGCAGGGGTGCATTGAACTCGGCTTTCAGATCCAAACGGGCAATCGCCAGAAACAGAAGGCAAGGGATGGCAACGCTTTGGGCGAACTTCATCAGCCCATCAATTGCACCATCCGACAACACATTGCGCCAACGCACGACATAGCCAAAACCGACCACCAGAAAGACCGGCAGGACGATGTCGATCAGAGCGTTCATGAATGCCGAATGGGCAGGACCATCCCGTCAAAGGCCACGGTCACATTGTCGGGCGTTTCCGCGAGGACCGTGTCATAGTCCAGATCAATATGCATATTGGTCAGCACGCCCTGTTTGGTCCCGCTGCGGGCAATCCAGTCCAGCGCATCATCCAGATTGAAATGGGTTGGGTGGGGCGAACGACGCAACGAGTCGATGACGAAGGTCTCAAGCCCTTGCAGCACATGGGTCACGTCCTCGGGGATCTCGCTGACATCGGGCAGATAGGCCAGATCGCCGATGCGAAACCCGAGCGAGTCCATATTGCCGTGGCGCACTTCGAACGGGGTCAGGCGGATCGGGCCACCTTCGCCGTCGATCACCACGTCTCCGTTAATCGTGTGCAGATCCAGAATGGGGGGATAGTTCGACCCTTCGGGCTGCACAAACGCATAACCAAAGCGCGACATCAGCGCGGTCTGCGTGGGGCTGTCGGCCCAGACCGGCACGCGTTTGCGCATGTTATAGACGATCATCCGCAGATCATCGATGCCATGCATATGGTCCGCGTGGCTGTGGGTATAGACCACCGCATCCAGCGCGCCGATGCCTGCATCCAAAAGCTGGCTGCGCATGTCAGGTGAGGTGTCGATCAGAACGCGTGTGGTGCCACCATCCTCGCCGACGCGAGTCACTAGTGCCGAACAGCGCGTGCGACGGTTTTTGGGGTTGTTGGGATCGCAATCGCCCCACTGGCCGCCCAAACGCGGCACGCCGCCAGAGGATCCACAGCCAAGAATGGTGAAATGGGTGCCGGTCGTAAGGTCCGTCATGCGGGCACCTCATATGCGGCCGCCTTGGCGAAGAGGCGCTCGAAGTTTGCCTCGGTCTGGGCGGCGAAATCTTCGTAGCTGAGGCCATATAGTTCGGCGCCCACTTTGGCCGTGTGCACGGTGTAGGCAGGTTCGTTGCGCTTGCCGCGGTAGGGCGGGGGCGCCAAATAGGGCGCGTCGGTTTCGACCAGAATGCGATCGACGGGTGCGGCCGCGAAAATCTCGCGCACCTCTTTGCTGCGCGGGAAGGCGGCGATGCCGGACATGGACAGATAAAACCCCAGATCCAGCGCGGCTTTGGCCAGGTCTGGGCCGGAGCTAAAGCAATGCATTACGCAGTCAAACGCGCCTTTGGCGTGTTCTTCGGTCAGGATGCGGGCCATGTCGTCATCTGCATCGCGCGAGTGGATGATCAGAGGCAGGCCCGTCTGGCGTGCGGCCTCGATATGGATCAACAGGCTTTCAATCTGCACGTCGCGGCTTTCGGCGGTATAGTGATAGTCCAGCCCGGTTTCCCCGATGCCGACGAATTTGGGATGAGCGGCAAGGGAGACCAGTTCGTCGACCGCGACCATCGGCTCGGACGCCACGCTCATCGGGTGGGTGGCGGCGGCGAAGAAGACCGGGGAGTGCGCCTCAGCAATGGGTTGCACCTGCGCCAGATTGGCCATTTTGGTGCAGATCGTCACCATGCGCGCAACGCCTGCTTCTGCGGCGTTGGCAATCACCTCGTCCAGACGACCTTCGAAATCGGGGAAGTCCAGATGGCAGTGGCTGTCGGTGATTTTTGGCGTGCTCATTGGGGGGCGTCCTTGCCTCAGGCCGCCAATTTCACGGCCGTGTCGTTGATCTTGAAAACCATATCAAGGATGAGCGCAGCCGGGTCAAGGTTCACTGCCCGCCCATGGCCTGCGCGGGCCGACAATTCCTGTTGCAGGCTTGCCCAAGAACGCGCCGCAAAGGGGTGAGGCGATAGGCGTGCAAGGCAAGCCGCTTCGCCCGGAGCCGCCTCGGCTGCGGGGTGAAATCCCGTCCCTTGGCGGGCCAATCGTGCCAAAAACAGGTTAAACAGATGCAGGATCAGTTCGTACCGTTCGGCATTGGCCTTGCCGGCAGCACTTTCCGCCAGTTTCAGCGCGCGGGGGCGGTCGAACTCGCGCGATTGAAAGATCTGAATCAGATCAGCGTAGGTGCCCAGACCGTTCAGATGGGTAAGGCGCAGTGCGTCGCCCGCCGATCCAGCGGCCAGCTCGTTCAGGCGAAGAACGTCTTCAGCAGAAGGCGTTTCGTCCAGCCCCGCCATGACCTCGGCAAGCGCATCAGGGGACAAAGGCGGCAGGCGCAACTCGCGACAACGCGAGCGGATCGTGGGCAGAAGGCGCGAGGGTTGATGGCTGATCAACAGCAGCACAGCGCCCTCGGGTGGTTCTTCCAGCAGCTTCAACAGCGCGTTGGCGGCGTTGGTGTTCATCTCGTCCGCCACGTCGACAATCACCACACGGCGTCCACCACCGGCAGCAGAGAGCGCGAAGAAGCTTTTCAGCTTGCGCACCTCGTCCACTGTGATCTCGCCCTTCAGGCGCTTGGCTTTCTCGTCCCATGGGCGGCGCAGCAGGAAAAGGCCGGGTTCCGACAGCGCCGCAATACGGTGTGCGATCGGGTGGTCCGGCGAAATGTCCAGCGTTTCGGGGGCGGGGGCGGCGAACATGCCACCATCATCCGGCGGGGTGGCCAGCAGGAAGCGCGCGATGCGCCACGCCAGCGTTGCTTTTCCCACGCCGCGCGGGCCAGTGATCAGCCAGCCGTGATGCATCCGGTCCGAGGTATAGGCCGTCAGAAATGCCTGTTCTGCCGCGTCCTGCCCGATCAGGCGCGTTGCTTCGCGCGGGTGCGGGGCGCCTTCGATCCGGTCGGGCTGGGGGATGTCTTCGGGATCGGTGCTCATGCGGTGCGGGCCTTGATTTCGTCCTGCGCTGTAGTCAGCACATCGGCTGCGACCACATTGATGTCGCGGGTGCCGTCGATCACGCGGAACCGGTCGGGGTGGTCCTGCGCCAGCTTCAGAAAGCCCGCGCGCATCTTGTGTTGAAGCTCGGCGCCGAAATCCTCGAACCGTTCTTCGGTGCCGCCGCGCCCCTTGGCGCGGGCGTGGCCCAGATCCGGGTCCATGTCGATCAGGAAGGTCACGTCCGGTTCGCAGCCGATCATCAGATCATGCAGCGCGTCAACCTGCGCACGTTTATCGCCCGAGCGCGTGCCCTGATACATGCGCGTGCTATCGGCAAATCGGTCGGTGATGACGATCTTGCCCTCGGCCAGCGCCGGGTTGATCAACCGTTCCAGATGGTCGCGGCGCGCTGCGGTGAAGAGCAGAAGTTCGGTTTCCGCGGACCAGCGGTCGGGGTCACCTTCCAGCACCAGCGCGCGGATTTCCTCGGCCCCGGCGGATCCGCCGGGTTCGCGGGTCAGGACCACGTCGTGACCGGCGTGCTGCAGCGCCTCGGCCAGCAGGCGCGCTTGCGTCGACTTGCCCGAGCCGTCGATGCCCTCGAAACTGATGAATAACCCGCCCATGTCAGGTCAGTTTGTGGCTGAGGTCACGCTGGAAGACGCCAGCGGGGGTGGGGCGTCGCCACCCATGACCAGTGTCAGAACCTTTCCGGCGGCCGTGGTCAGGCGTTTGGTGTAGCCCGCATTACCCACGCCGTGCTCTGCATAAAGCGGAATAACTGTGTCGCTCAGCCCATCGCGGCTGATCACCATCTGGGCCAGCTTCTGTCCCTGCGCAATCGGCGCCGGGATCGGTCCCGTCCAGTTGACTGTTGCGGTGATGGCGCCACGCTGTCCTGCCGGGATCAACAGGTTCACATCTTCGGCAGGAACCAGTCCGACCGTTGCGCTGGAACCCAACCAGACGGGGACCTCGGCCACGCGTTGACCGGCTTTGACGGTGGTTTTCATGGTGAACTGACGGAAGGCCCAGTTGACAATGGCCTCGGCCTCTTCGGCCCGTTCTTTCTCGGACAGCATACCCGAAATGACGAATACGATACGACGATCCCCCTGACGGGCTGACCCAACCAGACCATAGCCTGCTTCCTGCGTGTGGCCGGTCTTCAGGCCGTCCGCACCGATGCCAAGCCGCAAAAGCGGGTTGCGGTTGAAGCGGTTGTCCGGGGCGCGGTCTTTATAGTGATACTCAGTCTGCGAGAAATAGCGGTAGTAATCCGGGAACTCGACAATCAGGTGGCGCGCCAGAAGGGCCAGATCTTTCATCGACATGCGCTGCATCGGATGTGGCCAGCCCGAGGCATTCCCGAAGCTGGAGTTTTCCAGGCCCATATTGCGAGCGCGGTCGGTCATCATGCGGGCAAACGCGTCTTCCGTGCCTGCCAACCCTTCGGCAACAGCCACGCAGGCGTCATTGCCGGACTGTACGATGATCCCTTGCAACAGATCCTCGACCGTGGGGCGGTCGCCTTGGGTCAGAAACATTGTCGAACCGCCCATGTTGGCGACCCGGTCGGACACGCCAAAGGGTGTAGAGAGCGTCACCCTTCCATCTGCCAAAGCTTCGAACAGCATGTTGACCGTCATAAGCTTGGACATAGACGCAGGCGGCAAAGGAACTTCTGCGTTCCTCTCGAGCAGCACAGTGCCCGTGGTCACATCCAGCACATAGGCCGACGTGGCGCGCGTATCAAAAGCACGCGCGGGCAGCGCTGCAAGGAAAACCAACGCCACAAGGGCCGAAATGCGCAAGGTCAGGCGACGAAACATGGTCAGGTAGTGTCCTTTGGTTTCTCAATGGGGCCGTCTGGCCCAGGATCTGCTATCTAGCGTTAGTTGGTGACGGCATAGGCGTCGACGAAGCCAAGCCCTTTGATCTTCTTCAGCAAAGCTGCAAGATCGGCCTTGTTTGTCGCCGGTCCCGCAACCACCCGCCAGAATTCCTTGCCGTTGGAATTGCCCGGTTTGACGGTCGGTATGATGCCTATGCCGCGCAGAGACTCGGCCGCATTTTCCGCGTTCTTTTCAACCGAGAAGATGCCGATCTGGACGAAAGGTTTTGACAGGGTGCCCGAGGGGGCAGGGGCTTCTGGTTTGGCTGCGGCAACAGGTGCGGCTGCGGCAACAGGATTGGCAGTCGCAGGTTTGGCGGCAGGTTTGGGTGCGGGGCGCGTACCAACACGCGGCGTCGATTTCTCGGTACGATCCAGCGCGGCTTCAGCAGCAGCAATCGGATCATCGAGCGTCGATTGCGAGATCTTTTCAGGATCTTCAAGAACCGGTTCGGCCTCGGGCGGGGGCGCCACAGGGACCTTCTGTTTGCGCAGGGCCGTGACAGATAGTTCGGCAGGCGCACCGGCCAACAGTCCAAGCTCGGCCGCCGCTTCGGACGACACTTGCAGGCGTGGCCCCGGAATTTCACGTTCACGTCGGAAAAGCGCCGCCACAGCGGATTTCCCATTCGCCGGATTTCGGATGATAACGCGTTCCGGATCTTTCGCGCTGGGATGTGCGACCCAGACACCACCAAGGCTGGGGCGTCCATCCCAAAGGCCCTTCTCGGTCACTTGAAAAACCTCGGGCGCTTCGACATCACGCTCGATGACTTCCCCTTGGCGGGCGGTCGTTTGCGCACTTCTTTCGCCAGAGTTGGCGTTTTTCATGAAGCCGGGAAGGTTGGTGTCGTCGCACGCTGCAACAAGAATGGCACCTCCAAGTGCCATGGCCACTTTCAAGGTGGTCTTTATCGACATATCGCGCCCCTAGTTTCTCTGATTTAGGATCTTCGGATCCAGACTGCTCGGCCAGGGTATCCCCCGGATTTGCAGGCAGTCTAAACACAACATTGGCGCGAGAAAAGAGCAGCAATCGCTTCAATGTCACATGAGCACCTTCTCGCGTGAATTCTTCACTTTAAGAATCGCGCAAGGGAAGTTAAGCGTCACCTTGTCGGAGGAGTGGCAGAGTGGTTGAATGCACCGGTCTTGAAAACCGACGTAGGTGAAAGTCTACCGTGGGTTCGAATCCCACCTCCTCCGCCATGGCGCCTCTATAAGATGTTGAAATATAAAGAGCATCAAGGGGATTGAGCGTATTGTTCCCACATGCGTACCCACACTTGGCGCGAGTTTGATTTGGAAAAATCCGCCGCATTCCTCATTCGCTTTCACCTGTAATCAGTCGCCTTTGGTCATCTCGGCTGATTTGTCCGTAGCTTCGTAGCGTGGTGAGCGGGTCAGTGTGGCCAAGGTTCTGGGCGTTGGCGATGAACTCTGCCACTGTTTTGCTGTTTTTCGCAGCATGACGGGCCAGCATATGACGGAATGCGTGTGGGCCATAGGCGGGCAAGCCTACAGTCTCGAAGGCTGTGTTGACGACCCTGCGCACGGGTTCAGTGGTCTTCCAATGGGCGCGGGTGTGCTTGAACTGTTCGGTCAGAAAAACGGTGGTCCGAATTCGAGCGAAGCCCTGGAAGCGGCAAGTGACAGCTTCCAGGTGATGGTTATGGCCAATGAAACAGCTACTGATGCGTATCGCGACCTGATGGAAAAGCAGATGCAAATTTTTCGTGACGTGACCAGCGAAGCAACCGCACTCCTCCAAGCCGATCCAACCAAAGATCCAGCCGTGACGTATCAGCAAGCAGTGCAGCGCGCACTTGCGATAATGGCTGAACTGTCCACTGCGACCAATCAAGCCAATCAGCAGGCCTATAACGCAATCAAGAGTCAGGTTGATTTGGCACTCAAGGAAATGCGTAAAAAAGGGTGACAGGGGGTGCTTGTCCGTCGTCAGAGTTTTTGGACCCAAGAGCGGCGTAAACTAAGTGAGTGTTCGGCTCATCTGGTCGGATTGATTATGCTGCGCGTTTGCGGTTTGCTTGCGCGTCCAGAAGATCACTCACCTGGGCAGGAGTGTCCTGATCCAAGACCGATTTCTTGATCAACGCAGCCTGTGTTTCGGGCGCCAAGCCTCCGCTGGGGGGATCTGTGTCGAGGTTTGTTGGGAACGAGTAGCCTTCAGCCGAGGCCGCGATCACCGCATCCAGTTCAGCCGACGACAGCTGCCTTTCACGCCACTTTGCCGAAAGCGGGGCAAATAGTTTTTTGCACATGCCCAACCGGTCCACGCTCTCCATCGCCCGTCCAAAGGCCGACGAGATTTGAAGCAGGTTGACCATTCGATGCACATCACTGCTGTAGTTCTCGCCCGCCGCGTGAAATAGCGCTGGATTGAAGAAAAGCGCGTCACCTTTTTCCAAGGGCAGTTGGACGTGATGCGCTTCGAAATAAGCGCGGAAATCCTCTCGGCGCCAAGCAGCATAGCCCGGTTTGTAGAGTTGCGAGAACGGAAGCAGCTTGGTTGGGCCGCTCTCGATCGGGATGTTGCAATGTGCGATCCCACCCTGCAGCGTCATCAGCGGTGACAGGTCGTGAACGTGGGCCGGGTAGGTGGCGCTGACTTCAGCCGTTTGGAACCCAAGGTGATAGTCGCGATGGGCTTGCTGGGCTTGGCCGCCGGGACGGACCAGATTGATTTGCGCTGTCATCTGATAGTTCGGGCCAAGCCAGCTTTCGGCAGCTGCATCGATGGCAGGCGCGGCGAAATAGGGGATAAAGACGTCTGGACTGGCAAAGCACAGCTTTTGCAGCGAGTTCCAGATCCGATCGTTGCTGCCTGCGGGCGCGAAATGGTCTGCTGCCTCTCTGCTCTGTGCCTTCTCGTCCTCGATGATCCGCTCATAGGCTGCGGAAGCCGCATCAATGGCATCGTGATCCGGTTGCGCCTGTTTCAGCACAAACACGCCTGCGCCAGACTGCAGGATCGTTGCCCACTCGGCCATGAGGGCGCGACGCATGTCCGGGTTAGACAGGTGCGCGGTCAGCGCGGAGACATCATAGATCGGGATGTTCTTCTGGATCGTTTGCGCGTGGGGCACCTGTTCGGGAACAAGTTCGCGCGCGGTCAGCGCTGCAAATTCCTCCAGGCGACAGGCGTCGGCAGAATAGAAGCCAGTTTCGGGCAGCATATGGGTGTTCATCGGGGGTCCTCCTGTTCGTCAGTCGTAAATTACAGGCGCCCTGCACTTGATTGTGGTTGAAAACACATCAATAAACCATCAAATGACACATCGCTTCCCCATCAAGGAAATCGCGCGACAAGCTGGGCTTGGAACGGCCACGGTGGATCGGGTGCTGAACGATCGCGCTCATGTTAGTCCACAGACCCGCGCGCGGGTCGAGGCTGCCCTGGCCGAACTTGAGACGCAGGAACGTCAGCTTACTGCGCGGGGGCGGCGGATGTTCGTCGACGTGGTTGTCGAGGCCCCGCATCGGTTCAGTCGCCAAGTTCGCGCCGCCTGCGAGGCGGTGTTGCCGGATGTGACCGAGGCGGTGTATCGACCGCGTTTCCTGTTGCAGGAAACTATGACGGAAGACGAGATCGTCGCGGCCCTTGCGCGCATCAAGAAGCGCGGAAGTCAGGGTATCATTCTGAAGGCGCGGGATGTTTCCACGGTGGCCGGTGCGGTGAAAGACCTTGAGGCAGCCGGCATTCCTGTCGTGACTTTGGTGACGGATATTCCGCAGTCCGATCGCTCGGCCTATGTGGGGATCGACAATACCAAGGCCGGGTTCACTGCCGCCTATCTGTTGGCCAATCTGCTTCCTGAACCGACCGGAACAGTTCTAACTTCGCGCAGTCAAGAGACATTTCAGGGCGAAGCGGAAAGGTTTTTCAGCTTCCGAGAGCAGTTTCTGTCATTGCGTCCGAACTACGAGGTTCTGGAGGTCACGGGCGGGGCGGGGCTTTCCATGAAGACGAAGCGGCGGTTCGTGGAGGGATTGGAAAATGTGGCCTCGGTGGACGCGGTCTATTCGATGGGGGGTGGCAATCGCGCGATCCTTGACGCGCTCAAGGACACCGGGTTCGCACCACGGCATTTCATTGCCCATGACCTAGATGCGGATAACCTTTCGCTGCTTACGCAAGGCGAAATCGGGTTCGTTTTGCATCACGATTTGCATCACGACATGCGCCAAGCCTTCCGCGCAATTTCGGCGCGTCACGGGCTGTTTCCACCGGCGGATTTGCATCTGCTGAGCGATGTGCAAATCATCACGCCCTACAATATCCCGGGGCTGATCGGCTGAAGGGAAGCGTACTGCCTTCAGCCTTCTGGGTCAGGTCAGATCAACCGGACCGCCTTCAGCAAGCGATTGCGCGGCAGCGTCGGCCAAAAGTTGTGCCTGCAACCCGTCGAACAGGTTCGGAGACGGCGTGTTTCCCGTCACGATCGCATCGACGAAATGGCGCATCTCGGCCTGATAGGCCGCTTCATAGCGTTCCAAGAAGAAATGCTGTGCAGGGGCGCGTGTGAAGCCGGATGCGGTTGCCATCTCGACGGTGTTTTCATGGACGTTGTCTGCGCGCAGCATGCCACCTGACCCGTGCACCTCGATCCGTTGATCATAGCCATAGCTGGCACGGCGCGAGTTGGTGATCTGGCAGATTTTGCCGCTGGCAGTCGTCAGCGTGACCGCAGCGGTATCAACGTCGCCAGCCTTGCCAATCTCGGGATCCACAAGCGAAGACCCGACGGCATAGACACGCACCAGTTCCTCGCCCAGCAGGAACCGCGCCATGTCCAGATCGTGGATCATCATGTCACGAAACAGCCCGCCAGAGCTTTCGATATAGCTGACCGGGGGCGGGGAGGGGTCGCGCGATTGGATCGTCACGATCTCGACCTCGCCAATTTGTCCTTGGCGCAGACGGGTTTGAAGGTCCGCGAAGTTCGGGTCGAAGCGCCGGTTGAAGGCGGTCAGAAACGGCACGCCAGCGCTTTCGACAACCTTGATGCAGTCGCGGATACGATCAGACGACAGGTCCACAGGTTTTTCACAGAAGATGGCCTTGCCCGCGCGGGCGGCGGCGTGGATCAGATCGTAATGCGTGTCTGTCGGGGTGCCGATAACAACCGCGTCCACGTCCGCGCTTTCGATCAGTTCTAAGGGTTCCAGCACCTTGGCTCCGGTGCGATCCGCCAAAGCTTGCGCGGGTTCTGCAAAGGCATCCGCGACTGCGGTAACTTTGGTGCCTTCGATCTGGCTGATCGAGCGGGCATGTACTTGGCCAATCCGGCCACAGCCCAGAAGTCCGATCCGTGTCATCTTAGGCTCCTTTAAACGCTTGTAAGACACGGCGGGTTGCAGCCATCACCGGGTCGTGGGTTTCTTTCAGGATTTGCACGCGGTCAAAGCGCGCCGGGTCGGCATTGACCGCCTCGCGCAGGGCGTTTCCGAAGGCCATGCGCAGCTCGGTGCCGATGTTGAACTTGCAGATCTTCGATCCGCGGGCAAGCGCGGTGCGCTGGGCGACTGGCACGCCGGATCCACCATGGATCACCAAAGGCACATCGGTCACGGCCTCGATCGTGCGGATGCGGTCGATGTCCAGACCGCCTTCCTTGTCCTGCTGCAAATGCACGTTCCCGACCGAGATCGCCATTGCATCCACACCGCTGTCGCGGGCGAAAGCTGCGGCCTCTTCCGGGTCGGTGCCCGCAGATCCTTCGCCGCCGGAATAGCCGACAAAGCCGATCTCGCCTTCACAGGAAACACCTGCTGCATGCGCCATTTCGGCAATCGCGGCGGTTTCGTCGATGTTTTGTTGTAGCGGCTTGCGCGACCCGTCGAACATCACCGAAGTGAACCCGCTGTCGATTGCCTCGCGGCATTCATCGAATGTGTACCCGTGGTCAAGGTGGGCCACGACCGGGACGGACGCGGCTTCGGCCAAGTGGCGGAACATCTTGCCGAGCACCGGCAGGGGGGTGTGTTCGCGGCAGGACGGACCCGCCTGCAGGATGACCGAGACGCCTTCGGCCTCTGCCGCCGCCACATAGGCGCGCATTTCTTCCCAACCCAGCGTGACCAGACCGGCCACGGCATATCCTTCCTTCAGCGCGGGCTGAAGGACATCTTTCAACGTTACAAGGCTCATTTGAACTTCGCCACCATGTCCATGATGCCGGGAATGGTGTGAAGCTGTGCTTCATGCGTCGGCTGGAAATACTGCTTCAGCGACCGCTGGCTGAGGCCGCCCAGAATGGTGAAATAGTACATCTGATAGCCGGGAAGAACCGCGCAGGGGTGATAGCCCTTGTCCAACATGATCGTGGAGCCATCCATGATGTGATAGGCGTCACCCGGCTTGTTGTCCTCGCGCTGCAGCATCTGTACGCCCGAGCCGTAGTTCGGCTTGAAGCGGAAGTTGTAGGTCTCGTCATGGCGGGTTTCGATCATTCCACCATCGGGGTCGGGCCGGTCGGTGTCATGCTTGTGCGACGGGAAGCCAGACCAGCCGCCTTCACCCACGGTGTAAAGTTCGCTGACCAGAAGGCGCCCCACACGGTCATGGTGGTTCGCGCCAAGGATGTGCTTGATCTTGCGGTGGGTCTTGGTGTCGTCCGATCCGTACTGCACGACGTCCAGTTCGGCCTCGCGCACGTCGAAGGGCTCTAGCACCTTGTCGTATTTCGCACCGGCGATGAAGGTTTCGGTCGCGTCCGTCTTGCAGGTGATGCGCACCTTGGCGCCGACCGGAACATAGACGCCCTCGGGCTCGCCATCCCACACGTCTTCGGTGCGGTTGCCAAGGTCGGGATAAACCGCGCCCTCGACATCCACATCGACCGTACCAGTGGCGGGCACCACGCATGTTTCATAGCCGGGCACGGCGTATTCGAAAACCTCGCCCTTCTTCAGCTTGACGATGTTAAAATAGTTCAGCGGGACCAGTGCGTTATCCGCATCCACGATGGGTTTGTTCTGGTTGTCATGAGGCGCAATATGCATTGGGCTCTCCTTTCATTCCGTTGGGCCGGGATGCGAGGCCAGGAAGGCCTCAAGCTCGGCGGTTGTGGGCATGGCATTGGCGCAGCCGGGTTTCGAGACGACGATGGATGCGCAGGCCGAGCCGCGCAGGACGGCATCGCGCAACGTGTGACCCGCGGCGATCGAGGCCAGCAGCCCCGCCATGAAGCTGTCGCCCGCGCCATTGGGTTTGACGGCGGTGACGGGATAGATGCCGGTGCGAATTTCTTCCCCGTCGATCAGGGTAATCGCGCCTTCGTGGCCCATCTTGTAGACCACCATGCGCCCTTCGGCAGCGAGGGCGCGGGCCTTGTCGAGCCCTTTGTCGATGCCGCCGGCCATGAACCCGAATTCCTCGTCATTGCCAACGATCAGGTCGCTGGCTTCCCCTGCACGGGACAGGACGTCTGCTGCGACTTCGGGCGAGGGCCAGCTATAGGGGCGGTAGTCAATGTCGAAGATCACCGGCAGCCCGGTTTTGCGGGCATTGTCGAAGGCCCGGAAAGTGGCCGAGCGTGAGGGTTCGGCGGCAAACACCGTGCCTGCGGTGATCAGTGCCGTAAAGGCCGCGTAGTCGACCGCATCCATGTCCGCTTCGGTGACTTGGAAGTCGGCAGCGCCGTTGCGATAGATGACGTTCTGGAAATCTTCGATGCAGCTTTCATAGACGGCCAGCGATGTGCGGGCCTCGCCGCCCACGGCGCGGACGTATCGCGTATCAACGCCATACTCCTTCAGGCGGTTCACGCAGAACCGTCCGACCGCGTCATCCGAAACCGATGTCACCAGCGCGGCTTCAGAGCCAAGCTTCACCAGCCCCGCGCAGATATTGGCGGACGAGCCGCCCAGATCGGCGCGGAATGTGGTCGCGTCTTCGCTTTTCACGCCCACGGGGGCGGCGAACATGTCCATGCCCGCACGCCCGAAGACGGCAAAGCGATTGCCCTTGATACCTTCGATCAACGCCATCATACGCCTCGACGCTGTTTTGAGCGGGAGGCTTCCCAGTCGATATGCGCCGCGCGCACGCGGTCATCTTCGGTGATATGCGGCGTGCCGACTTCCCACCAGGCGTGGCCTTCGGTGGTCCAGCCCTCATATGGATCGACATCCATCACGATCACATAGGTTTTGTCGGATGCCTTTGCGCGTTTGAACGCCTCGCCAAGCTCGGCAGGGTTCGAGACCTTCTCGGCCGTTGCACCCATGCTGGTGGCATGCGCCACGAAGTCGACGCCGAAGGGTTGCGGGATCGTCGGGCAGTCTTCCAGCAGGTTGTTGAAGCTTTCATTCCCGGTGTTGTTCTGAAGCTTGTTGATGACCGCGAAGCCGCCATTGTCCAGCACCATGACGATCATCTTCTTGTCCGACAGGACACTGGAATAGATGTCCGAGTTCAGCATCATGTACGAGCCGTCGCCGCAGAAGGTGATCACGTCCTGATCAGGCTCCATCTGGGCCTGCGCGATGCGCGCGCCCCAAGCACCCGCAATCTCGTAACCCATGCAGGAGAAGCCGAATTCGACATCAACGGTGCCTATGTCCAACGTGCGCCAGTTGGCGGTTACCTCGGCAGGTAGGCCGCCAGCCGCGGCAACCACACGGTCGCGCTTGTCACACAGGGCGTTCACCACACCGATGGCCTGCGCGTAGGAATTTGGACGGTTACCGTAAGAGACGTTCTTTTCTACGTAGTCGTCCCAGCTTTTCCGCTCGGCCTGCGCGAATGCCACCCAGTCTGCGGGGGCTTTGTAACCGGTTGCTGCATTCAGCGCTTCAAGGCTCAGCTTCGCGTCCCCCACAACGGGCAGGGACATGTGCTTGCCCGCGTCATGCCGCGCGGCGTTGATCGAGATGAACTGTGCGTCTTTATCAAAGGCGGTCCACGATCCGGTTGTGAAGTCCTGAAGGCGGGTGCCGACGGCGACGATGACATCTGCTTTCTCGGCAATCGCGTTGGCGCTATCCGACCCGGTGACACCGATGGGGCCGATGTTCAGCGGATGCTCGGCAAGCATGTTGGCGCGTCCGGCGATGGTTTCGACCACGGGGATTTGATGGGCTTCGGCAAAGGCGGTCAGTTCGTTGACAGCGCGCGAGTATTGCACGCCGCCACCGGCGATGATCATGGGACGTTCGGCGCTAGCAAGCGCAGCGACCGCATCGGCGATTTCGGCTTCATCCGCAGATTGGCGACGAATGCGATGCACTTTCTTGTCGAAGAATTTGACCGGATAGTCATAGGTCCAGCCCTGTACATCCTGCGGCAGGCCAAGGAAGGCCGGACCGCAATCGGCAGGGTCCAGCAGGGTGGCGATTGCTGCGGGCAGGGACTGGATCACCTGCGCCGGGTGGCTGATACGATCCCAATAACGGCTTACCGGCTTGAACGCGTCGTTCACGCCGAAGGTCGGATCATAGAAGTTTTCCATCTGCTGCAACACGGGGTCGGGCAGGCGGGTCAGGAACGTGTCGCCACATAGAAGCAGCATGGGCAGGCGGTTGGCATGGGCCAACCCGGCAGCCGTAAGAAGGTTCGCGGTGCCCGGCCCAGCACTTGCCGTGCAGAACATAAAGCGTTGACGCAGCCACGCCTTGGCATAGCCCGCCGCGGCGAAACCCATGCTTTGTTCGTTCTGTCCGCGATACAGCGGCAGCTCGTCACGTACGGTGTTCAGGGCCTCGCCCAGACAGGTCACATTGCCATGTCCAAAGATGCCGAAGCCGCCGCCACACAGGCGCATTTCTTCTCCGTCTATTTCGATGAACTGGTTGGAAAGCCAGCGAATGATCGCCTGAGCGGTTGTCAGGCGGATGGTGTCGTCTTGCGCAGACATGTCAGCGTATCTCCCACGGGAAAAATCAGTGCGGTGCCGAATGCGGCTTGCGGGGTTTCGATTCTCAGGATACAGTTTTTGCAACCGGTTGCAAATTGTTTTCAAACGAAAGGGGCATCCTCGTGATTCAGATCGGCATTGGCATCCTTGGTGGCGGCTACATGGGTAAGGCACATGCAGTGGCCATGTCCGCCGTCGGCGCGGTGTTTGGGACCACGTTGAGGCCGCGCTTGGAAATGGTCTGTGCGTCGTCCCCGGAAAGCGCCGAACGCTACCGCGCGGCTTATGGTTTCGCCCACGCGACAGACAACTGGCGTGCGTTGGTCGAAGATGACGCGGTCGAGGCGATTGTCATTGCGACGCCACAAGAAACGCATCGGCAAATAGCCGAGGCTGCCTTTGCGCTGGGTAAGCCGGTTTTTTGTGAAAAGCCGTTGGGTGCGTCGCTGGAAGACAGCGCGGCGATGGTGGCTGCGGCCGAAGCCTCGGGCGTGACGAATATGGTTGGGTTCAACTATATCCGCACCCCCGCCAGCCAGTACGCGCGCGCCATGATCGAAGCAGGCGAAATCGGGGACATCACCTGGTTTCGTGGCGAGCACACCGAAGATTTCTATGCGGACCCGCAGACCCCGGCCAGCTGGCGCACCAGCGGGATGGCAAACGGGACGATGGGGGACCTTGCGCCGCATATGGTGAACGCCGCACTCGCGCTGATGGGACCGATTTCACGCGTCATGGCCGAAGTTGAAACCGTTCACAGTGACAGACCGGGCGGGCGCGTCACCAATGACGACCACGCCCAGATGATGTGCCGCTTTGAAAACGGTGCGATGGGGCAGATGTATTTCAGCCGCATCGCGACCGGGCGCAAGATGGGCTATGCTTATGAAATCACCGGCACCAAAGGCGCGATCCGCTTTGATCAGGAAGATCAGAATGCGCTGTGGTTGTACCGGATGGACGATCCCGAACCCGAGCGTGGCTTTCGCAAGATCCTGACCGGCCCCGCCCATCCCGACTATGAGCCCTTTTGTCAGGGGCCGGGGCACGGCACTGGGTATCAGGACCAGATCATTATCGAGGCACGCGACTTTCTGCGTGCCATCGAAACCGGCGCGGATGTGTGGCCCACTTTCCGCGACGGGCATGAAGTAAACCGGGTGATTGCGGCGGGGCTTGCCTCGTCCGACAGTCAATCCTGGAAAGATATCAACGACTTCTGAGCATCGGAGACACTAAAAGATGAGCATCAGAATTGGCAATGCGCCCTGTTCCTGGGGTGTTGAGTTTGCGGATGATCCGCGCAACCCGACTTGGCGATCCGTCCTGAAGGACTGCGCCGAGGCGGGCTATAAGGGCATCGAATTGGGCCCTGTGGGGTTCATGCCCGAAGACCCTGTCGAGCTGGGCGAGGCTTTGGCCGAACATGAACTGGAATTGATTGGGGGCGTTGTTTTCCGCGCCTATCACGACCCTGACGCATGGGGCGATGTTCTGGACGCCACGCACCGGACGGCGCGTGCGCTGAAGGCGCATGGCGCGCAGCATCTTGTGCTGATCGACTCGATCTCGCCGCGTCGTGCACCAACTGCTGGCCGGGTCGCCGAAGCCGAGCAAATGGACAAGGCCGAGTGGGTGGCCTATCGCGACCGGATCGCGGAAAGCGCCCGGATCGGGGCCGAAGAATATGGCCTGACCGTCGGCATCCACGCCCACGCTGCTGGCTTCATGGATTTCGAGCCAGAGCTTGAGCGGCTGCTGGATGAAGTCGATGAAAGCCTATTGAAAATCTGCTTTGATACCGGTCACCACTCCTATGCAGGGTTCGATCCTGTGGCGTTCATGAAGCGCCATGTTGGGCGGATTTCCTATATGCATTTCAAGGATATCGACCCGAAAGTGAAGGCCGATGTGATCGAGAAACGCACCGGTTTTTATGACGCGTGCGGGCAGGGGATCTTCTGCAATCTGGGCGAGGGAGACGTGGATTTCCCCGCCGTCCGCCAAGTGCTGTTAGATGCAGGGTTTGAGGGTTGGTGCACGGTCGAGCAAGACTGCGACCCGACACTTGACCCGGATCCGGTGGGGGATGCCCGCAAGAACCGCGAATATCTGGAATCCATCGGCTTCAAGTAAGGAGATACCATCATGACGAAATTGAAATGGGGCATGATCGGTGGCGGCGAAGGCAGCCAGATTGGTCCGGCACACCGTCTTGGTGCCCTTGCAGACGGTCGCTTCGCGTTTACAGCAGGCGCCTTGGATCACCGCCCCGATGTGGGGCGCGAATACGCGCAACGTCTGGGCATCGCAGCGGATCGCGCTTATGGCGATTGGGAGGAAATGTTGGCGGGTGAGAAAGATCGTGATGACAAGGTCGATCTGGTCACCGTCGCTACGCCCAACGCCACGCATTTCGAGATCACCAAAAGCTTTCTGGAAGCTGGCTTTAACGTGCTGTGCGAAAAGCCGATGACCATGACGGTTGAAGAGGGCGAAGAGATCGTGAAGATTGCCGAGAAGTCGGGAAAGATCTGCGCGGTGAACTACTGCTATTCGGCCTATCCGATGGTGCGTCAGGCGCGAGCAATGGTGCGCGCTGGTGAAATCGGCAAGATCCGTCTGGTTGTTACAAGCTTCAGTCATGGGCATCACGGCGATGCGACGGATGCCGACAATCCGCGCGTCCGTTGGCGCTATGATCCTGAAATGGCTGGGGTTTCCGGGCAGTTCGCCGATTGCGGCATTCATGCCCTGCATATGGCGAGCTTCATCTGTGACGACGAGGTTCAGCGCCTCTCGGCCGACTTCGCCTCGACCATTCCGTCACGGGTTCTGGAAGATGACGCGATGGTCAATTTCCGCATGGAAGGCGGTACGGTTGGGCGGCTTTGGACGTCGTCCGTGGCGATCGGTCGCCAGCACGGGTTCGACATTCAGGTGTTTGGCGAAACCGGCGGTTTGCGCTGGGCGTCCGAGCAGCCCAACCAGCTGGTCTATACCCCGGTTGGCGGTCGTACCCAGATCATCGAGAAGGGCGAAGGCGGTTTGCATGAAGACGCGCAGCGCCTAAGCCGCGTGGCCATCGCTCATCCAGAGGGCTTCCCGCTGGCAGTCGCCAATATTTACTGTGATTTGGCGGATGCCATTTCCGGTGCGGATCGCGACGGGTTGCCTAATGCGGCGGACGGTGTGCGGTCGATGGCGGCGGTTCACACGGCAGTGGCGTCGGCCAAGGGTGGCGGCTCATGGATGGACGCGCGTCCGCCGATGTTCCGATAAGTTTACGGGGCGGGGCGCAGCGTGCCCCGCTCGACGACCGAACAGGGGAAGATCCGCGCCTCGGGATAGCGGTCCGGTTCGTTCAACATCGCGACCATCAGTTCGATGGACGATGTCACGATCTGCCGGATTGGCTGGTGGATCGTAGTCAGGCCGATGTTTTCCCAGCGCGCCATTTCCATGTCATTCAAGCCGATGATCCCAATGTCCTCGGGGACACGCAGTTTGCTGTCTTCGATGGCAGATAGGGCGCCGATTGACAGTACGTCATCGCCGCAAAAATAGGCTTGCGCGGGATTGGCGTCGATCAGCCTTAGCATCTCTTTCCGCCCGGCTTCGAACGAGTATGCCTCGGCGAAAGAATGACTGGCCTGGATGTCCGGATGCTTGACCATCTCTGACTTGAAGCCGGCAAAACGGTCTTGGGTCGAGGTGGCATCCTCGGGTCCGCCCATGAAGGCTACATGGGTGTAGCCGCGCGCGATCAGGGCCTGTGCGGCCATGCGTCCGCATTCCACGTTGTCGATGCCGACCACATGCACCTGCGGGGCCGAGGAATACCGGCCAAAGCTGTGCACAACTGGAACGCCCGCGTCGCGGAAGGCTTTGGCAAAGCCCGGTGGCAATGTGGAGGACGCAACGACTACGCCATCGACGGAATACTGGCGCAACATCCGCACCGAGTTTTCAGGGTCCGTTTCGTCGGTCAGGTTGACCAGAAGGGGGCGCAGGCCACGTTCTTGCAGACCGCGCGTGAACAGGTCGAAAACCTCAAGGAAGATCGGGTTGTGGAAGTTGTTCGAGACAAGGCCGATCAATTTTGTGCGTCCCGTGGTTAGGGACGAGGCCAAGGCATTCGGGCTGTATCCAAGCTCGCGCGCGGCCTTTTCGACTTTGCGGCGCATCTTGTCAGAGACCGAGGCGCCATCAGTAAATGTGCGCGATACGGCAGAGCGGGATACACCCGCGCGTTCTGCAACCTCTTTCAACGTAACGGCCATGCTGTGTTTGCCTTCTTAACTTGCCTCTGCGATCCTTTTAGCGGGTTTCAGCGGTCTTGGCAGTATGAAATGCGCCCCGTCATTTTGCAACCGGTTGCAAAATGACGTCAGATGTGTTTAAACTCGAGTCGGAGAGGCGGAGAAGACCGCTCTCGCACCGTGAATAGGTGAATTTTTGGGAGGAAATCATGACTTCACTTACGAAGAAACTCGCGCTTGCGGCTGCCGTGGCTGCTGCGCCGCTGATGGCGGCGACCTCTGCCTCGGCCGAGGGCGAGAAATACATTCTTGTCAGCCACGCGCCTGACAGCGACAGCTGGTGGAACACCATCAAGAACGGCATCGCACTTGCCGGTGAGCAGATGGGCGTAGAGGTTGAATACCGTAACCCGCCCACCGGTGACCTGGCGGACATGGCCCGCATCATTGAACAGGCTGCGGCCTCGGGTCCGAATGGCATCATCACCACGCTGGCGGACTATGACGTCCTCTCTGGTCCGATTAGGTCGGCGGCAGACAGCGGAGTAGATGTAATCATCATGAACACTGGCACCCCCGATCAGGCCCGCGAAGTTGGCGCCCTGATGTATGTGGGTCAGCCGGAATATGACGCTGGGTATGCCGCAGGTCTGCGTGCCAAGGGCGATGGCATCGGTTCGTTCCTCTGCGTGAACCACTATATCGTGCAGCCGTCCTCGCAAGAGCGTTGTCAGGGCTTTGCTGACGGTCTGGGCATTGATCTGGGCGACCAGATGATCGACGCAGGGCAGGACCCGGCGGAAATCAAAAACCGCGTGCTGGCCTATCTGTCGGCCAACCCTGATACAGACGCTGTTTTGACGCTTGGGCCGACGTCGGCCGATCCGACCATCCTTGCGCTGGAAGAAAACGGCATGGCTGGAGACATCTATTTCGGCACCTTCGACCTTGGTGGTGAAATCGTCAAAGGCATCAAAGCTGGCGTGATCCAGTGGGGCATCGACCAACAACCCTTCCTGCAGGCCTACCTGCCGGTGGTCGTGATGACCAACTTCCATCGCTATGGTGTTCTGCCCGGCAATAACATCAACTCGGGCCCCGGTTTCGTAACCGCTGACGGTCTTGAGAAGATCGAGATGTTTGCAGGCGAATACCGCTGATTTTCTTTCAAGGGCGGCCGGAGTGATTTGGCCGCCCGTATTTTATCTTGATTAAGGACACAGAGGCTTACCATGTCCAATGCACCCACCGAAAATGCGGTCGACGAAAGGATCAAGACGCGATCCCGCTTCCGCGAAGCGATGATCCGTCCCGAACTGGGCGGAATGGTCGGCACTGTCGCCGTCTTCACATTCTTCCTGTTGTTTGCCTTCGACAGTGGCATGTTCAACAGCCAGGGCATCATGAACTGGTCAACCGTATCGGCCCAATTTATGATTATTGCCGTGGGGGCTTGCCTTCTAATGATTGCGGGCGAGTTTGACCTTTCCGTCGGCTCTATGATCGGTTTTGCCGGTATGATGGTCGCGATCTTCAGCGTGACACTCGGCTGGCCGGTTTGGCTTGCGATCCTGCTTACATTTGTCATGTGTATCGCCATCGGTGCCTTGAACGGGTACATCGTGATCCGCACCGGATTGCCAAGCTTTATCGTGACGCTTGCCTTCCTGTTCATCCTGCGTGGCTTTGCGATCTTCCTGCCGCAGGTGATCGAGCGCAAAACCATCATCGGTGGGATCAAGGATGTCGCCGAGGGGGATTGGCTTGCGCCGTTCTTTGGCGGCAAGATTTTAACCGGTCTGTTCCAGTGGATGGGTGACGCGGGCGTCATCGCCGTGTTCGAGCGTGGCACGCGCAAAGGGCAGCCAGTGGTTGATGGCATTCCGATGCTGATTATCTGGGCCATTGTCCTTATCATCTTTGGTCATGTGCTGCTGACCAAGACCAAATTCGGCAACTGGATTTTCGCCGCAGGGGGCGATGCCGAGGCGGCCCGCAACTCGGGTGTGCCGGTCAATAAGGTCAAGATCCTGATGTTCATGTTTACCGCATTCTGCGCAACCGTATTTGCAGTCTGTCAGGTGATGGAGTTCGGATCAGCCGGTGCCGACCGCGGGCTTCTCAAGGAGTTCGAGGCGATCATCGCCGTGGTCATCGGTGGCGCTCTGCTGACAGGTGGTTACGGGTCGGTTCTTGGCGCAGCCCTTGGCGCGCTGATCTTTGGTGTCGTTCAGCAGGGTTTGTTCTTTGCGGGTGTCGAAAGCAGCCTGTTCCGCGTGTTCCTGGGGGTAATCCTTCTGGGCGCGGTGATCCTGAACACCTATATTCGTCGCATCATCACGGGGGAGCGTTGATATGAATCCGGAAAAAGCTCCAATCATCCAGATGAAGAATATCGAGAAGCATTTTGGCAGCGTGATCGCGCTGGCGGGTGTCTCGCTCGAGGTCTTTCCCGGAGAATGCCACTGCCTTCTCGGCGACAACGGTGCCGGTAAGTCGACCTTCATCAAAACCATGTCCGGCGTTCATCAGCCGACCCATGGCGAGATCTATTTCGAAGGCAAACCGATGAGCTTCGCCGATCCGCGTGATGCGATTTCGGCAGGGATTGCAACGGTGCACCAACACCTTGCGATGATCCCCCTAATGTCGGTTAGCCGTAACTTCTTCATGGGCAATGAGCCGGTGAAGAAAGTCGGTCCGCTAAACTTCTTCGACCATGATCATGCCAATCAGGTCACCATGGACGAAATGCGCAAGATGGGCATCAACCTGCGTGGACCGGATCAGGCTGTGGGTACATTGTCAGGTGGCGAGCGCCAGACGGTTGCCATTGCACGTGCAGTGCATTTCGGCGCCAAGGTGCTGATCTTGGACGAACCGACCTCGGCCTTGGGTGTGCGCCAGACGGCGAACGTACTTGCCACGATTGACAAGGTCCGCAAGCAGGGGATCGCCGTGGTCTTCATCACGCACAACGTACGCCACGCACTTGCCGTCGGAGACCGGTTCACGGTGCTCAATCGCGGTCAGACGCTGGGCACGGCACAGCGCGGGCAGATTACGCCGGAAGAGTTGCAAGATCTGATGGCAGGCGGTCAGGAACTTGTCGCCTTGGAAGGTAGCCTGGGAGGCACCGTTTAAAGGACGATGAGTTTAAAACAGGGCATCTGAAAACATGGAAAGGCGGAGCTGTTGGGCTTCGCCTTTTTTGTTTGGCATCGCCAGCTGGACGTGCGCGTGAGGTACGTCTGGTCGGCTCGGTTGACACGCGCCCGATAGCCGGCTTTGCTACTTTCGATATTTACGGCGAAGAGGGAGGCGTGAAAATGCACCTAAAAGTTCTTGTGTTTTTCGTCGTGGGAACGTTGGCAGGGGCACTTCAGGGATGCGTGGAAGCCGAGGCCCACAAGACATCAATTGTTGCCCAGGAAGACCAACGCGTTGCCGGAATTGGGGATGCCGTTCTGTCGGCACATGGGGCAGAGCGTTCGCCCAATGCGCGCGGTGACGCAGGCGCGACTGGCGGCGCCGGGGCCACGGGGACAACCACGTTTTACTTTGCGGGGGCGAATGCAGGGAAAGCGCTTTTCGTCCGGCGTGATGTTCTGGTGCAGATAGGTCAGACGACGATCAACCCTAATAGCCGATCATATTTTGACCAGCAGGGTGGTGCTATTCCCTATTCGGGTGTGGCAAGCGTGAACGCCTATCCGATTGTCGTACCCCCCAATTTGCCTCATCACCGGATTGTCAGTGTGCACGATCAGAAAGTCACGGTTGCCATGGGGAAATCGATTGTTCTTTCGGGCAGGACCTTGACCGTGATTAATGCGAGCGCAAATCAACTCACCTTTGCGCTTCAGTAAAGGTAAAGCCCTCAGATCGGGTCTGATTTTGTGGAGGCGAGAAGGTTCTGAACGACGCCTGACTTCAAACGTACCCACGTCATTTCCTTGACGCGATAGAGGGGAGACGGCCACCGGTGAGTGGTACCGGTGGCTGAAAACCATTAATCCCCTCACTCATACATGCGCATTTATAAAACAATATTTGTCAAAACTTTGGCACTGGTGGGGTGACCTAACGTAAGCGTAAGTTATGATTTTTCGCGGCTATCAACCGTGTGCGGGTATGTCTGCTCTATTGCCCCATGCCCCGGATGTTCTGCGCGACGACCGTGTCTACCCGGTCGACGATTGCCTCAATCTCGGGATTGGGACATCCATGCTTGGTCATCAACTGCCAGATTATACGGTCCATCCGCTCGACTTTCGTGGCTGACTGAAACAGGGCCCGCGCGACGGATGACGGTGCCGTAAGCTGACGCGCTGCTGTGCAATAGGTTTCAAACGGAACCAAATCTTGCGGTGCGGCCCCCCGCTGAAGGCAAAGCCCCTGTACGCTTTCGTAAATCCGGCGCGAGGCACCTTCGTCCTGCGTGACAGCATCAGAGATCGAGCGTAGCCCCTCATCGCTAAGACAGCGATAGTTGCCAGTGATCAGCATGGGCCATTTGGCCAGAGGCGTGAACGCAGACGCTGATGCAACCAGCAAGACGGGCGGGCGTAGGTCCGGATGTTTCAGCATCGGTGCGCGGTTCGCGCTGCGGCAAATCTGGCGCAGCATGTCGTTCGACCCGGCATCTGCAAACGGCGCGATCTTGAAGTTCGATGGCAGCGAGACTTTCATGTGGTGGCTCAGGGCAGGATCTATGCGCACGGCCTGCGGGTCAGGGCTGCTGTGAGTGAAACGGTCGGGCGAGAACGAATCCCACAGATCGGGTGCGTGATAGGCCCGCGCCAGATCGGTGTTCCATACCCTTTCTAGTCGTTTCAGATAGGGCGGCAGCGCCATGTTCATGATCGAGATCACAGGCCGCCCACTATTCGCGATCCGAAAGGCGAGCGCGCGAATGTCGGGTGCGGCGAACTGAGGCTCCTGCATCGCAAGGACGATCAGGTCATGTTGGGAGGGATCCACTGCCTCCGGGGTGACCGCAACCACGTCAAGGTCCGCCGTGTCGCGCGACACAAGGATTGGCATACCCGCCTTTCGCGTCGCCACGTGAATGAACGGTCCCTCGGCGTTGATTTGCCGCGCTTCAGCATCGCGGCAGACCACGGTGACATGATGCCCGCCCAACGCGGCCCGCACGGCGAACACGAGCCCGTAAGAGGCGCCAAGGACCAAGATACGGTAAGTGGTGGCCTGCATTACCCGGCTTTCTTTGACATGGGGCACACCCGATTTCTGGCGTCTTCCAAACGGTCGGCGACCCGCGCGCAGAAGCACGGCGCGAAGCGAGAGCTGAAATACTGGCCGTGGCCGCCGGGAACGATGTCCCAGGTCACCGCAGCGAACTGTTTTTGCCATTTCAGCTCGGGCCGCGCCTCGCTTAGGAAGGGATTGAATTGCTGGCTTTCGCGGCCATAGAACAGCCCGACATTCAGGTCGAGCTTGGACATCGGCTGATAGTCCAGCATCAACAGCTGTGCGATCTCAGCCCCGCGTCGTAACAACTCGGCTGCAATGAGTTCGGAAATGCGCGCGGATTGGCAGTTGCCGCCAAGGTAGTAGGGGCCGTCTGGCTGCAGCCGGGTGATCTCGTCCACATAGGAGCGGGCCAGTTCCGCGTTGAACCCCTGTTTGTCGCTGCGTTGGACGACGGCTTGCATCGATCGTAACCCGTATAAAGGTTGGTTCAGACCCAATTCCCTAGCCATCACGGCAGGTTCATGCGCCCCGTTGAAGCACCAAAATAGTGGTGGACGCGCGCCGTCGCGGTTGAAATGCATGACGGGCAGGTGCGCGCCGACCTGCTCACCGGGCCAGGCATTCGACGTCAGCATCATCCGGCGGCGGACCTCTTCCCACGGGGTGTCAGCGCGCGCCAGAACCGTTTCGTCCTCAACCGTTTTGCGATCGGCTGTCTTTGTCGGACGAGAGCGCTGAGCCAGTTTTCCCATCTTCCTGAGAACGCGTTTGATCGGTTGCGGCTTCGGTTTTTCTGCGGGCTTGGATTCGGGTTCAATCGTGGAAGACACGACCTGCGCCAGATCCTGCAGGCGGGCCAGGTCTCCGATTGTGACCAAGGGTATGTGACAGGCGAATTCGGCCTCAAGCAGCAGGATCATCTGCACAAAAGACAGCGAGTCCCCACCGATCTCAAAGAAATCATCATGCCGCCAGACCTTATCCAGATCCAGCACCCGTCGCCAAATGCGGGCCAGTGTCGCCTCGACGGGGCTTTCAGGGGGCTCCATCTGGCGGCTGGAGTCGGAAGTGACCTCGCCGAAATCTGCGGCGCGCGCGGCCAGCGTGCGGCGGTCGGTCTTGCCATTGTGTAATAGCGGGATCTCGTCAACACGCTGGAACAGGCCGGGCACGATCCCGCGCGCCAGGATCCGTTCCGCGGATCGCCTAAGCTCGGCTGCGGGAATGTCAGTGTCGGCAACATAGAAGGCCGCCAGCCGAGTATCGGGCTGGTTGATCGCCACGACGGCGCATTTGATCACCGCCGGGTGATAGCTGACGCCTGCCTCGACCTCGGCCAGTTCGGTGCGTACCCCGTTGATCTTGATCTGGTCATCAGTTCGACCATGATGGACCAACACACCCTGTGCGTTGTAGCGACCGAGATCGCCAGTTCCGTACATCAGCCCGCCGTCGCGGAACGGATCAGCAATGAACTTCTTGGCCGTCAGGTCCGGGCGGTTGAGATATCCCTTTGATAGCTTGATGCCGCCAATGTAGATCTCGCCCACCAGCCCATCCGGAAGAACATTGCCCGCTTGGTCCAAGATATAGATGGAAACGCCGTTACCCACGCCTCCGATGGGGACAGCCAGATCCGAATCCGCCTTGGCGTCAAACACATGTGCGGTCGAGGCCATTGTGGCTTCGGTCGGACCATACCAGTTCTGCAACGAGACGGCGGGCCCAAACGCCCGAACCGCCCTATGCGCCAGTTCCGTGGTCAGGACCTCGCCTATGCTGATGATGCTGCGCAGGTTTTCGATCGTCCAAATCCTGTCGCTCAGCAGCCTCAGCTGTGAAGGTGTCACCGCTATGCCATCGACGCGGTCGTCGCGAATTGCGTCGATCAGGGACATGCCGGTCAGCGCATCCGGTGCGTCATAGGTCACGATGGTTCCGCCCGTCGTCAGTGCCATGAAGGATCGGAAAGCGGATTCGAACGACAACGTCGTGGCCAACGCCCAGTTCAAGGGCTGACCTGATGACAGCAGGTTCCCCGCCCAGTGATCATAGATTGCGAAGCTGCGATGGGAGACTTCAATGCCCTTAGGTTCATTCGTCGAGCCGGAGGTGAACATCACATACATGGTGCCATCAGGGTCGATGTCAGGCAGATCCGAGGCTGCATTCTGCCCTTCCGCCAAAAGCGTGTCTGGATCAACCAGTTCCGCCCCGCCATAGCGGGTGTCAGCGCCATCCGTTTCGGACGAAACCACCAATCTTGCGGCCGTTTGCTGGAACAGTTTCAGGGTCTTTTCCATGGGCTGACGCGTGTCCAGCGCGAAATAGGCAGCAGAGGTGCGCAAGATGCCAAGGATCGTGGCGATTAAGATCGCGGAGCGTGGCAGTTGGATTGCAACCAGCTCGCCGGCCTGAATGCCGCGTGCAACAAGGGCCGACGCAATGTGGCGCGATTGCAGCTCAAGTTGGGCATAGGTCATGCTGGTGGCGCCGTCCTGTACGGCAATCGCGTCCGGTCGACGGGACACCTGCTGCAAGAACCCCTCCACAAGAGATAGATAGGGGGGCAGGGGGGCATTGGTCGCGACTGCTGCTCGCGCGATGGCTTTCTTGCGGTCTTCGGGCCCACCCAGCGCGATATCCGAGACCCTGCAATCGGGCGTTTTAACCAACGTATCGAAAATACGAAGGTAGACGGACGCCAGGACGTCCACGGGAACAGCTCTCGCAATGTCCTCGTTCACCTGAAACAGGATGCGGACATCCCCCTCGGAATCTGCCGCACGCACTGTGATGTTCAGATCTTGTGAAAGCGCTTCAATCCGGCGCTCTCGGATCAGCTCTCGTGACTTTACCCCCTCGAAATCTGGCAGCGTTTCCGGAATGAAGTTGACCGTGGCGCCAACGTGATCCCCAACGACTTTTTCGCCGCGACGGATCTTGCGAAAGGCGGTCTGGCGTGTGGTTTTGACGGCGGCCAGAAGGTCGCGGCAGGTCCATTCATCTTGAATGTCCAAAGACAGCGGCAGATTTCGGATTAGGGGGCCCGCGATCATGTCGCTTCCACGCTGGAACCGCCCATGAGACACGCTTCCCAAGGCGATGTGGTCCTCGCCGGACACGCGGTGCATGAAGGCGAAGGTCGTAGCGACGATGGTTTCGAACAGACCTGCCACATAGCGCGGGCCGTCATCATCTGGGCCTAATCCAAGACTGGTACGCAGCGCGATCAGCCGCTCTTTTCCAAGATGAATTTCCCGAAGGATGATCTGCTTGGGATGCGGCAGGCGTGTTGCTTCCTGCATCGCCGCCGGGTGAAGACGTGGAGGTCTGGAACCGGTCATTTGGATCTGCTTGGGGTCAGGCATGTGATCCGTCAAGAACTCCAGGAACGAGGGGTAATCCGGCGTCTCGTCCATCCCTTTTCGGCGCAGGGCATATAGCTCGGCAAGTCGGCCGACCAGCAGCATCGACGATGTGTAATCGGTGATGACATGATGTTGGTTGAGGGACCAAATCCAATGCCCGTCCCCAACTTTTGCCAAGGCCGTGGTGAACGCGCAGGTCGTCAGGTCGAAAGGCTCCAGCTCAAGCCCGGTTAGCCACTCCAACGCCTCTTCAAGGGGATCCGCACCGTCCGAGAAGTCGCGAACGGGCATGTCCCATGCACAGGCGTCTGCGGCGTATTGATATGGGACACCATCCAGTTCGGTAAACCGAAGTCTCAGGGCATCATGTGCGTGAACCAAGTCCTTAAACACGGCCTTGAACAGGGCCGGATCAAGATCGGTTTTCCACGCGACCTTCATGGAGCGGTGGTTGATCGGGCGCTCGGGAAAACTCCGCCATGCACGCCAGAACGCAAGTTGAGTATCCGTCAGCTGAACGTACAAACCTCTGCCCTCACTCCAACCCAATTTAGCAATCAAAACTGACTGTCAGGCCTCGAAATCGACCTGAACGTGTCCCACCACGTTATCTGCATAGAACTGCGGTTAGGTTTCGGTCAACCGATCCTGTGATCTATTTTCACCGTTCAAGAGAGCTGGGCACGGGCAGTTCTTGTTATTTGATAAGAAACCGTTTTTCAGTCTGCTATGTCAGGTTGATTGCGCTGAGTGCGAATTAACCATAGCGCCACTCGAAGTAGCGTTCTTTCACAGCTTCCCAGTAATACACGGTGTCAGCTGCAAGAGGACCGAATGCAGACCCGTTCCATGTCAGGCCGTAGGGGTCCAGAACCGTATGGCGCTTGCCATTATCGACAATCGCTTCGGCGATCAGGCGCCCAAAAAGGGGCCCGATATTTACGCCGTGACCGCCAAGACCGGTGGCCGCCCAAATGCCGTCATGCATCTCGCGCAGATAGGGCATGCGGTGGCGCGCATAGCCCAGAAGGCCGCTCCACGTTGCGTCTGTTTTGACCTCCGCGAGCCGCGGGAAGACCGACGTGAAGGCGCGACGCATCTGCTGTTCAAGGTCGGCAGGCTCCTTGGCGTTTCCCGTCATGCCGCCACCCCACAGCAGCCGCCCGTCCGGTGTGATGCGGAAATAGTCGCAGGCCATCCGCGTATCGACAATGGCAGCTGTCGTGTTGACGATCTCGTCTGCCAGATCGCCAAGAGGTTCGGTGACTGCCACAAAAGTGCCGATGGGCAACAGGTAACGCTGCAAGCGCTTGTGAAACCCGTCCACCATCCCGCCTTGGCACAGGATGACAGTCTTGCACAGCACCGATCCCGCCTGCGTGGTGACCAGATGATCCGCCCCCTGTCGCGACATAGACAACGCGCGCGTATTCTCAAAGATACGGCCGCCCAAGCGCTGGGTTTCTCGGGCAAGGCCAAGGCAGTAATTCAACGAATGGGCGTGAAACCCCTGCGGGTCATAGACTCCGTCAAAATAGCGCTCCGTGCGCACCATCTCGCGCAGCGTGTCAGTCGGGACGTACTCCACCGGATAGCTATAGGTGTCTGACTTGTGCCGGACATAGTCTTGCATCCCCTGCGCGCCGCGATAGCGCGAGACTGACAGCGATCCGGGGCGGATGTCGACGCCGGGCAGGTCCAATTTTTTGGTATACTCTTGGAAGATCTCGACCCCTTCACGGGACAGGTCAAAGATTTGCACTGCTGTTGCCAGCCCCAGTTTCTTTTCGATGGCTGCACCGTCCGCCGCAAACCCCGGCCCTACAATGCCGCCGTTACGACCGCTGGCCCCCCAGGCAATCTGATCGGCCTCAAGCAATATCACGGACATTCCAGCCTTCGTCAGTTCATAGGCGCAACTGATGCCCGCGATGCCGCCGCCGATGATACAGATATCGGCTTCGACGCGCTCTGGCAGAGGATTTGCATCCAGCGGCGGCTCCATCGTGCGCGTATAGTAGGTGTCGCGGTATGATGGGCAGACCTGCTCCGAAGGGGGGTGCGTCATTGGGTGTTGTCCTGCTGATCCAAGGGCCACGTTGGGCAAGCTTGCGTCGGGTGTGCGGGCGGCTCAAGCTTAAAAGCAGCGCGGTGTTAGTTTTTGAAACGGCCAATCTGTCGCGTCCTTGTGCAGGCCGGGACAGTGGCCATTCCGTGTTCGGTCAGGTATCGCCTAGGATAACAATTGCTAAGGTGATCTGTGATGCAATCTCAGCCGGTTCTGACAAAAGACCTTGTAATGATCGGGGGTGGTCATGCCCACGCGCTGGTGCTGCGCATGTGGGGGATGAAGCCCTTGGCAGGCGCGCGGCTGACGCTGATTAACCCGGCTCCGACAGCGCCGTATTCGGGTATGCTGCCGGGCCACATTGCAGGCCACTATTCGCGCGCGGCGTTGGACATTGATCTGGTCAAGCTCGCACGGTTTGCGGGGGCGCGGTTGGTGATCGGCCACGCGACCGCGATTGATCTGGTGTCAAAGACGGTCACCGTCGAGGGCGGGCGCGAGATCGGGTATGATGTGGCCTCGGTCGACATCGGGATCCATACGCAGATGCCTGATATCGAAGGGTTTTCCATGCATGCCTGCGGGGCGAAACCCTTGGATGTCTACGCGGCGAAATGGCAGGATTTCCTGTGCGCAGTCGCGGACGGTCAGGCGGCGCCTCATGTGGCGGTGATCGGGGCAGGTGTCGCTGGGGTCGAGCTTGCTTTGGCGATGGCACATGCGTTGCGGCACCACACAGACAGGAAAGTGCATCTGATCGAGGCAGGCGACGACATCACGGCCCGCGCCAAGGCCGCGCGTGGTCCGTTGCGGGCGGCGCTGCAGGATTTGGGGGTGGAGCTGCATGTAAAGGCCTCGGTTGCGCGGATTGAAGCGGATCATGTGGTGTTGGGAGATGGGGCGATACTCGATAGCCAGTTTACCGTGGGGACTGCCGGGGCGTTTGCCCATAGCTGGCTGCAACAGACCGACCTGCCATTGACGCCAGAAGGGTTCATTCCGGTCGGGCCGGAGTTTCAGGTGCAGGGGCATGATGGGCTGTTTGCCGTGGGCGATTGCGCCGAGATGCTGCACGACCCGCGCCCCAAAGCTGGGGTGTTCGCGGTGCGGGCGGCTCCGGTTCTGGCGCACAATCTGCGCGCCGCGTTGACGGGTGGGACCATGAAACCCTTCAAGCCGCAACAGGATTATCTGAAGCTGATCTCGCTGGGTGGCAAACAGGCCTTGGCCGAGAAATGGGGGCGCGCGATTGCGTTGCCGGGCCTGTGGCGCTGGAAGGACAACATCGACCAGAAGTTTATGCAGAAGTTCCGAGAGCTTCCGGCCATGGCGCAGGCCCCGGAACCGCGCGAGCGTGCGCTGGGCGGGATTGACGCAGACGCGGCGCCGCTGTGTGGTGGCTGCGGATCGAAGGTTGCTCCGGGCAGTCTTTCGCTGGCGTTGTCCAAGCTGGATAACCCCATGCCAGAAGAGGTTCTGACAGGTCCGGGGGATGATGCGGCGGTGATGCGCGTGGGTGGGGCGCTTCAGGTTCTGACGACGGACCACCTGCGCGCCTTCACGGAAGATCACGGCACGCTTGCTCGGATCGCGGTGAACCATGCGATGGGGGATATCTGGGCGATGGGGGCGCAGCCCAAGACTGCGATGCTGTCGGTCATTCTGCCGCGCATGAGTGCCGCCCTGCAGACCCGCACGATGGATGAAGTTCTGGCGCAAGTGGCAGCGTTCCTTGCGGAAGAACAGGTGGCCCTGATCGGCGGGCATTCCAGCATGGGGGCCGAGATGACGATCGGCGTCTCTATGACGGGCCTTTTGCCCGAGGGCGCACAGGCATTGTCCACAGCTGGGGCGCAGCCGGGGGATCGGTTGATCCTGACCCGCCCCATCGGGTCCGGCACTTTGCTGGCGGGTGAAATGCAGGGGCGGGCAGACGGGCGTGACGTGGCGCAGCTGTTGCGCCGCATGGCACGCTCGCAAGGGGGCGAGGCGCGCTTATTGCTGCCCCATGCGACGGCCATGACTGATGTGACCGGGTTCGGCCTGGCCGGACATCTAATGGCCATCTGTCGTGCCTCGGGCGTGTCCGCCGCGTTGGACCTGAACGCCATTCCGACCCATCCGGGGGCCGAGGCTTTGGTCGAGGGTGGCGTGCGATCAACCATCCACGGCGCCAATCGCGACGCGGCACGGGTTTTCGGTGCAGAGGGGGCAAAGGGGGTGCTGTTGCATGACCCGCAAACGGCAGGGGGCTTCTTGGCCTCAGTGCCCGCGCGGGATGTGCAAACAGTGCTGCAGGCCTTCGCGGCACAGGGCCACATGGCCTATGTTATCGGCGACGTGCAGGCGGGCAGCCCGAGTATTCACTGCCGCTAGGGCGCTGCGTCGTCTGCTTGTGTGATCAGGTTTGCGGCGGTCTGGGCCAAGGTGGCGTCTGACAGATCGGGCAGTGCAATCCGCATCGGCTTGGGTGCATCCTTACGGGTGATGCGCCGATAACGCGGATCGTAATGTGTTTCGATCAATCCCGCCGCAAGGGTGCACATATCGCCACTGTGTGCCATCTCATGCCAAAGGTCGACCTGAGCGTGACCATGATACGAAACGAGCTGTTCCAGAATGTCCGCCAGCCGGGTGGGATCCTCAATCAGGTCTTCATAGTCGCGCGCCAAATGCGCGGCGCGGGCAGGCAGGGGGGCCGTTAGTTCAAAGCGCGGCGCGCAGATCATCTTTTGCCACAGGCTGGGGGGCACGATCAGGCGGCCGATCTTGTTGCTCTCGGCCTCGACAAAGACAGGGCGGGACGGGTCGAAACGGCTGAGTGTCATCGCAACTTGGCTTTCAAACCATTTCTGGCTGGGCTGCGCTGGGCCAACCAGCCCGAAAAGCGACCCGCGATGGCTGGCAAGGCGTTCGAGGTCCAGAACCTGCGCGCCAGCGGTGTCCAAAGCCTCAAGTAGACGGGTCTTGGCGGTGCCGGTGCCTCCGTCGATTAGGACCAGTCGGTGCGGAAGTGGCGCATCATAAAGCAGCGCCTTCACCAGACGACGATAGGATTTGTATCCGTCTTCCAGCTGTTGGGCGCGCCAGCCGATCTGAGACAGGATCGACACGACCGAGCCCGAGCGCTGACCGCCGCGCCAGCAATAGACCACAGGTTTCCAGCCGCCCGGACGCTCGGCCAGTTCGGTTTCAAGGTGGGTCGCCACGTTGCGGGCCACCAACGCCGCGCCGATCTTGCGCGCCTTGAAGGGGCTGTCCTGTACATAGATCGTGCCAACGCGGGCGCGTTCGTCATCGCTGAGTGCGGGCAGGTTGATGGCGCCGGGGATGTGATCCTCGGCGAACTCGGACGGCGCACGCACGTCGATGATGTCATCCGCGTCCAACGCTGAAAGGTCTGCCAAAGTCTCAAGCTTCAGGGGCATCTGGATCCTCGTGTCTCGGTGCTGCGGTGGTAAACCAGACCGCCGCTTGGCACCAGAGGGTTGATGGGTGTTGGCGCGTCCGGGTGCTTTTCCTAACAAAAACAACATGAATTGTACGCACCTGACAAAAAATACTCTGATAATCGGGCTGCGATAGAAACTTACGAGGTTCCCATGATCCGTAAATCCCTTCTGGCCGCCCGTGTCCCTTACCAGCCGCCCGGGGGCTTCCGCTTTGGAAACCCGAACGTGGATGATTGGGAGGGCAAGGTGAACGCGTGGCCGTTGGGTGATGGGCTGATTGATTATGTCGCTGCCGAATTTTGGTGCGAATGACGAGAACCCGTTTTCGGCCGCGAATGTCATTGCCAGACCCAAGCTGAGCGTGTGTGGGGCGATGATCGACGCCACCACCATCACGCCCGACCTGCTGGAAAGTCTGCACGAGGTTGAGGGCATCGAGGCCAACGTTGCCACTGGATACCACGCTATCGCGTTCCTTTTGTGGGCGCAGGATCTGTTGGGCACGGATCATGGCGCGAGGATGCGCCCCGCGACCGACTATGACACTGCGAACTGCACGGGCGGCAATTGTGGCCACCGTGCGCAATATCTTATGGCTGCCACAGACCTGCTGTTCTCGGATCTGGAAAATGCGGTGCAAACTGGTTCGAGGACGGGCAGGGCCGCATTGACGTGATGACGGATGTGTCGCAGGGCATCTCTATGGCGCAGACCGGCATCGGGTCTCTGTCTATGGTGAACAGGCTGGCGAGCGTATGAAGCTGGGTCTGCTGCTGAACGACCCTGAAGAGGAGCGACTGCTTCTCGGACAACACCCGCAACTCGCACAATTTCGACGGGTTGGGCATAGGTAACGTCTGTACGGGCCGCTATGTCCGCATGGATGGGGCGGTTGTCAGAGGGGCGTCCTTTTTCGTCTGCCCGATTGACATTTCCTGGCCCATGCCTGACCTCTGTCTGACGGATCAGGGAGGCGCGCATGTCGGACAGCAAGTGGGAGTTCTGGGTGGATCGTGGCGGCACGTTCACCGACATTGTGGCGCGTGACCCAGAAGGCGGACTGCAAAGCCATAAGCTCCTCAGTGAAAACCCCGAACGCTACCCGGACGCTGCTGTGCAGGGTATCCGCGAGTTGTTGGGGCTTGAGCCCGGTCAGCCGATCCCGGACGGGGCGATTGCCTCGGTCAAGATGGGGACGACGGTGGCGACCAATGCGCTTTTGGAACGTAAGGGCGACGACACGCTGCTTCTGATTACCAAAGGCTTCGGAGATCTGCTGCGCATCGGCTATCAGACCCGTCCGCGCCTGTTCGACCTACATATCAAGCGCCCAGACCTGCTGTATGCAGAGGTCGAGGAAGTGGACGAGCGGTTGGACGCGGATGGCAATGTCTTGCGCGCCATTGATGAAGGCGCCGTTCGCGCGGTGCTGCAACGCCATTTCGATGCGGGAATTCGTGGTGTCGCCATCGCCTTCCTGCATGGCTATCTGAACCCGACCCACGAGGCGCAGGTGGCTCAGATCGCGTGCGAGATCGGCTATACGCAGGTGTCGGAAAGCCACGCGGTCTCGCGCCTGTCGAAGCTGGTCAGCAGGGGTGATACAACGGTGGTCGATGCTTATCTATCTCCCATCCTGCGCCGCTATGTGGATCAAGTCGCGGGGGCATTGGACATCGGCACGGCCTGTGACCGGCTTCTGTTTATGCAGTCGAACGGTGGCCTAACCGATGCCGCTATGTTCCAGGGCAAAGACGCGATCCTGTCTGGCCCGGCGGGTGGGATCGTCGGCATGGTCAAGACGGGCGAGGTTGCCGGGTATGATCACCTGATCGGGTTCGACATGGGCGGGACCTCGACCGATGTCAGCCACTACGCGGGCAGCTATGAACGCAGTTTCGAGACCGAGGTTGCGGGCGTGCGTATGCGCGCGCCTATGATGGAAATCCATACGGTTGCGGCGGGTGGTGGCTCGATCTGTCAGTTCCGCGATGGGCGCTTTCAAGTTGGGCCGGAAAGTGCTGGTGCCAATCCGGGGCCAGCCGCGTACCGTCGCGGCGGACCGCTGACGGTGACGGATTGCAACGTCATGCTGGGCCGCTTGCAGCCCGCTCATTTCCCGCATGTCTTCGGACCGAATGGCGATCAGCCGCTGGACGCGGATGTTGTGCGCCATAAGTTCGAAGCGCTGGCGCAAGACATCGCCACCGAGACCGGCCAACCCGCCCAGTCGCCCGAGGACGTGGCGCGTGGTTTCCTGCGCATTGCCGTCGACAACATGGCCAACGCGATCAAGAAAATCAGCGTCGAACGCGGCCATGATGTGACGCGTTACGTGCTGCAATGTTTTGGCGGGGCCGGTGGGCAGCATGCCTGTCTGGTTGCCGATGCGCTGGGTATGAAGACGGTATTCCTGCACCCCTTCGCGGGCGTCTTGTCCGCTTACGGCATGGGGCTGGCTGAAATCCGCGCCCTGCGGCAAGAGCAGTTCGACGCGGCGCTGGATGTCGAGGACGAGGCCGCGTCACGGTTGCAGGCCTTGGCGGCGGACGCACAGGCCGAGGTCGCCAAGCAGGGCGTCACCGACATTCAAATCGAGCGTATCGCGCATCTACGCTATGACGGCTCGCATCAGGCGTTAGAGGTGCCGTTTGGCGATGCCGCGCAGATGCGCGCGGATTTCGAAGCAGCGCATGAGGCGCGCTTTGGCTTCCACTCTCCCGAACGTGCGATCCTGTTCGAGGTGCTGGCCGTTGAGGCGATCGGAACATCGGGCGAAGCGCCGCGCGGGCATGTCACCATCGGCAATGACCAACCTGATGACACCGTGCAGCTGTGCACCGAAGAGGGCTGGCAGAACGTCCCCCTATACGACCGCGCGAACCTGTCGGCCGAGGCCCGCATTCCCGGCCCAGCGATCATCCGCGAGACCACAGGCACCAACATGATCGAACCGGGTTGGCAGGCGCGCCAAGACGCGCATGGGAACCTGATCCTCGAACGGGTCGCCATGCTTGCCCGCGACCACGCGGCTGGGACGGATGTAGATCCGGTGCTGCTGGAGGTCTTCAACAACCTTTTCATGTCGGTGGCTGACCAGATGGGCGCGACGCTGGCCAATACCTCGTGGTCGGTAAATATCAAGGAACGTCTGGATTTCTCTTGCGCGATCTTTGATGTATCGGGCGATCTGGTCGCGAACGCACCGCATGTGCCGGTGCATCTGGGATCCATGTCCGACAGCATCCGCACGGTGATGCGCGACAACGCAGGACAGGTAAAGCCGGGCGACGCGTTTGTGCTGAACAGCCCCTTCAACGGCGGCACCCACTTGCCGGATGTGACCGTCGTGACGCCGGTCTTCGTGGGCGACAGCATCGCCTTCTGGCTGGGCTCTCGTGGCCACCACGCCGATATTGGAGGGCGCACGCCGGGCTCTGGCCCGCCCGACAGCACGCATATCGAACACGAAGGCGTGCTGATCGAGAACACGCGTCTGGTGGCCGAAGGGCAGCTGCTTGAGGACGATATGCGCGCGCTGCTGGCCTCGGGCCGGTATCCCTGCCGAAACATCGACCAGAATATGGCGGACCTAAAGGCGCAGGTTGCTGCGAACGAGACCGGGCGGCAGGCGTTGTTGGGTGTGGTGGACCACTATGGCTTGGGTATTGTGCAGGCTTACATGGGCCATGTGCAGGCCAACGCGGAAGAAAGCGTGCGCCGCGTGATTGATCGTCTGCGCGATGGGGCGTTCACCTATCCGATGGATGGTGGGTCCGAAATTCACGTCGCCGTCAGCGTCGATAAGGGGTCGCGCTCGGCCACGGTGGATTTCACCGGGACATCGGACCAGCAAGCGGGCAACTATAACGCGCCCCTGTCGATCAGCCGCGCCGTGGTGCTTTATGTGTTCCGCACGCTGGTGGGCGCGGATATCCCGCTGAACGAAGGTTGTTTGGCACCACTGAATATCATCGTGCCCGAAGGCTCTATGCTGAACCCGCGCTATCCGGCGGCGGTGATTTCCGGCAATACCGAGGTCAGTCAGGCCGCCTGTAACGCGCTTTATGGGGCACTTGGTGTGATCGCTGGATCGCAAGGCACGATGAATAATTTCATCTGGGGGAATGAGGCCTTCCAGAACTATGAAACCATCGCAGGCGGCACCGGGGCGGGGCCGGGTTTTGACGGGTGTGACGGGGTGCAAAGCCACATGACCAACACCCGCATGACCGATCCCGAGATCTTGGAAAAGCGCTTCCCGGTACGGCTCGAGGCGTTCACGCTGCGGGCAGGCTCTGGCGGGGCGGGGCAGTGGCGTGGCGGCGACGGGGTTGTACGGCGGCTGCGGTTCCTTGAGCCCGTGACGGTGACGACGCTAAGCTCTCACCGTGTGGTGCCACCCTTCGGAGGCGCCGGTGGGAGGCCCGGTGAAGTGGGCGTCAACACGGCCGAAAAGGCCGATGGCACCCGCATTCCGATGCCGGGCAACGGCGAGGTCGCGCTGAACCCCGGTGATCTGTTCGAGATGTGCACACCCGGAGGAGGTGGCTGGGGAGACCCTGCCTAACTCTTTGATGCAAAAGAAAACGGGCGCCACGTCGGCGCCCGTTTCTGTTTACTTGCCTTCCAGACAGGTGGCGATTGTCTCCGCCGTGCTCCACATCAGGTTCTCATAGAGCATCGGGCCAATTTCAATTGTCGATCCGCCGGGGTCCAGTACTGCAGTGCCCGCGCCAGCGCTCTTCGCCAGCTCAAGCACCTGCGTTTCACCCTGCGCCGGCTCTGAGAAGATGCAGGACACGTCGCCATGTTCGATCCGCTCGGCGATTTCAGCCAACTGCGCGGCCGAGGGCGTCGCTGCGTCTCCTTCGCGGATGGATCCAAGATTGTTCAGCTTGAAGTGATCCGTGAAATAGCCAAGCGCATCGTGGAACAGGACGAACCCTTTGGCTTGCACCGGAGCAAGCCTTGCCTGAATGCGGCTGTCCAGCGCGGCGATGCTCTCTTGCGCCATATGGGCGTTCTCGTGATAGCGTGCAGCGTTCTCGGGGTCCAGTTCTGCCAGCTCTTCGGCAATGGCCTCAAGCCACACTTGTGCGTTCAGGGGCGACAACCAAGCGTGTGGATCGACACCTTCGACATGCGCATCGCTTTCATGATCATCGTGTGTTTCATGGTCGTCTTGGTTGTGATCATCATGGTCGTGATCATCATGCTTTTCGCCGTCATGCGCGTCGTGTTCGTGATCATGTCCTCCTTCGCGCAACACTGTTCCCGCCGCGGATAACAGCGCCAGGCTGTGACCCAGCGATGCCCCATCGACTGCCCGCTCTAGCCACGGGGTCATGGCCGGACCAACCCAGATCAGCAGATCAGCATCCGACAAGGATCGCATCTGGGATGGGCGCAACTGGAACCCATGCGGATCTGCGCCTTGGGGCAGAAGCAACTCCGGCGCGCCTACGCCGTCCATCACCTGCGCGGCAAGCGAATGGATGGGGGCGAAATCGGTCACGACGTTCGGCGTTTCTGCCATCAGCAACGACGGGCTAAGGCACAGCGCAATCGTGGTGCGGGTCAGGGTCATCGGGGCTTGCTCCGGGATTTGTAATGTTATATCATTTAATGAAGGTGATAATATTACACAACTCAGGTGTCAACCCATGTCGGATCCCGCCAGCGCGTTTCACAGTCATGACCATTCCACATGCTCCAGCGAAGCGCTGACCCGCGCCGAAGAGATCTGCCGCGAGGCAGGTGCTCGGTTGACGCCGGTCCGACGCCGCACGTTGGAAATCCTTCTGGAAGAACACCGGGCGATGGGGGCCTATGATGTTCTAGAGCGTCTGGCCGAAGATGGGTTCGGAAGCCAGCCCCCTGTTGCCTATCGGGCCTTGGAATTCCTTGTGGATCAAGGGCTTGCCCACCGTATCCGGAGACTGAATGCTTTCGCCGCGTGCACGAATTTCGAGCGTGACCACGCGCCTGCTTTCTTTATCTGCAAGACCTGCAAGGCCGTGGCCGAGATACCGGCAACAGCGCTGCGCACAATGATCAACGACGCCGGGGCGAAAATGGGATTTGCCGTCGAGCGTGCTAATGTCGAAGCCTTAGGCCTTTGCCCCTCTTGTCAGGATGAGGCCGCCGCATGACATTGATCGAGGCCAAAGACCTGACCGTGCGCCACGGAGCGCAATTGGTTCTGGACCGGGTCAATATCTCGGTTGCGCCGGGCGAGATCGTCACCATTGTTGGCCCCAACGGATCGGGCAAGACATCGCTTCTGCGCGCGCTTCTGGGGCTGACGCCTTCCAAGGGGAAGGTCACGCGGAATGCGGGGCTGGTGGTTGGCTACGTTCCTCAGAAGCTGGCGCTGGACCCAACCCTGCCGCTGCCCGTGCGCAGCTTTCTGAACCTACCAACATCACATACATCTCAGCAGATCGCCGATATGCTGGATCGTGTCGGCGTGCCGGGGATCGAAACGCGCCAAGTGGCGGATCTGTCCGGCGGCCAATTGCAGCGCGTTCTTTTGGCGCGCGCCTTGTTGGAGACCCCTGATATCCTGATTCTGGACGAACCGACGCAAGGGCTGGACCAGATGGGCGAGGCCGGGTTTTATCGCCTGATCGAGGATGTGCGCCGCGACACAGGCGTCGCGGTCCTGATGGTCTCGCATGATCTGCACGTGGTGATGAGCGCCTCGGACCGGGTGATCTGCCTGAATGGCCATATCTGCTGCGAGGGCAAGCCCCACGTAGTGCAGAACGCCCCCGAATATCGCGCGCTGTTTGGCCACGGCACGCAAGGCGCGCTGGCCTTGTATCAGCACGCGCATGATCATGATCATGATTGCGGGCATGACCACGGCCATGATCACCATCACGCTCACGACACAGCGACGGACGAGGTTGAACATGCTGGATGATTTCCTTGTACGTGCGGTGCTGGCGGGGTTCGGCCTGTCCATCGCAACGGGTCCTCTGGGCGCTTTTGTCGTGTGGCGACGGATGGCCTATTTCGGAGACGCCACGGCCCATGCCGCCATTCTAGGGGTGGCCCTTGCCTTGATCTTTTCGCTACCGATCAGCCTTGGCACATTGATCGTCGCCTTGGCTATGGCAGGTGCGATCAGCTTGATGATGGCGCAGGGGCAGTCGCCCGACAGCGGGCTGGGCGTGTTGTCTTTCGGGGCGCTTGCGACGGGTCTGGTCGCGATTTCCTTTGTGCCCAAAGTACGGGTTGATCTGTCCGCCTATCTGTTCGGAGATATCCTGACCGTCACCCGTTCCGATCTGTTGTTGATTTGGGGCGGTGCTGGCCTGATTGCCGTAGTGATTGCGTGGCGCTGGTCCAAGTTGCTGCTGTCCACGCTCAGCGCGGATTTGGCGGCGGCGTCCGGAGTGAAACCGCACCGCGAAAGCCTTGTCATCACGGTGTCCATCGCCCTTGTGGTGGCGGTGTCGTTGAAGGTCGTGGGCGCGCTTCTGGTCTCGGCCATGCTGATTATCCCGGCAACCGCTGCCCGTCGTGTGTCGTCGTCTCCGGTGCAGATGGTCCTTGCCGCGGTTATGGTCAGTTGGGTGGCCAGCGGGGCAGGGCTTTGGGCGTCGCTTCGGCTTGATACACCTGCGGGTCCGTCGATCATCGTCGCAGCAGCGTTGATCTTTGTACTGACTACCGGCTATAGGACAATCCGCACCCCATCCGCTTGATAGGACAGCTTTATGACGGCCACGCTGGATCGCGCCTTCTCGATCGCCGCAAAGCGCAAACCGCGCGTTGTCTTTCCCGAGATGGAAGATTCACGTATTTCCGAGGCCGCCGCGCGGTTGCAGGCCGACGGCTTGGCCCAGCCAGTTACGCTTGTCGAGCGGTCCCAACATCATGTGGAGGCACTGACCTCGAACCGGGCGATGCGCAGTTCTATTGCCAGTCGGTTGCTGCAACGGCCCCTTATGCGCGCGGCCGCCATGGTTGCGACGGGCGAGGCCGACTTGATGGTTGCAGGGGCCATTGCCCCCACCCGTCGCGTGATCGAGGCCGCGTCGATGGTGATCGGGCTGGAAGAGGGCATCCAAACCCCGTCCAGCTATTTCCTGATGGTTCTTCCGGATGGGCAAGAGTTTATCTTTTCCGACTGCGCGGTGAATGTTGCGCCGACAGCGGGGGAACTGGCGGATATCGCCACGACAAGTGCCAAAACGGCGAAGTCCCTACTGGGTCGGGCAGATGTCGCGCTTCTGTCCTTCTCGACCGGGTACTCCGGCGCAGGAGAAAGCGTCGAGAAGGTGCGCGAGGCGGCCTTTGTTACGGGGTTTCCCGGCCCGATACAGGCGGACGCTGCCTTGGATATTGTGACGGCGCAGAAGAAACAGGCGGCGATGGATCGACGCGCCAATGTGCTGATTTTCCCGGATCTGGATGCGGGCAACATTGCTTACAAGCTGTTGGTGCAACTGGCCGGCGCCAAAGCTTATGGCCCGATCCTTCAAGGCTTCCGAAAACCGATCTGTGATCTAAGCCGCGGCGCAACTGTAGACGAGATCGTAGCTGCGACAGTTCTGTCGATCGCGGGCTCGGACGGGCAATAGAGGCTATTCGTTGTCGCTGGCTTGTGCGGCGGTGACAGCAATCATGTGCAGGATATCCTCGGATGAACATCCGCGTGACAGGTCGTTGGCCGGTTTGGCCAACCCCTGAAGGATCGGCCCAATCGCCTCGGCCCCGCCCATGCGTTGGGCGATCTTATAGGCGATGTTTCCGCTTTCCAGATTGGGAAAGATGAAGATATTTGCGTTGCCGTGAAGGGGGCTATCTTCGGCTTTGCGCGCTGCCACGTCTGGGTCGAACGCCGCATCGAATTGCAGTTCGCCGTCAATAATCAGATCCGGTGCGCGGGTGCGGGCGGTTTCGGTTGCGGCCACGACCTTGGATACCGCGTCGTGTTCCGCACTGCCATGGGTCGAGAAGGACAGCATGGCCACTCGGGGAGTTTCGCCGATCAGGCGCTCGAACGAATGTGCCGAACTAAGGGCGATCTGGGCCATTTCGTCGGCGGACGGATCCACCACCAACCCGCTATCGGCAAAGATCATCGCGCCCTTGCGATCGTGGTGTTCCTTGCAGAACAGCATAAGGAAAAAGGAAGACACCAGACTTGTGTCCGGTTTGGTGCCGATGATCTGAATGGCCGCGCGTACGATGTCGGCCGTGGTCGCAACGGCGCCGCCGACTGTGCCATCTGCATGGCCCGATTTCACCAGAAGGGCCGCAAAGATGTGAGGCAGGTCCACGGCTGCCTGCGCATCCTCGAGGCTGACCCCCTTATGCTTACGCAGGTCGTGATACAGCGCAGCCAGTTCATCTCGAAGTGGCGAGGATGCCGGGTCGTAGATTTCGATTCCGTCGAGGATCTCAAGACCCTGAGCGGAAAATTCGGCTTGAATGGCGGCGGTGGTCCCAACAAGACCAATGCGCGCAATCCCTTGTGTGACCGCCTGATGCCCCGCGGTCACGGCGCGCGGGTCGCTGCCTTCGGACAAGATGATCCGCAGATTGGTGCGGGCCGCGTTTCTCAGAAGGGTTTCAAGCGGTTTCATCAGGGCCTCGGGATCAAGGAGGGGCCGGAATTATCCCAGCCCAATGTCCGGGCGCGAGGGATCCCCGCGCCCGGGAGGGTTCATCAAACCTGTTGCGGTTTCATGTCGTCTTTGCTGATGCCAGCGACTTTGACGGGTTTTTTCATCGCGTCGCGGCGGAAGGGTTCGCCCAGTTCCTGGTTGATCATCGCTTCGATCAGGG
>NZ_JALKBE010000011.1 GCF_023015885.1 Aliiroseovarius sp. S1123
CGTGGATCCTAGTAAAACCAGAACCCAGAGACAAAAACCAACCAGATACGCCGCCGTTTCCTTTAGCGCGTCCCGCCGATAAGCCTCTGTATTATAACCAAACTTTGCTTCTTCCTGTGTCTCTCGACCCCGTCGTCCGCGCCGTCTGGCGTCCCGTTGTGCGCCTCAGCGCCGCCGGTGAAGTGGGTTCTAAGGTTACTGACCGACAGCCGCAAGCGCTTTTTTCAGAAAAATGTCATATTGAGCGAATTTTCTCCGAAGAGCCTTATAAATAAGGGCTTTCCAACACCAACTTTCTTTCACTCATCCCCGAAATGGCCAGCCAGGAACACACTCAGAACCGGAATCGCAGGGGCAAACAGGGGCGAAGCAGGGATTAATCCCGATTTTTCGCAAGACTCGGCATGTGAAAACGCTGAATCAGATTGGAATCGCGCGACTCGTCCGGTGAATCGGCGAGTCGCACACCGAGTGATTCACTTATCTGCCTCTAGAAATCCCGATTCACGGTTCCGCGATGGGAAATTGGCTGCGATTACCTCGCGACCGATCTCTTACTGGTCACGTATATGATGGTAATCGAACCAGTCCGTGCGTTTCACGAGTTCATAGCCCTGCATGAATGTCTTGAAACGGGAATCGGCGCTCATGAAGTCGTACCACGCAAGCGGGTTTTCGACTTTCAGACTTGTCACCCGTGATGAAACGATAAGCTCGGGACGATATTTCAGTAAATCATCCATCATACGCGACCGGTCACGCTCCATGATCGCGTCGATCTCGGCGCAAAGCTGAGGCGCCTCGACGCAATTTGTCTGACGGCGGCGTTCCAATGCACCCGGATATATCCACGTATGGGGATAGCGACTCGTCCATTCCACGCCCAGTGCAAGCGCCGCCGGAGGCCCGGCATCCAGTTCAGTCGATCCCGTCATGATCGACCGCGTAACGCCCAGTTCTTTCGCAACGGCGATGACCTCGTCCCGATATGCGTTTTTGTATACAGAAAACGCAAAGAGAACGAACACGACGATTAAGGATGTGGCCACTGCCAGAAGACGCGCCGACCTTCGGACTCGGCTGGATAAAGCAACCCACACCCCAAACAACAGCTGGAAACTGATCAAAGGAACCAGATGATATAGGAAGCCCTTCGCCTGAGCGAGATAGCTAATCAACCCGGCAATCATGGCCAGGATGAAAACGCCACTTCCCGGCGCAGGGCGCAGGGCATTCGTCACAACGACCACCGCCGAAAGAAGAAGCGGGTAACGAATAACCGCCACCACATTGCTGAAATCGGTGCCGAAGACACCATAGACGGCACGCGCCGTTGGCACGATCTCAGAAAAGTACAGCGGGTGAACCAGCGCAACGAAGGCGACAAACGCAATCAGCACCGCGAGCATGGCAAGATACTCGGGCCAAAAGATCGGACGAAGGGAACGGTTCCGCCAAATGTCCTGGCACAGCATCAGGAATGGAAAGATCAGAAAATAGGGCTTCAAGCACACCGCGATAGCCGCAATCACAGCACGCAGAATAGGACGAGTTCTTCGGGCAGGCGACAAATGCCCGACCAGCCACGGCAAAAGGAAGATCACCAGAATATGTTCGCGCTGCGCGATGTTATTTATCGCGGACACCGTAATCGCGAATGCGGCAAGGGCGATGAAGATGTAGCGAAGGTTTTGCGGCAACGCCTTGTCATTGCGAAGGATGTGGTTGGACCAGATCAGGCTGACCGCAGTCATTAACGCCACAAAGACGTACTGCCCATTGATCAAGGACAGGTTCAACATATCCGCCAAAAGCACCGCAGGAATGGTCAGGTAGAAATTCAACGGGGGATTAATCTCGATGATATCGCGATACAGAACCGCCCCATCCAGCATCTTGCGCGTGGCCACCAGATACCAAGCGACGTCGTGGTGGTGCAGGCGGGACCAATAAAAACTCAGGAACGCCACAACAAACGCAGAGACGATCAGAATTGCACCCCAGTCCAGATCCAAACGGCGTTTGTGCTGCGCGAATACGAAAAACTTCATCGCAAAAAAGGACACCAGAGGCACCGCTATTGCAACCAATAGCATCGACAGACCAAAGCTATGCCCCAAGCGATCGCTGTTTAGCCAAACGACCGAGCTGCTTGTGGCCAATCCGACCAGAGCCACGAACAGAAACCGCGGAAACTGCTGTCCGTGATCCGCCTCTGTTTTGAAGGTGATGCGCGCGTGACCGAAATACGAGACGAAGACAGCAACAGCGAAACCCGCAAAGTTGGCCCAGAGGCTCGCAAAAGACAGCAGCTCATACGCGACCAGCGCCGTGCAGATATGAACAAGCGTGGCAAGCACGCCGACCCCGGCAAACCGAACCAGTTGCATCACCATATAAGGTGGCCCTCTTCCGCGCGGCCAAGGTCACGCATCATCGCTGGCCTCCTCATCACCGTGAAGATACGAGCGCACGATATAAAGCGGGCGCTGGCGGACCTCGGTATAGATGCGGCCAACATACTCCCCGATGATTCCCAGCGCGAACAGGTTCATTCCACCGAAGGTCAGAATCAAAATCGCGGTCGAGGCATAGCCCGGCGTGTCGACGCCAAAGATTAGCGTGCGCACAAACAGGAAGGCCGAGTAAAGGAACGACATCAGCGCCATTGACAGACCAACATAGGTCCAGACCCGCAGGGGCATGGTCGAGGCGGCAAAGATTCCATCCAGCGCCAACTTCCACAGCTTCCAGTAAGACCACTGCGTCTCGCCCGCCAAACGCGCCGGGCGTTCATAGCTGACTTCGACCGTTTCAAACCCGACCCAGCTGAAGATGGCCTTGTTGAATCGCGACCGTTCACCCAGCGCGTTGATCGCCTGCACCACGTCGCGATCCAGTAGACGAAAATCGCCGACACCAATGGGAATCGGGTACTCGGCCACAAGATTGAACAGCCGATAGAACATCCCCGCGCTGGTGCGTTTCAGCCAGGTATCCTCGTCCCGCGTCGCGCGATGCGCATTTACAACTTTCGCACCTTGGCGCCAGGCGGCGATCATCTGGGGGATCACTTCGGGCGGGTCCTGAAGATCCACATCCATCGGAATCACCGCATCACCCGCGGCGTGGGTCAAACCGGCGGACAACGCGGCCTCTTTTCCGAAATTGCGTGAAAGATTCACAAGCGAGATCCGTGCGTCCTTCTCACGGGCCTGCGTGATGATCGCTTCCGTTCGATCCGCGCTGCCGTCATTGACGAACAGGAACTCGAAATCGCAGCTGTCACGAAGCTCGGCCAGTGCCGAATCGCAGCACTCCAGAAACGGTTGGATGCTGTCCATCTCGTTATAAACTGGAATGATCAGCGTGATCGTCTGGCGCGCCAAAGGTGGGGCCAGCGGAATGTCGATCTCGGGGCTGCTTGTGTCTACCCCCATAAAACCTGCCTCAACTGCTTCAAAAGAACTTTTCGAACATTGGTTCGCGAACAGTCTACGCGTTCCAGGCGCATTGTTCATGTTTAAATTGAGGCATTATGACGGATTTCTTAGGCGCGTGTGATCCAAGCCAAACCCGCAAAGAAAAACCCCCGGGGGCAGATGCCACCGAGGGTTTGTCCGGGAGAATGTCTAAAGCGCTTAGCTTTTGTTGCAGTCCTTCATGAACTCGGTCCAGGTCGGGGTGCATTCCGAATTCATGAACCGACGAACTGCAGTCTGCGCAGCAACGAAAAGGTCAGCAATGGCAGAAGCCAGCGGGGTCACGGGAGCGATCAGAGCGTTCATCTTGGCGGTCCTTAACAGGGGTATATAAAGTTGCCGCCGTGATAGGAGGGGTCAGGCCAAACAACCACCGCTGAATCGGAAAGCCCGGGTTGCAGGGGATGCATGGGTTGTCTCACCGCAATAGTATTAGCCAGCCTAAGATGGACTTCACAATAATATCAAAAAACGCCCGTGCGAAAGGCCCAGATAAAATCGTCGATTGTCATTCCCAGCGCCCCAAATGTCAGCCTAGCAACTACGCTCATCGGGATCAACATAATGGTCCCGATTACGAAATGGACTCCGACAAATAGAATGGGATGTTTGGGGCGATAGAACCTGACAATTAAATAATAGGCGACATAGGTGATCCACAGGAACCAAACGAAGACCAAGAGTTGCAACGCTATGTAGAAGTAGTCGAACATGTATAGAAGCCAGTTAAAGTCAAAGCGCTCACCTTCGTGATGTGGGACGTTATCCAGCACGATCTGATATCCCCAGAAATACAGCGGCAATAGGCCAGTAAGAACATAGGACGTTCCACTACAGTAACAGCTCAACGCAAATGCGAACCGGCCGCCAGGCTTTAGCCCAAACAGCCGAGCGCTCGCGACGGTCGTTGCAACCCAGAATGCAACCGTTGCGAACGCGAAAAAACTCATCGCTAGCACTGGCAACTTGATCGCCTCAAGGTCAAATCCACCTATAGCGGTGAGCATCAAAGCATAGATGCCAAACGCATAGATAACGTAGCGCGCCGCGGATCCGCCATCCGCTAGCCAAAGCTGATATATAGGCACCTTTCGTCCCGACGCCATTACAACAAAGCGCGGCGCGAACTCTTGTAGATCTTCAAAATAGTCTTTCAAAATATTGGACATATCGGCAAATACCTTTGCTTGATTGTATCATAGACCCCCTAAAACGAAAAACACCCCGGCCATTTCTGACCGGGGTGCTCTTTGTCTTCAAAAGAAAGTCTAAGCCGAGGCTCAGCCCTTCTCCTCGATGATCTCAACCATATGCGGGATCTTGGCGATCATGCCGCGCACGGCCGGGGTGTCTTCCAGCTCGCGGGTTTTGTGCATCTTGTTCAGGCCCAGACCGATCAGCGTAGCGCGCTGGTCTTGGGGGCGACGGATCGGCGAGCCGACCTGCTTTACAACGATGGTTTTAGCCATTGGTCAGATCTCCTTACGCGTCTGCGGCTTCAGCCGGAGCGTCCGACTTAGCACCCAGAATGTCAGCAACCTTTTTGCCGCGACGCTGAGCGACCTGGCGGGGGCTGGCTTCTTTCTTCAGACCGTCGATGGTGGCGCGGATCATGTTATAGGGGTTCTGCGAGCCGATCGACTTCGACACAACGTCCTTGATGCCCAGCATCTCAAACACGGCACGCATCGGACCACCGGCGATGATTCCGGTACCTTCAGGTGCGGTACGCATGATCACTTTACCGGCGCCGTGACGACCTTCGGCGTCGTGGTGCAGGGTGCGGCCCTCTTTCAGAGGTACGCGGATCATTTGGCGCTTGGCTTGCTCGGTGGCTTTGCGAATGGCTTCAGGAACCTCTTTCGCTTTACCTTTACCAAAGCCGACGCGGCCTTTCTGGTCGCCAACAACTACCAGAGCTGCGAAGCCGAAGTTTTTACCACCCTTGGTGGTTTTCGACACGCGGTTGATCGCAACTAGGCGATCTGCAAATTCCGGAGCTTCCTCGCGTTCGCGACGGTTCCGGCGGTTTTCACGTTCTGCCATGAGAACATCCTTTCATAGGCGGCGTCTTGCGCCGTTTAACTCGATCCCAGTGAACGCGCCCCGAATATTCAACGCGTGTCCCCGGATCATCGGAGGGGCAGCGGATCACCACTGCCCCTCTCAAAGTTCTTAGAACTTCAGGCCACCTTCACGGGCAGCGTCGGCCAAGGCCTTCACTTTGCCGTGGAACAGGAAGCCGCCACGATCGAAGTAGCATTCTTCGATTCCAGCTTTTTTCGCGCGCTCGGCAATCGCAGCGCCCACTTTGGAAGCGGCTTCTACGTTGTTCTTGCCCACAACACCCAGTGCTTTTTCCAGCGTCGAAGCCGAAGCAAGGGTGGTCCCTTGAACGTCGTCGATGATCTGAACACTGATGTTTTTCGACGAGCGGTGCACCGAAAGGCGCAGCTTGCCGACATTGTGCTTGCGAAGTTTGTTCCGGACGCGCAGGCGGCGCTTGAGGAACAGGGTCCGTTTGCTGTTTGCCATCTGTCTGGTCCTTTACTTCTTCTTACCTTCCTTGCGGAAGATATACTCGTCTTTGTATTTGATGCCTTTGCCTTTGTAGGGCTCGGGCTTACGCCATTCGCGGATGTTGGCCGCGGCTTGGCCGACGAGTTGTTGGTCGATGCCTTCAACGATGATTTCGGTCGGCTTCGGAGCGGTCACGGTGACGCCCTCCGGAGCGACGTAGTCAACGTCGTGCGAGTAACCAAGGTTCAGCTTCAGGGTGTTGCCCTGCATCTGAGCACGATAACCAACACCGTTGATTTCCAGCTCTTTTTTGAAGCCTTCGGTTACGCCGGTTACCATGTTGGCAACCATAGTGCGGCTCATGCCCCACTGCTGACGTGCACGCTTCGACTTGCCGCGCGGTTCAACCGATACAGCATTGTCTTCAACGGTGATGGTCACATCATCCGTGGCGGTGAAGGTGCGGGCGCCTTTCGGGCCTTTCACTTCAATGGTCTGACCCGACAGGCTGGCAGTTACGCCAGAGGGCAGCTCGACCGGTCGTTTACCAATACGAGACATAGAGACCTCCTTAGAAGACGGTGCAAAGCACTTCGCCACCAACATTCTGGTTGCGAGCGTTTGCATCGGACATGACGCCTTTCGGGGTCGAAACGATCGACACACCCAGACCCTGACGGACCTGCGGGATGTCTTTCGAACCCATGTAGACGCGACGGCCCGGCTTCGAAACCCGCTTCAATTCGCGGATAACGGGCGCACCGTCATAGTATTTCAGGCTGATTTCGAGGGTGGCGTGGCCACGCTCGTCAGTGCCTTTTTCGTAGCCGCGGATGTAGCCTTCGTCAGCCAGTACATCCAGAACCCAGCCGCGCAGTTTCGACGCAGGGGTCGAAACGGTCGACTTGCCACGCATGTGAGCGTTGCGGATACGGGTGAGCATATCGCCGATAGGATCGTTCATATCTTCTCTCCCTTACCAGCTCGATTTCACCATGCCGGGGATCTGGCCAGCAGAGCCAAGTTCCCGCAGCGCGATACGCGAAACTTTCAGCTTACGATAGTAAGCGTGAGGACGACCGGTCAGCTGGCAGCGGTTGTGCAAGCGGGTGGCCGACGAGTTGCGCGGCAGTTTTGCAAGCTTCAGGCGCGCTTTGAAACGCTCTTCCATCGACTTGCTTTCGTCGTTTGCGATCTCTTTCAGCGCAGCACGCTTGGCAGCGTATTTTGCCACCAGCTTTTCGCGCTTCTTCTCGCGTTCGATCATTGCTTTTTTAGCCATGTCTTTTCCTTCCCGCGGATCAGCTGTTGAAGGGCATGTTGAAGTGCTTCAACAGGCTCTTTGCTTCCGCGTCGGTTTCAGCGGTGGTGGCAATCACGATGTCCATGCCCCAGTTCTCGTCAACTTTGTCGAAGTCGATTTCCGGGAACACGATGTGCTCTTTCAGGCCGGTGGCATAGTTGCCACGACCGTCAAACGAGGTACCCGATACGCCGCGGAAGTCGCGGATACGGGGCATCGCGATGGTGATCAGGCGGTCCAGGAATTCATACATCCGGTCGCCGCGCAGGGTCACCTTTGCACCGATGATCATACCTTCACGCAGACGGAACGGAGCGTGCGATTTGCGCGCTTTCGTACCAACGGCCTGCTGGCCAGCGATTTTGGTCAGATCTTCGATTGCCGACTTGGCTTTTTTCGAGTCGCGAACAGCTTCAGCGCCACAACCAATGTTCAGAACGATTTTGTCCAGACGCGGGATCTGCATGTCGTTCTTGTAGCCGAATTCCTCTTTCAGGGCAGCGCGGATGCTGTCCTTGTAAGCGGCCTTCAGACGGGGGGTGTAGTTTGCGGTATCCAGCATCAGACAGTCTCCCCGGTGGTTTTGGCGAAACGCACTTTCTTGCCGTCTTCCTCGCGGAAGCCAACGCGCGTAGCTTTGCCGTTCTTGTCCAGAAGGGCCAGATTCGACAGCTGGATCGGCATCGCTTGCGGGATGCGGCCACCTTGTGCGTTCTGGCTCTGACGGGTGTGGCGGATTGCGATGTTCACACCATCAACGATGGCTTTGCCAGCTTTCGGGTCAACCGACGAAATCTCGCCCTGTTTACCTTTGTCTTTGCCGGCCAGAACGACAACCTTGTCGCCTTTTCTCAACTTAGCAGCCATCTTACAGCACCTCCGGAGCCAGCGAGATGATCTTCATGAAGTTCTTCGCGCGCAGTTCGCGAACAACCGGTCCGAAGATACGGGTGCCCACGGGCTCGTTGTTGTTGTTCAGGATGACAGCAGCGTTGCGGTCAAAACGGATTGCGGTACCGTCGTCACGACGGACCTCTTTGGCGGTGCGAACGACGACGGCCTTACGGACGTCACCTTTCTTTACGCGACCGCGCGGGATGGCTTCCTTAACCGAGACAACAATGATGTCGCCAACGGATGCGTATTTACGCTTGGAACCACCCAGAACCTTGATGCACTGAACACGGCGAGCGCCGCTGTTGTCAGCTACATCCAGATTGGTTTGCATCTGGATCATGTGGTTTCTCCCGACCTTTGGGGCGCCGATGCATGGCGGAACCCCCAGGGTTTCGACTTGTTAAGTCGTCCGGGAAGGTAAGCAGAGCTTAGCCTTCCAGAACTTCCCAACGTTTCGTTTTCGACTTCGGTGCACATTCGATGATGCGGACCTTGTCGCCAGCCTTGTAGGCATTCTTTTCGTCGTGAGCGCGATATTTCTTCGACTTACGAACGGTTTTCTGAAGCAGCGGGTGCTTGAAGCGGCGTTCAACCGAAACAGTCACGGTTTGCTCGTTTGCGGCGCTGGTAACAACGCCATTCAGGATACGTTTGGGCATACTCTCAGCTCCTCTTACTCAGCCGCAGCTTTGGCTTGTTCGCTCAGGATGGTTTTCACGCGCGCAGCGTCGCGGCGTACTTTACGCATCTGAGAAGTGTTTTCGAGGGCGCCGGTGGCCTGCTGAAAACGCAGGTTGAAGCTTTCCTTTTTCAGCTCTGCCAGCTTTTCGCGCAGCTGGTCAGGAGACTGATCACGCAGTTCCTTGGCGTTCATTCGCCTTTTCCTTTCCTTGCACCAGAGAGCTCTTCCCGTCTTAGCGGAAGGTCACCCTATGTCTGGTGGGTTATATGCAATACACACGAATCCCGTTGCCGGGAATCCGCGCGATGTGCGTCTATAGGGGGATTAGGGGGTGGGGGCAAGGGAAAGATGAAGCGGCTAGATGTTTTATTATGAAGCTTCATACACCAGACGATAAACTAGAATGAAATTCTTCACTCGATCTTTAGACACCAAGTTACTAAACATCATTAGCTCAGTAAGATTGCATATACAGATATAGAAAAGGTTATTGGAAGATGGCTTTCCCTCTTATTCCCGTAGTCACCGCCTTAACAGGAGGCGGGCAGCTTGTGGCACACTCATCCGGAGGATTAATCGTTCTAAGCTCGACCGGCAGCTATGTTGCGGGAACCTATATCAGTACAGCTGCATTGGCCTCGTTTCTGACAGGAACAGCTGTTGTATACACCGCTGGCGCCGCCACACTTGTTGTCAGCACCTTTTCACTAGCCTATTCGACGGCAGTGGGAGCTGGAATTGCACTCGTTGGTACAGCTGGTTGGTTCGGAACCACTTTAGGGGCGACTGGTTTAACAGGCCTACTTATGCGCTGGGGTATCTTACCCGCGACCCCTGTCTGGGTACCGGTCGTCTTGGGTGTTGCGATCCTTGGCTTTATCATCGTTTTTGGATGGCTCCTCGCGCGACGAGTTCGACGCCTGAAGGACAAGATTACTAACACGCCAAACAACGAGGAAGCGCAGTTCACAAAAAGAGAAGCCCGCCTCGTTGAGAAGATGATACTTAATGCAAGCAAGCCGCACTCTCGAATGTATAATTGGCTGATGAAAATTCTGGGCCGACTTAAGGGCCGACCAACTTCGGCATAAGACTGTATGTCGAACCTGATAGTTGCCCCCTCGCCCTCCCTCTCCGAATCCGCTATCCCTGCCCCATGGCCAATATCTCTTCCCTCTTCGTGACCCGCCTTTACCACGCTCAACTGTCCGAGTTTACCCCCAAGGTCAGCCAAGACGAGCTTTATGACAGCTGCTATTCCATCGCTGAGGATGACGAGGCGGGGCAGGAATGGTGCGAGGCCGAGGGCTATCCCGGCTACACCTCGTATGCGTCCCTGACCGACCTGCCCTGGCGCTTCCCGATCTTCAAGGATCTGGTCGACAGCCTGAACAAACACGTCGCCGCCTTTGCCGAGGATCTGGAGTTCAATCTGGACGACCGCGAGTTGGTGCTCGAAGATATCTGGATCAACATCCTGCCGCCCGGTGGCTATCACTCGGCGCATATCCACCCACATTCGGTTATCTCCGGCACCACCTATCTGGCCCTGCCAGAAGGCGCCGGCGCGCTGCGTTATGAAGACCCGCGCCACGCCCGCATGATGGCCGCCCCGCCCCGCCGCAAGAACGCGCGGGAAGAGCTGCAGAGCTTCATCACCAAACGTCCCGCCGAGGGTGACGTGCTGTTGTGGGAAAGCTGGCTGCGTCACGAGGTGATGCAGAACACCGGTGAAGAAGAACGCTTGTCGGTCAGTTTCAACTACAAATGGGGTGAGTGACGGCCTGCGCCACTCCCATCGCACAACACCAAACCGCGCCCACTCGGCGCGGTTTTGCTTTTATCGCGCCAAGATCGGCAAATCCCCGCGCCAGATCCCGATGATATTGGATAACACTGGCAGCGTATCTACCCTCATGCTCAACACGCGACACACTTTGCATAATGAGAATGACCATGAAAGCACCGCTTAAAGCCGCCCTGATCCTATCGCTTCTGCCCCTGATGGCGGGCGCCTCTTTCGCCGGGAATGGGAAAGGCAACGGCGTCGGGAACGGTGGCTGCCCGCCGGGACTGGCCAAGAAAAACCCACCCTGCGTCCCGCCGGGATTGGCAAAACCGAAAGAGGGCGACTACGTACATGATTATGATTATCGCCCGATCACGGATTACGACCGCTATCGTCTGGATCCGCAGTACAGCTATTACCGCGTGGGCGAGATGATCTATCGCGCAGACCCCACCACGTTCCAGATCCTCGAGATCATCGGCCTGATGGACGAGCTGCTGCGCTAAGCCGCGCGTTGCAATCCTCGGCGCGGTACTTATCTGCTCTGCACTGCTCCGCGACCGAGGACATTATGAGCACACTTCACGACACACCCCTTGCCGACCTAACCGTCGACTACGGCACCCGCCCAACCATGCCCGCCCTGCCCGACGCGACGGACGTGGATCGGCGCATGGGGCGACGGTTGGCGGCAATCCACCGGATGCATCTGAACGATGTGGGCCGGATCGGCATCGTGCTGGATCGGATCGAGGCGGGCGAGGCCTCGGGCAAGGATCTGTCAGAGGCCGTGACCTCGGCCGAGTTTGCCCAGAACGTCCGCCAGTTCGGATCGCTGTGTGGGCGGGAATGCAAGGTGCTGACCTTTCACCACGACGCCGAGGAATACAGCTTGTTCCCGCAACTGACCGGGAAAGGCAACGACGCCCTGCGCGCGGTCATCGACCGACTGATGGAAGAGCACAAAGTCGTGCACGAGCTGCTGGTCCGTCTAGAACGCGCCGCGATGGCGCTGATGTTCGAGGTGGATCAAACAAACTTCGACGACGCCCGCGCGGTATTCCGTCAGCTGGAAACCGTGGTCCAATCGCATTTCGGCTATGAAGAGACCCAGTTGGAAGAGGCGATTGGGGTGTTCAAGGTAGGTGTTTAGCCCTCCCCCTCAGCGCCAGTTAATCGGGGCGTGAACTGCACCGCAAAGAAAGGGCAGCCAGCGGATGCCGGCTGCCCTACATTTAGATCACACAGACTGTGTGATTACTCTTCGTAAGCCGCGTCTACGATGATTTCGACCTTCAACTCGGGCCTTGCCAGCTTGGCTTCGCCACAGGCACGTGCGGGCGCGTGCCCTTCGGGAACCCACGCGTTCCAAACCTCGTTCAGCCCCGCAAAATCGCTCATATCCGCCAGCCAAATGGTGGCGCGCAGCATGTGTTCGCGCGACGATCCAGCTTTTTCCAGCAAGTCATCCAGACGGCGCAGGCATTCTGCGGTCTGCTCTTGAATGGTCTCGCCCTCGCCCACTTGGCCGGTGATATAGGCGATGCCCTTGTACTTCACGATTTTCGAGGAACGCACCCCAGTTTCAATACGTTCAATCATGCCCTGTCCTTCCGTTCGCATGCATGTGTTCACTCCTGCAATCAGCGGTTTTGGGGTAAAATTCAATCAGGAAATAAGGGGGTAGGCAAAAAGCCCCAATGCAACATTCCGCGGGGGAAGTTCTGTCCGAGCAAGTGTTGATACGACCCGGCAGCACCAAACATCCTCCGCTCGTTCACCAGCCGTATCTAAATGCATTGCCCAACAACCCACTACGAAAAACAAACAAAACCCCGCCGATCTCTCGGCGGGGTTTTTTAGTCATTTCACTAGCAATTTCGCGTTAGCGAAACTTACCAGTCCTCACGGACCACAACGCGCGATTTGATCGGCAGTTTCATGGCAGCAAGGCGCAGAGCTTCACGAGCTACGTCGTCGTTGACGCCGTCGATCTCGAACATAACGCGGCCCGGCTTAACTTTGCAGGTCCAACGGTCCACGGAACCTTTACCTTTACCCATACGAACTTCGATGGGCTTGGCGGTTACCGGGGTGTCCGGGAAGATGCGGATCCATACACGACCCTGACGCTTCATGTGACGCGTCATGGCACGACGGGCAGCTTCGATCTGACGTGCAGTTACACGCTCAGGCTCGAGAGCTTTCAGACCGTAGGAACCGAAGTTCAGGTCAGAGCCACCTTTGGCCTCACCTTTGATCCGGCCTTTGTGCATCTTGCGGAATTTTGTACGCTTAGGCTGAAGCATATCTCATATCTCCTTAGCGACGGCCGCCGGCGCCACGGGGCGCGGGACCTTCCTGGAGCTCAGCTTGACGACGATCACGAGCAGCAGGATCGTGCTCCATGATTTCGCCTTTGAAGATCCAGGTTTTGATACCGATGATGCCGTAAGGCGTCATAGCTTCTGCATGTGCATAGTCGATGTCAGCGCGCAGGGTGTGCAGCGGCACACGACCTTCGCGGTACCATTCGGTACGCGCGATTTCAGCACCGCCAAGACGGCCAGCAACGTTGATACGAATGCCCAGGGCACCCATACGCATTGCGTTCTGCACGCCGCGCTTCATGGCACGACGGAAGGACACACGGCGCTCAAGCTGCTGAGCGATCGATTCTGCGACCAAGGCAGCGTCCAGTTCGGGCTTACGAACTTCGACGATGTTCAGGTGCAGTTCCGAAGCGGTGATGTTGGCGATTTTCTTGCGCAGGGTTTCGATGTCTGCGCCTTTCTTGCCAATGATCACACCGGGACGAGCAGTGTGGATCGTAACGCGGCACTTTTTGTGCGGACGTTCGATGATCACACGGCTGATACCAGCCTGCTTGCATTCGGTCTTGATGAAGTCACGAATTTTCAGGTCTTCCAGAAGAAGATCACCGTAATCTTTCGTGTCTGCGTACCAGCGGCTATCCCAGGTGCGGTTGACCTGAAGACGCATGCCGATCGGATTTACCTTATGACCCATTAGGCTTGCTCCTCAATTTGACGCACCTTGATGGTGAGCTCCGAGAACGGCTTCATGATCTTGCCGAAACGACCACGGGCGCGCGGACGACCGCGTTTCATGGTCAGGTTTTTACCCACATAGGCCTCGGCAACGATCAGTTCATCGATGTCCAGGTTGTGGTTGTTTTCGGCGTTCGCAATCGCGGACTGAAGGCATTTCTTCACGTCCTGAGCGATCCGCTTGTTCGAGAAAGTCAGATCGGTCAGTGCACGATCAACTTTCTTGCCACGGATCATTTGCGCGACCAGGTTCAGTTTCTGCGGGGACGTACGAAGCATGCGGGTTTTCGCCATTGCTTCGTTCTCGGCCACGCGGCGGGGATTTTTATCCTTACCCATGGCTTATTTCCTCTTCGCTTTTTTGTCGGCTGCGTGACCGTAGTAGGTACGGGTCGGCGAGTATTCACCGAATTTCTGGCCGATCATGTCTTCGGTCACCAGCACAGGAACGTGCTTCTGGCCGTTATAGACGCCAAAGGTCAGGCCCACGAACTGGGGCAGAATGGTCGAACGACGCGACCAGATCTTGATGACCTCGTTTTTACCCGACTCGCGGGTCTTTTCAGCCTTTTTGAGGACGTAAGCGTCAACAAAAGGGCCTTTCCATACAGAACGTGCCATATCTTAGCGGCCCTTCTTCTTGGCGTGACGCGAGCGGATGATCAGCTTCGACGACGCCTTGTTCTTGTTGCGGGTACGTGCACCTTTGGTCGGCTTACCCCACGGAGTAACCGGGTGACGACCACCAGAGGTACGACCCTCACCACCACCGTGCGGGTGATCGACCGGGTTCATAACAACACCACGGACCGACGGGCGGATGCCTTTGTGGCGCATACGACCGGCTTTACCGAAGTTCTGGTTCGAGTTGTCGGGGTTCGACACGGCACCAACGGTGGCCATGCATTCCTGACGTACCATGCGCAGTTCGCCCGACGACAGGCGGATCTGAGCGTAGCCACCGTCACGACCAACGAACTGAGCGTAAGTACCAGCTGCACGAGCGATCTGGCCGCCCTTGCCCGGTTTCAGTTCGATGTTGTGGATGATGGTACCGATCGGCATGCCCGAGAACGGCATAGCGTTGCCCGGCTTCACGTCGGCTTTGGCCGAAGCGATGATGGTGTCACCAACAGCCAGACGCTGCGGTGCCAGGATGTAAGCCTGCTCGCCATCTTCGTACTTGATCAGTGCGATGAAAGCGGTGCGGTTGGGGTCATATTCGATCCGTTCAACCGTGGCTGCGACGTCAAACTTGTTACGTTTGAAGTCAACGATACGATAGAGACGCTTCGCACCACCACCTCGGCGGCGCGACGTGATCCGTCCGGTGTTGTTCCGGCCGCCCGACTTTGTCAAACCCTCGGTAAGGGCTTTAACAGGACGTCCTTTCCACAGCTCCGAACGGTCGATCAGAACCAGCCCACGCTGGCCCGGCGTCGTCGGTTTGTACGACTTAAGTGCCATGTTTACTGTCTTCCGTTTGCATGTGCGGGCAAATGGTTTGCCCGGATGTTATAGGGCCCCGAAGGTCCCCAAGTTCAAAATATCATGGGCCCCGGAACGAATCCGAGGCCACACGACTTGCGCGATCTATCAGGGTTGGGGGGATGTGGCAAGGGCCAAGGCGGATTCATTTCGCACCGATCACCCTTTATCGTAAGGCTCTGCGCGCGGTCCTTCGGCGCGGCTTTGGCCCTCTCTTGCCCCGAAACCGTGGGCTATGCAAACATGTATACATACGAGGGGGTTCCGTTTCGCAGCCGGACCTACCAACAGGCGGTCGCGCGGAGCCCTGCAAGGGAGGACTGCGCTATGACATCCAAGGCCACAGACACCACACCACCAAGCCCGCATCCGCAGGCCGAGATCGAGGTCAACATCGTGACCGCTGCGGATATCTCGGCATCTCTGAAAGCTGGCTTCTCGGACTTTCTGGCCCGCCCGATCATGAGCGGCTTTTTCGGCCTGTTCTACGCGGTCTTCGGCATTCTGTTTGTCTGGTGTCTGGTCTGGCTGGGCTATATCTGGATGATCATCCCCGCCATGGTCGGCTTTCCACTGGTCGCGCCCTTCGCCGCCGCCGGGCTTTATGAAATGTCGCGCCGGTTGCAGAAAGGCGAAAGCTTTGGCTGGTCGGACATCCTGACCGTCATGGCCCGTCAAAGCAAACGCGAGATGGGCTGGATGGCCTTCGTCACCCTCTTCGTCTTCTGGGTGTGGATGTACCAGATCCGGCTGTGGCTCGCGATCATCCTGCAAGACGCCTCGTTTTCCAGCTTGGATGGATTCCTAACCGCCGTGTTCTTCACCCCCGAGGGCTGGACCTTCCTTGCCATCGGCACCGGCGCAGGTGCGATCCTGTCGGCGGTCCTCTTCTCGGTCACCGTGGTCGCCATGCCCTTGCTGCTAGACCGCGAGGTTGATTTCGTCACCGCCATGCTGACCTCGGTCCGCGTCGTCACCGAAAACCCGGTGACCTTGCTGACATGGGCGGCCATCATCTCGATCACCATCCTGCTGTCTCTGGCGTCCGCGTTCTTTGGCCTGATCTTTACGCTACCCATCCTTGGCCACACGACATGGCATCTGTATCAGCGGGCGGTGACACCGGTGGGGACGGGATCTTAAACGCTCCCCCATTCCCCCGCCCCATAACGCAAACGAGGCCCCTTCCCTTCGCCCTCAAAATCCCCCATCCTCTCGCCAACTAAACTTTTGGAAGAGCGTAATGAAGAACCTAGTGATTTTGGCAGGCGTCGCCGCGTTTGGGCTGGCGGGCTGTGTAGCGCCCTCGGGTGTGGTGAACGTGGATCCGAACCTGAAGAAACGTGTGACGCTGCCGCCCGAAGTGGCCGAGACCGTGGCGCCGGGGCAAGATACCAGCGATCTTCGCGTGGATGCCCGCGATGGCTGCCTGATGTACCGGCACGTTGGCCCGGTCGAGACGACCTATATTCCGCTACGCACCAAGCAAGGTCGCGCGATCTGCATCAAGCAAGAGGCGTAACCCCAACCTAAAACAGAAACGGGCGGCCAGATGGGGCCACCCGTTGTCGTTTATGGGGTTCGGATCAGGCCGGGTACAGGTGTGCGGTCACGCCGGTTTCGACCTGCTCATACAGCCCGATGATATGCGCCATGACCATCCGCACGCAGCCAGAGCTGGCACGCGATCCGATGGACCGCGGCTGCGGCGAGCCGTGGATGCGCAGATAGGTGTCGCGGCGCCCTTCGTACAGGTACAGTGCACGTGAACCGAGCGGATTCGACGGACCTCCGTCCATGCCGTCTTCGTATTTCTTATACTTGTGCGGCTCGCGCTCGATCATGTCCTTTGTCGGCGTCCAGGTCGGCCATTTGGTCTTGCGGCCAACGGTATAGACACCGGGCTCGTACAAACCGCTGCGACCAATCGCGACGCCATAACGCATCGCCGTGCCGTCATCGCGGATGTGATAAAGGTACCGCGCCACCGCATCCACGTGGATATCGCCCGGCTTCAATCCGTCGTTCGCGTGCACGATGCGCGGCAGCAAGCGCGGCTTCAACCCCCACGGGTTCGAGGTCATGGGGTCGTAATTCGCAGGCGTCACGCGCGCGTCATAGCTGTTCCACATCGCCGAGTTGGACACCGGGCGGCGCTTCACTTTGACCGGCTCAACGGCTGCAGCAGCCTCGGTCGTGACCTCTGATGTAGCAGTCTCTTGCGCCAGCAAGGGCGAGGCGATTGGGCCAGAAAACATCGTAGCCGTCGTAATGACGAAATGGCGGCGGGTTAGCATTAGTAGTCCTCGTATCAGAATGAATCACTCGTCGAACAGTCCCACACTACCTAGGGTTTCGGGTAAAACGAGTCAAAAGCGCGTGTGTGTGAGATTAGTTGTGAAGCCGTTTTAGAAGACCAAAACGCATCAGGACAAACTGTTGCCAGCGGTTCAAAACATAGAAGCGGCGAAACAAGCGTTGCGGCTTGCCGTTCTGAAATGCCCGCCGTGTCGCATCCAGCTGTGCAACACGTGACGCTCCGATCCGACCCGTGTTGGTACTTCCCGAAAGGCGACCCTGCCATTTCTCTTGCCAGCGTCCAAAGCTGATCGCATCAAAATGCACCACGCGCCAGTTATGCTGCATCCGGATGTCTTGCGGCAAATATGGAATGCGCGTCCCTGCAATGAATGAAAAGTGGCTATTCATCCTTTCGGGATGGACCCCGCGGCGCAAGAAGTGTTTGCCCATGCTGTGGCCTGCAATGCCCTTGATCATCTCGCGCCAATCACGGCCGTAGACCAGCATCGCGAAGACCGCGCGCAGGAACCTCTTCTTTCGGCTCTTCACCTGCCTGCTTACGCCGAAACTGAGACGCTCGTAAGAACAGCCATAGGGCTGCCCGATGTCATCACCCGGCCCCCAGACCGCCTCAGAGTTCATCAACCGCACCCCGAGGATATCATCGGAAACCTGCGCCAACGCCTTCCCAATCGGGCGATCTCCTACGATAAATTCGTCCGCGTCACAGAAGAACAGCCAGTCCGAGGTATTCAGCCCGATTGCGCGGCTGTAAAGCACCTGTTGTTTTTGAGGAAGTGACGGCACCCTCTCATCCGGATACGCCTCTTTCCAGAAAGCCTCATCGCACCCCTGCACCGTTACAAAAGCGTAAGGCGCCAGCGCGGCGGCCACCGCATCCGAGACGTCTTTCTCGTCATCGATATACAGAAAAATCTGTTCAGCTCCGGCAAGTTGGTAGTGATCGACAAAGCTCTGCAAGACCGACAGACTTTCGCGCGCGCAAAGCGTGACCGAAAAACTGTCGATATTATCCTCCTTGGCGATTTCATCCCGGAAATCAACGGTGAACATATTAGGAAATCCTGCTTGGCGTAGTTTCGAAATCTCTTGTTCTGGTGTGAACATCTACCCAAATCTGACCGGACCCAGAAACAAAAAAGCCCCCACCTTGCGGCAGGGGCTTTCTTTATCGGGTCAAGCCGACGATCACAGACCGGTGGTCACGTCGATCGTGTTGCCCTCTTCCAGGGTCACATAGGCTTTTTTGACGTCTTTACGCTTACCGATCTGACCGCGGAAGCGCTTGACTTTACCCTTGGTGATGGTCGTGTTGACGGCTTTCACCTTCACGCCAAACAGGGTTTCAACAGCTTCTTTGATCTGCGGCTTGTTCGAGTCGATGGCGACTTCGAAAACCACGGCGCCGTTCTCCGAAGCCATGGTGGCTTTTTCGGTGATGATCGGCTTGCGGATCACGTCATAGAGTGCAGCTTTATCGGTCATTTCAGGCGAGCCTCCAGAGCTTCGACACCTGCTTTGGTGATCACCAGGGTGTCACGCTTCAGGATGTCATAGACGTTGGCGCCCATGGTCGGCAGGATGTCCAGGCCTTCGATGTTCTTTGCAGCGCGTGCAAAGTTCTCGTTTACCTCGGCACCGTCGATGACCAGAGCACGTTTCCAGCCCAGGTCTTTGACCTGTTTGGCCAGGGCGGCGGTTTTACCTTCCGATGCGGCATCTTCGATCACAACCAGTTCACCAGCTTTCAGCTTGGCGGACAGGGCGTGCTTCAGACCCAGCTTGCGGAATTTTTTGGTCAGGTCGTGGCCGTGCGAACGCGGGGTCGGACCTTTGTAGATACCACCTTTACGGAAGATCGGTGCGTTACGGTCACCGTGGCGTGCGCCGCCGGTGCCCTTCTGGCGATAGATCTTCTTGGTCGAATAGGAGGTTTCCGAACGCGTCTTTACCTTGTGGGTACCGGCCTGCGCGTTGTTACGCTGCCAGCGGACCACGCGGTGCAGAATGTCTGCGCGCGGCTCAAGGCCGAACAGGGCCTCGTCCAGATCAACCGAACCGGCTTTGCCGCCGTCAAGTTTGATTACATCAAGTTTCATGCTTCACCACCTTCCGCAGGGGCTTCTTCAGCCGGTGCTTCGGTTGCAGCCGATTTCAGAGCAGCCGGGAACGGTACGTTCTCGGGCAGCTTCTTTTTCACGGCATCCTTAACGGTGACCCAGCCACCTTTCGAGCCGGGGACAGCGCCCTTGATGAACACCAGGCCACGATCGGCATCGGTCTTCACGACTTCCAGGTTTTGAGTGGTCACACGAACCGAACCCATGTGGCCGGCCATTTTCTTGCCTTTGAAAACCTTACCGGGATCCTGACACTGACCAGTCGAACCGTGCGAACGGTGGCTGATCGAAACACCGTGTGTCGCGCGCAGACCGCCGAAGTTGTGACGCTTCATGGCACCGGCAAAGCCTTTACCAATCGAAGTACCAGCAACGTCGACCTTCTGACCAGCAACATAGTGCTCGGCCGAGATCTCTTCGCCAACGGCAATCAGGTTTTCAGCAGGAACGCGGAACTCGACCAGTTTGCGCTTCGGGGCAACGCCAGCTTTGGCGAAGTAGCCGCGCATCGGCTTCGTGGTGCGTTTGGCTTTTGCATCGCCAGCACCCAGCTGAACGGCGGTGTAACCGTCGGTCTCGTCGGTGCGGTTGGCAACAACCTGCAGGTTTTCCAGTTGAAGAACGGTCACAGGGATCTGCTTGCCGTCTTCCATGAACAAGCGGGTCATGCCCACTTTTTTCGCGATAATACCAGAGCGCATCTGTGATACCCTCCTTAGACCGAGATCTGGACGTCAACGCCAGCAGCCAGATCGAGCTTCATCAGCGCGTCCACGGTCTGCGGGGTCGGGTCGACGATGTCGAGCAGACGCTTGTGCGTGCGGATCTCGAACTGGTCGCGGGATTTCTTGTCGATGTGAGGACCACGAAGAACCGTGAACTTCTCAATCTTGTTCGGCAGCGGAATGGGACCGCGTACCTGTGCACCCGTGCGTTTGGCGGTGTTGACGATTTCCTGTGTGGAGGCATCCAGCACACGATAGTCAAACGCCTTCAGACGGATACGAATGTTTTGACTTGTCATAGCATTCGCCCTTTCAGGCAGAGAGTTGATAGGACGACAGCTGGCTCATTCCAACTGCCCTCGTCGAACCCAAGGAAAACGAAAAGCGGGACCGAATCCCGCCACAGCCGCTTTCCCCAGCGAACTCGCGCGTAATAGAGGGGATTTGGGGGTGTGGCAAGGGGTAAACCTACATTCACCTTGGAATGCAAAACGCGGCCCTCAGATAAGAGCCGCGTTTCAAAACTGTATTCGAAAAGGCTTATGCCAGTTCGATGTTCACAGCCGACTCGCGACCGTCACGGCCTGCTTCAACGTCGAATGTTACTTTCTGGTCGTCAGCCAGGCCGGTCAGGCCCGAACGCTCAACAGCCGAGATGTGTACAAACACGTCTTTGCCGCCAGTTTCCGGTGCGATGAAGCCGAAGCCTTTAGTAGAGTTGAACCATTTTACGGTGCCATTGGCCATATCCGTAGTCTCCTATTTGATTTGCCGCTCGCGGAAGTGCAGCGGCCTGGCGAGGTCGGTCTGGATCGAAAGACTGAGCGCCATAGTAGGAGACAGTTGGTCGAAAAAGAAAAACGTTAGCACCCGTCACATGGGGGGCTGGAGAGGAAATTGCAATAGGTATCTTTGAAATAGGGCGTTTTGCGCGGAAACTTATAGATCCTGAGCCAATCCGGCCCGCGTCGGTCACAAGAATCTCTAGCAACCTCAAAAAGAACAACCCGCCAATGCGGCGGGTTGCAAAACAAGTCTTCAGGCATTGCACTCTACTCATCCGATCCCGCAGGATCAGAACGAGCGCATAACACCCAGTCGCAGGTTCACGTTGGTGTAGTCGCTGCTATATCCACCGGGTTGACCGCTGCTGTTGCGATAGGCGTCATACAGAACCTCACCAAACAGCTTGGTCGTGTCGCTCAACTGACGGCTTGCGCCCACACCGACCGTAAGGCCTTTGACGTGCCCACTGGCGACACTGCCCAGAGAAACTGCGAAATCTCCGAACACTGCGCCGTAGCCCAGTTTGCCATAAATGTCATAGTCGCCCACTTGCTGACCAACGACACCCATCAAACGCAGGTTAGAGGTCTGTTTACACAATACCGGCGCCGGGTTGAAACCGTCGCATTCTTCAAAGGCACCATTCAGCGTCAGCGATGCACTGGCTTCGTAGCCGTAGAAGAAATTACCATTGTTGATACGGTTCCCCAGAACGACCGCAATACCCGGCATGAACTTGTCATGCGAATAGCCGGTCGAATAGCCGGTCGAAGACGTGGCCTTGCCACCATCCAACGCAATACCAAAATAGCCTTCAGCCTGAGCTGCACTTGTCGCACAGGAAACTCCAATTGCTGCCGCGATAACCTTTGACTTAAATCCCATCATGAATCCCTCTTTTTCAATCAGCATATTTAATCGCCGAATTCCCTACACTTTTAGAGTTTTAACCAACCTAGGGGGCAACCAACAAACTAAAACCATCCCCACCTTTTAGATGGGGTTGGTGCTGGTGCCGAAAAACACCCACCTCGGTCCGTGTCGCCCTTCCGTTAGAACCCACGCAAAAAGGGCGCCCCGTGGGACGCCCTTTCTTATCTTCTGTGGATTTGGCGCTCGGTGATTTGGCGCTATCACCAATTCACTGATCGCCCCAAGAAC
>NZ_JALKBE010000012.1 GCF_023015885.1 Aliiroseovarius sp. S1123
CGATCTCGTCGTATGCTTTGAAGTCACCAAAGAATTTGGTGATCGCTGCCGTCAGAGTGGTCTTGCCGTGGTCAACGTGACCAATCGTGCCGATGTTAACGTGCGGTTTACCGCGTTCAAACTTTTCCTTAGCCATAGTGGCCTCCTGTTAATCTGAGGACCGGGCAGCAATGGGTCACTGCCCGGCTATTTCGATTAGGCGTATTTCGCCTGAATTTCGTCCGAGATGTTCTGCGGAACCGGATCGTAGTGCGAGAACTGCATCGTGAACTGCGCACGGCCCGAAGACATCGAGCGCAGCGTGTTGATGTAGCCAAACATGTTTGCCAGCGGAACGTTGGCGTCAATTGCCACGGCGTTGCCGCGCGGCTCTTGACCCGACACCTGACCACGACGCGAGGTCAGATCGCCGATGATACCACCGGTGTATTCCTCGGGCGTGATCACTTCCACTTTCATGATGGGCTCAAGCAGCTTGGCGCCAGCCAAACGCATACCTTCACGCATACACATACGGCCAGCAATTTCGAAGGCCAGAACCGACGAGTCAACATCGTGGAATTTACCGTCGAGCAGGGCAACCTTGAAGTCGATCACGGGGAAGCCAGCCAGGGGGCCGCTATCCATAACCGAGTTGATGCCTTTTTCAACACCCGGGATGTATTCCTTCGGAACAGCACCACCAACGATGCGGCTTTCGAACGAATAGCCTTCACCAGCTTCAGTCGGCATGATTTCCATTTTGACTTCAGCGTACTGACCCGAACCACCCGACTGTTTCTTGTGGGTGTAGGTGTGCTCGACCGCTTTCGAGATGGTCTCGCGGTAAGCAACCTGCGGGGCACCGATGTTGGCTTCCACTTTGAATTCGCGCTTAAGACGGTCCACCAGGATGTCCAGGTGAAGTTCGCCCATGCCCTTCATGATGGTCTGACCGCTTTCGATGTCAGTTTCCACGCGGAACGAGGGGTCTTCAGCTGCCAGACGTGCCAGACCTTGCGACATTTTTTCTTGGTCGCCTTTGGTCTTCGGCTCAACCGCGATCTCGATAACCGGATCGGGGAAGGTCATGGTTTCCAGAACAACCGGATCTTTCGCGTCACACAGGGTGTCACCAGTGGTTGTGTCTTTCAGACCGGCCAGCGCGATGATGTCGCCTGCGAATGCTTCTTCGATCTCTTCACGATCGTTCGAGTGCATCATCATCATACGACCAACGCGTTCTTTCTTGCCTTTGGTCGAGTTCAGGATGCTGTCGCCTTTGTTCAGAACGCCCGAGTACAGACGGGTGAAGGTCAGCGAGCCAACGAAGGGGTCGTTCATGATTTTGAACGCCAGAGCCGAGAAGGCCATATCGTCGTCCGCGCGGCGGGCGATGTTACGGGTTTCTTCTTCGTCACCGGGTTTGAAGCCCATGTAATCAACAACGTCCAGCGGGCTGGGCAGATAGTCGATCACAGCGTTCAGCAGCGGCTGGACACCTTTGTTTTTGAAAGCCGAACCACCCAGAACCGGAACGAAGTCCAGTGCCAGAGTACCTTTGCGCAGCAGGGCGCGCAGGGTGTCTGCATCGGGCTCGTTGCCTTCCAGATAGGCTTCCATGGCGTCGTCGTCTTGCTCGACGGCGGCTTCGATCATCTTCTCGCGCCACTCGTTGGCCATGTCCTGCAGGTCGTCACGGATCGGAACCCGTACCCACGAGGCGCCAAGGTCTTCACCCTGCCACAGCCACTCTTCCATGTTGACCAGATCGATCAGGCCTTCCAGCTCGGTTTCTGCACCGATCGGAATGCCAACCGGAACGGCGCGTGCGCCGGTGCGGTCTTCGATCATGTTAACGCAGTTAAAGAAGTCAGCGCCGATCTTGTCCATCTTGTTGACGAACACCATGCGCGGAACCTTGTAGCGGTCAGCCTGACGCCACACGGTTTCGGTCTGGGGTTCAACACCAGCGTTGGCGTCCAGAACACAAACAGCACCGTCGAGAACCGCCAGCGAGCGCTCAACTTCAATGGTGAAGTCAACGTGGCCGGGGGTGTCGATGATGTTCATGCGGTGCTTGGGCGTCTGAGCGGTTTCACCGTCTTCGGTGCGTTCCCAGAACGTGGTCGTCGCAGCCGAGGTGATGGTGATCCCGCGTTCCTGCTCCTGCTCCATCCAGTCCATGGTGGCTGCACCATCGTGCACCTCACCGATGTTGTGGGATTTGCCGGTGTAATACAGGATACGCTCGGAGCAGGTGGTTTTACCTGCGTCGATGTGAGCCATAATACCGAAGTTGCGGTACAGCTCGAGCGGATATTCGCGTGCCATGGTGTTCGTCCTTCCTTGGCGTTACCAGCGGTAATGGCTGAACGCTTTGTTGGCGTCGGCCATTTTGTGAGTGTCTTCGCGTTTCTTAACGGCGGTACCGCGCGAGTTCACAGCGTCCAGAAGTTCGCCAGCAAGACGCTCTTCCATGGTGTTCTCGTTGCGCTTGCGTGCAGCGGTGATCAGCCAGCGGATGGCCAGAGCTTCGCGACGCTCGGGGCGTACTTCAACCGGAACCTGGTAGGTGGCACCACCTACGCGGCGCGAGCGAACTTCGACCGACGGCTTTACGTTATCCAGTGCTTCGTGGAACACTTCCACGGGGGCACGCTTGATTTTGTTTTCAACGCGATCCAGCGCGTTGTAAACGATTTTTTCTGCAACCGATTTTTTACCATCGATCATCAGGTTGTTCATGAACTTGGTCAGAACCACATCACCAAATTTGGCATCGGGCAGGACCTGGCGCTTCTCAGCGGCGTGACGACGAGACATATCTGACTCTCCTTACTTCGGACGCTTGGCGCCGTATTTCGAACGACGTTGCTTACGGTCTTTGACGCCCTGGGTATCCAGAACACCACGCAGGATGTGATAGCGGACACCCGGAAGGTCTTTTACACGACCGCCACGGATCAGAACCACCGAGTGCTCCTGAAGGTTGTGGCTTTCACCGGGGATGTAGGAGATAACCTCGAAACCGTTGGTCAGGCGAACCTTCGCAACTTTACGCATAGCCGAGTTCGGCTTTTTCGGGGTCGTGGTGTAAACGCGGGTACATACACCGCGCTTCTGGGGGCAAGATTCCAGGTGCTGCGACTTGGAACGCTTGACTTTGGGCTGACGCGGCTTGCGGATCAGCTGTTGGATCGTTGGCATAGGGCTCTTTTCCCGTTTCTCAACTTCGTCTACGCGAGGCGAACCCCACGCGGTTAAATCTGTTTCGCGTTTCAGGATTGTGACAACCCGCAAAACGAAAACCCGCGAGCGTTTCCATTCCGAGGCAAACGTCGCGGTTGGTTCACAGAGGATCGGTGCTTCAAAGTAGCCCGAACTTGATCCCTCAATACTTGGATAGCCGGGTTACACCCAGCTGGATGCTCGCGCGTATAGACGGAGTCGTAGGGGCTGTCAACAGCGGCCCCTGGATTGCAAGGCTTTCCTAAGCCTACAACCTGTGTCCCGGCAGTCTGGTCAGATCAGCGCTGCGCGGCCCTACGTTCACGGAACAAAGTGAACAGGCCAGTCCCGACAACGATCCCCGCGCCAATCAGGGTCACATCATTTGGCCATTCGCTGAACAGCATCAGGCCAAGAACCAGCGCCCAGATAAGCCCAGTATATCGGAACGGGGCGGCGAATGCGATGTCGCCAACCCGCATCACCATGACCGAGAAGAGATACCCCAAAAAGATAAAGAACGCGGCCATCCCCAACAACGACGCGGACCAGCCATTTACGGGCACCCATTCAACCCCAACAGACGCGATGCCAAATCCAATGGTGATCGAGATTGCCGCCATGATCGCCACGGTCATCGAGGGCGTCTCGGGTGACAGCTTTCGCACTACCAGATCGCGGAAGGTGATAAACACGACCGCAGCCAGCGCATACAGCGACCAGACCGAAAACCCCGCGCCGGGTTGGATGATCAGAAGCACCCCGATGAAACCAACGCTAATGGCCGCAAGTCTCCGCCAGCCCAAGGGCTCGGACAGGAAGACCCAGGCGGCCAGAGCGATCACCAGCGGTAAGACCTGCAGGATGGCGGTGACGTTGGCGATGGGCATGTGAAACAGCGCCGTGAGAAAGCAATAGGTCGCCCCGATTTCCCCGATACACCGAAACCCGATTAGCTTCCATTCTCGCGCCGACAGGTTAAACCGCACCGTGCCCAGATAACGCCCCAGAACATAGAGCAGCACACAGGTCGCAACCCCGCGTAAGAACACTGCCTGTTCCAGCGGCATCGTCGCCGACAACACCTTCATGCAGGCATCGTTGAACGTATAACCGGCCATTGAACCGGTCATCAGCGCGGCGGCTTTGAAATTATCCGAGGGCATGGTGGAGTCGTGTCCTTAAAACGTTCGATCACCTAAACAGCGATTGCCGATCAGGCCAAGCCCAAAAGAAAAGCCCCGCAAAATGCGGGGCTTTCCAAATCTTATGTCAGTCCTGATCAGGGCTGCTCGCTGCCACCCATTTCCGGGGTGTCGACCAGACCCAGATCGTCTTCGGGCGCATCGCCGAACACGTCCTCGACCGGAGCAGCCAAGGCAGCTGCGGCTTCGGCCTCGGCGCGGGCTTCTTCGATCACCTTCTGGTCGCGCTTCTGCGCGATGGCGCGAACCTGCTGGGTTGCCCCACCAGTACCGGCCGGGATCAGACGACCCACGATCACGTTCTCTTTCAGGCCAACCAGCTTGTCGCGTTTGCCCTGAACCGAAGCTTCGGTAAGAACGCGGGTGGTTTCCTGGAACGACGCAGCCGAGATGAACGAACGGGTCTGCAGCGAAGCTTTGGTGATCCCCAGAAGGATCGGCTCGGCCGAGGCCAGACGACGCCCTTCGGCGGCGGCTTTTTCGTTCGCAGCCATGAACTCGGCCTTATCGACGTGCTCGCCTTTCAGCAACGTGGTTTCACCCGAATCCAGGATCTCCCACTTCTGCAGCATCTGGCGAACGATCACCTCGATGTGCTTGTCGTTGATCTTCACGCCCTGCAGACGATAAACGTCCTGAACTTCGTCGATCATGTAATCGGCCAGAGCTTCGACACCCATGATGGACAGGATGTCATGCGGTGCCGGGTTACCGTCCATCAGGTATTCACCCTTCTGGATAAAGTCACCTTCAGCAACCGGGATGTGTTTGCCTTTGGGCACCATGTATTCCACGGTTTCCATCGACTCATCCGCAGGCTCGATCGAGATGCGACGCTTGTTCTTATAGTCGCGGCCGAAGCGCACATAACCATCGATTTCCGCGATGATTGCGTGATCTTTCGGACGACGCGCTTCAAAGAGTTCAGCAACACGCGGCAGACCACCAGTGATGTCCTTGGTCTTGGCGCCTTCACGCGGGATACGCGCAACAACGTCACCAGCTTTGACATTCGAGCCTTCTTCGACCGACAGAATGGCATCCACGGACATGGTATAGGTCACCGGGTTACCCGCATCGTTGCGGACCGGTTCGCCATCTTCAGCCACCAGGATCACTTCGGGCTTCAGCTCGTTGCCTTTCGGCGCCGAACGCCAGTCCGACACGATCTTCTGCGTCATACCAGTTGCGTCATCGGTTACGTCACGTACCGAGATACCGCTGATCAGGTCGATGAACTTAACCTTACCGTCCTTTTCAGCAATCATCGGCAGAGTGAACGGGTCCCATTCGAACAGCTTGTCGCCACGGGCCACATCGGCGCCGTCTTTGACAAACAGTTTCGAACCGTAACCGATCTTGAACGATGCACGCTCAGCGCCGTGCTCGTCCATGATCGCCATAACCATGTTGCGGCCCATAACGACGATCTCGCCGTCACGGTTTTCCAGAACCGACGCGTTGCGGTACTCGATCTTGCCTTCCTGGTTGGCTTCCTGGAACGACTGCTGGCCACCCTGCGCAACACCACCAATGTGGAACGTACGCATGGTCAGCTGCGTACCCGGTTCACCGATCGACTGTGCGGCAATAATGCCGACAGCTTCACCGATGTTCACCTTGGTACCGCGGGCCAAGTCACGACCATAGCAGTTGGCGCAGACGCCTTCTTCGCTTTCACAGGTCAGCGGGCTGCGGATGCGGATGGCAGCGATGCCAGCCTCTTCCACGGCATCTGCCTTGCGTTCGTCGATGATCTCGTTCTTGGCAACCAGTACTTCTTCGGTGCCCGGAACCAGAACGTCCTCGGACGCAACGCGACCCAGAATACGTTCAGCCAGCGAGGATACAACTTCACCGTCGTTCACAGCAGCTTCTGCCGTGATCGAGTTTTCGGTGCCACAATCCTGCTCGCGCACGATGCAGTCCTGTGCCACGTCAACCAGACGACGGGTCAGGTAACCCGAGTTCGCGGTTTTCAGAGCGGTATCCGACAGACCCTTACGGGCACCGTGGGTCGAGTTGAAGTACTCGAGCACGGTCAGGCCTTCTTTAAAGTTCGAGATAATCGGCGTTTCGATAATCTCGCCCGAAGGCTTGGCCATCAGGCCGCGCATGCCGCCCAGCTGTTTCATCTGCGTAACCGAGCCACGCGCACCAGAGTGGGCCATCATGTAAACCGAGTTCGGTTCCATTTCGGCGCCATTTTCGTCGCGCTTGTTCGCCGAGATGGTGTCCATCATGGCGTCGGTGACTTTGTCGTTACACTTCGACCAGGCGTCGACAACTTTGTTGTACTTCTCGCCCAGAGTGATCAGGCCGTCCATGTACTGCTGTTCGAACCCTTTAACCTGATCGCGGGTTTCATCCACGATCGGCCATTTTGTGTCCGGGATAACCATGTCGTCCTTACCGAACGAGATGCCAGCCTTGAACGCTTCTTTAAAGCCCATCGACATGATCTGGTCACAGAAGATAACCGACTCTTTCTGACCGCAGTAACGATAGACGGTGTCGATGACCTGCTGCACTTCTTTCTTCCGCAGAAGACGGTTCACCAGAGCGAACGGCGCCTTGTTGTTCTGCGGTAGAAGCGCGCCCAGACGGATACGGCCCGGCGTGGTTTCAAAGCGGATCATGACGGTGTTACCCTCTTCGTCTACCTGCGGTAGACGCGCCTGAACTTTGGCGTGCAGATGCACTTCGCCAGCGTCCAAAGCGTGGATCACTTCGTCCACGTCGGAGAAGACCATGCCTTCACCCTTCATGCCTTCGCGTTCCATCGAGATGTAGTACAGACCCAAGATCATATCCTGCGACGGAACGATGATCGGTGCGCCGTTGGCCGGCGACAGAACGTTGTTCGTCGACATCATCAGGACGCGTGCTTCCAGCTGGGCTTCCAGCGACAGCGGCACGTGAACAGCCATCTGGTCACCGTCGAAGTCAGCGTTGAACGCCGAACAGACAAGCGGGTGCAGCTGGATGGCTTTACCTTCGATCAGAACCGGTTCGAACGCCTGAATGCCAAGACGGTGCAGCGTAGGTGCACGGTTCAGCATGACGGGGTGTTCGCGGATCACTTCGTCCAAGATATCCCAAACTTCGGGACGCTCTTTTTCCACCAGTTTCTTGGCTTGCTTCACGGTGGAAGACAGGCCTTTGGCTTCAAGACGCGAGTAGATGAACGGCTTGAACAGCTCGAGCGCCATCTTCTTCGGCAGACCACATTGGTGCAGCTTCAATTCCGGGCCGGTCACAATGACCGAACGACCCGAGAAGTCGACGCGCTTACCCAAAAGGTTCTGACGGAAGCGACCCTGCTTACCTTTCAGCATGTCGCTGAGCGATTTCAGCGGACGCTTGTTGGCGCCAGTGATCACGCGGCCACGACGGCCGTTGTCAAACAGAGCATCCACGGATTCCTGCAGCATCCGCTTTTCGTTGCGGACGATGATGTCAGGGGCGCGCAGCTCGATCAGACGCTTCAGACGGTTGTTCCGGTTGATCACGCGGCGATACAGATCGTTCAGATCCGAAGTCGCGAAACGGCCACCATCCAGCGGCACCAGCGGGCGCAGCTCTGGCGGGATCACGGGGATCACGGTCAGGATCATCCACTCGGGACGGTTGCCCGATTCAATGAACGATTCAACGATCTTCAGACGCTTGATGATCTTCTTCGGTTTCAGCTCGCCAGTGGCTTCGGCCAGATCAGCGCGCAGCTGCTCGGCTTCGGCTTCCAGATCAATCGCCGCCAGCATTTCGCGGATCGCTTCAGCACCGATGTTGGCGGTGAAGGCGTCCATGCCATAGGTGTCCTGCGCGTCCATGAACTCTTCTTCGGTCATCAACTGACCATACTGAAGGTCCGTCAGGCCCGGTTCGATCACAACATAGTTTTCGAAGTACAGGATGCGTTCCAGATCACGCAGGGTCATATCCAGCATGAGGCCGATGCGCGACGGCAGCGACTTCAGGAACCAGATGTGAGCGACAGGGGCTGCCAGCTCGATATGGCCCATACGCTCGCGGCGTACTTTCTGAAGAGTAACTTCAACACCACATTTCTCGCAGACAACGCCGCGATACTTCATGCGCTTATATTTACCGCACAGACATTCGTAGTCTTTGACCGGGCCAAAGATACGAGCACAAAACAGGCCGTCACGCTCGGGCTTGAAGGTACGATAGTTGATGGTCTCGGGCTTTTTGATCTCGCCATAGGACCACGAAAGGATCCGTTCCGGGCTGGCGAGCGAGACTTTGATCTCGTCGAACACCTTGGGGGCGGCCAGCGGGTTGAACGGGTTTGTTGTCAGTTCCTGGTTCATTTTGCGTTTCCTTTAATCAGGGGAAGGGTGGGAGGGGTAAGGCGGGCGCCTTACTCCTCGCCCTCCGCATCCAGGAGTTCCATGTTGAGGCCGAGGCCGCGGACTTCTTTGACAAGAACGTTGAACGATTCCGGTACACCGGCTTCGAAGTTGTCCTCGCCTTTGACGATGCTCTCGTACACTTTGGTACGGCCAGCAACGTCATCCGACTTGACGGTAAGCATCTCTTGCAGCGTGTAGGCCGCGCCATATGCTTCCAGAGCCCAGACTTCCATCTCACCGAAGCGCTGACCACCGAACTGCGCCTTACCACCCAGCGGCTGCTGAGTAACAAGCGAGTACGGACCGGTTGAACGCGCGTGGATTTTGTCGTCCACAAGGTGGTGCAGTTTCAGCAGGTACTTCACGCCGACAGTGACTTCGCGCGAGAACTGTTCACCGGTACGACCGTCGAACAGAACCGACTGACCCGAGGTGTCGAAACCGGCACGCGTCAGCGCGTCGTTTACGTCAGCCTCTTTGGCGCCGTCAAAGACCGGAGTCGCGATCGGAACACCGCGGGTCACATTGCCAGCTGCATCCACAAGCTCGTCCTCGTCCATGCCCGCGATGCCTTCTTCATAGACATCGTCGCCATAGGCGATGCGCATGGCTTCGCGAACCGGGGTCAGATCGCCGGAACGGCGGTATTCACCCAGAGCTTCGTCAATGTTCAGACCCAGACCGCGTGCGGCCCAACCCATGTGGGTTTCAAGAATCTGACCAACGTTCATACGCGAAGGCACGCCCAGCGGGTTCAGACAGAAGTCAACCGGAGTACCATCGGCCAGGAACGGCATGTCTTCCATTGGTACAACCTTGGAAATAACACCTTTGTTCCCGTGACGACCGGCCATCTTGTCGCCCGGCTGAAGCTTACGCTTCACGGCAACGAAGACTTTAACCATCTTCATCACACCCGGCGGCAGATCGTCGCCACGACGGACTTTCTCGACCTTGTCTTCAAAGCGCGCATCCAAGGCACGTTTCTGAGCTTCGAACTGTTCGTTCAGGGCTTCAACGATTTTCGCATCGTCTTCGTCCTCAAGCGCCAGCTGCCACCACTGACCGCGCGACAGACCTTCCAGCAGTTCTTCCGAGATGGTCGAACCGGCTTTCACGCCTTTCGGGCCTTTTACAGCGGTTTTGCCCAGGATCATGCCCTTCAGGCGGGCATAGATGTTGCGCTCCAGAATGTGCAGCTCGTCATCACGGTCGCGGGCAAGGCTTTCGACCTCTTCGCGCTCGATCTGAAGGGCACGTTCGTCTTTTTCAACGCCGTGGCGGTTGAAGACACGGACCTCAACAACGGTACCGAAGTCACCCGGCTTCACACGCAGCGAGGTATCGCGTACGTCCGAAGCTTTTTCACCGAAGATGGCGCGCAGAAGCTTTTCTTCCGGCGTCATCGGGCTTTCGCCTTTCGGGGTGATCTTACCAACCAGAATATCGCCCGGCTCGACGTCCGCACCGATGTACACAACGCCAGCCTCATCGAGGTTGCGCAGCGCTTCTTCACCGACGTTCGGAATGTCACGAGTGATTTCTTCCGGCCCAAGCTTGGTGTCACGAGCAGCGACTTCGAATTCTTCGATGTGAACCGAAGTGAAGACGTCGTCACGCGCAATACGTTCCGAGATCAGGATCGAGTCTTCGTAGTTGTAGCCGTTCCAGGGCATGAACGCGACGACCACGTTCTTACCCAGAGCCAGTTCGCCCATATCGGTGGACGGACCATCAGCAACAACTTCGCCTTTGGAAACCTTCTGACCTACTTTCACCAACGGACGCTGGTTGATGCAGGTGTTCTGGTTCGAACGCTGGAACTTGCGCAGACGGTAGATGTCTACGCCCGCGTCACCCAGACCAAGGTCTTCGGTGGCACGTACAACGATACGTGTTGCGTCCACTTGGTCGATCACACCGCCGCGCTTGGCTTGGATGGCAGCGCCCGAGTCGATGGCAACCTTGCCTTCGATACCGGTGCCGACAAACGGAGCCTCAGCCCGCAGAAGCGGAACAGCCTGACGTTGCATGTTCGAGCCCATCAGAGCGCGGTTAGCATCGTCGTTTTCAAGGAACGGGATCAGCGATGCAGCGACCGAAACCAGCTGCTTGGGCGACACGTCGATCAGGTCAACGTTATCACGCGGTGCCATGGTGTATTCGCCCGACTGACGGGTGTTCACCAGATCGTTTTCAAACCGGCCATTTTCGTCCAGATGCGCGTTGGCCTGAGCCACGGTGTGACGCATCTCTTCGGTGGCGGACATATAGTTCACCTCGTCGGTGACCTTGCCATCCACAACCTTACGATAGGGCGTTTCGATAAAGCCGTATTTGTTCACGCGGGCAAAGGTGGCCAGCGAGTTGATCAGACCAATGTTCGGCCCTTCCGGCGTTTCAATCGGACACATACGGCCATAGTGAGTGGCGTGAACGTCACGCACCTCGAAGCCAGCACGTTCGCGAGTCAGACCACCCGGTCCAAGCGCCGACAGGCGGCGTTTGTGGGTGACTTCCGACAGCGGGTTGGTTTGGTCCATGAACTGCGACAGCTGCGACGAGCCGAAGAATTCACGAACAGCAGCCGCGGCCGGTTTCGCGTTGATCAGATCCTGCGGCATCACGGTGTCGATCTCGACCGAGGACATACGTTCCTTGATCGCGCGCTCCATGCGCAGCAGGCCGACGCGGTACTGGTTTTCCATCAGCTCGCCGACCGAGCGAACACGACGGTTGCCAAGGTGGTCGATATCGTCGATGTCGCCTTTGCCGTCGCGCAGTTCGACCAGTGCCTTGATACAGGCAACGATGTCTTCGCGACGCAGGGTGCGTTGGGTGTCTTCTGCATCCAGGTTCAGACGCATGTTCATCTTCACACGACCAACGGCCGACAGGTCGTAACGCTCGCTGTCGAAGAACAGCGTTTCGAACAGGTTCGACGCAGCTTCAACCGTGGGCGGCTCGCCCGGACGCATGACGCGGTAGATGTCCATAAGCGCGGTTTCGCGACCCATGTTCTTGTCAGCCGCCATGGTGTTGCGAATGTAGGGACCCACGTTCACGTTGTCGATGTCCAGAACCGGAATGTCGGTGATGCCCGCATCCATCAGCTCTTTCAGCGATCCGCCGATCAGCTCGCCATCTTTGTCGTGCTCAAGCGTCAGCTCGTCACCGGCTTCGACGTAAATCGCACCAGTGTCTTCGTTGATGATGTCCTTGGCGACAAATCGGCCAACGATGCTGTCAAACGGCACCAGAAGGTCGGTCACTTCGCCAGCTTCCATCAGTTTCTTGACGGCACGCGGAGTAATCTTCTTGCCAGCTTCGGCAATCACTTCACCGGTTTTGGCGTCGATCAGATCTTGTGTCGGACGGGTGCCCGCAACACGCTCGGGGAAGAACTTGGTGACCCAACCTTTGTTCTTCTTCAGCTTGAACTGAACGGTGTCGTAATACGCGTCACAGATGCCTTCCTGGTCCAGACCCAGCGCATAAAGCAGCGTGGTCACGGGCAGCTTGCGGCGACGGTCGATACGCGCAAAGACGATGTCTTTGGCGTCGAATTCGAAGTCCAGCCACGAGCCACGGTACGGAATGATGCGGCAGGCGAACAAAAGCTTGCCCGACGAGTGCGTCTTGCCCTTGTCATGGTCAAAGAATACGCCCGGCGAACGGTGCATCTGGGATACGATCACGCGCTCGGTGCCGTTCACGACAAAAGTGCCGTTCGGCGTCATCAGGGGCATGTCGCCCATGAACACGTCTTGTTCCTTGATGTCCTTCACCGACTTCGCGCCGGTGTCTTCGTCCACATCGAACACGATCAGACGCAGGGTGACTTTCAGCGGCGCCGAATAAGTCAGGTCGCGCTGTTGGCATTCCTCAACGTCGAATTTCGGCTCTTCCAGCTCGTATTTCACGAACTCGAGGATCGAGGTTTCGTTGAAATCCTTGATCGGGAATACCGATTGGAAAACTGCATTAATGCCTTCGCCGTCCATCGGCTCGGGCTGATCGCCAGAGTTCAGGAAAAGATCATACGAGCTTTTCTGAACCTCGATCAGGTTCGGCATTTCCAGAACTTCACGGATTTTGCCGTAATACTTACGCAAGCGTTTCTGGCCAAGATAGGTCTGCGCCATAAGGTATTTACCTTTCATTTCTCAACTGAGGCGCCAACCGTTGGGTCGCCGGCGACACCTCGTCCGAGACGGGGGTTCGAACCAATTCATGGAAACCCGCCCAAGGGTTCCCTCCCGATCCATTGAACCTTTCCCAGAACAGGGTCTGCGATCAGGCCCTCTTCAAGACAGGTTCGGCTGGACCCGGATTTCTCCGGGCCCAGCCTTGATTTTGCAGGCCACCGAGGGCCCAAAAGCGTAAAGCTTAAGCCAGTTCGACTTCTGCGCCAGCTGCTTCCAGCTTGGCTTTCACGTCTTCTGCTTCGGCTTTGTCAACGCCTTCTTTGATCTTGCCGCCAGCTTCAACCAGCTCTTTGGCTTCTTTCAGGCCAAGACCGGTGATGCCGCGAACTTCTTTGATCACGTTGATTTTCGAGGCGCCGGCGTTCTTCAGAACAACGTCGAACTCGGTTTTTTCTTCAGCTGCTGCTGCACCGGCGTCGCCGCCTGCTGCCATTACAACTGCGCCGCCAGCGGCGGGCTCGATGCCATACTCGTCTTTGAGGATGGTTTTCAGTTCTTGTGCTTCGAGAAGGGTCAGACCCACGATCTCTTCAGCAAGTTTTTTCAGATCAGCCATTTGACTTCTTTCCGTATTTAGATGTGTTCCAACGTAGAGTGATATTCCGCTCCGCTGGTCTCAGATTGCTTAAGCAGCCTTGTCTTCAACAGTAGACAAGATCGATGCGATGTTCGAAGCAGGCGCGCCAATGGCTCCAGCGATGTTCGAAGCAGGTGCGCCAATACAGCCAGCGATCGAAGCGATAAGCTCTTCACGCGACGGCATAGCGGCAACGGCTTTAACACCAGCCTTGTCCAGAGCATCCTCGCCCATTGCACCACCAAGAATGTCCAACTTGTCGTTGGTCTTGGCATATGCATCCATCACCTTGGCCGCAGCCACAGGATCTTCGGAATAAGCAAGAACGGTCATACCCGTCAGATAGTCGGCAATCGAAGCGGCCGGCTTACCTTCAAGGGCGATTTTGGCGAGCTTGTTCTTGGCAACGCGTACAGACCCACCAGCTTCGCGCATTTGCGAACGCAGGTCCTGCATTTCAGCAACCGTGAGACCGGCGTAGTGGGCAACCACAACGACGCCAGAGCTTTCAAAGATCTGGCCGAGTTCCTCGACCACTTTTTCTTTTTGTGCTCTATCCACAGTTTCACTCCAAGTATGGAGGGTTTAACCCCTCCGGCTCATATTTTACCGAGTTTTCAAGGAAAACCCGGCAATCGGGTCCGCGATAAGGGTCCTTCGCAAAATCGCCCCAAGGCCAAGCGGCCGAGAGAATTCTTTTGTCCATTTCCCATCTCAGGCAGGAATTATGACACTTGCGCGCGGTCGCTTTTCAGCTTGGCCCACCGGCATCACCCACCGTCTCGGACGAAACGCAAAACAGCGCACGACGAATCGCACGCTGGAATGCTCGGTCTGTTTAGAATGTTTCGAGGGGTTTTCCAACCCCTAACAGGGCGCTCGGTCTAGAAAGTCCGGCTACCCAACAAAGCGACCTTAGCACAGAATCCTGTCATCTCAAAATTCTGACACAGACCGCACGAAAAAAGGGCGCCCGATCAGGACGCCCTTTTCTATTGTCAGACTGAAGAAACTCAGTTGCCGGTGGCGTTTTCCACGTCAACGGTCACGCCCGGACCCATGGTCGAGCTCAGCGAGATTTTCTTCATGTAAGTGCCTTTGGCGCCCGAGGGCTTGGCTTTCTGAACGGCGCCCACGAAGGCACGCACGTTTTCAACCAGCTTGGCGTCGTCGAACGAGGCTTTGCCCAGGCCAGCGTGAACCACGCCACCTTTTTCAGCCTTGAACTGAACTTCGCCGCCCTTGGCAGCTTCAACAGCCGCTTTGACGTCCATGGTCACGGTGCCAACTTTCGGGTTCGGCATCAGGTTGCGCGGACCCAGAACTTTACCCAGACGGCCAACGATCGGCATCATGTCAGGGGTGGCGATGCAGCGATCAAACTCGATGGTCCCGCCCTGAATGGTTTCCATCAGGTCTTCGGCGCCAACGATGTCTGCACCAGCAGCCTGAGCTTCTTCAGCTTTCGGGCCGCGAGCGAAAACAGCAACGCGCATGGTTTTGCCGGTGCCGTTCGGCAGGCCGATTACGCCACGGACCATCTGGTCAGCGTGACGGGTGTCAACACCCAGAGCCATCGCGATTTCGATGGTTTCGTCGAATTTGGCCTTTGCGTTGCCCTTAACCAGCGCAACAGCTTCTTCAACGGTCAGGTTGTCTTTGCCGGCGAAGGCTTCGCGAGCGGCAGCGGTACGTTTACCCAGTTTTGCCATCTTACTTCACCTCAATGCCCATGGAGCGGGCCGAGCCCAGGATGATCTGCATCGCGGCTTCGATATCGTTCGCGTTCAGATCTTTCATCTTTGCTTCGGCGATTTCCTTCACCTGAGCAGGAGTCACCGAACCAACGGTTTCACGACCGGGGTTGTTTGCACCCGATTTAAGACCGGCGGCTTTGATCAGGAAGTACGACGCGGGGGGCGTCTTGATGTCCATCGAGAAGGACTTGTCCTGATAATAGGTGATCACGGTCGGGCACGGCGCGCCGGGCTCCAGATCCTGCGTCTTGGCGTTGAACGCCTTACAGAATTCCATGATGTTGATGCCGCGTTGACCCAGTGCGGGGCCGACGGGCGGGCTGGGGTTGGCTTGACCTGCAGGAACCTGCAGCTTCATCGTGCCAGCGAGTTTCTTAGCCATTTGGCTTCTCCTTTAACAACAGCTCGGGGACGCGTCCCTTCGCCTCTCATTGCCGCGGTCTGGATTGGTGATCGCGATCACCGCCCCTCCCGCGTTCTCAACACGTCAGCCCTGCTTCGAGACCTGCGTGTAATCCAGTTCGACCGGGGTTTCCCGGCCAAAGATCGACACAGCAACCTTCAGGCGCTGGCCTTCTTCGTCCACTTCTTCGACCAGACCGTCGAAGCCTTCGAACGCGCCATCTGTCACGGCGACTTTTTCGCCGATCTCGAAGCTGATCATCAGCTTCGGCGCTTCCGCACCTTCTTCGACGCGGCCCAGGATGCCTTGTACTTCGGCATCGCGCATCGGCATCGGACGGCCCTGCGGCCCCAAGAAGCCGGTGACGCGGTTGATCGACATGATCAGGTGATAGCCTTCGTCCGACATTTCCATGTGGACCAGAACGTAACCCGGCATGAAGCGACGCTCGGTCGTGACCTTCTTGCCACGACGCACTTCGATGACCTCTTCGGTCGGCACCAGCACTTCGTCGATCTGGTCCTCAAGACCTTTTTCTTCGACCGAAGCACGGATTGCCTCTGCGATCTTCTTTTCGAAGTTCGACAGCACGCTTACCGAATACCACCGTTTCGCCATGTCAGCCTCTGCATTCCTGCGCCCCGAAGGGGCTTTTCAAATTCTGTTTCCGGGAACAAAAAATCGGCGTGCAACTTGATTCGCCACACGCCCTTCCCGAAGTGATGCCCGAACTACCCCTGAAACACGCTCATTTCAAGGGCAAAGACGGTGTGTTAGCCGAAGTAGCCCAGCACGGCGGACAGACCGCTGCGAATGCCAAGGTCCACAAGCGAAAAGAACAATGCCGTAAGTGCAGCCAGCACGAACACCATACCGGTGGTCAACATAACCTCACGGCGGGTCGGCCAGGTGACTTTGGACACCTCGGCGCGCACTTGCTGGATGAATTGCAACGGATTGGTCATCTGTTTTCGGCCTTTCATATGATAGGCGGTCAATTACGCAATGCGCACGGGGTTTTCAAGCCTTCACCGTCAAACCACGCCTAAAAGGCCCAAAGCAACGATCAGAACCAGCGCACCCGCGGCGATTTCCAGCAGTGGGACGGCGCGTGCGGCCAGTGTACCGCCCTGAAGAAGCCCCGCCAACAGCCCGCCACGCAGACCGACCGCGGCCAAAGCCGTGACAATGGTGACACTGGCGGTTCCCATCGCCATTGCGACGACGCCAAGGATGCCCTGCCAGACCAGCCCCATCTGCCATGTCAGCACCAGAAGGAATAGCGCACCCGTGCAGGGACGAATGGCGACCCCAGCAATCAGGGCCGCCAGCTCGCGCCAGCTCCCAGCGGCTTCCACATCATGCATTCCCGGCGCATGGGCGTGGCCGCAGTCGTGGCAGTGGATGTGTCCATCGTGGTGGTTGTGCGCGTGTGCCTCGCCATGTGTCACCCGCAAAAGCTTCCGCGCGCCGCGCAGCAACAGGTATAGCCCAATCAACGCAATCGCCGCATAACTCGCATCGGCGAACCAGTCCTCGGCCAGCCCGACCATTTGCTGGCGTGTCAGGTTCAAGACCAGCACTCCGGCAAATACCAGAACTATGGCGCTGAGCCCCTGCGCGAGCGAAGACAGAAGCGCCACCGAAGACATCCGCCACATGGTCGCCTTTGACGCCAGAGAATAGCCGCCAATCAACACCTTACCGTGCCCCGGTCCGACCGCGTGAAAGAACCCGTAGGAGAAGCAGATGGTCAGAAGGGCAAGAAGCGCACCCGGCTCCCCTGCCCTCAGCGAACGCAGCCCCCGCGCCATCGAGGTTTGAACTTGCCGCTGCCAATCAGCGGCCCAAACCGACACGCCCTCCAGCGCACCTGTGGCCCACAGCACCACGCCGATCAACAAAATGACGAGCGATAGGAGAGAGGTTACTCGGAGCATGTCAGCAGCAACTGATCAGCAAACAGATCGCCCACTTCCGGATAGCTGTCTTCCGCGTATTCGACGCTGTCCGGGCCATAGAGCAGGCTTTCCACCTTGTCATAGGCGGCATTCAAATCTGCGGGTACGTGCGCGACTGAGCAATCCTCGCGCCCTTGGACAGTAACCGGCAGGCGCACATCATAGGCGACGAAAAACGTGGGATCATAGATCTGCACGAGAAGCGGTTCAGCCCCAACCGTCAGACGCGTTTCCAGCGGGCGGATATGCCAGCTGATCACGCGCCCATCCTCGTAGCGCATGCCGTGCTCGACCGGACCAGACAGCGCCACATCGGCACCCGCATTCTTCAGATACAGGTCACCGGGAAAGCCCGCCGCCCAGTCAACATCCTGCCCCGCATAGGCATCCAGCGCGGCCTGTTCAGGAATGCCATCCCCGTCCGCATCCAGACCGTTATCTTCGACCAACAGCAGGGAATAGAACTCGTCATAGGCCCAGAACACGCGCACCGCAGCCAATTGCCCCGCATCGTCGAACAACAGATTCGCACCCGCATCAATGAAGACGTGCGGATGGCTGGCCAAAGGCAAAGCCGAGGCCGCAATCACCGGAAGGGACAGAATGGTTGAACGCAGAGATCTCATGCACTGGATGTAGCGCGGTCCATGCATCACGACAACAGGCACGGGGCCGCTAAGCGGTGCATCGCTGGATCATTAATGTTGGTGAAGGTGGTGGCAGGGGCAGCAGGGTTCGAACCCGCGACCTACGGTTTTGGAGACCGTCGCTCTACCAACTGAGCTATACCCCTAGGACCGAGACAGCGATTATGCCAGCACGCCGGGATTATCAAGAGCTTTCATTGACATTTTTAGTGCTATCTTTCACCTAACCCCAAAAACAGGCTCTCGAAATGACCGATCCCTCAGTATTCAAAGACCACCCCTGGGACGCACTTGATCCAGCTTTGCTGGCGCAAGCGTCAAAGGTGCCGACCATGTTGGCCCCGGCAGAACAGCGTTTCTATTTCTGGGCCACGTCAGAATGGATGCAGGACGAAGGGGCCGTGGTTGATCTGGGCTGCTACGTCGGTGGATCCACCGCCCGGCTGGCGGCGGGTCACCAGCACGCGGGCCATACGGGCCTGATCCATGCATTTGACCGGTTCGGCATCAATGAGGCTGCAAAAAAGAACTTCTTATATCCGCGCGGCATCGCACCATTCAAAGGCATCAAAACGCTAGATCTGGCGATCGATCTACTGACCCCCTGGACCGAGCGGATTTCGCTTCATCCGGGCCAGATCGAGGATCAGATCTGGGAAGACGGCCCGATTGAGATTCTGGTCATGGATGCCTCGAAATCCACGCGGACGATGGACGCGATGATGCGCATCTTCTTTCCATCGCTGATCCCCGGCCGCGCGCTGGTGGTGCAGCAGGACTATCTGTTCTGGCGCCTGCCCTGGATCGCGATCCAGATGGAGCTTTTGGCCGACTATTTCACCCCGGTGGCTTGCGTGCCCGAGCACACGTTGGTCTTTCAGAACACCAGGCAGATCGACGACAACGCGTTGAAAATCGGAATGGTGACGCCGCTTTCGCACGACCAACGCCTTGACCTGCTTGAGCGCGCCAAACAGCGTTTGATCGCCACGGGTTTTGATGTCGAACAGCCAATGAACGAACTAATCGAGACGCAGGTAAAACATCCGCACGCAGAACGCGCGCGGCACATCCCACGGAAGGTTTGAACCGGTTCGCCGCCAATGCTGTTCCGACCACGCCGGGTGTGCCAGTGTCGACGCCTACGCGGAAACTGGTTCAACTTTCAGAACAAGCTTGCCGGATCTGTACTTTCCCTGCCGCAAGACTCCGGGCTTTTTAACCTCTGGATACTGCTCCGCCCAATCCCGGTAGCGATCATTCGTGACGATCTGGCAATCATGACTCCGCGCAGCTCGTAAAATCGCCTCATCCGCAATCGTCCCTTTGGGCACGACGATCACGGAATACCTTGGCAGGCCCAGTCTCCGCTCGAACTCTCGGTCTTTCAGATATTTGCCCAGCAGAAGGTAACCGGCATTCGCATCGAAAAAGAAACGAGGCGCATATCCAAGCTGCGTCAGATGCCCAACAACATCGCAAAGCGGCTCTGGGCTTGGGGTGTTATCCTTCCAGTACATCACATTGGAACCATCCACGACGACCCGTGGCAGGGTCCGGGGCTTCGTTCGCTTTTTGCGCCCGGCTTTCGGTGGCAGCGTCCTCAGAAGCGCAAATAAGCTTGCCGCAAATATTGGGGCAGAGATGATCAGATAGTCAGACCAATCAGCGAAAAGAACCGCAGCAAGGGAAAAGAGGCCCGAAAACACCGTCGCGCTATAGTAAAGAACAAATAAAAGCTTCTGCATCTTCCTGCTCGTTCAAAACCCCTAACCCGTCTAAATTGAAATGCGCTTGAGGGTCAATATACGGGATCAGCGTTTGAGCAAGCGGGCCGCCGAAAAACGCTTCTAAAAAGCACTACATCTTCGCAAACTGATCCCCGGTCCGTGCTTGTCACGGGCCACACCCACCTCGGTCCGTGTCGCCCTTCCGTTAGAACCCACGCAAAAAGGGCGCCCCGTGGGACGCCCTTTCTTATCTTCTGTGGATTTGGCGCTCGGTGATTTGGCGCTATCACCAATTCACTGATCGC
>NZ_JALKBE010000013.1 GCF_023015885.1 Aliiroseovarius sp. S1123
CCTTGGCCGCAAAGCACCTCAACCTGCCGTAACTTCGTGACAATCTCTTCAGGCTTGTGTCGTTTGATTCCCATATCTGATCCTCCGTTTCCTAACTATAGGGGCGGACCACTTCAGTGGGGGAGGATCAATCACCTTCCTTCCATAGTCCGCGACCGCGGACATTGGTCGGATCAAAAGGCCCCTTGCTACGACACCCCTCGATCAGCGCGCTCCCGGCGAGAATAGAGGAGTATCCCTTTTCGGTCCGAAACTGTTCCGCCCAAAAATCCATCGGCGCCAGTCCCAACTGCCATTGAAGACTTAAGAGTTGCGACGATGTTGCGGACAGGATGAGATCCCGCTCTTGGTCCCGCACGACGAAGTTTCCATTTTTGTCGAAGCCAAGCGGAATGGGCCCGGTGCCGCCGGGGTCATAGGGTACGTTGAAAGCACTATTTTCGAAACCTTTTTCGCGCACCGAGGCAATCATTCCCGGCAGCTCTTTGTGCGTGTCGCCTGCATATCCATCCGGAAACAACCCCAGGACAAACGCCTTGATCTCGCTGTCCGTCGCATCAGCCGCCACCAATTGGGCGGTGAAGGACAATGCTGCGCTGTGGGTCTCTTTGCCAGAAACAAGGCAAGGGACGTGTTCAGATTTGATCGCGGTTGCCAGCACACCCAGAAAACGCTTGTCCACCTGCGGCAGGTCCTCGAACTTCGTCTTGTGCAAAGGCTGCCCCAGCCACTTGTAAGGCTGGCCAGTGTTAGGGTGGATTGAAGGCGGCAGGACCGTTTGCTTGCCCCCGGAGAGAATGTCGATGGCGCCAAAACCCTCTACGGCCTTAAGGACCGTGGACTTCACCTTTTCCGATTTGGGCACGCGGACGAAGAAGGTGGCCCCCTTCTTTCCGCGCTTGGCACAGGCTTCTTCGCCGAACACTCCGCGCAAGGGGCGAACCCAGATATCGTCGTCCGCATCAATGGCGGCAATTTGCTCTCCGTCGGCCACTTGGGTGCCAAGATTGATGCCGATCCCGCAGTTCGAATACCTGCTCAACCATTCCGCCCGACGATCCTTGCTGGGGGGATTGGCCTGATAGGACGTCCAGTTCGCTATTGCTGGTTTCTTTTCTCCAGGTTTTTCGGGCAAGGCCGACAAGCCGATGGCCCAGTATTTTTGCGCTTTAGTTGCAAAAACTCCTTTATTCATCGCGCTGCCCTCCCACTTTCTGGGCCTCAATGACCGCGATGATTTCGGAAAGGCGCACGCGGACGCGTTGGCCCAGCGGGCGATAGCTCGGCACCAGGCCGGATTTCACGGCGCGCCGTAAGGTGGTGGTGGGAATACCCAAGCGTTCAGCTGCATTGGGGATGGTGAGAAAGCTCTCAGGGGCAATAAAATGATCTTCTTTCATCTCGTTCTTTCATATTCTGGGGAACGAGATGCAAAAGACACACGCTCCCCAGCCCGTTTAGGGATGGTGAACGTGATGCCAGCCAGCGAAGGGTGTGCCTCGGGGACTTAACCCAGTTGCCGGAACCTGGGCGGCCTTTAGGTTCGCCACTTACATGACCTGAAAACAGGTGGGCTCAACACCATACGGGCACCTCCGGTAGGGACCCTGTGTGCTTCCTATATCCGTGACCTCACGATTAAAGTCAGGCCGATACTATATCTTGTGCTTGCTGCATTGTCTACCTCACTATTTGGGGTGCCTCCGAGAAATGACATCCGAGTGACCAAGGATTTCATGTTCGAGGGGTGACAATGCCTACAAGAGGTAGTCGCTTACCTCGAGAACAGCTCCGGAAATCTCCGGGAGTATTTCTGGGCGGTCGCTGATTTCAGGGGAGATAGTCAGAGCTTCATACACGCCAAGCAAGAGGTCAAGATTTGGGGGCAAAACTGCTTTACCTAGTTGATTGAGATGAGCGGATTAGTGCGCTCGAACACGGCCGCCTTGGCGGGGTAGGCATTCCTGCGCTACTTCGTGAGTTTCCGGCTAGGAAACATATGATTGTAGGCGATACCCAATTTGTAACGCAATTTGCACAACCACTGGACCAATTTAACACACAACCAAACAACGATTGAGATGCTCCTGTAGCAAGAATGAGTTGAAGAAATACAGCGATGCTGGAGCGTCTAATGCTTGGTCTGCAAGATGAACCTATACTGCAAGAATCGAGAATCCTTGGGCTTGAAGGTGCTGAAAAAGCTGCTCCCAAGTGTGTTGAGGAGTTGCGATTTCAATCACTAGGCCTTCGGAGCCGGGCGGTTCTTTTGGTCACCAATGATTGCTGTAATAATAAGATCATTCCTTTCGCTGGTGCGGCGTCTGAGCTCGAATTGGAAGTGGGCTCTACAGATAGTATCGAAAATGCGTTCAAGATCGTCTCTCCATACCCAGAAGAATGGGGGATGGTCGCGATCTGCCTTGATGCGAGCTATAGGAAATCCTCCCTAGCAAAGTGGGTGCGTCTTATGCGCCTAACGGACCACAGACTTCCAATATCTCTTTATTGGTCGTCTGGAGCATTTTCCAGTGAAGAGCAGGAGCCGACGGCTCTTGGGGATAGTTTTGCACGGATGCCCAAGACTGCACACGAGCTTGCGATAGCTATCGGCGTAGCAGTGCGTTCAAATCGTAGTTTGGGACATCGCTTTGCTCACTTCAGCAACAACTCACTTCCTCAGACACTGCACCCCGGCAAACTTACACCCCGACGACTGGGGGCGTAGAGATTGGAAATGCGATTGAGCATGCGACATGCTTGCACACGCACCCCACTCCCGCATTTCCTTTTTGGGCCGTCTTTCGATTTCGGAAGACGGCCTCTTTTCCCGATATCTGAGCGAAATGGAGTGGCAAGCGCTTAGCCCCGATCGAAGAGCTGGAAAAATCTATGGCTACCTATACCTACACTGACGTCGAACTTCATCATCTGGGCCATGCGGGAGGCGGTTTACATGGGACCGCTGCTGGAGATACGTTCAACCTGACGGCAACAAACACTCGTGCTCAGTTCCATCCGTTCGCGGGGCATGGAGATGATACGATCAACATGATCTTTAGTGATATTGATGGCTTCGCACACGGCCATCACACATTTGCCGACTTCCCCAGCGACGCAAACTTCACTGATACGTATGACTTTGTCGACATTCACGAAGTTCACAGTGGTGGAATCGTCGTGGGCCGGCTGGATGACTACGATAGCACGCGCGACATACTTAAGATCGAAGGGAAGGTTGTGGATGTGTACGACCTTGACTCGTTTGAGCATCCGAGTGTGAGCAGCGTCCGCATAGTAGAGTATAACGGAGCCCACACCGATCCAGATGCGCACGCCCAGCAATGGTTGCTAATTGAGACGTCTACAGGTGGTACAATTTTCTATGCGATTGAAGGTGCGCGAGTTGCCATGGATGGTAACGGCGGATCTCAGACGCAAGAAACCCATTTTCTGTTGCCTGAAGATTTGCCTGCCAGCTTCAGCGATCTGGAAACCGTAGAATTTGTCGCTAAGCACAACTATGTCCCATCGGGCTATACAGCAGAGGCAGGAGGCGTGGTTTATAACGATCGAGATAGGGATATCGCCGATGTTGAAGACGTTGTCGGTGATGCAGCAAATGAAGCTTCACAGTTCGGAGATCTAATCGCCGCTGGGCTTAATGATGATTTTGTAACCGCTCTTGGGGGCGACGATTTCGTCTGGGGTGGGAGTGGCCACGATAAAATACTTGGCGGATGGGGTGACGACTACATAGAGGGCAATTCTGGCTCGGACATCCTTAAGGGAGGAAACGGAGCGGATCACCTGATCGGAGGAAGCGGTGATGATAGATTAGTAGGCGGTAATGGAGGCGACCTTCTCGTTGGCGGTGATGGAGCAGACATACTGCTCGGTGGCCGAAATGATGACCTTCTTTCTGGGGGAGCCGATGATGACGTACTTCGTGGAGGTGACGGATCAGACACACTTATTGGAGGAAGTGGCGCTGACATAATGCACGGCGGTCTGGGGTTTGATTCGGCGGACTATTCGGCTTCGGCGTCAGGTGTTCAGATCAATCTATCAGTGCGCTCGTTGACGGGGTGGTCCATTGGGAAGGGTGGTCAGGCCGAAGGAGACAAGTTGAAGGGTGTTGAAGCTATCATTGGCTCTGGCACTTCTGATGATTTCATCAAAGGGTCAGCCAAAGATAACAAATTCTGCGGCTTAGGTGGAGACGACAAGCTATTTGGGGGTAGTGGAGACGACCATCTCGAAGGAGGTGAAGGTCGCGATCGTCTTCACGGTGGAGCAGGAAATGACTCCCTGCATGGCGGGTCAGGTGATGACATCTTGATCGGTGGCAGGGGCTCAGGATCTGATGTCTTGAGTGGCGGACTTGGTGATGATGTCTTCATATTTCACCGCGGCTTTGGAACTGACGCCATTTCTGATTTCGACGTGCTCGACTCGACAGACATCATTGACGTTTCACGGATTTCTGACTTCGACGGTTTTGAAGACCTGATGGAAAACCATGTGACGCAGGTTGGGGCAGATACGTTGATAGAAGATGGAAATGGAAACAGCATCCTGCTTGAAAACGTCAACTCGGCCGACCTTAGCGCCGATGACTTTCTATTTTCGTGAAGCAATCGGCTAGAAGTGGCGTGAGGGGGCACCGAGAGGAGTAGATATGGAATTTTTGCTTCTATTTGCGGCTGGGCTAGGGCTCTCGTCGTTCATAATTTGTGATGGGAGCGATGACTCAACGAGCCACCGAGCAACCCACCTGCTGATGCAAGCGAAGACGAAGCCAGTACGTGGCCTTACATGAACCGTAAGGAACTGCTCGCCGTGATGTGGGAACATCTGGGGCGGGGGGCAAGCTCCTCAATGCCAAGTGCGAACACATCGCTATCGAGAACCCGGTGATGCACTTGCATGCGAAGGAGAGGATCAGGGGATACCGTGCCTCCGCCTCCTCAACGCAGCCGCTTCTTTCCCGGCATGGCTAAAGCTATGGCCGAGGAATGGATCGGATACGTCGTCAAAACTTTGATGGAGGAAGCAGCATGAAACTCAAGGCATGGGCCAGTGTGATGGCGCTGGTGGTGCTACCTCACGCGGCCAGTGGGGACATCGACAGCACGGTGCTGATGAAGCACAAGGATTGGGAGGTGACGCATGATTACCTCTCGTCCACGGACTCGTCAGCGTGCTCTGCCGACACGACCAACGGATCGGGGGACTTGTTCAGCCTGATCACGTGGGAGCGTGGCGGGGCTTCCCTGATGATTATGATGGCCTCTGACTTCGAAGGGTGGGATGGCACGTTTTCAGCGGATGCTATCCTACACATCGACTATGAACGGTGGACCTTGAACGATGCGTCGTTCGGGGTGCATCGGACGGGCCAGCGCACGATCTGGTTCGACTTCCCCGACAATACCGACAAGGTTGGGGATTTTTTGGAAGACCTTTGGCGCGGCAGCAAGGTCGCTCTCAAGACACCGAAAGAGAAAACCAGTATTTCCGTATGGTCCCTCAAGGGATCGGCTGCTGCCTTGGGCAAGCTAAGCGAATGCACGACACGCATTCGTGGCAACTCTTCAACGACACGATACTGAAAGCGAAGGTATTATCATGGCACATCAAGTAGACGTCCACGTGGGCAGCAAGGTTCGAGAGCGCCGTAAGGTCAAGGGACTGACGCAAGTGCAGGTGGCCACGGAGCTGGGGATTACTTTCCAGCAGATGCAGAAGTACGAGACCGGGTCCAATCGGATCAGCTCCAGCAAGCTGTTCGAGATTGCCAAGTTTATGGACTGCCCCATCACGTACTTCTTCGAGGGATTGGATGGCGTCGAGGCAGATGGCGAAGCACCTCGCACCCAGACAGAGGTTCGCATGCTGCATGCCACGCGCGCCATGCCTGAGAAGCTGCGTTCCAAGCTGTTGGAGATGGCAGAGATGATGGTCGATAAGGCCAGCTAGGAGGGGCGCATGAGACGTCACGAGCTGAGAGGGTGCGAGGTGGTCCCCTTCACCGGGGTGCGAGTGGGGCCATGACCGCGCACCCATTGAAGATCTAATTTCCACCAAACAGACACTGATTTTGCAAGGAAGCGAACAGCGAATTCGAAGATAGATCGCTAACTTGGACCTAATAGATGGTTTAAGGGAGCGAGTTGATGGCAATTCCTAACAAACTTCCGCGTGAGGAAGAAGCAATAGGCGTCAGCGCAATTACACCTTTCATTGTTGTGAATACAGGGACTGACGTCGCTTTAGCTTTCGAAAATGATGCGAACAAATTCAGGGCGAAATGCGTTGCTTTTGTTGCAGAGGATGAAACTAAATTTTCACAGACCATTCAAGCTTACAAAGATCTTGGCTTTGAAGCTGCATGTACAACTAGTCTAGAGGCTGCTTTTGAAGTGGTTTCTGAAGACTCAGAAGAATGGGCAATGATTGCGATCGTTCTGGATCGCCAATACTCGAAGACCGAACTTGCCGGCTGGGTCCACCAACTTCGCATGGTGGATTTCAGAATACCGATAATGCTGCTCTCGGATGAGGGACCACAACCGCATTGGGAGCAAGAACCCACAAGGCTGGGTGATTGCTGTCTTGCCTGTCCCTCCACCCCTAGCGAGCTTGACGCCGCGCTTGGAATTGCTTTGCGCGCCAACCGAAAACTAGGTTCAGATTTCCGACATTTTAAAAACGGAAGTGTTCCCCGGCCCTTGAACTTTCACCACCACTCGCGGGTATAAAAAAACGCGAAAGCAAAAGGGTGGAAGAGATGAAGCATTGTTCCATGCCGCTTCATCTCTTCGTAAGAAGCTGCCTCTTGGTGTGGTCTTTTAGTCAGGAGGCAGCTTCAACTATTTTGGCGAACTCAGCGGTTTTGATCGGCTTGGACATGACCCGATCTAAATTCGGTAAGATCCGTCTGATGCTTTCCCCTGTCTCCATTCTTCCAGAGATCAGAACATATTTAATTGAGCCTCCAAAGCTAGCGAGGCAAAGCTGTATCAGCTCTGCGCCATTAAGCTTCGGCATCATGAGGTCTGCGATCAGTACATCAACTTTACCATCACATTTCTCGAGAAACTCCCAGCAATCATGGGAGTCGTCAAAGACATGGGCGTTGCAGGGTAGATAGCTCAGTGCGTCCCTGACTTCATCACAGATGACCGTTTCATCATCTACATAAACTACGGTTACCATTACTATGGCTCCTAACTTTCAACTGGTTACTCTTTCAGCGGAAGGCAAATCATTATCTCTGCCCCCGTTTCTGTATTTTTCGCCCGAATGTTTCCCTGCATAGCTTCAACAGCTGTTTTGGCCATGTAGAGTCCAATTCCGGTGCCTTCCTCTTCGGGTTTGGAGGTCACGAACGGTTCAAATACCTCATGAAGGATGCGCTCGGGAATGCCAGGTCCATTGTCGATAAACTTTATCATGATTGCTTTGCGCGCGCTGAGAGAGCCCTCCTCCTCGAGGCGGCTGTGACACTGTCGTTCACAGGTATCGCATACATTGTAAATGTACTCGATATTGATCTCACGGTTATCTGATGCATTGCCGCAGACAGCCTGTTGCGCGTTGATCAATATTGCCATGATTGATTGCTCAAGCATGAGTGCATTCCCTTCGACTGTCGCGTTTTGACAGGGTTGTGAAATGTTGATTTTGACGGAGTTGACCCGCGTTGATTCTCGCATCAATTTGATCGCGTTATCCATAAGTTCACTTAAGTTGAACGTCGTGGTTTCGAGTTGATCACGTTGCAATAGAAACTGACGAATGGTTTGAACTACCTCGCCAGCCCTGATCGCTTGATCTTCAATGCGTTCAAATTTTTTGTTGATGGAAGCGAGGTTGGGTTTAGCCTGATGTAATTCCGCCATTCCGTTCCCAGAAGCCAATGCAATTGCGTTTAGAGGCTGGTTCAGCTCATGAGCAAATGTCGCAGCCATCTCGCCCAGTGCGGTAAGGCGAGCAGCATGTAGGATACGAGCCTGCGCAACCTTCGCTTCGGTAATATCTTGAGCCACAAAGTAGTTTCTTTTCTGGGCTGGGCTGGGGGAAAAAGTAAGATCTCTTTGAACCGCAGTGGAAACGTCGTGCAAAAACGTCCTACCCGTCTGAAGGTATAGCTGCCTTCCATCTTTGGTGATCAAAGAAAACGAAAATCTGTGTGAGGCGCTTATGGGGGCGTTTTCACCAAACAAAACGGCTAAGTCTTCTGATGAGTTATCGCTTGCATCAATGAGACCTAGAAGTTTTTTGCCTTTCACTTCCCGTAAGCTGAAACCGGTCAAGTCTTGCATCATTGAGTTCCAAACGCAGATGTTGCCGGATTGATCAGTTGAAAAAATTGGAACTTTGGAGTTTTGGATCACAGCATTGAAATTACGAATGGCAAGCAGTTCCGATCTTTCCTTCTCCTTTATGAGGGTTTCCAGCCTTTTCACCCACTGCACCGTACGGCGATCTTCTTGGAATCGCGCGGCTAGCGCTTGTTGGCTGATTTCGCCGGTTCTGACGAAGTTCTCAGTCTCTCGGGCAAAGCGGTCGAGCCAGAGATTCAATCTAATTCCAAAAAAGTAAACGAGGCAAATCAAGGCCATTGCGATTATGGAAAGCCGGAGAATAACCTGTGCGTAGGAGGCTTGAAACTCCATTACGGAATTGCGAATTCCCATCGATACTGTCAGAGCGATTTTTGGTGTTTCACTGATCGCAAATGAAGTTTGGGCTGTTCCAGCAAGCCAGGACCGAAGCGCGGGTATATCGGCGCTGGTGTCTCTAGTCGTCCAGACTTTGAATTCCCCGTCTGATGGCGCGCTACTTGCACCACACGATAGCATGATATCTTCATCTTCGGCCCCCGCAGTTAGAACGCTCAATACTTCTAACGGCCACAACGAAAAATAGTCTTGGCTAGGCGACGAGCCACGAACGGCGACAAGCATCGTGCCTTTGGAGCAATCGAGTATCTGGGTTGCGTCATTTCCATCCTTGGGGCGGGTTAAAGCAAGCTCTCTAGCCCTTTGGTTCAAAGCGTCCAGAGGCGCACCTTCGATGCGTACTAATTTGTTTGTGTCTGAAAGCTTGTACAATCCGATCGGTGCATAGGTTTCGATGGCCCCCTTACGACTAGCCCCGGGGCTCGGTTGGACTGCGTGGGGGTTATCATGATGCGTTGCCCAATGCTGTGTTTCCATGGCCAGAAAATGCAGCCCATTCGCTCTGAGGGCCGATGCTGCCCTTGTCACCTCGGCGTGGGTCGCGGCAATGCGAAGATCAAATGACTTACGAATGGCAAATAGCTCTGCGAGGCCAATGGATACTAAAATCAACAGGATAATAGAGGACTGAATCAGCGCTGAATAAGAAGGGGATTGAACGTGAATACCCACTTCGCGGGTCCTTTTGGAAATCCTGAATTGAGGTTTCTTGGCAAACATATTGAATAGAAAAATCGCGGCGCATGCATTGAGCAGGCTATTCAGAATTTGTTTGGACACGACAATCATCACCGTGCTCTGAGGTAGACCCAAGCCATGCTTATAAGCTGCGAATGATAATGGTGCTCCCAATAGCAGCCAGTAAGCAACTAACCCGAGCGCTATCTTGGATGTATCTCTTTCACGCCGAAGCAGCGTGGCTAAGAAGAGAAACTCAAGAACAAAAATTCCAAATGCGTAGTAGTGCCCCCAAAGAAGCACAGTGTAGTACGCGGCAGCTATCGCTGTTAAAAGTGCAGAAATTGGCCCTAGGAATATCCAGCAGAGCCAAACGAATATCGTTCCAAATAAAAAATTGACTCCAAAGAACAGGTCAATGTTCACGACGTTCCCGAGCACGGCCAACGAGGTATAGAAAAGCGTTAGAGCTATTTGCCAGCCAATTCTTTCCCACTTTTCTGCTAACAGAGACGTTTCAGAACCGGTCCCAGTGAAAGACTGCTGATTAGATAGAGATGACAAACGATCTGCTCCTAGGATGTGGGTTTGCGTTCTGAAGTGGGCGATCCTATCCTTTTGGGACCGTCACTAAACCAACGGTATAGGTGTATTTTACGTGAAGAATTGTGCGAGTTGTGTGCAAAATTAACGGATAGTGTGGAGTTTGTTGGAAACGTTCGCTAGGCGATTCTAAAGAAGCAGTTGTTGTTGCGAACGGGGATACACTTCTCTGGGGATGGGGGTAAAATGAAAAGCATTTTGCTGGTAGAAGACGATGTTCCGGTAGCAGAGGAATTGGTAGAAGTTCTCGAGAGTTATGGTTTTCAGGTGAAAGCTGTCAGAACGATTAATCAGTTCCGATCTCTTCAGGACATTCGTTCGTATGACCTGATTGTCGTGGATCTCAGTTTACCCGATGGACATGGAAATGAGGTGATCCGAATTGCTCGCGCTGGGTCCAATGCAGGCATAGTGGTGCTTTCCGGTCACCACAGTGAAGTCGACAAAGTTCTGGCCCTGGAAATTGGCGCTGATGACTATGTTGAAAAACCGTACAGGATCTCTGAATTTATTGCTCGCATCCAGAGTTTGCTCAGGCGTTTGGAAAGGTCGGTTGCCCCTTTAGAGGCTCAAAAGAAAGATACTTTTTTTGAGTTTGATGGCTGGAAAGTCGATACACAGAAGAGGCGATTTTTGAATCCAGACGAAGAAGAGGTTCTTCTAACAAAGACAGAGTTTGATGTCTTGGAGATCTTTCTGAACCATCAGGACAAAATCCTTTCGAGAGAACAGATTGTCATTAAGTTAAGAGGGGGTGAATGGGCTGGATACGATCGTGCGATAGATGGCATCGTCAGTCGCCTCCGTGCGAAGTTTGCGGCACATAAATGTGACGTTGACTACTTCCGAACCGTTCGCGGGGTGGGATATCTGTTTTCAGCCACTCAATAAGGTGAAATTTACACTTGGGGTGACCTTTTGCATGTAAAAACTGCCCTAGTTCGTGACGCGCTTGAAGTGCAGTGATCATCTATGATTTCTACATTGATTTCCGATTGGAAATGCTCGCTTTGGCTTAAATCTGATCTGTCTGGCCATATCTAAGTTGGTCAGTTGCACTTAGTAGTTCAGTTTGAATGTTGGTGCATGATTGGCCTCGGGCCTATGGAGCGATGGTCTCTGGTGCCGGTGGGTGGCGGTGAAGAGCATTACGCGGTCATTTTCTGTTTTTGAGTGTTTCTACCATTCTTAGAGCAGTATTTTGTCTCGTGCAGGCTATATGTGAAGGCTAACATAGTCCGAGATAATGAAGTCGCCCCTTTGTAACGGTTCCCCCGCCAACTTGACGAATTTCAACCAAACTGGATGAAGCAGGAATTCCATCCCGGGGCGCCTATATTCAGACTCTACAATCCTGTCTATTTTTGCCCACTTCCCTTCAACCACTTTAACTGTCCTGACAAAACTATCTCGTCCACGGCATGCTAGGGCCAGCGGTTCGACCCCGCCATAATACGTTACCTAGTTGATTGAGATGGGCGGATTTGAGCGCTCGACCACCGCCACCTTGGCGGGGCAGGTATTCCGGCGCAACTTAGCGAGTTTCCGTCTAGGAAACATATGATTGTAGGCGATACCAAATTTGTAACGCATTTTGCACAACCACTGGACCAATTTAGCACACAACCAAACAACGATTGAGATGTTCCTGTGGCGTGTGAGCTGCATCACGAGTGAGTAGTGATGGCGGAAATTTTAGCCCCCCAAGACTTGGACACCCAGCAAGGAATCTTGAAGCCGCTTTGGCGCGATCCTGATATTCGCCGAAGTATCCACTTGGCCGGCCCGGTCTATAGATCTGAAGAGTTGTAATGAAGCGAAATAAACGACAGCGTATTTCAGATGAACAGGTTTCGCTACTACTGCTATCGGGTGGTAAGGGCAAACGCGCAGCACTTGAATACCCAAAGCAGTTCTTCGCAATTGCTGGTCACCCGATGATCGCCTATTCGCTGATTGCGGCCCGCAAAGTTCCCGATGTCGACGAAATCGTGGTGAACGCTCCTGAAGGGTACGAAGAGCAAACCGCAGAAATCCTTGCCGCCTACTGTCTGCCGTCAGCGCCTATGGGTCCAAATAGCGTTATTTGCTAAGTGAGGGTTTGTTGCTCATCGTAGCCACCAAGGAGTGGACGATGAGAAAGACAACGAAGAGCCCAGGCGAGAAGATCGTCAAAG
>NZ_JALKBE010000014.1 GCF_023015885.1 Aliiroseovarius sp. S1123
CTTTGACGATCTTCTCGCCTGGGCTCTTCGTTGTCTTTCTCATCGTCCACTCCTTGGTGGCTACGATGAGCAACAAACCCTCACTTAGCAAATAACGCTATTTGGACCCATAGGCGCTGACGGCAGACAGGCCGTAATGGAACTGAACGTTAATCCGCGAGGCATACAAACTGTTTCCCTTCGAGCAGAGGAGACTTTGCGGGGTGAAGCGTGCAAGGCGCGAGGTCGAGTGGCAGTTTGTTAGAACGGGATGCGAGGTTGTGGTTGGGTAAGTTATTATGTGCCGGTTGCGGTCTATGTGGCGATCGCTGCCTTTTCAGCAAAATTGATTGGTACGTTTCGCGACTTTAGCAAGACGCTGGGTGCCGCGCATGACATCAGACAGGAAGCCGATGGGATCCGCCTCGCGCATGATCCGCTCCCGATCAAGGGCTAGTTCGACCTTGCGGGGCATCTGATGGCGTCGCGGTTTTCGGTTGGCGGGCATGGGTCATCAAGAGCAGTTTCGGTTGCTCAGTTTTACCATGCCACTGGTCGGTCTCGAAGGTAAAAAATGCTGCAATAACAAATGAGAACTGATGATTAATCACCAGCAATCAGAAATCTGAAGAGGATCTGCGATGAGCAGATATGGTGGTTCGAAGGAATGGCGATGTGATCAAGTCAAAGGAAATGTGGAAACTTCTTATAGCATTGTTGATTGCAAGATCGGGCAGTTAACACGCCGTCTACAACTTGATAGGTTCTGGTACATCAATACACAACCCGGATAGTCCGAGACAAAAGGAAGAGTATCAATGAATGGTGTCAAGTTTCAGTGGTTGCTAGCGGGGCTCTTCCTCATCGTGTCACTACCCTACGCGTCCGCTCAATCCGCTTCGGTCCGGGTTTTCTCAGAATATGATAAGCGCACGCTGTTACTGGACGGTGAAATTGGTCCCGGCACCTTGCTTGCGGTGAAGAAACAACTTGATGAGTTTCCCGAGGTGAAATTCCTTGCGCTCAACAGTCCAGGCGGCAGCGTAGTCGAAGGCTTGAGCATTGCAAAACTTGTCGAGGAGCGAGGGATCACAACGCTCGTAACCGAAGGCCATAGCTGCTTCTCTTCATGTAGTTTCATTTTTCTTGCGGGATCAGCCCGATACGTAAGGGGTGGGCAGCTTGGGGTGCATCAATTTACTGGGTCCAGAGATGAAACTATCGCGCAGGAGATGGTTGCAGAGATATATGACACGCTTCTAGGTTTTGGCATTTCATCTCACGTGATGTCGAAGATGTTTAGAACGCCCAGTGATCAGATCTATGTCTTTACTGAGGAAGAGCTGGTCGCTTTTGAGATCAATCGGCACACCAAGCCGACAACGCAAGCTGCAGTGACCGAACAGGGTGCTGACCCGGGAAACTCCGATAATCCACCAAGTGCTACCGATGGCAACCTCAACTCAGGGGTCACGCCCTTAAGCACAAACTCATACGGGATGTGGACGTCCGGCTACTACTATTTCAACAGCATCTCAAACCTGATGTGTGCCATACACTCAAGGCAGCAGGGAATTGATTTTAGGCTTGTTCGCTACCTTACGCGCCCGGACTACTTTCTCGAGCTAGAGCACATCCCGCTCACGATGGATAGAGGACGGGTCGAGATCGTGTTCGGAATTGAGGGTGCTGACGCCTCAGGTGGATTGCTGACGCTGCGAACGGAATACACTTCTTGGGGAGGGAGGGATATTTCAACCGACATAACCTCCCAGCGGGATGAAGAGATCTTGCTGTCAGCGCTGGCGAAAGGACACACCTTGTGGATCCGGCGGATCGATACAGAGCTTATCGGAAGGTTTATGTTGATCGGCTCTTCTAGGGCAATCGCAGATTTCCGAAAATGCATTACTGGTGATGAAGCCTACGTGACGCGGATGCTGAGCGAGCAAGCAACGGACAAGAAGCCATAGTAGTTCAAAGCCCGTCGTAAAGCGGGGGAAATCCCTTTGCTTGCAATCGCCAACCCCTATTGAGCTCACGGATTGGAGTTGAGTGGCCGATTTGTCCCTTACAGTTGCGGTTTGTGTATGGTGCCGTGATGATCGGAACAGCGGCGACGCATGGGCGAGCATACATGTCCCTAGCAGTAGGGGGCCTGACGGATGTATCTGCGTGCATCTTTGGTTTCGTACTTCCGATATCGCCCGCCTGAATATCTACGGCAGTCGAGGGCGTTGCCCGAGGCGATGACTGAGGCCGCGAGGTCGTACTTGCCCACGTAGCAGATGCCCACGTACCTGTCGTACGTCTTGTCGCCGTTCAGGCGGCAGACCACCGTCTTCCCGGCAACTAGCTTCTGGAGCGTCTGTGTGGCCGCTCTGTAGCGCGGTTGGCCGCGCTCTGGGGCATCGATGCCATTGAGCCGGATCTTGATCCTCCCGACCCACAAGGTGTCGCCGTCGATGACGCGGGCACGGCCTTTGATCTCGGCTGCGTGCGCAGCGGTTGTCGTGAGGGCGAATGCGAGGATGATGGCAATAAGTCTGGTCATGGTTCGTTCAATATAGCCGAGCGATTACAGCCTAGGCACCGAGAACAGCAGGCCGCGTGGTATCGTCTCGCCGTCGATGTCGAATACACAGATCGCGTCTAGGCGAGCGCCTCTGAGGTTGCGTTTGGCCTCTTCCGATAGGCTTGCGTAAACATCACTGGTTTCTTGCTCAGTTGGCGGGGCGCAAGTTGACCATTTGTCCTCGAGCCAAGTCGGCACCTTCAACGGGAAACCAAGGTATTCGCGATCCTTGTTGGCATTGGTCAGTCGACGAAAGTATTTCGATTGATTGGCGACGGAAGGGTCGGCTACTTCAACGCCCTGCACAATGCCTCGAAAACTACTTTCGAAGGAAATTGTATAGGCACCGTCAGGAAGGTCACCCAGTTCGAAATGACCGCTGCTGTGTAGGAAGAAAGCCATTAGCCCGAGATAACCTAGCACCCCAATGGACACCAATCTGATCAGCCACTTGAGCATGAATTTACCTCTAGTCCGTTAGAATGGCCAACCTTCGGCGAATTTCTTCGCTTGCGTTAGCACCAGTTGGTTTGCGTTGGAGTGTTCTGCAAAAATGTACCGCGCGGTGCCGCCAAGCGGAGCGTAGAAGTAGTCTTCCTTCCATCGAAGGATCGATATCAAGTTGACGACAATGTTACCGTAGCAGCCATTCCGGATTCTCTCGCTATGGACGCTGACACGGACCACACCTTCATCCATGTTTTGCGGTCTATCTTCATCGTGTTCGACGATGTTGAACCCGCGCAGAGATAGCTTGTCCTCGGTGTAAGTTTTGACCTCTCCTAGGTTCGTCCAACACCCGTCAGATGCTCCGTCGAAGATCTCCACGGAGATGCTTCGAATACTTTTGGGAGTTGCCCACGCCCCTTGGTCTTCGGCCATTGCGGCGGTAGCGATGAGGCAGAAAGTGATAGCTGCTGAAATTGGATTCTTGATCATCGGTTCCTCTCTATGGTTGAGACATTCGTAGCGCTTGTTTTGGGTGATGGCTAGATGCGGAATGTCACGTCAGATCTTGGGCCTACTGATATGCTATCAGTGACTATCTGACTGGAAATGCCAGCAAAACATGGCGCTCAAGACGTGACGCCCGAACTTGGGAAGCGATGGGCTCGTACCACGGTCGAATTGGTGCCCAGAAGAAAGCCAGTGAACCTGCACTGATCAACGGGCATTGGGTGCGGTAGCGCGGCTCCCTGACCCACCCAACGAGTAGCTTGTTCTTAGTAACATTGGGGAATTTTTCTAGCAAATTTGCGAGGAATGGAATCGCAGATCAAAACGCTGGCGAACGTCATGCCGTGTACCGTTCATGATCGATCGCCATGATTGGAAAAAAGTCATTCGAATGGTGGGTCCTTCCACAGCATTTCTGCTGCGGGTAACGCGCGACCTCGAATTGTTTCTAGCTACCAAATTTTGTTGGGATTTCTTGCTGACTGTCAGAAAGATGTCGAACTCATCTGAAGTATTTAATCACAAATATTTCCCTTGGCGGTCTTGATCCCAGTTCGCCAGATTTTGTCAATATTGAGTCAAAACAATACTAATATAAATCAAAAGGATACTTGATAGATGACACAATGACATATTGACGAAAACTCTTAATCGCGAGGAGAGAGAACACAGAGTCCAAGCAACGCGGGTGCTTGAGGCTCTGTGGTCAAAGGCTAATCATCGGAATGATTGTCATTATGTCATCGTGTTGTAGCACCTTGAAATCAAACGAGTATATTTGACGAATGGCTAAGACTAGATAACAAGCCTTCTGGCATTCAATGCGCTCAAGGTATTATTTCTGACCCGGAAAGTTGTATCCTTGTGCTGCTTCATAATCTGCTTGCCCCTGATCTTCATTGCTCAGCGTGGACTTGCGATACAGGACTGGGCGTTTTCCACCTTCTTGAGGAATCGGGTTTGCGCGTCCGGAACTATTCATTCTACATCGTGAGTACCCGAGAGCCTCAATGCATTGGCTTAGTGTTTTGGGTGCTACCTTCGTAAATCCTGCGTTTTTAAGGCGTTCTTGCGCCATTGCACTGCTAATCCAGCTGCCACGGAACCCCGGCACGCCTTCATCGATCGCTTCGCGGAGTTCTTGTTCCAAGGGGCCCATACTGTTCGTGATTGCAGCCGCCGTGGACGTGGTGTCCGGAGCGCGGTTGCATTCCCCAGCAGGATTGTATCGGGCATCGAGCGGCATCCGGTGCAGCCATGCTGCTACTTTCTCGAACCCGCCCGCTCGCGCCCAATCCCACAGTTGCGGAAAATACATGCCGTTCATCCCGTCGCGTGCCAGATCTTCGACCTGCTGCTGTGCTGTGTACAGGATCGCGTAACGGCGATCATTTTTCGTCTTAATGACTGCGTCTTGGTGATTGGTTAGAAACATCCAGTTTGTGAGGTTGTCGCCCATACGCTTGTTCTGCCCCATGCCGCGGATCTCTACCCGATCGTTGGTGATGTACTTTTTTAAGCGGTCCAGCATGTCACGCCGCCCTGCCATGTGAACTTCTTCGACACCGATGAGTAGGTTGCCGTCAAGGTAGGTGTTGAATTTCTCATTCATATCCTCGGGGTTCGGTAGGTGCGTGAACTGTTCACCAACAGCATGTGTCATGCAGCGCAACAGGAACGTTTTGCCGTTGCCCTCGGTGCCTTGCAGCACCAAAGCCCATTGAAACTTGAGGCCGGGGTTCTGCACCATCGAAGCGCACCAAGTGAGGAAGATCGAGCGGTCAGTTGGGTCCGGCAACAACTTGCGTACCAAGTCGAGATATGGAGCGACATCTGCGTCCGTCACCACCTCAGTAGCGCGCCAATCGGGACATTTGAATACATTCACCGCCTCGTCTTCGATATGACCGAACGGCTTGTTGGGAAGTAGGCGGCGGCGACGCACCTTCGGAAAGCGCTTACAGCGCGACTGCGTAAAGCACTCCCACGCATCCCGTGTCGGGCGCGCACCGTCCGCTTGCATTTGAAACTCGTACCCACCGTACTCGACACGGAATTGCTCGGGCTTCAGCAGATCGCCGTCCGGCGCGAGGATCTTGTGTTCGTCACGCACATAGACACATCCGTCGAAATGCGCGTCCTGATCGAACATGGTCAGATAGCCACCGCTTGACTCGGGGAGTTGCCCCCCGGGCAAAGGTGCATCCTGTTGATCGGAACCCGGGGGGTTGGCGGTCGGAATACCGGGTAGGGGTGGTTTTGAATACACCCCCTGGCATTTCCGTACAGCGCCGCCGATAGACCTAGACTGATAGTCGGTGCGCTGCAACTTCTTTTGATCGGTACGCCCCCGTGCGAGCGGCGATATTAGCCAGAGACGCCGCATACGTTCCTGATCCTTACCGGTCCAGAACGCAAGGTGCGCCAGCAGGGCGGCGTCCGCGGCGCTGCGATCGAACGGGTCGTCGGTGTCGGTCGGAAAAAACCTGCCCAGCGCGTCAGAGCCGTTCCAGAGGTCGGGAAACCGTGCCTTATCGCCGAACATGCCGGCGACCGATCCACGTGCGCCCAGCGCCATTTGAATGAGCAACGCGTCGTCAGATGGTCCGGTATATTCCGGCACCGGTCCGGATGCGGGCAGGGCCGTCTCTGCGCCCGTCTCACGCGGTGTGAGGATGGTCGGCAGGTACGGCGTCGCGTCGATGCTTGGATCGCCCTGAAACGCACTGCCGAGGATGATGTAGCGACCGGATTGATAGAACTCGATGCCGTTCGCCCGGTTCATAAACCGCTCGTCCATGCCCGCCTCGCAGCAGAACCAGAAGTGCAGCCCGCGCTCGCTACGACTGATTTCCACACCGACACCGGGCAGGGCGGCAAAGACGCGCTGGGCGCGTTCGTCATACGCGCCGGTGATCGGATCGCGGCAACCGTCGATGTCGATACACGCTGTTGGTTCATCAGCGGTGATCACGTAGGCGACTTCCAGACCAGCCGCATCAGCAAGGCGCTGGGCTTCGTCGCGAGACATCCATGATGCGGGATCGTGCGGGTCGATGCGGTATCCGGTGTGCGGGTTTACGGGTTCTTTGTCCTGATTGGTCAGGATGAATTGATCACGATTCATCAGACAGAGCCTCGATAGCTCATCCGTTCAGCAAGTACAGCCTCGATCTCAGACCGAACCCAGCGCGTGGATCCGCCGATTTTCATGGGTTTGGGAATAGTCCCACTGCTTGCGTACTCCCAGACTGTCGAAACAGCAATGCTCAGGATTTGTGCGACTTCACGGTCTCTTAAAAGCTCAATGGACATTGAATAACTCCGTATCGATTGTGGTCGATTTGGAGGCTAATGGGCTGGTTGGAGCGTTGTAATCTGGAGCAGCGGAAAATGAATGCGGTTATTCCTCATTGACTAGGTTGGTGAAGTCCGAAGCCAAATGTGACTCCGCAAATTCAGGGAACTCTCGCTTCAGGGCATCCAGGGCGCTTCTGGGCTTTGAATTGATTTCAAACGCGTTGAAGATGTCGCTGACCAACTTTGCGAACGATCCGTACAGGTTATCATCATTGATCGATTGTGGAACTTTCCGCCTTGAACTTGGCGGCTCTTTCTTCAACTCAATGTCACGCCAGGCCATGATGACTTCCCTTAATAATTCTGCCTCCGTCCAATTCGTCTTGCGGTCGCGTGGTCCTCTCCTTTCCTCTCGTTTCAGCATGAAACTGGTAGCTTCGGTCATGGCTTGAAGGGTTGCGACGAAGTTCAAATCGCTGAGTGAGTTCAAGAACAGGCGTCGGTTTCCCTGAAGTCCTTCGTAGTTTCGAATGGCGGTCTTTAGCGACTGTTCCAAAGCAATCAGAGCTTTGCTCTGATCTTTTAATGGCGAAGAAGGACCGCGTTGGAAGATAATTTCGAGCCGGTTGGCAACCCCTTCAAGGTCTTGCTGTTCGTCAGGGAAGGCTCTTTGGAAAGCGGCGACAACCAACTTCAGCCGTTCTTCCCTGCCTTTCTCAACGGCCATCAGAGCTTTCCCGCCACATGATTGGCCCACCGCTGCATGAGGTCTCGGCGTTGATCAAGGAAATCTGTCCGGCGATACGCGCGCTCGACCTTGCCGCCGGCAGTGTGGGCAAGAGCGGTCTCAGCGATCTCTCGTGGTGTGTCAGTCGCTTCGGCACACCATGTCCGGAAGCTGGAACGGAACCCGTGCGGGCGTTCAGGCATGTCTCGGCGTTTCATGATTCCTGACATTGCGGCGTCCGAGATCACTGTGCGCTGACTCCAGAAGAAGTATCCGTCCTTCTGCCATATCTCGGCTTGTTCGAGTATCTCTAGTGCTTGGTGGGGTAGTGGGATCCTGTGTTCATTCCCTGATTTCATTCTGTCAGAGGGAATTGTCCAAATGTCGTCTTTAATCTCGTTCTCACGGCAAAACCGAATTTCGGTTGTCCGAGCTGTTGTTAGAACTAAGAATTTAAGCGCGAGATTGCCTACAGTAGGTTCTGAAAGCGAGGCATAGAAACTTGGGACGTCAGGCCAGGGCACTGAGGGAATGTTTTTGGCCGTGTGGCGCTGTTTGCCTAACAACGCGCGCGCCTTATCAGTGGCTTGCAAATCCACATCTAGATCCATGGCCGCGGCGTATCGGATCACGATCCCTAAACGGTTCATTGCCTTACGTGCTGTATCGGCTTTCTCGTGCCAGATAGGAGCAAGTGTATTGCGGATGTCTTGCTGGTCGATCTCCTCGATCGGAACCCGCCCAAGTTTGGGCAGAACGTGTATGTTTAGGGGAGACAACCATCGCCCGGCTTTACCATCACCTTTGAGTTCAGCCTGACGGGCTTTAAATGCTGCTGCTGTTACGCTGGCCAAAGTGTGGTCGCCCCGATCCGCTTCTTTCCGAATTCGAGCGCGCTCTTTGATGGGGTCTTTGTTCGATCGGACCACTGAGCGCCAACGGTCCGCTTCTTCCCGGGCTTCAGCGAGGGACACATCGTATAGACCGCCAAGCCCCATCTCGCGGCGGCGACCGTGTACTGTTACGCGGAGAAACCATTGTCCTGCACCACCTTCTCGTTTGTGCAGCCACAATCCTCCCCCATCATTGTATTTGCCGGGGCGGAGATGCTTGATTTGAGTTGCTGTGAGTTTGTATCTGACGCCCATTCTATCCACCGAAATATCCACCTTTAGTAAGTAGATACTATCGGATTGCATTGGAAGAGATCAGAGGAGAGTTTCGTCTAATGGTCAGAAAACATGTGGAAAAAAGGATGATATCGGATGGCGTCAGACTAGTTGTGGATGCCGTGTGGGGGCGCCATTTTTCGTTTTATTACAATTGGTTATCACTGATTCAGGAATGTGAATCCGTGAATGATTCAGCTAACTGTGCGAGAACTGTGCGGCACTGTGCGCTGTGCGGGATTTGTTGAGTGCAAATCGGGATCAGTAATTTACAATAAAAACAGTGAGTTGAGTGTGGTTGTGCGAAGATGGATTTGGCTGATCTTCGGTTGCAAACTGTGCGAAATTCTTTCTTGAATAATCAGTTGCATGGAGGTTCAATTTTCTTTTTGCCCATTTTGTTCTTATTTATCAATTGATTGCGCAGGTAGGGGGGTGAGGTTCTAGACCAACTGATTTTGAAAAACAGCATGACGGTTCAAAGTGAATTATTCTGCTTTGTTTTCATTGCTTTGGTGGAGTTTCCCTAGGCGACCCATCGCACCAGAATCGTGAGTAATCGATTTCTTCCCCTTCACTATTAAATTGAAGCCGGGTTTGGTGCTTGTCAGACATTCAGCTCCGGGTTGTATGGAGCTCATCGAAAAGTTGGGAAGCTACCCTTCATTTTGTCCTGCGCCCAATTCAATCTTACGAAGCCACAGCATACCTCTGAGCGCCTGTATGGGGCGCTTGTCGTCTGGATTGATAGCGCGGAAAAGCAGCAATTCCGAACCTTTTGCAGATCCGTACAAAATAGAGCTTTGAGTTGATGCGTGGGTATGAAATACCATCTAAAGTCACGGGTAAAATCAAGTATTTGTTTGGTGCCTATCCTCTGAAGTCAACTAATAAGAAAGACAGTAGTAAATGAGAACTCCAGCAGTAATCATGCTTTCAGCAGCGATCACTTTGACAGGTTGCGTTGCTCAAGAAACGTTCGTTAAAAACAAAATGCGCTATTCAGATTATGAGTTGGACCGTGCTCAATGCGAGACCAAATCGAGCCAAGAAATTGCAGTTAACCGGAGCCCAGGAGCTGAGATTGCCGTGGCGCTGTTAACTGGTGCCTATTCTGTACAAGACGCGAATGCGACAGCACGAATGCGAAATTATGAAGCGTGCATGATCTCGAAGGGCTATCAGCGTGTTGAGTTGCCTCCATGTAAAAATGCAAACGAGGCAAGGGTAAACGGAGTTGGTCCGTTGAACGCTTCCAACCGGGTTACGATCTCTAGCAATTCATGTGCAACCAACGACAACGCAGGTCGCATTATTTTCTATCAGCAGTAAGCGACGACGTAACCATCACCCAGATTAAAAAAATGCCGTCCCCATTCTGTAAGCTAAGTTGGGGCGGCGTTAAAGTGATCTGTAACTGTTATCCTCACCAATAAAAGGAAAGACACATTCTCTGCCTTCTTGAGCGCATCGCGTAGATTTCAGGTGTCGTCTATGTTGCTAAAGTACAAGGATTTTAGGTTTGTTTAATAGTTTGAAAAAGGTATCTGAAGCGGAAATGGAAACAATTCTTATGCTCGCAGATAATGTATTGGAGAAAATGGACGGTCTCCCTGTCCGTCGTCAGGGTTTTTGGAACCAATGGCTGCGTAAACTAATAGAGAGTTTGGCTCATCTGGTTGGTTTCATTATGCGGCGTGGTGGCGGTGTCCGTCGTCAGGGTTTTTGGAACCAATGGCTGCGTAAACTAATAGAGAGTTTGGCTCATCTGGTTGGTTTCATTATGCGGCGTGGTGGCGGTGATGCAAGCGTCGCGTTTCGAGTGTCTTTTGTTTG
>NZ_JALKBE010000015.1 GCF_023015885.1 Aliiroseovarius sp. S1123
GGGCCGACAACATCTGACCGGTGGCGTTCATGTCATTGTCGATGGCTTGCTTGCCCGCTAGAACGATGCCCGGCTGCTCTTCTTCAACAACTTTCGCCAGGATCTTGGCAACGGCCAGCGGCTCGATGTCGTTGTGAACGTCGTCAGACGCGTTCACCAGGATCGCGCGGTCCGCACCCATGGCCAGAGCCGTGCGCAGGGTTTCCTGAGCCTGCTTCACGCCAATGGACACGACGACGATCTCGTCCGCTTTGCCGGCTTCCTTCAGGCGGATGGCCTCTTCGACGGCAATCTCGTCAAAGGGGTTCATCGACATTTTTACGTTGGCAAGATCGACACCGGTGCCGTCCGCTTTCACACGAACTTTCACGTTGTAGTCGATCACGCGCTTCACAGGCACAAGCACCTTCATCAGCGGTATCTCCCAGTTATGCCCACGGGGGGCGGTAATGCTCTCGCGACACGTTTACCGAAATGCTGCATGTGAAAACAGCGCAAAATCGTCACGTCCGGGTCCACGGACGTCGCGTTCTTTCGTTTTGACGGGGATTCTTTGCAAGAATGTTGCCGTGTGGCAAAGTCAGAACGCGGATAACCGCTGATTCCAACCTAAGACGTGGTGTTCACCCGTCTGTCCAAGGGCCATGGAAACCATGCTGTGGCTTGCATTAACTCGGGGGACGCATCTGGCTGACAGGCAAGCGCCAACAGTTCATCCGCAAGCGTTTCGCTTTGGAACCAGTCGCTAAGAGATGCAAGAAATCGCGTGCTTTGCTCCAGCTCTGGCTTCCAGAATGCTGAGGATCCGATCAAGGTACCCTGTTCTACGTCACGGTTCATTGCGATTGCAAAATCGGCAAGAGGAAGCTGTTTCAAGCAAGTTATCGCCATCTCGGCGGACATCCCCCCTGATAAGAGCATGCAAAGGAAGGTGTCTAGATCTGGCGCTTTTTGCCAGCACTGCGCTGCGAGCAGGCTGGTTGCAAAATCTTGCATCCACGTTCGCTGTTCGCTGTTCCAGTTTTGAATTGGGGATTCTGTCGTCAAAGCTCGTCCGAGAGCGAGTTCGGTTCCGCAGAAAGAGATCTCGTGACCCTGTGCAAGATACTTAGCTATTGAGGGTAGGAACCAAAAGAATACCGATGCGCCTTCGGGTGCGTCGTTGAATGCAGCGCCCAGCCATTCGGACAACATATCAGTCGAAATGTTATCACGCGCGCGGTTCAGAATATCCTGTTCGGTTTCCGGGTTCATGCAGCAGAGCGTGCAGACCTGCAAGGAAACAGGCCTCTTTACAGGAAACAATTCAAAGGCACGGTTGGAAAGCTCTTCCAGCTTAGGGGAAAGGAAGTGACCTTCCGTTTGCTCCCCGGATGTTGTCACCGGTTCGCGCCCGGAACCCACAACACGTCTGCTTTGCCGCCATCATTCGCCACGCGGGCGGCGACGAAGCACCAATCGGACAGGCGGTTCAGGTATTTCACCGCGACCGGGTTCACGTCCTCTTGGGTGGCCAGATCGGTCGCCAGACGTTCGGCGCGGCGCGATACGGTGCGGGTCAGGTGCAGGTGGGCGGCGAGGGCCGAGCCTCCGGGCAGGATGAAGCTTCGCAGCGGTTCCAGCGCCTTGTTCATCACGTCGATTTCGGCTTCCAGACGGTCCACCTGTTCCTGCGCCATACGCAGCGGCGGGTATTCGGACTCGGCGTCTTTCGCCATGTCGGGGCGGCAGAGGTCTGCGCCCAGATCGAACAGGTCGTTCTGAATGCGGGCAAGTGCGGCGTCCATGTCGCCCTCGGCGTGCAGGCGCGCCATCCCGATGGTGGCGTTGGTTTCGTCCACGGTGCCATAGGCGTCCACGCGTGCATCGTGTTTGGGGCGGCGCGAGCCATCACCCAAGGCGGTTTCGCCCTTGTCGCCGGTCCGCGTGTAAATCTTGTTCAGAACTACCATCAGTTTCCTCCACGCAGCCAGACGAACAGCAAGATCAATGCAATGGCCACAGCCTGTGCCCCGATCCGCCAGCGCATCAATCGGTTCGAATGTTTGTGGGCCACTTTGCCCCCGACGCCAAACGACCCGATGCCAAGCATCAGGATGACCAGAACGGCAGCGCAGGACAGCACTACGAGGATGAACAGGGGATCGTCGGCCATGGTCTTTCTTTCCTTGGTGTCGGGTGTCAAATAGCCCTATTCCCCCCGATTTGCGAGGGGCATTTGGGCGCAGTTAGCCGTTGGGCGTCAGCCGGTCGCCCATGCGTGTCGAAAGAAGTCGTCTGCCGATGCCCGCGATATAAGTGGCCGTGGTGACGTAATAGCGCGGCTTGGGCTTGGGGTGCTCCAGCGCGTGGATCAGCTTTTTCGTGACCGACGACGGGGGGAGTTCGAACGTGTCCAGATCGCCGCTGTCGTCATAAAGGCGTTCGCGCAATTTGGCATAGAGGTTCCGGCGCGGGCTGTTTTCCCAGTCGATCCAGTGTTCGAAATGCGGCTGGGCATTCTCGCGGATCTTGGTCGTGACCGGGCCGGGCTCGATCAGGATGATGTCGATCGGCATGCCGCGCATCTCAAGCCGCAAGGTGTCTATCAGCCCTTCCAGTGCGAACTTGGTCGCGACATACGCCCCGCGCCACGGCAGCGCGGCGAAGCCCAGCACGGACGAGTTATGGATCACGCGGCCATGCCCCTGCTTGCGCATGACGGGCAGGATCAGCCGAGTCAGGTGGTGATACCCGAAGAAATTGGCCTCAAAGATCGTGCGCAGGGCGTCGGTGGGCAGATCTTCGACCGCGCCGGGGATGGCATAGGCGCCGTTGTTAAACAGCGCATCCAGCGTGCCGCCGGTGCGCGACAGGATCTCGGCCACAGCGGCATCCATACTGGTCTCGTCCGCGTGGTCCAGCTGCAGGCTTTCCAGCCCCTCACTGCGCAGCCGCTCGCAATCCTCTTCCTTGCGGCAGGTGGCAAAGACGCGCCAGCCGCGTTTGGCCAGCGTATGGGCTGCGTCATAGCCAATACCGGATGAACATCCAGTGATCAGGATGGATTTCTGGGTCATGTGTGTCTCCTGCCTCGCCCGGGAAGGGGTACGGGGTCGCCACGGCGGGGGTCAACAAAAAAGAGGCGCCACGTAGGGCGCCCAGTGGAACTCTTAAGGGAAAGGGCCGCTTATTAAAGTTGCGGCTTCAGGAATTTGGTTGCGATGAACCCGCGTTTGCCGGTGTCCACTACTTTGATCTGGCTCCACCCGTCGTCGGTTTGACCGGTTTCCAGCACTTCGGTGCCGCGGGTCAGGCGCGACACCACACCGAACTGGGTCGAGGGGCCGCCGCGCATATTTACGGTGCTGCCGCTGACGAACAGAGTGGGGTAACCTGTGTCGTCCACAACCGCTGCAGGTGCAGAAGGCGAAGGGGAAGGCGCGCTGGCGGCCATCAGGCGCGCGGCTTGCTCTGCCTGTGCGGCAGGGCTGGTCGGATCGCCTGCGACAGCGGCGGCTTTGATCACAATGCCACTGGCAGCAGGTGCCGCAGGTGTTTTGGCTGGGGAGGTGGTCATCGAGGCAGGCACAACGGCACTAACCGGCGTTTCCGCCAGCTTCGCAGACACGGCAACGATGCTGTCTTGTTTCACGTCAGGCTCGCGGCCGATCCGATCGGTTGGCAGACCGTCGTCCCGTCCATAATGCATCATGGCGACGCCCATCACGCCGACCGTCAACAATGACATACGAATAATACCCATAGTATCCCCCTTAAAACATCACCAGTTAATATCTCGTGCTCAAAAATATCGCGGGGAATGTAATGTGATTTTCCCCCAAGAAACCCGCATGGCAGCTTTACGCGAGTCGTCCTCAAGGATACACCAATCGCATGAATGACGTAACTGACAATTCCGAGATCAAAGGCAGCGAGCTGGCCGAACCGCTGCGCCGCGCAATTGGTGATCGCTATCTGACCTACGCGCTGTCGACCATTATGCACCGTGCCCTGCCCGATGCCCGTGACGGCCTGAAACCTGTGCACCGCCGCATCCTTTATGCGATGAGCCGCCTGAAGTTGGCCTCGAACGGCAAGTTCCTGAAATCGGCAAAGATTTCCGGCGACACGATGGGTGATTTTCACCCACACGGCGATGCCGCGATCTATGATGCCATGGCGCGTTTGGCGCAGGATTTCGCAGTACGCTATCCGCTGGTCGACGGGCAGGGGAACTTCGGCAATATCGACGGCGATAACCCCGCTGCCAGCCGCTATACTGAAGCGCGCATGACCTTCGTCGCCGAGGCGATGTTGCAGGGTCTGGACGAGAACGCCGTCGATTATCGCGACAACTATGACGGCCGACTGACAGAGCCGGTCGTGTTGCCCGCAGAGTTTCCGAATCTTCTGGCCAATGGATCGTCTGGCATTGCGGTGGGGATGGCGACCAATATCCCGCCGCACAATATCCCTGAATTGATTGATGCCTGCCTGCATCTGATCAAGACACCGGATGTTCGCGACGACACGCTTTTGAACTATGTGCCCGGTCCGGACTTCCCGACTGGCGGCATCATCGTCGAGCCGAAGGAAAATATTGCCAACGCCTATCGCACGGGCCGCGGCTCGTTCCGACTGCGCTGCAAGCACGAGATTGAAGATCTGGGTCGCGGGCAGTGGCAGATCGTTGTCACCGAGATCCCCTATCAGGTTCAGAAGTCGAAGCTGATCGAGAAGATTGCCGAGCTGATCCAGACCAAGAAGGTTCCTATCCTGGGCGACATCCGTGACGAAAGCGCCGATGACGTCCGTATCGTGCTTGAGCCGAAGTCGAAGAACGTCGATCCCGAGCTTCTGATGGGCCTGATGTACCGCAACTCGGATCTGGAAACGCGGTTCAGCCTGAACATGAACGTGTTGATCGACGGGGTGACGCCAAAGGTCTGTTCGATGAAGGAAGTGCTGCGCGCATTCCTTGATCACCGCCGCGACGTGTTGCAGCGCCGCTCGCGTCACCGCATGGACAAGATCGACCATCGTCTTGAGGTGCTCGAGGGCTTCATCGTTGCCTTCCTGAACCTCGACCGCGTGATTGATATCATCCGATATGACGATGATCCCAAAGCCGCCTTGATGCGCGAGGATTGGGGCATCGAACATGTCCGCGCCATGTCGGAACACGACTATGTCAGCCCCGCACCGGGCGAGGGTGAATTGTCCGAGGTTCAGGCCGATGCGATCCTGAACATGCGCCTGCGCAGCTTGCGCCGCCTTGAGGAAATCGAGCTGGTGCGCGAGCGCGACACGCTGATGGAAGAACGTGCCGCGCTTGAGGATCTTCTGGACAATGAAGACCTGCAATGGGGCAAGATTTCCGAGCAGCTGAAAGAGTCGAAAAAGCTGTTTGGCAAGAACTTCGAGGGCGGCGCCCGTCGCACCCAGTTCGCCGAAGCAGGCGAAGTGGAAGAGGTGCCGCTGGAAGCCATGATCGAGCGCGAGCCGATCACCGTGGTCTGCAGTCAGATGGGCTGGATCCGCGCCATGTCGGGTCATATCGACCTGAGCCGCGAGCTGAAATTCCGCGACGGCGATGGCCCGCGTTTCGTGTTCCACGCTGAAACCACGGACCGCCTGCTGGCCTTCGATTCGAACGGCAAGTTCTACACCCTGTCTTGCGCCAACCTGCCCGGCGGGCGCGGCATGGGCGAACCGTTGCGCCTGATGGTCGATCTGCCGAACGAGGCCGAGATCGTGGACCTGTTTATCCACACGCCCGACCGCAAGCTGCTGGTCGCCTCGAACGAAGGCAACGGGTTTGTCGTCAACGAAAACGACGTGCTGGCCCAGACCAAGAACGGCAAGCAGGTTCTGAATGTGGGCGACGCGACCGCGAAGATCTGTGCGCCGATTACTGGCGATCACGTGGCCATCATCTCGGAAAACCGGCGCCTGCTGGTCTTCCCCGTGGCCGAGATCAACGAGATGACGCGCGGCAAGGGTGTCCGGTTGCAGAAGTACAACTCGGCCCGCGGCAAGCAGGGGATCTTGGAACTGGATGGCGGTCTGTCGGATGTGAAGACCTTCAATCTGGAAGAGGGCCTGTCATGGCCCGCCACCGGGGACCGCACCCGCACCGAAAGCGATATGTCGCCGTGGTTGGGCAAGCGTGCCGGCGTTGGTAAAGCACCTCCCCACGGCTTCCCGCGTAACAACAAGTTCGAGTAATTCGGTGTGCCGCCCAGCAATCTGACGATTTCATATGCAGGTGAAAAGGGGCCGGTCTTCTGGCTGGCCCTGCGCACCAGCATCCTGACGGTCCTGACGCTTGGGTTCTATCGTTTCTGGGCCAAGACCCGATTGCGCCGCTATTACTGGAGCGCCATTCGACCCGGCGGCGCACCTCTGGAATATGTCGGCGACCCGCTTGAGAAGCTTCTGGGCTTTCTGGTCGCCGTGGTCTTCATGGCTTTCTACATCGGGATCGTGAATCTGATCCTGATGTATTTCAGCTTTGCGCTTCTGAATGCCAACTACGCGGCCTATGCGCTCAGCTTTCTGGGACTAACCCCGATCATCTTCTTCGCCCAGTATCGCGCCCGCCGCTACATCCTTGCCCGCACCCGCTGGCGGGGTATCCGCTTTGGGCTGGAGCCCGGCGCGTGGGGCTATAGCTGGCGGTCGATGGTCCATTGGATCGCGACCCTCTGCACGCTGGGACTGACATGGCCGCTGACGACGCTGTGGCTGGAAAAATACCGTGTCTCGCGCACCTTCTATGGGGATCAGCGGTTCGTGCAGGGTGGCGCAAAATGGATGCTGTTTGGCGCAATGCGGCACGTCTATTACGCGCTTGGGCTTATAATCGTCGTGACCGTGATGCTGGCCCTTTATGAAAACCCGGCTTGGGTGCTTGTGTACCTGCTGTCCGGTCCGTGGCTGATTTATGGCTGGGCCTATTGGCGGGCTGAAAGCTTCAAGCGCATGACCGAGGCGAAACAGCTGGGCGAGATGAAGTTCACCGCCAAGCCGCGCACGTGGCGGATCATCGGCATCTACGCGCTGGGCGGGCTTATGATGAGCATCGTCTTTTCGGGCGTGTTCTTGGTCGCCTTCATGGCCCTAGGTCTGGCCGTCGGGACGACAGATCTGGAAAACATCACCCTTGAAGACATGGACATGGCAACCACCGCGTTGGTTCCTGCCGGGGTGCTGGTCTATTTCCTGTTCATCATCCTGACCCGCGCCATGACGCATGCATGGATTAGGCTGCCTCTTGCCCAACATTTCGCAGAAGTGACCCAGATCGTGAACACGCAAAACATCGCCCAGATCGTCCAACGCGACCGCGATGAGTTCGCCGAGGCCGAAGGCTTTGCCGAGGCACTGGATGTGGGGGCCGCAATATGACGGGGCAGGAGGTGAACTGGGTCTTTGCTGATCTGGCACGGGGCGAACGCGCCCATCTGACGCGTGTGCAGGTCGCCTGCTACCGCGAGGCCTTGATCATCGGATTGCCCGAGGGCGAACAGATCACGTGGGGTTGGAATACCCTCCGTCGTGTGCGCGATCAGGCGGACCGGCGCGTCATGGTTCTGTCGCACGAAGGTGACCCGCTAACGCGGCTCTATCTGACAGACTTTGTGGCGCAGAAAGAGGTTGCACGCCGCGCAACGTCCCTTGGAAAGCGCGATCATGCGACGCCCCTGTCCAAGGTGCTGCTGTGGGCCGGCGGGGCTGTCGCCTCGGTTGCAGCGATCATCTTTCTTCTGGTGCCGCTTATGGCGACACAACTGGCAGAGATCCTGCCACCCGAGGGCGAGAAAGCGCTGGGCGACACCACGTTCGAACAGATCCGCATGGCACTGGACGAGACCGGGCTGGGCGGCGTTGGCATCTGCGAGGATACAGCAGGCAACGCCGCGATGCAGGCCATGTATACGCGCCTGAACCCCGACGCGGATCTGCCCTATGAGGTCAAAATCCACATCCTTGATCACCCGATGGTCAACGCCTTTGCGCTTCCCGGTGGGCGGCTGGTCTTTTTCCGGGGGCTGATCGAAGAAGCCGACAATCCCGAAGAAGTCGCCGCCGTTCTGGCGCATGAGATCGGCCATGTGGTCTATCGCGACCCCACCCGCGACGCGCTGCGCTCGGCCGGGTCACTTGGGGTGCTGGGGCTTCTGTTCGGGGACTTCGCCGGCGGCACTGTTGCGCTGTTCATCGCCAACCAGTTGATCAATGCATCTTACAGTCAGGCGGCTGAGGCGCGAGCAGATGACTATGCTCACGGCCTTCTGGCACAGGCGAATATCTCGCCCGTGGCGCTGGGCACGTTCTTTGAGCGTTTGCATAAGGAACACGGGGATGCCGAAGGGTTGGTAGCCCATCTTGCCTCGCATCCGCAGATGACGGATCGCATCTCGGCTGCACAGGCGGCGGTCGACCCAAACCGCGACTACGATACGATTCTGGATGCGCAAATGTGGCGGAATTTGCAGACGGTTTGTGGTGAACGGGATGCGCCGTCGTCCAGCAATGTGGCGCCAGCGAAAAAGCCTTGGGCAAACCCAGAGTAACGGATGCCGGATCGGGTGGCCAAGCCCTTGGCAATCCGACGAAAAAACAGCCGATGCAATTCGCTTCTGCGGGATTGTCACATTTCCTTGCGCCGGAACGCACGCAAGCCTTGATTTTCTTTCCCCAAAGCTATAGCTAGCGCGCGATATTGAACCACGGGGTCTGTGACCCCCTCAGACACGAGGCGTAGGGCTTTATGGCTAAGGAAAAGTTTGAACGCGGTAAACCGCACGTTAACATCGGCACGATTGGTCACGTTGACCACGGCAAGACCACTCTGACGGCAGCGATCACCAAATTCTTTGGTGACTTCAAAGCATACGAC
>NZ_JALKBE010000016.1 GCF_023015885.1 Aliiroseovarius sp. S1123
GGGTCGAGAGACACAGGAAGAAGCAAAGTTTGGTTATAATACAGAGGCTTATCGGCGGGACGCGCTAAAGGAAACGGCGGCGTATCTGGTTGGTTTTTGTCTCTGGGTTCTGGTTTTACTAGGATCCACGCTCTTTGAAATTGATGGTATCTGAAGAGATATGTGGGCGGTTTGGTTCATTCGATGAACAAACAACTGCACATATATCCAACTACCTAGCGAGGCTTTTCGGAGCTAAGCGATGATGGATAGTCAGCTTCACTGTTTGTCGGCTTTCGGTATCTTTTGATACTGATGTCACAAACAGAAGTAGGTCCGACCAGCCGGTTGGACCGGAACGTTTCTAAGTCAATTGGAAACAACAGTATGTGCAGAGGTTCGAACGTCAAGGATTAGCAAGTAATTGCTATTCAACTTGAGAGTTTGATCCTGGCTCAGAACGAACGCTGGCGGCAGGCCTAACACATGCAAGTCGAGCGCACTCTTCGGAGTGAGCGGCGGACGGGTTAGTAACGCGTGGGAATATACCCGGTACTAAGGAATAGCCACTGGAAACGGTGAGTAATACCTTATACGCCCTTCGGGGGAAAGATTTATCGGTATCGGATTAGCCCGCGTTAGATTAGATAGTTGGTGGGGTAATGGCCTACCAAGTCTACGATCTATAGCTGGTTTGAGAGGATGATCAGCAACACTGGGACTGAGACACGGCCCAGACTCCTACGGGAGGCAGCAGTGGGGAATCTTAGACAATGGGCGCAAGCCTGATCTAGCCATGCCGCGTGAGTGATGAAGGCCTTAGGGTCGTAAAGCTCTTTCGCCAGGGATGATAATGACAGTACCTGGTAAAGAAACCCCGGCTAACTCCGTGCCAGCAGCCGCGGTAATACGGAGGGGGTTAGCGTTGTTCGGAATTACTGGGCGTAAAGCGCGCGTAGGCGGATTAGTCAGTTAGAGGTGAAATCCCAGGGCTCAACCCTGGAACTGCCTTTAATACTGCTAGTCTTGAGTTCGAGAGAGGTGAGTGGAATTCCGAGTGTAGAGGTGAAATTCGTAGATATTCGGAGGAACACCAGTGGCGAAGGCGGCTCACTGGCTCGATACTGACGCTGAGGTGCGAAAGTGTGGGGAGCAAACAGGATTAGATACCCTGGTAGTCCACACCGTAAACGATGAATGCCAGTCGTCGGGTAGTATACTATTCGGTGACACACCTAACGGATTAAGCATTCCGCCTGGGGAGTACGGTCGCAAGATTAAAACTCAAAGGAATTGACGGGGGCCCGCACAAGCGGTGGAGCATGTGGTTTAATTCGAAGCAACGCGCAGAACCTTACCAACCCTTGACATCCTGATCGCGGATCGTAGAGATACTTTCCTTCAGTTCGGCTGGATCAGTGACAGGTGCTGCATGGCTGTCGTCAGCTCGTGTCGTGAGATGTTCGGTTAAGTCCGGCAACGAGCGCAACCCACATCTTTAGTTGCCAGCAGTTCGGCTGGGCACTCTAAAGAAACTGCCCGTGATAAGCGGGAGGAAGGTGTGGATGACGTCAAGTCCTCATGGCCCTTACGGGTTGGGCTACACACGTGCTACAATGGCATCTACAGTGGGTTAATCCCCAAAAGATGTCTCAGTTCGGATTGGGGTCTGCAACTCGACCCCATGAAGTCGGAATCGCTAGTAATCGCGTAACAGCATGACGCGGTGAATACGTTCCCGGGCCTTGTACACACCGCCCGTCACACCATGGGAGTTGGTTCTACCTGACGGCCGTGCGCTAACCTCTTTGAGGAGGCAGCGGACCACGGTAGGATCAGCGACTGGGGTGAAGTCGTAACAAGGTAGCCGTAGGGGAACCTGCGGCTGGATCACCTCCTTTCTAAGGATGTACCTAGCTGATCAGCTTGCTGATCACGTGGATACACTTAGCAAGATCTGTCCTTTGCAGATCTATATCGGCAGACCCTTCGGGGTACTGTATACGGACCGGACCGTCCTCATATCTCTTCAGTGCAATAAATATCAAAGACAGACCTGCCGGTCTGGTAAGGGTCGGTAGCTCAGGTGGTTAGAGCGCACGCCTGATAAGCGTGAGGTCGGAGGTTCAAGTCCTCCTCGACCCACCATTTATATGGGGCCTTAGCTCAGTTGGTAGAGCGCCTGCTTTGCAAGCAGGATGTCAGGAGTTCGAATCTCCTAGGCTCCACCATTACCTTCCTGTCGATTAGATCGCTAAGAACCAGCTTGGTTTTTAGCCGTCCAATCGGACGTCTTTTACATCGTTTAGAGAGAATACAATAACAACACTGTTGGTCACGCAAGTGCGCGTCAGACCTCAGCGGTTCTTCCTTCGGGAAGCGGTTGATTTAGGTCCCTTTCCTCGGATCTTCTTCGATATCGCTGCTGAAACGACGGTGTTGTCCAAGTCAAGTACACTAACCAAGATCTGAGAGATCAGATCTTATTGTGCTTCAAGTAGGGCGGTGACCGACATCACCGCTTAGAATTGCTTGAAGCGCGGGAAAGTATGCTTTTGATCCAGTTTGCCCTTCGGGGTAAGAAGCGGGACACGCAAAAGGCCTGTCTTCTTCTGGATCAAATCAAGCGCGAGAAGGGCGTTTGGTGAATGCCTTGGCAGTAAGAGGCGATGAAGGACGTGATACTCTGCGATAAGCTTTGGGAAGGTGAGAATAGCCGTTATACCCAGAGATCTCCGAATGGGGGAACCCACCTGACAGTTCATTATAATTACTTCGGTAATTTATAGTGTTCTGAAACAGGTACTTTTAACCTGAATACATAGGGTTTTAAGAGCAAACCCGGGGAACTGAAACATCTAAGTACCCGGAGGAAAGGAAATCAATTGATACTCCCCTAGTAGCGGCGAGCGAACGGGGACCAGCCGAGCCATGAGTGTGGATAGAATGCGTTGGGAAGCGCAACCATAGAGGGTGACAGTCCCGTATATGAAGCACGATTGGACGTATTAAGTAGGGCGGAACACGTGAAATTCTGTCTGAAGATCGGAGGACCACCTTCGAAGGCTAAGTACTCCTTACTGACCGATAGCGAACCAGTACCGTGAGGGAAAGGTGAAAAGCACCCCGACGAGGGGAGTGAAACAGTACCTGAAACCGAACGCCTACAATCAGTCGGAGGCTCCTTGAGAGCTGACGGCGTACCTTTTGTATAATGGGTCATCGACTTGGTCTATCTAGCAAGCTTAAGCCGTTAGGTGTAGGCGCAGCGAAAGCGAGTCTTAATAGGGCGAATGAGTTAGGTGGATCAGACCCGAAACCGAGTGATCTAGGCATGGCCAGGTTGAAGGTGCAGTAACATGCACTGGAGGACCGAACCCACATCTGTTGAAAAAGATCGGGATGAGCTGTGCCTAGGGGTGAAAGGCCAATCAAACTCGGAGATAGCTGGTTCTCCGCGAAATCTATTTAGGTAGAGCGTCATACGAATACTCCCGGGGGTAGAGCACTGAATGGGTAATGGGGGCCCACAGCCTTACTGATCCTAATCAAACTCCGAATACCGGGAAGTACTATATGGCAGACACACGGCGGATGCTAACGTCCGTCGTGGAGAGGGAAACAACCCTGACCTACAGCTAAGGCCCCTAATTCATGGCTAAGTGGGAAAGCAGGTGAGACGACCAAAACAACCAGGAGGTTGGCTTAGAAGCAGCCATCCTTTAAAGATAGCGTAACAGCTCACTGGTCTAAATAAGTTGTCTTGCGGCGAAGATGTACCGGGGCTCAAGCCATGAGCCGAAGCTTAGGATGTGCGATTTATCGTACGTGGTAGCGGAGCGTAGTGTGACATAGTTCCATTCCTCATTAGCATCTTCGGATGCATTTGAGGATCGGAGCTTTCGATGAAGCCGGCCTGTGAGGGATCCGGTGGAGAGATCACTAGTGAGAATGATGACATGAGTAGCGACAAAGGGGGTGAGAGACCCCCTCGCCGAAAATCCAAGGGTTCCTGCTTAAAGCTAATCTGAGCAGGGTAAGCCGGCCCCTAAGCCGAGGCCGAAAGGCGTAGGCGATGGGAACCAGGTTAATATTCCTGGGCCAGAAGGATGTGACGGATCGTGACTGTAGTTCACCCTTATCGGATTGGGTGGGCTGCTAATCGGTTCCTGGAAATAGCCCTTCATGAGACCGTACCCTAAACCGACACAGGTGGATAGGTAGAGTATACCAAGGCGCTTGAGAGAACGATGTTGAAGGAACTCGGCAAAATACCTCCGTAAGTTCGCGAGAAGGAGGCCCAGTTTCTACGCAAGTATTGACTGGGGGCACAAACTAGGGGGTGGCGACTGTTTACTAAAAACACAGGGCTCTGCGAAGTCGCAAGACGACGTATAGGGTCTGACGCCTGCCCGGTGCCTGAAGGTTAAAAGGAGGAGTGCAAGCTCCGAATTGAAGCCCAGGTAAACGGCGGCCGTAACTATAACGGTCCTAAGGTAGCGAAATTCCTTGTCGGGTAAGTTCCGACCTGCACGAATGGCGTAACGACTTCCCCGCTGTCTCCAACATCGACTCAGCGAAATTGAATTGCCTGTCAAGATGCAGGCTTCCCGCGGTTAGACGGAAAGACCCCGTGCACCTTTACTACAGCTTCACACTGGCATCAGACACAACATGTGCAGAATAGGTGGTAGGCTTTGAACCAGAGACGCCAGTTTCTGGGGAGCCTCCTTTGAGATACCACCCTTGTTCTGTTTGATGTCTAACCGCGGTCCGTTATCCGGATCCGGGACCCTGTGTGGCGGGTAGTTTGACTGGGGCGGTCGCCTCCTAAAGAGTAACGGAGGCGCGCGAAGGTTGGCTCAGAGCGGTCGGAAATCGCTCGTTGAGTGCAATGGCAGAAGCCAGCCTGACTGCGAGACTGACAAGTCGAGCAGAGTCGAAAGACGGCCATAGTGATCCGGTGGTCCCGAGTGGAAGGGCCATCGCTCAACGGATAAAAGGTACGCCGGGGATAACAGGCTGATACTGCCCAAGAGTCCATATCGACGGCAGTGTTTGGCACCTCGATGTCGGCTCATCTCATCCTGGGGCTGGAGCAGGTCCCAAGGGTACGGCTGTTCGCCGTTTAAAGAGGTACGTGAGCTGGGTTTAGAACGTCGTGAGACAGTTCGGTCCCTATCTGCCGTGGGTGTAGGATACTTGAGAGGAGTTGCCCCTAGTACGAGAGGACCGGGGTGAACGTTCCACTGGTGGACCAGTTATCGTGCCAACGGTAGTGCTGGGTAGCTATGAACGGACAGGATAACCGCTGAAGGCATCTAAGCGGGAAGCCCCCCTCAAAACAAGGTATCCCTGAGGACCGAGGAAGACTACCTCGTCGATAGGCCAGAGGTGTAAGCGTGGTAACACGTTCAGCTGACTGGTACTAATGGTCCGATAGGCTTGATTTGATCCAGTAGAAGACAGTTCTGTCCCTACGGAAAATCAAAAGCATACATCACAGTAAATCTTGACTTGGAATTGGTTCTTTATTCGGTTTGGTGGTCACAGCGCCAGTGAAACACCCGATCCCTTCCCGAACTCGGCCGTTAAGCACGGTTGCGCCAATGGTACTGCGTCTTAAGGCGTGGGAGAGTAGGTCACCGCCAAACCTAATAAAGAACCAAATAACGTATCCTCTCAATTCGATGATCAGAACAAAACAAAACGCCGCGCTCAGAAATGAGCGCGGCGTTCTGCGTGAAGGGGGG
>NZ_JALKBE010000017.1 GCF_023015885.1 Aliiroseovarius sp. S1123
TGGAAAGCCTGTCGAATCGACGTGTCTGAACAAGAAAAGGCCCGCCGGGTGGGCGGGCCTTTTGTATCTTCTGCGATGTTCGATCAGACGGCGTCGGTCAGGGCCGGCACGGCTTCGAACAGGTCGGCAACCAGACCGAAGTCAGCCACCTGGAAGATCGGCGCTTCTTCGTCTTTGTTGATCGCAACGATGATTTTCGAGTCCTTCATACCAGCCAAGTGCTGGATGGCGCCCGAGATCCCCACGGCGATGTACAGCTCAGGAGCAACAACCTTACCGGTCTGACCAACCTGCAGGTCGTTCGGGGCATAGCCCGAGTCAACGGCTGCACGCGATGCACCAACAGCGGCGCCCAGCTTGTCAGCCAGCTTCTCGATCAGGGCGAAGTCCTCTTCGGACCCAACGCCACGGCCACCCGAAACAACAACGCCAGCCGAGGTCAGCTCGGGGCGGTCGCTTGCGGCAACCTTGTCTTCAACCCATTCCGACAGGCCGGGGTTGTCTGCAGCGCTGATGGCCTCGACTGCAGCCGAACCACCGTCGCCAGCGACGTCAAAGGTCGACGTCCGGAAGGTAATGACCTTCTTGGCGTCTTTCGATTTGACGGTCTGCATGGCGTTACCGGCATAGATCGGGCGCTCGAACGTGTCGCCGTCGACAACAGCGGTCACGTCCGACAGAACCATCACGTCCAGCAGCGCGGCAACGCGCGGCATGACGTTTTTGGCGTCGGTGGTGGCGGGTGCCACGATGTGCTCGTAATCGCCAGCCAGCGATACGATCAGGGCTGCGGTCGGCTCGGCCAGGCGGTGACCCAGCGATGCGTCTTCGGCAACCAGAACCTTGGCTACGCCGTCGATCTTGGCAGCGGCTTCGCCAGCAGCGGCGGCAGATGCACCAGCGGCCAGAACGGTTACATCACCCAGCGCGCGCGCAGCGGTGACAGCCTTGGCGGTGGCGTCCAGCGCCAGTTCACCATTGGTAACTTCAGCAAGAAGAAGAACAGCCATTATACAGCCCCCGCTTCCTTGAGTTTCGATACAAGCTCGTCCACCGAGCCAACGATGATGCCAGCGGCGCGTTCTGCCGGCTCCGAGGTCTTCACGATCTCGAGGCGCGGGGTCACGTCAACGCCGTAATCAGCCGGGGTCTTCTCGTCCAGCGGCTTCTTCTTGGCTTTCATGATGTTCGGCAGCGACGCATAGCGCGGCTCGTTCAGGCGCAGGTCAACGGTGACGATGGTCGGCATCTTCACCTTGATGGTCTGCAACCCGCCGTCCACTTCGCGGGTCACAACGGCACTGTCGCCATCAATGTCCAGTTCCGACGCAAAGGTGCCTTGCGACCAGCCCAGAAGGGCCGACAACATCTGACCGGTGGCGTTCATGTCATTGTCGATGGCTTGCTTGCCCGCTAGAACGATGCCCGGCTGCTCTTCTTCAACAACTTTCGCCAGGATCTTGGCAACGGCCAGCGGCTCGATGTC
>NZ_JALKBE010000018.1 GCF_023015885.1 Aliiroseovarius sp. S1123
ACACCCACCTCGGTCCGTGTCGCCCTTCCGTTAGAACCCACGCAAAAAGGGCGCCCCGTGGGACGCCCTTTCTTATCTTCTGTGGATTTGGCGCTCGGTGATTTGGCGCTATCACCAATTCACTGATCGCCCCAAGAACGCTGGGCGTTCTTAGTCGATGATTTTCGAGACAACGCCCGAACCAACGGTGCGGCCGCCTTCACGGATCGCGAAGCGCAGCTTCTCTTCCATGGCGATCGGAGCGATCAGCTCGACGTTGAACTTCAGGTTGTCGCCCGGCATGACCATTTCGGTGCCAGCAGGCAGCTCAACAGTACCGGTCACGTCGGTGGTACGGAAGTAGAACTGCGGACGGTAGTTCGCGAAGAACGGGGTGTGACGACCGCCTTCTTCCTTGGTCAGGATATAGACCTCGGCTTCGAACTTGGTGTGCGGGTTAACCGAACCCGGCTTACACAGAACCTGGCCGCGCTCAACTTTTTCACGGTCGATACCGCGCAGCAGAACACCAACGTTGTCGCCAGCTTCACCGCGATCCAGCAGCTTGCGGAACATTTCAACACCGGTACAGGTGGTGGTCTGAGTGTCTTTGATACCAACGATCTCGATGGTGTCGCCAACATTCACAACGCCACGCTCAACACGACCCGTAACAACGGTACCGCGGCCCGAGATCGAGAACACGTCTTCGATCGGCAGCAGGAAGTCGCCGTCAACCGGACGATCCGGGGTCGGGATGTACTCGTCCACAGCAGCCATCAGCTCGCGGATTTTGTTCTCACCGATTTCCGGGTCACGACCTTCCATAGCGGCCAGAGCCGAACCAGCGATGATCGGCATGTCGTCGCCCGGGAAGTCGTATTCGTTCATCAGTTCACGAACTTCCATCTCAACCAGCTCGAGCAGCTCTTCGTCGTCTACCTGGTCAACTTTGTTCATGAAAACAACCAGCGCAGGTACACCAACCTGACGCGCCAGCAGGATGTGCTCGCGGGTCTGCGGCATGGGGCCGTCAGCTGCGTTCACAACCAGAATGCCGCCGTCCATCTGGGCCGCACCGGTGATCATGTTCTTCACGTAGTCAGCGTGACCGGGGCAGTCAACGTGCGCATAGTGACGGTTCTCGGTCTCGTACTCAACGTGAGCAGTCGAGATGGTGATGCCGCGGGCTTTCTCTTCCGGTGCACCGTCGATCTCGTCGTATGCTTTGAAGTCACCAAAGAATTTGGTGATCGCTGCCGTCAGAGTGGTCTTGCCGTGGTCAACGTGACCAATCGTGCCGATGTTAACGTGCGGTTTACCGCGTTCAAACTTTTCCTTAGCCATA
>NZ_JALKBE010000019.1 GCF_023015885.1 Aliiroseovarius sp. S1123
TGATCAGCCCCACCTAAATGGTCCAGTTTGAATGTTAGTGCATGATTGGCGTTTGTTCCATCGGGACGATGGTTTCAGGGGCCGGTGGGCGGTAGCCCAGAGCACTATGCGGTCGTTTGGTGTTGTAGTGTTTTCTCCATTGTTCGATCAGGATTTGAGCCTCCCTTAGCGAGTAGAAGACCTCGCCGTTCAGCAGTTCGTCCCGAAGCCTTGCATTGAAGCTTTCGCAGTATCCGTTCTCCCAAGGTGATCCTGGTTCAATGTAGGCCGTTTGGGCACCGACCGCTGCGATCCAATCTCGAACGGCCCGAGCAATGAACTCTGGGCCGTTGTCTGATCGGATGTAGGCAGGAACGCCACGCAGGATGAACAGATCTGTCAGCGCGTCGATAACTTCTGCCGAGTTCAAGCGCCTCTTCACCCGGATCGCCAGACATTCCCGGCTGTGTTCATCCAGAATGTTCAGTGTCCGGAACGCTTTCCCGTCATCCGTTCGATGGTGCACGAAGTCATAGGACCAGACATGGTTGCGATATTCGGGCCGGAGCCGAACACACGACCCATCGTTCAGCCAGAGCCGTCCTTTCTTCGGTTGCTTCATTGGAACTTTCAGCCCCTCTCGCCGCCATAGGCGTTCAACACGCTTGTCGTTGATTTGCCAGCCGGCGTCTCTCAGAAGAGCCGCGATCCGACGATAACCGTATCGACCATATTGGCGTGTCAGTTCGATCATGTCAGACACCAGCCGGTCTTCGTCAGCACGTCCAACAGGCACCCGCCTCTGTGTGGACCGGTGCTGCCCCAGAACGCGGCAGGCGCGACGCTCTGAGACGTGGAACTGGCTTCGCACATGATCAATGCAGTTACGGCGGCGCGAGGGGCTCAGTAGTTTCCCCGTGCGGCCTCTGACAAGATCAACTTGTCCAGCGTCAGGTCCGATACGGCCCGTCTCAGACGCTCATTCTCCTTCTGGAGCCGTTTGAGTTCCTTCAGTTGGTCAGTTCCCATACCGCCATATTGCTTACGCCAGCGATAGAAGGTTTGTTCTGTAATCTGCACTTGTCGGATGGCGTCTACGCGCGGCATCCCTTGGCCGCAAAGCACCTCAACCTGCCGTAACTTCGTGACAATCTCTTCAGGCTTGTGTCGTTTGATTCCCATATCTGATCCTCCGTTTCCTAACTATAGGGGCGGACCACTTCAGTGGGGGAGGATCA
>NZ_JALKBE010000001.1 GCF_023015885.1 Aliiroseovarius sp. S1123
CGCGCGGCATCCCTTGGCCGCAAAGCACCTCAACCTGCCGTAACTTCGTGACAATCTCTTCAGGCTTGTGTCGTTTGATTCCCATATCTGATCCTCCGTTTCCTAACTATAGGGGCGGACCACTTCAGTGGGGGAGGATCACCTTCACCCCGGGCGCAACCGCCGGCTTCGAAGTGCCTGCTGTTGACTATGCGGGTTGGAGCCAAGACGAGCGCAACGCCAAAGCTGTCGAGCTGATGGCAGAGGCTGGCTATGGCAAAGATAGCCCGCTGGATATCACGCTGATCTACAACACCTCGGAAGCCCACAAGAAAGTGGCCTTGGCGGTTAGCCAGATGTGGAAGCAGAACCTGGGCGTGAACGTCACCCTGGAAAACCAGGAATGGAAAACCTTCCTGAACACCCGCGGCGAGCAGAACTATGAAATCGCGCGTGCTGGCTGGTGTGGTGACTATAACGAAGCGTCGACCTTCCTGGATCTGGTCCAGTCGGGTTCGGGCTATAACGATGCCAAGTATGCCAACGACATGGTCGATGGCTTGCTGGCAGACGCCAAAACGATGGACAACCCTCAGCCGAACTACACCAAGGTTGAAGAAATCATTGCCGCCGACATGCCGATCATCCCGATCTACCACTATGCTGGTAGCTTCATGATCAAGCCCGAGCTGATCGGCAGCTGGCCCGTCGAAAACGTAGAGCAGAACTGGTACTCGAAAGACCTGTATAAGGTCGCCAAGTAAGCCGGATCTGATCTGAAATAGGGGCACCGCGCATCGCGTGCGGTGCCCCACCCGCATCTGCGTTTCTGATCCAGATCAACGAAGACCGTTAACCAAGCTGTCATAGGCGCCTGATCCGGCTTTACGTAGGGTCCGCCATTTCGTGTATCGTGGATCCGACAACGCCGCATCTCCTAGGGGTAAAGATGCTTAACTTTATCATACGCAGGGTCGCCGTCGCGATCCCCACTCTTATCATTCTTCTGGTCGCCTCGTTCTGGCTGATGCAGACCGCGCCCGGCGGGCCGTTCACGTCTGAACGTCCCTTGCCTGCGCAGGTCCTCGCCAATATCGAGGCGAAATATGGGCTGGATCAGCCTGTCTATAAACAGCTTTGGGACTATGTCGTGGGCATCGTGACCCAGTTCGATTTTGGCCCGAGCTATAAATACAAAGACCGTTCGGTGAATGACATCATCGCGCAGGGCTTCCCGGTTACACTGACCTACGGGATCATCTCGTTCCTGGTGGCGATCATCGTGGGCGGTGCTCTGGGCGTCTCGGCCGCGATCCGTCAGAACAGCTGGCTGGACTACTTCGCGGTGGGCGTGACCATCGGCGCGCAGGTGCTGCCGAACTTCGTCATGGCGCCGATCCTGATCCTTGTCTTCACGCTATGGCTTGGCTGGCTGCCCGGCGGCGGCTGGAACGGAGGACAATGGCAGCACATCATCATGCCTGTCATCGCGCTGTCGACCAGCTATATGGCGTCGATTGCCCGCCTGACGCGGTCCTCGATGCTGGAAGTGCTGCGGTCGAACTTCATCCGCACTGCCCGCGCCAAGGGCCTGCCCGACAACGTCATCATCTGGCGTCACGCGCTGAAGCCGTCGCTTCTGCCGGTGATTTCTTACCTCGGACCGGCCTTTGTCGGCATGGTCACCGGGTCGTTCATCATCGACTTTGTCTTTGGCACCGGGGGGATTGGCTATTTCTATGTGAACGCGGCCTTTAACCGCGACTATTCGGTCATGATGGGCCTGACGATCCTGCTGGGATCCATGACGATCCTGTTCAATATGGTGGTTGATATCCTCTATGCGTGGATCGACCCGAAGATCCGGTTGTGAGGGTGAGACGATGAACGACAGACTTGTTCAACCCTTCCAGCAACCCAAAACCCGCGAGATCGCCGAGCGGATTGCGGAAGACGTCAAGGGCCGCTCGCTTTGGGCCGATGCGCGCCGCCGTTTCGTCGCCAACCGTGCCGCGATGGTGTCGGTTGTCGTACTGACGCTGGTGGTGCTGTTCTCTCTATTTGGACAGTTCCTTAGCGAGTATGATATCGAAACTCCAGACTGGGATGTTCTTGGTAATGTGGCGGCCGCTGGCAAACCGTCAATCGCAAACGGGCACTACTTTGGCTATGATGAGTATGCGCGCGACCTCTATAACCGCGTCATCCAAGGCTCGCGCATCTCGCTGGCCGTGGGCGTGATTGGCGCGCTGGTCGCGGTGATCGTCGGCACAATTTACGGCGCGACAGCTGGCTTTATCGGCGGACGTGTGGACTCGATCATGATGCGCCTCGTCGATATCTTCATGTCGATCCCTTATATGTTCGTCCTGATCCTGCTGCTGGTCGTCGCCGGACGCTCGATCACCATGATTTTCGTCGGCATCGGCCTGACCGCATGGCTGGACATGAGCCGCATCGTGCGCGGCCAAACCCTGTCCATCAAGAACCGCGAGTTCGTGGAGGCGGCCATCGCCATCGGCGTACCCACATGGCGCATCATCATCCGCCACATCGTGCCCAACCTTCTGGGCGTGGTGGTGGTCTATGCGACGCTTCTGGTGCCGCAGATGATCCTGACGGAAAGCTTCATATCGTTCCTTGGCCTTGGCGTTCAGGAACCTTTCACCAGCTGGGGTGCACTTTTGTCGGAAGGCACCAAGACCATGAATTATGGGATGCTCTGGCAGCTTGCTTTCCCGCTGTTCTTCTTCGTGGTCACCATCTTCTGTTTCTTTTTCATCGGTGACGGTCTGCGCGATGCGCTGGACCCGAAAGACCGTTAAGGGGGGCGTGAGTTATGGCACTACTTGAAGTCCGTGACCTAAGCGTCAAATTCGACACACAGGATGGCACCGTGACCGCTGTGGATAAGATCAGCTTTGATCTGGAAGCCGGCGAAACCCTTGGCGTGGTGGGCGAAAGTGGATCGGGCAAAAGCCAGACCGTCTTTGCGATCATGGGGCTGTTGGCCCAAAACGGGAAGGCGTCAGGCTCGGTAAAGCTTGAGGGGCAAGAGATCCTCAACATGCCAGTTGCCAAGCTGAACAAGATCCGCGCGGAACGTATTGCGATGATCTTTCAGGATCCGATGACCTGTCTGAACCCGTTCCTGCGGGTGTCGGATCAGATGGCCGAGGTGTTGACCCATCACAAGGGGATGAGCAAATCAGCGGCCGTCAAACAGGCGGTCGAGATGCTGGATGCTGTGCGTATTCCTGAAGCGAAGAAGCGCATCACCATGTACCCGCACGAGTTTTCGGGCGGGATGCGACAGCGCGTGATGATTGCGATGTCGCTGCTGTGCAAGCCCGATATTCTGGTCGCGGACGAGCCCACGACGGCGCTGGATGTGACCGTTCAGGCGCAGATCATGAAGCTGCTTGAAGACCTGCAGAAGGACTTCAACATGTCGATCATTCTGATCACCCATGACCTTGGCGTGATTGCCGGATCGTGCCGCGAAACGCTGGTCATGTATGGCGGGCAGCAGATGGAATATGGCACCACAAAAGGCCTGTTCGAGATGCCAACCCACCCCTACACGATGGGTCTTCTGAAAGCCGTGCCACGTCTGGATATCGAAAGCGATACGCTGGCGACCATTCCCGGCAGCCCGCCCAACATGATGAATATGCCGAAGGGCTGCCCGTTCTCGCCGCGTTGTGATTTCGCGGATGACCGCTGCGCTGTCGAGCGCCCGACGTTGGATGGCGTCACGGGTCGTGCGGTGCGCCGTCGGGCGTGTCTGAAATCTCTGGAGGAGCTGACATGAACGTGCAATCACCTCTTCTTTCCGTGCGTGACCTGAAGGTCTGGTTCGACATCAAGCGGCAGGGCGCGATGCCTTGGACGCCGTCGGACACCTTGAAGGCTGTGGACGGGGTCGACTTTGACCTGATGCCGGGCGAGACGCTGGGCATCGTGGGTGAAAGCGGCTGTGGCAAGTCCACACTGGCCCGCGCCATCATGCGTATGGTTCCTGCCGAGGCTGGCACTGTGTTGTGGTTGGGCAATGACCTGTTGCAGCTCAATAAGCATGACATGCGTGAGCACCGCAAAGAGATGCAGATGATCTTTCAGGATCCGCTGGCATCCCTGAACCCGCGCATGACCATCGGCCAGATCGTTGCCGAACCGCTGAAAACCCACCATCCGGGCCTGTCGGCAGGCGAAGTCAAAGACCGCGTGCGCGAGGTGCTCGACCGCGTCGGCATTCTGCCCAACATGATCAACCGCTACCCGCACGAGTTCTCGGGCGGGCAGTGCCAGCGGATCGGGATCGCGCGTGCGCTGATCGTGAAGCCGCAGCTGATCATCTGTGACGAACCTGTGTCGGCGCTGGACGTGTCCATTCAGGCGCAGGTGATCAACCTTCTGATGGAAATTCAGGAAGAGATGGGCCTGAGCCTGATCTTCATCGCGCATGACCTAAGTGTGGTGAAACACATCTCGACCCGCGTGATGGTGTTGTATCTGGGCAATGTGGTTGAGATCAGCGAGGCTGCGCAACTCTACCGTTCGCCCGGTCACCCGTACACGGAAGCGCTGATTTCCGCGGTACCGATCCCGGACCCAAGCGCTGAAGCCTCGAAAGAGGTGATGATCCTGGATGCCGATCTGCCATCGCCGCTGAACCCGCCCTCAGGCTGTGTGTTCCGCACTCGCTGCCCAATTGCCGGGCCGGAATGCGCGGAAACCAAGCCGCCCCTGACGGATCGCGGCAATGGCCAGCAAGTGGCCTGTCACAAACGCTAATGGAAGCCCCGGCCAAGCGCCGGGGTTTTTATTTTGCGCTGGCGGGGAAGCCGATCTCGTCCAGTGCGCCGATGACGGCGGCGGGCTCCAGCCCCTCGACCTTCACTTCGCGGGCGTCCATGTCGAAGCTCAGCGTGACCTCGCCAAGACCTTCCAGCGCTTCAGTGATCGAGGCTTTGCAATGGCCGCAGCTCATATCGGGGACGTGGAAAGTGGTCATGGTGGCTCCTGTCGTGTTCTGTATTCTGAATACAGCGCCTATTTCGGTGGTCAACATGGCAAATTCATTGCGGACCACTTGATCTTCCAGTCACTGGAACCTCTATCTATACTCCGTCATATCGGAGAATCTCATGGCTGCCCTGAAAACACTCACACTCGAGCTGGAAAACCTGTCCTGCGCCTCCTGCGTCGGGCGGGCCGAGCGGGCGTTGGACGCGGTCGAGGGCGTGGACGCAGCCCCCGTGAACCTTGCCACCGAAACCGCGCGTGTGTCTTTCACAGCCCCCGCCACGACCGAAGGCCTTGCCGCTGCCCTTGACCGTGCGGGCTATCCGGCGCGGCGGGACACGGTGGTTCTGGATGTCCAGTCGATGTCCTGCGCGGCCTGTGTGGGCCGGGTCGAGCGGATGCTGAAAGCCACCCCGGGCGTGTTGGACGCGCGCGTGAACCTTGCCTCGGAACGCGCTTTTGTCACTTTCCTTACCGGATCTGTAACGCCCGAGGCATTGTCGGCGAAGATCACCAAGGCAGGGTTCTCAACGACCCCGCGCACCGACAGCAGCACCACTGGGCCGCGCGACAAAGCGGACGAGGCGCGCGTGCTGAAACACAAAGCTTTGCTCGCCGCCGCCCTGACCCTGCCTGTCTTCGTGATCGAGATGGGCGGGCACCTGTACCCGCCGTTCCATCATTGGGTCATGCACACGATCGGGCAGGGGGTGTCGCATTGGCTGCAACTGATCCTGACCACGCTGGTCCTGTTCGGCCCCGGCCGTCTGTTCTTCGCCAAGGGCATTCCCGCCCTTCTTCGAGGTGCGCCCGAAATGAACGCGCTGGTCGCGCTGGGCGCCTCGGCGGCTTACCTTTATTCGCTGGTGTCGGTCCTAACCCCCGGCATTTTGCCCCCGGGCACCGTGAACGTTTATTTCGAGGCCGCCGCCGTTATCGTCACCCTGATCCTTGTCGGTCGCTGGATGGAGGCCCGCGCCAAGGGCCGCACCGGCGAGGCGATCCGCGCGTTGGTCGAACTGGCCCCCGACAAGGCCACGGTCGAGGTCGAGGGCCGCCAGATCACCCGCCCCGTCGCGCAGGTCATCACCGGCGAGGTCATCGTGATCCGTCCCGGCGAACGCGTGCCACTGGACGCCGAGGTGACCGAGGGCGAAAGCCTTGTCGATGAAAGCATGATCACCGGCGAGCCCGTGCCGGTCTCGAAAACCAAAGGCAGCCCGATCACCGGAGGCACCGTGAACGGCACCGGCGCCCTGAAGGCCCGCGTGACCGCCGTCGGCCCCGACACGATGCTGTCCCAGATCGTGCGCATGGTCGAAGATGCCCAAGGCGCGCGGCTGCCCATTCAGGCGCTGGTCGACAAGATCACCGCTGTCTTCGTGCCGGTGGTGATGGCCGTTGCCGCCCTGACCGTGTTGGTCTGGCTGCTGATCGGTCCTGACCCCGCCTTGGGTCTGGCCTTGGTCGCGGGTGTGTCCGTCCTGATCATCGCCTGCCCTTGCGCGATGGGCTTGGCCACGCCGACCTCGATCATGGTGGGGACAGGTCGCGCCGCGCAGCTTGGCGTGCTCTTCCGGCGCGGTGATGCGTTGCAAGCTCTGCAATCGGTGGATGTGGTCGCCTTCGACAAAACCGGCACGCTGACCGAAGGGCGGCCTGCGCTGACCGCTTACGATGTCGCGGACGGACAGGATGCCGCCACGCTTCTCGCCCTGATCGCAGGGGCTGAGGCGCAAAGCGAACACCCCTTGGCGCAAGCTATTCTCTCCGGCGCGGTAGATCGTGGTGTCACGCCAGCAAAGGTCAGCAACGTTCAAACCGAAACCGGCTTTGGCCTGTCGGCTGAGGCCGAGGGCAAGCGCCTGCTGATCGGATCGCAACAATATATGGCACGCGAGGGCGTTCCTCTGACGGATCTTGTCGACCGGGCCGACCCCATGCGCGCGGACGGTCAGACTGTGTTCTTCGCAGCATATGATGGGAAGCTTGCCGCCCTGATCGGCGTGGCGGACCCGGTGAAACCCGATACCCCCAAGGCGCTGGATGCGTTGCGGGTTTTGGGCAAAGAGTTGGTGATGATCACTGGCGACGACCCGGCCACCGCTGCTGCCATCGCTGACCGGCTACAGATCGACCGCGTGGTTGCGGGTGTAATCCCCGGTGAGAAGCTGCAAACCATCGCGACAATGCAAGCCGAGGGGCAGACAGTCGCCTTTGTCGGCGACGGCATCAACGACGCGCCCGCGTTGGCCCAGGCGGATGTGGGTATCGCAATCGGCACCGGCACGGATGTCGCGATCGAAGCCGCCGACGTGGTCCTGTCCTCGGGCGCGCTGTCGGGCGTGGTGAACGCGTTGCAGGTCAGCCGCCGCACGATGACCAACATCCGCCAGAACCTGTTCTGGGCGTTTGGGTATAATGTGGCGTTGGTGCCTGTCGCAGCTGGTGTGCTATATCCCGTTTGGGGCATTCTACTGTCGCCAATGCTAGGGGCAGGGGCGATGGCTGCATCCTCGGTTCTGGTTCTGTCCAACGCCCTGCGGCTGCGGTTCATCAAGCCCGCGCTGAAGGAGGTCGCATGAATATCTCGGACGCTGCCACCCAGACGGGTCTGCCCGCCAAAACCATCCGCTACTATGAAGAAGTCGGACTGGTCACACCCACCCGCAATACCAATGGCTACCGCGTTTTTGGTGAAGCCGAGCTGCATAAACTAACCTTCCTCGCCCGCGCGCGCGCGTTGGGTTTCTCGATCGAGGATTGCCGCACGCTGTTGGCCCTTTACGAGGATCAATCCCGCGCCAGTTCCGACGTCAAACGCATTGCCCGAACACATCTGGACGAGATCGAGGCGAAGATCGCGGACCTGATTGCCATGCGTGATACGCTGTCGCATCTGGTGCAAGCCTGCGCAGGCGATGACCGCCCCGATTGCCCGATCCTGAAAGGCATCGAAACCACATCTGTGTCAAAAGCTTGAGGCACATCAAAGACGAACAGCTTGTCGTGGCGTTTATCCATGGGCGAAGCTGTGTGGAGTATCTTCGCGCATTCGCAAAGGATTCGTCTGATGGACAAAAGCCCTCTGACCCCGCTGTTTGATCCCGCCTCGGTCGCCGTGTTTGGGGCCAGTCCCAGCGGCAACTCGGTTGGCGCAATGGCGTGGCGCAATCTGGTGGCGGGCGGGTTCGCGGGCGCCCTTTATCCGATCAATCCCAAACACAAAGCGATCGATGACGCGACCTGCTATCGCAAGGTGACGGACCTGCCGGACGAGGTCGATCTGGCCGTGATCGCCACCCCCGCGCGTACGGTGCCGGGGATCATGCGCGACTGCGCCGAGGCCGGCGTGAAATCCGCCATCATCCTGTCGGCGGGCTTTGGCGAAGGCGATGGGCGCGGCAAGGATCTGGAAGCGCAGGTCGTGGCCGCCGCGCGGAAAGCTGACATCCGCTTCATGGGGCCAAATTGCGTCGGTCTGGTGCGTCCGTGGCTGGGGTTGGATGCCAGTTTCCTGCGCTCGGATCCGCCAAAAGGGCGGCTGGCATTCGTGTCGCAATCCGGCGCGTTGGTCTCGGCGATTGCTGACTGGGCTGGGCCACATCACTCTGGCTTTTCCGCCATGGTCAGTCTTGGGAATTCGACCAATATCGATTTCGGCGACGTGCTGGATTTTCTGGCAATGGACCCTCGGACGGACGCCATCTTGTTGTATATCGAGGGCATCAAGGACGCACAGAACTTCATGTCTGCCCTGCGCCGGGCATCGCGTCTGAAACCGGTGATCGTGCTGAAATCTGGCCGCCACGCGACAAGCTCGCAAGCGGCGCATACGCACACGGGCGCATTGATCGGCTCGGATGATGTATTCGACGCGGCATTGGAGCGTGCGGGTGCCGTGCGGGTTGGTACTCTGGGCCAGCTTTTCGCTGCGGCCGAGATTCTGGCCAATACGCGCAAAGTAGGTGGCAATCGTCTGTGCATCATTACCAATGGCGGTGGGGCAGGCGTTTTGGCCGCCGACCGTGCAGGCGATCTGGACATCGCGCTGCCTCCGCTGTCCGACGCCACCAAAGCCACGCTGGACAAAGTCCTGCCCGAATTCTGGAGCCACGCCAACCCCGTCGATATTCTGGGCGATGCGAATGCTGCGACCTATGCGGCAGCCGTGAAAGCCGCTCTGGCGGATCCGGACAATGACGGCATTCTGGTGATGCTGACCCCGCAAGCGATGACCGACGCCGCTGCCACCGCGCAAGCCGTGGTGGACGCTCTGCCGCGGCGGCGCAAGAAACCGGTGCTGGCTTGCTGGCTGGGTGAACCGTCAGTCGCGGAAGGCCGAGATATTCTGTCCAAAGCGGGCGTGCCGGACTTCCAGACTCCTGAACGCGCGGTCGAGGGTTTCAGCTATCTGGTCCAATACCGGCGCAACCGCAAACTGGCGCTAGAGGTCCCCCGCGCCCGCGCATTTGAGAAAGGGTTGGATCTGGACGGCGCGCGCTTGATTATCGCGCAGGCCCTGTCGGATGGCCGCAAGATGTTGTCGGACACGGAAAGCAAGGCGCTACTGAAGGCCTTCAATATTCCGGTGAACATGACGATCGAGGCGACGACGCCATCGCAGGCCTTAGTTGCTGCGGAAACCGTGGGCTATCCGGTCGCGATGAAAATCGCCTCGCCCGATATCACGCATAAGACCAATGTGGGCGGCGTGCGGGTGAATGTGGCGCATGCGACCTCGGTCTCGCGGGTGTTTCACGAGCTGGTCAAATCCGCCAAAGCCGCGCGGCCCGATGCGCAGATCACCGGCGTCACGGTCGAGCCAATGGCGAACCTGAAAGACCCGCGCGAGCTGGTCATCGGCGCCAGCCGTGATCCGGTCTTCGGCCCAACAATTCTGTTCGGCGCAGGGGGCACGATGGTCGAGGTGATGAAAGACAGCGCCGTGGCGTTGCCGCCTCTGAATGCGGTCTTGTCCGAACGTTTGATCAACAAAACGCGTGTGTCGAAAGCCCTTGATGGGTTCCGCGATGCGGCCCCCGTGGATCGCGATGCGCTGATCGACGTGTTGAAGCGCGTCTCGATTATCGTGAGTTATCTGCCTGAGGTGATTGAGCTGGACATCAACCCTCTGTTTGTCAGCCCGGACGGCGTGTTGGCGGTGGACGCGCGGATCTCGGTCCAACGGGCCCCAGCAAAGGACGGCCCCTATGACCACATGGCGATCCATCCTTACCCCCGCCATCTGGCGCGCGAGGCATATCTGTCGGACGGGACACTTCTGGTGATCCGCCCGATCCGACCCGAGGATGCCGAGTATCTGCAGTCCTTCATGCGCGATCTGTCACCCGAAGCTAAAAAGATGCGTTTCATGGGCTCGGTGAACGAACTCAGCCCCGAAATGCTCGCCCAGTTTTCGGCCATCGACTATCGCCGCGAAATGGCGCTGTGCGCGATGGCCGAGATTGACGGGCAGGACGTGCTGGTGGGCGTCGCGCGCTATGTGATCAACCCGGATCAGAAGAGCTGCGAGTTTGCCATCGTCGTATCGGACCGCATTCAGCATCAGGGGCTTGGAACGCGCCTGATGAAGGGGCTGTTCAGTGCCGCACAGGATCATGGATTGGATGTGATTGAAGGGACGGTTCTGAAGAAGAACGACCCGATGTTGCGCCTGATGAAAGAGCTGGGCTTCACCCAGCGGCCAGACCCCGATGACCGCGACGTGGTCATTGTCGAACGCTGGCTTTGAGAAGGGATCGAGGGAGGAAACCGAATGCTATCTATCATTTCGCACGCCGAGTGTCGTGACCACGACGCCGGGCCATTGCACCCGGAAAGCAAGGCGCGGCTGGATGCGATCAACAACCAGTTGATCATGTCGGGCATGGACTATGTGGTTCGTCATCATGATGCGCCGCTGGTCACCCGCGAGCAGCTAGAGCGCGTGCATGACAGTGCCTATCTGGACCGCGTCTATGCGTTGGCACCGGGACAGGGGATGGAAAGCGTCGAGGTGGACGGGGACACAGTGATGAGCCCCGGCACGTTGAAGGCGGCAGAACGGTCCGCCGGATCCGGCTGCATGGGCGTCGATCTGGTCATGTCGAAAGAGGCCAACCCGATCTTCTGCATGGTCCGCCCGCCCGGTCACCACGCGGAAAGCGACAAGGCGATGGGGTTTTGCCTGTTCAACAACATTGCGGTGGCAGCGGCCCATGCGCTTGATGCCTATGGCCTGTCGCGCGTGGCGATCATCGACTTCGACGTGCACCACGGCAATGGCACGGAAGAGATCTTCAAGGCGGAACCGCGCGTGCTGTTCTGCTCGAGCTTTCAGCACCCGTTCTATCCCTTCACCGGGCACGAGAAAGAGACCGATAATTTGGTCGACATCCCACTTTCGGCGGGGGCAGGCAGTGCCGAGTTCCGCGAAGCCGTGTCCGGCCACTGGATCCCGCACCTGCGTGACTTCAAGCCGGAATTTGTCTTTATCTCGGCAGGCTTTGACGCCCACGTGGCCGACGACATGTCCAGTGTTCAGTTGACGGACGCGGATTACGAATGGGTCACGCGAGAGCTGAAGGCCGTCGCGGATGAATTCGCAGAAGGCCGGATCGTGTCAATGCTGGAAGGCGGGTACGAGCCGGACGTGCTGGCGCGATCGGTCGTGAAACATCTGGATGTATTGCTGGGGTAAGGGGCGTTGCCCCTCGAGCCTGCGGCTCTCACCCCAGGATATTTGTGGCAAGAAAATGCGAAAGGGTGAAGACCGGGACGGTCAGGTGAACCGGTCCGGGACGATCTTCGCCACGGTGGTTGCCTCAATCTCGGGCGCGCGACCAGCGACAAGATCGGCCAGCAGCTTCGATGCGGCGGGCGAAGTTTGGAACCCGTATCCCCCTTGCCCGGCGCACCAGATGAAGCTGCGGTCCTCGGGTGCGGGGCCTAGCACCAGATTGCGGTCGGGTGCGAAGCTGCGCAGCCCGGCCCAGTTTGAGATCATCCGAGTGACGGGTTTTGTGACCATTGCCTCGTAGCGCGCGAGCCCTTCGGCCAGTACCATGTCATCCGCCCAAGCGTCTTGCGGCTCCATCGGGTCTTCTTCCTCTGGGGAGACGATGAGCGCACCTGCGTCCGGCTTCGCATACCAGCTTTCGCCCGCCCCCATCACCATTGGCCACTTCGACACATCCGTGCCCTCGGGCGCGGCAATTCGTGCCATGGACCGGCGATAGGGTTGAATGCCGATGGGCTGGATCCCGGCCATGGCCGCCACCTGATCGACCCACGGACCAGCTGCATTGACCAGTGTTTTGCACTGTACCGTCATCTTAGGAGTCGTGACCTCCCACCCGTGGGACAGGCGCGTGATGTCGGTGACTTTCGCGCGTGTGTGCACCTGACCATTCACGCGTATGTCGCGGGCGAAGTTTTGCAGCAGAAGGTCCGTGTCGATGTCCCATCCGTCGGCATGATAGCCCGCACCGATCATTGCGTCAGGATTGAGGATGGGAAACAGATCTAGCGCCTCGTCCGTGGAAAGGGGATCCATCTTCATTGTCACAAGATCATGGGCAAGCTCTTGGTCCTGTCCTTGGCCGCCAACAATCATCAGCCCCCGCGGGGACAGCACGCCACCATTTGCGGTTTCGTGATATTCGCGCGATGCGAGGTTCAGGGCGATCACGGAGGGAGCGCCATAGGTTGCCTCGTACATCGCTGCTGACCGGCCAGAGGCGTGATAGGCCAGCGCGTCTTCGGCCTCGAGCGCGCAGACGGTGCCGAGTTGTGCCAGCCGTGCGCCAGCCGAAATCCCGGCGATACCACCGCCGATAACAACGAAATCATACATTTTCTTCAATCCTGTCTGTCGCGGGCGCGGGCGTTGGTGTCAGCGCGGTCAAGCGGTCACGCAGCTCGGCGGTCATGTCGAAGGACAGTGCGTCCAGAGACGGCTGCAATTGCTCCAGCGACCGTGCTGACAGAATGGGGGCAGGGCGGGCCGGATGGCTGGCAACCCACGCCACCGCCAGCGTGGCCGGGTGCATGTTCACGTCCTGCGAAATCTCGGGCAAGGCTTCTGCCGCCCTGTGCATCCAGCCAAGACCATAGCGCGCGGCATAGCGGTGATCTTCGGACAAGCGGCCCGTGCCACCCTTTGCGTATTTCCCGGTCAAAAGCCCCCCACCCAGCGGCGAGTATGTCGCGGCGAGGATACCTTCGGAGGCACACATGGGCAGAAGCTCGACCTCGGCCTGACGTTTCACAAGGCTGTACATCGGCTGGATAACGTCGATCCGGGTGCCCAGCCCGTGTGCGATCGACTGCGCTTTCATCACCTGCCACGCGGCAAAGTTGGACAGCGCCAGATAGCGGGTTTGTCCGGCCGATTGCAGTTCGGCCAGCAGTTCGATCTGCGCGTTAATTGCGAGATTGGGGTTGAAGCGGTGCAGATAGAGAACATCCACCGCATCCAGACCCATCCGAGCCCGTGAGGTATCGAATTGCGCCCGCAGTGCCGCGACAGTGTCTGGCGCGTCGTAGCCGATCTTGGTGGCGATGATCAGACGGTCGCGAAGGGGCGCGACAAGCCGCCCGAGGATCGTCTCGGAGGCCCCGCCTGTATAGAGGTTCGCAGTGTCGAAATGAGTGACGCCCGCGTCGATACACGCGTCAAACATCGCGCGCGCGGCGACATCATCTGCGTTCTCGCCAAATTGCATGGTGCCGAAGGCGAAGCGGGGGGCGGGGGTGCCATCAAGGGAAATCAGGTCGGTCATGGCGCGACACTGCCATGGGGTTTTGCAAAGGAAAAGGCCCCGCGTGATGCGGGGCCTGATCTTTCGGTAGCACTCTTTTTCAGAGTGTGAAGGGACGCGTTCACTGCCGTCCGAAATCCTCGGCCGAGATCACGCCGTCGCCGTTGCGATCCTGCTTTGGGAACCACAGATCGACGCCTGCGATGAACTCTTCGCGGGTGACTTTCCCGTCACCATCAAGATCCGCGTTTTCGCGGGTCATCGACATGGCAGCGCTGTGTTCGCCCATGCCCAGACCTTGACCTTGGCCTTGTCCTTTACCCTTGCCTTGGCCCTGACCATTGCCTTGACCTTTGCCCTGACCGCCGCCTTGGCCTTGGCCGATCCCGTGTTCTTTCATGTCAGCTTCGCGGGCTTCGTCGAACAGAACATAGTCTTCGGCGCTCAGCACACCGTCATCGTCGGCGTCGAAGGTGGTGAAGATATCGCCACGGCGTTCCCGGGCTTCCTCGATCGAGACCGAGCCGTTTTCGTCCAGATCCCACATTTCGATGAAGTGAGCGCCGGGCTGGTTTTGCGCCAGTGCAGGCAGTGCAATTACAAGTGCCGCAGTGGCCAGAAAAGGTGTTGTCTTGCGCATTGTTACGCTCCGTTTGTTGTCCCAATATTCGTATTACGGAATATGTGACGGTTTCCGTCGCGCTTTTTGCATAAAAAAATGCCCCACCTTTCGGCAGGGCATCTTGATGCTTTGTATCGGGTCGATTAGTTCGACGGGATCTCGGCTTCGATGCCTTCGACATAGAAGCCCATGCCGGCCAGACCATCGTCGCCATAGTCGGAAGCGGTCTCGCCTTCTGCCAACCACGGGGTGCCGTCCTGCTTGTTCAGCGGGCCAGTGAAGGCGTGGTATTCGCCCGAGGCCAGAGCGTCGCGCAGGGCTTCGGCTTCGGCTTTCACGTCAGCCGGTACGGCGTCCGAGATATCGCCGATGCCAACCATGCCAGCACCAATGCCGTCCCAAGTCGAGACGCTTTCCCAGGTTCCGTCCATCACGGCCTTGGTACGGGCGACATAGTAGGGCCCCCAGTTGTCGATGATCGACGATACGCGCGGATGCGGGGCGTATTCGCCCATGTCCGAAGCCTGACCGAAGGTGATGACGTTGCCAGCTTCCTTGGCGGCTGCTTGCGGCGCGGTCGAGTCGGTGTGCTGCAAGATCACGTCAGCGCCTTGCTCGATCAGAGCTTTGGCTGCGTCGGCTTCCTTGGCTGGATCAAACCAGGTGTAGGCCCAGATGATTTTGAACTGAACGTCCGGGTTTACCTTCTTGGCGTGGATGTATGCCGAGTTGATGCCGCGGATAACTTCCGGGATCGGGAAGGACGCGATGTAACCGATGATGTTCGACTGGGTCATCTTGCCTGCAATGTGCCCCTGAACGGCGCGACCTTCATAGAAACGGGCCGAATAGACCGACACGTTGTCCGACTGCTTATAGCCGGTCGCGTGTTCGAATTTCACGTTCGGGAACTTCTCGGCCACGGCCAGGGTGGCGTCCATGAAGCCAAACGAGGTGGTGAAGATCAGGTCTGCACCCGACAAGGCCATCTGCGTGATCGGGCCTTCGGCGTTCGATTCCGAAACGCTTTCGACATAGACGGTTTCGACCTTGTCGCCGAACGCGGCTTCAACGGCTTTACGGCCCTGATCATGTTCGTAGGTCCAGCCACCGTCGCCCACCGGGCCGACATAGATGAAGCCGACTTTGGTCTTGTCCTCGGCCATGGCCGCGCCGGCCAGACCGGTGGCCAGAGCCGCCGTTGCCAGAAGTGATTTCAATACACGCATGTTAATCTCCCTTGGTGTCTTGAGCAGAATTATTGGTTTCATCAGCGGCGTCTTCGCGGGCTTCGCGCAGGCGACGCTGGATGTTGGTTTCGCTTTCCAGAAGCGCTGTTGTCACGATGGCAGAGGGCACGGCAATCACGCCCAATCCGATAAACAGAACGAAGGTTGTGAAGATCCGTCCTCCGGCTGTGATCGGGAACATATCGCCGTATCCCACGGTTGTGAAACTGGCGACTGCCCACCACAGGCTGTTGGGAATGGACGAGAAGACTTCCGGCTGTGCGTCATGTTCAAAGATATAAATTCCGACCGCCGAAACATAAAGCATAAGTGCGGCGATGATGCCAAAGATCATAAGCTCGCCCCGGACCTGACGGAAGGCGACCACAAGGCGCTCCATCGCATGGGAACCGCGAAACAGTTTCAAAAGCCGGACGAGGCGTAGAAGACGGAAGGCGCGCACCACCTGCCATTGCGGGGTCAGCAGGGCAATCGCCGGGGCGAAGGCCAGAAAATCGACCAGCCCCCAAAAGCTGAACGCATAGCGCAGCGGGCGCCGAGAGGTGAACAGCCGCAAGACATATTCAGCCCCGAAGACCACCAAAAGCAGCACCTCGAACTTGAACAAAAGCCCGCGCAGATGCTCGGGCAGTTCCGGCATGGTTTCCAGCGCAATCGCGATTGCCGACAGCAGGATCAGTACATCCATCACGCGCGCGACGTTCACACCGCCAAGCGGCTTGTGTCCGTCCAGAATGTCGTGAATGTCGGCTTTGTTCATCAGGGATCCTGTGGGTTAGTGGGTTGCGTGGAATTCACGCCCCAGAGATCCGGGCGCCCCGTGATTGCCGCGCAGCGAAATCACGACCAGCACAAGGATGGTGATCAGATAGGGGCTCATGGCCAGGATCTCGACCGGGATCGGGACACCGGCGGCCTGAAGGTTCAGCTGCAGGACCGAGATCCCGCCGAAGAGGTATGCACCCAGAAGCACACGCCACGGACGCCAGCTGGCGAAGACCACGATGGCCAGCGCGATCCAGCCCGCGCCTGCGGTCATGCCCTCAACCCACTGGGGCACGCGGACAAGGCTGATATAGGCCCCACCCATCCCCGCACAGGCACCGCCAAAGGCAATCGCCATCAATCGCACGCGGATAACTTTGTAGCCAAGCGCGTGGGCGGCGTTGTGGTTTTCACCGACGCCACGCAGGATCAGGCCCGCCCGGGTGCGTGTCAGTACGTACCATGTCAGTGCGACGATGATCAGGCTGACATAGACCATTGGATCGTGGCGGAACATGATCGGGCCCAGCACGGGAATGTCGGACAGTAGCGGGATTTCCCACTTGGCCATCGTGGGGGCTTTGATGCCCTCGTAAGGCTTGCCGATCAGGGCGGACAGCCCGAGCCCGAACAGGGTCAGGCCCAGACCCGTCGCCACTTGGTTTGATTTCAGATACAGCACGAGCACGCCGAACAGCATCGACAGCGCGGCGCCCGCGACAGCCGCGGCGACAAAGCCGATCGACGGCGCGCCGGTGGTCACACCAATCGCAAAGCCAACCACCGCGCCGGTGATCATCATGCCTTCTACGCCCAGATTCAGCACGCCCGATTTCTCGACCACGGCTTCGCCGATTGCTGCCAGAAGGATGGGGGTGGCCGCCACCATGAGCGAGGCCAGAAGCAGAAGCGGGTTGATTTGTCCAAGATCCATCATTTCGCTCCTTCTTGCGCAGCTACCGGCGTTTTCCACCGCACGCGGTAATGAGACAGCATGTCCATCGCCAGTAGGAAGAACATCAGCATCCCTTGGAACATCTGGATTGCGGCACCCGGCAGACCCAGCATCAATTGTGCCAGTTCTCCGCCAATATAGGTCAGGGCCATCAAGAGCCCCGCCAGCAGAATTCCGATCGGGTGCAGGCGACCAAGGAAGGCCACGATGATCGCGGTGAAGCCATAGCCCGCGTTAAAGTCGATCGAGACCTGACCCGAGGGGCCCGAGACCTCGAACAATCCCGCAAGCCCCGCCAGCGCGCCCGAGGTGCCAAGGCAGAACAGGATCAGCCGCGTTGGGTTCACACCCGCAAATTTCGCGGCGCGCGGTGCCTCGCCCGTTAGGCGGACCTGAAAGCCCAGCATGTGACGGGTCAGCAGGATATAGGCCAGAATGACGGCGATGAAGGCCGCGGCCACGCCCCAATGCATGCCCGTACCTGCGATGAGGTCGGTGTTATGGGCGGCCGGGAAGTCGCGGAAGTTACGCGAACCGGGGAAGCCCATGCCGTCGGGATTTTTCAAAAGCCCCTGACTGACCGAGGCCAGAATGTTCTCGGCGACATAGACCAGCATCAGGCTGACCAGAATTTCGTTGGTCCCAAATTTCACCTTCAAGACGCCGGGGATCATCGCCCATGCCCAGCCCCCAATCGCACCCGCCAGCACCATCGCCGGGAAGATCAGCATGCTTTCAGAGGGATAAAAGGCCAGACCGACAGCGGCACCACAAACGGCACCCATGATGTACTGCCCCTCGGCCCCGATGTTCCAGATCCCCGCACGAAAGCCCAAGGACAGGCCGATGGCGATCAGGATCAGAGGACCGGCTTTCACCATCAACTGAGGGCGCGAATAGGGTCCGAATGTCTCGTGAAACAGCGGGTCCCAAAAGATCGTGCGAATAGCCTCAAGCGGATCTTTTCCCAGCATCCAGAACAGGATACCGCCCGCGATCATGGTGGCGATCACGGCCAGAACCGGCGTGAGAGCACCCCAGAACTTGGACGGCTGGGGTCGTTTTTCCAAACGGATCATGCGGCCACCTCGTCACTTTCTGCGCCACCCATCATCAGGCCAATCTCTTCAACACTCAGCCCTTGCGTTGACACCGGACGGGCCAAGCGGCCTTCGTTCAGCGCCGTGAAGCGGTCCGAAATTTCCATCAACTCGTCCAAATCCTGAGAGATCACGATGACTGCCGCGCCCTTGTGGGCCAGATCCAGTAGCGATTGCCGGATAGACGCGGCTGCTGCGGCATCCACGCCCCATGTGGGCTGGTTCACCACCAAGACGTCGGGGTTTTGTAACACCTCGCGGCCAATGACGAATTTCTGCAGATTGCCGCCCGACAGCGATCCGGCGGCGTTGTCCGGGCCGGGGGTGCGCACGTCGAACGCCTCGATGATGCGGCGGGCGAATTTCTCGGTCTTGTTCCAGCGCAGGAACCCGCGATCTACCAGCTTTTCGCGTACTGATCCGGTCAGCAGGGCGTTTTCTGTCAGGCTCATCTCGGGGGCTGCCGAGTGGCCCAGACGTTCTTCTGGCGCGGTGAGCAATCCACGGGCGCGCCGAGCACTGGGGGACAGTATGTTGATCTCATCCCCGGCCAAGGTGATCGAGCCTTCGCGCGCCCGCGCCTCGCCCGATATGACCGCCAACAATTCGTCCTGCCCGTTGCCCGCAACGCCACCGATGCCCAAGACTTCGCCCTTGCGTACTTCAAGCGAGACGTTCCGCAGATCGGTCCCAAATTCACTGGGCGATGGCATCGAGACGCCTGATAGCGATAATGCCACCTCGCCGGGCTCGGCCGGATCGCGCGACGGCACATGCAGCGTGTCGCCGACCATCAGTTCGGCCAGCTCCCGCGCGGATTTCTCACGCGGGTCGCAAGTGTCGACCACAACGCCAAGTCGCAGGATCGTCGCGTGTTCACACAGCGCACGAATTTCTTCCAGCTTGTGCGAGATATACAGGATCGAGGTCCCCTCGGAGGTCAGTTTCCGAAGGGTTTTGAACAGGATCTCAACCTCTTGCGGGGTCAGAACGCTGGTCGGTTCGTCCATGATCAAAAGCTTCGGGTTCTGAAGCAGGCAGCGAATGATCTCGACCCGTTGGCGTTCGCCTGCGGACAGGTCGCCAACGATCCGGTCAGGGTCCAAGGGCAGGCCGTACGCTTGGCTGACTTCGCGAATGCGGCCGGCCAGTTCGCGGGTGTTGGGCGGGTTGTCCATGCCAAGTGCGATGTTTTCGGCCACTGACAGCGCGTCAAACAGGCTGAAATGCTGGAACACCATCGCAACACCGGCAGCGCGGGCTGCAGCGGGGTTCACGGGAGTGAAATCTGTACCGTTCAGGGTCATCTGACCCGCGTCTGGTTTCACCAGCCCGTAGATCATCTTTACCAGCGTGGATTTCCCTGCGCCGTTCTCTCCCAAAAGGGCGTGTACTTCGCCGGGTAGCAGCGAAAACGAAACCTGATCATTGGCCACAACGCCGGGATAGGCTTTCGTCAGCCCCTCCAGTGTCATCAGCGCATCACCTTGACGCATGTCCCCTGTCACTTGGTTAACACTCCCCTGTCGAGATTATTGTTATATGCGACGCTCTTAAGTAGCGCGGTCCCAACCCCCAGAGCAATGGCCTGCGGGTGTTTTCCCAGGCTGGGATCACCAATTGGGCAGTTGATTTGATCAATTTCTGAGCAGCCATGCCCCAAAGCGGTCAGTCGTGTTCTGAAACGCGCCCATTTAGTGGCCGAGCCGATCAGTCCGGCGCTGGCAAACCTATGCGAAAGAATCGCGTGACAGATCTCAAGGTCCATCACGTGGCTGAAGGTCAGCACAAGGTGATGGGCGTCAGCAGGCGCCAGCGCAACGGCTTTGGCCGGATCGGGCGCGGGCAGGCAAGTGACGCCGTCGGGCACTTGGTCCGGAAAGCGCGTCAGGTCCACATCGACCCACGTGATCGCCAGATCCGGGAGCGGCGCGAGAGTTTGGACCAGCGCACGTCCCACATGGCCTGCGCCATAAATCCAGATCGGGGTCTGCGGGCGAGCGACAGGTTCGATCATCCAGCCTTGCGTGAGCGTGGGTTCGGGGGTCACGCCCTGATTGCGGGCCTTTGCAATGATGCGGCTAGCGGCGAGAGGCGCATCCACTTCCCCCGTGGCTGAACGCGCGTGAATGGGGGCGCCTGACAGATGTTCAACATCCTCGGCGCGGTAGATCTCGGTCAGAAGCGTTACGGCGCCACCGCAGCATTGTCCCAATGCCGGGCCAAGAGGCAGGCGGACCATGCGAGTCGTCTGTCCCTGCTGAAGCTGCGTGCGTCCGTCACACGCGGCGCGATATTCCAGTTCTCCGCCGCCGATTGTGCCGGATTGCCCGTCCGCCCAAACCAGCATCGCCGCCCCAACCTCGCGTGGGGTTGAACCGGCGGTATCAGCCACCACCACGCGGGCCACAGGGCCATGCGCTTGAATGGTGCGGTCCAGTTCGGGCAGATCAATCGCCATCGCGGACCCTTTCCACGGCGGACAGAACCTCTTCCGCTGTTGCGGGCGCGTTCATGTCGTGGAACCCGTCGCCGCAGGCCGCGACGGCATCCGCCAGCGCCAGCCACGCGGAAATCCCCAGCATAAAGGGCGGCTCGCCCACAGCCTTGGACCGGAAAATCGTGTCTTCATGGTTGGGCTGGTCCCATAGGTCGACGTTGAACACGCGCGGCCGGTCGGAACAGGCCGGGATCTTGTAGGTCGACGGCGCATGGGTGCGCAGAACGCCTTTGTCGTCCCAGACCAGTTCTTCGGTCGTCAGCCAGCCGACGCCCTGCACGTAGCCGCCCTCGACCTGCCCGATGTCCAACGCGGGGTTCAGGCTGGTGCCCGCGTCGTGCAGAACATCGGCCCGCAACACGCGGTTTTCGCCGGTCAGCGTGTCGATCACGACCTCGGTCAGGGCCACGCCATGCGCGAAATAGAAGAAAGGCCGCCCTTGTCCCTTAACCCGATCCCACGTGATCTCGGGTGTTTTATAGAACCCGGTGGCCGACAGGCTGACCCGTGCCTCATAGGACATCTGCGCAGCCTCTTGGAACGAGACGCTCTGCGCCGGGCCATGCACTTGCCCAACCGCAAAGGTGATCTCGGCAGGCGTGCATTGCCAGATCTGCGCCAGATGCTCGGCCATGCGCGTGCGGATCGTCAGGCAGGCCTTTTGCACTGCCATACCGTTCAAATCCGACCCGGAGGATGCTGCCGTGGCCGAGGTATTGGGCACTTTCGCTGTGTCCGTCGCGGTGATTTTCACCAGCTCCATCGGCACGCCAAAGCTGCGCGCGGCCACTTGGGCCACCTTCTGGAACAGGCCTTGCCCCATCTCGGTCCCGCCGTGGTTCATCTGGATCGAGCCGTCCTGATATACATGCACCAGCGCACCCGCTTGGTTCAGGTGGGTCAGCGTAAAGCTGATCCCGAACTTCACCGGCGAGAAGGCCAAGCCTTTCTTCAGCAACGGGTTTTCTGCGTTGAAGGCCGCAATGTCTTTGCGCCTCTGAGCATACTCCGCACGTTCCAACAGCGCATCCGTCATGGCGGGGATATGGAAGCCTTGGATCTCTTGCCCGTAATGGGTGGTCTGTCCGTCGCGGTAATAATTCACCCGCCGCACGTCCATCGGGTCCAGCCCGCGGGCGCGGGCGATGTGGTCCATGATCCGCTCGATCCCGAACACGCCCTGCGGCCCGCCAAACCCCCGAAACGCGGTGGCAGAGGCCGTGTGGGTTTTCAGCCGGTGGCTTTCAATCCGCACATCCGGCAGGAAATAGGCATTGTCTGCGTGCAACATGGCGCGATCCGCGACGGGTAGCGACAGATCCTGTGCCCAGCCGCAGCGTGCCAGCTGGGTGACGTCCAGCGCGATCAGCCGTCCGGCATCATCCACGCCTGCACGGTAGGTGATGCGGAAGTCGTGCCGCTTGCCGGTGATGACCATGTCGTCGTCCCGGTCATAGCGCATCTTGCAGGGCCGCCCGGTTTGGCGCGCGGCAATCGCACAGGCCACGGCGAGTGCGTTGCCTTGGCTCTCCTTGCCACCAAATCCCCCCCCCATCCGGCGTGTCTCGACCCGCACGGCGTGCATGGGAACGCCGATCGCGTGCGCCACCTTGTGCTGGATTTCCGTGGGGTGTTGGGTCGAGCTGTGGACCAGCATGTCGCCGTCATCCTGCGGGATCGCCAGCGCGGCTTGGCCTTCCAGATAGAAGTGCTCTTGTCCGCCCATCTCAAAGCTACCTTCGATGATGTGGGGGGCGGAGTTCATCACCGTGGTCGCGTCGCCGCGGGACCATACAACGGGACCTTTTTCGAACCGGCTGTCGGCGGCCAGCGCGTCGTCAATTGTCAGGATGGCCGGGCGCGGGGCGATGGTGATCTGCCCCAACCGCGCCGCCTTGCGTGCGGCCAGATGGCTGGTGGCGACGACCAGAAAGATCGGTTGGCCGTGATAGAACACCTCGCCTTGCGCCAGCAATGGTTCGTCATGGATGGACGGAGAAACGTCATTCTCAAACGACAGATCCGCGGCGGTCAGAACCGCGACGACGCCGTCGGCTTCGCGCACTTTCGTCAGGTCTGCATGGGTGATGACCCCGCGCGCCACGGCGCTTAGCCCGAATGCCAGATGCAGGCAGTTCGCAGGCATCGGGATATCATCCACATAGCGCGCGGCGCCTGTCACATGCAGGGCGGCGGCGTCATGGGGCAGGGGGGCTCCGGCGCTCATGACGTCACCTCCAGCACCGATGTCTTGGCACCTGTTCCCTCATGGTAACAGCGGATCAGCATGTTCTGGCACGTGCGCAACCGATAATCGGCAGAGGCGCGCATGTCGGTCATGGGCGTATAGTCCTTGGCAAAAGACTGCGCGGCGACCTCAACGGTCGCCAGTTCCCACGGTTGCCCGATCAGAGCGTCTTCAACATGGCGCGCGCGCTTCGGCGTGCCGGCCATGCCACCAAAGGCGATCCGTGCCGAGATGACTTTGCCATCCTCAACCGCAATGTTGAATGCGCCTAGCACGGCTGAAATGTCCTGATCGAACCGTTTCGACAGCTTGTAGACCCGCAGATGGTCCGGCCCGCGCGGGACCGAGATCGCCTCGACAAACTCGCCCGGTTGGCGGTCTTGTTTGCCGTAGTCGATGAAGAAGTCTTCCAGCGCGACCTGCCGCCGGACGGCGCCACGCCGTAGATGTAGCACCGCGTCCAGAGCAATCAGCGGCGGTGGCCCGTCCCCGATGGGCGAGCCGTTGGCAATGTTGCCGCCAATCGTCGCCACATTCCTAACTTGAGTTGACGCGAACCGGCGCAACATTTCAGCGAGATGCGGATGGTGGTCGAGCATCAGATGACGCAACGCCTCGATGCTGACGCCCGCGCCGATATGGATATGGGTGTCGGTGATGTCGACCTGCTTCAGGTCCGCGACGCCATTCAGGAAGATCGCTGGACGAATGTCGCGTAAGGCTTTGGTCGACCAAAGGCCCACATCGGTGGCCCCGGCCACCAGCGTGGCGTGGGGATGCTCCATCAGAGCCAGCGCCAAGGTGTCCGCCGTCTTGGGGCGCATCGGGGTGTCGTCGGTGTCAGGCAGGGCAGGAGCCGCAGCGAACCCTTCAGGCACGGGTGCCTCGGCGGCACGTTCAGCCGCGCGCACAATGGGCGCGTAGCCCGTGCAACGGCACAGGTTCCCGGCCAGCACATCATCATGCGCCCGGTCCCCGTTCAGATGCGCCGTGGCCAAGGACACGGCGATTCCCGGTGTGCAGAACCCGCATTGCGACCCGTGTTCTTCAACCAATGCCTCTTGCACGGGATGCAGGGCATCGCCGTCCGCCAAGGCCTCGACCGTGGTCAGGGATTTTCCGTCCAACTGCCCCAGAAACAGGATGCAGGCATTTACCGCTCGCGTCCCATCGGTATCGCGCAGCATAACCGTACAGGCCCCGCAATCGCCTTCGTTGCAGCCTTCTTTCGTACCTGTCAGACCACGCGTGTCGCGTAGCCAATTCAGCGTGGATTGCGTGGGGTCAACATCGCGCAGGGTCACGCTCTCTCCGTTCAGAAGAAAGGTGATGTTCATTTTTAAGTCCTGCCGCCTTACCCTGTTGGTGGCCCCGGTATTCGCGTCCTCGATGCGGCGTAGAAAACGCGCGGGTGTATGTTTTTATGCCTACAGGAAAGCCGGGAAAGAGTGATCGGTCAAGCCCCGTGGTAAAATCTTGTCGACGGGTGCCTGGTGCCCTTTCGTATGATCGGGCGCTGGTTTAACCTGCCCGGATGAGCAGCCAACCCCGATTCATCCACCTTCGCACCCACACCCAGTATTCACTTCTGGAAGGGGCGGTTCCGGTCAAGAAATTGCCCGGTCTGTGCGCGGCCCATGATATGCCCGCCGTCGCCATGACGGACACCAATAACATGTTTGCCGCATTGGAGTTTTCGGTGACGGCTGCAGGTGAAGGCGTGCAGCCGATCATCGGCTGTCAGGTGGATGTCTGCTTTGATCCAGCCGCGCCGGGTGAGGCGCCGAAAGCCCCCGCTGCAGTGGTTCTTTTGGCCCAGACGGAAGAGGGCTATGAGGGTCTGATGCGTCTGAACACGTGCCTCTACGTGGACAAGAGCGGCGCGCTGCCACAGGTCACGTTGGAGGATCTGGAGGCCAATGCAGCAGGCGTGATTTGCCTGACAGGCGGGGCGGAAGGTCCGGTCGGGAAGCTTCTTCAGAACGGCCAGCGTGACAAGGCCGAATCTCTGATTCGCCGCTTGCACAGCACCTATGGGGACCGCCTGTATATCGAGCTTCAGCGCCATCCGGGCGAGGGTGGGCAGCCCACAGAACCCGAGCGTTTGACGGAACGTGGCTTTGTCGAAATGGCCTATGCGATGGGCATTCCGCTGGTCGCGACCAATGACGTCTATTTCCCGGCCCAGAAGCTTTATGAGGCCCATGATGCGCTGATCTGCATCAAAGAAGGCGCCTATGTCGACCAGCAGGACGGCCGCCGTCGCCTGACCCCTCAGCACTATTTCAAGTCGCCCGAAGAAATGATCACGCTGTTTGCCGATCTGCCCGAGGCGATCGAGAACACAGTGGAAATCGCCAAGCGCTGCGCCTTCATGGCCTATCGTCGCGACCCGATCTTGCCGAAATTCGCCGATGACGAGGTCGTTGAACTGCGTCGTCAGGCAAACGAGGGCCTGCAAGCACGTCTGGCCGTGATTCCCCATGCGGTCAGCGTCGAAGAGTACCAGAAACGTCTTGATTTTGAGCTCGATATCATCGAGGGCATGGGCTTCCCCGGCTACTTTCTGATCGTTGCGGACTTTATCAAGTGGGGTAAGGATCAGGGCATCCCGGTTGGGCCGGGCCGTGGCTCGGGTGCGGGCAGTCTGGTGGCCTATGCGCTGACCATCACCGACCTTGATCCCCTGCGCTATTCACTGCTGTTCGAACGCTTCCTGAATCCCGAACGTGTCTCGATGCCGGACTTCGACATCGACTTCTGCATGGATCGGCGCGAGGAAGTCATTCGCTACGTTCAGGAAAAGTACGGCCGCGATAAGGTAGGGCAGATCATCACCTTCGGTGCGCTTCTGTCGAAAGCCGCCGTGCGTGACGTGGGCCGGGTGCTGCAGATGCCCTATGGGCAGGTGGATCGCCTGTCGAAGATGATCCCGGTCGAGGGCGTGAAGCCCGTTTCAATCGAGAAAGCCTTGGCCGATGAACCACGTCTGCGCGAAGAAGCCCGCGCGGAAGAGGTCGTGGACCGCCTTCTGACCTATGGCCAACAGATCGAAGGTCTGCTGCGGAACGCCTCGACTCACGCGGCGGGCGTTGTGATTGGCGACCGGCCACTGGACGCGCTTGTGCCGCTTTACCAAGATCCGCGTTCCGACATGCCCGCAACCCAGTTCAACATGAAATGGGTGGAACAGGCCGGGCTGGTGAAGTTCGACTTTCTGGGTCTGAAAACCTTGACCGTCATTCAGAACGCCGTGGACCTGATCCGGGGGCAGGGGCGTGATCTGCATGTTGGGCCGGGGGGCAACACGCTTTATGATCCGCCCGAGGGCGCGACCAACGAAATCAACGCTATCCCGCTGGATGACGAAGCCACCTATAAACTCTACGCCGCTGCGAAAACGGTCGCTGTGTTCCAGGTGGAAAGTACGGGCATGATGGACGCGCTGCGGCGCATGAAACCCACCTGTATCGAGGATATCGTGGCGCTGGTGGCGCTGTACCGTCCCGGCCCGATGGAGAACATCCCGACCTATTGCGAGGTCAAAAACGGCCTGAAAGAGATCGAGTCCGTTCACCCCTTGATCGACCATATTCTTGAGGAAACTCAGGGTATTATCGTTTATCAGGAACAGGTTATGCAGATCGCTCAGGTCATGGCGGGCTATTCGCTTGGCGGCGCGGATTTGCTGCGCCGTGCGATGGGTAAGAAAATCAAAGAGGCGATGGACGCCGAACGTCCGAAGTTCGAAAAGGGTGCTGCGGAAAATGGTGTGCCCGCCAAGAAAGCCTCGGAAGTCTTCGACCTTCTGGAAAAATTCGCCAACTACGGCTTCAACAAATCCCACGCAGCCGCCTATGCCGTGGTCAGCTATCAAACCGCATGGCTGAAAGCGAACCACCCGGTCGAGTTCATGGCCGGCGTGATGAACTGCGATATCCACCTGACCGACAAGCTGTCTGTCTACGCCAATGAAATCCGTCGTGGCATGGATATCGAGATCGTGCCCCCCTGCGTGAACCGCTCGCTGGAAACGTTCAGCGTGAAGGACGGCAAGGTGGTCTACGGTCTGGGCGCGCTGAAAAACGTCGGTGTCGAGGCGATGAAGCTGGTGGTCGAGGGGCGCAAAGTGGACGGCGTCGACAAGCCCTTCGCCACGCTGTTTGACGTTGCCCGCCGCGTTGATCTGAAGCGCGTCGGCAAACGCCCAATGGAGATGCTGGCCCGTGCGGGTGCCTTCGATCAGCTGGATAAGAACCGCCGCCGTATCTTCGACAGCCTCGACGGGCTGGTCAGCTACTCGGCGGCGATCCACGAACAACGCGCCTCGAACCAAGTGTCTCTCTTCGGCGAGGCAGGCGACGATCTGCCCGAACCGCGCCTGTCGCCCTCGGGGGACTGGTTGCCCAGCGAACGTCTGGCTGAAGAGCAGAAAGCGATTGGGTTTTACCTATCCGGCCACCCGTTGGACGACTATATGGCCGCGTTGAAACGCAAGCAGGTTCTGTCCCTACAAGAGCTTGAAAAGAAAGCCGAACGCGGTGCATCGATTGCCAAGCTCGCCGGTACTGTCGCGGGCCGTCAGGAACGCAAATCCGCGCGCGGCAACCGATTTGCATTTGCCCAGCTTACTGATCCGACGGGGCAGTACGAGGTCACGATCTTCTCGGACGTCTTAGAGAAATGCCGCGACCATCTGGAAACCGGTTCGAATGTGGTGGTGACGGTCGAAGCCACGATGGAGGCCGATCAGCTAAAGCTTCTGGCCCGCTCGATATCGCCCATCGACAATGTTGTGTCGGACGTTGGGGGCATGGCGCTGAAGCTTTACCTAGAAAACGCCTCGGCGCTGGCGCAGGTGGCATCCGTACTGCAGGATGCGGCGGCGAAGGCGCGCAATGCCCGCCCCGGCGAAGTGTCTGTCTGCCTGATGGATCCCAGCCTGCCCGGCGAGGTCGAGATGACCCTTGGCCAATCCTTCCCGCTGAACCCACAGGTCAAAGGCGCGCTGAAATCGTTAAATGATGTGATTGATGTCGAGGAGGTCTAGGGGCTTTGCCCCTCGGCCTACGGCCTCACCCCAGGATATTTATGGCAAGAAAATGAGCGGAGCTCTTGTTGTCTTGCGTCCAATGCGGGCGTGGAATCAATAGTGCGGCGGACGTTCGTCCCCAAGGATGACACCGCCGGTGCCAGCACTTTCGCGCTGGGCTTCACGCTCCATCAGCATCTTCACGCGATGGGTGATTTTCGACAGGTCGGTGTCCTGACGGGCGACGACCTCGTTCAATTCCTCGACCTGACGGGTCAGGTGGGCGATGGTTTCTTCCAATTGGGTGATGCGATCATTGGTCATGGCCGCGTGATAGCGTGCCTTGCCGCGTGCGCCCAGCGAAATCCACACGTGGCGGTAAATTGAGAAGAAACACAGGCTTTCCTTGCCCCCACGGCCCCCATCCGCTAGACCGCCCGCGACACCAATGTGAACCGGGACCAGACATGGCCAAGCAGAAAAAACAGCCCCGCCCCAAGGCAATCACGCCCAAGGGATTTCGCGACTATTTCGGAGCGGAAGTGGACGAGCGTAAACATATGCTCGACCAGATTGCGGCGGTGTATCATCGCTATGGCTTTGACGCGCTGGAAAGCTCGGCTGTGGAAACGGTCGAGGCGCTGGGTAAGTTCCTGCCTGACGTGGATCGCCCGAACGAAGGCGTCTTCGCGTGGCAAGAGTTCGACGAGAAGGACAATGGCGACTGGATGGCCCTGCGCTATGACCTGACCGCGCCCTTGGCCCGCGTCTATGCGCAGCACCGCAACGATCTGCCGACGCCCTATCGTCGCTATGCGATGGGCCCCGTTTGGCGCAACGAAAAGCCCGGTCCGGGTCGGTTCCGTCAGTTTTATCAATGTGATGCAGACACCGTGGGCACCGCTTCGATGGCGGCAGATGCCGAGATCTGCGCCATGCTGGCCGATACGCTGGAAACCGTTGGTATTCCGCGCGGCGACTATCTGGTGCGGGTGAACAACCGCAAGGTCATGAACGGCGTGCTGGAAGTCATGGGCGTGGGCGAAGGCCCGGAACGTGAGGCGGTTCTGCGCACCATCGATAAGTTCGACAAGGTCGGCGAAGCCGGCGTGCGCGAGCTGTTGGGCAAGGGGCGTCTGGATGCCTCGGGTGCGTATATTGATGGCGTGGGTCTGTCGGATGAACAGGCCGAGCCGGTGCTGGCCTTTCTGACCTCTAAGGGTGCCACTGCCGACGAAACGCTGACCAACTTGCGCGCTGCCGTGGGCGAAAGCGCCATTGGTGCGGAAGGCATTGCCGAGCTGGAGCAGATTGCAGACCTTCTGGCCGCTCAGGGTTATGGTCCCGACCGGATCGAGATTGATCCGTCCGTCGTGCGTGGTCTGGGCTACTACACCGGCCCCGTCTTCGAGGCCGAACTGACCTTCGAAATCCAAGACGAAAAAGGCCGTCCGCGTCAATTCGGCTCGGTCGCTGGTGGTGGTCGCTATGACGATCTGGTCAAGCGCTTTACCGGGCAGGCCGTCCCAGCCACGGGCATTTCGATCGGTGTTGACCGTCTGCTGGCCGCGCTCCGCGCCAAGGGCCGGATGGGTGGCAAGGCCGTTGGCCCAGTCGTCGTCACCGTCATGGATAAATCGCGACTAGCGGATTACCAGTCGATGGTCACTGAACTGCGCCAAGCGGGCATTCGGGCCGAGGTCTATCTGGGCAACCCCAAGAACTTCGGCAACCAGTTGAAATACGCGGACAAACGCAACTCGCCCGTCGCGGTGATTGCAGGCTCGGACGAGTTTGACGCGGGCAAGGTTCAGATCAAGGATCTGGTGCTTGGCGCCAAGATCGCCGAAAGCGCCACGCTTGAGGAATGGAAAGAACGCCCCAGCCAGTTTGAATGCGACCGCGCTGACATGGTCGCCAAAGTCCGCGAAATCATCGAGGCGTCTGATGACTGACAAGGCACAGATCCGGTCTGAGGCCGCCCGCCTGATGGCGTTTTTTGAAGCCAAAGGTGCAGTTGCCGTTGAAGCCGACATCCTGCAACCCGCAGGCACGTTTCTGGACCTCTATGGCGAAGACATCCGGGGCCGCGCCTTCGTGACCCATGACCCGATCCGGGGAGAGGCGATGCTGCGCCCCGACTTCACTGTGCCGGTCGTGCAAATGCACATGTCCGATGGTGCTGAACCCGCCCGATACACCTATATGGGCGAGGTCTTCCGCGCGCAGGAAGAATCCACCCATCGTGCCTCGGAATACTTCCAAGTCGGCTATGAGGTCTTCGACCGCGACGCCCCCATCGAAGCAGATGCCGAGGTCTTTGCCCTGATCCAAGACGCACTTTCGCCCCTGTCGCTGCGCGCGGCCACTGGCGATATGGGCCTGCTTCTGGCGGCTGTGCGCGGGTTGAAAACCACGGACCGCCGTAGGGCCGCTTTGCTGCGGCACGTCTGGCGCCCCCGCCGTTTCCGCGCGCTGCTAGACCGGTTCGCCGGACGCGCACCGCTGCCGGAAGGGCGCGCGGCACTGCTGGCCAAGGACGATCCCATGCAGGATGCAGGCCCCCAGATCGGCCTGCGCTCGGCGGTGGAAATCTCTGACCGAATCGAGGCCCTGCGCGAAGACGCCGCTGCTGCTCCGATCTCGACGCAGGAAGTCGAGCTGTTGGACGACTTGCTGGCCCTACGTGAAACCACTGTGAACGTGCTGGAGCATCTGCGTGACATCGCGGTCGATATGCCCGCCATCGCGGATGCTGTGGACCGTCTGGAAGCGCGGGCCGAGGCTTTGGCCAAGCGTGGCGTGGACGTGGACAATCTGGATTTCGAAGGCAGCTATGGCCGCACGTCGATGGAATATTATGACGGGTTCGTCTTTGGATTCTATGCCGAAACCCGCCCCGATCTGCCTCCGGTAGCCACAGGCGGGCGCTATGACGCGCTGACCAGTGTACTGGGCCGCGCCAAGGGGCATGAGATCCCCGCAGTTGGCGGCGTCATCCGCCCCGAGATCGTGTTGGAACTGACCGCAGGGGGTGCAAAATGACCCTGAAGATTGGTGTGCCCTCGAAGGGCCGTCTGATGGAAAAGACCTTTGACTGGTTCGGCGCCCGTGGCGTGGAACTGGCCCGCACCGGGTCGGACCGCGAATATGCGGCCGCGGTCAACGGGATCGACGGAATCGAGCTGGTCTTGCTGTCCGCAGGTGAAATCCCGCGCGAGCTTGCTGCGGGTCGCATTCATCTGGGCGTAACCGGATCGGACCTTGTGCGTGAAAAGCTTGGTAGCTGGCAGGACAAGGTGTCAGAGCTCGCCCTGATGGGCTTTGGCCATGCGGATCTAATCATCGCGGTCCCGAAATGCTGGGTCGATGTGAACACGTTGGACGATCTGGACGCCGCCGCTGCCGCCTTTCGCGCGCAGCACGGCTTCCGCTTGCGCATCGCCACCAAATTCCACCGCCTGATCCGCGACCACCTGCGCGATCACGGCGTGGCAGACTATCAGCTGGTGGATAGCCAAGGCGCGACCGAAGGCACCGTCAAGAACGAAACCGCCGAGGCCGTCGCTGACATCACCTCGACCGGCGAGACGTTGCGGGCGAACCACCTGAAGATCCTTGCGGGCAAGCCTGTGCACAAATCGCAAGCCACCCTGTTCAAGTCGCGCAATGCGGACTGGAACGAGTCGACCCGCGCGACCCTAGCTACGCTGTCCGAGAAGCTGGGCATTCAGTCCTAAGTCGACGGATCCAGCGCAAGGGTCATCCAGTTGCGCAATGGCTCCATGGCGCGAAGTTCATCCGCGATCATGCTTGGCCCGTCCGGTCCCATGACCTCTCTCTGCTGGACGTGATCGTTCCACCAGACGATCCCTTTGTGCCGCAGTAAATCGCCATGCGGATGGTCCGCGTTCCACGCCATCGGGACGCGTTTCAGCTCGGGGTCTGAAATCCGCAATCCGTCTGACGTCGCTTGCGCGTGCAGCACTTGCAGGATCTCACCCTGCGGCCCGGCCACAGCCTCGCGCCAGTGATCCAAAACATCGCGGTCGAAAGCAAAGATCCCGAAGCCCACCACAAGGTGTTCGGTCTGTAACCCCACCATCCAACTGGCCCCGGCCTGCGCGTCGGCAAAACCGATATGGATATGCGTGTTGTAGGGCGTCTTGTCCTTGGAAAACCGCAGGTCGCGATGCATCCGAAAAATGCGCGCGGTCACGTCGGTCGCATAACTCGCGGCAAGCTTCTGGGCCATCGCGTCCGCAAACTGTGCGGCAGCGTCTTTTATGTGCGCCTCGTATCGCGGCTTGTTCTCTTGAAACCAGACGCGGTTGTTGTTCTGGGATAGGTCGCGAAGAAACGACAGGGTTTCGTCGCTGAACCAGGTCATGGCGCCGGTTCGACCGGATCCTTGAACCCGGCCGCCTTGTGGCTGCCATCACAGAAAGGCTTGTTTTTTGAATGCCCGCATCGACATAGGAATGCCTTGCCAACAGTGCCAATCCGCCGCCCGGTGCCCGAACACAATTCGACATTTCCGTCGATCACCAGCGGCCCGTCGGCGCGGCGCGAGACATCCGCAGGTCCGCCAACCTCTTCGGTCTCGGGTGGCGTTTTTGGCGCAGGCTCGCCCGTTGCCTCGAACCCGCCTTCCACATGGCTGTAGTCGCAATAGGGCTTGTTTTTTGACAATCCACACCGGCATAGCGCCACGCGGGTTTCACGCCCGCCATCCTCGATGCAAACATCGCCCGCCAGAACCAGTGGTCCGTTCTCCAACACAGCCAGTCGATTGATTCTCGGCGGGCGCTCTTCGACGCCGGCACTACGCCGAAATGCCAAAGCCCCGGAAGGGCAGGTGCGGATCATCGCCGCCACTTCCTCGGCACTGGCATTGTCGGGCTGCACCCACGGACGTTTCGAGGGATCAAACACCTCGGGCAGTTGAAGGAAGCAATTGCGCGCGTGGATGCAACGCTTCAGATCGAATGTGACTGTGATGTCTTCACCGGTGTACTCTTTACGTGTCATAGCAGGCTCCCTTGCTGGCATCTGCCAGCCTAGCCCAGCCCCACGAAATCACAAAATCACGAAAAAAGGCGCCGGTTTCCCAGCGCCTCGCATTTTCTTGCCATAAATATCCCGGGGTCCGGGGCTGGCCCCGGTCCGACCTTACCGCTTGCGCGAGCGCAGGAAGCCTGCAATGTCATAGGCTTGATCCAGAATGGGCTGAGCAATCGCCTCGGCCTTGTCAGCACCTTCACCCAGAATACGGTCGATCTCGGCCTTGTCACCCATCAGGCGCGACATCTCTTCCGAGATCGGTGCCAGCTTCTCGACCGCCAGATCCGCCAGTGCGGGCTTGAAACGGCCCCAGCCTGCGCCCGCGTATTCCGTGATTACCTGTTCGTTTGTCAGACCTGACAGACCCGCATAAATGTCCACAAGGTTCTTGGCCTCGGGGCGATCCTTTAGACCATCCAGCGTTTCGGGCAGAGGCTCTGGATCGGTCTTTGCCTTCTTGAACTTCTTGGCGATCTTGTCGGCATCATCCGTCATGTTGATGCGTTCCATGTCGCTTTCGCCTGATTTCGACATCTTCTTGGTGCCGTCGCGCAGGTTCATCACGCGGGTCGCCGGACCTTCGATGATCGGCTCGGGCTGTGGGAAGAAGCCTTCCGCCTTGAAGTCGTGGTTAAACTTCGCCGCAATATCGCGCGTCAGCTCGACATGCTGCTTCTGATCCTCGCCCACGGGCACGTGGGTCGCATGATACAGCAGAATGTCAGCCGCCATCAGCGACGGGTAAGCATAAAGCCCAAGCGAGCTTTGCTCGGCGTTTTTGCCCGCCTTGTCCTTGAACTGAGTCATCCGGTTCATCCAACCCACGCGCGCCACGCAGTTGAACAGCCATGCCAGCTCGGCATGCGCCGGAACCTGACTTTGGTTGAACAGGATCGACTGGCTGGGATCAATGCCCGCAGCCAGGAACCCGGCGGCCACTTCACGGGTGGCGTCCGTCAGCTCTTTCGGGTCTTGCCAGACGGTGATGGCATGCAGGTCGACGACGCAGTAAATGGTCTCGAAATCCTGTGCCTGCATGTCCACGAAACGCTTGATGGCGCCAAGGTAGTTGCCCAGCGTCAGCCCGCCCGAGGGTTTGATCCCCGAAAATACGCGCGGCGTGTGATTGGTCATGTGTTTGCTCCGTCTGGAATTCTGTGCCCATGTCGATTACCTAGCTGGGCAGACAGCGTCAAGGAAAGCCCGGTCAAACGCGGGCAAAGGAGCAGCCCGTGACCCATCCGCATGATCAAAGCCCCGTCAATCCTCTGCCCCCGGTGGTGATTGCGCTGGCCGTATTCCTTGTCGGGATCGAACTTGTGTTCGTTGCGGGGAACTCGGGCCTGGTTGGCGGGCCCGAGGCCGCTGGCTGGCGCATTTCCATGATCGAGGCTTGGGGCTTCCGCGAGCCGCTTTTTGCATGGATGGTCGAAAACGGGCGCTATCCCTTGAAGGACGTGGCACGCTTCTTCACCTATCCGTTCCTGCATCTCAGCTTCACCCATCTGCTCTTCGTGCTCGTCTTTCTTTTGGCGCTTGGCAAGATGGTGGGCGAGGTTTTTTCAGCGTTCGCCTTTCTGGTGGTCTATTTCGGCTCTGCCATCGTGGGGGCGCTGGCTTATTGGCTGGTGTGGGACACGAACGTTGCATTGTTCGGCGGCTATCCGGCAGTTTATGGCCTGATCGGCGCCTACACGTTCATCCTCTGGGCCGAACTGGGCGCGACCGGTGGCAATCAGCTGTCCGCCTTCCGGATCATCGCGTTTCTGTTGGGCATTCAGCTGATCTTTAGCCTGCTGTTCGGAGCTGGTCTGAACTGGGTCAGCGAAGTGTCCGGTTTTGTCGCGGGATTTGGCCTGAGTTTTCTGGTCAGCCCCGGAGGCTGGTCGCGTGTGGTGCAGCGCTTGCGGCAGCGGTGAGGCCGGACCGGGGCCAGCCCCGGACCCCGGGATATTTAAGACAAGAAAATGCGATACGCGCGTTAGCCTCGGCGGAAGGCGGACTTGATTTCCGACATGTGGAACGCGCCGAGCATTTGTCCGGCCAGCCCGTAGATTGCGATCCCACCCAGAACAAGCACGGCAAGCGCCGCGATTTTGACGCCCGAGATGGCGAAGAGCGGGGCCATGATGAAGGCCATCGCCACAAGGGCGGCACCCATGACGGCGCTGGCAGCTACGATGCGCCACAGGCGAGACCAGAAGCGGGCGTCAAAGCGGGTTTCCTCGCCCATGCCTGTCGCGCCGATCCATGTCAGGCTGGTGATTGTCCAGCCTGCCAATGTTGTGCCGATGGCCGCCGCGATAAAGCCCAGATGGTAGCTGAGCCCGATGGCTATGCCCGCGTTCACCACCATGCCGACAAGGGCGAAATGGAAGGGGGCGCGGGTGTTTTCTCGGGCGAAGTACACGGAGGAGAGCACCTTTTGCAGCACGAAGGCAGGCAGGCCCGCGCCATAGATCGCCGTGGCAAGTGCGGTCCATTTGGTGTCGTCCAGCGTGAAGGCGCCGCGCTGGAATAGGACCTCGATCAGCGGGATCGGGATCACCATCAGGGCGACCGCGGCGGGGACAGTCAGGGCCAGCGACATCTCGCCCGCGCGGCTGAGTGCATCGCGGCTGGCGGCCATATCTCCGGCGCGTAGGTTGCGCGAGAGTTCCGGCAGCAGCACGATGCCGATGGCGATGCCGACCACGCCCAAGGGCAGTTGGTACAGGCGATCAGCATAGTAGAGCCACGCCACCGCGCCCTCGAAGAAGCTGGCGACCTGACGGCCCACCAGAAGGTTGATCTGGGTGACGCCGCCCGCGAGGGCCGCAGGGGCGGCGATGATGGCGAGCCGTTTCAACTCGGGCGTCATCTGTGGCATGCGCGGGATCAGGCGGTATCCGGCGCGGCTGGCGGCAATCCAGACCAGCACGACTTGCGCAATCCCGGCGATGGGCACGGTCCATGTCATGGCCAAGCCGATGTCGCCGCCCATCAGGTCAGCGATCATCATCGCCGCGATGAAGATCACGTTCAGAAGCACCGGGGCGGCGGCAGCGGCCATGAACCGCCCGGTGGCGTTCAGGACGCCCGACAGAAGGGCGGCCAGCGAGATGAACAAGATATAGGGGAAGGCGATCCGTCCATAGGTGACGGCAAGGTCAAAGCGACTGTCCTCGGTAAAGCCCGAGGCCATGGCGTAGACCAGCGCGGGCATGAAGATCTGCGCGATGATGGAAAAGATGATCAGGATAAAAGCCAGCCCTGCGAAGGCATCGCGGGCGAACTCTAACGCGCCATCCCCAGCTTCATGTTTCTTGGCGAACATTGGCACGAAGGCCACGTTCAGCGTGCCTTCGGCAAAGAAGCGACGGAACATGTTGGGCAGGGAAAAGGCGATCAGGAACGCCTCGGCCACGGCAGAGGATCCAAGGAACGCGCCGATCATAATGTCGCGCACGAACCCAAGGATGCGGCTGGCCATGGTCCAGCCCCCGACGGTCATGAAGCCTCTGGCCAGTCGTGACGCCATTATGCCGTCGCCCTTTCCACGCCCTTTTCGATCGCCGTGCGCAGCTTGCTTGCCAGAAGATCTTGCTTGTGTTCGGCATAGTATTTCAGGCCAAACATATCTTTGACATAGAAGCTGTCGACCACCTGCTCTCCATAAGTCGCGATCACGGCGGAGGCGATATAGACATTCGCGTCGGCCAGCGTGCGTGTCAGGTCATAGAGCAGACCGGGACGGTCGCGGGTGTCGACTTCGATAATCGTGTAGATCTCGGACCCTTCGTTGTCGAAGGTGATCGTAGTGGGGACCTTGAAGGCGCGTTCGCGTTTCTTGATCTTGTCGCGGCCCGCGATGGCATCGCGTGCGACGACTTCGCCCTTCAGGATCTTGTGGGTCATCTGGGTCAGGCGCTTTTGCTTGGCCACGTCGAACGGGTTGCCATCGGCATCCTGCACCCAGAAACACGCCGTCGCATAGCCGTCTTTCGACGTATAGGTGCGCGCGTCCACGATGTTGGCCCCAACCGAGGTCAGCGCCCCCGCAAGGCGCGAGAAGATGCCGGGGTGGTCGGCCAACACAAAATAGACGCGGGTGACGTCACGATCCTGATCCGGTTCCAGCTCGATCCGGACCTCGTTGTCCTGAATGTCGTGCAGAAGCCGGGCGAAAACCGCGTGCGCCGAAACATGAAGCCCCTGCCAATAGGCATCATAGTGCCGCGCGGTCTCGGTCTTTAGATCCTTGGGCTTCCAGTCGGCCAGCTCTTTGCGCAGGGCGCGCTTGCTTTCATCCCCGCGGCTTTCGCGGTTCAGTGCCTCGGTCCCGTCCTCCAGAACCCGTCGTGTCTGGTTGTAGAGCGTGCGGATCAGCGTGGCTTTCCAGTTGTTCCACGTATCCGGCCCAACGCCGCGAATATCACAGACGGTAAGTACGGTCAGCAGGTCCAGCCGCCGGACCGAGCGGACAGCTTTGGCGAAATCTTGCACCGTGCGCGGGTCAGAGATGTCGCGTTTCTGTGCCATGTCGGACATCAGAAGGTGATAGCGCACCAGCCATTCGACCGTTTCGCATTCCCGCTGAGTCATTCTCAGTCGTGGGGCCACTTTGCGCGCGATCTTAGCGCCCAGAACCGAGTGATCCTGTGGTCGACCCTTGCCAATGTCATGCAGCAGCATCGCCACCATCAGGGTCTTGCGATTGACGCCCTTGTCGATGATTTCCGAGCTGATCGGCAGCTCGTCTTCCAGCTCGTGCCGCTCGATCTGCGCGAAGTTCGAGATCACCTGAATCGTATGCTCGTCCACAGTGTACGAGTGGTACATGTTGAACTGCATCATCGCCACGATGGGTTCGAATTCAGGGATGAAAGCGGACAAGACGCCCAGTTCATTCATCCGGCGCAGCGCGCGTTCAGGGTTGCCGTGCTTCAGAAGCAGATCAAGGAAGATGCGGATCGCTTCCTTGTCCTCGCGCACCTCATCATCAATCAGATGCAGATTGTGCGAGATTAGACGCATGGCATGTGGGTGGATCAACATGCCGGTGCGCAGGCCTTCTTCGAAGATGCGCAGCAGGTTCAGCTTGTCGGATAGAAACGCGACTTCATCCGCGACGTCCAAACGCCCTTGTTGCACCACGAAACCGTGTTTCAATTTACGGCGACGTTTCAAAAGCCGCATCAGGCGCGGCTCTTTCTTCAGGTGTTGTGCCTCAAGCGCGGTCAACACGATCCGCGTCAGGTCGCCCACCTGTGTGGCGTGGCGGAAGTAAACTTGCATGAAGTGCTCGACGGCACGGCGGCCTTCGGTGTCTTCAAAGCCCAGTCGGTCTGCAACCTCGACCTGAAGGTCAAAGGTCAGCTGGTCGGACGGACGGTTGGTCAGAAGATGCAACTGGCAGCGCACGGCCCACAGAAAGCTTTCGGCGGCGCGGAAGGACGCGAATTCCTCTTCGGTAAAAACGCCTTTCGAGACCAGCTCGGACGGGTGCGCCACGCGGTGCTGATACTTGGCCACCCAAAAGAGCGTCTGCAGGTCGCGCAGCCCGCCCTTACCCTCTTTCACGTTGGGTTCGACAACATAACGCTGACCCTGTTTGGTGTGACGTGTGTCACGCTCGGCCAACTTGGCTTCGATGAACTCGGCCAAGGTGCCGTTGAACAGGTCTTTCCACAGGCGATCATCCAGCTCGTGGGCCAGCTCGGCGTCACCACAGACGGGGCGTTGTTCCAGAAGGGCGGTGCGGATTGTGTAGTCCTCGCGACCCAAACGCAGGCAGTCGTCGATCGTACGCGACGCGTGGCCCACTTTCAGGCGCAGATCCCACAGCATGTACAGCATGCTTTCAATGACGCTCTCGGCCCAGGGGGTGATCTTGTAGGGCGTCAGAAACAGCAGATCCACGTCTGATTGCGGCGCCATTTCGCCGCGCCCATAGCCGCCAACTGCGATCACCGCGATCCGCTCGGCCGTGGTGGGAAGGGGCAGCGGGTGCAGGCGCTTGGTCGCGACCCGATGCACGCAGCGCACCACGCAATCGGTCAGAAAACTATAAGCGGCGGTGGCGGGATGGGCGTCGAGCGGGGCCTTCGATAAGGCCTCGGCGATGCGTGTGCGGCCCGATTTGATGGCGGCACGCAGCTCGGTAACCGTCAGCTTGCGAATGGCCGAGGCGTCCTTGGCGTCCTCGAACGCAAGGTCGAGCCGCTGCCAAAGAGCCTGTTCATCAAGGATGTCGTCGGCGGGGCAGATCAGCCGCCCCGCCATTTGATCCGGCTCGGGCCGGTCGCGCTTAGAATCCGGCACCGGTAAAGCTTCTGGGTGCTGGATCGATGATCACCACCGATCCGTTCTGAATCTGAGCGATGGCCAGACCGCGCTCGTTCGTGCCGTCGCCGCGCAGGCGGAAGATGCCGTTTACGCCGACAAAGCCCTGCGGCTGGGTCAGTGCGGTGGTGGTCAGAGCGTTGGCCTTGCCAGCCTTAACCAGCGCGCCGATGGCGGCGATGCCATCATAAGCCAGCCCTGCGATTGGGTGGGGCGTCGCGCCATATTTGGCGTGATAGCGGCCCGAGAACCGGCTGCTAAGCGCCGGATCCGGAATGGCGAACCAGCCACCTTGTAGACCGGGCAGAGACATCGCGTTTGCGGGGATGTCCCAACGCTGTAGACCTATATATTGGATGCTCGCTGGATCGACGCCGTTTTCAGGCAGCAGACCTGCAAGGAAGGGCAGTGCCCCGGACGTGCCCGAGGTCAGGAAGATCGACTGCGCCCCGGTGCTGCGCACCTGCGCGCTGATTTCGGGTAGGGCGTTTACGATGCCGTTCTGCGACAGTTCGAACGAAGATGTGCCCGCCAGCGTTGCGCCTGAATTCTGGATTGCGGTTTGAATGGCCGCGCTGCCTTGGACTTCGGCCTGATCTTGGCCGTTCACAACCAAGATTTTACCCTTGCCCTGACGTGTGGCATAACGCGTCAGCCGGTTGGCGGTGTTCTGGAACGTGTTGCCCAGAATGAAGACGTTGCCGCCCGCAATGTTGGGATTGTTGGAAAAGCTCAGTACGTTCACGTTGCGACGGGCAACAGCAACACCTGCCGCATTGGCGCTTTGGGCGAAGACCGGGCCAAGAATGACCTTTGCGCCGTCATTCACCGCCTTCGTCGCCATCGAGGCCGCCTGATTCGCATCACCAGCCGTGCTATAGACACGCAGGTCGATCGTGACCCCTGACAGTTCGGACATGGCCAGACGGGCTGCGTTTTCCAGCGATTGTGCAAGGCTTGCGTCATTGGCCGAGTCTGATCCCGACGGTACCAGAAGGGCAACAGGTACGGGCTTCGAAGTGTTGATGTTCTGCCCAATTTGCGACCCGGTTGGGGTACAGGCAACGAGGGCGGAAAGCGACGCAACAACGGTAAGAGCACCCAGCGCCTTGCGGGTGCGTGCGAAAACGGCAAACATACAATATCCTTTCCCGGGCAAGGCAAAACGCCCCCCGACAGACGGCTACATAATAACTCTCAGAACAGGCAGGTCCAGTGTGAAACCCGTGAATACTCCCCTTGATCCCGGACTATATCTGGTGGCCACGCCCATCGGGAATGCGCGCGATATCACGCTGCGTGCACTGGATGTACTTGCTTCGGCTGATGTGATTGCAGCCGAGGATACCCGGACCACACGTAAGTTGCTGGAAATCCATGGGATTGCACTGGGTGATCGCATGCTGATTGCCTATCATGACCACTCGGGACAGGCGGGTCGCGATGGAATCATGAAGCTGATCGGGCAGGGCAAATCCGTGGCCTATGCCAGCGAAGCAGGCAGCCCATTGGTGGCGGATCCCGGCTTTGCCCTTGCGCGAGATGTCGCGCAGGAGGGCGGGTTCGTAACCGCGCTTCCGGGGGCGACCGCGGCCATTGCTGCGCTCAGCCTGTCTGGACTGCCGTCTGATCGGTTCTGCTTTGCAGGATTTGCCCCCTCGGCCAAGGGCGCGCGTCAGAAATGGTTGGCCGAGCTTCTCTCTATTCCTGCCACACTGATCATCTATGAAAGCCCCAAACGCATTAACCGGCTGTTAGCCGAATTGTGTTTGACTGAAGCCAAATCCCGCTCGGCCGCCATATGCCGCGAATTGACCAAGAAGTTTGAAGAAATCCGGCGTGGCACTGTGCAAGAACTTTGCGATCAGATCGCAGATATGACGCTGAAGGGTGAAATCGCCCTTGTGCTTGGGCAGACTGAAGCAGGCGAAGAAGAAGTTGATCTTGAACAGATGCTGGGGAACGCCTTGCAAGATATGAGCATGAAAGATGCCGTCGCAATGGTGACGCAAGCCACCGGGCTGCCACGGCGCAAGGTCTATCAAGCCGCATTGGCCATGGAACGCGGCGCATGAGCGGGATGGTCTCATACCTGTCCGGCATCGCCGCCGAAGATTGTGTGGCACGCACATACGAAGAAGCTGGACGGCAGGTGGCGTTTCGCCGGTGGCGCGGCAAACGCGGCGAGATCGATCTGATCGTACGCGACCGGGGTGAAGTCATCTTTGTTGAAGTCAAGAAATCGCGCGATTTCCAGCGCGCCGCCGAAGCGCTGTCCAAGGCTCAGATTAAGCGCCTTTATCTGACGGCGGCTGAATTCCTGTGCAGTGAACCCAAAGGGGATCTGACGCCAAGCCGCTTCGATGTGGCCTTGGTGAACGGGGCAGGCGAAGTCCAAATCGTTGAAAATGCGCTGGGCTACTGAATTGGGGCGTTGACCCCATTGCGCCACGGGCAGCTCTGCCCCATTTATGGGGGGTTGAATTCAGACGGAGCCACCCATGTCGCTTAAAGTTGCCATCCAAATGGACCCGATCGACCATGTCGATATCAATGCCGACAGTTCTTTTCGCATCGCGGAAGAGGCACAGGCACGTGGGCACAGCCTGTTTTACTACACTCCTGATCAGCTGTCTTATCGCGAAGGGCGCGTGATCGCGCGCGGCTGGCCGCTGACCGTTCGTCGCGAACAGGGCAATCACTTCACGCTGGGCGAGCGTCAGGACATGGATCTGGCAGACATGGATGTGGTCTGGCTGCGGCAAGATCCGCCCTTTGACATGGGTTACATCACCACCACACATATCCTGGACATGATCCACCCGGATACTCTGGTCGTGAATGATCCTTTCTGGGTACGTAACTACCCCGAGAAGCTGCTGGTGCTTCAGTTCCCCGACCTGACGCCCCCGACCATGATCGCCCGCGATTTCGAGACGCTGAAGTCGTTCAAACACACCCATGGGGACATCATCCTGAAGCCGCTTTACGGCAATGGCGGTGCGGGCGTGTTCCGTCTGGACGAAAACGACCGCAACCTTGCCTCGCTGCACGAGCTGTTTGCTGGCATCAATCGCGAGCCGCTGATCGCGCAAAAATTCCTGCCCGATGTCTCGAATGGCGACAAACGTGTGATCCTTGTGGATGGGGAACCCGTTGGCGCGATCAACCGCGTGCCTGCCGCGGGCGAGACCCGCTCGAACATGCATGTGGGCGGACGCCCCGAGAAGATCGGCCTGACCGAGCGTGATCTTGAAATCTGTGCCGCGATCGGCCCGCTTCTGCGCGAGAAAGGTCAGATCTTTGTCGGCATTGATGTGATCGGCGACTATCTGACCGAGATCAACGTGACCTCGCCCACCGGTATTCAAGAGCTGGAGCGTTTTGACGGTACAAACGTGGCCGAGAAGATCTGGCAGGCCATCGAAGCCCGCCGCGCATGAGCTGGCTGCGCCGCCCCTTAAACCTGTGGCTGCGCCTGACCGAGCGTCCGGCGTTGACCCGCGCTACGCCCCATACGGTGCATCGTGTGCGCAGAAGGTTCGAGAGGGTGACGCGTCTGACGCTGCCTCCTCCACGCGGTCTTCGTTACGATTGGCATGACCACATGACGCGCCCGGTGATGGAGATTGATCCGGGGGTGGCCGGCGATGCTCCAATCTTGTTGTATTTCCACGGTGGTGGCTATTTCTTCGGCTCGCCCAGCACCGTGCGCAACATGGTCGGCCGCATCGCGCACGCGTCGGGCGTGCGCGCGCTTTTGCCCGTCTATCGTCTTGCCCCGGAGCATCCCTTTCCTGCCGCGCCTGAAGATGCACTTACCGCCTATCGAGACGTGATTGCCGCTCATCCCGATCGCCCGATTATTCTGGGCGGGGACAGCGCTGGTGGAGGTCTGGCGCTGGTGTTGCTGTCGCAGATTGTGGCGCATGATCTTCCCAAACCTGCGCTAACCATCGCGCTGTCGCCCCTGACGGACATGTCCGCAAGCGGAGCATCAATCCGTGAAAACGATGCCACCGAGGTGGTGTTGCCAGCTGAACGTATGGGCGAGTTGGCGACCTATTATCTTGACGGCGCTGATCCCCTCCACCCGCTCGCCAGCCCGCTGTTTGCCAAGTTTACAGGGGCAACGCCGGTCCTGATTACCGCCAGCCGGTCCGAGATTTTTCTGGATGACGCCCGCCGGATGGTGAAGGTGCTTGAAGATCACGGTGTATCCGTCGATCTGCATGAGGCTGATGGGTTGCCGCATGTGTGGCAGATGTTTGCGGGGCAGTTGCCCGAGGCCAATCATTCAGTACGTCGCATCGCGGCGGCCATCGAAAAAGCCCTTGCAGATCACGCGGTCTGACCGACCAGCCGATACCCCAGTGCCTCGGCCACGTGGCTTCGGCCCACATATTCTGCCCCGTCCAGATCAGCAATCGTCCGCGCCACGCGCAATACGCGATGATACCCGCGTGCAGACAAGCCAAAGCGGTCCGCCGCCTTGTTCAAAATCTCGCGCCCATCGTGATCTGGCGTGGCGACTTGTGTCAGAAGGTCGCCTTCGATGTCGCAATTCGTCGTGACGTCGGGCTGACCCGCATAGCGTTCAGTCTGGCGCGCGCGCGCCTCGGCCACGCGGGCGGCGATGGTTGCGGACGGCTCACCAGTTGCAGGCAGGTCAAGGTCCTGAAAACTGACCGGAGGCACCTCGAGCCGCAGGTCGAACCGATCCAGTAATGGCCCCGAGATCTTGCTCATGTAGTCCGCCCCGCAATTGGGGGCGCGGTTGCAGGCGCGCGCCGCGTCGGTCAGGTATCCGCATTTACAGGGGTTGGCGGCGGCGACCAGCAGGAAGCGGCTGGGATAGCGCAGATGGGCGTTTGCGCGCGCCACGGTTACGTCGCCGGTTTCCAAGGGTTGGCGCAGGGTCTCCAATGTCTGGCGATTGAACTCGGGGAATTCGTCCATGAACAACACGCCGTTATGGGCCAAGCTGATCTCGCCGGGTTTTGCGCCGCGTCCCCCGCCGACAATCGCTGCCATCGACGCCGTGTGGTGTGGCGCGCGAAAGGGTCGCGTTTGTGAAATGCCGCCTGCGTCCAACAGCCCGGACACGGAATGGATCATCGACGTTTCAAGCGCCTCGCGCGCCGACAGGGGGGGCAGGATGCCGGGTAGGCGCGCGGCCAGCATCGATTTTCCTGATCCGGGCGGACCGACCATCAGCAGGTGGTGACGCCCGGCGGCGGCGATTTCCAGCGCGCGTTTGGCCCGTTCTTGCCCTTTCACCTCGGCCAAGTCTTTGGAAGTGGTCTCGGTTGTGACCTGTCCGGCGGTGGCCGGCACGATGGGCGACTGCCCCGTGAAATGTTGCAGTACACCCGCAAGGCTGTCCGCCGCCAGAACTTTGGTTGCGTCGATCCATGCGGCCTCTGCCCCACAGGCTTTCGGGCAGATCAGGTCCAGTTCGTGTTCGGCTGCGGCCAAAGCTGCGGGTAACGCACCCAGAACCGGGATTAGCGATCCATCCAGCGACAGCTCTCCTATGGCCATTGTGCCCGCCAAATCCTCGCGACTGATCAACCCCGCTTCGGCCAGCAGGGCCAGTGCGATGGGCAGATCGAAATGCGAGCCTTCCTTGGGCATGTCGGCGGGGGACATGTTGATGGTGATCTTGCGCGGAGGTAGAGCGACCGACATCGACGCCAGCGCCGCGCGCACCCGTTCACGCGCTTCGGATACGGCCTTGTCCGGCAATCCCACGATGGCAAAGCCCGGCAAACCGGGCGAGAGGGCGCATTCGACCTCGACAATCTTGGCGTCGATCCCTTCGAACGCCACCGTGCTGATGCGTGCGACCATTGTTTCCCTGCGATCCAACCTGCCCCGTTTCAGGCAGGCTAGACCGGCATGGTTAGCAAAAGGTTAATCGCGCCCGGTTCCTAGCTGTGCCGAGACCATCGCCATGAAGGCGGGCCATGCCTCGGGATCGTTCACGGTTTTGTCGCGGCAACCCGGATTGCAGAAGCCCCAGACCTGTCCGTTCAGCTTCAGATAATCGGTGACCGGATCGCCGGAATAGGGGCAGGCGTCGTTGATCGACGGGCCACTACAGGCGACGGCCACCAAGGGGGCGGGGCCGGGCCAGTCCGACAGGGGCAACCCGTCGATATAGGGCACCGGATCATAGGATTTCAAAAGCCCCATAGCACGCCAGCGGCGAAAGGCCGGATCTGCCAGATGCGCGGCCACATAGGCCTGCGCGTCGGCGCTGACCGGCAAGCTAAACCCGGCAATCCGCGCGGCCACGGGGGCATAGAACACATCTGCCAGCGAGTAATCACCGAACAGCCAAGGGCTGTTGTCACGACCAAATTTCGCACGTGCAATCGACCAGAGTTCTTCGATGCGGGTCAGATCGGCCAAAACCGACTCGGACGGTTCAAATCCCTCGACAACGCCCAAAAGTTGCATCGGGCAATCGCCGCGCAACGCGCCAAAGCCAGAGTGCATCTCGGCCACCAGCCACCGCGCCAGCGCACGGGCGGCCGGGTCTTCGGGCCAAAGACCAGCATCGGGGTGACGCTCGGCCAAGGTTTCGGCCATCGCCAGAGTATCGCCTACCGGAACGCCGTCCGGCGTCTTCATGACTGGCACGAACCGCGCTGGCGCCAGTTCGGCCAAATCTTCTTTCAACGTGCCGCTATAGAGGCCAGCCAAATGGGTGCGGAAGGGGATGTTGAACGCTTCGAACATCAGCCATCCGCGTAGGGACCAGCTGGAAAACGTCTGGTCGCCGATATAAAGATCATAACTCATAGGCTTAGATTAGCGAGACGTGGCCTGCGCGCAATTTCCCATTTGTGACGTAGCTGTTCACGGCAGGTGATTGATCGCCTCAACTGACCATGCCGCTCCGTCCCAATGCAGTCGCGTGACTGACAGGTTGTCGATCTTATGGCCAAGCGCGTCATAGGCCGTCATGCGGCCCGCCTGTGCAATCTGGGTCAGGATCACACCGAAATGGGCCACTGCGATGACGTGCCGGTGGCCTGCGCCATTCAGCACATCCACCACGCCGGACACGCGCGCAGCCAGTTGGTTCCAGCTTTCGCCCCCCGGGGCCACGTGATCCCCCGGCGTTTCCCAAAAGGCGCGTGACAGGTCCGGATCGCGGGCCGAGACCTCTTGCCAGCCCAACCCGTCCCAGTCACCAAAGTGAAACTCGCGCAGGTCGCGGTGATGTGGCAGGCGTGTCCGCCCATCCCCGATCGCGTCCGCTGTAGCCGAGGCACGGATCAGATCGCTTGAGATCACTGCCGCGCTATCCGGCAGATGATCCGACAATCGTGCCAAGGCGGCCTTGTCTGACAGATCCGCTGGCAGATCCCGCCAACCCACCATGTTCTTGGCATGGGTCGGGCCGTGACGCACCCACCACCATGTGACAGGCGTGGTCATGGCGCACCTTCGGGCAGAGTACCCTTCAACGCCAAGGGGAGACCGGCCATTACCGTGACCACCAGATCTGCCCGCTGGGCGATGCGCTGGTTCAGCTCTCCTTGCGCCTGCCGGAACCTCCGTGCCAGTGCGTTTTCCGGGACGATCCCTGCGCCGACCTCGTTCGAGACGACAACCACCGGGGCCGCGCAGTCGATCATGGCTTCGAACAGAGTGGTTTCCGCCGCGCCCAGATCGGTTTCTGCAAACAGCTGGTTTGACAGCCACATGGTCGCGCAATCGAACAGAACGACTTCGTTCGCGTGCGCGCAGTCAAGGGCCACGGACCCCTCCAAGGGCGCCTCAATCGTGCGCCAACCGTCACCCCGTCGCGCTTGGTGGCGGGCGATCTTGTCGTCCATCTCGGCGTCAAAGGACTGCGCCGTGGCGATGTAAAGCATCGGGCGACCGGTGGCAGCAACCAGCCGTTCGGCATATTCCGACTTGCCGGATGCCGCGCCGCCCAGCACGAGGGTTAAGGGGGGAAGTGTCATGCTCATCCATCTGACGTGGCATTGCGACACATGGCGCGTCAAGGCGAAAGCGCTTGAGCGCTGCGTGCCCGCCCCCTAGCCTGATCTTATGAAACAGTTGTTGTTTGCCCTGATCTTGTCTGCTGCGCCCGCCTTAGCCCAGCAGGCCGCGCTGACTGCGGACGACCTGTCGCGCCTGAAGGCGGCGGATGTCGTCCTTCTGGGCGAAGTGCATGACAACCCTACCCATCACGAGATGCAGGCGCAGATCGTGCAGGACGTGGCCCCGGCTGCGCTTGTGATCGAGATGTTGGGGCAAGCGGACGCCACCACCTTGGCCGCCAATCCCGCCGCGTTCGCAGAGCGCTGGGCACAGACCGGATGGCCTGACTTCCAGATGTATCTACCGATTTTTCAAGCGCATGAGGGCCCGATCATTGGGGCCGCCGTCCCCCGCGATGTAGCGCGCGCAACGTATGCGGATGGGGTCACGGCGCATTTTCAAGGGGATGCGGCGGCCTATGGCTTGACGGATGCGTTGCCCGAGGATCAACGGTCCCAGAGGACCGAGTTGCAGTTTCAGGCCCATTGCGAAGCCATGCCGCGCGAGATGATGGGCGGTATGATCGAGGTGCAACGTCTGCGCGATGCCACGCTAGCCGCAGGGGTGGTTCAGGCCGTCGCCGACACGGATGGTCTGGTGGTGGTCATCACTGGAAACGGCCACGCGCGCAAAGATTGGGGCGCGCCTGCCTATCTGGCGCGGGTTGCGCCGGATCTGGACGTGATCTCGGTCGGGCAGGGCGAGGATGGCGTGCCGCCCGAAGGCGGGTTTGACATTGTTCTAGACGCGCCAGCGCCGGACCGCCCGGATCCATGTGAACAGTTCAAATAGAAGCTGCCCATTGAAAGGCAGGCTGCGGTCCCGTAACTGTTTGATTGTACTTCAAAGGGGATCCCCATGCTGGCTGGCAAACACATCCTTCTGATCATCGGCGGCGGCATCGCGGCCTTTAAATCCTTGGACCTGATCCGGCGCCTGCGTGAACGCGGGGCCGAGGTCACGCCCGTGATCACCAAAGCCGGGCAAGAATTCGTGACGCCTCTGTCCGCGTCCGGACTTGCGGCGAACAAGGTTTACACCGATCTGTTTGACCTGACCGACGAGGCCGAGATGGGCCATATCGAATTGTCGCGCGCTGCCGATCTGGTGGTGGTCGCACCTGCCACGGCCGACCTGTTAGGCAAGATGGCGGGGGGGCTGGCGAACGATCTCGCCTCGACCCTGCTGATGGCGACGGACAAGCGTGTGCTGGTCGCGCCCGCAATGAACGTGCGCATGTGGGAGCACCCGGCCTGTCAGCGCAATGTTGAAACTTTGAAAGGCGACGGCGTGTTGTTCGTCGGCCCGAATGATGGCGCGATGGCCTGTGGCGAGTTCGGTCCGGGTCGCATGTCCGAACCGCTCGAGATTGTGTCTGCCGTTGAAGCTGCGCTGATGGACGGCCCTTTGAAGGGCAAGCATGTGCTTGTGACCTCGGGCCCGACGCATGAGCCGATTGATCCGGTGCGCTACATCGCCAACCGATCATCGGGCGCGCAGGGCACCGCGCTGGGCCGCGCCTTGGCCGCGCTTGGTGCGGATGTGACCTTTGTCACCGGCCCCGCCGACGTGCCCCCGCCCGAGGGCGTGAAGGTGGTAAAGGTGCAATCTGCGCAAGAGATGTTGAAGGCCGTGAAAGCTGCGCTTCCTGCTGATGCTGCGGTCTTCGCCGCTGCTGTGGCCGACTGGCGTGTCGCCTCGGCGTCGAATAGCAAGATCAAGAAAGATGCCAAGGGCAGCTTGCCGGTCCTGAAGTTTGCCGAGAATCCGGACATTCTGGCCAAGGTGTCCAAGATGAAGAAAGGGCGTCCGTCGTTGGTCGTAGGATTTGCTGCGGAAACCGATGACGTCATGGCAAATGCCACCGCGAAACGTGAGCGGAAGGGCTGTGACTGGATCGTCGCCAATGATGTCAGCCCGGAAACCGGGATCATGGGTGGAAGCGAGAATGCGGTGACGTTGATCTCTGAGGGCGGCGTCGATGTTTGGCCGCGTATGGGCAAGGACGACGTTGCCCGCCAGCTTGCCGTACGGATTGCGGATGCGTTGGCGGATTAGATGTCATGCCTCCGGCGGGGATATTTGAAGCAAGAAAATGAGAGGGCCGATGCCACAGATCAATGTCGTTCGTGAAGAGGGGGCAGATGCCTCTGTAGCGCTGCCCTCCTATGAGACCGCCGGGGCGGCTGGCGCCGATCTGCGTGCCAATCTGCCCGATGCGGATCGTGCCGAAGGGTGGGTTCTTGCCCCGATGGAGCGCCGCATCGTGCCTACCGGGCTGCGCGTCGAGATCCCCGAGGGATACGAGATGCAAATCCGGCCTCGGTCTGGTTTGGCGGCAAAGCATGGCGTGACGCTGGCCAATGCGCCGGGCACGATCGACAGCGATTATCGCGGGCCGCTTGGGGTGATCTTGATCAATCTTGGGGCAGATCCCTTCACCATCGGCCATGGCGAGCGCATCGCGCAGGCGGTGATCGCCCCCGTGGTACAGGCGGACTATGTCCAGGTGGATGCGCTGGGTGACACGTCGCGTGGGGCTGGTGGATTCGGGTCGACAGGGCGGGGTTAAGATGTCTTGGGTCCTTCTGACATTGGCTCTGATCTGGTTGGGCGGCGCTTATTTGCGGTTTACCAAAGCGCAACGCTGGTATCTGACGGGGCTTGTGGCCGCGGTTGTTTTGCTGAGCTTCGCGGTGCTGCCCAGTGGCAACCCCATCGCCGCCGGTCTGGGGGGCAACTTCACCATCTGGGCGGTGTTCTTTGCGATGATCGGGCTGGCCGCGCTTTACGGGCGCGGGCTTGCGTGGTTGAAATCCCGCGTGCCCGATGCGCCGACGGCAGACACAGATGATGGCCCCTTCACGGATACTGAACTGGACCGCTATGCCCGCCACATTGTGTTGCGCGAAATCGGTGGGCCGGGGCAGGTGGCGCTGAAAGAGGCCCGCGTGCTGGTCATCGGCGCTGGGGGGCTGGGTTCGCCCGTGCTGCTGTATCTGGCGGCGGCCGGGGTTGGCACCATCGGCGTGATTGATGACGACGTGGTCGATAACTCGAACCTGCAGCGGCAAGTGATCCACCGTGATGCTGACATCGGCATCCCCAAAGTCTTCTCGGCCGAGGCCGCGATGAAGGCGCAAAATCCCGCCATCGAGGTCCGTCCGTATAATCGCCGTTTGACCGAGGATGTCACGGACGAGCTGCTGGCCGAGTATGACCTGGTCGTTGAGGGCTCGGACAACTTCGAAACGCGATATCTGGTGAACCGCGTAGCCGCCAAGCTGGGCAAACCCGTCATCGGCGGTGCGCTCAGTCAGTGGGAGGGGCAGGTGTCCACCTTCGACCCTGCAAACGGCGCGCCTTGCTATCAATGCATCTTCCCCGAGGCCCCGGCCCCCGGTTTGGCGCCGTCCTGTTCAGAAGCCGGCGTTGTCGGCCCGCTGCCTGCCATCATCGGTGGCATCATGGCAACGGAAGCCGTGAAAGAGATCACCGGCGCGGGCGAGGGCCTGCGCGGCCGGATGCTGATCTATGACGCGATGTATGCGGAAACGCGGGTGATCAAGACCAAGCGGCGCGAGGGGTGTGAGACCTGTGGGTGAGGCGGCGGTGGCGTCTCTGTGAGGAGAAAGGCCCGGTTACAATGTCTGCAATGAGCCCATATCGGAAGTGCTCCGGAACTTACCTTCGCATGTGCAATAACGAAACCCACCGACGCCATCAGTTGCATCGCAGCAAAAAAGCGGCCGTTCGTTATCGGCGCAGCGAAACTTAGAGAGCCTATAACCTTGTTGCGGGACAAACGCGCTGACTACTCTTTCGAAATTTCTTGTCCACGAAGTGGATGCGGGCCACTGTGCTACGATAGACCAATTGGTAGGATAGAGAATGACATCGTTTGTATGGCAGATTGTTGGAATGGTCCTGCTGTTTGGGACCGTCTGGCTTGGAAACTTTCTCTGGCGCCATCGCCTTGGTCACAGACCGTCCAGAGTTGAGGCGCTGGCGGCATTTGTTTTGCTGGGAACGCTGGCTGGAGGGTTTTGGGGTGCATTTGCCTGGTGGCAGAATCTTCCTTACGCTTTTTCTTGGCCCTTGCCCGGACTGGCAGCCCGAATGTTGGCCGCGGCCGGTTGGTCTTTTGCGCTGGCCTCGGCTCTCGCACTCTGGCGGCCGTATCCGACGCATCTTCGCTTGGTGCTCTTGATGCTATGGGTCTATTTGGCGCCTCTGACGGCTGCCATTCTTACCCAACATTTGGACCGCTTCGATTTCACGCGAGAGGTCACCGTAGCTTTCTTCATTATTGTTGTACTTTTGTTGGTGACGAGCTCTTTCTCGCTGCTCGCCCTGCCACGACAAGATCTAGGCACCGAAGAGCCCCCCAATTCTCTTTCTTCCTGGGCCTTGGGGCTGATCGGAGCTGTGGCCGGATTATGGGCTGTGACTTTGTTTTTGAAACCCGACGGTCCCTGGCCATTGATTTGGCCCTGGCCAGGCGACGCACTGACCACGCGTTTGATTGCCTCGATGTTCCTGACCATAGCGGTTGGCGCGATAGCCGCACGACCCGACCAACAACTGGGACGTACGGTCTTTTGGACAACGATCACATATGGTGTGGGCGTTGTGATCGCCGGAGTCGCGCATGTGATGACTGCCGAGCCGTCACCGATGGGATACTCGGACGTGACTTGGCCGAAATCCTACATGACGGTGTGGGGCGTATTGGGTGCCATTGCAGCCGTTGCACTGGTTGGCTCTTGGCGTTCTGGTGTCGGAAATCCTAGACAGCGGTCCAGAGATGTCTGATCGGATTGCTAACATCAGAATTGGGATCTCAACGGCCCTTTTACCCCTTCGGTCAGGATTTCTCGCGTTGAATGGCCGCTATTGGAAACTGTGCTGCACCGCCACGATACGTTCAGCGATTTAGTTGAAGCGAGGAGGCGAACATTGCTGCATCAGCATCAGGCGGCTTCGTCCCGCACATCCTCCATCAGCATCAACCAAATTAGTGCAGTCGTGCGTGCACCTTGTAGCCCTCGATCGTTTCCTCACCCAGCAGCTTCATGGCCTCAAGACGGTGTAACCCTTCGATCAAGACATAGCCTTTGCTATCCTCGCGAACGCGGATCGGCGTAAGCTGTCCGTTCTCCAGAATATCCTCGGCCAATGTCATGGCTTTCTCTGCCTCTAGCGTTTTCACGCGCTTGGCCGGCACACGAACGGAAGCGATGGGGAGCGGTTCTTTTTTAAGCATGTCCCAAGCCTGCACGCTGTCACGCGAATTAGCCAGCGCTTTCGAACAAAGGCTCAGCCCCGCATTACCAAGACCGGCAAAATTCTCTTCCACCTGAGCCAAAACACCGGCCCCCTCTGGCAATCCGCCCCGCATCCCCCTAGCTTCCCCTCAAAGGAGATCCCCATGACCAACCCGCTTCTGTCCGCTTGGGACACGCCCTTTGAGCTGCCGCCGTTTGACCTGATCTCAGACGCCGATTTCGAACCGGCTTTCCACGCCGCGTTGGACGACACCCGCGCTGCGATTGCAGCGATCACGGACACCCCGGACGCGCCCACATTCGCCAACACGATCGAGGCGTTGGAGCTTGCAGACGCGCCGCTCGACCGGGTGTTGGGTGTTTTCTACAACGTGGCGGGGGCCGACAGCAGCCCTGCGCGCGAGGAATTGCAGCGCACGTTCTCGCCCTTGCTTGCGGCGTTCTCGTCCGAGGTGACGATGAATGCGGATCTGTTCCAGCGGATCGAAACGCTGTGGCAATCGCGCGATACGCTGGGATTGACCGATGAACAGGCGCGCGTGCTGATGCTGACCCGTCGCCGGTTCGTGCGCTCTGGCGCGCTTTTGGAGGGTGCGGATCGGGATCGGTTGAAAGAAGTGTTGGAACGTCTTGCTTCATTGGGGACCGAGTTCACCCAGAACCTTCTGGCGGACGAACGCAGTTGGTTCATGCCTCTGGCCGAAGGCGACTTGGACGGTTTGCCTGAATTTGTAACCGATGCCGCCCGCGCCGCCGGGGCGGAAAAGGGCGTGGACGGGCCTGCTGTGACGCTCTCGCGCTCGGTCATCACGCCGTTTTTGCAGCATTCGACCCGCCGCGATCTGCGTCAGAAAGCGTACGAGGCCTATACCGCACGTGGCGCAAATGGCGGCGACACAGACAATCGCGCGATTGCCACGGAAACGCTGGCGTTGCGCGAGGAGCGCGCGCACCTGTTGGGCTATGACAGCTTCGCGGCGTTCAAGCTTGAGACCGAGATGGCCGGCACGCCTGACCGGGTGCGCGATCTGCTGATGCAGGTCTGGGAACCCGCCCGTGCGGCGGCCAACAAAGACGCCGCCCGCATGACCCAGATGCTGCACGCGGACGGCCATAATGGCGATCTGGAGCCGTGGGATTGGCATTTCTATGCCGAGCGTCGGCGTGAGGCCGAGCATGATCTGGATGAGGCCGAGATCAAGCCGTTCCTGCAACTCGACCGCATGATCGAGGCGTCGTTTAACACCGCAAACCGTCTGTTCGGGCTGGAATTCGCGCCCTTGGATGTGACGCTCTATCACCCTGACGCCCGCGCGTGGGAGGTCACACGCGATGGCCAGCATGTCGCGGTCTTCGTGGGCGACTATTTTGCCCGTGGGTCCAAGCGGTCCGGCGCGTGGTGTTCGGCGATGCGCAGCCAGCAGAAGCTGGCCGGGGACATCCGCCCCATCGTGGTGAATGTCTGCAACTTCGCCAAACCGGAAGACGGCCAGCCCGGCTTGCTGTCTTGGGATGACGCCCGCACGCTGTTCCACGAGTTCGGCCACGCTCTGCATCAGATGCTGTCCGATGTGACCTATTCGTCGATTTCCGGCACCTCGGTCGCGCGGGACTTCGTCGAGCTGCCCAGCCAGCTTTACGAACACTGGCTGGAAGTGCCCGAAGTGCTGGGCAAGTTCGCCACCCACGCCAAGACCGGCGCGGCGATGCCGAAGGCGCTTCTGGACAAGCTGTTGGCGGCCTCGACCCATGACACCGGGTTCCAGACGGTCGAGTTCCTGTCTTCGGCCATTGTCGATCTGGATTTCCATGACGGCAAAGCCCCGGCTGATCCGATGGCGGCGCAGGCGGCAACGCTGGACCGTATCGGCATGCCCGCGGCGATCCGCATGCGCCATGCCACGCCGCATTTCGCGCATGTGTTTGCGGGCGACGGGTATTCGTCGGGCTATTACAGCTACATGTGGTCCGAGGTGATGGACGCCGACGCCTTTGACGCCTTCACCGAAACCGGCGATGCGTTCGACCCGGCTATGGCCGAAAAGCTGGAAGAGCATATCCTGTCGAAAGGTGGATCGGTGGATGCGGCGGACCTATACACCGCGTTCCGGGGCCGACTGCCCGGCGTTGAACCGCTGCTGAAAGGGCGCGGATTGGCCTAAGCTTTTTGGGGGTCGTCTGGATGCGTTTCGACCCCCACCGGATCCTTGTGGATCAGTACATCGGTGTTCGGATAGGCCCGCAGAATGGCGCGGCGCAGGCTGGCGCCGATCGCATGCGCCTCGTCCAGCGTTTGCGTGCCATCTAGTTCGATATGCAGGTTGATAAAGGTGATCGAGCCCGCCCGGCGGGTCTTCAGATCGTGAAAGCCGTGGATGCCAGGATGGTCGCGGGCAATGGCCTCGACCCCTTCGATCACGGCTGGATCTGCGGCGCGGTCCATCAGCGCGTCCCATGCGGTCTTGAAGATGCGGAGTGCACCCACGGCCAGCATGATCGCGGCGCCGATGGCGACGACACTGTCGATCTGCTCCATCCCGAACCAGGCAGCAGCCCACAGCGACAGGATCGCGCCGATATTGGGGATGAGGTCGCCCAGATAGTGCAGACTGTCGGCCTTCACCACGGCAGACCCGGTGCGCGTGGCCACGTGGCGCTGCCACAAAACCAGCGCAAGCGTCAGAACGATGGACACGGCCATGACGAAGATGCCGCTTTCATGGGACATGATCGGGGCGGGCTCGCCCGACAACAGCCGTGCGACGGCGGCCCACGCAATGACCCCGGCCGAGACCAGAATGAATAGGCTTTGACCTAAGGCGGCCAGATCCTCGGCCGAGGAATGACCGAAGGCGTGATCCTCATCCGCGGGGCGCGAGGCATACCAAATCGCGGCAAGCGCCCCTAACGACACCATCAGATCCATTGCGCTGTCGGCCAGCGAAGCAGCCACGGACAAGGCCTGCGTTTCGCCAAGCGCCCAAAGTTTCAATGCTACAAGCGTCACCGCGACTAACGCAGAGGCGGCACCCGCGGACAGGTTCAATTTGGTGTCGTCAGGTTTGTTCATATGTCTGGGCTAGCTCAGGCGGGCGAGGCGTGCAAGTTGCGACCGTTACTTGATCTCTTCATCCGGGCCAACGCCCCAGATGGTGTCCTTGGTGGTCCAGCCGCGAATGCCGTCGGCTTTCAGGCGGCACCAGTCTGGTCCACAGCTTTCGATTCGCGCGATCACACCAGCTTCGAGATAGGCGTTGATTTGACTTTCCGGATCCGCGCGGCTGTAGAGCGGCATCAGGTCTTGATCGACAATCGCGGTGCGCGCGCCGGACAGAAGCGAGTAATGGACCCATCCGCCGACGCCGTCACGATCCTGAACTTGCCGCCAATGCTCGTATTCGCCGGTAACGCGCAGCGGCATGCCGCGCTGTTTGAAGACCCAGTCGATCCGGTGGCGCAGAGACGGACCTCGCCGCACGTTGCCTTCAGACCCTTTCAGGGACACGAAACGGGGAATCGGCAGGTTGGTGACCGAACCGCGCTCGCCCCCGGTTTCGGTTTGCGCAAATCCTGCTTGCACGGCCATGCACATAGCCAAAACAGGAACCGCAAAACGGATGCCAAATCGAAAACTCACACTGATCTCCTGCTGCCCAACACCGCCCGCGCAATTTTATTTCGTCTGCGATCCGGAGAGAGCTTGTACCTTGCCTCGTTCCTTGTCACTTTGTCAGGGACACGCGCAAAAGAAAAGCCGAAGGGAGGGCTCGCATGAGTGCTGAACGTCTAAGTGTTGTCGTGACGCGACGGTTGCCCGAGGTTGTCGAGACCCGGATGATGGAACTGTTTGATGTCGAGCTTCGGGACGATGACAAACCGATGAGCCAGGCCGAGCTTGCCGACGCGATGAAGCGTTGCGATGTGCTGGTGCCGACCATCAACGACCGGATCGACGCCAACATGCTGGCCGGCGCGGGCGAACGCCTGCGATTGATCGCCAACTATGGCGCAGGTGTGGACCACATTGATGTGGGATCGGCCCGTCAGCGCGGCATTCTGGTGTCCAACACGCCGGGCGTGTCTGCCGATGATACAGCGGACATGGCCATCGCACTGATTCTCGCTGTCACCCGCCGTTTCCCAGAGGGCATCCGCACTATGGCCTCGGGTGAATGGGAGGGCTGGTCGCCCACCGCCATGCTGGGCCGCCGCATTCAGGGCCGCCGCGTTGGTATTCTGGGTATGGGCCGCATCGGTCAGGCCGTTGCCGCCCGTGCACGCGCCTTTGGCATGCAGGTGCACTATCACAATCGAAAGCGGCTTCATTCGCAGATCGAAGAGCAATTCGAGGCGACCTATTGGGAAAGCCTTGATCAGATGGTTGCGCGGATGGACATCCTGTCGATCAACTGCCCGCACACGCCGTCGACCTTCCACCTGATGAACGCGCGCCGCCTGAAGCTGATGAAGCCGGATGCGGTGATCGTGAACACCTCGCGCGGGGAAGTGATCGACGAAAACGCGCTGACCCGGATGCTTCGGTCGGGCGAGATCGCGGGCGCAGGTCTGGACGTTTACGAGCATGGAAACGAGATCAACCCCCGTCTGCGCGACTTGCCCAACGTGGTGGCTCTGCCGCATATGGGCTCGGCCACGGTCGAAGGGCGCGTCGAGATGGGCGAGAAGGTACTGATCAACATCAAGACCTTTGCCGATGGTCACCGCCCGCCAGATCAGGTCGTACCGGGAATGTTGTAATCCGCAATGCGCCGCCTGTTGGCCCTTCCCGTGATGGTCGGCTTCGCCTGTGTGCTGGCCGGGGTCTATGGTATTGTGCACAACCAGATCAGCTTCACGATCGGGCCGGACTATTTCTATGCGCTGAAGTTCCCTCAGTTCCGCATTCCTGAGCTTTTGCAAAGCCGGGTGGGGGCTGCCTATGTCGGCTGGCAGGCCAGCTGGTGGATGGGTTTGGTGATCGGCATTCCGATTGCGGTTATGTCCTTGGGCATTCCGTCGCCCACACAGGCGCGCCGCGTCTTTTTGCGCGCGGCGGTGCTGGTGGTTGCCATCACGCTTGCGCTGGGGGTGGTGAGCCTCGCCTTTGAGCCTCCGATGGACCACATCCCGGTGCCAGCGTCCGCCAAAGATCCTATTGGATACGGGCGTGCGGCAATGCTGCATGACACTTCGTATTTGGCGGGACTGATCGGTTTGGTCGTTGGGCTGATCTATGTCGGGGCGCAGGTGCGCGCCGCGCGTCGGAAAGCTTTGAAGGCGCCCTCAGAGGGGCAATAGCATGTTGAAATACGTCGCTCTTGTCGCATTGGTCAGTTTGGCCGCCTGTTCACGTCCGCTGTCCGAGAACGAAGTCCAGATGTCACAAACCCTGTTCGGAGACACTCTGGACACCAGTAAAGTCCGCGTGCGGACCGGGATCGGCCTCTTGCCCCTGCCAAGGCCCAAGCCGATTCCCGAAGACGCACCAAAGGCCGCGCCCCGCGACATCCCGAAAACTGTCTGCGATCGTGTGCCCCAGCCGGACCGGGAATGGGAGTTTCCGCCCGGATTCGCGTTGTGGAATCAGATCTATCTGAAACGCGCGCTGTATCGCGACGATATGTTCGCGGGCTGGCCCAAAAGCCTGCCCATGCCCCACGCGCTTATAATGGCGCACGAACTGGTGCATGTCTGGCAATGGCAAAACCGCGATCGTACGGGCTATACCCCCACCAAATCAGGCGCCGAAAGCTTTCAGCCGGGCGACCCATATTACTGGCCGGGACGCGAAGCAGGTGCCTTTCTGTCCTACAACTTCGAAGCACAGGCGGCCTTGGTCGAAGACTATATGTGCATGACGCTGTTCGTCCCCGATCATCCCCGCCGCAAGGAAATCGAGGCACTGATCACGCCCGTGATCCCCGTGGACCAGTTGTCTGACGCGTTGGGGCGTTGAATCCGCCACGTATGTCGTTTTCATTCTGTGTAAGGTCGGGCAGGTTCGGACCTGACCGCTGCCTTTCGGCATCTATGATGCAACAGATTTTTCCCAAGGGAGTCGCCCCATGAAAACCAATGTAAAAGCGCTTGTCGTCGGCGGTGGTGCCGTCGGTACGTCGATCGCCTATCACCTGGCCAAAGCTGGCTGGGATGATGTGATGCTGATCGAGCGTGACGAGCTGACCTCGGGCTCGACCTGGCACGCTGCCGGTCTGCTGCCGCTGTTCAACATGTCCTATGCGACGACCCACATCCACGACTACTCGGTCAAGTTCTACAAAGAACTGGAAGCCGAAACCGGCCTGAACGCGGGCTTCGCCGTTGTGGGCAACCTGCGCATGGCGCAGACCGACGAGCGTATGGATGAATACCAGCTGTATGCCTCGACCGCGGATACCGTTGGCATCAACTATGAATTCCTGACCCCGGATCAGATCAAAGAGCGTTGGCCGCTGATCGAGACGTCGGACCTGAAGGGCGCGCTGTACCACACCGAAGACGGGTATATTAACCCAGCAGACGTGACGCAGGCGATGGCCAAAGGTGCCCGTCAGCGTGGCGTAGAGATCGTCCGCAAGATGCAGGCGGACGACTTCCACTGGACCGGCACCCACTGGGAAGTCACCTGCACCAAGATGGTGGAAAAAGGCGGCAACCTGATCGAGAGCGACGAGAAGGTGGTGATCACCGCCGAGCACGTCGTGACCGCATCGGGCAACCACGCACAGCGCACCGCCAAGCTGCTGGGCATTAAGATGCCTGCCATCCCGGTTGAGCACACCTTCATCGTCATGGACAAAGATCCCGAGCTGGTGAAATGGCGTGAAGCTGGCAACCCCGAGCACCCCGTTGTGCGCGACGCAGACAACGAATCCTATGCCCGTGAAGAACGCGGCGGCTGGATCCTTGGCATCTATGAGCGCGGCGCACCCGCCCGCTTTGAGCATGGCGTACCGGACAGCTTCCGCGCCGACCTGTTCCCGCTGGATCTGGACCGCATCGCAGATCAGTACATGGCGATGGCCGAGCGCGTGCCGTCCTGTGCTGAATCGGGTCTGAAAGACGACTTCAACGGCCCGATCTGCTACACCCCCGACGGCAACCCGCTGGTGGGCCCGGCCCCCGGCCTGCGCAACATGTGGCTGGCGGAAGGGTTTAGCTTCGGGATCACCGCTGCTGGCGGCACCGGCTATTACCTCGCCCAGATGATGGTCGATGGTGAGGCCGAGATCGACATGGCCTCGCTTGACCCCAAGCGTTACTCATCGAACTGGATGACCACCGAGTTTGCAGCCCGCAAGAACGAAGAATGCTACGAGCACGTCTACATCCTGCACCACCCCGATGAAGAGCGCCCGGCATGTCGCCCGCTGCGCACCTCGCCCGCCTATGACCGCCAAAAAGAAAAAGGCGCGCAGTTTGGCTGGGTGAACGGTTGGGAACGCCCGAACTACTATGGTCCGATCGATGCGCCGTCGAATTTCGATGAAGAAGCACGCTCGTTCCGTCGCGGTGGCTGGTGGCAGTACGCCGTGGACGAGGCCAAAGCTGTGCGTGAAGGCGTTGGCCTGATCGACGCAACCGCCTTCACCAAGCACGTCGTCAAAGGCCCCGGTGCGACCCAGTTCCTTGACTGGTTCACCTGTAACAAACTGCCGCGCGTTGGCCGGATCAACCTGACCTATGCCCTGACCTCGGCAGGCACCACCCGCACCGAATATACCATCGTGCGCAATGGCGAGAACAACTACTACCTCGTCTCGGCCGGTGCATGGACCGAGTACGACGCCGACTTCCTGCGCAAGGCGGCCGAGGACAAGATGGACGAGTTCGGCTATATCGAGATCCAGGACGTGACCACCCAGTGGGGCGTCTTCGCCATCGCTGGCCCGAAATCGCGTGACGTTCTGAAAGAGATCATCGTCGACGCAGATCCGGAAAACGCGCTGACCAACAAAGCGTTCCCGTGGCTGTCGGCCAAGCAGATCGAGCTGGGCATGTGCCCGGTCAACGCGATCCGTGTGGCCTATACCGGCGAACTGGGTTGGGAACTTCACCACCCGATCGAGATGCAGAACTATCTGTGGGATCTGCTGACTAAAGCTGGCGAAAAGCACGGCATGAAGCTGGTCGGTGCCCGTGCGCAAAACTGGCTGCGTCAGGAGAAATCCTATCGCGCCTTCGGCACCGAGCTGGGCCGCGACGCGACCCCGGCCGAGGCCGACCTGCCGCGCTTTATCGATCTGGAAAAAGACTTCCACGGCAAAGACGCCATGGTGGCAACCGGCGTGCGTGCGAAGTGCTGCACCCTTCTGATCGATGGTCCGGATGATGCGGATCCGTGGGGCCGCGAGGCGCTGTTCCTCGATGGCAAGAAAGTGGGTCGTCTGACCTCGGGCGGCTATTCGGTCGCGTTCGAGAAGTCGATCGGCATGGGCTATCTGCCGCCAGAACTGGCGGTGCCGGGCCAGAAGCTGAAGGTCAAGATCATGGGTGGTCTTTATGACGCCGAAGTCACGGTCGACAGCCCCTATGACCCGAAAAACGAAACGATCCGCGTCAACGGCTGATCGGTTCAGAAATAGATTGAAGCGGCCCCCAAGCGGGGCCGTTTTTGTTTGCGCCGTTGACGTAATGTTCTCTTTTTGTTCTTGTGTGCTCAAGTATCCAAATGACACGCAAAGGAGACAGCTATGGCAGAGAAGATCAACGGGTCGTGCCATTGTGGGGCCGTGACGTTCGAGGTAAGTGCGCCGAAGTTTGCCGTCTCGTGTAACTGTTCCATGTGCCGCCGCTATGGCGCGCTTTGGGCGCATTGCCCACCCAATGATGGGGCGATCCTGACGGGGCAGGAGCACACGAAAACCTACAGCTGGGGTGATCACATGATCGACTTCCACGCCTGTCAGACTTGTGGCTGCATCACCCATTGGGGGCCGGGGGAAAACGCCGATCAGGAACGGTTCGCGGTGAACCTGCGCATGGCGCCGCTTGAGGTCATGAACGCGTTGACTGTCCGCCACTTTGACGGGGCGGACAGTTTCGAGTTTCTGGACTAAGCCTTATTTGGTCAGCTTTTCCATGATGTCGTCCACGATCGACCCATCCCCATCGGCATCCAGCAGTGAGGTCAGCGCGGACAGGTCGGGGCCGCTTTGCTGGCTGCCACCCAGAAGGCCGCCGACAAGCCCCATCAGCCCGCCGCCCGAGCCCTGTGATTGCGCCGCTTGCAGTGCATCGATCGACGCATCCGGCATCTGTTTTTGCAGACCACCTTGGGCCATCGCGCCCAATGCGGGCAGGAAGGCCATGATTTGTTCCATGCCAATTCCGGTGCGTTCAGCTGCTTGTTCGGCCAGAGCGTTGGTGCCGTTGTCACCCAGCAGGCCGTTCAGGAAATTCGCGCCTTGCGCTGCGCCTTCGGGGCTGGCCGCTTGGGCGGCGTCGTCAAACATTCCGGCCTGTGCTTCGCCTTTCAGCGCGCCCAGAATGCTGTCCAGCCCACCGCTTTCGGCTTGCTGTTTGGCGGCCTTGCCGATCACCGGGGCCAATAGGTTGGTCAGGTCCCCGGCCTGGGCCTGGTCCAGACCGACCTGTTCTGCCAGAGCCGACAGGCCCTGACCATTCTGTGCTTGTTGCAGTAATTGCAAAAGGGACATGGTGTTCTCCTTGTCTAAGTTGCAGACAGAATGACGTGCAGGCGACGCTGACTTAAGGGGAAAGCTGGGCGTTTCGTACCCACGCGGCGTTTTGGCTGGATCGAAATCGGAACAAGATGATTGTTCCAGACACAGTCTGCTGCCACCGGGATGAGTGTCTCAATCCCGTTCTCGCGATGCACCAACCCGCCGTTGCAGCGCTCATCAACTCCACCAAGAAAGCTGTTTTGCGCATCGATTCCGCCCCTGCTTCAAGGGCGTTCTTGGGTGGGATTGCAGCGTGGCAAAGATGGGTGGCAACAATACTCGGACACAGCCCGCGACATCTGCGCCATGCGCACCTTCGGCAGGGATTTTGCGATTTTCTAGAAATGGGTTACGCTCGTCCCAGTTTGCGAGGCAATTTTTTATGTCTGAACATATTTCGAAAACTGACGTGACCATGGGGTCCGATAGAAGCTTTGGCTTGGTCTTTGGCAGCGTTGCTGCGCTGATCACCTTGTATCTGTTGATCCGCGGCGGGGCGTATTGGTCAATCACGGCCGCGCTGGCGGCGGGCTTCTGTGTGCTGGCGCTTGTCCGTCCGGGGTTTCTGAATCCACTGAACAAGCTGTGGTTCAAATTCGGCCTGCTGTTGCACGGGGTCATCTCGCCCGTAGTGATGTTTTTGGTCTTCGTGATCGCCTTCGTGCCAATCGCGCTAATCTTCCGGGCGAAGGGCAACGATCCTTTGGACCGAAAGCTTGATCCCGATGCACAGTCATATTGGAGGCCGCGGGAGGTCAAACCGGAAAGTATGTCCCGGCAATTTTAGTAACGATTTCTTAATGGGTGGAGTAAAACATGTCATTTCTTGGAGAGCTTTGGTCCTTCCTGCGGGTCAGAAAGAAGTTCTGGCTGGCACCTGTCTTTTTGATCCTCGTGATTTTCGGGGGATTGATTGTCCTCAGCCAAGGGTCGGCTATTGCACCATTTCTGTATCCACTGTTCTAATGTGATATGACCTATATTCTTGGTATCTCGGGGCTATATCACGACAGTGCAGCGGCCCTGATCCGTGACGGCGACATCCTGGCAGCGGCGCAGGAAGAACGATTTACGCGGCAAAAACATGACGCGCGCTTCCCCGAGCGCGCGATCCGCTATGTTCTGGACGAGGCAGGCATAACCCTGTCCGACGTTGATCACGTGGCCTTCTATGACAAGCCGTTTCTAAAGTTTGAACGACTGCTTGAAACCTATGTGGCGACCGCGCCGCGGGGCTTTTCTTCGTTCCGGGTGGCGATGCCGATCTGGCTGAAGGAAAAGCTGTTTCTGCGCCGGTTTCTGGTGAAAGAGCTGCAGAAGATGTCGCCCAAGTTCGACATGTCGCAGCTGTTGTTTTCCGAGCACCACATCAGCCATGCCGCAAGCGCCTATTACCCGTCCCCGTTTGACGAGGCCGTGGTGCTGACCATTGACGGTGTGGGCGAATGGGCGACGACCACCTTGGGCATCGGACGCGGAAGCGATCTGGAGATCCTGAAGGAAATCCACTTCCCGCATTCGCTGGGCCTGCTCTATTCCGCCTTCACGCATTACACCGGGTTCAAGGTGAACTCGGGCGAATACAAGGTGATGGGCTTGGCGCCCTATGGTGTGCCCAAATACAAGGACCTGATCCTCGAGAAAATGGTCGATGTGAAAGAAGACGGGTCCTTCAAGCTGGACCAGCGCTATTTCAACTACACGGCCGGTCTGACCATGACCAACAACGCCTTTGCCAAGGTATTCGGCGAACGCCACCGTGCGCCGGAAAGTGATCAGTTGACGCAGTTCCACATGGATATCGCGGCCTCGATCCAGGCGGTGACGGAAGAGATCGTTCTGCGCATGACCCGCGCGGCGGCCAAGGAATACGGGATCGAGAACCTGTGCATGGCGGGCGGTGTCGCGCTGAACTGCGTGGCCAACGGCAAGATCCTTCGCGATGGCGCGTTCAAACAGCTGTGGGTGCAACCTGCCGCCGGGGACGCTGGCGGTGCGGTCGGTACCGCGTTGGCAGCGTGGCATCAGGAACTTGGTAATCCCAGCCTGTCGCATGACGGGGACCGGATGAAAGGGGCCTATCTTGGGCCATCCTATGACACCGAACAGATCTGTGCGGACCTGGACAAACTGGGTGCGGTCTATACCACCATGACCGAGGATCAGATGATCGCAGAAACCGCTGCCGCCATCGCCAATGGCAAGGCCGTCGGGTGGTTCCAAGGCCGCATGGAGTTCGGGCCGCGTGCGCTTGGGGGCCGGTCAATTCTTGGCGATCCCCGCTCGCCCGAGATGCAGAAAACCTTGAATCTGAAGGTGAAATACCGCGAAAGCTTTCGCCCCTTTGCCCCGTCCGTCCTGCGCGAGGATGTTGCGGACTGGTTCCAACTGGATGACGACAGCCCCTATATGCTGATCGTCGCGGATGTGGCCGAGGCGCGCAAGAAACCGATGAGCGCCGAGGACGAGGCGCTGTTTGGCATCGACAAGCTGAACGTTCCCCGGTCGGAAATCCCGGCGGTGACCCATGTGGACTATTCGGCGCGGATCCAGACGGTGCATGCGGACACCAACCCGCTCTATCACCGGCTGATTACGCAGTTCAAACGGATGACGGGCTGCCCGGTCGTTGTGAACACCTCGTTCAATGTGCGAGGCGAGCCGATTGTCTGCACACCCGAAGACGCGTTTCGCTGCTTCATGGGGACCGAGATGGATGTGCTGTCCATCGGCAATGTGATCCTGCGCAAGCCCGATCAGGATCCCGCGCTGAAAGAGGACTATACGTCGAAATACGAGCTTGATTGATGAAGCGTACGCGTTGCGGAAAAGGTGTTTTGGTATGATTTCGCGGATTGGATCGATCCTGTGTCTTATCGTTGCCGGATATTTTCTGGCCACGGCAGGCTATGCGTTGCTTCATGCCTCGGACTATGCGGTCGGCACGGCGCGGGTGATGCGCTATGTGATTGTGCCGGGCGTGATCGGAGTGATCTTCCTGCTGGTGGCGCTGCGGGCGAAAAGCGACCGGAAGCTGTTGGTCGGGATCTATGCGTTTTCCGCGCTGATCGGGCTGTTCGCGTTTGAGGCGCTGTTGACGTGGCGCTCTATTCAGGGCGCCGTTGGGTTGTCGGGGTTCATACAGGATGATGACGCCTCGTATGACCGCTATAAGCGCACCATCCCGCCATCCTATACGTTGAAGGCGCTGAACCGGGATCTGGGCGTGACCTCGATGGCCGAGATGCTGACGGGCGCCGTGCCGGGGGAAGAGGTTCTGTTGTGCGCGCGCAATGGACAGCCGGTGACATATGTGGCGGATCGCTATGGCTTTCGGAATCCTGATGCGGTGCATGATGCTCCGGTCAATCTGCTTCTTTTGGGGGATTCTTTCACCGAAGGTATCTGCTTGCCCGAGGGCGAGGATATCGCCAGCCAGATCCGCGTCAAAGAGCCCGCGGTGGCGAACACAGGTTCGCGCGGGGCCGGACCGCTTTTTGAACTGGCTGTGTTACGGCGGTGGGGACCAAAACTGCGTCCAGCGCAATCCGTCATCTTTTTCTTCGAAGGCAATGACTGGCAAAATCTGGACGGCGAACTGAGCCTCGGCTTTCTGACCGATGCGCTGGACCCAGCGAAACCCGTGGGGCCGGTAGAGAGCGCTGCAAACAGCACAGAGGCGGTCGAGCGCGTGTTGTCCGGTTGGTGGAGCGAACAGCGCCAGTCGCTAGAAGGCTACCTAAGCCGCAGGTCGTGGCAGCGGAATTTTCTGGCGCTTCAGCAGTCTGCACTGGTGATGGGGATTCACTATCCCAAGGCGACAGCGGATAAGCCCGAATATCTTCAAATCCTACGTGCTGCGAAAGCGACCGTGGACCAGTGGGACGGCGCGCTGACGCTTGTCTACGTCCCTCAGGTGGACCGGTTCGTCGGGCTTCTGCCCAGTGCCACCGTCTATGATGAGCTGCGCAATCGCGTGCGCGACGCGGCGGGGCAGGCCGGACTGGATTTTGTCGACATGGTGCCGGTCATTGCCGCACAGTCTCCGCCCAGATCGGTCTATGCCGCTGATGGCCATTTCAACGCTTTGGGTGCGCGCCTTGCCGCTGACGCGGTGCTGGCGCAAATGGGGAGGTGAGGCGTCAGAGCCGCGCCTTCGACCGCACGAATTGCTCGATCGCGGGGGCGGGAACGGCGCCAGCCTGACGGGCGACTTCTTTGCCGCCTTGAAACAGGATCAGTGCCGGAATGCCGCGAATGCCGAACTTGCGCGAGACATTCGGGTGGTCCTCGGTGTTGATTTTGGCAAAACGGGCGTGTGGTGCAATCGAACGGGCGGCCTGCTCAAACGCCGGGGCCATCATCCGGCAAGGCCCGCACCACGGCGCCCAGAAATCCACCAATAGCGGCGTGTCGTCATTGCGCTGGGCTTTGGCCAGCGTTGCAGGATCCAGTTGACGAACCTTGCCGTCATTCAGCTTGGCCCCGCAGGTGCCGCATTTCGGCCCCGCCGACAGTTTGTCTTTCGGTACGCGGTTTACCGCGCTGCATTCAAGGCAGGTCATTTTCAGGGCGGTGGACATCTCGGGCTCCATTAATATTCCGTAAGTTGCATATGTGTTCTGCGTGCAGGCAGATCAAGATCAAACCGTGCTGAGAAGAATGCTGGTTTCGCTGTTGGTGATGCCCTCGACCACGCGGACCTCGCGCAGGACGCGGTCGAAATCGGTCAGGCTGTCAGCGGTCAGTTGCGCCACCAGATCCCACTTGCCATTGGTCGAGTGGAGCGACCGCAGCTGCGGCAACCCGCGCAAACGTTTGATCACGGCGGTGGTCGAACGCCCCGAGACCTCGATCATCATGATCGCATGTACCCCGTCCGGCCCGTGATCCTGTCGCGCACGAATGGTGAAGCCCAGCACCGCGCCGCTGTCCTGAAGCCGGTCCAGCCGAGACTGCACCGTGGCGCGCGAGACACCAAGGATCGTGGCGAGTTTCGAGATCGGCGCCCGCCCGTCTTCGCGCAGGATGGAAATCAGTTCTCGGTCTAGGTCGTCGAAGGTATGCATGACAAAATGATATATATAGCTTAGCAAATTGTCAAAAATGGAACCCACAGTTTTGCAATAATGAAATACTTTGTGAAATAGTGTGGTTGTTAATCTGTTCATAGTCTCCAACATGAACAAGACCGACCATGCCTCAGACATCGCTTCAGGCCCCAAGTGCCGTCATCATGATCCGCCCACACCATTTCCAGCCCAACGCGGAAACGGCGCAGGATAACGGGTTTCAAACCGCACCCGTCGAAGGCACAGCGCAAGAGCTTGCCAAGCGCGCCTATGACGAGGTGACGGGTATGGTGGACGCCCTGCGTGGTGAGGGGATCGAGGTGAACCTGTTCGAAGACCCGCGCGATGATCGCCCCGATGCGGTCTTTCCCAACAACTGGTTCTCGACCCATCCCGGCGGTCATGTGGCCGTTTATCCCATGTACTCGAAAAACCGTCGGATCGAACGCCGCCAAGACGTGCTTGAGATGCTCAAGACGCGCTATCGCGTGCAGGACATCATCGACTATTCCGGGCTTGAGCAGGACGGCCTGTTTCTGGAAGGCACAGGCGCGATGGTGCTGGATCACGTGGAACGCGTCGCCTATGCTGCGCGCTCGAAACGCACCAGCGAGGTGCTGCTCGAGCGCTTCTGCACCCATTTCAACTATGAACCGATGGTGTTTGATGCCCATGATGCGGAGGGGCTGCCGATCTATCACACCAACGTGCTGATGTGCATCGGGACGGATGTTGCGCTGATCGGGCTGGATACCATTCTGGACGCGCACCGACGCGAAGAGCTGTGCGAACGTCTGGCGCGTGGTGGACGCGACGTGATCGCTTTGTCGCAAAAACAGATTGCCGAGTTCGCCGGGAACGCCATCGAATTGCAGGGTAAAGAGGGCCGCGTTCTGGCCATGTCCGCGCGCGCGTTGGCTGCGCTTGAGCCAGAGCAGAAGTGGCGTATCGAAGCGCATCTGAAGATCCTGCCGCTGGACATCCCAACCCTTGAAATGGCCGGGGGATCGGTGCGCTGCACCATCGCCGGCATCCACCTTAGCCCCCGCCCCGTAGCAAAGCCCGAAGGAGCCGCCGCATGACGAACATTCACCTACTGGGCGTCCCGATGGAAGAAGGCGCAGGCCGTCGTGGCTGCATCATGGGCCCCGCCGCCTATCGCACCGCGGGTCTGGCCGAGGAATTGGCTGCGTTGGGCCATAATGTGACCGATCTTGGCGACGCCGCGCGCGAAGATGTGGACGCGGTCGAGACCGAACACACACACCTGAAATTCCTGCCCGAAGTGGCCGGGTGGACGCGTAGCCTGCACGCAAGATCCCACGCGCTTGCCAAGCAAGATGCGCTGCCGATCTACATGGGTGGCGACCACGCGCTGGCGTTGGGAACCGTGACGGGGCACGTGGCAGCGGCCGCCGAGATGGGCCGACCGCAATACGTACTATGGCTGGACGCGCATTCTGATTTCAACACGCCAGCCAGCTCGCCCAGCGGGAATATTCATGGGATGCCGATGGCGTTTGCCTGCGGGTTGGACGGGTTCCCGGATCTATTGGGCAAGCCTTTGCCCGCGAAACTGGATCCCGAGAAACTGTGCATGATCGGCCTACGCTCGGTCGACCGCGAGGAACGTGACCTTCTGCAAAGCTCGGGCGTGCAGGCCCATGACATGCGCGCGATTGATGAACATGGCGTGGCGCCGATCCTGCGCCCGTTTCTGGACGAGGTCGCGCAGGCAAACGGGCTGCTTCACGTGAGCCTCGATGTGGACTTTATCGAGCCCGACATCGCCCCTGCCGTCGGCACCACCGTCCCCGGCGGCGCCACCTTCCGTGAGGCGCATCTGATCATGGAAATGTTGCATGACAGCGGCCTTGTCACCTCGCTCGATCTGGTCGAGCTGAACCCTTTCCTTGACGAACGTGGCCGCACCGCACGTCTGATGGTCGACCTGACCGCCAGCCTGTTTGGCCGCCGCGTGCTTGACCGTTTCACCACCAGCTATTGAGGCCCAGAATGCCCCCTCTTCCTTCCGAACTTGCCTATGTCCCCTTCGTCTCGGTCGAGCACATGATGAGCTTGGTCCATCACATCGGGATCGAAACTGTCCTGCGCGATCTGGCGGACGAGATTGAAGCCGATTTCAAACGGTGGGAGCTGTTTGACAAAACGCCCCGCGTCGCCAGCCACTCGGACGTTGGCGTGATCGAGCTGATGCCGACCTCGGATGGCGAGATGTATGGGTTCAAATACGTGAACGGCCACCCGAAGAACACCAAAGAAGGGCTGCAGACGGTGACGGCCTTTGGGCTGCTGGCGGATGTAAACACCGGCTACCCCAAGTTGCTGTCCGAAATGACGGTGCTGACCGCATTACGCACCGCCGCGACCAGCGCGATGGTGGCGAAACATCTGGCGCCCAAAGGCGCGACCACCATGGCGATGATCGGCAACGGCGCGCAGTCGGAATTCCAGTGTTTGGCCTTCAAGGCGATCTGCGGGATCGACAGCGTGCGGCTTTACGACATCGACCCGGCTGCGACCGCGAAGGCCGCGCGCAACCTGACGGGGCATGGGCTGAATGTCGTATCCTGCAAGACCGGCGAGGAAAGCATGGAAGGCGCGCAGATCATCACGACCTGCACTGCCGACAAGCAATATGCAACGATCCTGACCGACAACATGATTGGCGAGGGCGTGCATATCAACGCGATCGGCGGTGACTGCCCCGGCAAGACGGAACTGCACCGCGACATTCTGCTGCGCTCGGACATCTTCGTGGAGTACCCGGAACAGACCTGGATCGAGGGCGAGATCCAGCAGCTGGACCACGGCCACCCGATCACCGAGATGTGGCAGGTCATCACCGGTCAGGCAAAGGGGCGGACATCGGATAAACAGATTACGCTGTTTGACAGCGTGGGCTTTGCGATCGAGGACTTCTCGGCGCTCCGCTATATCTCGAAAGCGATCGAGGGTACGGCGTTCTTCACCCGGCTGGATATGTTGGCAGACCCGGATGATCCGCGCGACCTGTTCGGGATGTTGGAACGCTCGAAAGGCTAAAACAGAAAAGGGCGCGTACCGGTCTGGTCCGCGCCCCTTTTTGTTCTGTGTTTCACGATTAGGCGACGAAACTCTTATACGCGGCTTCGTCCATATAGTCGTCCAGCGGGCCGGTGTCGGACGCTTTGATCTTGAACAGCCACGCGTCGCCTTCTGGGTCGTCATTGACCTTGCCCGGCTCGTCCACCATGGCCTCGTTCACTTCGGTGATCTCGCCGTCCAGCGGGCTCAGGATGTCGGACGCGGCTTTCACGCTTTCGATCACCACAACCTCGTCATCTTTCGAGACCGTGTCGCCAACTTCCGGCAGTTCCAGAAAAACAACGTCGCCCAGCTGCTCGGCCGCGTGGGTGGTGATGCCCACGACGTAAACGCCATCTTCTTCGCGCAGCCACTCGTGCTCTTCGGTGTAGTACATTCCGTTTCTCCTGAAGGTTTTCACCTGACCGTATCGCCGCCCGCGCGCGTCGGCAAGAGCTTGTATCCAACCGCATGCGGGTGCAGTCTGCGCTGCATGACAACCCGAGTGAATGATCCGCATTTCTTTGGCTATGGTTCCTTGGTGAACCGCCAGACCCACAGCTATGACAACCCGCGTGCTGCGCGGGTGACGGGGTGGCATCGGGCGTGGCGGCGGTCTCCGCATCGGGCGCTGTGTTACCTGACGGCGGTGCCGGACAGTTCGGATTATATCGAGGGGCTGATCGCGTCGGTCCCCGGCGCGGATTGGGCAGCTTTGGATGAACGCGAGCGCGCCTATGCGCGGGTGTCTTTGGGGTCTGAGATACGCCATGACGGAGGGGATCTGGACGTGGCGATCTATGCGATCGCGCCCGGCGAGCACCACGCGCCAACGGACGACAACCCGGTTCTGCTCAGCTATCTCGACGTGGTGGTGCAGGGCTATTTCCGCGAGTTCGGGATGGATGGGGTCACCCATTTCTTCGATACGACCGAGGGCTGGAATGCGCCCATTTTGAACGACCGCACCGCCCCAATCTATCCGCGTGCACAGGTTCTGAGCGCGGAAGAAACTGCGCTGGTTGACGAGGGGCTGTCCCGGCTATCGGCGGTTGTGAAAGAGCGAGATGAGACGGGTTTGTCGCTGGTACGGATGCGCGGTGCCGGGGCATAGACCGGCCTCGGCCTTGTTCAGCACGCGGACGGACAGGATCATCGCAACGCCGGCAAAGATCAGGCCGCCCGCTGCTTGGCCGATCAGTACGCCAGGTGCGCCCCAATAGGCGGCCCCAAGGATGACCAACGGAATGGTGCCCAGCGTTTGGCGACCCCAGTTGACCCACGTGGAATAGAACGGGTGGCCCAGATTGTTGAAGCTGGCATTGGTGACGAAGATCACGCCGTTGAAATACCACGCCAGCGCCAGAGGGCCACAGAACAGGAAGACCAGCTCGCGGCTGAGGCCCTCTGCGTTGAACAGATCCGCGATGGCGCCGCGCGCCAGATATAGGATGCCGGTGACCACGAGCACCACGACCAGCACGAACAACAGCCCGTCGCGGATCGACCCGCGCACCCGGTCCATTTTACCTGCCCCGAAGTTCTGCCCGACGATAGGCCCGATGGCGCCGGACAGGGCAAAGATGGTGCCGAAGGCCACCGGAGTCAGACGTCCGATGATGGCCATGCCCGCGACGGCGTCTTCTCCGAATTCAGCCATCGAACGTGTGACATAGGCCTGTCCGACGGGGGTGGCGAACTGGGTCAGGATGGCGGGCAGGGCGATGGTGGCGATGGCGGGGAAATCCACGCTGAACTCGGCCCGCGTGGGGCGGTCCAGCCCGCCATAGTATTTGAAGATCGGATAGATCGACATAACCGCCACGGTCAGCCGTGCTGCGACCGAGGCCAATGCCGCGCCCGTCAGATCCATATTGAACCCGAAGATCAGAATAGGGTCGAGGATCGCGTTTACCACGCCTGCGCCGATGGTGGCCATCATGGCGCGACGGGCATCCCCGTGTGCACGCAGGATCGCGCCGCCGACCATACCGGCGATCAGGATTGGAAGACTGGGAAGGATGATCCGCAGGTAAGATGTTGCAAGGTCCAGCGTGTCCCCCGACGCACCCAGAAGCGCGACAAGGTTGGGTGTGAAATACCAGACAACAGCGGCGAAGATGGCACCGATGATCATGCCGTAAAAGAGGGCCGTGGCGGCCCTGCGACGGGCTGTTTGTGGCTCGCCTTCTCCCAGTGCGCGGGCAACGAGTGCACCTGCTGCGATGGACATGCCGATCCCGAAGGACGAGGTGAAGAAGAGCAGCGCGCCTGCATAGCCGACCGCCGCGGCCAGCTCGTCCCGACCCAGCATCGAGATAAAGATCATGTCGACCAGATCGACCAGAAAGATCGCCATCAGCCCGACCGAGGATGTCAGCGACATCACCGTGATGTGCCTAAGCAGACTGCCTTCAAGGAATTTCGCCTGTGCCTCGGCCATGATCGTCACCTTACCTGTTCGCTGTCGATCAGCATGACCTAGAAAGATGGGCAGCGCCAGTGGGTGGTGTGCACAGGGTCTGTGCGGGGATACGGATGAAATGAAAAGGCCGCGCAAAACTGCACGGCCTTCTCAAAATCAATGCTGCTGGGGGCTTACCCCTTCGCGCGCACCACCTGCAACAGAGGCATCAGCGACGACATGTCCGGCCCGCGTTCCATGCCGGTGACGGCTTTGCGCAGGGGCATGAACAGGCCTTTGCCTTTGCGGCCGGTCGCCTCTTTTACGGCAGAGGTCCAGTTGGACCAGCTGTCGCCGTCATAGGGCGCGTCGGGCAAAAGCATCATGGCTGCCGCGATGAACTCGTGATCCTCTTCGTCGATCAGGGGCTCGGCGCCGTCGCGGCACAGGACCCACCAGCCTTCCAGATCGGCAAGCGTGGTGATGTTTTCGCGTGCGACGGACCAGAAGGCGTCGGCCATGTCGGCGGGCACGCCGATTGCGTCCAGCTTGTCGGCCACTGCGTCAACGGGCAGGGCCGCAAGATAACGGGCGGTCAGCGGGAACAGGTCTTGGACGTCGAACTTGGTGGGCGCCGCGCCGAAGGTCGACAGGTCGAAGCCCTCGATGATCTCGTCCAGCGAGCTGCGCAGCTCGACCGGTTGCGAGGATCCCAGACGCGCCAGAAGGCTCAGCAGTGCCATCGGCTGCACGCCCTGTTCGCGCAGGTCGCGAATGGCCAGCGTGCCAAGACGCTTGGACAGAGCCTCGCCCTGCGGGCCGGTCAGAAGCGAGTGGTGGGCAAAGCTGGGGACAGCGCCGCCCAATGCTTCGATAATCTGAATTTGCGTGCCGGTGTTGGTCACGTGATCCGATCCGCGCACCACGTTGGTGATGCCGAAGTCGATGTCGTCACAGACCGAGGCAAGCGTATAGAGGAACTGCCCGTCACCGCGGATCAGCACCGGGTCCGACACAGATGCCGCGTCGATCGAGATGTCGCCCAGAATGCCGTCGGTCCAGTTGATCCGCTCGTGATCCAGCTTGAACCGCCAGTGACCCTGACCGCGCTCTTCACGCAGCTTGGCCTTCTCTTCGTCAGACAGGGCCAGCGCCGAGCGGTCATAGACCGGCGGCTTGCCCATGTTCAGTTGCTTCTTGCGCTTCAGATCCAGCTCGGTCGGGGTCTCGAAACATTCATAGAAGCGGCCCATGTCGCGCAGTTCCTGCGCGGCGGCCTCGTAACGGTCCAGACGATCCGACTGTTTTTCAACGCGGTCCCAGGTCAGGCCCAGCCATTCCAGATCTTCCATGATCGCGTCGGCATATTCCTGTTTCGAGCGTTCAGGATCCGTGTCATCCAAACGCAGGATGAACTGGCCACCCGATTTGGCAGCGATCAGATAGTTGAACAGCGCGGTGCGCAGGTTGCCCACGTGGATATAGCCGGTGGGCGAGGGGGCGAAACGGGTGGTGGTCATGGGTTGATCTCCTTGGCGGTCCCTCTTTCATATTGGCCCGGATTTGTCCATAATATTCCCATGGAAACGTCTGCCCCAACATTGGCGCAGATCGAGCAACTGGCGCTAGATGCGCGTGCCCATCTGCCCGACCCCTTTGCCGAGCCCGCCTTGGATGTCGGTATCCACGTGGCCGAGATGCCGGATGCCAGCATATTGACGGACAATGACATCGGCGATCCCTATACGTTGACGGGGCTGTATGTCGGCGTCCCCATGACCGGGAAATCCGTCAGCGATCAGCCGCTTGCGATGGATGCGATCTGGCTGTTTCGGCGCGCGATTTTGAACGAGCTGGCAATCCGCCACAATGTCACTTTGGCCGAGCTGGTGAACCATATCGTCGTGCACGAGTTCGCGCATCATTTCGGCTGGTCGGATGAAGACATCGCCATGATTGACCAGTGGTGGGACTAGCGCGCTTAGGTCGGCTGGACGGGCCATTTCTGGTTTAGGTCTGCCAATCCCGCACGGATCAGCTCGGCCAGCACGTCCAGATCAATATCCGCCAGCTTGTTCACATACAGACATGATTTGCCCATTTTGTGCTTTCCTAGTCGTGCAAGAATGTCCCCGAAATCCGTGTAGCCCGGCATGATATAGATCGAATGGCGCGCCTTGCGGGGTGAAAACCCGGTGGCCAGAAAGTCGCCTTCACGTCCGCTGTCATAGACATAGTGATACTGCCCATAGCCGATGATCGACGGCCCCCACATGACAGGTTGAAACCCTGTGACCTCGCGAAACACCCGATCAAGCACCTGCGCGTCTTCCCGTTTCGAGATCGGGTCGACGGTCGCAATGAACTTCTGCACGGTCTGATCCGTTGGGGTTGTTTTGTTTTGCGTCATAGTGGGTCTCACAATTTTGTGACGGTGCATCTGTGGTGGGCAAATTCGAGTATACTCACCCCACGCATTTCAACATAATTTAAGGGAGGCTTCGATGTCCGAATTCCCAATTCCCAAGCTGTCACGCCGTCATTTCATGGCGCTGGGCGCGGCGGCCCCGGCCCTTGGGCTGGCCTCGCAGGCGCGCGCAATGGCACCACAACTGGGGGCGCAAACCATTGATGCGCGTCGTTTTAAGCTGGGGTCGTTCGAGGTGACAACTTTGCTGGCAGGTGCGCGCACGGTGCCCGACCCGCAGACCATTTTCGGTATGAATGTCAGCGCAGACGAGTTCGCCACCGCCAGTGCGGGCGCCAATATCCCAACGGATGCGGCGCAGTTTTTCTTCACGCCCACCTTGGTGAATACGGGCGTGGATCTGGTGCTGTTTGATACCGGACTGAATGCCGAGGGGATCTCGGCTGCCGTGACGGCTGCGGGCTATTCGCCCGAAGATGTTGATGTCGTTGTCATCACCCATATGCACGGCGACCACATCGGCGGGTTGATGGGCGATGCAGGTGCCACTTTCCCGAACGCGCGCTATGTCACCGGGGCGGTCGAGTTTGATCACTGGGCCGCAGCGGGCAATGATGGGTTCAACGCCAAAGTGGCCCCGCTGGCCGAGCAGACAACGATGCTGGCCCCCGGCGATGCGGTCCTGTCAGGGATCGAGGCGGTCGAGGCCTTTGGCCACACGCCCGGTCACATGGCCTATCGTCTGGACAGCGGTGGGAAGTCGCTGCTGATCGCGGCAGATTTCGCCAACCACTATGTCTGGTCGCTGGGCTATCCCGATTGGGAGGTGAAGTTTGACCGCGACAAATCAGCAGCTGCCGCCACGCGTAGGTCGCTTCTGGGGATGTTGGCCGCCGAGAAGATGCCCTTCATCGGCTATCACATGCCGTTCCCCGCATTGGGTTATGTCGAGGCCCGCGATGCAGGGTTCCAATACGTGCCGCACAGCTATCAGCTGTTGATGGGATAACGCACGCTGGCGGGGTAGCTTACGAGCCATCCCGCCAGCGGTTCACGATCGGATAGCGGCGATCCAACCAGAAGCTGCGCTTGGTCAGGCGGGTGCCCGGCGCGGACTGGAAGCGTTTGTATTCGCTGATGTAAATCAGGTGCTCGACCTTCTTGACGGTTGCCTTGTCAAAGCCTTCTGCCACCAGCTCGGCCACCGATTTCTCGTCGTCAATAATCCCCTCAAGGATCGCATCCAGCACGTCATAGGGCGGCAGGCTGTCTTCGTCCTTTTGGTCCGGTCGCAGCTCGGCCGAGGGCGGCTTGTCGATGATCGACACCGGGATGACCTTGCCTTCTGGGCCTTTCATCCAATCGCGGTGATTGGCGTTGCGCCAGCGGCATTGTTCGAACACGCGCGTCTTATAGAGGTCCTTGATCGGGTTATAGCCGCCCGACATGTCGCCATAGATCGTGGCATAACCCACCGCGACCTCGGACTTGTTGCCGGTGGTCAGAAGCATCGCGCCGGTCTTGTTGGACAGCGCCATCAACAGCAGTCCGCGCAGGCGGGACTGGATGTTTTCTTCCGTCACGTCGGGCTGGGTGCCTTCGAAGAACGGGGCGAGCGTGTTGGTGATCGCGTCACGGCCTTCCTTGATTGGCACGAAGTCGTAGGTGCAGCCAAGACGCTGGGCGATATCCTTGGCGTCGTCCAATGATCCCTGCGATGTGTATTCCGATGGCAGCATCACGCAGCGCACGTTTTCCGGCCCCAGCGCGTCGGCGGCGATGGTGGCGACAATCGCACTGTCGATCCCGCCGGACAGGCCCAGCAGCACCTTTTTGAACCCGGTCTTGCCCATATAGTCGCGCAGGCTTTCGACCATCGCGCGGTAGTCTTGTTCCCATTCATCGCCATGTGTGGCGATAAGACCGGGCGTGATGCGCCAGCCGTCGTTTGTGCGGGTCAGGTCGATATGCTGAATGTCCTCGTCGAAGGCGCTCATTTTCAGGGCCATCTCGCCGCCGGGGTTCAGCGCGAAGGTGCCGCCGTCGAACACCTGATCATCCTGCCCGCCGACCATGTTCAGATAGACCAGCGGCAGGCCGGTCTCGACCACGCGGCCCACCATGTGGTTCAGGCGCACGTCGAACTTGTTGCGATAATAGGGCGAACCGTTGGGGATCAGCAGAAACTCGGCGCCACTTTCAGCGAGCGTTTCGCAGACGTCTTCGGCATGCCAAGCGTCTTCGCAGATCGGAGTGCCTATACGGATCGGACCCATTGAATATGGTCCTTGCGGGTCAGCCGATGTGAAGTGACGTTCTTCGTCAAACACGGTTTCGTTGGGCAGACGTTGCTTCAGGATCCGCGTGGCGATCTTCCCGCCGTTCAGGATGTAATAGGCGTTATACAGGTCCTTGCCGTCGTGATACGGCGCGCCGATGCCCATTGCGGGGCCGTCCGCGCAGTCTTTGGCCAGCGCCTCGACCGCGTCCATCGCATCGCGGAAGAACTGCGGACGCATCACCAGATCCTGTGTCTGATACCCGGTCACAAATGCCTCGGGCAGGGCCAGCATGTCGCTGCCAGCCTCTTTCGCCACATTCCACGCATCACGCGCCTTGTTGGCGTTGCCAGAAATTGCGCCCACGGTTGGGTTCAGTTGTGCCAGTGTCAGGCGGAAATTGTCACTCATCGCGCTTGTCCTTCTTCCCGGCAATGCGGGGGGATGGTTCGGCACAGATGTAGCAGGTTTGCCCGCAGGATAAAGAGGCTGAACGGGAAAAGCGTTGTCTCGGCTTTTTGGACGGCATAGTCTTAGCGCGAACAGGCTTCGGCCGTCCAATAACAAGTCAAAGAAATTGAACGAGGTTTCGAGATGCAACGCACCCAAATCGGATTTCGCGGATTGCTGGCCTTCGCGCTTGTGTTGCCAGCCGTGGCCGTGGCGCAGGTCGAAACCAAGCAATATGAAGACGGATCCGTCTACGAAGGGACGTTCAAGGGCGGATTGCAGCACGGAATGGGCACTCTGACCCTGCCGTCGGGCTATGAGTATACCGGCGAGTTCATGGAGGGCGAGATCGTCGGGCAGGGCGTCGCGCGCTTCCCCAACGGATCGCTCTATGAAGGCAGCTTCGCGAAGGGGAAGCCGGAAGGCTTTGGCAAGATCACCTTTGCAGACGGCGCCAGCTTCGAAGGGGACTGGGTCGACGGAAAGATCAACGGCTCGGGCATGGCGCTGTATGCCAACGGCCTTCAGTATGAAGGCGGTTTCCGCAATGCGATGCATCACGGGCAGGGGCGGCTGCAAAGTCCGTCAGGTTATGTCTATGAAGGCGACTGGGTTTCTGGCGTGAAAGAGGGCCGGGGCCGGTCGACCTATGCTGATGGCTCGGTCTACGAAGGCGGTATGCGTGGCGGAGAACGCGACGGTGCAGGTAAACTGACCCAGCCCGATGGCATGATGTACGAGGGCAACTGGACGCAAGGCCAGATGGACGGCGACGGTGTGCTGACGCAGGCCAATGGAGATGTGTATTCGGGCCAGTTTCAGGCGGGGTCTCGTCAGGGTGCCGGGACAGTCGATTACGCCAATGGCGACCGCTATGAAGGCAGCTTTGACGCCGATCAGCGACACGGTCAGGGCGTTTTTGTGGGTGCGGATGGCTATCGTTATGAAGGGGACTGGGTCGCTGGTGTGATCGAAGGGGATGGGAACGTGACCTATCCCGATGGCTCGATCTACAAGGGTCAATTCCGCGCGGGTCTTCCCGATGGCGTGGGCGTGATCACCTATCCGGATGGCAGCAGCTTTGAAGGCGACTGGAAGGGCGGCGTAATCGAAGGCAAGGGCATTGCCCTGCTGGCGGATGGTGCGCGTTATGAGGGAACGTTCAAGGAAGCGTTGTTCGATGGGGAAGGCACTTTGGCCACTGTAGATGGTGCCGGCTATGCCGGTGGATGGCAGGCGGGCAAATTCCACGGACAAGGTGTGTCGAAACTGGCGGATGGCGCGACCTATGAAGGCGGGTTCGTGGACGGCGAACGTGAAGGGCGCGGCACCTACAAGACGGCTGACGGGTTCAGCTATGCCGGCGATTGGGCCTCGGGCCTGTTTGATGGGCAGGGCATTGCGATCTATCCCGGCGGCGACCGTTATGAAGGTGGCTTCAAGGGTGGAAAACGTCATGGACAGGGCGTGGTCTATCGCGCTGACGGAAGCCAGGAAGAAGGCATCTGGGAGAATGGCATGATGGCGGGAGCAATCGAATCTGCCCCGGCACCCGCATTGGACAGCGGCGCCGCTGCGGCTGCGGCCGAAGCGGCGGGCGCGGCCTCGACCGCGGGGACGAATATAGCACCGGCTGTGGATCAGACTGGTAGCGAATAACATCCGCAAGGATGGCCCCCAACGGGTGGTTTCCCGAAAAAAGGACTTTAACTTGACGGAAACGGACGTATATTTGCGCGCATGAACACGCAGACCCATATCGCTTTCCGCCCCGCACTGGGCCTTCTGCTACTGCTTAGCCGCCTCTGAGCGTGCCGTTTTGGCGCGACCGCTCAGGGGACACGCCGACCGCGCCACGAACCGGCCCTATCCAAGTGGGCCACAAAGGCTAAGAACTTATATCTAAAGAGACCAAGACAATGACCAATCCCTCGGATCACGTGTTGATTTTCGACACCACTTTGCGTGACGGTGAACAAAGCCCCGGCGCGACCATGACCCATGACGAAAAGCTCGAGATCGCCGAGATGCTGGACGAGATGGGTGTGGACATTATCGAGGCGGGCTTCCCGATTGCGTCCGAAGGCGACTTTGCTGCCGTGTCCGAGATTGCCGAGCGTTCCAAGAATTCGGTGATCTGTGGCTTGAGCCGCGCAAACTTCAAAGACATTGATCGCTGTGCCGAAGCCGTGCGCAAAGCGGCCAAGCCACGCATTCACACCTTCATTGGTACCTCGCCCCTGCACCGCGCCATTCCGAACCTGACTCAGGACGAGATGGCCGACCTGATCCACGAGACCGTCAGCCATGCGCGCAACTTGGTGGATGATGTGCAGTGGTCTCCGATGGACGCGACGCGGACGGAGCATGACTATCTGTGCCGCGTGATCGAGATCGCAATCAAGGCAGGTGCCACGACGATCAACATTCCCGACACGGTGGGCTATACCGCGCCGCGTGAAAGCGCCGACCTGATCCGCATGCTGATCGAACGTGTGCCGGGCGCGGACGAGATCATCTTCGCCACCCACTGTCACAACGATCTGGGCATGGCGACCGCCAACGCCTTGGCCGCTGTCGAGGCTGGCGCGCGTCAGATCGAATGCACCATCAACGGCTTGGGCGAACGCGCTGGCAACACCGCTCTGGAAGAGGTCGTGATGGCTCTGAAAGTGCGCAATGACATCATGCCGTACCAGACCGGTATCGACACGACGAAAATCATGAACATCTCGCGCCGCGTGGCGCAGGTGTCGGGCTTTGCGGTGCAGTACAACAAAGCCATCGTCGGCAAGAACGCTTTTGCCCATGAAAGCGGCATTCACCAGGACGGCATGCTGAAGAACCCGGAAAACTTCGAGATCATGCGCCCCGAAGACATCGGTCTGGCCGGGACGTCCTTGCCCTTAGGCAAGCACTCGGGCCGGGCTGCGTTGAAGGCCAAATTGAACGATCTGGGCTTTGACGTGGGGGACAACCAGTTGAAGGACGTCTTTGTGCGTTTCAAGGAATTGGCCGATACCAAGAAAGAGGTGTTCGACGAGGATATCGTCGCCCTGATGACCGACGGCACCGACGACGCCAATGACCAGCTGCAGGTGAAATCCCTGCGCGTGATTGCCGGCGGCGAGGAAAAGAATACTGCCGACCTGACCATGACCGTGAACGGTGTCGAGCATAAGGTCAGTTCGGAAGGTGACGGGCCGGTTGATGCAGCGTTCAACTGCGTGAAGATGATCTTCCCGCATGAGGCACGCTTGCAGCTGTATCAAGTACATGCCGTGACCGAAGGCACCGACGCGCAGGCGACGGTCTCGGTGCGGATGGAAGAGAACGGCAAGATCGTGACCGGCCAGTCCTCGCACACCGATACGATCCTGGCTTCGGTCCGGGCTTACGTGAATGCGTTGAATAACCTGATCACGCGTCGCGAAAAGACCAAGCCCGAGGGCGTCTGATCTGAAACAAGGTGCGGGCAAAGCAATTTGCCCGCATTTTTGCGATTAGTTCGAAAAGTGAAAGCCGATTGCCAGAATTTATGGGTAATCTTTCACCAATTGTTCGAAATTTCCCCTCCTTGGCGATAAGCCGCTCGCCCGTTTGTATTAGGGCTTTCACCGCAGGGCTTAGAGGCTTATATATCCACCGGTCTGCACCCTTAAGGAGTCGCGGGCGCAAAGGGATATGAACGGGATAGGCATCCAAATGGCAGGGTTTTCGAGATTGTTTTCGTCGGACATGGCGATTGACCTTGGGACCGCGAATACGCTGGTCTACGTAAAGGGCAAGGGCGTCATTCTGAACGAACCCTCGGTGGTCGCCTATCACGTCAAAGACGGCGTGAAGAAAGTTCTGGCCGTGGGCGAGGACGCCAAGCTGATGCTGGGCCGGACCCCCGGCTCGATCGAGGCGATCCGCCCGATGCGCGAAGGTGTCATTGCTGACTTCGACAGCGCGGAAGAGATGATCAAGCACTTCATCCGCAAAGTGCACCGCCGCACGACCTTCTCGAAACCGAAAATCATCGTTTGTGTGCCGCACGGCGCAACCCCGGTTGAAAAGCGTGCCATTCGTCAGTCGGTTCTGTCGGCTGGCGCACGTCGCGCTGGTTTGGTGGCTGAACCCATCGCCGCCGCCATCGGGGCAGGTATGCCGATCACCGATCCGACCGGGAACATGGTCGTAGACATCGGTGGCGGGACGACCGAAGTGGCGGTTCTGTCGTTGGGCGACATTGTTTATGCGCGCTCGGTGCGCGTGGGTGGGGATCGGATGGATGATGCGATCATCAGCTATCTGCGCCGTCAGCAGAATATACTGGTGGGGGAAGCCACCGCAGAACGCATCAAAACCACCATCGGCACCGCACGGATGCCCGATGACGGTCGTGGCACCTCGCTTATGATCCGCGGTCGTGACCTATTGAACGGTGTTCCAAAAGAAACCGAGATCAACCAAGCGCAGGTTGCCGAAGCCTTGGCCGAACCGGTGCAGCAGATCTGCGAAGCCGTGATGACCGCGCTGGAAGCCACGCCGCCCGATCTGGCCGCTGACATTGTGGATCGCGGCGTTATGTTGACCGGTGGCGGCGCGCTGCTGGGCGAGCTGGATCTTGCCCTGCGCGAGCAAACAGGCTTGTCGATTTCTGTTGCGGATGAAAGCCTGAACTGCGTGGCGCTGGGCACCGGCAAGGCGCTGGAGTTTGAAAAGCAGCTTCGCCACGTCATCGACTACGACAGCTGATCGGGTTTGCCCCGCCGGTGGGGCGCGCCCGTCGGGTAACCGGAGGCCAGATTGGCACGCAAACCGAACCAGACCGAGGAATACGGCCGTCCGCTGCGCAGGCTTTTTGTCGGGCTGCTTATGCTATGCCTGTTTCTGATTTTTCTGGTTTGGCGGATTGATAGCCCCCGGGTTGAACGCTTTCGCGCCAACCTGATCGACACGGTGGTGCCCAGTTTTGACTGGGCCTTGGTGCCGGTGACCAAGCTGGTTGGCATGGTCGAGGACTTCCAGTCCTATCAGCGGATTTACGAACAGAACCAAGAACTGCGCCGCGAGCTACAGCAGATGAAGGCGTGGAAGGAAGCGGCTCTTCAGCTGGAACAGGAAAATGCCCAGCTTTTGAACCTGAACAACGTGCGGCTGGATGCGCAGCTCAGCTATGTGACCGGCGTTGTGCTGGCCGACAGCGGTTCACCCTTCCGTCAGTCGGTACTTCTGAACATTGGCACCCGCGACGGGCTGGTGGATGGTTGGGCGGCGACTGATGGTCTGGGGCTGGCAGGGCGGATCGCAGGTGTTGGGAAAAGCACCAGCCGTGTGATTCTGCTGACGGATAGCAACAGCCGCATTCCGATCACCGTCCAGCCCTCGGGGCAGGATGCGCTTCTGGTGGGCGACAACTCGGCTGTCCCGCCGATCGAGTTTTTGGAAAGCCCCGAAAAGGTCCGACCGGGTGACCGAGTGGTGTCGTCCGGCGATGGGGGCGTGTTCCCCGCCGGGCTTCTGGTGGGGCATGTGGCGCTGGGTACCGACCGGCGGCTACGCGTTCGGTTGGCGGCAGATTACGAGCGGCTTCAGTTCCTGCGTGTCCTGCGCAGTCATCCCGGCGAAATGGTCGAGGGAGAAGGCAGCCTGATCGTCGCTACACCGGCTGTACCGCCCGCTCCTGACGTTGCCGAGGATTCCGCAAGCGCACAGGAAGGGGCGGGTGAATGACCGATCGCGTCACGCTTCTTCGCTGGGCCTTCTGGGGGCTGTTGATCGTGATCTCGGCGGGTCTTCTGTTTGTGAAACTTCTGCCTCTGGACCTGAGCGCGGGGCGCTTTCCCGGACCCGACATCTTCATTGCCGTCGTGGCTGCATGGATGCTGCGCCGCCCGGATTATGTGCCCATCCTTCTGGTCGCCGCTCTGATTTTCCTGACAGATCTTTTGTACCAAGACATTCCTGCCATTGGCGCCCTGATGGCGGTTATCGGGCTTGAGGTACTCCGGCGGCGCGAGCCCGGATTGCGCGAGCAGTCCTTCGTGGTTGAATGGGGCGTCGTCGCCGCCATTTTGCTTGCGATGCTGTTTGCTGAACGGATCTTTCTTACCGTCTTCTTCGTTGACCAAATCCCCTTTGGCCGCGCCTTGTTGCAGTTTGTAAGCACCGTTGCGATCTATCCAGCGGTGGTCTTTGTTTCGGTCTTTGTACTGGGCGTTGAGAAGCTTCAACCCGGTGATGATCCGGTACGGAGTCAGGCAGCATGAAGCGCTCCCCCATAGATACCGAGGCCAGCGCCCGCAAGATTACCCGCCGGGGATTGTTCCTAGGTGGGCTTCAGGTCTCGTTCGCGGCGATGCTGGTGGGGCGGATGCGCTATATGCAGGTCGAACAGGCCGACGAATACCGCAACCTCGCTGAAGAGAACCGTGTGAAGTTCTCGCTGCTGCCACCCGCGCGGGGACTGATCTATGACCGCAATGGCGTGCTGATCGCGGGCAACGAACAGAACTATCGCATTGTCATCGTGCGCGAGGATGCGGACGACCCCGAAGCGGTGCTGAACCGTCTGCGTAAGATCGTATGGATCGACGATGCGGACGTGAAACGCACCTTGGACGAAATGCGTCGCCGCAGCCCCTTCGTGCCGGTGACGGTTGCTGACCGCGTCGCATGGGAAGACGTGGCCGAGGTCGCCGTGAACGCGCCCGCGCTGCCCGGCATTACCGCTGAAGTGGGCCTGTCGCGCAGCTATCCGCGTGCCGATGATTTCGCCCATGTGATCGGCTATGTGGGTCCCGTGTCGGATTATGATCTCTCCAAGCTGGAAGACCCCGATCCGCTTCTGCAAATCCCACGCTTCCAGATCGGCAAAAGCGGTGTGGAGGCGAAGATGGAGCTGGATCTGCGCGGATCCGCTGGCACGCGCGAGGTCGAGGTGAATGCGGTGGGTCGCGAAATGCGCGAGCTGGGCCGCGAGGAAGGCCGCGCGGGGGACAATATTCAGCTGACTGTGGATGCGGACCTGCAGGCCTATGTGCAGGCGCGCCTTGCGGGTGAAAGTGCTGCGGCGGTGGTGATGGACACTCAGACGGGGGATGTGTTGGCCATCGGCTCGGCACCGACGTTTGATCCGAATAAATTCGTACGCGGGATTTCCAGCAAGGATTACGGCACGCTTCTGAACGATAAGTACCGTCCGCTGGCTGCGAAACCTGCTCAGGGCACCTATCCGCCCGGATCGACCTTCAAGATGGTCACGGCCTTGGCCGCATTGGAAGATGGCGTGATCGACACGAATGAATCCATCAAGTGCTACGGTTATGTCGAAGTGCACAAACGTCGGTTTCACTGCTGGAAACGCGGGGGGCACGGGCCTGTCGATCTGGTGAAAAGCCTGCGTGAAAGCTGTGATATCTACTATTACGACATCGCCCAACGCGTGGGGATCGAGAAGATTGCCGAGATGGCCCGCAAACTGGGGCTGGGCGAGCGTCATGATCTGCCATTGTCTGCGATTGCGCAGGGCCTGATCCCCACCAAGGCGTGGAAGCGCGAGGCGCGAGGTGCGGACTGGGTGATCGGTGACAGTCTGAACGCAGGCATCGGCCAGGGCTTCGTTCTGGCGTCACCCTTGCAGCTGACGGTGATGACCGCGCGACTGGCGACGGGGCAGGCGATCCATCCGCGGTTGGTGCGTTCGGTCAACGGGGTTGAGACCCCCGTCCGCAATGATGGCCCGCTCGAGATCAGCACCAGCAATCTGAACGCCATTCGTGAAGGCATGTACGAAGTCGTGAACGCACGGCGCGGTACCGCCGGGCGGTCAAAGGTCGTGGGTGACGACCTGCGCATGGCAGGCAAAACCGGCACCAGTCAGGTGCGCAACATCACCGCCGCCGAACGGGCGCGCGGGGTGTTTCGAAACGAGGACTTGCCGTGGGAGCGGCGCGACCACGCGCTGTTCGTGTGCTATGCACCCCACGACAACCCGCGCTATGCGGTGACGATCGTGGTCGAACACGGCGGGGGCGGCTCTACCGCTGCGGCCCCGATTGCCCGAGATGTGATGTTGCAAGCGTTCTACAAGGGTAAGCCCCCGCTCGAGGCTTATCCGGAGAACCAGCGCGGTACGATCCAAACCCGCCAGCGTGACATCGAAGAAATGCTGGACATGCCACATGACGAGCGCGTGAAGGCCGCCGAGGGCCGGGCATGAGCTATCTTGAATACAACGTCAAAGTCGTCCCGTCGGGGCTGCGAAAGGTGCTCTATCTGAACTGGTCGCTTGTACTTTTGTTGATCGCGGTGGCGAGCGTCGGCTTCCTGATGCTGTTTTCCGTTGCGGGCGGCAAGATGGACCCGTGGGCCATGGCGCAGATGAAGCGCTTTGCGTTGGGTATGTTCCTGATGTTTGTCATCGCCATGGTACCCATCTGGTTCTGGCGCAACATGGCCGGGGTGGGCTATCTGCTGTCGCTTGTTCTGCTGGTGCTGGTCGAGGTCATGGGCTCGGTCGGCATGGGCGCGCAGCGCTGGATCGACCTTGGCTTTATGCGCCTGCAACCGTCCGAGCTGATGAAAATCACCTTGGTGATGATGCTAGCGGCCTATTATGACTGGCTTGATATCAAGAAAGTCTCGCGCCCGCTCTGGGTGCTGATCCCGGTCATCCTGATCATGCTGCCGACCTTTCTGGTGCTGCGTCAGCCGGACCTCGGCACCTCGATCCTGCTGGTGACGGGCGGCGGCGTGATCATGTTTTTAGCGGGCGTCAGCCTGTGGTATTTCGGGGCGGTCATTGCCTCGGGCGTAGGTCTGGTGGCGTCGGTCTTCATGTCACGCGGGACGGAATGGCAGCTTCTGAAAGACTACCAATATCGCCGCATCGACACGTTCCTTGATCCATCCTCGGACCCTTTGGGGGCGGGCTATCACATCACCCAATCCAAGATCGCGCTAGGGTCCGGCGGCTGGACTGGCCGGGGCTTCATGCAAGGCACACAGTCGCGCCTGAACTTCCTGCCGGAAAAACACACGGACTTCATCTTCACCACGCTGGCCGAAGAATTCGGCTTTCTGGGGGGCGCATCCCTGCTGACGCTCTACGTGCTGATCCTGATCTTCTGCGCTGCCTCGGCCTTCCAGAACAAGGACCGTTTCAGCTCGCTTCTGATCCTTGGCATTTCTGTCACCTTCTTCTTGTTCTTTGCCGTGAACATGTCCATGGTGATGGGCCTTGCCCCAGTGGTTGGGGTGCCGTTGCCGATGGTCAGCTATGGCGGATCTGCCATGTTGATTTTGCTGGTTGGTTTCGGTTTGGTCCAAAGCGCGCATGTGCACAGAGCGAGACAAAAGTGATGCCCATCAACGTCCTGTATGCCGGCAATCCCAAACGCTGGGATGTCTATCATCGCGAAATCAGCAAAGCGCTTGATGAAATTCAGATCGAGGCAACGCTGTCCTGTGATTTGCCGGCCGATCAGGTGGACTACATCGTCTATGACCCAAACAGCGCACTTCAGGATTTCACCCCCTTCACCCGCGCCAAGGCGGTGCTGGGCCTGTGGGCTGGGGTTGAACGGATCGTCTATAACCCCACGCTGACCCAACCCTATGCGCGTATGGTGGATCAGGGGCTAAGCGAGGGCATGACTGAATGGGTGGTCGGCCACGTGCTGCGTCACCATTTGGAAATGGATCAGGACATTCACAACACCACCCCGGCTTGGGGGCGTCTGGCCCCACCGCTGGCCCGCAATCGTCGCGTCGGCATTCTGGGACTGGGAGAGCTGGGTCGGGTGGCTGCCAAAGCCCTCACCGCTCTTAATTTCCCGGTGTCAGGTTGGAGCCGCGGAACCAAATCGATTGACGGCGTCACCTGCCTTCATGGCGATGATGGGTTAGAGCAGGTGTTGCGCAATTCAGACATTCTGGTCCTTCTGCTGCCCGCCACCAAAGCGACCGAGAACGTCCTGAACGCCGAACGAATTGCCATGCTGCCCGAAGGTGCAGTGATCATAAATCCGGGCCGTGGCCCGCTGATTGACGATACCGCACTTCTGGACGCGCTGGATCGTGGGCATATCGGCCATGCGACACTGGATGTGTTCCGCGTCGAACCCTTGCCGGATGACGACCCCTACTGGGCCCACCCGAAAGTGACCGTCACACCGCATATCGCCTCAGACACACGCCCCGACACGGCCGCTAAGGTCATCGCCGAAAACATCCGTCGTGGCGAGGCGAAAGAACCCTTCCTGCATCTGGTCGACAAGAAAGCGGGTTACTAAGCCCTCATTTTCTTGCTGAAAATATCCTGGGGTGAATGTGCGCAGCACAGAGGGGCAAAGCCCCTGTTTGACCTCAGAACTCCATCCAGATCGTGACCGGCCCGTCATTCACCAGCGACACTTTCATGTCCGCGCCAAAGCGCCCCTGTGCGACTTCAATCCCGTGTCCTCGCAGCTGGTCTGCGAAATACTCATACAACCGCTCGCCCTCGTCAGGATGCGCCGCCGTCGAGAACCCCGGTCGGTTCCCGCGCGAGGTATCGGCGGCCAGTGTGAACTGGCTGACCACGAGTGCCGCGCCGCCTGTGTCCAAAACGGACCGGTTCATCTTGCCCGCATCATCCTTGAAAATCCGCAGCTTCGAGATCTTGGCCGCTAACGTGTCGGCATTCGCCTCGGCATCGCCCTCCATCGCGCAGACCAGAACCAGAAGGCCGGGGCCGATTTCGCCGACGATTTCGCCGTCAACGCGGACGGCAGCCTCGCTGACGCGCTGGATCAAAGCTCTCATTCACTGTCCTTTCCATGCCAATGCACCCATTCGTCCAAGTCCGCCCGCTCGGTGCGGAAGCGGTTGGCGGGGTGGTCTACATCGCTGCGCCCGAAGGCAATGCCGCACAGGATCACGCGATCTTCGGGCAGATTAAACCAGTCGCGCAGGAAGGGCGCGAAGGCGGCGACGGCGGCTTGTGGAATTGTTGCGACACCTTGGGCGGTGGCAGCCAGACAGAACCCGGTCACAAAGCCCCCGCAATCCAGATAGGCATAGGGGCCAAGTTCAGCCGGAGCCGAGATCAGGGCGATATGCGGTGCCCCGAAAAAGCGGAAATTCTCAAGCATCTGCTGACCGGATGCCGCCCTGTCGCCCGGTGTTACGCCCACGCTTTTGTAAAGCTGCAAGCCGCAGGTCTTACGGCGGCGTTGATGCAGGCCGGTATAGGCGCTGGGCCAGTCTACATCTGGCGTCTGCGCGCTGTTCATCGCGTGCTCATAGAAAGCGTCGCGCAGGCGGTCGGTCTCTAGTGCGGTTGTGACCTCGACCTGCCACGGCTGGGCGTTGCACCAGCTTGGCACCTTCTGTGCCGATCGTAAGATCTGTTCGATCACCGGTGCGGGGATCGGATCCGGGCGAAACGCGCGGCAGGAATGGCGGGCACTGAGAAGCGCGTCGAACGTATCGGGATCCATGGGCACCTTCTATTGGCTTTGGGCCGACAGATAGCCGATCACACCGGCCACAATCAGCCCTAAAATCACCGCAAAGGTGATTTTCCAGACTGAATACGGCCGCTCGCCCTGCACACGTCCGTTTTGCCCGTTCACCACAAACCGATAGGTCTTGCCGCGATACTTGTAGGCGGCCAGCCAGACCGGCAGCAGGATGTGCTTGAAGGTCAGATCGGACATGTCCGTGTCCATCGAGGAGACACGCTGACGGTCCCCTCCGATGTCGAACTTCACATCGCGCAGGATGATGCGGTTCATATAGTCGCGCGCTTCGGTAAAGCCCTCGTCCAGCTCGACCGTGTAGCCCTCGGCGCGGAAGCCCGCCAGAAACTCGGGGCGATAGGGCTCAAGACGCGACAGATCCCATGGCTCCAACGCGTCGGTGTATTTCTTTGGCAGGCCTTTGGACGCCAGCACCAGAACGTCATCAAAGAATCGCGCGACCCGGCCTGATACCGATGTCCAGCGCACATGGCGGGTGGTTTTCTGTTCGCGTTTGCCGTTCACCATGACTGTCCGGGTGCGCTCATGCTCGATCCCGCGTTGCCCCGTGTATTGCGTCTTGGTGTCCGCATCGAAGGTCCAATAGGGAACATAGATGCCGGTCAACTTGCGCCCCTTACGCGCGTAGTCCTGCAAACCGTTTGGCGCGAACCACAGGCGTCCCAGCCAGTCGGTCATGGCCTTGCGCGCCTCGCGTTCCTCGATCACGAAAGGGGCTAGGCCTTTGGGCTTGATATGCCGATGCGTGCCGGTATCCGTGACGACCGGGGTGGCGCAGAACGGGCATTCTGCAGCATGTGTGGCCGTGTCAAACTCGAACTGAGCGGCACAGTTGGGGCAGCTCATCACCCGCGTTTCTTCCATCTCGTGATCCGGAAGATCAGCGGACAGGGCACGTTTCAGATCCAGCTCGCGAATGACGGGCTGTGCGGGTTGGCGATCTTCGATCGGCGCCTTGAAACCGCAATGGTCACAAGTCAGCTGGTTGTGCTCGGGGTCAAACCGCAGATCCGCCCCGCATTGATCGCAGGGAAAGCGATGTTCTTCGATCGGCGATTTGGTGTCTTCGCGCGGATAGGCCATCCGTGTGGGAACCTCGTCAGAGATAGGGATAAAGTGGGCGGGCGACCCGTCTTGGTCGCCCGAAGTAGATCATGCGCCGGGCGGGGGCGGTGGCAGGATGGTGAAAAGCTGGGCCAGCTCGGCCAAGTCCTCGGCACGCATCCAGCCGTCTTGGCCCGGGGTCCAGACGTGGCTATCGCGGGTCAGGCTGCCTGCGGCTGCCATGCGTCCGATGGCCGCTTTCGAGAACGGGCCTTTGGTTTCGCCGTTTTCCGCCACATGCCAGACGTGTTCCACCGGCGGGGGCGGAGGCGGCGTTTGCGCGCGCGCAGCGGGTGCGGCAGGGGCAGCGCCCCATGGTCCGGACTGCATTTGACCTGCCATCCCCATGCCCATTGCAGCGCCCATGCCTGCACCCATCGACGATGCCATGGCCGAGTTCTCAGACCCCATCGCCTCGGCCGCATTGAACTTCATGTAATTGTCCAGATTGCCTGCAATCCCCATCGAGGTGCGCTTGTCCATCACCGCCTCGACCGCCGGGGGAAGCGAGATGTTCTCGATATAGAATTCGGGGATCGACAACCCGTATTCGGCGACAATGCCGGTGATCTCGGCGGCGACGATTTTGCCCAGATCGGCGGTGTTGGCGGCCATGTCCAGAACGGGGATACCTGCGCCCGCGATCACGCGACTGAAGGCCTGCACGATGATGTTGCGGATCTGGAAGCTGATCTCGTCCATCGTGAACTCACCATCGGTGCCGACGATCTCGACCAAGAATTTGGCAGGATCCGTCACGCGAACCGAGTAGGTGCCATAGGCGCGAATGCGGGTCGGGCCGAATTCCGGATCGCGCAACATGATCGGGTTCTTGGTGCCCCATTTCAGATCGTTGAAGCGGGTCGTGTTGACGTAGTAGATTTCGGACTTGAAGGGCGATTTAAAACCGTGATCCCAGTGGTTCAGCGTCGTCAGGATCGGCATGTTATTGGTCTCGAGCATATAAAGACCGGGCGTAAACACATCAGCCAGCTGGCCCTCATGCACGAACACAGCGGCCTGACCTTCGCGCACGGTCAGCTTCGCGCCGTACTTGATCTCGTGATCTTCGCGTTCAAAACGCCAGACCATCGTGTCGCGTGTGTCATCCACCCAATGAATGACGTCGATGAATTCTCCGGTCAGAAAATCAAGAATACCCATGATCAAATCCTCCTAGGGGGCAATGGGGTCAAGCAGAGCCGCCCATAAGTTCGGCTGCAATTTTGGTAAAGATCGGGCGCGCCTCGTCGGCGGTCATGCCGGGTTGCAGGCGCTTGTCATAGAGCATCTGCAACAAAAGCTCGTCATGCGAGGTCAGAAGCCCGAACTCGTCGGAATCGTTGAAGATCGAGGGGCGGGCCTCGGGGCTGTCATTGGGCAGGCCAAGGCCTTGCGCCAATTCCTCGTGGATGCAGGCCGCGCGCATCAGGTCGGGCAGCTCGGCGCGGATTACGGCGACGGCACGCTCGATCCTGTTGTTGTCGTCACTGTCGGAAACGAAGATTGCGCAATGGGTGTCACGGTTCAGATTGACGATCTGGGACTGGTCGGCGGCACTGATCCCTGGCATGGCCCGACGTAGGGAAGGGGCGAAGGCGCGGCGTTCGTCTTCATTCAGGATGAAAACGGTGAAATTAACTCCCAGAGGCAGGTTGTCCGGCGCGGCGCTGATCGGATGGCCGGTCAAGCGGGCCAGTCGTGCGATATAGGGCGCAAAGACCTGCCGGTCGACCGCGCGCTGATCCTCGGGCACTGCGTCCCCGAAGTTCAGCCCGAAACGCACGGGCTTGGTCCAGCGCGTCAGATTGACCTCGTGTTCCTCTGAGATTCGACGATCACCCACTTTCGTGTATTCGCTGTTGAGGGCGATACGCTCGAAGTTTCGCGCCAACATCGCGTCGGTGAAGGGCGTGTCCGGGCCGCCCCCGTCACGGCGCAATTGGTCGTGTACCAGGCGGCTGGCCTGAATTTTGGAATAGTAGTTGCGCAGATATGCACTGCTGTCCTTCGCGGGGCTGACGATCAGTTGCGGCAAGGTTTCGACAGGCTTGGGCGGCGCGGTGGCCGTCTGCTGCAAGGTACAGCCCATCACAGCAGTCAGAGCCGTCATCGCGATGACGGCCCTTGATATCTTGTGAAACGCAGTTCTGCTCACCTGAATGCCTTTCGGGTTTTCGCCCTTCTTAGCTGTCCGACACGCTTTCGGCCAGATTGTGACCCGATGCGGTGCCGCGTGCCTTGGCGGATGCCAGAGTTTCCTTCAGCTCGGCCTCCATCTTGACCAGCTCTTCTTCGGCAGCGGCGCGCTTTGCTTTGCCTTCGTCGGCGATGGCAAGGCTTTCTTCGATCGTTGCGATCAGGGTGGCGTTAGCAGATTTCACCGCTTCGATGTCGAAGACGCCGCGCTCCATTTCCTGACGGACCATGCGGTTGGCCTCTTGCAGGTTTTCGGCGTTGGCGGTCAGCAGTTCGTTGGTCAGGTCGGTCGCGTCCTTCACGGCGGCAGCGGCTTCGGCTGAACGCTGGATGGTCACGGCCTGCGCCAGCTGGGTTTCCCACAGCGGCACGGTGTTCACCAAGGTCGAGTTGATCTTGGTCACCAGCGATTTATCGTTTTCCTGAACAAGACGGATCGAGGGAAGCGACTGCATCGTCACCTGACGGGTCAGTTTCAGGTCATGCACGCGGCGTTCCAGATCATCCCGCGCGGCGCGCAGGTCACGAAGCTCTTGCGCCTTGATCACACCTTGCTCTTCAGGGGCGGCGTCAACTTCGGCCACTTTGGCAGGGATCACGGTGTCATCCAATTCGCCCAGTTTCGCCTCGCCTGCTGCGATATACAGCGCCAGATCGTCATAGAAATCGAGCGTCTTCTCATAGAGCTTGTCGAGCGACTTGATGTCTTTCAGCAGCACATGTTCGTGGTTCAGAAGGTTGTCGGTGATCTTGTCGATCTGGCCTTGCACATCCTCGTAGCGCGCCATGAATTTGGCGGCAGGGGCCATGCGGCCCAGCAGTTTTTCCCACCAGCTACGATTGCGACGCATGTCGAGTTCGCTGATCGAGAAGCCACGGATCGTGGTCACGATGTTGCGCAGGCTATCGCCCGCAGGGCCAACATCCTTGTTGCGCACGCCTTGCAGCATGTCTTGGCTGATCACCTGCAACTCCGACTGCGCGGCCGAGCCGAATTCGATGATCGACTGGGTGTTGGTCATGTCGATCTCGTCCATGCGCTTCTGGATTTCGGCGCTGGTGGGCTTGTCGGCCTCAGCCAAGGGCACCAGAGCGGTCGACGGCTCGGGCAGGATCACGGCGGTGGCTTCTTCAATTTCTTTCAGCGCGGCTTGCGCCTGTTCGCGGGTGGTCTGGGTCATCACATTATCCTCGTCACTTAATCTTCGGTACGCACACCTTCGCGTGCCAGTCGTTCGCGCAGAACCTCGATTTCGACATCAAGATCGCTGCGATCATCCTTCAAGAACTGTTTGGTCTTCGCTGCGAAATTCGCTTCGAGATCATCCAGCAGAGTTTCGTAATCGGCCAACGCGCCACCATGCGGGTCGCGCAGGTGGATGTCGACAAACTTGGTTGTCGCGTCACGCGCACCCAGCAGATAGACGCCCAGATATTTCCGGGCCGAGGTCAGATCGCGGGGGTCGTCCTCGACCGTGCGGAACATGTCGCGGGCGGTGGCGATGAACTGATCCAGACGCGCTTCGACCCGGCGGTCGCGGATGCGGGACACGGCGTCACGCATGGCGTTCAGGTGCTTCTCGGCTTCGCCCACGGCGCGGGCCACGCGGTCGGTTTGAAACTCGTCCACGCCCTCGGCGCCTTTGTTGCGCAAGGGATCGGGGCCAAAGGCCGCCAAATGCAGGCCAGCGCCGAGCGCGCCAAAGATCACCGCATTCAGGACTGAGCCACCCGCAAAGCCGACCAGCGCCAGACCGGCCCCCATCAGAGCCGCGCCAAACAGCTTGCGCGGGATCGCGGGGCGGCGGGCGATTTTGCGCGCGTCATAGGCCTGATGAGCCGTCACGCCATCGCGGGTCAGCCATGCTGATGCGATCAGGATGCCGAAGGCCAAAAGGGTCAGGGCCATTACTGTCGGCGGTTGAAAAAACGCGCGGATCGCAAGGGGCAAGGGGGCAAGAAACAGGAAGTTCACACGCCCGGCACTGCGGGCCGGTTCTTGCCCGTCAAACGGGCGACGGGTGGGCGGCGGTGTCTTGGGTTGCCCGCCGGGGCTGAATTCGCCCCCATATCGTTGTGCCATTACGCGCCCCCCATAATCGAGACATAAAGGATTAGCGCGAGCAGCATGAAGAACGCAGTTTTCTGCAATCCATTTTCCGACACGTTCGGGCCCCTTCCAGAAATGGCGTTTTTACAGCCAACAAGGCCGTGACGCGATTGCGCGCCGCGCGGCCTTTTAGAACAACACGTTCCATGAGTTTTGTATCAGTAAGAAGAATAAGCCCGGTGGAGTGATAAACAAGGGGGAATGCTTCTGAAGGCTCCCCCTTGGCGGGAAATGACGCAGCACCTAGTGGGCTATCCAATTTGGGCCTGAGTTGCCTGATCGCGCCAGCGTCTTAGGGTGCGCCCCATGACCCGTCCCCATAGGCGCGGAGCCAGCGCAATCGTCGCCATGACCGGCAACGAATAGGGCAGCATCGGCGCTTCGTGTGATGAGGGCAGACGCAGGGCCGGATAGGGACGCATTGGATGGGCGTGATGGTCTGAATGACGCGGCGCATTCAGCATCATATGCGTGGTGAACCAATGCGGGGCGTTCCAGCTGTGCTGTGGGCCGACCGGCTCGACCCGACCATCTTCGCGGGTGTCGCGCATCAACCCGTAATGCTGCACGTAATCGGACAAAAGCAGCTGCGTTTGGGCATAGGCACAGACCAGTAGATAGCCCACTAGACCGCCAAATCCGCCGATCACGGCGGCAAGGATGATCATCAGGGCGGCCCCAGACACGTATACCACATAGGGATTGCGCAAGGCGCTGCGCCCAGCACGCTCCAAGTCGTGCTTCTCCATCTCGTACCCAGCGACGAATGACCCTTTCCACGCCCGCGGCGCGAAGGCGTAAAAGCTCTCGCCTTCTTGCGCGGTATTCGGATCGTCGGGTGTGGCAACAAAGCGGTGGTGGACCTTGGGATGGGCCGAGGCATGGTGCCCGAACAGAAGCGAGATATAGACCCAGACACCCAACCATTTCAGGCGTTTGTCAGCACGGTGGATCAGCTCGTGCGCATTCGCGTTCGAGACCTGCCCGAAATACAGCCCCGCACCCCAAAAGAGGCCAAACAGCTCCCACCCGCTCAGGCTGGTTTGGCCCGAGAACGCGACAACGACCAACACAAGCGCAACGAAATGCGACGCGGCAATGGCTATGGACAGGCGGTCGGCATCTCTGGCAATGCTGTCCTCGTCCAATGCCGGTGCGACGCGCGAAATCGCTTGGTCCAGCCCAAAGGCGATGGCTGTCATGTAAAGCACTAGAATAACGCAAATAAGGCCGCCGAAGAAGCTTGCGGCGGTGATCAGCAGCGCTGGAATGCCCGCCGCGAAGGCGAAGAACCGTAGGGGGTGTGACACCAGTAACCTCTAACGATGAAAACTGTTCCCGCAACTAAACTGGAAAGCACGCTTCTACGCAATCCGTCATGCTGATGTCGCTTTTGAATGGCGCGGGGTATTGGGGGGCCGCTATGATATGCGGGTGCTTCAAGGGGAACATCATGGCGCTGGACGATAAAAAAGGCATCTGGAAATCGGGCAAAGGCAAAGGGCGTCGGACGCCCAAGGGCCGTCAGCTGAATATGGATGCGCTGGAGCGTGTGCAGGATCTTCTGGGCGACCGGCCACGTCGCCGCGATCTTCTGATCGAGTTTTTGCACCTGATTCAGGACGAATACGGCCACCTGTCTGCCGACCACATCCGCGCGCTGGCGCAGGAAATGGGCACCGGTCAGGCCGAGATTTACGAGGTCGCCAGCTTCTATGCCCACTTCGATGTGGTGAAAGAAGGCGAGACGCCTCCGCCTGCGCTGACTATTCGGGTTTGTGATTCCCTGTCCTGCGAACTGGCCGGCGCCGAAGCGCTGCAAAAGGCGCTTGAGGACGGGTTGGATGCCTCGGAAGTGCGCGTCGTGCGCGCACCGTGCATGGGCCGTTGCGACACCGCGCCAGTGCTGGAGCTGGGCCACAACCACATCGACCACGCCACGTTTGACAAAACGCTGGCGGCGCTGCAGGCCAATGACACCCACGCCCACATCCCCGACTATCAAGATCTGGCCGCCTATCAGGCCGAAGGCGGTTACGCCAAACTGGCCGAGCTACGCGACGGTGGGGACTGGAAAGACGTTCAGGAAACCGTTCTGAACGCCGGCCTGCGCGGCCTTGGTGGCGCGGGCTTCCCGTCGGGCACCAAATGGGGCTTCGTGCGCGCCAACGAAGGACCGCGCTATCTGGCCGTGAACGGTGACGAGGGCGAGCCGGGCACGTTCAAAGACCGCTACTATCTGGAACGCACCCCGCATCTGATGCTGGAAGGCATGCTGATCGCCGCTTGGGCGGTCGAGGCCGAGACCTGCTTTATCTACATGCGCGACGAATACCCCGCTGTGCTGGACATTTTGCGCCGCGAGATTGCAGCGCTGGAAGACGCGGGCATCGTTGCCCCCGGATATATTGATCTGCGCCGTGGTGCGGGCGCCTATATCTGCGGCGAAGAAAGCGCGATGATCGAGTCGATCGAGGGCAAACGCGGCGAACCACGTCACCGCCCGCCATTCGTGGCGCAGGTGGGTATCTTCAATCGACCGACCTTGGTGCACAACGTCGAGACTCTGCTGTGGGTCGCGCGGATCATGCGCGAAGGCCCCGAGATCCTGACCTCGGTCGAGAAGAATGGCCGCAAGGGGCTGCGCTCGTATTCCGTGTCTGGCCGTGTCGCCAATCCGGGTGTGCATCTGTTGCCCGCGGGTTCGACGATCACCGACATTATCGAGGCCGCAGGTGGCATGGCCGAGGGCCACAGCTTCAAGGCCTATCAGCCGGGTGGCCCGTCCTCGGGTCTGTTGCCCGCGTCGATGGCGGACATCCCGCTGGATTTCGATACGCTGCAGCCGCATGGCACCTTCATCGGATCGGCCGCCGTCGTGGTTCTGTCCGACAAGGACAGCGCGAAAGAGGCCGCGCTGAACATGCTGCGCTTCTTCGAGGATGAAAGCTGCGGTCAGTGTACCCCGTGTCGTGTCGGCTGCGAGAAAGCTGTGAAGCTTATGCAGGCGGACAAGTGGGATCAGGATCTGCTGGAAGAGCTGAGCCAGACAATGGTCGATGCGTCGATCTGTGGTCTGGGGCAGGCGGCGCCGAACCCGATCCGTTTGACCATGAAGCACTTCCCGGACGAGGTCTGATCTTCCAATTGCGGTAACGTCATGCTTGACCCGCGCGTCACGCGCGGGTTGGCTGGGCGCGTGTTGGCGGTGGTCAACGCGCGGTTAACCCGTTTGGACTACGCAAAGACATGGCCCAACTGCCCCTCATCCTCGGCCTGCTGATTTCGCTGGCCTATTTCCCGCTCACGTCGCGCGCGCCGACCTGGCCGCGTTCGATCATCAAGACGATCCCGCTTCTGGCCTTTTCGCTGGCCGCCTATTGGGGTGGAGGGTCCGCTTTTCTGGTGGCCGGATTGTTCCTGTCTGCGCTTGGGGATTTCGGCCTGTCGCGCGATGGGGACGGTCCGTTCTTGTACGGCCTGTCCGCCTTCGCCTTGGCGCATCTGCTGTACATCCTGCATTTTCTGGGCCTGTCTGGCACCCCTATCTACGAAGCGTTCACAACCGCGCCCATCCCCGCGCTAGTTCTGGTCGGCCTGATGGTCTCGACCGAGCTGTGGTTGGCGACCCATACGGGGCATCTGCAATGGCCTGTTCGGATCTACGTCATCATCATCGGTGTCATGGGGCTGACCGCGCTGGCATTGCCCTTTGGTTTAACGGTCATCGGCGCGGGCTTGTTCGTCATTTCGGACGTCATTCTAGCGATCAGCCTGTTTCGGATGTCCGACACCTATCACCACCGGCTGAAAGCGGGCTACGCGATCTGGGGCTTCTATATCGTCGGGCAGGCGCTGATCCTTCTGGGCGGGCTTGCTGCGCTGTAGTCAGTAAGGCTTGAAGCCCCCCTTCCATCCGACCCGATTGTGGCTTACTTGGAAAGGAAAGGCACTATGAGGGCGCTCGCATGGCATTCTTCTCGAAACTGAAGGACCGGTTGTTCAAATCGTCGTCGAAGCTTGAAGAAGGGCTTGAGGCGATTGTCGAGGACGGCGGCGAAGAAGAGTTGGTTGAGACCGCCGAGGCCGAGGTCACGGCAGAGGCGCCAGCCGTAGAACCAGACCTTGCGCCCGTTGACGTTCCCGATCCAGCCGAAGACACAGCTCCCGAGCCCGAGCCCGAGCCCGAGCCCGAGCCCGAGCCCGAGCCCGAGCCTGTTGCCGTTGTTGAAGAGCCCGCTGAGCTCTCTCTGGAACCGGAACCGGAAGCTCAACCCGTTGAGGTACTTGTAGAATCCGCATCTGAAGAGGCCGCCAAACCCGGACTGTTGGGCCGTATGTTCGGACGTCGTGAGGCGCAAAAGGTTGTACGTCGCACCGTTGACGACGACATGCTGGAAAGCCTCGAAGACCTGATGATTACCTCGGATATGGGCGTCGACACAGCGATGCGCGTGACGGCGAATATCTCGGAGCGTCATTTCGGTAAGAAACTGTCGGTGGATGAAATTAAGGCCGTGCTGGCAGATGAGGTCACCCGGATCATGGAACCCGTCGCGGTTCCTCTGCCGATCTATCCCAAACGTCCACAGGTCGTGCTGATCGTGGGCGTGAATGGTGCCGGCAAGACCACCACCATAGGCAAGCTGGCCAGCCAGTTCACCGCAGCCGGCAAAAAGGTCGTGATTGCCGCAGGGGATACGTTCCGTGCTGCCGCCGTCGAACAGCTTCAGGTATGGGGCGACCGCGCGGGCGTGCCGGTTTTGACCGCGCCCGAAGGCTCCGACCCCGCGTCGCTGGCCTTTGACGCGATGACACAGGCCGAGGCCGACGGTGCTGACCTTCTGATGATCGATACGGCGGGACGTTTGCAGAACCGCTCGGACCTGATGGAGGAGCTGGCCAAGATCGTCCGCGTGATCAAGAAGAAAGACGAGACCGCGCCGCATAACACGCTCTTGGTTCTGGATGCCACCACCGGGCAGAACGCCCTGTCTCAGGTCGGCACGTTTCAGGAACTGGCCGATGTGTCCGGCCTTGTGATGACCAAGCTGGACGGTACCGCGAAAGGCGGCGTGCTGGTCGCGCTGGCGGATAAGTTCGCCCTGCCCATTCATGCGATTGGTGTGGGCGAGCAGATCGACGATCTGGCCCCCTTCGATCCTGAAGAGTTTGCTCGTGCCTTGATCGGCATCACGGACTGATTTGATATGAGCGCTTGGCTCACCTCGCTTGAAGGGACGCCTGCTGGGCATGACCTTGCGTTGGCGTTGGCGTTGTTCGCCGCGTTTCTGCACGCGCTGTTCGGAGCGCTTCAGAAAGGGCGGCATGATCCGTGGTTGTCACGCGGAGCCATCGACTTCAGTTATGGCGTGATCGCGGCGCCGTTCGCCCTGTTTGTGGTACCATGGCCCGAGCCGCATATGTGGCCGATCTTCGCAATCGTGTTCCTGATCCACGTGGGCTATAAGCTCGCTCAGAGTTATACCTATGTTCTCGGCTCTTACACCGTGGTCTATCCCGTGGTGCGCGGCACCGGCCCGCTGTTTACGGTCATTGGCGCCGGGTTCCTGTTTGGTGAGACCTTCACTGGGATGCAATGGGTGGGCGTTCTGACCCTTGTGGCCGGGATCTTCGCGCTGGCCGCGTACAACCTGCGCCATTGGCCCCTTGGCCGGGACAAGTTGAAACCCGCCCTCGCGATGGCCGTTCTGACCGGCGGGTTTGTCGCCGCCTACACCACCTATGACGCCTATGGCATCCGGGCGACGGCGGACCCCTTTACCTTCCTTGCGTGGTTCTTTTTTATCGACGGGTTCTTCATGCCGGCCATCGCAGCCCTTAGATGGAAGAACATGGCCGAGCGCCCCGCCCTTGCCCCCTTGATGGGGCGCGGCGTCTTGGGCGCATTCGTGGCGTATTTCAGTTTTGGTTCGATCATGCTGGCCACACGGTTGGGCGGCGTGGGCGAAGCGGCGGTACTGCGTGAAACCTCGACCGTGTTTGCAGCCCTGATCGGCTGGGTCGTGCTGGGCGAGAAGGTCGGGCCGCGCAGGTTGACGATGATGGCTTTGATCGCGGCGGGCGCCGTGCTAGTCGAAATGGGCGGATGAAGGAGTTCCCATGACCGAGAAACAGGTAAATCCCGCCCTGCGAGGCGCGCTGGAATACGGACCCATCATTCTGTTCTTCGCCGCGTATACGTTCCTGAAAGACCAGACTTTCATGGTCGCGGGCACCGAGTACTCGGGCTTTGTCGCCGTCACTGCAATGTTCATTCCGGTGCTGGTTTTGGCCACGCTCGCCTTGTGGAAGCTGACCGGGCATCTGTCGAAAATGCAGATCGTTACGCTTGTGCTGGTGATCGGATTCGGCGGGCTGTCGATCTGGTTCAATGACGAACGCTTCTTCAAAATGAAGCCCACGATGATCTACCTGCTGTTCGCAGGACTTCTGGGTTTTGGCCTGATGCGCGGCGAAAGCTATCTTGAGGCTGTGATGGACAAAGCCCTGCCGCTGGAGCGTGAAGGCTGGATGCTGCTGACCAAGCGGCTCGCGATCTTTTTCCTACTGCTCGCCGTCGCGAACGAGGCGATCTGGCGCATGATGTCCACCGATGCCTGGGTGAATTTCAAAACCTTTGGTCTACCAGCGGCGACCTTCGGGTTCTTCATGTCCCAAGCTGGGCTGTTCAAACGGTTTGGCACCGAAGAAGACGCCTCCTGATTTTTCTTGTCTCAAATATCCCGGGGTAGCATGAATTTCCGAAGGAAACTCATGCAAGGGGCAGCGCCCCTTAGGCTCACGAAGTGAGCCACCGGTTTCACCGCTTAAACAACAGCTCCTGCGCTTTGCGATCATCCTGCAAATTGCTGCGCTTTTCAGCCGCCACCGCGCGCCCGCGCTGAACGGCGGGGCGTGCGCCAACGTCCTCGAGCCACCGCGCCAAATGCGGTTTGTCGTCCAGATCCTGCTGCTGGCCCTCCCACAGTGACGCCCAGCCCCAGCAGGCCATGTCCGCGATCGAGAAGAAGTCGCCCGCCAGATAGCGGTTCTCGGCCAGACGCCGATCCATCACGCCATACAGCCGTGCGACCTCGGCCCGATAGCGATCCTTCGCATAGGGCAGATCTTGCGGCGGATCCATCGCAGGCGCGTATTTCAGGAAGTGATGGGCCTGTCCGGCCATAGGCCCCAGACCGCCCATCTGCCACATCAACCATTCCTCGACGGCCACGCGGTCCCGCTTGCTCTCGCCATAGAACTTCCCGGTTTTGCGGGCGAGGTATTGCAGGATTGCCCCGCTTTCAAACACGGAAATGGGTGCGCCATCTGGTCCGTCCGGATCGATAATGGCGGGCATCCTATTATTAGGTGCGATCTCAAGAAACTCGGGCGCGAATTGATCACCCGCGCCGATATTTATCAGCTTCACTTCGTAAGGCAGGCCCATCTCTTCCAGAGCGATCGAGATTTTCCAGCCGTTTGGCGTCGGCCAATAGTAAAGTTCAATGGGATTGGACATCGTGTTTCCTTTTAGCGTCCTACAGAACATGGCAGTCCACCCGGAAATGACAAGTATGCAGGTTTCACGATATGGCGAGCCAACCTTTTGTCGCTCTTGACGCCTTAGTTTGCAGGCGATATGGCGATGTTCGAGGCGATTTGTCCACCGGATTGCGGGCCTCGTAAAACATTCCGCTAAAGAGGTCAGGGTAAGCGGGGCATCCCGTGCTGCAATCCCCCGACGCTCACAGCGGTGGGGGTTTTTTTGTGCGAAAGGAACGCGCGATGACAAAATGGGGTAAACGGACCGAGGCCGTACACGGAGGCGTACGCCGCAGCCAGTATAACGAGCTGTCCGAGGCCATGTTCATGACGCAGGCCTTTGTCTATCCGACCGCCGAAGCCGCCGAGCAGCGCTTTATCGAAAGCGGCCCGGATGAATTCATCTATGCGCGGTATGGCAACCCCACCAACCGCATGTTCGAAGACCGCATTGCGGCGATGGAAGGCACGGAAGACGCGTTTGCCTGTGCCTCGGGCATGGCGGCGGTAAACGGTGCGTTGATGGCGCTGACGCAGGCGGGCGACCACGTCGTGTCCTCGCGCGCGCTTTTTGGGTCGTGCCTTTACGTGCTTGAAGATATTCTTGGCCGGTTCGGTGTCGAGATCACGCTGGTCGATGGCACCGACAATCAGGCGTGGGAAGACGCGATCCGTCCGGAGACCAAAGTTGTTTTCCTCGAGGCGATCTCGAACCCGACGCTTGAGGTGATTGATCTGGCCCATGTGGTGAAGCTGGCCCACGCAAACGGTGCTTTGGTTGTGGTGGACAACGCCATGCCGACACCGATCTTTTCCTATGCGACCGAAATGGGCGCTGATCTGGTCGTCTATTCCACGACCAAGCATGTGGACGGCCAAGGTCGGATGCTGGGCGGGGCGATCTGCGGCTCGCGCGAGCTGATCCGTGGCCCGATCGAGACCTATGTCAAACATACAGGCGGGGCGATTAACCCGTTTGCCGCGTGGACCCATCTGAAAGCGCTTGAGACGCTGGATCTTCGTGTACGTGCACAGGCCGAAGGGGCTTTGAAGGTTGCGGATGCGTTGCAAGGCCATCCGAAACTGTCGCGCATCAGCTATCCGACCCACCCGTCACACCCGCAATATGACATTGCGATCCAGCAGGCGCCCTCGGGCGGCACCGTTCTGGCCATCGAGGTCGACGGCGGGAAAGAGGCGTGCTTTCGCTTCCTGAACGCGCTTCAGATCTTCATCATTTCGAACAACTTTGCAGATGCGAAATCCATCGCGACCCACCCGGCCACCACGACGCACCAGCGCCTTCCGCAAGACCAGAAGGACATGCTGGGCATTTCCGATGGTCTGGTGCGCCTGTCCATCGGGCTTGAGGACGTCGATGATCTGATCGCCGATCTTCTGAACGGCTTGGACGCGGCCTGATCTGTCGCATTTCGTCCATCGTGTTTGGCGTTTATGTGTCAAATGCATATGATAGAGACGTGCGACAGCAGGATGGGGGTTCGCTATGAACCAGATGAAGCGCAAGAGCGGGGACGCGGTGGATACCGCGCAGGCACAGGATGCCCTTGAGGTTCTGCGCAACTGGGCTGCGAGTGCGGACCCGGTCGAAGTTGCTGCGCTGGACCCGGCGATTGCACGGCTTCTGCCGTCTGCGGATTTGCCGAACTATCCTGACCTCAGCCGCACCTACCCGGACGATTTCACGCCGGACGCGGATTACAAGGCGTCGATGCCCGATCTGCAGAACGGCCCGGCCAGCCTGATCCAAGGGGCGAAGCGGCATATTCAGCATGTGGGGATTTCCAATTTCCGCCTGCCGATCCGCTATCATACTCGTGATGGGTCGGATGTGACGCTGGAGACCGCGGTCACCGGGACGGTCAGTCTTGAGGCTGGCAAGAAGGGCATCAACATGTCGCGCATCATGCGCAGCTTCTATGGCCATGCGGAAAAGACCTTCAGCTTTGACGTGATCGAAGCCGCGTTGGATGACTATAAGAACGATCTGGAAAGCTTGGACGCCCGGATCGAGATGCGGTTTTCCTATCCGGCACGGGTGGAAAGCCTGCGCTCGGGTCTGTCCGGCTATCAGTATTACGACATCGCGCTAGAGCTGGTCGAACATCGCGGAAAACGCCGCAAGTTCCTGCATCTGGACTATGTCTACAGCTCGACCTGCCCCTGTTCGTTGGAATTGTCTGAGCACGCGCGCCAGATGCGCGGGCAGTTGGCCACACCGCATTCGCAGCGCTCGGTCGCGCGGATTTCGGTCGAGAAGATCCACCAGCCTACGGGCACGCTGTGGTTCGAGGATCTGATTGATCTGTGCCGTGTGGCGGTACCGACGGAAACGCAGGTCATGGTCAAACGCGAGGACGAACAGGCCTTTGCGGAACTGAACGCCGCGAACCCGATCTTCGTTGAAGACGCCGCGCGTCTGTTCTGCGAGCAATTACAGCAGGACGACCGGATCGGAGATTTCCGCATCGTTGCCAGCCATCAGGAAAGCCTGCACAGCCACGATGCCGTGTCGATCCTGATCGAAGGCGACACGTTCGAGGCTGAAAGCCTGGATCCGAAGCTGTTCTCAACCTTGTTCCACGTTGGTTAAGACGGCGGCGAATGGGTGACACTGAGCAGGCAGCGAACACTCTGATGCTTGACACTCTGCTCCTCTAGCGCCAACCCTGCGCCCATGTTGGACATGCGACCAGTCATCTATGTTATCGGGCTTCTTGTCGCCGTTCTGGGCGCCACGATGCTGATCCCGGTCGTGATCGACTTGGCGGACAACAACCCCGATTGGCAGGTGTTTTTGCAAAGCGCCGTTGTGACGATGCTGATCGGCGGATCGATGGCGCTGTCCACTGCGAATGGTGTGGGCAAGGGCCTGACGATCCAACAAACCTTCCTTCTGACCACCGGTGTCTGGGTGGCGCTGCCGATCTTTGGCGCACTCCCCTTCGCACTGGGCGAGCTAGACGCCCGCCCCGTGGACGCGTTCTTTGAGGCGATGTCCGGCTTGACCACCACCGGATCAACCGTGCTGTCCGGGCTTGATGATCTGCCCAAGGGGCTTTTGTTCTGGCGCGGGCTTCTACAGTGGTTTGGTGGCATCGGCATCATTGTTGTGGCGATGGTGTTCCTGCCCGAACTGCGCGTTGGTGGCATGCAGATTTTCCGGTCCGAGGGCTTTGACACGTTCGGCAAGATCCTCCCCCGTGCAACCGAGATTTCGTCGCGCATCTCGGTGATCTACTTCACCCTGACCGCGCTGTGCGCACTGGCCTATTTTGCGCTGGGGATGAGCTTTTTCGACGCGGTGACCCATGCGATGACCACTATCGCGACGGGGGGATACGCGAACTATGACGCCTCGTTCGGGGCGTTCGGGGCGGGTCCGGAATATGCCGCTGTGGTGTTCATGCTGCTGGCCGCGCTGCCCTTCGTGCGCTACGTGCAGATCCTTCAAGGCACCGCACGTCCGCTTTTGTATGACCCGCAGGTGCGCGGGTTCTTTATGACCTTGGTTGTGATCGTCGCCGTCATGGTGCTGTGGCGCTGGTTGGCGGATGGACAGCTCAGCGAACAGGCACTACGCAAAACGCTGTTCAACCTGACCTCGATCCTGACGGGCACAGGCTATGCCTCGCAGGATTATATGATGTGGGGCGGCTTCCCGGTCGTCATGTTCTTCTTCGTGGGCCTGATCGGCGGCTGCGCTGGATCGACGGCGTGCTCGATCAAGATCTTCCGCTATCAACTGCTTTTGTCGTCGATCAAGGCGCAGATCCAATCGATCCACTCGCCCCACGGGATCTTCACGCCACGGTTTGGCGGACGCCGCGTGGATGAAGAGGTCCTGTCCTCGGTCATGGGCTTCTTCGTGTTCTTCGTTGTCACCTTGGGCGTGACGGCTGTTGCGCTGGGGCTGACGGGGCTGGATTTCACCACGTCAATGTCCGGCGCCGCGGCGGCTTTGGCCAATATCGGCCCCGGCTTGGGGGATCAGATCGGACCTTCGGGCAACTTCGCGGGGCTGAATGACACCGCAAAGTGGATCCTGATCGCCGCCATGCTGGTCGGCCGGTTGGAGCTTCTGGCCGTGTTCGTCCTATTTACCGTGACCTTCTGGCGGGGCTAACGCACCCCACGCCACCACTAAAAAAGGCCCGAGGCGATCTGCCCGGGCCTTTCTGCATTCTATGCGCCTCGGATCAGTTCCAGCAGCTGACCAGAACCGTCATGTCGGCGGCCTTGGTGTTCAGCTCGACCGGATCGACCGAGGTGACGCTGTCCGTCGTGTTGGTCGCAACACCGTTTGCGGCAAGGAAGGCGGCTACGGTGCCCGCATCCATTGCAAAGCTTGTGTCGGTGGGCAGGGTGCGCCCTGTGGTGCCACCGGCGGGCAGCAGCATTCCCATCACGGAACCACCCGCGTCCAGAACCGGGCCGCCTGCATCGCCGGGCAGGGCGGCAAGGGTCAGGCGGGAAAGCTCAGCCTCGCCGTTCAGGCCGGTCAGCTCGGACAGGGTGCCGAAAGTCAGGCTGGGCGCGCTCAGACGACCCTCGTAGGAAAAGCCCGCCACGGCCACGTCCGATTTCAGGCGCGGCTCGGTGGTCAGGAAGGACGCGAACGAGATCGGCGCCTGCGCGGTGGCGGGTTCCAGCAGGGCCAGACCCAGCGCGTCGTCCGTTGCGACCACATTGGCGTCAAACTCGTTGTTGACCGAGATGCGGGCGCAAGACTGCACGGCCTCGGTCGTGGTCAGGATGCGCCCGGCGCCATCCACATAAAAGCCCGAGCGCGAGTATTCTGGCGTGCGGATGTCCAAGCCGGACAGCAGATCAAGGCTCTGCGTCGCGTCATCCAGCCCGGCGTCGTCGGCCAGTGCCTGCGCACCCAGCGACGCAAAGCTTGCCTTCATGTCACGCAGCGCCAGATCGCGGCGCTTTTCATCGCCCTTGGGCCAGACCAGCGTGAAACCTTTCACGGTGCCGTCCGCCAGCTTGACCTGTGTGAAGGACGAGATCTTGTCGTCAGCCCCTTCAATGGTGAACCCGTTCTTGCCACGCTCGCGCGGGCCGTCGGTCGGGACGATTTCCAGCGTTTGCAGGATGTCATACAGGCCAAACAGTGTGTTCTGATCGCCGGTCTGGCTGATCATCACCAGTTGGACATCGCTGTCGCCCTTGGTTTTGAAATGCACGAAGGGGGCTTCATAGCGGTCAAACTCGACCATGCCGGCGGGGATCGCCATGGCAATGCCCGCGTTCTGATCCTCGAACGGGGCCATGCCAAGCGCGTCCAGCACAGACTGATAGCTGTCCAGAAGTACAGCGCGCTGGCGGGTGGTCAGCACGCCGGTCGGGTCATAGCCCTTGTCCGTCTGCCACGCCGCCATCGAGCGGCGGGTGCCTGCGCCGAATGCACCATCAATGGCCGAGGTGTAGTACCCTTCCCACTGCAGCGCGACCTGCAGGGCCATGCGTGCCTCCCGGTCCAAAGCCCGCTCGCTTGCTTGGGCTTCGCGCTTGGTTTCGTCTTGAATGACGATGGCGGGTTGGGCCGGGGTGGCCGGGGCAACGGCGACTGTTTCCGTCCGCGGTTCTGGGGCAGTTTCAACCGCGGGCGCCTCGATTGGCGCGGCAGTCAGAGCACTTGCGCCCACAGGCCAGTATTGCTGGCGGAACTTGTTGGGCAGCGCGATGAAGCTGTCTTGCGGGATCAGGCCCGCGTTCTTCAGGTTGCGCAGCTGCACCTCTGCGGCGCGCTCGGTGTACGGTCCCAATACGATGGCGTACCAATTTCCACCGATGCGAAATCCGCTTACGCCTTCCAGACGACCTGCATAGGCGCGGGCGCGTGCCTCGGCCTCGCTCAGCGTTGGTTGGGCCTCCACCTGGATCCACCGCACTGCCTGGCCGCTTGTGGCTTGCTGTGCCGCAGCCGGTACCGCCGTTAGCAGCGCAACGGCGCTGGTGGTGGACACCGAGGTCACGATGGGAAGAAGGCCGGTGGCCAAGGCAAAGGCAAATTTATTGGTCATGGATCCTCGTCGCCCTAAAGGCAAATTAGGCTGAATTTCGCGCAAGTAACACATCGGCACCCGCGAAGGTCAATATCGCCGCGCCGCCTTTCGGAAATTTATGGCGTGCTAGGGCAGGAAAACCCAACCCTTGTGCCCGTTTCCCGCGTTGACCCTGTCGGGGCCAACGCCTATTGAGTGGCAGACTTTGTACAAACCAGTTCAGGGCAGCGCCATGGCCACGACCAAGACCAAACCGCAATGCTTTCAGGAAATCATCCTGCGGCTTCAGAACTACTGGGCTGAAAAGGGCTGCGCGGTAATGCAGCCCTACGACATGGAGGTCGGCGCGGGGACGTTTCACCCGGCCACCACGTTGCGCTCGCTTGGCTCGCAGCCTTGGGCCGCAGCTTACGTGCAGCCGTCGCGCCGCCCGACCGATGGCCGCTATGGTGAAAACCCGAACCGCTTGCAGCATTATTATCAGTACCAAGTGCTGATCAAACCCAGCCCGCCCAACCTGCAAGAGCTGTATCTTGGATCGCTCGAAGCGATCGGCATCGATATGGAGCTGCACGACATCCGCTTTGTGGAAGACGACTGGGAAAGCCCCACCTTGGGCGCCTGGGGTCTGGGTTGGGAGGTCTGGTGTGATGGTATGGAAGTCAGCCAGTTCACCTATTTTCAGCAGGTCGGCGGACATGACTGCAAACCTGTCTCGGGCGAGCTGACCTATGGTCTGGAACGTCTGGCGATGTATGTGCTGGGCGTCGATCACGTGATGGACATGCCGTTCAACGCGCCGGATGCGCCGATTGCGCTGACTTATGGCGATGTATTCAAGCAGACCGAAGAAGAATACGCCCGCTGGAACTTTGACGTGGCCAACACGGATGTCCTGCTGCGCCATTTCGAGGAATCCGAGGCCGAGTGCCGCATGATCCTCGATCAGGCCTATGACGACCCCAAGACCGGCAAGCGCATCATCATGGCGCACCCGGCCTATGACCAGTGCATCAAGGCCTCGCATCTGTTCAACCTACTGGATGCGCGCGGCGTGATCTCGGTCACGGAACGTCAGGCCTATATCGGGCGTGTACGCGCGCTGTCCAAGCTGTGCGCCGATGCCTTCGTGCAGACCAGCGCCGCTGGCTGGACACCGGAAGGGGACGCGGCGTGAGCGGCCGTCTGGTAGGGACATTTATCGTGGGAATTGCCCTTATTGCTGGCGTGGCGATCTATTGGTTGCAGCTGTACGCCTTTTATGACGAAGTTTCGGCCGAGGACGGCATCCGCATGACCAATCTGGTCACCGGTCAGCCTGAAATCGTGCTTTATGACAGCTTCCAAGGCATCGACGCCGACAGCTCGCCCCTGCGCTATCGTGGCTGTTTCACCACGACGATGAGCCTTGCCATGCTCACCGAGACATTCGAGCACTACGAGCATGCGACACCCCTGACCGCGCCCCGCTGGTTTGACTGCTTCGATGCAGTGGCCATTGGTGCGGCGATCGAAAGCGGCGAAGCCTTGGCCTTTTTGGGCGAACGCGACATCAAAGATGGGGTCGACCGCGTCGTCGCCATTTACCCTGATGGCCGGGGCTTTGCCTGGCATCAGTTGAACGACAAATATAGCGAGTAAGCGATATGCCTGACCTGCTGATTGAACTCTTTTCCGAAGAAATCCCGGCCCGTATGCAAACGCGCGCGGCTGAGGATCTGAAGAAGCTCGTGACGGATGGCCTGGTCGAGGCTGGCCTGACCTATGCGGGTGCTGCTGCTCTGTCGACGCCACGTCGCTTGACGCTGGCCGTGGAAGGCTTGCTGGCCCAATCGCCGGACACGCGCGAAGAGCGCAAGGGTCCGAAAGTGGGGGCACCGGACAAGGCCATCGAAGGTTTCCTGCGCGGTGCAGGTGTGACCCGCGATCAGTTGGAAGAGCGCGACACCCCCAAGGGTGCGGTCTATTTCGCCACAATCGAAAAGACGGGTCGCCCCGCGGCCGAGATCATCGCCGAGGTTCTGGAAAACGCCATCCGCAACTTCCCGTGGCCCAAGTCGATGCGCTGGGGATCAGGCAGCCTGCGTTGGGTGCGCCCGTTGCACTCGATCCTTTGCATTCTGTCGGACGATGCAGGCGCCACCGCGGTGCCGCTTGATGTGGACGGCATCGCCTCGGGCGACACCACCGAAGGCCACCGCTTCATGGCGCCGGGCCGTTTCGCTGTGACTGGCTTTGCCGATTACGAGGCCAAGCTGAAAGCCACCAAGGTGATCTTGTCGCCTGCCGAGCGCGCCGATCACATCTGGGCCGACGCGCAAAGCGCTGCCTTTGCGCAGGGGCTTGAGATCGTGGAAGACAAAGGCCTGCTGGCCGAGGTCGCCGGTCTGGTCGAATGGCCCGTTGTGCTGATGGGTGACATCGCCGAGGACTTTATCCACCTGCCGCCCGAGGTGCTGCAAACCTCGATGAAAGAGCACCAAAAGTTCTTTTCCGTGAAGAATCCGAAAACGGATCGGATTGAGAAGTTCATCACCGTTGCCAACCGCGAAACCGCGGACCACGGCGCGACCATTCTGGCAGGGAACCAGAAGGTGCTGTTTGCCCGTCTGGCAGACGCCAAGTTCTTCTGGGAAAACGACATCCGCGTGGCCGAAGCTGGCGGTCAACCGTGGCTGGATAGCCTTGCCAACGTGACCTTCCACAACAAGCTGGGCACGCAGGCGGACCGGATCAACCGGATTGCTGTACTTGCACGCGCGTTGGCCCCGTATGTGGATGCTGATGCCGATCTGGTCGAAAAAGCTGCGCGTTGGGCCAAGGCCGATCTGTCGTCGGAAATGGTCTATGAGTTCCCCGAGCTTCAGGGCCTCATGGGCAAATACTATGCCGCACCCGCTGGCTATTCGTCCGAGGTCGCCTTCGCGGCGCTTGAACACTACTCGCCGCTTGGTCCGTCCGATGACGTGCCCTCGGCCCCGGTGTCGGTTGCTGTCGCACTGGCCGATAAGCTGGACACGTTGACCGGCTTCTGGGCGATTGACGAAAAACCTACCGGATCGAAAGACCCCTTCGCCTTGCGCCGCGCTGCACTGGGTGTCATCCGCCTTGTGCTGGACAACAACCTGCGGGTCGCGCTGGACAAGCTGTTTGACGCGCATTTGCTGCGCGTTGAGAACCAACTTGACCCCGCGCTTTCGGAAGAAAACGTTCAGGAGCTTTTGAACGAAATCGCAGATCACGGCGTGTTTGGTGCCGCTTTTGAAGCGGTAAAGGGGAAGCTCGGCGAACTACCTGCTACCGCGTTTCTGGCTCTTGAAAACAAAATTCCGGATGCATCCGACGATCTGCTGTCGTTCTTCCACGACCGTCTAAAGGTCTATTTGCGCGACAAGGGCATTCGCCACGACGTGATCGACGCCTGTCTTGCCATGCCCGGCAATGACGACCTGACGCTTCTGGTCAAACGGGCCGAGGCCTTGGCCACCTTCCTGTCGACCGAAGACGGCGAGAACCTGATCCAAGGCGTGAAGCGCGCGTCGAACATCTTGGCGCAAGCCGAGGAAAAAGACGGTGTCGAGTATTCCTATGGGGCGGATGTGAAATTTGCCGAGGACGACAGCGAAAAGGCTCTGTTCGCCGCGCTTGACGCTGCCGAAGCTGCGATCACGCCCGCGATGGAATCCGAGGATTTCGCTGCTGCCATGACCGCGATGGCTGCCTTGCGTGCACCGATCGACGCATTTTTCGAGGCCGTGCAGATTAATGCAGACAAACAGGTGATCCGACGCAACCGTCTGAACCTGTTGTCGCGCATTCGCATGATCTGTGGTGGCGTGGCGGATTTGTCGAAAATCGAGGGCTGACCCTCTTCCTCTTGCTCAAATACCTCGGGGTGAGGCCGCAGGCCGAGGGGCAGCGCCCCTTACCCTTTCCGCATTTGTCCGATGCCCCCCTTGTGTGACGCCGCATCCGCGTTATGGTGACGGATGAAAGGCGGTGCTGCGGTGCAGAAAAATCAAGACATGGGTTTCACGGAAATCACCCCGACGGCAGAGATTGAAACGTCTCGGCACGGCGGGCGGGCGAAGTGCCTGCAGCGGCTAATCCGGCTGGATATGCCGGTACCGCGCACGGTGGCGCTTGATTTTGACGCAGTGCATGGCGTCTCGGCGGGGGACTTGCCCGATCTGGACGCAATGTTGGCGCTGTTTGGGTCTGATCCGTTGGTGTCGGTTCGTCCGTCATCCGAGGATCCGGACTGGGGTGGGCCGGGGGCCATTCTGAACATCGGGATGAATGACAAGGTCCATGCGCATCTGATTGAGTCCCATGGGGAAACCGCAGCCAATGCGCTGTATTTGCGCTTCATTCAGTCCTATGCAGTGCATGTCGGGCGTCTGGACCCGGATGAGTTCGACGCGCTCACGACCCCGACGGCAGACACGCTGCGCGAAGCCTTGGAGCTTTATGAGGAAGAGACCGACGAGTATTTCCCGCAGGACCCAAAGGTTCAGTTGAAGGAAATCCTGCGCTCGATGGCGCGCGCTTGGGAAGGCACGACAGCGCGGCTGTTGCGTCAGGCCAAAGGTGCGCCTGCGGATGCAGGGCTTGGTCTTGTCGTGCAGCAGATGGTGCTGGGCGTCGGGCAGGGGATTTGCGGCTCGGGTGTGATCCAGTTCGTGAATGGCACCACCGGGCATCGCGAAATCCGCGGGCGCTATCTGTGCAAAAGCCAAGGGCGCGATGCGTTGGCGGGGGCAGAAGACCGCGATGTCATGTATTTGACCAAGGACCCGCGGGGCCGGTCCATTGAAGAGGTGCTGCCGCAGAATTTTGCAGACCTTGTGCGCTATGGCGATTTCTGTCGCGCCCGGCTGCGTGAAGAGATGGAGATCGAGTTCACGATCGAAAACGAAGCGCTGTTCATTTTGGATGCGGTCCGTGTGCCGCGGTCCGAACGGGCCAATGTGCGTATTGCGGTGGGACTGGCCAAGGACGAGATCATCACCCGCTCCGAGGCCGTTTTGCGCATCCCGCCCCGCGCGCTGGCCGAACTTTTGCACAGTCAGATTGACCCGAACGGCACCCGCGACCACTTTGCCAGCGGCATCGCGGCCAGCCCGGGGGCGGCGACGGGCAAGATCGTGTTCAATGCGCGCGCGGCGCAGACATTGGCGTCGCAGGGCGAAAACTGCATTCTGGTGCGCCGGGAAACCAGCCCTGAAGACATTCGCGGGATGCATGCGGCCAAGGGTATCCTGACCATTCGTGGCGGCATCACCAGCCACGCCGCTGTGATTGCGCGTGGCCTTGGTTTGCCATGTGTGGTTGGCGCCGGGGACTTGACCTTGAATAAGCGCAAGGGCGAGTTGGTCAATTCGGATGGACGTACGCTACGCGAAGGTGACGTGATCTCGATTGATGGTAGCGCAGGCGAGGCGCTGGTTGGCTCGGTCGATATGTTGCCGCCTGAACTGGGCGAGAGCTTCCAAACCCTGATGACATGGGCGGACGAACTGCGCGACATCGGGGTGCGCGCCAATGCCGATACGCCCCCAGATGCCCGTAACGCGCGGATGTTTGCCGCCGAAGGGATCGGGTTGTGCCGGACCGAACATATGTTCATCGACGATGACCGCCTTCTGGCCATGCGCGAGATGATCTTCGCCGATCACGCGGATGATCGTCGGGCGGCACTTGATCGCCTACTGCCGATGCAGCGCGCGGATTTCACCGAGCTGTTCGAGATCATGCAAGGCCAGCCGGTTTGCATCCGTCTGTTCGACCCGCCTCTGCACGAGTTCCTTCCGCATGGCCGCGAAGGCCTTCGTGAGCTGGCCGAGGCCTTGGACCTACCGCTGAAGGATGTCGAGCGCCGCGTTGCTGGACTGCGCGAATTCAACCCGATGCTGGGCATGCGCGGGGTGCGTCTTGGTGTCACGGTGCCCGAAATCTATGACATGCAGGCGCGTGCGATTTTTGAAGCGACCGTCGAGGCCTCGAAATCTGGGGCGCCCGTGGTGCCCGAGGTGATGATCCCGCTGGTCTCGGCCAAGCGCGAGGTCGAGATTGTGAAGGCGCGGGTCGACGCTGTCGCGGCCGCCGTGCGGATCGAACAGGGGGCTGACTTCACCTTTCGTCTGGGCGTGATGGTTGAAACGCCACGTGCCGCCCTGCGTGCAGGCGAAATTGCGCAGCACGCCGCGTTTATGTCCTTTGGTACCAATGACTTGACCCAGATGACCTATGGTCTGTCGCGCGATGATGCAGGGCGTTTTATGGGGCAATACGTGGCTCAGGGTGTGTACGAAGAAGACCCGTTCCACATGCTGGATGCTGATGGTGTCGGAGAGCTGTTGAAGATCGGTGCCGAGAGGGGACGGGCGGAAAACAGCGACCTGACCCTGTCGATCTGTGGCGAACATGGCGGTAACCCGGAAAGCATTCGCTTCTGTCGCGATGTGGGGTTTGACTATGTCTCGTGCTCGCCCTTTCGGGTGCCAGTGGCCCGTCTGGCGGCGGCCCATCTGGCGATCACATCTCCGAAACCTAATGTAACGTAGATCGCGCGGGACTAGACGTAAGGGCGACAAACACCTAGGTGTCCCGGCGAAATTGTCAGGGACGTGTTGTTTTATGCGTATCACTTGGAAATCGCAGCTTTTGGCTGTTATCGCCGTGGCGGCGGGTGCGCTGGCGCCCGCCTTGGCCTCGGATTCTGAACCGGTGTCGTCCCCCTTTGGGGCCGCCCTGATGCAAGAGCATTCGGGGCTTGGCGCAATGGGAAGCGCGAAGCTGAGCGCGATTTCGGTGCTGCCGATGATGCGAAAGTCCGGGTCAGATAGCTTTGAACGCTCGGTCGCGTGGTTGTCTGCGCAGCCTGTTCCGAAACAGGATGCCGAATGGACCTGCCTGACCGAAGCGCTGTATTTCGAGGCTCGTGGTGAAAGCATGTATGGCCAATTCGCTGTGGCCGAAGTGATCTTGAACCGCGTTGACCATCCGAGCTTCCCGAACACGATCTGTGGTGTCGTCAACCAAGGTACCGGCAGGAAATTCGCCTGCCAGTTCACCTATACTTGTGATGGCCGGGCCGAGCATATCACCGAGATTGCCATCCATGACCGTTTGGGCCGTATTGCGCGCGCGATGATCGACGGTGCGCCGCGTGACCTGACGCTGGGGGCGACGCACTACCACACCAAAGCTGTCGCTCCACGCTGGGCACGTGCCTTCCAGAAAACCGCGTCTATCGGTGTGCATCGATTCTATAAGATGCCCGGGTAAAGGCGCCTGATCGCGCTGATCCGTCGCTTTGGGCTGGCGTTTCGGGGCGGGTTCGGGGCATGGTCCTGCCAAGTTAAATTGGGGACATGCAATGACCGACGCCAGTCTGGCCTTTTCTGATTTGGAAGCACGCGCGCGCACCATGGCAGGCGATGCGCCGGCTGATCGTATCTCGGTGCGTGACCATGTGGTCGACGTGGAAATCGGCGCCTTTCAAGCCGAGCGTGGTGTAACCCAGCGGCTGAGTTTCAGTGTGGTGGTCGAGGTGGCCGATCACGGCGGTGCGGACACGGACGATGTGGATGACATCCTGTCCTATGATACGATCACCGAAGCGATCATGGCCGAGTTGGATGCCGAGCGTCTGAACCTGCTGGAAACTTTGGCCGAACGAATTGCGCAGCGTTTGCTGCTGGTGCCGCAGCCTCAGCGTGTTTTCGTACGGATCGAAAAGCTGGACCGTGGCCCCGGCAAGCTGGGAGTCGAGATCGTGCGCGATCGCACCAGCGGGGGCGCCGAGGTTGAAGCACAGGACGCGCCCGCACCGATCCTGGCCTTCCTGTCGTCGGAGGCTTTGAAGGCAGAGGCCCTGCCGACATTCCTTGATCAGTTCGAAGAAGATGGCGCGCCGACCATCCTGATCGTCGATGCCGACCTGCCGCAGGTGCAGGACAGCTGGGCCGCCCGCAACATCGTGCTGCTTCAAGCGGATCAAGCGGCGTGGCAGCTCGCATCTATTGATCCCCGAACGGTTCCGGTCGGCACACGGACCGAGCTGGATTGGGGTCTGAAAAACGGACAACTTAGCGTCTGGGCGCCGTCTAAAATGGTGCTGGACGCGGTGGATGCGCCGGTTGCCATTAGCCTTCCCGATCTGACCCTGTGGTTTGCCGAGCAGGTACAGGCCTGCCAGATCCTCTGGGTCGGTTGCGAGGCCCCTGACACGGCGGGCATTGCATCGCATTCTGTCATGTTAGAGGATCTGTCATGAGCCAGCGCATTCAGCCCATCGCCCGTACCGGACGTCCATTCTCGGGTCAATCTTTGTGCGGCAGCGATAGCCTGTGGTTCGATCAGGTCTTGGAACGCGAGCGCGGCGGCAAGGTGCGGACGGTCGATCTAGCCGACTTGGATAACGTAACGATTCAACGCCTCAGCGCCTCGCGCCCGACGCTCTGTGGTCTGACGCTGGATCAGCCGCGCCTGATGGGTATTCTGAATGTGACGCCTGACAGTTTCTCGGACGGGGGCGAGCTGGATACGATCGAGGCAGCCGTCACGCGCGCCCGCCAGATGGCCGGGGATACCGACATTCTGGACATCGGCGGGGAAAGCACCCGCCCCGGTGCGGAAGAGGTGGCCATTCAGGAAGAAATCCAGCGCACCGTGCCGGTGATCGAAGCGATCCGCGCGGCCGGTGTGACCACGCCGATCTCGATCGACACGCGCAAAGCCCGTGTGGCCGAGGCCGCGCTGGATGCTGGTGCGAATATCGTGAACGACGTGTCTGCCTTCACCTTCGATCCAGAGCTGGCAGACCTTGTGTCCGAACGCGACGTGCCCGTCTGCCTGATGCATTCGCAAGGCCGCCCCGAAGACATGCAGAACGATCCGCGCTATGACGACGTGCTGTTCGGCGTGATGGACTATCTGGAGGAGCGTATCAGCTTTGCCGAAGCCAAAGGCATCAAGCGTGAGCGGATTATCACCGATCCGGGCATCGGTTTCGGTAAGACTCTGGAACACAATGTGACTTTGCTGCGTAACCTGTCGCTGCTACATGATCTGGGTCTTCCAGTGCTGCTGGGTGTGTCGCGCAAGCGCTTCATCGGCACCATCGGACAGGCCGAGGTGGCCCGCGACAGGGTTGCCGGATCCGTGGCCGTTGCGATGCATGGCATCGCGCAGGGCATGCAGATTTTGCGGGTCCACGATACATTTGAAACACGGCAGGCGTTGCGCCTTCACGCAACCATGACCGAGAAAAAGTAAGAACAAGGCAGCAGTATGGTCGAAAAACTCTTCGGAACTGATGGGGTGCGTGGGCTGGCAAATTCCTGGCCCATGACAGCAGAGATGGCGTTGAAGCTTGGGGCGGCTGCGGGCCGTCACTTCCGCCGTGATCACTCCAACGGGCACCGGGTAGTCATCGGCAAGGACACGCGCCTGTCGGGATATATGCTGGAAAACGCGCTGACGGCGGGGCTGACCTCGACCGGGATGAATGTGCTTCTGCTGGGGCCGGTTCCGACACCTGCTGTGGGGCGGGCGACCCATTCGATGCGGGCGGATCTGGGCATCATGATCTCGGCCTCGCACAACCCGTTCCACGACAATGGCATCAAGTTTTTCGGCCCCGACGGTTTCAAGCTGTCAGACGAGGCCGAGGCCGAGATTGAGCGACTGGTGCACGACGGCGTCGACCCGGTTCAGCCGCAGAATATCGGCCGCGCCAAGCGGATCGAGGAAGCCCGCCAGCGCTATACCGAGTATCTGAAAACCACCTTTCCAAAGCATAAACGTCTAAACGGAATGAAGATCGTGATTGACTGCGCCAATGGCGCGGCCTATCGCGCCGCGCCCGATGCGTTGTGGGAACTTGGGGCTGACATTATTCCCGTGGGCGTCTCGCCCGACGGGACCAACATCAACAAGGGTTGCGGCTCGACCGACACCGCGCTGGCTGCGCGTACCGTCGTAGAGCATGGCGCGGATTTGGGCATCTGTCTGGATGGCGACGCGGATCGCATCATGATCATCGACGAGAAGGGCCAAGTGGCTGACGGTGACCAGCTTATGGCGCTGTTCGCGACGCACTGGGCGTCGGAAGGCCGCTTGAGCGGCGGCAAGCTGGTGGCGACGGTGATGTCGAACCTTGGGCTGGAACGCCACATGGCCGCGCAAGGGCTGGAGCTTCTACGCACCAAGGTGGGCGACCGCCACGTGGTCGAGGCGATGCGTGCTGGCGGCTACAATCTGGGTGGCGAACAGTCCGGCCATATCGTGATGACGGATTACGCGACCACCGGCGATGGTCTTCTGGCGGGCCTTCAGTTCTTGGCCTGCATGGTCGAAACCGGCAAGCCCGCGTCCGAACTGTGTCAGGTCTTCGAGACGGTGCCGCAGATGCTGAAAAACGTGCGCTACACCTTGGGGCAAACCCCGCTTGAGGTCGGCAGCGTGAAGGCAGCAATTGCCGATGCCGAAGGTAAACTGAACGGCAAGGGGCGGCTTCTGATCCGCAAATCTGGCACAGAACCCCTGATCCGCGTGATGGCGGAGTGTGAGGATGACGGCCTATTGGCTCAGGTCGTAGACGGCATTGTCGCCGAAGTCGAAGCCGTTATCTAAGACCGTTCCCTACGGCTCTTTGACCAGCGTCGGACGCAGGAAGACGATCAGCTCGGCCTGCGTGGTATAGGCGCGGCCAACCCGCGTTTTGAACAATGCACCAAGGCTTGGAACGTTCCTGAGTGCCAACTTTCTGGCGCGCTGTTTGATCTGCCACTCCAGATCATCATGTGTGACTGTGCATTTTTTCGGAAGCGGCGTGCTCGAGATTGGTCGCATCGCCAGCAGGTTCTGGTACAGAAAGACATCCCCCCACGGCACAGCTCCGGCCAAACGGTCGGGCAGCATTGTCCGCAGAGCGTTTAGCCCCAGCGCTCCGAGCAGAGCGGATGCGACGGGAAACTGGGGGTAACTTTTCCTCAGATTCCAGCCAAGTGGGCCCGCTGCCGTCATAGCAAGAAGCATGATGGGCAGTATCCGGCTACCGTTGCGAATAAGGTGAATGCGTGCTGCTTGAACACGGCGTTCACGGTCGCGTTGGCTGGCAAGTAGCAGGTTGGGCGTGCAAATAGCAGCTGCGCTTGCATGTGTAATAAGCGTTCTTCGTTCCATGATAATCCTCCCCTTTAGGCAGGGTATCACGATTGCCGAAATTCACGAAATCCACGGCGCGCTCAGCGACCCGTCAGCATCTTCCGCAGGCTGTACCATTGGCTGATCGCCAGCCCGGTCATGATCAGGGCAAGCGCCGCGAAGAAGCGCAGCGGAAGCGCCTCGGACAGGATCCACGCGCCGAAAACCATCGACCACGCCGGCACCTGATAGTTCACCAGCGTCATGAAGACCGAGCCCGCACTGAGGATGATCGCGACCCGCAGAAGCGTTGCCAGCGCGGTGGGCAAAAGCCCCAAGGCAACGATAGCCAGGCCAGAGCGCGTGCTCTCCCATTCGGGCCAGCCTTCAGTGGCCAGCATGATGGGAAACAGGATGACGGATCCGACCACGAGGGTCATGGCCGCCAGCACCACCGGATCAATCGGTGGGCAGCGGCGTGTCAGGATCGACGCCACGGAATAGCACAGCGCGGCCCCGATACAGGCCAATTGGGCCAGCGGTTCTGTGCCTTGTCCAAGCTGTGCCAGCCCCGGTCCGATCAGAACCAGCGCGCCGCAGAACCCCAACGTTACCCCGATGAACTTGCGAAAATTCAGCGGTTCATCCGAGAAAAAATGCGCCAGCGGCAACACCATCAAGGGGATCGCGGCCATCGATAGCCCGGCGAAAGCTGATGGTACATATTGCTGCCCCCAGCTGAGGAGCATGAAAGGCAGCGCGGTAGACAGAATGCCGATGATCGTGATCGACCACCACAACGCCGCGTCCCATTTCGGCAGGCTACGGCCCGTTGCGATGACCAGCCCCATCAGAGCGACCGCACCTAAAGTGGTGCGCGCAGTGGCGACGGTCACCGGGCCATAGCCCTCAAGCGCGATGGCGACGACCATGAAGGTGCCGCCCCAAATCAGGCCAAGGGCAATGACGCCTGCCCAGTCTCGGGTTGTTGGGTTGTCAGTCATAGCTTTGACATATCCCGCGGGGTTTACCGTGTCATCCGCAGAATTTGCCAAAAGGTAAGTAATAGCTTACGGTAAGTTATGACTTACCAAGAATCACTCTTCGCTCTTGCCGACCCAACACGTAGACAGGTGTTCGAGGCCGTGGCGCGCGCCCCCCGACCTGTCGGGGCACTGGCAAAAGTCCTACCGGTCAGCCGCCCGGCTGTTTCTCAGCATTTGAAGGTGCTGTCTGATGCGGGGTTGGTGGTGTGCCGGGTCGAAGGGACGCGAAGAATTTACGCGGTACGCCCCGAGGGGGTGGCGGACTTGCGCAACTGGCTTGACCAGTATTGGGACGTTGTTCTTGGGAATTTTGCCAACGAGATTGCAGAGGGGAGCGCCCAAGATGACTGATCCAATCGTGAAAACCATTTCCGTCGATTGCACGCCAGACCACGCTTTCGACGTGTTTGTGAACCGCATTTCTCGGTGGTGGCCGCTGGATACCCATGCCGTATCCGTGGCGCAGGGCAAACCCGCGCTGTCGGTGGTGGTCGAACCCAAGCTTGGGGGTGCGATATATGAGGTGATGCATGACGGTACACGCTCGGACTGGGGCGAGGTGCTGGTGTTCGAGCCGGGCGCGCGCTTGGCCATAACGTGGCATCCGGGCGGCGGTGCAGACAAAGCAACGCGCGTTGACGTAGAATTCACGGCCGTGAGGAATGGCCAGACACAAGTCACGCTGACCCATTCGCAGTGGGAGGTCTGGGGCGCCGACGCGCAGGAAAAACGAGATAGCTACAACAGCGGATGGGACGTGGTGTTGGGCATGCGTTTTGCGTCGGTCGCACAAACCTGATCAACGAAAAAGGGCGGCCACTTGGGCCGCCCTTGTGCTGACATATGTCAGACTTAGTTCTTTTCTTGGTCAACCAGCTTGCCAGCCGAGATCCAAGGCATCATGTCGCGCAGTTTCTTACCGACAACCTCGATCTGGTGCTCGTCGTTGTGGCGACGCGACGCTTTGATGGTCGGCTGACCAACGGCGTTTTCCAGCATGAAGTCACGCACGAATTTACCGGTCTGGATGTCTTCCAGCGATTCTTTCATGGCTTTCTTGGTGGCTTCGTAGGGCAGGATGCGCGGGCCGGTGACGTACTGGCCGTATTCTGCGGTGTTCGAGATCGAGTAGTCCATGTTGGCGATACCGCCTTCATAGATCAGGTCAACGATCAGCTTGGTCTCGTGCAGACACTCGAAGTAAGCCATTTCCGGCGCGTAGCCAGCTTCAACCAGGGTCTCAAAACCGCAACGGATCAGCTCGACGATACCGCCGCACAGAACAGCCTGCTCGCCGAACAGATCGGTTTCGCACTCTTCACGGAAGTTGGTTTCGATGATGCCCGAGCGGCCGCCACCGATGGCCGAGCAGTAGGACAGACCGATTTCCAGCGCTTTGCCGGTTGCGTCGGTGTCAACAGCGACCAGACAGGGAACGCCGCCGCCTTTGACGTATTCGCCGCGCACGGTGTGACCCGGGCCTTTCGGGGCCATCATGATCACGTCAACGCCTTCTTTCGGCTCGATCAGGCCGAAGTGAACGTTCAGGCCGTGGGCGAATGCGATGGCTGCGCCCGGCTTGATGTTGTCGTGAACATATTTCTTGTAGGTTTCAGCCTGCAGTTCGTCGGGCATGGTGAACATGATGACGTCACACCAAGCAGCTGCTTCGGCGATGCCCATGACTTCCAGACCTTCAGCCTGTGCTTTCTTGGCCGATGCCGAGCCTTCACGCAGGGCAACAACAAGGTTCTTGGCGCCCGAGTCGCGCAGGTTTAGCGCGTGAGCGTGGCCTTGCGAGCCGTAGCCCAGGATGGCAACTTTTTTGTCTTTGATCAGGTTAATGTCGCAATCGCGATCGTAGTAAACGCGCATATCGGGTGCTCCGTTGCATGGGTTGTTCTTTCAGGCCGCATCATAGGCATGGATGTGCGGCATTCGAGATGAATAACCGGTATTTTGCGGATGAAATTGGCGCTAACCATTCGCCAAATGATATGATAATAGAAAAATCATGTTAGACGATCTCGATAGACGCATTCTGCGACAAATGCAGGCGGACCCGACTCTCGGCGGGTCCGAGTTGGCAGACCGGGTGGGTTTGTCCGCGGCACGGCTGTCGCGTCGGATTGAACGCCTGCGCGATCAGAAGATCCTGCGAGGTCCGCGTGCGGTGATCAATTGGCGTGCCTTAGGGTACGAGGTCGAGGTCAGCCTGCGCGTGACGCTCGACAAGACACAGCCCCGCGCATTTGATGATTTTATCGACGCTGCGCGTGACATCCGGGAAGTGATCGAGATCCAGACCTTTGTGGGACGCGTCGATGTGCGTCTGTCCGTCATCGCCCGCGACATGCCGCATTATCAAGGCATCTATCGTGACCAGATCCTGTCATTGCCCCATATCGCGGATATCGAAGCGTTGATGCATGTGGCGCGGATCAAATCGGATGAAAGCCTGCCGCTATGACCGAGTTTGACGAGATTGATCTGGCCCTGCTGCGCCTTCTGGCAGAGGACGCCACCCAATCCGCCGGTGCCTTAGGGCGCGAAGTCGGGTTAAGCCAGCCCGCTGCATGGCGTCGTATCAAGAGGCTGACGGATCTTGGCGTGATCGCGGGACGGCGTCTGGATCTGGATCGCGAGGCGTTAGGCTTCGGTGTGACCGTGTTTCTGGGCGTGAAGCTCGCCACAAAGGGCCGCATCAGCTTGGATGATTTCGAGCGCGCGGTGTCTGCCATTCCCGAAGTGCAAACGGTCGAACATGTGCTGGGACTGTATGACTACCGCCTGCGCGTTGTGGCGCGCGACATTTCTGACTTCGAACGCGTGTTGCGCCGCCGGATCATGACCATGCCGGGTGTGGGCGACGTCGAGGCCAACGTGCTGTTGTCCGAAGAACGGCGCCCTGGGCCGATTTGACCTCTTCCCTGTTGGTGCAATCTGGGTCACGCTGATCCGGCACAGAGAAGGAGATCCCAATGTCCGCACTTCTGCCCGACATCGACCCCGATGGAATGCTTGAATTCTCGGTCGTGTTCACCGACCGGTCCCTAAACCATATGTCCAAAGCCTTTCAGGGCGTGATGACGGACATCTCAGCCACGTTGAAAGAAGTCTACAACGCTGACGCCGTGGCCCTTGTTCCCGGTGGTGGCACCTATGGGATGGAGGCGGTCGCGCGTCAGTTTGCGACCGGCAAGCGGGTGATGGTCATTCGCAACGGGTTTTTTTCGTTCCGTTGGAGCCAGATTTTCGAGATGGGTGGGATACCGTCCGCGGAAACCGTGATGAAAGCGCGCCGCGTGGGCAATGCACCGGATGCGCCCTTCGCGCCCGCCCCGATTGATGAAGTTGTGGCGAAGATCCGGGAAGAGAAGCCGGATGTCGTGTTCGCCCCGCATGTCGAAACCGCGTCAGGGATGATCTTGCCCGATGATTACATCACAGCCGTAGCCAATGCCGTGCATGGCGTGGGCGGGATCTTCGTCTTGGACTGCATCGCCTCGGGCTGTGCTTGGGTCGATATGAAAGCCACCGGTGTGGATGTGTTGATCTCGGCCCCGCAAAAGGGGTGGTCGGCGCAACCGTCTGCCGGGATCGTCATGATGAACGACACCGCGCGGGATATGGCGAAAGCTGCGACTTCGACCTCGTTCGCGGTGGATCTGGGTAAGTGGCTGTCGATCATGGAGGCCTATGAAGGCGGCGGGCATGCCTATCACGCGACCATGCCCACCGATGCGCTGCGCGCATTCCGTGACACCATGTTGGAAACCAAGGACTACGGGTTCGAAAAGCTGCGCGATGCCCAGTGGGAACAAGGCCGCCGTGTGCGCGCTTTGCTGGCTGAGAACGGCATCAAATCCGTGGCCGCCGAAGGGTTCGAAGCGCCTGGAGTGGTCGTGTCTTATACCGCAAATCCCGACATCAAGGCCGGCAAGGCCTTCGCAGCCGAGGGTGTGCAGATCGCGGCGGGTGTGCCGTTGATGGTCGATGAGGGCGACGACTATTCGTCTTTCCGCTTGGGTCTTTTCGGGCTCGACAAGCTTTATGATGTCGATGCCAGCGTGGCCCGGCTTGAGGATGTGCTGAAGAAAGTTCTTTAAAGTCAGAACGGCGCGCATGATTTGCGCGCCGTTTTTTGTGCGCCAAGACTGACGTGACTACCCTTTTCCGCCTGCCATGGTAAGCAGCAAAAGATAGATCACGGGGACGGTCGACAGGGCGACAAGCCCCACGCCCATGATGCCTTTCAGAAGAAAGCCAGCGGCAAGGGCTGCAATAACTGCGCCGATGATCATGAAGGCGATTTTCTCGGCGCGGGCGTCTTTGGCTTGCTGTTCCGGGGTCAGTTCGGTTGCCATGGTAAGTCTCCTGTTCACGTTGCGGGACGGGTATCCTGCATGTGTTCAGGAAGCGGAATGCGACAATCCTGTCATGTGACGGCCTGCCGCAGTTGGGTCAGTTCGGACCAAGCCCCGCACGCATGACACGCTTGCGCATGGGGGCCACGTCATGCACCGCTTTCAGGCCCAGAAGCCTCACGGTTTGCATCACGCCATCCCCTGACCGTGTGACGCGGTTGAACAGGTCGATGGCACGGGCGCGGCGCGCAATGTCAGGCGCGCGGGCCGCGTCATAGGCTTTCATCATCGCAGGATCCCCAAGGGCGCTTGGGTTGGCTTCGGCCAGTTCAAGCAATGCGATCACGTCATTGAGCGACGTGTTCAGCCCTTGAGCGCCGATCGGGGGCAGGGCGTGGGCGGCCTCGGCCACGACGGCGACGCGGCCCGAGACCAGCTGATCCGCCGTCTGCGTGATGATCGGCCAGACCGAGCGATTGCCCTGAAGATGCATCCGCCCCAGCAACCCGGTCGAGCGCTGGAACATCACGTCTTCGAATTCGGGCACGTCCATGTTCATCAACTCGACCGCGCGCGGGCCTTGGTTCATCCACACGATGGCCGAGGCGTGTTTCCCGTCGATGTCGGGCAGCGGCACGATGGTGAACGGTCCGCCCTCGTTATAGATCTCGGTCGAGACATTGCCGTGCGGCAGGTCGTGCGTGACCGTGAAGGCCAGCGATTTCTGCCCATAGCGTGTGGTCGAAACGGTGATCCCCGCGGCCTCGCGCAGGGGCGAGAACTTGCCATCCGCCGCGATCCCCATCCGTGCGCGGACGCGGTCTCCGTTGGTCAGGGTGACGATGATTTCGCCGGTGCGTTGGACTATCGAGCGAAAGCCCGTGCCGTAAAGCGGCGTGATCAGCGGTTGGTCTTGAAGGTAGGTCCAGATTTCACGCCGGACCACCCAGTTCATCAGGTTCCAGCCAAAGGGCTCGTCCCCCATGTCGTCCGAGCGAAACACGCGCCGATCCCGCACTTCGGGTGGCCAGCCGGTCGTATCGATCACGGCCAGTTGGTCCAGAGGCTTGGCGTGGTCTTCCAGGTGCGGCCAAAGGCCTACGCGATCAAACAGCTGCCGTGCGGGGCGCAGAAATGCGGTCGACCGCAGGTCGGATTTTTCCTCGTTCGCCGTGGTGACGGGCACGAAGGGGTCGGCCATGACCACGCTGAACCCGGCAGCGGCGAAGGCGGCTGCGGACACCTGACCGGCGATCCCGCCGCCTGAGATGAAAATGTCAGCATGATGTTCGGTCATGACGTGTCCTTTGGTTATTTCACCAGCCGCTCCAGAAACGCGGTCAGGTCGTCGGTATGATGGTGAATGTGTTCAGCAGGCTCGGGTTCGGGCGCGACATGGACGGTTTTCATGCCCAACTCGTGCGGCACGGCCAGATTGCGGGGGTCGTCTTCGAACATGGCGGCGACTTCGGGCTTTACGCCGTCACGCGCAAAGACGGCATCAAAAGCGGCGCGGTCAGGCTTGGGATGGAAATCGGCATGCTCAACCCCATAAATCGCATCAAACAGCCCAGACAGCCCCCGCGCGGCCAGAACCTGTTCGGCATAGGGGGCCGAGCCGTTGGTGTAGACGATCTTGCGCCCCGGCAGGTTGGTGATGTGGCTGGCAAGGTCATGGTCAGGCTCAAGCGCATCAAAAGAGATGTCATGCACGTCGTGCAGATAGGGGCCGGGATCCACCCCATGTTCGCGCATCAATCCGGCAAGCGTGGTGCCGTGCTCGCGCCAGTATTTCTGGCGCAAGCGATCTGCCTCGGCCCGGTCAACACCAAGCTCTTCCATCACCCAGTTGGTCATGCGCACTTCGATCTGATCAAACAGCCGTACCCGCGGCGGGTACAGCGTGTTGTCCAAGTCAAAAACCCAGTGACTGACGTGAGAGAACAGATCGGCGACCATGGAGGGAAAATAGACCGCCGCTGGGGCAGGTTAAAGGTCTTATTCGACGAAAACGGACTCTGCGACGTCGCGACGCGTGCTTGGTGTTTGCCTTGTTCATGGCAGCATGTTTATCTGTGCGGATCAATAAAGGCCGGAAGGACAGAATGGTGGCTGAGGGTAAACAGGGACAACGCGACGCATATGAGATGATCCTCGATGCGATTGATACAGGCACCTACAAGCCCGGCGACCGGCTGGTTGAAAACGAGTTGGCCGAACGTTTTGGCGTATCCCGCACTCCTATCCGCGAGGCGCTTCAGCGGCTGGAAACGCAGTCTCTTTTGACCCGCGATGGGCGCAGCCTGATCGTGGCGTCACTGGATCATAGCCAATTGGCCGAACTCTATGTGGTGCGTGCAGAACTGGAAGGGCTGGCCGCGTCGCTGGCGGCCCAACACGCGGCCCCCGAAGAAATCCGCGTGCTGCGCGAGATGGTCGAGGAAGACCGACAGTTGCTGGACAACCCGTCTGCTTTGGCCCGCGCCAATCGTCGTTTCCACAAGCAGCTTCATCTGGCTTCGCACAACCGCTATTTGGTGCAGCAGCTGGATCTGGTCCACCGCTCGATGGCGCTTTTGGCCACCACGTCGTTGGCGGCCGAAGGGCGTAGCGAGGATGCGATTTCCGAGCATGACGCGATTGTCTCGGCCATTGAGGCCCGTAATCAGGATGCTGCCCGCGCGGCGCTGAGAAATCACATCTCGCGGGCGTTTGAAACGCGGATCAAGTTGGATTCGGCGCTGGGGGATTAAGAGGCTCCTGGTCCATCGCTAGCGGCTGATCAAACTTCCCGTGCTGGGTTTTGTCCCAGTAGAACGGTTTTGTCATGATCTCGAAAAACCCTTTCATCGCGGCGAGTGAGGCTAGCGGATAATAGAAATGTAGCGTGGGCACCCAATATCTGAGCCAGCGATGTTTAGGATTGCTGACCGCCTGCACGCCCACGGTGATCGTCAGAAGCTCGGCTGCCATAAACACTGTGCCCAGCACGACCAACAGGTTATGCGGCGCTACGCCTCGCAGGGGGTGGGGCAGACCCAGCGGGAAGGCCCAGAAGGTCCACAGGATCGGGGCCAGCAGGAACTGTGACAGCGCCCCCAGAAACAGGATCTGGAAGCCTGTAAACTTCCACCAGCCCAACTCGCGGCGCAACTGGCGCGGGTTGCGCATGTGGACGCCATAGGTCATCGCATAGCCCTTGATCCAGCGTGAACGCTGCTTGATCCACGGCCAGACACGGCAATTGGCTTCTTCCTCGGTCACCGTATCGATCAGCTCGGTCCGGTATCCACGACGGGCCAGACGGATGCCAAGATCCGCGTCTTCGGTCACGTTGTGGGCGTCCCAGCCGCCAAGCTTTTCCAGCGCGCTGCGCCGGAAGAACAGGGTAGTGCCGCCCAACGGAATGGCAAAGCCCATGCGTTCGACACCCGGCAGGACAAGCCCCCACCACGTTGCGTATTCCACGGTGAAGCAGCGGCTCAGCCAATTGGTGCGGGCATTGTAGAAATCCAGTTTACCCTGCAGGCAGGCGACCTCGGGTCCGCGTTCCGAGAACCGGCGCACAACCTTGTGGATCTGATCTGGTGCGGGGGCGTCCTCGGCATCGTAGACGCCGATGATCGAGCCCTTGCAGAAATCCAGCGCGAAGTTCATCGCGCGGGGTTTGGTTTTTACCACGCCGCGCGGCACCACGATTTGGCGCATCCAGCGGGGCAGATCTGAGCGGGCGAGCGTTTGCTGGGTCAGAGTGTCGTCTTCTTCGACCACCAGACAGATATCCAGCAGCTCGCGCGGATAGGATAGGCGTTCCAGCCGCTTCACCAATCGCCCCGCGATCTCGCGTTCTTTGTAGAGCGGGACAAGAATGGACACCGTGGGCAGTTTCAGAAAACCTTGCGAAGAGTGCGTGAAGACAGGAGCCTTGTCGTCGCGTTTCGCGCGCCAGAACTGCCATGCGGCGATGGCTTTCAGGGACGAATTCAGGATCAGCGTCAGCACGGCCCAACCGACCAGCACGGCGAAACCCGCAAAGCTTGAGACCACGAAGACCGCGCTGATGGCCAGCACCAAGGACAACCCGAAGCGCATCACGGCGGTTTGGCTCCAAGTCCGGCAGCTGTCTTCTGCGGCGACGCGGCTTTCCGCGCGCTGGGCAAGGTTGCGGTGGCGCAGGTCGACAAGGGCCGCGTGGATGTCTTCCTCGGGCGCGATGGCCAGATAGCATTTGCCCCACGAAGTTGGGAAGCTCTTGGAGAGGTGTTCGAACTGGTCGGGGCGCGCGCAGATAACAATGGTGGCTCCACCTGCGCGTTTCCACGGGACGATGCCGTTCCGGATGCAGAACTCGGCCCCGATCCGGTCGATCAGGCGCACGTCGGGGCGGTGTGCCTTCAGGTCCGCAATCTCGCATTTATATTGAAGCGCCAAGGCGGAATAGAGGTCTGATCGGCTGATCCAGCCATTGGCCAAAAGGATGTCACCAAAACGCGCATCCTCGCGCGCCATCAGGGCCACGGCTAGGGACAGATTTTCGGGGGACAGCGCGCCCATTTCGACCAGCACCTGCCCCAAGGGCTTGCGGCGCGCGGGCGCGGGGATAGGCTGCGCGGGGGCGACCCGTCGGGGCGCGTGCGATCCGAATGCGCGGTGTTCTTCGATCCCTGCCTGAACCGAAGCCGCATCATTCGTGTGGATGATACGTAGATCTGGAGATGGCATTTTTTGCTCGTTGTTCTGTCAGACCAGACGAGCTTGGGTGCAGAATGGTTAATGGCGGGTTAACCAACCCGCCATCACCTATGATAAGTGCAATTTAACCACGCCACAGAGGCGTGCCGCCGTGGATCAGGCGCGCGCGTCCATCGCGTCCGAGAACCGCTCGAACAGATAGTAGCTGTCCATCGGACCCGGGCTTGCTTCGGGGTGGTACTGCACCGAGAAGACCGGGCGGGTTTCCATGCGGATCCCGCAGTTCGAGCCGTCAAACAGCGATACGTGGGTTTCCAGAACACCTTCGGGCAGGCTGGCCGCGTCCACGGCGAACCCGTGGTTCATCGAGGTGATCTCGACCTTGCCGGTGTCGTTGTCTTTGACCGGGTGGTTTGCACCGTGGTGGCCGTGGTTCATCTTGATCGTGCGGGCGCCAAGGGCCAGCGCCAGCATCTGGTGACCAAGGCAGATCCCGAAGACGGGCAGATCCGTGGTGTCCAGAATGGTCTTGATCATCGGCACAGCGTATTCGCCGGTGGCCGCCGGGTCGCCGGGGCCGTTCGACAGGAACACACCGTCGGGATTGTGGGCCAGAACCTCTTCTGCGGTCGCGGTGGCGGGCAGCACGGTGACGTCACAGCCAGCCGAGGCGAGGCAGCGCAGGATGTTGCGCTTGGCACCGAAGTCCAGCGCGACGACCTTGTGGCGCGGCTTGTCCTGCTTGGGATAGCCATCCGGCCAAGCCCAACGCATCTCGTCCCATTTGTAGCTTTCGGCGCAGGTGACGTCCTTTGCCAGATCCAGCCCTTCAAGGCCCGAGAACCCGCGGGCTTCGGCGATCAGAGTTTCGATGTCGAAGTTGCCATCCGGGTCATGGGCAATCGCCACATGTGGCGCGCCCTGATGACGGATCGCGCGTGTCAGGCGGCGCGTGTCTACACCCCCGATGCCGATGCGGCCGGTCTTGGCAAGCCAATCCACCAGACGTTCGGTCGACCGCCAGTTCGATGGCTCGGTCGGATCCCACTTAACGACCATCCCGGCAGCAACCGGGTTCGTGGTCTCGTCATCTTCTGGGTTCACACCCACATTGCCCACATGGGGGAAGGTGAATGTCACGACCTGTCCGGCATAGGACGGGTCGGTCATGATCTCTTGATATCCGGTCATTGCGGTGTTGAAGCACAGCTCGGCGGTGGTGATACCGGTGGCTCCGAACCCCTGACCGTAGAAGATTGTGCCGTCAGCAAGGACAAGACAGGCGGTGGGTTTGGCATTTTCCTGAGAAAGGGCGGTGGCAGCGGACATTGGGCGACTCCCGATCGACAAATTGGCGCGAACCTAGTGTCGCGGTCGGGGCGGGTCAAGGCCGCATTGTGCCGAAAAGGCACGGCTGTTAATTTTTGCGCTGTTAGCGCCTGACAGATTGGTTGATTGCCCTGCGGCTTTTGGGTAAAACCCCATCTTTGTGAATGCCACAGAATATGGATGGACCCATGGACATGCGCAGCCGGGTGAATGACGCCCTGAAGACGGCTATGAAAAACAAGGATGCAGCGCGGTTGACGACGCTGCGGCTGATCAATGCCGCGATCAAGGATCAGGATATCGCCCTGCGGGGAAAAAGCGAGGACACTCAGGTCTCAGATGCTGATGTATTGGCGATTCTGGGCAAGATGGTCAAACAGCGACAGGAAAGCGCGCGCGCCTATGAAGAGGGCGGACGTCTGGAGCTGGCCGAGAAGGAACTTGAAGAGATCACGGTGATCGAAGATTTCCTACCCAGGCAGCTGTCGGAAGACGAGGCCGAGGCCGCTGTTGCCGCTGCCATTGCCGAAGTCGGCGCAGACAGCATTCGCGATATGGGCAAGGTCATGGGCGCTTTGAAAGCCAAGTTCACTGGTCAGATGGACTTTGGCAAGGTTGGCCCGATGGTGAAGGCCAAGCTGGGCTGACCCCTTCAAAAACGAAATATATAGAATGCGGGGCCATGGCCTCGCATTTTTTATTGGTGCGATTTTAACTGCATCAGCTTTTGCGACAGCTCTTCATGCAGAAGGGGGCGTTCGTCTTCAGACAGGAACGCGCCCAGCTCAACCTCGCGGCCGTTGCCTTTCAGGGTCACATAGTCCGGGATCGGGCCGCCCGATTTGTGTAGTTGGATCGACACCCAATACGGGTTCGCCTCCCATTCCTGCAGATCGCCGCGCGGGCCGTGGCGGGTCAGGGTCATGTGGTCAGGCCAGATGCAGAGCTCTTCCAGAATTTCACCGTCCTTATAGCTTTTCTCGATGAAGAACCACAGCGCGCCCAAGGCGGCCAGCCCAAAGGGTAAGAGCCCCCATAGGGCCAGTGTTCCCACCACCCCCAGCAGGGGCAGCAGCATCAGGCCAAACCCCATCCCCATGATCCAGACAAAGCCGCGCCGGGACAGGGACCGGTAAGGCCACAGGTGCAGCTCGGCTTTGGGGGCGTTTGGCCCATCTGGTTGGACCCACTCATAGGGCATTGGAAATCCTTGTCTCTCGGCAGGATGAATTTTCGCAAATCATGGGCGGGCTTGGCAAGAGGGCCTGGGCGTGCTCGCTGCCATGTGATTGGTGTTTTCGACGCGATAGGCGCAGTCTTGAGGCAATGACAGGAGGGTGCGATGCGCGCATATATCTTGGGGCTGATTCTGATGGCGGGGCCCGTGTGGGCCCATGACGCTGTGATTGATGGGGCAACGGCGCAAAGCGGCACTTCGGGCTGGTCCTTTAGTGTGACCCTGACCCATGCCGAGACGGGCTGGGATGACTATGCCGATGGCTGGCGGGTCGAGTCTGATGCGGGCGAGGTGCTGGGCACCCGCGTGCTGGCGCATCCACACGTGAACGAACAGCCCTTTACCCGCAGCCTGTCCGGTGTTGTCGTACCCGATGGCGTGCCCACTGTTTGGATCCGTGCCCGCACGAGTGTCGATGGGTGGGGGCAGGAACGGTTCCAGTTGGATCTGCCCTGAACCTCATCCACAACAAAAAAGGCCCGGAAGATCCGGGCCTTTTCTTTATTCGATGTCACCTTAGTGCGAGTGGCCTTTATCCCACTCTTCCTGCTTGGGCAGGATTTCAAAGGTGTGCTCCGGCGGCGGGCTGGGCAGGGTCCATTCCAGCGTATCCGCGTATTCGTTCCAGTAGTTGTTCTCGGTCACGCGCTTACCGCGGGTCAGCGTGTAAAACACGATGCCGATGAAGAACACGAACGAAGCAAACGCGATGAATGCGCCATACGAGCTGATCTTGTTCCAGTACGCGAAGGCTTCCGGGTAGTCGATGTATCGACGGGGCATGCCTTGGCGGCCCAGGAAGTGCTGCGGGAAGAAGGTCAAGTTCACGCCGACGAAGAAGGTCCAGAAGTGGATCTTACCTGCAAGCTCAGGGTACTGGCGACCGGACATTTTGCCGATCCAGAAGTAGATACCTGCAAAGATACACATCACCGCACCAATCGACATAACGTAGTGGAAGTGAGCAACCACATAGTAGGTGTCGTGATACAGACGGTCGACGCCAGCCTGCGACAGAACCACGCCGGTAACACCACCGACGGTGAACAGGAACAGGAAGCCGAAGGCGAACAGCATCGGAGTTGTGAACTCGATCGAGCCACCCCAGAGCGTCGCGATCCACGAGAAGATCTTAACGCCTGTTGGCACCGCGATAACCATGGTTGCCAGCATGAAGTAGCTTTGCTGCTGCAGCGACATACCAACCGTGTACATGTGGTGTGCCCATACGACGAAGCCAATGACGCCAATGGCGATGATCGCCCAAACCATCGGCAGATAGCCGAAGATCGGTTTGCGGGCGAAAGTGCCAATAACGTGGCTGATCAGACCGAAGCCTGGCAGGATCACGATGTACACTTCCGGGTGTCCGAAGAACCACAGGATGTGCTGATACAGAACCGGGTCGCCGCCGCCCGACGGGTCAAAGAATGTCCCACCGAAGTTACGGTCGATCAGCAGCATGGTGATGGCGCCTGCCAGAACTGGCAGCGACAGAAGGATCAGCCATGCGGTCACGAAGATCGACCAAGCGAACAGAGGTACTTTGAACAGGGTCATGCCAGGGGCACGCATGTTCAGGAACGTGGTGATGATGTTGATCGCACCCAGGATCGACGACGCACCCGAAACGTGAACGGCGAAGATCGCCAGATCCATCGAGTATCCGCCTTCGGTCGTGGACAGCGGCGGGTACAGAACCCAACCAACGCCCGAGCCAAGCTGGTCGTTACCACCCGGGGCCAAGAGCGAGGCAACGCCAAGTGCAACACCCGTGGCATACAGCCAGAACGACAGGTTGTTCATGCGTGGGAAGGCCATGTCCGGTGCACCGATGTGCAGCGGCATGAAGTAGTTGCCGAACCCACCAAACAGCGCCGGAATGACCACGAAGAACATCATCAGGACGCCGTGATACGTGATCATCACGTTCCACAGGTGGCCATTTGGTGTACATTCTGCAGTTGCGTCTGCGATGAAACGAGCACCCTCAAGGCACATGTATTGAACACCGGGTTCCATCAGCTCCATGCGCATGAAAACGGTGAATGCGACCGAGATGAAACCCGTCAGACCGGCAAGGAACAGGTACAGAATACCGATGTCCTTGTGGTTGGTCGACATGAACCACCGGGTAAAGAAACCACGATCGTCGTGGTGGTCGTGGTCGTGGATGGCTGCGTCCGCCATGTATCCCTCCCTTTGGGGTTAAACGAGGACAGGGCTGGGAAAATCCCTGCCCGGCTTTTTAACGTGTTTAATATGCTGGGAGGGTCAGGGGCAACGCTGCATTACAGCGAATTGCCAAAAAAAATGCGTCCTGAACCGGGATTTTTGGTTCAGGACGCACCGTTAGCGCAATAACGCGACCAGTTGGTCGGGTTTCTTAGTTGGTAGCGGTCGATTCGGCTTCGGCAGCTTCACCTTCAGCGGCTTCGCCTTCGGCAGCTTCGGCCGGCATCTCGGCCGAGAAGGTGGCCAGGAAGGCGATGATGTTTTCAGGCTTGCCCCATTTGAAGGTCATCTTCGATTTGGCTGCGCTGTCACCGGTGGCTTCCTTCAGGAAGCCTTTGGGGTCTTTGATATATGCGGCCAGGTTGTCAGCGTCCCAAACCAGACCGGCGGTGCCTGCGTCCATGATCGAGTTGCCGTATTTGAAGCCTTCAACGGCACCAGCAGCACGGCCAACGACGCCGTAAAGGTTTGGACCGGTCTTGCCGCCTTTGAAGATCACTTCGCCGGCGTCATCAACAATGGCGTGGCAGGATTTGCACTTTTTGAAGTCTTTTTCGCCTGCTGCAGCATCGCCTTCGGCAAACGCGGTGCCGGACAGAGCGATGATCATTGCTGCGGATGAGAGAATCGTTTTCATAGTAGTCCTCTTGCTTGATCACATGCGCCAGATGACGCGAATTCCGGGGGAACCTGCGTTAATTTGGTGCCAAATGGAAGTGGTACCTATGTCGCAGGCGCCAAAAGACGCAAATTAGCGCTGATTGGTGCCAAACACGTCGTCAAAGATACGGCGCAGGGCCACATCCAGATCATCCATGGTGACGGGAAGCCCCAGATCGACAAGGCTGGTCACGCCATGTTCCGAGATCCCACACGGCACAATGCCCGAGAAATGCTCGAGATCCGGTTCCACGTTGATCGATATGCCGTGGAAACTGATCCATTTGCGCAGGCGCACGCCAATCGCGGCAATCTTGTCTTCAGGCGGCTGCCCCAAGGCGGTTAGCGGTTTGTCATCGCGTGCGACCCAAACGCCGACGCGGCCCTCGCGCCGTTCGCCTGTCACGTTGAATTCGGCAAGGGTTTTGATGACCCACTCTTCCAGTGCGGCCACAAAGGCCCGCACATCACGCCCGCGCTTGCCTACGTCGAGCATCACATAGGCCACACGCTGGCCGGGGCCATGATAGGTATACTGCCCCCCACGCTTGCTCTCAAAGACGGGGAAACGGTCCGGTGCGACCAGATCCTTCGGATTGGCCGAGGTGCCTGCCGTGTAAAGAGGCGGGTGCTCCAACAGCCAGATCAGCTCTCCCGCTTCGCCGCGGGCCATCGCATCGGCATGGGCTTCCATACGGGCGACGGCGGTCTCGTAATCCACCAGATCGGTGGCGACTTCCCACGTGACGGGGGGCATATCCAAAGCGTTGTCCATGACCGTCATTTGGCACCTGAAAGGCCACTTGTCAAAAAGCATACGGAAATTCTTTTCCCCCGTCGGTTTTGGTCTTCACAATAACCCACCCCTTCGCTATGAAGCGCGTCACCTAGCCTGACATGCGGTCGTGGCGGAATTGGTAGACGCGCAGCGTTGAGGTCGCTGTGAGGTAACACTCGTGCGGGTTCGAGTCCCGCCGACCGCACCATCCCCCAAAAAATCCAAGTGATAGATGCCTGATCGGCGTGCCGATCTATCGGGTGGTTTCAACTTGCGCGCTTGAGGCCCCGAAGCAAGAGGGCTCGCGTGTTCATCCAGCGTGCAAAATTGTTGACCTCGATCAATATTCGGCGGCTTCGGCTCATGCTATCGTAGGTCATGGCACGCGCGCATGAAACAGAAGCAAATCACGCTTTCAAGGTTCAGAACCTGACCAAGACCTATGGTGAAGGTCATTCTGCAGTTCACGCGCTAAGAGGTGCTGATCTCGAGATCGGAGACGGCGAGATTGTTGTCCTGCTTGGCCCATCCGGAAGCGGGAAGTCCACGCTTTTGAATATCCTCGGAGGATTGGATCGCGCGTCGTCCGGGACGGTCCAGTTTCGCGATCAAAATCTTACGAATATGGATGACCGTGCGCTGACCAATTATCGGCGGCGCCATGTGGGATTTGTCTTTCAGTTCTATAACTTGATGCCCAGCCTGACCGCGCGCGAGAATGTCGAGCTTGTGACGGAAATCTCCGAGAACCCAATCACTGCGGAACGGGCGCTAGAGCTTGTTGGGCTAACCAAGCGCATAGACCATTTCCCGGCACAACTGTCCGGAGGCGAGCAACAGCGGGTTGCCATCGCCCGCGCGGTGGCCAAGCAGCCGGATGTGCTGTTTTGTGACGAGCCCACAGGGGCGCTGGACAGCGCAACGGGTCGCGCCGTTCTGAGGGTGATTCAGGATGTAAACGAGGTGCTGGGCACGACCGTATTGCTGATCACCCACGCTGCCGCGATGGCTGCGATGGCGGACCGGGTCATTCACTTTGCGGACGGGCAAATCAAAAAGGTCGAGCTGAACAAGAATCGTGTCTCTGCCGAGGAGATCCACTGGTGACCCCGCTGCATGCCAAGCTTATGCGCGATCTGTGGCGGATCAAGGCGCAGGCCGCTGCGATCATGGTGGTGATTGCGATTGGCGTTGCGTTGCAGATCATGATGTCGGGGTTCGTGTCTTCGCTAACCCTGACCCGAGACGCCTATTACGAACGCCACCAACTTGCCGACGTGTTCGCGTCAGTTGTGCGGGCACCTAATTATGTTGAAAGCCGCTTGGCAGACATTCCCGGCATCCGAACGGTCGAGACGCGGCTGAACAGCAGGGCATCCGCCAAAGTGGATACCCGCGAGTTTTCGATTTCCATGCAGGTCCTGTCGTTGCCGTTGCACGGGCGGCGACATCTGAACGAAGTGCGCCTGACACAGGGGCGTTTGCCCTATGCCCAACGGCCCGATGAAATCCTGCTGCTGGAAAGCTTTGCGACCGCTCACAGCATCGTGCCCGGAACACGTCTTGAAGTAACGCTGAACGGGGTGCGTCGCTGGTATAACGTAGTTGGCACGGCGCAATCGCCCGAGTTCATCTATTTCGCAGCCCCCGGAGAGTTCATTCCTGATGACGCGCGGTTTGGCGTGATCTGGATGGGCAGACCCGCGCTTGCAGCCGCGCTGGACCTTGAAGGCGCCTTTAACGAAGCTTTGGTGTCGCTTTTGCGCGGGGCGAATAAAGACGCAGTGCTGGATCAGATTGATCAGGTGCTAGATCCGTTTGGGGCGCCCGGATCCTATGGTCTTGAAGACTTCCCGTCGGACCGATTCCTAAGCGAAGAGATCTCGGGGCTCGAGGTCACGTCCAGCACCGTGCCACCGGTTTTCATGCTGGTGGCCGCCTTCCTTCTGTACATCGTTACCAGCCGAATGATCACCGCAGAGCGGGAAGAGATCGGTCTGGTTCGGGCCTTTGGTTACTCGAAGCGGGAAGTTGCAAGCCACTATTTGGAGCTGGCGCTGTTCATCGCAGTGACCGGCGCGGCGCTGGGCTGTCTGCTAGGGGTATTGCTGGGGCGAGCAATGGTCCCGGTCTACACGACCTATTACAAACTGCCCTTCCTGTTGTTCCGGCTTGAGTTTGCGTCCTTCGCGTCAGGCATGCTGCTCAGTATCGCCGTCGCCACTTTGGGCGGGGTGTGGGCCCTGCGCGGGATCTTCCGACTGACCCCGTCCGAGGCCATGCGCCCGCCAACGCCCCCCGACTTCTCGCATTCGATTTCCTTCAAGAAAGGGGTGTTTGCGCGGCTGGATCAACCCACCCGCATGGTTTTGCGTCGGCTGATGCGCCAGCCTTGGCGGATGCTGGGCGCGGTGATCGGGATCGCTTCGGGGATGGCGCTTAGCCTGGCGATGCTGATCATCTATGACGGGTTTGACGTCGCTATTGATCGAACTTTCAACGTGGTGGATCGATCTGACGCGACGGTCAGCTTCGTTCGAAATGTGCCCTTGCGGACGATCTATGATTTGAAACGGATGGAGGGGATCTCGCGTGCCGAGCCCGTCCGCTTTGTGCCTGTGGTGTTCCGAAATGGTCTACGGACCTACAAGGGCAGCATTACGGGACTGTCCCCGGCCCCCGTACTGCACCGGGCCTTGGATAAAGACCTGCGGCCGATTGCTCTGCCTGAGCGGGGCATAGTTCTGTCCACACCGCTTGCGGATGAGTTGGACGTCCAAGTCGGCGACACTCTGATGCTGGAAATCCGAGAGGGGCGACAGCAGACCGTCATGACCCAAGTGGCTGGGATCGCTGAAAGCCTGCTGGGCGCACCCGCCTATATGGATCTGGCAGCGCTGGGCCAACAAATCGGCGAACCGGATCGGTTCTCGGCGGCGTATATCTCGATGCGGGATGGGTGGCAGTCGAAGGTCTATGCTGACCTCAAGGACATGCCCGCCGTCGCAGGGATCAGCCTGCGCAGCGAGGCCGAGGAAGCCTTTCAACGGGTCATGGACGAAGGGGCGGGGTCTGCGCGCTTCGTTATGGGCGTCATGGCCTTCGCCATTACCTTCGGGATTGTCTACAACGTGGCCCGCGTGGCGCAGGACGAAAGCGCACGCGATCTGGCCAGCCTGAGGGTCTTGGGGTTCAGACACTCGGAAGCGGCGTTTGTGTTGCTGGGCGAGTTGGCGGTCGTGGTGCTTTTGGCCTTACCGCTTGGTCTTTGGATGGGAACAGGACTTTCGCATCTGATTGCGCAGGGCTTCTCGACCGATCTTTACCAAGTGCCGGTTGTTTTTGCGCCGAAAGCCTATGGCAGCTCGATCTCGGTTGTTGTCTTTGCTGCCGGATTTTCCGGATGGCTTGTGCAGCGCAAAATACGGTCTTCAGACATCACTCTAGCCCTTAAAACAAGGGAGTAATGGGCATGCAAAAAAAAGCGAAACTCTCTCGAAATGTACTGATCTTTGCGGTCGTCGCTTTTGTCGGCGCTGCAATCATTGCACTTCTCATGCCAAAACCAATCCCTGTGGACTTCGGCACCGTGCTGCGGGGCCCGATGGAGGTCACGATTGTAGAAGAGGGGCGCACAAGCGTTCGAGAAACCTATATTGTCTCGACGCCCGTTGCCGGCAGGTTGCTGCGCGTACAGGTTCATACCGGTGATGCGGTCGTAAGCGGAGAAACTGTGGTCGCGCGGATGCTTCCCATCAACCCGGCTGTCTTGGACAGTCGCACACGCGAACAAGCCGTGGCTGCGGTCGGGGCGGCAACCGCCGCTGTGCAACTGGCCCGCGCAAATCTGGACGCGGCCCTTGCCAATGAGGAATTGGCGAACTCGGAAGTCGAGCGATCCCGCGCGCTCTATAACAGCGGCATCGCAAGCAAAGCCACGCTGGACCGCGCAGAAAGCGCGTGGCGGGCCAGCCGGGCCAGCCGCGCCACGGCAGAGGCCTCGATCGCGATGCGCGAAGCAGAGCTGGCAAATGCGCAGGCCATTCTTGTGGGACAAGATGACCTTGGCTTTACAGGCACCGACAGCAGCGCGCTGGAAATCCCGCTTCTGTCACCGATTGACGGTCGTATCCTGCAGGTCTTCCAAGAAAGCGAAACGGTGCTGCCTGCTGGTGCACCCATTATGGAAATCGGCGATATCACTGCGGATCTGGAAGTCATCGTCAACCTGATCTCGTCAGATGCGGTTCGGGTCTCGGTCGGGGATATGGTGATCCTGCGCGATTGGGGGCAGGACAATGAACTGAGCGGCGTTGTCACACGGGTTGATCCGTTCGGGGTCACCAAAGCGTCGGCGCTGGGGATCGAGGAACAGCGTGTGCGGGTCGAGATCGAAATCCAAAGCCCGCCGAAAGATCGCGCGGGGCTGGGGCATGGCTATCGGCTAGAGGCTGCCATTGTCGTGTGGCAGGCCGAGGATGTTTTGTCGGTGCCGACCAGCGCGCTGTTCCGCACCAATGGGGATTGGTCGGTGTTCAAAGTGACTGACGGCGTGGCCGCGCTGACCCGTGTCGACATCGCCAACAGCAACGGGGTGTTCACCGAAGTAAGTAACGGGCTGGCCGAAGGCGACACCGTGATCCTGTACCCTTCCGCGTTGGTCGAGGACGGCAGCAAGGTCGAAAGCAGGCAATAGGTCTATCCCACCGCAACCCGCGGTCGACCGCTTGCCTCGACCATAATGGTGCCTTCGACAAACACGTTCTGCCCCTCGATCTGGGCGGAGCGGACGTCGCGTTCGGTGACAAAGTGGATATCCGTTGCACCCGCGGTTCTTGCCGCATCCCGCGAAACTTCGCGTAGGTGCTTTTCCAATGCCGTCATGGCCAGTTCGGCGTCCTGATAATCCTCGGGTCCAGTTTCCAGATGCACGCGGAATTTCCCCTCGGCGGGCGAGGTCACGGTACCCGAGCGGCGGAAGGTCACACGGCCGACAACGGCCCCCACGGCATTGGCGACGCCCGCATGTTCGGGCAGCCGCATCTTGCAGTGCAACCGCTCGCCAACAGCAGGGTAATAGCTTGGCGCGGATGCCCCCAGACCCACGACTTCGACGTTCAACGCGGCATCCAGTGCCAGCAAACCACGGTGATTGGTAAGCGCGCGCTGAGTTAGCACGTGACGCGCCAAAGTTTGGGGCGGCAGTCCGAAATCCTCGGCTTCTTCGGCAAAGGCGGTCTCCAACAGGGTCAGCGCGGTCTGTTCGGTCATCTGGTCGATGATCTTCTGCGCCATCTCCTCTGGCGACGATGCCAACCGCGCGCCGTTGCCGCTGCGTTTGCGGGAAAACAGCTCGAGCCCTTTCAACGCAGCCTCGGTGTCCCATGCATCCAGCCGGCCCAGCACGTGGCTGGCATCGGACGGCGTTACGCCCGAGACCTGAACGATGCCGCGATCAATCAGCCGGGTCAGCGCGCTGGTTTCCAGACGGGATTGCAGAAGCTTGTTCAGGGGCAGGACAGCGTCGCCAAGGCGTGCCAGCAGGGTTTCTGCCCGCGCGTCGATCCCGTCGGTCGGGACGTTCGGCACACGGCGCGCGAAGCGGGCATCATGTTCCCCCGGAGCCGTCGTGCGCAATTGTTCGTCTAGTGCGGCGTGGACCGCCTCGGGCGCTTCCGCTGCTATCAACGACACGGGAAGCACACGGCGCGGGCCCAAGGTGACGCCGCCCGTCAGGCCTTCACTGACGGGATGGACCTGACTATCACCGCCCAGCCCGTGGGTGCGCATGGCGACGGCCTCAACCATGGTTCGGAAACCTCCGACTTGGGCGCCAGCGGGATCGATCATCGGCTTGCCATCGCGGATCACGGCGATGTCTGTTGTGGTGCCCCCAATGTCCGAGACCAGCGCATTGTCCACATTGGTCAGCCAGCGCGCGCCTACGATCGAGGCGGCGGGACCGCTGAGGATGGTTTCAATTGGACGTTCGCGGGCTTGCTCGGCGCTCATCAACGCGCCGTCGCCCCGGACGACCATCATGGGCGCGTCGATGCCGATGTCGCGCAGAGCGTCCTGAGCGCGGCCAATCAGTCGGTCGATCATCCCGATCAAACGCGCATTCAGAACCGCCGTCACGGCGCGCTTTGGGCCGTTCAGCTTGGATGACAGCTGGTGAGAGCAGGTCACGGGCGCGCCGGTAACCTCGGTAATGATCCGCGCGACTTCAAGCTCATGCGCGGGGTTGCGGGTGGCGAATTGCGCGGCAACCGCATAGCCCGAGATGCCGTGATGCGTCGTCAGAAACGCCCTGAGCGCGTCAAGATCCAATGCGGCAGCCTCTCCGCCTGCATGGTTGTGCCCGCCGGGGATCACCAGCGCGGGATCGCCTTTCAGGGCGTCATGCAAACCATGCTTGCCAAGGTCACTTTCGCGAAAGCCAATATAGATCAGCGCGACGCGCCCGCCTTGTCCCTCGACCAAAGCGTTCGTCGCGAGGGTTGTGGACAGCGACGCCATCGCAACATCAGCAGGCGCAACAGCGGCCTTTTCCAGCACGGCCTGGATGGCTTTTCCCACGCCAATCGCCAGATCCGTGCGGGTGGTCAGCGATTTTGCGCTGGCGATGACTTCTGCCTCGTCCCGGATCAATACCGCATCGGTATAGGTTCCGCCCGTATCGACACCCAAAGACAATACCATTCCTGCGCCCTCACTCTAGTCGCCCCAACCCGGCATTGTCGGGGACATCGCTGGGCTTACAGAGCCTTAACCCACGACCGTTGCAAGCGAAAGAGCGGCACATACTTGACGTTTTCAGCATATGGTTTCCACTTTTTGTAAGCATTTTGCGGTTATGCATCGTGGGTAGTGCGGACATTTTGTCAGCTTGAAGACCTTTAAAGATGGCGCATTCTTCTTACGAGCGGGTTGGGATGTTGAGCAGGAGTTGGAATGTGCGGTTCGGTGATCGCACTCTGAAACTCTCGCGGCAGCCAGATCACAAAAGAGGGTGGAACATGACAACATTTGGGGCTGACACCACGCAGGCGCTGGTCAAACATCACGAGCTTCCGTCTTGGTTTGAAGAGTTCATCTCGGCCGTCACTTATGCCGACCACATCATTCTGTCTGGCAACATCCGTGACCTTTATCCATCCTTCACAGGAAGGGGTGAGCCGTTCACAGATTTTGACGAGACGCTGTGGGATCTGCTGCGTTCTCAGGGCTTTGGGGCGCTTCTGCACCTTGACCCAGTATCAGGTCTGACGATCCACCGGGCCAAGACCGAGGCAGAAGCAGCATCCCTGAGAGAGACAGAACTGTTTCAGAAGAGACAAGATGCAACGACGCGCGATATTCGGGAAATACATGCCGCAGTAGCGGATTTTAAGGCATTTCCGATCGCGCTGTTGCTTGACTATGCTTCGCATCTCCGCACCCATGATGAAGTCGCGTATGACGATTGCATGGTGGCCATCGACCGTAAGTCGCGCGAGTGTAGGCAGGCCAGCGCAGGAGAGCGGCTCAATCCCACCATTTGGATCGCAGATCATCTGGCAGATCTACCTGACTGGTTTGTGCTGCAAAATGCGTCGGTTCGCGAAATTCAGCTCGAACGTCCAAACCTCGAAGACCGCTATTATTACGGCCGGTACCTCGCCGAAATAGAGGGCTGGATTGACGCAGATCTGACGCCTGAACAGGACAGGCTGCTACAGCAGTTTTCCTTCGAGTGCGACGGAGGCCCACTTCGGGCGATGCAATGCATCGGAAAGGTGGCCAAGGAAGAAGGGTTCAACCTGTCCCACATCTCGGACGCGGTCAGGGTGTTTAGAACGGGTGCCAGAAGAAATCCCTGGGCCTCGCCGGTGTTGCGCGAACGGATGAAACGCGCACACGAGATATTGGAAAACCGCATCAAAGGGCAACCGCACGCGTTGGAACGGACGCTGGATATTCTGGCGCGCTCTGTTCTTGGGCTGTCGGGCGCACAGTCAGGATCGATGCACACGCGCCCCCGCGGCGCGCTTTTCCTTGTTGGTCCCACGGGTGTTGGCAAAACCGAACTGGCCAAGGCGATTACCGAACTTCTGTTTGGCGACGAAACGGCCTGCCACCGATTTGATATGTCCGAGTTCATGGAGGAAAGCTCGGTCGCAAGGTTGATCGGCGCGCCGCCCGGACATCATGATCACGAAAAGGGCGGGCAGCTGATCAATGCCGCGAACCGGCGCCCCTTCAGTGTCTTCTTGTTCGACGAGGTCGAGAAAGCCCACCCGCGTGTTCTGGATCTTTTTCTTCAGATCCTTGATGAGGGACGCCTTGCCGATGCGCGCGGGGCCACTGCCTATTTTTCCGAGGCACTGATTATTTTCACCTCAAACATCGGCATCGTACAGGGATCGCGTGCGACCAATATGGGCATGAATGTCCTGCCGTCGGATTCCTATTCTAAGCTGTCTGCGAAGATCTCAAGAGCGGTCGAAGAGCACTTTAGAAACGACTTGAAACGCCCCGAGCTTTTGAACCGTATCGGCCAGAACGTCGTAGCATTCGATTTTCTGAAACCCGCCGGGATGGCCGCCATTTTCGATGCGATCCTGGACAGGGTTCTTAAAACGGTCGCGCAAGAACACGGCGTGGGAATCACGTTAAGCGACCTTGCCTATTCCAAACTGAAACAGGTGTGCACGCAGGATTATTTCTATGGTGGTCGTGGCATTGCCAACAGGATCGAGGCGCATTTCATCAACCCGTTGGCCCGCCAGTTCTTTCTAACCGGAATTGAAACCAGTGTGCAGATTGTCGATGTCCATATCGCCGAGGACAAGACGACACTGCAGACCGAGAGGGACGCATCCTCTGCGGTTGCCAACAACACCCGGCTTTTTCCGCCTCAAAGTTCACGCTTTCGATTGAGCCGATCACGACTTAGACGACCGGCAGAGCTTCATATTGATCAGCACAGAAAGAATGATGCCGAATAAGCTTGCTGTTCTTGCGGGTGCTCGGGGCGGAATTGAGGTAAACTACTCATCGCGCCCAAACTGATGCTGGTGAATGCGAATATGCCTGTTCCTTGTAAGATCCTGACCATCACGCTCAAGCCCGCGGTTGATTATGCAACCTCGACGGAACATGTCTCTGCGGGGAGAAAGCTTTATTGTAGTGCGCCACGCATTGATCCCGGGGGGGGCGGCGTGAATGTTGCCCGGGCGATCCAAAAGCTGGGCGGCCACGCCACGGCATTTGTCGCCGCAGGCGGGTCCATGGGGGAACTTCTGTTAGAGTTGCTTGCGAATGAGAACGTGCCGGTTGTCGCGTGCCGTATCGCCGGAGAAACCGGCTATAGTCTGGCCGTCACCGATGAGGAAACGCAAAAGCAGTATCGATTTTCGCTGCCGGGTCCGCTGATGGATGCTGATGAAGGCCAGATGCTGCTCGGGCAGATCGCGCGTGTGGTGCCGGTGAACGGGGTTGTGGTTCTGAGCGGCGGGATGGCGGCGGGCCTTGCAGATGATTTTACGCAAGAGGTGCAGAAGGTAATCCAACGTCACAACACGCGTCTTATCGTCGACACGTCCAAGGCCCCGCTTCAGCGCATGATCGATAATCCGCACGCCGCCGTGGATGTATTGCGGCTGGATAGAAGCGAGATCGAGACGGCGTTCGGCACATCGTTGCAGTCAATCGCCGATAATCTGTATTTTTCTGAAGAGCTTGTTCGCCGCGGTGTCGCAAAAACTGTTGTGGCAGGACACGGCTCAGAAGGCTCGTGCATGGTGGCTGGGGATAAGAAGTTCTTCTGTCACGCGCCCAAAGTTCCAGAGCGCAGTAAAGTCGGCGCAGGTGATGCGTTGGTCGGCTCTTTCACATTATCGCTTTCTCGTGGCGATCCACCCGAGAAAGCGTTGCAATGGGGGGTGGCGGCCGCTGCTGCGACCGTCAGCACCGAAGGAACGGCGCTGTGTGATCGTACCGCGACCGAAGCCCTGTTAACGCGCTGCCGGCTGGAAAGTTTCTAGGACCGTCCAGCCCGATCAGCCTGAATCACTTCCGACGTTTCGGAGCTTCATTGCCACTGCGCTTCTCTGCGGCGCGGGCGCGGTTTTTCTTGCTGCTCGCCTTGCCCTTGGGCGGCGGGGGGCCTTTGGGGCCGTCCGTGCGTGATTTAGGCTTTCCACGGTCGGGCGCGCCAGACTCCTTCTTCGGTTTGCCCTTGTATTTGGTCTCGGACGAACGCCGGGGTGCCGCGGCGGCATGCGCGCCATCGTCGGTGTCCCGTTTCTTCGGACCCTTGCTGTACGGCTTGCGATCTTCTGGTTTTGGCTTGCGGCGCTTGGGTGCGGGATCGTCATTCCAATCAACCGGGGGCGTGTTGCCCTTGCGGTGACGCGGTTTTCCCGAGAAATCACGATCACGCTTTGGCCGCTTGAACTCTGGCACATCAGGTGCGCCCTCAAGCCGTACGATTTCTTTCGTTTTCTCGATCCGCATGTTTGGACCGATGGCAGATACGAACCCGTCGACAGCTTGCTCGCGAATTTCGATATACGACTGGTCGTCCGCAATACGAATGGCGCCGATATCGTCCTTGGTGATGTCGCCTGCCTTGCAGATCATCGGCAGCAGGAAACGCGGCGAGGCGTTCTGATTGCGTCCTTCTGATACCGAGAACCAGACGCTGGGGCCAAACGGCGCCTTGGGCGTCCGTTTCTGATCCGTGACCTCTTGCAACTCTTCGGGGGCCGAGTGGCGCGTTTTGTACTGTCGCAAATAGGCCGCAGCCAGCTGCTCGGGCGAGAATTTTTCAACAAGCTGCGCTACGGCGGTCTGTTCGCTGTCGGCGATTTCAACCGTCCAGTCCTCCGAGGCCACCATACGCTCTTCGTCACGGCCATTCACTGCGTCGGCCGACGGGGCAGGGCCCCATTCCGCATTCAGCTTGGCAAATTTCAAAATACGTTCGGCCTTTTTGCGCGACGCCGGCACGACGACCAACGCACTGACACCCTTGCGGCCAGCCCGACCGGTCCGGCCCGAGCGGTGCAGAAGCGTTTCGTGGCTGCTGGGCAGTTCGGCATGAACCACGAGGTCCAGATTGGGAAGGTCAATGCCGCGTGCGGCCACATCGGTGGCCACGCAGACGCGAGCGCGCCCGTCGCGCATCGCCTGAAGCGCGTTGGAGCGTTCGCTTTGGGTCAGTTCACCCGACAGCGCCACAACCGAGAAACCCCGGTTCGACAAGCGTGCAGTCAAGCGCGACACCATCGCGCGGGTATTGCAGAACACAATGGAATTCGGCGCTTCGTAATAGCGCAACACGTTGATGATCGCGTTCTCGCCGTCTCGGCCAGCGACCGTCATGGCGCGGTATTCGATATCGCTGTGCTGTTTCTTCTCGCCTACGGTCGACACGCGTTCCGCGTCGCGCTGATAGCTTTTGGCCAGCTTGGTAATGGCGTTGGGAACCGTGGCAGAGAACAACAGCGTCTGACGTTCAGACGGTGTTTCTTCCAGAATGAACTCGAGATCCTCGCGGAAGCCCAGATCCAGCATCTCGTCCGCTTCGTCCAGAACAACCGCACGGATCTGGGTCAGGTCGATCGAGCCGCGCATGATGTGGTCGCGCAAACGTCCCGGTGTAGCGACAACCACATGTGCGCCACGCGCCAAGGCACGGCGTTCGTCGCGCATATCCATGCCACCTACGCAGGATGCCAGATAGGCACCCGCATCTGCATACAGCCAACCCAGTTCGCGCTTCACCTGCATCGCCAGTTCACGTGTCGGGGCGATGACCAAAGCAAGCGGCGCACCCGCCGAGCCGAATGTGTCGTCTTCCCCAAGCAAGGTTGGCGCGATGGCCAGCCCGAACCCAATCGTCTTGCCCGATCCGGTTTGGGCCGACACCAGCAGGTCACGCCCGTCCAAATCCGGATTGGTGACCGCCTGTTGAACGGGGGTCAAAGTATCATAGCCCTTGCGGGCAAGCGCATCTGCGATGGTTTTTTTCACGAGTAAGGTTCTTTGTATGTCCTGGCTGGCGCAAACCGGATGCCTGTGCCTTGTCCTAGGTTAAGGGTGCCCTCTATCGGGTGACGAGGAGTTTGTATAGGTGTAGCGGGCTTATGTTACAGGAACAGGCGCTGCAATACGACCAAACAGCTGTGTCGCCGTCATTCCCCAAGGAAATAACCCCGAAAAGGCGTCTTGGCCGGACTACTCGGCAGGTTGGTCAGACTTGACGTCTTGCATCCGCCCGCGAAGCTGCTCTTGCCATTCCTCCATCATCTCGTCGACGCGCGCCATGTAGGCCTCGTTTTCCAACGGAGGGATGCTGATGTCGTAAAGCCCGGCCAAATCCAGCATCGCCTCGCGGTCGGCGGCCTCGAACTCTTCCAGCAACTTCTCAGCTTGTGTGCGGGTATGCCCAAGCGCTTCGAAGGCCGAGCGGCTGGCCCTGATCGAGCTGTCATAGGTTTCGCGGATGATGTCACGGCAGCCGACAGACCACAGGTCATAGACGTGGTTGCGGTCGATGGCGCGGGCGACCAGATGCACATGCGGGTGATGTTCGACCATGTAGCGGACCAGCTGGGTGATCGCCTCTTTGTCATCAATGGCGATGACCAGAACCTTGGCTTCATCAATGCCTGCTGCATGCAGAAGGTCGGGGCGAGTGGCGTCTCCGAAATGGACGCTGATGTGGAAGCGGCGCAGCATTTCCAGCTGCTCGGACGAGTAATCCAGCACGGTCGTGTCATAGCCCGCCCCCCGCAGCGCGCGGTTCACAATTCCGCCGAACCGACCGTGGCCTGCGATGATGATGGGGGCCTCGCCCTCGATCTCGTCCGCCTCGCGCTCTTCTTGCGCGCTGTATTTCGGCGCGATGACGCGGTCATAGAGAATGAACAGGGCAGGGGTCAGCAGCATCGACAGCGCAACGACCAGTAGCAGAAGGTCTGCGATGTCCTGCGGGATCACCGAATTTGCGACGGTGAAGGACAGAAGCACGAAGCCAAACTCGCCCGCTTGCGCCAGACCAAGGCCAAACAGCCACTTGTCGCCGCCTTGCAGGTTGAAGGCCCGCCCCAGCACCAAAAGGATCGCGGATTTCAGCAGGATCAGTCCAAGAGTCAGCCCGACGATCAGGCCGAGATTGCTGCCCAGCAGGCCAAAGTTGATCCCGGCACCTACGGTGATGAAGAACACGCCCAGGAAGATGCCCTTGAACGGGTCGATGTCGCTTTCCAGCTCGTGCCGGTATTCGCTGCCCGCCATGACGACGCCTGCTAGGAAGGTTCCCAGCGCAGGAGAGAGGCCCACCAGCGTCATCAAAAGGGCAATGCCCAACACCATCATCAACGCGGTCGTCACGAAAAGCTCGCGTAGCCGCGCTTTGGCTACGAAACGAAAGATCGGGGTGGTCAGATAGGTGCCAATGAAGATGACACCGGCTATCGCGCCCAGCGTGACCAGCGCAGTCTGCCAGCCGCTCAGCCCGTCAACGAGGCTCAGGTTCAGCCCGCCGCCATGGCTGTCATCGTGGCCACCGCTGTGATCGGCACCGTGTGACAGTGCGTCGGCCAGCTCGGGCATCGCCAGCAGTGGGATCAGCGCCAGCATGGGAATCACCGCGATATCCTGCATCAACAGGACCGAGAAGCTCGCTTGCCCCCCGTCCGAGCGCAGAAGCCCCTTTTCCCGTAGGGTCTGGTTCACGATCGCGGTCGAGGACAGCGCCAACACCAGCCCGATCGCCAATCCGACCGTCATTGGCAGCCCGAAGGCCAGACACACCGCCAACACCGCACCTGTCGTGATCCCGACCTGAAGCCCGCCCAGAACGAAAATGCGGCTACGCATCTCCCACAGGGATTTGGGGTTCATCTCAAGCCCGACGATGAACAGCATCATCACCACGCCGAACTCGGCAAAATGTTGAAGCGCAATAACGTCCGCGCCCGCCCAATGCAGGATCGGACTGATCGCGATGCCCGCCACCAAATAGCCCAGCACGGATCCCAGCCCGAAGCGCGACGCGATGGGAACCGCAATCACTCCGGCCAGAAACAAAGTGAATGTGATCAGCATGAATTCAGCGGTCATGGCGCCCTCGCAATCGGTAACTTGGTTAATATATGCCCTGTTCGCGGTGGGCGGTGCCTTTAGAAAAGCCTTCCAGGCCTAGTAGGTCAAGCAAGGGGCGCCAGGGCGGGCGCAGTGGTCGAACGGAAAACCGATCGAAAAAGCGTTTTTGACCCTTGCCCCTGCGCGGCGACAAAGCTAAACGGGTCGACGGAGACGTGGCCGAGTGGTCGAAGGCGCTCCCCTGCTAAGGGAGTAGGCGGGAAACCGTCTCGAGGGTTCGAATCCCTTCGTCTCCGCCACCATGCCATTACTTTTAGTTTGAGTGGGTCGCCTTGGGCGGCCCTTTTTCTTTGTTTTGCTGGTCGAAAGGCGCTCTAGCGATTGTCTTGAGTTTTCTTCGGTTTCGTCTATATTCGTTCCTTGAGTGGTATGAAATGTGGTACTTAATAGATGGCCCTATCAGGCAAACTGACAAAGAAGCTGGTCGAGAACCTAGGCGCTGGGCGTCATGGTGATGGGAACGGGTTGTATCTGGTGGTTGATCCGTCTGGGGCGCGACGCTGGATCGTGCGCGTTGTTGTCAAAGGGGCAAAGAACAAGAAGGGCACACCATTGCGCACTGATTTCGGGTTGGGCGGTGCAGATATTGTCACAATCAACCAAGCGCGTGAAAGGGCGTTGGAATATCGCCGGATGGCCAAGCAAGGCCTCAACCCGCGTTTCAATGCCCAACGGGAAATCCCGACGTTCGAAGAATTTGCACAGCAGGTCCATATTGAGCGGATGCCGACTTGGAAGAACGCCAAGCATGGCCAGCAATGGATCAACACCTTGCGCGACTATGCCTTTCCCAAGATCGGGCGAATGCCGCTGGATAGCATTGATCAGCCCGAAGTGATGATGTGCCTGTCGCCCATCTGGACGGAAAAGCACGAAACTGCCAAACGGCTCGCCCAACGGATCAAGACGATTCTGGACGTGGCGAAGTCAAAGGGCTTCCGGTCTGGTGAGAATCCTGTGGCTGGGATTAAGGATGCGGGTGCGCTGCCCAAGGTGAAGGCCAAGCCCAAACACCACAAGGCAATGCGCTGGCAGGACGTGCCTGCCTTCTACGCGGACTTGAAGGGACGGAGCGCAATGTCTGCCAATGCACTGCGCTTCACCTGCCTGACCGGATCGCGGACCAGCGAAGTCTTAGGGATGCGTTGGGAAGAGATCGACTTTGACGCGCGGCTGTGGACCTGCCCCGACGAGCGGATGAAGACGGGGGAAGATCACCGCGTTCCCCTGACGGACGAAATGCTGGCAATTATCGAGCCACTCAAGGGACTGAAATCCGACTTCGTGTTCGAGGGCCAGAAACGCCACAAACCGCTTTCCAATATGTCCATGCTGATGCTGTTGCGCCGGATGAATGTTGAGGGGATCACGGTACACGGGTTCCGGTCCACTTTCCGCGATTGGGCGTCCGAAGTGACAAGCGCCCCACGCGAGATTGCCGAAATGAGCTTGTCGCACAGGGTCGGGTCAAACGTCGAGCGCGCCTATGCGCGGTCGGATTTATTGGACAAGCGCCGGAGCCTTATGGACCGTTGGTCGGGTTTTGTATGCGGTAATGGTGAAAATATTGATTGAGCGGTCTACAGTCCTTGAGATTATTGACTACAAGAGTTTCCCTCAACCACTTGGCGTTGGTGCCGTTGGCATGGTTTTTGGGAAAGTATCGAACGGTTTGACAGTCAATTTCTTCTCTGAATTGATCTATCCATTCCATCTTGATGCAGATGGCAAGCCATCCATCAGTTCCCAATTTGCTCTAAACGCCATTCGATATAGTGCGACATCAGAAGTTCTTGTCGCGGTCCAATACTTGCAAGGTCACGGCTGGTTTGAGAGCGACGTCGAGTTCTTCATATCTGGCGAAGACCCATTCGATGAGCTTCAGGCGAGAGGATGGAAAAGTGAGAGAGGTTCCAGTGACGATTGGGGTGTTGCTGAGCGGGTCGATATGGCGTTCTATTTGGAAGACGTCGTCGGAGAGCTAGAGCTGAATGGCAACGAGTTCTCAAAAGAGTGGTACTATGCAAAGATCTCTCACCTCTATTTTAGCGATGTGGAAGTGCCCGATGTTGCCATGACGATGGGGGTTTTGCTCGCTCAACTTTGGTGGAGGGCAGACGTCGGAGATGTCGCAGAGCGGGGGCAGGCAAACTCTGCGGCGCTGCAAAAGGCCAACTCTGCTAGGAAAAAGCATTCCAAGGCCCAATCGGAGGGCAAAAACAAAGTAATTTCTGAGTATTGGTTTGAAGCCCGGGCGGAGCTAGGAAACGAAGTAATGCGGCGCGATAGCAATGCTGCTCAGGCAATCTATGCGATAGCAATGCGAAAGCGACCCAAACAACTCTTGATCAAAGCAACTGGCGAAGTGATCGGCGTTGAAGCGATACGAAAGCGAGTTTCTGCGCTTAGGAAGCTAGAAAAAATCGGATAGATTGGCGATTTTTCCCAATTTGGGAAGAACCGCCGATGGCTCTCAGTCAATTGGGTGCGGCGAACGAAAATGCCCATTACTAAACAACAGCAAGAAGTTGTTGGGAGAAATGGAGCATGGCAGACCTATTCGAGCAAAACCGAAACTACGTTCTTGGCGACGAAGAACTCAACCTCATAGGCGACCGCGAGAAGCTGGCGCAATGGCGGCACAAGGGCGTCGGGCCAGCGTTCTACAAACTCGGTCGCAAGATCATCTATCGCGGAGCAGATTTGAACGCGTGGGCCGATGCCCAGCGCGTCGATCCGAGTGAAGGGCGCACCTAGTGTCGCGGCGTTTCAAGACGCGTCGTATCAAAGCCAACAAAGCCTATAGAATTGATGAACTGGCGGATACCGCTGACGTTGTGCCTGCGACTGTCCGACAATGGCTCAAGGCCGGTATGGAGCGGCTCGATGGCAACCGCCCGACATTCATCATGGGATTTCAGGCGCTCGCCTTTCTGGATGCGCGCAAGGCTAAGGCAAGCCGCCCGCTGGGGTTAGGAGAGTTCTATTGCTTCCGCTGCAAAGCCCAAAGAAACGCGCTGGGCGCAATGGCGGACTATGTGCCCACGAGTACCACCGGCGGTCGTCTAAAGGCATTGTGTTCCGTCTGTGAGTGCCAATGCAATCGCAATGTCAGTGCCCGTGACATGCCAGCCATTCGCAAAGTTCTCGACGTGGTGAGCAGGGACAGTTGGTGACCCTAAAGGAACCCCTCGACCCCCTCTTAAACCCATACTTCGGAAAGGACGCTGAGTCATGCGGAAATACAATGCAGAAAACGAGCGATTGAAGCGGCGATATGAGCAGTATCTGCGCGAAGCCAAGGGGCAGGACGACAAGTCCATTGACAAGATGCGCGCGGCTTTGGTGAAATTTGAAGAGAGCACCAAGTACAAAGCGTTCAAGGCGTTCCGAGTCGATCAGGCGCGTCAATTCAAGGATGCCTTGAGCCGCGCTAGGACCGTCCAAGGTAAGCCGCTGGCCCTGACAACGATTGATGCAACGCTGCGATTGGTAAAAGGGTTCTTTCATTGGCTGGCGGGCCAGCAAGGTTTCAAAAAGGTGGTGACCTATTCCGAGGTCGAATACTTCAACAACAACCGCAACGATGCCCGTGCGGCCCACGCCCAGTGCACCGTTCAATATCCGTCAACAAAAGCCACGCATCATGCATTTCAAGGAATGGCAGATCGAACCGAGCTGGAACGGCGCAACAAAGCTATGTTTGCGTTTCTGGTGCTTACAGGGGCGCGGATCGGGGCCGTGTCTTCATTGCGCCTCAAACATATCAATCTCGTGGACGGATTCGTCTTTCAGGATGGACGAGATGTTCGCACGAAAGCTGGCAAGACTTTCACCACATGGTTCTTCCCAATGCACCCCGACTATCTGGCATGTTTCACCAAATGGGTGAATTTCCTGCGCGATGAAAAGATGTTCGGTCCCGAAGACGCTCTTTTCCCTCGCCCAGAACGGAGGTTGGTGAACGGCAAGTTCGTCTTCGATACCGTCTCACGCGAAATCTATGCCAACGGCTCCATCGTCAATAAGGTGTTCAAGGCGGCCTTCGCACAAGTCCAGATGCACCCCTACGGCGCGCACAGCATCCGCAAGACCCTTGTGCAAGAGATGAACGACCGCGACCTGACACTTGCCGAACAAAAGGCATGGTCGCAGAACTTGGGGCACGAGAATTTTGTGACGACGGTTTCAAGTTACTTGCCCGTCTCAGATCAACAACAAGGCGCGTTGATCAAGCGGCTTGAAGTGGCTTGAGGCGCCTCCCCCCCGCTTCATCTTTGCGTGGACATAACCCAGAGGCCCTCAACAAAGGACCGTGCGTGATAACCTGGATCTAAACATGGGGTGAGGGTGTGGTGCAGATTTTCGTGCCGACGCAGGTTGTGAGCGTATCGGGCCACCATGCGCCCTTCCAAATGCTGCGCAAATCCTTCATCAATTGACAAAAAGTTGGGAAGACCGAAATGACGGAAGAACAAAAAAAGAAACTGGAACAAAAGCTTTGGGATATTGCAAACACCCTGCGCGGCAAAATGAATGCGGATGAATTTCGGGACTACATTCTTGGGTTCATCTTCTACAAGTACTTGTCTGAGCGGCTCTATATTTACGCCAACTCGATCCTGACAGCGGACGGGATCGACTTTGCCGAAGTTCAGGAAACCACCGAGGACGGTAAGGCAATCCTAGATGCCGTCGCGGAAGCCGCGATTGATGAGCTTGGCTATTTCCTCAAACCTTCGGAACTCTTTGGCGCTATCGCCAAGCGAGGCAGCAAGCCGGGCAACTTCATCATCGAGGACCTTGCCCGTATTCTCAACAACATCGAACGCTCGACCATGGGCACGGAGTCCGAGGATGACTTTGACGATCTGTTCTCGGACATGGACCTTACGAGTAACAAACTGGGCCGCACCGAAGAGGCCAAGAATACCCTGATCGCCAAGGTCCTGACCCACCTTGATGAAATTGACTTTGAGCTGGAAAAGGCCGACAGCGACGTTCTGGGTGATGCCTATGAATACCTGATCGGGCAATTTGCCAGCGGCGCGGGCAAGAAGGCGGGGGAGTTCTACACGCCGCAAGAGGTCAGCACCATTCTGGCGCGCATCGTCACCACCGGCAAAACGCGGATCAAGAATGTCTATGACCCCACCTGCGGTTCTGGCTCGCTTCTGTTGCGCGTCGCCAAAGAGGTCGAGGTGGGCGATTACAACGGGCAGGAAATGAACCGCACCACCTATAACCTCGCGCGGATGAACATGATCTTGCACGGGGTGCATTACCGCAACTTTGACCTCAAACAGGAAGACACGCTCGAGCACCCGCAACACGTCGATAAACGGTTTGAGGCCGTTGTGGCCAACCCGCCGTTTTCGGCCAAATGGTCCGCCAATCCGCTGTTGCTGAATGATGATCGCTATAGCCAGTATGGCCGTCTTGCCCCTTCCTCCAAGGCCGACTTTGCCTTTGTCCAACACATGCTGCACCAGCTGCATGAAAACGGCACCATGGCGGTGATCCTGCCCCACGGCGTGCTGTTTCGCGGCGCGGCCGAGGGGCATATCCGCGAGTATATCATCAAGGAACGCAACTGGCTGGACGCGGTGATCGGCCTGCCTGCGAATATCTTTTACGGCACGTCGATCCCCACCTGTATTCTGGTGTTCAAGAAATGCCGCGAACACCCCGAGGATATCCTGTTCGTCGATGCCTCCACCTGTTTTGAAAAGGCCAAGAACCAGAACACCCTGCGCCCAGAGGATATCGCCAAGATCGTCGACACCTATCAGGGCAGGGTGGTCGAGGATAAATTCTCACACCGCGCCAAACTGTCTGAGGTGGCCGAGAACGATTATAACCTCAACATCCCGCGCTATGTGGACACCTTTGAAGAGGAAGAGCCGATTGATCTGGCCGAAGTCGCGCGAGAGCTGAAAGCAGGTGCCGCAGGCATGGCCGATCTGGATGCGCAGATCAAAGGGTTTTGCGATGAGCTTGGCATCGAGGCGCCGCTATGAGTGTCACGGATACAGCGGGTGGGGCGAAGCGCGTTCCAGCGCTGAGGTTTCATGAGTTTGAAGGGGAGTGGGCTAGTATCAAAGCCGGCGATGCTTTCCGCAATAGCAGAGCAAAAGGGGAAGCAGGGTTGTCACTCTACTCTGTTACCATGGACCGCGGTCTTGTACCTCGCGACACTCTCGAAAAACACATGCACGGCAATGCAGCGGATGAGACAAACCTGAGAGCTCAAAAGGGTGACATCGTCTATAATATGATGCGGATGTGGCAGGGCGCTGCGGGCATCTCTGAGTTGGAGTGTATGGTTAGTCCTGCGTATGTGGTGTTGACGCCTAAGGAAGAGACCTCTTCTGATTTCTTCAATTATCGCATTGAAAACGCTCGGATGTTATATTTTCTTTGGGCGTACTCTCATGGTCTCACAAGTGACCGCTTGCGTCTCTATTATGCCGATTTCGCAAGAATACCGATGCGACAACCCTCACTCCCTGAACAAAAGAAAATCGCGGCGTTTTTGGGGGTGGTGGATGCGAAAATCGCGGGGTTGAAAGCGCGGCAAGAGGGGCTGGAGCGCTATAAACGCGGGTTGATGCAAGCCCTCTTCAGCCAACGCCTCCGCTTCACCAAACCAGACGGCACCGCCTTTCCCGATTGGGAAGAGAAACGGTTGGGGGAGGTTGCGGCTATATTGAAAGGCAAACAACTCAACCGTGATGATATGCTGGAAGAGGCGTCTGTTCCTGTGATCAATGGCGGTATTACGCCCTCTGGTTTTACAGATGAGGCTAATACCGACGGGGACAAGATCACCATAAGTGAAGGTGGCAATTCTTGTGGGTTTGTCGGGTTTCAAGAACACCCTTTTTGGTGCGGCGGGCATTGTTACTCTGTAGAGCCTAAAGGAGAGGAAATATTAAATTCGTTTTTGTTCCAGGCTCTAAAGTGTTCTCAAGACTCAATCATGCGCCTACGGGTGGGATCTGGGCTGCCAAATATTCAGAAAGGTGATCTGTCAAAGCTGCCAATTTGCTTTCCAAGTTTTGACGAACAACAAAGGGTCGCTGACGCCCTCCAAGCCATGGACGCGAAAATCGCGGCTGTGGCGGGGCAGGTGGCGAAGATGGAAGAGTTTAAAAAAGGTCTGCTGCAGCAGATGTTTGTGTGATTTACGATGCAAAGATTGAAATCAATTATTGAAGAAAACAAAGCCGCATTTCCTGCTTTTGAATACTACATCCCAATTATCGAGAAAGCTGAACGTTTTGAGGCTTCGCGCCCAGACACGGCGATTGATTGCTGCAATGCGTTGTTTCAGGGCATCTCCAAGTCAATCATCTTGGCTCTTGATAACCATGCGACCAGCGAAGAGCTAGATGCAAGAAATGAAGGTAAGACAAACAAGTTAGTTAAGCGTGCCTGCGAATGCCTGAAACAGAATAACGATATCTACGAAGATGATTTCGTGAGAAAAGCGTCTGCAATGGCCGATGGAATTTCGTTCTTGCGAAATGCTCGTGGTGACATAAGCCATGGACGTGCAGTGCCAAAACGACTTCAGTCTCACCAGAACCTCGCGGTTTCATGTAACGAAGTGTCAGGAAGTTTGCTGAGCTACATGCTGTCGAGCTTTTTTGCGATGAAGCTTGATGCTTCGGAAGAAGATATACAACCTGAGCCAAGTTTGGAGATTGATATTGAGTACGACCAAAATCCAGACTTCAACGATTATCTTGATGAACTGCACCCTTTGCCGGGAAAGATGCTTTACAGCGAGGCTTTGTTCCAGACCTACCTCGAAGAGTACCAAATTCAGCTCGATGACTATCGCGACATGATTGAAGAGGGTGAGGACGCATGAGGTATCAATCCGAAGCGCAATTGGAAGACGGGCTTGTCAAACGTCTGATCGGGCTCGGCTATGCGCCAGTGACGCTCCCGGATATGGCGGCGATGCGGGAAAATCTGCGGGTGCAGCTGGGCAAACACAATGGCGTGACGCTCTCGGATAGTGAATTTGCCAAGGTGATCAACCATCTCGACAAGGGCAATGTGTTTGACAAGGCCAAGACATTGCGCGGGCGGATGCAGCTGACCCGTGATGACGGCACGCCGCTTTATCTGCGGTTTATGAACACGCAGGAATGGTGCCAGAACGAATATCAGGTCACGACGCAGGTCACCGTGACGGGGCATCACAAAACACGGTTTGACGTGACGCTGTTGGTCAACGGCTTGCCCTTGGTTCAGATCGAGCTGAAACGGCGCGGGATGGAGCTTAAAGAAGCGTTCAACCAGATCAACCGCTATCAGCGCCACAGCTATTGGGCCGAAAGTGGTTTGTTCCAATACGTGCAGTTGTTTGTGATCAGTAATGGGGTGAACACCAAATACTACGCCAACAACCGCAATCAGGATTTCAAACAGACGTTTTTCTGGGCGGAGGAGGACAACGAGCTGGTCACACAGCTGGATGCCTTTGCAGATGCATTCCTCGAAAAATGTCACGTCAGCAAGATGATCAGCAAATACATCGTGCTGCACGAAAGCGATAAAATCTTGATGGTGCTGCGCCCATATCAATACTACGCGGTCGAGGCGATTGACGCGCGGGTGAAGGCAGGGCGCAAGAACGGTTATATCTGGCACACGACGGGGTCGGGCAAGACGCTGACCAGTTTCAAGGCCGCGCAAGTGCTGATCGAGAACCCCAAGGTGGATAAGGTCGTGTTTGTCGTGGATCGCGCCGATCTGGATTACCAGACGACCAAAGAGTTCAATCACTTCTCGGATGGATCTGTGGATGGCACCGACAATACCAAGGCGTTGGTGGGGCAGCTGGGCGGTGAAACTAAGCTAATCGTAACGACGATCCAAAAGCTGAACACGGCGATCAGTCGGGATCGCTATGATAGCGCGCTGGGCGACGTGAAGGATCAGCGTGTGGTGTTCATCTTTGACGAATGCCACCGCTCTCAGTTCGGTGAAACGCACAAGCGGATCGTTGAGTCTTTCAGCAAGGCGCAGATGTTCGGGTTTACGGGCACGCCGATCTTTGCGGACAACGCGGTGGGTAAGCGTACGACCAAAGATTTGTTTGCCGAAAGCCTACACAAGTACGTCATCACCGATGCGATTGCAGATGAAAACGTGCTGCGGTTTTCGGTCGAGTATTGGGGAAAGTTGAAGCGCAAGGATGGGAGCCTGATCGACGAAGAGGTCCCAGCTATCAACGTGCGCGAGTTCTATGACAGCCCCGACCGGATCGAAGGTGTGGTTGACTGGATCATCCAGAACCACGACCGCAAAACGCACAACAAGCAATTCAGCGCGATGTTGTGTGTGAGTTCCGTGGATGCGTTGATCGCATACTATGAAACATTTAAACGCAAGAAAGACGCAGGCGAGCACCACCTGCGGGTTGCCACGATCTTTACCTATGGCCCGAACGAAGCAGACCCCGATGCGGACGGGTTGATTGGCGACCCTGATTTGAACGTGGCTGATCTGCCTGTCGATGTTCACAAACGCGACCGCTTGGAGTCTTTCGTCGCGGACTACAACGCGATGTATCAAACCAAGGAAACGGTAAAGGACAGTGCGGGGTTCTACACCTACTACAATCACCTAAGCAAACGCCTGAAAGACCGTGACCGCAAAGATGCGTTGGACAAGGATCGGTTGGACATCTTGCTGGTGGTCAACATGTTCCTGACTGGATTTGACGCCAAGAAGCTGAACACGCTCTACGTGGATAAGAACCTGAAATACCACGGGTTGATCCAAGCGTTCTCGCGGACCAATCGGATTTTGGGGCAGGTGAAATCGCAGGGTAACATCGTCTGTTTCCGAAATCTCAAGCCCAAGACAGACGAAGCAATCACGCTGTTCTCTAACAAGGACGCAATCGAAACCATATTAATGGCCCCCTATGGTGAGCACGTCGGCCAGTTCAATGCGGCTGTAGATGTGTTGAGAGATATCGCGGCAGATCCAGATAGCGTAAACGATTTGAAGTCTGAGGAGGATCAACTTGCTTTTGTGCAAGCATTCCGTGACCTGATCCGACTGCGAAATGTGCTAACCAGCTTTACGGAATTTGACCCCGCTGATCTCGCCTTAGGCCTTCAAGAGTTTGAGGACTACAAGAGCAAGTATCTGGACATTCATGATAAAACCAAAGCCGACAAAGCAGACGACGCAGCATCCATCATCGACGAAGTGGATTTCGAGCTTGAATTGATCCAGCGGGACGAAATCAACGTCGCTTATATCTTGGCGCTATTGGCAGAGGCCTATGAGGATCAAGGCAGCCTCGATCCGAAAATTCGAGACGCGTCGCAGGCCAAGAAGAAAATGGTTCAGGATTTGCTGGGGTCGGAGCGGCATTTGCGCAGCAAGCGTGAATTGATCGAGAAATTCATCGAAGAGCACATGGGCGCAATGGCGCCGGGTCAATCCGTCACCGACGCTTTTAGCGGCTTTTGGGACAAGGAAAAGTCGAAAGCCATTGCTGAGATTTGTGTGACGGAAAAACTTGATCCTGAGGCGTTTAAGGGGATGATCGAGAAATATCACTTTTCGGGTAAGAAGCCTCTGCAAGGGGAAATTGTGAGCGCGCTGGAAGTGAAGCCAAAGATTTTGGAGCGCAAGAGCATTGTCGAGCGGATCAGGGCAAGGCTGCTAAAGTTGGTTGCGACCTTTGATGAGGGCTTGGGCGGGCTGTAGCGTTGTAAGTGAGTGCTAACCACTTGGAGCAGTTTTGAGAAGCCGAGGTGGTACTTTTTGTGGTATGAATTTCAATCTGTTATTTTTAGTTGCAATATTTCATATGTTTAAGGCATTAGTTTTACGGACTTCGTCTCCGCCACCAGCTCATTTAAGCTATTGATTTTAAATGATGATGAGTGGCGTGGTGATTTCTTTCCACCATCCTTACCACCATAGATCAATTCTATTGAATGCAACGAAAAGCGACGAAATGCTGTTTCGGAGATCACTAGATTAAGGTGGTTCTCATTATGCTGGGCTTTTCAGCTCTTCCGACGATCGTTCGTCTCGGTTGCGAGGTCGGGCGTCATCCGATCACGAACTATGGAAAACACCGAATTCGCTCAGAATTCTCTCGAATTCTCAGGAAATTCGCCAAAATTTATGCTATAAGCCAACTACACATCAACGTGCACCTGAATAGCTCTGCCGGACGAGAAGAACTCTCTGCGGCAGGCTCTATTCGTATGTCTAAATAGGAGATCATCGACAGTGACTGCCCCCGCAAATACCCTCTACCTTTCTGTTGACCAGGTTGCGCATCGTTTCGGCGTATCCAAGGACTCGATTTGGCGTTGGAAGCGCAAGGGGGACTTCCCGGCCCCGGTCAAATTGGGCGGGACAACTACACGGTGGCGTCTTGCAGATATCGAAGAGTGGGAAGGCCAGCTCGCCTGTGGTCTTGTCGCCTTCCTCGAGTTTCAGCCGGACGCCTTGATGGCAGGCTGACTGCTTCCCCGTATTCAAATTGATTCAGCGTTCCTGCTTCGGGGGAGCGCAATGCCCCTCGGCGGTGCGGAACTCTTCGCTCCGGTCGCTATTCCTATGCTTACAAATGAGACTGAAATGACTGATCAGACCATCACCACCCGTCCCGGCTCCGACATCAAAAACGTCGTGTCCTTTCCCGTGAATGCCAGTTCGTTAGCAAGTGCTGCGCCGCGCGCAATTATGGAGCCGATTCCTGACGGCATGCCCAGTGACTATTCGTTGAATGCCGACGGCATCTACCAGCTGCGGCTAGGCGAGGACGACGACCTTGTGTCGGTGCGGATCTGCTCGCCTCTGATCGTGAAAGGAATGTGCCGCTGGCCAAAAGGCGGCGGCTGGGGGCGTGTCGTGGCGGTTGAGGATCCGGATGGGAATTGGAATGAGGTGATCCTTGAGGCTCGGGACGTCTCGAAGAAAACCGCCGCAGCACTGAATCCCTTGTTCGATCGTGGGTTGGAGCTGGCGCCGATTGAGAAGGCAGCGCAGAGAGTGGCGGAACTGGTCGCGACCTGGAGGCCACAGGCGCGGTATCTGCGCTCGGATCGGCTTGGATGGGCCGACAAGAGCTTCAGCGCCTTCACACTGGGAGATGGTCGTGTGCTCGGCGAGGGGCTGGTGGTAACTGATGCGGTCTCGGATGATGTCGCCGCCGCGATGCATACAAGGGGTAGCATGGAGAGCTGGCGTAAGGCTGTGGCAGAGCCCTGCGTCGGCAACCCTCTGATGATCCTCGCTCTGTCACATGCGTTCACCGGGCCGCTCCTGTCGGTCCTGGGACGCGATGGCGGAGGGTTTCATCTGCGCGGCGTCTCGTCGCGTGGCAAGTCCACTCTGTTGGGTGTTGCGGCCTCGGTCTGGGGAGCGCCCTCCTACATGCAGAGCTGGCGCGGGACGGACAACGGAATCGAAGGGATCGCTGCAGCTTGCAACGACAGCCTGCTGGTGCTCGACGAGCTCCACCAGGTAGACCCGAGCGTAGCCGGGGAGATCGTCTACATGCTGGCGAATGGCCGCGGGAAGATGCGTTCGAGCTCGAACGGTAGAACCCAGCGCACGCTGCGCTGGACGGTTCCTGTGCTGTCCAGCGGTGAACTCTCCCTGGAGGAACACATGGCGAGCGGCGGCCGCACCATGTATGCCGGGCAGGACATCCGGCTGATCGACCTTGCCGCTGATGTCCGCCTTCATGGAGCCTTCGACTGTCTGCATGGGGAATCTGATGGCCGGGCGTTCGCTGAGCGGATCAAGCAGGCCGGGCAGGAGAACTACGGCGTGGCCGGACCGGCATTTGTCGAGAGGCTCATGAAGAACCCGGACAAGCTGGAAGGCTTCAGCAGCGTTGTGAGTGGCTACTGTCGCATGTGGAATCAGAACGTAGATCTTCCGCCCGATGGCCAGGTCCAGCGCGTAATGGTTCGTTTCGCTCTTGCTGCGGTCGCTGGTGAGACGGCGACGAGATTTGGGCTCACCGGCTGGCCTCGCGGCGCGGCGCAGTCGGCTGCGTTCGAGCTGTTCCGGAGCTGGCTCGATGCACGCGATGGGGCCACCCGTGCTGAGATCAACGTGGCGGTTGAGCGGACCCAATCCTATGTATTGAAGAACCTCGAGCGCTTTGCGGTGGTCGACACTGGAAACGGTGATCCTATTGACGGCTGGCGGGATGAGGGCTGGTTCTACATCACTCCTGAGTGCTGGCGTCGGATACATCAGAGCGACGATGCGGTCGAAATCGCGCGCATCCACAAAGCCGCTGGTCATCTCAAGACCCAGAAGGGCGATGGGTTACAGTTCAAGCTGGGTCGCGCGGTTCCGGGAAGGCCGAACGTCTACGCGGTTCGTGCTTCCGCACTCGTTGGTGTTGTCCCCAACTGACGGAGATGCCGGGGGCAGATGCGCAGCTTTTTTGGTTGCGCACCTGATATGACTTGGACCGCTCGGACCGGATAGACCGCTGTTGACATGGGTGCCCACCCGGATTTGCACTGGTCCGAGTGGTCCGAGTGGTCCGAGTGGTCCGAGTGGTCCGAGTGGTCCGAGTGGTCCGAGTGGTCCGAGTGGTCCGAGTGGTCCGAGTGGTCCGAGTGGTCCGAGTGGTCCGAGCTAAAGTCTTACTCAGGTCAAACCACAGATCGCAGGACGTCTTCGACCTTCGAGCGAAGGTCTGGCCCGACCCTTTGATACCCAAACACCCGACACACGGCCTTGACCTGTTCGTCAAGTTCGAGCTGCCCACACTCCGCCGCCACCAACCTCCCGGCTGCTAGAATTTCGACAGGAGGAAGAGCCTTGGCCTTGATCAAGGTGCCCGACTCAGCCGCACGGTCGCGGACTGCAGGATCTGCTTTCTGGTCGTTCGTCATCCAGAAGTCGTCTTCGATTGTAAGTGACGGTTCGCCGTTTTTTCTTGAGTATTGAAGAGCCTCGCGGACAGCTTCTAGAATACGATTGCCTACGCGCTGCTTGCCAAATGCATTCGCGACGCGCCTTGCGACCTCCTCTAGGTGCACAGGACCTTCTACTTCGACGACGCGGCGAACCAATTGCGCCATTTGCTGCGACTTCACCTCATGCGGCTCCAGTGTAGTTGTAACTGAAAGCTCGGCCCTTTCGTATAGAGGCACTTTGATTTCCAAAGCATCCAGCTGGATCTCGGGAAGGGTAACATCGGGTTTCTCTTCGGCGACGGGCCGCTCGGTGTTCGAACCTTTGATCGGAACAGATATCGCAGCTCGCTCACGAGCACTAACTAGGGCCGACTCCAGCCGTGCAATTTCCTGCTCTCGCCGATGGAACCAGTCCGTGCTCCAAATTCTGTGAAAGGTCCAGCCGAGTCCTTCGAGCACATCTTGTCGCAATCTATCCCTTTCTCGAGCCCAAAGGGCAGAGTGATAAGTGGCCCCATCGCATTCAACTGCCAAAAGGTATTGTCCAGGGCGATCCGGGTTTCGCACTGCCATGTCGATCCGGAAACCAGCACTTCCAACCTGCAGGTCACAGGAGTATCCCAAACGGGTGATAACGCTAGCCACGTCCTCCTCGAACGGGCTATCGGCCCCGAGTCCGGTTACCTCGGGCTGTTCCATCTGGCCACTTTTCGCGTATTCAAGGAAGCGCTTCAGCACCCGCGGTCCTTCCTTGGTCGTCCGATTGGTGTCGATGTCTCCCGGTTGAAACGATGCAAAAACTTCGCAGCGCACCCTAGCCCGGCTAAAAAGCACGTTAAGTCGACGCTCACCGCCATCGCCGTTGACCGGACCAAAGTTCATGCTCGCCAAACGCCCGTTCGGCTCGTGAGGTCCATAGCCGACGGAAATCAGGATCACGTCACGTTCGTCGCCTTGCACGTTCTCGATGTTCTTGACAAAAACATCCTCGGCCTGGCCTTCGCGCAAGAATGCGTCGAGCACATTGTCCGAGCGGCGCGCGTGTTCCAGAATTTCCGTAATCATGTCGGCCTGGCGCTTGGAAAAGGTCACGATACCAAGCGATAAGGTCGGCCATTTCCTAGCGTGTTCAGCTGCCGCGTTCACTACAGCTTGCGCTTCGATTTTGTTCGTTCCGGCTCGTCCATGACCCTTGGATGCGCTGCTATATGCGCCTGGCACATAGGTAAACTGCAACCCGTAGTCTTCATCCAACTCCAGAGGTGAGGGAGGTAGCACCAGATTGCTTTCGTAGAATTCCGCATTTGATACACGGATCAGGCTGGGATCGCGTGACCGATAGTGCCATTCCAGCATCCGCGATCTCAACCCCCGGGCCTCGCAAAGTGTAAGGATGCTCTCCATGTCGGCAGCCGAGGCTGCAATCGGTGCATCTTCTTCGTCCTCTTCATCGGGGCTGTTTGCCAGTCGATCGAAGAACGATGTTGGTGGAAGCTGCTTCTGATCCCCAACGACCACGATTTGCTTGGCGCGTGCCACCACACCAAAGGCATCTTCAGGCTTGATCTGGCTGGCCTCGTCAATCACGAGCAGGTCGAACTTGACTGCACCAGGCGGCAAGAACTGAGCGACTGACAAGGGGCTCATCAGAAACACCGGCTTGATGCGCTGCACCATACCACCGGCATTCTTCATCAACCACCTTATTGGCTTATGGCCTCTCTTGCGGGCGATTTCGCCACGAATGGTGGCCATCTCGCCCATGCTGCCCTTGGGCATCTGCGCGTAGTGGCGCGAGAGAACTTGATCGCGCATCTCATCAAACCGGCTTTTGTCGAGTGCCCGAAACGTTGTCACCAGTTCGTGCCTGTCGACATGGGCCAGCTCATCCAGTTCACGTCGCATCTTCCGCGCCTCGTTCCAGGCGGCTTCCGCGCAGGCGTATCTAAATTCCGTGACGGCACGAGTAGGGTCGAGCTCACCGGACAGAACCGCTTCGACCACGGTTGTCCCACCCGCTTCGATTGCGCGCCTTCTTTGATGCACCAACTCCGACCATTCCGGATAGCGTTGCAATCCAGCACTCATGGTGCGTGACTTTTCTGCGAATGCGTCAAGCGGAACCTCTACGAGGCCTGGCCCGGCGTCAAAGATATCCAGCTCAAGATCGAACCGGTCGACGACTGCCTTTGCTGCGATTTCCGCGGCGCTGATCCCAGTCTCGAGCTGCGCCGCCAAATCGAGTGGATGACCGTCTCTACTCAGTGCCGCCTTCCAGGCCTCGACCGAGGTCAGGTCAATCTCTGCAATCGATTGCCTCAACCAAGCGAAATGCATTCGTAGCATGGAGAAGTCTGTGCGCTCACCGCGCCAGTGCTCTCCAAGCCTGTCCTTCAGATAGCCCTCTTCGTCCGAGAGTGCGCGGCGTAGTTTCTGAACCGCTGCCACGCGATCGACCAAAGCTCGTCGTTCTGCAGCCTTACCCGGTAGCGGAGCGTTCAGAACACTGGAAAGCTCAGTCGAGGCGCGTCTGTATGTGCCTCCAAGCCTGGCGAAGAAAGAGGATTCGCCGCGCAGCATAGCAGAGCGCATAGTCGATGAGTCGATATGCCAGGCTGCATCGGTGAACTGCGTGCTTTCTTCCTGCGCCATTTCGGCCCAATCACAGCCCGCTTGCAAGGCTTCCTCGAAACGCGCTTCGTTGAGTTGAGGTAGCAGAACGGCAACCGTGTCCGACAGCCCCTTTGGTGCGTCGCTCACTTGTCGAAGGGCGTTAACCATGCGTGACATTTCCGACAAGCAGTCTGGAATGTCTCGCTCAAGAAACGCCGCAGCCTTGGCTGCTAGGCCGTCAACAAGTGATGCGATTGCGTTGTTGGCGCTATCCAGTTCGGGCTTGGCGCGTTCCAGATCCAAGGGTTGCAGGTTAGCGGCTGAAACTCCATGAAACGGATGCTGTTCGGGCACGCCTACGATCTTTCGCGCTTCGGCAAAGCGTTCAAGCGCATCGGAGCAACTGTCCCGATCCGACTTAGTTAATGTGCCTAGGTCGCTCAGTGGCAATCTCGGAGGTGGCTCTTGTTGACCGATGAACCAAGCAATTTGAGACATCGCTTCGAAGGGGCTAAAACGCCCGGGGCCTAGTGGCTCGTGCAAAGCGTGGGCGATCCCGTTCAGCCTATCTCTTGAGGCTCTCAATGTATCGGCAGAATGCGCGGCCGAAGTCGCTTCCATGCTGGCAGCCAAAGTGCGTCCCAGCTCTTGGGAGAGTGCTTTCTTGTTTGCGCTACGTGAATGCAGTTCTACGCAGATGTCACGAAGTCCGGTCTTCACCAACCTTTCATACACAACTGTCAATGCGGCCATCTTCTCGGCAACGAACAACACCGTCTTTCCATCGTGCACCGCTGCTGCGATCAGGTTGGTGATGGTTTGCGATTTCCCTGTGCCTGGCGGACCCTGAACCACGAGGCTATTGTTATGGCGAACCTCTTCGATCACCTTAGTTTGAGAGGCATCTGCATCAACGACCTGGATAATATCCGCTGGATCAAGCAAAGCGTCCAACTTGTCGTCTGGCCCAAAAAGCGACGTGCTCTCGTCAAACCCGTCCTCCAGTAGTCCTCCGATCAGATTTCCGTCCATCAGCTCGCCATCGGGCCAGTTTTCCGCGGCAAGATCGCGATGCATGAGCAACTTAGCAAAGGAGAAGAACCCGAGCTGCATGCCGTCCCGATCAATGCCCCAGTCCGGCTGCTCGTCGATTATATTTTCCACTAAAGCGAAATAGTCCGATGGTCGCCAGTCCTCGCGTTCGGGCACTTCCGGAAGAATTAAGCCAAAATCCTGCCGAAGCCGCGATGCAAGCGGTAGGTTGGTCGAGATTTCATCGCCCCGGTATCGAATGTCATACGTCGACGTGCGCTCGTTTCTAACCAGCTCGACCGGCAATAAGATCAAGGGCGCTTCCCGGTCGATGGACGAAGCCTTATCTTCCCGCCATTTCAAGAATCCCATGGCCAGATACAGAATGTTTAGGCCCGTCTCCTGCTCGGCGACACGCGCGTCGGTCGCTAGGCGCAACAGGCGTTTCTGCATTGCCTTGGGGCCCAGCGGAGTTTCAAGTAAACTGTCGGTCAGGCGGTCTTCAGAAACGTCCTCAGCGCTCAAGTCTTCGAGCGCAAAAAGTGTATCTTCCTCATCCTCGCCCTTGTCGCGTCCCATGGCCTTGAAGCGCATCCTGCGCCCATCATCATGCAACTGCCGGAAAATTTCGTCGCTGAGTTCGTTAATGATGTTCAGCGTATTTGAGCGCTGGTTTTTTCGATTGACGTGGACCAGCCGATTGCGCGTTCCGGTATCCAAAAGCTTCTTTCTTGCTTCGTCCAAAACCCGGTCGATTGTTCCCATTGCTTCGTTCCAAAATTACCAATCAATTCAATCCCTAGTGGATGTGTTGATCATATCCCACCTCTCATATCAAGCAAGAGTTGATCTGACGTGTTGTTGTCGTGGCTTTCAGGGGAATTTCCCAATTTTGGAGAAGCCAGTGCTGAGGTGCGACAATGCGTGCAGGGTTTGTGCAATGAACGACACAAACCATACCAGGCAGGTCATGCAAATGAGGTGGAAACGGAGGGATGTTCGGCAGCGCGATCAGTGGCTGGAGAATGTCGAGATGTGCTGGATCGTCCAGAGGAGGTTGGGGATGCGCCAGACCGCAAGCCCTCTTCGGTCACCCTGGATGGCTACGCTCCTCTGTTCTCGCTCACGGCGATACGGCTTCTTGCATCGCAAAACCCTGATGAGGAATGGCTCGACGTTCCAGTGCGAGCCGTTGTGCATGATCGTGGGAAGAGTGAAGTCCTAGAAAAAACACAAGGGCATGAAGGGGATGCATTCTGGCGCCGCTAAGCGCGCTCAACTGCACTGCCTACATTGTGGGCCAATGCCATCTCCGCCATGTCACGAGGGTAGTTCGTGCGCTCGGCAGCCCAGTCCCGAAAGCTTGATCGAAGGCCGTGAGGCACCGCTGGTCGGCGTGAGCGGGTATCAAGAAAGCCCGGTCTTCCCTCTTTCTCCTCGGCTGCCTGGATGCGCCGCATAACGGCTGAGATCGTCATGTCGGACATCTGACCATTCTTTGAGGAGGCGAAGACATAAGGGCAGTCCATCAGGCGCGGCTGGTTGGCAAGCAGGTCTACCGCGGCGGTGGAAAGGGGCACACGATGCTCGCGCCTGGCCTTCATTCTCTCCCCGGGAATTGTCCAGATGCCATTGGCCAGGTCGATCTCATCCCAAAGCGCGCCTCGCACTTCGCCTGATCTAGACGCGGTCAGTGTTAGGAACTCCAGCGCACGGGCTGCGATACCCTCCCTAGTCCGAAGCACGCGGAACCAATCCGCGATCTCGTCCAGTGCGACGGCCGGATACCTGTTCTCTTTCTGCACCTTGTTGGGGGAGGGTAGGATCTGTTGCAGGTTGCCCTTCCACCGCGCCGGGTTCTCGCCCTCACGCAGCTCCATTACCTTGGACCAGTCTAGGACCGCCTCGATGCGCTGGCGCACGCGCGAGGCGGTCTCGTTCTTCGTGCTCCAGATCGGGCGCAGGACGGCCAGGATGTCCTCGACCGTGATGGACGCGACTGCCTTGTCGCCGATCACCGGGAAGGCGTAGGTGGTCAGCGTCGAGCGCCATTGTTTGATGTGCTTGGCGTTCTTTAGCTCGCCTTGCACCTTCTCCTCGTAGTAGCGTTCGAAAGCATCCTCGAAGGTGGTGCGCTGTCTCTGCTCGACAGCGAGCGCGGCACGCTCGACCCGGCGCTCCTCAACCGGGTCAATGCCAGCACTGATCTCACGTTTCATTTCCAGCGCTCGTTCGCGCGCTTCCGCGAGAGATACCTCTGGATAAGGTCCGAGGCCGATATGTCTGCGGTTGCGTCCAACCGTGACCCGGAATATCCATGATCTGGCCCCGGTATCAGTAATGTTCAGGCTCAGTCCGGCGGGGGCGCCACCGACCGCGTGGCGGCCCGGCTCTGATAGTCTCTTTACTTGGAGCGCTTTCAGCTCTTTGGCCTGTTTTGGCATTTCTTGCCACCATCCTTGCCACCAAAAATTGTTCTATTGATTGCAATGATTTGAAGTGAGGTGCAAGGTTAAATTGACATAATGTCATGTATTGCAAAGATAAAATGCTCCTAGTTTCCAGTTGATGCCATCTTGTGCAATGTGCTCGCGGCGGACTTCGTCTCCGCCACCTTTTCGCATCAAAGGATGCGTGGAAAGGGCTCAATTTTCCGAAATTTGGGTTTAGAAGCTGGCCGGGTACGCTCGGCGGCGCGTATTTCGCTAGCTTTGGCCTAGTGGAAAAGGGCGACCAGTTTGGCCGCCCATTGTGTATCTCATCCCTGCGACGCTTCGGCTAGGACCTTATCCAGAACGCTCAGGATCATGTCCACGTCCTCGGCCTCGATCGTCAGGGGCGGGCGAATTTTCAGGATGTTGTCTTTCGGACCTTCGCTGCCGATCAGGATCCGGTGATCGCGCATCCGGTTCTTGATGAACTGGCAGATTTCGGTTGCTTCCGAGCCATCCAGGTGGATCAGTTCCAGCCCCAGAAACAGCCCCATTCCGCGCACATCGCCGACGCAGTCGTATTTGGCTTCAAGCGCGCGCAGCCCGTCGATCAGGCGTGCACCCATCTGCTTTGCGTTCTCTTGCAGGCCTTCGTCATCGACGATGTCCAAGACCTCTTTCCCGATGCGACAGGACAGGGTCGAGCCGCCGAAGGTCGAGAAGAACTCGATCCCGTTGTCGAAACTCTGGGCGATTTCCTTGGTGGTGACCAGCACGCCCAAGGGGTGCCCGTTGCCGATGGGTTTGCCCATGACGACGATGTCGGGCAGGGCGCCTTGGTGTTCGAACCCGAAATAGTAATCTCCTAGGCGGCCCAACCCGGTTTGTACTTCGTCCGCGATGCAGACACCGCCGACTGCGCGGATTTTCTCATAGACCGCAGGCAGATAGCCCTTGGGGGGAATGATCTGGCCACCGACCGAGGGGAAGGTCTCGGCGATGAAACCGGCCACGCCTTGTCCGCGTTCGGTAAGTGCCGCGATGGCCGGATCGACCAGATCGGCGTATTTCTGGGCGCGGTCGGGATCGTCGCGTTTGAACGTCCCGCGATAGTCATCGGCGACATCGACCAGCTCGACCCAATCGGCTTTGCCAATTCCGCCCGGCTTGTTGAACTTATAGGCCGAGATCGCGACTGCCGCGTTGGTGTTGCCGTGATAGCCGTGATCCGGTGTCACGATGCCTTTGGCGCCGGTATGGGCGCGGGCAAGGCGCAGGGCCAGCTCGTTCGCCTCGGTGCCTGAGTTCACGAAGAAGCAGACTTCGAAATGCTCGGGCAGTTTGGACAGAACTTTATCGGCAAAAGCCGTCTGCGCCGGGTGCAGATAGCGCGTGTTCGAGTTCATGCGCTTCAGCTGATCCGCTGCCACGGCCTGAATGCGCGGGTGTGCGTGGCCTACATGCGGGACGTTATTATAGGCGTCCAGATAGGGGCGGCCCCACTCGTCAAACAGGTGATGTTTCCAACCGCGTACCAGCATCACCGGGTCTGAATAGGTCAGGCTGAGGTTGCCGCCGAAATGCGCGCGGCGGTCGTCCAGCACCTGCGCTTTGTCGGTCGGCTGATAGCAGACGTGGTCGTCCGGCAGGTTCAGAAGCGCTGCCGGGTTGGGGCAGATCGCACGCCACATGTACATCTCGTCCGGGTCGCCAACGCCGGGCCAGTCGGCCTCGATCCCGTCGGTGGTGAGGGCCAGTTGGAAATGCACATGCGGGGCCCATCCACCATTCTGGTTGGCATCTCCCAGCTGGCAGAAGGCAGCACCTTTTTCGATCACATCGCCGGGTTTCAGGCGGTCCATGAACTCGGGATTCAGATGGCCGTAGAGGGTATAGAACGCATCGCCCTCGGGTGTTTCATGCGACAGGATGATCACCCCGCCATAGTCCAAATGTCCGGTGCGGTTTTCGGCAATAAAGACGGTGCCGTCACAAGGCGCATGAAGCAGCGTGCCGGCGGGCGCGAAGGCATCTACGGCCAAATGCACGGTGCGCCGGTCGCTGGCTTTCCACGGGCCTTTGCGAAAGGCGGGTTCAGCATAGATCAGGCGGGGCTCGTGATAGTAGCCCAGCCAGATGCGCCCGTTGTCTTCGAACTCTTCCCCCACGCGGGCAGCTTCGGACAAGGGCATGTGAAAGGGGTTCTGCGGCCATGTGCTGTGCTCGACAGACAAAGATCCCAAGGGCGCATCGCTCAGGTCTTCACCCATCACCGGCGCGAAATTCCCGCGTTCCTGATCCAACCATGCCATGGCCCTGTGGGCCCCATCCACGACGGGCAACCCGCAGGCCGCGCGCAGGCGGGCGGACAGAAGGCCGGGGTGCAGGTCGTGGGTCTCAAGGAACCGCCATGCAGGGGCTTGGCTGATCGTGACATAGGGGTCGTCCGGGTTGTCCGCAGCCATCAGGGTCGAGTTGACGACGCTGACCGCCAGACGCGTGCGTAGCAGGGGCCAAATCAGGTCGATCTCGGAGGCGGTCAGCGGATACGCGGCGTGATAGCCAGACACGAATGCGGCCAATGCAGCTTCGGGATTCGAGTGGTCTAGCACAAGATAGGCTGCCGCCACCGCCACATCGCAAATCCGGGGTGCGGCGCACATATCGCCGAAGTCGATTAGGCCCGAGAGAGAGCGGTTAAGAAGCCCTCCGTCCACGAGAATGTTATAGTCGTTGGCGTCATTATGAATGGCCTGTTTCGGCAGGCTGTCGAGAACGTGTTTGACGGTCTCGAATTCGGCATGGATGGTTTCAAGAAGCGCCCGGCGATCTGGCTGCGTGACGCAGGGCAGCTCGTCCCTGATCCATCCGGCTTGCATCAAATCCCACTTGAAATCCCGCTGAAGCGCGTCGTGCTGGAAATCCTGAAGCGCCTTGGCGGTCTGGCCCAAAGCCTCGCCGATCTGGTGGATCAACGCGTCGGTTTTGGGCGCGGCTTTGGCATAGCACTGGCCCGGCAGACGTTCGATCAGCCAGACCAGACGCTGTGCGCCTGACTCGTCGGCAAGATGCAGAAAACGCGCGCCCTTCGAAGTCGCGATGATGCGTGGAATCAACGCGTTGGGGGCCTTGTCCTGAATGTGATCCATCGCCTTGATTTGCAGGTCAACCAGCCAGTCTTCGCAACCCGGTCGCATCGCCTTCAGGACATATCCGTCACCCGTATCGGTCTCGGCCAGAAAGTTCAAATCATACTCGCCGTCCAACCGGCGAAGCTGGGCGTCGATGCCCCAATGCGTCAACAGAACGTGTTTCCAGTGGTCCATGTGCTGTCCTTTTCAAAGGGGCGGATTCGGCCCGGGCAAGTTGCGGCGATTGTTGCGCATTTTTGGATCCAATTTGCAACCAATTGGCAGAGTTTGATCAAAAAACCTACGAACTGTTTTGGGGGTTGCATCGCGAAAACTCCTGTGGCCTACATAGCTGACCGGCGGTCATTAAGGTGCGTCAGGTTGACGTTACGTGAGTTGCCACCAGTCAAAGGACCAACGCGATGAAGCTTACAGTGAACGGTGTTGCCCATGATGTGGATGTCGAAGAGGACATGCCGCTTTTGTGGGTTCTGAGGGACGAGTTGAAACTGGATGGCCCGAAATACGGCTGCGGTGTCGCGGCCTGCGGGGCGTGTACGGTGCATGTTGGTGGCGTGGCCGTGCGGTCGTGCCAAACTCTGGTCGGCGATGTGGATGGGCCGGTGACCACGATTGAGGGTCTGGGCAACCCAGATGAAATGCACGCGGTGCAGGCGGCTTGGTTGAAACATCAAGTGGCGCAATGCGGCTATTGCCAAGGCGGACAGATGATGCAGGCTGCGGATTTGCTGTCCAACAATCCCAACCCGACCGACGAAGACATTGACGATGCGATGTCCGGAAACTTGTGCCGCTGTGGCACCTATCCCCGTATTCGCGACGCGGTGAAATCCGCCGCTAAAAATCTGCAAGTGAGCTAAGACATGGGACGTATCGGAACAATCGCACGACGCAGTTTTCTTGTCGGCTCGGCGGCCCTTCTGGGTGGCGTGGCCTTTGGGTATTACATGTACAAACAACCCGTGGACAATCCGTTGGACGACGATCTGGCGCAGGGTGAAGCGGCGCTGACACCCTATGTGCTGATCAACGCGGATGGGGTCACGCTGATTACGCCGCGTGCAGACATGGGGCAGGGGGCCTATTCGGTTCAGGCGGCCCTAATCGCCGAGGAACTAGATATCGAGCTGGACCAGATCAACGTTGATCCCGGCCCGCCCTCGGCGGCCTATTGGAACACGGCCATTGCGGATGAGGGCGTACCCTTCCCCTCGACCGACCGAGGTATGGCGGCCGAAACCATGCGCGGCTTCATGGGCGCGGTCATCAAGCTGATGGGCATGCAGATCACAGGTGGCTCGACCACCGTGCCAGATGGGTTTGAAAAGCTGCGTGTGGCGGGGGCCGTCGCGCGTGAGACCTTAAAGGCGGCAGCGGCAGAGATGTCGAACCTTACTATCACGCAATTGAAAACAGAACGCGGCGCGGTGGTTTTGCCCGATGGCAAGCGCATTCCATACGAAGCGCTGGCAGCGAAAGCGGCCGAGATCGAACCCGTGACAGACGTGGCCCCGCGCCCTTCGACCCAGTGGCGTTTGGTGGGCAAGCCCATGCAGCGCGTAGACATGGTGTCGAAATCAACCGGCACGCAGAGCTATGGCATCGACATGCGGATGGAGGGCATGGTCCATGCCGCTGTTCGCGTGAACCCCCGGAAGGGTGGCGAGGTGATCTCGTTCGATGCGACTGACGCCGAGGTCATGCGCGGGGTGCAGAAGGTGATCCCGGTGGCGGGTGGCGTGGGAGCCATTGCCGACAACACCTGGCGCGCGTTTCAGGCCGTTGATGCGATTGAAGTCGAGTGGGGCGCGGCCCCGTACCCTGCCGAGCAATCGGAGCACTGGCAGGTGTTGGCCGACACAATCGACGCGGGCGACGCAGATGCAACGCCCCGCGATGACGGAGACGTGGACGGCCTTGCGACAACGGTCGAGGTCGAATTCCGCGCGCCTTATCTGGCCCACGCACCGCTGGAACCGATGAACGCCACCGTTCTGGTCACCGACGACCGCGTTGACGTCTGGACCGGAAACCAGATCCCCCGCATGACACAATCCAGCGTTGCCAAGATGACGGGCGTCGATGTGGATGACGTGCATGTCCACATCCTGATGATGGGCGGCAGTTTCGGGCACCGTCTTGAAGACGAGGTGGTGAAACGCGCGACCGAACTGGCAATGGCCATGAAGGGCACGCCGGTCAAACTGACCTATAAGCGCGAGGAAGATACGCTTCAGGACTTCACCCGTCCGCTGGCGCTGATGCGCGGACGCGGGGCTGTGGCGGATGGCAAAGTCACGGCGATGGAGATCAAGGTCGCCTCGCCTTCGATCATGGACAGCCAGATGGTGGAACGGCAGGGCTTCCCGGTGCCGGGCCCCGACACCACGATCACGCAGGCCCTGTGGGATCAGCCCTATGCGATCCCGAATTACCGCGTGACGGGATACCGCGCGCCGAAGCTTGGCCCGGTCAGCTCGTGGCGCTCGGTCGGGGCGTCACAGAACGGGTTCTTCCATGAGAACTTCCTGAACACGCTGATCCACGCCGCCGGTGCCGACCCGGTCGAGGAACGCTTGCGCCTGATGACAGACGACCCGTCGCGCAAGACCTTGGAAGCCGTGGCCGAGATGTCCGGCTGGGGTGGCGAACTTGCCGCGAATAAAGCCCGCGGCGTGGCCTTCTGCCTGTCCTTCGGCACGCCATGTGCACAGATCATCGAGATCACGAATGGTGAGGACGGTATCAAGCTGGACAAGGTCTGGGTCGCTGCCGAAGTGGGCAAAGTCGTGGACCCGGTGAACTTCGAGAACCTCGTCGCAGGCGGCGTGATCTGGGGCCTTGGCCACGCGATCAATAGCCAGATCACCTATGCCGACGGCAGGACCGAGCAAGAGAACTTCTGGGATTTCGAAGGGCTGCGGAACTATCAAACGCCCGAGATCATCGTGCGCGGGCTGGAGAACCGGGACTACGTGACCGGCGTTGGTGAGCCCCCCGTGCCGCCAGCCGCACCAGCGCTGGCCGAGGCGATATTTAGGGCGACGGGCGAGCGGCCCACGGAGATGCCGTTTGGCGAGAGGTTTGGGTTTGTTTGAGTAAGTTCGGGCTCTGGTTTTGGAGTAATCACCCTTTAGCTCTATTCATGGTGGAGTTAAGGTGGTTCAATACCAATAATCCAAAGTACCAAAATGAATTATACATTCTATGTCGATGAGAGCGGTCAAGCTGGAATCAAGAAAATTAGGACCAAAGGATCTGGCGGGGCGTCACCCTATTTGACACTTGGTGGGGTACTGGTGCCCGAGAGTGAAAAGGACAACTTGACAGAACTCGTTCTTTCGCTTGCGAAGGAGTTCGGTAAGCCTAGTCTCCATTGTAGTAAGCTGAACCACAACCAAATCGTGCGCTTCTCAAAATAGCTCGCACAGGCGCGTGTGAAATTGTTTGGCGTCATTTCTCTCAAGGCAACTTTGGGAGGCTACGCTAAGGAGATCAATCACAGCGACAAGGCGTTCTACAACAAGAATGCCCAGTACTTGCTTGAACGATTAGCTCACTTCTTAGAGTTGAAAGGTATTGAAGATAAATCAGTTTCCATAATTTTCGAAGAAGGGAATTTTGATTATCAAAAACTGAAAGCGCTGATTGGAAAGTGCGTTCGCTCACCTCAGAAAGCTGCGACAAAGCGGCTTCAGGGCCGCATTAACCCCTCTTCAATTAAGGCGGTCCCTAAGGATGATGACCCTCTCTTACAGTTGGCGGATTTGGCGGCACATGCTTTGTATCGACTAGTCGATGACTCGCCTTCAACCTACGGCGTGCAAGAAGTGCGTTATGTTAGTGAGCTTCGCAGCAAGTTCTTCTCTGACCCTGATACTGGGCTGGTTTGTGGGGCCGGCATTTTTCCGGTTCACAGATTGACGCAGATAAAGGCAGAAAAAGTGGTTGAGACGTTCTTGTCCGAACTCTCGTCTACGTAGCTCTACCTCTTCTTCCCACGCCCAGCCCGCTGTCCCGGCTTCCCAGCCGTTGACCGCCCCTTCGCCTTCTGCGCGGCCTCGCCAGCTGCCTCAATCGCGGATTGCCGCGCTAGTGGATCGTCGGCGACGGCCAGTTCCACAGCCTCCAACCGATGTACCTCGTCACGCAGGCGGGCGGCTTCTTCGAACTCGAGGTTCTCGGCCGCTTTGCGCATCTCGGCTTTCAGGACTTCCAGATGGGCCAGAAGGTTGTCGCCGACCATGGGTTTGTCGATGGTCGCCGTGACGCGGGACATGTCGGTGTCGCCGTCGTAAAGCCCAGCCAGAACGTCATCGACATTCTTTTTCACCGTCTCGGGCGTGATGCCGTGTTCGACGTTATAGGCATGTTGTTTCTCACGCCGCCGTTCGGTTTCCTTCAGTGCCCGCTCCATCGAGCCGGTGATGCGGTCGGCATACATGATGACGCGGCCCTCGGCGTTCCGTGCGGCGCGGCCGATGGTTTGGATCAGCGAGGTTTCCGAGCGCAAGAAGCCTTCCTTATCCGCGTCCAGAATGGCGACCAGCCCGCATTCCGGGATGTCCAAGCCTTCGCGCAATAGGTTGATGCCGACAAGCACGTCGAACGCGCCAAGGCGCAGGTCGCGCAGAATCTCGATCCGTTCGATCGTGTCGATATCCGAGTGCATATAGCGCACGCGGATGCCCTGTTCGTGCAGGTATTCGGTCAAATCCTCGGCCATGCGTTTGGTCAGCGTCGTGACCAGCGTGCGCATGTTGTTGGCGGCGACTTTGCGGACCTCGTCCAACAGATCGTCGACCTGCATCTCAACGGGCCGAATTTCGACCTCGGGATCCAGAAGCCCGGTGGGGCGGATGACCTGTTCAGCGAAGACACCGCCGGTCTGTTCCAACTCCCAATTCGAGGGCGTGGCGGACACGAAGACCGATTGCGGGCGCATGGCGTCCCATTCCTCGAACTTCAGGGGGCGGTTGTCCATGCAGCTGGGCAGGCGGAACCCGTGTTCGGCCAGTGTGAATTTACGCCGATAGTCGCCGCGATACATGCCGCCGATTTGGGGCACCGAGACATGGCTTTCATCGGCAAATACAATCGCGTTGTCTGGGATGTATTCAAACAGGGTGGGGGGCGGTTCGCCCGGTGCGCGGCCGGTCAGATAGCGCGAGTAGTTTTCGATGCCGTTGCAGAACCCGGCGGCTTCCAGCATTTCCAAATCGAACTTGGTGCGTTGCTCAAGGCGCTGGGCTTCCAGCAGTTTACCCTCGTCTTCGAACTGCTTCAGACGCAAGGCAAGCTCTTGCTTGATGCTTTGAATGGCCTGTTTCAGGGTCGGGGTGGGCGTCACGTAGTGCGAGTTCGCGTAGATGCGTACCTTCTCTAAGGTGTCGGTCTTGGCGCCGGTCAGCGTGTCGAACTCGGTGATGCTTTCAAGTTCCTCGCCAAAGAAAGAGAACCGCCAGCCGCGGTCTTCAAGGTGGCTGGGCCAGACCTCGAGGCTATCGCCACGCACGCGGAACGATCCGCGCTGAAACGCGTTGTCATTGCGCTTGTACTGCTGGGCGACCAGATCGCGCATCATCGCGCGCTGGTCGTATTCCTCGCCCACGGTGATGTCTTGGGTCATGGCCGTGTAGGTCTCGGGCGAGCCGATGCCATAGATACAGGACACAGAGGCCACGATGATCACGTCATCGCGCTCCAGAAGTGCCCGCGTGGCCGAGTGGCGCATCCGGTCGATCTGTTCGTTGATCTGGCTTTCCTTCTCGATGAAGGTGTCCGAGCGCGCGACATAGGCTTCGGGTTGGTAGTAGTCATAGTAGCTGACGAAATACTCGACCGAGTTTTCAGGGAAGAACCCCTTCATCTCGCCATACAGCTGGGCGGCGAGGGTTTTGTTCGGTGCAAGGATAATCGCAGGGCGCTGGGTTTCCTCGATGATCTTGGCCATCGTGAAGGTTTTACCGGTGCCAGTCGCGCCCAGCAGCACCTGATCCCGCTCGCCATTTTCAATGCCGCTTTTCAGTTCGGCAATCGCCGTGGGCTGATCGCCCGCCGGCTTAAACGGCGTGTGCATCACGAACCGTTTGCCGCCTTCCAGCTTGGGGCGGGCGACAGGGGCCATTGTCGGGTTGGTCAGCGGGCTGTGTGGGGTCTGGTCATGGGGCATGCGAATCTCTCCGTTCCCCAAGAATGGTCACTTTTTGTTCTTCTTCAAGGGGTGCCTGGCGCCAGATTAACAAGAATCTCCCCATAATTGGTGAGTTGCCGTGTTGACCTTTTTTTTAGAGGTTAGGGATATACCCGAAATGTGTCCAAAAACACATTCAAAATACACAATCAATGAGAGTATCTCTTGATTGTGTTTGGGTACATGCGGAAAACCCAAAAAATAGGATAACTAGTTGTAAATAAATGATGAATCATCATCATTATTTCAGCAATAATGCAATTGGAGGTGTATTTTTTCCTTGCCGTACCCCCTTCTCTGCGATAGCGTCAAGAGGCAAGCAGCAGAACGGACTGCCGGTGTCGGCGAAACACCCACCCCACCCCTCGCTCCCTCGTCGACTACCGGCAGTCTCCCTGCTTCTCCTCCACTGCCACACTCACGGACATCTATCGGAATGAGATCCTTGCAGAGTGTACGTTCAGCTGCTGCACCCCCCTGATTCCGCCTTGAATTGCCGGGCCGCATGACGGATAACCGTCCTAGTTTTGGAAGGAGATACCGAATGCGTGCTCGTATCTATCAGCCCGCCCGCAATGCAATGTCGTCGGGCATGGGAAAGACCAAGGTTTGGGTTTTGGAATATGCAGCCGATGCGGCGCGTGAACTTGACCCCCTGATGGGATGGACCGGATCGTCGGACACGCAAAGTCAGGTACGCCTGAAATTTCAAAGCAAAGAGGCCGCGCTGGACTATGCCAAGGAACACGGCATCGAGGCGACGGTGACTGAACCGCATAAGCGCAAACCGAATATCCGCCTGGGCGGATACGGCGAGAACTTTGCCACCAACCGTCGCGGTCCTTGGACGCACTAAAACGCGCCAGATGATCCTAAGAAACCCCGCCACGCTGCGGGGTTTTGTCTTTTCCAGACTAGAGATTCAGGAAGCTGCGCGCCGCCGCTTCGAATTCGCGCGGTTTTTCCGCGTGAAGCCAGTGGCCTGCGCCGGGGATCTTGGCCTGTTTGGCAACAGGGAACAGCGCTTTGATCGTGGGGCGGTGTTCGGGTAGGACATAGTCCGAGTTTGCCCCCGCCAGAAACAGCGCAGGTCCATCAAAAGAACCCGAAACATCCGGGAAGCCGACAATCTTGGCCATCTCGGTTTGCAGGATATCCAGATTAAGCCGCCACTTCCGGTCTTTCACGTTCAGGGACTGCAACAGAAACGCCCGGACGGAAGCGTCATCCAGCACTTGCGCCAGCTGGCGATCCGCATCTCCGCGCGTTTTCACAAGGTCCAGATTGATCACGCGCATCGCTTCGATCATGGACTGCTGGCTGTGGCTGTAGGCGATGGGGGCGATATCCGCGACCAGAAGCTTGTTCACCAGCGCCGCGTCCTGCAGCGCCAGAATCATCGAGGCTTTCCCGCCCATCGAATGCCCGATCACGTCGGCCTCTCCACCAATATGACGGATCACCTGCGCAAGGTCGTCCGCCATGTCGTGATAGCTTTGCGTGTCATACCACGGGCTTTCGCCATGATTGCGCATATCTACGGACACCACGCGCCGTTCATTTGACAGGCGTTTGGCAATGACGTTCCAATTGCGCCCCGAGCCAAAAAGCCCGTGCACGATCAGGATTGGCGGGCGGGAGGTGTCGTCCCCGAATGTCTGCATCGTAAGCATACGTTCTGATAGCCTGACGGGCGCTTGGATTGAACCCGGAATTGACGATAGGCCGGTTTGGGCTTCCGAATACCCCTTGGTTGAAGCTATGGTTGTGACAGTGGCGACCGGAAATATCGAGGATTAAGTTGGATATCGTGGCGCGTACAGATCGGCTGGCCCAACTGCTTGAAGAGCGGCTGGACGTTCGCGGCAAGGGGTTTGACGCGAAGCTGCGCAGGGCAGGGCGCCTTCTGCCGCGCCATTTGCGCATGAAAGGGCAAATGCTGGTCGATGCCACCACCCGCGCCGATCATCCCCGACTACTGCGCCAGTTGGACGAAGCCGCGCTGGATTTGGCGGCGGCGGATTTGGAACGCTATCTGCTGAGCATCGACCCGTGGGAGCGCCGCAAGGGGATTGCGGTCAATCTGAGTGCAGGGCTGATGTTCAACCTTCTGGTTTTGGTATCTCTGGTTGTCGGCTTTTTGATGTGGCGCGGATTTCTGTGACATCGCAATAAAAAACGCCCCCGTTTCCGGGGGCGCTTGATCAGTTCAACTCTGTTCCCTGTGAGATTACAGGTTCGGGTACAGCGGGAAACGGGCGCAGAGCGCGGCCACTTTTTCGCGCACCGAAGCTTCCACTTCGGCGTTGCTGTCCGGGCCGTTGGCGGCCAGACCGTCTACGACTTCGATGATCAGGTCAGCGATCTCGCGGAACTCGGCTTCGCCGAAGCCACGGGTGGTGCCGGCAGGCGTACCCAGACGGATGCCCGAGGTCACGGTGGGCTTTTCCGGGTCAAACGGGATGCCGTTCTTGTTGGTGGTGATGTGGGCACGGCCCAGGGCGGCGTCCACGATGTTGCCGGTCACGCCTTTGGGGCGCAGGTCCACCAGCAGAACGTGGGTGTCGGTGCCGCCGGTGACGATATCCAGACCACCTTTGATCAGCTGATCGGCCAAGGCCACGGCGTTTGCACGCACGGCTTTCTGGTAGGCTTTGAACTCGGGGCGCAGCGCTTCTCCGAAGGCAGCTGCCTTACCGGCGATCACGTGCATCAGAGGACCACCTTGGATGCCCGGGAAGATGGCCGAGTTCACCTTTTTCGCGATATCCGCGTCGTTGGTGACGATCATACCACCGCGCGGACCGCGCAGGGTCTTGTGGGTGGTGGTGGTGGCCACGTGGGCGTGTGGGAACGGCGAGGGATGCTCGCCAGCTGCGATCAGGCCTGCGATGTGGGCCATGTCGACCATCAGGTAAGCGCCAACCGAATCTGCGATCTCGCGGAAGCGGGCAAAGTCAATCTGACGCGGGATGGCCGAGCCACCAGCGATGATCAGGGCGGGCTTGTGCTCGGTCGCCAGTTCTTGGATCTGGTCATAGTCGATGCGGCTGTCTTCGCGCTTCACACCATAGTGGATCGCATTGAACCACTTGCCCGACTGGTTCGGACGGGCGCCGTGGGTCAGGTGACCACCAGCCGACAGGTCCATACCCAGAATGGTGTCGCCGGGCTTGATCAGCGCTTGGAACACACCTTGGTTCGCCTGCGAACCCGAGTTCGGCTGAACGTTGGCAAACTCACAGCCGAACAATTCCTTGGCGCGGTCGATGGCCAGGTTTTCGGCCACGTCTACGTATTGGCAACCGCCGTAGTAACGACGTCCGGGATAACCTTCAGCGTATTTGTTGGTCAGAACCGAGCCCTGAGCCTCCATCACGGCGGCGGAAACGATGTTCTCCGATGCAATCAGCTCGATCTCGTCGCGCTGACGGCCCAGTTCATTGGTGATCGAGCCCCACAGCTCGGGGTCGCGAGTCGCGAGGGATTCGGTAAAGAAACCTTGGTCACGGGTGGCAGTCATGCGCGTTTTCCTTCAATTAAGGTCCGATTTCTCGATTTCCTATCGGAAACATTACCCGTCGCAAAGACCAGAAAGCGACGCGGCGACGGAAAGACGCGGCATTATCTGGTGATTTGTGGAAACATGTGATTGTTTCGGAAACGAAGACCGCCAATCGGGACATTTAGCATGAGTCGAAAAATCGCGTTCCTTGCCAGTGATACGACCATCGCGCAGGCAGCACTTGACGAACTGGTGTCGCGCTATGGGAATGTCGCCGAGGATCAGGCCGACATTATTGTCGCACTTGGCGGCGACGGGTTCATGCTGCACACGCTCCACAATACGCAGCATCTTCCGGCGCCCGTTTATGGCATGAACTGCGGCACTGTTGGTTTCTTGATGAACGAATACGCGCCTGATGGGCTGATCGACCGTCTGATTGTCGCGGAAGAAGAGGTGATCAACCCGCTGTCGATGCGCGCGGAAAGCGCCGACGGCCAGGTGCACGAGGCGCTGGCGATCAATGAGGTCAGCCTGCTGCGTGCCGGCCCCCAAGCCGCGAAGCTTCAGATCAGCGTCGATGGGCGTGTGCGTTTGGATGAACTGGTCTGCGATGGGGCGCTTCTGTGTACGCCCGCTGGATCAACCGCCTATAACTATTCCGCCCACGGGCCGATTCTGCCAATTGGGTCGGACGTGCTGGCGCTGACAGCCATGGCAGCGTTCCGCCCGCGCCGCTGGCGTGGGGCGCTTCTGCCGAAAAATGCCGTGGTGCGCTTTGATGTGCTGCAGCCCGACAAACGCCCCGTGATGGCCGATGCGGACAGCCGGTCCGTGCCGAACGTCGTCTCGGTTGAAATCCGGTCCTGCGGGGATATCGCACATCGGATCTTGTTTGATCCCGGACATGGGCTTGAGGAACGCCTGATCCGCGAACAGTTCGTCTAATAAAAAAACGCCCCCGAAATCGGGGGCGTTTCTTTTTATCAGGCCTGACTTAGTAGCCGAGCGAGGCCAGCGCGTCCTTGATTTCGTCCAGAATGGCCGGATCGTCGATGGTTGCAGGCATCTTGTATTCCTTGCCGTCCGCAATCGACACCATAGTCGCGCGCAGGATCTTGCCCGAGCGCGTCTTGGGCAGGCGATCCACGACAACGCACAGCTTGAAGGCAGCAACCGGGCCGATTTTCTCGCGCACCAGCTTGACGCATTCGGCGGTGATCTCTTCATCCGGGCGATCAGTGCCAGCGTTCAGGCAGACCATGCCAAGCGGCAGCTGGCCTTTCAGCTGGTCGGTCACGCCGATCACGGCACATTCGGCCACGTCAGGGTGCGAGGCCAGAACCTCTTCCATCGCGCCGGTCGACAGGCGGTGGCCTGCCACGTTGATCACGTCATCGGTGCGCGCCATGATGTAGACATAGCCGTCTTCATCAATGTAACCCGCGTCGCCAGTTTCGTAATAGCCGGGGAAGGTGTTCAGATAGCTTTTCTTAAAGCGCTCTTCCGCGTTCCAAAGGGTCGGCAGCGTGCCCGGGGGCAGGGGAAGCTTGATGGCAATCGCGCCCAGCTCGCCAGCCGGCATCGGGTGTCCGCCTTCGTCAAGGATCTGCACGTCAAAGCCGGGCATCGGAACCGAGGGCGAGCCCAGTTTGATCGGCAGTTCTTCGATACCAATCGGGTTGGCGGCAATGGCGAAGCCGGTTTCGGTCTGCCACCAATGGTCCACGACGGGCACCTTCAGCTGATCCTGCGCCCAGACGATGGTGTCGGGATCGGCGCGTTCGCCAGCCAGATAAACCTGCTTCAGGCAGCTCAGGTCGTATTTCTTCACGAACTCGCCTTTGGGATCTTCGCGCTTCACGGCGCGGAAGGCAGTGGGGGCAGTGAAGAAGGACTTCACGTTGTGCTCGCTGATCACACGCCAGAAGGTGCCGGCGTCGGGCGTGCCCACGGGTTTACCTTCAAAGACGATGGTCGTGTTGCCGTGTACCAGCGGACCATAGGTAATGTACGAGTGGCCAACGACCCAACCCACGTCGGATGCAGCCCAGAACACATCGCCGGGATCGACGTTATACAGGTTCTTCATGGTCCAGTTCAGGGCCACAAGATGTCCGCCGGTGTGGCGGATGACGCCCTTCGGCTGACCCGTGGTGCCCGAAGTGTACAGGATATAGGCAGGGTGGTTGCCCTCGACCGGTACACAGGCTGCAGGGGCGGCGTTGGCTTCCATCTCGGCCCAATCGAAATCACGACCGTCGATCAGCTCGGCAGGATGCTCTTCACGCTGGAAGATCAGGGTGAAGTCGGGCTTGTGCTCGGCCAGATCAATGGCGCCATCCAGCAGCGGCTTATAGGCAACCACGCGACCGGGCTCTAGCCCGCAGGACGCAGCAATAATGGCTTTGGGCTTGGCATCGTTGATGCGCACGGCCAGTTCGTTCGAGGCAAAACCGCCAAACACGACCGAGTGCACCGCGCCAATACGGGTGACAGCCAGCATGGCGATCAGGGCTTCGGTGACCATCGGCATATAGATGATGACGCGGTCGCCTTTGGTGACACCTTTTTCGACCAGAGCACCGGCGACTTTCTCGACCCGCGATTTCAGTTCGGCATAAGTGGTTTTCGACTGACGGCCGGTGATCGGGCTGTCATAGATGATGGCTACCTGATCAGCGCGCCCATTTTCAACGTGGCGGTCTACTGCGTTGTAGCAGGTGTTGACCATCCCGTCCGAGAACCACTCATAAATCGGGGCGTTTCCGTCAAAGAGCGCCTTGGTGGGGGCCTTGTCCCAGCTGATGGCTTGGGCTGCGTCCATCCAGAACTGTTCTGGGTTCGCTTGCCACGCCGCGTAAACGTCTTTGTATGCCATAGTGCACATCCTCCAGTTTCCCTTGTAGAATGTGTTACGCCCCTACGACCTATCCGGGCAAGAACCGTGTTGAACGTAGCGTCACAATATCGCGGAAAATTTGCAGGGTGGTGGAAAATCGCCTGCAAATTTTTGCAAACCCCTGTCTTTTTAGGGGTCTGAGTTTGAAAAAGGCAAGATTTGCAAAATTGCAAACCTCGCCTTGCAAAGTTTTCGCAGGGAATCGTTTAGCCGTAATGTGCTACCGGTGTCCCGGCGATGGCCGACATGTTCAAAAGTCCGCGTGCGGTGATTGAGGGCGTTACGATATGGGCACGGTTGCCCATGCCCATCAGGATCGGGCCAACCTCAAGCCCGCCACCTTTCACTTTCAGCGTGTTGCGTACCGCACTGGCTGCATCCGCGTTGGCAAAGACCAATACGTTCGCTGGGCCATCAAAACGGGCGGCTGGGAACAGGCGGCGACGCACCTCGGGATCAAGGGCCGCGTCCACGTGCATTTCGCCTTCATAGGCAAAGTCGCGCGGGGCAGCGTCGAGGATGCTAAGTGCACCACGCGCACGCGCGCCGCTGTCTCCGCCGTGATTGCCGAATTGCGAATACGAACACACTGCGATTTTCGGCTCGACACCAAATCGGCGCACATGTCGCGCTGCGGCGCAAACGGTTTCGGCGATCTGTTCGGCGCTGGGCGTGTTGTGCACATGGGTGTCAGCAATGAACAGCGGACCGTCCTGCAGGATCATCAGGCTCAGCGCACCGACGGGGTGCAGTTCGTTATTGCCCAAGATTTGCTGGATATAATTCAGGTGCCACAAATACTGTCCGAACGTACCCGCAATCAAGCTGTCTGCATGACCCAGATGCACCATGATGCCACCGATAGCGGTGGTGTTCGTGCGCATGATCGCCTTGGCCAGATCAGGCGTCACGCCCTTGCGGGCCATCAGCTCGTGATAAGCGCCCCAATACTCGCGATACCGTTTGTCGCGCTCGGGGTTTACGACCTCGAAATCGCGTCCCGGAATTATGGATAGGCCAGCACGTTCAGCGCGGCGGGCGATCACGTCCGGGCGGCCAATCAGGATCGGCGCGTCGGTGGTTTCCTCGATCATCGCGTTGGCGGCGCGCAACACGCGCTCGTCCTCGCCCTCGGCAAAGACGATGCGGCGTTCCGCGGTGGCGGCGGCTTCGAAAACCGGGCGCATGATCAGCGCAGATTTGAAGACCGAGCCATCCAGTTTCGCCTTATAGGCATCCAGATCCTCGACCGGGCGCGTGGCCACGCCACTGTCCATCGCGGCCTTGGCAACGGCGCTGGCGACAACGCCCATAAGGCGTGGGTCGAATGGTTTGGGAATCAGATAGTCTTCGCCAAAGGTCAGCTGTTCGCCCTTATAGGCCGCGGCGGCTTCAGCCGATGTCGTAGCACGGGCAAGGGCCGCGATCCCTTCGATGCAACCCAGCTGCATGGCGTCGTTGATCTCGGTTGCGCCAACATCCAAAGCCCCCCGGAAGATGAAGGGGAAGCAGAGTACGTTGTTGACCTGGTTGGGGAAATCCGAGCGGCCGGTGGCGATGATCGCATTCGGAGCAACCTTGCGCACCTCGTCCGGCATGATTTCCGGCGTAGGGTTGGCAAGGGCGAAAACGATCGGGCGGTCGGCCATCTTGGCCACCATTTCGGGCTTCAGAACGCCGGGACCGGACAGGCCAAGGAACAGGTCCGCGCCTGCAATCACATCATCCAGGCTTGCTGGGCTGCCGCCCTGCGCGTACGCGGCCTTCTGGGGTGTCATCTCTTTCACGCGACCTTCATAGACGAGGCCTTCGATATCGCAGAGCCAGACGTTCTCGCGCTTGACGCCGAGCTTCAGAAGCATGTTCAGGCAGGCAATGCCTGCTGCCCCGCCACCGGTCGAGACGACCTTGATATCCTCGAAGGATTTCCCTGTCACCTTCAGCGCATTGGTGGCTGCGGCCCCCACCACGATGGCGGTTCCGTGCTGATCGTCGTGAAAGACTGGAATGTTCATCCGCTCGCGACAAATTTGTTCAACGATGAAACAATCGGGTGCTTTAATGTCTTCTAAGTTGATCGCGCCAAAGCTTGGCTCCATCGCACAGACGATGTCGGCCAGCTTTTCCGGATCAGATTCGTTCAGCTCGATATCGAAGCAATCGATGTTGGCGAACTTCTTAAAGAGAACCGCCTTGCCTTCCATCACGGGCTTCGAGGCCAACGCCCCGATATTGCCCAACCCCAATACGGCGGACCCGTTCGAGACCACAGCAACCAGATTGCCGCGCGCCGTATAACGACTTGCTACGGAAGGATCTTTTGCGATCTCGACGCAGGCTTCAGCCACGCCTGGTGAGTAAGCAAGGCTTAGGTCGCGCCCGTTCGCCATCGGCTTGGTTGCGCGGATTTCAAGCTTTCCGGGCTGTGGAAATTCGTGATAATCCAGCGCGCGTTTGCGCAGATAGCTGTCTTCGGACATCGAGGCCTCCCAAGGTTTAGTGTGGATAGTTTAACTTTAAACTACCTTCCCTTCGACACTCCGATACACCAGTGACGCAAGGGCAATCAAGTCTGCATTGCGTAGATTAGCATGGCAATCCCTTGCGACCAGCCCCTTGATGCACGGATTGCGCTTGCATCCGAGAATGTGGAGGTTCAGGGTTGCTGGATAGATTTTTTTGCAGGAGCGGATCATGTCGCTGTTGGAAGCTGCCAAGGCCGTGCGCGAAAATGCGCATGCCCCATATTCGAACTTCAAGGTCGGCGCTGCCCTACGCACAAGCGCGGGCGTGGTGCATGTCGGATGCAATGTCGAGAATATCGCCTATCCGGAAGGAACCTGTGCAGAAGCGGGCGCAATTGCTGCCATGTGTGCAGCGGGAGAGCGCGAGATCGCTGAAGCTTTGGTGATCGCGGACGCGCCTTTGCCGGTGACGCCATGCGGTGGGTGTCGTCAGAAACTGGCCGAGTTCTCGGGGCCGGATGTGAAAATCACCATGATGACCACGGGCGGCGAAAGCCTGACCATGACCATGGCTGAACTTCTACCCGGTGCCTTTGGTGCCGCGCATATGGAGAACACATGACCCGCGCCTTTCTGATTGTGCTGGACAGCGTCGGCTGCGGCGGTGCCCTCGACGCGCATAAGTTCTTCAACGACAAGACCGTGCCGGACACGGGTGCCAACACCTTGGCCCATATCGCGCAAGCCTGCGCCGAAGGACGCGCAGAAGAGGGGCGCTCGGGACCGCTTTCCTTGCCAAATCTGGATGCTCTGGGGTTGGGGGCGGCGGTTCGTCTGGCCTCGGGCGACGACACTCCTGGACTTGAGGCCACACCCTCTGGGCTGTGGGGCGCAGCGCAGGAGGTGTCGCCGGGCAAGGATACCCCCACCGGGCATTGGGAAATTGCGGGCGTACCGCTGCCGTGGGACTGGGGCTATTTCCCGGACGCCATACCAACCTTCCCTGCAAACCTGACCGCCGCCATCTGTGAAGCAGCGGATGTAGACGGCATTCTGGGCGACAAACATGCGTCGGGTACGGCGGTGCTGGATGAACTAGGGGCCGAGCACATCCGCACGGGGCGCCCAATCGTCTATACTTCGGTCGATAGTGTCGTTCAGATCGCGGCACATGAAGAGCATTTCGGTCTGGAGCGTCTCTATGCGCTGTGTCAGGCGGTTGCGCCAATGGTGCATGACATGCGCGTCGGCCGTGTCATCGCGCGCCCCTTTGTGGGATCGGAAGCCGAAGGGTTCACCCGCACCACCAACCGTCGCGACTATGCGATGACCCCGCCAAAGCCGACCCTGTGTGACTGGGTGACGGATGCGGGCGGAAAGGTACATGCCATTGGAAAGATCGGCGATATCTTTGCTCATCGCGGGATCACCTCTGTTCATAAAGGGGCGGATGCGGACCTGATGGAGCATCTGGTGACCTCGTTCGACAATGCGCAGGACGGCGATCTGGTTTTCGCTAATTTCGTCGAGTTTGACGCGATCTATGGTCACCGTCGCGATATCTCGGGCTATGCGCGTGCACTGGAATGGTTCGACACTCAGGTGCCCCGTCTGATGGACATGATGCGCGACGGAGATCTGGTTCTGTTCACCGCGGATCACGGCAACGATCCTAGCTGGGTCGGCACTGATCACACCCGTGAACGCGTGCCAGTCGTTGCCGCTGGGTTTGGCACGCGCGAAATTGGGCTTGTCGGGTTTTCGGATATTGGTGCATCGGTCGCGGCCCATCTTGGGCTGGACACGCGCGGGGCAGGAGGGTCGTTTCTATGAGTTTCAATGAACTGAAAAAGGTCGAACTGCACCTGCATATCGAGGGTGCAGCGCCGCCCGCGTTTATCCGGTCCCTTGCAAAGGAAAAGTCCGTCGATCTGTCGGGGATCTTCACCGAAGATGGCGGCTATGCCTATCGCGATTTCGGGCATTTCCTTGAAGTATACGAGGCCGCGACCTCGGTCTTGACGGGCCCCGAGGAGTTCCACCGCCTGACCAAGGCCGTCTTGGAAGCCTGTGCCGAAAAGGGCGTGGTCTATGCCGAAACCTTCCTGTCTCCGGATTTCTGCGGTGGGCGGGATGTGGTGGCGTGGAAGGATTACCTTGCCGCCATTCAAGACGCCGCCGACGAGGCAGAACGCGACATGGGCATCACCCTGCGCGGGATTGCCACCTGCATCCGCCATTTCGGCCCGGAATTCGCCCGCGAAACCGCGCTTTGTGCTCAGGAAACGGCCGGTGGTTTTCTGACGGGCTTTGGAATGGGCGGGGACGAAAAATCTGGCAGTCAGGGCGACTTTGCCTATGCCTATGACATGGCACGCGAGGCGGGGTTGCGTCTGACCACCCATGCGGGCGAGTGGAATGGACCCGAGGAGGTGCGCGCCGCTCTGGATGACCTGAAAGTTGAACGCATTGGTCACGGCGTGCGTGCGATCGAGGATCTGGCGCTGGTGGATCGGTTGGCCGAAGACGGTGTAACGCTTGAAGTCTGCCCCGGTTCGAACGTGTTTCTGGGCGTGTATTCAAATCTTTCCGCCCATCCCATCGCAAAGCTGCGCGAACGCGGGGTGAATGTCACCGTATCGACCGACGACCCTCCGTTCTTCCGGACGGATATGAACAAGGAATACGAAGACCTATCGCGTCAGTTCGGCTGGACGGAAGAGGACTTTCGCGACCTGAACGTGGTTGCCATTGACGCGGCTTTCTGCGACGAGGCGACCCGCACCCGCATCCGCAAAGAATTGGAGACGCAAGATGTATGATCACCTGACCATTGTTGATCACCCCCTGATTCAGCACAAGCTGACCTTGATGCGGGATGAAGCCACGCCCACCAGCCTGTTCCGCCAACTTCTGCGCGAGATCAGCCAGCTTCTTGCATACGAGATCACGCGCGAACTGCCGATGACGACGAAAACCATCACCACGCCGATGCAAGAGATGGACGCGCCGACCCTGGCGGGCCGCAAGCTGGCGCTGGTGTCGATCCTGCGCGCTGGTAACGGTCTTCTGGACGGTGTGCTGGAGCTGATCCCCTCGGCGCGCGTGGGCTTTGTTGGCCTGTACCGTGATGAGGAAACGCTGGAGCCGGTCGAATATTACTTCAAGGTGCCCGAGCATATGGACGAGCGTCTGGTGATCGCAGTGGACCCGATGCTGGCCACGGGCAACAGCTCGGTTGCGGCGATTGATATGCTGAAAAAATCGGGTGCGAAGAACATTCGCTTCCTGTGCCTGTTGGCCGCCCCGGAAGGTGTTGCGCGCATGAAAGAGGCACACCCCGATGTGCCGATCATCACGGCCTCGCTGGATGAGAAGCTGAACGAAAAGGGCTATATCGTGCCGGGTCTGGGTGACGCGGGCGACCGGATGTTCGGCACCAAGTAAAACACGCGGCGATCGCTGTGTACCGGACGCCCGTCTTGCAATCAGACGGGCGTTTTTTTATTCGCCGCAGACGCCCTGCAATCTGACCCAATCGTCATCGGATAGAAGGGGCTGGGCGCTGCCTTCGGGTACCGGATCTGCCTCGATCAGCTCGAGCGTTGTTTCGCCTGTCAGGTCCAAAGCATAGGCATAGGGCGTTGCACTGACGCCTTGTGCATTGAAGCGCTCAAGAAGCGCTGTGGCTGGCACCTCGGATTGCGGCGTGGTCAGAAGATCTTCTGCATATTGATCTATCGCTTCCGCGGGTAGGTGCCCGGTCGTCAAAAGCTGCACCGTTCCGCGCAGGCCAACATGGTCCAGAAGCGGCAATATCGGATCTGTGCTATCGCGACGCAGTTCCTCGGCCATCAGGAACCCCACCAGTACGTCTGGATGTTCGAAATCTTCAATTAGGGCGCGGTTCAGAAGTGTGATATTTCCCGGCAAATGCTGGGTTGTCTGCACGGCGCCGGACAGCACGACAACGCGCAGGTCTGAATTGCCGGTCGTTGTTCGGGCCAGCCGGGTCAACACCGCACGTCCCTCGCGCCCACGGCATTCCTGCCCGGTGATGCGTCCGATCCGGGTCAAGATCTGCTGCCCAATCGCGGCGCGTGTGGGTTCGGGCACAACCGAGACCGTATAGCTGCGCAGCGCACCGGGCAGCCAGAAGACCGCGAGCAGCAGCAATGAAGCCAGCACACCGGCCGTCACCCAGTGCCGCAGCCGACCGGGATGGGGACGACGACGCTCGATCAGTTTGCGCACCTTTTCAAGCGCGCGGATCATGTCTTCGTCTTCGGTCTCCAGCTCTTCGGTGGCATCATGGCCGGGACGGAAAATCGCGGGACGCTCGCCGGGATTGACGCGCTGGATCGCGGGTAGGGACCAGTGGTTCAGAACGTTCTCGCGCATGTCCGAGATCGTCAGCGTCGCATTCCCAAGAGACAACAGGACATCCACCCTTTGCGCCCCTTCTTCGGGACGCCAAAGGGCCGTGGCCTCAAGCCGGTCATATTTGGTCAGGGCCGTCATAATGGGACGGGGCTTTCTGCTCGTTTTTGATTGCGCACAGAATAGCGCCAACCGTCCGGCCCGGCAATCGGAACCGCCTTAGTCGCCCGAGCGCGCCCAATCGCGAAGCTGGAACTTTTGGATTTTTCCCGTCGAGGTTTTGGGAAGCTCACAGAACTCAATCCGCTTTGGCGTCTTGAACCCGGCCAGACGTTCGCGGGCGAAGGCGATCAGGTCCGCCTCACTGACATCGCTACCATCCTTCAGCTCGACATAAGCGCAGGGGATTTCGCCCCATTTGTCATCGGGCTTGGCGACCACGGCACACAGACTGACCGCAGGGTGGTGCATCAACACGCCCTCGACCTCGACCGAACTGACGTTCTCGCCGCCCGAAATGATGATGTCTTTCGAGCGGTCGGTGATCTTGATGTACCCGTCCGGCGTCTGATAGGCGACGTCGCCCGAGTGGAAATAGCCACCCTGAAACGCCTCGGCCGTGGCCTCGGGGTTCTTCAGATAACCTTTCATGACCGAGTTGCCGCGGATCATGATCTCGCCCGTGGTTTCGCCATCCATCGGCACTTGGGCCATGGTCTCGTCCAGAACGGTGATGTCTTCCATTTGCGGGAAGGCGACGCCGGTGCGCGCCTTGATCGCGGCGCGCTCTACTTGCGGAAGATCGTCCCATTCGGGACCGTTCCACAGGCATTCGGTCACGTGACCGTAGGTTTCGGTCAGGCCGTAGACCTGCGTGACGTTGAAGCCCAAGGGCTCGATTGCGGCCAAGGTCGCGGCTGCGGGCGGGGCGCCTGCGGTAAATACCTCGACCACGTGATCGAAGCTGCGGCGGTCGGCGTCAGGGGCGTTGACCATCATGTTCAGCACGATCGGTGCACCGCCAAAATGGGTCACACCCTCATCCGCGATGGCATCATAGATCGCCTTCGCCGTGATCGTGCGACAACACACAACGGTCCCGCCCAGCACCGGCATCATCCAAGTGTGGTTCCAGTTGTTGCAGTGAAACAGGGGAACGATGGTCAGGTAACGCGGATACAGCTGCATGTTCCAGCTGATCGGCGTGCCCATCGTCATCAGATAGGCGCCGCGGTGGTGATAGACCACACCTTTGGGCCGCCCGGTGGTGCCCGAGGTATAGTTCAGCGCAAGGCTTTCCCATTCGTCCTGAGGCATGATCCAGTCGAAATTCGGATCTCCGCTCTCCAACAGATCCTCGTATTCAAGATAGCGACCGGTTGCCGGGAAACCCGCGTCGGGCGCGGCGACCTCAATGATTTCGGGGGCACTGCCGTCCATCTGTTCAAGCGCGGCTTCTGCCAAGGGCACCAGCTCGCTATCGACCAGCACAGCCTTGGCTGCACCATGCCCGAAAATGTAGGCGACCGTATCCACATCCAGCCGCGTATTGATCGTGTTCAGGATGGCGCCACAGGCCGGGATGCCAAAGCTGGCTTCGACATGGGCCAAAGTGTTGTGCAAAAGCGTGCCGACGACGTCACCGGGTCGTATCCCACGCGCGGCAAGCGCCGAGGCCAAACGGCTGACCCGTCCATGATAGTCGCGATAGGTCAGGCGGCGATTGCCATCAATCACGGCCTCGCGGTTGGGAAATACCTTTGCGGCACGCTGAAGATGTGAAAGCGGGGTCAACGGCACAAAGTTTGCCGCACATTTATCCAACCCGCGTTCGTCTGCCATCCAACCCATTCTCACTCCTCCCAAAGCGATGTGTTTTCTTAACCTGTGTCGTTTTCCGAGTGGACCCCAGTGTTGCCCCATGGTCAATGGCTCTGAGAGGCTTTTCGAGTAAGGAAAACGACATGGCGACGGACAGACCCTTGGCGGCGGCAGGATTCATCTTTGCCGCAATGTTCTTTCTGGGGTTCTTCGACAACCTTGTGCGCCAAATCGCACCTGAACTCGGGTTATGGCAATTCCATTTGATGCGGACCGTGATGGCCTTTGGGTTGTTCGCGTTGATGTCCCTGTCTGATCGCGTCCGGTTGCGCCCAATTCGGGCCTGGGCGGTGATGGTGCGCGGAGGTCTGGCCGCCCTTGCGATGCTGTTTTACTTTGGCGGGCTGGGTTTTTTGCCAGTAGGGCAGGTGGCTTCGGGGCTGTTTACCGCACCCATCTGGGTGATGCTGATATCGGCCCTGTTCTTTGGAAAACCCATCGGATTCACGCGGATGGGGGCCGCGCTGGTGGGCTTCGTCGGAGTGGTGATCGTGCTGGACCCGTTCAGTGAAGGCATCCGCCCTGCGGTCGTCGTGCCAATGGCGGCGGGGTTCTTCTATGCGCTGGGCGCCATTGCGACGCGCCAATGGTGCGAGGGGGAATCAGCCCTGTCCATGCTGGCGGCGTTCTTCCTGTGCTTGGGCGTGTTTGGTGCGATTGGCACGGTTATTATGACGGTCTGGCCGCACGAGGTGCCATCGGGCGCGGATGGGTTCATCCTGCGCGGCGTCGTCTGGCCAAGCGGCTGGGCGCTGTTCATCACCTTCTTGCAGGCATTCGGGTCTATTCTTGGGGTTGGGCTGTTATTCCGCGGCTATCAACTGGGCGATCCGGCGCAGGTGGCGATCTATGAGTATTCGCTTCTGGGGTTCGCCGCAGCGTGGAGCTTTGTCTTGTATGGCGACCGATTGGGGTCGAGCGCGGTGTTGGGTATGGTGTTGATCGTGGTGTCGGGCGTCGTCATCACGCTGCGGTCGCGCAAAAGCTAACTGGACAGTTTTCAAAAGAAACGGCCCGGAAAATCCGGGCCGTTTGGTGTTTAAAGGTCTGGATCAGGCTGCGTCTTGGGCGCTGTCGAAGCGGCCATAGAAGGTCTGGCCTTTGTCCGCCAGATCCCGCAGCAGGGCTGGCGTGGTGAAGCGTGCACCGTGGGCCTCGGTCAGGTCATCGCAGATCCGGGCGGCATTGCCTGCGCCGATCATGTCCAGCCAGCTGAACGGACCGCCCGACCACGGGGCAAAGCCCCATGCCAGGATCGCGCCGACGTCGCCTTCGCGGATGTCTTCCAGCACGCCTTCTTCCAACGCACGGACGGCTTCCAGAACCTGGCTCATCATCAGGCGATGCTTCACCTCGGTCAGGTCGGGCTGATCATCTGCCAGCGGGAACTTGTCGCCAAGTCCTTCCCACAAACCGGTGCGTTTGCCCTTCTCGTCGTAGTCATAGAAGCCCGCGTTCGACTTGCGGCCCATGCGGCCTTCGTCGGCCATCCAGAAAATGATTTCGTCGACGGCGTCATCCGGATAATCCGCGCCCATCGCCGCTTTGGTGGCCTTGGCGATTTTTACACCCAACTCGATCGAGGTCTCATCCACCAGTTGCAGCGGTCCAACAGGGAAGCCCAGCAGACGTGCGGCCCCTTCGACCAGCGCGGGCGACACGCCCTCACCAACCATGCGCATCCCTTCGTTGATGTAAGGAATGATGCAGCGGTTGCAGTAGAAGAAGCGCGCGTCGTTCACCACGATCGGCGTCTTGCGGATCTGGCGCACATAGTCGAGCGCTTTGGCCACGGCACGGCCACCGGTTTCTTTGCCCTTGATGATCTCGACCAGCATCATGCGTTCAACAGGGCTGAAGAAGTGGATGCCGATGAACTGATCAGGGCGTTTGGATGCCTTGGCCAGCTCGGTGATCGGCAGGGTCGAGGTGTTGGTGGCATAGATGCAATCAGGGCCAACCACGGCCTCGACCTTCTTGGTCATCTCGGCCTTCACGCCCACGTCTTCAAAGACCGCTTCGATAATCAGGTCAGCACCCTTCAGTGCTTCCAGATCGGTCGTCGCGGTGATCGCTGACAGAACGGCCTCTTTCTTCTCGGGCGTGGCTTTCTTGCGGGCGATGCCCTTGTCCAAGTAGCCCTCGGAGTACGCCTTGCCGCGATCGGCAGCCTCTTGCGTCTGGTCGATCAGAACGACTTCCATGCCAGCCATGGCGGAGACCAGCGCGATGCCGGCGCCCATCATGCCTGCGCCCAGAACGCCGACCTTCTTGACCGACTGGTCATCGACGTCTTTCGGACGCACCGCACCTTTTTCCAAGGCTTGCTTGTTGATGAAGAGCGACCGGATCATAGCCGAGGACGACGGGTTCATCAGCACGTTCACGAACCAGCGGCATTCCACACGCAGCGCGTCGTCGAACGGCACCATTGCGCCTTCATAGACAGCCGCCAGCAAGGCTTTCGCCGCCGGATAAACGCCATTGGTCTTGCCATGGATCATCGCAGCCGCGCCCACGAAGGTCTGGAAACCCGCCGGGTGGTACGGTGCACCGCCGGGCATTTTATAGCCCTTGGCATCCCACGGTTTCACGATGTCCGCGTCGGTGGCGTTCAGAACCCATTCTTTCGCGCGGGCTTGTAGTTCATCCGCGGGAACAACCTCGTCAATCAGGCCAGTGGCCTTGGCTTTGGCCGGGGCCACAGTCTTGCCTTCCAGCAGGAACGGAGCCGCCGCCATCGCGCCCATCTTGCGCACAAGGCGGGTGGTGCCGCCTGCGCCGGGGAAGATGCCGACCATGATTTCCGGCAGGCCGATCTTGGCCTTGGGGTTGTCCGCCGCGATGATGTGGTGACAGGCCAGTGGGATTTCCAGACCGATGCCAAGCGCGATGCCGGGCAGGGCGGCGACAATCGGTTTGCCGCCTTTGTTGGTCTTGGGGTCCATGCCCGCGCGCTCGATCTTACGAAGCGCGCCGTGCATCGTCATAATGCCGTCAAACAGACCTTTCGCCGGGTTGTCGCCCGCGTCGGATTTCATCTGAGCGATCACGTTCAGGTCCATTCCCCCCGCGAAGTCTTTCTTCGCCGAGGTGATGATCGCACCCTTCACATTGTCATCGGACAAAACGGTGTCGACATGCGCATTGAGTTCTTCAAGCGCCGCATAAGACAGCACGTTCATGCTTTTGCCGGGGACATCCCAAGCGATGGTAGCGACGCCATCGGCGTCCACGGAATAGTGAAAATCAGCCATGATTACGTCTCCTTACACGCGTTCCAGAATGGTGGCGGCGCCCATGCCCGAGCCGATGCAAAGCGTGGCCAGACCGGTTTCCTTGTCCGAGCGCTCCATTTCGTCGAGCAACGCGCCAAGGATCATCGCGCCGGTACCGCCCAGCGGGTGACCCATGGCAATCGCGCCGCCATTGACGTTCACCTTGTTGGTGTCGGCGTCAAAGGCTTGGATGAAGCGCAGCACGACGGATGCGAAGGCTTCGTTGACTTCGAACAGGTCGATGTCGCTGAAGTTCATCCCGGCGGCTTGCAGTACACGCTCGGTGGCAGGAACGGGGCCAGTCAGCATAATGGTCGGATCTGTGCCGACTTTCGACGTCGCTTTGATGCGCGCGCGGGGCTTCAGGCCGTGACGCTCGCCGAACTCTTTGTTGCCGATCAGGATCGCAGCCGAACCATCCGCGATACCGGACGAGTTACCAGCGTGGTGGACGTGGTTGATCTTTTCCAGATGCGGATATTTCAGCAAGGCCACGGCATCAAAGCCCGGCATTGCCTCGCCCATCGCTTTGAACGAGGGGTTCAGGCCGCCCAGCGTCTGCATGGTGGTTTCGCGGATCATCTCGTCTTCGGCCATCACGGTCAGGCCGTTCTGATCGATAACGGGGATGATCGACTTGAAACGGCCTTCCGCACGGGCGGCGGCGGCGCGTTTCTGGCTTTCGACCGCATAGGCGTCGCAGTCATCGCGGCTGAAACCGTATTCAGTCGCAATGATGTCTGCCGAAATACCTTGCGGAACGAAATAGGCCTTCATCGCCAGATGCGGGTCGGCAGCAATCGCGCCCCCGTCCATGCCCATCGGCACGCGGCTCATGCTTTCCACACCACCCGCGATATAGGCGTCACCCGCCCCACCACGCACTTGGTTGGCGGCCATGTTCACAGCTTCCAGCCCCGAGGCGCAGAAACGGTTGATCGAGACACCGGGGATGCGCTCGTCCAGATCAGAGTACAGCACGGCCGAGCGCGCCAGACAGGCACCTTGCTCACCCACCTGGGTGACGTTGCCCCAGATCACGTCCTCGACCGCATGGCCGTCCAGATTGTTGCGCTCTTTCAAAGCATTAAGCGCAACAGAAGACAGACGCACCGAGGTCACTTCGTGCAGGGTGCCGTCTTTTTTGCCCTTGCCGCGCGGGGTGCGCACGGCGTCATAAATATAGGCGTCGTTCATCATTGATCCTTTCGAAATCATGCGCGGTCGGCGGGCGATCCGGGCATCAGGTCATAGGGGTGTTTCCAGCCGGGCGTTTCGGAAATCCGGGTCAGCCAGGCGTCTATTGCGGGCCATTCGGCGCGGTCGAAGCCGAAGGGTTCGGGATAAAACAGGTAGCCGCAGCACGAGATGTCAGCGATCGTGATCCCGTCGCCAACCAGCCAGTCGCGGGTCGACAGTTCGGCCTCCAGCGTTTTGTAGGCACCTTTCAGGCGGCCTTTGTTGAAGGCAATCACCTCGGCGGGGCGTTTGTCTTCGGGCAGGAAGTTCATCAGGAAACGGGTCATGCCAGCCATCGAGGACATCTTGTGATTGTCCCAGAACTGCCAGCGCAGAATCTCGCGGCGTTCTTCGGCGCTGCGTCCCCCCAGCTTGCCGGATTTCGACGTCACATAGTCCTGAATGGCACCGGATTGCGACAAGGTTACATTGCCATCCACCATCACCGGAACTTCACCCATGGGGTTGATCTCGCGGTATTCTGGGCTGCGGGTTTCGCCACCGAAGAAGTCGACAAAGACCGGTTCCCACTCCAGCCCGGACAATTCCAGCGCCAAAGCGGCCTTATAGGCGTTTCCGCTTTCTCCGAAGCAGTAAAGTTTGATGGTCATGGCGGCCTCCCCGGCGCTTTGTTGGTGTGAACTGTGCGCCCTGCGCATGATGCTGCAGGGGGCGCACAGAAGAGTGTCAGCGGGCCAGGGTCAGAACTGATCTGCCTCCAGCGCCATCACCGTGTCCGCGCCGCTTTCGATCCGTGCAAGATGCATCGACGTGGCGGGCAGGCGGCGTGCCATATAGTAGCGCGCGGTGGTCAGCTTGGTCTCATAGAACGTCGCGTCGCCTTCTCCAGTTTCCAGAGCGTCCAATGCGGCGCGTGCCTGACGGGCCCACATGAAGCCAAGGCAGACATGGCCGAAAAGGTGCATGAAGTCATACGACCCAGCCAGCGCATGGTTCGGGTTTTTCATGCCGTTTTGCATGAAGAACATGGCCGAGGTCTGAAGGTGCTTGGAGGCGGTCTTTAGCGGTTCGATGAAGTCTTTCATCGCCTCGTCGTCGCCCTGTTCCTTGCAGTAGGACTTGATCATCTCGAAGAACGCCATGATCGGCTTGCCACCATCTGCAGCCAGCTTACGGCCCACAAGGTCCAGCGCCTGAACGCCATTGGCACCTTCATAGATCTGAGTGATCCGGGCATCGCGCGTAAATTGGCTCATCCCGTGTTCTTCAATATAGCCGTGGCCGCCATAAATCTGCTGCGCCAGAACGGTCATGTCATAGCCCTGATCGGTCAGGAAACCTTTCAGAACCGGGGTCATCAAGCTGATCAGCCCATCCGCGTCCTTGTCTTCCGAGCGATGTGCTTGGTCAATCAGTTGCGCCCCCCAAAGAAGGAATGCACGCGCACCTTCACAGAAGCTTTTCTGATCCATCAGTGAACGTCGAATGTCTGGGTGTACAATCAGCGGATCTGCGGGGCCATCGGGGTTCTTCACGCCGGTCACGTCGCGGCCTTGCAGTCGGTCCTTGGCATAGATGACGGCGTTCTGATATGCGGCTTCCGCCTGTGCCAGACCTTGCATTGCCACGCCCAGACGGGCCTCGTTCATCATGGTGAACATGGCGCGCATGCCTTTGTGCAGATCGCCCAGCAGGTACCCCGTTGCCTCGTCGTAGTTCATGACGCAGGTCGAGTTGCCGTGGATGCCCATCTTCTTCTCGATATTGCCGACCGACACGCCGTTGCGCGACCCAACCGAGCCATCGTCGTTCACGTTGAACTTTGGCACGATGAACAGCGACACGCCCTTGATGCCCTCGGGGCCGCCAGGGATTTTCGCCAACACAAGGTGAATGACGTTGTCCGACATGTCGTGATCACCGGCCGAGATGAAGATCTTCTGGCCCGAAACTTTGTACGAGCCATCGTCTTGCGGTTCAGCTTTGGTGCGCATCAGGCCCAGATCGGTGCCGCAATGCGGCTCCGTCAGGTTCATGGTGCCGGTCCATTCGCAGCTGACCATCTTGGGCAGATAGGTCGCTTTCTGTTCGTCCGTACCGTGCGCCAGAATGGCCGAGGCTGCGCCGTGGGTCAGACCTTGATACATGGTGAACGCCTGGTTGGCGGACGAAAACAGCTCGCCCACGGCAGTACCCAGAATGACGGGCATATTCTGGCCGCCGAATTCTTCCGGCATATCCAGCCCGGTCCATCCGCCTTCTTTCACCTGTTCGAACGCGTCCTTGAACCCGGTCGGGGTGTAGACGATGCCGTTCTCAAGTCGGCAGCCTTCCTGATCGCCGACGGTGTTCAAAGGGGCCAGCACCTCGCCCGCAAGTTTTCCGGCTTCTTCCAAAACCGCGCTGGTGAAGTCACGTTCCAGGTCCCCGTATCCGGGAATGTCCGATTGTTCGGCCTTCAGCACATTGTGCAGAAGAAAGGCCATGTCTTGGGTGGGCGCAGTATAGCTGGGCATGTCAGGCGTCCTTTCCGGTCAGCTGTTTTCGTCGAACGAGGCGATTTTCGCTTGGCCCCATTCCAGTTGTTCGGTCAGATCATTGATGGCTTCATCCAGTTCCTCGCGCTGACGCTTGAGGTCTTCAAGATGTCCTTCGGCCACTTCGACAGTGCGGACCAGCTGTGTTTGTTGCTGGTCGCCCATGTCATAGAGGTCCAAAAGTTGGCGGATCTCTTCCAGTGCAAAGCCAAAGCGCTTGCCGCGCAGGATGAGTTTCAGCCGCGCGCGGTCACGTTTGGTGAACAGGCGCTTCTGGCCTTCCCGGATCGGGGAAAGCAGTTCCTTAGCCTCGTAAAACCGCAGCGTCCGCGCGGTGACGTCGAACGCATCGCACATCTGGCGAATGGTCATAAGATCGTCGGTCATTCGATACTCCATACATTTCCGACACTGGCCACTGATCTGACCAGTTCCGTCTACATTATATGTTGACGTTTACGTAAATGTAACGTGACGTCGCGTCTTTTCTTGTCGTGGCGTAAAGCCTGATTTCTTTGGGGAATGGCAAAGGGCTGATTTTCAAATGAAAATCAGTTTCCCTAGGGGCAGATGTTTTTTTTGGGGTTCTGGCGTCGGGGCTGACCCAAGGGCAAAGAATGCGTGTTCGGCGCCGCCGAATCGCGGATCGAAAGTCAGCTTAGCCCGTCGGCCACATCGTCACGTAGCTTCTGAAGGTCGGATATGCTGTCGGCCAGCTCTTCATATTGCGCACGAAGCGTCGACAATTGTCGGTCCGCCAGTTCGACCCATGCGCGATTCTGCGCGTCGGTGCCCATTTCATCATAGATCAAAAGCCACTGGCGCAGCTCTTCCAGGGAAAATCCGAAACGGCGCCCGCGCAGAATCAGTGTCATCCGAGCAACTTCGCGCGGCGTATAAAAGCGCGACCGGCCTTCCTTTTCAGGGGTCAGAAGCTCGATATACTCGTAATAGCGCAGGGTACGTGGTGTGACATCGAACTTTGCGCACATTTCTTTGAATGTCAGGCGGTCGTCGGACATAGCGCTCCCCTCGGTTTCACTTCGGACTACCGTAAAGGACTGCACTGGCTGGTGCAATTCAGTAGAACCACGCGGTTGACGAGGAAATTGGTGGTCGAGGTTGGGGCCGATGTACGGCCCCAACTGGCATCAGTTCATAAAGCCCGGCGCAAGAATATAGAACGCATAGGCGATGATCACCGCAGGGATCGTTGAATAGAGCGTCGCAACAATCGCGGCTTTCGGGTTCAAAGCGATTGCCGGGAACAAGGCGTCGCCGTCGTTCGACACAGCGTTGCCCATCAGCGCTGCGAACGGAATGATTCCGTTCAGATACAGCGTCGTAACCAGAACTTGCGGCCCACAGCCAGGGATCAGGCCAATCAGAACGCCCATCAGGGGAAGAAGCGGTGCGATCGATTGGAACAGAAGCTCCAGATCCAGTCCGCCAAACTCGGCCACATAGTCATAGGCCAGATAGGCCCCAATCACCCAGACCGAGATAAAGCTGGTTTCTTCCGCCATGCGGGTCAGGGGGCTGTCCTTGGCATTCGTCATGGCCGACACTTTTGACGTCGCCCAAATGCTTAGGCCAAGGAAAGTGCCGACAAGTGCAATCCACAGGATGGGCAGGCCGAAGATGTGGCTGACCTCGATCTGTGCCAGTTGCAGGGCACCAACGTAAAGGCCGGGAATGGCAAGCAGCAGATAGGCCACGTCCTGAGGGCGGGTTCTGCCGATCAGCGGGGCAAGTTCGCAGCTGGCCAGAGTCGAGGCGCGATATTCCACCGTGTGGAAACGGTCCACGATCCAGCCTGACAGGATGCCGATGGCAAAGGACAATGGCAGTACGACGGCGGCGGCGTCTGGACGGGTGGCCAACAGAAGGAAGGCCGCATCCCCCATGGTCGCGGTCAGTGTGGCGACCACTGCGCCGAACCCTACATGGCCCGAACTATACGCCGCGACCACAACGACAGCACCGCCGCAGCCAGGGGTGGCCCCCAGCATTGCGGCCAGAGGCACCTGTGCGCCTTTGGCGTTCGACAGAACCTCGCCGATATCGAACTTGAACAGTCGCTCGGCCCCGTAGAACAGAAGTAACGTTGCGGCAACAAAAACCGAGACCTGCACATAGGCGTCGGTCATCAGTCCGCGGGTCAGCTCGCCCAGTTGGCCAGGCGCTATGGCGAGTGCAAGCATGATGGCCAACACCAGTAGGCGTTTGGGGCGTCGTACACCGAAGGGTGTGGCGATGGTTGTGGCGTCGGTCATATCGGCACTTTTAATTGAGAATAATTCTTAATTGCGAAACTAGGGGCTGGACGCGTGAATTGCAAGGGCCAATAAAAGACGTGAAAGCATAAGGATATTGCCAATGATGAAAGGCATGACGGCCGAACAGAAGGCCGAACTCGCGCGGAAGTTCACCGAAGCGATTCCGCATTGCAAGGCGCTGGGGATGGTGCTGGAAAAGCTGGAAGACGGTGAAGCGATCATGTCCATGCCCTATGACGAAAAACTCATCGGGGATCCGCGTACTGGGGTGATTCATGGGGGCGCGGTGTCGGCGCTCTTGGACACGTGCTGCGGTTCGGCTGTGATGAGCCACCCCAAAGCCCCCGCGATTACGGCGACGATTGATCTGCGCATCGATTATATGCGCCCCGCAACACCGGGTCAGAGGATCACCGCCAAGGCGACCTGCTATCACGTTACGCGTTCGGTTGCGTTTGTGCGTGCGGTGGCATTGGACGAAGACGAGGATCGTCCTGTTGCAACTGCCTCCGGCGCGTTTACCGCCGATGGCGACCCCAAACGTCGCTCGACCGAGATTTCCAATGACATCACCGATGATGTCAGCGAAGGAGGTGCCGCATGAGCTTGCCCCCGAACCACAAACGCCCCGAGCCGGTCGAGGTTGTGAAGCAACGCCGTGACGCGGCCCTGTCTGGGTTGGTCGATGGCGTGCCTTATGTGCAGTTCCTTGGCATTAGTGTCGAACGTCACGGGGACGAGTTGACTGCCATCTTGCCGTTTGACGAGAAGCTGATCGGCAACCCGATGCTGCCTGCGATCCATGGTGGCGTGACGGCTGCGTTTCTGGAAACGGCTGCGGTGATCCAGCTAAGTTGGTCAACCCTGTGGGAGGACATGGAAAGCGGCGTGTTGGACCCCTCGACGCTTGGCCCGGACAACATGCCCTATCTGCCCAAGACGATTGATTTCTCGATCGACTATCTGCGCTCGGGTCTGCCGCGCGATGCCTATGCGCGTGCGCGGGTCGTGCGGCAGGGGCGGCGCTATGCGTCGGTCCATGTGGAAGCATGGCAGGACCGGCGCGAGAAGCTTTACGCACAGGCGACCGGCCACTTCCTGATGCCCGGCTCGTGAACGGTTCCGCGCTGACCCATCGGCGCGTTTTGGCGGTGGCGGGGCCGATTGTCCTGTCCAACGTGACCGTGCCCATTCTTGGGCTGGTGGATACGGGTGTGATCGGCCAGTTGGGCGATGCCGTACCCATCGGCGCAGTCGGAATTGGCGCGGTGATCCTGTCCACATTCTTCTGGGTCTTCGGCTTCCTGCGGATGGGCACAACCGGCCTGACCGCGCAGGCCCATGGGGCGGGACGTCAGGGCGAGGTCGCCGCGATGCTGACCCGCGCCCTTTTGATTGCGGTCGCCGCAGGTGTGGCGCTAATCGCCCTGCAAGGCCCGCTGTTCTGGGCGGCCTTTCAGGTGGCCCCGGCCTCGGCCGAGGTCGAGATGCTTGCCCGCGACTATCTGGCCATCCGCATTTGGAGCGCACCCTTTGCGATCTCGGTTTACGCTTTCACCGGCTGGCTAATCGCGCTCGAGCGCGCGCGGTCTGTGTTGGTTCTGCAGGTCGTCATGAACGGTGTGAATATCGGGCTGGACCTGTGGTTCGTGCTTGGGCTGGATTGGGGCGTCGAGGGAGTTGCCATTGCCACCCTCTTGGCGGAGTTCTCGGGCGCCGCGCTGGGCCTGTGGCTGTGCCGCGACATCTTCCGCAATCCAGCATGGCGGGACCGCGCGCGGGTGCTGGACGGGCCGACGCTGAAGAATATGGCGGTGGTGAACACGGACATTTTGCTGCGCTCGCTCTTCATCATGGCGATCTTCACCAGCTTCACCTTCTATGGCTCGGGCCTGTCGGATACCGAACTTGCCGCCAATCAGGTTCTGATGCAGTTCCTGCACGTGACAGCTTACGCGATGGACGGGTTCGCCTTCGGGGCCGAGGCGTTTGTGGGCCAAGCATTGGGCGCAAGGAATCGCGTTGCCGTCAGGCGCGCGTCCGTGATGAGCAGCCTGTGGGGCGCGGGTATTTCCTGCACCTTGGCGCTGGGTTTTCTACTGGTTGGCGGCTGGGGTATCGACGTCATGACCACCGCGCAGGACGTCCGCCAAGTCGCGCGGGATTTTCTGCCCTATATGGTGCTGGCCCCGCTTTTGGGTTGGCCTGCCTGGATGCTGGACGGGATTTTCATCGGGGCCACGCGGACAGCCGACATGCGCAACATGATGATCCTGTCTGCGGCGGTCTATTTCGCGGCCGTCTATGCCCTGATGCCCGGACTTGGAAATCACGGGCTGTGGGCGGCGCTGTTGATTTCCTTCGTGGCACGCGGGGCGAGTTTGGCGCTGCGCTATCCGGCATTGGAGCGGTCCGCGGCGTAGCGCGTCAGAGGATGTCCAGCACGCTTTCCGGCGGTCGTCCGATCCGGGCCTTGCCGTCTTTCAAGACGATCGGGCGTTCGATCAGGATCGGATTGGCCAGCATCGCTGCGATCAGGTCATTCTCGGGCGTGTCGGCGGACAGGCCCAATTCCTTAAAGACTTTCTCGCCCTTGCGCATGATCTGGATCGGCGTGGCGTTCAGCGCGGCCAAGACGGCCCGTAGCTCCGCCTCACTCGGTGCGTCGTCCAAGTAACGGCGGACGGTGACGTCCTCGCCACGCTCTTCCACCAATGCCAGTGTCTGGCGCGATTTCGAGCAGCGAGGATTGTGCCAGATCTCGGTCATAGCCACGCCTCGCGTCCTGTTCCGACGGCATCGGCAACGCAGGCAAACCCGTCACGCTCCAACCGTTCATCAATCCCAAGCGCGATCTCTTCCACCAGGCTGATGCCCTTGTAAGCCAGCGAGGAATAGAGCTGCACCACCGACGCGCCCGCAAGGATCTTCTGATACGCATCCTCGGCCGAGGCGATGCCTCCGACACCGATCAACGGCATTTGCCCACCCGTCAATTGCGACAGACGCGCCAAGACACGTGTGGATTTTTCGAACAAAGGCGGGCCAGAAAGGCCTCCTGCCTCGTCTTTATGAACACTTTTCAAACCTTCGCGCGACAAGGTGGTGTTTGTGGCAATCACCGCGTCCACCTTCACTTCCTGCGCGACGCCGGCCACTTCGGCCAGCTCCTCATCCGTCAGATCAGGTGCGATTTTCAGGAAAATTGGGGTGTATTTGTCGTGATCTTTGCGTGCATCCACCACTCCCTGCAACAGCCCGCGCAGCGCATCCGCACCCTGCAGATCGCGCAGCTTTTCGGTGTTGGGCGAGCTGACGTTGACCGTAACGAAATCGACGTACGGCCCGCAGCAGTTAAAGACCTTCACATAGTCGGCCGCACGATCATCACTGTCTTTGTTGGCGCCAAGGTTCAGCCCAACCGGCACCGGACGCTGGCGCGAGCGGCGGGTCAGGCGGGCTGCTGCGGCCTCCATCCCTTCGTTGTTGAAGCCGAAGCGGTTGATGACGGCCTGATCTTCCGTCAGGCGAAACAGGCGCGGCTTGGGGTTGCCCGGTTGCGGGCGCGGGGTCACAGCACCCACTTCGACAAAACCAAAGCCCGCTTGGGTCAGCGCGTCAACCACGGTGGCGTTCTTGTCATAGCCTGCGGCCAGACCAACCGGGTTGGTCATCTCCATCCCGCAAAAGGTGGTCTTCAGCCGGTCCGAGGTCACAATCCCCGGCATCGGCACCACGCCCGCCTTCATCGCCATCAACGCCAGCGTGTGCGAGCGTTCGGGGTCGACTTTGTGCAGCGCTTTCAGCGCAAGTTTCTCGATCACGTTCATGCCAGATCCTCGGGGAATTCGTGGCCGTCGGGGCCAAGCTGGATATCGCGGCTCCACAAGGCTTCGGACAGCATCAATTCGCGGTAAAGATGCGGGAACAAGGCGCCCCCGCGCGAGGGTTCCCATTTCAGCAATGCGCCCATCGCATCGGCCTCGAACGCGACCAGAACCAGCCCGTCTTCATCAGTGAAATGCTTGGCGGCCGTTTCGCGTACCTGTGCGGCGGTCGAGAAATGGATGAATCCATCCTGCACATCAACCGGTGCGCCGGTGGTCTTTCCGGCCATCCTGAAGGCTTGCCACTCGGCAGCGCGAAGTATCTTGTAAATCTGCATGGCTCTCATGTGCCGCTTTGGCGTCAATGCGTCAAGCGGTGTTGGCATTTTGCCGTGTACGCAGTGGGCGATCACGTCATCTTCTTGTTACGTCAGCTTGCCACCTAAACACGAGAGTTTTGACAAGCTGGCCCGACTCACGCCACGCTTACGTCAAAACAACAAGATCTTAGGGAGAATTAGTCATGACCAGATTTTTAACCACGGCAGCAGCCCTTGCGCTGACGACCGGTACCGCGATGGCGGATTATTCGCTGACCGTTCTGCACACCAACGATTTTCACGCTCGATTCGAGCCGATCAGCAAATACGACAGCGGATGCTCGGCCGAGGACAACACCGAGGGCAAGTGCTTTGGCGGCTCGGCCCGTCTGCAAACCGCGATCGAGGAAGCCCGCTCGCGCACCAACAATGCGATCCTTGTGGATGGTGGTGACCAGTTCCAGGGCACGCTGTTCTATACCTATTACAAAGGCGCATTAGCCGCCGAAATGATGAACCAGATGGGCTATGACGCCATGACCGTGGGCAACCACGAGTTTGACGACGGTCCCGAAGTTCTGCGCGGCTTCATGGATGCGGTGAACTTCCCGGTGCTGATGTCGAACGCAGATGTCTCGGGCGAGCCTTTGCTGGCTGACAAGCTGGCGAAATCTACCGTGATCGAGCGTGGCGGCGAAAAGCTGGGCCTGATCGGCCTGACACCGCAGGACACGGACGAACTGGCCAGCCCCGGTGACAACATCGTCTTCACCGATCCAGTTGATGCGGTGCAGGGCGAAGTCGACAAACTGACCGAGATGGGCGTGAACAAGATCATCGTGCTCAGCCACTCTGGCTATGGGGTGGACCAGAAGGTTGCCGCAGGCACCACAGGTGTCGATATCATCGTGGGCGGCCATACCAACACGCTGCTGTCCAACACCAACGAACGTGCGGAAGGCCCGTATCCGACCATGGTTGGATCGACGGCGATTGTCTCGGCCTATGCCTACGGCAAGTTCCTGGGCGAGCTGAACGTGACTTTCGACGATGATGGCAACATCACCGAAGCAAAAGGCGAACCGCTGATCATGGACGGTGGCGTGCACGAGCATGAAGCCACCAAGGCGCGCATTGCCGAAGCCGCCGCGCCGCTGGAAGAAATCCGTCAGCGCGTGGTTGCCAATACTGCCGAGGCGATTGATGGCGAGCGTGGCTCGTGCCGCGCGATGGAATGCGCCATGGGCAACATCATTGCGGACGCGATGCTGGACCGTGTGAAGGATCAGGGCATTCAGATCGCAATTCAGAACGGCGGCGGTATCCGTGCGTCGATTGATGCGGGCGATGTCACCATGGGCGAAGTGCTGACCGTGCTTCCGTTCCAGAACACGCTGTCCACCTTCCAGGTAACTGGCGAGACAATCATCGCAGCGCTTGAAAACGGCGTTAGCCAGCACGAGGAAGGCGCAGGCCGCTTCCCTCAGGTTGCAGGCATGACCTATGCGTTTGATGTATCGAAGCCAGCGGGCGAGCGGGTGTCTGACGTCATGGTCGGCGGTGCACCGATAGATCCCGCGAAGATGTACGGCGTTGTGTCCAACAACTACGTGCGCAATGGCGGTGACGGCTATAAAATGTTCCGCGACGCGCAGAACGCCTATGACTATGGTCCCGATCTGGCGGATGTAACCGCCGAGTACATGGCCAAGATGGGTCCGGTAAAGCCGATGCTTGATGGGCGTATTATGCAAAAATAAGGGTGACTGATCCTTTGAAAGCCTCCGACGGGAAACCGCCGGGGGCTTTTTCGTTTTGCAAAGCTGCGTTAAGTTGCGTGCATGGACCATCCGCTTTTCGACCTCATCGAACAGAAAATCCGCGCTGCCGAAGAGGCTGGCGACTTCGATAACCTCGAGGGCGCGGGAAAGCCGCTGCCCAAGGTGGATGACCCCGAGAACGCTGTGTTCAATCGACTGGTGCAGGAAAGTGGGGCAGTGCCCGAATTTGTGCGTCTGTCGCGTGAGTTAAGACGGCTGCGCGAAGAGCTCGCCGAAACGGGTGATCGCACCCGCCGTCAGGACATTATGAAAGAAATGTCGATGATGGACGCGCAAATCGAACTGGCGCGCAAGGGCCGCTACTGAGCGCTCCAGCGTTGGGTCGCAGCTAAAACGCGAAGGCCAAAGCGGCGCGCAGTCTCAAGATCCTCAGACAGCAGATCCTCGTCCGCACCCAGTTGTTCGGTCACCATAAGACCCAGCCAGCTTCCGTCTCGGTTTAGGCCGGGGTGCTCAGGCTTCACCGGCGCGCCAATGTCTGTGGGGCCAACCCAGATCATTCCCATTTGCGCTGCAAAGATCGACAGGCGTTGCAGCGCGGCCAGCTTGTCCCCGGACGGGTGAATGCCCGTGGTGAAGCCCGCCGCGATCTTGTCTTTCCACAGGCTGTGTTCCCAGCGCGTATCGATCTGCTCCAGAAACAGGCTGAACCGCGCGGCGGCCGATCCCATATAGGTGGGCGCCCCAAAGATGATCGCGTCCGCCTGATCCAGCGCCCGCCAATCCGCATCGGTCAGCGTCTCCACGTTCAGCAGCCGGGCCGCGTCGCCAATCGCTTCGGCGATGGTTTCCGCGATGCGCTTTGTGTGGCCGAAGCCGGAGAAATAGGGGATGCAAATGCTGAGTGTTTTCATGCCGCCACTCTGCGGCGAAACGGCATCCACTCCAAGCGAAATCATGACTTCCCACAGCGCGTTGCCTGTGGTCATCTGATCCCGCAGAGGAGCATCACATGACCACATTCACCGGACCCGAGATTTGCAAACTGGAAGCCCATGAGGTCGTGGCCCTGCTACGCAAGGGCGAGCTGTCGTCGGAGGACCTGATTGACGCATCCGAGGCACGCTTGGCGCAGGTCGAGCCAGCCGTGAATGCGGTGCCGGTGATCTGCGCAGATCGAGCGCGGGCGTCGGCCAACGCGTTGAAGGGGGACCAAAATCACCCCGGTTGGCTGGCTGGCCTTCCCATTGGGATTAAGGATTTGACGCCAGTGGCAGGCGTGCGGTCGACTTTCGGGACAAAGGCGCTGGCAGACAACATCCCCAAAGACAGCGACCCGATCGTCACCCGGCTTGAGGCGCGCGGCGGTGTGGTCATGGGCAAGACCAACACGCCCGAGTTCGGGGCGGGCGGCAACACCTTCAACGACGTCTTTGGGGCGACGCTAAACCCGTGGAACACCCAGATGAACGCAGGCGGCTCGTCGGGTGGGGCAGCGGTATCGCTGGCTACGGGGTCGCTCTGGTTGAGCCACGGCTCGGATCATGGGGGAAGCCTACGCACGCCTGCGGCCTATTGCGGAATTGTGGGCCTGCGTCCCAGCATGGGGCTTTGCGCGTCGGCCTCTGTCACCGGGTTCATCGGCGAGGGCGTACAGGGGCCGATGGCGCGGTCTGTCACGGATTGCGCGCTGTTTCTAGACGCGATGGCCGGGTTTGAGCCGCGCGCACCGCTGTCTTTCCCCGCGCCGGACACGCCCTATCAAGAGGCGGTCAAACGCGCCGACACCAAGCTGCGCATCGGGTTTGCGCCTGATCTGGGGGGATATGCACCGGTCGACGCGGATATGGCCCGCTATCTGGCCCGCGCTATGGCGGCGATCGAGGGGGCAGGGGCTACGGTCGACGAAGCCTGTCCCGACCTGACTGATCTTGAACGCACTTATCATGTGATCCGCGGCGGCATGTGGGCGGCGAACTTCATCAAGGCCCCGAAAGGCCTGACCCAACATTTCAAGCCGACACTGGCCGAGAACCTGTCCTTCGGCCTGTCCTTGACCGCCGAGGATATCGCCAAGGCGCAGCTGTCCCGCTCGCTCATCTATGACAACATGCGGGCCTTCTTGGAACGCTATGACGTGCTTGCCTGCCCGGTGGTCGGCAACATGCCCCATGTCCAGACTAAGGAATGGGTCAGCGAAGTCGGCGGGCAAACCTTGACCGGCTATATGGATTGGCTGCGGTTTACATTCCTTGCGACCGTCGCCGGAATGCCGGCGATCTCGGTTCCTGTGGGTCTGTCGGATGACGGAATGCCGGTTGGGCTTCAGCTGATCGGCCCCCCGCGTGGCGAGGCCAAGCTGCTGGCCGCCGCCCGTGCGGTCGAAATGGTGTTGGGTGGGCCACTTGGCCCGATTGACCCGGTCACCTCCAAAAGCTAAGCCCAAGGCGATTTCAGGAGAGCCGACATGTACGACCAGAACCACCTTGCCCACGCCATTTCCAATGCCTCGGACGGGCGCCACGACGCGACCTTCCTGACGGATGGGCGCACGGGCAAAGTGACCAGCTATGGGGATTTCTGGGCCAATGCTGAACGCATGGCGGCCGCGCTGGTGGCGCTGGGCGTCGCGCCGGGGGATCGTGTGGCCGTGCAGGCCCCGAAAGAACCGGCGATGCTTGAGCTTTACGTGGGCACGGTGTTGGCGGGCGGTGTGTTCCTGCCGCTGAACACGGCCTACACGCCGGATGAAGTGGCGTATTTCCTGGGCGATGCCGCCCCGCGCGTGTTCGTCTGTGAGCCGGGCAAGCTGGAGGCGCTGACGCCCGTGGCAGAAGACGCGCAGGTGGCGCATGTGCTGACGCTTGGCGCGGGTGAGACGGGAACTCTTGTCCCTGCACGTGACGCGCAGAAGCCGGGGCTCAAAGCAGTAGCGCGTGACGCACTGGACCTTGCCGCGATCCTCTATACCTCTGGCACCACCGGGCGATCCAAGGGTGCAATGCTGACCCACAGGGCGCTGGCGTCGAACAGCGAAACCCTGCGCGACTACTGGCGTTTCACGGACAAAGATGTGCTGATCCACGCGCTGCCGATTTTCCATACCCATGGGCTGTTTGTGGCGACCAATGTGACTTTGATGGCAGGCGGCGCGGCGGTCTTCCTGCCGGGCTTCGATGCCGGGGCCATCATCGACGCCATGCCGAATGCCACCGCGCTGATGGGCGTGCCGACCTTCTATACACGCTTGTTGAAAGACGACCGTTTGGCTGAAGCTTCCAAGGGGATGCGGCTGTTCGTGTCCGGATCCGCGCCGCTTCTGGCCGAGACCCATGACCGCTGGCGCGAGGTGACGGGCCACGCGATCCTTGAGCGCTATGGCATGACCGAGACCAACATGAACACGTCTAACCCCTATGACGGCGAGCGTCGCGCGGGCACGGTGGGCTTCCCGCTGCCGGGGGTCGAGGTGAAGGTGTGTGATCCGGTGTCCGGCGAGACACTGCCCGATGGCGAAATTGGCGTGCTCGAGGTGCGCGGCGACAACGTCTTTGCGGGCTATTGGCAGATGCCGGAAAAGACCGCCGAAGAGCTGCGGGAAGATGGTTGGTTCATCACCGGTGATTTGGCGATGATCGACCCGGATGGCTATGTGACCATTGTCGGGCGTGGCAAGGACCTGATCATCACCGGCGGTTTCAATGTCTATCCGAAAGAGATCGAGGGCGTGATCGACGATCTGCCTGGCGTGTTGGAAAGCGCTGTCATCGGCGTCCCGCATGAAGATTTCGGCGAGGCGGTCGTGGCCGTTGTGGTGGCGCAGGATGGTGACGCTCTGGATGAAGATACCGTGAAAGCGGGGGTGGCCGAGAGCCTTGCCAAGTTCAAGCAGCCCAAGCGGGTGGTTGTGGTGGATGAGCTTCCGCGCAACACGATGGGCAAGGTGCAGAAGAACGTGATGCGCGACACCTATGCGGGTCTGTTGAAGGGGTAGGGCGTTCGGTGGCTCACTTCGTGAGCCTGTCAGGGGCTCTGCCCCCGCATGATTTTCCTGCGGAAATTCATGCACCCCCGAGATACTTCTGGCAAGAAAATGAGTGGGTCAGCGTGGAGGCGGGCCGTCTTTCAGGCGGTAGCCCACGAAGGCGGCGTGCAGATAGCTGCGTCGAATTGCCGGGAACGGAAAGCGGGGTAGCGGGCGTGTGTGCACAGGGAGTTCTGTTATACGGCCAAGCGCCATATCTGCGAGCCGTGCGCCGGTCCATGTGCCCATAGCGACGCCATTGCCGTGAAAATTCAGACCTGCCCATGCGGTCGTGCTGTTTCCAATTGGTCCGGCATAGGGCAGCAGATCTTGCGAGAGGCTGATGAGGCCCGACCAGAAATACGGGGTCTCGACATCGCGCCACGCCGGGAACATGGCGGCGAGGTGTTGTTTCATCCGCGCGCGCATCGCGGCTTGGCCTTCCGCGCTGGCGCCTACATTTCCCCGAGCGCCGAACAGGAACCGTCCGTCTGGCAGCAACCGAAAATAGTGCAGAAGGTTGCGGCTGTCATAGGCCATCAGGTCCGTGCTCCAGCCCTGTGCCGCGATCTCGTCTTGGGTGAGTTTGCGGGTCACAAGGATGTTGGACTGCACCGGCAGATAGCGCCCGGTCAGCCAATCGGGTACGCCGTCCGAGGAATAGCCGTTGGTGGCGATGATCAGCTTCTTTGCGGTGATCCGGGTCGTGGGGGTCGTCAGGATGTGGTGGGTGTCTGCGTGGTCTATATGCGTGACCGGGCTGTTGGCCGACAGCGTTGCCCCGGCCGCTTGGGCGGCGCGGGCCAAACCAGTGACATAGAGCCCGGGATTGAGGGCAAAGCCCAAGGGCAGGACCAATCCGCCGTGAAACGCGCCATTCATTCCGCGGGATTTCAGATATTCCGTCGGGATCAGTTCAGCAGGGTGGCCCAGCTCGGCCCATTCGCATTGCTCGGCGCGCAGTGCTGCCATCGCGCGGGGCGTGTGGGCGAGAACAAGTTCGCCATCTGAATGGGTTTCGGCGTCGATCTTGTGGCGATCGAGCAACCCGGCGACCAAATCGACCGCCGCTTTCTGGGCCGAGAAATAAGCGTGCGTGGCGTCCTTGCCAAAGCGTTTTCGAATGCCACTCAGTCCAAGCTTATCGCCGCCGATCGTGCAAAACCCGCCATTGCGGCCAGACGCGCCCCAGCCGGGGGTCTTGGCGTCCAATACAAGCACCTCGGCTCCGGCTTGGGCAAGGTGAAGGGCTGCAGAAAGCCCGGTGAAGCCGCCGCCAATGACCGCGACTTCAACCTTATGATCGCCTTCGAGCGCGGGCCAATCGCCTTCGGGACGCGGCCAGATGCATTCTGCCCGCGCGGCGTCGGAATAGGCGTAGTCCTCGTAGATGCGGCGGGGAGCTTTGGGGGGCATCAGAGGCGTCCGAGGTAGGTGCGATACTCCACATGGGTGATTTCATGGGTCAGTTGCGCGATTTCGTCCCGGCGCATGGCGGCATAAACATCCACATAACGCTGACCGAAGATTTCGACTGCTACGTCCGAGGCCGCGAACCGCTCGACCGTCTGGAACCAGTCGGCCGACAGGGTTTCTGCCGGTTCAGCACCCGCATCGTCCAAAGGTAAGGGCAGGGCGGGTTTGGTGTTCAGCCCGTGCAGCATGCCGCCGAGGATCGCGGTGATTGCCAGATAGGGATTCACGTCGGCGCCAGCAATCCGGTGTTCCAGACGCGCGCCCGGGCCTTTGGTTTCCGGTAAGCGTACACCGGCGGCGCGGTTGTCGAAGCCCCAATCAGGGGCCGAGGGCGCGAAGCTTAGCGGTTTGAAGCGACGGTAGGAGTTCATATGCGGGGCAAAGACGGCCTGCAGGTCGCGCATCGTGTCGAGCGTCCCGCCCACCGCATGTTTCAGCGCGTCCGAGGGTCCATCCGTGCCATCGTCAAACACGTTCTTCCCGTCGCGGTCCACAACCGAGGCATGCACGTGCATTCCGTTGCCGGGGAAGTCGGCATAGGGTTTGGCCATGAAAGTGGCTTCCATCCCATGCGTCCGGGCCACCCCACGCACAAGACGTTTGAACAGCAGTGCCGTGTCCGCAGCCCACATCACGTCATCGGTATGGTGGAAGTTGATCTCGAACTGGCCGGGGCCGTATTCGGCGATCAACGTGTCTGTGGCCAGTCCCTGAAGCTCGGACGCCTTCAGAATGTCGTCCAGAATGTCCTGCGTGCGTTCCAGCACCTCAAGGTCATAGTTCTGCGCATCCGGGCTGCGATCGGGCGGGGTCGGAGCTGCGTCTTGCTCGGTGCGGGGTTTGAACAGGTAGAACTCAAGCTCAGTCGCCAGAACCGGGTGCAGACCCGCTGCGTGCAGCTTGTCGACCATGCGCACAAGCTGCTGGCGCGAGGACAGGTCCGAAATCTCGCCGGTGTCGGGGTCAATCATTTCGACCTGCACCTGCGCGACGTTGCCTTTGGCCCATGGCACCGGTTTCAGCGATCCTGCAACGGGGACGATGCGCCCGTCGGGGTCGCCGACGATGATGCCCAGCCCGGTGGCTTCGACCTCTTCCCCCATGATGTTGGGCGCGTAGGTCGATAGCGGCAGACGCACGCCGCCGTCGGTCAGCTTCTTTTCGTCGTCGCCGGGCAGCCATTTGCCCCGCAGCACCGCGTTGGCGTCGCACAGCATCAGCTCGACCCGGTCAGGGCGTCCATGGGTTTTGCAATAGGTTGCGTATTCTTCCAGAAAGTCGCTCACTGGATGGCCTCCTGTTCGTCCTTCGCGCGTTTCACGATGGCCCGTTTCGAGGTTAGGGATGCCCCAATCACGCCGACCGCCACAAGGGTAATCATGATCGTGGACAGGGCGTTGATCTCGGGGCTGACGCCCAGACGGACCGCCGAGAAGATCTTGATCGGCAGCGTGGTCGAGCTGGGGCCCGAGGTGAAGCTGGCGATGACAAGGTCATCCAGCGATAGGGTGAAGGCCAGAAGCCAGCCCGAGATCACAGCAGGTGCGATGATCGGCAGGGTGACAAGGCGGAAGGCCTCGAACCCGGTGCAGCCCAGATCCAATGCGGCCTCTTCCAGCGACTGGTCGAAGGTCACAAGACGGGATGACACCACCACCGAGACATAACACATCGAGAAGGTCGTGTGCGCCAGAACGATGGTCAGCACGCCGCGGTCCAGCCCGATGGCGATAAACAGAAGCAGCAGTGACAGACCGGTGATGACTTCGGGCATCACCAGCGGCGCATAGATCATGCCGCTGAACAGGGTGCGCCCGTGAAAGCGACCTGCGCGGACCATGACATAGGCCGCCATCGTGCCCAGCACTGTCGCCACGGATGAGGACATCACCGCGACCTTCAGCGTGACCCAGGCCGCGTCAAGGAAGGCTTCGTTGCGGAACAGCTCGCCATACCATTTGGTCGAGAAGCCCGCCCAGACGGTCACCAGCTTGCCGCCGTTGAACGAATAGACGATCAGGATCAGCATCGGGATATAGAGGAAGGCAAACCCAAGGGTCAGCGATACGGTATTGAACCAGCTTAAACGTCTCATTTGCCAGCCTCTCTTTGTTTTTCCTCGTTGCGCTGGAACAGCACAATGGGAACGATCAGGATCAGAAGAAGCACGACAGCCACAGCCGAGGCGACCGGCCAGTCACGGTTCGAGAAGAACTCTTCCCACAGAACCTTACCGATCATCAGCGTTTTCGATCCGCCCAGAAGCGACGGGATCACGAATTCGCCCATGGCGGGGATGAAGACCAGGAAACTGCCAGCAATGATGCCCTGTTTGGCAAGTGGCAACGTCACCAGCCAGAAGGCGGTCAGGCGCGAGCAGCCAAGGTCTTCGGCGGCTTCCAACAGGCTTTCGTCCAGACGTTCCAGCGCCGAATAGATCGGCAGCACCATGAAAGGCAGATAGGTATAGACGATGCCGATATAGACGGCGGTGTTGGTGTTCAGGATGGTCAACGGTTCGCTGATAATGCCGAGGCTCATCAGAAGCTGGTTCAGCAGACCTTCCTGGCTTAGGATCGCTTTCCACGCATAGACGCGGATCAGGAACGAGGTCCAAAAGGGCAGGATGATCAGCATCATCAGGGTGGGGCGCCATTCATCCGGCGCGCGGCTCATGCCATAGGCGATGGGAAAGCCCACCAGAAGCGCAAGGATGGTCGAGAACGTCGCGATCTTCAGGCTGGACAGATAAGCTTTCCAATACAGGTCATCCGTCGTCAACCACGTGAAGTTTTCCATGTCCAGCCCGGACAGCCATGCCGTGAACCCGGCCCAGCCTTGGGACAGGTCCAGCGTGGGGGTGTAGGGCGGGATGGCCAGCGCCGTGTCCGACAGGCTGATTTTCAGCACGATCAGGAACGGCACCAGAAACAGGGCCAGAAGCCACAGATAGGGGACAGAGATCAGGCCAAAGCGTTTCATGACGTCAGCACCACACCTGCGGTATCGGTGAAGGATAGCCACACGTCTTGATCCCACGTAATAGCCCGGCGGGCGATGCGGCGGGTGTTGGCAGCCTGCGCCTTGATATGCTGGCCCGTGGGCGTCTCGATCACATAGGTGGACATGTTGCCCAGATAGGCGATGTCCAACACCTTGCCGTGAATGATGTTGGTCATCTCAGCGGGACGCTCGGTTGCGATGTTCACCTTCTCGGGGCGGATCGCCAGAGTGGCGCGGGTGCCCGCCGGAATTTCGTCATGTGCGATGCCGATCAGATTCTGCTGACCCTCGGCCCAGCTGATCGTCGCATGGTCATCGCCGGATGTGGTGACGCTGCCCTCGATCAGGTTCACGTCGCCGATGAAGTCAGCCACATAGACCGACCCGGGTTCTTCATAGATTTTCGCAGGCGTGTCGACCTGAATGATCTTGCCGTGATCCATCACCGCGATGCGCGAGGCCACGGTCATCGCCTCTTCCTGATCGTGGGTCACGATCACGAAGGTGGTGCCGGTCTGCTCTTGAATGTCCATCAGTTCAAATTGCGTATCCTGACGCAGCTTTTTGTCCAGCGCGCCCAGCGGTTCATCCAACAACAGAAGCTTCGGTGCCTTCGCCAAGGACCGCGCCAGCGCCACACGCTGCCGCTGCCCGCCCGAGATCTGGTGCGGTTTGCGGTTGGCAAATTTACCCAATTGCACAAGGTTCAGCATCTCGTCGACTCGTGCGGCAATCTGGTCCTTCGGAAGCTTGTCGCGCTTCAGGCCAAAAGCGATGTTTTCGGCGACCGACAAATGCGGGAACAGCGCATAGCTTTGGAACATCATGTTCACCGCGCGCTTGTTCGGCGGGATCGGTCCCACGTCCTGACCGTCGATCAGAATGGTGCCCTCGGTCTGGGTTTCGAACCCGCCCAGCATCCGCATCATCGTTGTCTTGCCGCAACCCGACGGTCCCAGCAGCGCAAAGAACTCGCGTTCGTAAATGTCGATGGTCAGGTTGTCGATCGCGGTAAAATCACCAAAGCGCTTGGTGACATTCTGGAAGCGGATCAACGGGGTGGCCTGGGAGTCTTTCCAGGGGGCAAACTCGGCAGGTGCCGTGGCAAGTGCGGCTTCAGACATGATGAACCTCGGGGGAATAAGGAAACTCCCCCCGGATGCGAGCATACCGGAGGGAGCGGGAGAGTGGGCTTAGGTGCCCGACTTGATTTTGGTCCACAGGCGCGTCACGACACGCTGGACTTTCGCCGGATAAGGCGTGGTGGTGTACAGCGTACCCAGCGCTTCCTCGGTCGGATAGATCGCCGGATCGCCGATCACGTCCTCTTCCAGATGTGCTTGCGACGCTTCGTTGCCGTTGGCGTAGTAGACGTAGTTCGACGCCGCTGCCATGTTGTGCTCGTCCATGATGAAGTTCAGGAACGTGTGCGCGGCTTCCGGGTTCGGTGCATCCGCCGGGATCGCCATCTGGTCGAACCACATCAGCGAGCCTTCCTTGAAAGCGTTATAGGCAATTTCGACACCATTATCTGCTTCAGCGGCACGGTCACGTGCCTGCAGAACGTCACCCGACCAGCCCACGGCCACACAGATGTCGCCATTGGCCAGCGCGTTGATGTATTCCGAGCTGTGGAATTTCTGCACATAGGGTGCGATGGCGGACAGGACCGGCTCGGCCTTGGCGATCACGTCCGGGTCGTGGCTGTCGGGGTTTTCACCCAGATAGGCCAGCGCGGCCGGGATGATTTCAGCTGGCGCGTCCAGAATATGTACACCGCAAGCGGCCAGTTTTTCCATGTTGGCGGGGTCCATGATCAGCGCAAGGCTGTCGATCGGAGCATCGTCGCCCAGCACTTCTTTGACCTTGCCGACGTTTACACCAGCACCGGTGGTGCCCCACATGTAGTTGATCGAGTACGCGTTGCCGGGGTCATAGGCGGCGGTGCGCTCGGCAATTACGTCCCACATGTTGCCGTGGTTGGGCAGTTTGCCCAGGTCCAGCGGCTGGAATGCGCCTGCAACGATCTGGCGCTGCAGGAAGGTGCCCGAGGGAACCACAACGTCATAGCCCGACCCACCGGCCAGCATTTTGGTTTCCAGAACCTCGTTCGAATCGAACACGTCATAGATCAGGTCGATGCCGGTTTCTTCTTCGAACTTTGTCAGAAGTTCTTCGTCGATATAGTCCGACCAGTTATAGACGCGCACTTCGTCGGCGGTGGCGGCGGTTGCCCCCATCACAAAGGCTGCGCTCAGCAGTAGCCAGGATTTCTTCATACACTCTCTCCCTGTTTGGGGCATGGCGCCCGTTTGCGACATTTGATCAAAAAAATGCGATTCACGCAATATGGTAAAATTACGGAAGTCATAGTAGGTTGCTTTCAAAGGGTATCTTCGACGCCGTAATAGGCAAAATATTTGTAACAACGGGGGCAAACTTGTCAGAACGCCAAGCCAAACTGCCAGATCACCAGCGGGTTTACCGCAAATTGCGGGAAATGATTCTGTTCGGAGAACTGGCGCCCGGCCAGCCTGTGACCATTCAGGGACTGGTCTCAACATTGGATGTGGGCATGACCCCTGTGCGCGAAGCAATCCGACGGCTGACCTCGGAAGGGGCGTTGGAGTTCAAGGGAAACCGTCGTGTTTCGGTGCCGCAGCCCGACATGACGCAATGGAATGATATCGCCTATGCTCGCTTGTCGGTCGAGCCCGAGTTGGCCCGTAAAGCCACAGAAAACATTAGCGAAGAGGACTTTGCGCGCCTGGTTTCTTATGACGATCAGCTGAATGCAGCGATCGATAAAGGCGATGTGCGCGGTTATCTGGAACACAACTATCGCTTCCATGCCTATCTCTATGACTTGGCTGGGTCCGAGGTCCTGTCATCCATCGCCAATATGTTGTGGCTTAGGGCTGGCCCGTCCTTGCGCGTGGTGCTGGGCCGCTATGGCACGGCCAACCTTCCCGACAAGCACGCCGAAGCCATGGCCGCGATGCGAGCCGGTGATGGCGAGGGGGTCGCGGCTGCCATCCATGAAGACATCGAGCAGGGAATCGCTCAGGTCCGCGAGACGCTTTTGTCGGCCTGAATTTGATCAGATCGCAGGTCATGCGTTGACAGCCTAATTTTTGATCATATTGTGAACTCAGCTTTTGGCACGATCCAGAGGGTGGGTGATTCTCCTGTCCTTGGGCGTGACCCGACCACGTTTTCTAGGAGATCCAGGATGAACAAGATCACCAACCATCTGCCCACCGCCGAGCTTCAGGCCATCGATGCGGCTCACCATATGCACCCCTTCACCAATGACGGTGAACTGGGCCAGAAAGGCGCGCGGGTGATTACCTCGGCCAATGGTGTGTTTCTGAAAGACAGCGAAGGCGAAGAGATTCTGGACGCCATGGCCGGCCTGTGGTGTGTAAACATCGGCTATGGCAACGATAACATGGCCGACGTCGCAGCCCGCCAGATGCGCGAGCTGCCGTACTATAACACGTTCTTCCAGACGACCCATGTGCCCGCCATCGCGCTGGCCCAGAAGCTGGCCGAACTGGCGCCGGGCGATCTGAATCATGTGTTTTATGCCAATGGCGGCTCGGACGCGAACGACACCAACATCCGCATGGTCCGCACCTATTGGGCCGAGAAGGGCCAGCCGGAACGCGACGTGATCATCTCGCGCTGGAATGCCTATCATGGGTCCACCATTGGTGGCACCTCGCTTGGCGGTATGAAGGGCATGCACGGTCAAGGCAGCTTGCCGATCCCCGGCATCGAGTTCATCGACCAGCCGCATTGGTACGCAGAAGGTGGCGACACCGACCCCGAGGCATTTGGTCTTGAGTGTGCCCAGCAGCTGGAAGCGAAAATCAAGGAAATCGGACCCGAGAAAGTGGCTGCTTTCATTGGCGAGCCGGTGCAGGGCGCGGGCGGCGTGATTGTCGCGCCTGACGGCTACTGGGCTGAAATTCAACGGATTTGCAAGAAGTACGATATCCTTCTGATCGTCGACGAGGTCATCACCGGCTTTGGCCGTACCGGTAATTGGTTCGGGTCCCAAACGCTTGACATTACGCCGGACATCATGACCGTCGCGAAGGGTCTCAGCTCGGGTTATGCACCGATCGGCGCGTCGCTTGTCTCGGATAAGGTCGCTGAAGTTCTGGCCGGGACCGAATTCAACCACGGTTACACCTATTCGGGTCACCCGGTGGCCTGTGCTGTCGCGCTGGAAAACCTGCGCATCATGGAAGAGGAAGGCATCGTCGAGCATGTGCGCGACGTCGCGGCCCCCTATCTGGCCAAGAAATGGCACGAGCTGGCGGATCACCCCATGGTGGGCGAGACCAAGATCGTTGGCCTGATGGCCTCGCTTGCTTTGACGCCGGACAAGGCCACCCGCGCGCCTTTCGCCTCGGATGCCGGTACCGTGGGGTACATCACCCGCGAGCGCAGCTTCGCCAACAACCTGATCATGCGCCATGTGGGCGACCGGATGATCATCGCGCCCCCGCTGGTCATCACCACGGACGAGATCGATATTCTGATTGCCCGCGCCCGCAAGGCGTTGGATGAAGCCTATGAGATCGTGAAAGAAAAAGACCTGTTGGTCGCTGGGTAAGCCAGTTTCTGGGGCGGGCCACGGGTCCGCCCCTTTCGATGATTGACACCCCCAGCAAGATCCGAGGGATCCATGGACCTGCTCACCGCAAATGACCGCCACGGGGAGTATCCCCAATCTTGGTATGCCGCTACGGCCGATGCGCCCGGCCCGTTTCCAGCTGCACAGGGCGACGTGTCGTGTGATGTCTGTGTGATTGGCGGCGGATTTACCGGTTTATCAGCAGCCCTACATCTGGCCGAGCGCGGCTATGACGTCGTGCTTCTGGAAGCGCAGCGCGTGGGTTTCGGCGCCTCGGGCCGCAATGGCGGTCAGGTCGGCATGGGGCAGCGTCTGGATCAGGACGAGCTGGAGAAGATGGTGGGCAAAGACGACGCCCGCAAGCTGTGGGACATGGCATCGGAAAGCGTGCAGCTGGTCCGTGACATGGTCGCCAAACACGCACCCGACGCGGGGTTCACCGACGGCATCATCCACGCCATGCACCGCGCACGCTATGTGCCCGAGGATCACGCCTATGTGCGCAAGCTGAACGAGGAGTACGGCTATGACCTGATCCGCACCGTGGATCGCGAGGAAATGCGCGAGTTGTGCGGCTCGCCTGCCTATCACGGCGGATCTCTGGACATGGGGGCAGGGCACACGCACCCGCTGCGTTTGGCTTTTGGTATGGCGCGGGCTGCGGTCGCTGCTGGCGCACGGATTTTTGAAACCAGCCGCGTGACCAATGTCAGCGAAGGTGCGAGTGTGACGGTCAGTACGGATGCGGCCAATATCCGTGCCAGCCATCTGGTCTGGGCCTGCAATGGCTATCTTGGCAACACGCAGTCCCATGTCGCCGCGCGGGTCATGCCGATCAACAACTATATTCTGGCGACCGAACCGCTGAGCGATGATTTCGCCAAGTCGCTAATCCGCGACGGGCATGCCGTGGCAGACAGCAAGTTCGTGATTAACTATTTCCGCCTGTCGGATGATAACCGGATGCTGTTCGGCGGTGCGGAAAGCTATGGCTACAAGTTCCCGAAGGATATCGTGAAGCTGGTGTCAAAGCCGATGCTGGAAATTTATCCGCAGCTGAAAGACTCCAAGATCGACTATGCGTGGGGTGGCACGCTGGGAATTACCATGAACCGGATGCCGCATTTCGCGCGGCTGCAAGGGAATGTGCTGTCGGCGTCTGGCTATTCCGGGCACGGCGTGGCGATGGCGACGCTGGGCGGCAAAATGGTGGCCGAGGCGATTTCGGGCCAAGCCGAGCGGTTCGATCTGATGGCGCAGGTGCCGACCCATCGCTTCCCTGGCGGCGTGGCGCTGCGCTGGCCGCTTTTGGTTGCGGCGATGCTGTGGTTCAGTTTGCGGGACAAGCTTTAAGCGCGCTTTAAGCGTTTATCCCTTCGGGCCGCCCACATCGCTGGGGGCAACCGCCACGGTTTTCACAATGGCATAGAGTGCGGTTCCGACGCTCAGGTCCAACGCGGCCAGCGACCGCTTGGTGATCCGCGCCAGAACCCGGCCCGCTGAGGTATCCAGCGACAGGATCGCACCGGGACCGGCCCCTTCCTGCACTTCATGCACTACGCCGGGCAGGCAGTTCAGGGCCGAGATGCCTTCAGGCCGACCGCGCGACAGGATGACGTCTTGCGCGGCGATGCGTACCCGCACCGGCGTGCCGGGGTCGCGCGCGATGCGTGGCAGGAACAGCGGGATGCCGCCTGCGTTCAACTCGGTCAGCCCGTCGTTGTGATGCGCGGCCACGCGGGCCTCTATCACAGCCCCGACAGAGCGCACATCGCCTGGGCTGAAGCTGGGATCACCGAGAACCTCAATTGCGTTGCCCTGTCGGACCACACGCCCGTTTTCCAGCGCCACAACAGTGGTGGCCAGCCGCGCAACCTCGGTGGTTGAGTGGGTGACATACAGAATGGGCACCTCGCCCTCGTCGCGCAGGCGCTCGAAATAGGGCAGGATCTCTTCCTTGCGGGGATCGTCCAACGCGGCCAGAGGCTCGTCGGCGAGGATCAGTTGCGGGCGAGACAACAAGGCCCGCCCAATGGCGACGCGTTGTTTTTCACCGCCGGACAAACGCGGAGTGCGGCGGTCCAGAAGGTGTCCGATGCCCAGCATCTCGACCACGCGGTCGAAGCGCGCGGTGTCCGCAGGCTGGCGGGTGACACGGCGGGCATAGTCCAGATTGCGGCGCACGGTCAGATGCGGAAACAGGCGGGCGTCCTGAAAGACATAGCCGATGCGGCGTTCATGCGCGGACAGGCAGATGCCCTGCGCGCTGTCCAGAAGCACATGATCCCCCACCGTGATCCGCCCGGAGACATCGCGGGTAAGGCCAGCCACCGCGTCAACCACACTGGTCTTGCCCGATCCCGACGCGCCAAACAGCACGGTCAGCCCCGCCGGCGCAGAGACATCCACATCCAGATCAAAGCCGGGACGCTTGGCGCGCAGGGTGATGGAAAGGGCGGGCTGGGTCATGCGTCCTCCATCCGTTTGGCGATGCGGCGGGCCAGCACTTCGGACGCCACAAGCGCCCCCATGGCGATGATGATCGAGATCACGACCAATCGCAGTGCGGCACTCTCGCCCCCTGGCACTTGTAGGAAGCTGTAGATGGCGGACGGGACTGTACGTGTTTCGCCGGGGATGTTCGAGACGAAGGTGATCGTCGCCCCGAATTCGCCCATTGCTTTGGCAAAACCAAGGATCGCGCCCGCGATGATACCGGGCAGGGCGAGGGGCAGGGTGATGGTGGCAAAGACCGACCAGCGGCCCGCGCCCAACGTGGCGGCGGCGGCTTCCAGCTTGGGGTCGACGGCCTCGATCGACAGCCGAATAGCGCGCACCATCAAAGGAAAGCCCATGATTGCTGCCGCCAGCGCTGCGCCCGTCCAGCGGAAGGCCAGCGGCAAGCCAAGCTTGGTCAGGAGCGCCCCAACGGGCGCGGTGCCGCCGAAGGTCAGTAGCAGAAGGTAACCGGTCACGACAGGCGGCAGGATCAGCGGTAGGTGAACCAGTCCGTTCACCACCTGCTTGCCCGGAAACTCTTTGCGGGCAAGCAGATGCGCAACCCAGATGGCCACGGGCAGGGACAGGGCCGTTGCCCAGCCAGCGACCTTCAAGGACAGCGCGACGGCCTGCCATTCTTCGGGGCCAAGCCAGCTCATTCCGGCACCTCGGGCAAGGGAAGGAAGCCGTGGCCTTGCAGGATGGATTGCCCCGCGGTTCCGGTCAGATAGTCCAAAAAGGCCGTTGCGGTGGCCACGTCGCCGGATGCGATTGCCGCCGCTGGATAGGTGATCTGCGGATGTGTCTTAGCAGGGAACGGCGCGACAAGGCGCACTCTCGGCTCGGCCTGTGCATCCGTCGCATAGACAACGCCCAACCGCGCCTCGCCCAGTGCGACCAGAGCCAAAGCGGCGCGGACGTTGTCGGTCTGCACCACATGGGATTTCGCCGCATCCCATAGCCCCAGATGGGTCAGAGCCGCCTTGCCGTATTGTCCGGCAGGGATCGCATCGACCAGCGCCATCGACAAACGCCCTCCGTCCAAAGCCGCCGCGAATTCTTCGGGCGTTTCTGGTAGGCTCGTCGGAGCTTCTTGTTCTGCAGGCGCGATCAGCACCAGTACATTCCCGGCAAAGTCCCGGCGCGAGCCGTCAGCTAACAACTCGGCAGCCTCGACTGCATCCATCCAATCCGCATTCGCAGACAGAAACACGTCCGCAGGTGCGCCCAGGGTGATCTGTCGCGCCAGAACCGATGACCCCGCGAAGGACAGCGCGACCTCGTGCCCAGTGTCGCTTTCGAAGGCCGCAGCCACCTCGTCCAGCGCGCCGCCTAAGCTTGCGGCGGCGAAAACGGTGATCCGATCGGCCAGCACAGGCATCGTTGACGCCCCCAGAAACAGGGCGGCGAGGGTATATCGACGGGTGTACAAAAACATCTCGGATCGAGATAACGGGATGGGCGGCCCGTCAGCAAGGGGTTTTGCGGTCGCAGCGGTCAGGCGAAGTGGATGTCCACGCTGCCAAACGGCCCGAAATCCGCGTGAATACCGGTGCCCGAGGGGCATTCGACGGGGCGGATGAAGCTGCCCGACAGAATTATCTGCCCCGGTTCAATGCTTTGCCCATATTGCGCCATGCGGCGTGCCAGCCAGACGACGCTTTCCACCGGATCATTCAGAACCCCTGCACCCAGCCCGGTTTCCTCGACCTCGCCATTGCGCGAGGTGATGGCGCCGACCCAGCGAAGGTCAAAGGCGTCGACCGCATGGCGTACGGTGCCAAGTACGATCCCGGCGTTGGCTGCATTGTCGCTGATCGTGTCAAAGACGGTGCGAGTTGCACCGGTCTCTGGGTCGACGCGCTGAATGCGGGTGTCCAGGATCTCGATCGAGGGCGCGACATAGTCGGTCGCGGCGATCACGTCCTCGCGGGTGACATCATCGCCCCCGATGGCGTCTTTCATCACGAACGCAATCTCGGCCTCGATCCGGGGTTGGATGAACCGGCCCGCAGGTACCGTCGCATCATTCTCAAACAGCATGTCGTCAAACAGGATGCCGCTGTCCGGAATGTCGATGTTCAGCGCATATTGCATCGCTTTCGAGGTCAGCCCGATCTTCCAGCCGATCACCTTACGCCCCGCGCCCAGCTTGGCGCGGTAGATCGCGTTCTGCACCTGATAGGCATCGTCCATTCCCATTTCCGGGTGGCGCTTGGTCAACAGTCCGATCTGGTCGCGGGTCTGCTCAGCGGCGAGCAAATCGGCGGCGGCGCGGGCGTGATCTTCTGGCGTCATACGACTTCGTCCTCGATCGTATTCGACAGCGTGCCAATCCCGTCGACCGACACTTCGACCACATCGCCGGGCACAAGATACTTGGGCGGATCAAACCGCGCGCCTGCGCCCGTGGGGGTGCCGGTGACGATCACATCACCGGGCTGCAGCGTCATGAAGGTCGAGATATAGGCGATTTCCTCGCGGATCGGGAACATCATGCGATTGAGGGTATCGTCTTGGCGTAGCTCTCCGTTCACGTGGGTCTGAATGCGTGCGTCATCCAGTTGGGTGGCGTCAGTGAAGGGCACCAGCCACGGGCCAATCGCGCCGGAGCGGTCCCAGTTCTTGCCTTGGGTGACGTTGAATTTGGCATGACGCACCCAGTCACGGATCGTACCTTCATTGCACAGGGTTAGCGCCGCGATGTGGTCATAGGCGTCCTCCGCCGCAATCCTGCGGCCCGCTTTGCCAATCACGATGGCAACCTCGCCCTCGTAATCCAACGTGTGGTTCTCTGGCGGACGGATCAGCGGGCGATTGTGGCCCGTGAACCCGCTGGCGAAGCGCGGGAACAGCGACATATATTTCGGCTGTGCGCTGCCGTCTTTGTATTCGGCGTTCCGATCCGGGAAATTAACGCCCACGCAGAGGATGCGGCGGGTGTCGGGCATGACCATCTCGAACGTATAGTCCGTGTGGGTAACGTCGCGACCCTTGGCAGCAGAGGCCAGCGCGTCAAATTGCCCGGCGGCAATAACCTCGTAGAGGCTTGCGTGATCGGGGAAGGCGTCGTTCAGCGCAACCGCGCCCTCATCCGTGATCGCGCCAAAAAAGGTCTCGCCATTGGCCGTGTAGGTTGCAAAACGCATGAAATTCATTCCTTGCCTGCGCGTTGTTCTCCGTTTTCGTGCACGAAAACGGCGCGGAAATTTCAAAATTTCCGATCTGTGGGTTCAGACCGAGAAGCTGATATTGGCTTGTCCGGTGCCGGAGCTGCCAAAGTAAGGCGTGTAGATGTCGATCTTTCCCTCGTAGTCTTTCCAGCCCAATGCGCCGAACAGAAGCGCGGTGTCGTTCATCGCGCATTCACCGGTGCACTTGACCGCATAGTCGGGCAACAGGTCGAGGAACTCGGCCCATTTGCCGTTTTCCCAAAGCTCAAGAACGCGCAGGTCCATCTGGCGGTTGAATTCGCCATTCACCGAGTTCAGCCCGTCAACCGAGCGCTCGTTGGGTGTGAAATCATGGCTAAGCGAGCCTGAGGCGAAGATCGCCACCTTGCGGTCCGACCGCTTGATCCCTTCGGCAATGGCCGCGCCCCAACGGCGGTTTTCCTCGATGGACGAAAACTGGTTTACGGCAATGGGCAGTACGCGGGCGTTTACGCCTTTGTTGATGAAGTGCATCGGCAGAAGCGTCCCGTATTCCATGCCCAAATCGGGCTGCGCATGGCCCAACGCGCGCTCGCCGCGTTCCTCAAGCACGCTCAGGATGCTCTGTGCCAGCTCGCTGTCGCCTTGATAGTCAAACTCCATATCCGCCAGCATGTGCGGCAGTTCGTGACTGATGAAGCGGCCCTTGTGGTGGGGCTTGGCGTTCAGGTGGAAGCCCTGATTGGTGATCCAATGGGTGTCGAACACGATGAACGTATCGACGCCCCGGTCAATCGCATCCTGCCTCAGTTTGGCATAGCCATCGACAGCCGACTGCCGGATACCTTTGTACTGCGGCATAGTTTCGGACATCCAGATACTTGGCACATGGGTGATTTTCGCAGCTTGAACGATCTGTCCCATTGGGTCTCCTCCTGTGGTCTGGGTGGGATTGAGGGGCCAGCCCCTCAAACTCCCCGAGATATTTATGACAAGAAAATGAGAAGGCTTATGCGCCTAGCCGCATGATCTTGTGTTGGCCGGTGGCAAATCCTATGTGCTTTTGCTCCATATAGAATTCGAACGACCAGTCGCCGCCGTCGCGCCCGATACCCGAGGCTTTCACACCGCCAAACGGGGTCGGCAGGTGACGCACGTTTTCCGAGTTCACCCAGATCATGCCCGCTTCCAGCCTGTCTGTGAAGCGCAGTGCGCGGGTCAGGTCGTTGGTCCAAACATAGCCCGTCAGGCCGTATTCAGTATCATTGGCAATCGACAGCGCCTCGTCTTCCGTCGAGAAGGGGATCGAGGTCAGAACCGGGCCAAAGATTTCTTCGCGCGCGATGCGCATCTGGTTGGTTGCGTTGGTGAACAGTGTCGGGCGCACGAAATAGCCTTCGTCGCCAACTTTCACGCCACCTGCGGCCACAGTCGCACCGTCTTCCTTGGCGATGTCGAAATAGGACGTCACTTTGTTGTAGTGTTCCTTGGTCACCAGTGGGCCGATTTCGGTCGCGGGATCCAGCGGATGGCCAACCTTGATGTTGTTCACGCGCAGGGCGAGCTTGGCCTCGAACTCTTCCTTGATCGTGTCCTGTACCAACAGGCGCGACGAGGAGGTGCAGCGCTCGCCGTTGATCGAGTAGATCATGAAGATCACCGCATCCAGTGCGCGATCCAGATCGGCATCGTCAAAGACGATCACGGGGTTTTTTCCGCCCAGTTCCAGATGGTTACGCTTGTGTGTGTCGGCGCCCTGTTTCACAATCAGGCTGCCGGTGCGGCTTTCGCCGACAAAGGCAATCGCCTTGATTTTTGGATGTTCACACAATGCCTTACCAGCGTCGGGCCCGAAGCCGTTCACGGTGTTCAACACCCCCTTGGGCAGGCCGGCCTCTTCCGCGATCTCGACCAGCAGGCGGGCGGTCAGGGGGCTGTCTTCGGCGGGTTTATGCACCACAGTGCAGCCCGCGGCCAGGGCCGGGGCGATCTTCCACGTGGACAGCATGAAAGGTGTGTTCCACGGGGTGATGACGCCCACCGGGCCGATCGGCGTGCGGCTGGTGACGTTCATCAGCGTGGGCGATTTCAGGTGCTGCCCGTCGCGGGCCTGAATGACCTGATCAGCGAAATATCGGAAGTTCTCGGCCCCGCGCAGGGCGGCTTTCGACATGAAACGCAGGGTTTGGCCGGTGTCCCAGCATTCGCATAGCGAGATCTCTTCAGCGCGCGCTTCGATGGCGTCGGCGACGTTCAGAAGGATACGGCGACGCTCTGTCGCGGGCATGTCGCGCCAGACTGCAAAGGCCTCATGAGCAGCGTTGGCCGCGGCGTCTATGTCATCTGCCGTACCGTGGGCCACATCGCAGATCACCGACTTGTCCACCGGGCTGGTTGTCTGGAACACGCCCGCTGCGCCGTCCCGATCTTCGCCCGCGATCCGGTTTTTGATCCCGCTCGCACGGAACCGCTCAAGATAGCCCGCGAGTTTCGAAAGATTGCTGTCCAGATCCGACATGTCGCCCTCATACGTTCAGTAATTAATTGCGATGTTAACTAATAGCGCGCGCCCTGTCAAATAGTTGCTTTGTTCATTTCCTGCCGCTTGCTATAACACCCTCATGACCACGAAAAATTCGACCCACTCCGGCTTTCCCAGCACCTCGCGTTCGCTGCCGATCTCGCTTCTTCGGGCGCGCGAGGTGGTGATGCAGCCGATTCGCGATATGCTGGGCGAGCTTGGCTTAACCGAACAGAAATGGCGCATCCTGCGTACGCTAGACGAACTGGGCGAGGTCGAACAAAGCACCATCGCGAAAGAGGCCTGCCTGCTTCTTCCCAGCCTGACGCGGATCCTGCGCGGGATGGAGGCTGATGGCCTGATATCGCGCCAGTCGGACGCCAAGGATAAGCGCCGTACGCTGGTCACGATCACCGACAAGGGGCGTGCCATCGTGCGCGATAACCTGCATCTGGCCAACGACATCGCCGCCCGGATTGAGGCGCATATGGGCGAAGACGAGGTGAAGCAGCTTCTGGACCTTCTGGAAAAGTTGCAATCTGCCAAGCTGTGATTCGCACTTCTGGCGCATAAAGGCTTGCAAACGCCGCCTTTCGTCCGCAGGTGTACCCCGCAGAAGGGTATCACCGTTTCGCAGCGGAGGCTTAGCAGGTGGACATCAGATTTGATCATGGACCGGATGGGGGTGCTGGGCTGTTCACGGCCCCGCAGGATCAGATCGTGGCGTGGTCGCTGGACGATGTGCCTGATGCGCTGGACCGTTTGGATCAGGCGCAGAAAAGCGGGGCATGGCTGGCGGGATTTGCAAGCTACGAGCTGGGCTATGCGCTGGAACCGCGTCTTGAGCCCCTGCTGAAACCCAACCGACGCCTGCCGCTTCTGATGTTCGGCCCTTATGACGGACCCACCCCCGCGCCTGCGCTTCAGGCAGGCGATGCTGCGCGGTCCGGTTTGACGCCTGACTGGGATGCCGACACCTATGCGCGCGGATTTCAGGCGGTGCATGATTATATCTGCGCGGGCGATACCTATCAGGTCAATCTAACTTTCCCGATCCGAGGTAGGGCGCAAGGCGACGTGCAAGCGCTCTATCATGCGCTGACGCGCTTGCAGCCGGTGCAATATGGCGCGCTGGTGCAGGCCGAGGGCCTTCCCGCCATCCTGTCCCGCTCGCCCGAGCTGTTCTTTCGCACGGATGCTGCCGGAATGATCGAGACCCGTCCAATGAAAGGCACCCAGCCGCGCAGCTCGGACCCTGTCGAAGACGCCGCCCGCGCGGTATTTTTGAAATCGGACGAGAAAAATCAGGCCGAGAACCTGATGATCGTCGACCTTCTGCGCAACGACATCTCGCGCATCTGCGAAGCGGGCAGCGTTCATGTGCCCGAGCTGTTCACCGTCGAAAGCTACGAGACGGTGCACCAGATGGTGTCGCTGATCCGCGGCCAGATGGAGCCGGGGACGCGCTTGTCCGACATCCTGCGTGCGCTCTTCCCCTGCGGGTCAATCACCGGTGCGCCCAAGCTGCGCGCGATGGAAATCATCGCCGAGCTGGAACCCAACCCGCGTGACATCTATTGCGGTTCGATCGGCTGGATGGCCCCCGATGGACGATCCGAATTCAACGTCGCAATCCGCACGCTCTTGCTGGATGGGCAGGAGGCAACCCTGAACGTGGGCGGGGGGCTGGTCTATGACAGCACCGCAGCGTCGGAATATGAAGAGGCGCTGTGGAAGGCGCGGTTTGCGTCGCGGTTGCAGCGAGGTTAAATACACCTTTAAGGTGTTTCTTTGTTAAGGCAATTACCAACGTGTTTATTGATTTTATCGCTTCTCTGGCAATGATTGCCTACGTCATCGCAATCATTTGGCTCATCGTCTGGCTGTTTAAGACGGTCGGTGAAATGGCAAGGCGGCGAGGCCACAATCCATGGCCATGGTGGCTGCTTTCTCTAGCTTGGTCACCGTTCGCAGTGATGCTGATCTTGTGGGTGTTTTTCGATGTAGAAGTGAAGAGCTAACATCTAGCATCTGAGGGAAAATGGTGGGCGACCTTGGAATCGAACCAAGCGTGAGTCGCCTCGAGGGAGTTACAGTCCCCTGCCACACCTTGCGGCCTGTCGCCCACTTTTTCCTGCGCTATCTGCGCTGAACGTGGGGCTAGGTATCGCGGGCAGCTTGCCGCGTCAATACGAAAAATCACCCAAATGCACTTGTCCTTCAGAAAGCCATGGCGCATTGTCCGGGCCTTGAAAAACTTCCAGCGGATCGCGTGATGAAAAAGCCAAAATGGGTCGTCAAAAAAGAAAAAGACAAGCGTCAGGCGGCGTCTGAAACCGTGTGGCTTTTCGGGCTGCATGCGGTGCGCGATGCGCTGATGAACCCGGACCGCGAGCGGTTGCGGTTGATTGTGACGAAAAACGCGGGCGACAAACTGGCGGACGCGATCGAGGCTTCCGGAATGACGCCTGAAATGGCAGACCCGCGCAGTTTTCCGGCGCCGATTGATCCTAATTCTGTTCACCAGGGCGCGGCACTGGAAGTGAAGCCCCTGAACTGGGGCGACTTCGCCAGTCGCGTGATTGGTGGTGAGGGTAAGATGCCCGTGGTCGTCATGCTCGATCGTGTAACAGACCCGCATAATGTTGGCGCGATCCTGCGCTCGGCCGAGGTGTTCGGGGCAAGTGCCGTGATCGGGACGAAACACGGATCCGCGCCTGAGACAGGCGCACTGGCCAAGACCGCTTCGGGCGCGTTGGAGCGTCAGCCCTATCTGCGCGTGCGCAATCTGGCTGAATCAATGGAAGAGCTGCGCAAAATGGGTTTTGTGGTTCTTGGCTTGGATGGCGAGGCGACCGAGACCATTGAAGAGGCATTGGCCGCCCGTCCGGATCGGCCTGTCGCGTTGGTCATGGGGGCCGAAGGGCCGGGGCTGCGCGAAAAGACCAAGGCGACCTGTGACGCGCTGGTGAAAATCCCGTTTGCGCGCGACTTTGGCTCGCTCAATGTGTCAAACGCGGCAGCCGTTGCGCTTTACGCCACGCGCCTCACGCGGTGATCACCTTGTTGTGGGTGGGGCTGTAATATTCACCGGGGCAGCGCAGATTAGGGACAACCGAAAAAGGAGGTCCCAATGTCGAAACTGTCCCTGTCCCGCCGTCATGTTCTGTCCGGTCTGATTGCTTTGCCCATGGGGGCGACGCTTCTGACGCGGCCGGCTTTTGCCGCCAACCCACCCGTCTATGCCGAAGATGGCATCGCTTGGGATGGGCATGACCCCGTGGCCTATTTCACCAAGGGTGCTCCGACGCCGGGCGTTGCCGAGCTCTCGTTGGACTACGAAGGTGCCACGGTGCTGTTTTCCAGCGCGGAAACTCGCGACATGTTCGCGACCGATCCCGCCAAATACGCCCCGCAATTCGGTGGCTACTGCGCCTATGCGGCCAGCAAAGGCTATATCGCGCCCACCGTGCCCGAGGCTTGGACCGTTTTTGACGACAAGCTTTACCTGAATTTCAGCTTGCGCGCGCGCGAGCTGTGGTTACAGGACATCCCCGGCAATATCGCCAAAGGCAACGCGAATTGGCCGGGTATTCTTGAGGGCTGATGTCTGACGGGTGGATCACAAGTGTTTTACCACCCCTTCCAATTCCACCTAGCCACCATATCTGACTAACAGAGGCCAGGCCGTGGAACGCCTGAAACCTCATTCACTGTCCCTCGTTCCACCAACTGCGCCCGAGGCATACTCCCCTCGGGCGCTTTTTCCATTGTGGGCTTGGAATGGTCGTGCGTGGTGCTTAGTTGGGGCATATGACCCAGACAGATATCGATACCCGCCTGCGCAACATCCTGACCTCGACTCGCGTGATCGGCCTTGTCGGCCTGTCGCACAAGCCCAAACGCGCGTCGTACCGCGTTGCTCGCTTTTTGACAGAGAAAGGCTATCGCGTGATTGGCGTGAACCCCGGACTGGCCGGGCAAGAGATGTTTGGTGAGACCGTGGTGGCGTCGATTGCAGATCTGCCGGAAGAGACCGACATGATCGACCTTTTCCGCCGGTCCGAGGCGATTGAACCACTTGTGGACGAGGCGCTGGCGCATCTGCCGAATCTGCGCACTGTCTGGATGCAGTTGGAGATTTTCAACGCGCCCGCGCGAGCCAAGGCCGAAGCTCGCGGGATTGAAGTGGTCGAGGATCGCTGTCCGGCGATTGAATACCCGCGACTGATTGGGGCGGAAGCGTTGGCAGGATAGGCTTTCGGTGGCTCACGTTGTGAGCCTGAGGGGCGCTGCCCCTCGCGGTGGGACCGCTCACCCCGGGATATTTAAAGCAAGAAAAAGATATGCTTAGGGTTTGCGGGCCGCTTTTTCCGCAATGCCCGAGGTGCCTTCGCGGCGCTCAAGCTCGGCGAGGACGTCCTCCAGTGCCACGTCGCGGGCGGCGAGCATGACGAGCAGGTGATAGAGCACGTCGGCGGCCTCGGCGGTCAGGTTCTCGCGGTCGTTCTTGGCAGCGGCGATGATGGCCTCGATGGCTTCTTCCCCGAACTTCTCGGCGCATTTTTCCGGGCCTTTGGCCAGAAGCTTGGCGGTCCAGCTGCTGTCTGGATCTGCGGATTTGCGCTCTTCAATGGTGGCTGCCAGTTGGGTCAGGATGCTCATGTCAGCCTCATCGGGATGCCCGCGGCGGCCATGTGTTCCTTGGCCTCGCGGATGGTGTAGTCGCCAAAGTGGAAAATGGATGCGGCCAGCACGGCGCTTGCGCCGCCTTCGGTCACGCCTTCGACAAGGTGGTCCAGATTGCCAACCCCGCCCGAGGCGATCACGGGCACATGCACCGCGTCAGAAATGGCGCGGGTAAGCGGCAGGTTGAAACCTGCGCGGGTGCCGTCGCGGTCCATCGAGGTCAGCAGGATCTCGCCCGCGCCCTTGGCTTCCATTAGCTTGGCGAACGCGACTGCATCAATCGGGGTGCCGTCTGCATCCAGTGCAGGTTTGCGCCCGCCATGGGTGAAGATGCCCCATTTGTTGGGCTTTCCATCCGCATCATGGCCAATGGTCTTGGCGTCGATGGCGACCACGATGCACTGGCTACCAAAACGATCTGCGGCACGTGCGATCACGTCCGGGTCGGCCACGGCGGCCGAGTTGAAGCTGACCTTGTCCGCGCCTGCCAGCAGCAGGTCGCGCACGTCTTCCGGGCTGCGCACACCTCCGCCGATGGTCAGCGGCATGAAGCACTGTTCGGCTGTGCGGGTGGCCAAATCATACATGGTGCCGCGGTTTTCGTGGGTCGCCTTGATATCGAGGAAGCAGAGTTCATCGGCACCGGCGGCGTCATAGGCGCGCGCCTGTTCCACCGGGTCGCCTGCGTCGATCAGATCGACGAAGTTGACGCCTTTCACCGTGCGGCCCTCGGCCACGTCGAGACAGGGGATGATGCGAGTTTTCAGCATAAGTTACTATTAACCCTTCTTTCGCTGATACGAAATCAGATGAAATACCGCCACAATAAGTAGGGCAACCAGAAGTACGAGAGCAATTGGAAGTGTGATCAGCATAAACCAGCCAGATACAAATCCGGCATATAACACGCCCCCAAAATCGAATCCCAGGAAGACGCAGGGGTTCTCGAAGCCTTCATGTAACGTACAGCCGCGCCAGTCAGCAAATGACGACGAGAGGATCACACCAAGGACTGGTATGAGGCAGAGGATAAGAGTTCCTCCAAGCCAAATATACAGCCCTTTAAATCCCATCAGCCTTTCAAAACCCCCAACGCCTCTTTCAAATCAATTGCACCGTCATAAAGCGCGCGGCCCGAGATGGCGCCGTCCAGGGACGCGCCGCAGGATTTCAGCGCGCGCAGGTCGTCCAACGAGCTGACGCCGCCTGATGCGATGACGGGGATCGAGACTGCGCGGGCCAGATCGGCCGTCGCCTCGGTATTCGGGCCTTGCATCGCACCGTCGCGGTTGATGTCGGTATAGATGATGGCGCAGACGCCCGCGTCCTCGAACGACTTGGCAAGGTCGGTGACCATGACGTCGGTTTCCTCGGCCCAGCCTTTGGTGGCGACGCGGCCGTCACGGGCGTCGATGCCAACGGCGACCTTGCCGGGGAAAGCGCGGGCGGCTTCGCGGACCAGATCGGGGTTTTCGACGGCGACGGTGCCAAGGATCACGCGGGACAGACCTTTTTCGATCCAGCCTTCGATGGTGGCCATGTCACGGATGCCGCCACCCAGCTGGGCGGGGACGTCGATGGCGCCCAAGATGGCTTCGACCGCAGCGCCGTTCACCGGCTCGCCCGCGAAGGCGCCGTTCAGGTCGACAAGGTGAATCCACTCGCAACCTGCGTCCTGAAACGCCCGCGCCTGAGCTGCCGGGTTGTCGTTGAACACGGTGGCTTCTTCCATCTCGCCGCGCAGCAGGCGTACGCATTGGCCGTCTTTCAGGTCGATGGCAGGATAGAGGATCATGGCAGGCGCTCCGTTAAACTGTCGTTTGCGCTGCTTTTTGCACGGACTAGGGGGAAAGCCAAGCGCGACCTCCCGCCACGTCATACTTGCCACAGCGCCAGTCCGCGCGTCAGGATATCCGCAAAATAGGGAGGTAACTATGAAACGAGTGATTGCAGCAGCGGCGTTGGCGGTTGGATTAGCAGGGCCAGCGATGGCTGAACCGGTGCTGGGTGTGTGGAAAACGCAGGTGGACGATGGTGCTTATGCACATGTCACCTTCTCGCAATGCGGGGCCGCTTTGTGTGGTGTGATTTCCAAAGCCTTTGATGCAAGCGGAGAGATCAGTACGCCCAATATTGGGAAGCAATTGGTTTGGGATATGCAAGCCAATGGCAACGGCAAGTATTCGGGTGGCAAAATCTGGCAGCCGTCGACGGACAAGGTTTATAAGTCGAAGATGACGCTTTCAGGATCGACGTTGAAAGTCGCGGGCTGTTTTGGGCCGATCTGCAAAAAGCAGACATGGTCGCGTGTGCAGTAACGCGCTGACGATTTTCGTAGCCAGTACTTGATAAGCAAAGGGCGCCCAGTTTGGCGCCCTTTTCGTTTATGGTGTCCATGTCAGGAAGTTGGCGATCATCCGAAGCCCTGCGGCCTGGCTTTTCTCTGGGTGGAACTGCATGCCGATCAGGTTGTCGCGCCCGACAATGGCGGTGATGTCGCCAGCATAATCACAATGGGCCAGACGTTCAGCGGCGTTATCCACGACGAAGTGATATGAGTGCACGAAATAGGCGTGATCGCCGGTCGTCACACCATCAAGGACCGGGTGATCGCTATCGATCACCAGATCGTTCCAGCCCATATGCGGCACTTTCAGCGCCGGGTCCGCGGGCGTGATTTTCCGCACGTGGCCCTTGATCCAATCAAACCCGTCCGTGTCCTGATATTCGTGACTAACCGTGGCCAGCATCTGCATACCGACGCAGATCCCCATAAAGGGGCGGCCCTGACGGATCACAGCCTCTTCCAGCGCTTCATAGATGCCGCGATGATCGGACAGCTGTTGGCGACACGCCGGGAAAGCCCCGTCGCCGGGCAGAACGATCCGGTCAGCGCGGGCGACATCCTCGGGCTTGGTTGATACGATTACGTCGCCCGCATTTGTCTCGGCCGCCATGCGCTGAAACGCTTTTTCGGCCGAGTGCAGGTTGCCGCTGTCATAGTCGATGATCACGGTCAGCATATCAGTCTCCGGGTCGGGTGGGCTCTACAGCGCACCCTTGGTCGAGGGGATGGCGTCCGCTTTGCGCGGATCGGTTTCGACGGCCACGCGAAGGGCGCGTGCCACAGCCTTGAACGCTGCTTCGGCAACGTGGTGCGCATTGAAGCCGTGGATCTGGTCTATGTGCAGCGTGATGCCGCCGTGGGTCGCCAGAGCTTGGAAGAACTCGCGCACCAGTTCGGTGTCGAAGTTGCCGATCTTGGGGGCGGCGAACTCGACATTCCAGATCAGGAACGGGCGGGCGGACAGATCCAGCGCCGCACGTACCTGCGCGTCATCCATTGGCAGGTGACATTCGCCATAGCGTCGGATGCCCTTCTTGTCGCCAAGCGCTTCAACCAGCGCCTGCCCAATGGCAATCCCAGTGTCTTCGACTGTGTGGTGGTCGTCGATATGCAGATCCCCTTCGGCGCGGATCGTCATGTCGATCAGCGAGTGGCGCGACAGCTGATCCAGCATGTGATCAAAGAAGCCCACACCGGTCTGGTTGTCATACTGACCGGTCCCGTCGAGGTTCAGCTCGACCGAGATTGCGGTTTCAGCGGTTTTGCGAGTGATCGTAGCGCGCCGCATGGCATGTCCTTTTATTACCTGCGCCCCTTATAGGGGGGCGAGGCGGCGGCGAAAAGACAGCAAACGGAACGAAAAGGGGCGCTGTGGTCTGCACGCCCCAAATCCGGTCTGTGCTACGGACGGGAATCCCGTCCGCGCGTGTTTATGCCGCCTGAGACATCACGAACTCGCGCGGGCAGATTTCCATCAGGAAGTTCAGGTCTTCGCGGGACATATAGGTCAGGAATCCGCGAATCACCGTATTCAACTCGCGCGTGTGTAATTCCAGTGCGCCGGGCTCGCAGTGCATGTATCCCTCGCGTTCGGCAAGGCCGCGGAAGGCGTGATGCTGGGCCATGAAACCGAACACATGATCGGGTGACCAGCGCAGAAGGCTCGTAGCCAAAGCGAATCGCGCCAGAATGCCCGGAAGCCCCGTGCCGCGATAGCGGTCGCTGCTTTCGACCCAAAGGTCTCCGTGATAGCAAATCCGACCCGTGATCCGCTTCGCACCGGGGCCTGGGCGATACAAGCTGCGGCTCATGTCCAGAGTGTATCCAGGTGGTGCAAACATTTGAAAATTCTCGCTAAGATAGTCTGACAGGTAGGTGTTGGACATATCAATCATGCGCATCGCCTGCGAGTGCATCATCTTGCCCTCGCGGTCCCAGCCCGCGATCCAGAAACCGGTGTCCTCGGTCAGCTTCTGGACTTCGGGATCGAACGCCAATCCCAGCGGAAGATTGGTCCGGTGTTCGGCAATGTAGCTTGCGTAAAGATCGAAATCTGTACCAATTTCGATCATCACTCCTTTGTCTGCAATGATGTCCAGCATACGCGTGATGTATTGCGCGCCGGCGAAAGTGTCGTGAATGGTCATCTGAACCTCGTATCTTATGGTTATGACCAAGTTTCGCGCGTTCACCATGATTTGTCGAATGAACGCGTCACTGTTGAAAACTGTCAACATTGTGGCGCGAAATAGACACAGCGTTTGAAGCGTAGGTATCAGAAAGGTGGTTTTACATCCATTGCCAGCTCTGGCGGCATCGCCAGACGCATGTCGTCTGGCAGGTCGAGGATCTGGACGTTCAGTGTACGGTCAATCAGCGTCGCCAGCGCCAAGTCTCCGTCCGCATATCGGCAGGCCATCACCAAGCGGTGATACGAGATTGGTGTCGGTGTATCTTCTGGCCCATAGGGCATGTGGGTATGAATATGATCAAGTCTGACGCTGCGTGTACTGGCCACATCGTGGAAGGATTGCGTCAGTAGATAGCTGTAGCCTTTGTCGGTGGGCAGATTGACTGCGCTACGGCCAACAGCGGATCTGTATTTTTCCCACCCAAACCAGGTTGCGAAGGACGATTTCTCTCCGACTTCAGTACAAATCCAATCTCCGTTCTGCTGGTTGTATCTGAACACCATCAAATATGGACGCAAGTTGGCGAAACTTGGGCTTTCCAGCTCGCCTTCGGACTGGGCCCAGCAGTGAAATCCGAACTTCAAAAGTTCAGATGAATTGTCCCAAAGTGCAGTCAGCGGATGCTGTTGCAGGAAGTAGGGGATCTTCCCCTCCTGCAGGGCTAGGTAGTGCAGGCCGAGAACGTGCCTGCTTTCGCTGTTCAACCACGCTTCACCGCGCGCCAGTAGTTCCTCAGCCTCTTTAAGGGCGTTCTCTCCGGTCTGGGTCAGCTTGTACTGCCGGTTGTCGAACGAGAACAGCGGATTGCCCATGTATTCTTCGAGATGCGCGATGTGCCGGCGGACCGTTTGACGCGTGCTTCCAAGGTTCTTGACCGTCTTGGACAGGTTCAAAGTTTGCGCCAATGAGGCGAAAGACCTCAGCATCTCGTAGAGCAGTGCAGGTGCATCGCGATGGGTCATCTCTGCTCCCTTGGCTGTAAACGCATTGTGCACGCAGGTGAAACACTTCACCCTGCCTGCCAAATGGATGATCGCAAAGCCCTTATAAAAAAAGGCCCTAACTGGGCTTGGTAACATAAATCATCCATCATGCAATCAAAAATGTTACATGAATGTTTATCCCTCACCAATTGGGTTTCATATCGTTTGGTGCCATTCTCCCTTAGCGGGAAACAATTATGTGGTGAAAAATATGGTACATCCGGTAGATGTTCATGTGGGAAAGAAAATTCGCGAAGTGCGCCTGCTGCGGGGCATGACGCAAGTTAACGTAGCTGAGAAACTGGGCCTGTCGTTCCAGCAGCTGCAAAAGTACGAAACCGGCTATAACCGGGTATCGGCCAGCAAGATGTTCGAGATCGCTCAGCTTCTTGATGTTGAACCAGCTTACTTCTTCGAAGGACTGCCGCGTGCGGGTGTCCCTGAGCGCGCAGCACTGGATGAGCGGACCGCCAAGGCGGCTCAGGCTCTGTCCTCGATTACGGATGAAAAGATCCGTGCGCAGATCCAGTCGATGATTCACGAACTTGCCGGGCGCCAATCTTTAAGCGCCTGAACCCACACCGTCCTTTGAGGGGAAGGATGAACTGGGGAAAAGGGGATGCGCCATGCGCGTCCCCTTACTTTTTGGCACACGCTAGATTTGACGCGTGCGCGAAGCACGCATGAGCAGACGCATCAAGCGTTGCGTCTATCCAACAATTTTGGGATCTGGTCCATTTGGAGCGGGCGAGGCGATTCGAACGCCCGACCCTAACCTTGGCAAGGTTATGCTCTACCCCTGAGCTACGCCCGCTTCCTATGGCAGTGTCTGGTGGGTGACCAGACTGGGTTCCGATTGGAGCGGGCGAGGCGATTCGAACGCCCGACCCTAACCTTGGCAAGGTTATGCTCTACCCCTGAGCTACGCCCGCTTCCTTCGGTGAGGCGTGGAATAAGAAATACGGGCGCGGGCTGCAAGGGGAAAAGCACGATTTCCCCGGTTTTTTTTGACTGTGGACTGGGATCAGCCGAGGGGCATCTCAGCACACACAAAGAATTGACCTAAAAATCGCCTGATTCTTACTTATATTAGAATTGTGAATGAGTGTGGGGCTCAGAATCATCCAGGGGAGGGTGGGTTTTGGAATTAAGTGCTTGCAACTATCAAAAAGTGGTCACCGAGCGTGAGCGCCATGAAGCGCTGTCGCTGAAACAGTGTGAATGCTGTGGTGTGACGTCTGTAGAACTTGCTGCCCGTGGCGAAAGCCTTGAGGTGTGTGGAGACGAATATATGGCCCGATTGGGGGGCGGTGGGCGCGTCCTGACGCCCGTCGCCTTGTGCCCAACCTGTCACGAGGCCAATCACCGGGACGCGCACAACCATCACAATCATTGCCAGATCAAGGCACGGCAAAGTCGCGAAAGTGCATTCTAGGCGGATGCTAGGTTTTAGGGCGCTGAGCCACGGAACGAAAAACGGCCGCCCGATGGGCGGCCGTTTTCATATTCTTAATGGTGTCTGCTATTCCAGCTCGATCAGCAGGTCTTTCGCGTCGATCTGACCGCCTGCCTGAACGTGCAGGGCGGTGACCACTGCGTCGCGTTCGGCGTGGATGCCAGTTTCCATTTTCATGGCCTCGATGGTCAGAAGCAGATCGCCTTCTTTCACCTGCTGCCCTGAAGCCACGGCGACCGAGGCGACGACGCCCGGCATCGGGGCACCTATGTGGTTGTGATTGCCATCCTCGGCCTTCGGGCGGGCCTGGGTCGACGACTTCACCAGACGGTTCGGCACGCGGATTGTGCGCGGCTGTCCGTTCAGTTCGAAGAAGACCTTCACTTCGCCGTTCTCGTCGGTTTCACCCAAAGCTTGCAGGCGGATTTCCAGCGTTTTGCCCGGATCAATCTCGACCGAGACCTCTTCCCCGGGCTCCATGCCGTAGAAGAAGGTCTTGGTCGGCAGGGTGCGCACCGGGCCGTACTGGCGGTGGCGGCCCATGTAGTCCAGGAAGACCTTGGGATACATCAAGTAGCCGTTCAGATCCTCGTCATCGACTTTGAAGCCTTCCAGCTCTTTCGACAGCTCGGCGCGTTTGGCCTCAAGGTCGACTGGTTCCAGATGCTTGCCGGGGCGTTCCACATTTGGTTTCTCGTCCTTCAGCACCTTCTTGATGATGCCTTCGGGGAAGCCACCGGGCGGTTGGCCCAGATTGCCGCGCATCATGTCGACCACCGAATCCGGGAAGGCCACGTCGGTTTTGGGATCTTCGACTTCGTCACGGGTCAGGCCCTGGCTGACCATCATCAGCGCCATGTCGCCCACAACCTTTGACGACGGCGTTACCTTCACGATGTCGCCAAACATCTGGTTCACGTCGGCATAGCTTTGCGCCACGTCCGGCCATTTTTCTTCCAGTCCAAGCGAACGCGCCTGCGCCTTCAGGTTGGTGAACTGCCCGCCGGGCATTTCGTGCAGGTAAACCTCGGAAGCAGGCGCTTCGAGCCCACTCTCAAAGGCAGCATACTGGTGGCGCACGCCTTCCCAATAGTTCGAGATCTCGCGGATCGCACCAATGTCCAGACCCGTGTCGCGATCGGTATTGCGAAGCGCCTCGACCACCGAGCCCAAACAGGCTTGCGATGTCCCACCCGAGAACGCGTCCATGGCCGCATCAACAGCATCCACACCCGCATCGGACGCGGCCAGAATGGTCGCACCTGCAATGCCCGAGGTGTCGTGCGTATGGAAATGGATTGGCAGCCCGACCTCTTCCTTCAGCGCTTTGATCAGTACGCGTGCAGCAGCGGGTTTCAGCAGTCCGGCCATGTCTTTCAGGCCCAGAACGTGGGCGCCAGCGGCCTCGAGTTCCTTGGCCATGCCGACGTAGTATTTCAGGTCATATTTCGAACGATCCGGGTTCAGGATGTCGCCGGTATAGCAGACTGTGCCTTCGCAGACCTTGCCCGCGTCGACGACAGCGTCCATCGCGACACGCATGTTTTCCACCCAGTTGAGCGAATCGAACACGCGGAACACATCAACGCCGGAAACCGCCGCCTGACGCACGAACTCTTGCACCACATTATCCGGATAGTTGGTGTAGCCCACCCCGTTCGAGGCCCGCAGCAGCATTTGCGTCATCACATTTGGCAACGCGTTGCGCAGGTCACGCAGGCGCTGCCACGGGCATTCCTGCAAGAAGCGGTACGCCACATCGAAGGTTGCACCGCCCCAGCATTCAACACTGAACAGGCTGGGCAGGTTCGCCGCATAGGCGGGCGCCACCTTGATCATATCGATGGAGCGCATCCGGGTTGCCAAAAGCGACTGGTGCCCGTCCCGCATCGTGGTGTCGGTGATCAGAAGATGCTTCTGCGCCTTCATCCAATCTGCGACGGCCTGCGGGCCTTCGGCCTCAAGCAGGGTGCGGGTGCCAGCAGCCGGATCTGCGCGCAGGGCAGGGGGCCTTGGTGTTTTCAGATCTGCGTGCGGGGCGGGGCGATCAGCCGTTTCCGGATGCCCGTTCACAGTGATATCCGCGATGTAGGTCAGAACCTTGGTGCCCCGGTCACGACGTTTCGAGAACTTGAACAGCTCGGGCGTCTCGTCGATGAACTTGGTGGTGTACTGATTGTTCAGGAAGGTCGGGTGCTTTAGCAGGTTCTCGACGAACGCAATGTTGGTCGACACACCACGGACACGGAACTCGCGCAGGGCGCGGTCCATACGGGCAATCGCCTTCTCAGGCGTTTGGGCCCAGGCCGTCACCTTGGTCAGCAGCGAATCGTAGTAGCGTGTGATGACGCCGCCCGCGTAAGCTGTGCCGCCATCCAGACGGATGCCCATACCGGTGGCCGAGCGATAGGCCGTGATGCGGCCGTAATCCGGGATGAAGTTGTTCTGCGGGTCTTCCGTGGTCACGCGGGTCTGCAACGCGTGGCCGTTCAGGCGGATGTCGTACTGGCTGGCCTTACCGGTGGCCTCGGCCAGCGACTTGCCCTCGGCAATCAGGATCTGCGCCTGCACGATGTCGATGCCGGTGACTTCCTCGGTGACGGTGTGCTCGACCTGCACGCGGGGGTTTACCTCGATGAAGTAGAACTTGCCTGATTCCATATCCATCAGAAACTCGACCGTGCCCGCGCATTCATAGTTCACGTGGTTACAGATCTTGCGGCCAAGTTCGCAGAGTTCCTCGCGCTGGGCTTCCGACAGATACGGTGCGGGCGCGCGTTCAACAACTTTTTGATTGCGGCGCTGGACCGAGCAATCACGTTCGTAAAGGTGATAGATGTTGCCGTGGCTGTCGCCCAGGATCTGCACCTCGACGTGACGGGCGCGGGTGATCATCTTTTCCAGATAGCCTTCGCCGTTGCCAAAGGCCGCTTCGGCTTCGCGGCGGCCTTCCAAGACTTTCTCTTCAACTTCGTCTTCACTGAAGATCGGGCGCATACCGCGCCCACCGCCGCCCCACGAGGCTTTCAGCATCAAGGGATACCCGACCTCTGCGGCCTCTTTCTTGATCGCAGCCATGTCATCGCCCAACACCTCAGTCGCGGGAATGACGGGCACGCCCGCTTCAATGGCAACCTTGCGGGCCGAGGCCTTGTCGCCAAGTGCGCGCATGGTTTCGGCCTTGGGGCCGATGAAGGTAATGCCGTTGGCAGCACAGGCGTCCACGAAATCCGGGTTCTCGGACAGAAGGCCATAACCGGGGTGGATCGCGTCCGCGCCGCATTCTTTGGCAACCCGGATGATCTCGTCAATCGACAGGTAGGCGGCCACAGGGCCCATGCCTTCGCCGATCCGGTAGGCCTCGTCCGCTTTGAAACGGTGCAGACCCAGCTTGTCTTCTTCGGCATAGACCGCAACGGTCTTCTTGCCCATCTCGTTGGCCGCCCGCATCACGCGGATTGCAATCTCGCCGCGGTTAGCGATCAGGATTTTCTGAAAGTCGCGCATCAGTGTTCCCCTTGTCCCGTACGTGGAATTGCAGGAGTCGTAGGGCGTGCCGCATTGCAGCGCAATAGTTTTTGTAACGATTGGGTAAGGTTTAGCGCTAAATTGGTAAAATAATATTACCAAAGGTCACAATTAGCTACGAAGACTTCGTAAGAAGCCCACCTGCTTGGCGTGTGATGCGCCCTTCCAGCTCAAGATTTACCAGCTCGGGCAAAATCTGTTGCGAGCCCAGACCGTGTGACTGGCCAATGTCCCGGATCAACTGATCCTCGGCCAACGGGCACGATCCCAGTCTGGACAGGATCTGACCGTGTAGTTTGGCGGTTTCCGCCAATGTCCTTTTGTCACGAGTTCCGGACTGTTCTGCGGTAGCGGAAGCGTCATTTGCGTGCGATTTCGCGTCAGACGGCGTGACAGTTGTTGCGGGGCCGATGGCCTCAATGACGTCTGCCGCGTTGCGGACCAATGCCGCGCCATCGCGGATTAGCATGTTACAGCCATAGGCGCGGGCATCGAACGGGTGCCCCGGAACCGCTAATACATCCCGCCCCTGATCCAGCGCGTTGCGTGCGGTCAGTAGCGACCCGGATTTCGCGGCGGCCTCGACCACCACTACAGCGCGTGCCAGTCCCGAGATCAGCCTGTTGCGGCGCGGAAAGTGCCGCGCTTGTGGCGTCACACCGGGTGGCATTTCCGAGATACGTAGCCCGTCGTGGGCGATATCTTCGGCCAGATCGGTGTTTTCTTTCGGATAGATCACGTCCACGCCGCCTGCCATGACCGCGATGGTTTTGCCAGATTTCAGCGCCGCTTCGTGGGCCACCGTGTCGATTCCGCGCGCGAGGCCCGAAATGACGGTGAACCCAGCCTCGCCCAATTCCGTTGCCAGTTTGCGGGCCATGCGCGTCCCGATCGATGATGCATTGCGCGCACCAATCAGCGCGACGACGGGGCTGTGCAACAGGGCCTCGTCGCCCATCGCCCAGAAAAATGGGGGCGGGTCTGATATCTCGGATAACAGCGCTGGATAGGCATCGCTGCCCCAGCAGATCATCTTAGCGCCCGCCATTTGTGCCCGGCGATATTCGTCTTCGGCCACTTTTTCAGGGCAGGGGGCATAGTCCTTCACACCCGCGGCCTTTGCGACCTCGGGCAGCGCGTCCAGAGCGGCCTCGGCCGAGCCATGTTCGCCCAGAAGCCTGAAAAAGGTCGACACCCCGACGCGACGCGAACGCAAAAGACGGATCCACGAGACGGCCTCATCCTCTGTCCTGGGTGAGGGAATGGGGTGAAGAGGTTGGAAAAGGTCCTTGGTCATGCGTGATTCCGTCTTTTGCCGGATCAGCATGCAGGGAAATTGGTTAACGGCGGGTGAATCGCCTTAGAATAAGGTGTCCACCCGCGTTTAGTCTGGGAAAAGGCCAGTTAAGCTGCCGAGCCCCCAACCGTCAGCCCACCGATCAACAGCGACGGCTGCCCCACGCCCACGGGTACAGACTGCCCTGCCTTGCCGCAGGTGCCGACACCCGGATCAAGCGCCATGTCATTGCCGATTGCGCGGATTTGCTTCATCGCTTGCGGGCCGTCGCCGATCAGGGTGGCGCCTTTCACCGGCGCGCCGACCTTGCCACCTTCGACGCGGTAGGCCTCGGTGCAGCTGAACACGAACTTGCCGTTGGTGATGTCCACCTGACCGCCGCCGAAACCGACGGCATAGATGCCGTCTTTCAGCTCGCCCAATACCTCTTCCGGAGTGGCGGTACCACCTTCCATAATGGTGTTGGTCATGCGCGGCATGGGCGCGTGTGCATAGCTTTGGCGCCGACCGTTACCGGTGGCGGGTACGCCCATCAAGCGTGCATTCTGGCGGTCCTGCATATAGCCGACCAGCACGCCGTCTTCGATCAGGGTGGTCCGGCCTGAGGGCGTGCCTTCGTCGTCCACGCTGATCGATCCGCGGCGGTCAGGTAGGGTTCCGTCATCAACGACCGTCACGCCTTTGGCCGCCACCTGTTGGCCCACAAGGCCCGAGAAGGCCGAGGTGCCTTTGCGGTTAAAATCACCTTCCAGCCCATGGCCCACGGCCTCGTGCAGCAGGATGCCCGGCCAGCCATTGCCCAGAACCACATCCATCATCCCCGCCGGCGCAGGCACCGCGTCGAGGTTCACCAAGGCAATACGCAACGCCTCGCGCGCGGTGCTTTGCCAGTGTTGCGGGTCCATCAAACCAGTTAGTCCCGCACGTCCACCACCACCCGAAGAGCCGCTTTCTCGCCGCCCATCTTTTTCTACGATGACCGACACATTCAGGCGTGTCATGGGGCGCGTGTCCGACACCAACTGGCCATCGGGGCGCAGGATGTGCACCTCTTGCAGGCTGGCCGCGATGGTCGCCGAGACTTGCACCACCCGTGAATCGAGGTCGCGGGTAAACGCATCAATCTCGCGCAGGGTTTCGACCTTCAGGCCAAAGCCCGCATCTGCCATCGGGTCAGCATCTGTATAGAGCTTTCGGTTGGTGCGGGCAGGGGCATCGGACCATGTGCCGCCGCCATCGCCCACGGCCAAAGCCACGGTCGAGGCCGCACGTTTCAACGCCGCCTCGCTGATCTCGGTCGAATGGGCGTAGCCGGTGGTTTCGCCGTTCACAGCGCGCAAGCCAAAGCCCTCGGACGCATCATAGCTGGCATTGCGCAGGCGTCCGTCATCGAAGACCAGCGCCTCGGACCGCATCCGCTCGAGAAAAAGCTCGCCATCATCAGCACCATGGGTGGTTTGGGCCAGAATCTTCTGTGCCTCATCCTGAGCGATCAGGGTCTCGAACGGGCGAAAGGGGGAGGTGTCGGTCATGAGGGGCCTTTAGTTTGCGCTAAACGCGACGTTGTTCGTTAACTTGCGAAGGTTTTTCCTTGTTCCCAGCTTTCTAATATGGTTTCACACCAATGAGAAACAAGGGATTCCCGTGCCCGTGCGCGGGAGAGGCATGAGCGCGCTGCAGCCTGAACCGGAAATCACCGGTGCCGGGCCGCGCCGCACAGGGAAGAGAAAGACGATTATGATGCGTTTCAGCAGCCTTTTCGCCACTGCAACAGCAATGATGACGGCGGGTGTCGCCACAGCTCAGGAAAATCTTGAGGTGATCGGTAAACCGGTACAAGGCGGCACAGGCTTCCAGCCAGCCGTGACCAGCGTTGCCGAAGCGGCCCAAGGGCTTGATGCAATGATCAATGTGATCATCTTCGGGATTACGATCTTCGTAACTGCTTTGCTGGCCTACGTTATCGTGCGCCACAACCGTCGCGCCAATCCCGAGCCCGCGACCTTCTCGCACCACACGCCAATTGAAATCGCATGGACCCTGATCCCCGTCGTGATCTTGGTCTTCATCGGGGCCTTCTCGCTGCCGGTTCTGTTTCAGCAGCAGGTCATTCCCAAGGGTGACGTTGTGATCAAGGTCACTGGTTATCAGTGGTACTGGGGCTATGAGTATCCCGAGCACGAATTCGGTTTCGACAGCTTCCTGCTGGATAAATCGGCCCTGGAAGAGCACGGCTATGACAAGAGCGACTACCTGCTGGCCACCGACACCGCTGTCGTCGTGCCCACCGGCAAAAAAGTCGTGATGCAGGTAACTGCCGCTGACGTGATTCACTCGTGGACCATCCCGGCCTTCGGTGTGAAGCAGGATGCTGTTCCCGGTCGTCTGGCCGAGCTGTGGTTCGAAGTCGAGCCCGGCAAGGAAGGCATCTATTTCGGCCAGTGTTCAGAGCTGTGCGGCAAAGACCACGCCTATATGCCGATCACTGTGAAAGCCGTGACCGAAGCTGAATACGAAGCTTGGCTGAAAGGCGCGATCGAAGAATACGCAGGCGACGTGACCACGATGCCCGCAATTCAGGTTGCCTCGGCCAACTGATCAGACGGAAGGGGGCAACCCCTTCCCACAGGCCGCCCTTCCGGGGGCGGTTTCTTGCAAATATGACCCTAGCCAGAGCGCCAAAACACAATGACTGACGCCAGCATCCAATCCACCAAGACCGATACCGGCGAAGCCGGATTTGGCGACTATTTCGCGCTGTTGAAGCCGCGCGTCATGTCGCTGGTGGTGTTTACCGCCCTTGTTGGACTGCTGGTCGCGCCGGTTGGCGTTAACCCGGTGGTCGGCCTGGCCTCGATCCTGTTCATCGCCGTGGGCGGAGGTGCCTCGGGCGCCCTGAACATGTGGTGGGACGCTGACATCGACCGCAAGATGAAGCGCACCCTGACCCGTCCGATCCCGTCGGGCAAGGTCGAGGAAGGCGAGGCATTTGCCATCGGCATCACCCTGTCGGTCATGGCCGTCGTGATGCTGGGACTGGCTGCCAACCTGATGGCTGCAGCACTGTTGGCCTTCACCATCTTTTTCTATGTCGTGATCTACACGATGTGGCTGAAGCGCTGGACCCCGCAGAACATCGTGATCGGTGGCGCGGCGGGCGCGTTCCCTCCGATGATCGGCTGGGCAGTTGCCACGGGTGGGATCTCGATCGAAAGCGTTCTGATGTTCGCTTTGACCTTCGCGTGGACACCGCCCCATTTCTGGGCGCTGGCCCTGTTCACCAAAGGTGATTATGCCAATGCAGGCGTGCCGATGCTGACCGTGACACACGGTCGAAAAACCACCCGCAACCATATCCTTGGTTACACATTTGCACTGGCCGCTGTTGCCATCGCGCTGGGCCTGACTTCGGTAGGTGGCCCCACTTATATGGTGATCGCGCTGGTTCTGAACGCCATGTTCATCAAAGGTGCGTGGGACGTGTTCCGCCGCACCGACGCGGACAGCGAAGCTGACAGCCACAAGGCCGAACGCGGTCTGTTCAAACTGTCGCTGGCGTATTTGTTCCTGCACTATGGTGCGCTGCTGGTTGAGGCCTCGCTGAAACCCTTCGGACTGGGGGGCTGGGGCTGATGGCGATCAAGGCAGAACATGAAATGCACAAGCGCCGGTTCAGCCGCAATGTCGGCCTGGGCATTGTGTTGGTGGGCTTTGTTGCCCTTGTCTATGGCCTGACCGTGGCCAAAGTGAGCGAGCTTTATCAGCCGGAAGCTTCGTCGGAGGCCAACCAATGAGCCTTTCGCAGCACCAGATGACGGCAGCCAAGATGGTCGGCGTTGTGGTCCTGATGGGATCGCTTAGTTGGGCCTCGGTTCCGTTCTATGACTGGTTCTGCCGGGTTACAGGCTTTGGCGGCGTCACCGGCGTGGCCGAGAAAGCATCCGATGTGGTGCTGGACCGCAAGGTGCTGGTCCGCTTTGACGCCTCGAAAGAGCGCGGCATGCCGTGGGAGTTCAAGCCCGTCCAGCGCGAAATGGAGATCCGTCTGGGTGAAACTGGTCTTGCTTTCTACGAGGCCTACAACCCGACGGACCGCCCGGTGGCCGGCACCGCCAGCTACAACGTGGCGCCCTTCGCCGCGGGGGGCTTTTTCACCAAGATTGACTGCTTCTGCTTCGAACAGCAGGTGCTGCAACCCGGAGAACGCGTGACCATGCCGGTCACCTTCTACGTGGACCCCGAAATTATCGCGGACGATGAAGGCAAATACGTGAATGCGATCACGTTGTCCTACACGTTCCACGAAACCGAATTGCCGGAAGAGGTCGCTTCGCTTGAAGCACCCCAGACGGTTGTGCAAAACTGACGCCAGAAGAACAGGGACTAGACGCTTATGGCACACGCAAAAAATCACGATTTTCACATTCTGCCGCCCTCGGTAAACCCCTTCTTGGGTGCCGTGGCCGGCTTCGTCATGCTGTTTGGCGCTGTCCAGTGGATGGCCAATGGAACACCTTGGTTGTTCTTCGCCGGTCTGGCTGGCGTTCTCTATGTCATGTTCGCCTGGTGGTCGGACGTTGTGCATGAAGGTCAAACCGGTGACCACACCTCGGTTGTCAAAATCGGCCTGCGCTATGGCGTGATCCTGTTCATCATGTCCGAAGTCATGTTCTTCGTTGCGTGGTTCTGGAGCTTCTTCAAGCACGCCATGTACCCGATGACCGAGGGTTCGCCTAAGATCGACGGCGTATGGCCGCCGGTTGGCATTGAAACCTTCGACCCCTGGCACCTGCCGCTGATCAACACCCTGATCCTGCTGTTGTCGGGCTGTGCCGTAACCTGGGCACACCACGCGATTGCCCATGAAAACAACCGTAAAGATCTGGTTTGGGGTCTGGCTCTGGCCGTGATTCTGGGTGTGATCTTCACCATCTTCCAGGCGTATGAATACAGCCACGCTGCCTTTGACTTCGCTGGCAACATCTATGGCGTGAACTTCTTCATGGCCACTGGCTTCCACGGCTTCCACGTGATTGTCGGCACCATCTTCCTTTTCATCTGCCTGATGCGCGCGATCAAGGGCCACTTCACTCCGGAAAGCCACGTTGGTTTCGAGGCCGCCGCTTGGTACTGGCACTTCGTTGACGTTGTATGGCTGTTCCTGTTCGCAGCTGTTTATATCTGGGGCGGTTGAACCTGACCTGCGATTAGTCCTAATCAAGGGCGCGAGGGGAAACCCTCGCGCCTTTTCTTTTATCGGATCTCTGTTATGCGCCAAGCCATCGCCATCATCCTGTCCCTTGCCGTGCTCGCCTTGTTCATTGGGCTGGGCACGTGGCAGGTGCAGCGTTTGAAATGGAAAGAGGGTGTGCTGGCAGAAATCGACACCCGTATCGCTGCGGACCCGGTATCCCTGCCGGAGGCGCCCGACAGGGCGCGTGATACCTATCTGCCCGTCGTGGTCTCGGGCCAGTTTGGCGAAGGCACTTTGCGTGTGCTGGTATCTACTAAACAGGACGGGGCAGGGTATCGTCTGATCTCACCCTTGCTGACCGATCAGGGCGCGATCCTGATCGACCGGGGCTTCGTCCGTGTGGCGGACGAGATGCCACCCGTGCCTGAAGATCTGGTCCGGATCGAAGGCAACCTGCACTGGCCCGATGACCGTCGCAGTTCGACCCCCGACAATGACGTGGCAGGCAACACGTGGTTCGCACGTGATCTGGACCAGATGGCCGACGAACTTGGTACGCAACCGACCCTTGTGATCGTTCGCCAGATGACTCCGGCCGAGCCGCGCGTGCTGCCGCTTCCCGTCACATCCGAGGGTGTCCCTAACCGACACCTTGAATACGCAGGCACGTGGTTTTTGCTGGCGCTCACATGGTCGGTGATGACACTTGCCCTGCTATGGCGTAAGAAACGCCGAAACACCTGAAGGACTCACTTTCGATGCGCTATATCTCGACCCGCGGCGACGCACCTGTTCTCAGCTTTGAAGACGCCATGCTCACCGGCCTTGCCCGTGACGGCGGCCTTTATGTGCCGGAAACCGTGCCGACCATGTCGGAGGACGAAATCGCCGCGCTGGCTGGCCTGTCTTATGAAGAGATCGCCTTTCGCGTGATGCGCCCCTTCGTGGGCGACACCTTCACCGACGAAGAGTTCAAAGAGATTATCGCCAAGGCCTATGCTGGCTTCGGCCACGACGCCCGCGCGCCGCTGGTGCAGCTGGGCCCGAACCACTTCCTGCTCGAGCTGTTCCACGGCCCGACGCTGGCCTTCAAAGACTTCGCGATGCAGCTGATCGGTCAGCTGTTCCAAGTGGCGCTCAGCCGTCGTGGCGAGAAAGTGACCATCGTCGGCGCGACGTCGGGTGATACCGGGTCTGCCGCGATCGAAGCCTTCAAGGGTCTGGACGCGGTCGACGTGTTCATCCTGTTTCCGCATGGCCGCGTGTCCGAAGTGCAGCGCCGCCAGATGACCACGCCGTCGGAAAGCAATGTGCATGCGCTGGCTATGGATGGTGACTTTGACGATTGCCAAGCCCGCCTGAAAGACATGTTCAACGATTTTGACTTCCGCGATGGTGTGAAGCTGGCAGGCGTGAACTCGATCAACTGGGCGCGGGTTCTGGCGCAGGTGGTATACTACTTCTCGTCCGCCGTGTCGCTGGGCGCCCCGCATCGTGAAGTCAGCTTTACCGTGCCGACCGGCAACTTCGGTGACATTTTTGCGGGCTATATCGCCAAGAAGATGGGCCTGCCCATCGACCAGCTGGTGATCGCGACCAACCAGAACGACATCCTGCACCGCACGATGGAGACCGGCGCCTATACTAAGGCGGGCGTCACGCCGTCGATCAGCCCGTCGATGGATATTCAGGTGTCCTCGAATTTCGAACGCGCGCTGTTTGACGCCTATGGCCGCGACGGTGCGGCTGTGGCTGGTCAGATGGACGACCTGAAAGACGGCGGATTCGCGATCAGCCAAGGTGCGATGGAATACCTGCGTGAACAGTTCACTTCAGGCCGCGCGTCGGAAGACGAAACCATGGCGCAGATCAAAACCAGCTTCGCCACCACGGGCGAAGTCCTGTGCCCGCACTCGGCTGTTGGCGTGAAAGTCGCCAACGAGCATCTGGGCGATAGTCCGATGGTTACGCTGGCCACCGCGCATCCTGCGAAGTTCCCGGCAGCTGTGAAAGATGCCTGTGGCCAAGACGCGCCGCTGCCGCCGCGCATGGCCGACCTGTTTGACCGTGACGAGCGTGTAACCCGCGTGGCCAACGATCTGGACGCGCTGAAGACGCTGATCATGGAACGCACCGGAAAGGCCACTCCTGCATGACGGTGCGTCTGGATCGCCTGTCCAACGGCGTACGCGTCGTGACCGAGCATATGCCGGGGCTGGAAAGCGCCTCTTTGGGGGTGTGGGTCACTGCGGGCGGACGCCATGAGACGCTGGCCCAGAACGGCATCGCGCATTTCCTTGAACACATGGCCTTCAAAGGCACCCAAAAGCGCAACGCGCTTGAGATTGCCGAGGCGATCGAGGATGTGGGCGGCTATATCAACGCCTATACCTCGCGCGAGGTGACGGCCTATTACGTGCGCGTTCTGAAAGGTGACGTGGCGCTTGGGCTCGATGTGATCTCGGACATCGTGCTGAACCCGGTTTTCGACACGAGCGAGATCGAGATCGAACGCGGTGTGATCCTGCAGGAAATCGGGCAGGCGCTGGATACACCCGATGATGTGGTCTTTGACTGGCTGCAGGAAGCAGCCTTCCCGGAACAGCCCATCGGCCGCACCATCCTTGGTCCGTCCGAGCGGGTGAAAGCCTTTGGGCGTGACGACCTGTCTGGCTTTGTCTGTCAACATTACGGCCCGGAACAGCTGATCCTGTCAGCGGCCGGCGCGGTGGACCACGACGAAATCCTGCGCCTTGCCGAAGCTGCTTTCGGAACGCTCGCTCCGCGCCCAGTGTTGATACCTGATGCAGCGCGCTGGACCTCTGGCGCGCGGGTCGAGGTGAACAACACGCTTGAACAGGTGCATTTCACGCTGGGGTTCGAAGCGCCCTCGTACCGCGACGACGGTTTCTATGCGGCACAGCTTTTCAGTTCTGCCTTGGGCGGCGGCATGTCCTCGCGCCTGTTTCAGGAAGTGCGTGAGAAACGCGGGCTGTGCTATTCTATCTTCTCTCAGGTTGGATCCTATGACGACACCGGCATGATGACCGTCTATGCGGGGACCTCGGGCGACGACATTGCCGCCCTGTCGGGCCTCTGCATCGACGAGATGAAGCGCGCCGCGTCCGACATGTCAGATCGTGAACTGGAACGCGCCCGCACGCAGATGAAAGCTGGGCTTCTGATGGGGCTGGAAAGCCCGTCCGCCCGTGCCGAGCGTATGGCGCGTCTGGTTGGGATCTGGGGACATGTACCGACGCTGGCCGACACGATCGAAAAGATTGACGCTGTTACCATGCAAGACCTACGCGATTTCGGTGCGTCCCTGTCGGATAGCGCCATGGCGATGGCGGTCTATGGTCCGGCAGCCAAGGCCGAGCCGTTGGAGGCTCTGATAGAAAGGCGCGCTGCCTGATGTTCGCGCGGCCCAAGAAGGTTCGGATTGAAACCGAACGCATGACCCTGCGCCCGCCCTTGCATGGTGACTATCGCGCATGGGCAGCGCTTCGGGTTGCAAGCCGCGACTTCCTGACACCGTGGGAGCCCACATGGGCCGCGGATCACCTGACCCGTAAAAGTTTCACGAATCGCGTTTATTGGGCCAATCGTTCGGTATCTAGCGGCACTGCGCTTCCACTTTTCATGTTTCGACGTCAGGACGGCGCCCTGCTGGGCGCGCTGACGCTGGACAATATCCGTCGTGGTCCATCGCAAGCTGGCACCACCGGATATTGGGTCGGCGAACGCTTTGCGCGCCAAGGCTATATGCGCGAAGGGCTTGAGGCGCTGGTGCATTACGCGTTCAACGAGCTGGATCTGTCGCGGCTGGAAGCGGGCTGTCTGCCAGAAAACGCCGCCTCGCGCGGGGTGCTGGAAAAGGTCGGCTATAAATACGAAGGCGTGGCGCAAAGCTACCTTCAGATCAACGGGCGCTGGCGCAATCACGTGCTCTATGCCAACCTCAGATCGGACCGGCGCGGGCGCACGCAAGTGGGTTAAGCCGCGCTTGGTAATCTGTCTGAGAACCACAAGAAGGGGCGTGACGTGAGATCTGTCGATGTAGCGATCGAAGCGCAATTGCGCGCGACCCTACCGGAGGCCGCATTCCGTCCCCTGACACCCGCCTATCTGGAAGAGCCGCGCGGGATGTTCCACGGCGCGGGCGGGGTGCTTCTGGCCCCCGGATCTGTGGACGAGGTGTCCACCATCCTGCGCATCTGCAACGATGCCCGCGTGCCCGTCGTGCCCTATGGCGGCGGCACGGGGCTGGTCGGTGGGCAGGTGATGCAAGACGCCCGCTCGGTGATCCTAAGCCTTGAACGCATGACCCGCATCCGCGCCGTCCACCCGACCGAGAACGTTCTGGTCGCCGAGGCTGGGGCCATCTTGGCGGATGTCCAGTCTGCGGCTGAAGATGCAGATCGCCTGTTCCCGCTATCGCTCGCCTCGGAGGGGTCGTGTCGCATTGGCGGATGCCTGTCGACCAATGCGGGCGGAGTGAACGTGCTGCGCTATGGCACCGCGCGCGAGCTGTGTCTGGGGATCGAAGCCGTGCTGCCTGACGGCACCATCCATCACGGGCTAAAGCGGCTACGCAAGGACAACACCGGCTATGACCTGCGCGCACTTCTGTGCGGGGCCGAGGGCACGCTGGGCGTGATCACCGCCGCCAGCCTGCGCTTGTTTGCGCGTCCCGCGCGCACCTCGACCGCGCTTCTCTGCGTGTGTGACCCATCCGCTGCTTTGGACCTTCTGGCGCTGGCGCAATCTCAGTTGGGGCAGGGGATCAGCGCATTTGAGTTGATCAAGGGCACCGGGCTGGAATTTCTCGCCGAGGCCCAGATGGGGGGACCTCAGCCCTTTTCCGAGACGCCCGCATGGTCCGTGCTGATCGACCTTGGCCTCGGCCCAACCGATGACCCAGAGGCCGCGCTTCTAACGCTCTTTGAGGCGGCCCAAGAGGCAGGCTTGGTGTCCGACGGCGTCGTCGCGCAATCCCAATCCCAACGCGCTGCCCTGTGGAAGCTGCGCGAGGAAATTCCCCTAGCGAACAAAGCCGTTGGCGCGATCAGCTCGCATGACATTTCGCTGCCGCTGTCCGATATCCCGGAATTCCTGACGCGCGCGGACGACGCCCTCGCCGCCCTCGGCCCGTATCGCGTAAACGCCTTCGGGCATCTGGGCGACGGAAACTTACACTACAACGTCTTCCCGCCAGCGGGCGAAGACAAAGCCGCCTATCTTCCCCAGCGCGACGCCATTCGCAGCATCGTCTATGATCTGGTGGACGACTACGACGGCTCGTTCAGCGCAGAGCACGGGGTGGGGCGCCTGAAAACGGACGAGCTTGCCCGCTATTCAGATCCCGCCCGCCTTGCCGCCATGCGTGCGATCAAACAAGCGCTGGACCCCAACGAGATCATGAACCCCGGCGTGATCTTTCCAGCCAAATGAGACCTTCACCCCTCCTCTTGCCAGAAATATCTTGGGGGAGCGTCGAAGACGCGGGGGCAAAGCCCCCTCAGGCTCACATCGTGAGCCACCAGCCGCAATGAAAACGCCCCGCCGGGTAAGCGGGGCGTCGCACACTATTCACGTGCTCAAGCAGCGCCCGGGCTCCGACCGGGCAGGGACAGCATTAGAGCTTAATGGTTAATCGAGGGTTCACAGCCCTTCGAATTCGCACAAAACATCGACGCCCATACCAAGCTCTTCCAGTTTTTTGCGCCCGCCCAGTTCCGGCAAGTCGACGATGAAGGAACAGCCCACGATCTCGCCGCCCAAGCGTTCGATCAATTTGATCCCGGCCTCGGCCGTGCCGCCAGTGGCCAGCAAATCGTCGACAAGCAGAACCTTCTCGCCCGGCTGAATGGCATCGTCATGGATCTCCATCACGGCCTCGCCATATTCCAGTGTATAGCTCTCGGATAGGGTGGCGCCGGGCAGCTTGCCCTTCTTGCGGATCGGCACAAACCCCAGCGTCAGCTGGTGCGCAATCGCGCCGCCCAGAATAAAGCCGCGCGCCTCAAGTCCGACGACCTTGTCGATCTGCATGCCCGCATAGGGGTGCAGCATCTGGTCCACCGCCATGCGAAACCCGCGCGGATCGGCGAACAGGGTGGTCACATCGCGAAACAGGATCCCTTCATGCGGGAAGTCCACGATGGTGCGGATATAGTCTTTGACGGATTTCATGTTTTCCCCTCGGTGATCAGACGCATAGTGGCCTCAAGCGGCCCGCGTCTGAACTTATGCGACAACAGCCAACTGAACAACGCGGCAAATGCGCAATAGGCGATCGAGATCCAGAAAATCTGCATCGGATGCAGCGAACCGTCCAGCCAAACCAAAGCCTCGAGTGTGCCCATGCCGATCAGGATATGCGCGACATAGTGTGTTAGTGTTTGACGCCCAGCCACGATCATCGCGTCGCAAAGGCGGCGGATCAGGGGCAGCGCCAGCAACACCGGCGTGATCAGCAACACAGCGCCCAGAACTGCGGCGGTCGTGGCCCCGCCCGCCAGCATATATAGCGGCCCCGCTGGAACCGGCTCGGTGCTCATCAACGCGCCAATTTCGGGGTCGCTGATCAGGGTGGCGCTGGCCTTCTGAGCTGCTACTGCCACCAGTGCGCCGCCCAGCACCATTCCGGTCTGCACGGTCCAACGTCCCAGCGACAGGCGCCCCAACCACATGCCCCACAGTAGAAACGCCGCCCAAGGAAAGACCGGATGCCAGCCGTTGTACAGGGAATGACGCAAGAAGCCCTCGATGGTCCAGAAATCGGCATAGCTAAGCGTGGTCCAGTTCCAACCTCGGTCGAAATCCAGCACCAGCTGCGCCACAAAACCCGCAAGAATAAAACCGGCGACACCCAGCAACAGGCTGTTGTCTGACCTGCGCATGAGCGCCATCGAAACGACGAAATAGAGCGCATAGAAATGCAGGATGTCGGCGTCGAAAATCAGCATATTCAACATGCCGACGACAAACAGGAAGATGGCGCGGCGCAGTGTTAGATGCCATGCAGGCTTCCCAAGGCTGGCACCGACACCTGCCAGCACGACAAACAAGGCGGCTGCGCGGCCTTCTAAGGTGTCGGTGATCAGCGATCCGACATCCGATCCCCCGCTGACCTCTGCAGCCAATCGGAAGTTCACCAGAACCATGCCGGCAAATGCCAAGTATCGGGCAAGATCGGCGCCGTGTAGACGACTCACAATACTCGCCCTGCCACCGCGTCCAGCTTGGCCAGAAGTGCAAGGTCACGCTTTTCCGGGGCGGTCATGATGGCCATGTCCAGCGCGCGGTCGCAGCCATGCGGGCAGGGGGTACGCTCTGCGCCCAGAAGCGCAGGCAGCCCCGCAACCATTCGTTTGGCCTTGTCGCCATTACCCGTCAGCGTGGCGATCACTTGCGCCACGTCGACCTCGTCATGGTCCGGATGCCAGCAATCGAAATCCGTCACCATCGCGACCGAGGCGTAACAGAGCTCGGCCTCGCGGGCGAGCTTTGCCTCGGGCATGTTGGTCATGCCGATCACATGCGCCCCCCATTGGTCGCGATACATCCGGCTTTCCGCCAGCGTCGAGAACTGAGGCCCCTCCATCGCCAGATACGTCCCGCCCTCGTGTACGGTGACACCGGCCGCGCGGGCAGCGTCAGCACAGGCAGCGGACAGTCGCGGGCAGGTAGGATGGGCAAAGCCCACGTGCGCAACACAGCCCGAGCCAAAGAAGCTTTTCGATCGCGCGAAGGTCCGGTCAATGAATTGATCTACAATGACAAAATCACCCGGAGCCATCTCTTCTCGGAACGACCCACAGGCCGACACGCTTATCACGTCCGTGACGCCCAGCCGCTTCAGCGCGTCGATGTTGGCGCGATAGGGCACGTCCGAGGGGCTATGCACGTGCCCCCGCCCGTGGCGCGGCAGAAAGGACATGGTGACGCCGTCCAGCTGACCGGTCAGGATCTGGTCGGACGGTGCACCCCACGGGCTGTCGACATCCACCCAACGCGCGTTTTCCAGCCCGTCCATCTGATAGATGCCCGACCCACCGATGATCCCGATATGTGTGTCCATGCCTGCCTCCTATTCTGCTTTGGCCGCAGCCTATCGCGCGCGTTGCTGCCATGCCATGCAATTGTTGCTGGACCGTAAGTCATCTGAGGCATTGCCCGAAGCGGCCGAAGCCGTTAGACAGCCCCATCGCGAACAATCCCCAGAACGAGGTAATCCCCGTGGCCCGAGCCCTGCTGGCAAGCTTTGCCAATCGTATCGAACGCCCTGATCTACGCTTGTCGCCGAATGACGAGCTGACGCCGTCCCGCATCAAGACCGAGCTTCTGTCGGGGCTGACCGTCGCCCTAGCCCTGGTGCCCGAGGCCGTGGCCTTCGCTTTTGTCGCAGGTGTGCACCCGCTTGTGGGTCTCTATGCAGCTTTTATGGTCGGTCTGATTACCGCTGTGATCGGTGGACGTCCCGGCATGATTTCGGGTGCAACCGGTGCGCTGGCCGTTGTGATGGTGGCTTTGGTCGCCGAGCACGGAGTCGAGTATCTGTTCGCGACCGTTGTTCTTATGGGTCTTTTGCAGGTCTTTGCCGGTGTCATGCACTGGGGCAAGTTCATCAGATTGGTGCCGCACCCAGTCATGCTAGGCTTTGTGAACGGCCTGGCGATCGTTATTTTCCTGGCCCAGATGACCCAGTTCAAAGAGCCGGGCAATACCGACGCGTGGCTGTCTGGCATGTCGCTTTACATGATGTTGGGCCTTGTGGGCCTGACCATGCTGATCATCTGGGGCCTGCCAAAGCTGACCTCGATCATCCCTGCGCCGCTGGCCGGGATCGGTGTCGTGGCAGGGCTTGTGATTGCCTTTGGGATTGATGTGCCGACCGTTGGCGACATGGCCTCGATCAAGGGCGGACTGCCCAGCTTCCACAATCCGTTTGGCACGGGTGAGGGGCTGTATGGTACTGCGCTGGCGCCATTCACGCTGGAAACGCTTTGGATCATCCTGCCTTACGCCGTGATCCTGGCCGCGATTGGCCTAATTGAAAGCCTGTTGACCCTGAACCTTGTGGGCGAAATGACCGGTCAACGTGGTGGTGCTTCGCAGGAATGTATCGCGCAAGGCACCTCGAATGTGATCACCGGATTCTTCGGCGGCATGGGTGGTTGTGCCATGATCGGGCAGTCGATGATCAACGTGCGCTCGGGCGGCCGGACGCGCATCGCCGGGATCGCCGCTGCGATTTTCCTACTGCTCTTCATCGTTGTGGCGTCGAGTTGGATCGAGATGATCCCGTTGGCGGCCCTTGTCGGCGTCATGTTCATGGTGGTGATTGGTACGTTCGCCTGGAACTCGTTGAAGATCCTGCGCCGCGTACCGCGCACGGATGCGTTCGTCATCCTGTTGGTGACTGCTGTGACTGTCTATGAAGACCTTGCCGTCGCCGTTGTGGTGGGCGTGATCGTGTCGGCGCTGGCCTATGCTTGGAACGCCGCCGCCCGTATCCACGCGGTGACCCGTGAAGAAGACGGGGGCAAGGTCTATGACGTGGAAGGCCCGCTGTTCTTTGGCTCGGCCGATGGCTTTATCGAGCTGTTTGACGTCAAGAATGATCCTGACCTTGTCGTGATCGAATTTGCCCGTTCGCGCGTGGTGGACCAATCGGCCCTGCAGGCGATCGAGGCGGTGGCACTGAAATACGAAGCACTGGGCAAGAAAGTTCAACTGCGTCACCTGAGCCGCGATTGTCACGACTTGCTGACCAAGGCCGGCCACTTGGTGGTCGATAGCGACGATGATCCCGATTACGAGGTCGCCGTGGATTATTCGGTCAAGACCGGCATCCTTGGTGGACACTAATGAATAAAGGCGCCTTCGGGCGCCTTTATGATGTTGGACGTACCGGCGTCACTCTTCGGGGCGTTTCAGGGTGAACCTGTCGCGCACGACGGAATAATCGCGATACCCCAGCCGGGCTAAGGGGCGCGCGCGGGTGATGTCGAACATCCCGTCGACGATGCAGTCATCCCGCATATGGATCCCAGTCACCTCGCCGAAACAGACGTAATTGGCTTCGCCCGGCAGCTGCGTGATCTGCGTCAGCTTGCATTCAAGTGCGGCAGGGGCGGCGGGTAGGCGAGCGGCATCAATTGTCTCGCACGCCACCTGTTCCAATCCTGCTTCATCGATCTCGTTCACGTCGCGCCCGAAGCTGGCGGCGCTGATATTCATCGCGTCTGTCAGGTCCTCTGACACCATATGCACGCAAAACACGCCCGTTTGGCGAATGTTGTCCAGTGTATCTTTGCCCATTTGCCGATCCGCCTTGCCCGAAGTCGTGGCGAACATCACTTGCGGCGGATCGTAGGCGACCCCATTGAAGAAGGAATAGGGGGCAAGGTTATCGCGACCGTCGGCATCTCTTGTGGTGATCCACGCAATCGGGCGCGGGACGATCAAGGCGTTGAACGGATTATGGGGCAGCCCGTGCCCGTTTTCGGGTTGATAGAACACTGGCTTATCCCTTCCGTTTCATAGCCTTGCCGTGATAGCAGGAACGTAAAGAGAAGCCAAAGGCAACACGAGGGCGGGCAGCTGTATCATCTGTCTCAGGAAACGCAGGAAGATTGGTGGGAGGTCGAAGCCCTTTACGACCTGTGCTTTGCGCCAGGGCGCGAGGCGCTGTCATCCTATCGTCTGCGCGATGATGTGCCGCCTATTCCAGAGCTGACCATGGTTGCGCGTGACGCGGACGGTGTTCTGGCCGGGGCGATCCGCTACTGGCCCATCGCCATTGTCGGAGAGCACACGCACAAAGCGCTTCTACTGGGGCCGGTGGCCGTGCACCCGACCCGTCAGGGCGAAGGGCTGGGCGGTCATCTGATCCGTCAAAGCCTTGGCCGCGCGGCCGAACTGGGTTGGGATCGTGTGATGCTGGTTGGGGATGCGCCTTACTATCAGCGGTTCGGATTTACGCGATTAGAGGGGGTGGTCATGCCGCCGCCCACCAACCCTGACCGGGTTCTCGCCTATGATCAGGACTGTAGGGCGTGGCGTGGTGTGGCGGGTGATGTTCGCAGGTTTGACGACGCCTAGCACTCTGCAGGATAAACCTTAGCGAAAGGTCGGTTGGTTCCGACGCACCGATGTGAATACACAGAATGTTGCGGGTCGGGCTTGCGCACCGATGGTTTGCCGCGTCATGCGTTCCAGCCTTTGTTGCCAATACGGGGACTTACGGTTCTGCAAAAGCGGATGCCATACCCGCTGGGTACGTGTGCCGCGCGACCGATCCAGTTTCCACTGACGTGATGGAGCAGGGAGCTTGGGTGCTGTGAGGGTCAGGACACCCATCCCGATGACTGCAAAACCCGCAAAAACTGCATAGGCCATGAAGGCCGCAACTGGACCAAACCCCTGCGAGAACGCCGTTACGGCAGCGATTGAGCCGGTGAATACACCGGTGACGAGTACACGAAACAGCATGGGCCTCTCCTTTTGCGGGTCGGTCGGGGCAATGCGCCGGACGCCAACCGCAGCTTGGTCTTCCAATATGCGTGCGGTTCGGCAGTTCCCGGTCATCGGGATGTCAAAACGCTCGCGTCGCTGTTCCACGATTGTTCTAATTGTCTGAAGATTTTCCTAACCGGGCGTGAGGCAAGTCGAAACGAACTGTTTCTCACACCGCGTTTTCTGCGAGCCATGCCTTGACAGTTTGTCGAACGGATTGTTCCCCAGACAGGCGGGTGGTGTCGATCACTTCCCGCAAATCATCCAGATTAGTGCGCCTTATCAAGCTTTTGACTGGACCGATCGAGGCTGGTCGCATCGACAGGTGCCGCATCCCAAGCGCCGCAAAGCACACTGCTTCCAGTGGCCGGCCTGCATCCTCGCCGCAGAAGCTCAAGGGCGTACGCGCCGCGTCGCAGCGGGTCACAATCTCTTCAATCAGGTTCAGGAAAGACACGTTCAGCGTGTCGTACCGCCGCCGCACCCGTTCATTTTCCCGATCTGCCGCATAAAAGAACTGCTTCAGATCATTGCCGCCGATTGAGATGAAGTCGGCCATCTCGAAGAACTGCTGCGGGGCAAACACCATCGACGGCGTCTCCAGCATCGCGCCGATCTCGACCTTCTCGGGTAGAATATGACCCAGCGCGCGCTCGCGCTCGATCTCGGCCAGCAGCATTTCGCGGGCGTCGCGGAACTCGTCCAGCTGTGCGATGAACGGAAACATGACGGTCAGGCAACGCCCCGCGGCGGCGCGGATAAGCGCCTGCAGTTGCATTCGCATGACGCCCGGCTTGTCCAGCCCAACGCGGATCGCGCGCCACCCCAAAGCCGGGTTCGGCTCGTCCAGCGGGTTCATATAGGGCAGCACTTTGTCCGACCCGATATCGAGCGTGCGGAAGGTGACGCGCTTGCCTTTGGCTGCGTCCATAACACGGGCATATGTCGCTGCCAGATCACCCCGACGCGGCACCCGGTCCACGGTCAGGAACTGCAACTCTGTACGGAACAGGCCCACGCCATAGGCCCCCGAGCTTTCCAGCGAGGGCAGGTCGGCCATCAGGCCTGCATTCATATGCAGTTTAACCTCGGTCCCGCACAGGCCCATCGCGGGCTTGTCGCGCAGGCTTTGGTAGCGTTCCTGCTTCGTGGCCTCCATCGCCATCTTGTCGCGGAACGCCGAGATAATCGTGTCCTCGGGGCGCAGGTGGACCACACCGTTTTCACCATCCACAAGGATGTGGTCGCCGTTCAGGGCCTCGGTCGCGATGTGGCCCGCCTGAATGATCAGCGGGATTGCAAAGGCGCGCGCCACGATAGCTGCGTGACTGGCGACCGAGCCTTCTTCCAGCACGATCCCCTTCAGGCCCCGCCCGTATTCCAAGAGCTCGCCTGGCCCAATATTTGTGGCGATCAGGATCGGGTTTGCCGGCATCTCGGCCCCGGTATCCTTGCCCTGTCCGGTCAGGATCCGCAGCAGGCGGTTCGACAGATCGTCCAGATCATGCAGCCGTTCACGCAGGTAAGCATCCGGTACTTGGCTCATTCGGGCGCGCGCGGCGGATTGCTCTTTCTCGACCGCCGCTTCGGCAGATAGCCCGCGCGAAATATCTTCGGCCATACGCCGCATCCAGCCCTTGGAGTTGGCAAACATCCGATAGGCTTCCAGAACCTGCATTTGTTCCTTGTCGGTTGTCTGCGCGTTTTCCAGCATCTCGTCCACAGACACGCGCAGCGTATCAACGGCATCTTGCATGCGCTTTAATTCGACATCGGGATCATCCGCCACCGGGTTGGTCACAACGACACGCGGTTCATGCAGCCAAACGTGCCCCTCGGCCGCGCCTTCCTGGCCGATGCTGCCCTTGAAGGTGACAGGCCGCTGGTGAAGCGCGCCCATGGCCTCGCCTTCGCCGACGAAGGCGCCCAGCTCGGTCATTTCGGCCAGCACCATGGCGACCACTTCAATGCCGTAAATTTCGTCAGCCGAGAAGACACGGGCCTCTTTCGACTGAATAACCAGCACGCCCAGTTTTTCGCCCAGACGCTGAATGGGCACGCCCAGGAAGCTCGAGTAAATCTCTTCCCCCGTTTCCGGCATGTACCGGAACCCACGTGCGGACGGGGCATCCTCGGTATTCACCACCTGGCCCGAGCGCGCCACGCGCCCTACAAGCCCTTCGCCCACACGCAGACGTGTCTGGTGCACGGCTTCGGCCTTCAGGCCTTCAGTTGCACAAAGCTCAAGCGTCTCGGCGTCCCGGAACAGATAGATCGAGCACACCTCGACCCCAAGGCTTTCAGCAATCAACGAGGTAATACGGTCCAGCCGTTCCTGCCCCTCGGACGCTGCCGCAAGGGTCTCGCGCAGGCTGACCAAAAGCTTGCGGCTGTCGCTTGTCTGGCTTTCTGCCATCTTACCAATCCCTGTTTGCCACGGCGTCTTGGCAGTCTCGGAGACCGAGGCGCGCGCCGTTTGATCAAGCCTTATCCTAGCGGCTCGCTGCCACCTATGCCAGAAACTCGTTACGTTCACATCAGCAAAAATCTGCGCGTTTTGACCTGCGTGTGAATTTGCCTGCAATTTGCGCTGTCCGGCCACTGATTGTGCGGAACAGAAACGCGCCGGGTTGTCGATTTGTGGGACGATGCGTTGGGGGCATATTGCGATACGTAAATTTCAGTCTTTTTGCACGAAGGCGGGTTTTGACTGCGCGGATTGCGTCTTAGGTTTAAGATCAACGAATAATGAACCCGTGTATTGCGAAAGGACCTTTCCATGGCACCCCGACAGACCAATGGGCGCGGCATGCGCTATGACAGCATTCTGGATACGGTGGGCGACACGCCTGTTATCCGCATAAATCGTATCGCGCCCGAGGGCGTGAACATCTTTGTGAAGATGGAGGCCTTCAACCCGGCCGGATCCGTCAAGGACCGCCTTGCGCTGAACATCATCGAAGCCGCCGAAGCCAGCGGCGCATTGAAGCCCGGCCAGACGGTGGTTGAAGCCACATCCGGCAATACCGGCATCGGTCTTGCCATGGTCTGCGCCGCCAAGGGCTATCCGTTGGTGGTGACCATGGCCGAAAGCTTCTCGGTCGAGCGGCGCAAGCTGATGCGTTTCTTTGGCGCGAAAGTGGTGCTGACGCCCAAGGAATTGAAGGGCTTTGGCATGTATTCTAAAGCCAAAGAACTGGCTGAAGAGAACGGCTGGTTCCTTGCCAGCCAGTTTGAAACCGACGCCAACGCCGACATCCACGAAAACACCACTGCGCGCGAGATCCTTGCCGATTTCGATGGCGAGCGTTTGGACTATCTGGTCACCGGCTATGGCACAGGCGGCACCGTGACGGGCATCGGGCGTGTCCTGAAGAAAGAACGCCCCGACACCAAGATCATCCTGACCGAACCCGCCAACGCCGCGATTGTCGCGTCCGGTTACGTGAACACCCGCAACGAGCAAAACCAGCCCACCGAGGGCCATCCGGATTTCAACCCGCACCCCATTCAGGGCTGGACCCCGGACTTCATCCCCCATGTCTTGCAAGAGGCGCTGGACAACGGGCTGTATGACGAGCTGACCTCGGTCCCCGGCCCGGACGGCATTAAATGGTCGCAACGTCTGGCTGCCGAGGAAGGCATCTTCGTCGGCATCTCGGCCGGGGCCACCTTCGCCACCGCGATCGAGACCGCGAAATCCGCTCCTGAGGGAGCCAACATCCTGGTCATGCTGCCCGACACCGGCGAACGCTACCTCTCGACCCCGCTCTTTGAGGGCGTCGAAGAGGTGATGAGTGACGAGGAACTCAACATCTCACGCTCGACGCCTTATGGGCAGATGTAAGCGTAGAGCGGTGAACGAAGAACAGCCCGCCGGATTGGTGGGCTGTTTTTGTTTGTGCGCGAGGGGCGCGCCTGAGCCTGCTATCAGTTGACATCCGAAACCGATATTCGCTCCCAGAACTCAGACAGCCTCGACTTGTAGAACTCGTCTTGAATGAGCGTAAGGCATTCTCCGAAACGCGCCGCAGCAGCATCCTTGCCATGAGTGATCCACTCGATAGCTACAAGCCGTTCGGCATAGCCTATCCCGTTGGAAATATCCACTTCGATACCTGCAATAATCGCCTGTGTTTCGCATAGCTCCAGAAGCTGTGTTTCCGGAATGGCTGTCACGTCTTCCAGAATCTGCGAAATGACCGACGCTTTGCTTTCGTTACTTCCGATTGTGTACCGGTAACCCTGATTGAGCATGCGCGCCGATGTGAAAGATGACGCGAATCCTTGTTTCAATCCGAACCCGACGGCAACAAGTTTTTCGACCTCTTGCCAATAACAGTTCGCATAGATGTCAACCATCAGGGGGCCGAGATTGATCTTAGAGGAGCCAACGCTCAGACATAGAAACTTGCCCTCGCCCAGCTCTTTTACAGCCAAGTTCTTTCTACGCTTGGTGAACCCAAGTTCCGAGAAGGATTGCGTGATCTCAGTGATTGTCGAATTCTGCCAGCTCAATTCACACCCCATTCTTAACAACGCACGATTCTAGAAGTCGCGGCATCAATAGTGTGTGGTCAGGTCATCGGGCCAGAGGTTGTCTCCTTTGGGTGGATTTCTAGTTCAGGTATGTGGCTGGAATGTCATTCGTAGCTAGTCTCGAAACCACAAGAAACGGATTGGCCTTCGCGGCAGATCCCGCCATCCCTATGGGGCAACACCAAAGGACCCCGCCCAATGCCCCAACCCACACTCCAAATGGACCGCACTGCATGGATCATGCTGATCGCTCTGGCCGCCGTCTGGGGCGGGTCGTTTTTCTTTGCCGAGCTTGCGCTGGGCGAGGTGCCGCCGCTAACCATCACGCTACATCGGGTGGTCTGGACCATTCCCATTCTGGCCATGATCGTGGCGATGAAGCGCATCCCTATCCCGCGCAGCCCGCGCGTCTGGCTGGGCTATCTGGGCATGGGCGCGCTCAACAACGCGATCCCGTTTTCGCTGATTTTCTGGGGGCAGACGCAGATCGAAAGCGGCCTTGCCTCGATCCTGAACGGCACAACGGCGATGTTCGGCGCGGTGGTCGCGGGCGTGCTGCTGGCCGACGAACCCCTCACCGCTCGCAAGATTGGCGGGGCGGTTCTGGGCCTGATCGGTGTCGGCGTCATCATGGGCCCCGAGGCCGTGTCGGGCTTCAACCCCGCCAACCTCGCCCAGCTGGCAATCATGGGTGCGGCACTGTCCTATGCGTTTGCCAGCGTCTGGGGCCGGGTCATGCTGGCAGGCCAGCCCCCTTTGATGAACGCGCTGGGCATGGTGACGGCGAGCACGTTGATCATGGCGCCTGTGGTCTGGATGGTGGATGGCCCGCCGTCACTCAGCCTGTCTGTCACCTCATGGGGTGCGCTCTTGGGCCTCGCTGCCCTCTCCACCGCGCTGGCCTATGTGCTGTACTTCGCGATCCTCGCACGGGCAGGGGCCGCAAACCTGATGCTCGTCACCCTTCTGATCCCGCCCTTCGCCATCACCCTTGGCGCACTGTTTCTTGGCGAACGCATCGGCCCCGAAGCATGGGTGGGCTTCGCCATCATCGCGGTCGGGTTCGCGGTGAATGATGGGCGGGTATTTGGAAGGCGTCAATTCGGCTGAAAGGCCGACTGATAATCTACGCCGTTATCAAGGGCGCGCATCTTTTCAACCGCCACCGCGCGCATACTCTCGTCTTCAAATGCAACCACATGGGGCATCTCAGCGATGTCCGCGACGCGGCCCAGCGAAAGATACTCGGTCATCAAGAGGTGTTGTTCTTGTAGGAACGCTTCAGCGGCAGCTTTGAGTTCGGGTATGATGTCAGCAATAGGTCGACCAGGGCCATCGAAGAACGCTGCAACATTTTCGGGTGACTTCTGTTCAATCGGCTGCGTCATTTCCAGAAGGTCGCGCCCCTCATCACTTCTTGCATATTCCGCAATGGCCTTTATTTCGCGCGCGTTAAGATGTTTTAAATATTGGTCCTCAATCCAAATGCGCGACCTTGCTTCATAGCGTTCCTTGAAGTCGTCGAACAGCAGCGTCTGAAACTGTTGCTGATCAATGACGCGCGCGCCGACTTTTTTCATGTCAGAGGCTATGCGCGCGGCAACTTGAGATTCCAGTTCGGCGCTCTTCGCCATGAGATCGCTGTTTCCCAAATGAACGTCGACAAGAAACGCAATATCATGATCGTGGGATGTTTTTGGGTCGTGAATGACGTCGCGAGCAAAGATCAAGCCTGCCAAAATCACAGCGACAATTACGGGAAATACCAAATAGATTCTTATGCCAGACCAGTAGCCATTAGGCGATAAGGGCGCAAGGTTTCGCGCAGAAGTGGCGCGGATCAAGCACGAATCTGATCCGCCTGCGCCCGCGCACTTTCCGTCCCCGCGCCGCAAATCGCAGGCGCCTTCCCGATCAGCGCGTCGTTTCGCAGTGCCTCGACCATGAACAGCGCAAAGTCGATCCGGCGGGTCTTGTTCGAGGCCAGCACAGGGTCCTGCACATGTTCGGACCAGACGGGGAGCCCTTGGCTCTTGCCTTCCTCAAGGTCCGATCCACGCACCACGGTCCACTTGGTGTCTGATTTGAAAATCAGATCGCAAGCCAGAACTTGGTCGTCGATCTCGACAAAGCGCAGCCACCGGGTAAGCTTCGTCGCCACCGCAAGCAGCGTGCGGAAGGTCCACGAATACTGATCCTTCCCGTCCAACGTGATGTGCCACCCGCAGGAAAAGATCAGACGTGCGTCTGGTTTGGCGAAATCCATCACGGCTTGAGCGGTGCCTGACGAATATTGCTGCACGCCCCACGGCGCCAGCACGGTCAGTACGCCCTCGCAACCCATTACGGCCTGCCGGATCACCGCGCGGTCATTGGTCTTGCCGGGGAAAAGTGTGATGCGATCCCCATGTTCGGCCATGATGGCGTCCAGTTTGCCCACGCTCTTTTCCCGGCACACGCCATTCACGTGATAGCCGCGATCCAGCGCTTGTTTCAGCATGTATTGTCCCAGCTTGCCCGAGATCCCGACGATGCAGATGCGTTTCATATTATGCCCTAACCTTACACTGTAAGTTAACTTGCAGCTTGATATAAGCTTACAGTGTAAGTAAATCAAGAGAGGGCAGTAGAAAGGGCGCAAGTGGTTCGGAAATCAAAGAAAACGTCAAAGCTGACGCGAGACGCGATCTTGGCTGCGGCCGTGAAATTAGCGGACGAGGCCGGATCCGATTCGCTGTCCATGCGCAAACTGGCCGCCGCGCTGGGGGTCGAGGCGATGTCGCTCTACAACCACTTCGCGGGCAAGGATGCGCTTCTGATGGGCATGGCCGATTGGGCCATCGCGCAGATCCCGCTGCCCAATCCGGACGGGCCGTGGCAAGACGAACTCCGCGCCCGCGCCCACAACGCTCGGGCCGTATTCAAGCGCCATCCGTGGACGATCCAGCTGTTGGTGTCGCTGCCCAATACCGGCCCCAACGTGCTGGCCTATGTCGAGGCGACGCTGGCCGTGATGATCAACGCAGGCTTTGACCTGATCGACGCGGATCACGCCTGGAACCTGATGGACAGCCACATCTATGGCTTCACGCTGCAGGAGCTAAACTTCCCCTTCGCGCCCGAAGACTACGCCGAAGTCACCCAAGCGCACCTGCACCTGATCCCCGCCGAGACCTACCCCAACCTGCGCGCCATGGCCGAAAAAGTCGCCGCCCGCGAATATGACGGGTTGCACAACTTCGCTAAGGGAGTGGAGCTGATTATTGCGGGGTTGGAGGGGGAGGGGAAGTAAGCGAAGTGTTCAAAGCTGTTTCGCGCTCTACTGCGGTGGTCAGCTTTGCGGGACAGACCTGTCATCGGTCATGCTGAATCAAACGTTAGGTTTGAACGCTCACTAGATTTTGCGTTGAATGGGCAGCGCCTGCACGCTTGTTTTGAACTAAGCGCGGCGTTGGTTGTGATGAGGGATCGACGAAAATGTCGACCGGACTCCTGTGGATCGCGGTCACGTGGGATCAGCGGATCCTCGGCTGACACGTGCTCGTGCAACTAAGAAAGCCGTACACTCTGGGCGTTTTGGATGGCTTCTCCGGGAGGGGGATTTCTGCTTTGACATTGCAACTAAAACGGATAATTCTTGGTATTCATTGGACATAAATGAGGTTGCTATTATGCGAAGTTACTTGCGAGGTTTTGCTCTGTTTTCCATGTTTGTGATGTCACAGCCAGCTTACAGCCAAGGTTTCTTTTCAGGGTTTTTCGAACCAAGCTTCAGCCAGACACACAAAGACGCTTGCATAGACGCTTTGAGAAACGAACTTGCATATCAATCTGACTATCAGGGCATCGGAACAAATAGCGGATTCTTACGCCCAGACGTATTTGAGGCGTCCTTTGTTTCTTCCGACGAACGCGATGGTGGCTTCATCTACTTTTTCAACCTACGCGTTGAAGGGATATGGCACCTAGCAATCGAGGATGATCCATTCAATCGCAATCGATACCTGCAGTCAAAAAGAATTGTTGATGCATATCGTGTTGTCAGTTTGGGAGTACTGAGCTCGGATCAAGCCGAACCTGACTCATTCTTGGAAATCTATGACCGCCAGCATATCGAGTTCCGCGGGAAGGCTTATTGTAGATTTTACAGCGAAGACAGTAAAACGCCGAACTCACAATATGTTCAGCCTGGAGCTTGGTAGAACGGAAACTTTGTTGCGTTACACCGCATCGATCAGCCTAGGCCGAGGCAGCAATTCCAAAAAAACGGCCCCGCATCTCTGCGAGGCCGTTCCAATTTCCAACCCTAAGGGCCGTATCTCTTACGCTTTCTCCAGCTCGAACGCGTCATGCAGCGCCTGCACGGCCAGCTCCATGTATTTGCGGTCGATCAGGACCGAGATCTTGATCTCGGAGGTGGTGATAACCTTGATGTTGATGCCTTCGTTGGACAACACTTGGAACATCTTGGCTGCAATACCGGCCTGCGAGCGCATGCCGATGCCCACGATCGAGACCTTGGCCACATCCTGATCTGCCACGATGTCGTGGAAGTTGATGTTGCCGGCCTCTTTGGCATCCGTCATGGCCTTCTGCGCGCGCGCGACCTGATCAACAGGGCACGAGAAGGTCATGTCGGTGCGACCTTCTTCCGAGATGTTCTGCACGATCATGTCCACGTTCACGCCGGCGTCTGCCAGCGGGGTGAAGATTGCCGATGCGATGCCGGGGCGGTCTGCCACCGAGATCAGAGTCATTTTCGCTTCGTCGCGGCTGTATGCGACGCCAGAAACTACATTGCTTTCCACGATATCCTCCTCGTCGCAGACCAGCGTGCCTGCTTCCGGGTCATATTCTTCAAAACTGCTCAGAACCCGCAGTTTCACCTTATAGCGCATTGCCAGCTCGACCGAGCGGGTTTGCAGAACCTTGGCGCCCAGCGACGCCAGTTCCAGCATTTCTTCGAACGCGATCTTGTCCAGCTTGCGCGCCTTGTCCGAGATGCGCGGGTCGGTCGTATAGACGCCGTCCACGTCGGTATAGATGTCGCAACGCTCGGCCCCGAAGGCAGCGGCGAAAGCCACAGCGGTGGTGTCCGATCCGCCACGACCCAGCGTGGTGACCCGGCCATCATCCGCGATGCCCTGGAAGCCCGCCACAACGGCGACGCGCATGCCTTCGCCGAACTTGGCCATGATGTTGTCGGTCGGGATCTCTTCAATCCGCGCGGCCGAGTGTACGCCGGTGGTTTTTACCGGCACCTGCCAGCCCTGCCAGCTGCGTGCGGGCACGTCCATTTCCTGCAGGCGCAGCGCCATCAGACCTGCGGTCACTTGCTCGCCCGAGCTGACCACCGCGTCATATTCGCGTGCATCATACAGATGTGAGGTTTCGTTGACCCAGCCGACCAGCTCGTTGGTCTTGCCCGACATGGCCGAGACGATGACGATCACGTCATAGCCATTGGCCACCTCACGCGCGACCCGCTTCGAGGCCCGGTGGATCCGATCCAGATTGGCGACCGATGTGCCGCCGAATTTCATCACCAGAATAGGCATGCTGCCCCATCCCTTCCTTTACGTCCGGCTTCTCTTACGCAGGAGGGCGCGAAAGGGCAAGTGTGGATGGGGCGACATGTTGGCCCTTTGACCCCGGGTGGTGATTGTTGGCTACAGATCAAATACCGTGATCCACTCGCCATCCAGAGTGCGGCATCCATGGTTCCGGACAAGATGGCGGGCAACGGCGCGCATATGCGCGGCGCCATAGACAATCCCGATGGTCTGTTTCGCATCACCCAGTTTGGCAATCTGATCGTCGATGACGCTGATCAAATGTTGATCACGATGCTCCAGTAAAATGTTGTCTAGTTCTTGGGTATCGTCGTCTTTCAAAAGGTCATCGCGGCTTTCCAGCATTTGGCTGTTGATCTGGCGCGCCATAAGACGGCGAGTTCCAAAGAACCGCAGGTAAAGCCCGAAAAAATATGCAGCCACAGGAAAAACAAACCGGTTGAAGAAGGATAGGTCTTCCCAGCTTTCATCAAAATGCGCGCCCTCAATATCCGCAAGGACCAGCCGCTCTTTGACGTGATCAAGTGCCATCTCGTGTTGTGCGACCAGTCCCAGTCGCGGATTTCGCGTCAGCTGCAAATAGGCTTGGGCCAGCCTTTTGCTGAACTTGCTACTGACACCCTCGCATAGAATGATATCGCACTGCGACAATCGCTTTGACACCTCGGCATAGAACGAAGGTTGCGCCACATGGATCATTGGAAAGAGCATAACGCGAAAGCCCATTTGCGGGCTCTCGAGGGTCCAGACGGCGCTGCGCACCCCCAGCACGGATCGTTCAATGAACTGCATTCTGTCCTCAGCGCCGGCTCAATCCTTCTTCGCGTACTTAATAAACGGTGTCCGCGTGGCGACTTGATCGTAGAGCATCCGGCCCTTGTAGTTGAACTCTTGCGTCAGCCAGTAGGTGCCTGAACAGCCCTCGTCCTTGGCAATTGTGTGCACCGCTTCGATCAGCTTACGGCCCACGCCACCCCCGCGCAGGCTCGGATCGACATAGAGGTCCATCAGGTAGCAGGTGTTCTCGACGCTCCACATGGAGCGGTGAAACAGGAAGTGGGTCAGGCCGACTAGGACGCCGTCCCGCTCCGCCACCAGCCCTTGAAACTCGCCGGGGCCACCCGACAGCATCCGGGCGAACGAGCTGTCATAGACCGCGTCGTCCAGTTTGGTTTCGTAGAACTCCAGATAGGCCGTCCAAAGCGCGCGCCAGGCGGGTTTGTCGTCGGCACGGATGGGGCGGATGGTGATCTCAGCGGGCATGGTGTCGTCCTGAATAGGGGTGCGTTGGCAACAGCCTAGCCGATTGCCCCCCGATCTCAAGGCGCCTTAGTTCACCTTCCGCGTCGGTGTGAAGGGCAGGGGCATCACCGGCACGCCATCCTCTATCAGCTCTTTTGCGTCTTCCAGCTTGGTCTCGCCATAGATCGCGCGTTCAGGCGCTTCGCCCAGATGCATGGCGCGGGCTTCTTTGGCGAAATCCTCGCCGACGTAATCGCTTTCGGCTTCGACCTTGGCACGCAATTTGGCGATTTCGGCTTCGATCTCGGCCCGAACTTCAGGCGGAGGGGCCACGTGTGGAGCAGGGGCTGTCGGAGCAGGCGCAGGGGATGTCCCGGCTGGGGCGGGCTTCGCCACAGCGTTGCGCGCCGGGCGCACCTTCGGGGCCATCAAGGACTTTTCCACGTTGGTTGACCCGCAATCAGGGCATGCAACATGACCGGCCGCCGTCAACGCATCAAAGGCGTTGGCGTTCTGGAACCAGCTTTCAAACCGGTGGTCCTTATCGCATTTCAGGGCATAACGGATCATGGGGCGCGTGCGTCCAAGTGGTGTCGTCTTTAAGTTATATGAAACTCGGCAGGGACTTGTGCAAGCCCCCGGCGGCAGCAGCTGACAATCAGCGTAGGACTTTGGGGTCGAAATCCTTGATGATCTGGCGCAGTTCCGGCTCGCTCACCATTTGCGCCGCTTTTTTGCGGCTGACCCATTTGCGGCGGCGTTCGCCCTTTTCCCGATAGGCTTTCAGTTGCTTCTTCACCTTCAGCGGAAATACCGCCACAACGCAGGGCAGCCGTTCACCGGCGAAGCCCTTGTCGTAAGCGTAGAACCCCAAGACCTGATGATAGAGCTGCCCTTCGACACCGGCCTCTTCAGTGGCTTCTGTCGCGGCCGCCCCGGCGGGGGTTTCCCCGTCCATCGGCCAGCCCTTGGGGATGATCCATCGCCCTGTCCCGCGCGAGGTAATCAACAGGAACTCGACCTTGCCATCATGAATACGGAAGGGCAGCGCGCCGAACTGTGTGCGCACGGACCTTTTATCTGAAAGTGACAGCCGGATTGGCTTTTGTTTGCCCTTCGCAATCGTCAACTTTTTGCTGCCTTTGTTCCTCATGGCTCCGGTCATCTTACCCGGTTTTTGTTGCTCTTAATTGAAGATAGCCAGTTTCAGGGCGAAATAAAGCGAAATTGGCTGATTTGGTGTGTGATGGATCGGACGCCCCTAAATCGGGTGCGTTTCCGACGGATTGGTCGTAAAAGCGCCCCGAGCATCAGTTGGGGCGCTTCAAAAGTTGTGTGAAAATCGCTTAGTCGCGGGTGCCAGCAAACCGCTCTTGCCATTCTTCGCGCTGCTCGTCGGCGATCTTGGCGAAAAGGTTTTCCGGCACGGTGAAGGCATGGCCCGCTTTCAGTGTGTCCAGCGCCTCGGCCACGTCGCCCGGCCAGTCCATATCGGTATTCATCGCGGCGCGCAGCGTTTCGGATGCATCTGGGATGAACGGGGCCGACAGAACCGCGTAAAGGCGGATCAGGTTCAGGGCCAGACGGATTTGTGCGGCGGCCTGATCGGGGTCGGTCTTGAAGGTCGCCCACGGCGCGGCGGCTTGCAGGTATTCGTTGCCCGCCACCCAGATGCCACGCAGTTCCTGCGCGGCTTTGCGCACGTCCATGGCCTCCATGTGGCCCTCATAGGCGCGCACTTTGGTTGTCAGATCGGCGATCAGGGCGGCCTCGGCTTCGCCATATGCGCCGCCTTCGGGCACGGCCTCCGAGAATTTGGAGCGGCAGAACTTGGTGACGCGGCTGACAAAGTTGCCCAGCACGTCGGCAAGGTCTTTGTTCACGCTGACTTGGAAGTTTTCCCACGTGAATTCAGAGTCCGAGTTTTCCGGCGCGTGGCTCAGAAGCCACCAGCGCCAGTAGTCGGCCGGCAGGATCGACAGGGCCTGATCCATGAAGACGCCACGGCCTTTCGAGGTCGAGAACTGGCCGCCATCATAGTTCAGATAGTTGAACGACTTGATGTAGTCGACCAGCTTCCACGGCTCTTGCGAGCCCATGATCGTCGCCGGGAAGGACAGGGTGTGGAACGGGACGTTGTCTTTGCCCATGAACTGCACGTAACGCACGTCGTCGGCCCCCTTGTCGGTGCGCCACCAGCGCTCCCAGAACTCGGGGCCTTCACCTTTTTCATCCGCCAACTCGGCGGTGGCGGCGATGTATTCGATGGGCGCGTCGAACCAAACATAGAAAACCTTGCCTTCCATGCCGGGCCAGTCCTCGTCGCCCTTTTTGACCGGCACTCCCCAGTCCAAATCGCGCGTGATGCCGCGATCCTGAAGCCCGTCGCCATCATGCAGCCATTTCTTCGCAATCGAGGTCGTCAGGACCGGCCAATCGGATTTCTGGTCAATCCACGCGTCCAGTTTGTCCTTCAGCGCCGACTGCTTCAAATACAGGTGCTTGGTTTCGCGCACTTCCAGATCGGTCGATCCGGAAATGGCCGAACGTGGGTTGATCAGGTCGGTCGGGTCCAGTTGCTTGGTGCAGTTTTCGCACTGGTCTCCGCGCGCGCCGTCATAGCCGCAGTTGGGGCATTCACCTTCGATATAGCGGTCGGGCAGGAAGCGGCCGTCGGCGTTGGAATAGACCTGCTTTTCGCTGACTTCTTCGATGAATCCGTTTTCCGCCAGCTTGCCCGCGAAATGCTGGGTCAGCTTGTGGTTCTGCGGAGAGGACGAGCGTCCAAAATTATCGAACGACAGACGGAAGCCTTTCGCGATCTCGGCCTGAACCTCGTGCATCTCGGCGCAGAACTCGGCCACGGGCTTGCCTGCTTTCGCGGCAGCCAGCTCGGCCGGGGTGCCGTGTTCGTCGGTCGCGCAGATGAACATGACCTCGCGGCCCCGGCAGCGGTTGTAGCGGGCGTAAAGGTCAGCTGGCAGCTGCGAACCAACTAGGTTTCCAAGGTGCTTGATCCCGTTGATATACGGGATTGCCGAAGTGATGAGGACGCGGTTCATGTGAGCTCCCAAAACGTGTTTGGGGCCGTATACGACATGCCCCGTCCCATGACCAGAGGGTCACGCCCCTTAGCCCCGATCCCGAAGCTTGCCAAACAACCGCCCCATCGAAAACGTGGTGCGCGGGGTATAGGTATAGGGCGTGCGCTGATCCAAAGTCGGGCGGCGATGCATCCGGGCCACACCGAAGCCGATCAGCACCACATGGCCTACAGCGATCATCGCAAACAGGGCAGGCGGACCATAGCTTTCGATCAGGTTCGATGCGAGCAGCGGCGAGGCGATGGCCCCAACCGCATAGTAGAACATCAAGGCGGCCGATAGCTCGACCCGTTCTTCGCTGGATGCAAAGTCATTGGCGTGTGCCGCCGCGACCGAAAAGATGGGGAAGGTGGTGAAGCCGAAAAGCCCCGCGGCAAGGAAAACGCCCCTGATGCCGGAATCTGCAGCCAGCACCGTGATCATGCAGCTGGCGATGGCGGCCACTGACAGCCAGATCAGCACCCAACGCCGGTCGTACCGGTCCGCCAGCCAGCCAGCCGGCAGCTGCGCCAACGCGCCCCCCAACACGAACGCTGCCAAAAACCATGCCAGTTGGCTGGTCTCTAACCCAACCTCGTTGCCATAGATCGGGCCGACCATGCGAAAGGCCGAGGTGGTGATGCCCGAGGTGATCACCGCCGCCACTGCAAGAGGGGAGCGGACCCAGGCCAGCGCTGGGCGCAAGCGCGGGGTCTCGGGCATTTGGGGCTGGCGTGCGCGGGTCAGGGCCAAAGGTAAGATCGCTGCGCAGCAGAACATCGCCAGAATGTTGTAACTTACGTAATGCGCGGGCTCCAAAACCGCGATCATTAGCTGGGCGCCGAGAGATCCGCCCAGTTCGACGATGCGATACCCGCCCATCACGCGGCCGCGCGTGTCATTGGTGACGCGCGCGTTGAGCCAGCTTTCGATCACCGTATAGCTGCCCGCCACGCATAACCCGGTCGCCATCCGCATCACCGCCCATGCATAGGGATCGATCCACATCATATGTGCCAATAGGCCAATGGCCCCAAGTGCCGCAAATCCGGCATAAGCGCGTGCGTGTCCAACGGCCCCCATCAGGCGCGGTGCCCACCAGCACCCCACGAAGAAGCCGACAAAATGTGCGGACCCCAGAAGGCCGACTTCAGCCCGCGTGAAGCCCAGCGTCAGGCCTGATACCGCGTCCAGAGGCGCTGCCCCACCAGAGCTTAGCTGCAAAAGCACGATGGATAGTAGCAATGGGGTAAAGCTTAGAAACAATCGCATAAGGCACCTCGGGTGATCTCAACTTGCCAGCTTTGACGCACGTCTCCGTCCTGTCCGCGACCTCTTGCCCCTTTGGCTGTCGTTTTTCGCTGTTTCGCTTGCGAGGCGTCGGGGGGGCTGGTAAGCGGAGGAAACCTGATGGAAACAATAGGATTTGCGTCAGAAGGTGGGAAGGCACGGAAGATGGACATGACACCCCAAAGCACGGCGCGGCTGGAAGTGCGCGGGTTAAAGCGCAACTTTGGCGGGTTGGACGTGGTGCGCGATGTGTCGTTGTCGCTTCAGGCCGGGCAGGTCACCGGGCTTTTGGGGCCGTCCGGCTGCGGCAAGTCCACCACGTTGCGGATCATTGCGGGTGTTGATCGCCAAACCGAAGGCGAGGTCTGGATCGACGGCCAGATGGTTGCCGGCCCCGGCGTGTTTGCCCCGCCCGAGAAACGGCATATCGGGCTGATGTTTCAGGATTTTGCTCTGTTTCCGCATCTGTCTGTCGGCGACAACGTTGCCTTCGGCCTGACCGGCACGCGGACCGAAAAACGCCAACGTGTCCACATTCTTCTCGAGAAGGTCGGGCTGCGCAACTTCGTCGACAAGTTCCCGCACGAACTGTCGGGCGGAGAGCAACAGCGGGTCGCCCTGGCCCGTGCACTTGCGCCCAAACCATCGATCATGCTGATGGACGAGCCGTTCTCGGGGCTCGACAACCGTCTGCGTGATGGCATCCGTGACGAAGCACTAAGCATCCTGAAAGAGGAAGGCGCCGCCGTCCTTCTGGTCACGCATGAGCCGGAAGAGGCGATGCGCATGGCAGATGAGATCGCCCTGATGCGTGCAGGTCAAATCGTGCAACGTGGCGCGCCCTACAATATTTATAACGCCCCGGTCGATTTGCAGGCCGCTGCGTTCTTCTCGGATGTCAACGTGATCTCGGGAACCGTAGACGGTGCGCTGACGCAAACCGCGTTCGGTCAATTTCTGGCCCCCGGCGTGCCGGATGGATCCACGGTGGACATTGTGATCCGCCCGCAGCACCTGAAGATCGACTTTGATCGTGGCGGCATCGGCCCCAGCCCCACGCCCGACCATGGCGTCTGGGCACGCGGCTTGGTGAAACGGGCGCGCTTTATCGGCAAGGAAAGCCTTGTGGAATTTCAAATGGAGCGGGATGGCAGCATCCTGACCGCCTCTGTCCCATCGGTGTTCCTGCCTAAACCGGATACGCCCCTGTGGATCGCCATCCGCCGCGACCGCTGCTTTGTGTTCCCGCGCCGCTGACGTGGCAGAATCGGTGCGCACCCAGTGGACGAATTTGGCCACCAAGTGCCGACTTATCTGACAGCTTGCTGACAACACGTGTCAGATATCGCGAAAACCCAACCGATTTCGCAGTTTTTTCCCTTTGGGGCTTTGAACTTCCCGCGCGAGGCAATAAATGTTCTAGCGATATATCTACGAAAGCCGCGAAAGGCTTTCGGACTAGGGAGAATAACATGCTCAACAATATCGGCCTTCCGGGCCTTCTGCTGATTGCCGTCGTCGTGCTGGTTCTGTTCGGCCGCGGCAAAATCTCGTCGCTGATGGGCGAAGTTGGCAAAGGCATCACTGCGTTCAAACGTGGCGTAGATGATGGCAAGAAGGAAATCGAAGACGAAGCCGCTTCTGTTGCCAAGGACGTGACCCCCGAGACCGAAAAAGACAAGGCGTAAGCCGCCTAAGGAAAGGCGCAGCCTATGTTCGATATCGGGTTTACCGAGCTTCTGGTCATCGGCGTTGTGGCCTTGATCGTGGTGGGTCCAAAGGACCTGCCCGGCATGTTCCGCACGCTTGGCCGCTTTACTGCACGTGCCCGCCAGATGGGGCGCGAGTTTACGCAGGCGATGAACGACGCGGCGGATGAAAGCGGGATCAAGGACGTCTCGTCGACGCTGAAATCGGCCACCTCGCCCAAGTCGATGGGACTGGATGCGCTGAACAAGGCCGCTGAAGGGTTCGAGAAATGGGACCCCTCAAAGGCATTGCGCGACCAGAAAGAGGCAGACGCCGCGATAAAGGCCAAAGAGGCCGAGGAGCGCGCGAAGCTTGCGGAAGATACGGCAAAAGTTGCCGAGAAAATCAGCGCAGCAAGCACTAAACCTACCGCCAAGGCAAAGGACGATCCGGCTGAAAAGCCTGCAACCAAGTCCAAAACGGCCAAGAAACCCGCCGCGAAAAAGCCAGCTGCAAAGAAGGCACCGGCCAAGGAAACGGCATCCAAGAAGCCGGTGGTCAAGAAACCCGCAGCCAAGAAACCGGCTGCAAAGAAACCGGCGGCCAAGCCCAAATCCACGGACACATCTGACGCATGAGCGACACTGACGAGATCGAAGACAGCTCGGCCCCGCTGATCGAGCATCTGGCCGAGCTGCGCACGCGGCTTATCCATTCCGCCGTCGCTTTCATCATCGGTATGGTGATCTGCTTTACGGTCTGGAACCCGATTTTCAACTTCCTGACCGAACCCCTGTGTTCGACCATGGCCGACCGCGGTCAGGACGATTGCGGGCTGATCCTGATCAAGCTGCAAGAAGGTTTCTTCGTTGCGGTTTCGATTTCGCTGTTTGGCGGTCTGGTTCTGTCCTTCCCCTATATCAGCTACCAGCTGTGGCGCTTCGTGGCACCGGGCCTTTATAAGAACGAGAAGAACGCGTTTCTGCCATTCATGTTTGCCTCGCCGGTCATGTTCCTGCTGGGCGCAAGTTTCGCCTTCTACGTGGTCATGCCACTGGCCTTTGATTTCTTCCTAGGCTTCCAGCAAACCGGCAACGTCGCTGAAACTGGGGTCGAGGCGTCAATCGATTTCCAAGGTTCTGTGCAGGAATACCTGCGCCTGTCGATCAAGTTCATCGTGGCCTTTGGCCTGTGCTTCCAGCTACCTGTGCTTCTGACGCTGATGGGTAAGGCTGGTCTGGTGTCGTCTCAGGGGTTGGCCGATGTGCGTAAATACGCCGTCGTGGGCATTCTGGTGCTGGCCGCATTGGTCACGCCGCCCGATGTCATCACCCAGATCATCCTGTTTGTTGTGGTCTATGGTCTCTATGAAATCTCGATCCAGCTGGTGAAGCGGGTTGAGAAAAAGCGCGAGGCCGATCTGCGTGCTCAAGGTTTGTGGTTCGACGATGACGACGAAGAAACCGAAGACGAGCTGATGGCCGAGTTCGACGAGGACGAGGATGGCGATGGGGACGACGACCCCGATGGTGGTCCGGATGATGATCCCGAGGATGATCCGGGCATGGTTGAAACCGGTCGCTGATCCCACTTAGGTCACAAGACGCCAAAGCGCGCCCCGTCGGGCGCGCTTTTTTCATTTGAGGGATGGCTTAGACCTTTAAAACCTACCCCATCCGCGCTTTAAAGGTTCTAGATTTTCGACCGGTAGAAGGACCATCCCCATGGCGGATCAGGACATGATGAAACGCATTGCCGAGGCTTTGGAGCGCATGTCACCCGCACCGTTCGCCGCCCCAGATTTCGACAGTGCGGATGCTTTCGTTTGGCATGTCTCGCCCGACCGTTTGGAACCCGTTCAGAAAGTCTCGCGCGTGGCGTTGGAGCTGCTAGTTGGCGTGAACCGCTCGCGCGATACGCTTTTGGAAAACACCTTGCAGTTTGCCGATGGCCTGCCCGCCAACAACGCGCTGCTTTGGGGCGCGCGGGGTATGGGGAAGTCGTCCTTGGTCAAGGCTGTCCATGCCGAGGTTCTGAGCCGCGGGAAACCTCTGAAGATCGTGGAGTTGCAGCGCGAAGACCTGCCGTCCGTGTCGCGTCTTCTGAACCTTTTACGTGGCTCGCAGTATCGCTTCCTGCTGTTCTGTGATGACCTCTCGTTCAGCCACGACGACCAGCATTACAAGTCGCTGAAAGCCGTGTTGGATGGCGGGATCGAAGGGCGTCCGGACAACGTGGTCTTCTATGCCACGTCGAACCGCCGTCACCTGATGCCGCGCGACATGATCGAGAACGAACGCCAGTCCGCGATCAACCCGTCCGAGGCTGTTGAAGAAAAGGTCTCGCTCTCGGATCGTTTCGGCCTGTGGCTAGGCTTCCACCCCTGTGATCAGGACGAATACCTGGCGATGATCCGCGGCTACTGCGCTGCCTATGGTGTCGAGATCGACGACGACACCCTGTGGGCCGAGGCGATTGAATGGCAAGCCACGCGCGGGGCGCGCTCGGGTCGTGTGGCGTGGCAATACTTCACCGATCTTGCCGGTCGCAAGGGTGTGACGCTGGGCTAAGTCTGTCCAATCAAGAGACTTCTTAACCCTTCGTGGCATGCTAAGCTTCGGTATCCAAAACCGAGGCTGATATGAAACGCATTGCCATTTTCTGTGACGGAACCTGGAACCGGTCCGACGCCCAAAACCCAACCCATGTGTTGCGCATCGCCCAAGCGATCCGCCCAACCGCGCGCGACGGCGTCACGCAGGTCGTGCACTATTTGCCAGGCGTGGGCAGCGGGCAGGGCGTAACGAAGGTCTCTAGATTCATGGACAAGGTGCTTGGCGGTGCGCTGGGCTGGGGCTTGGATGATCGCATTCTGGAAGCCTACCGCGCGCTTCTGTTCACTTATGAACCCGGAGACCAGATCTATATCTTCGGGTTCTCGCGCGGGGCGTACACTGCACGCTCGCTCGCGGGGATGATCCGCACGGCGGGTATTCTGCCATCCAACCGGACCGATATGATCCCCGAGGCGATGCGGAGGTACCGCGCGCGCGAGGGGCAAAAATCGCACCCCGACAGCGAACCCTCTATGGCAGCACGTCTCTCCATGTCCCCCGAGATCGCAACCAGTCCCAAGGACGCGGAATGGCGTAGGGCGCAGGGGATCGATTGTCACCTTCTGGACATCACCTATGTGGGTGTCTGGGATACGGTGGGCGCGCTGGGGGTGCCCGCCTTCCTCGGGCCGCTCGCTCGTTTCCTGAATGCGCGCTATGCGTTTCACGATGCGGATCTGTCCCGATCGGTCGGTGCGGCGCGGCATGCGGTGGCGATTGATGAGCGGCGTAAACTTTTCCCGCCTGCTCTCTGGACCAATCTGGACAAGCTGAACGGAGAGGTCACGGGCAGCAATTCGCGCTATCAGCAGCTTTGGTTCGCAGGCAATCACGGGATTGTTGGAGGCTCCGGCGCAGCCCCGGAATTGTCTGCCTTTCCCACTGCTTGGATCGTGGCGGGCGCGCAGGAGCGCAAGTTGGATTTTAACCCCGCGCGGCTTCAACAGTTGCTGATGGCTGCTGATCTGAAAGCAGATGATCGGGGGGCTGCCTTGCAGCCCGCGTGGCGTAACCTGTGGGGACTGTTGCTGTGTGATCGCACGCTTTTGCGCGACCCCAACAGCCAAACCATTCCGGCCCGGCAGATTTCTGGCGCCGCAAAAGAAAGGGTGCGCCAGACGTCTTATCGTCCGCGCACCCTTGATCCCGTCATCGAGGATCTTTTGGAGTAGGTTAGTTGGTTAAGCCAACTTGCCTTCCGCCGTGATCCGGGTTTTGCCGCCCAGATAGGGGTGCAGAACCTCGGGTACGGTGACCGATCCGTCCTCTTCCTGACCGTTTTCCAGAACTGCGATCAGCGCGCGGCCGACGGCAAGGCCCGAGCCGTTGAGTGTGTGCAGGAACACCGGCTTGCCACCTTCGGCCGGCTTCATCCGCGCGTTCATGCGGCGGGCTTGGAAATCTCCACAGGTCGAAACCGAGCTGATCTCGCGATAGGTGTTCTGACCGGGCAGCCAAACTTCGATGTCATGCGTGCGGATTGCGCCAAAGCCGATGTCGCCGGTGCACAGGTTTACAGTGCGGTAGGGCAGGCCCAAACGCTCTAGAATGTCCTCGGCACAGCGGGTCATACGCTTGTGTTCAGCTTCAGATTCGTCTGGTTTGGTGATCGACACCATCTCGACTTTCTCGAACTGGTGCTGGCGCAGCATGCCGGCCGTGTCACGACCAGCCGAACCCGCTTCCGAACGGAAACACTGGGTGTGGGCCACATAGCGGCGGGGCAGATAACCTTCTTCGACGGTCGCACCGTTGACGATGTTGGTCAGCGGCACCTCGGCAGTCGGCACCAGCCACCAGCCATTGGTGGTCTGATAGCTGTCCTCGCCAAACTTGGGCAACTGCCCCGTGCCGCGCATCATGTCTTCCTTAACCAGAACCGGGGTCCAAGTCTCGGTCAGCTCGTTTTCATTCACGTGCACGTCCAGCATGAACTGGGCAAGCGCGCGGTGCAGGCGGGCAACGGCGCCCGACAGGACCATGAAACGCGAGCCGGATAGCTTTGCGGCGGTCTCGAAATCCAGGCCGTCCTGCACGGCGGGCAGTTCATAGTGCTCAATCGGCTTGAACGAGAACTCGCGCGGAGTACCCCAGCGGTTGATCTCGACATTGTCGTCTTCGTCTTCCCCATCAGGCACGTCGTCGGCCACGATGTTGGGCAGACCCATCAGCAGATCGGTCAGCTTGGCGTCCAGCTCTTTCGCTTGCTCGTTCAGGCTGGCGATTTCGGCTTTCTTTTCACCAACAAGGGCGCGCAGACGCTCGAATTCGGCCTCGTCGCCAGACGCTTTCGCAGCCCCAACGGATTTGGCAGCCTTGTTAGCCTCGGCCTGTGCGGTTTCGGCGGCAAGAATGGCGGCGCGGCGATTTTCATCCAGCGACAAAACCTCGCCCGACAGCGCCGAGAGGCCCCGACGGGCCATGGCCTTGTCGAATGCTTCGGGATTGTCACGGATCAAGCGAATATCATGCATGGATCTGTCCTTTGATTTAACCTGACGCGCATATGCCAGATGGGCGCGCGCGGGGGAAGCCCTAAGCGAAGATGCGGATCACATAGTCTTTGCGCGTGGTTTCCAGAACCTCCCACGTACCGGTGAAACCGGGGCGGATCACCATGCGGTCGCCTGCGCGCAGATGAGTCTCGACACCATCTGCATCGGTCAGCACTGAATGCCCTTCCAGAATGTTGAAATACTCCCACTCATCATAAGACACGTGCCATTTCCCCGGCGTGGACTGCCAGATGCCGGTGAACTGATCCTTAGTTTCTTCCAGCGACCAGGTGGTGAACTCGGGCGTGCCCGAGATGAGTTTGTCGTCCGCCAGGTGGTCAATTTCGGGCGCGACTTCAGGCGTGATCTTGAAGGCGAGGGTCATGGAGGGCTCCTGATTTTCGATATTTTGATCAAATTACGCAAGGCTGCGCGAAAGAAAAGCCCAAATTGCTTTCGGGGACCATAAGAAAGCGCGGATGCGCTGCTTGCTGGACAACCCTCAGACCCCCATATAGGGTGCGCCGGACATTCGGGCCGGCACAGGGACCAGCCCACGAAGAAAGGGACATAACGATGTTTGTAACTCCTGCTTTTGCACAAGCTGCGGGCGCGCCTGCGGGCGGACTTCTGAACGGGATGCTGGTCCCCATGGTGCTGGTTTTCGCCATCATGTACTTCTTCATGATCCGCCCCCAGCAGAAGAAAATGAAAGAGCACCAGACGATGCTGGGCGCGCTGCGTAAAGGTGACCAGATTGTCACGCAGGGCGGTGTGATCGGCAAAATCACCAAGGTCAAAGACGACACCGAGGTTGAAGTTGAAATCGCATCGGGCGTAAAGGTCCGCGTTGTGCGTTCGACCATTGTGAACGTCATGGGCAAGACCGAGCCGGTCGAAAGCTGATCTGCGCGGGCTTTGACCCAACCAACTGAATAGTAAGAATTTATAGGGCAGGGGCACATGCTTCAAATCGCAACTTGGAAACGTCTTGTGATCTGGGGGCTGGTGCTCCTTGGCCTGTATTTCGCGTCCCCGAACGGGTTCTACGACCGCGTCGAGACACACAATGATGCGGTCGCCACGATTGAAGCCACGGGCACCACGCCCGAGCTTGAGGCGGACCGTTCGGCCTGGCCGGATTGGGCGCCGAATGCGCTGGTCAATTTGGGGCTCGATCTGCGCGGCGGTGCGCATCTGTTGGCCGAGGTTCAGGTCGAAGACGTCTATGAAGCGCGGATGGATGGCTATTGGCCGGAAATTCGCAATGCGCTGCGCGACGAGCGCGCCACCATCGGCACGATCCGCCGTCAGGACAGCGCGCCATCTGAACTGCGCGTAAAAATCTCGAAGCCTGAAGCATTGCCGCAAGCGATTGAAATCGTGCGTGGTCTGGCCCAGCCGGTGGTCAGCCTGTCGGGTGTCGGCTCGACCGATATCGAGGTCAACACAGGCCGTGAGGGCGAGTTCGTCGTCACCCTGTCCGAGGCCGAGCGCGTCGCAACCGACGACCGCACCATCCAGCAATCGCTTGAAATCATCCGCCGCCGCGTGGACGAGGTTGGCACCCGTGAACCCACCATCCAGCGTCAGGGCGACACGCGCATTCTGATTCAGGTGCCGGGGATCGGGTCGGCGTCTGAGCTGAAAGAGATCATCGGGAAAACCGCGAAGCTGACCTTCCACCCGGTTGTCAGCCGCACCACCGACGGCACGACCACACCGGGTCCGCGCAATGTCCTTTATCCGTCGCTGGATGACGAAGGTGTGTTCTATGTGCTGGAACAGACCCCGGTTGTGACCGGTGAGCAGTTGAACGACGCCCAGCCCGCATTTGACCAGAACGGTCAGCCGGCTGTGAACTTCCGCTTCAACGTCTCGGGCGCGCGGCTGTTCTGCGACTATACCGGTGCCAATGTTGGTGCGCCCTTCGCGATTGTGTTGGATGAAGAGGTCATCTCGGCCCCGCGGATCAACGAACAGATCTGTGGCGGGTCCGGTATCATCACCGGTAATTTCACTATCGAGGAATCGACCAATCTGGCCGTGCTGCTGCGCGCAGGCGCGTTGCCCGCCGAGCTGACCTATGTTGAAGAGCGCACCATCGGCCCGGAACTGGGTCAGGATAGTATTGACGCGGGTAAGATCGCGTCGATCGTCGCCTTCGCGGCCGTGCTGATCTTCATGGTCGCATCGTATGGATGGTTCGGTGTGATCGCCAACGTGGCGCTTATCCTGAACGTCGGCATGATCTTTGGCCTTCTGTCGATGATTGGGGCCACGCTGACCCTGCCGGGCATTGCAGGGATCGTGTTGACCATCGGTATGGCGGTAGACGCCAACGTGCTGGTCTTTGAACGCATCCGCGAAGAGCTGAAAGCAGGTCGCGGCCCCGCCCGCGCCATCGAGCTTGGCTATGAAAAGGCGTTGTCGGCCATTCTGGACGCGAACATCACCACCTTCATCACCGCTGTGATCCTGTTCATCATGGGCTCGGGCCCGGTGCGCGGTTTCTCGGTCACGTTGGGGCTGGGTATTCTGACCTCGGTCTTCACCGCGATCTTCCTGACCCGCTTGATGGTCGTTATCTGGTTCGAACGCAAACGTCCGCGTAGCTTCGAGATCAAAGGCATCCGCATGGCGCCGCAAGGCCGCGTCTTTGACTTCTTCAAGCGCTCGTTCGCGACATTGGGCGCGTCGGGGTTGGCGATGGTTGCCTCGGTCGTTTTGTTCTTCGTGATCGGCCTGAACTTCGGCATCGACTTCCGGGGCGGTACCACGATCCGCACAGAAAGCACACAGGCCGTGGATGTGGGTGCCTACCGTGACGCGCTGACGCCGCTGGCGCTGGGCGACATCTCGATTGTTCAGGTGAATGACGTGAACTTCCGCGCCGACCAGCATGTCAGCCAGATCCGCATTGAGGCGCAGGAAGGCCAAGAAGCGATCACGCCGGAAACCATGACCCTGATCGAACAGGCGCTGGCCGAAGTCGATCCCGCCATCACCTTCCCCAGCGTGGAAAGCGTTGGCCCGAAAGTCTCGGGCGAGCTGGTGACGACAGCCGTTTTGGCCGTTGTTGCCGCGATTGCCGCCGTTCTGGTCTATATCTGGCTGCGGTTCGAGTGGCAGTTCAGTTTGGGAGCGGTGGCCGCGCTTGTGCACGACGTGGTGCTGACCATCGGGATTTTCAGCCTATTGGGGATCAAGTTCGATTTGGCCATTATCGCAGCGCTTCTGACCATCGTAGGCTATTCGCTGAACGACACTGTGGTTGTCTTCGACCGTGTGCGTGAAAATCTGCGCCGCTATAAGAAGATGGACCTGAAAGAGGTTCTGAACCTGTCGATCAACGAAACGCTGGCCCGTACGATGATGACCTCGGTTACCACGCTTCTTGCGCTGATCGCGCTTTACGTGCTGGGCGGAGATGTGATCCGCGGCTTCGTCTTCGCGATGATCTGGGGCGTGATCGTGGGGACGTACTCATCGATCTTCGTGGCCTCGGCCATCCTGCTGCGCCTTGGCGTGAAACGCGATTGGTCTAAGCCTGATGCCGCCGCTGGCAACCAATTTGCCAACGTGGATGCCTGATCTGCTGACCCAAGCCCTGGCACAGCCGGGGCTTGGCTGGCTTCTTGCGATTGCCTTTGCCGCAGGGCTTGTGCGTGGCTTTGCAGGCTTTGGCACAGCCCTGATTTTCTTACCAGTTGCGGCCCAGATCGTTGACCCGGTTTGGGCCATTGCCATTCTGATCGTAATGGATCTGGCCGGGCCTGCTCCGGCGATTCCACGCGCGTTAAAGGACGGCCATCCGCGTGATTTGGTCCGCCTTACGCTTAGCATGGCGCTAACCCTGCCGCTTGGATTAGCCGCGCTGTTTGTCGTGGACCCCATTGTGTTCAAACTGGGCGTATCCTTGGTTAGCCTTGCCATGCTAGCGGCCCTTATCAGCGGCTGGCGGTACCAAGGGCAAATGACGTCGCGAATGGTCTTGGCGACCGGTGGCGCGTCGGGTCTGCTGGGCGGCGCTGCGGGCATCCCTGGACCCCCGGTCATCCTGCTTTACATGGCCTCGCCTCATCCCCCCCGCGTAATCCGCGCCAACATTACGGCGTTTCTGTTCCTCTATGACGTGCTGATGCTGGGCGTGTTCATGAGCTTGGGGAAACTGTTGGGTATGCCGCTGGCCTTGGGACTGATCGCGATGTTGCCCAACTTGGCAGGCAACCTGCTGGGCGGTTGGATCTTCAACCCCGCCCATGAAAAGCTCTATCGTCGCGTTGCCTATGCGATCATTGCAGGATCGGCCCTATCGGGGCTATACGCAGCCTTAGGATAAGGAGATCCCGATGCAGTTTCACGAAGTCCGATATGACAGCGCGCAACCGGTCGACAGCTATGGCCCCGGCTTCTTCCGCGTCGCGGGCGAGGTGATCGAAGGCCCGATTCTGGTCACGGCCGAGACCGCGACGGGCTGGGGTGGGCTTGAGGATATCGCCACGCTGACTGCTCTGCAGGGCAAGATCGACGTGCTGTTTCTGGGTATGGGCCCCGAGATTGCACACCCGCCTGTCCCTTTGCGCGAGGCGCTGGAGGAGGCCGGGATCGGGATCGAAATGATGGCATCTGCGCAGGCCTGTCGGACCTATAACGTATTGATTGCCGAGGGCCGCCGCATTGCGCTGGCCGCCCTTCCGGTCTAAGGCTGTCTGCATGGAACTTCGGGTCGAAAATCTGACCGTGGCGCGCGGTGGCGTGCCGGTGCTGGAGGGGTTGGATTTCACCCTATCCCCCGGTCAGGTTTTGATCCTGCGTGGCCCGAACGGATCGGGAAAAACCACGCTGTTGCGGACCCTTGCAGGGTTGCAGCCGCCAATGACGGGAAGTGTCTCGACCGATCCCGAGCAGATCACCTATGGCGCCCATGCGGATGGGCTGAAAGCCACGTTGAGCGTCGAAGAGAACCTGCGCTTTTGGGCCTCGGTCCACGGGGTTGCGGACATTGCGCCTGCGGTGGATGGGTTCAATCTGCGCGGGCTGCTTGGGCGTCCCTCGGCCAACCTGTCCGCTGGTCAGAAACGGCGGTTGGGGCTGGCGCGGTTGTTGGTCACTGGACGCCCCATTTGGTTGCTGGACGAACCGACGGTGTCGCTGGACGTGGCTTCGGTCGCGCTGTTCGCGGATGCCGTGCGGGCGCATGTGGCGGGCGGCGGTTCGGCCCTGATTGCCACCCATATTGACCTCGGCCTGCTGGCCGAGACCTTGGATGTCGGCCCTTTCAAAGCAGATGTGAACCGCCCGCGCAGCGACACGCAACGCGACGCCTATGCAGATTTCGACGAGGCCTTTTCATGATCGCTTTGCTGGTGCGGGATCTCAGACTTGCCATGCGGGCAGGGGGCGGCTTTGGGCTGGGTCTGGCGTTCTTTCTGATCGTCTCGACCCTTGTGCCCTTTGGTGTCGGCCCCGAGGCTGCAATCCTGTCGCGCATTGCGCCGGGCATCCTTTGGGTGGGGGCTCTGCTTGCCTGTCTCTTGTCGCTGGATCGTATCTTTCAGCTGGATTTCGAGGACGGGTCGCTGGACCTGCTGGCCACCGCCCCCATCCCGATGGAGGGGATCGTTGCGGTCAAAGCACTGGCCCACTGGTTGGTGACCGGCCTTCCGCTGACGCTGGCTGCGCCCGTGCTGGGGACGCTTATGAACCTTGAAAGCCCCGGTCATTACTGGATCTTCATAACGCTCTTGATCGGCACGCCTGCGCTGTCGATGATCGGCGCCTTTGGTGCCGCGCTGACCGTGGGCCTGAAACGCGGCGGTTTGCTTTTGTCGCTTCTGGTCCTGCCGCTTTACATCCCAACGCTGATCTTCGGGGCTGAGGCCGCAACACGGGGAACCGCTGGTCTGTCGGCATTGACCCCGCTGTTGATGATGGCCGGAATCACGGCGGGATCCATCGCCCTGCTACCATTTGCCGCCGCGGCCGCCTTGCGTGTGAACCTGAGATAGGTCAAACCATTCCGAGGCACATGCGAAATGCTGCCTGCGCCACCGACTGAAGGAAGCCACAGAGGAAACACATGTCACTTTGGGAATTCGCAAATCCGGTCAAGTTCATGGCCCTCAGCGGCAAGGTTCTGCCCTGGGTGATTGGCCTGTGCGCCGCGACCCTGATCCCAGGAATGATCTGGGGCTTCTTCTTCACGCCTGAGGCCGCCAATTTCGGCAACTCGGTCAAGATCATCTATATCCACGTGCCAAGTGCGATGATGGCGATCAATATCTGGGTGATGATGCTTGTTACCTCGTTGATCTGGATCGTGCGCCGTCACCATGTCTCGGTCCGGGCAGCCAAGGCCGCAGCGCTGATTGGCGTCACCATGACGGTGATTGCGCTGATCACCGGCGCAATTTGGGGCCAGCCGATGTGGGGAACCTATTGGGCGTGGGACCCACGCCTGACCAGCTTCCTGATCCTGTTTCTCTTTTATCTCGGTTACATGGCACTTTGGGCGGCCATTGATAACCCAGACACGGCGGCAGATCTGACATCCGTTCTGTGTATCGTCGGATCGGTTTTTGCGGTTCTTAGTCGCTATGCGGTGAATTTCTGGAACCAAGGTCTGCATCAGGGCGCATCGTTGTCTCTGGACAAGGAAGAGCACGTGTCGAACGTCTATTACCAGCCACTGCTGCTGTGTATTGCAGGGTTCATCCTGCTGTTCGTCGCCCTTGTCCTGATCCGTACCCGGACCGAACTGCGTCTGGTGCGCCTGCACCGTTTGGACGTTCGTGAAAGGATGAAAGATGCTTGAGCTGGGGAAATATGCCGACGCCATCCTGTCGTCTTGGGTAATAACTCTCGTACTTTTGATCGCACTGGTCCTTGTGACTTGGCGCCGTTCGGTCCAAGTGAAACGTGAACTGGATGCGGCCGAAGAAAGGGCAAAGCGGAATGACTGAGAAGAAAAAAGGTATCTCGTGGCTGATGATCCTGCCGCCGGTTCTGTTTCTGGGTCTGGCCAGCATGTTCTTGTGGGGCATGACGCAGGACGACCGTGATGCGCTGCCCTCGACCCGCGAAGGTGGCATCGTTCCGGACATGCAAGTCACCGCCTTTGATGGCGAACCAGGCTTTACTCAGGAAGATCTCAAATCCGGCGGCGTGAAGCTGGTCAACTTCTGGGCCAGCTGGTGCGCGCCTTGCCGCGCCGAGCATCCTTTGCTGGAGCGTTTGTCCGAAGAAGGCGTGCAGATCAACGGGATCAACTACAAAGACGATCCGGCCAACGCCAAACGCTTTCTGGCCCAGTTGGGCAATCCCTACGCCGCTTTGATGGCGGATGCAGATGGACGCACAGGTCTGGAATGGGGCCTTTATGGCGTGCCCGAGACCTTCGTGATTGCAGGCGACGGAACCGTGGTGAAACGCTTTGCAGGTCCGATTACCGAAGGTATTTTGGAAAACATCATCCGCCCCGCCATTGCCGAGGCAGAAGCGCGTTAATTTGCTGAGTTCAGCATCAAGATGATGATGGCGAAACCGAAGGATTCCAGCACTGGAATCGGGATATGTCGAAATAGATTACTCACTTAAATTTTGACCTCACTAAGTAATGCTGTCGATGGTCGAAATGTGTCCATCGATAACTAGGTACAGGGTAAACTGGCCGGTCGCCGTGATCTAGAATGCAATGCAGAAACGGTTTGTTTTTCTAATGTTAGTTTAACGTGTTGCGGCGCGTTCAACAGTGACGCACATCACTGTGCAAAAATGCTCTTTCATAGGTAGAGCGGCGTTGGCATTGCAGAGAAAAACGGCGCGCGACATCCCGATCTAAACGATTCGCTGGTTCCTGCGAGGCGAAACACCCTCATGGTGATCCGCGAAGTCGCGACGTAGAAGGTAAACGTGACGCCCGAACACCGCGCGAAGACCCATGCACCATGATTGAAATTCCCTTTAAGCGGGAAACTGTAACAAACACCTCGCAAATCGTTGATTGGAAGGTCAGGCCCGGGAACGCTATCTAGGGATCAGAGCACAACAGAAAGAGACACTGATGCGGGCACTTCTGACCGGATTGATCAGCATAGTTCTAAGCACCTTTGCAGGGCTGGCGACCGCCGGGGATCGTCCCGTTGTGGTGGTCGAGCTGTTCACCTCGCAAGGTTGTTCATCCTGCCCGCCCGCAGATGAGTTCCTGGGCGAGCTGTCCCGCCAAGACGATGTTCTGCCCTTGGCGATGCATGTGGATTACTGGGATTATATTGGCTGGAAAGACACCTTTGCCCGGCCCGAGCATACGAAGCGTCAGAAAGCCTATGCCTATGGGTTTGGGACCAAGTCGATCTATACGCCCCAGATGGTTATCGGTGGCGTAGATCAGGCGGTGGGTAGCCATGTCATGAAGGTGATGGAGATCCTACACCAGCATCAGATGGCCGTAGGCCGGGTCAGCCTGTCGACCCATGATGGTGACAGCGGGCGTATTGTTCGTGTGGCCAACATTTCGAACTTGCCCTTGCCCGAACTGGTAATCGCACAGATTGTCCATTTCACACCCAAGGCGACTGTGGCGGTGAAACGCGGTGAAAACGCTGGGCGCTCGATCACCTCGACCAATATCGTGACCAACATTCAGGCGTTCGGAAAATGGGACGGTACGGGCGAGATTGAGTTCATGCTGCCCAACCCTGTGGCTCCGGAGGGGCAGAGTGCTGCAATCCTGTTACAGGCCACGCGGATGGGTGACTACCCCGGCGAGATCGTGGCCGCCATCGCGCTGGATTGACGATTACGTATCGTCCGGCATCTGCCAGCGTTTGTGGATCCACAGGAACTGATCCATGTTCTGGCGTACACGCGCTTCGAACCGGTCGTTGAATTCCTGCATCATGGTTTCCGGATCCGAATGCTCGATCGGTTCTTCCACCACCACGTCGAAATCTACACCGTTTTCCTTGCGGACCGCGAAGACCGGAATGAACAGCGTGTTGTATTTCAGGGCCATCTCGGCGATGGCCAGTGTGGTCATGGCAGGCTTGCCGAAGAAGCTCAGCTTCGCGCCTTGATCTTCACGCTGGTCCAACAGGATCGCCAAAAGACCTCCGCTGCGCAGATGCTTGACCATGCTACCCATGCCGCGGCGGGACTGTTCGAACGCCTTGCCTTCGAAGCCCTCCATGCGCTTGATGTAGCTTTCGTTGAAATATGCGTTGGACATCGGACGATAGAGCGCACCAGTGTTGAAGCCTGACTGGATCAGAACCGCGCGGGCTGCGTCGTAATTCCCGAAATGGCCCGAGGTCGCAATGATCGGACGGCCTTCTGCCTTAGCTTGCTCAAGAGCCGCCACGCCGGGGCCGCTAAGTTGGGTGTTTTTCATGCGATTGAACAGGTCTTCGCCGGACCACATCTCGGCCAGAAAACGACCGGCGTTGGACAGGACCGCACGCTCCATGCGCTTAACCTCGTTCGCTGGCATGTCCGGAAAGGTCAGGGCCAGATTGTTGCGAATGCGCTTGTCATAGCCCGCAACAGGACCGATGACGCGCGATGCAAACCAACCAACCACGGGCAGGCGCATTTTATAGGGCAGGATGCGGGGCAGGTTCAGAACACCAGCCAGCGCCAAGTGGGTCAGATAGGGGCCTACCCCACGTTTTTCTTGCACCATCTGGTCGCTCCCGGTCTTTTGCCCTGTCAGATAATGGGCTGCCGGACACACATAACGGGCAGCGCTGCAGCCTGCAAGCTTCCGCGGGGGGGTCAGTCATCTTCGTCGGGTGTGATCAGCGTGATCTCTCCTTCCGATTCAAGGAGGCGGATTTGGGCAATCACCTCGTTCATCGCGGCGTCCCCTTCTGGGGCTTTCACGGTGCCGCGTTCCACCATTTCCTCGCGGATGCCTTCGGCCAGACGTTTCGACATGGCGTCGAGAATGAAATTCGCGACAGGTTCTAGATCACCGGTTGCAGCGGCAAGGGCGGTGACCAGTACGGCCTGATCGACATCCTTCGTGACCTTCGGCACGTCGCCCGGTTGTAGACGCTCGGGGATGTTGGCGAAGGTGAAAATGGATCTGCGTACCGCGCTGGCGAAGGCGGTATCTTCCTGTTCCAACCCATCCAAAACCTCTTCCCGCGTTGTGGCGGGTGAGACATTCAGGATCGACCCAATGCGTTCGCTGGGGTCATCATCAAAGGCTTTTAGGGGACGATCGCTCAGTTGTTCTGCCAGTGACCGGCCAATTCGTGCAACCACATCTGGAGCGATAGTGCTGGTCAAGGAAACAGCAAAGGCGATCTTACGGGCGGTTTGGCCGGGAAGTTTTCCCAACAGTTCCGCTGCAACCGAGGTTCTCAGCTTCGACAGCAACACCGCCGAGACCTCGGCGCTTTCGTGTTCCAGCAGCGGTAAAAGCTGCTCGACCGGTGTGTTTGAAACCGTCACCCAGGGATCATGCGCGATTTCGACGCCCGACAGCTCGCGCACACGCGCGGCGGTGGCGGGGCTGATCGTGCCATCCAGAACCGAAAGCGTGTTCTCCAGACTGCCGGGGAACGACAGGCCGATTTCTTCAATCTCGTAGACGAATTCGTCGATCACTGCTTTCAGGGTCGCCCGATCAACATAGCGCATGGAGGACATCTGGCGCACAAGTTCCCCCTGCAAACTGTCCGGCAGATCCTGCAGGGTCAGTTCAGCGCCTTCAGCAAGCAATAGGCGTACAATAATTGCGGCCTTCTGACGTCTGGACAGATGCCGGGGAAGCTGGCGCAGAGGGCGCGACAGATCGACTGCAGTGTCCTGCGCCGCATAGTGCATTGCCTGATCCGGGCCTTCCCCCTGTATCAGGTCCGCCCCGATCGTCATGTCATTTGGCACAGCGCCACCTCCGCCTTGGTTTCAGGCAGATTGGCAGCTGCAGGTTAAAACCGCCTTTACGCCGGGCGGATCAGACCGATGTATCGTCGATACAGGCCTGAAGTTTATCGTTCCAAACCTGTCCGGCTGCGCAGGTCGATGCTTCGTGCGAACCGTGGGTGCATTGGCCAGCGATGGACAGTGTTGGGACCAGCGCCAGCAGGACCGTGAAAAGCAGGGTTCTGAATTGCATAGGGGCCTCCTGTTCAGAAGGCCCCTATCATAGCACAGATGGGCGGAGCGCCCAAATTCAGGACGGATCAGCTGTCGCCGAAGACCCGCTTGAAGATCGTGTCGACATGTTTGGTGTGGTACCCCATATCGAACTTCTCGTTGATCGCGTCGACGCCAAGCGCTTCGACCACGGCCTCGTCTGCCAGTAGCAGCTCGCGGAAATCCAGACGCTCTTCCCAGACTTTCAGCGCGTTACGCTGCACCATCGAATAGGCGTCTTCGCGCGACACACCAGCTTGAGTCAGGGCCAACAGTACGCGCTGGGACATGACCAGTCCGGGGAATTTGTTCATGTTGTCCAGCATGTTGTCGGGGAAGATCAGCATCTTGTCGATGACGCCAGCCAGACGATGCAAGGCGAAGTCCAGCGTGACGGTGGCGTCCGGGCCAATGCCGCGCTCGACCGACGAGTGCGAGATGTCGCGCTCGTGCCACAGGGCCACGTTTTCCATCGCGGGAATCACGGTCATGCGGACCAGACGGGCCAGACCGGTCAGGTTTTCAGTCAGAACCGGGTTCTTCTTGTGCGGCATCGCCGACGAACCCTTCTGGCCCATCGAGAAGAACTCGGCGCCTTCCAGAACCTCGGTGCGCTGCATGTGACGGATTTCCACGGCGATGTTTTCAATCGACGAGGCGATCACGCCAAGCGTGGCGAAGAACATGGCGTGGCGGTCACGCGGGATGACCTGAGTGCTGATCGGCTCGGGGCGCAGGCCCAGCTTTTCGCAGACATGCTCTTCGACGGCGGGGTCGATATTGGCGAAGGTGCCAACTGCGCCCGAGATCGCACCGGTGGCGACTTCCCAGCGGGCTTTTTCCAGACGGTTCTTGTTGCGGTCCATTTCCGCATAGAAACGCGCGAAGGTCAGGCCCATGGTGGTGGGCTCGGCGTGGATGCCGTGCGAACGACCCACGCGGACAGTGTCTTTGTGCTCCAGCGCGCGTTTCTTCAGGGCGGCCAGAACCTTGTCCATGCCAACCAGCAGAAGGTCGGCGGCACGGACCAACTGCACGTTCAGGCAGGTGTCGAGAACGTCGGACGAGGTCATGCCCTGGTGCACGAAACGAGCTTCATCCGAGCCGACATGTTCAGCCAGATGGGTCAGGAACGCGATGACGTCATGCTTGGTGACGGCTTCGATTTCGTCGATGCGGGCCACGTCAAACTCAACGTCCTTGGCTTTCCAGACGGCATCCGCGTTTTCGCGCGGGATCACGCCCAGATCGGCCATGGCGTCGCAGGCATGCGCCTCGATCTCGTACCAGATTTTGAACTTGGTTTCGGGCGACCAGATGGCGACCATATCGGGGCGGGCATAACGAGGGATCATCGGCGAAGCCTTTTTCGTTTGGTTGGCAGTCGCGCTTCTCATAAACTGCCGCGATGCAGCGAACAAGAGATGCGTGCGGTGAATGGGCGCGCGAGGGCTATGTTTGCGACGATAATGGGGTGTCTAAGGTGGAAATCACCGATTTTCTTGGAATTTGGAAGATTACACGCGAGATTGTCGAGCAATCGGGCGAGACACATCACCTGACGGGCCGTGCGGAGTTTTCGCAGGCGGCAGATGGGGTGACGTACCATGAAGAAGGTCAGCTTGTGACAGCCACAGGGGCACAGTTTACTGCCAACCGGGTTTACCATTGGCGTGATACTGGAAATGGTCGCGTTCAGGTGTTGTTTGACGATGGGCGAGACTTTCACAATTTCGATCTTACGAGTGATGATCTTACGGATCAGCACTGGTGTGACCCGGATATGTATCACGTTTCCTACAATCTCGCGGATTGGCCTGTTTGGTCTTCAGTCTGGACTGTCACTGGGCCGCGTAAGGACTATCGGATGATAACTCGTTATCGGCGGTCTGGGGTTTAGTCATAAACGCGGACCTGACCGTCCACCTGCGTGCGGTAATGCGCAAGGCGTGAGGCAAGGTTGCCCTGGTGAAGTTCCAACTGGTGTCCATCAGGGTCACGAAAATAGAGCGACGCACCCTCAGATTTGTTGTCTTGCCAAAGCTCAGCGTGATCCCTGATCTGTCTGGAAAGCGTTGGGAAATCGGCGTCCTTACAGGACAAAGCGATATGGGTGTAATCTTGTCGGGATTGAATTGGCGTGTCTGAAAGCGTCAGGCAGAGCCACAGTTCACCTAGCTCAAGATAAGCACCGTGCGACCAGTCGGCACGCAGCGTGCCACCCAGAATATCCGTGTAAAACCAGATGGATCGCGGAAGGTCTGTCACCGCAAGGGTGATGTGGTTCACCCCGGCAATCATGATCAAAACCCGTCGCTTGGCCCTTGCTGCCATGCTTTCACAAGGTTGCCGAAACGGGTGAACTGAGCTTCGAAGGACAGCTCAACCGTGCCAATGGGACCGTGACGTTGCTTGCCGATGATGACCTCGGCCTTGCCGTGAAGACTGGACATTTCGTCCTGCCATGCGGCCATGCGGTCAAGCTCGTGGTCGCCCGGTTTTTCGCGTTCTTTATAGTATTCTTCGCGGAACACGAACATGACCACGTCGGCGTCCTGCTCGATCGACCCCGATTCACGCAGGTCGGACAGTTGCGGGCGTTTATCGTCGCGGCTTTCCACCTGACGCGAAAGCTGGGACAGCGCGATCACTGGGATGTTCAGCTCTTTCGCGATGGCTTTCATACCCATCGAGATCTCAGCGATCTCGTTCACGCGGTTTTCGGCCATGCCGCGGCACAGCTGCAGATAGTCGATGATCAGCAGATCCAGCCCGTGAGTCCGTTTCAAGCGACGTGCGCGTGCGGCCAGCTGGCTAATCGGTAGCGCAGGGGTGTCGTCGATGAACAGCGGGCAGCTTTCCAGATCCTTGGCGGCTTGGACGAAACGGCGGAATTCGTTTTCGTCCATATCGCCTTGGCGGATCTTGTGGGACGAGATCTCGGACGCTTCGGCCAGAATACGACCAGCCAGCTGCTCAGCAGACATCTCGAGCGAGAAGAAACCGACCACACCGCCCGAAATGGCCCCTTCGGTCCCGTCCGGCTTTGTGCCTTTCTTATAGGCTTTCGCCACGTTGAAGGCGATGTTGGTCGCAAGCGAGGTTTTCCCCATCGAGGGACGACCGGCAAGGATCAGAAGGTCGGATGGATGAAGGCCGCCAAGCTTGGCGTCCATATCCATCAGGCCCGTCGAGATCCCGGCCATACCGCCTTCGCGCTGATAGGCAGCGTTGGCAACCTGCACGGCCTCGGTCACGGCTTTCAGGAAGCTTTGGAAGCCGCTTTCTGTCTGGCCTGCTTCGCCAAGCTTATAAAGCGCCTGTTCGGCTTCGACGATCTGCTCTTTCGGCTCGGACGAAATGTCGACCTTCTGCGCTTTCGCTGCGATGTCCTGACCCAGTTGGATCAGTTCGCGCCGGATGGCGAGGTCATAAATCATCTGCGCATAGTCGCGCGCGGCGAAGCTTGAAATCGCGGCACCGGCCAGACGCGCGAGATAGGCGGGGCCGCCCAGTTCCTTCAGGCCCTCGTCATCCTCCATGAACGCCTTCAGCGTCACCGGGCTGGCCAGAGCGTTTTTTGAGATCCGGCTGGCGGCGATGTCCCAGATGCGGGCGTGGACGGGTTCGTAGAAATGACCGGCGTTGATGATCGACGCGACGCGGTCGAACACGTCGTTGTTGGTCAGGATCGCGCCCAGAAGCTGCTGCTCGGCTTCGATGTGGTGGGGCAGGCTGTCCTGCACCTCGCCGTCACCGGAGTTCGCACCTTGCTGGATATTGCTGATCTCGTTCATCGCTACCTGTCCTTAGGCCGCTGTTTTACGTGTTCGGACTTACCGACGCAAAATGTATGTTTCTGTGAGTAACTTGTGGATAAGTAAGGCCTGCAGAACCCTACCAGATTTGGTAGGATCCCGCAAAATTACACCTGAATGTAGTGGTGGCTTAGGCGTTCATTCGCTCGGCCTGCCAGCCGCGCGGGTCGTTCAGGAAACGCTCCACCTCGTCCAGCGTTTCGGACGAGAACACGCCTTGCGCCTTTGCTTCCGCCAGCACATCCCACCACGTGCAGAGGTGGATCAGCTGAACGCCATGATCGGACAGGGTTTTTTCTGTCTCAGGAAAGATGTCGTAATAGAAGATCACGGCGGTGGCGCCACAGGTGGCACCGGTATCGCGAATCGCATCGACAAAGGACAGTTTCGAGCCACCATCGGTGGTCAGGTCCTCGACCAACAGCACACGCTGGCTGTCATCCATCGCACCTTCGATGCGGGCGTTCTTGCCATAACCCTTGGGCTTCTTGCGCACATAGGTCATCGGCAGCGCCAGACGTTCAGCAACCCATGCGCCGAAGGGGATGCCTGCGGTTTCGCCACCGGCGATGTTGTCGAATGCTTCAAAGCCCGCTTCGCGCATGATCGTGACGGCCATGAAATCCATCAGGGTCGAACGGATGCGCGGAAAGCTGATCAGCTTGCGGCAGTCGATATAGCTGGGGCTGGGAAGGCCCGAGGCCAGCGTGAACGGTTCGTCCGTGTTGAAGTTCACAGCGCCGATTTCCAGAAGCATCCGGGCGGTCAGGCGGGCAATTTCTTCTTTCGCGGGGAAGGTGGAGGGGATCATGGGCAGCGGTCCTCGTTAAGTAAGATCAGGCGTCAACACGCCAGTGCAGCGGAAAGCCGGGGTCGAATGTGGTGACCGTGTGGTCGCCCGCTTGCAGTGTCGCGGGATAGGTGACGGGTTCGTCGACCTTAGTGAGCGTGATGGTGTCCTCGTTCACCGGCAGGCCATAAAAGGCTGGGCCGTGCAGAGACGTGAAGCCCTCCAGCTTGTCCAGCGCGCCTTCGGCCTCGAACGCTTCGGCCAAGATCGACAGGGCGTTCGGCGCAGTGAAGCAGCCCGCCGAGCAGCATTCGCTTTCCTTGGCGTGGGTCGGATGCGGGGCGCTATCGGTGCCCAGGAAAAAGCGCGGATCGCCCGAGGTGGCCGCCGCGATCAGCGCCTCGCGATGTTCGCTGCGCTTCAGGATCGGCAGGCAGTAATAGTGCGGGCGCATACCGCCCACCAGCATGTCGTTGCGATCAAGGATCAGGTGCTGGACGGTGATGGTTGCGCCCAGTTTGCTCTCGTTCGCTTTGACGTAATCAGCGCCGTCCTTGGTGGTGATGTGCTCCATGATCACGCGCAGCTCGGGCGTGGCGCGACGGATCGGGGCAAGCACGCGATCGATGAACACGGCCTCTCGGTCGAAAATATCGATGTCACGGTCGGTGACCTCGCCGTGGACACACAGGGGGCAGCCGATCTCGGCCATCTTTTCCAGCACCGGGCGCACTTTGTCGAAGTTTTGCACACCGCTGGACGAGTTCGTCGTGGCCCCGGCAGGATACAGCTTTACCGATGTGATCAGGCCCGATGCATGCGCAGCAGCTAGATCTTCGGGATCCGTGTCCTCGGTCAGGTAAAGCGTCATCAGGGGTTCGAAAGACATGCCTGCGGGCAGGGCTGCCATGATGCGCTCGCGATAGGCGGTGGCATCGGCCATGGTGACCACCGGCGGCACGAGGTTCGGCATAACAATCGCGCGTGCGAAATGGCGCGCGGTTTCGGGCAGCACGGTTTTCAGCATCTCGCCATCGCGCAGATGCAGGTGCCAGTCGTCGGGGCGGCGGATCGTAAGTGTCTGGGTCATCGGAGCATGGCATAGCGCAGCCCTGCCGGTATGGTCCAGAGGAAAGCGTGTCTCAGGGGAAGGATTGCTCCATTGTGCACCGCCTTAGATTGGCAGCGCGTCCACCAGATCCTCTTCAAGTTCGTCTATTACCGGCAAGAGCGCTGGATAGGGCAAGGCAAGTAGTTTCTCGGCTGTCGTGACCAACATACGAAGTTCGTCCCGATAGAATTTGGGATTGGCCAGAATCGATTGTGGCAGTTTTGACGGATCAAACACCCGCTTCTTATGCGCGACCACGGTGGCCTCATGCGCAGCACCGCTGAAATCCTGTTCCTGCGCTTCCTCACGAAAGAAGCGGCGTAGCTCGTCTTCGCGCTGATGTAGGCGTCTCAGCTCGGCGCGGATCTGGGCCAGTTCATCGGCAGGGTGAAGGGGCATGTCCTGCGCTGTGCCACACGGGTGGCTGGCTTGCGGCAGGACAAGAGGGGTTCCGGTCAGTGGGGTGCGAATCTGTTCCATGAAACCAGCATGGGGCTCGTTTGGTTAAAGCCGGTTTAACTACGGTTTAGTCGGCCACGCCTTGACATTCATGTCGTTTGCAATGAAACATATTCGCATAAATGAATGTGAAGGAGGTGTCCCATGACACTGAACTGGAAAATCGGAGGGGTGGCGCTGGGCCTTGTGTTCTTCCTTGCCGTCCTCTTGGTCAAACCCATCGGGGTGTCGACGCAATTCGTGATCCTGGATGGGATCGTCGCGGATGTCGTCAACCCGGAACTGGTGACCAAAACCGACGATGGCTATACGTCTACCAACGCCTATCTGGCGAAATCCGGCGGCAAATACGCCAAGTCGGTCGCGAACCCGCTGAACTATAGCTTCATCTTCGTGATCGCGATGATGGTCGGCGCGTTCCTGTCGGCCAAGATGCGCGGCGGCAATGGTGCAGACGAAAACAAGCTACCCGCGATCCACTATGCCAACTTCGGAGACACGCCGATCAAGCGCTATGCCATCGCCTTTGCCGGCGGTTTCGTCGTGCTTTACGGGGCGCGACTGGCGGGGGGGTGCACCTCGGGCCACATGATGTCGGGCATGATGCAGACAGCGCTGTCGGGTTACATCTTCGCGGCTGGCGCCTTTGCTGCGGCCGTACCCGTTGCCATGATGATGTATAAGAAAGGATAAGCCATGCAGATTGTACTTGCTCTGATCATCGGTGCGCTCTTCGGCTTCGTCCTTGATCGCATTGGTGCCACCAACCCCACGGTCCTAATCCGTATGCTAAGCCTGCGGTCTCTGGGCCTGATGAAAGCCATCCTGCTCGCCATCGGTGTCGGCTCGATCCTGATGTTTGGCGGCCAGATGGTTGGCCTTGTCGACGTGGGTCATATGTCAGTCAAAACCGCCTATGTGGGTGTGTTTGTCGGAGGCCTGCTGCTGGGTGCTGGATGGGCATTGTCGGGATTCTGCCCCGGAACAGGTGTCTGCGCTGCTGCGACAGGCCGTAAAGATGCGCTGTTTTTCATCCTTGGCGGTCTGCTGGGTGCTGCGGCCTACATGATCACCTATCCGTCGGTGAAAGCGACGGGCATGCTTGACGCCATCGCAGGCGGCAAGGTGACCTTGGGTTCAGTGCCGGGCGCGAAATATGACGGGCTGATGGCTATGCCTGGCGACGTGCTGGGCATCGTTCTGGGCCTTATCTTTGTTGCCGTGGCCTTTGCCGTTCCGGAAGCCCCGGGTGGCGATGCGGTACCAGCACCTGCCGAGTAATCACGACAGAAATCCAATGAAACGGGCCGCCTTGTGCGGCCCTTTCTCTTGCGTGGGCCGCGGGGAATGCCCACATTCGCTCGAAGCGAAATACGAGGTTGCCGTGACAAACCCCCTTTCTTCCTTCGACCGCATTCCTGAACTGGCGCTGGATTGGATTGGCCAAGGCCGACAGGTGGCGATTGCCACGGTCGTATCCACATGGGGCAGTGCGCCGCGCCCGACGGGCAGCCAGATGCTGATTGCCGAAAGCGGCGAGATCGAGGGCTCGGTCTCGGGCGGGTGCGTCGAAGGTGCGGTGGTGATCGAAGCGCAGGAAGCGTTGCGCACGGGCCTGCCGGTTCTGTTGGAGTTTGGGGTGTCCGGCGAAGATGCATTCTCGGCCGGGTTAGCCTGCGGGGGCGAGATAAAGGTGCTGGTCGAACCCGTGGGCGCGGGGATCGGCGCGGGCCACGGTCTGCCGATTGCGATGCTGGAAGAACTGGTGGCCGCCCGGTCGACACGCACGCGTATCGTCTATGAGGTGACGCTGGACGGCTGGGCGCGCAGCTTGCGGGCGCCACGGGACACCGAGGTCGAGATTGGCCTTCACGACGGGCTCTATGTCCATCCGCATGAGCCACCGTTGCGTCTGGTCATCGCCGGGGCCGTTCACGTCGCGCAGGCCTTGATCCCGATGGCGCAGATTGTCGGGTTCGACGTGGCGCTGATCGACCCGCGCGGGGCATTTGCGACCCCGGATCGCTTTCCGGGCGTTACCATCCACGAGGAATATCCCGATGACGTGTTACCCCAGATCGGCATCGACCATCGCACGGCCATCGTGACGCTGGCCCATGACCCCAAAATCGATGACCCGGCGCTTGAGGCGGGGTTCAATTCGGACGCTTTCTATATCGGTGCGCTTGGGTCGCGGCGCACGCAAGGGCAGCGGCTCGAGCGTCTTTCAGCGCGTGGGTATGGTCCTGAAGACCTGCGCCGAATCCACGGTCCGGTTGGGCTGGACATTGGCGCTTTGGGGCCTGCGGAAATCGCGGTCTCGATCATGGCCGAGCTTGTGGCGCGGCATCGTCGTTCACTGAGCTGAGACTGTGGGCGCACCCTGAGTTGTCCTGAATCAAGGTGTATGCGTTAAATTCTGCTAAAGTCTATACGGGTGGAGGACACCCATGAACCGCTGAATCCAGCGTCGCGCGAACGATGAGGAGGACGGATCATGCTGAAATATCTACCAAAAATCACCGCTACGATCGCTTTCGCAAGCGGGCTGATAGCAACCGCCGCGTTTGCTGACACGCCGGGTGAAGAGCAGTACCTAAGCTACTGCGCGTCTTGTCACGGGAGACAGGCTGATGGGAACGGTCCGTTGGGCGACGTTTTGAACATGAGCGTCCCTGACCTGACCACCATTGCTCAAAGAAACGACGGACAGTTTCCCTTCTTGAAGGTTGTCCATATGGTTGATGGTCGTTCCGGTGTGATGGCGCACGGATCGGACATGCCTGTATGGGGTGACCAGTTTTCGATCCATGCCGGAAGCGGGCTGGAACGTGATCTGAGCGCGGTCTACGAGGTGCGTGGACGTATTCTGTCACTTGTCTACTATCTGGAGAGCATCCAGAAATAAGTGCTGTTCGGCCCTGTGCGAGGGGCGCGCAACAAAAAACGCCCTGCGAAAGCAGGGCGTTCTTAAAGCATTGTCCGATAGGATTATTTCGGCAGCGGGCCGATCATCATGACCATCTGGCGGCCTTCCATCTTGGGCATGTTTTCCACTTTGCCCAATTCCTTGATGTCTTCTGCCACACGCAGCAGAAGCTCGCGGCCAAGGTTCTGGTGGGCCATTTCACGGCCACGGAAGCGCAGGGTCACTTTGACCTTGTCGCCCTTTTCCAGGAATTTCACCACGTTGCGCATCTTGACGTCATAGTCATGAGTGTCGGTGTTCGGGCGGAACTTGACCTCTTTGACCTCAATCGTCTTTTGCTTCTTGCGGGCCTCGGATTCGCGTTTTTGCTGTTCGTATTTGAACTTGCCGAAATCCATGATCTTGCAGACAGGGGGATTGGCATTGGGCGAAATCTCGACCAGATCCAGACCTGCCTCTTGCGCCATAGCTAGGCCACGCGCCGGGGGGACAACCCCAACGTTTTCGCCATCGGCGCCAATCAGGCGGATTTCCGGGCCGCGAATGCGATCGTTGATGCGGGGGCCGGTGTCGCGCGTCGGGGGCGCGTTATGAGGTCTGCGGGCTATGGTGCCATTCCTTCTGTCGTTTCGATAAACTATGGACGCGGACGGTAAAGGTGCGCCGCCCTGCTTTCAACCCGATAGTTTGGCTTTTCTAAGCGTTTTGATGCCGAAAGCGCGAAACTCCCCTTGCGCCTTCGCCGTGAAGCACGCACATCCGGTGGTGATGACAGGGTCGATCCTGCGACCCTGCGCAGATAACGAATTGAGGATGTCGACATGAACAAATCCATTATCGCACTTCTGGTTGTAATTGCGGCCGGCTTTGGCGGTTACAAATGGTACGAAGGTAACCAAGCCAAAATCGCGGCTGAAGAAGCTGCTGCGACTGCGGCTGCCGATGCCAAAGCCGCAGAAGAAGCTGCAGCTGCAGAAGCTGCTGCACAGGCCGAAGCAGAAGCCAAGGCCGCTGAAGAAGCCGCCGCCGCCGAAGCAGCCGCCGCTGCAGATGCTGCCGCGGCTGCTGCCGAAGCTGCCGCCGCTGCGGCCACAGAAGCTGCCACCACAGCCGTTGAGGGTGCGATGGAAGCCGTTGGTGAAGCAGTAACGGGTGTTGTTGGCGAAAATTCTGCTGTGACGGAAGCTTTGGGTGCTGCAACCGAAGCCGCAACCGAAGCTGTAGCGGGTGCTGTCGACGACGCTGCCGCAGCTGTGACCGGCGAAACTGCTGAGGCCGCCGCTGAAGCAGCCCCGGTCGAAGAAGCGCCTGCTGAAGAAGCTGCCGCAGAAGACCTGCTGACGACTGAAGGGTTTGATGCAGCTAAGGTTGGCGAGCTGATCGACGGTTCGTCACTGGACGACGCGACCAAGGTCGCTCTGAAATCGGCTGCCGAAGCCGCTGCCAACAACCCGGCCCTGCTTCAGATTGCGCTGGACCAGATCAAAGCTGCGCTGGGCATGTAAGCTCAGGCTTCAGCCGCAAAAAACGATGCCGCGCAGAGCAATCTGCGCGGCTTTTTTTGTGCCGTCAGTCCCCGAAGTTAAAACTGCCGGTGCCCACGGGCTCGATCAGCTGCAGGCCATCATCTTTCATGCCGAACTTCGCCACCTGATGCGTCTGGAAACGCCCTGTCCAATGGGTGCCGAACGCCGCGCGGATCTCGTCATCTGGGGCAGAGTGGTCCATCCACTGCGCCGCTTCCTCGGCCGAGAGCAGCACCGGCATGCGCGGGTGCAGGTCGTGGATCTCGGGCAGGGCGGGGCGTGTCAGGATGGTGCAGGTCTCGCGTCCATCGGCCAATGTGCTGCGTAGTCCGGCAAACAGCGTCACCGGATCATTCTGCTGCAGAGATATATAGTTGGGCTGCCGGTCCGACTTCGGCCCGCTCCATTCATAGTACCCCAGCGCGGGGATCACGCAGCGCGCGTGGCGCCAAGCCTCGCGAAAGGTGGGTTTTTCGTGCGCGGTTTCGATCTTGGCGTTGAAGGTGGTCGCCTTCCAATCCTCGGCCGGTCCCTTGAACCAATGCGGTACCAGCCACCAGCGCGCGGTCGAGGCGATCAGGTTTTCCCCCTGCGGGAACAGGATATTCACCTGCTGGGTGGGCTTTACATTATATCCGGTCGCTGCGGGTGGCGCGTCGCTGGCGATCACGACAGAGCGACTGGGATAGATGAACCCTTCAATAATGGCCGCCATCTGGGCCTGCGTCATCTCGCCTGCGATCAGTCTTCCACACATATGGAAAGCTTGCCCGCATTTGGGCGGGCTGTCTATGGCGCGTGGCCCAAACAGAAACGGGACCGCAGACGGCCCCGTTTCGTTTCTTGCTGTTGATGAGATCTTAGGCTGCGAGCGCCTGAATGGCTTGCTCGGCATTGGCAAGACCCGCTTCGCCCGCAGCACCCACGAAGGACACGTCCGTCAGGCCCATGAAGCCCAGAACATGGGTCAGATAGGGCGAGGCGAATTCATAGGGCGCACCAACCGGGGTGCCACCCGAAGCGCTGACCACGATCACGCGCTTGCCCTCTAACAGGCCAACCGGGCCGTTTTCAGTATAATGGAAGGTCACGCCAACACGGGCCAGCTGGTCGATCCACGCTTTCAAGGTCGAGGGGACCGAGAAGTTGTAGACCGGCATCGAGATCACGATCAGGTCGGCGGCCTGAACTTCGGCCACGATGTCGTCCGACAGAGCAAGGGCGGCTTTGTCTGCGTCGCTGCGTGCTTCGGGTGGGGTGAAGGTCGCGCGGGTGAAGTCTGCGTCAATATGCGGAATGCCCTCGCCCAGGTTGCGGGTGGTGACGGTGGCGTCCGCGTAACGGGCCACAACGTCATCTGCCAGTTTGCGCGAAAGCGAAGTGTCGGTGCGGGTCGAGCTGTCGATACGAAGGATATGCATTGGATGTCTCCGGGGTTGCGTTTCTGTTGAGGGGAATGTGTGATCTTGCATTTCCAAACACAATCTGAGTAAATCAACACGATGTGTGTGAAAATGCACATATCGAGGCGCAGGAGGCCCGCATGGACCATTGGGATGAAATCCGCACCGCTTATCACGTCGCACGCGCTGGTACCGTCAGTGGGGCGGCGGACAGTCTGGGCATTCACCACGCGACAGTGATCCGCCATGTAGATTCGCTTGAGGCGCGCATGGGTGTGAAATTGTTCCAGCGCCATGCGCGGGGTTATACCCCGACCGAAGCCGGAGCAGATCTGGCGCGCATCGCCTCGATGACCGAGGAGCAGTTTGCGCAATTGGGAACTCGGTTGAAGGGGCAGGGCGAGGACGTCACGGGTGAGGTTGTTGTCACCGCTCTTGCGTCCTTTTCTCCGCGGCTCACCCCAGTATTGGCAGCGTTCCAGCACGCGCACCCCAATACGCTGATCCGTCTGCGCACGGGCTTGCGTCTGTTCCGTCTGGAATACGGCGAAGCCCATGTGGCGATCCGCGCAGGCCAAGCCCCGCAAGAGCCCGATAACGTCGCGCAGCGGTTTCTGCACCTGGACCTCGCGCTCTATGCGTCTGCGAACTATGTCGAGCGTTATGGCTTGCCGACCGAGGACACGTTGGATCAGCACAGATTTGTCGGCGGGGATGACATCGGGCGCGCGCCCTTTGCGCGTTGGATGGCGCAGAACATCCCTGACGAGAACATCACCTTCCGTGTCACAGATGATGTGTCAATGCAGCAGGCGCTGCGATCGGGCGCTGGTGTTGGATTTTCGGTGCGCGGCGAATATCCGGAGCTGATCGAGGTTATGCCTCCTCAGCCGGAGTGGCGGTCAGATTTCTGGCTGGTGACGCATGTTGACCTTCATCGCACCGCCAAGGTGCAGGCCGTATTGTCTTGGCTAAAAGACGCGGCGAAAACATGGGCCGACACGGATCCAGCAGTCAGCTTGCCTGACTAAACGCTGTCGTCGCGCAGTTCTACTTCCAAAAACCGTTCGAACGCATCCAGATTGACCGGCTCGAACTGGCCAAACCCTTGCATCCAGACTGACGCCTCGCGCAGGGCGCTGGGGTCCAGTTTGCACCATTTCACCCGGCCCCGCTTTTCCTGCGCGATCAAACCCGCACGCGACAGGATGGTCAGGTGTTTCGAGATCGCCGGCAGCGACATCTCGAACGGTTCGGCCACATCGGTGACCGCCATGTCATCTTCCAGAAGCATGGTCAGGATGGCGCGGCGTGTCGGGTCGGACAGGGCGGCAAAGACAAGGTCAAGGCGGGTTTCCATGTCTATTGGCCTAGGACGCGTCAGCGCAATCGTCAACCAATCGGTTAAATAAACGCTTTTGGCCGGAATCTTGTGGTTGGGGGCGCCCTTGGGGTCGTGGAGAATCGAGGTTGAGAATAAAGTTCAACTATTTCAGCCACTTAAAGTCTTGCGTGTTGGCGCTAAACGTCGTTGACTCATAGCCTCGCACCCCTTAGCACTCCCCCTAACCGTCACCGGAGGAATTTTCGTGCCCGACACCCCCGATACCGAGCGCTTAAAAGAGCTCGAAGCCCGCATCCAAGCGGCGAAAGGGGAAGAGGACGAAAAGAAAACCGGAGACGAGGCCTATAACCAGGCATCGTTCGCTTGGCAGATGGTCATAGAGCTTACAGTCGGTCTGGTGATCGGCTTTGGCATCGGATTTGGGCTGGACAGTCTCTTTGGGACCAAGCCGATATTCATGGTGCTGTTCATATTGTTGGGCTTCGCGGCAGGCATGAAAGTCATGCTGGGAACTGCGGCCCAGATGCAGAAGAAAGCAGAAGATGCGTCTAAGGCGCAGGCTTCTGACAAGAAAGAGGGATAGGAACGTGGCTGAACAAGGCGCAAAACAGGGTGCAGGCCCGATCATCAAGATTGCATTCTTTGCCGTTCTGGCGGTGGTTCTGCTGTCGGGCGTGCTGTTCTCGCCTGCACATCCTGGTCTGGCCATCCACCCGATGGATCAGTTCGAAATTAAGCCGCTGTTCGGTGACGGCAAACTGGGTATGTTCACGGTGACCAACCAGACCCTGTGGATGGTTCTGGCGATTATCGGCGTCGTTCTGATGCTGGTTGTTGGCTCGAGTGGCCGCGCAATCGTGCCGAACCGCAGCCAGTCGGTTGCCGAAATGGCGTATGGCTTTGTCTACAAGATGGTCGAGGACGTGGCCGGCAAGGACGCCGTGAAATACTTCCCCGGCATCATGACCCTGTTCATGTTCATCCTGTTCGCCAACTTCCTTGGTCTGATCCCGACCTCGTTCACCGCCACCAGCCACATCGCTGTGACCGCTGTGCTGGCCATGATCGTGTTCGTCTTCGTGACCGTGCTGGGCTTCGTCAAAAACGGCGCAGGCTTCCTGGGTCTGTTCTGGGTGTCGTCGGCTCCGCTGGCGCTGCGCCCGATCCTGGCCGTTATCGAACTGATCTCGTACTTCGTGCGCCCCGTCAGCCACTCCATTCGTTTGGCTGGTAACGTGATGGCTGGCCACGCAGTTATCAAAGTATTCGCCGGCTTCGCTGCTGCCCTGGGCATGTTCAGCTTCCTGCCGATCCTGGCCATCTCGGCCGTCTACGCACTGGAAGTGCTCGTTGCCTTTATCCAGGCCTACGTGTTCACCATCCTGACCTGCGTATACCTGAAAGACGCTCTGCATCCGTCGCACTAAGACGGTTGCAGCCCGCTAACCAATCCTAATTCAAGCATTCCAACGTAAGGAGAAATCACAATGGAAGGCAATATCGCTCAAATGGGTCAATTCATCGGTGCAGGTCTGGCAGCTATCGGTTCGGGTGCCGCCGCTATCGGTGTTGGCCACGTTGCTGGTAACTTCCTGGCCGGTGCTCTGCGCAACCCGTCGGCTGCTGCCGCTCAGACCGCGACCCTGTTCATCGGTATCGCATTTGCAGAAGCCCTGGGCATCTTCTCGTTCCTGGTCGCTCTGCTGCTGATGTTTGCTGTCTAAGACCTGAACCATCCTTACGCCGGGGCGAGGCGTCAGCGTTTCGCCCCAAGTAACTCGGTTCCAGAGGACTTAAGACATGGCAAGTAACACACAAAGCACAGAAGCAGCACACGGTGGCGCAGAAGCCGCTGGCATGCCGCAACTGGACTTCTCGACCTTCGGGAACCAGATTTTCTGGCTCGTGGTGACGCTGGTCGTGATCTACTTTGTTCTGACCAAGATTGCTCTGCCCCGTATCGAGGCTGTGCTGTCTGAACGTCAGGGCACGATCACAAATGATCTGGCTGCTGCCGAAGAGCTGAAGCAGAAGGCTGTCGAAGCCGAAGAAGCTTACAACAAAGCCCTGGCTGACGCCCGTGCAGAAGCAAACAAGATTGTTGCTGAAGCCCGCGCTGAAATTCAGGCTGATCTGGATGCAGCTGCTGCTAAAGCAGATGCCGAGATCTCGGCCAAAGCTGCCGAAAGCGAAGCCGCGATCGCTGAGATCCGCGCCGGAGCCGTCGAAAGCGTCAAGGCCGTCTCTAAGGATGCCGCTAAGGAAATCCTAAGCTCGATGGGCTATAAGGCGGATGCCAAGTCGGTAACTGCGGCTGTAACCGCACGGATGAAAGGGTAAACTGATGAAAAAACTCGCAGTTCTCCCCTTCGTTCTGGCTGCAAGCCCGGCATTCGCCGCAGGTGACGCTGGCTGGACCGATCTGTCCAACACCAACATGGTTGTCACCCTGGCATTCCTGTTGTTCGTGACCTTCCTTGGTTACATGGGCGTGCACAAAATGTTGGGCGGTCAGCTCGACAAACGTGCCGAGGGCATCAAGTCGGAACTCGACGAAGCCCGTGCCCTGCGCGAAGAAGCCCAGACCATTCTGGCGTCTTACGAGCGTAAGCAAAAGGAAGTGGCTGAGCAGGCCGAGCGCATTGTTGCGCATGCCAAGGAAGAAGCAGCTAACGCTGCGGCTCAGGCTAAAGAAGATCTGAAAGCTTCGATCGCACGCCGTCTGGCTGCTGCTGAAGACCAGATCGCTTCGGCTGAAGCGGCTGCCGTGAAAGAGGTGCGCGACAGCGCAGTTCAGGTTGCAGTAGGTGCTGCCCGCGACATGATCGCCAAACAGATGACCGCAACCGACGGCAACAAGCTGATCGACGAGGCCATCAAGGACGTGGAAGCCAAGCTGCACTAAGCAGACTTGTTCCAACGACTTTCGAGAGACCCGGCCCTTTGGCCGGGTTTTTCATTTGAGGGTGGTATTATCGCTGCATCTCATAGTCCAGCCGCTGCTGTGCGACCTCTTCATTTCGCTCGGTGCGCCGCAGGTCGGTATAGGCCTGTGCGACAAAGTCCATATGCGCTTCGATTGCGGTGCGTGCCGCCTTGGGATCGCGGGTTTGTAGGGCATCGTTGATGGCGCGGTGTTGCTCCAGCAGGTCCATCCGCGTGTTGGTGATCTGCACGACGACCTGCCGATTGTACAGAATGCCCTGTTTCAGCAGGTCATACATGGCCCGCATCATATGGACCATCAGCACATTGTGGCTGGCCTCGATGATCGCCATGTGGAAATCGCTGTCCAGATCGGCGCCTTGCCCTTCGGGCGCCTTTTCCATTTTCAGGAAAATCTCGTTGATGACGGCCAGATCGGTGTCTGACCCGAACTGCGCAGCGCGCTCAGCGGCAAGCCCCTCCATGTCACGGCGGAAGGTGATATAGTCATAGACTGCTTCATCATGGCGCGCGAAAAGATTGGTAAGGGCAGGGGGGAAAGAGCTGTCCAGATCGTTCGAGATGAAGATCCCCGCCCCGGCCCGCCGCGCCAATAGGCCTGATGCCTCAAGTTCTGCCAACGCATCGCGCAAGGACGGGCGCGAAACGCCAAGGCGGTCCGCCAGATCCCGTTCCGAGGGAAGGCGTTCTCCGGGACGTAGCACGCCACGCAAAATCAGAAGCTCGATTTGTTCGACCACAGATTTTGACAGTTTGCTTGCGGCGATTTTTTGAAAGGGCATGGGCGTCTCGTATGAATTGGTCAGAATATATGACCACATCCGAGCGTTAGCCTCAAATAAAAAAGTCGGGCACGTGGCCCGACTTTTCCGTAGCACTTAAGATACTGGTACCAAGCTTACGTCTGCGTGGGGCGGATGACGATTTCGACCCGACGGTTTTGCTGGCGGCCATAGGCATCCAGGTTCGACGCAATAGGCTGGTCTTCGCCATAGCCGATGGTTTGGATGCGCCAGCTTGGCACGCCATTTGCTGACAGCACCGATGCCACAGCCGCAGCACGGTTGCGCGACAGCGACAGGTTATAGTCTGCGCTGCCCACGTTGTCGGTGTGGCCCCGTACCTCGACGACCGAGTTCGGATATTGCATCAGGTTGCGGGACAGGGCGGCCAAGTCACCGCGCAGGCCTTGGCTGATCTGAGTGCTGTTGGTGGCGAACAGGATGTCCTGTGGCATTGTCACGATCAGCTCGCTGCCGGTGTTGACGATCTTCACGTCGTCATTGTCGATGGCCTGACGCAGATCACCTGCCTGCTTGTCCAGCTGTTGACCAATCGCGCCACCAAGAACGCCGCCAATGACAGCGCCGACAGCGGCTTTGCCAAGCTTGCCATCCCCTTTGCGGGTCGCGCCAAACAGGCCGCCTGCGATTGCGCCAATGGCGGCGCCGTTCTGGGTGCGTGGCCCCATGTTCGATGTTGGGCTTTGCGTCGGTGATGTACAGGCGCTGGTGGCAAGTCCGGCGATCAGGCCGAACGAGAGAATCATATGTCTTGGTTGCATACTGCGGTCCTCGATTAGTTTTCTTGTTCTCCATACAGAAAAGGGCCCTGATATCGAATAACAAGGCCCTGTTATGGGGAAACTCGGCGGAAAACAGACGCTTACCCAGCCGCTATCCTGTGCGCTCTTGCTCCAACTTGGCGCTTTCCCACGCCAAGAGCGCGCGTTTGACCGGAAGCCCCCAGTGATAGCCCCCAAGCGCCCCGGATTTCCGAAGGGCACGGTGGCAGGGGATCAGCCAGCTGACCGGATTGCGCCCGACTGCAGTGCCCACAGCGCGCACGGCGCGGGGCTGGCCGATCTTATCGGCGATCTGCCCATAGGTGGTGACATGACCCGAGGGGATCGACAGAAGAGCCTCCCACACCTTGATCTGCAGGGGCGAGCCGATCAGGTGAAGCGGTGTCTTTCCGTCCGCGCCAAGTTCGGTGTCATAGGCTGCCAGAACCCACGGTCGCAGGAACATAGGGTCTTCGATGAACGTGGCATTCGGCCAGCGTGAAATCAGATCTTCGAAGGTTGCTTCGACGCCGGTTTCATCTGCAAAGCCGATGCCGCAGATGCCGCGTTCGGTACCCATCACCAGAGACGCCCCAAACGGGCTATCGAACCAGCCCCAATGGATCGTCAGACCCGCGCCCTTCTTGGCAAACTCGCCAGGACTCATCGCCTCCCACCGTAGGAAAAGATCATGCAGGCGTCCCTGACCCGAAAGGCCCACCGACTGCGCGGTTTCCAAGGTCGAGAACCGCTCGGCCAGCAATGTTTTGGCATGGCCCAGCGTCAGAAACTGCTGATAGCGCTTGGGCGACACTCCAACCCAGCGCGAGAACACCCGCTGAAAATGCGCGGGCGACATATCCATCTTCGCGGCCAAGGCGTCCAAAGACAGAGTTTCGCCGCCTGCTGCGTCGATTTCCTCGATCGCGCGGCGGATCACGTTGTAATGATAGCTGTCTTCAGTCGATGTCATCTGTGGCCTCTTGCGTCTATGTCACGAGCTTGCCTTTTCTGGATTGGCAAGGCGACCCGGAAATTGCGCATTGAACGTGGCTCGCGTAAGACGATCTGCGGAAATGGATGGACGCGATGGCAAAACAACTCGGATATCATCAGATCCGCGAGATCTTTGAGCGCTTCAAGGAACAGGAAGCCGAGCCCAAGGGCGAGCTGGAGCATGTGAACGTCTTCACGCTGGTCGTGGCGGTGGCGCTGTCGGCACAGGCAACGGATGCGGGCGTGAACAAGGCCACGCGGGCGTTGTTCAAAGTCGCGGACACGCCGCAGAAGATGCTGGATCTGGGTCTTGAGGGGCTGACCGAACATATCAAGACGATCGGGCTTTTCCGTCAGAAGGCCAAGAACGTGATGAAACTGAGCCAGATCTTGGTGGACGAATATGGCGGCGAGGTACCCAATTCGCGCGCAGCCCTTCAGTCGCTGCCGGGTGTGGGGCGCAAGACCGCCAATGTCGTTCTGAACATGTGGTGGGGCGTGCCGGCGCAGGCCGTAGACACCCATATATTCCGCGTTGGCAACCGGACGGGTATCTGCCCGGGTAAGAACGTGGATGTGGTCGAGCGCGCCATCGAAGACAACATCCCCGCCGACTTTCAACACCATGCCCATCACTGGCTGATCCTGCATGGGCGTTATACCTGCAAGGCCCGCAAACCGATGTGCGGAAACTGCATCATTCGGGACCTCTGTCCCTTCGAGGAAAAGAACTTATGACGAAAAAGTACAAGGTTGTCGGGATTGGCAACGCGGTTGTGGATGTCATCACCACCGCCGATGACAGCTTTCTGGAACTGATGGGCATTGAAAAAGGCATCATGCAGTTGGTTGAGAAAGAGCGGGCCGAGGTGCTGTATGCCGCGATGCAGGATCGCAAGCAGGCGGCCGGTGGATCGGTTGCGAACACGATCGCCGGGATTGGCAATCTGGGTCTGACGACTGGGTTTGTCGGCCGCGTGCACGAGGATGCCCTTGGGCATTTCTATGCCGACGCGATGGAGATGGACGGCACCCGCTTTGTGAACCCACCCGTGCCGGGCGGCGAGCTGCCGACCTCGCGCTCGATGATTTTTGTCTCGCCCGATGGCGAACGCTCGATGAACACCTATCTGGGCATCTCGGCCGAGCTGGGTCCGGACGACGTGGATCCCAAGGTCGCGGCCGACGCCGAGATCGTGTTTCTGGAAGGCTATCTTTTCGACAAGGACAAAGGGAAAGACGCGTTCATCGCCATGGCTCGTGCCTGTCGCGCGGGCGGCGGTAAGGCTGGCATCGCGATTTCCGACCCGTTCTGCGTCGAACGTCACCGCACCGACTTCCTGATTCTGATCGAGCACGAGCTGGACTATGTGATTGGCAACGAGGAAGAGCTGAAAGCACTGTTCCAAACCGATGATCTGGAAGAGGCAATGGCGAAAACGGCCGCGATCTGCCCGTTGGTCGCCTGTACACGCTCGGGCGACGGGGTATCGATCCTGGCGGGCGGCGAGCGTGTCGACGTGCCGGTTGAGCGCATCGTCCCGGTGGACGCCACCGGGGCAGGCGACGGCTTTGCTGCAGGCTTCCTGTACGGTCTGGCCACCGGCGCCGATCTGCGCACCTGTGGCGAGATGGGCTGTACTGTGGCGGGCGAGGTGATCCGCCATATCGGGCCGCGCGCAGACCGCAATCTGCCAGCGTTGTTCCGCGAAAAAGGGCTGATCTAAGCCAACAAATGAAAAAGCCCGGATCAAGCGATCCGGGCTTTCTTTTATTCGGTGTCCACGACCTCGTAATCATGGGTGACGTTGGCCAAGGCCGCCATTATCGCCGAGGCCGAACAGTATTTGTCCACCGACAGCGAAATCGCGCGTTCCACCTTGTCTGCGCTGACCCCACGGCCTTTGACGATGAAGTGCAGGTGGATCTTGGTGAAGACCTTTGGGTCGGTCTCGGCCCGCTCGGCGTCGACTTCAACGTCAACATCTTCAATGCGCTGACGTTGCTTTTGCAGGATCGACACAACATCATAGGCAGAACAGCCCGCGGTTCCGATCAAGAGCAGCTCCATCGGGCTGGGACCGGGCGTTCCTGCGCCGTCATGGCCGGTACCCAGAACAATGTTGTGGCCTGTGCCAGAGGTGCCAATAAAGGTACGGGCCTCGGCCCATTTTACGCGCGCTTTCATGTGGTGTCCTTCGCAGTCAGAAGGGGATCAGTCGCCCAGTTTGGCGTGGACCTCGTCCAGATCAATCTCGCCAATGGGCATTTTGTTCCCAGGATTTTCGAAGTCGTACTTAAACAACTCGAAGTCCTGTTTGAAGATCTCATAGACAAGATGCATGGATAGATCGTCAAAATAGTCTTCGACCGGGTGGGCGCGCTTGGGGCCGTGACCCTCGCTTTCGTTGAAACGCGGGATCTGGGCAAGGTCGACGGCGTGCGGCGTCTCGATCGCGTCCAGCACGGATTGCATCCCGTCGTTAAACTTTTCGGTCCAGAAGATGTTGTCGTAGCGCCCGCCATTGACGATGAAGGTCGAGACATGACCCGACATCGCTGACCAATGGATGTCCGGGTCCATCGGTTTGCGCCAGCGGATGGTGTCGCGGGCAAACAGAAGAAAACGGCGGAAGCTTTGGATCTGGTCAAATTCAAACCCGGTTTCGGGGTCCCCGACCTCGATCCCGTATTTCTGGATCAGAAGTGGCACCAGATTGCCGCGATAGCGACGACCATTGCGTTGGATGCCACAGATCTTGTCAAAGAAGCTGGACAGGATCCGTGTGTAAGGATTGCGCACACAGGTGAAGGCATAGCTTTGGTGTTCGCGCACATTGGCTGCGATCTTCGGCTGAGAATAGTCCTGCGCCCACTTGTGCATCCGGTCTTTGCTGTCGTGAATGTCGCCATCAAAAAACTCGCCATGATCCGAATAGAACATGATTTGTCCGATGGTCGAACAGGCACATTTGGGAACCACGCGATAGACTACGCTTTCGCTTTCGGTCATCCAGATGCCGGGAAACCCCATAAAATACCTCGTCTTCTAATTACTTGGTCTGCGCAGATAGTTTGTTTGTGAACAGATTGCGGAAAAAAGTAAAGAATCTCTGTTTTTCTGATAGATGTTCACGCTATTTAAGTCGGGATATCGTCAGTTCTAAAGGTCTATTACGCGACATGGCCCAAATCGCCTTCATTTTGCTGTGCCACAAAGACCCCGAGGCTGTCATTTCTCAGGCCCGGCAGCTGACGGCGGCGGGCGACTATATGGCGATCCATTTTGATGCCCGCGCCAACCCGGCGGATTTTCAGCGCATTCAGGATGCGTTGAAAGACAATCCCAATGTGACTTTTGCCAAGAAACGCATCAAATGCGGATGGGGGGAATGGTCCTTGGTGCAGGCGTCGTTGAACGCCGTCGAGGCCGCCTTAGAGACGTTCCCACGCGCCACGCATTTCTACATGCTGTCGGGTGATTGTATGGCGATCAAGTCGGCCGAATACGCGCACGAGCTATTGGATCGCGACGACGTCGACTATATCGAGAGCTTCGATTTCTTCGAAAGCGACTGGATCAAGACCGGCATGAAGGAAGAGCGGTTGATCTATCGCCACTTCCTGAACGAACGCAAACACAAGAAACTGTTTGATACCTCCTTCCAGTTGCAAAAGAAGCTGGGCCTAACGCGCGAAATCCCTGCGGATCTTCAGGTGATGATCGGCAGCCAATGGTGGTGTCTGCGCCGCCGCACCGTCGAGTGGGTAATGAAATTCTGCCAAGAGCGCAGAGACGTAATGCGGTTCTTCCGCACCACCTGGATCCCGGACGAGACCTTCTTTCAGACCATCGTGCGTCACTTGGTGCCGGACACTGAAATCCGCACCAGCACGTTGACCTTCCTGATGTTCACCGACTACGGGATGCCGGTGACGTTCTATAACGACCATTATGACTTGCTGCTGAGCCAGGACTTTCTGTTCGCCCGCAAGATCAGCCCCGAAGCGACCGAGCTAAAGCAGCGTCTGGGGGACCTTTACGCGGCCAAAGGGATCGAGTTCCAGATCTCGAACGAAGGGCGCAGCCTGTTTCGCTTCCTGACCAACCGGGGGCGCAATGGCGTCCGTTTCGCACCCCGTTTCTGGGAAGCCGAGGCCAGTTTGGGCCGCGAGCGTGAGCTTCTGATTGTCGTGGCCAAGAAATGGCACGTCGCCAAACGGTTGGTCCACAAGATCAAAGAAGTCACCGGGATCGAGACGATCGAATACCTGTTCGATGAAGCCAGCTGCCCGATGCCGGATCTGGGTGGCATCCAGACCCAGATGAGCAAACGTGCGCGCCACCGTCGGGCGCTGATGCGGATGCTGTTCGAGTACTACGACACCGACCGCATGGTCGTGTGTATGGACCCCAAGAATATGGAGATGTTCCAAGACTTCTTCGCAGACCGCTGCACCACGCGGCTGCTGGAAATCGAAAGCGTCTTCACGGACGACTATCTGGCCGGGCATGCCATCCGTATCGGGCTTGCGGGCGAGAATACATCGAAAGCGGCGATGGACCGGCTTTTGCCGACGATCCGCGCGGATGTGACGGGCGAAAGTGACCGGATCCGGGACGCGGGCTTTCAGAACTACTATCGCATCAGCGAGCTGCGCGAGGCGCCGGAAAATGCGCTCGCCATTTCGCAATTCCTGTCGATCCAGCCCGATGAGGCGCTTCAGATCGCACAGACCAATCACCTGTTTGAGGACTGACCAATGCCCTACAGCTATGACGACCAGAACATCTTCGCCAAGATCCTGCGCGGCGAGATCCCGAATGACACCGTGTACGAGGATGAGCACGCGTTGGCGTTCAAGGACATCATGCCAAAAGCGCCGCACCACGTTCTGGTGATTCCCAAGGGCCCGTATGTGACCTACGATCATCTGGCCGCCGAAGGTTCGGACGCCGAGATCGTTGGCTTCACCCGCGCTGTGGGCAAGGTCTGCGCACTTCTGGGAGTCGAGCCGGGCAATGCTGGCGATGGCTACCGGCTGATTTCCAACGCGGGCGAGCATGGCGTACAAGAGGTTCCGCACCTGCACGTTCATATTCTGGCAGGCCGCCCCATCGGGCGCATGGTATCGCGCGCGGATTGACGGTTCGCTCTTGCGGCACCGCCCGCGCGGGGCGTAAATAGATCAACACAAATGACAGAGGTGTCTCACATGACCCAACCGGCTCCTGAAACCAAGATTGTTGACAGCTACAAGGTCTCTTGCGACGGCGGCGAGGGCGCGCTGGGCCATCCGCGCGTCTATCTGCAGATCCCGAACGAACATGGCTGGGTGGAATGCCCCTATTGCGATTGCAAGTTCGTCCACAAGGATCACGCAGACGACGACAAAGCCGCCTGATTTCTGCCGGGCTGCACTTAAATCCGGGCCGCGGGCTGGTGCCTCGCGGCCTTTTGCGTCTTAACTGGTCACACGCGTTTCAGGGGGAATTCCAATGAGCTTTGGCAAGGGTTGTCATCTGCATCTGGTCGATGGATCGGCCTTTATCTTTCGGGCCTATCACGCGCTGCCTCCGCTGACGCGCAAATCCGACGGGCTGCCCATCGGGGCGGTGGCCGGGTTCTGCAACATGTTGTTCAAGTTCATCGAAGACAATGCAGGTGCCGACGCGCCCACCCATGTGGCGGTGATCTTCGACCATTCCGGCAAGACCTTCCGCAGTGACATCTACCCCGACTACAAAGCCAACCGTCCCCCAGCGCCTGAAGACCTGCGCCCGCAATTCCCGCTGACCCGCGACGCCACCCGTGCCTTCAACATCGCCTGTATCGAGGTCGAAGGATTCGAGGCAGACGACATCATCGCGACCCTTGCACGCCAAGCGGACGAGGCGGGCGGCCGCGTCACCATCCTGTCCTCTGACAAGGACCTGATGCAGCTAGTAGGCGGCGGCGTCGAAATGCTCGACCCGATGAAGAACAAGCGGATCGGCGTCGAAGGCGTGGAAGAGAAATTTGGCGTCGGCCCCAACCGCGTGGTCGATGTGCAGGCGCTGGCAGGTGATAGCGTCGATAACGTGCCCGGCGCGCCCGGGATTGGCATCAAGACCGCCGCGCTTCTGATCAACGAATTCGGCGACCTCGACACGCTTCTGGAACGCGCCGAGGAGATCAAACAACCCAAACGCCGGCAGACCCTTATCGAGCAAGCTGACTTAATCCGCATCAGCCGCGATCTGGTGAAGCTGGACGACCAGATGGATCTGGACGTGGCGTTTGAGGATCTGGAGCTAAGGGATCCGGAACCCGACACGATCTTGAGTTTCTTGGCCGAAATGGAGTTCCGGACCCTCACCAACCGCGTCGCGGGCAAGCTGGGGATGGACGCACCCGAGATCGCGCAGCCTGAAGGCGGCGACGCGCCCGCTGCGCCCGAAATGCCCGCTATCGACCCCGAGAAATACGAGTGGGTCAAAGACATGGACGCGCTGGGTGCATGGATCGACCGCGCCTATGCGCGCGGCTATGTGGCGTTCGACACGGAAACCACCGGACTGAACGAAATGTTGGTCGATCTGGTCGGCATCTCGCTGGCGGTTGAGGTTGGCGAGGCTTGCTATATCCCTCTGACCCACAAAAGCAGCCAGGCGGATGACCTTTTTGGAGGCTCGGAACTGGCCGAGGGGCAATTGCCACTGGATCAGGTCATTGCCGCGCTGAAACCGATGCTCGAGGATCCGGCGATCCTGAAGATCGGCCAGAACATGAAATACGACGCCAAAATCTTGGCGCGCTATGGTGTGAATGTGGCCTCCATCGACGATACGATGTTGATGTCTTATGCCCAAAATGCTGGCTTGCATGGGCACGGCATGGACAAGCTGTCGGAAGAATACCTCTCGCACAGCCCGATCTCGATCAAGTCGCTGTTGGGCACGGGAAAATCTGCGATCACCTTCGATCGTGTGCCGATCGAAGATGCAGTGAAATACGCGGCCGAGGATGCGGATATTACGCTGCGCCTCTGGCAGATCCTGAAGCCCCGCCTGCACAGCAATCACGTCACCCGCGTCTATGAGCGTCTGGAACGCCCGCTTGTGCCGGTGCTGGCGCAGATGGAGATGACGGGCATCAAGGTCGACCGCGAGGTACTGTCGCGCATGTCCAACGCCTTTGCCCAGAAGATGGCGGGCTACGAGGCTGAACTGCACGAAATCGCAGGCCGTGACTTCAACGTGCAATCCCCTGCGCAGGTAGGTGAAATCCTGTTTGGCGAGATGGAGCTGCCCGGCGGCAAGAAAACCAAGACCGGCCAGTGGTCGACGCCTGCCGACGTGCTTGAAGACCTCGCCGCAGAACACCCCTTCGCCGCGCGGGTTCTGGACTATCGCCAGCTGCAAAAGCTGAAATCGACATATACCGACGCACTGCAGGATCACCTCCACCCGGAAACGGGCCGCGTGCATACGTCTTACCTGCAGTCCGGGGCGAACACAGGTCGCATGGCGTCCAGTGATCCGAACCTGCAAAACATCCCCGTGCGCTCGGAAGAAGGGCGCCGCATCCGTGAGGCATTTGTTGCCCCCGAAGGCACCAAGCTGATCAGCCTTGACTACAGCCAGATCGAACTGCGCATTCTGGCCCATATGGCCGGGATCGACGCGCTGAAACAGGCCTTCCGCGACGGCCACGACATTCACGCCATGACGGCGAGCGAGATGTTCGACGTGCCGCTGGACGAGATGACGCCAGACATCCGTCGTCAGGCCAAGGCGATTAACTTCGGTGTGATCTATGGCATCTCGGGCTTCGGTCTGGCGCGCAATCTGCGCATCCCGCGGGCCGAGGCACAGGGCTTCATCGACCGCTATTTCGAACGCTTCCCGGGCATTCGCACATACATGGACTCGACGATTGAGTTCGCCAAGGAACACAAGCGGGTCGAGACCCTGTTTGGCCGCCGCATCCACACGCCCGAGATCGGCGCAAAAGGCCCACAGGCAGGCTTCGCCAAACGCGCCGCGATCAACGCACCCATTCAGGGCACCGCCGCCGACATCATCCGTCGCGCCATGATCCGCATGCCGGATGCCATCGCAAAGCTGCCTGCCAAGATGCTTCTGCAAGTCCACGACGAACTGATCTTCGAAGTCGAGGAAAACGCCGTGGACGAGGTGATCGAGACCGTCCGCCACGTTATGGAAGGTGCGGCAGAACCCGCGATCAAACTGGACGTGCCGCTGGTGGTGGATGCAGGCGTAGGCATGAACTGGGCCGAGGCGCACTAAGCGCCTTCGGGCCTAGTGACCTCCTGCACATTGGCGGTGATCGCCAAAGGCCGACAGGACCGAGCACTCGTCCTTGCCGTCGCAACTGTCCTTGATCCGCACCAGCTCGGCCTCAAGCCGTTTTAACCCGGCGATCCGGTCACGCACCTCGTCCAGATGCTCAGCCGCAATCCGGTGGCTTTCCGCGTGGTTGCTGGGCGCGATGGTCAGAAGATGGCGGATCATATCAATCGAAAGCCCAAGATCCCGGGCGTGCCGGATGAAATGCAGCCGGTCCAACCCCTCTTGCGAAAACCGCCGCTGGTTACCTTCGGTGCGTTCTTCTGCGGCGATCAATCCCATCTGCTCGTAATAGCGGATGGTTGGCACCTTCACCCCGGTGCGGGTGGAAATCTGACCGATGGAAAACATGTGCTTTTCCTCTTGAACCTCTAGGGACTAGAGGGATTATATCCAGTTGTGATAGGAACAACACCCGGAACCGGAGCGCCTTCATGCCCCATGATCACAGCCACTCGCATGGCCATCACCATCATCATCACATTGACCCAGAAGCGGGCGACTTGCGCGTCGGGCTGGCCGTTGCGGCAAACGTCCTTTTGACCCTCGCGCAGATTGTCGGCGGGCTGCTGTCCGGGTCGGTCGCGCTGATCGCGGATGCCATTCACAACCTGTCGGATGCGGCGTCTTTGGCGATTGCGTTCTTTGCCCGCAAGATTGCGCGCCGTCCCACCGACGGGACCATGACCTTCGGCTATAAACGGGTCGAGCTGGTGGCCGCACTGATCAATCTGACCACGCTGATCGTGATCGGGATTTATCTGGCCTATGAGGGTGTTATGCGCTTTTTCAACCCACCCGAGGTGGCCGGGTGGCTGGTCATCATCGTGGCAGGCATCGCGCTGGTCGTGGACGCGGTGACAGCATTGCTGACATGGCGCATGGCAAAAGACAGTGCCAATATTCGGGCCGCGTTTCTGCACAACGTGGCAGATGCGCTGGGGTCCGTCGCGGTGATTGTTGTGGGCGTTCTGATCGTGGCATTTGACTGGCATCTGGCAGACCCGATTGCGACGCTGGGCATTGCGGCTTACGTGATCTGGATGGGCCTGTCCGAGCTGAAAGGCGTGGCACATATCCTGATGCTGGGCGCACCGCAGGGCATCGATGTGGAAGAAGTTCTTAGCGGGATGGAGACCGTCCCGGGTGTCGAAAACGTACATCACCTTCACCTTTGGCAAATCAGCGAGGATGTGATCTCGCTCGAGGCGCACGTGGTGGTATCGGGGGGCGGCTGGTCCGACGTCCTTCCGGTGAAAGCTGCCGTGAAGGCGCACCTGGTCGATCGTTGGGGGATTGCCCACGTCACGTTGGATATCGAAAACGTCGACGCGACCTGTGACACGCCGCAGCGGATCGGAGGGACCAAGCCGTCGCTTGGCTAGGTGATCAGCTTGGGGTCGAAGCCGCGGTCTTCCATCTGGGCGTAAAGCGCATTCAGGCCCTTGTCGCGCTCTTCGCGGAACCGTTCGCCGGTGGTGAAGCCTTCGATCCGGTCGACGCGGAACATACGGAAGTCTTCGCGTAACTCGCACCAGCTGACCACCGTCCACCCATTGCGCCACAGCCAAAGGGCCAAGGGGCGGATGGTGCGGGTGGACTTTGCGCCTGCCTCGTCCGCATAGGTCATGATCAACCTCAACCGCGCATCGATGGCGCTTTCGATTTGGTCGATGAAATGACGGTCACGATCCGAGGGGCGCAGGGTGGGGCCGGCGTGGATCTCAACGCGCTTGGCTTGTGCTTCCAGCGCTTCCGGCAGCACGGCGCGGATCTTTACCAAGGCCTCGCGGGCGGCAGTTGCCATTGCGGCCCCACCCATCCGCTCGATCAGGTGGGTGCCTGCGATTACGGCCATGATCTCGTCTCGGGTGAACATGAGCGGCGGCACGTCATAGCCCGCCCGCATCACGTACCCGACGCCCGCTTCGCCTTCGACGGGCACGCCCGAGCCAATAAGGTCAGCGATGTCGCGATAGATCGTGCGCTCGCTGACCTCGAGTTTCTCGGCCAAATCCCGCGCCGTGGTCAGCCGACCGCCCCGAAGTAGCTGAACAATCTGGAAAAGGCGGTCGGCACGGCGCATGGATCAGGCGGCTTTCGGTTCAAACATGCCGATCGCGTTGCCATCGGGGTCCGAAGCATAGACGAAGCGCCCCATGGGCAACGGGATCGGGTCGCTGGTTACTTTGCCACCCGCGCCCTCGCACCGCGACATCGCGTCTTCCAGCGCATCCGGCACCACCATGTGCACTGTCGGGCCACTGCCATCAACCGCAGGCTTTCCTGCATAGAGATGCCCGCCACCCGGCGCGTCGGTGCCTCCAAAATCGGCCATCGGCACGGGGCCAGTGGTGTCGATTTTCATCGTCCATTTGAAGACAGTGCTATAGAAATCCACTGCTTTTTCCAGGTTCGAAACGGGGATCTCGCTCCAGCATACTATCGTGGGTGTCATTGGGTCTTTCCTTCCATCAATGTTGATGAGGCGGTTGTGACACCCCCCTCCTGACAGCATAGTGTCAGGAGCCTGTCAGCCGAACCCCTTTATCCATGACAGCCCGTCTTCGGTACGTCCGGCGGGGTGATATTCGCCACTAACCCAACCCGCATAGCCTTCGTCATCCAACTGCCTGAACCATGCGGGATAGTCGATCACGCCACCCATGGGCTCGTTCCTGTCTGGGATGCCGCCCACCTGAATGTGGCGGGTCAGGTGTTTTACCTTCTCCCACGTGGCTTGCATGTCGCCGGTGATTTTATGCGCGTGGTAGGCGTCGAATTGCAGGTGCAGATTGGGGGCTGCGACCTCGGCCAGAATGTCAGCGGCCAAATCGTAGTCCGACAGGAAATAGCCCGGCATGTCGTCCCGATTGATCGGCTCGATGGTTAGGCTTTGCTTTGGTGCGTGGGCTGCGGCCCATGTCAGGTTCTCGACAAAAGCCGCGCGGGCCGCGTCGCCTTCTGCCGCACCCGCCATGATGTGCAGATGGGTGGCGTTGAAGGCCTGCGCAAAGCGCAGTGCACGCTTGAAGTCATGGCGAAATCGCTCTTGCCCATCCGGCATTGCCGCAAAGCCGCGCGGTCCACCTGTCCAGTTGGGCGGCGGCGTGTTGATCAGCACCATCTGCAGCCCGTTTGCGATCAGGCGCCGCTGAATGTCCTTCGCCGCGTTATCATAGGGGAACAACACCTCGACCGCCTCGAATCCAGCTTCGGCGGCGGCATCGAACCGGTCCAGAAAAGGCCGTTCGGTAAACAACAGGGTCAGGTTGGCGGCAAAACGGGGCATGGTGGTCTTCAGGTCCTTATCGGCGGGGTTACGCCAAACTTGCCGATGGCTGCCTTTGACGCAAGGCAAAGGTGCTGTAGGATTCTCGCAATTTAAAGGGGTTTCCCATGCGTGTTGTTCTCGCCCTGTTTGCTTGCATCGCGGTCTCGGCCTGCCAGCCGAACGTCAGTAGTGTGGGTGCGCGCGGAGGTGCCAGTTTTTGTGACCGCCTGATCGGCTGGGAAACTGTGGATGGGGACACGGATACTCTGCGCGCCGTGACGCGGCCCGAGATCTGCGCGCTTAGCCAACCGCACGCGCTGTGGTTTCGGTCAAAACAAGTCAGTACCAAGCTGACAGGGCGTGAATTCTGGCTGCTGGTCCCGCCCAACGATCGGCATCTGAAAGGCAACGCGCTCACTGGATGGGACCTTCAAGTGCGCCCCTATGGTTTCGCGCACGAGTTCTTTCTGGTTCGCAAAGACGGCGCACACCTTCAACCCGCGATTGCCCAAAATACCTGTCCGCGCAAGGCGGTCGGACTGGGCGGGGTTGAAGGCGGCAAAAGTTACTGCCTGACGAACTAGGCCTATGCGCTGTTAGCTGCGCGGGTCCAGAAGCCGGGCCATGACAGCGTCTGCGGTGATCCGTCCGACAGATTGCCCGGCCTCGGTCACGTTGATCTCGTCTTGACCAGACAGCGCTCTCATCACCACATCCACGTGATCGGCCACATCGACGGTGACGGATGCGGACGAAGCTCCGTCTTCCATCACATCGCGCGCGGTCAGAACGCCCAGCGGGTTCATATGCGCAACGAAGTCCGCCACGTATTCGTTCACGGGATTTGTAAAGATGTCGCGTGGGGTGCCGCATTGTACGATACGTCCGCCTTCCATGATCGCGATCCGGTCGCCCAGTTTGAACGCTTCGTCCAGATCGTGGCTTACGAAGATGATCGTGCGTTTCAGGCGCTGCTGAAGCTCGATCAGCTCATCCTGCAGGCGGGCGCGGATCAGTGGGTCGAGGGCCGAGAAGGGCTCGTCCATCAGAAGGATTGGCGCTTGAGTGGCAAACGCGCGGGCCAGACCCACACGTTGCTGCATGCCGCCCGACAGCTCGCCCACCTTGCGGTTGGCCCATTCGCTGAGGTTCACTAGTTCAAGCTGCTCGTCCACGCGGGCGTTGTGTTCGGCCTTTGCCATGCCAGCCAGTTCCAGTCCCAGCCCAACATTTTCGCGCACCGTGCGCCACGGCAGCAGGCCAAATTGCTGGAACACCATCGCCACGTGGTTCTGGCGGATGCGGCGCAAGGTGCCGGCGTCGGCGTTGGTGACATCTACCAATCCGTTACCGTCGTTTACCCGTACGCAACCGCGCACGACGGGGTTCAACGCATTCACACCACGCAGAAGCGTAGATTTTCCGGAACCGGAAAGGCCCATCAGCACAAGGATTTCGCCTTCGGCCACCGAGAGCGAGCAATTGTGCACGCCCAGCACCTGACCGGTTTCGGTTTTTACGTCCGAGCGGTCCTTCCCTGCATCCATTCCGGGCAGAGCGCTTTCGGGCTTGTCGCCAAATACGATCGAGACGTTATCAAATTCTACAGCGGTCATGATCAGGCCTTCCGTTCTACGCGCAGCATGCGGTCAAGGGCGATGGCGACGGCTACGATGACCAAGCCGCTTTCAAAGCCCAGCGAAGCGTTCACCGTGTTCAGGGCGCGCACCACCGGAACACCAAGGCCATCCGCGCCGACAAGGGCGGCGATGACGACCATCGAGAGCGACAGCATGATGGTCTGGTTCAGGCCGGTCATGATCTGTGGGAAGGCCGAGGGCAGCTCGATCTTCCACAGGGTTTGCATCCGGGTCGCGCCGAAAGCCTGTCCTGCTTCGGTCAGGGCCGTTGGCACCTGGCTGACGCCCAGCTGGGTCAGGCGGATCGGGGCGGGGATGACGAAGATGAAGGTGGCTACAAGGCCCGGCACCATGCCGATGCCAAACAGCACGATCATCGGGATCAGGTAGACGAATGTCGGAATGGTCTGCATCATGTCCAGCACCGGCAGGATCGCTTGGAAGAAACGCGGGCGGTGGGCGGCGTAGATGCCGATGGGTACGCCGACGCCCATACAGAACAGGACCGAGAAGACGATCAGCGTCAGGCTTTCGGTGGTCTCTTCCCAGTAGCCTTGGTTCAGCACGTAAAGGAAGCACAGAACGACGATCGCCACGCGGCCCCAGCTGCGTTGGATGTAAAAGGTCAGAGCGCCCAGAAGCGCTACGATCAGCAGGGCAGGCGGGTATTGCAGCAGCCAAAGGAACCCGTCGATCCCGTTGCTGAGCACGTCATCGACGAAGTCAAAGAAGGGGCCAAATGCATCGGTCAGCCAGTCAAATCCATTCGAAATGGTTTTGCCGACCGGAATTTTGGAATCTGTCAGCCAGTCCACGTGTCAGTGCCTTTCATTTAGGGCCAGGGCAAGGCCAGAGAAGATCAGGAAACCGCCGACACCCATGTTCAGGGTATGCAGGCGATGCGGGGTCAAAAGGCCTTGAAAGCCTGCGCCAAACCCTGCGTAGAGCGCAACGGCAAGACACTCGAGCACCAAGAACAACCCGCCCAGAAGCGCGTATTGCGGGGCGAGCGGTTGGGAGAGATCGGTGAATTGCGGGAAGAATGCTGTGAAAATCGCGATGGCTTTTGGGTTGCCAATAGCGATCAGGAAATCTCGGCGGATAAGGGTTGCGACCGGCTCGTCCGTTTGGGCAAAGGCACTAGCCTGCGGTTTCGCACGCCACATGCGCCATCCGACATAGACCAGATAGGCAGCACCCGCGTATTTCACCGCGTTGAATGCGGACTCCGATGCAGCCAATACGGCCCCCAGACCAATGCCAACCAGCAAGATCATTGCCGCGAAGGGCAGCATACGGCCCATGCCCCCTGCAAGTCCCACCAGAAGTCCACGTCGTGCTCCGTTTGAAAACGCCAACACGTTGTTGGGCCCCGGCGCGATGTTCAGCGCGAAGCAGGCTGGAATGAACAAGGCAAGCGTGGCAAAGGTCATATCTGGATCTTCAGGATGCACGAAAAGAAACGCGCCGAGAGGATCCCCGGCGCGTTCCAAATTGTGTTGGGTTTACATGCCCAGCGACGCTTTGACAGCGGCAACAGCATCGCCACCGTCTTTGGTGGTCACACCGTCCAGCCATGCCATGTAGGCAGCGGGGTTGGCAGCCAGCCATGCTTTGGCGGCGTCGGCGGGATCTTGGCCGTCATTCAGGATGGCGCCCATGATCTCGTTCTCCATCGCCAGCGAGAAGCTGAGGTTTTGCAGCAGCTTACCGGTGTTGGCGCACTCAGCCACGTAACCTGCGCGGGTGTTGGTGTCGACCACGGCGCCACCCAGATTGGGGCCGAAGAAGTCGTCACCACCGGTCAGATAGGACATCTCGAAGTTGGCGTTCATCGGGTGGGGTTCCCAGCCAAGGAAGACGATCGGCTCGCCCTTCTTGTCGGCGCGGGCAACCTGTGCCAGCATACCCTGTTCCGAGCTTTCAGCCACTTCAAAGCCCTCAAGGCCAAAGGCGTTGCCGTCGATCATCGATTGGATCAGGCGGTTGCCGTCATTGCCCGGCTCGATGCCGTAGATCTTGCCTTCCAGCGCGTCTGCTTGGGCAGCGATGTCGGCGAAATCCTTGATGCCCAGATCAGCGGCGGCCTTGTTCACGGCCAGCGTGTACTTGGCGCCTTCAAGGTTGGTGCGCACGGTGTCGACAGTGCCCGCCTCGCGGTAAGGCGCAATGTCGGCTTCCATGGTGGGCATCCAGTTGCCCAGGAACACGTCGATGTCACCTTCGGCCATCGAGGTATAGGTTACCGGCACGGACAGAACCTTGATGTCGGTCTCATAGCCCAGAGCCTCAAGAACAACGGTGGTTGCTGCGGTGGTGGCGGTGATGTCGGTCCAGCCAACATCCGAGAAAGTTACTTCGTCGCAATGGCCATCAGCAAAGGCAGACGTGGCAACAGCCGACAGCGCGATGGCGGAAAGAGTGGATTTGAGTTTCATATGTTCGCTCCCTGTTTTTGGTGCGGTTTTGTTGGCCGGGGCCTGCATTTGCAGACCGCTCGGCGTGACCCTAACGCAGGTAGCGCAGGGGTGGAACCGGCTTCATTGATGCAGACGGTGCTTTTTATTGATTGACGAGTCAATTAAAAAAAGCAACCCTGCCGTACGCAAATCGGAGAGGCATATGCCAAAGCTGGGGATGGAACCCATACGGAAAGGCGCACTGGTGCAGGCCACGATCGACGAGATCGGCCGCGCGGGCAGCCTTGATGTGACCGTGACGCAGATCGCCAAGCGCGCCGGAGTATCCAGCGCCTTGGCGCATCACTATTTCGGCGGGAAGGATCAAATCTTTCTGGCCGCGATGCGTCACATCCTGTCGGTTTATGGCGCGCAGGTGCGCGCCGCCGTGTTGGGTGCAAAGACCCCACGTGACCGGGTTGAAGCGATCATTCGCGCGAACTTTGAAGCTGGCAACTTCCGTCCCGAAGTGATCAGCGCCTGGCTTAATTTTTATGTGATGTCTCAAAGCAATGAGGGTGCGCGGCGCTTGTTGCGCGTCTATCAGCACCGGCTGCATTCGAACCTTGTCTACGATCTGCGCCCTTTGGTGGGCGAAGACGCGCACGAGGTTGCAGACACGCTCGCCTCGATGATTGACGGCCTCTATATCCGCCACGCCCTTCGCGAAGAAACCCCAAGCGGCAAACGCGCCTGTGATCGTGTTCTGGCCTGCCTTGATATCATTTTGGAGACCTACGCATGACCTCGCCGAATATCCTGATTATTATGGTGGATCAGCTGAACGGGACGCTGTTCCCGGATGGGCCAGCGGACTGGCTGCATGCTCCTAATCTGAAAAAACTGGCCGAAAGTTCGGTCCGGTTTAAGAACGCCTATACCGCTAGCCCGCTCTGCGCGCCGGGCCGGGCCAGCTTCATGTCGGGCCTGCTGCCGCGCCGGACCAAGGTCTATGACAACGCGGCCGAGTTCGCCTCGGACATCCCGACTTATGCGCACCACCTGCGCCGGGCCGGTTATCAGACCGCGCTGTCGGGCAAGATGCACTTCGTTGGCCCTGACCAGATGCACGGGTTTGAGGAACGCCTGACCACCGATATCTACCCCGCCGATTTCGGCTGGACGCCGGATTATCGCAAGCCCGGCGAGCGGATCGACTGGTGGTATCACAATATGGGGTCTGTCACGGGGGCAGGGGTCGCTGAGATCTCGAACCAGATGGAGTATGATGACGAGGTTGCGTACAACGCCTGCGCCAAGCTTTACGATCTGGCGCGCGGCCACGATGACCGCCCGTGGTGCCTGACCGTTAGCTTCACCCACCCGCATGATCCTTACGTGGCGCGTCGCAAATATTGGGATCTCTACGAGGATTGCGAACACCTGCTGCCCGAGGTGCCTGCGAAAGCGTACGAGGATCACGACCCCCATGCGCAGCGGATTTTCGACGCCAATGACTGGCGCAGCTTTGACATCAAAGAAGAAGACATCCGCCGTTCGCGTCGCGCCTATTTCGCCAATATCTCCTACTTGGACGACAAGGTTGGCGAGATGTTGGACATTCTGGAAAGTACCCGCCAAGAGGCGATCATCATGTTCGTCTCGGATCATGGCGACATGCTGGGCGAGCGCGGGTTGTGGTTCAAAATGAACTTCTATGAAGGCTCGGCGCGTGTGCCTCTGATGATCTCGGCACCCGGGATGGAGCCGGGATTGGTCGAAGCACCCGTTTCGACGCTGGATGTTACCCCCACTTTGGCTGATCTGGCCGGGATTTCGCTGGACGAGGTGAAGCCGTGGGTCGATGGCGAAAGCCTTGTGGGATTGGCAAATGGCGAAGAACGCACCAGCCCCGTGGCGATGGAATACGCGGCTGAAGCGTCCTATGCACCGCTGGTGTCTCTGCGCTATGGCAAGTGGAAGTATAACCGCTGCGCGCTGGACCCCGATCAGCTGTTTGATCTGGAGGCTGACCCGCACGAGCTGGTCAATCTGGCCGACGATCCGGCCCATGAAGGTACGCTGAATTCGCTGCGGGCGAAGTCGGAAGCGCGCTGGGATCTTGACGCCTATGACAACGAAGTACGCGAAAGCCAAGCCCGCCGCTGGGTGGTCTATGAGGCGTTGCGCAACGGCGCGTATTTCCCGTGGGATTACCAGCCGCTGCGCAAAGCGTCCGAGCGCTACATGCGCAACCACATGAACCTCGACAATGTGGAAGAAAACGCGCGCTTCCCCCGTGGCGAGTAACCTCTGAACTGACGGAAAGACAATGCAAGCAGAATATATCATCGTTGGCGCTGGCAGCGCGGGATGCGCAATGGCGTATCGGCTGGCGGAAGCAGGTAAGCGGGTTTTGGTGATTGAGCATGGCGGCACCGACGCCGGACCGTTCATCCAGATGCCGGCCGCGCTGAGCTATCCGATGAACATGAAGACCTATGACTGGGGCTTCCAGACCGAACCCGAGCCGCATTTGGGCAACCGTACGCTGGTCACGCCCCGCGGAAAAGTTGTCGGTGGATCTAGCTCGATCAACGGGATGGTCTATGTGCGCGGGCATGCGAAAGATTTCGACCATTGGGCCGAGCAGGGCGCCGATGGCTGGTCCTATGCCGACGTTTTGCCGTACTTCAAGCGGCAGGAAAGCTGGCATGAAAGCGGACATGGCGGCGATGCAGATTGGCGCGGCAAAGATGGCCCGCTCCACGTGACACGCGGACCGCGCAAGAACCCGTTGTTCCACGCCTTTGTCGAGGCCGGGAAGCAGGCCGGGTATGAAGTCACGGACGACTATAACGGCCAGAAGCAGGAAGGTTTCGGCCCGATGGAGCAGACCGTCTGGAAAGGACGGCGCTGGTCGGCAGCGAACGCCTATCTCCGCCCGGCGCTGGAACGGGAAAACTGCGAGCTGATCCGCGCCTTCGCCCGCAAAGTGGTCATCGAAGATGGTCGTGCAGTCGGCGTCGAAGTCGAGCGTGGCGGCAAGATCGAAGTGATCCGCGCCGAGGCCGAGGTGATCATCGCGGCCAGCTCGATCAACTCGCCGAAGCTGTTGATGTTGTCGGGGATCGGTCCGGCGGCGCATCTGAAAGAACACGGGATCGAGGTTGTCGCCGACCGTGCTGGTGTTGGGCAGAACCTGCAAGACCACCTTGAGGTCTATATGCAGTACGCCTCGAAACAGCCCATCACGCTTTATCGGTACTGGAACCTAATCTGGAAAGGTATTCTGGGCGCTCAGTGGCTGTTCACCAAGACGGGTCTGGGCGCGTCGAACCAGTTTGAAAGTGCGGCCTTCATCCGCTCGAAGGCGGGCGTTGAATATCCTGACATCCAGTACCATTTTCTGCCGATCGCCGTGCGCTATGACGGGCAGGCGGCGGCGGAAGGTCATGGGTTCCAGGCCCATACCGGCCCAATGCGTTCGCCCTCGCGCGGGGAAATCACGCTGAAATCGGCGGACCCGAAAGATGCCCCACGCATCTTCTTCAACTACATGTCGACCGAGCAGGATTGGGAAGATTTCCGCACCTGTATCCGCCTGACGCGCGAGATCTTCTCGCAACCTGCGTTCGAGCCTTTCGTGAAATTCGAGATCCAGCCGGGCAACGCGTTGCAAACCGATGACGAGATCGACAGCTTCATCCGCGAACACGCCGAAAGCGCGTATCACCCCTGTGGCACCTGCCGCATGGGACGTGCTGACGACCCGATGGCGGTTGTCGATCCGGAAATGCGCGTGATCGGCGTCGAGGGCCTGCGGGTTGCTGACAGCTCGACTTTCCCGCGCATCACCAATGGCAACCTGAACGGGCCGTCGATCATGGTGGGCGAAAAGGCGTCTGACCATATTTTGGGTCGCCGTCTTCCATCGGCGAATGACGAACCGTGGGTCCACCCGGACTGGCAAAATTCGCAGCGATAAGCGCGTGATTTGATCCCTGTCAAAGCAGGGGGCGTTTGCTGGACGCAAACTCCCTCTGACTTTACACGAAGGAGACACGCGAATGTCACACACCCCGCATGAACTGAGCGAGGAATTCCCGGAATACGCTGAGAAAATGAGCGAGATGAAGCAGTCGGATGCGCATTTCTCGAAACTGGCGGACGAGTACCACGAAGTGAATCGTGCGATTCATCGTGCCGAAACCAATGTCGAGCCGACCGACCAGTTTAACGAAGAAGACATGCGCAAGAAGCGCGCTGCTCTGAAGGACGAGATCTATCGAATGCTGTCGGCCGCCTAAGCGCCGCTGCACGAGGGACAGAAGGCCGGGCAATGCCCGGCCTTTTCATTTGCCGTGGATGGCTTCAAGCCATTTGCGCAGCGGTCGCAATACGTTTTTTCGCCAGATTGATGTGTGTCCGGCATGCGCGCGCGCTGCCAGCACTTTGTTCTTGGCGGGCGACAGGCGATACAGCGTTTGGCCCATCTGGAACGGCACATGACGGTCTTTTTCCCCATGCATGATGAAGGTCGGCGCTTTGACGCTCTTGATATTCTGTTTGGACGGCCACAGGTCGGTTCGACCGGCGATGAAGGGCAGAAGGATAGGGTTCTTGGCTGCCGTCAAATCCACCAAAGACGTATAGGGCGCCTGCAGGATGATGGCTGTCGGTGGGTTGGCGCGCCCAGGCCCACCCGCGGCAATCGCCACGGCAACACCGGTACCAAGGCTTTCCCCCATCAGGACAATTCGCCTGCTTCCCGTTAGTTTTGGAATGTCCCGATACAGTTGATCCGCAAGGCTTTGGATTTTCTGGCGACTAGGCTGTCCCTTGCTGCCGCCCATCCCCGGATAGGACATCGCGACGACGCCATAGCCTTGGTCCAGAAACCAGCGAAATTTGTGTCCGCGCGCGTGCAGGTTTCCACCCGATCCGGGCATATACATCACCGTCGGTTTGCCCGCCTTGGATTTAGCGACCCACAGAACCAGCCCCCGATAGGTGACTTCCTTTAGACGCTTATCCACCTGTGCCGGATCGACCCGTTTGGGATTGAATTGATAGAACGCCTTGCGCTCGGCCGTAGAGGCAAGGCTCTCGGCGCGGGCTGGGTTCGGTCCTGTGGCGACCAGAAAGGTCAGAGCCAGCAGGACCATAAGGAAGAACTTGTTCATCGTGTGATCTCGTACGGAAGTGTTCCGCGCGAATATGGGTCGACTTGCAATTTGCGTTCAAGGGGAGGAACCGAGCGTTGGTGACACAACTGACGTTCGCAGATCCGACACGAGATGCCGATGGGTTCATAGGCAGCATCGTTCGAGACATCAAAATCATCCGCATAGACCAGCGCGCCTGCGTGTTTCACCTCGCATCCCAGCCCGATCGCATAGCGGCGCACAGGCGCATCGAAACTGCCGCCTGATTTGGTGACGTTCCGGGCCAAACAGAAGTAGCGTACCCCGTCCGGGGTCTGCGCCAACTGCCGCAGGAAACGTCCTGGCGTTTCAAAGGCTTGGTGAACATTCCACAGCGGGCAAGCGCCGCCGAAACGGGCGAATTGCAGCCGCGTGGCCGAGTGGCGCTTGGTTATTGTTCCGGCCTGATCGACGCGCACGAAAAAGAAGGGAATGCCCTTTGATCCGGGGCGCTGCAACGTGGACAGTCGGTGAGCGATTTGTTCAATCGACGCACCGAACCGGTCGGCCAGCCGTTCAAGGTCGTGGCGCGTCTCGTGCGCGGCGGCAAGAAACTGCGCATAAGGCAAAAGGGCCGCGCCCGCGAAGTAGTTCGCAAGCCCCAGCTTGGCGATGGCGCGGGCTTCGTCGGTCTGGAATCGTGCGAAATCCAGCGTGGCCTCCAGTAGGGCGTCCTGCGTCAGAAGCGCCACCTGCATCAACAGCTGAAACTCCTGCGTGGCGCGCGGCGGGCGGGTCGACAGGGTTAGCTCTCGCCGTTCGACGTCATAGCTGCGCACCTTGTCCACATCCTGGCGGTTCAAGGTGATGCCGCGGTCGCTTAGTACCGCTTCGGCCATCGCCACCTGACTCAGCCCGCGTGCCTTGCCGGTTTGTGCAAAGTGTTCGGCTGCGCGGTCCACCGCATCGATATAGTTGTCACAATAGTGAAAGAAGTCGCGCACCTCGTCCCAAGGGCTGGCTTGGTTCGGGGTGTCGTCCGCGCCAATGTCCTGATCCATCGAGGCCAGACGCTCGTGACCAAGTCGATAGGCGCGATGCAATTCCAGCAGCGCATGAGCGAGGGCAGGGGCGTTCGACGCCGCAAGCCGCAGGTCCGCCAGCGGAGGGATGTCCGAGAATACGGGATCCGCGAAAGCCTCGCGCATGTCCGTAACCAGACGTTCCGCGTCGCCGGTCGACAGTTCGGCCACATCAAATCCGAATTCCTGCGCCAATGCCAACACCACACCCGTCGAAACGGGGCGGTTGTTGTTTTCCATCTGGTTGAGGTAAGGAAGGCTTACACCCAATTTCTCGGCAAAGGCTTTTTGGGTCAGGTTTAAGCGGGAACGGATCTCGCGCAGTTTCACACCGGCATAGAGCTTCTGGGTGGCCATTGCAGTCTCCTGGCTTCGCACATTTGCAATTTGCACTAGCATACTTGCATTTTATTTGCAAATTCGCCCCTTTTTGCTTTCCGCAACGGCGCTCTCGGGCTAGTTTGCAGCGAAATCAAGGAGTGCCGCCACATGAAAGATATTCTCCAAGAACTTGAGAGCCGCCGCGAGAAAGCCCGCCTTGGGGGCGGTCAGCGACGGATTGATAGTCAGCACAAGAAAGGCAAGCTAACCGCCCGTGAGCGTGTTGAGCTGCTGTTGGACGAGGACTCGTTTGAAGAGTTCGACATGTTCAAAACCCACCGCTGCACCGAATTCGGCATGGAAGCCGATAAGCCTGCGGGCGACGGTGTCATCACCGGTTGGGGCACAATCAATGGCCGCTTGGTCTATGTATTCTCGCAGGACTTCACTGTCTTTGGTGGCTCGCTGTCGGAAACCCACGCTGAAAAGATCTGCAAGATCATGGACATGGCGATGCAAAACGGCGCGCCTGTGATCGGCATCAACGATTCAGGTGGTGCGCGTATTCAGGAAGGTGTTGCCTCGCTTGCCGGTTACGCCGAAGTGTTCCAGCGCAACATCATGGCTTCGGGCGTGGTGCCGCAGATCTCGGTGATCATGGGCCCGTGCGCCGGTGGTGCCGTGTATTCGCCTGCCATGACCGACTTCATCTTCATGGTGAAAGACAGCTCGTACATGTTCGTCACCGGTCCCGACGTTGTGAAAACCGTGACCAACGAAGTTGTCACAGCCGAGGAGCTTGGCGGCGCCTCGACTCACACCAAAAAGTCTTCGGTCGCCGATGGCGCGTTCGAGAACGACGTGGAAGCCCTGTCGGAAGTCCGTCGTCTGGTCGACTTCCTGCCGCTGAACAACCGCGACAAGGCGCCTGTTCGTCCGTTCTTTGACGATCCGGCCCGCGTGGATGACAGCCTGGACACGCTGATCCCGGACAACCCGAACTCGCCCTATGACATGAAAGAGCTGATCACCAAGCTTGGCGACGAGGGCGATTTCTTCGAGATCCAGGAAGATTACGCCAAGAACATCATCACCGGTTATATCCGTCTGGAAGGGCAGACCGTGGGTGTTGTGGCCAACCAGCCGATGGTTCTGGCCGGCTGTCTGGACATCGACAGCTCGCGCAAGGCAGCCCGCTTTGTGCGCTTCTGTGACGCGTTTGAAATTCCGATCCTGACGCTGGTCGACGTGCCGGGCTTCCTGCCGGGCACCAGCCAGGAATATGGCGGTGTGATCAAGCACGGTGCGAAACTGCTGTTTGCCTACGGTGAAGCTACGGTGCCGAAAGTCACGCTGATCACGCGTAAAGCCTATGGTGGTGCCTATGACGTTATGGCGTCCAAGCACCTGCGCGGCGACTTCAACTATGCTTGGCCGACCGCTGAGATTGCGGTTATGGGCGCAAAGGGCGCGACCGAGATCCTGTACCGTTCGGAACTGGATGATGCCGAGAAGATCGCGCAGCGCACGCAGGATTATGAAGACCGCTTCGCCAACCCGTTCGTGGCCGCCGAGCGTGGCTTCATCGACGAGGTCATCCAGCCGCGCTCGTCGCGCCGCCGGATCAGCCGCGCCTTCGCATCGCTGCGTGGCAAGAAGCTGCAGAACCCTTGGAAGAAGCACGACAATATCCCGCTGTGATCATGGGTCGCACGGCGGGATATACGGGCCCGTGTGGCCTGACCGGGGTGGCGGCTGCCGCTGCCACCCTGGCCCTATCCCTGACCATGTCCACGACACTTGCAGCAGCGCAAGAAGACTGGTTTGACGGCGTGCCGCTTCAGGTTCCGTCAGGCCAACCCGTCACCCTGCTTGAGGTCAATCAACAGGATGGCAATCACGGGGGATCGGCGATACATGTCCGGTTTCTCGCGCCTGAGATTTCCCGCAACACGGGACGTATAGGTTTCTCGCAGGCGGAAGAGGATATGGCCGTGATCTGCCAAGACTATGTGCTGCCGCACTTGTCCAGGATCACGCAAACCGAGCCAGAGCAGATCGTGATCGTTCTGGCAGATCGTTGGGTCGAGTTCGGCGTCTCGGACATGGACGCGACCCAGTTTTTCGAAGCTTTCCGCCCCGAGGATGGGGTGTGTGTTTGGGACGGGTTCTGATGGCACTGCCTTACATGTTGAAGCACAAGGGCTTCCCCGGACGTCTTACGGGGACCGATTATCAGTTTGTCATTCGTCGTGCCAGCAAGACGGGCGCGACGAAACTGGCCGCACGTGAACGCTATGCGGATCGCAGACCGGCAGATCGACGTGCTGACACGGGCTTTATGAAAGCTTTGTGGGACCATTTCGGGGATCAACCATTTGAGCGAGGCAACCTGGATGCAGGGCGTCTGTCGTGGCTGTTCGAACGCGAGGTTCTACCGGCGCAGGATCCCTTTGATCCCGAAGACTATGAAGCCCTGCTTGTGATTGATGAAGCGCGCGCACGGGCCTCGTTCCCGGATGCGTTTGAGGAACAATAGGCATGAATTCGCCCGCATTGAACACTAATTGGCAAAAAACAGCCCAACTGGACATGACCTGTCTGGTCGGGGCTTGCTTAGGCCATGGTTCATGCCAACATGTAACTCATGCAGAGAGCAAATCCCCGTTCTCTGCAATGGTTTGTCGAAACCATTACCCTTCCCCTTCTTCTACCCGGTTCAGCGCGTTTGCGTCTGAACCGGGCCTTTTTTCTCTCATAGATAGCTGTTCGCGTGGCGCTGTACGTCGCGGTTCGCGAAAATTTGGCTTGGGTACCTCCCGCAAACGGGGCACAATGGCTGCCAGAATAAACTCTGAAAGAGGCAGTCACACATGCAGTACAGAACGCTTATCGCAGGGGCGCTTGCCTTTGCCATGCTGGCAGGATGCCAGTGGAACGATCTTGAACGCGCCGGTGCCGGCGCAGCAGCAGGCGCTGTGGTCGCAAGTGCAACCAGTGGCAGTGTTCTCACCGGAGCCGTCATCGGTGCTGGTGCGGGGGCGCTGTGCGACGACTTGGGCGTCAGTATCTGCAACTGATCTGAAATTCTCCGGCTCCGCACATCGCGGATCCTCCACTCACGATCGGCCTGCCGAGACCTTTGGTTTCGGCAGGCTTTTCTATGTCAATCAGCGCGACACTGCGCAGTGTCGCGCCCTCACATGAATCGAAAGGACAGGACATGTTCAACAAGATCCTGATTGCGAACCGAGGCGAGATCGCTTGCCGCGTGATCAAGACTGCCCGCAAAATGGGCATCAAGACGGTGGCGATCTATTCAGACGCCGACCGTAACGCGCTTCATGTGAAAATGGCAGACGAAGCCGTTCACATCGGCCCGCCCCCTGCCAACCAGTCTTATATCATCATCGACAAGGTGATGCAGGCGATCAAGGATTCCGGCGCTGAGGCGGTTCACCCCGGCTATGGCTTCCTGTCCGAGAACTCGAAGTTTGCTGAGGCACTGGAAGACGCAGGTGTTGCATTTGTTGGCCCGCCCAAAGGTGCGATCGTGTCGATGGGTGACAAGATCACCTCGAAGAAGATCGCTCAAGAAGCCAACGTGTCGACCGTTCCCGGTTACATGGGTCTGATCGAAGACGCGGATGAAGCGGTGAAGATCTCGAACGAGATCGGCTATCCGGTGATGATCAAAGCCTCGGCCGGTGGCGGTGGTAAAGGGATGCGGATCGCATGGAATGACGAAGAAGCCCGCGAAGGGTTCCAGTCGTCCAAGAACGAAGCGGCCAGCAGCTTTGGTGACGACCGTATCTTCATCGAGAAGTTCGTGACCCAACCGCGTCACATCGAGATCCAGGTTCTGTGCGACGCGCATGGCAACGGCATCTACCTGAACGAACGCGAATGCTCGATCCAGCGCCGTAACCAGAAAGTTGTGGAAGAAGCCCCGTCGCCCTTCCTGGACGAAGCCACCCGTAAAGCCATGGGCGAACAGTCGGTCGCGCTGGCCAAAGCCGTGGGCTATACCTCGGCCGGTACGGTGGAGTTTATCGTCGATGGCGACAAGAACTTCTACTTCCTGGAAATGAACACCCGCCTGCAGGTGGAACACCCCGTGACCGAGCTGATCACCGGTGTTGACCTGGTCGAGCAGATGATCCGCGTTGCAAATGGCGAGCCGCTGTCGATCACGCAGGATGATGTGGGCATCAATGGCTGGTCCATTGAAAACCGTGTCTACGCGGAAGATCCCTATCGCAACTTCCTGCCCTCGATCGGTCGTCTGACCCGCTATCGTCCGCCCGCAGAGATTGCGGCTGGCCCGATGCAGGCCAACGGCAAATGGGCCGATGAAGCCATCGAAGGGTCGGACTATGCGGTACGTAACGACACCGGCGTCTTTGAAGGCGGCGAGATCTCGATGTACTACGACCCGATGATCGCCAAGCTGTGTACCTGGGCGCCGACCCGGGACGAAGCGATCGAAGCCATGCGCAACGCGCTGGACGGGTTCGAGCTGGAAGGCATCGGTCACAACCTGCCCTTCGTGTCTGCTGTGATGGATCACCCTATCTTCATGAAAGGCGAGATGACCACCGCCTTTATCGAAGAACAGTACCCTGACGGGTTCGACGGTGTTGAGCTGGGCCATGATGCGCTGAAACGCATCGCTGCCTCGGCGGCTGCCATGTACCGCGTTGCTGAAATCCGCCGCACCCGTATCTCGGGCCGCATGGACAACCACGAGCGCAAAGTGGGCAAACACTGGGTCGTGACGCTGCAAGGCGAAGAGTTCCCGGTCAAGATCAAGGCCGACAAGAAAGGCTCGACCGTAAAGTTCGACGACGGCACGAAAATGCGCGTGTCTTCGGACTGGACCCCGGGCGACAGCCTGGCCACGCTGGATGTGGACGGATCGCCGCTGGTTCTGAAGGTCGACAAGATCACCTCGGGCTTCCGTATGCGCTCGCGTGGTGCTGACCTGAAGGTGCATGTGCGCACCCCGCGTCAGGCCGAGCTGGCCCGTTTGATGCCGGAAAAACTGCCGCCGGATACCTCGAAAATGCTGCTCTGCCCGATGCCGGGTCTGGTGGTGAAGGTCGATGTTGAAGTCGGCCAGGAAGTTCAGGAAGGCCAGGCGCTCTGCACGATCGAAGCCATGAAAATGGAAAACATCCTGCGCGCTGAAAAGAAGGGCATCGTCTCGACGATCAACGCGGGCGCTGGCGATAGCCTTGCCGTCGACGAAGTGATCATGGAGTTCGAATAACATGACAAAGGCCACCACGTTGTCCCGCGCGACGGGGCAGCTGACTTTGATGTCAGTGCTGATCAGCGTGGTGGCCTTCGCGCTTTATCAGGGTGTGGCCCTGATCCGGGCGGGTGTTTTCGAATACCCGCTCGATGACGTTTACATCCACCTTGCGGTTGCCGAACAGATCGCTGCAGGTGGCTATGGCGTGAACCCGGGCGAGTTTACCTCGGCCGCGTCCTCGCCGATTTATCCCTTTTTGCTGACGGCCTTTGCAGGCACCGCTGCGCAAGCATGGCTTCCGCTGTTCTGGAACACCCTTTCGCTTCTGCTGGGTGCGGTGCTGTGGGCGCGGATCGTATCGCAAAGCGGCGCATCGCGCGGGTGGATGCTGACTTTTGCCGCCCTTGGCCCCTTGGCGTTCAACTTCGCCGGTGCCGCGATGGTCGGCATGGAGCACAGCCTGCACATTCTGGCCAGCCTTGCCGTTCTGCGTGGGCTGCAAATCCAGATGGACGAGGACCGCATCAGTTGGCTGCTTGTCGCCGGAATGGTACTTGGTCCGATGATCCGTTTTGAGGGTCTGGCGGTGACGGGCGGTGGCGCCCTTGTGCTGCTTCTGATGGGCCGCGCGGCAATGGCAGGTGCCTTGTTCGCAGCGGCGGCGGCACTTGTCGCGGGCTTCATGTACTTCCTGACCTCGCTGGGATTAGAGCCGCTGCCGAACTCAGTCATGGCGAAGCTGTCTGGCAGTGGGCATGACCGGTTTTCGCCCGCGGATCTGCCGGTCAAACTGCTGGTGCAACTATTTTCCAGCAAGGCCGTTGTACTGCTGATCACGGTGCTCTGTGCGCTGTCGCTGCTCGCGCGGTCCAACGTTGACCACCGCCTGCGCGCCCTGTTGTTCGCGGCCTGCTTCACCGGATTTGGCCATCTGCTTCTGGGCCAATTCGGCTGGTTCGAGCGCTACGAGCTTTACGCGATGACCTTCGTTCTGGGCCTCATGATGATGGTCGTTCTACGCGACGAGGTACTGCATACGATGCGCCTGCTGCTTCTGGCGGGCTTTGGCTTTCTGGGGGCGGCCTATGGGCAGTGGCTGTTGTTTAACGGTACCAATGGCCCGAACGCCATCCATTCGCAGCACGGCAACATGAGCCGCTTCGTGAAAGAGGTTTACCAAAAACCCGTCGCCGTAAATGATCTTGGCTATGTGGTTTGGGCCAACCCCAATCAGGTGCTCGACCTGTGGGGGTTAGCCTCCTACGCGGCGCTGAAGACCCGTTTGGATGATCCCTATCCCGGTTGGGCTGCCGATCTGGTGGACGCGGCCGGGGTCGAGCTGGCCATCGTCTATGACCGCTGGATTGACGAAGGGATTGGGGACGATTGGGTTAAGGTCGGGGTTCTGACATTCACCGGCGGTCCGGCCTTTCTTGGCGGTTATGACGTGAGCTTCTATGCGACCACACCCGCTGCGGCGGACGGCATTCGCCAACAGCTGACCGGCTATGCGCCAAAGGTGCAGGGCGACGCAGTACTGCGCGTAATCGACGGGGGGGCAGGATGAGCATGCTGCGCCATATCCCCCTCGCGGCGGCCGCTGGCCTGACGCTTTTGGCGGGGTGCAACCTGCATGGTGAGGCCGATTTGCGCGCGTCGCTCGGCCAGTATTTCACGCTGGGCGACACGTTGTCTTTTGAAAGCAAGATGACCTGCACCGCGGCTGTATTCCGCGCCGCGCTGAACGATGTGAAGCCCGAGATGCCGCTGGCCACGACCAGTGCGGATGCACAGGAGTTGTTCCGCGCCACAGGAAAAGCCGCCCTGCGCGCAGACGGGCAGACACCGCATGATCTGACCGACGAGATGCTGACGACCGAGGACGGTGCCTTTGGCCGTCAGGCGCTGGCCGCCGCCGCTCTGGTCGGGAAATGCCTGTCGGAAGCAGACAGCCAAGACTTCCGCCGTGCCCTGACACGGCCCGGCGCAACCATCGCCTATGACACTGGGGTAGGGGGTGTCATGATCCTCGACCCCGTAGAACGAAAACTCTTTTTTGCCGCCGGAGATCCCTTGTGATCCGCGGCCCGGAACCAGCCAGCGCCCACGGGCGCATCAAGACGAAAAGGACGACAAGATGAGCGACATCAAGAACTGGAAGGAACTGGCCGAGAAGGAGCTGCGCGGCCGCGCTCTGGACGACCTGACGTGGAACACGCTGGAAGGGATTGACGTGAAGCCGCTCTATACGGCGGAAGACACGGCTGATCTTGACCATATGGGCACGCTGCCCGGCTTTGGCCCGTTTACCCGCGGTGTGAAGGCGACCATGTATGCGGGGCGTCCGTGGACGATCCGTCAGTATGCGGGCTTCTCGACCGCGGAAGAATCGAACGCCTTCTACCGCCGCAACCTTGCCGCTGGTCAGCAGGGCGTGTCGGTGGCGTTCGACCTTGCCACGCACCGTGGTTACGACAGCGATCACCCGCGCGTTGTGGGCGATGTCGGCAAAGCTGGTGTGGCCATCGACAGTGTTGAGGACATGAAGATCCTGTTCGACGGCATTCCGCTGGATAAGGTTTCGGTCTCGATGACCATGAACGGCGCGGTGATCCCGATCCTTGCCAGCTTCATCGTTGCCGGTGAAGAACAAGGCCATGACAAAGCGCTGCTGGCGGGCACCATTCAGAACGACATTCTGAAAGAGTTCATGGTGCGCAACACCTATATCTATCCGCCCGAGCCGTCGATGAAGATCATCTCGGACATCATCGAGTACACCTCGAACGAGATGCCGAAGTTCAACTCGATCTCGATTTCCGGCTATCACATGCAGGAAGCGGGCGCGAACCTGGTGCAGGAACTGGCCTATACGCTGGCTGATGGCCGCGAATATGTGCGTGCCGCCATCGAAGCTGGCATGGATGTGGACAAGTTCGCAGGCCGCCTGAGCTTCTTCTTCGCCATCGGCATGAACTTCTTCATGGAAGCCGCAAAACTGCGCGCCGCGCGGACCCTGTGGCATCGCGTAATGACCGAGTTCGGTGCGAAGTCGGAACGTTCGAAAATGCTGCGCACCCACTGCCAGACCTCGGGCGTGTCGCTTCAGGAACAGGATCCCTATAACAACGTGATCCGCACCGCGTACGAAGCCATGTCGGCAGCGCTTGGTGGCACCCAGTCGCTGCACACCAACGCGCTGGATGAAGCCATCGCGCTGCCCACCGACTTCTCGGCCCGTATCGCGCGCAACACCCAGATCATCCTGCAGGAAGAAACCGGCGTGACCAATGTGGTCGATCCGCTGGCGGGCTCTTACTATGTGGAAAGCCTGACCGACGAGCTGATCAACAAAGCGTGGGAGCTGATGGAAGAGGTCGAAAGCATGGGCGGGATGACCAAGGCGGTGGCCTCGGGCATGCCGAAACTGCGGATCGAGGAATCGGCGGCCAAGCGTCAGGCGATGATCGACAAGGGTGACGAAGTCATCGTCGGCGTGAACAAGCACAAGCTGGAAAAAGAAGACCCGATCGACATTCTTGACGTGGACAACATGGCCGTACGTGACAGCCAGATCGCCCGCCTTGAAAACATCCGCGCAACCCGCGACGCAGCCGCATGCGAGGCCGCTCTGGCCGAGCTGACCCGCCGTTCCAAAGAAGGTGGCAACCTTCTGGAGGCCGCCGTCGAAGCCGCCCGTGCACGCGCATCCGTAGGAGAGATCTCGATGGCTATGGAAGAAGAGTTCGGTCGTCACCGTGCCGAAGTGAAAACGCTGGCTGGTGTCTATGGCGCGGCCTACGAAGGCGACGAAGGCTTTGCGGCCATTCAGAAATCGGTCGAAGACTTCGCAGACGCCGAAGGCCGCCGCCCGCGTATGCTGGTTGTGAAGATGGGACAGGACGGTCACGACCGTGGCGCCAAGGTCATCGCGACCGCCTTTGCGGACATCGGCTTTGACGTGGACGTAGGTCCGCTGTTCCAGACCCCGGACGAAGCCGCGCAGGACGCGATCGACAATGACGTGCACATCGTGGGGATTTCCTCGCAGGCGGCAGGTCACAAGACGCTGGCCCCGCAGCTGGTGCAGGCTCTGAAAGAGCAGGGCGCCGAGGACATCATCGTGATCTGTGGCGGCGTGATCCCGCAGCAGGACTATGACTTCCTGTATGAAAATGGCGTAAAAGCCATCTTCGGCCCGGGCACCAACATTCCCGAGGCCGCTCAGGACATCCTGAAGCTGGTGCGCGACGCCCGCAGCTAACAGGCCGCACAAAAGTGGGCACCGGTTTTGTGCTCCTCGGGCCTGTGGCATAAATCAGGCGCAAAAACACTTGCGGCTGGCGGCGTTTCCCGCCAGCCTCATCCCAGACCATCGAAGGGAATGAAATGGCTCTGGGAGAAGTCGATCATCTTGTGGTGTCCTCCGCGACCCTGTCAGAAGGCGTTGCGTATATCGAGGACCTGCTTGGGGTGTCCATGTCGGAGGGAGGAGACCATCCGATCATGGGCACCCACAATTCCCTTCTGTCCCTTGGACCAGCCACCTATCTTGAGGTGATTGCGGTCAATCCCGACGCTGATGCGCCCGATCATGCGCGGTGGTTCGATCTGGATTACTTCACCGGCCCTGCACGGCTGACCAACTGGGCCTTACGCGTCCCGGACCTGCATCAGGCGCTTCAGCGCGCGCCCGAGGGGTCGGGCGACGAGTTGCAATTGTCACGTGGGGATCTGCGTTGGGATATGGCAATTCCAGCCGATGGGCGCTTGCCGTTTGGTGGCTGCGCGCCGGGGCTTCTCAGCTGGAAAGGTGACATGCCTGCACCGCGATTGCCCGATCTCGGGCTGCGACTGGCCGCGCTCGAAATCACCCACCCCGAGGCCGAGGCGCTGAGCGTGGCCCTGCATCCTTTGGTCGAAGACACGCGGATCTCGGTCCATTCGGGCCAGCCGGGGTTAGCTGCCTGGATCGACACGCCTGCCGGGCTTGTCCAGCTATGATCATTCGTGCTGCTACCATTGTCGACGCGCATGCGATCCAAGAACTGTGGAACCTTGCCATCCGCGAGACGCTGATCACGTTCAACTCGGTCCCGAAAACACTGCTTGATGTCGAGAACGCCATTGAAACCGCCAAGTGCATGCTGGTCGCAGAAGAAGACGGCGAAATCATCGGCTATGCAAGCTTCAACCAGTTTCGCGCGGGGGTCGGCTATGCCCACACTGCCGAACACTCGATCATGCTGGACCCAAAGGCGCGCGGGCGCGGGGCGGGGCGGGCTTTGATAGAGCGGATCGAGTCCGAGGCACGCGCCCAAGGGTTTCATTCGATGATTGCCGGGGTTTCGGGTTCGAATCCGATGGGCGAACCGTTTCACGCGGCGATGGGCTATAAGACCGTCGGGGTCATCCCGCAGGCCGGACGAAAGTTCGATCAATGGCATGATCTTGTGCTGATGCAGAAAGTCCTGTGACCCGGTCGCGAAAGCCGCTAACACTGCCTTATGTCTATCTGGTCCCGTATCTCCGACGCGCTGTCCGCGCTTGCCAAGGGCGAAAGCCTGTCAGACGTATTCTCGCATCTGCGCACGCCGCCTGAACGCTCGGCCGGCTTTGCGATTGCGGTGATTGCGCTGGGGGCGAAGATGGCCAAGGCCGATGGGCAGGTGACGCGGGACGAGGTCTCGGCCTTTCGCGAGGTCTTCACCATCCCGCAATCCGAAGAAAAGAACGCAGCCCGCTTGTTCAATCTGGCCCGCACGGATGTGGCCGGGTTCGAGCTGTACGCCCAGAAGGTTGCGGCGATGTTTGGCCCCGACGATCCTGCGCTCTGTGATCTGATGGAGGGGCTCTTTCACATCGCATTGGCGGACGGTGAATATCACCCCGGCGAAAACGCGTATCTGGAAGAGGTCGCACGGATTTTCGGCATGCCCGAGGAACGCTTCTTGGCGCTGCGCTCGCGCATGGTGCCGGATGAACATCCCGACCCCTATCAGGTGCTTGGCGTGCCCCGGGACGCACCAATGTCAGAGATCCGCAAGGCCTGGCGCAACGAGGTGCGCGAAAGCCATCCGGACCGGATGATTGCCCGTGGCGTTCCAGAAGAGGCGATCAAACTGGCCGAGAAGCGCCTGATCGCCGTCAATCGCGCCTGGGACGAGATCAACTCAGGTCAAGGGTAGGGCGGGTTGATGCGGATCGCGACCTATAATGTTGAATGGTTTGACAACCTGTTCGATGATGAAGGTGTGCCGATCGCGGACAATGGTTGGTCTGGTCGTCAAGACGTGACCCGCGGCGCACAGTGGAACGCTGTGGGGAAGGTGTTTCAGGCCTTGGATGCCGACGCCGTGATGATCATCGAGGCGCCGGACCAAAGCCGCAGACGCGATACCGTTCCCGCGCTGGAAACCTTTGCCGAGATATTTGGCCTGCGCGCGCGCAAGGCGATGATCGGCTTTGCCAATGACACACAACAGGAAATCGCGCTGCTCTATGATCCCCGCGTGATCAGCGCGCGCCATGACCCGCTGGGGGCCGAGAACGTGGACGACGCCTATGCCGCGCCCCGGTTCGACAGTCGGTTCGAGCTGGATCTGGATACCGACGCTACACCTGACAAGGTGGTGTTTTCAAAGCCCCCACTTGAAGTAGCATTGACCCACCGCGAAAGCGGCAAAGAGCTGCGGCTGATCGGTGTGCACGCCAAGTCGAAAGCCCCGCATGGCGCGCGCGGTGCGGCCGAGGTCATGCGCGTTGCCATTGAAAACCGCCGCAAACAGATGGCGCAATGTATCTGGATCCGGCGTCGCGTGGATGAACATCTGGGCGTGGGCGAGTCACTGATTGTGCTGGGCGATTTCAACGACGGTCCGGGGCTGGACGAATACGAAAAGCTGTTCGGCCGTTCTGGGGTCGAGGTTGTGCTGGGTGAAGGAAAGAATGCCTGCATGTATGACCCTCATGCCCGCATGGCTTTGCTGCAACGGACAGGTGCGCGGCCGACCACCTCGCGGTTCTATATTGCCAAAGAGAAACGGTATTTACAGGCGCTTTTGGACTATATCATGGTGTCTCCTGATCTGTTGGCGATCAAGCCCAACTGGCGGATCTGGCACCCGTTTGATGACTCGCTCTGCTATAAGGATGTGTCTCTACGCGAGGCGCTGTTGACGGCGTCGGATCACTTCCCGGTGTCGATCGATTTGAGGCTCTGACCTTCAATTCTGGATAGGATCGCCTACATGTGTGTCATGAAACAGATTGCGACATCCACCGTTCTTGCCGTGTTGCTGGCGACCACACCTGTCTTTGCGCAGGACGACACGCCCCCTGATAATCCCGAGCTTGCCGAAGGGGCTGAGTTGTTGAATCGGGGCTTTCAACTGCTTCTGGAAGGGCTTGCCAATGAGCTGGAGCCGATGGCGGAAGAGTGGTCCGAGGGCTGGGCGGATCTGGTCGAGAAATTCGGCGACATACAGGTCTATCACCCGCCCGAAGTGCTGCCCAATGGAGATATCATCATCCGGCGCCGCACGCCACTTGACCCTCCGGCGCCGGGCGAGACGGATATTTAACCCGATAGTTTCTCTAGCGCTTCTTCTTCACGATGGGCGTGGCATTCAGCGCCTCGGCCAGTGTCTGGAAGCGCGCTTCGGCCACCTCGCCGAACAAACCGTCGGCTTCTTTGCGTAGGATCAGCACCAGTTCGCGTTTCTTCGGGAACCAGCGCAGCTCGGCCAAACGCGTCGGATCCTCGACCGAGAACATGGCCCCGAACCGCATGGCTTTGCCCAGCACCTCGGCCCGGGCCAGCATTTTGTCGGACAGGATGTCAAACAGCGGTGCGAAATGTGATCCCTCGCGGCTGTTCTTATAGCGATGCAAAAGCGCAAGCCCCAGAAACACACGTTGTTCGTGGGTCAGACCGCCCAAGTTGGCGCGGGTGGCGTTGTCGAAGCACACCTCGTGCCGATAGTCCGGGTGCGCGCGCCAACTGACGTCATGCAGAAGGCAGGCGGCGCGGATGACGCGCAGATCTTCGGGTTTTAGTGACTTGTAGAGCGGCGTCAGGAAGCGAAACAGTGCCTTGCCGAAGCCCGGTTTGCGCGCGTCCTTCTTTTCCGCGTGATAGCAGGCTTCGATCAGAGGGTCGCGTTTGCGCAGCCGGTCGGGCATCTGCTCGTACAGCAGCCCCTCGCGGATCCCGTACGAGCTGATCGCGATTTCTTTCGGGCGGAAGACATGCATCAGACGCTTCAGAACTTGCGCCGCGATTGGCACCAGCGCCATACGGGCCGAGGACGTACCGGTGCGTTGGCGCACCTCGTCCAGATCGACCTCGTCAATCCACTTCAGGGTCTTGGACAGCGACTTTGGCGTCATTCGATATTCATGCAAAACGGTCAGCGGATAGCCGCGACGTTCCATGTCCAGGCGGGCAATTGCACGCCACGATCCCCCCACAAGGAACAGGCGTTTGTGGTCTGTGCCCATTTCCTCGGCCAGGTCGTCCACGACGCGGGCAATCTCGGCCTTAAGGCCTCTTTTGCCACCGGGCACACCTGCCAGTTTCAGCGGGCCAAGTGGAGAGGTGACGCGCTTGCCTACCTCTCCGGCTTGGATATGTGCAAGCTCTAGCGACGACCCACCAATATCGCACATCAGCCCTTGGGCGTCTGGCCAGCCAAGAAGGACGCCTTGGGCGGACAGACGGGCTTCTTCCTCGCCATTAATGACGTAAAGCTCTAACCCGGTTTCGCGCAGCACCTGAGCGCGGAACTCGGGGCCGTCTTCTGCATCGCGCACCGCAGCCGTGGCCACAGCCGAGAGCGGGCCAAGGTTCATACCATCGGCGAGCCGCTGAAAGCGTTTGATCGCGGACAGAGCGCGCGCGCGGCCTTCGGGATGCAGGTGCCCCGTTTCGGCAATGCCGCGGCCCAATCCGCACAAAATCTTTTCATTGAAGAAATAAGCAGGCGAGCGCGCGGCCCCGTCAAACACCACCAAACGGACCGAGTTCGAGCCTACATCCACCACACCAACGCGGCTAAGCTTGCGCGCCGAGGGGTCATCAAACAGAGGTCGTCCAAACGGGCCCCAATCTTCCCCGGTATCGCCACGTCCGTCCATAGAATCCCCCCGTGTCAGTGCGTGTACTTTAGCGGCGCGGTCGACATATCTCAATCTTGTGAATGCGTTAGTTCGGGCACATCCGATGCCCCGGCGGACCCGCGACCCGACAGTGATGGGTTTTCCATGAAGAAACGGTGGCAGTTGAACGGGTGCTCGATCGTATCAAGGTCCGCGCGGGTGAACTTGCCGTCCGGTCCCATCACCCAGCTTTGCGCCACATCGGCAAGGTTGGCGGCCATGATCTGGCTGACGATCTGGGCCTTCACGGTCGCGTTCTTGATCTCGACCAACGTTTCCACGCGGCGGTTCAGGTTGCGTCCCATCCAGTCGGCAGAGGACATGTAAACGCGTGCTTTCTTCGACGGAAGACCGTGACCATTCCCGAAGCAAACAATGCGCGAATGTTCAAGGAACCGGCCCACGATGGACTTCACGCGGATGTTCTCTGACAGTCCTTGGATGCCGGGTCGAAGTCCGCAGATGCCACGCACCACAAGACTGATTTTCACGCCCGCTTGACTGGCCTCATAAAGCGCGTCGATCACGTCTGGCTCGACCAAAGAGTTCATCTTGGCCCAGATTTGCGCAGGCTTGCCCGCCTTGGCATGTTCGGCCTCTTCGTTGATCCGTTTGATCAGCGTCGACTTCAGGTCCAGTGGTGAAATCGAGAGGTTTTCGAGGCTTTGCGGTTCGGCATAGCCGGACAGATAGTTAAAGACCCGCGTGGCGTCGCGCCCAAGTGCGGTGTCGCAGGTAAACAGGCTGAGGTCAGTGTAAATCCGCGCGGTAATCGGGTGGTAGTTCCCGGTGCCATAGTGCGTATAGGTGACCAGTTCGTCCCCTTCTCGCCGTACTACGGTCGAGATCTTGGCGTGGGTTTTATAGTTGATGAAGCCATAGGTCACGTGTGCGCCTGCGCGTTCAAGGCGGCGCGACTGGCGGATGTTGGCGGCTTCGTCAAAACGGGCTTTCAGTTCGACCAGCGCGGTGACGGATTTTCCGTCTTCTGCAGCTTCACACAGTGCTTTCACGATTGGGCTGTCATGAGAGGTCCGGTACAGCGTTTGCTTGATCGCCACAACGTTGGGATCACGCGCGGCCTGATGCAGGAAGCGCACCACCATGTCGAAGGTTTCATAGGGGTGGTGCAGCAGCATGTCCTTCTGCCGGATCGCTGCGAACATATCACCTTCGTGGTCCTGCACCCGTTCGGGCACGCGGGGCGTGAAACTTGGCCACAGAAGGTCCGGGCGTTCCTTCAGGACCAGCCCGTTTAGATCGGCCATGCCGATCATGCCGTCGACCTCGACGATCTCTTTGCTTGAGATGCGCAGCTCGCGTTTGATCATGGACAGAAGAAGAGAAGGCGCGCCCGCGGTGATCTTCAGTCGCACAACTTCGCCCCGGCGGCGGCGCTTCAGGGCGGTTTCGAACTCGCGGACCAGATCTTCGGCTTCGTCTTCCACCTCAAGATCGCTGTCACGCAGGATGCGGAAAGCGCAGTGGCCTTTTTCCTCGTATCCGGGGAAAAGCTGACCCAAGTGCTCTAGCAGCAGGTCTTCCAGCGGTAGAAAACGGAACTGGCCGTCGTCTGCGGGCAGGGCGACGAAACGGTCAATCTGCTGCGGGATCGGCAAAAGTGCTTTCAGTTTTTGCTTGTCCTTGGTGCGTTCCAATTGCAACGCCAGAGAATAGCCTGTGTTCGGGATGAACGGGAACGGGTGGGCCGGGTCGATGGCCAGGGGCGACAGAACCGGGAAAACCTGTGTCAGGAACACGTGGTCCAGATGGGCAAGGTCCGCGTCGGTCAGATCTTCGCGCCGGGCGATGATGATGCCTTCGTCGCGCATCTCACCCGCGAGAATTTCAAACACCGCTTGCTGCCGGGCCATCAGCGCGCGGGCGTCATCGTCGATCAGCTTCAGCTGCTCGGCGGGGCTGAGGCCGTCAGCGGCCGGGGTCGATACACCTTCGCGGACCAGCTCGCGCAGACCGGCGACGCGCACGGTATAGAATTCATCAAGATTGGTTGCCGAGATCGACAGGAATCGCAGCCGTTCTAGCAGCGGAACGCGGGTGTTTTCAGCCTCTTCCAGCACACGCCAGTTGAACCCAAGCCAGCTGAGCTCGCGGTTGAAGAACCGTTTGGAGTCCGCGAAGTCATCGGCGGGCAGGGCCGTCGCGGGCGGGAAATCTGCCGACAGGAAATCGACAAGAGGAAGCTGGGGTGCGTTGGACGTATTCATGGCGGCACTCTATCGCTGGAAAGTGTGACGGGAAGGTGACGTTATGCCTCGTTTTCCGTGTCTTTGTCCAGAACACGTGCGGCCAGCGTGCGCGTCAGGGCGCGTCCTTCCGAAAGTGCCGCCTGATCCAAAATCGAGACCAGTCGTGCTGCTTCGGCAAGCGAGCGCTCCATACGGGGTAGAAGGTAGTCGATCAGGTTGGCGGGCACGGTGATCTGGCGGTCATGGAAAAGTTTGACCAGAACGGCTGACAGAAGCATGTCGTCAGGCGGATCAAGGCGGGTCAGCGTTGTACCCTCCATCCGGCTGCGCAGATCGGGCAGCGTCAATCCCCAGCGGGATGGGGCCGTGCACGCGGTGACCAGCAGCGCACCGCCTTCAGCCAGAACCAGATTGTGCAGATGGAAGAGCGCGTTCTCGGCCGTGGCATTTCCGGCGATCTGATCGGCGTTCTCAACTGCGACGGATTGGCCTGCCAAATCCTCGATCCGAAGGTCAGGTAAAGCGCTTGCCTGAAGAATCTGCGCGCCCGAAAGACCTGCCCACACATGGGTCAGATGCGTTTTCCCGGTGCCAGATTCACCCGCAAGGACAAGTTTTCGGTTGGGCCAGTTCTGCCAGGTTTCGATCGTGGCCATGGCGTTGGCATTCGACGGCGTAACAAGGAAATCATCCAGCCCCTGCGCTGGGTGCGCGGGCAGGTCAAAGGTCAGTTGTTCGGGCATTAGTCGGCTATGTCCTCGTCCAGCGCGGCTTGCTGTCCAGTAAGACCCTGATACAGCCGGCCGGTCTGATACTTCACGATGAAGAAACGGGCAACCACGCCAATTGAGGCCGCAACGGGGACGGCGACCAGCATTCCCACAAAGCCGAAAAGCGAGCCGAAGACGGACAGGGCGAACATCAGCCAGACCGGATGCAGACCGACCGAGCTGCCCACCAGTTTCGGGGTCAGGATATTGCCCTCAAAGAACTGGCCCAGCACGAAAATCACGGCAACGGCCCCGAGGCTCCACCATTCGCCCCAGAACTGGAACAGGCCCAGCCCGATCGCCAAAGCCCCGCCCACCAGAGCGCCGACATAGGGAATGAAGGTGATCAGGCCCGCGATGAAGCCGACCACAAGGCCGAAATTCAGGCCAACCAGCATAAGTGCGACGGCATAGTAGGTGCCCAGCACGATACAGACCGAGCCTTGCCCGCGAATGAAGCTGGCCAGGGTGCGGTCAATGTCACTGGCAATCTGTCGAATGGCGGGGCGGTGATCCAAAGGCAGGAAGCTGTCGACCTTCGCGACCATCCGGTCCCAATCGAGCAGCATATAGAAGGCCACAACGGGGGTGACGACCAGAAGGATCACGATGTTGATCACGCTCATCGCCGAAGACAGCAATGTGCCCACCAGCTCGCCCCCGCGTTCCTGAATTTTCTGACCCAGGCTTTCCAGCGACTGCCGGATCGTCGATGTCTCGTCCATCAGCGAGGGGAAGCGTTCGGTCAGGAAGGCCTGCAACTCGCGCAGCAGATCCGGGGCAGAGTTCGCCAGAGCAATGGCCTGCGACACAAGGGTCGGTATGACCAGAAGGAACCCCAGGATCACGATCAAGACGGCAACAAGCGAAATCACGACAGTGGCCAGCACGCGCGACATCCCTGCCTTTTCCAGCCGGTCCGCGACGGGATCTAGGAAATAGGCAATCGCCCCGCCCAGAATGAAGGGCATGATCACATCGCCCAGAAACCACAGGGCAAGGGCAAAAATGGCGATGACAATCGACCAGTACTTGGCCTGTGTCTGAACGGGAAGCGGCATATGGGCTCCGGTAAATGAACTTTCTTCTATGTCGCCCAAGCCACCGGGGTTTTCAAGGGGAGGGCGAAATATCGGGGCAGACGCAATCGGCAGGTTTTCGCGCCAAAAATTCAAATCAGCTTGCGTTACGCCAGCGTGTTAGGGTCAATGTGGCTATTCGACCCGAAAGGATAATCCATGAAAAAGACTGCATTTGCCGCCATCGCCATGTCCCTGCTGCTGACCGCCTGTGGGGGGCACCAGTATGAGCGGAAAGAGCCCGGCGTGACCGTATCCGGCACGGCTGGGGTCGGCGTGGTCTATAAGGATGGCGAGGTTAGCCCGCACACGAAAACCACGATCACAATTGGCCTTGGCGGATCAATCTGATTAGTGGATCCTTACACCCTGCCGTGTCAGCTCGGCCTGAACGGCGGTGATTTCTACGCGATCCAACGCGACATCTGACTTCACCGACAGGGCCGCGGCGACGCCTGCGCCTTGTCCGGCGACGGCACAACAGGCCATGTTGCGCGTGGCCGCGTGGGCGATCTTGTCGCCACCAATGGCGCGGCCTGTCACCAGAAGCCCCTCGACCCCTTTGGGCAGCATCGCACGGTACGGCACCTGCATATAGCGCCCCGTGGTGGGCAGGATCAGCACGCCATAACCGTCGATGAATTCGGGATAGATGCCGATTGTGTCGTTAAACCGACCTTGCGCGCGGACGTCGGTCTCGGTCATGTTATAGACCGCATCGATCTTGCGTGTGTCTCGAATGCCGATGGTCATGCCAAAGTTGCGCAACCGCGCCCCTTCGCAGCCCGGCGTATAGGTGCGCAGGGCGTCGATGGCCAGCATCGCCTGTTTGCGCCCCTCGATCTCGCCCTTGGTCATGCTGTCGGGATCGGTCCCGTCGACCCCGGCCAGATGGACAAGGTTCATATAGGTCATCTCGCCACTGTCATGCACCGCGCCCCAAGTGCCGCCGATCGTGTTGAGATGCGGCGGGATTAGACCGTCGCGGATTGCGGCTTCAAACGGTTTGCCCAAGAAGGGCGAGAACATGTTGTCCGCTTTCCCGTCCGTTTCCACCTGCCATTCGCCCGAGGACCAGTCGGCATAGGTCTGCGGATCGGCGCGCACGCCCTCCATGAAACGTTGCTTGTCGACGCCTGCGATGTGGAACATGACGGATGCCGCCTGCATCTCTTCGACCGGCGTCTTCACGGTCGGCGCACCCATCATCTGTGCGATGTCCGCGTCGCCTGTCGCGTCGATGACCCGCTTTGCCAGAATAGCCTCGCGGCCGGCTTTGCTTTCGACAATCACGCCGGTGATGGCATTGCCGTCCACAATGGGGGCGACGAAGGTGCGGTGTAGCATGGGGTGCACGCCTGCCTCTTCGACCAGACGATCTGCCACCAGCTTGAACCCTTCGCTGTCCAGCTCATAGGACAGGGACTGGCTTTCCGGCACGGCGGCGCCCATCTCTTTCGCGCGATCTTCGAACTCGCGCCCGATGCCGCCTGCCTCAACAGTCTGTTCGTGTCGGTACCACGCGAAGCCTTCGACCCCGACGGTCGTGATATTGCCACCGAAACAGCCGAAGCGGTCCAACAGCGTCACCTCGACCCCCGCGCGTGCAGCCGCCAGCGCCGCCGCCAATCCGCCGGGACCAGATCCCACCACAAGCACATCGGTGCGGTGAATGATCGGCGTGTGTCGTGCGGGTTCCAAGATGGTGTCGGTCATGGGGGCTCCTGTTCGTTGGTTCAAGGTGGCCGGAGTTGCGTGAAATGCCAAGCCTGACAGCGACCCATCCTGTCGCAATCAACCAAGTCACATTGGGCGATTGCCCCGGCCCGTCCAATGGCGTAGACCGCTTGGGACGAATGAATGAACAGAGGTCACTATGCGCCTGTCCCGCTATTTCCTGCCCGTGTTGAAAGAAACCCCGTCTGACGCCCAGATCGTCAGCCACCGTTACATGCTGCGGGCCGGCATGATCAAACAGCAAGCCGCTGGCATCTACACCTGGCTGCCGCTGGGTTTCAAAGTCCTGCGTAAGATCGAAAACATCGTGCACGAGGAACAGATCCGCGCGGGTCACATTCCGATGCAGATGGCCACGATCCAGCCCGCGGATCTGTGGCGCGAAAGTGGTCGCTATGACGACTACGGCGAAGAGATGCTGCGCATCGAAGACCGTCACGGCCGCGATATGCTGTATGGTCCGACCAACGAAGAGGTTATTACCGACGTCTTCCGCTCGAACGTGTCGAGCTATAAGGATCTGCCGCTGACCCTGTACCAAATCCAGTGGAAGTTCCGCGACGAGATCCGCCCGCGTTTCGGCGTGATGCGCGGCCGCGAGTTCTACATGAAGGACGGCTATAACTTCGACCTGACCAAGGAAGACGCGCTGCACGCCTATAACCGTCATCTTGTCAGCTATCTGCGCACCTATGAACGCATGGGTCTGCAAGCCATCCCGATGCGTGCTGATGGTGGCCCGATTGGCGGCGACTATACGCATGAGTTCCTTGTGCTGGCCGAAACCGGCGAGTCGGAAGTGTTCTATGACAGCGCCGTGACCGACCTGACCTTCGGCGACCGCGCAATCGACTATGATGACGTGGCGCAGTGTCAGGGCGTGCTGGAAGAGTTCACCTCGAAATATGCGCGCACTGATGAAACGCATGACGAAGCGATCTTCAACGAGATCCCTGAAGAGCGTCGCCGCGTTGCACGTGGCATCGAAGTGGGCCAGATCTTCTATTTCGGCACCAAGTATTCCGAGGCCATGGGCGCCAAGGTGATCGACAGCGAACAGAAACAGGTGCCGGTCCACATGGGCTCGCACGGGATTGGCGTCAGCCGTCTGCTGGGTGCGATTATCGAAGCTAGCCATGATGATAACGGCATCATCTGGCCCGAGGGCGTGACCCCCTTCCACTGTGGTATCGTGAACCTGAAGCAGGGTGACGAAGCTGCGGACGAGGCCTGCGAGGCGCTTTACAAGGCGCTGACCAACGCGGGGCTTGAGCCGCTCTATGACGACCGCAAGGAACGTGCTGGCGGCAAGTTCGCCACCATGGACCTGATCGGCCTGCCATGGCGCATCACCGTGGGGCCGCGTGGCCTGAAAAACGGTGTGGTCGAAGTAACCAGCCGCCGCACCGGCGAAAGCGAAGAGATGACACCCGAAGCGGCCATCGCCAAGATCATCGAGATCTACGAGCCGCATCGCGTTTCGGGCCTGTAAGAGGGCCCTGCAACACAAAGAAGCCCTCGGATCTCTTGACGCATTCCGTGCTGTAGGAGGCAATTGGTAATAAGCCGCAGAGCTTTGGTTGGCTCCACCGAAAAACGGTGGAGCCAATTTTGATAGATTGGGCGGAAAAGAACCGTTCGCTGCGATGAGCATCAAAGTCCGCAAAAGCGGGACTATCACGACATTCGCTCCGAGCTTCCAAATGACTAATCTGTTTGCATGTAGCGTCCGACTTGAAACAAGGCGGGTTTCGAAAATGACAGGTTGTCAAAATCTCATCCAGACAACGCCCGGTTTGCACTCCTTTCAGTGAGGTCAGGCGACTTCGAACAAAGCTGCGGCCCCCATACCTCCGCCAATGCACATGGACGTAACCACGTACTTTACACCACGGCGCCTACCTTCAAGCAAAGCATGCCCGACTTGTCTCGCGCCCGTCATACCATAGGGGTGGCCAATCGAAATGGCACCGCCATTCACGTTGTAGACTTCCGGATCAATACCAAGATGATCGCGGCAATACAGAACCTGGCAGGCGAAGGCTTCGTTAAGCTCCCAAAGGCCGATGTCTTCGATGCGAAGACCTGCATTCTTCAGCAGCTTTGGAATGGCATAGATCGGGCCGACACCCATCTCTTCCGGTGCGTTTCCTGCAACTGCCATACCGCGATAAATGCCGAGCGGTGTGAGCCCCTGTTGCTCAGCCAATTTGCCTTCCATGAGAACGCAAGCGGAAGCGCCATCTGAGAGCTGGCTTGCGTTTCCTGCGGTAATCACGCCTCCTTCGACAACCGGGTTCAGCCCGCCCAGTGCTTCGGTCGTCGTACTCGGTCGATTGCCTTCGTCTTTTGACAAGGTCACCTCTTCCAGGGTTTCCTCTCCGGTTTCGCGGTTCTTGACCCGCTTTATCGCAGTGATCGGAACGATCTCGTCATCAAAGGCGCCAGCGGCCTGAGCCCGAGCCGTCCGACCTTGGGAAAGTGCAGCGTATTCATCCTGCACCTCGCGGCTGATCCCATAGGTCCGCGCCACATTTTCCGCGGTCATCAGCATCGGCATATAGGCATGCTCTGATTGGGCGATAACGTTTGGATCTTTCTCATCGCCCGCCCATTTCAGATAAGCATTCTGCAGGGCGGAAATATTTTCCTGCCCGCCCGCCACGGCAACGTTCTGACCATCCACAATGACCTGCTTTGCAGCTGTCGCAATGGCCATCAACCCGGAGGAACATTGCCTGTCGATCGTCTGTCCTGCCACCGTATTGGGAAGGCCCGCCGCCAGCGCCGATAAACGGGCGACATTCATGCCTGCTGTCCCCGCCGTAAGGACCGATCCGATGACGACATCTTCGATCGTACCGGGGTCCACGCCTGCACGTTCAACCGCGTGCTGAATGGCGTGCCCCATCATGGTAGGGGATTTGATGTTGTTCAGCGCACCTTTGAAGGCAACCCCAATAGGGGTTCGTGCGGTTGAGACGATAACGGCTTCTCTCATGATTTTTCCTTTTTGGCATCAAAATACGCGGTAAGTGTCACGCCCGAGGTTGCGAGTTCTTCCAACAAAGGCGCAGGCGTGAACCACATCTCGCCATAGGCGCCAAGCGACTGCCGATAGTGGTTCATGCGTTCCAGAATCTGGCTCAATCCAATCTCGTCGGCGTAGTGCATCGGGCCGCCGCGCCAGTTTGGAAAGCCATAACCATTGACCCAGATCAGGTCGCAATCACCCGGGCGCGTTGCAATGCCCTCTTCAAGGATGAGAAAGCCCTCGTTGATTAAGGGATAGAGGGATCGCTCAAGGATTTCCTGATCGTCGATGTCCCGGGGCGTCACTCCATGTAAGTTTGCTAACTCGGCGCTGATTTGAACAACCTCGGGATCTTCAACTCGTGTCCGGCCGTCGTAGACATAGCTTCCTCGCCCGGTTTTCTGGCCCAGTCGGCCCAACTCAAACAGTTTGTCCTGCACAGCCTGGTAAGTCGGGTCATGTGCGATTTCACTTCGCCGTTCCTGGCGTACGCGTGCGCCCACATCGACCCCGGCCAGATCTGCCATCGCGTGAATGCCCATGGCCATGCCGAAGTTCTCAAGGACGTCATCCACCTGTTTCGGCGTCGCCCCCTCAAGAAGCAGACGAGAACCTTCGCGGAAGTATGGCTCGAGCATCCGGTTTCCAACAAAGCCGTAGCACACGCCAACCGTGACAGGGAGCTTTCGGATCTTCTTTGCGACTGTGATTGCTGTTGCAATGACATCCGGAGCGGTCTTGGCGCCGCGCACCACCTCCAGCAAGCGCATGACATTGGCCGGGCTGAAGAAATGGAGACCAATCACATCCTCCGGACGGGATGTGACCGCGGCGATTTCATCAAGATCCAACGTCGATGTGTTTGAGGCCAGTATCGCGCCGGGTTTGGCGTGCTGGCCCAACGCTTCGAAAATCTGGCGTTTGACATTCATGCTTTCAAACGCCGCTTCAATGATCAGGTCGGCCTCTGCGAGGTCGCCGTAGCTGAGCGTCCCGGTGGCGTTGGATACGATGGCCTCTGCCCGATCGGCACTGAGCCGCCCTTTTTGAGCCGCACGCTGAAAATGCTCCCGGACCTTTTCCAGCCCCTGTTCGAGCGCGCCTTGCGTGGTTTCAAGAAGCGTGACCGGATATCCCGCCTGCAGAAAGGCGATGGCAATGCCGCGCCCCATTGTTCCGGCACCGATCACAGCGACCGATGAAATGCTACGTGGTTGGTCAGCACGGGTAACGCCGGGAACCTTGGTGCATTCACGCTCTGCAAAGAACAGATGCCGCCCCGCGCGCGATTGAGGTGTGTCGAGCAGTTCAGCGAAACCTGCCTTCTCTTGTGCCAACCCCTCGGCCAGCGGCATTTCGCACGCGGCCTCGATGGACACCAAACATCGTTCAGGGGCGACAAGGTTTTTGGACGTGTGCGCTATCTGGTCTCGGAAACCCGTCAGATATCCCTTCGGATCAGGGTGTGTGACGGTCATATCCGCGCAACTGCGTTTCGGATCGCCCTCATGGCTGACACGGGTGGCGAAACCCAAAACATGCGCGCGAAAATCCTGGTTGTTTTCAAGCAGCGCGTCGACCAGCCCACAAGACAGGGCATATTCGCCTTTCACGGGATCACCCGAGAGGATCATTTGCGTTGCCGCTTCCAGCCCGGAAATCCGGGGTAGTCGCTGGGTGCCGCCGGCACCAGGCAGCAGCCCCAGTTTGATCTCAGGTAGGCCCATCACGGCATCCGGCGTGGCGACACGGTAATCACAGGCAAGCGCGATCTCCAGCGCACCACCCATAGCGGGACCTGCTATCGCGGCGATAATGGGTTTTTTGCTGGTTTCAATCGTTACACACAGGTTTGGCAGGTCCGGCTTGTCCCAAACTGCCCCGGTACGGAACTCGACGATGTCAGCGCCGCCGCAAAAGAGCGGCAGAGCCGAGCATAGAACGATAGCTTTGACCTGTTCATCGGCGTCCAACTCGTGGATGGCCGAGGAAAGCGCCTGCCGCATCTTCAGGCCAAGAGCGTTCACTGGCGGGGCATTCAGCTCAATGAAAGCGACACCCTCGGTGTGTTTAATGGAAATCATGTTTGGAAACCTCAATTGGACTGCTTGGCAAGATCTTGTTCGATCTCTGCCCAATCGTCGAAGTGGATTACATTGCAGGGTGAATTCACGTTCTCGAGCCAGACAAAGACGGAGATGAATGGCTGGTCATAGACCCGGGTGGCGTGGGGATCGCCCGCCGCGTTCCAGATAAGTGATCCAGCCGGATAATCCTGCCAGTCACGGGTGCCAAACCGCCAACCAGATTTCTCGGACAGGTTCAGGTACAGCTCTGGCGCGTCGTGGTTGTGGTCGCGATACAGCGTCCTTGGGCCCAGCATGAAAATGCCAAGGTTGAAATCGGGATGGTGATGTCCACATGCGTCTGGCCCAATCAGCAGAGTATGTAGGTTACACTTTGTGTATCCCTCGCCCAATTCGGCACCAGGGGGATAGAATTGGGCGTTGTCTTCGCGCCAGATCAGATCATCCTTGGCCGCTTTCAGACAACGTGCGATTTCTTGCAATTCGGGGGCGACAATCCCGGCGATGGCGTTCTTCAGAACCTCATCGTGCCGGGTTCCTTGGGGAGGTAAATCAATGAGCCGCTCGTCGGACAGGTCCATGGCTGCCAGCTTGTCCAACGTCAGATCAACGCCGCGCGGGGCAGCTCTATGTGCCTGCAGATAGGTGACAATGGAATGAATAAGCGCCTGAATACGACGTTGCTTGTCTGTCATGATTTTAGGCCCGCGCGAGTTGAAATGTCTTGCCGCACGAGCTTCTTGTCGAGCTTGCCGACGCTGGTTTTAGGAAGGCTGGTGACAAAGAATATACCGTCGGGAACTGCCCATTTTGAGATCTCGCCTGCGTCGACGCGCGACTGGATTTCTTCAATGACTCTCAAGCGCACAATATCCGGATCGGCATCCTTTGCGGCTTGAGCGACCAACACTGGCCGCTCGCCCCACTTCGCGTGCGGCAGCCCGATCGCGGCGACGTCCTCGATGCCACCACAAGACGATGCTATGTTTTCCAGTGCCAGTGAGGAAATCCACTCGCCGCCGGTCTTGATCACGTCCTTGAGGCGGTCAGTGATCTGCAACGACCCATTCTCGCGGATATACCCAACATCCCCGGTATGCAGATACCCACCATCCCAAAGTTCATCTGAGGCTTGCGCGTTGTCCAGATAGCCTTGTGTCAACCAGGGAGCCCGAGCAACAACTTCGCCGGTTGTTTCGCCATCATGTGGGACCTCCTGCATATCCGGTGTCACAACGCGAAGGTCGACAAGCGGGCCGGGAAAGCCGGTTTGCGCCTGCACCTCTGGATCGTCGCTGGACAAATCGGCCACTGTCAAAAACGGACAGGTTTCGGACATCCCATATGCCGCATGCAAGGATATGCCTGCCGCCGCCGCCCGGTCCTGTAGAATGCGCGGCAAAGCGGCCCCGCCAATGATGACCTTCCATTGGCTTAGGTCAGTTTGCGGGCAGTTGGGATGGTCGAGCACCATTGACAGAACCGTGGGCACGCAATGGGAAAAGGTGACGTTTTCGTCTTCAATCAATCGCAAGATTGTTTCAGGGTCATATCGACCGGGATAGACCTGACGCAGCCCCAGCATCGTTGCGGCATATGGAAATCCCCAGCCGTGGACGTGAAACAAGGGCGTCAGCGGCATGTAGACGTCGCCGCGATGAAATCCGGCGTTTCCGGGCCACGCTCCGAAGCCGGCGATCAGGCCCAACGTGTGAAGGACCAACTGCCGATGTGAATAGCTCACCCCTTTGGGATTGCCGGTTGTCCCAGTCGTATAAAACAGGGTTGCGGTTTGGTTTTCATCGAAGTCCGGGAAGTCAAAGCTGCCTGAGGCATCGCCTATCCACTCTTCATATCCTTCACCGTCGCCAATCGGCACAATGATGATGTCCCGATCAAAATCCGATTTGATGTCATCAATGAGCGGCATGAAATCGCGGTGCACGATAATCAGGTCCGGCTGCCCATGGTTGATCGTATAGAGAACCTGGGCAGGAGATAGACGGACGTTGATCGTGAAAAGGGACGCGCCCATCATCGGGATCGCGAAAAAACACTCAAGATAACGGTGCGTATCCCAATCCATGACACCGACGCGCATGCCCTCATGTATCCCGCTGGCCTTTAGAGAATTGGCAAGTTGGCGCACGCGTTTGCCCAAGTCCGCGTAACTCAGCCGCATTTCGGTGCCGCTGACGATCTCTTGGCTGGCTGACGCAAGCTGGGATCCGGCCAGCAAGTGTTTAATCAGCAATGGATAGCCATATGCATTTGGCGAAGGTGAAAGTGGTGGCATGAAGGTGGAATCCCATAGCATCTCTATCTGCTAATCTGACATTTCTCACCCAGTCGAAGAATTGAAAGAAATTTCCTTTCATCAAGAAATTCTAACCGATCATATCGCACCGCGAATTGCGTTTTACCCCCTGACAGGCTATGAAAAAGAGTATCAAAACCCTGCTGCATTCGCGCCCGTCGCCGGATAACTCTGCTTGAGGGTAAGCAGAATTGATTTCATCGAGGAGATGCAGCAATGACCACTCACATGCCCACGCTGGTTTCACTGCGCGCTTTTGAGGCAGTGGCGCGTCACAAGAGTTTCCGAAAGGCTGCAGGAGAGATTTGTGTGACGCACGCGGCGGTCAGCCACCAAGTCAAAGCATTGGAAACATCAATCGGCGTTAAGCTGCTGGAACGCACAAGCCGTTCGGTCGAACTGACACCGGCTGGCGAGCAGTATTACCCGCCAGTACGCGAACACATTCAGGGAATCATCAAAGCCACACGGCGCATCCAGACACCTGAGGAACCGGACGTGTTGCTCGTTCAGTCCTACGCAAGTTTCAACACAATGTGGCTCCAACCCAGATTGGCTGAATTTCTTCAGGATAATCCGGACACACGCGTGCGCATAGTCTCTACCTTTGAAGACGGTGATTATGACATGCACCGGTTCGATGTGGGCGTGTTCAATGCACCACCATTTGACAAACGGTTTAACTATAGCCCCTTGTTCGAAACCGATATCTACCCGGTATGTGCTCCAGAGGCCTTGAAAACCGCAAGCGGTGGAGTGCCGCTGGAAGAGCTAAGAAATTTCCTGCTGTTGAGTGTCCCAAGCACATGGAATGAGCCGGATGACTGGGACTGTTGGTTGGATGCGGCAGGCTTAGATCGCGAAACCATGAAATTTGGCTCAATCTTCGATAACTACCCTCTTGTCCGCGAAGCCGTTTTGAACAACCACGGAATGAGCATCTCAAGGGCACCGTTTTGCACGCGTGATCTTGAAAGGGGGCGCTTGGTCAGACCGTTCGACATTTCGGTGCCAGAGCCAGGCCGCTGGTATCTGGCGACGCAAAAAGAACGTGCACCCAACCCAAAGCTCGATACGTTTGTGGACTGGCTGTACGAACAGATCGAGGCCGACCCAGCCATGCGGTTCTTCCGGGCCTGATCTGTTGACTTACAGCTCTGCCGTCAGCGCGCGTCAGGACTGACGCGCACCTGCTTCGGAGGCAACACGAGGGACGAGAGCGCGAACCAGTTCAGTCATATCCAGTGAGCCGACCGTCTCTTCCCCATCCTTGACGATATAGGCGTGTGACGTATCGCCGCCAGACCGCGCGATCATGCTTTCGAGCGTGTCGTTCACGTCCACTTCGCCATGCGCATCTTTTGGCACTTTGCCGCCTACAAGCGGGGTCATAATCGAGCGCACCCGCAGAACCCGTGCGCGGTTGATGTCGCTCACGAAGTCTTCGATGTAGGGATCGTTAGGGTTCAACAGAATATGCTGCGGCTCGCCCTGTTGTACAACAAAACCATCCTTCAAGATCACAAGGTGATCGGCCAGCTTCAGCGCCTCATCAAGATCGTGAGTGATGAAGATGATGGTCTTGTGCAGCTCTTTTTGCAGCTCGAGAAGCAGGTCCTGCATGTCAGTCCGGATCAGCGGATCAAGGGCCGAGAAAGCCTCGTCCATCAGCATGATCGGTGTGTTTGCACTCAGTGCCCGAGCAATGCCCACACGCTGTTGCATCCCACCAGACAGCTGCGCCGGATAATGGTTCTCGAACCCGCTCAGACCCACGCGATCCAGCCATTTCGCGGCTTCCTTATCGCAATCCGCCTCAGGCTCGCCACGCACCGACAAGGGCATGCCTGCATTCTTCAGCACGGTCTTGTGCGGCAATAACGCGAACTTCTGGAAAACCATCGACATCTTTTCTTGACGGGCATGACGCAGCCCGTCCTCGGACAGTTGCATCACATCTTCGCCCTGCACGATGATCTCGCCCGCAGTGGGTTCGATCAACCGGTTCAGGTGGCGGATCAGCGTGGATTTACCCGAGCCTGACAGGCCCATGACCACTGTGATTTCCCCCGCCTGCATATCGACGTTGATGTTGTTGAGACCCAACACGTGCCCGTGCTGCGCCAGCAATTCTTCTTTGCCCATGCCATCCTGGACATGGTGCAACACGTCCTTGTCGCGGGCGCCAAAGATTTTATAGAGCCCGGACAGGCGGACCATTGGTTGTGTCATTGAACCGGCTCCTTAGTGTTTGACTTGGGTCTTATCGACCCGTGTGAGAGCTGCCTTGGACACGCGGTCAAGGATCACTGCCAGCAGAACAATGCCGATACCCGCAACGATGCCCACACCCAGTTCAAGGTTTCGGATACCGCGCAACACGTTCACGCCAAGGCCAGGGGCCGAAACAAGAGAGGCGATCACGACCATGGCAAGGCTCATCATGATGGTCTGGTTGATCCCGGCCATGATGTTCGGCAGCGCCAGCGGCAATTGTACTCGCATCAGTTTCTGGCGGTCATTCATGCCAAAGGCATTGGCCGCTTCGATCACGTCCTGATCTACAAGGCGGATGCCAAGGTCGGTCAAACGGATCACCGGCACAATCGCGTAAAGGATGATCGCAATCCCGTACAGTTTGGATTCCGTGACCGAGAACAAGAAAATCAGAGGGATCAGGTACACGAAAGTCGGCAGGGTCTGCAGCAGGTCGAGTAACGGAACCACGCTTTTTTGCAATCGGTCGGATTTCGACATGGCAATTCCAATGGGCACACCGAAAAGCACTGATATCGTAGTACATACAAAGATGATCGACAGGGTCTGCATCGCCACATCGTAGTGGTCTACGACGGCCAGCAGCATAATCGAGACGGCGACGAAGATCGTCACAGGGCGCGAACGCGACGCGTACCAGGAAATCGCCACCAGAAGCGGGACCATGATGAACCATGGCGTCGCTTCAAACAGCCAAAGTGCGCCATCCAACATCCAGCTCAGTGGCTGTGTAATCGGGTCCAGAACAGTTTTTAGAGCCGGTTTGGCTGCCAGAAACCCTTCTTCGATACCGTTGGTTACATCGCGTGACTGCCATATGCGGTTGCAGCTTTCATGCAGATTATCAAACGAGGGGATTGGAATGAGGGGCCCAGAGGCCTCTTCTCCTCTTGCTTGCGCCGCAAGATCCGCCAGCGAAAGAGGCGCTTTGTCGTCTGACGTGCCGCACCAGTCGCTCAACCCCAAGGCGCTGAATATCTCGTCGTAGAAGGCCATTAATTCTACTTCCCCATCCAGGTTAATGCGTCAGGGGCATCGCTGAGGATGCCCCTGTCCATGCAGTTTACTGCAGCAATGCGGAAAGTTTGTCGCGCGCAGCATCGTTAAGCCACGCCCCCCAGACATCCTTGTAGGTCGTCAGAAAGTGCACAGCACCTTCATCGTAGGAGGCGTTGTTGTCCTCGACCCATGCCAGCGTTTCGCCCATCTGTGCGTTGGTGAAGGACAGATTTGTCATCAGCTCAGAGATTTCTGCGTTTTCAGCCATGAATTCCTTGGAAAGAACTGTAACCACTTCACTGCGAGGGAAGGTGCTCATTGCTGGCGTCTCGCATTCCGCTGTGATGTTGCAGGCGTGCTTTTCAGGGTCATGGGGGCCCATATCGACCAGGGTCATCGGGTATTTGCCCAGTACCGATGTCGGTGCCCAATAAAAACCGAACCACGGCTCTTTGTTTTCGTAGGCGGCAGCGATCGAAGCCGCAAGGGTTTCGCCTGATCCATGCACGAAGTTTTCAATGCCTGCATCAATCAACCCGCCTGCCTTCATCAGGTTGGTGCTGACATTCAGACAAGTCCATCCCTCGGGGCAATTGTGAAAGCGATTTCCGACGAGTTCGGGATTGGCTGCGATGCCTTCAATTGTTGCCAGTTCCGGATGCTCCTCCACAAGGTAGTTCGGAACAAAGAACCCTTCGACACCGCCATCTGATAGAACTTCGGTCACAGGAATGATTGCACCTGAGTCAACCAGCCCTTGGTAAGCCGGCGCGCCGTTTGTCCAGATTTCGGTCAGAATATCGGGCTCTCCGGTCTCGGATACGGATGCCAGCGCAGGGTTGCTCGAGAGCGGCATTGCGGTGACGTCGCACCCGTAGCCTTCCTCTATCAGGAACTTCGCAACCGCTGTGACGATCTGCGCAGACCCCCAGTCGCCTTGCATGATAGATACTTCACCGCATTCGTCCGCTTGGGCCGCCGAGGCGGTAATTGCCGCAGCAAATACACACCCGAGCCCCGTTGAAATCTTGAACATTTCTTTCCTCCTTGTCATCGGCGAAACAGGGGCAGAGAAACGCTCCAAACCAAAATTCGCCTTATTTGTAGAGATGATTTGTACCGATAGGCCCAAGAGTAAAAAACTGAAAAGAATTTTGAATCATGTACAATTGCTTACAGGTAAAATGTCACAGCTAAGCTCGTGCACAGTGACCTTCGCTCCGACGAATACGTCTTAGATGCAAATCCTTGAGTGGCATATGCAGGTGAGTTTTCGGATCTTTTTTTTAAGAGACAGAACGAGGTGTCATCACACCCAAGGGTGTCCATTCTGGACTTGTCACTTTCATTCGAGCGAACTGCAGCATTGAGTCAATGTGGGCACCCTACGGTCATTCGCGTCTGTTGCGACGAATGTCCGATATGGACCGATAGCTTTTTAGAAACCATGCCAACGAATAATTGCAAGCCCGGAATAGCTGTTTTGCGATGGGCCTTTACGACAGCCGCGTCCAAAGAGGCGTGCCGTATAGAAGCCATGGCTTGTAAAGAACCCGAGAAAGGTTCGGAAGCGAAGGCTGCTCATCTTCCGACGACACTTTTTGAACTCCCAAGCGAATGGCTGGCGTGTTCTCAATAGGTGCCCGTTTTCGGTGTTTCTCTACGGGAATCCGTATATTTTCACCGGGAACTGCGATAGAGCTCATGGTCATTTCTACTTCTTCGGTTTCGTCATGCTTGTTCCGAGATGTTACATATTGGCGAAACTCGAAAAAATTATAGTGAACCCTGAAGATGTTCAGGATCGCGATCAGAACCCTGGGATTGTAGCTGGCACCGTTCTCAAACGAGGGACCTTTTCGAGCCCCGCCGCTGCTTGCGCGATCAGTCATACTGATGCGTTCGCGAACAGCCTCCATAAAGCTCGAAGCCGGCTGCAATGTCGCCCGGACAACGCGCCTTGTAATGGCCTTGCAAAGATCAGGATCCTTGATCTGAGAGTCTATGCCCAAAGCTTTGAATTGTTCCCTGTATCGGCGCGACAGGACTGGGAATCCGACAACCTTGTCTGTCTCGCCGCCAAACTGGACAGGACTTCGAATCCAGAGATCAGGGAAGGCACGTGTCGCAAAATTTGATATAGGAAACGGCCGAGCATCCCCGGATCGTCCAGGTTTGTAGGCAGGCTTCAGCCTGGCTTCAGTCCATGCATGCAGCGCTTCATATGGCGCAAGGTTCGGATTGGCATTCCGAAACCTTCTGAGCGATGCGTCGTATCGGTTGAACTTCGAGGTGATCTGACCCTTGGTTGCCTTCTTGTTGAAGCTCACGACAAGCCATTCAAACAAATCCTCCTTAATGTCTTCCCGGAAGATGTGCGGAACTACCCGCGCCATTGCCGCTTCTTGTTCACTGACGAGCGTTATCTTTCCGGAGGGCAACATTTCTCTCAGGCATTCGAGATGCGCCGCTTTTGTGTAGGTATCGCGCGTCATAATGCCCGAAAATGAGTTGCGCGTATCACGCTCTGACGCGGGGAAATTGAAATAGAACCTGCGAAGGAAGCTGAGCGAGAGCCGCCTTTCCTCAGCTCTGTCGAGCTCGAATTGAAGGCTCGCGTCGGGTGTCCTCTTCGCTCGCTTGAGCTTTTCATGAACCTTCTCACCGAAGAGGCGGAATTCTGACTCGGCAGCTGCGAAGAGTGCTCCTTCTTCATACCGCCCAGAGGGTCGTTGGAATTCCAAAAGGGGCGCGGTGAACGTTGTTCCATCTGCCTTGGTATAAGTCTTTCTGATCTTCACTGGCCCTTTGCGACCACCGTAGTGGTCGAGCAGATAATTGGCGGGATCAATGGTAGGATCGAAATCGACATCTATTCGGTAAATGTAGCCAGAATCGATGTCTGCACTGATCGAACAATTCAACTGTGTCAGGCGGCGGTCAGTGCGCGTCTCCCAGTTCACCGAAAGAACAATATCGTCATGGGCAATTTTGTGATGGCGAAATTTCCCGAGGCGTTCGTGGTCCTTACGCCACTTGTCCAACTGGGCCTTTTCATAAGCAAGGAGGACTTCCTCAAGCCAAAATATGCGATCGTAGAACCGCGACATGCCAACCTGTCGCCTGCCATCAGGGCTTCTGAAAATTCGGCGCATATCACTCATTCCTGACTCATTGACCAGGTGGTTCAGGATTTGGATGTTTTCAGTTCTTTCCTTCTGCCGGCGATGCGGTGCTGACACCGTAAACCGGGAGCCTCTTTGGCCTTTGCATGCTTTGCAAACGACACGCATTCCGAGGGGCTTTCCACCCTTCCGGCTACCTTTTCTGGGCGTGGTCTTGCCGTTGGCACCATCGAGGGCAAACGCAGTCGGATCTTCAAGATACCGCTTTCCGCAGCTACCGCATCTTGGTCCATCCAGAACGCCGTTCATCGACCTTAGGCGATTTGTTTCCGCCACGAAGTGAGCATTGGAAAGAACCTTCTGACCCAAGCCACATTTTCGATTCCCAGCCTTGTGCTGGCATACAATGGTTCTTGTATCCATCCATGCTCTTGGCTCGTTCCCGTATTCGAGGATGGAAGAAACCCGCGCATCTTCTTTCTTGCCCGAGGAAGACAGCTTGTATTGCCCGACACCTGCGGAAATCGCTGCGCTCGAAGCAGCCGCCAGTTTGAATTTCGAAGACCCCCCACGAGGATCAGGAATGTCAGGATTGAATGCGAAGCCAAAATTTCCACAATCCGGATTTCCGCATGTGTTCAAATTTACTCGGCCGACAACCTCTGGGTAAATCTGGTCGAGCGATAGGTTTTCAATGCTCTCGAACAAAGCCCCCCCCACCTTCAGTTTTGCCATGGCGTTTCCCGCTGATTGTTATATTGGCCAAAACTCGCAAAAACGAAGCCCGGGACTGCGAGGTCCCGGGCATCAGGCCGATCTGTCGTCGACTTTGAATTCGAAATTCAAATAGAAATCAATGTCCTGCCGGAAATATTTCGGCAGGACATGATGGGAAGCCTCCTATCGGACGGAATGCGTCACGGATCTCTGGGGGCTTTTTTCTTGGGCGGGGACTAAGTTGGAAAATGGCCCCTTTGACGGGGGAAGCAGCCCTGCGGTAGTGTTGGGAAAACACACCACAGAAGTGAGAGCAGATCATGATCCGTACTCTGGCCATGTTTGGCGGTTTGGCAGGCGCCGTGGCGCTCAGCCAGTTCCCCGAGTTCACGCAGCAATACATGCAGCGCCTGTCGGGCGCGCGGACCGAGCTGAAGGTTATTACCACCGGGTTCGATCTGACCGCAAAGGCGGCCGGATACACTCGTGACGAGGCGCTGGAAAAGATGAGTGGATCGGACTTTCAGAACGATCTACGCGACCAGATGCAGGACAACTTCAATCGTTTTGACCGGCTGGACGCGTCCTATGCGGCTCTTAAAGGCACCGAGCCCTTGGTGCGCCTGACCAAGCTGTGGCATTTCCGCGATGTGGATCTGGTCGAACGCACGTGGAACGAGTACCGCCCGGCCGTTCCCGTGACGGCAGATGGTCTTTTATGTGCGGGGATCGGATATGTGGGCGGTTGGCTGATCGTGTCGCTGCTTTTGGGCGCGTTTCTACGCCCGTTCCGCAGGTTGGCCTAAGAGCGCGCCCGTTAAAGGCGCGCCACGTGGCTTAAAAGTTATAGTTTACACCCAGCTTGATTGTGTGGAACAGCGGCGTTGCCAAGGTGGTGGTTCCCCCGCCATCCGTCAGTTCATCCGTGCCGAAATTGACGTACTCATAATCGCCGGTCAGAGTCCACCGATCCGCGAGCGGACGCTCGAAGCCCACGCCAAGGATATAGCCGTTCGTAGAGTAGGTTTCATCGAAAGACACGGCCCCACCGCCGCCAGAACCCGAGACGACATAGTCAAACTCGGCGCGCGACAGGCCAACGGTGCCATAGATGAATGAGCCAAAGAACTTCGAAGCAACGCCCGCTTTCAGACGAAGCGATAGCGCGTGGTTCAGTTTCGTCGACCCGCTATAGCCTCCGCCCGCAAAAGAATCCTCGACATTGCCGGCTTCTGCGGCAATTTCGCCACCGACAACGAAGTCGTTGAACTGCCAGCGATAGCCAGCGCGCAAAGACAGTGCCGGGCCGCCGATGTTCAGCTCTTCTCCGGTGCTGAACGACGGGCCGATGGCGGGCGTAAGTCCGATCCGGTCACCACCGGCGAAATGATATCCGAGTGTGCCCCCAACATAGGCTCCTTGCCAAGGCGAAGGGTCCTCAATGGCAGGCGTAACCGGTGTGATCACTGGGTCATTCAAAGACCCCGCCGAGGCGGTTCCCACAGCGAAGAATGTGGTGGCACAGGCCAGAAGGCTGACGGACTTCATCATCGGTAAAGCTCATACTTTAATGGCAAAAATTGATTGAACTCTTGTATCTACATTTTTTTTGTGTGGGAACTTTTATTTTTCCATATCTAGTATAGCGTGTCGGAATGCCCACTATGTGTGGTGTATTGTTGCGAGCGCATGCGCAAAGTGAAATCAAAACCAAAACTGTTGACAGAAAAAAGAAAATCGCCCGCCATAATATGCGGGCGATCTGTGTGTCTTCGAGCAGAACTTAGCTTTGGCGCGGTGTAATGCGATTCACGTGGCCCATCTTGCGTCCCGGCTTGACGTCAGCTTTGCCGTAGAGGTGCAGCGACGCGTTACCTTCCTTGGCAATTTCAGCCACGCGGTCCATGTCGTCACCGATCAGGTTCTCCATTACCACATCTGCGTAGCGCGATCCGTCACCCAGCGGCCAGCCTGCAACGGCACGGATGTGCTGTTCGAACTGATCGATGGTGCAGCCCTGCTGGGTCCAGTGGCCAGAATTGTGCACGCGCGGGGCAATCTCGTTCACGATTAGCCCTTGCGGCGTGACGAACAGCTCGACCCCCATGACGCCCACGTAGTCCAGCGCGTTCAGGATGTTGGCGGCCAGCAGCACCGCGTCCATCCGCTGCGAGGCGGTCAGGTTGGCGGGCACGGTCGTGGTATCCAGAATGCCGTCCTTGTGGACGTTTTCACCGGGGTCGAAACAGGCAACGTCGCCGCCGGTGCCACGTGCAGCGATCACGCTGACCTCGTGGGTGAAGGACACGAAGCCCTCCAGCAGGGCGGGTGCGCCTTGCATGTCGGCCAATGCGCCGTCTGCATCCGCATTGGACTTCAGCCGCGCCTGTCCTTTGCCGTCATAGCCGAAGCGTCGGGTTTTCAGGATCGAGGGCGCGCCGATCTGCGCGACGGCCGCGGCCATATCCTCGGCGCTTTCCACATTCGCGTAGGGCGCGACTTTCAGGCCCAGACCGGACAGGAAATCCTTCTCGGTCAGACGGTCCTGACTGACGCGCAGCGCCTCGCGACCCGGACGGATCGGCTTGTGCGCTTCCAGCGCGTCCAGCGCGGTGGTGGGGATATTTTCGAATTCGTAGGTGATGACATCGACCGAGGCGGCAAAGGCCTCAAGCGCAGCGATGTCGTCATAGCCTGCGGTGGTCACACGGTCAGCCACCTGACCCGCGGGCGGATTGGCGCCCGGTTCAAAGATGTGCGTCTTAAAGCCCAGCCGCGAGGCTGCGACCGACAGCATGCGGCCCAGCTGGCCGCCGCCAAGAATACCAATGGTGGCACCGGTAGGAAGCATATCAGTCATCCGAGGGTTCATCCGGGATCGAGGCCGACAACGCATCACGCCACGCGTCCAGCCGGGTTGCAAGATCCGCGTCCGACACGGCCAGAATGCCAGCCGCCATCAGGCCCGCATTGGCGGCCCCAGCTGCGCCGATGGCCATGGTGGCAACCGGGAAACCCTTGGGCATCTGCACGATTGAATACAGGCTGTCGACACCAGACAGCGCACGCGTTTGCACGGGAACGCCCACGACAGGTACGCGGGTCTTCGAGGCCATCATGCCGGGCAGGTGCGCCGCACCACCGGCGCCTGCAATAATCACATGCAGTCCGCGATCAGCAGCCGTCTTGCCATAGTCCCACAAACGGTCCGGGGTGCGGTGCGCCGAGACGATCTTGGTCTCATAAGCAATGCCCAGCTCGTCCAAAACAGTGGCGGCTTCTTTCATAGTGGGCCAGTCCGATTGGCTGCCCATAATGATCCCGACTTTCACATCCGTCATGTGTCCCTCGCATCCCTTGCGTCAGTTGGCGTTTCCATACAGGCTTCACGCCCCTCGATGCAATGCTGCGTTGCAGTCAAGCAATGATATCCGGGGTCAATTGATCCTCGATCCGCGCAATTCTGTCTTTCAGGGCCAGTTTCTGCTTTTTCAAGCGCCTGAGGCGCAACTGATCCGCCCGCCCGCTTTCTTCAAGCGCGTGGATGGCCTCGTCCAGATCCCGGTGTTCGGCGCGGAAGACCTCGAGCTCCACACGGAGCACGTCGTCGGTCTTCATTTCTTTGGCATTGCTCATATTCGAGTCGTTCTCGTCGAGTGGTTGCCCGACCATAACGTCAGCCGGGGGCAATCGCCAAGCAAAAGCCGCCTTGCAACTGTTTGGAGGGACACCCATATTCATGTTGTGGTCGCCTGCGGGGGCCATAAGAAACGTGTCGCTTATTCAAGGACGTGTCGATGACAAAAGTAAGCTTGGGAACGCATCCCTTCCTGTTGGGCTTTGAACAGCTGGAGCGCATGGTCGAACAGGCCGCGAAATCCGGCAAAGATGGCTATCCCCCTTTTAATATCGAACAGGTCTCGGACCGGGCCTATCGGATCACGCTGGCGGTGGCCGGGTTTGCTGATGACGATCTGTCGATCACGGTCGAAAATGCCAAGCTGGTGATCCGGGGATCGCAGGGCGACACGCATGAAGGCCGGGTTTTCCTGCATCGGGGCATTGCTGCCCGCCAGTTCATGAAAAGCTTCGTGCTGGCCGAAGGGGTCGAGGTGGTTGGCGCCAAGACCGAAAACGGGCTTCTGCACATCGACCTAGAACGGGCCGAGCCGGAAACCGTGGTGCAGACCATCACGATCAATAAGGCTTAGGTCGCGAAGGGTGTTTCGACCCGCTGCCACGCAATCGCACAGAATCATGCTATTCTTCTGGAAGTTGATTTCAGGAGGACTTTGTCATGGCCCGTGCGAACATGCGCGATCTAAGCTTTGCGACGATCAATCTTTTCAATCTGCAGGTCCCTGGTGGGATCACCTATTCTAACCGCCCCCATATCGAAGATGATGCGGAAGGCCGCGCCTATTACCAGCGAAAAATCCGCTGGACCGCCGCACGCCTGAAAGAGGTCGACGCCGAGGTCATCGCTTTTCAGGAACTTTGGTCGGTTGTCGCCTTGCGCGAATGTTTTGCCGAGGCTGGGTTGACCAATGACTATGACCTCGTGGTGCGGGACGCGCCGGGGCGCGGGCGGCCTCAGGTCGCACTGGCGGTGCGCAAGGGCCGGGACGGCGGTTCTCAGCTGGTCGATGGGGGCTGGCACGCGGATTTCCCGCTGCAGTTCCGCTTTGACAAGGTGCGCGAGACCGCCGGTGCCGAGGAAGAGGTGACCATCACCATCAACAAATTCTCGCGGCCCCTGCTGGTGGCGCGGATCCAGCCAGAAGGCACCGGTCCCAAGCCGCCCGAAGTGCGCGTCGTCGTGGCGCATCTGAAGTCCAAAGGTCCGGCCCGCGTATCCTTCGCGCAGCCACAACCCTTGATCCTGCAACACCACGCCAAACACGCGAAATCGTCACTGGCCCATATCCGGCGCGTGATGGAGGCCGGTGCGCTGCGGGTGCTGCTGGATGGCTGGATGAAGTCCGAGGACGAAGACGACATCTCGCCCACCATCGTGATGGGGGATCTGAACGACGACACGATGTCGGTGACGAACGAGCTGATTTCCGACCAGCCGACCTATCGCATGGTGCAGAAAAGCCGTGCTGGGCTAACATCCGACAAGGGGCTTTATTCCGTCGAACGGCTGCAGCAATACCGATCCATGCGCCATGTCTATTACACACATGTCTACAAACATAAGCGCGAAAGCCTGGATCATATTCTGGTCAGCGAGGAATTCTACGACCACTCGCGCAAGCGCCTGTGGTCCTTCCGCGAGATGGAGGTGATCAACGACCACCTGAACCGCGAAAGCTTTGAAGAAGCGCTGGGCGCGTCAGACCACGGTATCGTCAAAGCCTATTTTGACTGGAACCCGATGCCGGATGGGTTGAGTAGTTAATACACTGGGCCCCTCTTACGCTTTTCCTCGTTCCAAATATCCTTGGGGGAGTGTGAAGGCCCAGGGGGTCTTCACGCGGGGGCAAAGCCCCCCAAGAAACAAAAAAAGCCCGGCGCGACGGCCGGGCTTTTCTTTAGAAATTTTAGCGATCAGGCTTTTACCAGACCCATGCTCTCCAGCTTCAGCAGAACCTGGTGGGCGCAGTTGTCGACGTCGACGTTTTCAGTCTCGACCGACAGTTCCGGGTTTACGGGAACGTCATACGGGTCCGAGATACCGGTGAACTCTTTGATCTTGCCTTCGCGGGCCAGTTTATACAGGCCTTTGCGGTCACGACGCTCGCATTCCTCGATCGAGGTTGCGACGTGCACTTCCACGAAAGCACCGAACTGCTCGATGTCCTCACGCACGGCGCGGCGGGTGGTGGCGTAGGGCGCGATGGGCGCGCAGATCGCGATGCCACCGTTCTTGGTGATCTCGGAGGCCACGTAGCCGATGCGACGGATGTTCAGGTCGCGGTGTTCTTTCGAGAAGCCAAGCTCGCTCGACAGGTTTTTACGCACGATGTCGCCATCCAGAAGCGTCACGGGGCGACCGCCCTGTTCCATCAGCTTCACCATCAGCGCGTTGGCGATGGTCGACTTGCCCGAACCCGAGAAGCCGGTGAAGAACACGGTGAAACCTTGCTTCGAACGCGGCGGCTTGGTGCGGCGCAGCTCTTTCACCACTTCCGGGAACGAGAACCACTCGGGGATCTCTAGGCCTTCGGACAGGCGGCGGCGCAACTCGGTACCCGAGATGTTCAGGATGGTGACGTTGTCACGGTCCTTGATCTCGTCATTGGGTTCGTACTGGGCGCGTTCCTGCACATAGACCATGTGCTTGAAGTCGACCATTTCGCAGCCGATTTCCGACTGGTTGGCGCGGAAAAGCTCTTGCGCGTCGTAAGGACCGTAGAAATCTTCACCAGCCGAGTTCTTGCCGGGGCCGGCGTGGTCACGGCCAACGATGAAGTGGGTGCAGCCGTGGTTGGCGCGGATCAGGCCATGCCAGACGGCTTCGCGCGGACCGGCCATGCGCATTGCAAGGTTCAGAAGGCTCATCGAGGTCGTCGATGCTGGGTATTTGTCCAGCACGGCCTCGTAGCAGCGCACGCGGGTGAAGTGGTCGACGTCGCCCGGTTTGGTCATGCCGACAACGGGGTGGATCAGCAGGTTGGCCTGCGCTTCTTTCGCGGCGCGGAAGGTCAGTTCCTGGTGCGCGCGGTGCAGCGGGTTACGGGTTTGGAAGGCCACAACTTTGCGCCAACCCAGTTTGCGGAAATAGGCGCGCAGTTCGTTCGGGGTGTCACGGCGGCCGCGGAAATCGTAGTGCACAGGCTGCTGGATGCCGACAACCGGACCACCCAGATAGATCTTGCCAGCCTGATTATGCAGATAGTTCACAGCCGGGTGGGCGTCGTCATCAGCACCAAAGACCTTTTCGGCCTCGTTGGCCTTGTTCGGCTCCCAGCGATCGGTCACGGTCATGGTGGCAAGGATCACGCCTTCCTGATCGCGCAGGGCAATGTCCTGACCCAGTTCGATCGAGGCTGCGAAGCCTTCCGACACGTCCAGCGTGATCGGCATCGGCCACAGTTGACCATCGGCCAGACGCATGTTTTCCACAACGCCGTTATAGTCTTCTTCCGACAAGAAGCCTTTCAGCGGATTGAAACCGCCGTTCATCAGCAGCTCAAGGTCGCAGATCTGGCGCGGGGTCAGGTCGTGGCTGGTCAGGTCAGCAGCTTCAACTTTCAGCTTCTGCGCGCTTTCATGGCTGACATAAAGTTCGGGGATCGGAGCAAGGTTTTGTTCCATAAGATTGGTCCTGTGTTTAAGCGGAACCAGGCCGCTGGTTGTACCGGTTAGTTCCGCGTGCAATGCGTCATATTCTGCAAGCTTGCGGTTCAAGAAAATGTCTGTGAGCCGCACCTTCTCGGACGCGCCGCGTGCGGTCAGCGAGTAAGAATACCGCTGGCGCTTGTCGGGGCCGTTGCGGGTGCTGATGGTGATCAGCCCAGCATCGACCGCCGCACGCAGAAGCGCGTTCAGCCTTCCCAAAGACACCCCAATGGCTGCCGCAATCGCGCGCTGCGATGCCTCCGGCGCCGTATCGAGTTGGCGCAGAAGGCGGAAGAGCTGATCCTCTTCTCCGGGGGTGGGTTTGGCTTCGGTTGACGACATGTCATACGACTCAAAGTGTGTTCACGCGTGAACGCATCGCATGAAACAGCGACGTGACAAAGGAGTAATTTGGCAAAATTCTAATTTACGGGGAATGTCGCCAGGACTGTGTGGATTGGGGAACAGTGTTTCGCAAACGGGAGCGAAAGCGGGAAACTCGCGTGGGGCGAGGTGCAAAAAGGCGGCCATAGGGCCGCCTTATATATGTGTTTGGGAGGGAGTGACGCTTATTCGTTTTCAGACAGGAAGTGCTCGGCTTCCAGAGCGGCCATACAGCCCATCCCGGCCGAGGTCACAGCTTGACGGTATTTATGGTCCGTCAGGTCGCCCGCTGCGAAGACGCCGGGCACCGATGTTGCGGTCGAGTCTGGCTTCGTTACGACATAGCCGCCCATATGGGTTTCCAGCGTGTCCTTCACCAGCTCGTTCGCCGGCGCGTGGCCGATGGCGATGAAAACACCCTTCGCCGGGATCTCGGTGATCTCGCCGGTTTTGACGTGTTTTGCACGCACGCCAGTGACGCCCAGCGGGTTTTCGTCGCCCACGACCTCTTCCAGCTGATGATCCCACAGCGGTACGATCTTTTCGTTCTTCATCAGGCGGTCGATCAGGATCTTCTCGGCGCGTAGCGTGTCGCGGCGGTGGATCAGCGTCACTTTCGAGGCAAACTTGGTCAGGAACAGCGCTTCTTCGACGGCAGTGTTGCCGCCGCCCACCACGACGATTTCCTCGCCGCGATAGAAGAAGCCATCACAGGTGGCACAGGCCGAGACGCCGAAGCCCTTGAACTTTTCTTCGCTCTCCAGCCCCAGCCATTTGGCGCGGGCGCCAGTGGCTAGAATGACGGCATCGGCGGTATAGATGGTGCCGCTGTCGCCCTTCGCGGTGAACGGGCGTTTCGAGATGTCCAGATCCACGATCAGGTCGCCGATCACCTCGGTGCCCATCGCGCGAGCGTGCTCTTCCATCTTCATCATCAGCTCGGGGCCTTGGATGTCGATGAAAGAAGGGTAGTTCTCGACCTCGGTCGTGGTGGTCAGCTGTCCACCCGGTTCCATGCCTTGCACAAGGATCGGCTCTAACATGGCGCGCGAGGCGTAAACGCCGGCGGTATATCCAGCAGGGCCGGAGCCGATGATCAGAACTTTGGTGTGGCGGGTCTCGGACATTGGAACTTCCTTGAGCATTCTTGGTTCGTGACGCATATAAGCGAGCCGGACCAGTATTGAAAGGCCCGAGCCCGAAGGCATCACGGCCGCGTGACGGTGCGGCTGACGATTTCATCAAGAAATGATGTTGCGCGGGTGCGAAAGATTGTTGCGCAATGCAACGTCTGGATATAGTCTCTGCGCAATTTCCGATCGAATGCCGCCACTTGGCGCGCCACCGGATGCTCATCAGAAGGCAACTCAATGTCCGCAAGCAAACTTGACCCAATCGACCGTATGATTCTGGCTGAACTTCAGGCCGACGGTCGTATGACAAACGTGGAACTGGCCAAGCGTGTTGGGATATCCGCACCGCCTTGCCTGCGGCGTGTGCGCACGCTGGAAGAGCACGGGTTGATCCGCGGCTATCACGCGGATGTAGATGCCCGCGCGCTGGGCTTCGAGGTGCAAGTCTTCGCCATGGTTGGGTTGGTTAGCCAGGCAGAAGTCGACCTGTCCGCGTTCGAGGAACAGTGCCGCCACTGGCCGCTGGTCCGCGAATGCCACATGCTGAACGGCGAGGTGGACTTCATCCTGAAATGTGTCGCACCCGACCTGTCGACCTTCCAGAGCTTCCTGACCGAACAGCTGACCGCGGCCGAGAATGTGGCGTCCGTAAAGACGTCGCTGGTCATTCGCGGAGCCAAGGACGAGCCGGGCGTGCCGTTTGATGTGCTGGAAGCACGGATGGAAGACACACCGTAAGCGTCGCGCCGGAATTTTGAAAAATTCCGGGCAAAATTCTTCGAAGAATTTTGAGCTCTACAGTCGGATCGCCGAAATCAGACGGCCATAGTCGGGCTCGTTGCGGTGGCACGTGCGGCGATAGGAATAGAATCGTTCAGGGTCGGAATAGGTGCAGTGCCCTGTCCATTCCGCATGTTTAACCCCGGCCGCGTTCAGGCGGTGCAGCCCAAAAGCGGGCAGGTCGAACATGGCGCGGTCGCCCTCGCCATCGGTGAAGAAGCGGTCATAGCCGCTGTCATGCCCGGTGAACTCTTCGCGGAATTCTGGGCCAACTTCGTAGGCTTCAAGGCTGATGGTCGGGCCGATCACGGCTGTGATGTTGGCGCGCTTGGCCCCAAGGCTTTCCATGGCCTCTAGCGTGGCTTCCAGCACACCACCAATGGCGCCTTTCCAGCCCGCGTGGGCCGCACCGATCACCTTGGCGTCGGGGTCTGCAAACAGGACCGGTTGGCAATCAGCGGTCAGGATCGACAGGGCAAGGCCCGGCGTGGCGGTCACCACCGCATCTGCATGGGGTTTGTCGCCGGTGATCGGCCCGTCCGCGACGACGACATCAGGTGAGTGCACCTGATAGACGCCGCACAGATGGCTGGGGGCCACATCCAATGCCTGCGCTACGCGGTCCTTGTTGATCTGAACCAGTTCAGATTGATCCCCACTTCCGCTGCCGCAGTTTAGCCCGGCATACACGCCCGAGGATGCGCCACCCTTGCGGGTAAAGAACCCGTGCCGTATCTGGCCAAGGGCGTCAGAGGTCAGGATCTCAAGTACCATCCGCGTGGGCCTGTGTTTTGTTGCGTTGAAGTCCGGGCAGATCGGGCGCGTCCGCGCGAGTCAGTCCCAGCACTTTGAAGAGCGTCCCCATTTCGTCCGGGTGCGTCAAGCGCCGGTGTGCGGCGATGTGGCTGTCCAGCGCGTCGCCGCTGAGCTTTCCAGCCAACGCCTGCGCGCGGGCGGTGATGCCCAGATGCTCCAAGAACACGCCTTGCGGGGTCATCATATGCGGGGTCAGGGGGGCTGCGGCGCAGGCCAGCGCCTCGAAATCCACATGCGCAGTTAGGTCGGCTTCACCGGGCGTATCCAGCACCGACACGGGCACATGGTCTTTCAGTGCCTGAAACGTATCCCCGATGGACCGCCAGTCACCGTAGTCGATGATGAACGCCGCGCCGCCATGTCTGTCGATGAAATCTGCCAGCTTGGACATGACGCCTTGGGCAGGCGCGCAAATTTCGACCACGTCGCCGTCCTGTGTGTCGCCCAGCCGGTGATCCAGCGCAGGGACGGGTAGGGGGGCGGTCAGGCCCATGGCGAGTTTGTCGCCCTCAAGCCCCACCTGACATTCCCGCCAGCCGTCGCCATCGCGTTGGAATTGGCGGATGGGTAAGGCGTCAAAGAACTCGTTTGCCACAAGGAACAGGGGCGCATCGGGCAGGCTGCCGATGCTGTCGTGATGCGTGATGGGGATGGGTGCAAGGCGCTCGATCTGACGGGCGCGCAACACGGGTGAGGCCTCGACCAGATGTACATCGGCGGCCGCATGAAACCCCGGCACGCCTTTGGTGGCGCGAAGGATGTCCGCCATCAAGGTGCCGCGTCCCGGTCCAAGCTCGGCCAATGTGACGGGCGACGGCGCGCCCTGATCCAACCACGCCTGCGCAATCGCAAGCCCCAGCATTTCGCCGAACATCTGGCTTATTTCGGGCGCGGTGGTGAAGTCACCTTGTACGCCGAGCGGGTCTCGGGTGGCGTAATATCCGTGTTTGGGATGCAGCAGGCATTCGGCCATATAGTCCGCGATTGAAATGGGGCCGGATTTCGAAATGCGACCAATCAGTTGCTTTTCGAGAGCATTCATTCCGATGTCCGCCGATTGGCCCAGATCAGGGTGGCAATTCCGATTGCGATCATGGGCAGGGTCAGCGTCTGGCCCATGGTGATGCCCAGATCGCCTAGGCGGACCACATGGCCCCAGGGGTTGTCAGGCGTGATGAACTGAGCGTCAGCTTGACGGAAGAACTCGACCACAAAGCGGGACAGGCCGTAACCTAGAAAAAACAGCCCGGTCAGGCGGCCCGGCGTTTTCAGCCAGCCGCGACGATAGGCCAGATAAAGCAGCGCAATCGCCAAGACGGCACCTTCCAGAACCGCTTCGTAAAGCTGGCTGGGGTGGCGGGCGCAGGCGCCAAGCGTGGCGTCCCAGCCGGAGCAATGTTGTGCATATTCGCCGGGGAATATGACGCCCCAAGGCGCTGTGGTCGGGCGGCCCCAAAGCTCGGCATTGATGAAGTTCGCCACGCGTACAAGGCCGATGCCGATTGGGGCGGCGATGGCCAGAAGGTCCGCGATGGATGCGGTCAGCAACCCGTTGCGGCGGCTAAACAGCCAGACCGCGACGATCACGCCAAGAAAACCGCCGTGGAAGGACATGCCGCCTTGCCAGATCTTGGGGATGTCTAGCGGGTTCGCCAGATAGTACTCGGGTTGATAGAAGGCGACGAAGCCAAGGCGCCCGCCGGCGATGATGCCGAGGATGATCCACGTGGCAAGATCCTCCAACTGCGCCTTCGTCATCGGCGACTCGTCCCGCCACAGCGCAGGACGCGCCAGCGCGCGGGCGATGATCCACCAGCCGATTGCGATCCCCACAAGATAGCCCATCGCGTACCAGCGCAGGGCAAAGGTGAAGCTGCCCAGATCAATCGAAAAGATCTCGGGCCCGATATTGGGAAAGGGGATGGCCATATACATGCGTTGTGTTGAACCTCTTCTTCGGGGCAAGTCAACCTTGTCTCTGACTGCGCAAACCCCCATATAGGGGGCAGCTCAAGCGAGGAGAAGCACATGCAGACGCGCAACAAGGTTTTTGACGATATTTCCCAGCTGATGACCAACGCCATGGGCGTGGCGCAGGGCGCGAAGGACGAAGCCGAGACCGCGATGAAAAGCTGGATGGATCGCTGGCTGGCTGATCGTGATTTCGTGACGCGCGAAGAATTCGACGCCGTGCGTGCGATGGCTCAGAAAGCGCGCGAGGAAAACGAGTCACTGAAGGCCCGTCTGGACGCATTGGAAGCTAAGAAGTAATCAATAGCTGGGCACGGGGTGTATTGTTCACGCCGTGCTTGGATTTTCTAATTTTAGTAACAATGTCATAGAATTGTGACATGAGATTGCCACTTTTCACCCATACTGGTCGAGATGTTAACCTAGGAATACGGCTTTGCCGGGGGCGTTCCAGGTGAGGGAAAGGGTGCGGATTTTCTGCACCCTTTTCTTATTGCGTCGTCCGGGCCATTTGCCGATCACTTCAGGATCGGCGGTTTCTCGGGGTTCGAGCCGGGCGCGACCGGCGCAAGCGTTTCGGGTGCTTTCGGGGCCGGTAGGTCGAAACGCAGGCCGATGGCAGTCAGTTTCTGTGCGATCTCGTCCGTCTCGGCAAAAAAGCCCACGTCCAGCTCTCCGACATCAATGCCCGAGAAGGTGAGGGCCTCGTTCGCAGCGCCCGCCAGTGCGCGTTCGGCGCCTTCGGCGGGGTTGATGAAGGCCAGAAGGTGCCCACGGCGCCCGTCCGCGTGGCCGACACCTGCCAGACAGGCGTATTGGGCCAATCCCCCTGCGGAACCTAGTTTTCCCGCCAAGGCAGTCAGCAACACTTCGGGGGCAGACGGTGGCAGGATCTCGGTGATCTGGGCCTCGACCTCGTCCGGTGCGCTGGACAGCGTCTGAGCCAGCCAGTCCATCGCCTCGGCCGGGATCAGGATGGACGAAGGCGCGACGCCCAGATTGACGCCAAGCCCAATGCCCTGACCAGACAGCATCCCCGCGATGATACGGCCCGGAAGGGCGGCGTAGGGGGCAGGGGCACCGACGAATTCGGCCAGACGGTCCTCGCGGTCGAACACCAGAACGTATTTCTCGGTCTCGAGTTCAAACAGTTCGGGTTCAATATCCTCGCCCTGCGGCTCGCTGGACAAAAGCAGGAACAGTTCGCGATCTGCCAGCCGTTCATAGAACCGCAACCGAGCAGCGTCGTCGTTCAGGTCTGCCTGCATGGCAGCGTGGGCGTGGTCCAGATGTGTCAGCTCGCTCATGGCAATCTCCGGCTATGAGGTCAGCGCGATGGCGACCTGCTTTTGCAGTTCGGGCAGAAGTTCGGCTTCGAACCACGGGTTTTTCTTCAGCCAACCCGTATTGCGCCACGACGGATGAGGCAAGGGGAAGAGCCGCGGCGCGCCAGTCGGCCACGGTGGCGGTGACCCCCTTGCCGCGGCCCAGATGGCGGGCTTGGGCATAGCCACCGACAAGTAGGGTGAGGGGGACATCGCCCAAGGCCTGATCCACGTGATCTGCCCATGTTTTGGCGCAAAGCGGCGGGGGCGGGAGGTCCGAACCATTCGCGTCGTAGCCCGGAAAACAAAAGGCCATTGGCGTGATGGCAATCCGCGCACGGTCATAGAAGATGTCTCGATCCACGCCCATCCACTGCCGCAGGCGATCACCCGAGGGATCGTCAAATGGCACGCCCGATTTATGCACCCGCATCCCCGGGGCCTGACCGATGATCCTGATCCGCGTGCCGGGCTCGAACCAGACCACGGGGCGCGGAGCATGCGCGGTTTCGGTCTGAGCGAAACGCGTGGCGCAGAGGGTGCAGGAGGATATCTGGGATTGCAGGTCGGTCATGGGCGCAGGGTAGAAAGGGTCCGCAGAAAATTCAATATTTCTAGTTTTGTCGAAATAAATATTGCGCTGCGTCAATATTTCGATATTTCTAGAAATATGAAACACGAATCCCCAACCCCCAAAGACATTGATGTCTTTGCTTCGCAGTTTGCGGCCCTTGGGTCGGAACATCGTCTAAGCGTGCTGCGCACTTTGGTGCGGGCTGGCCCGGAAGGGCTGACCATTGGCGCGCTGGGCGAACGCTGCGGTGTCACTGGGTCGACCCTGACCCATCACATGAAAATCCTCGCTGCCGCCGGTCTGGTGACGCAGGAAAAGCAAGGACGTTCGATCATTTGCGCGGCTGCGGAATATGACGTGATGCGGGCCTTGTCGGATTACCTTTTGTCAGAATGCTGCGCTGATTGCGCTGAAGGAGAGGGTCACAATCATGGCTGAGACGACGCAAACCCAACCGCCAAGGCGTTTTAAACCGGACTGGGCCTGGGTGTTTGTCCTGCTGGTGCCGCTGATCCTTGCGCTTTTGGACACGGCCGAGGTCTTGCCGATGATGCGCTTTGCGCTGACCGCGCTTGGGCATACGGCGCCTTTCATCCTCTTTGCGATCCTTGCGGTGGCGTTTCTGAAGTCCACCGGCGCCGAAAACCTTCTGGCCCGCGCGTTCGAAGGGCGCGAGACGCGGATGATCGTGTTGGCGGCCTTTGCGGGAGGACTCTCGCCCTTCTGCTCGTGCGAGGTGATCCCCTTCATTGCAGCGCTGCTTGCCGTGGGGGCGCCGTTGTCTGCGGTAATGGCGTTCTGGCTGTCCTCGCCCCTGATGGATCCTGCGATGTTCGCCATTACGGCTGGTACGTTGGGCACGGGATTTGCCACGGCTAAACTTGTGTCGGCCGTGGGGATCGGGCTTATGGGTGGTTTCGTTGTGAAGACATTCGCCACGTCCGCCGTATTTGTAGACCCGCTGAAGAATGCTCCGGTCAAATCCTGCTGCAGCTCGTCCTGCGGATCTGGGACAGGGGCGGATGTCTACTCGGGCGAGGTGAACTGGAAGTTCTGGACCGAGGCAAATCGCCGCGACACGTTCAAGACCGCTGCGGTCGAGAACGCCCTGTTCCTAGGGAAATGGCTGCTTCTGGCCTATATGATCGAGGCGCTAATGCTGCGCTATATCCCAGCCGATCTTGTGGCGCAGGTATTGGGCGGCACGGGCATCGGGCCGATCCTGCTGGGGGCCATCGTTGGCGCGCCTGCGTATCTGAACGGCTATGCTGCGGTTCCAATGGTGGCTGCTTTGCTTGAGCAAGGCATGTCCAACGGCGCGGCCATGTCCTTTGTGATTGCAGGTGGTGTCAGCTGTATCCCCGCCGCGATCGCGGTCTGGGCTTTGGTCAAACCTCGGGTCTTCGCAGCCTATCTTGGTATCGCTGTCGTCGGCGCCGTGTTGGCCGGTATAGGCTGGAGCGCTATCGCGTAAATCTGAATGACGGGGATGGCTGACAAACAGAGATTTGCTGGACCCCTGTTGTTGTTTGACGGCAAATGAATTATTTCCAAATGTAACAGGATGCGGTCGCATCCCCGCGTGATGGCTGGGGTGCGACCTGTTTACGAGAATAAGATCGAACGGGGAACGCCATGTATCGTGTGTGGAATTTCATTACCACCTATTCCATTCTTCTTATCAGTGGCGCATTGATTGCGCTGGTTTGGGCGAATATCGATCCCCACTCCTATCACCATGTTGTCGAGTATCCGCTGTGGTTTAACGGCTGGATCGGAATTGATATCGGGTACTGGGAAAAAGCCTATGGAGAGGCGTCGCATCACTTTGAATACGGCGACGTCGAAAAGGTTCTGACCTTCCATTACCTGATCAACGACATGCTGATGGCGCTGTTCTTTGCCATCGCGGGCAAAGAGGTCTGGGAAGCCGTCATTCTGAAAAACGGAAGCCTGCGCGGCAAGAAAGCCGCGACGCCTTTGGTTGCAACGGCTGGCGGTATGCTGGGCCCGATCGCGGTCTATCTTGGCATTGCCTATTTCCTTGGCTCCAGCACCTTTGATGCTGTGTCGCGCGGGTGGGCCATTCCGACCGCGACCGATATCGCCTTCAGCTATCTTGTCGGCCGCCTTGTCTTCGGTGCGGGCCACCCGGCGGTGCGCTTCTTGCTGCTGTTGGCCATTGCGGACGATGCCGCGGGCCTGATCATTCTGGCGATCTTCTATCCGTCGGGCGAACTGGCTCCGGAATGGTTGCTGCTGTCTGTTGCCGCCTCGGTGATCGCCTACGTGCTGTTCAACTGGCTGCCGCGTCGCAAAGACCGGGGCGACCAGCTGCGTCGCTATTCGACCTTCGTACGCAAGAAGTTGGGCTGGATTCCCTATGCCATTGCGGGCTGCCTCAGCTGGTATGGCTTTGCGCAGGCGGGCATTCACCCGGCGCTTGGCCTGCTTCCGGTGATCCCAGCCATCCCGCATGCTGACCGCGCCTTCGGTATCTTCTCTGAGGCCGAGAAGTACCTGACGGATACGCTGAACCAGATGGAACATTCGCTGGCCATTCCAGTCGACATCGTGCTTTTCTTCTTCGGTCTTTTGAATGCGGGCGTCGAGTTCGGCGCGATTGGCGAAGCCACGTGGCTGGTGCTTGCAGGCCTGATCATCGGCAAGCCCATCGGGGTCTTCATCATGGGATGGATCGCGGTGGGTCCGATGCGACTGGGCCTTCCGGCAGGCATGCGGTTGGTCGATTTGGTCGTGATCGGGTTTGTTGCGGCCATCGGCTTTACCGTGTCGCTCTTCGTGGCCTCGGTTGCCTTTGCGCCAGGGCCTGTGCAGGACGCAGCGAAGATGGGCGCGTTGTTCAGCTTTGGCGCCGTGTTCCTGTCCTTCATTGCAGGCAAACTTCTGCGGGTTGAAAAACAGCACGGCTGAGCCTGTTGGCAGACACTTGGCCTCTGTGTAGGTCGACCGAAACTTTGGGAAAGCGTCAGAATTTCTGGCGCTTTCCCCTTTGTTTCGCGTAGATTTTTGCTAAGTTCGCGCTGGATTTCCGGTGGGAAACAGACATATTTTCGCCGAAATGGCGGCCTATAGCTCTTAATTAAGAAAGTCGGCCTTAGAGTAGTGGGACCACTTCAGGTATCGGAGCGCGAATGCTCGAATTCAGGAATGTCAGCAAGTCCTTTTGGACCGGGAAACAGCGCAAGGTCATTCTTGACCAGGCGTCCTTTAGGGTTGAGCTGGGCAATTCGCTTGGTATTCTGGCGCCTAACGGGACAGGTAAAACTACGCTGATCAACATGATGGCGGGGCTTGAAAAGCCGGACGAAGGCGAGATTGTGCGCAATTGCCGGGTGTCGTTTCCATTGGGGTTTATGGGCGGGGTCGTCAAAAAGCTGTCCGCCCGTGACAATGCACGGCACATTGCGCGGCTATACGGGCTTGATCCTGACTATCTTGAGGCTTTCACCCGCTGGCTGTGTGATCTTGAAGAATACTATGATTTCCCCATTGCGACCTACAGTGCAGGGATGCGCGGTCGATTTACCTTCGCGCTTTTGTTGGCGATGGAGTTTGACATCTATCTGATCGATGAGGGCATGCCGACCACTACGGACGCCGAGTTTAACCGGCGCGCGGGGACAGTGTTGCAGGAGCGTTTGCAAGACGCCACGGTGATTGTGGTGTCTCATCAAGCGAAGACATTAGAAAAGCTATGCAATTCGGCGGCCGTTCTGAAAGACGGCCAGTTTTACCAGTTCGAAACTTTGGAAGAAGCGAAACAGCTCTATGACTACCAAACCCAAGGCTAATCGTTTTCGTATCCGCCGTGATGCCGGGTCTGTTTCGCAAGCGGAGCAGGTGCCCCAGAACAGTGAAGATGCTGTGTCGGATCCGGCCGAACAGCCCCCTCAGCAAAGCGCCGACAGTTCGCAAGATCGGGCACTGAATCCGCTGGAAGAACTGGCGGCAGGCCCACAAGAGGATGGATTGCCGGCTGGTGATATGAAGCCAAGGGTCAGCGTGCAACGCGGCGCCAATCCGGCAGCGACTGACGAGGCTGCCGAGATTGAAAAAGTGCGTCAAGAAGGTCTCACCGCACGGCAGCTGCGGATGGCACGACGCGTTGCGCAAAAACACGGTGTTCAGACAGACGACGATCACGTGGCCGTCTATCACCTGCGACAGGCGGGAATTGATCCGTTCAAGCGGGCCAACATGCTTGAACTGGTTGAGGGAGAGGGCGACCGAAACGCCGCCAACTTACCGCAACCCGTCGCGCAGCCCAGCTTGCCCGCACCAAGCGTGCTCGACGCGGCCGAGCGTGCGCGCTCGGTCATGGATATCCAGCGTGACATCGCCCGCAGGCGCCGCCGCAAATTACAGATGCTGCTTCTGCGACTGGCATTTTTCGTTGTGCTGCCATCGATCATAGCCGGGTATTACTATTTCAGTGTCGCCACCCCGATGTATGCAACAAAGTCCGAGTTCGTGATCCAGCAAGCTGATGGAGCCGGAGGCAGTGCTGCTGCGGGGCTGTTTGCGGGGACAGGCCTTGCTTCAAGTCAGGACAGCATCGGTGTTCAGGGCTATCTGACCTCGCGTGAGGCGATGCTGAGGCTGGATCGTGATGTGGGCTTCAAGTCGCATTTCAGCGATCCGTCGATTGACGTTGTGCAACGGCTCGATTCCGATGCAAGCAATGAAACCGCATATAAGGTCTATCGCAAGCGGGTGAAGATCGGTTTCGATCCGACAGAGGGCATCATCAAGATGGAGGTGATTGCCGCCTCTCCTGAAGTCAGCGAACAATACTCGAAATCCCTGATTGCTTACGCGGAAGAGCGTGTCGACAATCTGACCCAACGCAAACGCGAAGATCAGATGCAGGGTGCATTGGACAGCTATGAAGAGGCCGAAGTCGAGATGTTGGCGGCTCAGGATCGTGTGTTGAAACTGCAAGAAAACATGGGCGTGTTCGATGCGACTTCGGACGCATCCTCGCTGATGTCGCAGATCAATACCTATGAACTGCAACTGCAGGATAAGCGATTGCGGTTGGACCAATTGCTGGACAATGCCACCCCCAATCAGGCCCGAGTGGATGGTGTGCGCGGGGATGTTGCGCGGCTCGAAACCCTGATCGCCGAACTTCGCGGGAAGCTGACGGATACAGGGGGTGAAAACGGGTCACTGGCATCCATCAGTGGCCAGTTGCGGATCGCACAAACCAACCTCGAAACACGCACGATTTTGATGCAGCAGGCGCTGCAACAGCTCGAGGTTGCCCGGATCGAAGCAAATAAGCAGACCCGCTATTTGTCGACCAACGTAAGCCCTGTGGCGCCGGATCAGCCAACCTATCCCAAAGCGTTCGAAAACACGCTTCTGGCGTTCCTGATCTTCTCTGGGATCTATCTGATGCTGTCGCTGACCGCATCGATCCTGCGTGAACAGATCTCGTCCTGATATGCGCGAGGTGTCGATTGGCCGTGTACGCTTTGGCAACCATCTGCCCCTGTCGGTGATTGCAGGGCCGTGCCAGTTGGAATCGCGCGACCATGCGTTGTTCTTGGCTGCGCGCTTGAAGCAGGCCTGCGACACCGCTGGTGTGGGATTTGTTTTCAAGGCTTCCTTTGACAAGGCCAACCGAACCTCGGCGCAGGGAAAGCGTGGCCCGGGTCTTGAGGATGGGCTCGAGATGCTGGCAGCTGTTAAGTCCGACGTTGGCGTGCCGGTCCTGACGGATGTGCATGCACCAGACCAGTGCACCCCAGTGGCCCAGGTCGTGGATGCACTGCAGATCCCCGCCTTTCTGTGTCGACAAACCGATTTGCTTGTGGCCGCTGCGCAAACTGGAAAACCCGTCAACGTGAAGAAAGGTCAGTTTCTGGCGCCGTGGGATATGGCGCATGTGGCGGACAAGCTGGTGTCATCTGGGAATGATCAGGTCCTGCTGACCGAACGGGGGACGAGCTTTGGGTACAATACGCTCGTCACGGATATGCGGGGGCTGCCACAGATGGCCGCGTTGGGCCATCCTGTGATCATGGATGCCACACACGCCGTTCAAATGCCGGGAGGGCAGGGGGCTTCTTCGGGGGGGCAGCGGGATTTTGCGCCGGTTCTGGCGCGGGCCGCTGTGGCCGTCGGTGTTGCTGGCGTCTTTATCGAGACCCATCAGGATCCCGATACCGCGCCGTCGGATGGCCCAAACATGATTCCCTTGGAGCAGATGCCAGCGCTTTTGAAGGATCTGGTGGCGTTCGATTGTCTGGCCAAAGCGCGCCCCAATGCGGGGCTGGCCGACTGATCCTGCGCGCACCACCTTGGTGATCAACGTCTTTAGAACAGCATTTCTCATCCGCTTCCAAGGTAGGTGCAGACCCAAAGAATTCGCACAAGAAGTCGGTCCACCAAAATTCCTGCAAGAACCGGAATTTTAGGCTTGCACCCTGTTTCCGCTTTGGCTAGTTAATCGCGCACGGTTGGGGTGTAGCCAAGTGGTAAGGCAACTGTTTTTGGTACAGTGTACCGTAGGTTCGAATCCTACCACCCCAGCCAATCATTCCCGTCTCAAATCCCGTCACGCGTTTCTCGCGAGTTCATCGCGCGATTTCCGTGCGTTGCGGCGTTGCGTTTTTCCCTGAGACGCATTTCCCGGACGAACTTCTTCGATATTTCCCAGGGCAGTGTCAGAAGAACTTAGGTTGAAGCGGGCAGGGCGCGGAATAAGGGACAGTCATGCTGGCCTAGCTGAGACCGGTTGGAATTTGTCTGACACCACATTCGATTTTACTGCTCAAAGAAATAAGGCCTAAACAACCCATTCCTAGCCAACTTTAGCCTTTGAAAACGGTTTTTTAGGATCATATCCGAACAGGCTCAGACTGAAAAAACCAATGGTGCAAACGCACACCCACAACAGCGCCACGGGTTCGAGTCGTTGATAAAGCGCGAAGCGGATAAGTTCGACCGCGTATGTAAACGGGTTCCAGACCACCACCGCCGCAATATGCGGAGCGTTTTCCTGCATGCGCCACAGCGGATAAAGCGCGGTGGAGAGGAAAAACATCGGGAAGATGACGAAATTCATGACGCCTGCGAAGTTTTGAAGCCTGCTGATCATGGCGGACAGAAAAAGTCCCATGGCTCCTAACATCAGCCCTACTAAAAACAAGGCTGGTAGCAATGCAAGGTAACCGCCCCACTGCATACGAATGTCAAACACCCAGGCGATTGCGAGAAACACCACACATTGCAGAGCTGACACGAGCGCACTTGCCAGAAGTTTTGCCAATAGAATCCACCAACGCGGAACTGGCGCGGTAAGCAAAAGCCGCATAGATCCCATTTCCCGGTCATAGACCATAGAAAGTGAGGACTGCATCGCATTGAAAAGTACAATCATCGCGCAAAGACCGGGCACGATATAGGTTTCATACCGAATATAGGTCTCGTAGGGCGGAATGATCGACAAGCCGAGTGCCGCACGAAACCCTGCCCCGAAAATGAAAAGCCAGACAAGCGGGCGAACAAGTGCGGCGAGAAACCGTTCACGCTGGTGCAGGAAACGCAAGAGCTCGCGAATGATGATGGCCTTAAGACATGTCATCATAGCTGCGGTCTTTCGTGGCCTGCATAGTGCTGTGAAAGCTTTTCTGCGCCTCCAAGCTCTGCAAATCCACCGCGACTTGCGATCTGTCCGGCTTGCAGAACGATCACCTCGTCTTCGGGCCAAAGCTCATCCAAAAGGTGGGTAATCCAAAGGACGGTCACACCCCGAGCGCTCATCGCATGCACCGAGTCAACGATAGCTTGCTTGGAGGCGGGATCGAGCCCCGTGGTGGGCTCATCAAGCAGCAGGATCTTGGGGTCGGGTAACAGCGCACGCGCGATTTCCAACCTGCGGCGATGACCGCCATTCAAGTCGCGCACCGAGCTTCTTTCGCGCCCTTCCAGACCAAGTTGCGCAAGAAGCTTTTGGATCCGGTCGCCGGGCTTTTTCATCCCGTGCAGCCCCGCAAAATAGCGCAGATTCTGAACAACCGAGAGCTCTAGGTCCAGAGCCGATTGCTGAAACACCATACCCACGTCGCGCAAGCCTGCTCGTGTTCGTGTCGTAGATTGCCCCATCACGCGGACGTCGCCGCGATCCGGCAGCAATAGGCCGGCAATCAGATTGAAAATCGTCGACTTGCCGGCCCCGTTGGGCCCCAAAAGAGCGGTAAACGACCCCTCGGCCAGTCGCAGCGAAAACTGCGACAGCACGGTGCGGGACCCATAGCTTAGATCCACATTTTCAAGGACCACGGCGTCTGTCATTCAATTTCGATCTTTATCGCTTGGCTTTCGCCGGTGCTGCCCGGAATGCGCAGCTCGTACCTACCGGGTCTGATCGCGACGAAGCCGATCTCCATCGTGCCAGCGTCATCGAACTCGACCGAATGGAGCGCATAGGGGCGGATTTCCAACCCTTCGATGACAACCTCGTCAACCCAGATTGCGCGGAAGAAGTCGTTGCCCGCAAGCCCGATTTCTCCTGATCCATCTGCTGTAAACTCGACCTCGTAGTATTTACCAGATTTCAGCTTCCACGGCGCATCAGCAAGCGGTTCACCCACGGACAGGATGACTTCGGGCAAATCAACCTTGTTCGAACCCGAAAGCAGCCCCGCCATACCAAGGCCATCAGCATCGTCGTCTGCGAATGCGGTGCTTGCGGCAAGCATACTGGCGAGAACTATGGCTTTTCTCATGTGATAACTCCTCAGTTGGTCGGACGTGCAACCGCGCCCCAGGGGAAACGGCCCACCTTGATGGATTTAATGGCTTTGTTGGTGGCAAGATCAATGACGCTCACGTCGCCAGAGACACCATTGGTGGTGAACAGTTTCGTACCGTCTGGCGAAAACGCCATGTGCCAGACCCGGCGCCCCACCAGAACATAATCAAGTACTTCGTAAGTCGCCGTATCGACGACAGCGACGTGGTTAGAGGGGCCAAGCGCCACATAGGCAAGGCTATTGTCCGCGTTCAGTTCGACCCCGACTGGCTGAACCTTGTCAGGATGCACGCCGGTGATTTCAAACGCGATCTTGGCGATCTGGCTTTGGTCAGAAGTGTTGAAAATGGCGACCGTACCGCCGATTTCCGAGCTGACCCATAGTTTCGAGCCGTCGGTTGTGAACTCGGCATGGCGTGGGCGCGCATCCACCAGTGTGTTGGCGTAGATGGTGTTGGTCTCGGTGTCGATCCAATGCGCCATGTTGGTGGTTTCCGATGTGGTAATCGTGGTCTTGCCATCCGGACTGACCGCCATGCCTTCGGGTTCTACCCCCACGTTGATCTGCGCGATCACGTGATGGGTTTCGGTGTCCACCACGGTTGTCACGGCATCATCTTCATTGGCGATGTAAAGCAGCTTGCCATTGGGGTGTAGCGCGAATTGTTCGGGATCTTCACCGGACGGCAGATCGTGGATGATTTTTCCGGCCTCGACATCCAACACCTGCACTGCATCGGAATCCGAGGCGCAGATGTAGAGATATCTGAAGTCGCTCGAGAATAGGATGCCGCGCGGACGCTCGCCCACCTCGTATTCTTTCACGACTTCCAGCGTATCAACGTCGATCACGGAAATTGTATCGCTTTTTTCGTTCGAGACCCAGATCTCATCACTTAAGGCTGCGGCGGGCATAAGTGCGATCAAAGCCGCCAGACAGGTGTTCAATTTCATTGGCTCATTCTCCAAAGGCTTTGCATTGGCTTTCGGGTGCATCAGCTCCAAGGCTGTCCAGCTCGTTTCTGGCGTGCAGGAACCCTTCAAGCGGGGCCATTGCGACAAGAGCCGAGGCGTGTGTCAGCCCAACAGGCTGGCGCATTTGTCCGTTCCAGCTGCGAAACGAAAGAGGGCGACCCTTGAACCCAGCCAGTTCAATCCCGTCCAGAAGGTAGGATCGGATGGCATCAAGGTTTGCGAAATTCGTGCGAAGATAGGCTTCGTCCACGGCGCGCAGGGCTGCCCAGGCGGCATAGTCGATGTCCTGCATGTTGCGTCCGGCCAGATCATAAAAACGGCTTTGCAGCTGTGCAGCCCCCCATTGTTCATTCACGTGCGACCAGCCAGTGGCACGAAGGCCATCGCCCCCCAGAATGGGCCTTGGCAGCCACGTGTTATAAGCGAGGTATCGGGCGAAATCATTTTGCTCGTCGGCTACGAACAGCACGTCGTAGTCACCAAGCTTCTGCGTCAGCAACGGAACTTCCGCAGCAGCCTGCCTGCGCAGGTCGCCGTCCAGCACCCAAGGCTCTTCTTTTCCGAAGCTCAGGCCGAACTTGCGCGACGCATTGTGCAGCGCGTCGGCAAACTTGCCGTCCTCAACAGTATTTCCCGAGACAAGCGCAAGCTTATCCCAGCGCTTCTTCAGCACGAACTGCATCAGCGCGTCCGCACGCATCGCGTAGCTTGGCAGAGTATGAAGCAAGCTCGCTCGGCAATCCGCGCCCCTTAGGCGGTCATCATAGGACCGCACGTTGAAGAAAAGGCGCGCCTCGCTCTCATCGACAAGTGTGAGCATTTGCTCGGCGCTCATGTCTAACAACACGAATGGGGCGTCGCTGGCATGAAGCGCGTCGCGCGCGCCTGCAAGGTTGCCCTCGTCCAGATCGATGAGCTCCATTGCAAACTGATAGCCCATGAAGCCACCGGTGGTGTTGTTATCGGCAACCGCAAGCTCTGCCCCGGCACGCCCAAGGTTGTCCGGGGTGGGGTCGAGATTCGAGAGGACAGGGCGTTCAGGCGCCGCAATTCTCAGATAAAGAACCGAGATTTTGCGCATGTTTTCACCGGCTTCGACCAGTGTTGACGACAGGACAATCGCCAGAAGGCAAAACCACAGTTTCATTATGTTTTTCATCTCGTCCTCCCGCAACACAGTCTGTCCGACGTAGTCGGGTTCGAAAAGTTGGACCAAGGTCGAATAGAGCCGTCGCCGCAAGCCTTCTACAAATCATTAAAAGTTTGGAGGAGACGTGATGAAATTCTCGAAAATATTGCTTGTGCCGCCGTTTGTATTGGCCGCTGCCGCAGCCTTTGCCCATGGTGACGTTGCCCCGCAGGCGGTGGACACGGCTGGCCTTCCCGATCTTGGGGAAGAATGGCTTGAAGAAAACCCGTGGCGCGACCCAGCAAGCGAGAACTGGCAAGCCGCCATTGATATCGGCGCATCGGGCTATAACCAGAACTGCGCACGTTGTCATGGGTTGGAAGTCGTTTCCGGCGGCTTGGCCCCTGATCTGCGCTATCTCAGCGCGGATTGGGATGGTGACGAATGGTATCTCGAGCGTTTCCGCTATGGCATGACCCAGAACGGGATCACCAAGATGCCCGCCTTCGGAGATCTTCTGGGTCAGGAGGCCGCATGGGCCATCCGCACCTACGTTGAAACCCGCCCTGATGACGGTGCTTTTGACGACTATCAGACACGCCTGTCTGCAATTCGCGATCTTTTGAAAGACCGCGCAAGCGAGGTCGAGGGTGGTGTTGATGTAGCGTCCCTTGGCGATGAAGTGGCCGCACTTCGGACTGAACTGTCCGACATCAACGCCTCTGCGGAAACCGGCTCCGACGCGCCGGTCGCTGAATCTGCTGTATCGCGCGCAGCAATTGCGCTCGATGGCAGCGCCGCCAGCTTCGCAAAAGCTGCCGAGCTTCTGACCATCGGCCTGTCAGCGGCACATTGATCGTTTTGCGTTTTGGCATCCATATAGCATTGGTGCTTGGCCTTCTGGCCGGCACCGCTCAGCACGCCTTGGCAAGATGCGAAGATTTGGCCAAAGGGTATGGGGATGTGATCCCGAAACGGTCGGACACACGGATCGACGTCGGACAGGATTATGACACGATCCTTGAGCGCGGCTATCTGACCTTCGCTGTCTACGAAGATTTTGCGCCGTTTTCCTGGGAGGAAGCCGGCAAACCCAAGGGCATCGACATTGAAATCGCGCACATCATCGCCGAGGACATCGGCGTCGAGGCGCGTTTCAACTTTGTCGCCGCAGATGAGAACGTGGATGCAGATCTGCGCAATCAGATCTGGAAGGGGCCTTTGATTGGCGGGCAGGTGTCAAACATCATGATGCACGTTCCGTACAGCAAGGATTTGCAGTGTCGCAACGAGCTGGTGGTGCTGAACGGTCAATATTTCAACGAAACCCTCGCAACCGCCTATCGAGTCGATGTGTTCCCCGATGATCCGCCCACCACGCCTTACTATCGGTTCCATAAAGTGGGCGTTGAAAATCACACGATCTCGGATTTCTATCTGTCGAACTTCAATGGCGGAATGTTGCTTTCGAACATTCGCCACTATCCCGATCACAAAGATGCTTTTGCCGCGATGGGAACCGGAGAAGTGGACGCGGTGATGGGCGTGAAGAGCATTCTGGAATATCTCGATCAGAGCGACGAAGTCGATGTGGCCACGCCACCTCTTGTGAACTTCGCGCTCGACACTTGGACGCTTGGGATTGCCGTGCGTCACAATTTCCGCGAGCTTTCCTATGCGGCGGATTATGCGATCGCGGATGCGCTTGCTGATGGGCGGATTGCAGCAATCTTTGCAAAATATGGGGTGAGCCACGCGGCCCCGGACTATTAACCCAGCCGGATCATGGTGCCGCCTTGGCTTTCCAGCCAGACTTTCGCAATGCCCATCTCTTCGAAATCCATCGCTTGGATCTTTTCCTGCGGTATAAGCGAGAGCGCCGTGGAATACGCATCGGCAAGCGCCGAGGTCCGTGCCTGAACCGTGACGGTTTTCCAAACGGGCTCCCCTCCAAACGGTTGCACGATATGGGCCTGACCATTGGCGCGCGTCATCGCGCCTGGCGCACTGGTTGCAAGCCCCAGATTGTTTAGGTCGGTATGCGTCAAGCGTTTTGCTTCACCGTTTTCAACCCCCAAGCGCCAATCGCCATCTCCGGCTGCGTATTCGCCAAGATTGACCAGATGCGCCGAGTGACCTTGGCGGCGCAGAAGACGAGACAGCTGATCACTTGCATATCCTTGCGCGATGCCATTGAGCGTCAGCGCCGTATCCGGGTTTTCATATCGGATAATGTCCCTTCGAACTTCGACAGTCTCAAACCCAGAGGGGCGCGTAGGAAGCCTATGCTCTGCGCGCCATACCGTCTGGATGGTGGGGTCAAAGACCCCGTCTGTGAGGTTCCAAACCTCTTTGGAAATTTCTAAAAGTTCAACCAGATCCTCGGGCGGATCTTGAAGCTTTCCATCCCGGTTCAACCGTGAAATTGCCGAGTGGTGTCGGAACAGGCTGAACACCTGTTCAAGCCGGTCAACTTCTTTTTCGATTGCTGCGAAAATACCTTCGTACTCATCGCTGCTGTCGTGAAAGATCACTGACAGATCGGCACCAAAGCCGCGCCCGCGCCACTCGCGTTGGCTTGGATTGTACCGCGTCAGGGCCAATGTCCCCAGCGCTGCTGCCCCAAGCTTGATAACATGTCTTCGCTGCATCATGACGCCCGCGCCCTTCTTTTGTCGGTCACGATCAGCGGCACGCACTTGTTGCGGTCTTCGGGTGGGACGTGGTGCGGGTGAAGCACGGTGTGTTGCAGCGCGCAGCCTTTGAAGAGCCGGGCGGCGACAAACTGCGCGAATGGATCGATGCCTGTCCGAACCAGGAATACTCGGCGCTCACCTTCATGGGCGGAGCCGTCTGGCGCAAGCGATTGATGGACGATCTAGGAGATCAGGGCGATGTCTCGGCCTTGATCGAGCAGCGCAGCGACGATGAACTGGCGGCCTTGATGGAGAACCTCGGCGGCAACTGCGTCCAGACCATGGCCCAGACCTTCGACACCATTGATCACGACCGCCCCACCTGCTTCCTGGCCTATACGGTGAAAGGCTGGGGGACGCCCATCGCAGGCCACAAGGACAACCATGGCGGGCTGATGAACAACACGCAGTTCGCCCAGTGGCAAAAGCACATGGGCGTGGCAACGGGCGACGAGTGGGAACCGCTGGCCACAGTCGAAAACCCCGCCGCGCTACGTGATTTCCTGTCCAAAGTTTCCTTCTTTGCCAAGGGCACCCGGCGGTATCACGATGACAAGCTCGCCGTGCCTGCCATCGACATTGATACCTCTCGCGAAATCTCGACCCAGATGGCCTTTGGCAAGATTCTGGATGATCTGTCGAAGGGCGACAGCGATCTGGCGGCACGGATCGTGACCACATCACCGGACGTGACGGGGACCACAAACCTTGGCCCGTGGGTGAACCGGCGCAAACTTTTCGCACGGTCCAGACAGGCAGACGCCTTTATCGAGCACCGCATCCCCTCGACCGCGAAATGGGAATTCACGCCGGAAGGTCAGCATATCGAGCTAGGAATCGCCGAGATGAACCTGATGCTGCTTCTGGGCGCCGCAGGCCTGTCGCATTCGATCTTTGGCAAGCGGCTGATCCCCATCGGTACGGTCTATGATCCATTCGTAGCCCGCGGTCTCGATGCGCTGAACTATGCCTGCTATCAGGACGCCCGGTTCATCCTTGTGGGCACCCCATCTGGTGTGACGCTGGCCCCGGAAGGCGGGGCGCACCAATCAGTCGGATCGCCCCTGATCGGGATGAGCCAGGACGGGCTTGCCTCGTTCGAGCCCGCCTTTGCAGATGAGCTTGCGGTGATCATGGAATGGGCCTTCGATTATCTTCAGCGTGATGGTGAAGGCGACCCGGACGAGCGCACCTGGCTGCGTGATGAAACCGGTGGATCTGTCTATTTGCGCCTGACCACGAACCCGATCGAACAACCCGGCAAACGCCACGACGACGCGTTCCGACAGGGGGCCATCGACGGCGCCTACTGGCTGCGCAAACCCGGACCGAATTGCGAGGTCGTCATCGCCTATCAGGGCGCGGTTGCCCCCGAGGCGATCAAGGCGGCTGGGATGATCGGTGAAGGGCGCCGGGATATCGGCGTGCTGGCCGTGACCTCGGCTGACCGGCTCAATGCGGGCTGGACAGCGGCCCAACGGGCCCGTTCACGCGGCAATAAGGCGGCACAGGCACACATCGAGAGCCTGATGGCCGATCTTCCGCCCCATTGCAAAGTCATCACCGTCATTGATGGCCACCCGGCGACGCTGTCCTGGCTTGGATCTGTTGCCGGTCATCAGACCATCCCAATGGGTGTCGAGCATTTCGGCCAAACCGGCACGATCGGCGATCTATATCGCCATCACGGCATCGATGCCGACGCCATTGTCGAAAAGGTAAACGGCTTGACGGACGGGAAGCATGTGCACCGCGGTAACTTAGCGGGCTCAGCCCACAAATAAACTCACACCAAAGCCGCCATTCGACCTGCAAAGGCGATTGGCGGCTGCCCGCCCTTTTGAGAGATGCCGCGGATTTGGCCGAAGGTTAGAATGCGCTCATCGTGCCTGAAAGTGCCCCGTTTGGTACCCCCGTGTCCCCCAAAGCCTGAGCTCGGAGGGGGGGAGGGTGTCGGGGTCGTCTTCGGTCCTGCGTGGCCGCGATGCGAGAAATCGGAAACGCAGGCAGACACGCTTTGGGCCATTACTTGAGCAACCGGATCGAGTATTCGCACCTCCCGTTTCGACGACGAACACGATCCATGCGCCGCTTTCGCCGAATGCGAAGTTTGCAAGAGTTCGTGGCCTCAGCGCAGAATTAAGGGCAGTCATACTGGTCTAGCCGGGTTTCGTTCGAAGCGGTCTGACACCACATGTCTGACTACACTTAATTGATTACTTGGCGTTGAAAACAAACAGGGTTTCACCGTTGATTTTGTAGTCATTGATCAACGCTTTCGCTGTGTCAGATACAAGCCACGCCTCCAGTTTAGCCGCAAGCTCGGTCTCTACGTGCTCGTGCTTATCCGGGTTCACGGGCAAATAGGCGTATTGGTTGAACAGGATCGGATCGCCCGCATAAAGCAGCGCCAGATTGCCTTTATTTCCAAAGTTCAGCCAACTTGCCCGATCTGCCATGATATAGGCGTCCAAACCAGCGGCTGTATTCAATGCTGCACCCATGCCGGCCCCGACCGCTTTGTACCACGCGCCTTCGGGTGCGATCTCGGCCGCCGCCCACAGGCTAAGTTCTTTCTTGTGGGTTCCGCTGTCATCCCCGCGGCTGACAAAGGGGGCTTGTGCGGTCATGATGCGTGCCAACGCGTTAGCTGCGCTTTCTGCTTCTGCCACATGCGCGGCGTCGGTCGATGGGCCGATAAAGACAAAATCATTATACATGATTTCGCGGCGATGGGTGCCGAAGCCACCGGCCAGGAAGCCATCTTCGGCTTTGCGAGAATGCACGAGTATGGCGTCCACGTCCCCGGCCTCGCCCAGTTTAATCGCTTGTCCTGTACCAACGACTAGAAGCTGAACCTCGATCCCAGTGTCTTCCTTGATCCGAGGCAGCAAAATGTCGGACAGACCCGAGTTATGGAACGACGTGGTGACCGCAAGCTTCATCTCGTCCGCGATCGCTCCGGTTGCCAGAAGGGCTGCTGAAAGGGCGGCGAAAATGGTCCGTTTCATTCTACGATGTCTCCTTTGAGAAATGCTTGTGCTTGTGGGCTGGCCGAGCCCCCGAAAAACATTTCGGCTGAGCTGTGCTCGTGAATGTTCCCGTTCATAAGAAACAAGACCTCGGTTGCCAGCCGCCGGGCCTGCCCCATGTCGTGTGTCGACATGATCAGCCGGGTGCCTGCCGCTGCCGCACGGGTCAGAATCTCTTCGATTTCACGGGTGGCGCGACCATCAAGCGAGGCGCAGGGTTCATCTAGGAACAGAAGTTCAGGTCGAGTAATAAGCGCGCGCGCAAGCGCCAGTTTTTGCCGTTCACCGCCAGACAGGTACGGTGCGGGACGGTCTAGCATATCGGCCAGCCCCACCTCTGTTGCTGCTTGGGTGGCACGGTCACGGGCCTCGGACCAGGAAGTGCCAGTCAGCCGCAGCGGATAGGTCAGATTGCCCAGAACGGACCGGCGCATCATGATCGGCTGTTGAAAAACGAATGCCTGATGGGCACGGGCCTCTTCCGGCGGGCAAGCCCAGCGAATGCTGCCCCCCCCAAGTCGCGCAATGCCATGCATCATACGTAGAAGCGATGTTTTACCGGCCCCATTCGGTCCGATGACGACGGTGACGCCTTTGGCCCGCAGTTCCAGATTCACGGGGCCGACAAGGACTTTGCCAGAGCGGCGTAGCGTGGCGCCTTCAAGCGTAACGGGGAAAAGATTGCTCACCAGCGCCCCCCCCGTTCGGTGCGGCCGATCACATGGATGGCAAGATTTACTGCAATAGCCATGGCAATCAGAACAAAGCCTAGGCCAAGAGCCAGCGCGAACTCACCCTTCCCGGTTTCAAGCGCAATGGCGGTGGTCAGGACACGTGTGTGATGGTCAATATTGCCGCCCACGACCATGATCGCGCCCACCTCGCCTATGGCGCGACCAAACCCGGCCAATGACGCCGTCAAAAGTGCCCGACGTCCGTCCCATAACAGGGCCTGCACCCGTTGCGCCTGTGTTGTGTTCATCGAAATCAGAAGATCGTGATAGTCCGACCAAAGCTCGCGCAGGGCCTGGTGGGCAATGGAGGCAATCAGCGGCACGATGATAATGACTTGTGCAATGATCATCGCCGTGGGTGTGAACAAAAGGCCCAAGACCCCAAATGGTCCCGACCGACTGAGCAGCACATAGACAATCAGGCCCACGACGACTGGGGGAAGCCCCATTAACGCGTTCAGAACAGCAATTGTGATCCGTCGCGCGCGAAATCTGCGCACCGCCAGAAGCGCGCCAAGCGGCAGCGCAATGGCCGAGGCGATAACAAGCGCCGTCAGCGTGACATATAAAGACCTTAGCGTGATTTCCACCAGGTCCGCGTCAAGCGTGACAAGTAGCCAAAAAGCCTCGGTTATCCCGGACCATATTTCCAAGATGTCATCCTTCAACGCGTTTCATCGGAACGGAGTCATAATGTCCGACCTGCTGTGGCTCGATCAACCATATCTTGGGCAACAGCAAAACCGATTTCTGGCTAAGAAACGGCGTATTGGACATTTTGACCGTCCCAAATCGGGCCAGAGCTTCGCGGCCTGCCAGATCGACCAATCCGTACATCGCCGTGTGGTGACGGCACCGACGCGCGCGGGCGAGTCTGCTAATCTTGTTTGGAGCGTTGGCAGAAGCAGGAAAGGAATCAATTTGAACTCTGTCCGCCTGAAGCTTTTGGGGCTGCTTTTTGCCGTTGCTGATGTTGCTGGCGATGGCGTGCTGGACCACGAAGAATAACGAGCTTCTGATTTAGAAAGTCGATAGCGATCTTCGCATTGCCGAACAATGTCTGGGTCGCATTCTGACGGGAACCGGGGCAGGGGACGAGATCCTCTCATACCGATATCCCCTTGGCCGAAGACTTGGCGGCCTTTCCCCAGCTCGCAAGCCGCGCGCATAGGCGAACAGGACCGAAAGTTATCAGACCTGTCCGGGATTCTCATGCGGTTTAGCCCAGAACTGCCTTCACTGCGGCAACCGCTCCTGCCACTACCTGGTCGGCCTCTTCGTGGGTCAGGCAGAAGGGGGGCGCAAATCCAAGGATGTCGCCTTGTGGCATGGCGCGGGCGATAATTTTGGATTGCTCCAAGAGCTTGGCCGAAATCTGCGGCCCGATCTTGTCGGCAGCGTCAAAGAAAATACGGCTGTCCTTATCCCTAACAAATTCAACCGCGCAGAGCATCCCTTCGCCGCGTACGTCGCCGACATGGGCGTGGCCGGCCAGCGCTGAACGCATGGTTTCGTTCAAGTAGGTACCGACCTCGCCCGCCTTCTGCACGAGGTTCAAGTCATCGATCAGCTTCAGGTTGGCGACGCCTGCCGCCGCGCCGATCGGGTGCGCCGAATATGTCCAGCCATGGCCGATCGGACCGTTTTCATCGGTGCCTTGCTCAAGCACCTTCCAGACCCTGTCCGACACGATCGAGCCGGACAGCGGCGCATAGGCCGAGGTCAGTCCCTTGGCGATGGTGATGATATCGGGTTCCATACCGTAATGGTCCGATCCAAACATGGTGCCGAGGCGGCCAAAGCCGGTGACCACCTCGTCGGCGACCAGAAGAATGTCGTGCTTCTTCAGCACTGCCTGAATGGCTTCCCAATAGCCTGCGGGCGGGGGCACGATGCCGCCGGTGCCCAAAACTGGCTCGCCAATGAAGGCCGCGATGGTGTCTGCGCCCTCCCTCTCGATCAGTGCCTCAAGCTCGGCCACGCAATGGGCGACGAACTGCTCTTCCGTCTGATCCAGATTGGCGCGGCGATAGTAATATGGCGCTTCGGTGTGGATCACCTGTTCGACCGGCAGATCGAATTTCTTGTGGAACAGCTCAAGCCCCGTTAGCGATCCCGTCACCAACCCCGACCCGTGATAGCCGCGCCAGCGCGAGATGATCTTCTTCTTCTCAGGGCGGTCCAGAATGTTGTTGTAGTACCAGATCAGTTTGACGTTGGTCTCGTTTGCATCCGAGCCACCAAGACCAAAATAGACCTTGGACATGTTCTTTGGCGCACGATCCAAGATCATTTTCGACAAGGTGATTGATGCCTCGGTGCCATGTCCGACATAGGCGTGGTAATAAGCCAGTTCCTTGGCCTGTTCACCAATCGCCTCGGCGATCTCTTGTCGGCCATAGCCGACGTTCACACAGTAAAGCCCAGCAAAGGCATCCAGCAGCTTGTTGCCGTCACGATCCTCGATAAAGACGCCAGAGGCAGTCTTGATCACTCGGTTCGGGCTTTCACCGCGGGCGTGTTGGGCCAGGTGGGTCGAGGGGTGGAAAAAATTCTCGCGATCCCACTGGTCGAGTTGGTCGTTTTTCAGCATTTGCGTTCCTTTCTTGTCCGTGTGGGATCACGCCCAATCACGGCAGATGTATTTGATTTCGGTGAATTCTTCCATGCCCAGGCGCGCCCCTTCGCGGCCCAGACCAGATTGTTTCGTGCCGCCGAAGGGGATCGGCGCCCCGGTGACCTTGGTGCGGTTCACCGCGACCATGCCATATTGCAATGCGCGGCTCAGTCGGTAGATGCGGCGCGGATCGTGGCTGTGCAGATAGGCGACCAGACCGTACTCGCTGTCATTGGCACGCGCGACGACCTCGTCCTCGGTGTCGAACGGGGTGATGGGGGCAACCGGTCCGAAGGTTTCTTCTGACATGATGCGGGCATCGGCCGGAACATCGACCAGAACCGTGGGTTCATAGAACAGCGACCCCAGCGCGCGGCGCTTGCCGCCGCACGCCAGCTTGGCTCCTTTTTCCAAGGCATCGACCACGTGCTCTTCCTGTTTTTGCACTGCCTTTTCGTTCATCAGTGGTCCGATATCCGGGTCATCCATGCCGTTCCCTACGGTCAGGGCTTTGGTGGCGTCGATGAATTTGGTGCAGAAGTCGTCATAGATGGCGCGTTCCACATAGATACGGTTGGCCCCCAGACAGTCCTGCCCGGACGTGGCGAATTTTGCCTTGATGGTTTCCTCGACCGCCACATCCAAATTGGCGCCCTTGAAGACGATGACCGGAGCATGGCCGCCCAGCTCCATCACCAGCCGCTTCACTGTCTCGGCGGACTGGCGGTACAGCAGCTTGCCCACATCGGTAGATCCGGTGAAAGACAGCGCACGTACGCGCGGGTCGTGTGTCCAAGGTTCTACTACGGTCGGAGCGACGCCGGTGACGACATTGAAGACGCCCGCCGGAACGCCCGCGCGTTCGGCCAGTTCGGCTAGTGCCAACGCGCTATAGGGGGTTTCACCCGACGGATGCGCCACCACGGTGCAGCCCGCTGCCAACGCTGCGGCCGCCTTGCGTGTCAGCATGGCCGAGGGGAAGTTCCAAGGCGTGATCAGGGCCGCCACGCCCACGGGTTCGCGCCACAGCTCAACTTCGGCATCGGGCAGATGGCTGGTAACGCCTTCGATATTGGGGCGCTTGGCCTCTTCGGAATAGAACTCGACAAAGGCCGCGCCATAGTCGATCTCGCCGCGCGCCTCTGAGATGGGTTTGCCCTGTTCCAGCACGATGATACGAGCCAGGTCTTCCTTGTGCTTCAGTTGAAGCTTGAACCAACGGCGCAGAATGGTGGCGCGCTCTTGCGGCAAAAGCGCGGCCCATGCCGGAAAGGCCGCCTGAGCAGCGTCGACAGCGGCAGAGGATTCCTCTGCCGACATCGCCGCCACGTCGCCAAGGTGATCGCCATTGGCGGGGTCCGTTACGGCAAAGCATTTACCCGACTGTGCCGCAACCCACCTGCCATTTATGTAAGAAAAAGAACGTACAAGCGCCTTGTTCTCGATATCTGTACGTGCAGAAAGAGCCGTGTCTGACATCGCCTATCCTCCTCTTGTTGCAGAGGATTTTGCTGGATCTGATAAGAAGAAATCACCAAATTTGGAGGGCGCGCCAGACGATTCAACTGTCATGCATATCGCCAAGCAGTATATCGAAGGGTGCTCCTGCTGGCCCCTTCACTGGCTTGGTCACGATATAGGTGAAATAGCGGGATAGGCCGATGCGTGCGTCCAGCATCTCGTCTATCAGGCGTTGATAGGCATCAATGTCGCGGGTGACGATCTGCAACAGATAGTCGAACCCGCCGCCAAGCGCCCAGCAGGCCACGACCTCGTCATAGCGGTTCATCGCGGCTTCAAACGCCCGGAAGCTGGCGGCGGTGTGATCGGCGATCTCGGCTGCTACGAAAACAGTCACATGTGGAGCGAGCTTCTTGAGGTTGATGCGGGCGCCGTACCCTTCGATCAAGCCCGCTTTTTCCAGTTTTTTTAAGCGCTCCCAACAGGGGGTGGGGGACAGGCCGATCCTGTCGGCCAGCGCAGCCTTGGTGATCCGTCCCTCTTGGGTGAGAACAGACAGGATCTGAATATCGCGCTTGTCTAGCATCATCTGGTCACGCCTGAATGACAGTTCCGGCAGAGCCGAAATGTTTGCGGACATGGGTGGCGATGGCAGTATCCTGCGCACCGGTACCGGTGAGGTCGCAGATGGTGATTGCTTCAAAAGACGTACGGCCGGGTTTGGCCCCGGTGATCACCTCGCCCAGCTCGGCTGGCGTGCCTTTGTCCCAAAGGCCGGCCGTCTTGGCTGCTTCAAGCTCGCCCGAGACCGCGCATTGGCTGACGCTGTCGCAGATATACGCGTCCGCCACGATCAACGCGGCGGGATCGATCTCGTTTTTCCCGGTCTGGTCCGAGCCCATGGCCGTGATGTGCAGGCCCGGATGCAGCCACTCGGCCCGCAGTACCGGTTCGCGCGCGGGGGTGGTGGTGACCACAAGCTGCGACCGGGCGACCAGCTCTGCCGGATCCGTCACCACCTTGGCCTCGATCCCCAGCGCCTTGGCCAGATCGGCGGCGCAGGCGGCAGCCTTGTCCGGAGCGCGGCCATGCACCAGAACCCGCTTGAACGGGCGCACCAGATGCGCGGCGATCATTTGCAAGCGTGCTTGTACACCGGTGCCAATCACGCCAGCGGTGTCCACTGCCTGTGGCGCCAAATGGCGCGCCGCCACGGCGCCTGCTGCGGCAGTGCGCACATCGGTCAGGTACCCATTGTCCAGAAAGAGAGATTCCACCAACCCGGTTTTGGCCGAGAACAAGATCATCAGCCCATTCAGGCTGGGCAGTCCCAGTTTCGGGTTGTCAAAAAAGCCGGGAGATACCTTGATCGCGAACCCGTCAAAGCCGGGAATGTAAGCGGTTTTAACGTCCACCTCGCCATTCGCGTCGTGTAGGTCCATCGACAGGATCGGCGGCATCACCACCTTGCCCGAGGCCAACGCTGTGAAGGCCTGTTCCACCACGTCAACGGCGGTCAGGTCGAGCCCTACAGCCCGCCTTAGTTCCGCTTCGGTGACGATCTGAATGTCATGCGCCATAGGTTTTTCCTTTCACTTCAAGGTCCCCGATCATCACGTCTTGTCCTGTCATGAGTTTCGCGAATGTTGGCATGTCCAGATTGCGCCCCGTAATCACCGTGCCGACAGGGCCGTTTGGTGTGGGCAGTTTGCCCGCCAGCATCGCGGCCTGTCCGACGACCGACGCCCCTTCGGCCACGATGCGATCCTCGTAGAACATCACCTGCATGGCGTGCAGGATTTCGCTTTCGGTCACCAGAATGGTGTCATCCAGAAGATCGCGGCAGATGGGATAGGACAGTTGGTTTTGCAACCCGATACCCCCGCCCAGGCTGTCCGCAAGCGAGGCGAATTCCGGCACCTCGACCGGTTCGCCGGCGCGGATCGATGCATGCATGGCCGCGCCGCGATCCATGGTGATACCGATCACCGTGATTTGCGGATTGATTGCCTTGGCTGCCGTTGCAATGCCGGCTGCAAGGCCGCCGCCCGACAGCGGCACAAGCAGCATATCCAGATCTGGCCGTGCCTCGAGCATTTCAAGCCCAATCGTGCCCTGACCACTGATCACATGAAGATCGTCGAAGGGCGAGATCTCGACCAGCCCCTCAGCATCGCACAGGCGCAGGCTTTCCTGCATCGCTTCGTCCTGCGTGTTGCCGATGATGCGTACATCCGCACCAAGCGCTTTGATCCCGTCGATTTTGGCCTGTGGTACAAGTTCCGACATGCAGATCACCGCCCGCATCCCGCGTCGGTTGGCGGCAAAGCTAACGCCCCGCCCGTGATTGCCGGTTGAGCAGCAGGTCACGCCGCGCACACTGTCCGGCAGCGCCATCACCGCCGACATTGCGCCACGCAGCTTGAATGCCCCAACTGGCTGCATGGTCTCCATCTTCATCAGAAAGTCGTGACCCGCGACCTTTGACATGAAAGGGGACGGGATCAGGGGCGTGTTGTCTGCCACACCGCGAATGCGATGCCGCGCATCAAAAATGTGGTGAAGTTCGAGAGCCATTCCAGTCATCCGAGGTTACCACTTTCCTTGTCTGTCGCGGGTATCCGCAGCTCCAGACAGCGGCCCAAGTAAATGCGACGCGCACCGGTCATCGCCATTTGTGCACAACACCACAGCAAGTTTGTTTTGGTCAATCTTGAAAAACGACATCCGATTGCCGTTAATGTACAATAAATGCACTGTTACTCGCATTTAGCTTGGGTGAGAAGGCACGGGCCTGTCAATGGAATGACTTAGGTTGTGCACAACTGTCCATATCTATTCATGAGGTTGCGATGCCCATCGAACATGCTCCGTTCAGTCAGGCTGAATATGATCGCCGAATTACAAAGACCCGAAAGGCGATGGAAAAAGCAGGCCTGGACCTGCTGTTTGTCACCGACCCATCAAACCAGGCTTGGTTGACCGGCTATGACGGCTGGTCCTTCTATGTCCATCAAGGGGTGCTTCTGGGGCTGGAAGGAGAGCCCATCTGGTGGGGCCGCTCGATGGATGCTCTGGGCGGGCGGCGGACGTGCTGGATGTCTGACGACAACATCCACGGATACGCTGACAATTTTGTGCAATCCACCGTGCGGCATCCGATGCAGGACCTCGCTGGGCATATCCGCGCGCTGGGGAAAGAGGCCGCCCGCATCGGTGTCGAGATGGAGAACTACTATTACTCGGCCAAAGCCCACGCCGTGCTGGTCGAGGAATTGCCAAACGCCACCCTGCAGGACGCGACGGCTTTGGTGAACTGGCAGCGGCTGATCAAGTCCAACGAAGAGATCGGGTTCATCCGCAAGGCCGCGCGCATTTCTGAAAAGGTCATCCAGACAGCGATCGACCGCGCCGCGCCCGGTGTGCGCAAGAACGATCTGGTGGCGGATATTTTCCATGCCGGGATTACCGGTGTTGATGACGATTGGGGCGACTATCCCGCCATCGTCCCTCTAACACCCTCAGGTCTGGACGCGACTGCCGCCCATCTGACATGGGATGGAGCCCCGATGCGCGCGGGCGAAGCGACTTTTTTTGAGCTGTCGGGGTGTTACAGGCGCTACCACGCGCCACTGTGCCGGACGGTCTATCTTGGTACGCCACCGTCCGAGATGCTGGCGGCCGAACAGGCCCAGATCGAAGGGATCTCCGCCGGGCTCGAGGCCGCCCGCGCGGGCAACCGGACGTGCGACATCGCCAATGCGTTCATGGATGTTCTGGCCAAACATGGCATCAAGCGGGAAGGGCGCATGGGCTATCCCATCGGGCTGAGCTATCCGCCGGACTGGGGCGAGCGAACGGCCTCGATCCGGACCGAGGATGATACCGTACTGGAACCCGGCATGGTGTTTCACTTCATGCCTGCGCTCTGGATGGACAGCTGGGGGCTTGAGACGACCGAGACCATCCTGATCACCGAAAACGGACCGGCCGAAGCCCTGTGCAACATGGACCGAAAACTCTTCGTAAAGGACTGATCGTGAGCGCACTTGCAGACACCAAGGCCCTTTTAGAGAAGCTGATCGGGTTCCCAACAGTATCCTCGGACAGCAACTTGGACATGATCCTGCATCTGGCCAAGCAGTTGTCCGCGTGCGGGGCCGAGGTTGAAATCTGGCATGACGAAACCGGAACAAAGGCAAACCTGTTTGCTACGCTGGGGCCGAAACGTGATGGGGGCATCGTGTTGTCAGGCCATTCCGATGTGGTGCCGGTGACCGATCAGGACTGGGCCTCGGATCCTTTTGTGATGGATACGCGCGAGGGCAAATGGTTTGGGCGCGGCACCTGTGACATGAAAGGGTTCATTGCCGCAGCAGTTGCCATGGCCCCGCGCTATGCGGCGCTGGACTTGCAGCGCCCGGTGCATTTTGCCTTCACCTATGACGAGGAAGTCGGCTGTTTTGGCGCGCGTGCGCTGGCGGACACCCTGCGCGAAAAAGGCATCAAACCCGCTGTGGCCATTATCGGAGAGCCGACTTCGATGCGGATCATAGAGGGCCACAAGGGCTGCTATGAATACACCACCCACTTCACCGGGCTGGAAGGGCATGGATCCGGCCCAGACCGCGGCGTGAACGCGGTGGAATACGCGGTGCGCTATGTCTCGAAACTGTTGGAGTTGAAGGCGGAGTTGCAAACCCGAACGCCGGAGGGCAGCCGGTTCGAGCCGCCCTGGACCACCATCAACACCGGCGCACTGGTCGGGGGCGTGGCCCATAACGTGATCCCCGGTAAAGCCCGGATTGAATGGGAGATGCGCCCGGTTCAGCAGTCAGACGCCGATTATGTGAAGGACGAGTTGCATCAATTCTGCGCCCACACACTTATCCCCGCGATGCAGGCTGTACATCCCAAGGCTGGGATCGAGACGGAAGTAATCGGCGAGGTCGATGGGCTTGAGCCGATGGCCAAGAATGAAGCGCGGGATCTGGTGATGGAACTGACAGGTGCCAACGGAGCGGACGTCGTGCCCTTCGGGACCGAGGCTGGCATTTTTCAGGGACTGGGTATGTCGGTTGTCGTCTGCGGGCCGGGCTCGATCGATCAGGCGCACAAGCCGGATGAATATGTCTCGATTGATCAGATGGAGCAATGTCTGGACATGCTTGCGCGCCTCTCGGCCAAGCTGGTTTGACATGCTTAAGGTGTTGGGTGCTTCCGTGGGTCTGGACCTCTGCGCGCCGGGGTGTATTGCATCCCAGCACAATAGATACTGGTCATCAATCGAAGGATCACGCTTGTGAGCTCTGCCATTTTTGAAAACAGTGACATCAAAGCACGTGATCGTTTTGAAATCCTGCATCACGAACTTCGCAATCGGATCTGCCTGCTGGATTACGCCCCCGGCATGCGGCTTTCAGAGACCGAGTTGGCGGAAGAGTTTGGCGTGTCTCGCACCCCGCTCAGACGAGTTCTGGCGCGGCTAGAAGATGGGGGGCTGGTGCATTCGGTCCACGGTGTCGGGACCTTCGTGACCGATGTGAATATCGAGGAACTTGCGCAGACCTATCAACTGCGCATGGAGCTGGCGGAACTGGTGGGAAAACTGTCCCCTAAGCGTCCGGATGCAGCGCTTTCTGTGCGTCTTTCTGATCTGTCACAGCGCGCGAAGGCGCTTGTGCAAAATCCCGAGCCACGCGCCTTTGCCCAGATCAATATGGACTTCTTCCTTGCGCGGCTAGAGCTGTCCGACAACGCGCCACTGCGCGAGATTTCCGAGAGGCTTTACATTCAAACCACCCGGATCTGGCTGAAATCGTTCTTTGCGTCGATCATCGATCTCAACGAAGAAATTCGCGTGTTTGCGCGGGAAGTCGACGAAGTCATTGCCGCGATTGAGCTGGGCGACCTTCAGGCCGCCGCACTAATACAGCGGGCCCATATTTCAATGAGCTATAGCCGTATGAAGCGCTGATGCCCGGTATGGGCGCGCCAAGCAAGCGGTTCTGGAATTCTTGGACTGGCTGAAGGCAAGCCGGTTGGCCCTACTTGACCAAGATCATAGAGCTCGGCCCGGCGCAGTGAGTAGCGTCAACAGAAGAGCGATCTGTTGTTTCCATAAAGCGCGTGGTGTCGCAACGCATCTGGTCGCGGCTAAGGGGACGGCGAATGTAAGATCCGTTTGGGCAGAAAGGACGGGCATTCATTTGCCGGCACAGCCCACGCCTCGGATGCGGCAAAGGTGTGCCGACACGGCTGCGACGCAGACTTGTGGATCTGATCAAGGGAAGGGACTGACATGACAACGGCCATAAGCACTGCACTGATACTGCTGGCCCTTGCGCTACTGCGAAAGGCGGTCGCATCGCGGCGCGCGGCCATTGGGTTTGCCCTTGCCATTCTGGTACTGCTGCTTTTCTTTGTCACACACTATGGCGTGAACGCTCTGACCGGATCGGGCATCGACGAATCCGTCCTCTTCCACGTCGTTGCCGGAATGAAGGGCGCGACCGTTCAAGATTTCAACGCTATCATTGCCGTCGTTGCGCTTTTGGTGGTCGCGGCGCTGATCGTTTCCTATTTTGCATTTCATTTTATTCGCGCCCGCAAGAACGACGCGCCACACCGTTTAGGGGTCTTGGCCGGGACGGCTGCGTTGCTTGCTGCATTTGCCGTGAACCCGACGGTGCTGGACGTCAGTGATCTGGCCTGGAAATACGGGATTGGCGCGCTTGGCGATGGGAACCGGATTGCTGCGCCACCGGAATATGTTGCGATCGACAAGCGTGATGTCAGGGGAACCGACAAGAATGTCGTCCTGCTGTATCTCGAGTCGATCGAGCGCACCTATATGGACGAAGACCTATTCCCCGGTTTGACGCCTAACCTGCTCGCGTTGGAGAAGCAGGCGCTAAGCTTTACCGACATGACGCAAGCAACGTGGGCCAGTTGGACCATCGGGGCAATGGTCGCAAGCCAGTGCGGCATCCCGCTTGCGGGGTCTGGTGCTGGTTCGGATGAGTTCCTGCCCGCCGCGACCTGTATGGGGGACCTGTTGAACGACGCCGGTTATGACATGACCTATATGCACGGCTCGTCGCTTGAGTTTGCGGGCTGGGGGACGTTTTACGAAACCCACGGATTTGACACGGTCGAGGGCGCGGACGATTTGTATAGCGCGCTTGATGACCCGTATTACAAATCTATCTGGGGGATCTACGATGACGCCCTTCTGGATATAGGGGCGCAACGGTTCGATGACCTCGCTGCCCGTGACACGCCGTTCGGACTGGTGCTTCTGACCGTCGACACGCACCACCCGCAGGGCGGTACGGTCTCCAATACCTGTGAAGGCATCACCTATGGGGACGGCGAAAACCCCTTTCTGAATGCGGTCCATTGCGCCGACCACATGGCGGGCGAGTTTATCCGCCACGTCCTTGCAAGCCCCGCGATGGAGGACACGGTCCTGTTGGTAATGTCGGATCACCTGGCCAGGCCGAACTCGGTTTGGGACACGCTTGAGGCCGCAGAGCGCAGAAACCTTGTCATGGCGTTTGGTGCGGGCATCGAACCCGGCAAGGTCGATAAGCCCGGCACGACCTTTGATCTTGCGCCGACCTTCCTTGGTCTGCTTGGCGCTGATGTCGACGCCATGGGTTATGGCCGTGACCTTCAGGGGCCGACCCCGTCCTTGCGGAGCACGACGGCGGACTTGAACCTGCTTCTGGAAGACCATTGGACCTTCCTGTCGTCCCTCGCGGTCTTCCCGCAGCTGAACGCCGGAATCCGGGTCGATGAGGCGGCAGAGAAGGCCTATATGGGCACGCGCTATGTCAGGCTGCCCGCAATCTTCCAGCTAAACGACGATCTCCGTGTTCGGGACATTCTGTATGATCTGGACGACGGCAACAAACTGCCGCGGAAATTATTGGACACGTGGTATGGCGACCGGTTTGTCTGGGTTGATAGCTGCGCCCGGGTCAGCGTCTTCGAAGGGCGCAAGACGACGTTGCCAGCGAAGTATTGCGCCTTGGCCGGCAGCCTCGGAAGCCCGGGCTTGACGTCGTTTCCTTTGGCTGAAGGCGTAACCTTGCCCTTCGGCAGCCTGAAGAATGTGTTTGCGCAGCTGCGGCCGGACCAAGCCTATTTCGACAGCGTTGTGGGCGGGTTCTACAACAACACGTTGCTGATTGATGCGGACGAGGTGCGCACGGTTTCGCCGTCCGGTCTTGTCGGAGACTTCGTCATCCGATCGACCGGCGGTGCCGAGGCGTGGGAAAGCTATGTGTCCAACCGCGCGCAGGGCGATATTGTGTACGTTTATCGCGGGATGACGCTGCTTGGCCTCAATCCGGATGCGGCCCCGGTCAAGATCGCCCACGAAGACACCTGCGCGTGGGGGGGCGCGCTGCCGGACCCGGAGGTGTTGCTCGACACCGGCTTTGGAACGGCCATGGACCGCATGTCCGAAGACTACGGTGCCTTCGTGGTCGTCGTGCATTCGTCGGCTGTGTGCAGTGATCCCGACATTGATTTCGATAGGATCTTCGCGGGTACGGGGTTCAGCCAATGGCGCGACCTTCAGGGGGAACAACCCTATGTCGCGATCCGTGCTGGCAATGGCAATGTCACCGAGTATCTCGGCCAGCCGAGAACCGCGATGGTGCTGGAACTACGCGATTTCGTGCGGCAAGACACCGACGACACCCGACCTTTGGTCCTGCGTGAGGTCGCTGAACCACAGGACGCACCCGTTGTCGCTAAACTGCCTCTGCCACCCCTTATGCAAGCCGACCGCTACCGTTAAGGGCAATCTGCGGAGGGCTGACTGGGCGCCAGATCATGGCTGCAAGTTTCTAGTTCCTGCAGATCTCCAGACACGCGCGCAAACCATGTGTGCCGGTTTCGAAGTAAAGTCGCCCGCCGTGCTGTTCGGCCACCGTTGCAACGATTGTAAGGCCCAATCCGAACCCATCGACAGCTTGGGTGTTCTCTCCGCGTTTGAACGGCGCCACCACGGCTTCGATGTCTTCGGCTGACATGCCCGATCCTTCGTCCTCGACCACGATGGTTGCGTGATCCGCATTCGCAGTCAGCTCGACCGTGGCGCGGCGACCATATTTCAGAGCATTTTCGATCAGGTTCGATATGGCGCGTTTCAGGGACACCGGGCGGGCTGTTATCAGAATGCGTTGGATTTCGGGAAGCACCACATGCCCTGAGGTGGCAGCAAACACGGATCGGCCACCCTCGACCGAGGGACGTTCAAGCGTGCGGATCGCAACGGGCCGGCCAAGGTCTTCGTAATCCGCAACGAGCGCCTCGATCATCGAGGTCAAAGACACCTGGCGCGGATTTTCTTCGTTTAGCTCGGCGCGGGTATAGGTCAGTACGCTTTCGATCATTTCTGTCATGCTGTCGATATCGGCTTCGAACTTATCCCGCAGATCGACGTCCTTGATCAGCGCCGTGCGCAGGCGAAGCCGAGTAGCGGGTGTGCCAAGGTCATGGCTGACCCCGGACAGAACGGTTGCACGTTTGGACAGTTGGGCGCGTTCGTCTTCAAGATAGCTGTTCACCGCCAAAACAATGTCGCGCAGTTCATCTGGTCCTTGTACCGCATAGCTTTCCGGCCCACCAAGACGGCGGCGATTGTGTAGTGCGCGCGCAAAGCGGTCGAAATAGGCAGAGGTGTCGCGTACGAGCGTGGCAAGGATGGCTAGGGCCACAAGACACATGAGAACGGCCAGTAGGCGCAGGTCCTTAGGTGCCGCGCCGCAGCCCCAGACCGACCGCCCGTCGATGCGCAGCCACGGTTGGGTCCCCATGCGGGCAAAGAGGATCGGTTCGCTGCAATAGGTTGCCAGAAGGCGCGTGACATTGCCGAACTTCTGGGCGGCTGGCTGGCCTTCGTTCGAGACAAGCTCGGACACCGAATACTGTAGATCGCCGGACACGATGCCGAGGATCAGGGTTTCCCCGGACACCGGGTCGCGACCGGGGCCCTTGATCGACACGTTTGTGACGAAGGCGGGGGTGGGGATGTTGGGCAGTCGCGAGAACTCGCCCCGGCTGGCCAGAATCTCGTCCATCGCGTTCAGAGAGGTGATGCTGATGTTCGCGGGGGGCTCGGCACCGGTACGCAGGCTTTCGTACAGGGATATGCCTGCCACATAGCTTCCCGTCTGATGTTCCTGCCACGCGCGGGTCGACGCAAACCACATCCATGCCGAGATAAAGGCCATCAGGAAAGACACCACGACCAGCGTGACCCCAAGGGTTTGCAGGCGGAGCCCTTTGCTCATGCGCTGTCCTCGGTTGTGACATCGGCGGCAAATACATAGCCGATGCCGCGCTCGGTGCGCAGAAACTCTGGGGATTTCGGGTCGGCCTCGATCTTGCCGCGCAGACGCCCGACCAGAACATCAATGGCACGGCCTGACCCTTCGGGCGGGGTTCCCTGTCCCTCGCCTGTGACATCAAGGGCATTTGCGATCTCATCGCGGGTTAGCGGGATGTGCGGGTTGGCCAGAAGCACCTTCAGCAACGCGGTTTCCTTGCGCGACAGGGCGACCTGATATCCCTGCGGCGAGGTGACCTCGTCGCGCTTGGCATCATATTGCCAGCCTGCAAAGCGAAAGACCGACACGCTGCGCCGGTACACCAAAGACGCGCTGCGATTGGCGCGATGCAGGACAGCGCGGACCCGGGCCAGCAAAAGCTGGGGGTTGAAAGGCTTTGCGATATAATCGTCAGCACCGACCTCGTAGCCCTTCATGCGGTGATGGTCAGCTGACAAGGCCGAAACCAGAATGACGGGCACATCCTGTTCTTTGCGCAGGCGAGCACAGATCTCGACGCCGTTTTCATCGGCCAGCATCACATCCAGCAGGATCAGGTCCACACGGCCACCTTTCAGATGGTGGCGGATTGCATCCTCTGTTTCGCACGGGAAGGCCATGAACCCGTTCTGTTGCAGAAACTGGGTCATCATGCTGCGCGTTTCCGCGTCATCATCGACGACAAGCAGTTTTGGAATCGCCATGCGATGTGCCTCCCTTCGGCAAATATGCCGTCCTCACCATCTGTTTGTTTGTAACAGCGTGCAACAAAATCAAGGCTTGCGTAACATCATGTAACAAAAGGCACGAAAAACTAACCTTGGCGGCGCAGAGGCCCTGTTTCTAGCGTTGCGTAAAGATCGCGTTGGTCGGCAAGCTTAGGTCAGCGCCACCCGATCGGTTGGCCAAAGGGAGGAAAATCTAATGAAGACATCCGTATTCGCGGCCGTTTCGGCCGTTGCTATTACCTGCGCCATGCCCGCAGTCGCCGAGCCTCAGGCCGAGGTTCTGCACTGGTGGACATCGGGCGGTGAAGCCAAATCCGTCGCCGTTCTGCAGCAAGAGTTTGCAGACAATGGCGGCACATGGACCGACATGCCGGTTGCTGGTGGGGGTGGCGATGCTGCCATGACCGCTCTGCGTGCACGTGTTCTGTCGGGCAACGCACCGACCGCCGTTCAGCTGAAAGGCCCAGCCATTCAGGAATGGTATGAGGAAGGCGTTCTGGCCGACATCTCGGCGGTTGCAGAAGCCGAAGGTTGGGCTGACGTTCTGCCCGCCTCGATCGCTGGTCACATGATGTGTGAAGGCACGTGGTGTGCCGCCCCCGTCAACGTACACCGCGTCGACTGGATCTGGGCCAACGCTGACGTTCTGGAAGCAAATGGCATCGCAATGCCCACCACATGGGACGAGTTTAACGCCGCCGCTGACAAACTGGCAGCCGCAGGCATCACCCCGCTGGCCCATGGTGGTCAGGCGTGGCAGGACGCCACCGTGTTTGAAGCAGTCGCGCTGGGCATTCTGGGCGCAGACGGTTTCAAGAAAGCCTTTGTTGATCTGGACATGGACACTCTGAAATCCGACGGCATGGTCGCTGTCTTTGACCAGATGCGCAAAATGCGCGGCTATGTCGACGACAACTTCTCGGGTCGTGACTGGAACCTGGCCACGGCTATGGTCATGAACGGCGAAGCCGCCTTCCAGATCATGGGTGACTGGGCCAAAGGCGAGTTCCTTGCTGCTGGCAAAGCGCCGGGCGAAGACTTCCTGTGTGCCTCGGTGCCGGGTGACGGCTTCCTGTACAACGTGGACAGCTTTGCCATGTTCAACGTGGATGGCGACGACAAGAAAGCCGGTCAGGACCTTCTATCTAAGCTGATCGTTGGTCAGAACTTCCAGAAAGTGTTCAACCTGAACAAAGGGTCGATTCCGGCGCGTGTTGACGTCGCTCTGGACGAGTTCGACAGTTGTGCACACCTGTCCGCCAAGGACATGAACGAAAGCTCGGACAACGGCTCGCTGCTGCCCAGCTATGCCCATGGCATGGCGCTGCGTGGCGCACAGTCGGGTGCGATCACCGATGTGGTGACCGCGCACTTTAACTCGGACATGTCCTCGGCTGATGCTGTGAACATGCTGGCCGACGCTGTCGCCAACTCCATGTAAATCTCCCTGGCCTCGCGTCTGACCTTCAGGTGCGGGGCCTCCTTTAATTCAGGGGTCGTTACAATGACCGAATGGCTTGAACGTCATATCCCCAAGATGGTGCTTGCGCCCTCTTTCATCGCCATCCTCGTTTTCGTTTACGGCTTCATCGCCTGGACTGCTTGGGTATCGCTGACCCGCTCGCGGCTTTTGCCAAAATACGAAGTTGAAGGGCTTATCCAGTATGAGCGCCTGTTCGCGTCGCCCCGGTTCGATACCGCGATGACGAACCTGTTCATCTTTGGCACTTTGTTCATCGTGATCTCGATGGTTCTTGGGCTGCTGATCGCGATCTTGCTGGATCAGAAGATCCGCACAGAAGGTGTTTTGCGCACGATCTATCTTTACCCAATGGCGCTGTCGATGATCGTCACCGGCACGGCATGGAAATGGATCATGAACCCCGGACTGGGCATCGAAAAGATGGTCCGCGACTGGGGGTTTGAGAACTTCAGTTTCGACTGGGTGATTGACCCGGACATGGCGATCTACGCCGTGGTCATCGCGGGTGTCTGGCAGGCCTCGGGCTTTGTCATGGCGCTGTTCCTTGCGGGTCTGCGCAGCGTGGACGGAGAGATCATCAAGGCCGCTCAGGTCGATGGTATCCCCAACTGGCGCATCTATTCCGCCATCATCATCCCATCGATGGCCCCGATCTTTCTGTCAGCCTTCATCGTGCTGGCCCACCTTGCAATCAAAAGCTTTGACCTTGTCATCGCGCTGACTGGCGGCGGACCCGGCTATGCTACCGACCTGCCTGCAACCTACATGTACGCGATGGCGTTCTCGCGCGGCGATATCGGGCAAGCGGCAAGCTCTGCCATGGTCATGATGGCCGTCGTCTTTGCGATCATCGTTCCCTACCTCTACTCTGAACTGAGGACGAAACATGACTGATATTGCGCTTACCACCACTCACAACCCGTCGCGCAATTGGGGTCGGATCGCCCTGCGCTGGCTTCTGTTCACCTTGCTTGGCCTCTTTGCGCTGTTCTATCTGATGCCACTTTTCGTGATGGTCACGACCTCGTTGAAAAGCTTGGAAGAGATCCGCACCGGCAGCCTTGTGGCCTTCCCTCGTGAAGTCACGTTCGAGGCCTGGCGGACCGCATGGTCCGGTGCCTGTACCGGCATCCAGTGTGAGGGCCTGCGCCCTTATTTCTGGAACTCGGTGATCCTTGCGATCCCGGCGGTCCTGATCTCGACCATGCTCGGGGCGCTTAATGGCTACGTCATCGCCCAGTGGAAGTTCAAAGGTGCAAACCTGATCTTCTCGCTGATGCTGTTTGGCTGCTTTATCCCCTTCCAGGTGGTGCTGCTTCCGATGGCACGTATGCTGGGCATGATGGGCATCGCGGGAACCATCCCCGGTCTGATCTTCGTCCATGTCATCTATGGCATCGGGTTCACCACGCTGTTCTTCCGCAACTATTATGTGTCGATCCCGCAAGAGCTGGTGAAAGCCGCAAAAGTGGATGGCGCGGGCTTCTTCCGGATCTTCTGGTCGATCTTCCTGCCTCTGTCGCTGCCGATCATTGTTGTGACCGTCATCTGGCAATTCACCCAGATCTGGAACGACTTCCTGTTTGGCGTCAGCTTCAGTCAGGCCGGAACCCAACCCGTCACTGTGGCACTGAACAACATCGTAAACTCGACCACCGGCGTGAAGGAATACAACGTGGATATGGCTGCTGCGATCATTGCCGCCCTTCCCACGCTCCTCGTCTATGTCGTCGCCGGCAAATACTTCATCCGCGGACTGACCGCGGGCTCCGTGAAAGGCTAAACCCATGGCTCCTATTCTGGACATCAAGAACCTCTACAAGAACTATGGGTCCGTCGAGATCCTGAAAGACATCAACGTCGCGATCGAGCCGGGAGATTTCTTGGTCCTCGTTGGCCCTTCTGGCTGCGGTAAGTCCACGCTTCTGAACTGCATCGCAGGGCTTGAGCCGATCACCGCGGGAACGATCGACATCGGTGGGCGCGACATGACCCATGTCAGCCCAAAGGACCGCGACATCGCGATGGTGTTCCAATCCTATGCGCTCTACCCGACCATGTCGGTGGCCAAGAACATCACCTTCGGCATGAAAGTGCGTGGTGTGGACGCGGCAACGCAAGAGAAGAAGCTTCAGGAAGTGGCCCAACAGCTTCAGATCGAACCGCTTCTGCAGCGTCGTCCCGGCCAACTGTCCGGTGGCCAACGGCAGCGCGTCGCCATGGGCCGGGCACTAGTGCGTGACCCCAAGCTCTTCCTGTTCGATGAACCGCTGTCCAACCTTGACGCCAAGCTGCGTGTGGAAATGCGGTCCGAGATCAAGAAACTGCATCATAACCTGAATGCCACGATGGTCTATGTGACCCATGACCAGATCGAGGCGATGACCTTGGCCACCAAGATCGTCGTCCTGAAAGGCGGGATCGTGCAGCAGATCGGCAGCCCCGCCGAGATCTATAACACCCCCGCCAACCTGTTCGTGGCGGACTTCATGGGTAGCCCGGCGATGAACCTGATCCCGGCACGCGCCAAGGCCAATGGCAAAGGCACGAAGATCGAGATCGAACGCGCAGGCGCCGCCCCGTTGGTTCTGACCGACACGCATGCGAAAGACCTGCCCGAGGACGTCATTCTGGGCCTTCGTCCGGAAGACATCGCCGAAGCGGGCTTCCGCGCTGGCGAGGACGTGCAAGAGGCCGATTGCCTGATCGACATGGTCGAACCGGCAGGGGCCGACACCTATGTCGTCTCGCAACTGGGTGGCAAACAGGTCACTGCGCGTCTTCACGCCGAAACCAACGCGCGCCCGGGCGAGAACCTGTCGCTGGCCTTTGATCTAAGCAAGGTGTCCTACTTTGCGCCTGAAAGCGGGGAACGCTTGAATTGACAGGTGACAGGCTTGTTGCTGATATCGGCGGGACCAACTCTCGTTTAGGGTTGGCCCGCGCAGGGCAGCTGAACACTGCATCGGTCGAAAACTTTCGTAACGATGACTTCGCAAGTTTCGACGACGTGCTGGTGCGCTATCTTTCTGACAGGGAAGACGCTCAAATTGCGGATGCGGTCATCGCGGTTGCCGGTCCCGTCCATAGCAGGCGGGCTTGCCTGACCAACCGAGACTGGCATTTCGACGAAACGCAACTGTCACGCAGCCTTGGTGGACGCCCTGTTTCGTTGCTGAATGATCTGGCTGCGCTTGGACAAGCCAGCGTATTCCTCGGCCTCGACAGTCTTGATCCTGTGGTGTCGCTTGATGAGAGCCCGATGGACGAAGCACAGGCTTTGGTGGTCGGGATCGGGACCGGGTTCAATGTGTCTCCGGTGGTGATATCGAAGGGCAGGGTGGCGCAGTTGGATGTGGAATACGGGCATATCTGCCTGCCCGCAGACATCGCGACTGAACTCTCCGCGCGATTTGGGGCGCATGCCTCAGGGTTCACAACCATCGAAGAGGTGTTTTCTGGCCGAGGCTACGCTGCCCTTTATGCGTTAGAACAGGCGAGGACCGCGCCCGAGCCAGACAGAGACACGGCTTTGCAGACCCGTGTGAAACAGGAGTTTCAGTTTTTCTACGCGGGGCTACTTGCAGTTCTTACACGGAACCTGATGCTGGCGTTTCTTCCCAGACGGGGGATCTTCTTTGCCGGGGGTGTTGCGCGAAATTTGCTTTCGACCCCAGCCAAAGCCGCCTTCGTCGACATCGTGCAGGGTCCTTTTGCCCTGAATGCCGTGGGCGCTGTTCCGGTCCACAACATTCTGGACGACGCGGCAGCGTTGAAAGGCTGCGCGGTTTACGCACGTTAAATATGGGCAGGTCCGGCGACTTATACCTTCTTGTCGTCGATCAGCGGGCTTGGGCGCGCGAACTTCTCTAGGTCGGACTGGTTCGAGATCGTGATTTTACTGCCGTCAACCTCAACGCCATAAGGCTTCAATGACTTGAACGCACGGCTCAGGTTCTCGGGTGTCATGTTCAAATAGGACGCAAGCCGCTTTTTCTCGGTCTGCAGCTGGAACTCGGGTCCGCCGCCTTCACGTATCTGCTGGCGCAGCAGGTAGTTTGCCAGACGCTCGAGCGATGTGCGCAGTTTCAGGTCTTTGGTCTTCTTGATCGACGCCCGATAGCCCGAGGCCAGTTCGCACACGATGGCCCGCGCGAAGTTGTTGTCTTCATCAAAGATGCGGCGCACATCCTCGCTTGGGATCAGAACGATGCGGCTTTTCTCTAACGTACGCGCGGACATCAGGTTCGGCGCGTCGCGCAACGTGGCGGCCAGAATAAAGGTCGAGATCGGACGGACGATCGCCACACTGGTTTCGCGGTTGTTCCAGCGGGCGAACAGCTCAACCGAGCCATCGACGACCACATGCAGAAAGTCGCTGGAGTCGCCTTCCGTGATCAGTTCGATCTGCGGCGGAAACGTCTGAAGATAGGACGCATGCATCAACGACTGGAAGTTCTCATCGGACATCTCCGAAAACAAGTCGAGCTTGCGAATGTCTGGTCGATGCGATTCGGGCATGGCGGATTTACTGGCTTTCTGATTTTGAAAAATTCTTAACTGCAGTGATTGATAAATGTCAAACTCTCGTTTGTTTTCTTTCTGCCTTCAACTTGCAGTTCAGTAGTGTCTGACTTGAGGGATTTCGGTAAGTAGTTTATTTTAAAAGACAAATTTTGTTTTTTGACTTGGATCAAAACATGTTGCGCAGTCCTCGCAGACTTTGGCCCCATCGAAAACGACCACACCGCTACCTTGGAAGGGTCGGTGCTTAAGGTCGAAAAGGGGACTGAGATATGGAAATTCAGAATAAGGCCACAAGCCTTTGGAGTAACTTCTTCAACGTCCGAATGGTGCAAATCAGAACCTTCCACATGACGTGGTTTGCGTTCTTCTCCTGCTTTTTTGCATGGTTCGGTATCGCGCCCTTGATGATCGTCGTGCGCGATGAGCTTGGGTTAACGAAATCGCAGGTTGGTTGGTCGATCATCGCCTCGGTGGCAATGACGATCGTCGGACGCTTCTTTATTGGCTGGCTATGTGACCGCATCGGTCCAAGGCTCGCCTATACATGGCTTCTGATCCTCGGCGCCTTCCCGGTGGCGGGTATTGGTCTTGCCGATAGCTTCGAAAGCTTCATGTTCTTCCGCCTTCTGATCGGTATGATCGGTGCGGCCTTCGTGATCACGCAGTATCACACCACTGTCATGTTTGCGCCGAACGTCGTTGGTACGGCTAACGCAACCAGCGCTGGATGGGGTAACCTGGGTGGCGGTGTCACGCAGTTTGCCATGCCTCTGGTCTTCTCGGTCTTCATTACGCTTGGCTTCACGGATGCGTCCAGCTGGCGCCTGTCGATGGTCGTTGTCGGCTGTGTGATCTTCGTGGTCGGGATTGCCTACTTCTTCCTGACAAAAGACGCCCCAGACGGGAACTTCAAAGAGCTGCGCGAAAAAGGCCAGCTTGAAGACAAGAAGAAAGTCACGGGTGCCTACTTCAAGGCCATGGCGGACTATCGCGTCTGGGTTCTGTTCTTCATCTATGCTGCTTGCTTCGGCATCGAGCTGACCGTCAACAACGTCGCCGCGCTGTACTTCTATGACTACTTTGATGGTCTGACACTGGTAACTGCCGGTCTGATCGCGGCCTCGTTCGGTCTGATGAACATCTTCGCCCGTACGCTGGGCGGCATCTTCGGAGACAACTTCGCATCGCTCTGGGGCCTGCGCGGCCGGACCTTCTGGCTGTTCATTGTGCTTCTGGGCGAGGGCCTTGCCCTGATGCTGTTCAGCCGTATGGACGTGCTGTTCCTGGCGATCCCGATGCTGATCATCTTCTCGCTGTTCACACAGATGTCGGAAGGCGCAACCTATTCGGTCGTTCCCTTCGTCAACAAAAAAGCGCTGGGCGCGGTGGCGGGCATCGTAGGTGCTGGTGGCAACGCGGGTGCTGTGGCTGCAGGCTTCCTGTTCAAAGGTGAAATGGCCTGGAACAACGCCTTCTTCGTGATCGGCATCATGGTCTGCTGTGCGTCGGTTCTGGCCCTGTTTGTCCGCTTCTCACCCGAGAAAGAGGCCGAAGAAAAGGCGCTCTTTGAGAAGGCTCAGCTTGACGGATTGGAGCTTCGTGCAGCCCGCGCTGTGAACGCGCTGAACGACTCGCGTGCAATCGTTGACGAGTACAACCGCAAGCACGGTGCACATCTCTGAACAAAGACAAATGGTGGGCCGCCCGTCCCGGTGGCCCACCCAATCAAACCCTGAGGAGGGACTGTCGTGGGACAAGATCTAAGAAACTGGACACCGGATGACGAGGCCTTCTGGGCTTCCACCGGTAAGTCCATTGCCAACCGAAATCTCTGGATTTCAATTCCCAGCCTGCTGTGCGGCTTTGCCGTCTGGCTTTACTGGGGCATCATCACAGTTCAGATGATCAACTTGGGCTTCGGATTTGCCAAATCTGACCTGTTTACGCTGGGTGCAATCGCTGGTCTGACTGGTGCAACATTGCGTATTCCGTCGACCTTCTTCATCCGTATCGCGGGGGGACGAAACACCATCGTGTTTACCACCGCGCTGCTGATGATCCCGGCCGCTGGTGCCGGTCTGGCACTGCAGAACCCGGATACGCCGCTGTGGTACTTCCAGATCCTGGCCTTCCTGTCGGGTATCGGTGGCGGTAACTTCTCGTCCTCGATGTCCAACATCAGCTTCTTCTATCCGAAGAAAATTCAGGGCTATGCGCTGGGTATGAACGCAGGTCTGGGCAACTTTGGTGTGACCACCATGCAGATCCTGATCCCGCTGGCGATGACCATGGGCATCTTCGGTGGCGAAAGCCGTACGCTGGTGAACACCTCGGGTACGCTGATCGGTAAAATCCCTGCCGGGACCGAGACTTACATCCAGAACGCTGGCCTGATCTGGCTGGTCTTCCTGATCCCGCTGGCGATCATTGGCTGGATGGGGATGAACAACATCCGTGATGAGCACGTGTCCCCGAACATCCCCGGACCTCTTGGCGCATTTGCCACGATCACCGGCATGTTGCTGATCGGTTTCCTGACCGCGGCCTTCGGCCTGTGGCTGCTGCTGCCGGGCACCGAAGCCGGTCTGCCGACCTCGGGTCTGGGCGTGTCCAAATGGATCGTGCTGCCGATCGTAATCGCCTTGACGGTTCTGGGTCTGAAAATGATCCCCGGTGCTGTCGGTCAAAACCTGAGCCGCCAATACAAGATCTTCGGCAACAAGCACACTTGGGCCATGACCGTGATCTACACCATGACCTTTGGGTCGTTCATCGGCTACTCGGCTGCTCTGGCGCTGACCATCAAAGTTGTGTTTGGCTTCAGCCACGTTGAAGTCGACGGTGTGATGACCCACGACATGGTAAACCCCAACGGCCCGTCGGCCCTGATGTTTGCCTGGATGGGCCCGTTCATCGGCGCTCTGATCCGTCCGCTGGGTGGTATGTGGGCTGACAAAGCCGGTGGCGCGAAAGTGACCCAGATCATCTCGGTCGTCATGGTCGCCTCGGCACTGGGTGTCGCCTACTTCATTCAGCAGGCCTATTCGTCGGCAACTCCGGAACAATACTTCTACCCGTTCCTGGGTCTGTTCCTGATCCTGTTTGCCGCCACTGGTATCGGCAACGGTTCGACCTTCCGCACCATCGCGATGGTGTTCAACAAAGAACAGGCTGGTCCTGCACTGGGTTGGACTGCTGCGGTTGCTGCTTACGGCGCCTTCATCATCCCCAAAGTGTTTGGTGAACAGCTGAAGGCCGGAACGCCTGAGTATGCCTTGTACGGCTTCGCGATCTTCTATGCGGTCTGCATCGCCATCAACTGGTGGTTCTATCTGCGCCCCGGCGCTTACGTCAAGAACCCCTGATACGTCTGCCCGCCTATCCCGGCACATGCCGGGGTAGGCCAGCCAACCTAGGAGAAATCAGATGAGCCACCTGCTCGACAGACTGAACTTCTTCCAGTCCAAAGAACTGGAACAGTTTTCTAACGGTCACGGCCAAGTGACCAACGAAAACCGCGACTGGGAGGACACCTATCGGAATCGCTGGCGCCACGACAAAGTTGTGCGCTCGACCCATGGGGTGAACTGTACCGGATCGTGTTCGTGGAAGATCTATGTGAAATCCGGGATCGTGACCTGGGAAACCCAGCAGACCGATTATCCGCGTACGCGCCCCGATCTGCCCAACCATGAACCGCGAGGCTGTGCCCGTGGTGCGTCCTACAGCTGGTATCTGTATTCCGCGAACCGCGTGAAGAACCCGCTGGTCCGTGGCCGTCTGATGAAAGTATGGCGCCGGATGCGCCAGACCATGTCGCCGATCGAAGCCTGGACCGCGATCCAGAGCGACCCGATCCTGCGCGATTCATATGTGAAGACCCGCGGTAAGGGTGGGTTCGTCCGCGCAAGCTGGAATGAGGCGACCGAGATTACTGCCGCCGCCAACGCCTACACCGCCAAGAAATACGGCCCCGACCGCGTGATCGGCTTCTCGCCCATCCCGGCCATGTCGATGATTTCCTATGCCGCAGGTGCCCGTTACCTGAGCCTGATTGGCGGGGTCTGCGGATCCTTCTATGACTGGTATTGTGACCTTCCGCCGGCCTCGCCCATGACATGGGGTGAACAGACCGACGTGCCGGAATCGGCTGACTGGTACAACGCTGGCTACCTGCTACTCTGGGGTTCGAACGTGCCGCAGACGCGGACGCCGGACGCGCACTTCTATACCGAAGCCCGTTACCGCGGCACCAAGTCCGCCGTCATCTGCCCCGACTATTCGGAAGCCGCCAAGTTTGGCGATGTTTGGCTGAACGTCAAACAGGGTACCGACGCCGCACTGGCGATGGCCTTTGGTCACGTGATCTTGCGTGAATTCCACTTGGACAACCAAGTCGAGTATTTCGAGGACTACTGCCGCAAGTATTCCGACTTCCCGATGCTGGTGAAGCTGGAAGACAAAAACGGCAAACTGGTTCCCGGCCGCTTCCTGCGCGCCGACGATCTGGACGGTAAGCTGGGTGAAGACAATAACCCGGAATGGAAGACCGTTGCTCTGGACGAGAAGTCCGGTGGTTTGGTCGCGCCCAATGGCTCGATCGGGTATCGCTGGGGCGAAGACGGGGAATGGAACCTCGAAGAGCGCGCACAAGAGGCCGACACCGATCTGAAAATGACGCTGATCGGCGATGGCGACCATGATCGTGTTGCAGGCGTGGACTTCCCATACTTCGGTGGCGACGCGACCGAACAGTTCTCGACCGGCGATGATCGTCCTGACGTTCTGACCCGCAACATCCCTGTACGCGAGATTCAGACCAAAGAAGGTGTGATCCGTGTAACCACCGTCTTCGACCTGTTCTGTGCCAACTATGGTCTGGATCGTGGTCTGGGTGGTGACTGGGTTGCCAAGGATTATAACGAAGACGTTCCGGGCACCCCTGCTTGGGCCGAGAAGATCACCGGCGTGTCCGCCGACAAGATCGTCCACGTCGCCCGCGAGTTCGCGCAAAACGCCGAGAAGACCAACGGTAAGTCGATGATCATCATCGGCGCTGCGATGAACCACTGGTACCACATGGACATGAACTATCGCGGCGTGATCAACATGCTGATCATGTGCGGTTGTGTCGGTCAGTCCGGCGGTGGTTGGGCGCACTATGTGGGTCAGGAAAAACTGCGCCCGCAGACTGGCTGGTTACCGCTGGCCTTTGCGCTGGATTGGAACCGTCCGCCGCGTCACATGAACTCGACCTCGATGTGGTATGCGCACTCGGATCAGTGGCGCTACGAGACCCTGACCGCCAACGAGATCATTTCGCCGACCGCACCGGAAGGTGATTGGGACGCGTCGATGATCGACTACAACATCCGTGCTGAACGGATGGGCTGGTTGCCGTCGGCACCGCAGCTGAAAACCAACCCGTTGGAAGTGGCCAAGCAAGCCAAAGACGCCGGGATGGAAATCCCTGCCTATGTGGCGCAGCAGCTGAAGTCTGGCGATCTGGAAATGTCCTGCGAGGACCCGGATGCACCCGAAAACTGGCCGCGCAACCTGTTTGTCTGGCGCTCGAACCTGCTGGGTTCGTCGGGCAAGGGGCACGAGTACTTCCTGAAGCACCTGCTTGGCACCGATCACGGTGTTCTGGGCAAGGATCTTGGGGAAGAAGGCGCACAGCTTCCGAAAGAGGCCAAGTGGCACGAGGACGCGCCCGAAGGCAAGCTGGACCTGCTGGTCACGCTGGACTTCCGCATGTCGACCACTGCGGTTTATTCGGACATCGTTCTGCCCACGGCTTCGTGGTACGAAAAGAACGACCTGAATACCTCGGACATGCACCCGTTCATCCACCCGCTTCAGGCGGCTGTGGACCCGGCGTATGAAAGCAAGTCGGACTGGGAGATCTTCAAGTCGATCGCCCACAAGTTCCAGGAAGTTGCCCCGGAAATTCTGGGTGTGGAAACGGACATCGTTCAGGTGCCGCTTCTGCATGACACCCCGGGTGAGCTGGCACAGGATCAGGTGCGTGACTGGAAGAAAGGCGAATGCGACCTTATTCCGGGCAAGACCGCGCCGAACTATGTGGCTGTGGAACGCGACTATACTGCGGTTTACGACCACTTCGTGGCCCTTGGTCCGCTTCTGGACAAGCTGGGCAACGGCGGTAAAGGCATCATGGTCGACGCCAAGCACGAGGTACAACACCTGCGTGAATTGAATGGCGTGCACGAGGAAGGCCCCGCCAAGGGTCAGCCGAAGATCGTGACTGACATTGATGCGACCGAGGTCGTGTTGATGCTGGCGCCGGAAACCAACGGCGAAGTTGCGGTGAAAGCATGGGAGTCTCTGTCCAAAGCAACGGGCCGCGACCACACCCACCTGGCCAAACCCAAGGAAGACGAAAAGATCCGGTTCCGTGACATTGCTGCGCAACCTCGCAAGATCATCTCGTCGCCGACATGGTCGGGTCTGGAAAGCGAAGATGTCTGCTATAACGCGGGCTACACCAACGTGCACGAGCTGATCCCGTGGCGAACCCTGACTGGTCGTCAACAGACCTATCAGGATCACCAGTGGATGCTGGCCTTTGGTGAGGGCTTCCTGTCCTATCGCCCCCCCGTCGATCTGAAAACGATCACCGACGAGGTGCACAGCGAAAAAGACTGGCCGCATGTGGTGTTGAACTTCATCACGCCGCACCAGAAATGGGGCATCCACTCGACCTATTCCGATAACCTTCACATGCTGACGCTGAACCGCGGTGGCCCGGTGATCTGGATCTCGGAGAACGATGCGAAATCGGCAGGCATTGTCGATAACGATTGGGTCGAGCTTTACAACTCGAACGGGGCGCTTACGGCCCGCGCGGTTGTCAGTCAGCGGATGAAGGACGGAACGACCTTCATGTATCACGCGCAAGAGAAAATCGTGAACACGCCCGGGTCCGAGAAGACCGGTAAACGCGGCGGCATTCACAACTCGGTCACGCGCGCGACGCTGAAGCCCACCCATATGATCGGCGGCTATGCCCAGCAATCTTACGGTTTCAACTACTACGGCACCGTTGGTGCGAACCGCGATGAATTCGTCGTGGTGCGCAAGATGAAGAAGGTTGACTGGCTCGACCGTGAAGCGACCCCGAATAAGGAGGCAGCAGAATGAAGGTACGTGCTCAAATCGGCATGGTGTTGAACCTTGATAAATGTATCGGGTGCCACACCTGCTCTGTGACGTGTAAGAACGTCTGGACGTCCCGTGATGGTGTTGAATACGCATGGTTCAACAACGTGGAAAGCAAGCCGGGCACCGGCTATCCGACCGACTGGGAAAACCAGGCGCGTTGGAACGGTGGCTGGGAACGCACCAAATCGGGCAAGTTGCAGCCCAAACAGGGGTCGAAATGGCGGATCTTGGCGAATATCTTCGCCAACCCCGACCTGCCCGAGATCGACGACTACTATGAACCGTTCGATTTCGACTATGACCACCTGAAGTCCGCGCCTGAAATGGAGGCCTTCCCGACCGCGCGCCCGCGCTCCAAGATCACTGGCGAGCGGATGGAGAAGATCGAGAAGGGGCCGAACTGGGAAGAGATCCTGGGCGGCGAATTCTCGAAACGTGGTGAAGACTACAACTTCGAAGGCATCCAAAAGCAGATCTACGGGGAATACGAGAACACCTTCATGATGTATCTCCCTCGTCTGTGCGAACACTGCCTGAACCCGGCGTGTGCCGCGTCCTGCCCCTCGGGCGCGATCTATAAGCGTGAGGAAGACGGCATCGTTCTGATCGACCAAGAGAAGTGTCGCGGTTGGCGGATGTGTGTCTCGGGCTGTCCTTACAAAAAGGTCTACTACAACTGGTCGACCGGTAAGTCCGAGAAATGCACCCTGTGCTATCCGCGCATCGAAAGCGGCAACCCGACAGTCTGTTCGGAAACCTGCGTAGGCCGGATCCGCTATCTGGGTGTGATGCTCTATGATGCCGATAAGATCGAGGAAGCCGCGAATGCGGAAGCCACTACCGATCTGTATGACGCGCAGCTGGGTGTTTTCCTTGACCCGAGCGATCCCGAGGTGATTGCCGCCGCAGCACGCGATGGTGTCCCGCAGGATTGGATCAAGGCAGCTCAGGAAAGCCCGATCTGGAAGATGGCGATGGAATGGAAAGTGGCGTTCCCGCTGCACCCCGAATATCGCACCCTTCCGATGGTCTGGTACATCCCACCGCTTAGCCCGATCCAGAACGCGGCCGAAGCAGGCGCAATCGGCACAGACGGCGCAATGCCCGACGTGAAGAACCTGCGTATCCCGGTCAAATATCTGGCCAACATGCTGACCGCTGGGGACGAAGCCCCCGTTGTCACCGCGTTGGAACGGATGCTTGGCATGCGGGCCTATATGCGCTCGAAAACCATCGAGGGCGTTACGGATGAAGGTCTGGCTGAACGCGTTGGTCTGACCGGTCGAATGATCGAGGACATGTATAAAATCATGGCCTTGGCTGACTACGAAGACCGTTTCGTGATCCCAACCACGCACCGTGAGCAAGTTGAAGATGCTTACGATCTACGCGGCGGCTGCGGGTTCACGGACACCAATGGCTGTTCCGGTGGAACGTCCAAGGCCTCGCTCTTTGGCGGTGCCAAGAAAGCCCTGAAAATGCCGTCGGAGGTGATGTAATGGACCGTTCGTTAAAAGCTATCTCGCTGGTTCTAAGCTACCCCACGCGCGAACTGCAGCAGGCCATGCCGGAAATCGGCGCGGTGCTGGCATCGGACAGCCGTCTTACAGCGGCTGCCCGGCGCGACCTGCGCCCCTTGGTTGACGCCTTGGGCACGCAGGACATCTATGACCTGGAAGAGCAGTACGTGCTGCTCTTCGACCGCTCGCGCACTTTGTCGCTGAACTTGTTTGAACATGTTCACGGCGAAAGCCGCGACCGGGGCGGCGCGATGGTGTCGCTGGTCGAAATGTATCGCGAGGCCGGGTTTGATCCGGTGTCGAGCGAACTGCCGGACCACCTGCCTGTTCTATTGGAATTCCTGTCCACGCGTCCCTATGCCGAGGTACAGGATACCTTGGCGGACGCGGCGCATATTCTGGAAGCGTTGAGCGAACGACTGGCTCGACGTGAAAGCCCATATGCTGCCGTGTTCGCCGCTTTGTTACTGCTGTCAGGCGTTGAAGCCGACAAAGAGGCCGTGGCCGAGCTGCTGGAACAGCCCGAGGTCGATCCCAACGATCTGGAGGCACTGGACGAGATCTGGGAGGAAAGCGAAGTGCGCTTCGGCCCCGATCCTAACGCCGGTTGCCCACAAGTGCGCGACATGCTGGCGCGCATGGATGAACCCAAATCAGACACAGCAGCCCGCGCCCCCGGCGTGGCTGCGGAATGATGGAGGCAGAGATGCATAATTTTCTGTTCGGAATCCTCCCCTATATCGCCCTTGGCGTGGGGATCATGGGAAGCATCGCGCGCTATGACCGCGATCCCTTCACCTGGAAAACCTCGTCTTCGCAGCTGTTGCGTCGCAAGCAGTTGGTCATCGGCTCGTCGCTGTTCCACGTCGGCGTTCTGATCATCTTCTTCGGCCACCTTGTTGGTCTTCTGACCCCGATCTGGATCTTTGACGCCATCGGCATCAGCCACGGCGCCAAACAGCTTCTGGCCGTTGTGGCCGGTGGTATCGCGGGTGTCATGGCGCTGGTGGGCGGCGGGATGCTGTTCCATCGTCGCTGGACTGATCCGCGTATCCGTCAGACCTCGAGCTTCTGGGATATCGCCATCCTTGCCATGCTCTTGGCACAACTGGTGCTGGGTCTTGGTACGATCTTCGTGTCGCTGGGGCATCTGGACGGACACGAGATGGTTAAGTTCATGTCGTGGGCACAGGGGATCTTCACCTTTGACGGCGCCGCCGCAAGCTATATCGCGGATGTATCGCTGGTCTTCAAACTGCACCTGTTCCTTGGGCTGACAATCATCCTTGTCTTCCCGTTCACGCGTCTTGTGCACATGCTGTCGGCCCCTGTGCGCTATATCTGGCGTCCCGGTTATCAGGTGGTGCGTTCGCGCCGTCAGAAACCTGCAAACCCTGCGGAGTAAAAACCATGAATGCGGCCCTGTTCCCCGATCTCGTCGTCAATGGTGAAACCGTTCCTCATGCGGTCGTCGCCGCCGAGGCGCAGAACCATGACGCCCCCACCGGCAAGCCCGGCATTGCCTGGCGCAAGGCAGCGAATGCTGTTGCCGTGCGGACCCTTCTTTTACAAGAAGCCCGCAAGCGCCAGATTATGGCCGATCCGGCCGAGGTCGCACCGGGCCGCTTTGAAACAGAAGAGGAGGCCCTGATCCGGGGCCTTCTCGAAACCGAAGTCGAGGTCGCCGCGCCCAGCGAGGACGCCGTTCACGCAGAATGGTCCCGCGATCCTTCGCGTTTCCGCGCGCCGCCGCTGTGGGAGGTCTCGCACATCCTGATCGCTTGCGACCCGCGCGACAAAGATGAAACAACGGCAGCAAAGGCCCGCGCCGATCACGTGCTGGATGCTGTCACTGCGAACCCGCGCAAGTTCGGCCACATCGCCGAAGAGCACAGCGATTGCGGCTCGAAATCCTCAAGCGGGGCGCTGGGCCAGCTTGGGCCGGGCGACACAGTCCCCGAGTTCGAAAAGGTACTGCGTGGATTGGCCAGCGGTGCCGTTACGACTGAACCTGTTCTGACCCGTCACGGCTGGCACATCATCCGTATGGACGCCGCCGAAGTAGGGGCCGAACTGCCGTATGACAGTGTGAAGCCCCGCATCGCCGACGCAATGGAAAAAGCCGCATGGGCGAAAGGCGCACGTGCCTTCGTCGCCGAGCTTGCCGCCAAGGCCGAGATCAAAGGCGCAGATCTGAAACCGGTGGAATGATCCGGTACGATCACGCCCACGGAAAGGAAAAGACATGAAGATTGCCTACACGATGTCCACGGGCCGCGGTGATACTGATGAGCTGCTGTTGGAGTTGGCGAACCGGCTGACCTCTTACGGCTGGCGTCTGGGCGGCATTGTCCAGATCAACACCGAACGGGATTATGACGGGCCGTGTGACATGGACGTCAAAGTCCTTCCCGATGGCCCGGTTCTGCGGATCTCGCAGAACCTTGGCCAGAACTCGCGCGGGTGCCGGTTGGATGCAGGCGCGCTTGAGGCATCGGTCGGGTTGGCCGAGGCCGAACTGGCCAAGGGTATCGATTGCCTGATCATCAACAAATTCGGCAAGCAAGAGGCCGACGGGCGCGGATTTCGCAACGTGATTGCCAATGCGCTTGCCGATGACATCCCGGTTCTGGTCGGGCTTAATCAGCTGAACAAAGAGGCCTTTCAGACCTACACAGACGGTCTGGCCACGCAGCTTGATGGCAATATCACCGCGCTGGAACGTTGGTTCCTGGAGCAGACCAGCGACCTGAAATGCGCATAAGGCAGGTCCCTGTCATCCCCGACCACGGATTGCGCTTGGCGTGGTGCCGAACCAGCGATTGAAGGCGCGGAAAAACGCGCTTGGTTCGGCATAGCCCACCTGGCGGGCGATCTCGGACACGGGTAGGTCGGTCTTCTTCAAGAGCGATATCGCCAGATTGCGCCGGCGCTCTTCCTTGATCTCACCAAAGCTCTGACCTTCCTCCTTAAGGCGCCGATGAAGCGTCGAGGTCGACATGCCAAGCTTCTCGGCCATTGCGTCAACGCTGTCCCACGCATCTGTTGTGCCTGCCGACAGCTCTTTGATGATTTGCGCCTTGATGCCATCCCCGTGGCGATAGCCGGTCAGAAACGCGGTTGGCGCCGATTTCAGAAACCGCTTCAACGCGCGGTCGGATCGGTTGATCGGCTTTCGTAGGTATTTTCGTTCAATCAACATCTGGGCGCAGTCGGCGTTGAACCGGACGGGCACCCCGAAAAAATCCCCGTAGTCATTGGTCGATGTGGGTTCGGCACAGGGAAACTGGATGTGCCGAATGGGGATGCGCGTGCCGATCAGCCAGCAATTCAACGCGTGCAGAATGGTGAAGTACAGACGGTACGAGAACGCCGACTTGACCGGACCCTGCTCGGACAGCTCGACCATAGCATGCCGGCCATCAATGCTCAGTCTGCCTGCCGGATCCTCCAACACAATCGTTAGAAACCGCAGCGCGCGTGCCATCGCGACCTCAAGGTTGGGGGCGTGGCGGGTGGCATGGCCCAGTATGGTAAAGCTGCCGGGCCGCATGGGGCGGGCGGCGAGGCCGAAGAACTCGTCCTGCATGCGAAAGGATAGTTCCAACCAGATCTGGCCAAATTGCTCTGCCGTCAACCGGTCCAGATCATCGGGCGGGATGCCAAGTGTATGGAGCAGGGCGTCCATATCCACCCCAGCGCTGCGACCACAGTCGATTGCTTCGTTCACAAAGGCGCGGGGAATGGTGCTGGTCTTGAGCATGGCATTTCCTGTCAGTTATGTGAAATATACTGGCATCGCCTGCAACTTACTTCAATTGTATAGTTCCAAGTTGACCCAACCGGATTCGTAGCGTGTCACGACCAGACGACATAGAGCGAAAGTGGGAAAGAAATCATCGCCGCTTTAGGCAGACAGGAGACATGACATGCTTGATGAAACCCAAACCGCCATTCGCGACATGGCTGCGCAGTTCGCCCAGGATCGTCTGTGGCCCGGTGCAGAGGAACGTGACCGCACGGGCAATTTCCCCCGCGAACAGCTGACTGAAATGGGCGAGCTGGGCTTTTTGGGCATGCTTGTTCCGGAAGAGTACGGCGGGATCGAGCTGGACGCTGTGACCTATGCCAGCGTGGTCGAGGAAGTCGCCGCTGGGGACGGTGCCTGTTCCACCATCCTGTCCGTCCACAGCTCGGTCGGTTGCGGCCCCATCGTGAAATACGGCACCGAAGAGCAGAAGCAGAAATACCTGCCGAAGTTGGCCAGCGGTGAGTGGATCGGTGGGTTCGCTCTGACAGAACCGCAGGCCGGGTCGGACGCTTCGAAACTGCGCACGACGGCGGTTCTGGACGGAGATCACTATGTTCTGAACGGCGCGAAGCAGTTCATTTCCTCAGGCAAGAACGGCACGGTGATCATCGTGTTCGCTGTGACCGACAAGGAAGCAGGATCCAAGGGCATCAGCGCCTTTATCGTGGAAACCGACACCCCCGGATACGAGGTTGTTCGGGTTGAAGAGAAGCTGGGGCTGCATTCGTCGGATACCTGCCAGCTGTCGTTCGAGGATATGCGCATTCCGAAGGAAAACCTGCTGGGGGCAGAAGGCGAAGGCTATAAGATCGCTTTGGCGAACCTTGAAGGCGGGCGCATCGGGATTGCCTCGCAAGCAGTTGGGATGGCGCGAAAATCGCTGGAGCTTGCTATTGAGTATGCGCAGGAGCGCAAGGCGTTTGGCAAGGAAATCGCCCAGCACCAAGCGGTCGGATTCCGTCTGGCCGACATGGCCACCAAGGTCGAAGCCGCGCGTCAGCTGGTTCAGCATGCGGCCCGTCGCCGTGATGCTGGTCTGCCCGCGCTGCGGGAAGCCTCGATGGCGAAACTGTTCGCCACGGAGATGGCGGAAGAGGTGTGCTCGGCGGCCATTCAGACATTCGGCGGATATGGCTATCTAAGCGACTATCCGGTCGAGCGGATCTATCGCGATGTCCGCGTGGCACAGATCTATGAAGGCACCAGCGACATCCAGCGCCTTGTGATTGCACGCGATCTGATCGCCAATCCCGGCCCGCGCTGAGGCCTAACTTGCAGATTTGAGGGGGCGATCGTTCCCTCAAAAGGTAAACAGGGGCGGGGGCGCAAACAGCGCCCGCCCAACTACAAAGCGCCCATGGTTGCCAGCAACTCAAGCAAGCACATCGAATGTGGTTGGTTGGGTTCAATCGAATTTCTTGAAGCGCTCTCGCCTTTTTCAAATGTTTCCCTAAAGTGTTGTTGCCGGATTGAGGGTGGTGGGACGATGAAATCACACGCATATTTCGGGTATCTGCACTCTGATTTGGAGCATTCATGAGCACACAATATTATGCACCGCAGGGGGGACTTCCCGCCCAGACTCAGCTTCTGACCGACCGGGCCGTATTCACGGATGCGTATGCGGTGATCCCGAAGGGGGTAATGCAGGATATTGTGACCAGCTTTTTGCCCTTTTGGACGGGCACGCGGCTTTGGGTCCTGTCCCGCCCGCTGAGTGGCTTCGCCGAGACATTCTCGCAATACATCATGGAAGTGCAGCCGGGTGGAGGGTCTGACCGGCCCGAGGATGATCCAGACGCGCAGGCCGTGTTGTTTGTGGTCGAGGGCACCGCGACGTTGGAAGTGGCCGGGGGCGTTCATGAACTGACGCCGGGGGGCTATGCCTATCTGCCGCCTTCAGAACAATGGAAGTTGCACAACAAAGGCGACGAGGTGCTTCGATTCCATTGGATCCGCAAAGCCTATCAGCGGGTCGAGGGGTTGGACGCACCCGATGTTCTGATCCTGAACGAAAACGACATCGCGCCCACGCCGATGCCGGATACGGATGGCAAATGGGCGACGACGCGGTTTGTGGACCCGAACGACCTGCGCCATGACATGCATGTGACGATCGTGACGTTCGAGCCGGGCGGGGTCATCCCATTTCTGGAAACCCATGTCATGGAACACGGTCTATACGTGCTGGAAGGCAAGGCGGCCTATCGCTTGAACCAAGATTGGGTCGAGGTCGAGGCCGGTGACTTCATGTGGCTGCGCGCGTTCTGCCCACAGGCCTGTTACGCGGGCGGGCCGGGGCGCTTCCGGTATCTGCTGTATAAGGATGTGAACCGCCATATGCCGTTGCGGCTGGGTGGCGGTCGCTAGGACAGGTCTGGCGCGATCCCGCCGATGGCTTGGGTAAGCTCACGCGATGCGTCAATGACCGCGCGGCTTAACCGGTCGGTTTCGTTCTGGCCGACGCGGCTGGTGGGGCCCGAGACCGAAATCCCGGCGACCACTTCGTTGTTCATGTCAAAAACGGGCGCCGCTATGCACCGCATCCCGGCGTTTTTCTCTTCATTGTCGATGGAAAAGCCCCGTGCACGGGTCTGCTCCAGATCCGCCCGAAGGTCTTCTGCTGTCGTGATCGTGTACTCGGTAAAGGTCTCGAACGCTGCTGTATCGAGCACCCGCTTCAACCGGTCGTCGTCCATATAGGCCAATATCGCTTTGCCTATGCCCGATGAGTGCATGGGCGATAGTGAGCCGGGGGGGAAGAATGCGCGGATGTTGGCGTGGGTCTCGACCTGGCTCAGAAACAGAACAGACCCCTCCTTTTCAATGCCCAGGTTTGCTGTCTCTCCGGTGGTTTCCATCAGCTTGCGCAGAATGGGGCGGGCCCGGTCGACAAGGCTGGTGCGCCGCAGGAAGCGTGCGCCGATGACAAAAGCGCGTGCGCCGATGAACCAGACTTGCTCGACGGTGTCGAACTCGACCAGTCCGCGCGTTTCGAGCGTCACCAGAACCCGGTAAACCGTCGCGGGTGATTGCCCCATTTCTTCGGCAATCACCGACAAGGGTTTGCCCTGCGCCTCGCTCAGATGCTCGAAAACCTCCATCGCGCGATCAAGCGATTTGATCGTGTTCTGAGCGGTTTTGTCATGCCAGTCGCGGGGGCGTCCGCGGGCCTTGCGGGTGGGTGATGTGCTGTCTTTCTGAGATTCCATAAAAACCCTCGCATTTTAAGTGAAAAATAAATTCACAATATGAAAAAGTCAATGGCTTGATAAATAACGTAAAAATCAACATCGTCAAAAATGAAAAAGTATTTCAAAAAAATATCCCTCGAAAATCGGGCCGGATAAAGTGGCCCCAATGACGAAGGAGAACCCCATGAGTTTTCAGAACCCCGTTTTCATTCCGGGCCCGACCAACATCCCCGAAAGCCTGCGCAAGGCGTCCGACATGCCGACGATTGACCATCGTTCGCCGCTGTTCGGTCAGATCCTGCACCCGGCGCGCGCGGGCGTGAAGAAGATCCTGAAAAGCCAAACGGCCGAGGTCTTCATCTTCCCCTCCAGCGGCACGGGCGGCTGGGAAACGGCCCTGACCAACACGCTGTCCGCAGGTGACAAGATCCTTGCTGCGCGCAACGGCATGTTTTCGCATCGTTGGATCGACATGTGTCAGCGCCACGGCCTGGATGTCACCATTGTTGAGACCCCGTGGGGTGAAGGTATTCCCGCAGATCGCTATGAAGAGATCCTGACCGCAGACAAAGGCCACCAGATCAAGGCGGTCTTGGCCACGCATAACGAAACCGCCACCGGCGTTAAGTCCGACATCGCAGCGGTGCGTCGCGCGCTGGACGCGGCTGGGCACCCGGCACTGCTGTTTGTCGATGGCGTAAGCTCGATCGCGTCGATGGATTTCCGCTTTGACGAGTGGGGCGTTGATGTTGCGGTAACGGGTTCCCAGAAAGGGTTCATGCTGCCCGCCGGTCTGGCCATCGTGGGCTTCAGCACCAAAGCGATGGAGGCGACCAAGACAGGCACATTACCGCGCACGTTCTTTGACGTGCATGACATGGCGAAGGGCTATGCCAACAATGCCTATCCCTACACGCCTGCTGTGGGGCTGATGAATGGCCTGAACGAATCCTGCAAAATGCTGCTGGATGAGGGGCTAGAGAACGTCTTTGCCCGCCACAACCGCATTGCGGAAGGTGTACGCGCCGCCGTGGGGGCGTGGGGGCTAGAGCTCTGTGCCGCATCCCCGAACGTCTATTCCGACACGGTCAGCGCCATCCGCACGCCTGCGCATTTCAACGCGACCGACATCGTAACATTGGCCGCCGAAAAATACGGCGTCGCCTTTGGTGTCGGGTTGGGAGAGGTCGCCGGAAAAGTGTTTCGCATTGGTCACTTGGGCAGCATGACCGACGTCATGGCCCTGTCAGGCATCGCGACGGCTGAGATGTGCATGGTTGATCTTGGTCTGGACATCACGCTGGGCCTCGGGGTTGCCACGGCGCAGGAATACTATCGTGGAAGCGCCGCCATGACCCAGCAAGAGGCTGCGGAATGAAGGATACGCCGATGTATATCCCCACCTTTGATGACATGCTGGAGGCGCACGCGCGCATCCGGCCCTACATCCGCCGCACACCGGTTCGGACCTCGGATTACCTGAACGAGCTGACCGGGGCCGAGCTGTTCTTCAAGTGTGAGAACTTTCAAGAACCGGGCGCGTTCAAGGTCCGCGGTGCCTCGAACGCGGTGTTCGGGTTGGATGATGAACAAGCCGCCAAGGGCGTTGCGACCCATTCGTCGGGCAACCATGCCTCTTGCCTGTCTTATGCCGCGATGAAGCGGGGTATTCCGTGCAACGTGGTCATGCCGCGCACCGCGCCGCAGGCCAAGAAAGACACGGTGCGGCGATATGGGGGCAAGATCACAGAATGCGCGCCGTCGACCTCGTCGCGGGAAGAAACCTTTGCCCGTGTGCAAGCTGAAACCGGCGGTGATTTCGTGCACCCCTACAACGATCATCGCGTGATCGCCGGGCAGGGAACCTGTGCGCGCGAGTTCATCGAGCAGACCGACGGTCTGGACGCCGTTGTTGCGCCCATCGGGGGGGGCGGCATGATCTCGGGCACCTGCCTGACGCTGTCGACCTTGGCGCCGGAAACGCAAGTGATCGCAGCCGAGCCCGAGCAGGCCGACGACGCCTATCGCAGCTTCAAGGCGGGGTACATCATCGCCGACGATGCGCCCAAAACCATCGCGGATGGGCTGCTGGTGCCGCTGAAGGACCTGACCTGGCACTTCGTGTCGAACCACGTGAGCGAGATCTACACCGCCTCGGATCCCGAAATCATCGACGCGATGAAGCTGATCTGGAAGCACCTGCGCGTGGTCATGGAGCCGTCCAGTGCCGTACCGCTCGCCACCATCTTGAAAAACCCCGACGCGTTCAAAGGCAAGCGCGTAGGCCTGATTATCACCGGCGGCAATGTCGATCTCGACCGCCTGCCGTGGACTCTGTGAAGGAGAATGACAATGAACGCAGTGACCAATTTCGATAACCTTATCGTTGGCTTTGACGTTCCGGCCCTGCCGGGTATGGACGAGGCTGACATCCAGACCCCCGCGCTTGTACTGGATCTGGACGCGCTAGAGCGCAATATCAAGAAGATGGGCGACTATGCCAAGGCGCATGGGATGCGCCACCGGGTGCACGGGAAAATGCACAAGTCGGTGGATGTGGCCAAGCTGCAGGAAGAACTGGGCGGCGCGGTGGGTGTCTGCTGCCAGAAAGTGTCCGAAGCCGAGGTGTTCGTGCGCGGCGGCATCAAGGACGTTCTGGTGTCGAACCAAGTGCGTGACCCGCTGAAAATCGACCGTCTGGCGCAGCTGCCGAAATTGGGCAGCCGGATCATCGTTTGTGTCGATGATCTGGACAATGTGGCCGATCTGTCGGCTGCCGCGCAGAAACACGGCACCCAGCTGGAAACCTTCATCGAGATCGACTGCGGCGCAGGTCGCTGCGGTGTGAACTCGACCGCGGATGTGATCGAGATTGCCAAGGCGATTAACGCCGCCGACAACCTGAAATTTACCGGTATTCAGGCCTATCAGGGCGCGATGCAGCACCTTGACACCTACGAGGCGCGCAAAGAGAAGCTGGACGTCGCCATCGGCATGGTGAAAGCTGCCGTTGATGGTCTGAAGTCAGAGGGCATCGCGTGCGAATTGGTCTCGGGCGGGGGCACAGGCTCCTACTATTTCGAGTCCAATTCGGGCGTGTATAACGAGCTGCAGTGCGGGTCTTACGCGTTCATGGATGCGGATTACGGCCGTATCCTCGACAAGGATGGCAACCGGATCGACCAGGGCGAATGGGAGAACGCATTTTTCATCCTGACCTCGGTGATGAGCCATACCAAGGCCGACAAGGCCATCGTCGACGCGGGACTGAAGGCGCAGTCGATTGACAGTGGTCTGCCCGTTGTCTTTGGACGAGATGATGTCGAATACATCAAATGCTCGGACGAACATGGCGTGGTGTCTGATCCGGACGGCGCCCTGAAGGTCAACGACAAGCTGCGCCTTGTGCCGGGCCACTGTGATCCGACCGCCAACGTCCATGATTGGTATGTGGGCGTGCGTGGCGGCAAGGTCGAAACCCTCTGGCCGGTCTCGGCACGCGGCAAGGCGTTTTAAGGAACCTCTGAGGTTGGCCCGGTGACGGGCCTAACCCTCCTGAACTGGGTGGAGCGTCACGCTCCACCCGCTTTTTCAAAGGACACAGACATGTATATCGTTCCAGAACGCGAGATTGCGGGCCTCATGACCCGCGAGGCCGCCTTTAGCGCGGTGGAACAAGTTTTCGCGGCGATGGCGTCGGGGGATGCCTATAATTTCTCGGTGATCCGCGAGGCGATTGGCCACGAAGATGCGCTTTATGGCTTCAAAGGTGGGTTCGATCAGGCCGGGCTGACTTTGGGGCTGAAGGCTGGTGGCTATTGGCCCAACAATCTGGAAAAGCGCGGGATCATCAATCACCAGTCAACCGTATTCCTGTTTGACCCAGACACCGGCAAGGCCAAGGCGATGGTGGGGGGGAACCTGTTGACTGCTCTGCGTACCGCCGCGGCGTCGTCCGTTTCGATCAAGCACCTTGCACGCGAAGATGCGAAGGTGATCGGTATGATCGGTGCGGGCCATCAGGCCACGTTCCAGCTTCGCGCCGCACTTGAGCAGCGGTCATTTGAAAAGGTGATCGGCTGGAACCTGCATCCCGAGATGCTGCCCAACCTTGCGAAGGTTGCCGCCGAAGCTGGACTGCCCTTTGAGGCAGTCGAACTGGATGGCATGACCGAGGCAGACGTGATCATCTCGATCACCTCGTCCTTCGATGCCATTCTTGGTGCAGGCCAAGTCAACCCCGGCACGCACATCGCCTGCATGGGCACCGACACCAAAGGCAAGCAAGAGGTCGATCCGCAGCTTCTGGTCAAGGCGGATGTTTTCACGGATGAAGTGGCGCAGTCCATCACAATCGGCGAAGCGCAGCACGCCGTGGGGCAGGGACTGATTCAAGAAAGTGACGTGGCGCAGATCGGCGCGGTGATTAACGGGACCAATCCGGGGCGGAGCTCGGACGATCAGATCACGCTGTTTGATGGCACCGGTGTTGGGCTGCAGGACCTTGCCGTGGCGTCGTCGGTCGTAGAGCTTGCGATCGAGAAAGGCATCGCCATCGAAGTCGATTTCTGATCGGGCACACAAATCCAGACAGCGCCCGCCCGGTTCTCCGTGGCGGGCGTTTTACGTTGTCAGGGGGCTGTTTGCCTTCAGCATTACCAACCCGCGGCGTGCAACGAAGTCCACCAATCGTCGGACCTTAGGGTCCTGCAGTTTCTTGTGGGGGTATAGGCATCCGAACATCGACGGCATGGGGCGGGCATTGGGCAGGATTTCCACCAACCGTCCCGATTGCAGATGCTCGGCGACTTCAAACAGCGGTTTGTTCACAATCCCGCGCCCGTCCAGCGCCCAGTTCAAGAGCACATCGCTGTCATCCGCGTCGTATTTTCCAGACACCTCGAACTTGCGATACCCGGCCTCGGTGTTAAGCGTCCAGAAATACTCGGGCGAGCGGGGATAGCGGAGCAACAGGCAGTTGTGACCCTGTAGCAGGTCATCGGGATGCTGCGGTGTGCCCGCTTGTTCCAAATATCCGGCGGTCGCGCAGAGCACGCGCGTGCAGTCTGCGATCTTGCGCAGTTTCAGGCTGCTGTCATGCGGTGTGCCAACGAAGAAGGCCACGTCCAGACCGTCTGCAAGGATATCGACCTTGCGATCCGACATCCGCATCCGCACGTCGATATTCGGATTTTGATCCACAAACTCGGGCACCAACGGGGCAATGATCCGCCGACCGGCGGCCATCGGCGCAGTCACCCGAACCGTGCCGCGCGGTGCGTCCGAGAAGCGGGCCACGACGCTTTCGGCTTCGTCCACCGTCTCCAGAATGCGCAGGGCTTCGGAATAGAACTGCTGGCCGACCTCAGTCGGGGTCAGCGACCGTGTCGTCCGATTGAACAGCCGCACCCCCAGATGTTTCTCTAATTCCTTGATCCGCTTGCTTGCCACGGCAGGCGTAAGGCGCAGGTCGCGCCCGCCAGATGTGATGCTGCCCAGCTCGACCACGCGGCAGAAGACTCGCAAGCTTTCCATATAGGCCATTGGGGTTCCTTACTTTTCTCAAGTCAGTTTGGTGCCGCTTGCGCCCATTATAGCCATTATCAACGATTTGTTGAAAGTATTTTCCAAAAGACATCATTTTTCCGTGCAGTCATCCGCCGTAAGCTCACCTTCATACCCGCCCACGCGGGATAGGTTTGGGAGGCCTCATGACGTATCAAAGCACCATTCGCTTTCTTCTGAACGGTCAGGAAAAGACCGTCTCCAGCGTGAAAGCCACGCTGACGCTTCTGGACTATCTGCGGCTTGAAGAGCGTCTGACTGGCACCAAAGAAGGGTGTGCAGAAGGCGATTGCGGGGCCTGTACGGTGATGGTCGGGCGGCTTCAAAACGGCGCGCTGCACTATGAGACTGTGAATGCCTGCATTCGCTTTCTGGCGTCGCTGAATGGTTGCCACATCGTCACGATTGAGCATCTGGCCGGTCCCAAGGGGCGGTTGCATCCCGTGCAGCAAGCGATGGTCGATTTCCATGGCAGTCAGTGTGGCTTCTGCACCCCGGGCTTCGTCATGTCGCTCTATGCCCTGTGGATGGAGAACCCGCAGCCGAGCGCCCATGAGGTCGAAACTGCCATCCAGGGGAACCTCTGTCGCTGCACAGGTTATGAGCCTATCGTGAAGGCCGCAATGGCTGTCAACCAATATGGCACCCCGGCACATGACTATCTGAATACCGAGCGTGCGACAGTGACGGCACAGCTGACCGCTCTGGCCCAAACCACGCGTATCGAGACTGGCCCGGAAGATGATCGCGCGATCCTGCCGATCGACGTTGCCGACTTTGCCACTGTCCTGGCCGAGAACCCCAAGGCGACCATCGTTGCGGGATCGACCGATGTAGGCCTGTGGGTGACAAAGTTCATGCGACCCATCTCTCCGGTCGTGTTCATCACCCATCTGGATGAACTGAAATTCATCAAGATGACCGACGATGCGCTGACCATCGGCGCGGGTGTGACCTATAGCGAAAGCCAATCTGCGATCCGTCAGGCCTTCCCCCATTTGGGCGAATACTGGGACCGGATTGCTGGCTGGCAGGTGCGGAACATGGGGACGATTGGGGGCAACATTGCAAATGGCTCTCCGATTGGGGACACGCCGCCCGTCCTGATCGCGCTGGGCGCTGAAGTGACGTTGCACAGCACCAAAGGTTACCGCGCGTTACCGCTTGAGGATTTCTTCGTCGAATATGGCAAACAGGACCGCAACGAGGGCGAATTTGTTGCCAGCATTCGCATCCCCCGCGCCTCTGCGTCGCAGATTGATGCGGCCTATAAGATTTCGAAACGCCGGGACGAGGATATCTCATCCGTTGCTGCCGGGTTAAGCGTATCGGTCGAAGATGGGATCATCACCGACGCCCGTATTGCGTTTGGCGGTATGGCTGCCACGCCGAAACGAGCAACTGCCGCAGAGGCCGTGCTGGTCGGCCAGCCATGGAGCGCCGAAGTTTTCGATGCCGCCGCCAAGTCGCTTGCGGAGGACTTCTCACCACTCACCGATTGGCGTGCGTCGGCAGAATACCGGCTGCTTGTGGCCGGAAACCTGCTGCGCCGTTTCCACCTTGAACATGACACTGCCAGTGACGTGCCCGCACGTTTGGCGATTGCGTAAGGGGGCGATGAGATGAAAGACCTTCAAGCCGTTAAAGGTGCCGCGCATCAGAACCTGAAACATGACAGTGCGGTCAAACAGGTGCAGGGACGTGCGGATTATACTGATGACATCGCCGAACCCATTGGAACGCTGCATGCGTATCTTGGGGTCTCGACCGTGACCCACGGCAAAATTCTGTCGATGGATCTGTCGCGTGTGCGTCAGGCCCCCGGTGTGGTCACCGTGTTGACCGCCGAAGACGTGCCGGGGGTGAATGATGTCAGCCCCACGGGGCGCCATGACGAACCGGTATTCCCGACCGAGAAGGTGGAGTACCACGGCCAACCTATGTTTGCGGTGATCGCCGAAACTCGAGACGCAGCACGCCGCGCGGCAGAGCTTGCAGATGTGGAGTATGAGGTTTTGCCGCACGCACTGGATCCGGTGGCCGCTGAAAAGGCAGGTATGCCCCTTGTCACCGACCCTCTGAAGCTGGAGCGCGGCGATGTCGAGGCCGGGTTTGATGCGGCGACGCACCGGATCTCGGGGCAGATGATCGTCGGCGGTCAGGATCACATGTATCTGGAGGGCCACATCGCCTTTGCCATTCCCGGTGAGGATGATGACGTGATCGTCCATTGCTCGACCCAGCACCCAAGCGAGGCGCAGCATATGGTGGCTCATGTTTTGGGCGTTCCGAACAACGCGGTCGTGGTCAATGTACGCCGTATGGGCGGTGGGTTTGGCGGCAAGGAAAGCCAGATGAACCTGTTCTGCGCCGTTGCCGCGCTGGGTGCCAAGAAGCTGAACCGCCCCGTCAAGATCCGCCCGGATCGCGATCAGGATATGACGGCAACCGGAAAACGGCATGATTTCGTGATCGACTATGATCTGGGGTTTGACGATGAGGGCCGCATTCAGGTTGTGGACAGCCAGTTCGCCGCCCGCTGCGGCTATTCCTCGGACCTGTCCGGTCCCGTTACGGACCGCGCGTTGTTTCACGCGGACAACGCCTATTACTATCCCAATGTGCGCCTGACCTCGCGCCCGCAAAAGACCAACACGGTCTCGAACACTGCGTTTCGTGGGTTTGGCGGGCCGCAGGGCGCGGTGGCCGCCGAGCGGATGATCGAAGAGATCGCCTTTGCGCTGGGCAAAGACCCGTTGGAGATCCGCAAGGCCAACTTCTATGGCGATGAAACGGACGGGCGCAATGTGACGCCCTATCATCAGACGGTCGAAGACAACGTCATCGGTCGGATCGTTGACGAGCTGGAAGACAGCGCGGACTATCAGGAACGTCGCAAAGCGATCCTTGAGCACAATGCCAAAGGCGGCGTGATCCGCCGTGGCATCGCGCTGACCCCGGTGAAGTTTGGCATCTCGTTCACCGCCACTTGGTTCAATCAGGCGGGCGCTCTGGTCCATGTCTACAATGACGGCTCGATCCACCTGAACCATGGCGGGACCGAGATGGGGCAGGGGTTGAACACCAAGATTGCGCAGGTTGTGGCCGAAGCCTTTCAGGTCGATTTCGATCGGATCAAGATCACCAAGACCACGACCGAGAAAGTGCCGAACACCTCGGCGACCGCTGCCTCTTCCGGGGCGGACTTGAATGGTTTGGCAGCGCTGGATGCGGTCGAGCAGATCAAGGCGCGGCTGGTGGCCTTTGCGGTGGAAAGCCGTGGCGTGTCGGAAGATGCGGTGGAGTTCCGCCCCAACCACTTACGGATCGGGGATGAAACCATCGCCTTCGATACCTTCATCAAAGAAGCCTATATGGCGCGTGTGCAGCTGTCGGCGGCCGGGTTCTATAAGACGCCGAAAATCCACTGGGACCGTGCCTCGGGCACCGGGCGGCCGTTTTATTACTACGCCTATGGGGCCTCATGTTCCGAGGTTGCCATCGACACGCTGACCGGAGAATACCGGATCGAGCGGACGGACATTTTGCATGATGTGGGCCGGTCGCTGAACCCGATCTTGGACAAGGGGCAGGTGGAAGGTGCCTTTGTGCAGGGCATGGGCTGGCTGACCACGGAAGAGCTGTGGTGGGACGACGCCGGTCGCCTGCGCACCCACGCGCCGTCGACCTACAAAATCCCGCTCGCCAGCGACCGCCCGCGCGTATTCAACGTGGACCTTGCGGACTGGTCCGAGAACCGCGAAATGACGATCAAGCGGTCGAAAGCGGTGGGGGAACCCCCGTTCGTGCTGGGTGTGTCGGTGTTGGAAGCGCTGTCGATGGCGGTGGCCTCGGTGGGTGACTATCGTACCTGCCCGCGCCTTGAAGCGCCTGCGACACCCGAACGTGTCCTGATGGCGGTTGAACGCCTGCGCGCACAGGGGTGATCCGATGTATTCCGCCCAATCCCTTCTTCAGTTCCTCAACGGTCCCGGCCCGGTCGCAAGCGTGCGGCTGACCAAAGTGCGTGGTTCCTCCCCCCGCATGGCCGGGACCGAAATGTTTGTGAAAGCTGATGGATTGTGGGGCACAATTGGTGGTGGCCAGCTGGAGCATCTGGCGATTGATGCCGCGCGAAACCTGCTGGCGAACGGTGATCTGTCGCAGCATCTGGATGTCCCGCTTGGGCCCGAGATTGGCCAGTGCTGCGGGGGACGGGTCGAGATCATTGTCTCGCGTATGAGCGCGACAGACAAAGACATCGCCATGGAAACCGTCCAGTTGGAAGAGGCCGAGCAGCCTGCGGTTTATGTTCTGGGCGCTGGGCATGTTGGGCGTGCACTGGCGGATTTGCTGCAGCACCTTCCGGTCCACTGCGTTCTGGTAGATCAACGCGAAGACGAGCTTGCCCTGTCGCACGCCGCTGTCGAAAAACGGTTAAGTGTCGTGCCCGAGTTCGATGTGATGAACGCGCCGCAAGGCAGCGCTTTTGTCGTGCTGACCCACGACCACGGATTAGATTTTCTGCTGACCTCGGCCGCGCTGGAACGTGGCGATGCAGCCTATGTAGGAATGATTGGGTCCGCCACAAAGCGGGCGAAATTCGCAAGCTGGACCCGCAAGAATTGCGACGACTTATCCGTCGCACCCTTGATCTGCCCCATCGGGGCAGGCGGTAGCCGCGACAAGCGGCCAGCCGTGATTGCCACCCTCGTGGTGGCCGAAGTGATCACGGCATTGACCTCTGAAACTACCGCAAAATCCCCTGACTGGGGCGCTGTCTCGCATATCGCGGCGCAGTGAAACAACACGGGTTGGCTATGGATCGAGGAGGATCCGGCGTGAACTCGGTTTGATTGAAGGAGGTCCCCATGAGGGATGGGAGTTACACATATAAGCTGTTTCATCGCAGCGATTTCAGCGCGTTCTGGGCGCTGTTCACCGACAACCTGATCAACTTGATGGTTCTGGCGGGCATCTGTCAGTTCGTCTTCCAAATGCCAGCCGAGATCGTCTATGGGCGCATCGTACCAGGTGCTGCCATCGCGATCCTTGCGGGGATCGCGGTTTATGTGGGCCTCGCGAAACGCGCAGCGGCGCAACATGGGCGGGACGTGACGGCAATGCCTTACGGCATCTCGACGCCGGTAATGTTCGTCTATCTGTTTGGCGTGATCGGGCCGATTTACTGGTCGACAAATGATCCGGTTCTGGCCTGGCAGGTTGGCATCGGCGCGGGTTTCATGGGCGGGATCGTCGCCGCTATGGGCGCGATCATCGGTCCTTGGCTGAAACGCGTTACGCCGCGGGCAGGTATGCTGGGCACGCTCTGCGGGATCGCCCTTGTGTTCATTGGCACCGTGCCGCTGGCCACCGTGTTCGAGAACCCGTTCATCGGCTTTGCCTCGATGATCATCATCCTGTGGGGGCTGGTGGGCCGCTTTCGCCTGCCGTTCAACATTCCGGCCGGTCTGCTTGCGCTGATCGTCGGGACGATCGTGGCCTTTGCCATTGGCGAAGCCAAAATCAGAACGGATGGCGTCGGTTTCTATCCGCCCATGCCCTATATCGGTGACCTGATCGCAGGTATTCAACACCTGTTTGCCAACCCGGAACTGTTCCTGGTTCTGGTGCCGGTGCAGATCTACAACTTCATCGAAACGATGAATAACGTAGAAAGCGCTGAGGCTGCAGGAGACCATTACCCGGTTGCAACCTGCCAGATCACCGATGGTGTGGGCACGATGGTTGGCGCGGTCTTCGGTTCACCTTTCCCGACCACGGCCTATATCGGCCACCCGGCCTATAAGCGGATGGGGGCACATTCCGGATATATCATCGGCGTGGGGGTCGTGATCCCTGTTGCCGCGTTCCTTGGCCTGTTGGCGTTCCTGAATAACCTGATCCCTGTGGCGGCTGCCGCGCCGGTTCTGGTCTTCGTGGCGCTCAGCCTGATCACCAACACCGCCCATTCGGTCAAGACCGACCATATGGCAGCTGTGACCTTCGCGATGATGCCGCATGTGTCGGCGTTCCTGATGGTCAAGTGGGGGTCGCTCATCGGTGCACTTGGAGCTGTTGGCGTAGCTGGATTGCCGCAGCTTGGTGATGAGGCACTGACCGCTGCCCTGTTGCAGCAAGGTGCCCATTTCGAGGGTCATCTGGCGCTATCCCAAGGTGCAATCCTGACGGGTTTGATCTGGGGTGCCATTGTGGCCAGCGTCATCGACGGCAACTTCAAAAATGCCGGCGGCTTCGCCTTGGCAGCGGCGATTATGTCTGCTTTCGGGATCATCCACGGTGCTAGCCTGCATTGGCCCGAGCTAAGTGGCGTGTCCGCGGGTTACCTGATCTCAGCCGCGTTCCTCTACATCTATCCGCTTTTCCACAAGGAAGACGAGTTGGTGAACGAGAACGTCGTGGTCGAGGAAGCGCCCACCACTCCGGCGGAATAACGCCCTTACCTCTGGTGTGGGCCGCGGCGCGGTCTGTCGGCCCACTCCATCATCCGCTTACTCACAGCAAAAGAACCGGATTTACAGATGACAAACTCACAGCCGCGGACGCTCCTGCGGGGGCGGACGCTCGACTTCAACAGGAAGCCTTTGGATGAGAACGACACTGAGGCCTATAACTATCTGGAAGATGGCGCGATCTTGGTCGCAAACGGCAAGATCGAAGCGACCGGACCCTATTCACAGCTTTCAGCCAGTGCGCCAGATGCGACGGTGATCGACCACCGCCCGCATCTGTTGATGCCTGGCTTCATTGATATGCACGTCCATTTCCCTCAGGTGCAGGTGATTGCCTCGTGGGGCGCGCAGCTTTTGGACTGGCTGAACACCTATACATTCCCTGAAGAGACACGCTTTGCAGACGACGCGCATGCCGCTGCGATGGCCGCGCATTTCTGTGACCTTCTGACCGGTCACGGTACCACAACGGCGGTAGCTTTTGGGTCCGTCCACGCGGGATCGGTCGACGCACTTTTCACCGAAGCCGCGAAACGCAACATGTGCATGATCAGCGGCAAGGTCATGATGGATCGTAACGCGCCGGACGGGCTGCGGGATACGCCGCAGACGGGGTATGATGACACGAAGGCGCTGATCGAGAAGTGGCACGGCGTGGGTCGCGCGCAGTATGCGATCACGCCGCGATTTGCGATCACCTCGACGCCTGAACAGATGGAAATGGCAGGCGCGTTGGTGGCAGAGCATCCCGATTGCTTTGTCCAAACGCACCTGAGCGAGAACCATGACGAAATCGCTTTCACGGCTGAGCTGTATCCGGACGCACCCGACTATCTGGGCGTTTATGAACGCTATGGTTTGCTGGGGAAAAAGACCTTGCTGGGCCATGCTATTCACCTGACCCCGCGCGAGATTGATGTGCTGGCGGACACGCGTTCCAAGCCTGTGTTCTGTCCGACCTCTAACTTGTTTCTCGGGAGCGGTCTGTTTGACGATGCGGGCCTAACCGCGCGCGGCATTCAGAACGGGATCGCCACCGATGTCGGGGCGGGGACCAGCTATTCGATGCTGCAGACCCTGAATGAGGGTTACAAGATCCTGCAGCTTCAGAACCAGAAACTGCACCCGCTTGCAGCGTTTGACTGGATCACGCGGGGCAATGCCGAGGTGTTGGGACTGTCTGACAAGATCGGGTCCTTGGCCGCGGGTTCGGATGCCGATATCGTGGTTCTGAACGCCCGGGCCACACACGCGATGGAGCTTCGGATGCAACGGGCCGAGACGCTGTCGGAAGAGCTCTTCATCCTGCAAATGCTGGGGGACGACCGCGCAGTTGAGCAGGTCTATGTGGCAGGCGAGGCCGCCAAAACGGGACGCACCAGCACAGGTCTTGAGAATGTCGAAGAACCGGTTGCTGCCTAAATCCAGCATAGCCCCACAAGAAAAGCGGCGTGAGTGTCACGCCGCTTTTCATCTTGTTCGACTTTGTCGATCCCAGCTTTAATCGCCTTTTGGCAGCGATCCCTGACCGCGACCGGCCAACCCACCCGAGACTTCCTCGGTCGACTCGTCCGACAGTTCTTCCGGAAGGATCAAGTTCAGCACAATCGCAATCGCAGCAGCAGGCAGAATGCCCGATGTTGCCAGAACCTTGATCGTGGACGGCAGATGCTGCAGCGCACCCGGCTCCAGCTGAAGGCCAAGCCCCAGCGACAGCGAGATGGCAAAGATCACCATGTTACGACGGTTCCAGTCGACATCCGACAGCATCGAGATACCAGCCGAGGCCACCATGCCGAACATCACGATCACACCGCCGCCCAGGACTTCGATCGGAATCGACGAGATGATTGCCCCAATCTTGGGGACAAGCCCGGCAAGGATCAGGAAGATCGCACCGATGGTCACCACGTGACGGCTCATCACGCCGGTCATGGCGATCAGGCCCACGTTCTGGCTGAAGGATGTGTTGGGCAGAGCACCGAACAGACCAGAGATAGCGGTGCCAAGACCGTCGGCATAGGTTGCACCTTGGATCTCGGTGTCGGTGGCTTCACGTCCGGCACCACCTTTGGTGATCCCCGACACGTCGCCTACGGTTTCCACCGCGGATACGAAGGACATCAGGCAGAACCCGATTATCGCAGCGACCGAGAACTCGACGCCGAAGTGGAAGGGGTTCGGAAGCGCGAAGGGCGCTGCGCGTCCGACGTTGCCAAGGTTCACCTCGCCCGCGGCGAAGGCAAATACATAGCCCACGAGCAGACCGATCAGAACCGCGGATACTGACAGCATACCGCGGGTATAGAACTTCAGGCCGAGCGTGACGAAGATCACGACCAGCGCCATCGACCAATTCATCAGAGATCCATATTCAGGCTTGCCGATCGCTGGAACGCCACCCGCTGCATACTGAATGCCGACCTTGACCAGAGCCAGACCGATCATTGTCACTACAAGGCCCGTGACCAGAGGTGGTAAGGCAAAACGGATCCTGCCGATGAACAGGCCTAGGAACGCATGGAACAAGCCCCCCACGATGATCCCGCCCATCAAGACTGCGATCGCATCGACCCCTTTGCCCGCAACCAACGGGATCATGATCGGGATGAACGCGAAAGATGTACCCTGTACAATCGGCAAGCGGGCGCCAACCGGGCCAAGGCCGATGGTCTGGATCAGGGTTGCGACACCTGCAAAGAACATCGACATCTGGATCATATAGATCATCTGCGGAAAATCCGGGCTGTTCGAGCCGAACCCAAACCCGGCGGCCCCGCAGACGATGATCGCCGGGGTGACGTTAGATACGAACATTGCCAGCACGTGCTGGATGCCCAAGGGCACTGCCTTGGCAAGTGGTGGTGTGTAGTTGGGATCGCGCAGCTGCTCTGGCGTCCCGATGGATGTGTTAGCCATTATTATTCCTCCCTATGGTGCCGGATCGCTTCCTCCTTCGATCCGGCTTTATGGCGTCTCGATTCTGATTTCCTCCTTGAACCAGTGTTCCTGTAGGTTCGGCCCCGTGCCGATCCTGTCGATCACCGCAAACTGTCCCTGTTCTGTCAGGGGTGCGCAGACCCCATGCCAGGTGTTGCGATGGTAGTTCACGCCCTGTCCGGGGGCGGCGATGAAGGCCACGGGCGTTCCCGGCTGGCCGCCCGCGTCCGGGGCAACGACGACTAGGTACGGTGCGCGGCTGATCGGAATGAACGCTTGGCTGCCGTCCGGGTGGCGCTCCACCATGTCCAGCACCATCGGCAAGCTACGTGCTTCGGCGTCAAAGATGCTGATCCCAGCTTGCCCGTCAGAGAAATCAAGCGTCGCACGGTCATGATACCGCCCGCAAAGCCCCTGATTGATCATCTTGTCAGGCGCGCCCGCGGTGTCGAGCACGTCACCAAACGGTGCGAAGGCCTCGGGCGTCAGGGGAAGGGGGGTGATTGACAGGGTCATGCGGCGAACTTCTCGTCCAGACGAATTTCAGCGATCCGCTCGACCTGTCGGCAGGCCTCGGCGAATTCGGTGTCGCGGTCATTGCCGATCCGGCGATGGAACGCCTCCAGAATGCTGGGCTTGGTGTTGTCCTTCACCGCGATGATGAAGGGGAAGCCGTGCTTGGTGGTGTACGCCTCGTTGAGTTTCGTGAAGGTCGCGCGTTCGTCGTCGGTCAACATGTCCAGACCGGCACCGGCCTGTTCGGATGTGCTTTCTGCGGTCAACCGTCCAGCGGCGGCCAGTTTTCCGGCCAAGTCAGGGTGCGCCACCAGCACGCCCAAGCGCGCCTCTTCGCTGGCGCTGCGGAATACGCGGGCCAAGGCGTTGTGCACGCCTGCGGCCGTGTCATGGGTTGGTCCCAGCTCCAGACCAAATGCGCCCTCGGCAATCCAGGGGCTGTGTTCAAACACGCCGCCGAACTCGCCCACGAATGTCTCTTGGTCCATTTCGGACGGTTTCAATCCCTGCATTGGGGGGTGCTCCTTGGCCCAGTGATCGGCGATCTGTTCGCGGGTGGCGAACCAGACGCCGTCATGTGATCTGAAGTGGTCGATGATACGTTTCAGCGCCACGGCCCGGCCCGGACGTCCGATCAGGCGGCAATGCAGGCCGATGGACAGGATCTTGGGCGCGCCTGCTTCCCCTTCCGCATAGAGCATGTCGAAACTGTCTTTCAGGTAGCTCTCGAACTGATCGCCATTGGTGTATCCTGCCTGGATCGCAAAGCGCATGTCGTTGCAGTCCATCGTGTAGGGAACTACCAGTTGATCCTTGCCGCCGGCATGGATCCAATAGGGCAGGTCATCTGCGTAACTGTCTGCGATATAGGCGAAATCACCTTCTTCGGCGGCCAAGTCCATCGTGTTCATTGAACAGCGACCGGTGTACCAGCCACGCGGGGCCGTGCCAGTGACTTCGGTGTGCAGGCGGATCGCTTCGCGGATCTGTGCCCGTTCTTCGTCTGCCGACATATCCTTATGTTCGACCCATTTCAGACCGTGGCTCGCGATCTCCCAGTTTGAGGCCTTCATCGCCTTAAGCTGCTCCGGCGCGCGGGCCAAAGCCGTGGCCACGCCATAGACCGTGACAGGCAGGTCCTGAAGAAGACGATGCACGCGCCAGAACCCGGCACGCGATCCGTATTCATAGATGGATTCCATGTTCCAATGGCGCTGCCCCAGCCATGGCTGTGCCCCGGTGATCTCAGACAGGAAAGCTTCGGAAGCTGCGTCGCCATGCAGGACACAGTTCTCGCCGCCCTCTTCATAGTTCAGGACGATCTGAACGGCGATCTTTGCGTCGCCGGGCCATCTGACGACCGGAGGGGTGGCTCCGTATCCGGTCATGTCTCGTGGGTATCGTGTCACGTGGTTTCCCTTTGTTTGTCTTGGGTGTCATTCTAAGGCGAAAATCCGCGCGCACTTTCAAATTAATCAAGAAGGATTGTTCGGCAGTCTGGCTCTGTGTGCGTCTGCGCTTACAGACTAATAAGAGGGTGCCAAGCAAAAGCCCAAATAGGAGACACCGAAGATGACAGGCTACCTGACCACGCATGTGCTTGATACCGCCCGCGGGTGTCCCGCAGAGGGGTTGAAGATCGAGCTGTTTCGGCTTGATGGCACTGCGCGCAGCTTGCTGAAGACGCTGGTGACAAATGATGATGGGCGGACCGATGAACAGATCCTACCCGCCGAGAAGTTTGAGACCGGCGAATACGAGCTTGTCTTCTATGCAGGGGACTATCTGGACAGCATCGGCATTCCGCCTGAAGCGCCCCGGTTCCTAAATGTGATCCCGCTGCGTTTCGGCATGTCCGAGGCGTCGCATTATCACGTGCCACTGCTTCTATCGCCCTTCGGCTATTCCACCTACCGCGGCAGCTGAGCCTAGCCCCGCTCCGTGCTGCGGATGCTGGTCGCGATCCGGTCGATCACGAACTCCATAAACAGTCGTGACTTGGGGTCCTGACCGCGACGGTGGGTGAACAAACAGGCCATCTGGATCGGCTCGGGCGGGGTTTCGGTGGCGACGGGCACCAGTCGCCCCGATTTCAGGTGTTCCGAAATCTCGAATACCGGCTTCATCGCGATGCCGTTTCCACCCAGCGCCCAATCGGTCAGCACGTCCCCGTCGTCCGATTCATATCGCCCGGTCACGCGAAAGCGCTTCGGGCCGTCTTTCGTGGTCAGAAGCCACTGGAACTCGGTCGCGCCGGGGAAGCGCAGGTTCAGGCATTCATGCCCATTGTTGATCAGGTCGTCGCCGTTTTGCGGCATGCCGCGTTGCTTAATATACTCAGGGGTCGCGCAGAGAACCCGTTCTACGTCAGCAATCTTGCGGATCTTAAGGTTGCTATCTTCCGGTTGTCCTAAGAAGAACGCCAGATCGAGCCCCTCGGTCGTCAGGTCCACTTTGCGGTCGGTCATACGAAGACGCACGCTGACTTCCGGATACTTTTTCAAAAAGTCTGGGACCAAGGGGGCGATCAGACGGCGCCCGACGCCCAAAGGGGCGGCGACATAGAGCGGTCCCTTGGGGTTATCCGTAATATCAACGATTTGCGCCTCGGCGTTTTCGACGGCTTCCAAGATCTCAGTCGCACCGCGATAGAACCTTTCGCCCTGTTCGGTCGGGGCCAAGCTACGCGTGGTGCGCTGGAACAGCCGAACGCCCAGATAATCTTCCAACTGAGAGATGCGCGAGGAGGTCACCGCAGGGGACACCCGAAGGTCGCGCCCCGCAGCCGACATGCTGCCAAGCTCATAGACACGGACAAAGGTTCGGATGTTGGCGAGATAGGACATTGTTCTGTTTTTCTTGATGCTGCTTGGTATTTAGCAGCAATACCAGAATAAATATGCTTAGCATAGAGTGTCGCTAAGACGAATAGTGGAGGTATGCCATGTACGACTTGGCAATTTTGTGGGACTGGATCGCGTTTTCTGTGCGGTGGCTGCACGTCATCACTGCAATGGCGTGGATTGGTGCGTCGTTCTATTTCATCGCGCTTGATCTGATGCTGAAACCCAATCCCAATCTGCCCGAAGGCGCCTATGGCGAGGAGTGGGAAGTGCACGGAGGTGGGTTCTATCACACGGTCAAATACCTTGTGGCTCCATCAGAAATGCCCGAGCATCTGACATGGCATAAATGGCAAAGCTACACGACTTGGCTGTCGGGCGCGGCGTTGCTGATGATCATCTATTGGGTCGGGGGCGAGCTGTTCCTTCTGGACCCCACCAAGGCAGACTTGGCCTTGTGGCAGGGCATCCTGATCTCGGGCGGATCGCTGACCATCGGGTGGCTGCTCTATGACCAGATGTGCAAATCGAAGCTGAGCGAGAACCCAACGCTTCTGATGCTGCTGTTGTTTGTGATCCTTGTGGCGATGTCCTGGGGCTATAGCCAGATTTTCACTGGGCGTGCGGCGCTACTGCATCTGGGAGCGTTTACGGCGACCATCATGACGGCAAACGTGTTCTTCCAGATCATGCCCAACCAGCGCATCGTTGTGGCGGACCTGAAGGCCGGGCGGACGCCGGATTCGAAATACGGCAAGATCGCCAAGGTACGCTCGACCCATAACAACTATCTGACCTTGCCGGTCGTGTTCCTGATGCTGGCGAACCACTATCCACTGGCGTTTGGGACCCAGTATTCCTGGATTATCGCCAGCCTGATTTTCCTGACCGGCGTCACCATCCGTCACTACTTCAACACCATGCATAAGACCGGCAAAGGGCCGAATTGGACGTGGTTGGTGACCGTACTGCTAATGATTTTGATCGCATGGCTATCGACGATGCGCGCCGGGGAAACATACGAAGAATCCGAGGCACGCGCATTGACACCCTATGAGCAGACATTTGCCTCGGCCGATGGGTTCGAAGACGCATATTTTGCTGTGGTCGGGAACTGCTCGATGTGCCACGCCCGAGAGCCGTCATGGGATGGCATGTACTGGGCGCCGAAAGGGGTGGTTCTGGAAACGGAAGCAGACGTCGCGCGTCACGCCAAGCAGGTCTATCTGCACGCAGGTGCGTCCCACGCCATGCCCCCGCCCAATGCGATCGAGATGGATCAGGAAGGTCGCGACTATATCGTGGCGTGGTATCAAGGCGCCACGTCCAACTAAGGGCGCGGCGCGCTTTTCCTACTTGTACCTCAGGATCGGAGCGCCAGGGCCAGTTGGTTCTGGCGCTCGATCACTTTCGGAAGGTCGACGGTCGCCATCTGACCATCCCGTACGACCTGCCGCCCTTCAACGAACAGATGTTTGACCCGTGTCGGACCGGCAAGCAGCAAGGCTGCGGGAACCCAGCTTCCGGCACTTTCGATGCCGGATACATCCCAAACCGCGATATCTGCCCGTTTGCCGACCGCCAACCGTCCACAATCATCGCGGCCAAGAACATCCGCACCCCCACGGGTGGCGATCTCTAACGCTTCGCGGGCGGACATGGCATCAGCCCCGTTGGCCACGCGCTGCAGCAGCATGGATTGGCGCGCTTCCAAGATCAGGTTCCCCGCGTCATTGCTGGCGGACCCGTCGACACCCAGACCCACCGGCACACCCGCATCACGCATCTGGCGCACAGGGGCGATCCCGCTGCCCAAACGGCAGTTCGAGCACGGGCAATGCGCAACACCGGTCTTGCTGCGTGCAAAGAGGTCGATCTCTTGCCCATCAAGCTTCACACAATGGGCATGCCAGACGTCATCCCCGGTCCAGCCAAGGTCCTCGGCATATTGACCGGGGCGGCAGCCGAATTTCTCTAAAGAATAGGCAATGTCTTCATCGTTCTCGGCCAGATGGGTGTGAAGCATGACGCCCTTGTCACGCGCCAGTAGGGCGGCGTCGCGCATCAAGTCTCGGCTGACCGAGAAGGGAGAGCACGGGGCAAGCCCGACACGGACCATCGCCCCGTCGCGATCGTCGTGGAACGCATCGACCACGCGGATGGAATCCTCCAGGATAGCGCTTTCCTTCTCGACCAGACTGTCCGGGGGCAGCCCCCCGTCGCTTTCCCCGATGCTCATCGCGCCGCGCGTCGGGTGGAACCGCAGCCCGACCTCTTGCGCGGCGGCGATCGTGTCGTCCAGCCGCGCGCCGTTGGGATAGAGATACAGGTGGTCCGAGCTGAGCGTGCAGCCAGACAGCGCGAGTTCCGCCAACCCCACTTGGGCCGAGATAAACATCTCTTCCGGGCCAAAGCGGGACCAGATCGGATAGAGCGTCTGAAGCCAGCCAAACAGCAAGGCGTCTTGTCCACCCGGCACTGCGCGAGTCAGGGTCTGATAAAGGTGATGATGTGTGTTCACCAATCCGGGTGTCACGACGCAGCCACGTACGTCATGGATGTCGCCGTCGCTTCTCAGCCCCGTGCCAATTTCGGCAATTACACCGTTGCGCACCCGGATATCAGCGCCCGACAGCTCGGTCCTTGTGTCATCCATCGTCAGGATGGTGTCTGCATTTCGAATAAGAATTTCGGTCATCTTTGCCCCTTTTGATTGGCCCGTCTCAGAAGGGATGTGCAAAGGCGATGGAAAACGGGGCAAGAACCACCTTAGCCATGTCAGTAAGCTGGAAAACCTGAAGGGTGTCAATTTCTTTGCCATGGCGACAGGAAGGATGTGCATTCGTGCTTGCAGCGACCGTTAGTAGTTATTCAAAAGACAGCGAGCCCCCAAATGTCGGTATGTAACCTAGAGCCGGGCTCGCGCTATGCCGATGCGGCTTACGCCGATGGTGATCTCGTGCAACGTGGGCGGCTCACCTGATACGGATCAAAGTCAGCGATGTCTGAGAGTGATGGAATGAACGTATGGAACTTGCTGGAATTCTTGTAACATTGGGCGCGCTCTTTCTGGTGGGCCTTGCGGCAGACGAACTCGGGCGTGTTACGCGGCTGCCTCGGGTCACTCTGCTTTTGCTGCTTGGGGTCGCGATCGGGAACGAAGGGTTCGATTTGGTGCCCGGTGACGTTGTGCAGTGGTTTGACGAGCTTTCTATTGTCGCCCTGACGATGGTGGCGTTCCTTTTGGGTGGGTCACTGACACGCAAGAACTTCACCCGCCACGGGATTGCAATTTTTACGATCTCTTTGGCTGTAGTGTTTGCAACGCTTGTCGTGGTTACGTTTGGGTTGTGGGGGGTGGGCCTTGCGCCGGAGCTGGCCTTGCTACTTGCCGCCATCGCGACCGCGACCGCACCTGCCGCAATGGCGGATGTCATCCATCAATCTGGGGTCAAGAACGGGTTCACTGAAACGCTGAAGGGGATCGTCGCTGTTGACGATGCCTGGGGGCTGATCGTGTTTAGTGTCGTGCTGGTTCTGGTTGGCCAAGCAAGCGGCTGGACCAGTGTGGTAAAAGGGGCTGGGTGGGATCTGGGCGGTGCGATTGTGCTTGGGTGTGTGCTGGGTACCCCCGCGGCGTTCCTGACCGGGCGGTTGAAGCCAGGTGAACCCCAACAGGCCGAGGCCATCGGGATCGTGTTTCTTGCGGCGGGATTTGCCCTGTGGCTAGAGGTCTCGTTCCTGATCACCGGCATGACCGTCGGCGCCATCATCGCGAATTTCGCAAAGCACCATTATCGTGCCTTTCACGAGATTGAGCATATCCAGTGGCCGTTCATGATCCTGTTCTTCCTGCTGGCTGGCGCTTTGCTTGAGGTGGACGCGCTGTTGCTTTTAGGGTGGACGGGGATCGGATTTCTATTGCTGCGGATTGTTGGGCGGCTCGTCGGAGGGGCCATTGGTGCGCTGCTTGGGCGGGTGCCGGGCAACGAAGTGCGCTGGTACGGCCCGGCGCTTTTGCCGCAAGCGGGTGTTGCGGTCGGTATGGCGCTGGTTGCAGGTGAGCGATTTCCGGAATGGTCTTCCATCATCATGGCCTTCACAATCGCCAGTACGGTCGTGTTCGAAATCATCGGCCCGCCGCTGACGTTTTTGGCAATTCGCAGGGTGTCGAAAGAAAGCTGATCAAAGAAAAAAGGGCCGCAACACGCGGCCCTTTCTAGTGTGTCTGGCAGGGCGTTAGTCGACCCGCTTGCCAGGTTTTTGCAAGAACAGCGCGTCGAAGGTATAGACCAGAATGGCTGCACCCACCGCGCCCATCGCGGCAATGCCCAACAGGATGATCAGGTCAATTGGCCCGCCAAGATCCGAGAGGCTGGAATGGGTCATTTTCTGTACGAAGATCACGGCGAACACCGCCCCGAATGGCATCGACAACTGGGCGCGCAGGAATTTACGCCAGCTGACGGCACGATCGCGGATCAGCACATAGAAATAGGCCAGCGTGATCACCGCCGCCACAATGACCATGACCCAGAACAGGGTGGGGCCGAAGATTTCTTCAAAGACGGCGATCAGGGTGCCAAAAGTAAGTTCTTTCATCGGTCAAATCCTCCTTATGCGTCGCCACGGATCATGGCGTTATAGGTGGCTTTCAGGGCGACTTCTTTCATCAACCAGCTGATCCACAGTTCTTCCAATGGCGCGATCACACCCGGGAAGCTGGGGGTCAGGTCGTTGTTGTAATCGAACTCGATCAGCATCGCGCGGCCCACGCGGGTGATCAGCGGGCAGGAGGTGTAGCCGTTATAGCTCGCGTCGCTCCTGGTGCCTGCGATCTGCGCGACTAGGTGCTCTTCGACCACCGGAACCTGCCACTTGGCACTGGCCGCGGTTTTGCCTTTCGGCACGCCGGCGATGTCGCCCACGGCGAAGACGTTATCGAAGAAGTTGTGACGCAGCGTGTGTTTATCGACGGTGGCCCAGCCGCGACCATCCCAGCTGCCGGGATCGGTCAGGGCCGAGTTGCGGACCACGTCGGGCGCTTGCTGAGGCGGCACAATGTGCAGATAGTCATAAGGCATCTCCGCGTCGCCGTTTTCAGTGGCGAAGGTGGCCATCTTCTTGCCCGCGTCCACCGATTTCAGCACATGGCTGTAATGTGGCGTGATCTCGCGCTGGCCAAACAGCATCCGCAACTTTTCCGAGATGATCGGAACACCGAACAGGGCCTTGTTGTGGGCCATATAGTTGATGTCGAGCTTCGTGGTGCCAGCCTTGCGGGCGATGTCGTCAATCAGGAAGGTGTGCTTGATCGGTGCGCCTGCGCATTTCATTTCCGTCGCAGGGCGGGTGAAGATGCCAACGCCGCCATCTTCGGTATAGCGGCCTGCGGCCTCCCACGTCTTTGCGGCGTAATCCGGCCCGGCGTAAAGCGACCCGATGCCGTTCTTGCCGATCATGTCCATTTCGAAACCTTCGATGGCGCTGTAGTTCAGGACAAGACCCGTTGCCAGCACGAGAAAATCATAGGGCACGGTCTTGCCGCTTTCGGTCATGACCTTGTTGCCGTCCGGGTCGATCTCGGCGGCACGTTCGGAAATCCAGGTGATGTTCTTGGGCAACCAGTCGCCGGTTTGAGAAACCGAGTACTTGGCCGGTTTCAGACCCGCCGCGATCAACGAGAAACCGGGCTGGTACCAGTGTTCTTTGCGCGGGTCGATGATGGTGATCGTAGCACCATTCAGGCGGCGCGACAGGCGGTTGGCCAGCGCGGTGCCAGCGGCGCCTGCGCCAAGGATGACGATCCGGGCCTTGGTGTCGATGGGGGCAGGGGCAGCGGTCGCGCCAGCGCCCGCGGCCATAAGGGCACCCGCGCCTGCGGCAAATCCCAGAAATCCGCGGCGTGTTGCGTTGAAGTTGTGTGACATGAGCGACCTCCAATCAGGCAATGCTTCGTTCTGAGAGTCTCTCTACGCTTGTTAAGTATTCAAGTCTATGAATGTGTTAAGGGGATGGGGGTGGCCTAATGACGCAGTGAAATTGCGGTGGGATCAGATCGCAAATCTGTGTATGAAGCGGCAGGGCGGAGTTTCTACCGCCTTTGTAGATATTGCAGCGCGCGCGAGTATTTGGTATACAGCGGCATACCGCAGACAAATCCGGCCCCAGAAGATTCTGTTTTGCCGGGTGAACGGGCTGCATCAAACTCGAAATCGTAGGGATCGTCATGAGCTTGTACACCGACTACCTAAATGAGATTGAAGCGCGTAAAGGCGAGGGTCTGAACCCCAAGCCGATCGACGACGGCGCGCTGGTGGCTGAACTGATCGAACAGATCAAGGACACCGGAAATGCCGAACGCGAAGCATCGCTGAACTTCTTTATTTACAACACTCTGCCCGGCACCACGAGTGCTGCTGGCGTCAAGGCGGCCTTCCTGAAAGAGATCATTCTGGGTCAGGCTGACGTTGCCGAAATCACCCCGGAATTCGCTTTCGAGCTGCTGTCGCACATGAAGGGCGGCCCCTCGGTCGAGGTTCTGCTGGATCTGGCGCTAGGTGACGACGCAGCAATCGCTGCGCAGGCTGCCGAAGTGCTGAAGACTCAGGTGTTCCTCTATGAGGCTGACACCGACCGTCTGGAAGCAGCTTATAAGGCCGGCAACGCCGTCGCCACCGACATTCTGGAAAGCTATGCCAAGGCCGAGTTCTTCACCAAGCTTCCGGAAGTAGAAGAAGAAATCAAAGTCGTAACCTATATCGCCGGTGTGGGCGACATCTCGACCGACCTTCTGTCGCCGGGTGCCGAAGCACACTCGCGCGCTGACCGCGAACTGCATGGCAAATGCATGATCACGCCGGAAGCTCAGGTCGAAATCCAAGAGCTGCAGAAACAGCATCCGGACGCTCGCGTCATGCTGATCGCTGAAAAAGGCACCATGGGTGTGGGCTCGTCGCGTATGTCGGGTGTGAACAACGTGGCCCTGTGGACCGGCAAACAAGCCAGCCCCTATGTGCCCTTCATCAACATCGCCCCCGTTGTGGCAGGCACCAACGGCATCTCGCCGATTTTCCTGACCACCGTAGGCGTGACCGGCGGCATCGGCATTGATCTGGATAACTGGGTCAAGAAACTGGACGCTGACGGAAACGTGGTTGTCGACGAAGATGGCGAAGCCATTCTGGAAGAGGCCTACTCGGTCGCAACCGGCACCGTTCTGACCATCAACTCGAAGACCAAAACGCTGCATGACGCAGATGGCAAAGAGCTGAAAAGCGTTGCCGCTGCTTTCACCCCGCAGAAGGTGGAATTCATGAAGGCTGGCGGGTCTTACGCCGTGGTCTTCGGGAAGAAGCTGCAGACATTTGCGGCCGCTGCGCTGGGGCAGGAACTGAAATCCGCGTACGCTCCCTCGAAAGAGATCACAGTCGACGGGCAGGGCCTGACTGCTGTTGAAAAAATCTTCAACCGCAACGCTCTGGGCACCACCCCCGGCGCGATCCTGCACGCAGGTTCGGACGTCCGTGTTCAAGTGAACGTTGTTGGTTCGCAGGATACCACCGGTCCGATGACCGCGCAGGAACTGGAAGCCATGGCTGCAACCGTGATTTCCCCGTCGGTTGACGTGGGCTATCAGTCGGGCTGTCACACCGCGTCTGTTTGGGACAAGAAGGCGCAAGCCAACATTCCCAAGCTGATGAAGTTCATGAACGATTTCGGCCTGATCACCGCGCGTGACCCGAAGGGTGAATACCACGCGATGACCGACGTTATTCACAAGGTGCTGAACGACATCACCGTGGATGACTGGGACGTCATCATCGGCGGCGACAGCCACACCCGTATGTCCAAAGGCGTGGCCTTCGGCGCAGACTCGGGCACGGTGGCACTGGCACTGGCAACCGGTGAGGCATCCATGCCGATCCCGGAATCGGTGAAAGTGACCTTCAAAGGTCAGATGGCCGAACATCTGGACTTCCGCGATGTCGTTCACGCCACGCAGGCACAGATGCTGGACCAGCATGGCGACAACGTTTTCCAAGGTCGTGTGATCGAAGTGCACATTGGTACGCTGCTGGCTGACCAAGCTTTCACCTTCACCGACTGGACCGCCGAGATGAAAGCCAAGGCGTCGATCTGTATCTCGAATGACGATACGCTGATCGGGTCGCTAGAGCTGGCCAAGTCGCGTATTCAGGTCATGATCGACAAGGGTATGGACAACGAAGCCCAACTGCTGGCCGGTCTGATCGCCAAGGCTGACAAACGTATCGCCGACATCAAGTCGGGTGCAAACCCTGCTCTGACCCCAGACGATACCGCCAACTACTTCGCTGAAGTTGTTGTTGATCTGGACGCCATCGACGAGCCGATGATCGCCGACCCAGACGTGAACAACGAAGACGTGTCCAAGCGTTATACCCACGACACTATCCGCCCCGTGTCCTATTACGGCGGCGACAAGAAGGTGGATCTGGGCTTTGTTGGCTCGTGCATGGTGCACAAGGGCGACATGAAGATCGTGGCCCAGATGCTGAAGAACCTTGAGAAGACGATGGGCAAGGTCGAGTTCAACGCACCGCTGGTGGTGGCTGCTCCGACCTACAACATCGTGGACGAGCTGAAGGAAGAAGGCGACTGGGAGATCCTCGAGAAATACTCGGGCTTCGAATTCGACGACCTGTTCCCGAAAACTCAAGCGCGTACCGAGTACGAGAACATCATGTACCTCGAACGTCCCGGTTGTAACCTTTGCATGGGCAACCAAGAAAAGGCTGCCAAGGGTGACACTGTTCTGGCCACCTCGACCCGCCTGTTCCAAGGCCGTGTCGTAGGCGATCTGCCCGAGAAAAAAGGTGAAAGCCTGCTGGCCTCGACGCCGGTTGTCGTTCTGGCTGCTGTCCTTGGCCGCACGCCCACGCTGGAAGAATACAAAGCTGCTGTGGAAGGCATCGACCTGACCAAATTTGCTCCGCCGCTGGCTGTTCCGTCGACCACCAAGTCGGCGCACTTCTAAAGCCGGCAACGGTGAGACACAGAAAGGGCGGGGATATTCCCCGCCCTTTTTCGCATTTAGGGTGCACTGGCGTTCCTACGAGACGATCTGAATAAGGTTGTGTCGCTTGAAATGTCATGTGAGACTTTAGATCATGCACACTGCAAACTTAGCCCTTCGGTTCTTCCTTGAGCTCGCGGCGCTGGCCGGGTTCAGTGTTTTTGCCTGGAGTTTGAGCGAAGGTTTTTGGCGCTTCATCGCGGTCGGCGGAACCGTATTACTGCTCGGCGTAATTTGGGCGACATTTGCAGTGCCGGATGATCCCAGTCGATCGGGGAATGCGCCGCTGCCTGTTCCTGGAACTGTACGCTTGATTTTGGAATGGGCGGTGTTATTCGGTGGAGCTTGGGCGTTCTATGCCACGGGGTACACGTGGCCGGGGTTCTGGCTCGCCGCGCTTACAGCGGTTCATTACCTGTTATGGCCAAGTCGCATTGCGTGGCTTTTGCAGAACTAGGTTTGTCCTGGAAATCTGAGGGCTGCCGCAGCCATCCTTCCCCCAAAACACAACAGGGCGGGGATTTCCCCGCCCTGAGTCATCTCAAGATTTTGCGCCAGTGGATCACGCATTCAGCAGCAAGTGCTGACGCTCCCACGGCGAGATTTCGCGTTGGTACTCCTCGTTCTCGGCCCATTTGATGTCGGAATAGAGTTTGCAGAACTCTTCGCCCAGAACGGCACGCATCTCGTTGGCCTCGTCGAATAGCTCCAACGCAGCACGCAGCGAGGCAGGCAGGGGTTCTGCCACGTCCCAGACCTCCTTCTCGGCTTCGGCGCGGGGTTCGACCTTGTTGATCATACCCAGATAGCCACATGCCAGCGAGGCTGCGAGGGCGATATAGGGGTTGGAATCCATCCCAATCACGCGGTTCTCCAATCGGCGTGCCGCCGGGCTGGAATGGGGTACGCGCAGACCTGTGGTCCGATTGTCGCTTGCCCATTCAAGGTTCGCAGGGGCCGAATGTCCGTCGACGGTGATCCGGCGGAACGAATTCACGTAGGGCGCCAGAAGCGGCACCACATCCATCATGTATTTTTGCGACCCGCCAATAAACCAACGGAACAGGTCGGTGGCAGAACCATCTTCGTTCGAGAAGATGTTCTGGCCCGTTTCCGTGTCTACAATCGACTGGTGCACATGCATCGCGCTGCCCGGTTCGTCGCGGATGGGCTTGGCCATGAAGGTTGCAAACACGCCGTTCTTCAGGGCCGCTTCGCGGATCGTGCGTTTGAACAGGAACACCTGATCGGCCAGTTTGATCGGATCGCCGTGGTTCAGGTTGATCTCGATCTGACCTGCGCCGCCTTCCTGAATAACGGTGTCGATCTCAAGCCCTTGCGCTTCGGCAAAATCATAAATCGAGTCGATGACGGGCCCGTATTCATCCACTGCCGACATCGAATAGACCTGACGGCTGGCGCCTTTGCGTCCCGTACGCCCGATGGGCGGCTCGATGGGTTCATTCGGGTCGTGGTTGGGCTTGGTCAAATAAAATTCAAGCTCGGGCGCGATGACGGGTTTCCATCCTTTCGCAGCGTAAAGATCTACAACGCGCTTCAGAAGCCCACGCGGTGCGATCGCCAGCGCCGAACCGTCGCGGTTATACATGTCGCAGATCACCTGCAGCGTGACATCTTCGGACCACGGCACGGCACAGGCCGTGGACATGTCGGCGCGCAGCACGACATCCCGTTCAACCCACTGGTTCTCGATCTCCATATCGACATATTCGCCAGAAATCGTCTGATAGAAGAGCGAAATGGGCAGGGCCAGATCAGTCGAAGGATCAAACTTCGCGGCAGGCATCGCCTTCCCGCGCGAGGTTCCGACAATGTCGGGGATGATGCACTCCACTTCTTCAATGCGACGCCCATCTGCATAGGCGACAAAATCAGCGGACAAGTTCTGGGCCCAATCCAAGGGGCGCTTTCGTGACATCAAAACCTCCTTCGGCGTCGGGTGTCATACGACGCCGGTTTTCATAAAAAGAGTTGGTGCTGAATATTTGATCAAATTATGCAGAAGGTCAATGGCTCGTTTCTGACGGCGCTTTTCTCTCGTACAGTGACAAGCTTCGCGCTAGGCTCTGATGAAATATCCATTCTGGGGAGATTTGAGACATGAAAACATTGATGACGATCCTCTGTGCGTCGCTGGCAGGTAGCGCGGCTTTTGCAGCTGACCACTGTGCCGCTGGTAAGACGCTGACCGATGGTGTGCTGACCATCGCCACTGGCAACCCCGCCTATTACCCGTGGGTCATGGACGACGCCCCCGAAAGCAAACAGGGGTTTGAGGCCGCCGTGGCCTATGCCGTCGCGAACGAAATGGGCTTTGCTGACGATGCCGTCACTTGGGTGCGCACCTCGTTTGACGAGGCGATTCAGCCCGGCGCGAAGAATTTTGACTTCAACCTACAGCAATACTCGATCACGCCCGAACGGGAAGAGACGGTTGATTTCTCACTGCCCTATTACAGCTCGGCCATGGCCATCCTGACCACACAATCGGTGGTCGAGAAGATGGGTGAGCCGACCATGGAGGCCCTGAAAGGGCTGCTCTGGGGCGCAGGGGCCTCGCACACTGGCGCGACCATGGTGGGTCAGGTGATCGCCCCGGATCAGGACGTGCTGCTGTATAACGACAACACCGACGTGACCGCGGCCCTGCAGGCCAACCAGATTGACGCGGCGCTGTTTGACTTGCCGACCGCGCTGTACCTGTCGGCTGTTGTGGTCGAAAACGGCGCGCTTCTGGGCCAATTCCCGGCAGAGCGTTCTGAGAACCCGGATCAATTCGGTATGTTGATGGCCGATGGAAGCGCTCTGAAACCTTGCGTGGACGAAGCGATCCAAGCCCTGACAGACAGCGGTAAACTGGCCGAGATTGAAGCCGAGTGGCTGCAAGGCGCCACTGGCGTTCCGGTTATTCAATAAGGCGGACGTCGCACGGAATGACGAAGGCAGACGAAAACCCGGCCATGCCGGGGCGGCGCGCGCAGTATGAAGCTGCGTTGCGCCGCCGCTCTTTGTGGGTCGCGGGTGTCTCGACCAGTTTGGTGTTTCTGGCCATTCTGGTGCTGGTCCCGCTGGCGCCCGGCTGGGAGGCCGTGAAGAAAAGCTTCTTCAACTGGGGTGTCTTTTCCAAGACCTTTCCGGGCCTACTGGACGCCTTCCTGCTGGACATCGCCATCTTTGCATGGTGCGCGCCGTTGATCGCGCTTCTGGGTCTGTTCGTGGCGATCTGCCGCGACATCCAGAAGCCCGCGCTTTACCCACTGCGCCTGTTTGCGACGGTCTATACGGACGTGTTTCGCGGGCTGCCAGTCATTCTGGTGATCTATCTTGTGGGCTTCGGCATCCCCGGTCTGGGCCTGCCGCGCCCGTGGAATTCGCCCTATATCTGGGGCTCACTGGCGCTGATCCTCGTCTATGCGGCCTACGTGGCCGAGGTGATCCGATCCGGCATCGGGTCGATCCATAAAAGCCAAAGCTCAGCCGCGCTGTCACTGGGGCTGTCGAACGCCGACACCATGCGTTACGTGATTCTTCCGCAAGCCCTGCGCAACGTTTTGCCCGCCAATATGAACCTTGTGGTCGCCCTGCAAAAAGACGTGGCGCTTTTGTCCTTCGTCGGGCCCGTCGAGATCTTCCGGCAGGCGGGCGTTTACAAGTCGCTCTATGCCAGCTTCACGCCCTATGTGGGGGCGGCGCTCATCTTCTTGGCAATTACCATTCCGATGACGCGGTTTGCCGATCACCTGATGAACAAACGCCGCAAGCAGGAACAATAAGCCCATGCTGTCGCTACGAAATATCCAAAAGAGCTTTGGCAATCATCATGTGCTGTGTGGCATCGACCTTGAGGTCGCGAAGGGCGAGATGGTGTGCCTGATCGGCGCATCGGGTTCAGGGAAATCGACGTTGCTGCGTGCGGTGAACCTGCTGGATCCCGTCGACGATGGCGAGATCTGGTTTGACGGAGTGGACATCGCCGAACCGGGACTGGACCCGCAGCCCATCCGCCAGCGCATCGGGCTGGTCTTCCAGTCCTTCAACCTGTTCCCGCATATGTCGGCGGCAGAAAACGTTATGCTGGCCCCACGTCGTGTGAAGGGGCTGTCCCGCGCGGCGCAGCGGGGCCGTGTGGAAGAGCTGTTCGAGCGCTTTGGTCTGGCGCACCGGATCGATCATTATCCCGATCAGCTGTCAGGTGGTCAGCAACAGCGCGTGGCGATCATCCGTGCGTTGGCAATGCAGCCCGACATCCTGCTCTTTGACGAGATCACCTCGGCACTCGACCCTGAACTGGTGGCCGAGGTTCTGGACGTGCTGCGTAGCTTACGTGCAGAAGGCATGACCATGATCCTTGCGACGCACGAAATGGGCTTCGCGCGCGAATTGGCGGACAAAGTGTGCTTTTTGGAAAGTGGGCGCATTTTGGAAGAGGGCACACCGGCACAAATCTTTGATGCCCCACGTGAAGAGCGGACGCGGCAGTTTTTGTCTCAGGTGCTCTAGGGGCAGCCGGGCTTAGCGCCAGAAGGCCACCCACTCGGTCAGTTCAAGGAATTTCTTGGCCAGAAACAGAAGGTTCTCGGCGTCCCAGACAACTACATCCAGCCCGACCAGCAGCAGGATCACTGCGCCCAGAATGATGGCCAACTGATTAGTCACAAAGAAGCTCCTGCCTGTTTTCAGCGATTATGCAAGCCGCACCGGTGGGGGCAAGGTAAAACACGGAAAGATTAATGGGGGTATTAGCGCAATACGATTTTGGCGGGATTGTATTAAGATAGATGCCTCGGCATGCCTGTTCCCCATCCATCCTCGCCGAATATCAATGCAGGCGGACAATCGGCTTTTTTATCGAGTGTGCCCCAAATCTTCTCAAGCCAATCGGCAGCAACTTCTACGATTACATCATTCACAGAGAATGGCTGGTCGAATGGATCAAACATAGGGAGGTCATTCGCGGCCGTTTCACCGCGAGTGTATGCATCAAACAGTACCCGATGCCCCTCTATTGCTTTGTTCAAGCTGAACAGGTCGGGACCATCAAGATGCAAGACGACAGAGAACATTCCATCTGGATCTTGGTTCGGGTGAACCCCGAATTGTATTTCACGTGCGTTATTTGGAAGCTTGGTCAAGGCCGCCACTAATGTCGTCCTCGCTTCCTCAGTGTGGGAAACAAGGATGGATATGAGTGTTGAGCGGTACTTCGTCCGTTCGTCTTGCAAAACTTACACCTCCGGCTCTCCTAAAGGGAGAAATACAAAATCAAGCTATAAAAGCCGATATGAATTGTGGTCAACGCAAAAGAAAACCCCCAAGGGCAGGGCCATTGGGGGTTCTCAGAAACTTTTTTCAGGGGTGGCTTACAGCGAGCCCATCTTCACGGCCAGATCGCCCATGCGGGTCGAGAAGCCCCATTCGTTGTCATACCACGCCAGAACGCGGACCAGACGGCCGCCGATCACTTTGGTCTGGTCTGCGGCAAAGATCGAGCTTTCTTCAGTGTGGTTGAAGTCGGTCGAGACCAGTTTCTCTTCCGTGTAGCCCAGAACACCTTTCATGGCGCCTAGCGACTGCTCTTTCATCACGGCGTTCACGTCTGCGACGGTCACGTCCTTTTCGACCACAACGGTCAGGTCCACCGCCGAGACATTCGGGGTCGGAACGCGGACGGCCGAGCCATCCAGCTTGCCTTTCAGTGCGGGCAGAACCTCGCCCAGAGCTTTTGCAGCACCGGTCGAGGTCGGGATCATCGACATGGCGGCGGCGCGGGCGCGGTACAGGTCCTTGTGGCGACGGTCCAGCGTCGGCTGGTCGCCGGTGTAAGCGTGGATCGTGGTCATGATGCCGCTTTCGATGCCGAAAGCGTTCAGCAGAACCTTGGCCACCGGGGCCAGACAGTTGGTGGTGCACGAACCATTCGACACCATCACGTCACCGGCGGTCAACATCTCTTCGTTCACGCCGCAGACGATGGTTTTGTCCACGTTGGTGCCGGGGGCCGACAGCAGAACTTTCTTGGCACCACGCTCGAGATGCGGTTTGGCCTTGATGCCGTCGTTGAAGTTGCCGGTGCATTCCAGAACAACGTCACAGCCGTCCCAGTCCAGCTCGTTCATGTCATAGGTCGACATCATCTGCATCGGGCCTTGGCCTACATCCATGGTGCCGTCGCCCAGAACGACGTCGTTCGGGAAGCGGCCATGCACGCTGTCATATTTCAGAAGATGCGCTGCGGTTTCCAAGGGGCCGGTCGCGTTGACCTTCACCACCTGAATATCTTCGCGTCCAGACGCAGCGATCTGCGCCAGGGTGCAGCGGCCGATGCGACCAAATCCGTTGATACCGACTTTGACGGTCATGGGTGTTTCCTCTTTCTCATGGCGGCATACGTGTGCCGCGAGGGGTGTTCAGACTTGCACGCGGTATACCGTTGACTGCAGGGCCACCCAACCCAGAAAACACCTTCCGTAGCAGCATGATAGCGAAAACATCAGCGATCTTTTGATTTGGGCCTACAGGTTAGCGCAAACCTTCATGGGGCTGAATTAATGGCAGGGTCTGGTCGTCATGCCCTTGCCCTTCAGGGCGGTTTCGCTAGATTCGCCCCACAATGAGTACAATGAAAGTAGAGGCGGTACGATGAGCGGTTTGATTGCACTTCTGGACGACGTGGCGGGGATCGCCAAAGTCGCTGCGGCCTCGATCGACGATGTGGCGGGGCAGGCAGCCAAGGCCAGTGCGAAAGCGGCAGGCGCTGTGATCGACGATGCGGCTGTGACGCCGAAATACGTTCAGGGGTTCGAAGCCAAGCGCGAGCTGCCGATTATTGGGCGCATCGCCTGGGGCTCGATCAAGAACAAGCTGATCATCCTGCTGCCCATCGCGCTGCTTTTGTCGGCCTTTGCGTCTTGGGCAATCGCGCCCCTTCTGATGCTGGGCGGGGCGTATCTGTGTTTTGAAGGGGCAGAGAAGGTTTGGCATGTGCTGTTTCCACACGAACATACGTGGGACCACGCAGAGCACCCTGAAGGCGACCCGGCCCATTTGGAGGAAAGCAAGGTTGCGGGCGCGATCAAGACCGACTTCATTCTGTCGGCCGAGATCATGACCATCATTCTGTCAGGCATCCCCAACAGCAATTTCTGGATGGAGGCGGCCACGCTTGCTGTCGCTGCTGTGGGCATCACCGTCGCGGTCTATGGCTCGGTCGCGCTGATCGTGAAAGCGGATGATTTCGGCCTTTATCTGGCCAACAACGCGCGGCTGGGAGTGACGCAGGCGCTTGGCCGAGGGATCGTGAAAGCGATGCCCTATGTCATGAAAACACTAACCATCGTTGGCACCGCCGCGATGATTTGGGTCGGCGGGTCGATCATCGTGCACGGGTTGCACGAACTGGGCTGGCATCTGCCTTATGACACCATTCACCACCTGGCTGTGGCTGCTGCACATGCGGTGCCGCAATTCGCGGGTGCCGTGGAATGGGCCGTAACGGCTGCGCTGGACGGCGTACTTGGTCTTGCGCTGGGTGTTCTGATCATCCCCTTGGCGACGCGCGTGATTGGCCCGATCTGGGGTGCGATCTTCAAAGAGAAAGCTTAAGCTTTCGGCCTTGATCGACTGAGCAGGAACAGACCGCTTAGGACAATGACGGCGCTGCCCGCCAGCGTCATCATGTCTGGGCGTTCGTGGAAGACCACAACGCCCAGAATGAGCGCGAAGAGAAGCCGCGAATAGCGAAACGGCGTGACGACCGAGACCTCTCCGGTCCGCATGGCCAGCGTCAAAGCGCCATAGGCAAGAATACCGCAAACAATGGTCAGCATGATGTATCCGCTGGCCGCCGTTGTCATAGGGCTAATCTCGCCAGCCGCAGCCATCAAGACGAGCCCAGACACCGTCAGAACTACAAACCCGGCTACACCCAACTGCGCCGCGTTTAATGTCGCCGGGCTTGCGCGGGTGGCCAGATCACGTCCGGCGAAACCAAGCATTCCCAGCACGGCAAAGATCGACAGCGGGTCGAAGGCGTCCAGGCCAGGGCGCAGGATCATCAGAACCCCGATGAAACCCACAAGAATGGCCAGCCAGCGGCGTATGCCAACCTGTTCCTTGAAGAAGACGACGGCGCCTAGCGCGACGACCAGTGGCGTGGCCTGCAAAATGGCCGAGGCACTGGAAAGCGGGGTCAGGGCGATGGCCAGCGCATAGAACATGCGGCCGGCGATCTCAGAGAGCGACCGCCATATCAGCACGGGCGAGCGTAGATCCGGGTGGAAAACCCGCGTACCCTGCGCGCGGGCGAGCGCTGCAAAGATGATCAATCCACCCAAGCCGAATAGCACAACAGCCTGTCCAATCGGGATGTCGCGGGCTGCGGCCTTTAGCGCCATGTCTTCCAGCGCAAAGGCTGCCATGGCGAAGACCATGAACAGCGCACCACGGTGATTTTCGCTAAGAGCTGACAGCACGTTGGCATCCTTTGATAAAACAGGCGCAGACTGTCCGATCTAGGACGGGTTTGAAAGGTAAAAGAAAACGCCCCACCAATTGGCGGGGCGTTCATTTCAGATAGGCCGAAAAATCTTCGAAGATTTTTGACCGGAATTTTGCAAAATTCCGTTGCTTATCCCAGCAGCTCGTTGGCTTTGGTCACCACGTTGTCGGTGGTGATGCCGAACTTCTCGAACAGGACACCAGCCGGGGCCGAGGCACCAAAGCCGGTCATGCCGACAAAGGCTTGCTTGGCTTCGCGGCCGCGTTCACCCAGCAGTAAACGATCCCAGCCGCCATCACGTACGGCGGCTTCGATGCCGACGCGCACGGGCCCCGCGGGCAGAACCTTGCGGCGATAGGCTTCGTCCTGCTCGGCGAACAGCTCCATACAGGGCATCGAGACAACGCGGGTGCCGATGCCTTGGGCTTCCAGCTGTGCGCGTGCTTCCATCGCCAAAGATACTTCAGAACCGGTGGCAACCAGAATGACCTGACGCTTACCAGCTTCTGCGTCTGCCAGAACGTAGCCGCCCTGAGCGGTCAGGTTTTTCTGTTTGTACTCGGTGCGCAGGGTAGGCAGGTTTTGACGGGTCAGAACCAAGGTCGATGGCGTCTCTTTCGAGGTCAGCGCGATCTCCCATGCCTCAGCCGTTTCCACCGTGTCGGCAGGACGGAACGTATAGCTGTTCGGGGTCGCCCGGCAGATTGCCAGATGCTCGACCGGCTGGTGGGTCGGACCGTCTTCGCCAACACCAATCGAGTCGTGGGTCATCACGAATACGGTCGGGATCCGCATCAGCGACGCCAGACGCATCGAGGGACGCGCGTAGTCGGTGAAGCAGAAGAAGGTACCGCCATAGGGGCGCATGCCGCCATGCAGGGTCATGCCGTTCATCGCAGCGGCCATACCGTGCTCGCGGATGCCCCAATAGATGTAGCGGCCACCACGGTTGTCGGTGTCAAAGACGCCCAGATCACCAGTCTTGGTGTTGTTCGATCCGGTCAGGTCGGCCGAGCCGCCCACGGTTTCCGGCATCACCGGGTTGATCACCGACAGCGCCATTTCCGACGACTTTCGGGTCGCAACGGAAGGTTTGTTCTCGGCAACCTCTTTCTTCAACTTGCGCACTACCGAGGCCAGCTTCTTCGGGGCGTCCAGCGCATAGGCGCGTTTGAATTCGCCCTGTTTACGCTCGGAAATGCTAGCGAAGCGTGCGTCCCAATCAGCGCGTGCTTCAGCGCCGCGAGACCCCATGGCTTCCCACTGCGCTTTGACGTCGGCGGGCACTTCGAACGCACCCTGCGGCGCGCCGTAAACCTCTTTCGCGGCAGCAAGCTGTTCTGCGTCGGTCAGGGCGCCATGACCTTTCGACGTGTCCTGAGCGGCGTGGCCCAAGGCGATATGAGTTTTGCAGGCGATCATCGACGGTTTGTTGGTCGATTTGGCTTTGGCGATGGCTGCGTCGATCTGCTCGGGATCATGGCCGTCGACTTCCTGAACGTGCCAGCCCGAAGCCTTGAAGCGCTGAACCTGGTCGGTGCGATCCGACAGCGATACTTTGCCGTCGATGGTGATGTCGTTGTTGTCCCACAGGACGATCAGCTTCGACAGCTCGTGACGCCCAGCAAGCCCGATGGCTTCCTGGCTGATGCCCTCCATCAGGCAGCCATCGCCCGCGATGACATAGGTGTAGTGATCTACGATTTTCTTGCCGAAATGGGCGCGTTGGATTTCTTCTGCCATCGCGAAGCCAACAGCGTTGGCGATGCCCTGACCCAGCGGGCCGGTGGTGGTCTCAACGCCGGACACGTGACCATATTCCGGGTGACCAGCGGTGATTGCGCCCCATTGACGGAAGTTCTTGATCTGGTCCAGGGTGACGTCATTGTAGCCGGTCAGATAGAGCAGCGAATAGATCAGCATCGAGCCGTGACCAGCAGACAGGATGAACCGGTCGCGGTCTTCCCAGCGCGGGGCGGTGGGGTCAAACTTCAGGTGCTTTTCAAACAGAACGGTTGCCACATCGGCCATGCCCATCGGCATGCCAGAGTGGCCTGAATTTGCGGCGGCAACAGCATCCAGCGTCAACGAGCGGATGGCGGCGGCTTTTTTCCAGTGATCAGGGTGGGCTTTGGCAAGTGCAGCGATATCCAAGGTCCGAGTCCTTTGGCTAAGTAAAGATTGGCCCCTGATAGCAGTCCTGCCGGTTGGGTCAAGCAAAGCAAGGCTCTCGGGCGTTTTGGTGGGGTTAAGTGTCTGTAATCGCCCTTATGATCGATTCGCTGCGGCATATTTCACGGCATTTAGAGAAGATATCGCGACGAATCGCGTTTGAATGCGCATAGGTCTCTCTGGGCGTTGAGTGTTTGGCAGGCTTGTGACAAGATTGAAGCGAGAGAATTATACAGGGCATATTATGAGTGATATCTCCGAACTCGAGACGCGCATTACAACGGCGCTAGAGCGGATCAATGCGGGGCTTGATAAGTGGGCGGACCAACCATCGGCGAACGCCGATGAGGTCGACACACTTACCCGCCAGCTGGACGATGAACGCACCGCAAACGCGCAACTGAACGAACGGCTGTCTGCACTGAAAGATCAGATGAGCGAAAAGCTGGTTGTTGTTGAAAACGCGTTGTCTCAGTTGCAGGCACAGCTTGCACAGGCCGAAGCGGCTGCAGATGCACTGCGTCATAGTAACCAAGAGCTGCGCAGCTCGAATGACGCGTTGCGTGTGGCGGCGTCAACCGGTGTGGTTGAGCCGGCGTTGATCAATGACGCGATGGGGGCTGAATTGTCCGCCTTACGTGCGACGCAGCAGGCTGATCGGGCCGAGCTGGACGCTGTTCTTGGCGAGCTGACGATCATGGCCGCCACCGAATCCACCCCCGCAAGCGAGGAGGAGCCTCATGCCTGACGTCATGATAACGATCGGAAGTCGCAGCTTTGAAGTGGCCTGCCAGGAGGGTGAAGAACATTTCCTAAAATCTGCTGCCGCCATGTTGGACACCGAAGCGTCGGTTCTGGTCAGTCAGATCTCAAACCTGACTGAAAGCCGGATGTTGTTGATGTCGGGGCTGATGCTGGCCGACAAGACCGCCGGGATGGAAGATAAGGTCAAATTGACCGAGCGCCGCGTGGCCGAGCTGGAGCGCGAGCTTGAGGCGCTAAAGAACGCTGAACCTCAGAAAGTTGAGGTGCCGGTGGTGCCCGCGTCGGTCACTGACACGCTGGCCGAGATTGCGGCCCGGACCGAAGCGATGGCGGCCTCGGTGGAAGAGCGCTTCAAGGCGGACTGACTCCAGACAACCAAACAAAAACAAAGGCGCGCCGAAAACTCGACGCGCCTTTTTCTTGTCTCAAATATCCCGGGGTGAGCCCGGTACGGGCGAGGGGCAGCGCCCCTTGCCGCACTCCGTTCAAGCGTTAGCTTCGCGGATCTTGTCAGCCGCGTCTTTGTTGAACGCCACGCCATTGTCAGCAAACAGCGTGTCCAGCTCGCCCGACAGGGTCATCTCGGTCACGATGTCACAGCCGCCCACAAACTCGCCTTTGACGTAAAGCTGCGGGATGGTCGGCCAGTCGGAATATTCCTTGATGCCTGTGCGGATTTCTTCATCCGCCAGCACATTCACATCGGCATAATCCACGCCCATGTAGTTCAGCACGCCAGCCACGCGGGACGAGAACCCGCATTGCGGCATCTCTTTCGTGCCCTTCATATAAAGCACCACGTCATTGGCTTTGACGGTTTCGTCGATGCGGGTTTTTGCGTCGGTCATTTTCTAGTCCTTGTCTGTGGTCTAATCAGCGCTTGCTGCTACAAGCGCTTGGACAATCGGTCGTTAAATTGGTCGATTTTTTTGTTGCGTCGGTGCGCTTCGTCGACCGATTTTGTGTCGGTGGCTTCCAAGCCGAGTTCGGGTTTGACATCATCCGCAGTTCTCTCAGCAAGGCGGGAGGAAAGCGAGCGATGCTTGTTGCGCTTCAAATAGGCTTCACCAAGCGCTGCGACTATGATTACTGCGACGATACCTCCGAGTATCTTTGCAGCAATCACTCAGGTACCTTCGTGGTCAGCGCCAGCGCGTGCAGCTCGCCCGAGTCGATCTGTTCACGCACGGTGGCGTTCACGGCACGTTGCTGCTGCACGCGGTTCATGTCGCGGAAGCTTTCATCCACGACCTCGGCAGCCCAGTGATTTCCGTCACCGGCCAGATCGGTGATGGTGATCTGGGCGTCGGGGAAACCTGCGCGGATCAGGTCTTCGATTTTGGATGCTTCCATGGACATTGGCCAAACCTTTTATCTGTTTTGTTTAACTTATGTGCCGTGCAGAGGGGCTGCAAGGGCTAGCGGCGCGTTGCGGCATCACGAAAACTGGTCAGGACCGCACGGGCGTCAGATAGGATACCGGCTTCTTCCGCTTGGGCCAGCGAGGTTTCTGTCCAAGCGGGGTCGGGAAGAAGGCGGTCGAGCATCGCTTGGCGAGCGGCCTCTTGCGAGACTGACAGGGGCAGGCGCGCGGCCAGATGCAGAAGCTCGGCCATGTCGCAGATCGCCCGCATCCGGCGATAGGCTTCGGACACGGCTTCTAGCGTTTCGCGGTCTTTGCGCCAGCGTTTGCGCGGGAAGATCTGCTGGGTCACATACTGTCCTGCGCCTTTGCAATCGAACTTGGCGCAACCCGGAAAGCCCTGATCGCTCAGGGTTTCGTGGATGCGACACAGGTTGTCCGTGCCCAGATGGCGACACGGCGCAAGGGCACGTTTGTCGAAGGCGAAATCATCGCCCGCGTCAAAGCCCGGAGACACACAGCACAGCCCCATACAGCCCGCGCAATCAGCGGTCAGCGTTGAGGGATCCTGCGCCAGCGGCACCGGGCCTGTCATTTACGTGTGCGCCTGATCGAAACCGGTGCGGAAGATCTGGGCCAGTTCTGCCAGAGGGGCTTCCGAGCCGCCCATTTTCACACTGTCGCCGGTGAAACGGCCAACGGTGGAGATCGGAACGCCAGCGCGGCCCGCCTCGATCATCAGCGCTTCGGCCTGATCGAAGTTACAGGCCACCAGATAGCGCGCCTGATCTTCGCCAAACAGCGTCGGGGTGTCCGAGGCGTCCAACTGTACGCCCACGCTACCGGCCTCGGCCATCTCGAACGCAGCCAGTGCCAGACCACCATCTGACAGGTCCGAGCAGGCCTTGATCAGCGCGCGGTTGGCGTGGATGAAATCGCCGTGGCGCTTTTCAGCGTCCAGATCCACATGCGGGGCGTCGCCGTCTTCGCGGTTGAAGACCTCGGCCAGCAGAGCGGATTGGCCCAGATGACCTTTGGTTTCGCCGACGACCATGGCGACATGACCGTCACGGGCTACGCCACCGATCATGTCGTCCAAGCTATCCAGCAGGCCCACGGCGCCGATGGTCGGGGTGGGCAGGATCGCTTGGCCGTCGGTCTCGTTATAAAGCGAGACGTTGCCCGACACGATCGGCACGTCCAGCGCGGCCACAGCCTCGCCGATGCCTTTGATGGCGCCGACGAACTGGCCCATGATCTCGGGCTTTTCGGGGTTGCCGAAGTTCAGGTTGTCGGTGGTGGCGAGCGGCTTGGCGCCGACAGCGGTCAGGTTGCGGTACGCTTCAGCCACCGCTTGACGGCCACCTTCCAGCGGGTTCGCTTTCACATAGCGGGGCGTCACGTCCGAGGTGAAGGCCACGGCCTTGTCGGTGCCATGCACGCGCACGATGCCTGCACCCAGACCGGGGGCACGCACGGTGTCGGCCATAACCATGTGATCATATTGTTCATAGACCCACTGCTTGGCCGCGTGGTTGGGCGAGCCGATCAGCGCTTTCAGACCGTCAATCGGATCGATCTCGGGTACGTCAGCCAGATCCTCGGCTGCCGGGGTTTCGACCCACGGGCGGTCATATTCCGGAGCGCGGCCCGACAGGGGCGATAGCGGAAGGTCGGCTTTGACCTCGCCGTGATGCATGATCAAGAAGCGGTCTTCGGCTAGCGTTTCGCCAACGATAGCGAAATCGAGGTCCCACTTTTCGAACACGGCGCGGGCCTCGGCCTCTTTTTCTGGCTTCAGAACCATCAACATCCGCTCTTGGCTTTCCGACAGCATCATTTCGTAGGCGGTCATGTTGTCTTCGCGCTGCGGAACGTCTTCCAGGTTCAGCTTTACGCCCAGACCACCTTTGTCGCCCATTTCAACAGCCGAACAGGTCAGGCCAGCAGCGCCCATATCCTGGATCGAGATCACGGCGCCGGTCTGCATCAGCTCCAGCGTGGCTTCCATCAGGCGTTTTTCGGTGAAGGGGTCGCCAACCTGAACGGTGGGACGCTTGTCTTCAATGGTGTCGTCGAACTCGGCCGAGGCCATGGTCGCACCGCCCACGCCGTCGCGGCCAGTTTTTGCGCCAAGATACACAACGGGCATGCCGACGCCCGAGGCTGCCGAGTAGAAGATCTTGTCTGCATCCGCCAGACCGGCAGCAAAGGCGTTCACAAGGCAGTTGCCGTTATAAGCCGGGTGGAAGCGCACTTCGCCGCCCACGTTCGGAACACCAAAGCAGTTGCCGTAGCCGCCGATGCCTTCGACAACGCCGTTGACAAGCCGTTTAGTCTTGGGGTGATCAACCTCGCCGAAGCTTAGCGCGTTCATCGCGGCAATCGGGCGGGCACCCATGGTGAAGACGTCACGCAGAATGCCGCCCACGCCGGTGGCCGCACCTTGGTAGGGCTCGATGTAGGACGGGTGGTTGTGGCTTTCCATCTTGAAGACGATGGCCTGACCGTCGCCGATATCCACGATACCTGCGTTCTCGCCCGGACCACAGATGACCTGCGGGCCTTCGGTCGGCAGGGTACGTAGCCATTTCTTCGACGACTTGTAGGAACAGTGTTCGTTCCACATGGCCGAGAAGATGCCCAGTTCCGTGAAGGTCGGCTCGCGTCCGATGATTTCGAGGATCAGCTCGTACTCATCAGGTTTCAAGCCATGTGCTTCAATCAGATCAGTGGTGATTTTCGGCTCGCTCATGCGGGGTCCCCTTCGGCGTTGCATCGACATCGACTCGCATTTGGAGCGAATGCACATGTCAGTTGCGGGCCTTTTAGGGGAAGGGCGGGCTTTGGGGAAGTGTTTGATGCCTTGTTTTGCGGGAACATGCGGCGTTCAGGCAAAAAAAAGGCCGGGCAAAGCCCGGCCAAGTCCAACAGGGAGGTAAAAACCGACTAGAGCGATGCTCAACCATCGGCTTTGAACCTGATTTAGGGGGGGGGATGAGTCGCTTCAAGGTAAAATGCTGCATTGCAGCTATGCATTTTGCGCATGCCTGAGGCGTATTATGTCAGCGCGCAGGTGCCCTTAGGTCAACTCTCTTTCAGATAGCTCAATGATTATATTAACTTAACGTGGTTAATTGCTCGCGCAAAGGGACGATTCTCAGGAAAATGCAGGGATTCGAGTGTTGCGTGATCGCATCACTATTAACGAATGTATTTCTTAGCTTGCCATGCTGCGGCGCTGCGCTGCCAGCTCGGATGTGACAAAATCCCGGAAGGCTTCGATCCGTTTCGAGGCGCGCAACTCTTCGGGATATGCCAAGTAAACAGGGATATCCTTGCTTTCAATATCAGGCAGAACGCGGGTCAGCTGGGGGAAGTCTTGCGTGATATAATCCGGCAGCACCCCGATCCCCAGATCGTTCAGCACCGATTGCAACACGCCGAAATAGTTGTTCACAGTCAGAAGCGATCCGACGTCATAGGTCAGAAGCTCGCGCACCAGTGCAGCCCCAGCACTGACCTGTGCTGCGGAAGTGTTCTGGCAGATCAGGCGAAATTTCGACAGATCGTCAAGCGTTTCGGGTATGCCGTTGGCCTCGAGATAGCTGGGGGTCGCATAAAGGCGCATATGCACGTCCATCAGCCGCTTGCGGATCAGGTCCGCCTGGCTGGGTTCTTTCATGCGAATGGCCACATCTGCCTCGCGCATGGGAAGATCCAGCACGCGTTCTTCCAGCATCAGGTCGATGCGCAGATCGGGATAGGCTTCATAAAGCTTGGGCAGTCGTGGGGCCAGCCACATCGAGCCAAAGGCGGTTGTGGTCGTAACGCGGAGTTCACCGAACACCTCTTCCTTGCTGTCCCGAATGCGCGCGACGGCGGCTTCAAGGCGGTGGTTCATTGCCTTGGTGGCATCAAACAGAAGTTCACCCTGTTCCGTAAGAATCAGTCCCCGAGCGTGGCGGTGAAATAGGGTGGCATTCAGCCCTTCCTCAAGCGCTCTGATTTGGCGGGAAACAGCGGATTGCGACAAGTGAAGCGCGTCACCCGCATGGGTCAACGACCCAGCATCTGCCACGGCGTGAAATATTCTGAGTTTATCCCAGTCCATGGCGTACGAACCAATCCCTGTTAGCGTGTAATCTTTCATACTGTTACCATCAGAATCGTGATGAAAGCCAGAACGGATTGTGATTGGATTTGTTTTGATGGGTCATATATTATGACCTAAAATGGAGCGCGATCTCCAGCACGCTATTCGTATTGGGAGGTACGGCATGGGCAAGCCAGAAATCACTCTGAACGACCGGTTTGATCTGTCGAAAGATCAAGTTTTGTTGAACGGCACGCAAGCTTTGGTGCGTTTGATGCTGACGCAAAGAGAACGTGACCGGCGGGCGGGGTTGGACACGTCCGGCTATGTGACCGGGTACCGCGGATCCCCTTTGGGCGCGGTAGATCTATGGATGTCGCGCGCGCAAGGTGTGCTGGGCGAAAATGACATTCTGTTCCAGCCGGGCCTGAACGAAGATCTGGCAGCCACGGCATTGTGGGGCAGCCAGCAGGCGGAAGTGCGCGGCGAAGGCGCGCGCGATGGCGTTTTTGGGCTGTGGTACGGCAAGGGGCCGGGCGTGGACCGCACCGGTGATGTCATGCGCCATGCCAATATGGCGGGATCTTCGTCCAAAGGCGGCGTTCTGATGGCGATGGGGGATGACCACACGGGCGAAAGCTCGACCGTTCTGCACCAATCTGACTGGGCGATGGTGGATGCCTATATCCCGGTCCTCAGCCCCGCGGGCGTTCAGGAAATCATCGACTTTGGTGTATATGGCTATGGTCTTAGCCGGTTTTCGGGTCTTTGGGCTGGGCTAAAGGTCATGAAAGACACGGTCGAGGCGACCTCGGTCGTGGATGGCCGCCCGGACCGAATGCAACTGGTCACGCCCGAGTTCGACATGCCCGAGGGCGGGCTGAGTATTCGCCTGATCGACGATCGCATCCCGCAAGAGGCGCGGATGATCGACTATAAACGCTTTGCAGCCGAGGCCTACGCCCGTGCCAACCGCATCGACAAGCGTGTCTGGGGCAAGCCGGGGGCGAAGATTGGTTTCGTTGCGGCGGGGAAGAACTGGCTGGATTTGGTCCATGCGATGAGCCTTCTGGGCATCGATGAGGGCGAGGCCGAGCGACTGGGCATCACCACTTATAAGGTTGGCCAGACATGGCCCTTGGACATGACCAGCTTCCACGAATGGGCCGAAGGGCTGGACCTGATTGTTGTCGTCGAAGAAAAGCGCAAGTTGATCGAAGTGCAGATCAAGGAAGCCATTTTTGATGATCGCCGGGGCCGTCGTGTCTATGGCTGGCACAAGGGTGACACCTGGGAGAACGGGCGCCAATTGGAGCTGTTCCCGACCCGATACGCGCTTGATCCGATCATGATCGCCGAAAAGCTGGGTGATATTTTGGTAGAGGAGGGGCGCGGCACGGAAGCCGTCAAAGCCGGTCTGGACGCACTGGCGCAGGCACGCGGGGCGGACAATGCGCCCAATATCGCGGCGCGTCTGCCCTATTTCTGCTCGGGCTGCCCACACAATACCTCGACCAAGCTGCCAGATGGCAGCCGTGGTTATGCGGGGATCGGCTGTCACTATATGGTGCAGTGGATGGACCGCTCGACGCTTGGTTCGACCCAAATGGGCGGCGAGGGTGTGAACTGGATTGGCGAGGCGCCGTTCTCGAAAACCGACCATGTGTTCCAGAACCTTGGCGACGGGACCTATAACCATTCGGGCATTTTGGCGATCCGCGCGGCTTTGGCTGCGGATGTAAATATCACCTACAAGATCCTCTACAACGATGCCGTCGCAATGACCGGCGGGCAGACCAACGAAGGGGATCTGGATGCACCCCGGATTGCCCGCGAGGTGCTTGCGATGGGGGCCAAGAACATCTTCGTTGTCTATGATGACAAAGAGGATGTGGATCCTGCCGCCTTCCCGAAAGAGGTGAGCCTCCATTCACGCGACGAGCTGTTACCGATCGAAGAAAAATGCAGGGATTTGAAGGGGGTGTCGATCATCCTCTATATCCAGACCTGCGCGGCCGAAAAGCGCCGCCGCCGTAAGCGCGGGCTGTTCCCGGACCCGGATAAGCGGGTCTTCATAAACACGGATATTTGCGAGGGCTGCGGCGATTGCGGAGTGCAGTCGAACTGTGTCTCCATCGTTCCGGTCGAGACCGAGCTGGGTCGTAAGCGTGCGATTGACCAGTCCAGCTGCAACAAGGATTTCAGCTGTGTGAACGGCTTCTGCCCGAGCTTCGTGACCGTGGAAGGTGCGAAGTTGAAGAAGGCGGCTACGGCCGAGATCGACTTGCCGGACCTGCCTATGCCCGAGCTGCCGAAGATCGACGGCACGTTCAACACGGTAATCACCGGCGTCGGCGGCACCGGCGTTGTGACCATCGGCGCCGTGATGGCGCAGGCTGCCCATATCGACGGCAAAGGCGCCGGCATGATGGAGATGGCGGGCCTTGCCCAAAAGGGTGGCGCGGTCACGGTCCATCTGCGACTGGCAGAGAAGCCCGAAGATATTTCGGCCATTCGTGTGGCAACCGGGGAATGCGATGCGCTGATCGGGTGCGAGCTGGTGGTCTCTGCGGCGTCTACGACGTTGGGCCTGACCAAAACCGGGCGCACGGGTGCCGTGGTGGACAGCCACGAAACCGTGACGGGCGAGTTCACGCGCAACACGGATTTCACCATTCCGGGTGATCAGTTGCAGCTGTCATTGCAGGCCCGATTGCGCGACCGGTTGTCGATGTTCGACGCAAGTGAATTGTCGCGGGTTCTGATGGGCGACAGCATCTTTTCGAACATGATGGTGCTGGGCGCATCTTGGCAGGCGGGCTATGTGCCGCTGACCTTTGACGCCTTGATGCATGCAATTGACCTGAATGGCCAAGCACCCGAGCGCAACAAACGCGCGTTTGAACTGGGGCGCTGGGCGGTTGCCTTCCCCGAGGACGCAGCGAAGTTCACACAGGAAGACGTGGCCGAGCTGCCGAAAACTCTGGCGGACGTCATCGCTTTCCGTGCGGATCATCTGGTGAAATATCAGAACGAAACGCTGGCGCGGAAGTATCGCGATTTCGTAGCTGCAATGCCCGAGGGGCTGCAAGAGTCCGTGGCAAAAGGCTATCACAAGCTGTTGGCTTATAAGGATGAATACGAGGTCGCGCGCCTGTTGTGCGAGACCCGTGCCAAAGCCGAGGCCGAGTTCGATGGCGATCTAAAGCTGACCTATCACCTTGCACCGCCTCTGTTGGGGGGCACGGATCCCGTTGGTCGTCCGAAAAAGCGCGCCTTTGGCGCGTGGTTCGAACGTGCGGCCCCGCTTCTGGCCAAGATGAAAGGGTTGCGCGGCACCGCGCTGGATCCCTTCGGCCGGTCCGATGAACGCGTGACCGAGCGCAAGCTGATTGCCGATTACGAGGCCGACATGCTGCGTCTGGCGGCAGGCTTGACCGACGCCAATACCGAGGTCGCGCTGGAAATCGCCGCGCTGCCCCTGTCGATCCGCGGCTTCGGCCCGGTGAAAGAGGCAAGCGTCGTTGCGGCAGACACCAAGCGCCGTGCGCTTTGGGCTAAGTTCGAAGGAACTGGTCCGGTTCAAGAGGCGGCAGAATAAGTGTTCAGCGGGTGACATAAAGCTGTTACATCACGCGGCCAAATAAGGCGTCCATCAAGGATCACGCAGATGAGCAGACACGTCGCCCGCGACATCACTTACGCACATAGTGCCGAAACGCGCCCCGGCCGTGCGGTCATCCGGGTCATGGAAAACGCGACCGGGCGGTTGCGCCTGATCAAGCGCGCCCATGGCTATGATGCCGATGTCGCGCAGGGGCGGGATTTCTGGCAGGTGATGGTCGAGCGTTACGGGCTGTCGCTTGATTTCATTGAAGGGTCTCTGGATCAGATCCCGAGGGATGGCCCTTTGATCGTGGTGGCCAACCACCCCTACGGCATTCTGGATGGGCTGGTGCTGGGCCATATCCTCAGCCGCCACCGTGGCGATTTCCGAATTCTGGCCCATCAGGTATTCCGCAAGGCCGAGGATCTGAACCGCGTAATCCTGCCCGTTGACTTCGCCGAAACGCGCGAGGCGATGAAGGTAAATCTTGAAACGCGCAATGCCGCGCGCAGCTTTCTGGCGGATGGTGGCGCGATCGGGATTTTCCCCGGCGGCACCGTCTCGACCGCGCAAAAACCGTTCGGCACGCCGCTGGATCCCGGTTGGCGTCGGTTCACGGCGCGTTTGATCGCGAAATCTAATGCCACAGTCGTTCCGATCTGTTTCCACGGCCACAACTCGCGCAGTTTTCAGGTGGCCAGTCACTTGCACACGACGCTGCGCATGGCGCTCTTGATCCGCGAATTCGGAAAGCGGACCGACAAACCCGTAAGCCTGTCGGTCGGCCAGCCGATTTTGCCCAGTGAATGGGGCGAATATGCAAAAGACGCCAAATCCATGATGGATTTCCTGCGCGATCGGACCTATGCCTTGTCCAAGACCCCTGGTGCTCAAGGCGCCTACGGGTTCGAGTTTGAGGACAAGCACAAGGCATAAGGCGATGGCAGTAGGAATTTTCGATAGCGGTCTGGGCGGATTAACGGTTCTGGATGCGGTCTCGAAACGCCTGCCAGATGTGGATTTCGTCTATTACGGCGACAACGCACATGCGCCTTACGGGGTGCGGGATGCAGATGATGTCTATGACCTGACGACCAAGGCCGTGTCGGCATTGTGGGATCAGGGCTGCGATCTGGTCATTCTGGCCTGTAACACCGCCTCGGCGGCCGCTTTGCGCCGGATGCAGGAAAGCTGGATCCCGACCGACAAGCGGGTGCTGGGCGTGTTCGTACCCCTGATTGAAGCGCTGACCGAACGCCAATGGGGCGATAACTCGCCCCCGCGCGAGGTCGAGGTGAAGCACGTTGCGTTGTTTGCCACGCCCGCCACCGTCTCCAGCCGCGCGTTCCAGCGTGAACTGGCCTTCCGTGCCATCGGCGTGGATGTCGAGGCGCAGGCCTGTGGTGGTGTCGTGGATGCCATCGAAGACGGCGACTTGATCCTGGCCGAAGCGCTGGTGCGCAGCCACGTTGACGCGCTGAAACGCAAGATGCCCAAGCCCGAGGCCGCCATTCTGGGCTGTACCCACTATCCGCTGATGGAAAAGGAATTCCAGGAGGCGTTGGGGGCAGATGTGAAGGTCTATAGCCAAGCTAATTTGGTGGCGGAAAGCCTTGCGGACTACCTGGAGCGGCATCCGAAAATGCGCGGAACGGGGACAGAATCGAAGTTCCTGACCACGGGCAATCCCGCCCAAGTGTCCAACCGCGCGACCCAGTTTCTGCGACGAAAGATCGCTTTCGAAGCCGCCTGATTGCAAGGCGCACGCAAAACACCTATCTATCCTTCGAATTCGCAGGAGGTCTGAATGACCCACAAAATCGCCATTCTTGGTGCGTCCGGCTACACGGGTGCCGAGCTTGTTCGCCTGATCGCCACCCATCCGTCGATGGAAATCGTTGCTTTGTCTGCCGACCGCAAGGCCGGGCAAGAGATGTCGGATGTTTATCCCCATCTGCGTCATCTGGATCTGCCGAAGCTGGTCAAAATGGACGAGATTGATTTCTCGAACGTTGATCTGGCCTTTGCCGCTCTACCGCATGGCCTGAGCCAAGCGCTGGTGCGCGACTTGCCCGAAAGCGTGAAAGTCGTCGATCTGGGCGCGGATTTCCGTCTGCGCGATCCGGCCGAGTACGAAAAATGGTACGGCGCGCCGCATGTGGCGGTCGAGCTGCAGAAGACGGCTGTTTACGGTCTGACCGAGTTCTATCGCGACGACATCAAGAACGCGCGTCTGGTGGCGGGGACCGGCTGTAATGCTGCGACCGTGCAATACGCGCTACGCCCGCTGATCTCGGGTGGGTTGGTCGATCTGGACCGGATCATCTGTGATCTGAAAAACGGCATCTCGGGGGCTGGCCGGTCGCTGAAGGAGAACATGCTGTTTGCCGAACGCTCGACCGATGTGTTGGGCTATGCGCAGGGTGGTACGCACCGGCATCTGGGTGAGTTCGATCAGGAGTTCTCGATGCTCGCAGGCCGTGACGTGCGTATCCAGTTCACCCCGCATCTGGTGCCGGTGAACCGGGGCATTCTGGCGGATTGCTATGTAGACGGCGATCCGCAGGCGATCCACGCGGCGCTTGTGGCGCAATATTCGGACGAGCCCTTCGTCACCGTGCTGCCCTTCGGCAAGCTGCCCAGTATGGGGCAGGTGATGGGATCGAACCAATGTCATCTGGGCGTGGCAGGCGACCGTATTCCGGGCCGCGCGCTGGTCGTGTCGGCCTTGGACAACCTGTGCAAGGGGTCGTCTGGGCAAGCGCTGCAGAACGCCAACCTAATGCTGGGCGAAGATGAAACCACCGGGCTGATGTCGCCCCCCGTCTTCCCGTAACCGAAACGCCTTAAGAAGGAGCCCCCGATGGCCGGTCTTAAAAGCCTGAAGAAAACCCGTCGTGTTCAGATCATCGTGCTGGCCTTCGTGGCGCTTGCCTTGTCGACGGGGCTGATTGGCTACGCGCTGAAGGACGGGATCAACTATTACCGGTCGCCCACCGAAGTGATCGCTGAACCGCCCCGCGCGGACGAGGTGTTCCGCATGGGCGGGCTGGTTTCCGATGGCTCGATCGTGCGCGGGCAGGGGGAAACGGTCAGCTTCTCGGTGACCGACGGCGCCGAGACGGTGCCCGTGCGCTATACCGGCGTGCTGCCCGACCTGTTTTCTGAAAATCAAGGTATGATTGGCACGGGGACTTATGTCGATGGGGTCTTTGAAGCCACTGAAATCCTTGCAAAACATGACGAAGAGTACATGCCGAAAGAGGTCGTGGATAGCCTGAAGGAAACGGGCGTCTACGTCGAACCGGACTATTGATTTCGACATTGTTAACCTGACTTCCGCAGCCTTGTTCCCGTGTTCTAAACGCGGGGAAGGCCCGGATGCAAAGTGTCACAGACATCGCAGATCAGATTGTCGCCCGTGAAGGCGGCTATGTGAATGACCCCGATGATCCCGGCGGGGCAACGAATTTCGGGGTCACGATCCACACCATGCGCCGCTTGGGGCTGGACCTGGACGGGGATGGCAAAATCACGCCCTCAGACGTTAAGCGCCTGACCCGCGCGCAGGCGCGCGATATTTTCCTGAAGCACTACTTCTACAAGCCACGGATCAGTGAGCTGCCCCAGCCGCTGCAGGCCACGGTGTTTGATATGTATGTGAATGCGGGTGGGAATGCAGTGCGGATCCTGCAACGACTGCTTTCAAAGATGGGCTATGAGCTCTCGCAGGACGGGGCGCTTGGACCACAGACGTTGGGCATTGCGCGCACGGCAATGGAGGCCGCCCCGGATCATCTGGTAGATGCTTACGGGATCGAGCGGCGCAATTACTATTACCGCCTTGCCGATCGTCGCCCGGCCTCGCGCAAGTATGCGCGGCGCAAGGATGGCGGCAAGGGCGGTTGGATCACACGCGCCGAGGAATTCATCGCGCCCCGCTATCACTTCACCAATGCAGATCACAAGGAAAGGGTGCGGGCATGGGGCTGATCGGAGACGTGATCCGCGTGCTGTTTGGCGGGCGCGGCAATGTGGTGCGCGAAACCGCGGAAGTGTTTCGTGAGAACGCCGAGGCAGCCTCGGCGCGTGATGCCGATTTGCAGATGACGGTGATCGAGGCTTTCGCAGCGGAATTCGCCCACGCGCGTCGCGGTCGGTTTGATCGGTTCATGGATGCCCTGAACCGCGTGCCGCGCCCGGCCTTGGCCCTGTCGACACTGGGCCTGTTCGCAGCGGCAATGGTGGACCCGGTTTGGTTCGCGGATCGGATGCTCGGTATCACTCTGGTGCCCGAGCCTTTGTGGTGGCTGATGGGCGCCATTGTCAGCTTTTATTTCGGGGCCCGCCAGCAAGTTAAGGGACAAGAGTTCCAGCGTTCGATCGCCGAGGTATTAGTGCGCGCAAATGACTTGCGGGCCACTGCAGATCCAAAAGAGGCCGCGTCTTTAACCGTCGACTTTGCTCCTTTGGGCATAGGCCAGCTCTCGGCAACTGTCCCAGCAAATGTGGATGTCAGCGACAATGCTTCCCTGAAGGACTGGAAGGCGCAGCAAGATGGCAAGTGACATGATCCTGAAACTGGTGGCAGAACATGGCCCTTGGGTCTTGCTGGTCTTCTATCTGCTCTATCGCGATTTGCAGAAGGATCAGGCTACGCGGGCGGTGCTGGACAAGAACTCGTCCATCCTGATCGAGATCACGACGATTATTCGGGAACGGTTGCCCTCGGGCGGGGGGCGATGATGATCTGGCGTCTGTACCACTGTGTCAAAGAGCGGCTCAAGGACGTCCTTCTGGCGGATCGCTTTCAGAAAGCACTTACACGAAACGAACAAGCAGCTGCTGAACTTGATGCAGTTGTCCGAGGTATCTTGCACAAATGAAACAAGCAGCTCTCTTAGTCGCGATACTGGCCGTTTTGCTTCAAGCCGGGTACTGGGCGGTGGGCTATCAGGCCATCTTCCAGATCGGATTTGGTGCCATCACGCTGATGGGCCTGATGATCGCCCTAACCTTCCTGTGGCTCTACCTGCAACGTGCCACCCCATTGGCGCTGGGTATGGCCTATAGCTGGTGCGGGGCGAGTTTGGTGCTGGGCTGGTGGTGGATCTACGCGCTTCTGGGTGCGCCTGAGGCGATGACCGCAAGCGCGCTGCATTTCGCGCCGCTTGCCGTGTATTTGTCTGGGGCAGTTCTTCATTTTAGCGTGATTCACCGATCATTCGGACTGCACGGTGCGGCGTTCCTTGCGCCGGTTCTTGGGGCCGTGATGTGCTCGTCCGCTGTTTACCTGCTGGTTCACTAAGGCCGATCAAAACAAAAGCCCGTGACCGGGTGCCGCATCTCGCGGCAAGGGCTAGTGACCGGGGCCGACTCTCTGTACAGTCCGCCGCATGATTACAGAGCTTGGACATTTTGCGCTGATCTTGGCGCTGGGCGTGGCGGTGGTGCAAACCATCGTGCCACTGATCGGGGCACATAAGGGCTGGAACAGCTGGATGGAGATGGCCGTACCAGCGGCCACGATCCAGTTCCTGTTGATCCTCACGTCTTTTCTGGCGTTGACATATGCGTTTGTGACCTCGGATTTCTCGGTCCGACTGGTCACACTGAACTCGCATTCTGCCAAGCCGATGCTCTATAAAATCTCGGGTGTGTGGGGGAACCACGAAGGGTCGATCCTGCTGTGGGTTCTGATTGTTGCGGGCTTTGGTGCGACAGCCGCCTGGTTTGGGCAAAACCTGCCAAAAACGTTGAAGGCACGGGTGCTTGCGGTGCAAAGCTCGATTGCGGTGGCATTCTTGGCCTTTGTCATTTTCACCTCGAATCCGTTCCTGCGTCTGGCGCAACCGCCCTTTGACGGGCAGGATCTGAATCCGCTGCTACAAGACCCCGGTTTGGCCTTCCATCCACCGTTCCTGTATCTGGGCTATGTGGGCCTTTCGATGGCGTTTTCCTTCGCTGTCGCCGCCTTGATCGAAGGCCGTATTGACGCCGCGTGGGGCCGCTGGGTTCGCCCGTGGACGCTGGCCGCGTGGGTCTTTCTTACCATCGGCATCGCGCTTGGTAGCTGGTGGGCCTATTACGAGCTTGGCTGGGGCGGGTTCTGGTTCTGGGACCCTGTTGAGAATGCATCCTTCATGCCATGGCTGTTCGCAGCAGCCCTGTTGCATTCGGCCATCGTGGTCGAGAAGCGTGAGAGCCTGAAAAGCTGGACCATCCTGCTGGCAATTCTTGCGTTCGGGTTCTCGCTGATCGGGACGTTTATCGTACGCTCGGGCGTGATCACTTCGGTTCACGCATTCGCATCCGACCCCGAGCGCGGCGTGTTCATTCTGTTCATCCTGCTGTTCTTTACCGGCGGCGCGCTGACGCTGTTTGCGGCCCGCGCCGGCGCGATGGAGGCCAAGGGCGTCTTTGGCTTTGTCAGCCGTGAAAGTGCGTTGGTGGTGAACAATATCCTGTTGGCCGTGTCGTCCTTTGTGGTGTTCGTCGGCACGATCTGGCCCCTCGTGGGTGAGGCGTTCGATCGCAAGATCTCGGTCGGCGCACCGTTCTTCGAAGCTGCCTTTACACCCTTTATGGTTGTCTTGGCCTTGGTGCTGCCGATCGGCGCTATGCTGCCGTGGAAACGGGCCAAAATTGGGCGCGCTGTGAAGCAACTGATCCCGGCTTTCGTCTTGTCCATTGCGGTTTTGGCGCTGGTCTGGGCGATGCAGACGGATAAGTCTGCACTGGGGCCGATTGGCATGTTCTTGGGCACCTGGCTGGTCGCCGGGTCCATGACGGATATTTTCAGCCGCACGGGACGTGGTGCCATCGCAGGCCGCCTGTCGCGCCTGACCCGTCTGCCGGGGGCCGACTGGGGCAAGTTTGCCGCTCATGCTGGGCTTGGGATCACCATGATGGGGATTTCCGGCCTGATGGCGTGGGAGGTCGAGGACATCCGCGTTGCCCAGATCGGTGAGACCTTCCAAGTGGCCGAGTATGATATCACGCTAGAAGCTGTCGGGCGCGAGCAGGGGCCGAACTATATCTCGACAAAGGCCACCGTCATTGTGTCGCAGCACGATGACGGGATTGCGACCCTCTATCCCGAGAAGCGCGTCTATCCCGTGCAGGCCATGCCCACGACCGAAGCCGCGATCTCGAACGGGTTCTGGACCGATATCTATGTGGTGATTGGCGACCCGCAAGAAGGCGGCGGCTGGGCCGTGCGCACCTTCATCAAGCCCTTCGCCAACTGGATCTGGGCGGGCTCGATCATCATGGCACTGGGAGGTGTTCTCAGCCTGTTTGACCGCCGGTTCCGCGTGGCTGCTGGTGCGGCCAAGACCCGTATGGAAGGGGTGCCTGCTGAATGAGACGTCTGATTGCATCACTGGCCGTGATGGGCTGCCTTGCGGCGCCTGCCTACGCTGTGAATCCCGATGAAGTGCTGGCGGATCCAGTGCTGGAAGAGCGCGCGCGCGATATCTCGTCCGACCTGAAATGCGTGGTCTGCCGCGGCGAGAATATCGACGAAAGCAACGCGTCCATTGCCCGAGACCTACGCCTTCTGGTGCGCGAACGGCTGGTCGAAGGCGACAGCAATGAAGAGGTTGTAGACTTCATCGTCGAACGCTATGGCGAATACGTTCTGATGAAGCCGAACCGGTCGGGCGCGAACCTGATTCTCTGGGCGACGGCGCCGGTACTGTTTCTGATCGCCGCCTTGTCGGGTGTGCTCTATCTGCGTCGGCGCGCACAGTCGAAGGACGGGGCGGTTGCTCTGACACAGGATGAAGAGGCCCGGCTGAAAGAATTGCTGGACGAGTAAGGCCTGACCACAGGAAACTTCCACAAATGACGGGGCGTTCATATTTACCTGACCGCTTGGTCGGTTATATTGCGTGAAACTCCGGGAGGACGACATGATTTACGAAACGATCACATTGGACATTACGGATGGCTTGGCGGTTCTAACCTTTGACCGTGCCGACGTGATGAACGCCCTGAACACCCAGATGCGGGCCGAGATTGCACATGCCGTGCAAGAGGCGGGCAAGACCGCCCGTGCGCTGGTGATCACCGGCTCGGGCCGCGCGTTCTGCTCGGGTCAGGATCTGGGCGACCGCGCTAATGCCGCCGAGGTTGATCTGGAACGCACCCTGCGCGACGAATACGAACCGCTGCTGCGCGCCATCTATGACAGCCCGATCCCGACGATCTCGGCCGTGAATGGGGCTGCTGCCGGGGCAGGGGCCAACATTGCGCTGGCCGCGGATGTGGTGATCGCATCGGAAAGCGCCTTCTTCATGCAGGCGTTCTCGCGCATTGGTCTAATCCCGGATGCCGGTGGCACCTATTGGATGCCGCGCCAGATGGGCTTTGCCAAGGCGATGGGTGCTGCCCTGTTTGCCGAAAAGATGCCCGCGAAAGAAGCGGCTGATCTGGGCCTGATCTGGGAATGCGTTGCAGATGATGAGTTTGCAGCCACATGGCGCAAGCGGGGCGAGCAGCTGGCGAAAGGCCCGACCCTGTCCTATCGCAACATCAAGAAAGCCATGCGTGCTTCGCTGAGCAACACGCTGGACGAACAGCTTGCGCTTGAAGCGAGCCTGCAAGGTGAGTGCGGCAAGTCGCGTGACTTCAAGGAAGGCGTCATGGCGTTCCTCGAGAAACGCGCGCCGCAATACGAAGGGCGCTAATCCAACACGGATCGCGACCATGAAGGAGCCTTCGGGCTCCTTTTTTTGTTGGCTGACTAGCGCTTGAACGCACAGCCCCCCAAACGAAAAAAGCCGCCCAAATTGGGCGGCTTTTCTTTAATTTGGTGTAGCTTAGCGCTTTTCGACGTCGATATAGTCGCGCTCGGTGTCGCCTAGGTACAGCTGGCGCGGACGGCCGATTTTCTGACCCGGATCGCCCAGCATCTCTTTCCACTGCGAGATCCAGCCGACGGTGCGCGACAGCGCAAAGATCGGGGTGAACATCGAGGTCGGGAAGCCCATGGCCTCGAGGATGATGCCCGAGTAGAAGTCGACGTTCGGGTACAGCTTTTTGTCAACGAAATACGGATCTTCCAGCGCGATGCGCTCCAGTTCCTTGGCGACTTTCAGCGTTTCGTTGTCTTCGATGCCCAGAAGGCCCAGAACCTCGTCAGCGCTTTCCTTCATGACCTTCGCACGCGGGTCGAAGTTCTTGTAGACGCGGTGACCGAAGCCCATCAGGCGGAAGGGATCGTCCTTGTCCTTGGCGCGGGCCACGTATTCCGGAATGTTGTCGACCGAACCGATTTCACGCAGCATCTCCAAGCAAGCCTGGTTGGCGCCACCGTGAGCAGGGCCCCACAGGCAGGCGATGCCAGCAGCGATACAGGCGAACGGGTTGGCGCCCGACGAACCGGCCAGACGCACGGTCGAGGTCGACGCGTTCTGCTCGTGGTCGGCGTGCAGGGTGAAAATCCGGTCCATCGCCTTCGCAAGGATCGGGTTCACTTCATACTCTTCAGCCGGAACGGCAAAACACATGCGCAGGAAGTTCGAGGCATAGTCCAAGTCGTTCTTCGGATAGACGAACGGCTGACCAACCGAATATTTGAACGCCATCGCGCAAATGGTGGGCAGCTTGGCGATCATGCGGATCGCAGCCACTTCGCGCTGCCAAGGGTCGTTCACGTCGGTCGAGTCGTGATAGAAGGCCGACATTGCGCCGACAACACCAGTGATGATCGCCATCGGGTGTGCGTCACGGCGGAAGCCCGAGAAGAACTTGATCATCTGCTCGTGCACCATCGTGTGACGGGTCACGCGGCTTTCGAAATCCACCAGTTCGGCTTCGCTGGGCAGTTCACCGTAGAGCAGCAGATAGCATACTTCGAGGTAATGCGATTTCTCGGCCAGTTGGTCGATCGGATAACCGCGGTAAAGCAGTTCGCCCTTGTCGCCATCGATATAGGTGATGGTCGAATCGCAGCTAGCGGTCGACGTGAAGCCCGGGTCGTAGGTAAACACATCGCCCTGAGCATAGAGCTTGCGGATGTCGATCACGTCCGGACCAGCGGTCGGGGAGTACATGGGAAGCTCGAGTTCTTTGTCTCCGAACGAGAGCTTTGCGGTTCCGGTTTGTTCAGCCATGTATTTTCCCTTCGTGTTAGAAAGCGACCGCCCCGGTTGGCCGATCGCTTGTGCTTCAGGCGCTTGCGTCGTCCAGTCGTGCGATGGTTTCGTCACGCCCGAGAACAAGCATCATATCAAATACGCTAGGGGTTACGGCGCGTCCGGCAAGGGCTGCGCGCAGGGGCGCGGCCAGTTTGCCAAATTTCGTGCCATGGGCCTCGGCCAATCCGTTCAGGATTCCCTCAAGCGTCTCGCGATCCCAGCTAGCATTTTGCAGCTGCGGCGTCAATTCTTTCAGTATACCACGGGATACTTCGTCGAGAGCCTTCTCGGCTTTCTCGTCCCGGTCAATAGGGCGCGAAACCGTTGCAAACCTAGCCTTTTCAAGCAGTTGCGGCAAAGTTTTGGCGCTGGTTTTCAGCACATACATGGCCGACGATACCAAATCAAATTGCTGCGACTGCAAAGAAATTTCGCCTGCGGCCTCCATATAGCCCTGCAGAGCGGCCAGAACGTCCGCATCATCCATCGCGGCCAGGTGCTGCCCAGACAGGTTATCCAGCTTTTTGAAGTCGAAGCGGGCGGGGCTTTTGCCGATGCCAGACAGGTCAAACCACTCCAGTGCCTGCGCGTCCGAGAAGAACTCGTCATCTCCGTGGCTCCAGCCCAGACGGGCCAGATAGTTGCGCATCGCCTGCGCGGGATAGCCCATCGCCTGATATTCCTCGACCCCCAGCGCGCCGTGGCGTTTGGACAGCTTCTTGCCATCAGGGCCGTGGATCAGCGGGATGTGAGCCCAAACGGGCAGATCCCAGCCCATCGCCTGATAGACAATCGTCTGGCGCGCGGCATTGTTCAGGTGGTCGTCCCCCCGGATCACATGGGTTACGCCCATATCGTGATCATCAACAACAACGGCCAGCATGTAGGTGGGTGTGCCATCCGAACGTAAACAAATCATGTCGTCCAGCTGGTCGTTGCGGATCGTGACGTTGCCCTGCACCTCGTCATGGATCACCGTCACGCCTTCGCGCGGGGCTTTCAGGCGGATCACATAAGGCGCATCCGGGTGAGTCGCCGGGTCAGCATCGCGCCACGGGCTTTGATAGAGGGTCGAGCGTCCCTCGGCCCGCGCTTCGTCACGGAAGGTCTGAATTTCGTCCTGCGTGGCAAAGCACTTATAGGCATGGCCATTTGCCAGCATCTCGCGGGCAACTTCGGCGTGGCGGTCTGCACGGTCAAACTGGCTGACGACGTCTCCGTCATGGTCCAGACCCAGCCACGCCATGCCCTTCAGGATTGCCTCGGTTGCCTCGGGGGTCGAGCGCGCGCGGTCCGTATCTTCGATCCGCAAGAGGAATTTACCGCCGCGGCCACGAGCGTATAGCCAGTTGAACAGCGCCGTGCGGGCGCCGCCAATATGCAGATAGCCGGTGGGCGAGGGGGCGAAACGGGTGACAATCTGGGGCGTCTGAGACATCGGTCATTAACCTTTTGGAAACCATGCGCGCGGTACGCAGAGGGGATAGCATTTCAGGGGAAGCCCGAAATCAAGTTCTGTTGAGATGCTTTTAACAAAAGCAAGGTTTTGAACAAGGGTGCGGTCGTGAATCTCTTGTCTCGTATCGAAGAAGAACGCGGGCGGTTCCTGATCTGGGCGCCGCTTTTCTTCGGTACGGGTATCGGGTTGTACTTCGTGCCGCTGCGCGAACCGGATATCGCAACCTATACGGCGCTGGCTGTTCTGACCTTGATCTGCGCCGGCATTGCGTGGCGCTGGCCGTGGGGGATCGGGCCGCTGGCGCGTGCGTTGATCTGTGTTGCACTTGGCTTCGGCGTTGCCGGGGCGCGTGCCCACTGGGTGGCCGGGCCGGTGCTGGATTTTCGATATTACGGCCCGATCGAGGGGCGGATCGTCGCGATGGACCGCTCGCAATCGGACGCGGTGCGCCTGACCTTGGATCAGGTGCGACTGTCGGATGTAAATCCCGCGAAAGTGCCGAACCGAGTTCGCGTGTCTTTGCATGGGAATCAGAGCTTTCTATCCCCCGCCATTGGCCAGCGCATCGCCCTGACCGGGCACCTGTCCGGCCCCAATGGCCCGGTCGAGCCCGGCGGCTTTGATTTCCAACGTATGGCGTGGTTTCGTGGGATCGGCGCGGTAGGCTATACGCGCAGCCCTGCGCTGCTGCTATCTTTGCCCACGGGCGAGCTGTCGCTGGCGGTCGGCCAGCTTCGTCAGACGATTGCAAACCGCGTGCGCGAGGTGTTGCCCGGTGAAAGCGGAGCCTTTGCCGCGACGATCACAACGGGCGACCGATCCTCGATGGAGCGTGCCACGATCGACGCACTGCGCGGGTCGAACCTTGCGCACCTTCTGGCGATCTCGGGCCTGCATATGGGGCTGCTGACTGGCTTTGTCTTTCAGGCCATGCGCGTGTTGATGGGCCTGTGGCCCAGACTGACCCTGAATGTTCCGGTCAAAAAACTGGCCGCCGTGACGGCCATCGGGGCGGGGGTGTTTTATCTGGCGTTGTCCGGCGGTGCGGTGGCCACCACGCGGGCCTTCATCATGGTAACCACCATGTTCGTGGCGATCCTGTTCGATCGGCGTGCCCTGACCCTGCGGGCGGTTGCCATGGCGGCGATGATCGTTCTGATCCTGACGCCCGAAGCCCTGGTCGAGCCAGGGTTCCAGATGTCCTTTGCCGCGACCACGGCGCTTGTGGCGGTGTTTGCGTGGATTCGCGACCTGTCACGCGACGGATCCACCCGGCGTTTGCCCGGTTGGCTGAGGCCCGTGGTGACGGTGGTCATTTCCTCGGCCGTGGCGGGGCTGGCGACAGCGCCCATCGGGGCGGCGCATTTTAATCAGGTTAGCCATTACGGGCTGGCGGCGAATCTGCTGAGTGTTCCCATAATGGGTGCTGTGATCATGCCGCTTGCGGTGTTGGCCGCGTTGCTGGCAGTCGTGCGCCTTGAGGCCGTTGCTCTTTTGCTGATGGATTGGCCCATCCGCTGGATCCTGTGGGTGGCGGACACGGTGTCATCGCTGGATGGAGCCATCGGGAAAGTGCCGACGCCCCCCGGATATATCCTGCCGCTTCTCGCTGTGACGGGGATTGTCTTCGTATTGCTGCGCGGGCGGGAAAAATGGGTGGCGATAGTTCTGACAGTGGTGGCTTGCGCAGGCTGGGCAACGGTCGAGCGCCCGGCAGTTCTGATCAGCTCTTCAGGCGGATTGATCGGTGTGATGACGGATCAAGGGCGCGCCTTGTCGAAAGCGCGAGGGGAAGGGTTCTCTGCCCTTTCATGGCTGGAGAACGATGGCGATGCAGCGACGCAAAAGACTGCGTTCGAACGGGCCGGTTTCTTTGGTGAGAAAGGTCAGCAAGAGGTCGATCTGTCCAGCATGTCCATTGCGCTTCTAACCGGGCGTGGGGCCGAAGAGCACTTGGCCGATGCCTGCGAAAACGCGGATCTTGTTGTTTTGGCTGCGTGGCGCGAGGGACCGGCGCCAGACGGGTGTACTCTGTTGGATCGCAAGGCACTTGCCGAAACTGGTGCCGTCGCGGTGCATCTTGCGCCAGACGGCTGGTATATCGAACCGTCCCGACAAGAGGATCAGATACGCCTTTGGACCCGCTAAATGGGATTGGATGTTGCCCGGCCTCTGCTTTGCCCCTAGCTTTTGCACAAAGGAGAGCGACATGGTCGAAACTGTTGGTCGGATCACGCTTTGGGGGGTCGAGGTCTTTGTCGCCATTGCAGATGAACGCTCGATATCCATGGCTGCACGACGCTTGGGTGTCAGTCCGTCATCCGTCAGCCAGCAGCTTACCAACCTCGAAGCGGCAATGGGCGCCAGCCTCTTGGATCGTTCGGCCCGGCCTGTGTCCTTGACCGCCGCAGGGTATCTGTTTCTGAAACGCGCGCAGACCATTCTGAACGAGGCCGAACAGGCGAAGGCGGAACTGACACTGGGCGCGCTGTCCCAGTTGTCCCGCTTACGCCTTGGGATGATCGAGGATTTCGACGCAGACGTCACCCCGCGCCTGTTGTCCGAGGTTGCCGGGCAGTTGACATCCACGCGGTTCCTGCTGGAAACCGGCGCCTCGCACCGGTTGCACGACCAACTGGATGCGCGGGCTTTGGACGTGATCGTGGCTGCCGACACTGGAACCTCTGCGCCGTGGATGGAGGTGCATCCCCTGATGGAGGAACCCTTTGTCGCTGCTGTGCCCAAAGGACTGATCGGAGATCGTGATCCGCTTGAGGTGTTGAAAGACCTTCCGCTGGTGCAATACACGGCGCGTCACCATATGGGGCGTGTGATTTCGGACAATTTGGCGCGGCAGAACCTGAAGCTGGACAATCGGTTCGAGCTGGACAGCTATCACGCGATCATGGCGATGGTAGCGGGTGGGGCCGGGTGGACGATTATCACGCCCTTGGGGTTCCTGCGCGCCCACCGCTTCCGAGACGCCGCCGACCTAATCGAGCTGCCCTTTGCCCCGTTCACCCGCCGCATCAATCTTGTTGCGCGCGCGGATATGCTGGGGGATTTGCCGCATGATCTGGCGGCGCAGTGCCGCACGCTTTTGGGTTCGCTGATTGTTGAGCCAGCTGTGCGGGACTATCCGTGGCTGAACGGCGCGCTGCGCGTGTTGTGAGGGGGAGGGGCGTTGCCCCTCTGCGCTGCGCGCATTCACCCCAGGATATTTGCAGCAAGAAAATGCGCAGAGCAGTCTAAGCTGCGGTTTCCGCTTTCTGGGCTTTGACTTCAGCGATGGCATCCACAATGGCATCGGCGATGAAGTCCAGCTCGGGCTGGGTTAGGCGCACGGGCAGGCGGGTGTCGCAGGCGCGGGACAGCATGGCACGGGTTTGCGGCAGCGGGCCTTGGTCGTCGATGAACTGCCAGTTCCAGAAGGCACGGGCGTTGTCTTCGCTTTTCCCGAAGACCTGAACGCCGACGCCGCGCGCCTTGGCGGCGGACTGGAAAGCGTTGGTGTCCTCGTCGCTGACGTCAACCAGATTGAACTGGATCGAATCCGGTGCGCGGGTTTCCGGGGCCAGCGGTGAAGGAACGGTAATCCATGGGCTTTGTTCCAGCTTTGCCGCCACATAATCGTGGTTACGCAGCCCGTCCGTCACGCGGCGCTCGAGCTCTGGAATTTGAGGGCGGATGACGGCGGCGGACAGGTTGGACAGGCGCGTGTTGTAGAGCGGAAGCTGGTTTTGCCAGCGGGCAAAGGCGTCGGCCAGATCGGTCGAGTTCTCGCCATGCGGGGTTTTGTGTTTTTTCCAGTTGTGCTCGTAGGCGCCGGACATGATGACGGCGCGCGCCGCCAGATCAGCGTCATCAGTGATCAGGATGCCACCTTCGCCAGCGTTCAGCATTTTATAGGACTGGAACGAGAAACAGCCGATCTTGCCGATCGTGCCGATCTTGCGCCCGTGCCACAGCGTGCCCAGCGAGTGGGCGGCGTCTTCGATCACGGGGATCTCGGCGGCATCACAGAGCTGCATGATCGCATCCATGTCCGAGGTATGCCCGCGCATGTGGCTGATGATCACTGCGCCCACATCCGGGGTCAGCTTGGCGGCAAAATCGTCCATGTCGATGCGATAGTTGTCCTGTACGTCCACCAGCACCGGTTTGCAGTCGGCATGTACGACCGAACTGGGCACGGCGGCGAAGGTAAAGGCAGGGATCAGGACCTTGGTGTCACGCGGCAGGTCCAGCGCTTTCAGGGACAGAAACAGCGCGGCCGAGCAGCTGGCCACGGCCAGTGCGTATTTGGCGCCCATCATCTCGGCGAATTCGGCTTCCAGAAGGGCAACGGGCGCGTCTTCCGGGGCGGTGTAGCGGAAAAGGTCGCCTGATTGCAGCAGGCGGTCGATCTCGGCGCGGGCGGCTTCAGGGATGGGCTCGGCGTCATGGACGTTCGGGGCGGCGAGTGCTGCGGTCTGGTCCAGGGTCATGCTGTCTCCTCTTTCGAGCATAGCCTTTTCGGCTTTTTCGAAAAGTCATTTCGGAAAATATAAAAGAGTAGGGCGAGTCTGGCCAGAAGTTTTACTGCCTTCGACGCGGCGAAATTTTTTGGAGTTGTCGTTCTCGTGTTACGAATCTGCGGGGTGAAGACGCGCGAAACGAGAGAAGCCGCGCAGTGGCAACGCGGCTTTCAATGTGTTTCGGGGCGTGGGGTTAGCGTTTCAGAACGGCGGCCATCTGATCGGCAAACTTGGCGTTGTCCGTCTGCGTGCCCAGCGCGTCCTCTGCGGCATCCAGCAGTGCGTCCGGGACATTGCCACGCCCGCGATGTTCGATCAGACCCGCGACAAGCGGGGCCGTAAACTCGGGATGAGGCTGGATGGTCAGGATTTTGTCGCCGATCATCATGGCCGCATTGGCGCAGAAATCGGTTGAGGCGACAATCTCGGCCCCTTCCGGGGCTTCGACCACCTGGTCCTGATGCCATGCATTCAGGGCCAGTTTCTGATTTCCGAAATTATATTCGGTACGGCCGATCGACCAGCCACCGTCGAATTTCTCGACGCGGCCACCCAGCGCTTGGGCGATGATCTGGTGGCCAAAGCAGACGCCCACCAGAGGTTGGCCTGCGTCGCGAATATCGCGGATCAGTTCTTCCAGCGGCGAGATCCAGTCGTGATCCTCGTACACACCATGCTTTGAGCCAGTGATCAGCCAGCCATCGGCGTCTTGCGTGCCGGCAGGAAATTCGCCATCCACCACCGAGAAGATCTGGAAGTCGAACCCATGCCCGTCCAAGAGGCGGGTGAACATTTCGCCATAGTCTCCGACGCTGTCGCGCAGTTCGTCGGGGGAATGGCCTGCTTGCAGAATGCCGATTTTCATGTCGTACCCAAATTTGATCAAATTATTGCGCAGTCATACATGACCTACCCGAGCCTTGACGCCGGAGCAAGGGCAATTTTGCGTGATTGATCAGCGAAACAAGGTGCGCATGAAGCTCGGGCGACGCAGGACGGCCTGCGGAAGATGCCGGTTCAGGTGCTTTCCGATGCGGCCAAAGATCGTGATGACAGCGAGCGTCAGCAGGATGAAATAGAAAGCCAGGATCGGGTAGGGGACGAACGGGTTGAACGTCTTGTCCGCGAAATAGCTTGCGTAATACAGCGCGTCTCCGCGTTGCTGCCAGACCGGAAAGCCCGAGAAATAGACCAGTGCCGTGGCGTGGAACAGGAAGATCGCTTCGTTCGTATAGGCAGGCCACGCCAGACGCATCATCGATGGCCAGACAATCCGTTTGAACCGGGTCCAGCCGGTGATGCCATAGGCGTCGGCGGCTTCAAGATCGCCTTTCGGGATCGATTGCAGCGCGCCATAGAAAATTTCGGCCGAATAGGCGGTGGTGTTCAGGAACAGGACAATCGCTGCGCCCAGCCACGCCGATGTCAGCAGCGAAAAGCCCGGAACGCTCTGCTTGATCGACAGAAACACCGCATAGGCAAAGAACATCTGGATGAACAGCGGCGAGCCGCGGAAGATATAGATGAAGAATTCGGCCGGTTTGCGCAGCTTGGCCGAACCACTGTTTTTGGCGATGGCCAGCCCGGTGGCAGCGAAGAAGCCAAACAGGATCGCCACAAGTCCGAAATAAATGTTCCAGATCATGCCCGAGCCGATCAATGTGAATTGCTCGCACAGCGTATAGTCTTCGCGCGGCAATAGACGTTCACCAAGGCCGATCGAACGGAAAGCATAGTCCTGGATGGTCTGAACGCAGCTCATGTCGCAGCCTTCCGTTGCGCTTCGCCGGCGGCGGTGGCTTGCCCATGGGACAGGCGGAGGGACAGCCGTTTATACACGCGTTCGCTGATCGAGGTAAGCAGCAGGTAGAAGACCAGGAGGCCCCCGAAGTAATAGGCGTTCCAGTTTCCATGCGGAAAGTCTGTAAACTTGGCAGATTTTGTCGCCCCAAGTTCACGCGCCCAATAGACGATGTCTTCAACACCCAAAAGGAACAACAGCGGTGTGGCCTTGATCAGGATCATCCAAAGGTTCGACAGGCCGGGCAGGGCGTAGACCCACATTTGCGGAACCATGATGCGCCAGAAGGTTTGGCGGGTCGACATGCCATAGGCCTCGGCGGTTTCAAGCTGAGCGCGGGGAACGGCCTTCATCGCGCCGAACAGAACGTTGGCCGCGAAGGCTCCAAACACGATGGCGAAGGTCAAGACGGCCAGCGCAAAGCCATATGTCTCGTGCACCCATTGCGGGCTGGTCGAAAGCGGCAGTTTGGCCTGCGCACAGACCACGAAGTCATTGCCCTGACGCACCGGTTCAGACCAGTCCGAGCATTTCACCTTGTGGCGCAGATATTCGAACCCCTGATCCAGCGCGATCACGAAGAACATGAAGAACGCAATATCCGGTACGCCCCGCACAATAGCGGTATAGGACTTGCCCAAAAGGCTGATCGGCCAGATGCGCGAGCGGGCAGCCGTTGCGCCCGCAAAGCCAAACATCAACGCCACCGGCGCGGTGATTGCCAACAGCACCAGAACAATCCCGAAGGATTGATAGAACGCCATGTGCTTACCTGTGGTCAGGTAGCAGCTGAGCCAGCTTAGGCCCTCTAGCGTGGAAGGATCGGTGCAGTAGGAAAACATCGCGCGTGCAGTTTGTCCGTTGGAAAAAAGCGGGGCCCGCATGCGTCAGCACACGGGCCCGGCTATTACATTACCACTGGGAAGAAACTTCCCATTTGGCGATAAGAGTGTTCAGCGTGCCGTCGTCTTTCATCGACTGGATGGCCGCGTCGAACTTGGCGCGCAGGTCGCCGTCGCTTTCACGGATACCCATGCCAACGCCGCCGCCGATCTGCTCCATACGCTCAAGCATCACCAGACCGTCTGTACCAACCATGGTGTCGAGGAACGACTTGTCGGCCAGAACCGCGTCAGCTTCGCCGTTTTTCACAGCAGCAACGGTTTCTTCCGGGGTTGCGAATTCGACCAGCGTCCAGCCCTGTTCAGCCACGAAAGCGGCCTGAATGGTGGTCGCCTGAGCAGCCACAACACCACCAGCGGGGTCTACGTCTGCCGACATGGCAGCATAAGCCGAGGGATCTGGCGGGGTGTAGGCTTGAGTGAAGTCGATGACTTCGTCACGCTCGTCGGTGATCGACATGCCTGCGATGATGGCGTCATAGTTGCCCGACACGAGGTTCGGAATGATGGTGTCCCATTCGTTCTTCACCCACTCGCAGGTCAGCTCGGCGCGCTTGCACAGCTCGTCGCCCAGCTCGCGCTCGAAGCCGTCGATTTCGCCAGCGTCGTTCACAAAGTTCCACGGTGCATAGGCGCCTTCGGTGCCAAGGCGCACGGTGTCCGCGGCCATGGCGAAGCTAGCCGTCAGGGCCAGTGCCGCCGTCGAGACGATCAGTTTTTTCATGATTTACTCCCAGGTTACTTTTATTGGTTAGAAATTGGTCTCACACAGGGTGCGAGTGAGACAGGAATTGCTTCAGACGCTCGCTTTTCGGGTTGCCGAACAGCTCGGCCGGGGCGCCTTCTTCTTCGATCAGACCTTGATGCAGGAACACCACGTGGTCCGAAACATCATGGGCCATACGCATGTCATGGGTCACGATGATCATGGTGCGGCCTTCAGCGGCCAGATCTTTGATGACCTTGACCACCTCTTGCTCCAGCTCTGGATCCAGCGCTGAAGTGGGTTCGTCAAACAACAGCGCCTTGGGCTCCATGCACAGGGCACGGGCAATCGCAGCACGCTGTTGTTGGCCACCCGACAGCTGGGCAGGCCAGACGTCGCATTTGTCGCCAATGCCGACCTTCGCCAGATATTCGCGCGCCTTTTCCTCGACCTCGGCCTTGTCGCGGCCAAGGACGGTGACGGGGGCCTCCATCACGTTTTGCAGGATGGTCATGTGGGACCACAGATTGAACTGCTGGAACACCATCGACAGGTTGGTACGGATCCGTGTCACCTGTGCGCGATCGGCAGGATGACGGTTCAGTCCCTGACCCTTCCAGCTGATCGGCTCGCCTTCGAAACGAATGTCGCCCTGCTGGCTTTCTTCCAACAGGTTGGCGCAGCGCAGAAGGGTGGATTTGCCCGATCCGGAGGACCCGATCAGCGACACAACATGCCCGCGTGGAGCCACCAAATCGACGCCTTTCAGCACCTCCAACGCACCATAGCATTTGTGCAGGTCGCGGATTTCGATCACCGGCGTTGTGTCGGTAGGGTTCTGGTCAGAGTTATCGCGAGGCAAGAGTGGATCCGGCTAAAACAGGGTTTTGTGGTGCACGAGTAGGACGCAATTCTATTTGGATTGCAACGGCGAAATGACGGGGAAGTTACGTAAATATGGGTGGATGGTCGGTTCGCGCTGCAAAATGTCGGTTTGTGCGTCAGGGATCAACATCGGGTAGAGCGCGCATCTTTTGGCGCAGAGCCGCGCGCTCTGCGAAGAATCATGATCGGAAAGAGGTATGAGTGGCTACAGTGCCTTTGCGGCACGTTGTCGGGCCAAATTGTTGTCCAGATCGCTGATGCCCAGAAAACGTGGAATCATCCGCATCAGCGCATCTTCTTCCGAGGCACGTTCTCCGTCCGTAAGGACAACCGTCCACGCAGCTTCTAGAATGGCGATGCGGTCGTCCAAGGGGACGGCGTCTTTCACGGCATTGGTGAAACGGACGGTGTCTGGTGCGGTGGCTTCCAAGGCTTCGGCGTCGGCACGCAGGGACGCCGCATCCGTTTCTGACAGGCTGTGCCGCGTGGCCAGCACGCGGTCGATTGCGCGTTTTTCGGCGGCGTCATAGTCGTTATCCGCCCGTGCAAGCCGGACAAGAATGGCGGCCACGGCAAGGCGTGCATCCCCGTCCTGAAGCGGTTGGGGGGCGGGTTGGGTCAGTTTGTCCAGAAGCGATCGCAGCATTTGTCTAAAGTGGGCGCGGCACAACAAAAGCCAAGCCCCAGTCCTTTCACTTATCCGTCATAGCCTTCGATGATGATGAGATCCGCCACCGAAACCGGGTCGCGGAGGGACTTGGCAGCTTGATAGACGTCGCTGTTATAGCAGTCGACAGCGGCCTGATAGTCGGGGAATTCGATGACGACATTGCGCGCACGCGACTGGCCTTCGACGGTTTTGAACTGACCGCCCCGGATCAAAAAGCGCGCATCATACGCCTTGAACGCTGCCCCATTGGCTTGGACATAGTCCTGATAACGCTCAAGGTCGTCCACATCGACACGACCGATCCAATATCCTTTGGCCATCTTTGCCCCCTGTCATTCAGTTTGTCAGACTGTCCAGCGAATAGCGGATGTCGTCAATCGCAATTCCGCCGGGATCCTGATGGGTGAGGGTAATTGCCGTGATCGGCACCGAGCTGAGGAACCCGAAACTTTGTACACCATGCGTTGGTGTCAGCGTTTCAATCTGAATCAATGCGGCGTCTACATCGTAGAAGTGCAGCCACACCGGACCGGGGGCGGGGCGGCTGCCCAGCGGGTCCGCATAGTCCAGATGCAGGCGCAGGGCGAAGGACTGGATTGGGGCGTGAAAACTGATCGCCACGCTGCCTTCACCCCGGCCAGAACGTTGCGCGAACCCATCTGGCCCCAAGGGGAAAGCCGCATTCGAGCCAAAGCCCGCGTGAAAGGCGATGGCCATCGTAGGCCGCTCTGGAGGCTGTGCCACGCGCGGTGGGGAAGATGGCGCGCCGCCGAGAGCGGTGAACGTGTGGTTCTCTTCAACGCTCTGCCCAGTCAACATGGCCCCTAAAACGGCTCCTGAGGCATGGATCGCGTTTGGAACGGCCTGGCCCGGCTCGGGCAGCACAGGGAAGTCTTCGAAATCAATCACCCCGGCTGCTGTTTGGGCGACCAGATCATAGGGCACGGGGGCGATAGCGTCTGCTAGCGCCGGGCCGATGCTCAGGCAGATCGCACATAGCGCCAAAAGAGAACTTCGGGGGCCGCAGGGGGCTTTGAATTGCTGCACAGCGGGGTCCTTCACGATCACAACGACCCTAAAACTCTGACTGTGCAAAGAAAAGGGCGAGGAAAACCCCGCCCGTTTCCGAATTCCGGTGTGTATTAGACCAGCCGTTCGATGTCTTTCGCAGCGCGTACGAAATCGGCAAACAACGGCGCGGGATCGAAGGGTTTCGACTTCAGTTCCGGGTGGAACTGCACGCCGATGAACCACGGGTGATCTTCCCATTCGACGATCTCTGGCAGACGCCCATCCGGCGACATGCCCGAGAACTTCAGCCCGCAGGCTTCAAGTTGCTCGCGGTATTTTGCATCGACTTCGTACCGGTGACGGTGACGCTCTTCCAATTCGGTGCTGCCGTAAATACGCGCCACGTTCGACCCTTCGGCAAGCGTCGCGGAATAGGCGCCCAGACGCATCGTGCCGCCTTTGTCGTCACCCACCTTGCGCTTGACCTTGTAGTTGCCCTGCACCCATTCTTTCAGGTGATAGATAACGGGTGTGAAACGGGTTTGGCCGGCTTCGTGGTCGAATTCTTCTGACCCAGCATCTTTAATCCCAGCAACATTGCGCGCGGCTTCGACCACCGCCATTTGCATGCCCAGGCAGATGCCCAGATAGGGGATCTTGTGTTCGCGGGCATATTGCGCGGCTTTGATCTTGCCTTCTGTCCCGCGTTCGCCAAAGCCGCCGGGGACCAGAATGGCGTGGAAGCCTTCCAGATACGGGGCGGGATCTTCCTTGTCGAAAGGCTCGGCATCGACCCATTCCAGCTTCACGCGGGTGCGGTTGGCCATGCCGCCGTGGGTCAACGCTTCTTTGATGGACTTATAGGCGTCCTCAAGCTGCGTGTATTTCCCGACCACAGCGATTTTCACTTCGCCCTCGGCGTTGTGAATGCGATCTTCGACGTCTTCCCAGCGGCGCAGGTCGGGTTTCGGGGCGGGCGCGATCTGGAACGCATCCAGTACTGCCTGATCCAAACCTACATTGTGATACGCCATTGGTGCTTCATAGATCGACTTCAGATCATAAGCCGGGATGACGGCTTCTTGGCGCACATTGCAGAACAGGCCGATCTTGGCGCGTTCCTTGTCGGGAATCGGATGTTCCGAGCGGCAGACCAGCACGTCGGGCGCGATGCCGATCGAACGGAGCTCTTTTACGCTGTGCTGGGTCGGCTTCGTCTTCAATTCGCCGGAGGCTGCCAGATAAGGCAGAAGGGTCAGGTGCATGAAGATACACTGGCCGCGCGGACGTTCCTGGCTGAACTGGCGGATGGCTTCGAAAAAGGGCAGGGCTTCGATGTCGCCCACGGTGCCGCCGATTTCGCAGAGCATGAAATCGACTTCGTCGTCACCGATCTCGATGAAGTCTTTGATTTCATTGGTGACGTGCGGGATTACCTGAATGGTTTTGCCCAGATAGTCGCCGCGGCGCTCTTTTTCCAACACGGTGGTATAGATACGGCCCGAGCTGACCGAATCCGTGTTGCGCGCCGCCACGCCGGTGAACCGCTCATAGTGCCCAAGGTCCAGATCGGTCTCGGCGCCATCGTCGGTTACGAACACTTCGCCATGCTCGAACGGGCTCATCGTGCCTGGGTCAACGTTTAAATAGGGGTCGAGCTTGCGCAGACGCACCGTATAGCCGCGTGCCTGCAACAGTGCACCCAATGCGGCCGAGGTGAGACCCTTGCCCAAGGATGAAACAACGCCGCCGGTGATGAAGATGTAACGTGCCATGTGGTTGGCTGCCCCCGTGATACTGGCGTCGTTGCGCCGCAATAGCTTGTAAGTGGATGCGCAAACAGCAAGCAGAGAACACCGCTGCGAATCCAATCCTCACGGGATTAAAGATATAACCGATTCCGGCGTCCCGCGCAACCGGATCGTCTAGATAATGGGGCGGTGCAGCGCTCCGCCTCTAGGTGTTGTGTGGGTTGTCTATCGTCCGGTTTTTCAAGTGAAAACCGGTTCGATTGAAGATACGGGGCAGGCGAACCTGCCCGATGATCAATCCGCGCGCGGCGGGGTCAGGCTGTCGTCGGTGTTGACCGGCGGCAGCAGGTTGCTGACATCCGGAACCGCAGGCGCGGTTTCACCTTCAGCGGCAGGCGCCTCAAGACCCAGCGCATCCACGACCGAGCTGTCAGCCGAGTTCTTTGCCGAAATGATCGTCAGCGAGATCGAGGTCACCAGGAACGCAATCGCAAAACCCCAGGTCAGTTTGCCCAGGGCCGTGGCTGCACCACGTGCGGACATGACGCCGCCTCCACCGCCGCCACCAATGCCAAGGCCACCGCCCTCAGAGCGCTGCAAAAGCACGATCCCGATCAGACCAAGGGCCAGGATCAGGTGAATGACGAGGATGACGTTTTCCATATGGGGCGCTTCCCGTGGTTTGGGTTCGTTCGATCTGCCGGGGTATGTAGGCGAAAAGAACGCAGGGTGCAAGCGGCCCGAACCATGATCGCGACCTTTCTGCATTCGCAGCAAATACTCCTTTCGCTGGGGAAGATGTGCCGCTATACCGGGCCGGGTTTTCTTTGAGATAGGAAAAAGACCATGGCCAATGTCGTTGTCGTAGGCGCCCAATGGGGCGATGAAGGAAAAGGTAAGATCGTTGACTGGCTCAGCGAACGTGCCGATGTGATCTGCCGATTCCAAGGGGGGCACAATGCGGGCCATACTCTTGTTATTGACGGAGCGGTTTACAAGCTGCACGCGCTGCCCTCGGGTGTTGTGCGTGGCGGCAAGCTGAGTGTGATCGGCAACGGTGTCGTGTTGGACCCGTGGAACCTGCTGAAGGAAATCGAAACAGTTACCGCGCAAGGCGTTGATATTTCGCCGGAAACGCTGATGATCGCGGAAAACACTCCGTTGATCCTGCCCTTCCACGGCGAACTGGATCGTGCGCGGGAAGAGGCCGCATCGAAAGGCACCAAGATCGGCACCACCGGTCGCGGTATCGGTCCGTGCTATGAAGATAAAGTGGGCCGTCGCGCCATCCGCGTAGCCGATCTGGCAGACCATGCCACGCTTGAGGCCCGCGTCGACCGCGCGCTGCAGCACCACGATCCGCTGCGCAAAGGTCTGGGCATCGAGCCCATCGACCGTGACGCGCTGATCGCATTGTTGAAAGAGGTCGCGCCGGCTATCCTGAAATTTGCTGCTCCGGTCTGGAAAGTGCTGAACGAAAAGCGCAAATCTGGCAATCGGATCCTGTTTGAAGGTGCGCAAGGCGCGCTTCTGGACATTGATTTCGGCACCTATCCTTTTGTGACGTCCTCGAACGTGATCGCAGGACAGGCCGCCACCGGCGTGGGTATCGGGCCGGGCTCGATCGACTATGTTCTGGGCATCGTGAAAGCCTACACCACCCGCGTGGGCGAAGGCCCGTTCCCAACCGAACTGGACGATGATGATGGTCAGCGTCTGGGCGAACGTGGGCACGAGTTTGGCACCACCACCGGACGTAAGCGCCGCTGTGGCTGGTTTGACGCCGCTTTGGTGCGCCAGACCTGCGCCACGTCGGGCGTGACGGGGATCTCACTGACGAAACTGGACGTTCTAGACGGGTTCGAGACGCTGAAGATCTGCGTGGGCTATGAACTGGACGGCGAGCGCATGGATTACCTTCCCACCGCAGCCGATCAGCAAGCCCGTTGCACGCCGATCTATGAAGAGATGCCCGGTTGGTCAGAATCGACCGAAGGCGCACGCAGCTGGAATGATTTGCCCGCCAACGCGATCAAATACGTCAAGCGCGTGGAAGAACTGATCGAGTGCCCCGTGGCGCTTCTATCCACCAGCCCGGAACGGGATGACACCATTCTGGTGACTGACCCGTTCGCGGATTGATCTGATGGCGCTGGGATACAAGGCGCGGAAGCGACTGGCACTTCTAGTGCTGGTCGTTGGGCTGCCACTTTACATCGTCGCGGCGGTGTTCGTGGTCAGTCTGTTCAACCGTCCGCCGATTTGGCTTGAGTTCATCATCTACGCAGCGCTTGGCTTTTTGTGGATGGTGCCGCTGAAGCAGGTGTTCCTGGGGGTCGGCAAGGCGGATCCGGATGCGGATGAGGCCAGCTATCCCCATGATCCTGCAGGGAAATATGCCCTAAAGGACAAGGAAAACAACGAATAGAAAAGGCCCCGATATCGGGGCCTTTTTTGTGTCTAGAACTGTGTTCGATCAGGCGGTTTGCAACCCGCCCTTACCTAGGGTGGTATCCGCAGCGGTCAGCGAATAGCATCCCTGCGCCACCTTAATGATCTCACCTTCCCGCAGAAGACGGCCAAACGAGCGCAGCGCATCTTCGCGTGAGATCCCGCCGGGAACATCCAATTTTGTCACCAGTTTCACCACCTGAGGGCGGTTGAAATGGGTCAGTCCTGATTTCTGCGTGACGAACGATGCAGCCGCACGCAGATAGCCTTCGGTGTCATCATGGTCGATATGAGCAGCGAATGTCGTAAAGGCAGCCAGATCTGTATTGGCGGCGAAGACCGGCTCTGCATCCGAATCTGTCTCGGTCGCATCCGAGCGCTTGCGGGTCGTGCTGACATTGACGCGGCGGGGGCGAACAAGGCGGTCCCGCGGTGCCGTAACAGCTGCGTCCTGCTCGGCTTCCGTTTCTTTAACCCGTTGCTCGGAAATCAGGACCAGAGGCGAGGCGCGCTGAGGTTCCGGCGTCTTCTGTGCGGTCGCATCAGGGCTGGGGGGCTTGACGGCCTTTGCCAGATCGTTGCGATAGACTGATTTTTGCTGTTCTTCAGTGCCATCAACGGGGCCAGTTCCCTTATCGGCGCGAGTAGCCTGAACGGCGGCCTTAAGGTGGCTGATCGAGTTGCGACGACGCGAGGCATGCTGATCGTCCATATGTGTGTTGGTTTCGGCCAAAATACGGTCCAGCGCGGTATCATCACGCGCAGACTCCTGATCATCGAAGACTTGGGCGCGGCGCTCACGGCGCGCGTCCATGCGGCTTTCGGCCTCCATCGTCGACAAAAGCGCTTCGATCTCGCTGTGAAGCTCGCTGCGGGGGGCGCTGGCCGAAATATCACCTGTGATGCTGTCTCCCACCTTGGTCGAGACTTCCTGAACGGCGACGCGCAGGGAATCGTCCAGCGGTAGGGGAGGCAGCGGAGCGATAGAGGCAAATGCGGATTTGACCGCCGGTGCGGGGTCGCCCTTTGCGACATGTCCGGCGCGGGTTTCCGCCTCGACCTGAGCCAACTCAGCGGCCAGTTCGGCCTCTTGCTCGGCGGTCAATGCAGGCTCTTGTACTGCTGCCGTTTCTACGGATGCATCAACGTCAATTTCGGTCACGTCTTCGATGCTGTCAGTTGTAGGCGTGTTTGTTTGCGAGATGACGACGTTTTCCTCACCGTCGCTGCGGCGCTTACGTTTAACACGCAGGACGCGCGAAACGTTGCCAGCCTCGCCCGCTGTGCTTTCGCGACGATCGGTGTCTTCAGCTTGCAGCGCGACCAGTGCGGTATCGACGACCGCTTCTTCGCCAAGATCGAGCACCGGAGCCTGCTCATTTGCTTCAGGCGCCGCATCATCGTTCATTGCGATCTGATCTTTTACGCGCTGGCGCTTGGCTTCGCGCCCTGCAGTTTCCGATACGGTATCTTCTTCAGCTACTACATCCGCTGCACGCGCATGATTGCTGATCAGCTCTTCGAAATCGTCCAGATCATCCAGATCCGTCAGCGCCGATTTCTCCGAGCCAGCGGCGTGCTCGTCTTCCAGAAACTCGTCCGAGGTCGGCACATCGCTCATCGCGGCTGCGCGCAGTCGGGACAGTTTCGACAGCGCATCGTCTTCGCTCAGATCATGTTCCGCACCCGCGTCGTCTTCACGTTCCTCAGACAGTGTGCCCATTGCGACAACTTTGGCTGTCTGTGTGGCGGGCTTATCGTCGTCACTTTCTGACTGGACAGTCGCGTGCGTCTTCAGGTCTTCGGCGCTTTGGCGCAGGATGATGCCCTTATCCTCGATCTCGGCATCCACCTGTTTCAGGGATTCACGCTCGGCAATCTGGTGCAGAACAGATGCATCGGGTGCAACGGGTTCTGCGCCGAACGAGCGGTCTTGCTCGGCCAACCCACGGAAGTATTCGGCAATCGATTTCATGGCGCCAAACGGATCATCAAATCCTTCCAGCGTGCAGGAAAACGTGCCATAGGAAACCGTGAGGATCTTGTTGTTGTTAACCATTAAAAATTTACCTTCTCAACCAGAACGACGACAACGATACATCTAACTACAATGCTGCTTAAATTGCGCAAAAGCGCGATGCGGAAAGTACATTTCTGTGTCGGAAATGTGGCGATTGTGCGGAGAGAGGTCAAAATACTAACCATGGGTTGTCGAGTTCTACGTCTGGATGAAGGGGTTACGCTGCTAGGTGGTGGTCAATCATCCGCGAAAGACATCGCTGAATCGTTAAGAGTGGCTCCAAATCTGTTTGGCGTTGATGGCGGGGCAAACCGCGCAGTGTCTCTGGGCCTTGATATCTTGGGGGTTTCGGGGGATTTCGATTCCATATCCGATGCGACGCGTGCGGAGCTCGACCCCTCGATTCTAATCGAAACCCCAGACCAAAACAGGACGGATTTCGACAAGGCTTTGGATCTGGTAGACGCCCCGGTGATCCTGTGCGCGGGCTTTACTGGCAAGCGCATGGATCACCAGCTGGCCTGTTATTCGGTTTTGGTGCGTCGGGCGCGGAAGCCAGCGATTCTTTTGGGCGAGGAAGATGTCTGTTTTCACCTGTCCCACGAGGTCACTCTGGACCTACCCGCAGGCACGCGGCTGTCGCTGTTCCCGATGGCCCGCGTGGTGGCGAATTGCACCGGTTTACGCTGGCCGGTCGAGGGGCTGGAACTCGCGCCATGGGGGCAGATCGGCACCTCGAACGAGGTGACGGAAAGCCCAGTAACCCTATCTGCCGAGGGCGAGGGGCTTTTGGTGATCCTGCCCCGCGCGTTCCTGACACAGGTCGTACGGGCCCTGTGGCAGGGCGACCCGGCGCGCTGCCCCTAGGCCCGGAAACTCAGGGGGTCAGCAGTTTGGAACGTTGACCGCCAGACCGCCCAGAGAGGTCTCTTTGTACTTCTCCATCATGTCCTGACCGGTCTCGAACATCGTCTTGATACAGGCGTCCAGCGGGACCAGATGGGTGCCGTCTCCGCGCAGCGCCAGAGAGGCCGCCGAGACCGCTTTGATCGCACCCAGACCGTTGCGTTCGATGCAGGGCACCTGCACCAGACCGCGCACGGGGTCGCAGGTCAGACCAAGGTGGTGTTCCAGTGCAATTTCGGCTGCATTCTCTACCTGCATGGCAGTGCCACCCATTACGGCGCACAGACCTGCGGCGGCCATGGCGCTGGCCGATCCGACCTCGGCCTGACACCCGGCTTCGGCACCCGAGATCGACGCGTTGTGCTTCACGATGGCCCCGATGGCCGAGGCTGTCAGCAGGAAGTCGTGGATGCGCGCAGACGATGCACCCGGCACGTGATTGAGCCAATAATAGATCGTGGCAGGCAACACGCCCGCCGCGCCATTGGTCGGGCTGGTCACAACCTGCCCACCTGCGGCGTTTTCTTCGTTCACCGCCATGGCATAGACGCTCATCCAGTCGTTGATCGTATGCGGGGCGGTCAGGTTCAGGCCCTGTTCGGCAACCAAGCTGTCATAAATGGCCTTGGCGCGGCGCTTGACCATCAAGCCGCCGGGCAGGATGCCATCTCTCGCCAGTCCGCGCTCGATGCAGTCCTGCATGACCTCCCAAACCCGGTCGAGCTTTTCGGCCAGTGTGGCGGGGCCCATATGGACCAGTTCGTTGGCGCGCTTCATGTCCGCGATGCTTTTGCCCGACGCTTTCGCCATCTCAAGCATTTGCACCGCGTTTTCGAACGGGAAAGGGTGGGTTTTGGCGTCTTCAGCGTCCAGCTTGGCTTCCTGCGCCTGCTCGGCCTCGGTCACAACGAAACCGCCACCGATCGAGTAGTAGGTCTCGCGCACAACCACGTCGCCTTGCGCGTCGGTTGCCATCAGCTGCATGCCGTTGGCGTGGCCGGGCAGGGAATGTTCGTAGTCGAAGATCAGGTCGGTTTTGGGCGCGAATTTCAGCGTGCCCAATCCTTCAGGGGACACGGTGCCGGTCGCCTCGATGTCCGCCAGCGTAGCTTCGGCTTTGGCGTGGTCATAGCTGTCGGGCAGGAAGCCTGCGAGGCCCAGAATGGTGGCGCGGTCGGTCGCGTGGCCGACGCCAGTAAAGGCAAGCGAGCCATGCAGCGAGGCCTTCAGCCCATGCACCTGGAAAGGCTGCTCACGCAGCAGCTCCAAAAAGCGCGCACCCGCAACCATCGGCCCCATCGTGTGGGACGAGCTGGGACCGACCCCGACCTTGAACATGTCAAATACAGACAGGAACATTTTGACCTCGCTTGATTTCGTCAGACCATTGTGCGGATTTTCCGCCATTAGGTGCGTGAAAAAGCGACAGTTTTTACGCCAATCGCGTTGAAGATCAGTCTGGGCGGGTCAGAATGAACGCCGCGCCTGCCCCCATCAGCAGAACTTGTGCCGAAACGACCCACCATGGGGCGCCCAGGATCAGCGAGACGACAAGCACAAGCGTCATCATGCTGGTCGCCAATGTCTTGGCCCGTCGCGAGATCGCGCCGCGTTCTTCCCAGTCTTGAATGGCCGGGCCGAAATGGGCGTGGTCAATCAACCAAGCGCGGGCGCGTGGACTGCTGTTGCCAAAAGCAAAGGCAGCGACCAACAGAAAAGGCGTGGTGGGCAGAACGGGCAGAATGACCCCGAGCAGGCCAAGCGCGACTGCGCACCAACCAAGAGTAAGATAGAAATACTTGCCCATATCCTGCGCCTGTGTTGCTGGCCGGCAGTCTCAGATGCCGGAGGGGGATTGTCCAGATGGTGCTTTACAGCGCCACACCTTCTGGCGGATTGGCGGGCGAGGGGTTGCTGAGGGGTCTCTCGCCCAAGCCCTCGGCGGCGATTGCGGCCTGCATCGCCGGGCGGGTCTCGATCCGTTTGGCAAGGGTGTGCAGGCGTGGCCAGTGACCCAGATCAAACCATGTCTCGCCCTGCAGATACAGCGCGAACCAGCGCAGGGGGGTGGCAACATAAAAGTCCAGAGCGGTTGGATTCTCAGCCCCAAACCATGCATGCCCTTCGCCCAGCAACGCTTCATAGCGATCCAGATGCCCACGCAGGCGTTCCGCGACGATGCGGCGGTATTCCGCAACGGACCCGGTCGTAAAGCGTTCTGCATAGAAATGCTGGCGCAGATCCGTCTGCAACCCGTTGGACGCCACCATCATCCACGACAGAAAAGCGCCGCGATCCGGGCTGTCCACAGCCGGGGCCAGTCGCCCCGCGCGATCCACAAGCCACAACAGGATGGCGGCAGTTTCAAAGACCACACCATGCGGGGTCTCAAGCGCGGGGATCGTCCCCATTGGATTGACCCTCAGATACGCGGGACTTTGCTGCGCATTGCTGCCGCGATCAACCAAAACGGTTTCATAGGGGGCGCCAAGTTCCTCTAGTACAAGCCGGATGATCAAGGATGCGTTGTCGGGGGCATAGTGAAGTTTTAACATGAGGCGAGACAATCAAATCAATCGCAAACTGACCAGAAAAAAGATGTCGGCGGGGCTCGGTACTCGCCAATGAAGAGGCAGAGCCCTATAAATTGTGGAAAAGTTGCTTGGTTTGAGGGATTCGTTGTTATGACCGCAGAACTTTCACCTATCGACACGGCAAAAAGCATTGCGGCGAAATACGCGGTACAGTTTGTCGAAGATGGGATGAGCATCGGGCTGGGGACCGGGTCGACATCGGCGTGGATGGTTAAATATCTTGGCGAACGTGTGCGGCAAGAGGGGCTGAGAATTGTCGGCGTACCGACCAGCCATCGCACGGCCATCCTTGCGCAAGAGGCCGGTCTGCGGATCGCGACGTTGGATGACGTCAAGTGGCTGGATATTACCATTGACGGAACCGACGAATACGACGCTGAACTGACCTTGATCAAGGGTGGCGGCGGGGCGTTGCTGCACGAAAAGATCGTCGCATCAGCATCGGACCGAATGATTGTGATTGCCGATCACTCGAAATCTGTGGCGCATCTTGGCGCCTTTCCCCTGCCGATCGAGGTCGTACCTTTCGGGTTGCAAACGACCCGCGCAACGGTCGAAGCGATGTTGGACGGAATGGACGTGCTGGGTTGGGAAACCGTGGTGCGGATGATTGACGATGAACCGTTCATGACGGATCAGGGCAACCATATCATTGATCTGCACCTGAAACGGATCGGCGATCCGCGTCATCTGGCGCTTGCTTTGAACCAGGTCCCGGGTGTCGTTGAAAACGGCTTGTTCATCGACATTTGCGATATGGTGATTTCGGGCCACGGTGATGGCCGGATCGAAGTGACCGATCTGACTGACGGCACCTTGACCGAGGTGCAGGTGGAAACCAGTCAGGATGCTAATATTTTCGCGGATATCTGATTGGGATCAGACGCGAAAACGTGATCAATGTGACAATTGCGGGGGTGGAAAGCCCAGCCGCAAGCACCTAGTTCTCAGCGGATGCAAACCCTGATGTGATGCACACCCGACCGGGTGGGACGTGAAAGGCAATGGATATGAGCGGATTTGACTATGACCTCTTTGTAATCGGTGGCGGCTCGGGCGGCGTGCGCGCTGGCCGTGTGGCAGCCGAAGGCGGTGCGAAAGTGGCGCTGGCCGAAGAGTTCCGCATGGGCGGCACCTGTGTCATCCGTGGCTGCGTGCCGAAAAAGCTTATGGTCTTTGCCTCGCAGCATGGTCCGGCGGCTGCTGACGCTGCCGCATATGGCTGGCAGGGCAATGCGCGTGGCGAATTTGACTGGAAGGGCACCTTCCGTCCCGCGCTTCATGCCGAGCTTGATCGGCTGGAAGGCATCTATACCCGCAACCTCGGCAACTCGGGGGCTGACATTTATAACGCCCGTGCGGTTGTCAAAGACGCCCACACGGTCGAGCTGTCAACGGGTGAAAGCTTTACTGCCAAGCACATCCTTGTGGCCACCGGTGGACGTCCCTTCATCCCGGATACGCCGGGCGCGGCCGAGCTGGGTATTACCTCGAACGAAGTGTTCAATCTGGAAGACTTCCCGAAGCGCATTCTGATCGTGGGCGGCGGCTATATCGCAACCGAATTTGCCTGTATCTTCAACGGTCTGGGTAGCCATGTCGCCCAATGGTATCGCGGCGCACAGATTCTGCGCGGCTTTGACGACGAAGTGCGCGGCTTCTTGGCCGAACACATCCGCGAGCGCGGTGTGGACCTGCATGTCGGTCTTGAGGTTGAGCGGATGGAGGAACGTGACGGCGCAATTTGGGTGAAAGGTACGGATGGCCGTGAAGAGGTCTTTGATCAGGTGCTCTTTGCCACCGGGCGCGTGCCAAACACCGACGGGTTGGGCCTTGAAGAAATCGGGGTGAAGCTGGGCCGTGGCGGGGAAGTGGTCGTGGATGACTACAGCCAGACCTCGGTCCCCTCGATCTATGCGGTGGGCGATGTGACCAACCGGATCACGCTGACCCCGGTCGCCATTCGCGAAGGCATGGCGTTCGTCGAAACTGTCTTTAACGGCAATCCCACGAAGCCCGACCACGATAACGTCGCCTCAGCCGTGTTCACGCAACCGGAATACGGCACCGTTGGCATGTCCGAGGAAGATGCGCGTGCCCAAGAAAAGATCGACGTCTATTGCGCAGCCTTCCGCCCGATGCAGAAAAGTTTCATTGGATCGAACGAACGTGTTCTGTTCAAGCTGATCGTCAGCCAAGAGAGCCAGAAAGTATTGGGCGTGCATATCGTCGGCGACGGCGCGGGTGAGATGATCCAGCTGGCCGCCGTGGCCGTGAAAATGGGCGCGACCAAAGCAGATTTCGACCGCACGGTGGCCGTTCACCCGACCATGTCGGAAGAGATTGTGCTGATGAAGTCACCCACGCGCAGCGACTGATCTAGCAATAAGTGCATCTAAACATGTGAAAAGGGGGCGCATTGCGGTCCCTTTGCCTTGAAATTCTGTGCCCGAAGGGCCAGTTATGACCGCGAAACCCTGTTTTTAACACGGAAGGAATTGGACCAGATGGCCAGCGATAATGGCGGTCCCTGGGGCGGCGGTGGAAACCGTGGCGGCTCTGACGGACGTCCCCCCTCGAACAATGATGGCAACCGCGGCGGCAACAATCGCCCCGGTGGAGATACCCCCCAGATCCCGGAAATCGACGAGCTGATGAAAAAAGGCCAAGAGCAACTGCGTGTGCTCATGGGTGGCCGTAGTGACGGTCGCAAAGGCGGCGGTCACGGCGGGCAAAGCTCGGGCGGTCCCAGCATTGGGCGCGGTTCGATCCTTCTGGTCGCACTGGTGGCGGCTGCGGTTTGGGTCTTTGCCAGCTTCTATCGCGTGGACACATCCGAGCAATCGGTCGAACTTCTGTTCGGCGAGCGTTATGGCGTTGGGCAAGAGGGTCTAAACTTCGCCCCGTGGCCCGTCGTGACCAAGGAAATCTATGCGACTACGCGTGAAAACGTCATCAACATTGGTGATGGTACCTCGGAAGGCCTGATGCTGACGGGGGACGAAAACATCGTCGACATCGACTTCCAGGTTGTGTGGAACATTTCGGACATCGAAAAGTTCGTGTTCAATCTGGCCGCTCCGGAAAACACAATTCAAGCCGTGTCCGAATCCGCCATGCGCGAGATTATCGCGCGTTCGCTTCTGGCGCCGATCCTGACCTCGGATCGTGGCGTCATTGCACAAGAACTGGAAGAACTGATTCAGGCAACTCTGGATGGCTATCAATCGGGTGTGAACATTGTGCGTGTGAACTTTGACCGCGCCGACCCTCCTGCTGAAGTTATCGACAGCTTCCGTGAAGTGCAGGCTGCTGAACAGACCCGCGATACGCTGCAGAAACAGGCCGACGCCTACGCCAACCGCGTCGTCGCGGCTGCCCGTGGTGAAGCCGCTCAGTTGGTGGAGCAGGCCGAAGGCTATCGTGCGCAGGTCGTGAACGAAGCCGAAGGTGAAGCCGCACGCTTCCTTGCCGTGTTCGAAGAATACCAGAAGGCGCAGGATATCACGCGCAAACGCCTGTATCTGGAAACGCTGGAAAAAGTCATGTCCAGCGTCGACAAGGTCATTCTGGATGAAGCTATCAGTGGCGGAAGCGGCGTCGTGCCCTATCTGCCCCTGAACGAGCTGAACAAATCGCAATCCAACAGCGGAGGGTCGAACTGATGAAACGTACTCAAATCGGTCTTTTTGTCCTGTTCGCTCTGGTCGTTGGTGCGTTGCAGGCGGTCTATATTATTGATGAACGGCAGACCGCTCTGCGTCTGTGGTTTGGTGAGGTGACCGCCGAGATCCGCGAGCCGGGCCTGAACTTTAAAGTTCCTTTCCTACACGAGATCGTAAAGTACGACGACCGTATCCTGCCGCTGGACACGCGAAAGCTTGAGGTTACCCCGGCCGATGGTCGGCGTCTTGAGGTCGATGCATTTGCCCGTTGGCGCATTGCGGATGCCAAGCAATTCCGCCGTGCAGTTGGCGCAAGCTCGATCGAAGGTGCTCGTCCGCGTCTTGAGCGGATCCTGAACGCTGAATTGCGTGAGGTTCTGGGTAAGGTGAACTCTGGCGCTGTTCTGTCTGCTGACCGTGTCGTGTTGATGAACCAGATCCGTGATCAGGCGCGTGCGCAGGCGTTGTCGCTTGGCGTTGATATCGTTGACGTGCGGATCAAGCGCGCCGACCTGCCCAAGCAAAACCTTGAAGCCACCTTTGAGCGGATGCGCGCCGAGCGTCAGCGTCTGGCAGCAGACGAGATCGCCCGTGGTAACGAAGCTGCTCAGCGTCTGCGTGCGACCGCAGATCGTACCGTGGTGGAAACCGTGTCGGAAGCCCGCAAGAACGCTCAGATCGTGCGTGGTGAGGCGGACGCCCGCCGTACCGCTATTCTGGCCGAAGCGCTGGGCCGTGACGCCGAGTTCTTTACCTTCCTGCGCTCGCTGGAAGCCTATGAGAAATCTCTGACCACTGGAAATTCGTCGTTGGTGATTTCACCGGATAGCGAATTCTTCGACTATCTGGAATCGGAGAAAGGCCGGCAATGAGCCTTGTTTTACTAGGTATCGGGCTTGTGCTCGTGATCGAGGGGCTGGTGTTCGCACTGGCCCCTTCGCGTCTGGATGATTTGGTACAGATGATGGCGGCCATGTCACGGGATCAGCGGCGCATGATCGGATTGGTCGCATTGGCGCTTGGTGTGCTCTTGGTCTGGCTGTCTGGGGCCGGGACATAATTCCGGCCTGACCGCTCACGCCGTGTTACGCATGTTCACATAGCGGTGAGGTCGCCGCCCAAACTTTGCGTTGCGCTTTTCGGCTCCTATCTAGAGACTATCATTTAAACGGATGGTTTATCCGGTAGATATCGAAAAGGAGAGTAGTGTGAGAGCGCAGGCATACGCCTTAAGGCAGGTGCAGACAGAGTATTATCGGGGCTTTGTGGCCCTGATCCTTGCGGTCGCCACATTGTTGGCAACATCCCTTCGTGCAGATGCGCGCGGCGCACCAGAAAGCTTTGCTGATCTGGCGGAACAGGTCAGTCCCGCCGTGGTGAACATCACGACCTCGACGATTGTAGCAGGGCGCGAAGGCGGGCCGCAGCCGATGATTCCGGAAGGCAGCCCCTTTGAAGAATTTTTCCGCGATTTCCTTGACCGCAACCAACAAGGCCCTAACGGCGGCGAACCTCAGCAGCGTCAACGCCGCAGTCAGGCGCTGGGCTCGGGTTTTGTGATCTCCGAAGACGGGTTCATCGTCACCAACAACCACGTGATTGAAGGGGCAGATGAGATCCTGATCGAATTCTTCGACCGCGAAGACCAACTGGAAGCCAAGGTTGTTGGCACCGATCCAAACACCGACATCGCGCTTCTGAAAGTCGAAAGCGACGCGCCGCTGGCTTATGTCAGCTTTGGTGACAGCGACATTATGCGCGTTGGCGATTGGGTCATGGCCGTTGGCAACCCGCTGGGGCAGGGTTTCTCGGTTTCGGCCGGGATCGTGTCGCAGCGCAACCGCGAGCTGTCGGGCAGCTATGACGACTACATTCAGACCGATGCCGCGATTAACCGTGGCAACTCGGGCGGTCCGCTGTTCAACATGGATGGACAGGTGATTGGCGTGAACACTGCGATTCTCAGCCCCAATGGTGGCTCGATCGGGATCGGCTTTGCCATGTCTTCGGCCGTGGTGGATCGTGTGGTTGGTCAGCTGAAAGAATTCGGCGAAACCCGTCGCGGTTGGCTGGGCGTGCGCATTCAGGACATCACCGATGACATTGCCGAAGCACTGGGTCTGGAAAGCACCGATGGTGCGCTGGTGACGGATGTGCCGGATGGCCCTGCGAAAGAGGCAGGTATTCAGGTCAATGACGTGATCCTGAGTTTCGACGGTGTTGATGTCACGGATTCAGGCGAACTGGTCCGCACCGTAGGCAACGCACCGGTTGGCAAGGCCGTGCGCGTGATGATCCTGCGGGACGGCAAGACGGAAACTATCAAGGTGACCCTTGGTCGTCGTGAAGATGCCGTGGCCGCATCGAACACTACCGATGAAGAGCCCTCAGCCCCTGCTGAACCCAGCAAGTTGCTGGGCATGTCGCTGGCACCGCTGGATGACAGCACCCGCGAAGCACTGGGCCTGAACCCCGGTGAAGACGGTCTAGCCGTTTTGGACATCGACGAAGACACCGAAGCGTTCGAAAAAGGCATCCGTGCGGGTGACCTGATCTCGGAAGCAGGGCAGCAGCCTGTTGCCACGATTGAGGATCTCGAGGCCAGCCTGCAAGTCGCCCGCGACGGTGGTCGCAAATCGGTCCTGCTTTTGGTCCGTCGGGATGGCAATCCGCGCTTTGTCGCGCTGTCGCTGGAGGAGTAAACCCGGGCAAGAAATTTCCCGCCGGATCTGATCTGGCGGGCAAAACAAAACCCGCGCTGGGTAAGCGCGGGTTTTACTTTGCGTCTGCGTCTGATCGTAGGACGTTCAGTGCAAACGTATTCGCGAGTGGCGAAGTCTTAGATTGCGTCGATGTCGCCGCGGCACAGCCCGATATCATCAAGCTCGCGATCCGTCAGTTTCGACAGTGCGTTGCGGGTCTCGCGAGCGTCATTCCAGGCGACCACTGCGGCAACAATACCGCGCATGGCGTCGGACAGACGGCCCCCGAAGACGCCGTGGGTTACGGGAGTCATGGTTTCGAAAGCAGCCATTTTCGTGTCCTTCACAAAAAAGAGGTTGGGCGAGCTGAATTGCTCTGAAGCGCCATCTAGGACCGAAAAACCCATGCGACAAGCGCGGTTTTTGCATGTCCCATATGCGTTTTGTGCAATGGGTCGCTTTCGGAAATTGCGATGTCGAATTTGGTCGGAATCTGGTAAGAAATCTCTCCTGTCAGTGAGGCGGGCCAACAGGTTTTTTGTTCGTGTTTTATTGGTTCTGGTTTTTGAAACGGCTCGCAAGACTGACATGCGCAAATCTCGCTGGCCTATGTTCTTGTTTCGTGCTAATTCTGAAGGCGCAACGAACAAGCGCCGAAAAGGCGCGAAACAGCAGAGCAGGGCAGGATATGCGCATCATTGGCATCGACCCGGGACTTCGAAACATGGGTTGGGGTGTTGTGGACACCGCGGGGACGCGTCTGTCGCATGTCGCCAATGGCGTTTGCCTGTCCCGAACGGGGGATCTGGCGTCGCGGCTTCTGTCTTTGCATGAACAGCTGACCGAGGTGGTGGTGCGGTTTCAGCCGGATACCGCAGCGGTCGAGCAGACCTTCGTGAACAAGGATGCGGTTGGCACGCTGAAGCTGGGACAGGCACGCGGTATCGCGCTGTTGGTGCCGGCGCAGGCGGGACTGAGCATTGGCGAATACGCCCCCAACGCGGTGAAGAAAGCCGTGGTTGGCGTGGGCCACGCCGACAAAAAACAAGTGGATCACATGGTGCGGATGCAATTGCCGGGCGTGCAGATCACCGGGCCGGACGCGGCGGATGCTTTGGCGATTGCCATCTGCCATTCCTTCCACGCACAAAACGCAGGACGGCTTGAGGCCGCAGTGAAAAGGGCGACAGCATGATTGGACGGATCGCAGGACGCATTGACTATCGGGCTGAGGATCACGTGCTGATTGACGTGAAGGGCGTGGGCTATCTGGTCTATGTCTCGGACCGGACCATGTCGGCGCTGCCGGGAAATGGCGAGGCCGTGGCGCTTTATACCGACCTGTTGGTACGGGAAGACAACTTGCAGCTGTTCGGCTTTACCTCGCTGGTCGAGAAAGAATGGCATCGCCTTTTGATGAGCGTGCAGGGCGTGGGGGCGAAAGCCTCGATGGCCATTCTAGGCACGCTGGGGGCAGATGGCGTCAGCCGCGCGATTGCTTTGGGGGATTGGAACGCGGTGAAAGCGGCCAAGGGGATTGGCCCCAAAACCGGGCAGCGCGTGGTGAACGAACTGAAAGACAAAGCGGCAAGTGTTATGGCACTGGCAGGGGCAGGGGGTAGCACCGGTGCTGCACCGGTTGTTGATGCAGACGACGCCGTAATCGAAGTCGCAACGCCCGCGCCTGCACCCACCGTTCCTAATACACCCAATGCTGATCCCGCCGCGCAGGCCGAAGCTCTGTCGGCCCTGACCAATCTGGGCTACGCCCCGGGCGAGGCTGCCTCGGCCGTGGCGCAGGCCTTGGGTGACGATCCGAGGCTGAACACCGCCGGGTTGATCCGTGCGGCGCTGAAACTGCTTGCGCCCAAAGGCTAAGGGTTGAAGGATTAACTTATGTCGAATTCGGACCCCGCTTTCAGCCCTGATCCTACGCTGCGTCCTGCGCCCACGCCGCAAGAGCGTGCAGAAGTGGATCGTGCCCTGCGCCCGCAGGCGCTTGGCGATTTCATCGGTCAGGCCGAGGCCCGCGCCAACCTGCGCGTCTTCATCGAAAGTGCCCGCCGCCGAAACGAGGCGATGGACCATGTGCTGTTCCACGGCCCGCCCGGTCTGGGCAAAACCACTCTGGCGCAGATCATGGCGCGCGAGCTTGGGGTGAACTTCCGCATGACCTCGGGGCCGGTGTTGGCCAAGGCGGGCGATCTGGCGGCGATCCTGACCAATCTGGAAGCAAATGACGTCTTGTTCATTGACGAGATTCACCGCTTGAACCCCGTCGTTGAAGAAGTGCTCTATCCCGCGCTTGAGGATTTTGAGCTGGATCTGGTGATTGGCGAAGGCCCTGCCGCGCGCACCGTGCGGATTGAGCTTCAGCCGTTTACGCTGGTCGGCGCGACCACCCGTTTGGGCCTGTTGACAACGCCCCTGCGTGACCGTTTTGGCATTCCGACGCGGCTTCAGTTCTATACCGTGGATGAACTGCACGAGATCGTCTCGCGCAATGCTGTGAAGTTGGGTGCACCTGCAGACGTAGATGGCGCGCACGAAATTGCCAAACGCGCCCGCGGTACACCTCGGATCGCGGGTCGTCTGTTGCGCCGCGTGGTGGATTTCGCCGTGGTCGAAGGCGACGGGCGTATCACGCGCGATATAGCGGATAACGCTCTGACCCGGTTGGGTGTGGACAATCTGGGCCTTGATGGTGCGGACCGGCGCTATATGGGCCTGATGGCTGAACACTATGGCGGCGGCCCAGTGGGGATCGAAACGCTGTCTGCTGCCCTGTCGGAAAGCCGTGATGCGCTGGAAGAGGTGATCGAACCCTATCTGTTGCAGCAAGGCCTGATCCAACGCACCCCGCGTGGTCGGATGCTGGGGCAGCGCGCGTGGCGGCATCTTGGGCTTGAGGCGCCGAAGGTCGAGCAGAAGGTTCAAGGGCAATTGTTCGAGGGATAAGTCTTGCAACGGGACGCTGCCTGCGCGACACACAGCGCCGAGTAAGGAGATCGCCCATGACCGACGCCCCACAGATGACGCTTATGACCCCCGAAGATGTCACCGCGCATTTCACGCGACCCGATGGCAGTTTCACCTTTGCCCGCTGGGGCCGTCCAATTGTGCCGGTGGTCTTCGGCGTCGAGGAAGAAACACTCGAGATCGTTAAGGGTGCAATCGAGGCGGTTGTGGTTCTGGCCGGTCACAAGATGGCCGAGACCGATCCCGAACTGGGCGCCAACCTGATGGTGTTCTTCTTCCGGGACTGGGACGAGCTTTTGGACGTTCCGAAACTGGGCGAGATGATCCCGGATCTTGAGCCTCTTGTCCCGCGACTGAAAGCCGCCGGAGCCAGCCAATACCGTGCATTCCGGTTCGACAATGACGGGGCCATTCAGGCCTGTTTCACTTTTGTATGCATGTCGGGCGAGATGGCCGAGCAACCCGCCGAAAGCATCGCTTTGGCGCAGGCGGTGCAGGCCGTGATTTTGTGGGGCGAGGGCGCGTTTGGCGCGAAAAGTCCCTTGGCCTTGCTACCCGATGGCCAGACCATCCTACGCCCGGAAATCGCAGCCCTGATCAAAGCGGCCTATGATCCGATCCTGCCGCCTTGTGCGGGAGATGCATCTCATGCCTTGCGCATGTTTGCGCGGATGCAGGTGGTGGTGCCCGAGGGTGAAACGCAGCATTGATGCGCAGTTTTCTCGCTCTTCCACTACCTGATGATCACGCGGATCAGGTGGAGCGCTTCGCCGCGCGGCTGAAAATCGGGCGTCCGCAGCCCTTTGAAAACCTGCACATCACGCTGGCGTTCCTGGACGATCAGCCCCACGAGGCACTGCAGGATCTGCACGAGGTCCTCGAGGCCACCTCGCTTCCCGCCGTCACCGCCGAATTCTCTGGACTAGAACCTTTGGGCGGTAAGGTTCCGTCTGTGTTGGGCTTGATGGTGTCGGGTGTGGATGGGCTGCAGAAACACGTGTTGTCCTGCCTGCGTCGGGCCGGGATCACCCTGCCGCATCGTCGGTTTCGTGCTCATGTGACGGTGGCGCGGCTGCCCCGTAAACCCCTGCCTGCGGACATGACCGCACTGGGGCACGTGTTGGAGACCCATGGCGCGGTCCGCTTTCCAGATGCGCAGCTGGACACCCTGTCTCTGTACCGCTCGGAACTGCGCCCCGAGGGCGCACGATACGAAGTCTTGGCGGACTATCCTTTGACGTCCTAGAGTGGGCAAAAATCACGAGGCACCGATGCATCATTTCCCCGTTCGCGTTTACTATGAAGACACCGATATGGCCGGGATTGTCTATTACGCCAACTATCTGCGCTATATCGAACGGGCGCGGTCTGATTGGGTGCGCGAGATCGGGATTGATCAGAATGCCATGCGGGACGAGGGGCTGGTTTTTGCCGTGCGCCGGGTCGAAGCAGATTATATCGCGCCCGCCAAATTTGACGATGAGTTACAGGTTGAAACATCAGTTGAGCAAGTGACAGCTGCGCGTCTGGTGCTGGCGCAGGTGGTTAAACGCAACGAACAGGTTTTGTTTCAGGCGGTTGTGACCATCGTGTGCATCGCGGACACGGGGGCGCCCGCCCGTCTTCCGGCAAATATTCGCCGGTTGGTGCACTGATATTACAGCAAATCCTGCTGATGACGCGGTTTTGATAGCCATTGGCTTTTGCATGGGCTAATCTTCGTGCAGAAAAGCGGCCCAAAGAGGCGGCGGTACAGAGGCAGAGTTATGGAAACGGAAGCGCTTTCGGCAGCGGCGGAGATTGATTTCTCCTTCTTGGCCCTATTTCTACGTGCGACATTCACAGTGAAGCTGGTGATGCTTCTGCTGATCGTTGCGTCGGTCTGGTCTTGGGCCATCATCATCACAAAATTCATGGCATTTCGGCAGTCCCGTGCTGAGGCAGATGTGTTCGACCGCAAGTTCTGGTCGGGCGAGCCGCTGGACGAGCTGTTCGACCAGATCGGTCCCAGCCCCTCGGGCTCGGCGGAAAAGGTTTTCGCGGCGGGGATGCTGGAATGGCGTCGCTCGCATCGGGCGGATGGCGGGCTGATCGCCAATGCGCAGTCGCGTATTGATCGCTCGATGGATGTGGCGATTGCCAAGGAAGGCGAGAGCCTGAACAAGGGGCTGAGCTTTTTGGCTACGGTCGCCTCGACCGCGCCGTTTGTTGGTCTGTTTGGCACCGTCTGGGGCATCATGAACGCCTTTATCGAGATCGCCCAGCAACAGAACACCAACCTGGCCGTTGTTGCCCCCGGCATCGCCGAGGCGCTGCTGGCGACGGGTCTTGGGCTTCTGGCGGCGATCCCAGCCGCGGTGTTCTACAACAAGCTGAGCGTGGACAGCGACAACATCCTCTCTGGCTACGAGGCCTTCGCGGACGAGTTCGCCACCATCCTCAGCCGACAGTTGGACAGTTAAGATGGGCGCGAATGTGCAAGCCAGCGGGGGTGCCGATCGGCGCGCCCGTCGTGGGCGTCGTCGTGGTAAGCATCGCCGGGTAATGGCCGAAATCAACGTGACGCCCTTCGTGGACGTCATGCTGGTGCTTCTGATCATCTTCATGGTGGCCGCCCCCTTGTCGGTGGTCGGCGTCCCGGTCGAGCTGTCACAGACGGCGGCGAAATCTTTAGAAGCACCCGAAGAAGAGCCTTTGGCCATCACCATCAATGCAGAAGGTCAAGTCTTTCTGCAAACGACTGAGATTGCGCGCGACGATTTGATCCCGCGCCTGCGCGCCGTTGCCGCCGAGCGTGTGGACGACAAGATTTTCCTTCGGATCGACGGTCAGGTCGAATGGGACACGACCGCCCAGATCATGGGCGCTTTGAACGCAGCAGGCTTTTCCAAGATCGGTTTCGTAACCGAAGGCGGTGGGCCGACGCTGACCGGGCAGGGGAACTGAGGCAGAGATGCGCAAGGGGCTGTATATCTCGACAGCCGCTCATGGGGTTCTGATCCTGTGGGTGCTTTTCGGCGGGGTCTTCAAGTGGGACCGCGACGATGAGCTTGTGTCAGTGTCCGATGTCTCGTTCATCTCAGAGGATGAATTTGCCGCGCTGAGTGCCCCGAAAGGCGAGGCCAATGCGCCTGAGGAAAGCCCGGCGCCCGCGCCGCGTCCCGAGCCGGAGCCGACACCTGAGCCAGAACCTCAGCCCGAGCCAGAACCAGAACCCACCCCGGAACCCGAACCCGAGCCTGAACCCGAGCCGGTGCCAGTGGAAGAACCCGCTGACGTCACAGAAGCTGCGCCGCCTGAAGCCGCCCCTCGTGTGGCCCCCGAGGCTGCACCCGAACCTGAAACCCCGGTCGAAGAAGCGCCGGAGCCGGTTGAAGCTGTGACGCCCGAGCCGACCCCTGAAGCGGCCCCCGCGCCCGAAGAGGTCACCCCCGCCGCGCCCGCTGAAGCCACGACCGAGATCGTGACCGAGGCCGAAAAACCAGCAGATGAACCCTCTGCTGCACCGGCGACCTCGCAACGACCAAAATCGCGCCCGAACCGCCCGCGTCCGCAGGTGGCACAACCGGAAACGCCCGCCGAAACGCCCCCCGCTGACGCCAACGCCGTTGCGAATGCTGTTGCCAACGAGGTGGCAGGCGGCGCTCAAGACGCGCCTGCACAGGACATCCCGCTTGGCCCGCCGCTGACGCGTGGCGAAAAAGATGGGCTGCGCGTGGCCGTGAGCCGGTGCTGGAACCTCGGGTCGTCGTCGACAGATGCGCTGTCCACAACCGTGGTCGTGCTGGTCACGATGAGCCGCGAAGGCAAACCCGAAGGGATCACGCTGGACAGTTGGGACGGCCCGAACCAGGCCGCCGCGAACACCGCGTTCCAAGCCGCCCGCCGCGCCATCATCCGCTGCGGCGCGCGTGGCTTTGACCTGCCTGCCGAGAAATACGGCCAGTGGCGCGAGATCGAGATGACCTTCAACCCCGACAAGATGAGGATCAAGTGATGGGTCCGAAACACAGAGGGGAGAGGTCATGACCCGATCAACTCACATGATCCCGCTTGAAGTCTGCGTGGACACGTTCGACGGCGCGCGTGCTGCACAAGACGGCGGCGCAGATCGGGTCGAACTGTGCTCGGCTCTGTCCGAAGGCGGGCTAACCCCCTCTGTTGGACTGATGCGGCAGGCCGCGACGCTGTCTATCCCCGTTTTTGCCATGATCCGCCCCCGCGCGGGGCTGTTCCACTTCTCGGATGCAGATGAAGCGATCATGGTGGCGGACATTCAGGCCGCAAAAGAGGCTGGGCTGGAGGGCGTCGTTCTGGGCGCGCAGAAACGCGATCACCGGTTGGATGAAGCGCGGCTGAAGCGTCTATTAGCAGCCGCCGACGGGATGGGCAGCACCTTGCATCGCGTGATCGATGTGGTGCCAGACCCGCTTAAGGCGTTGGACACGGCCATCCAGCTTGGGTTCGACCGGGTGTTGACCTCGGGCGCGGCACCTGACGCGCCAGACGGGGCTGCGATGTTGCGCGATATGGTTGCGCGGGCTGACGGTCGGATATCGGTGATGGCGGGGTGTGGGCTGACCCACCAGAACGTTGCGGCGTTCATGCGCGATACAGGGGTCGCCGAAATTCATGCCTCTTGTGCTGAAAAGATCGCAAACGAGCGGATTTTCTCTGATTTTTCCCCTGCCAGTGGCAGGGCCACAACCTCTAAGCATATGGTGCAACTGATGAAGGGAGCGTTGGAACAATGACACGCAGATCGAAACGCATGGGTTTCCAGCTCAGAAAAGTGACTTGCCTTCTGGCAGCATGTGCCACGTTTATGGCGGGGCACGTGACGACAGCGTCTGCTCAATCCGATGGTCCTCTGCGGATCGAGATCACCGACGGCGTCATCGAACCTTTGCCCTTTGCCATTCCCGATTTTGTGCCGGAAGACGGCGGCGCTTCGGACTTTGCCCGCTCAATCGCGCGCGTGATCGCTGCGGATCTGGCCAGCACCGGGCTGTTTCGCGAAATCCCGCAAGATGCGTTCATCTCGGGCGTGACCAACTTTTCAAGCCCTGTGGCCTATGCCGATTGGAAGGCGATCAACGCACAGGCGCTGATCACCGGGGCGGTCAGCAGCTCGGGCGACAGCATCAACGTGAAGTTCCGCGTGTTCGACGTGTTCTCGGGCCAACCGCTGGGCGAGGGCCTGCAGTTCTCGGGCGGGGCGGCGGGGTGGCGTCGCATGGCGCACAAGGTCGCGGATATCGTCTATAGCCGGATCACCGGCGAAAGCGGCTATTTCGACAGCCGCGTGGTATTTGTGGCCGAAAGCGGTCCGAAGAACGCCCGTCGCAAGCGTCTGGCGATCATGGATTATGACGGCGCAAATGTGCAGTACCTGACCGATAGCTCGGCGCTGGTACTGGCGCCGCGCTTCTCGCCTCAAGGGGATCGCGTGCTGTACACCAGCTATGAAACCGGTTTCCCGCAGGTCTACGTGCTGGATGTGGCCACGGTCGGACGCCGCGTGTTGTCCAGCCAAGAGGGAACCATGACCTTCGCGCCGCGCTTCTCGCCGGATGGCCGCACCGTTGTGTATTCGCTGTCTGCGGGCGGCAACACGGACCTTTACACAATGGACATTGCCAGCGGACAGGCCCGCCGTTTGACTCAGGCCCCCTCGATCGAGACCGCGCCCAGCTTTTCGCCTGACGGATCGAGCATTGTGTTTGAAAGCGATCGCTCGGGCAGCCAGCAACTGTATGTTATGCCCGCTACAGGTGGCGAGGCGACGCGGATCAGCTTCGGACAAGGCCGCTATGGCACCCCGGTCTGGTCGCCGCGTGGCGATCTAATCGCCTTTACCAAACAGAATGCGGGCCGCTTCCATATCGGCGTGATGCGCACCGATGGATCAGAAGAACGCCTTCTGACAGCCTCGTTCTTGGACGAAGGCCCGACCTGGTCGCCCAACGGCCGCGTGATCATGTTCACCCGTGAAAGCCAGGGTGAAACGGGCGAAGCGTCGCTCTATTCGGTGGACATCACTGGCCGCAATCTGCGCCGCGTCCTGACCGAAGGGGCGGCATCTGACCCTGCGTGGTCGCCCTTGCTGAACTAAACCCAAACGGGCGCGAATGCGCTTTGTTTTCAAATCGCCGGTGAAATGTTAGACTTCCGGCAAGAATATGAAAGAGCATGCCCAAAAAGGGCAAAATGATACAGGAAAGACCATGAAACATATTGCGATGACTGCGCTGTTCGTGGGCGCATTGGCCGTGTCGGCCTGTTCGAACGACCGCTTTGGAAATGGCCGCTTTGGCGGTGGTTCCGGCGATTTCGTGGCAGGCAGCCCGTCTGACCCGCGCTCGCCAGCTTATTTCAACCAGACCATCGGGGACCGCGTGCTGTTCGCCGTGGACCAGTCGACGCTAAGCCAGGAAGGCGTTCAGGTGCTGACCCAGCAGGCCACGTGGCTGATGGAAAACACCAGCTATACCGCCGTGATCGAAGGTCACGCCGACGAACAGGGTACCCGCGAATACAACCTTGCGCTGGGTGCACGCCGTGCCTCGGCCGTGCAGAACTTCCTGATTGATCGCGGCGTTGCGCCGAACCGTCTGCAGACCGTCAGCTATGGTAAAGAACGCCCGCTCGAGATCTGCTCGGACGAGCTGTGCTATTCCAAGAACCGCCGCGCCGTGACCGTGCTGGCTGCGGGTGCGATTACCAGCTGATCCAACTGGACGAAGAGGGCCTGAAATATGGTGGCAAAATCCTTGAAAGCTTTGTTACTGGGTGCCGTTCTGGTGGGCGCGCCTGCCTTGGCGTTAGCGCAGGACCGGACGCAATCTCTGGCGGATATCCGGCAGGAACTGACTGTGCTCTATGTCGAGATCCAGAAGCTGAAGACCGAGCTGTCGACCACCGGGGGCGCCAATGTGACCACCGGCGTGGGCAGCCTGTCTCAGCGGATGGCGGCCATTGAAGGAGAGCTGTCGCGTCTAACCTCGAAGACCGAGCAGTTGGAGTTCCGCATCAACTCGATCGTGAAAGACGGCACCAACCGCATTGGCGATCTGGAATTCCGTCTGGTCGAGCTGGAAGGCGGCGATATTTCCAAGCTGGGGGAAACCTCGACCCTTGGGGGTGGCGTGGTTCCGGAAGGGCCGGTTGCGGCCCCGACGTCGCCCACGTCCCCAGCGACCGAGCTTGCCGTGGGTGAGCAGCAGGATTTTGATGCTGCCGGCGCGGCGCTGGAAGCAGGTGACTTTGCCCAGGCCGCAACCCTGTATACGCAGTTCATCGAGAACTATCCGGGCAGCCCCTTGACCTCGGAAGCGCATTTCCAGCGGGGCGAGGCCCACACAGGCGAGGGCGACGTGAAGAATGCCGCGCGTGCTTATCTGAACGCGTTCTCGGGTGCGCCCAACAGTGACCGCGCGCCGGACGCGCTGTTTCGTCTGGGCTTTTCGCTGGGCGAGCTTGGGCAGGTGAACGAAGCCTGTGCGACGCTTGCTGAAGTGGGCAAGCGTTTCCCCGGTGCACCTGCCGTGGCGGATGCGCAAACCGCGCGTCAGACGCTGAACTGCCCGTGAGGCCCGAGCAGACATTCGAAATCGCCTTAGACCGGGCCCGCCAGCGCGGGCCCGTTTCGCGTCTTGGGCTGGCCGTCTCTGGTGGCAGCGACAGCATGGCGATGCTGGTCTTGGCGGTTGAATGGGCAAAACGGGTGGGGGCTGATCTGAGGGCAGCAACCGTAGACCACGGGCTGCGCCCCGAGGCTGCGGACGAGGCCAACTGGGTCAAGGCCCGCTGTGCAGAGCTTGGCCTGCCCCATGACACGCTGACATGGGCCGACGCGCCAAGCGGTAATGTCCAAAGCGCGGCCCGCGCTGCGCGGTATGAGCTTCTGGCCAATTGGGCGCAGGGTTTGGGACTGGATGCCGTGGCCGTAGGCCATACCGCCGATGATCAGGCCGAAACCTTCGTAATGCGTTTGGCACGCGGGTCGGGCGTGGACGGCCTGTCTGCAATGCAAGATGACTGGCAGGCGCAGAAAATGCGCTGGCTGCGCCCGGTCTTGGCGACTGGTCGAGATGACCTGCGGCGGTGTCTGACCGAACGTGGACTGGGGTGGATTGATGATCCCTCGAACACGGACGCAAGGTTTGAACGCGTCCGGGTGCGCAAGGCGATGAAGGATCTGGCCCTTTTGGGATTAGATCGTGACCGGCTGGTTGGCACAGCACTTCGCATGACCGAGGCACGCACTGCGTTAGAACAGGCTGCTCTTGATGCGGCCGAGACACATGCAGAGGTGATACTTGGTGACGTCGTATTCGACAATTCAGCGTATTCGGTCCTTCCGACCGAAACCCGTCACCGTCTGCTGACCGCTGCAATTCGCTTTGTCTCTGGCGCTGCCTACCGCCCGCGCTATGACGCGTTAAAAGAAATCGAGGCGCAAGTTCTCGAAGGTCAACGCCGGACCTTGTCGGGGTGTGCACTGCACCAAAAGTCCGGGCAGCTTGTCGTGGGGCGCGAGCTGAATGCCCTTCGATCCGAAGCAGCGCGGTCTGGCGAATCTTGGGATGGACGCTGGGTTCTGACCGGGCCTTCTCATGCGCATGTGCGGGTCTTGGCGAACGCCATTTCCGACTGCCCTAATTGGCGCGCAACCGGCCAACCCCGTGATCGCCTGATGACCACACCTGCACTGTTTGTAGGTGATCAGATATTGGCTGCTCCAGCTGCTGGTTTTCTGTGCGAAGGTGCTACGCTGGCTGGGCCAAGCAAAGCCGATTTCCTAAAGGCGATTTTATCGCATTGAACCTCGGCCAATCATCCCTATTTTAAGAACACGGTGTTAAGCGTTCCGCTTGGCGTCCCGTCGCTATGGCATCTAAAGGAGATCCCCCTTGGGCAACGCGAGAAATTTCGCCTTCTGGATTGTGCTTTTTGTGCTCATCCTGGCCTTGTTCAATCTGTTTTCGAACGGTCAGTCTGGGCTTGCATCGTCTCAGACAACTTATTCGGAGTTTATCGCCGCCGTTGAGGGCGACAATGTAAAATCCGTCACGCTTGATGGCGAAAAGCTGGTCTATCAGGCTGCAGACGGTAAAATCTATCAAACCATCGTGCCGCGTGATGCTGAAGTGACGCAGCTGTTGATTGCGGAAGGCGTCGAGGTGACTGCCGAAGCGCAGCAGCAATCAGGGATCATGAACCTTGTGACACTGCTTCTTCCGGTGGCTTTGCTGATCGGCTTCTGGTTCTTCATGATGAACCGGATGCAAGGTCGCGGGGGCGGCGGTGCCATGGGCTTTGGAAAATCGAAAGCCAAGATGCTGACCGAACGCGAAGGCCGTGTGACCTTTGACGATGTGGCCGGTATCGACGAAGCCAAAGAAGAGCTGGAAGAGATCGTGGAATTCCTGCGCAACCCGCAGAAATTCAGCCGCCTTGGCGGACAGATCCCCAAAGGCGCGCTTCTTGTTGGCCCTCCGGGTACCGGTAAAACGCTTCTGGCCCGCGCGATTGCAGGCGAAGCAGGCGTGCCCTTCTTCACTATTTCGGGCTCGGATTTCGTCGAGATGTTCGTCGGTGTAGGTGCAAGCCGCGTCCGTGACATGTTCGAACAGGCCAAGAAAAACGCACCCTGTATCGTTTTCATCGACGAGATCGACGCCGTGGGCCGGTCGCGTGGCGCTGGCTATGGTGGTGGTAATGACGAACGCGAACAGACGCTCAACCAGCTCTTGGTCGAGATGGACGGCTTTGAAGCCAATGAAGGCGTGATCATTCTGGCCGCGACCAACCGTCGTGACGTTCTGGACCCCGCGCTGCTGCGCCCCGGCCGTTTCGACCGTCAGGTCACCGTGCCGAACCCCGACATCAAAGGCCGCGAGAAGATTCTGGGCGTCCATGCCCGCAAAGTGCCGCTGGGCCCTGACGCTGACATGCGCATCATTGCGCGCGGTACGCCGGGTTTCTCGGGTGCGGATCTGGCGAACCTTGTGAACGAGGCTGCGCTGATGGCTGCCCGAGTGGGCCGCCGTTTCGTGACCATGGAAGATTTCGAGAACGCGAAAGACAAGGTCATGATGGGGGCAGAGCGCCGCTCGATGGTGCTGACCGATGACCAAAAGGAAAAGACCGCCTATCACGAAGCAGGTCACGCCGTGGTCGGCATGAAGCTGCCGCAATGTGATCCGGTCTATAAGGCGACCATCATTCCGCGCGGTGGTGCGCTGGGGATGGTTGTATCCTTGCCGGAAATCGACCGCCTGAACTGGCACAAGTCGGAATGCGAAGAAAAGCTGGCCATGACCATGGCGGGCAAGGCTGCCGAAATCATCAAGTATGGCGAAGAAAATGTGTCGAACGGTCCGGCTGGGGATATCCAGCAGGCATCCGGTCTGGCGCGTGCCATGGTGATGCGCTGGGGCATGTCAGACAAAGTCGGTAACATCGACTATGCCGAAGCGCATGAAGGCTATCAGGGCAATACTGCTGGCTTCTCGGTCTCGGCGCATACGAAAGAGCTGATCGAGGGAGAGGTGAAAGGCTTCATCCAGAACGGCTATGAGACTGCGTTCAAGATCCTGAAAGAACATGAACAGGAATGGGAAAATCTGGCGCAGGGCCTGTTGGAATACGAAACCCTGACCGGCCCGGAAATCGAGCGTGTGATGAAGGGCGAACCGCCCCACGCATCCGACGACGATGACACGCCGGACGAGGGCAACGCCCCGTCGGTCGCTGCGATCCCGAAAACCAAACCGCGCAAGAAATCGTCTGACGATGGCGGGATGGAACCGGAACCCACCGTATAAAGCACAAAAACCCCAGAGTGATGCTCTGGGGTTTTTCTTTCAGGGCGACACAAGCTGTGAATTGCTGTTCATCGCACAACCGGGCAGGGTGCTGCAAAACGAAAAGGAGCACCCATGCCCGCCTTGATCCCATCGGACTATATAGCAACGATCACATGGCTTGGGGTCACGTCCGATCGTAGCAGCACCATGCGTAGCGAAGCACGTGACATGGTCGACGTGTCGTATGATGGATTTGTCGGAGAAGCCCGCTCGGGTCTGATGCGGGCGTCCTGTCCCCGCGTGACGAACCAATACCCACAGGGAACGGAAATCCGCAACACGCGCCAGATCTCGATCCTGTCGGCCGAGGAGATGGCGGAGGCGGCGGCAACGCTGAAGCTGGACGCGCTGGATCCGGCATGGCTGGGCGCGTCGCTGATTGTCGAAGGCATTCCCGACTTTACTCGTATCCCGCCATCCTCGCGCCTCCTGTCTGAAAACGGTACATGTTTTGTGATCGACATGGAAAACCGCCCTTGCAACATTACCGGACGCGAGGTCGAGCGCGCCATGCCGGGACACGGCATCAGGTACAAACAAGCAGCAACGGGCAAACGGGGCGTTACGGCTTGGGTCGAACATGCCGGAACCCTGAAAATCGGGGACGAGCTACGACTGTTCGTTCCGGATCAGCCCGCTTGGAACCCGACGCCCGGCTGACGGGCACCGACACCGGAAATCTTGGTGCCTTTCAAGGACCTTCGGGGCGGATCAGAAACGTTGCGTAACTGATCCGACGAAATCGGCGGCAAACATGTCGGATTTCACCCTGTGAGTCGGGATTTGGGTCGTTATGCAGAGGAAGATATTTGGCTGCAGCGCTAACAGGGATGCAGCCGCCTTGAACATGCTCTCGTTTCTGAAGGATCTGCCATGAGCTATAAATCTGACATCGAAATTGCCCGCGAAGCCAAAAAACGCCCGATTCAGGAAATCGGCGACAAGCTGGGCATTCCGAGCGAGCACCTGCTGCCCTATGGCCACGACAAAGCCAAAGTCAGCCAGGACTTCATCAACTCGGTCCAGTCCAAAGAGGACGGCAAGCTGATCCTGGTGACCGCGATCAACCCAACCCCGGCAGGTGAAGGTAAAACCACCACCACCGTAGGTCTGGGCGACGGCCTGAACCGCATCGGCAAGAACGCCATGGTCTGTATCCGCGAAGCATCGCTGGGCCCGAACTTCGGTATGAAGGGTGGTGCTGCTGGTGGCGGCTACGCGCAGATCGTTCCGATGGAGGAAATGAACCTTCACTTCACCGGTGACTTCCACGCCATCACCTCAGCCCACTCGCTCTTGTCGGCCATGATCGACAACCACATCTACTGGGGCAACGAGCTGGAAATCGACGAGCGTCGCGTCGCTTGGCGTCGTGTGGTCGACATGAACGACCGCGCTCTGCGTGACATCGTATGTTCGCTGGGTGGTGTGGCCAACGGCTTCCCGCGCCAGACCGGCTATGACATCACCGTCGCGTCGGAAGTTATGGCGATCCTGTGCTTGGCCAACGATCTGCAAGATCTGCAGAAGCGTCTGGGCGACATCATCGTGGCCTATACTCGTGAACGTAAAGCCATCTACTGCCGTGACATCGGTGCAGACGGTGCAATGACCGTACTTCTGAAAGATGCCATGCAGCCGAACTTGGTGCAGACGCTGGAAAACAACCCGGCCTTCGTGCACGGCGGCCCGTTCGCCAACATCGCACACGGCTGTAACTCGGTCATCGCAACCAAAACCGCGCTGAAACTGGCCGACTATGTTGTGACCGAAGCTGGCTTTGGTGCCGACCTTGGCGCCGAGAAGTTCATGAACATCAAGTGCCGCAAGGCAGGGATTGCCCCGTCGGTTGTGGTTCTGGTTGCCACCGTGCGGGCGATGAAAATGAACGGCGGCGTGGCCAAGGCTGATCTGGGTGCCGAGAACGTGGACGCTGTCAACAATGGCTGCGCCAACCTGGGTCGCCACATCGAGAACCTGAAATCCTTCGGCGTGCCGGTTGTGGTTGCCATCAACCATTTCGTCACCGACACCGATGCCGAAGTGCAGGCTGTGAAGGATTATGTTGAGGGCCACGGCTCCGAGGCAATCCTGTCGCGTCACTGGGAACTGGGTTCCGAGGGCTCGGAAGCGCTGGCCAAGCGCGTGGCAGAGATCGCAGACGCAGACGTCGCATCCTTCGCCCCCATCTACCCGGACGACATGCCGCTGTTTGAGAAGATCGAGACCATCGCCAAGCGCATCTACCGCGCGGACGAAGTTCTGGCTGACAAAAAAATCCGCAGCCAGCTGAAAGACTGGGAAGAGGCCGGATATGGCAATCTGCCGGTTTGTATGGCGAAAACGCAGTACAGCTTCTCGACCGACCCGAACCTGCGCGGTGCACCCACCGGCCACTCGGTTCCGGTACGCGAGGTTCGCCTGTCGGCGGGCGCTGGTTTCATCGTCGTTGTCTGCGGCGAGATCATGACTATGCCGGGCCTGCCGCGTAACCCTGCAGCGCTGTCAATCGGCCTGAACGCCGAAGGCGAAATCGAAGGTCTGTTCTAAGAACTATCAAGAAGGGCGGGGATTACCCGCCCTTCACTTTTACGACCCCCAACAATTCCCGCGAAGAAGGAGAGGCCATGATTGGCAATACTGCCACTCTGATCGACGGCAAGGCCATTGCCGCTGACATGCGCAAGGATGTGGCCGCCCGCGCAGCCGAGCTTTCTGATAAAGGCTGGTCGCCCAAGCTGGTGTCGCTGTCCGTCGGTGACGTCGCCGCAGCCGAGCTTTACGTGCGTAACCAACAGAAATCGGCGGAAAGCGCCGGGGTCGAGTTTGAAGCGCGCAACTATCCCTCTGAGACCTCGCTGGAGCAACTGACGGGCATCATCCAAGGCCTGAACGCCGACCCGCGCGTGAACGGGATCATCATTCAGCGCCCGCTGCCCGACCATATCCCGGTAAAGACCCTGCAAAAGCTGGTCCATCCGTTGAAGGATGTCGAAGGGATGCACCCCGCATCCATCGGCAACATCGTCTATAACGATCTGGCGCTGGGTCCCTGTACCGCTGTGGCGGCTGTCGAAATCCTGAAGACGTTGCCCTTGGACATGGAAGGGCTGAACGTCACTGTGATCGGCCACTCGGAAATCGTCGGCAAACCCATCGCCTTCCTTTTGATGGGGCTGGGCGCGACGGTCACCGTATGTCACCACATGACCCGCTCGGTCGCGATGCATAGCCGCGCAGCGGATGCGGTGTTCGTCGCCGTGGGCAAGCCCGGTCTGGTGACCGGCGAGATGCTGAAACCCGGCTGCGCGGTGATCGACATTGGTATCAACCGCGTCGACGGCAAGACCGTGGGCGACGCGGATTTCGAAAGCTGCAGCCAAGTTGCGGGCTGGATCACCCCGGTTCCCGGCGGTGTTGGCCCTGTGACGGTTGCGACCCTGATGTCGAACGCGGTATTGGCAACTGAAATGCAGATGAATCACTATCGTGACGCCTATGCGCGTTCCGAATTTGACTGACTGGTAAGGAGAGCGTGATGACGGCTCAGATCATTGATGGCAAGGCATTTGCCGCAACTGTCCGCGAGAAAGTCGCGGGTCACGTGACCCGCTTGAAAGAAGAAAACGGCATCACCCCGGGTCTGGCCGTGGTGCTGGTCGGTGAAGATCCCGCCTCGCAGGTCTATGTCCGCTCGAAGGGCAAGCAGACCGTTGAAGTGGGCATGAACAGCTACGAGCACAAGCTGGACGCTGACACCTCGGAAGAGGATCTTCTGGCGCTGATCGACAAGCTGAACAACGACCCCGCTGTACACGGCATTCTGGTCCAGCTGCCGCTGCCCGGTCACCTGAACGAAGATCTGGTGATCAACTCGATCGACCCGGCCAAGGACGTGGACGGCTTCCACATCTCGAACGTGGGCCTTCTGGGCACCGGTCAGAAGTCGATGGTGCCCTGCACGCCGCTGGGCTGCCTGATGATGCTGCGTGACCACCATGGCTCGCTGTCGGGGCTGAACGCCGTCGTGATCGGCCGCTCGAACATCGTGGGCAAGCCGATGGCGCAACTGCTGCTGGGCGACAGCTGCACCGTGACCATCGCGCATAGCCGCACCAAAGACTTGCCCGAGGTCGTGCGCCGCGCAGACATCGTTGTCGCCGCCGTGGGTCGCCCTGAAATGGTGCCCGGAGACTGGATCCGCGAAGGCGCCACCGTGATCGACGTGGGCATCAACCGGATCGAGCGTGACGGCAAGAACAAGCTGGTCGGCGATGTGGACTTCGAGAGTGCCTCGAAAGTGGCAGGGGCGATCACGCCAGTGCCCGGCGGCGTCGGCCCGATGACCATCGCCTGCCTTCTGGCCAACACCCTGACCGCCTGCTGCCGCGCCAACGGCCTGGCAGAGCCGGATGGGCTTACGGCGTAAGGCTTGCGCTTAAAAGAATTGAGGCGGCGTCAAGGGATCTTGGCGCCGTTTTTGTTTTGAACGGCAAGACGCGTGACAGGGCGGACAATGCTTTTTCGCAAACGTGGGCCGTTCGCACCCAGTTTTGAGAATTCAGCGAAATATAGTAGAGTATCAAATCAGCTCTTCAGAAACGTACTGATAGGGTCGTTATTAAAAAAAGGAATACAAGCACTTAGAATTGGGGGGATAATTATGAATAGATTTCTATTCGCGTTTTCAGTTGCGACATTTCCATTTTGCGCCATAGCCGAACCAAGTTTGGAGCGCGGTGAATACCTCGTTCGCGGACCAGCCGCGTGTGGCAATTGCCATACTCCACAAGGACCAAACGGACCTGACATGTCGAACGAGCTTGGCGGAATGATGGTCGAAAAAAACGACATGATGGAAGCTTGGGCCGTGAACATCACACCCGGCGGTCGTGTCGCGGATTGGAGTGATGAAGAGCTCGCCCGTGCGATCCGTGAAGGCATTCGCCCGGACGGCTCCGTGATCGGCCCACCCATGCCAATTGGCCTCTATCGAGGGCTAGGTGATGACGATCTAATGTCGATTGTTGCATTCCTTCGAACCCTACCCGCCAGCGACAATCAAACGCCTTCTTCCACGTACAATTTCCCGCTTCCGCCAGCCTATGGCCCACCGGTTGAAACTGTTTCCGCGCCACCCCGTGGTGCGACTGTAGAATACGGTGCCTATCTTGCTGGGCCGGTTGCGCATTGCACCGAGTGCCACACAACTTTCGGACCACAAGGCCCCATGTTTGACACCCATCTTGGCGCCGGGGGATTCGAATTTCATGGACCATGGGGGGTATCCGTCGCACCGAACATAACCAGCCACGAAGACGGTCTGGCCGGCTATTCCGACGACGAGCTGAAAACCATGATCACTTCAGGTAAACGCCCCAACGGAAGTCAAATGTCGCCCCCGATGGGATATGGGTACTACGCGATGTTTTCACCCGAGGATATTGAGGCTGTCGTAATGTATCTGCGGACCATCCCTCCGCTGCCTGATCCTAAGTAGACTTCCGGCCATCACCCTGACAGCCTGCTGCCGCGCCAATGGGTTGGCAGAGCCGGACGGGCTGACGGCGTAAGCTGAGGGTTTATGAGGATTGAGACGGCGTCAGGGGAACTTGGCGCCGTTTTCCATTTAGTTGGTGAGATGCTGGCGATATTGCCGCTATGTATTGTCCGTCCGGCGCGGCGAAATGGACATTGAAACACCCTTTCCTACGATCCTGCCCTCTGCTCCCACAGAACTCGTCCAACTGACTTCCGTTGTCTCTAATGAGCCAGTGAATTCAAGCGAAAACACGATGCTCGTATGCCCTATATCGAAGTTTGACAGTTCGATCAGGTCTATGCTCTGGAACTCAATTTCGACAAAGGCGTGCTTGTCCGTCAGAAAGTATCCCTTGGAATCAACAGCATTCGTAGTGTTCCATGCATGCAAAATGATCCTACTTGGCTCACCCTGAGCCAATTGAATGTCTGATATTTCTGCGTCATGGAACTTTGGTTCTTGACCGAACCATTCAATAACCGAACTACCGCCGGGCAACCTGGAGAGCAGGCTCATTTTAGTCATTTACAATACCCAAGCGGTTAGCTGTTCCCTCAATCCTTAAACTCCGCCTTCCGCTTCTGCATCCCGGCCATCACGGCCTCCATCTGATTGGGCGTGCCCATCAGCTTTTCTTGCGCTTTGCTTTCGGCAATCAGCGTCTCGCGGACGTCCATCAGTTCGGTGTCGCGGATCAAGGCTTTGGCGGCGCGGATGGCGTCGGGGGATTTCGAGGCGATCTCGGCGGCGATGGCGTGGGCGCGGTCCAGCGGCGTGTCAGAGATCTCGGTCACGAAGCCCCAGTCCAGCGCGGCGGGGGCTTCGAATTGCTCGGCGGAATAGGTCAGTTTGCGGATCACGTCGCCCCGCGCCAAGCGGCGCATCAGGACCATGCCGCCCATGTCGGGGATGATGCCCCAGCGGCCCTCCATGATGGAAAACCGCGTGTCGGGGGCTGCGATGCGCATGTCTGCGCCCAGCATGATTTGGAACGCTCCGCCGAACGCATATCCATGCACGGCGGCGATCACGGGCTGAGGCATCTCGGCCCAGACCATGCTGGCGGCTTGGAAGAGGTTCGCGTTGTTGTGCGTGCGTTCCAGAAACACGCCGCCCTGCATCGCGAACTGCGCGATCTGCGGCATGGCGTTCAGGTCCAGCCCGGCGGAAAAGGCGGGCCCGTCACCGGTCAGCACCACGGCGCGAATGTCCTTGCGTGCGGCCAGTGTTTCGCCAGCGTCGACGATGGCGCGGATCATGCCCAGATCCAGTGCATTTCGTTTGTCCGCGCGGGTCAGGGTGACGGTTGCAACTTGGTTTTCTTCGGTGATGGACACGCGGTCTGACATTATTTTATCCTTTGTGTTCAACGCACTTTGCGCCGTCCGGTCATAGGCGCGCAAGTCTCACGTCGCGGCAACCGGGATATCGACAGGGACCATGGTGCCGATCAGCCGTGCGATGTGGGTGGTCTTGTCGCCATCGTCGGCCCAGACGTCAGCCTCGACCGGGATCAGGCGGCGCCCGGCTTTGATGATGCGGCCTTCGGCGATCAGGCGCTGACCCTTGGCGGGCGCAAGCAGCTGGATCTTCATCTCGGCCGTCAGTACCTCTTGATCCGGGCGCATGACCGACATCGCCGCATAGCCCGCCGCCGTGTCGCCCAAGGCGAAGGTCAGCGCGGCGTGACCGAAATCATGCTGCTGGCGCATGTCGTCATGGATGGGGCTTACGATGCGAAACCGCCCAAAAGCGCAGCTTTCCACTTGGGCACCTGCGAAGGTCATCAGGGACTGCGCGGCGAAGCTATCGCGCAAGCGGGTTTCAGTATCGGCGGGCAAGACGGTCATAGCGGTTCCTTTCACGATCAACATAGCCCCAGAGGGCGACCGCGACATCAAAACGCCACGTCAAAGATTAGCGGGGCATCGGAATGGGACGGGGCGGGGAGCCGGTGAGGACCGCGATCGCATCCTCACGCATCAGGTCCGACAGGGCGGCGTCATCCGAGCGCAGCCCGCCGGTATATGTCCCATAGGCGGGCAGGATCACGCGGTTGGCGTCAACCAGCATACAGGGGCGGCTAACCCTGCCGCCACGCAGCTGAAGCCGCGCTTTGGGGTGATAGTGGCCCGAAATCTCGTTGGTGGCGCCGTCCTGCGCGATGTGGCGGAAGGTTAGCGGGGTCTCGTGCAACTCCGCCAGATGCGTGCCGCCGAACTCGACCGGGCCGGGGTCGTGGTTGCCCTCGATCCAGATCCAGCGGCGCCCGGCCATCAAGCGGGTGATCCACAGTATTTCAGCCTCTGGCAGGTTTTGCGCGGCAAGCAGGTCGTCGAAACTGTCACCAAGGCAGACGACAGTGGAGGCATTCGTGTGGCGCAGATCCTCTTCCAACCGCCCCAGCGTGTCGCGGGATTCATACGGTGGCAGCATGTCGCCCGAGCGGCGCACGATCCGCTCGGATTTGCCCAGATGCAGGTCCGACACGCACAACAGTGTTCGATCCGGCCACCACAGCGCGCCCGAGGGCAGCAGCATCAGTTGCGTAGCTGCAAAGGTGAAGTGAAAGCCCTGCGTCATCGGATCCCGTCTGCGTTTCCATCAGCGTTCTGGCCGGTTGCGATCAGGGTGGCAAGGCCGGATTGCTCCATCAGGCGGTCGGCTTCGGCCTGAAGAAGCGCCTCGCGGCCAGCGCCGTTGACGGGCACTTTGCCAACCTCAAGGAACAGGGGGGCGGCGAAGGGGGTGACCTGATCGGTGACGACATGGTCGATCCGGCCTTGAGTGCGGGTCAACATTTCGTCGATGCGACCAAAGCCAATCAAGCCGCGCATCGCCTCGGTTCGGGTGATCTGTAGCAGCAGGTGGTCCGGATCGTATTTGCGCAACGTGTCATAGAGGATGTCCGAGGAAAACGTCGCCTGTCGCCCCGAGGAGCGTTTGCCCGGCAGGTTACGAGTGATTAGCCCGGCGATGGTGGCAGCGCCCTTGAAGCTGCGCTTCATCAGCGCATTATCGGCCAGCCAGCCCTCAAGCCCGTCTTGCAACTGATCTGCATTCAGCACCTGCATCGGGTCTGTCACATGCGCGACGGACCAGATGAGCGTGGCGTAATCGGTGGCAACAAAGCCCAGCGGCCCTAGGCCCAACTCCTCCATCTGGCGGGTGACCATCAGGCCCAGCGTTTGCTGCGCGTTCTTGCCAGCAAAGCCATAGATGCAGGTATGGGCGCGTTCGTCATGGTCGAAGCTTTCCACAAGGATGCGGCCCGTACGGGGCAGGTGGCTGACCTGCGCCTGCAGGCGGATCCAGTCCAGCGTGTGCCTTGGCAGATTGGGCAGGGCGGGGCGGTGGAGCAGATCGAGAATGCGAACGGACAGCTGTGTCGATGTGGCGAATTTCGTGCCCGAGAATACCGCGAGCTTCGGCTTGCGGCCCCGGTCGCGGCTGACTTGCACCTCCATCTCGCGCAGGCTTTCGAACCGGACGATCTGCCCGCCCATCAGGAAGGTATCACCTGGAACCAGAGAGGCGGCGAAGCTTTCCTCGACCTCGCCCAGCGGTTTTCCGGCGGACGCACCGGATCGCCCCTTCATCCGCACCTTCAGCGTATCTGTGTCGATGATCGTACCGATATTCATCCGCACCTGCTGTGCAAGCCGCGGATCGCGCAGCCGCCATAGCCCGTCGTCCCGCTGCATCAGGCGTTGCCAGCGGTCATAGGCGCGCAGGGCGTAGCCGCCGGTCGCGACGAAGTCCAGACAGTCGTCAAACTGCGCGCGGGTCAGGGTGCGATAAGGGCCTGCTCCAGTCACTTCTTTGAACAAGGCGTCTGCGTCGAAGGGGGCCGCGCAGGCGGTGATCAGGATATGCTGGCAGAGCACATCGAGCGGGCCGGGGCCGCGCGGGTCTCCGTCAAGATCATGGGCCAGAACGGCTTCGATCGCGGCGTGGCATTCGATCACCTCCCAGCGGTTTGCGGGTAGGATCAGTGCTTTCGACGGCGCGTTATAGCGGTGATTGGCGCGGCCGATACGCTGGACGAGGCGCTTTACGTTCTTGGGGGCGCCGACCTGAATGACCAGATCCACGTCGCCCCAGTCGAGCCCCAGATCCAGCGACCCGGTACACACTACGGCGCGCAGCTGTCCCGCGACCATTGCGGCCTCGACCTTCTTGCGCTGTTCCAGCGCGAGGGATCCGTGGTGAATTCCGATGGGCAAGCCGTCAGCATTCGCCAGCCACAGCTCATGGAAGAAGATCTCGGCCTGCGCGCGGGTGTTGTGGAAGATGAGCGTCGTTTTGTGTTGGGCGACCTGCTGCAGCACTTCGGGAATGGCGTATCGCCCGCCACCGCCCGACCATGGGGGCGGGGTATCGGTGGTCAGCATGCCAATGTCCGGGTCCGGGCCGGGATCGGCCTGCACGATGTGACAGGGCGCGGGGTGGGGCGCGACGAAGCGGGCAAGCGCCGGGGGATCCTCGACGGTCGCCGACAATCCGATGCGCCGCAGACCGGGACACATTGCTTGAAGGCGCGACAGGCACAGCATCAGCTGATCACCCCGCTTGCTTTCGGCAAGCGCGTGCAGCTCATCCACCACAACCCGCTTGAGCCCTGCGAAGATGCGTGGCGCGTCTTCATAGCTGAGCAACAGGGCCAGACTTTCCGGCGTGGTCAGTAGGATGTGCGGGGGATCGGCGCGTTGTGCTTTTTTGCGGGTCTGCGAGGTGTCGCCCGAGCGGTCCTCGACCCGGATGGGCAGGCCCAGGTCGTTGATGGGCGTTGTCAGGTTGCGCCGCATATCCGCCGCCAGTGCCTTCAGGGGCGAGATGTAGAGCGTATGCAGGCCCGGTTCAGGATCGGCTCCAAGCTCGACCAGGCTGGGCAGGAAACCGGCGAGCGTCTTACCGCCGCCCGTCGGCGCGATCAGCATAAGCGAGGGATCCAGCGCACGCGCGAGCATCTCAACCTGATGCGGATGCGGTGACCAGTTGCGGTCGGAAAACCAGCTTTGGAACTTGGCAGGAAGGGACGTCATGGGGGCAGGATAGGGAATTCCGGCGCGGGGTGAAATTGCTTCTTTAGGTGCGACGGAAAATCGCTGGGCTTTCGTATCACGCAGGACGACCAAAGGAGTAGATCGATGTCGACACTGCGCAAATGGGCCACGCCGCTGACGGTGGGATCATTTCTTGTAATGGGCGTGACGGGCACGCTGATGTTCTTTCACCTGAACACCATGGTGGGGAAGGTGATCCATGAATGGGCGGGTTGGCTGATGCTGATCGGTGTTGGCGCGCATATCGTGCTGAACTGGCGCGCGCTGACCACCTATTTCAAACGTCCGCTGGCGATATGGATCATGGGCGTTGGGGCCGCTTTGACCATCGCGACGGTGCTTCCGATTGGCAGCGCAGGCGAACCGCCCGTGCGCAGTATGGTGATGGCCGTGGCACATGCGGATGAGGCGACGTTGATGGCCTTGTCCGGACATGATCTGCAAGAGGGCCGCGCGCTTCTGTCCGCAGCTGGCGTCGCGTTGCAGCCGGGGCAAAGCCTTGCGGACGCAACCGATGGCGATTTCGGCCTGCAATCGGCGGCCATGTCGGCGCTCTTCGCATCAGGTGAGGATCACTGACCCCAGAGTTTGCCGGTATTGTCCCTGACTGGCAAAAAAATCGGGCGGGATCTGACATGCAGAGCCCGCCCGGTTAATCGTCATTCGCTTAGTGAATGATTTCTTCTTCTTTCACGAACATGTTTTCCCACGCCCGGTCGATCAGCTCGGGCGACATCTGATAGGGAATCCCTTCAAATTCGCAAATCGAGATCATCTGGTCGATCAGGAAGATCGGCTGATAGTTCGCATAGACGTTGTCGATCAGCGGGTACTTGTTCTTCAGAAGGTGGATCAGGGCCTCTTGCGACAGGGGCATCTTCCGCTTCTTGGCCACCATGGCGAAGATTTTCAGGAAGTCTTCCTGATCGGGGCCGTCGATCTTGATTTTATAGAAGATCCGGCGCAACGCCGCCCTATCGAAGATCTTGTTCGGGTGGAAGTTGGTCGAGAAGATGACCAGCGTATCGAAAGGCACCTCGAATTTCTCACCCGATTGCAGTGCCAGAATATCTTTGTTCTCTTCCAGTGGAACAATCCAGCGGTTGACCAGCGCCTGCGGAGGCTCGGATTGACGACCAAGGTCATCCACGATGAAGACGCCACCGGTCGATTTCAGCTGAAGCGAAGCGGTATAGGTCCGTGCGGTTGGGTTATAGACCAAGTCTAGCATGTCCAGCGACAGTTCACCCCCGGTGATTACGGTCGGGCGATCGCACAGCACATAGCGGCGGTCGTATTTCCGGGCCGTTCGGCGAAGTGAATCCGGGTTGTCGAAATCCTCTTCCGCCGAGGAATGCACGATCGGGTCATAAACCGTAATGATCTGGCCGGAATACTCGATCGCTTTCGGAACATAGATCTTGTCCCCCAGCGCGTCGCGGATCCCGTTCGAGATCGACGACTTCCCGTTGCCCGGCGGGCCATACATCAAGATCGAGCGGCCAGACCCAACGGCCGGCCCAAGCTGGTCCAGCAGGTTGTCTGGCAGAATCAGGTGCCCCATTGCACCGGTCAGCTGGTCGCGTGTCATTGTGATGTTGCGGATCGACTGGCGCTTTACCTGCTCGGCGTAGATCTCCATCGGGACGGGCATGGCGCCGAAATATTCGGACTGTGACAGCGCATCCAGCGCGCGCGCCTTGCCGGTATCGGACAGGCGGTATCCCATTTCCGAGCTCTGCGCGCCGGCATGCATGGTTCCCATTGCCTCGACCAGACTGAGGTCGCGACCCATGTCGATCAGCTCTTGTACAACGCGGGCGGGCACGCACAGGACGCGTTCCAGATCGGTGATCCGCTCTAGATTTGTGCGGAACATGGTTTTCAGCAGGATGTCCCGCATCATGACCGTGGTCAGCCCAAGGTCGCTTGCGGTCTTCAGGCCCGGAGGCGCAATCATATCAGACTGTTGCACATTCATTTTCTTTGCCCGATCATTCGTTCAGATTATTCCATTAATCCGTGTATATATGCACTTGTATAGCCTACAAAGCCTTGCCAGAGAATACATTGACGCTAATCTGGCTACAAAAAAATGAGGGCAGGGATGAGCGCAAATAGTGGTAAGATTTTGGCGGTCTTCATGGCCGTGTTTCTGGCGGCCTATGCATTCCTCACCTTTTCGAAGGGCGGATTCTTCATCGGCAAGCATGAAGGGGACACGCTTCACCTGCTGCAAATGCTGTTTCGGATGCAAGACGGGGACTGGCCGCATTTCGATTTTGTCACTCCGATTGGCATCTTGGCTTTCGCCCCGATTGTGGTTTTCCTGAAGCTCGGATTTGGCGCTGGGCAAGCCATGCTGGCGGGTCAATACCTTGTAGCTGTGGTGCTGTTTCCGTTTATCTGGTGGGTGGCAAGAAGCCGGTTTTCGGGGGGCTGGACCTATCTTTTCGCGGGCACCATCCTGATCTTCTGCGTGGCGCTGGTGTATGGAGAGGTGATCGACGCGGTATCGATCTCGATGCACTACAACCGCTGGGCCTGGGCTGCGGCCTTCTTGGCCATCACCGTTGCCATGCTTCCGTCAAGCGCAAGCCGCAGCGCGTCCATCGCAGACGGGGTTGTGGTCGGCGCGATGATGGTCGTTATGGCACTGATCAAGGTGACCTATTTCGCGGCGTTTTTCCTTCCCGTCCTGATCGGCCTCTTGGCACGCGGGGCTGGGCGCACGGTGCTTTGGGCCGTAATCAGCGGAGTGGTGGCTGCAGGCTTGGCAACGCTGGCCGTTGGGACGCCCATCTTCTGGTTGGCCTATCTTCAGGATCTTCTGAACGTCGCCGGTTCCGAGGTACGTCCCCAACCCGGACGTGACTTTGGCTATGTGGTCAGTGCGCCCGCCTATATCGGGGGGTCCCTGATCATTATGGCATCGGTGGTGCTAATGCGGCAGGCAGATCGCAAGCCCGAGGGGCTCATGCTTTTGTTGCTGGCGCCGGCGTTTTTTTATGTGACCTATCAGAATTTCGGAAATGATCCCCAATGGTTATGGCTTCTGGGCCTGTTGCTTTTTGCACGTCTTCCAGACGCGGGACTGAAGAACGGGTTCGGTTGGGATCTGCGGCAATCGGTAATGGTCTGCGCCGTTGCGGCACTGGCGCTCGCATCTCCGAGCTTTATGAATTTGACGGCAAGCCCTCTGCGCCATCTGGCCACGGATGTCGAGAAATACGAACCCGTGATGCCCGGTTCCGGCCCGCATGAGGACCTTCAAACCTTTGCCCCACGCGCTTTCCAGCTGGACTTTCGCGCGGCCATGGATGGCGAGGGCACACCTTTCGCGCACTATGCCGAGTATACCGACCGCGATAAGCTGGAAGTCACTTTTCAAGGCGAAGATATGTCTTATTGCACGCTAGAGCTTGGTCTGGTTGGCTGGTTTGAAACTGTCGCCAATGACATCGCCACTTGGGAAGGTGGTGAAGGGGCCGCGTTGTTCACCGCGGATCTTCTGTCCAGCTATTGGCTCTATGCCGATCTGGCACCTCTGAAACGCGGCGCGCCATGGTATTATGGCGAACTGTCGGGGATCGAAAACGCCGACTATCTGCTGGTGCCGAAATGCCCGTTATCGGCGCCGACGCGCAAGGCGATCCTGGACGAGATCTCGGCGCAGAGCTGGGCCGACAAGGTGACAGAGGTGCGCCGGACCGAGCTTTATACGCTTTTTGCGTTGCCCGGGGAAAAGGCCGAGCCGGTTGAACGCAAAGCTGACCTCGAGGACGAAACCTCGTAGGGAAGAACGTCACACCATGCCGCAACGAAAAAACCCGCAGTCGAAAACTGCGGGCTTCTTGATGTATTGGTTTTGATATCAGGCGCCGTAGATCAGACCGCAGATCAGATAGGTCAGGAAGGTCAGACAGATGCTTAATCCCATCGGATAGTCGCGTCGTGACCAGCTTTCCCAATCCGGTACCAACTCGCGCAAGGGCTTGATGCGGCGAAGGATTCTGTGGGCCGTGAAGCCAACGACGATCATCGCGGCAAAGATGGTCAACACCAGAAACGTATCCTGTACTGCCACGAAGGGCGCGATGGCTGCGGCGAATTTGGCATCACCTGCCCCAAGCATCCGCGCCGCATTCATCAGAAATCCAAGGACCAGGATGAGAGCGAAATGGGACCAGCGCCACAGATAAGTTGACAGATCCAAGGCAAAGAAGCCCAGGACCGCGAAGCCAATCAGCAAGACCATAACGGCCTTGTTCGGAATCTTCATCCGGGCCATGTCCGACCACATCACCCAGGCGGACACCAGAAGGGCGAGGGGCAGGAATAGCATCGCTGCCCATTGTGTCAGGAAAATCTGCATGCGCCTTACCCGTTGGAGACGTTGTTTTCCAAAGCCTCAAGCGCGCGCGCGGCGGCTTCAAAATGCTGTGGATGGGTGTCGATCGCTTCCTGAAGCAGGCCCTTCCCGACTGTCACGTCGCCTTGCTTGATCGCTGATAGGGCAAGCGTGTGCAGAAGCTGTGCGCGCTCGATCTGGGTCATCGAGATGACGGGCAGGTCGTATTTCCGCTGTGCCCCGCGTGCAAGAACCAGGTTATTTTTCGTGGTGAACCGCTTGGCGTCATAGCTCAGGGATTGGGTAAACAGATCCTCTGCGCCCTTATAGTCGGCGCGCGTCAGTTTCGAATATCCCCAGTTGTTCAGAACGGTCGCCGGGTTCGTGGTCAGGCCCACAGCGGTCTCATAGAAGCTGTCTGCCTTCTTCCACTCTTCTTTGCTGTCAGCAATCATTGCCTCTAGCCTGTAACGACGGAAGGTTTCGTGTGTGGGGGGGATCTTGTTTAGTTCCGCCTCGGCCTGTTCCCAGTCGCCCGATCGGATCAGCGCGTCGGCCAGAGAAACACGGTCTTCGTTGGTGGCGCCGGGAAGTGATACAACTTTCTTCCATACTCCGACAGCTTCAGATGGGCGCTTGGCGCGCACAAGAGATTGCCCAAGGCCGCGTTGAAGATCAATGCGATCAGGATTGTTTTTTACAGCACCGCGGAAATAGGCCGCGGCTTCGTCTGCGTCTCCGACCGTCAGCATGATGTCGTTCAGGTTGCTTTCGTCGATGACATTCAAATCTGCCATGGCGCGTTCGACGTCTTCACCCTGGCCTTTGGGGTTTTGACATGCCGAAAGGGCCAAGGCACTGCTTACGCAAAGCACAAGTAGAGTTGGGTGGCGCATGTTCGCGTCCTTTACTGCTCGTCTCTCCGTCTAGATTTCGGACAGTAGCAGGTAGTCACCCGAGCCTCTCCGAACCAGCGAAAATGTATCATTATTGGCTGGATCATAATCCGGATCGCCTTGATTGGCGAGCGCCAGGCGCAAATTCTCCCGAATTTCGGCAGATTGGCCACGATCCAGACCAAATGCGATCCGGAAGACGTGGGCTGCTTCGCTGACCTGGCCGGTTTCCATCAGCACGACGCCCAAATTATTCCAAGCCGGTGCAAAGTTCACGTCCACCTGAGTGGCCCTGCGCAGCAATTTCTCGGCTTGTCTTAACCGACCAAGCTGCAGATTTGCCGACCCTAGGGCAGAAAGAACATCCACTGTGAAACCGTGTTCAATCGCCGCACGCTTATAAGCCTTCAGCGCAAGCTCGTGTTCACCAGCAGCGGTCAACCTGTGGCCAACGATCAGCCCGTCGACCGAGTCGTCCAGCGTGCCGTAGGTCCCGGGGGCGTATGGGCTGTCATCTGCGCGTCCAAACCCGGTCGTGTTGGTCTGGCATCCGGTCAGAAACATCACAGATGCTACCACGGTCAGCATGCTGACGGATCTCAGGCCGGTGTGCTTCGGAAGGGTGGGCCGCTGGATCACGTGATGTTCCTTTCCATGACGGATGCGCGGTCAGAAGCTGACGCTCTTCAGGGTCAGGTAGATCTCGTAAACAGAAGGGCCAATCAGGATGATCAACAACGGGGGCACCGTCAGCATCATCGTGGCCAGCGTCATCTTGGTCGGAAGCTTGTTGGCTTTCTCCTCGGCGCGCATGACACGTTTGTCCCGCATCTCGCTTGCGTAGACGCGCAAGGCTTCTGCAATGGATGTACCGAAGGTCGAGGATTGGATCATCACGGTGACAAAGCTGGCCACATCCGGTACGCCCGAGCGTTCGGACATGTCGCGCAGAACTTGCACGCGGTCCTTGCCGGCCTTCATCTCGTTCGAGACGATCGAGAACTCGTCAGCCAGCGCGGGGTAGGACGGGCGGATTTCCTTGGAAACGCGCAAGATCGCCTGATCGAGGGATTGACCGGCCTCGACACAGACCAGCATCATGTCCAGCGCGTCGGGGAAACCGTTGATGATCTCTTCTTTGCGTTCTTCAACGCGGCGCGTCACCCAATATTTTGGCAACATATATCCGCAGACGCCCGGCAACAGGATCCACAGAATACGAGCCTGCGTAGTCATTTCCTGCTCATTGGCTGTTTTCAGAATGGTCAGAAATACACCAAACGCCAGCAAGCCTATGCCCAGGGCAAACTGCGCGAAGTGATAGGTCTGAACCGCGTTTTTGCCCGGATAGCCCGCCTGCAACAGCTTTAGCTGGACAGCCGAATACTCTTCCGCGTCCTGAGGTTCCAGAAACGCCGAGTATTTTTCAAGTTTCGTTGACCCTTGAGCCACGCGAAGGTCGGCTTTCTGGGTGCCTCGTGCGGTGCCTTCACGCTGTTTCTTCAGCTTGTCCAGCGGATCCACCTGCTTGCGCAGCGCGAAAGGCAACGTGACGACGACCAGAAGGATGCCGACGCCTCCAAGCGCAAGAATTGGCCCCGCGGGTCCAAGCTGTTCAGTCAGAAAGTCGATGATGGATTGCATGGTTTTGCCAGCCTAGACTTTGATGTTCACAAGCATACGCATCACGAAGATGTTGGCGATCAGAAAGCCACCCACGACCAGACATGCTGGAATGAAATAGGCGGTTTCGCGTACGTCGTCGTAATAGTTTGGTTGGATCAGGTTGATCATGACCAGCGCAAGTAGTGGGAAACCGGACAGGAAGTTTCCTGACCATTTGGCTTCGGATGTAATGGCGCGGACCCGGCGAAACAGGCGAAAGCGCGAGCGGATCACTTTGGCCAAACCATCAAGAATCTCGGCGAGGTTACCCCCCGAGGTTTGCTGGATTGTCACCGCAACCGCCAGAAAGCGCATGTCTTGGTTGTCCATGCGCTCGGCCATGTTGGACAGCGCTTCTCCGACGTCACGCCCATAGGCGCTTTCGTCAGCGATGAGGCCCATCTCTGTTCCCAGCGGATCCGGGACCTCTTTGGCCACGATTTGTACGGCCGACGAGAACGGGTGTCCGACGCGCAGCGAACGCACCATCAACTCCACTGCGTCCGGCAGCTGTTCTTCGATCATCGACATTCGCTTCTTGGCTTTGTTGCTAACCCAGAAGAACACACCGCCGACGCCCATGACGATGGATACACCGACACGTACCGGCAGGCTGGCTGCTGTTGCGACGCTGAGGCCGAAATATGCAAAAACCGTGAGGGCAGCCATGATGACGATCAACTGTGTTGGCGTGAACGCCAAGGCCGCCTTTTGCGCCTTGGTGGCCAGAAGGGAATAGAACGGTATGCCCTGCGCCTTAACGTGCTGGCTCATTTCTTTGCGCAGCTTTTCCAACACCTCTTCGCGGGCGGCACCCTTTTCCAGCATGTCGAGGCGCCGGTTGACGCGACTGTTCAGGCTAATGGATTTTCCGAAGATTGTCAGATAGATACCTTCGACCAGCAGCAAGACTGCCAGGAAGATCAAACCATAGATAATCGGTTCAGCAGAGATCGTCATGATCAGTCGCTCCAAGGCTCATAGATCGATGCGGGCAGGTCATAACCCCACTGGCGGAAGCGCTCGGCATAGTGCGAACGGACCCCGGTGGCATTGAAGCGACCAATGATCTTTCCATCCGGCGTCAAGCCAAGGCGCTCATAGCGGAACACTTCCTGCATCGAGATAACCTCGCCCTCCATCCCGGTGATCTCGGTGATCGAGACCATGCGGCGCGACCCGTCCTGAAGACGGCTGGCTTGTACCATCAGGTTCACAGCCGACGCGATCTGGCTGCGGATCGCTTTGATCGGCATCTCGATCCCAGCCATTGCCACCATGTTTTCCAGACGCGATACGGCATCGCGGGCCGAGTTCGCGTGGATCGTCGTCATCGACCCGTCGTGACCGGTGTTCATGGCCTGCAGCATGTCGATAACCTCTTCGCCGCGGGTCTCGCCCACGATGATGCGGTCCGGGCGCATGCGCAGAGCGTTCTTTAGACAGTCGCGCTGACTGACCGCACCTTTGCCTTCGACGTTGGCCGGGCGGCTTTCCATCCGGCCCACATGGGTCTGCTGCAACTGAAGTTCCGCGGTATCTTCGATTGTCAGGATGCGTTCACTGTCGTCGATGAAAGACGACAGGGCGTTCAGTGTGGTCGTTTTACCAGAACCGGTACCACCAGACACGATCACGTTCAGGCGGGTGGCAACGGCAGCTTGAAGATAGGCGGCCATCTCTTCCGAGAAAGCGCCGAAATTCACCAGCTCGTTAATGCCCAGCTTGTCTTTCTTGAACTTACGAATGGACACCAGTGAGCCGTCCACCGCAATCGGCGGGACCATCGCGTTGAAGCGCGAGCCATCGGCGAGACGCGCGTCCACATGCGGGTTGCTTTCATCGACACGACGTCCCACGGCAGATACGATCTTGTCGATGATACGCAGAAGATGACGTTCATCCTTGAAGGTCACGTCCGTCAGTTGAAGCTTCCCTTCGCGTTCGACAAAGACCTGTTGGGGGCCGTTCACCAGGATATCGTTGACTGTTTCATCCTTCAAAAGGGGCTCTAGCGGACCGAGCCCTTTAACTTCGTCATACAGTTCCTGATTTAGGATCAGACGTTCGTCGCGGGTCAGAACCACGTCACGAGTTGTCAGAAATTCCGATGAAATATCAGTGATTTCCGCGCGAAGGTCTTTTTCCGAGGCACCATCAAGGGCGCTCAGGTTCAGGTTGTCCAGAAGCTCTTTGTGTAGCTCTGTCTTGATCTCGGACAGCCGTTCCTTGCGTTTGCGTTCTTTGTCGGATGGCGCAACAGCTACCGGGTTTTTAGGTTTGACAGGCTCAGGGGATTTCGCCATTGGCGCGGTCGTAGGTTTTGGCGGCGCCGTGATGATGCCTTCCTCGATTGGCGCACCATCCAAGGCGGCAACAGGGCTGCCCCCCTTTGGCTGAGGCTTTGCAGGTTTCTTGTAGCGCGAGAACATGGTGCCTCCGGAGAATTACTGGGCCGCGATGTCAGCCTGGTTCAGATCATGTACGGATTTTGCAAGCTTCTGCAGTTCCTTACGCAAAACGTTCTTCGGAGCCGAATTCGCCAGAGGCGCACCGTGATCTCCTGATTCTGGAACTTGCTTGCCGCCATCGGGCAGCATCAGTTCGATCGAGATGTCGAGGCTCTCGGCCAACCGTTTTACGCGCGACTTGCCCGAAAGATCCGTGAATTTCGGTGACCGGTTCAGAACATAGCGCAGTTTTTCGACCGGCAGCTCTTCCGCTTTCAGCGCCTTGATCATCCGTAATGTGTTCTGGGCCGAGCGCAGGTCAAGTTCCAGCGTCACGAAATAAACATGCGCCGCTTGCAGCACCGTTTCGGTCCATTGGACCAACGTGTTGGGCATATCGATGATCACATAGTCGAAATTGGTCCGCGCCATTTCGACGATCCGCCCAACGTCCTCGACGGTGATCATGTCCAAGGGAAGAATATCGGGCGGAGCGGTCAGGACGTGCAGGCGGTCTTCGTAGGTCAGAAGGGCCTGCATGAAGATTTCCTGATCCATCATTTCCGTGTCGGACAGCAGCTCATAGACGACGTCACGGCGCGGCAGATCAAGATAGGTGGCTGTCGATCCGAACTGAAGGCCGAAATCCAGCAGACACACACGCGGTGGTGCCGTTTTTTCCACTTGGGTCAGTTCCCAGGCCAAGTTGACCGCGAATGTGGTCGCGCCGGTGCCGCCTGCCATGGGTTGAACGGCCAGAATGACGGCCTCGCGATTTCCCGTCGATTTTCGGGGCGCGTGTTCCTGGGGCGCGGCATGGGCGACGGGCGCTACCTCTTTTTCACGCATACGCTTGATCGCGTCATGAAGCGCGCCATCTGGAAGCGGGTAGGGGACGAATTCCTCGGCTCCCAGTTTAAGCAGTTGGTGCAGCGCAATCGGGCTGACTTCTTCGGCGATAACGATGATTTTGATGTTTCGCTGGACAGCGGCCTTGATGACCGCGGCCACGGTGCTGAGGTCCGCCTCGTCCTGATCGTCAAGCGCCATGGCGATGAACTCGAGGTCCTTGGCATCTGGCTGTTCAAAGAACGCGACAGCGTCGTCAAGCGGAAGATCGCCCCAGGCTTCGCCCAGTTCGGCCTCCATATCTTCGATCAAAAGGTCGAAATTCTGCACATCTCTCGAGACTGTGCAGGCGGTGATCGGTTCGGGATCAGATTGTAGCTCGGCGCTGCCACTCATTTCCTTGTTCCTTTCATATCCGGCATTGCGGCCCTTTCGGATCTGACGACCGGGTTCTCTCGTTAATTGCGAATCGCACACACACATACACATAGCGCCCTGGCGGAATGAACCGTTGCAGGGAATCTGGGCAAGAATGCGGCTCTAAGCCTTTATTATCTGAATTTTATGGACAGTGTGCCCAATAGGAAAGGATCTGTTTCGCACTTGCGAACGAATTTGCTGTCTTTTCCAGAGTCGTTCTTGCCTCAATCATTTCTACTATAGCATTGATAACGAAAGAAATAAACTAAATGCTCGACTGAGCGTTGCAGAGTAACCTGCTTTTGAAAAGGTAAGCTGAAGCCCCTTCGCAAAGGAAAAGGGACGCAATCTTTCGTGCGTCCCTTTTTGTCATATTCTGATGCGTGGTTACTGGACTGTACTCGTACCACCCTGCGCAATTTGGGGGGGCGGCACCGCGCTTGCAATATACTGACGGTTGATAATTTCAGCATACTTACCGTCAAGCAAAGTTGCTTTGCGGTTGTTGGCAAAGCCACTGACCTCGGTCACGGTGCGGCGGTTGCGTAGCTCGCGCTGATCGGTTTGGATCAACGGCCGGGTTTCACCATAGCTGACCACGGCCTCGAGGCGCGAACGGCTGATGCCGCGCGATACCAGATAGTTCACGACCGCGCGCGCACGGCGCATACCGAGGCGGTTGTTATATGCGGTCGAGCCGACAAGGTCGGTATGGCCATAGACGCGGAAACGCATTTCCGGGAACTGCTGGATCCAAGACGCCTGCGTGTCCAGAACGCGACGGGCCTCGGGTGTTAGATTGGCCTTGTTGAACTCGAAGTTCACTGTGTCGCCAACTTCGCGGCTGAAGCGTTCTGCCAGTGCCTGCACGACGTTGATCTCGCCGGTTTGGACGCCGATGTTGTGGGCGGTCGGTGCGCCGAAGCCACCCTCATCAAGGCTGCCGCCTGCTTCATTCAGCCAGAAATGCATTGCCTGAGGGTTGTCAGCGCATCCCGAGAGAACTGCGACGACCGACGTGGCGGCGAGAATGGGTTTGATCCGTTTCATGTCGCTATCCTTATTCCATCACGTAGCCGTAAGACCCCGAGAAGTCTTGCTTGGCGATTTCGGCCGCAACACCGGTCGTCGGAGCCGAGGATTTGGCGGTTTTCCCAAACAGGAACAGGTCTTTTTCGGACGGCGGGCGAATGCGGTCCGTCGGGACTGCCAGGAACTCGCCGCGTGTGGGCGTAACCAGATGGGCCGAGACAATGATGACAAGTTCGGACTGGCGACGCTCATATTCCGTCGAGCGGAAGAGGGCACCCAGAACCGGCAGATCACCAAGCCACGGAACTGATCCGATTGCATCCTGGAAATCATCTTCGATCAGGCCCGCGATGGCGAAGCTTTCACCGTCACGCAGCTCGACCGTTGTCGACGTTTCGCGGCGGCGGAACGAGTTCAAGATCAAACCGCCATTCTGATAACTGACCGAGCTGTCCAATCCGGACACGGCAGCCTTGAGCTGAAGGTTGATCACGTCATCCGTCAGCACGGTCGGCGTGAAGTTCAGTTCAACACCAAAGGGCTTGTAGTCGACGGCGATGGCGCCGTCTTCCTGCGCAACCGGGATCGGGAATTCACCACCTGCCAGGAACGATGCTTCCTGTCCCGACAGGGCCGTCAGGTTCGGTTCCGCCAAAGTGCGAATTACACCTTTAGATTCAAGGGCTTCTAGAAGAATTCCAACTTGGAAGCTGCCAGCGTTGAAGCCGAGGGTCGTAACCCCCTCCTGGTCGCCACTAACAATAATGTCCGTTGCGCCCGACAGGGCGTTTCCGTTTTGCAGCCAGGTACCTGTGGTGCCACCAATGGCGAGGCCGCCAGCGGAACCGCCCAATTGCACCGAACTCGAAAGCGCTTTGCGGACCGAGCGGGCCATTTCGGCAAAGCGTACTTTCAGCATCACCTGTTGGGTGCCGCCGACGCTCATCATGTTCGACACGCGCTCTGGCGCGTAGCGGTTCGCAAGGTCAAGAGCCAGCATCATTTGTTGCGGAGAACTGACCACGCCAGACAGCACAATGCCGTCATTGGCGGTGCGCACTTCAATTCCTTCACCGGGAAGGATCTGACGCAGACGCTCTTTGAATTCGCTAATGTCGGGCGTGACATGCACTTCGACGTTGCTCAGAAGCTTACCATCTGGCCCCAGAAGGGTCAGTGTGGTGCGTCCGGGTGTCTTGCCCAGCACATAGATGGTGCGGTCAGACAGGGTCGAAATGTCTGCGATACCTGGGTTTGCGATGGAAAGTTCCGCAAACGGATTGTCGCTTTCAACGACTACGGCGCGGTTCATCGGAACCTTCAATGCGCGCGATGGGCCGGTGTCGGTAACACGAAGAGTTTCCGCGAGACCTGCTACAGGTGCGGTTCCAACTCCTAACGACAGACCCAATAGGGCCGCCTTGATAAAACGATCGATCTTCATGTGATCCTGCCTCTCTGATCACCTATATGTTTGGGGTATCCGCTTAAGGCGCGATTTCCCCTTTGCTCGTTGACAATGTAGCCCTCTTGTTGGGGCAATCACCGCTTATTAGTCGCAACACTGCGACGGATTGACTGAAAAATCAACAATCAATGACGTTAAGACCGGGGCTTATGTGTGCCTAACGCAACACTTATTCCGACTGCGCCCCGGTTGGGTCTTCTCGCGCTTGCCTTAGTTGGGGCAAGGGATGGTAGTTTCGATGATCTCGGCGCCGCGACGTGTGCGGATCGTACAGCTTTGTGCCTTCGGTGTGTTGATCTCGCCGATAATCTCGCCCTGACCAACTTCAACAGCAGTTGAGGCCGTTTCGTCTTGAGCACCAACCAGTGCAAGCGATAGGCGTCCGCTGGCTTGAGCCTGTGCCAATGCTGCAACTTGTCGGGGTGTAACCTCAACGGTGACCGTTCGTGCGATGGTAGGGGCGGCGCGATCGCTATCAGCGATCTGGTCGACGGCGATCAGATCAACATTGGCCAAAATCAGTTTGGTAATAGCCTCGGATACCCCGGCTTCGTTCACGCCAGAGCCGGACCAGTACACATCAACCCGATCACCCGGGCGCAGAAATCCTGACACGCCTGAACTGACGTCCACACGAATGGCGAATGCGCGCATACCTTGGGTCAGGCGTGATGAAACCCCGGCATCGGCACCCGGCCTTGATACCTTGACGGCCATCAGGGCTTCGTCCTTCTCCATGGCGCGGATCACGGTACGGAAATTACGTTCGCCTTCGGGGAAGATTTCTTCCATGGTTTTGAACGTTCCTTCCGGGATTGCGTTTTCGGGCCATCTTACGGCACGAATGTCCTCGGCCGTGATCTGCTGGCCGTAACGCAGAGTGCGGTTGACGACAAAGACATCAACTGTCGGAACGATTGCGCTACGCGCCGCGCGCTCGGCATCCAGCTGTGCTTGATATCCCCCAATGAAATCGCGCGCCATATATACGGCGAAGCCAGCCAGGCCGACACCGACCACCAAGACCAGTCCGAAAATCAAGCGCATCCGAATTCCTTTCGTGCATATCAAACTACCGTCTGCGTGCCTGAACCTGATTGTGTCCGAAGACTTTGTCCAAATCAGAGACAATACGCAGAGTCAGGGCGAAAATCACAGGAAACGGCAATAATTTCCAGCCCATAACGCATGAACGACTGAATTAATGAGAAAATGTGATCAGAGTGTCAACTCTGCACTTATAGGTTGGAGGGAGTTGTCGATGCCAGTCGTCGGCCGCGGCGCCCCCGTAAAAAACAAAAGCCCCACCTGAAGGTGCGGCTTTCATATTCTTTTATCAGCAACGTTAGTGCGACATTACACTCATTGCCGATAGGCTTGACGAAATTTTGTCAGCTAGTGACGTCGTTCCGCCTGAAACCGAGGTCAACACTGCCATACCGAGACCTACAACAGCTGCCGTCAGGACAACCCAGTCTACAGTTACAGCGCCGTCTTCGTCGGCCTTAAAGGTTTCGATCATCTTAAATAGTTTCAGAACACTATCCTTTACTAGTTAGATTACGCCAAGCCGAAAATCTTAGTGGGACATAACGCTCATTGCGTTCAGTTCCGACGAGATCTTGTCGGCCAGCGAGGTGGTACCGCCGGACACGGAGGTCAGAACGGCAATGCCAAGGCCAACGATGGCTGCGGTCAGTACAACCCAGTCTACAGTTACAGCACCGTCTTCGTCAACTTTGAAGGTCTTGATCATCTCGAACAGTTTCATGGTATCTTCCTCAGGTTGGGCGTTCAGGATTTGTAAACGTTATGCGGGAGAACTCCTGCATTCGGTTCAACATGGCAACAATAAGCCTTTGGAATAAGGCAAGAATTGGGCAGGTTTCGTACGTTTTCTTGCTTTGAATGTATTTTTTTTCCCGCATTCCGTAATGCATTGTTAATACTTGTTAAATTAGAAAGTTCCTTAAGGGGAACTGCCAATGATTTTAACAGCATACTGTGCTGAACCAGTTGGACTCTAGGAAAAACTAGCGCTTCTTCCCTCAATCTGCGAGAAGTGAATCAGTCAATGAGATAGAGCAGAGAACCGCAAAATGCGGCGAGTAATGTATATCGGCACGGTCTGGGTGCTTGGCTTGGCAGGGGTTGCTTTTGGGCAAGATACCCCGCCGCCATATCCTGACTTCACATTCAAACGCGTCACTGTCCCGCAGGCTGGCGCCGGGAAACGTTTGACAGTTCAGATCGATCCCGAAGAACAGGCCGCGGCACTTACAGTGCCAGAGAAGGCCAGCGCTGAACCGGCAGCGCAAACCGAGTTTTCTTTGCCCGCTCCAACCGAATGGGATTGGTTCTGGCAGGATGTATCTCCAAAGCTTTCAGACATCGGTCCTATGAACATTCGCAAGGCCATCACCGCGATTGCCGAACGCGACGGGATCAACCAGCCCAGGTTGCAGCATCTTCAAGAGATTGCACGTGCCCACGGAGCAGAGATCCTGCGCGTGACCGTTGGTACACAGGTGTCTCCGGCGCTTGTGCTGGCTCTGATCTCGGTCGAAAGTTCGGGGCGCGAAGGCGCGGTGAGCGGAGCGGGGGCAGAGGGTCTGATGCAGTTGATCCCGGCCACGGCCGAGCGGTTCGGCGTAACCGACAGCGCTGACCCTGCGCAGAACATCAAAGGGGGCGTGGCCTATTTGGAATGGCTGATCACGCATTTCCAAGGCGATCCGATCTTTGCGTTGGCCGGGTATAACGCGGGCGAAAACGCGGTGGCCGAGCATGGTGGGGTCCCGCCCTATCCTGAAACACGTGCCTATGTGCCCAAAGTATTGGCTGCGTGGCAAGTCGCGCGCGGATTATGCATTACACCGCCCGAGCTTTTGACAGATGGTTGTGTGTTTACGGTGATGGGAGCCCCCTCGAATGGGTGACGACGTACAAATGAAACCCTTGGTTCTGGACATTGATGGGACCTTCCTGCGCACAGATATCCTCTTCGAAAGTTTTTGGTCGGCCTTGGGCAAGGATCCCATTCGCGCGCTCAAGGTGAGCTTTCTGACTCTAAAACAGCCCGCGCGCTTGAAAGCTGAGCTTGCCGAGATCGCAGATCTGCGAACCGATCTTCTTCCCGTCGAGCCTGAGGTCGTCGAGCTGGCAGATCAGGCCAAATCCAAAGGGCGCGAAGTCATTTTGGCCTCGGCCTCGCACAAGCCCTTGGTTGAACAGTTGGCGCGTGACCACGATCTGTCGCCGCGTGTGTTTGCCTCGCACGGACAGACCAACTTGAAAGGTGACCGCAAAGCCGCCGCGTTGGTCGAGGCCTTCGGCGCACAAGGGTTTGATTATGCCGGAAACGCGCCCGTCGATCGGGCGATCTGGTCCAAGTCGGATCACGCCATCGTCGTCGGGGATGCCGCATCCGCGCGCCAGATCGAGGCGCGGGGCCAGTCCGTCACGCGGATCAAAGGCGGCTGGCGGCTGGCCGATGTGCTGCGGAGCTTCCGTCCGCATCAATGGGTTAAGAACGTCCTGCTGCTGCTGCCAATGATCGCGGGCCATGCGTTTGACATGCCGACATTGATCGCCGCGTTCCTTGGGATTGTTTCCTTCTCGGCCGCGGCTTCGTCCATCTATCTGGTGAATGACCTGCTGGATCTGGAAGCAGATCGTCTGCATGTCAAAAAGAAGAACCGGCCCTTTGCGTCGGGTGCGGTGCCGATCCAGATTGGCATGCTCTGCTTCATGCTATTGTCCGCCATCGCTTTGGGCGTGGCTGCCGCGCTGTCTTGGACATTCCTTGGGGTGGTCGCGTTCTATATGGCGATGTCGCTGGCCTATTCGCTCAAACTTAAACGGATGCGGTGGATCGACATCGCGGTTTTGGCCTCGCTCTACACGCTGCGTGTCGTCGCAGGTGCGGCCGCGACCGGGATCTATATCTCGGGCTATCTGCTGGTCTTCATCTTCCCGGTTTTCCTTGCACTTGGCTGCGTGAAACGCCTGACCGAGCTGACCTTGGCAACGTCGGATGAACGCCTTCCGGGGCGCGGATATGGCCGCCCAGATCGCCCCGACCTTCTGAACGTCGCAGCCCTTGGTGTGGTCGCCGCGCTGGTGGCCTTTTTCCTCTATTCTTTCACCCAGCAAGCCATTGGATTGTACAAAACCCGCTGGCTGATTTGGGTGGCCGAAATCCCCTTGGCGTGGTGGCTCATTCGCATGGTGTCTCTGGGCTGGCATGGCAAGCAGGATTACGACCCGATCGTCTTTGCCATGAAGGACAAACGCGGGATCGGATTGATCCTGATGACTCTGGCCATCATGTTCTACGCGGCCGGTCTTTGGCAGCAGTGGTTCGGGGTCGGGGGCTGACGGCCCCAGTCAAAATGGTGCAGTCAAAGCAAGTTGGGGTCCCTATGGGACCCCGTTTGTTTTTTGATCCAACGGGATCTTGGGCCCGTAATCCAGATACCAACAGAAACTGGAGTGAACCCATGAAAAACCTGACGATTTACGTATCGACCCTGCTGTTGCTGGCAGCCTCGCCCGCACTTGCTGGAAAGAACAATCCCGAAGAAGCCAAGGCCATGGCATCGGCTTTGAAGGGCGGAGGAGGCGGCAACAACTCGCCCCTGAAAGACGCCCTTGGCCTAGAAGGCAATGGCGGCGTGGCCAAGTTCGTGTCCGGCGGCGGCAATGGCGGCTGGGGCAATGTCGGCTCGACGCTGACCGGAGCCCCGGGCGTGTCCGTATCGGGCCGCTAATCCCAAGAAACAAAGCCCCCACGTTACGGTGGGGGCTTTGTGGTCAGATCGACATTTTCTTGAAGATAAACTCGGGGATGTGCCGGATAATCAGCATGATGTAGCGCCAGAAAAACGGCGTATAGATCACGTTCTTCTGCTTCTCGACCGCTTTCAGAATGTCCTTGGCCACAGCCTCGGGTGCTGCGACAAGAAACATTCCCTCGACAGTCCACGTCATGGCAGTATCCACGAAGCCCGGCTTTACCGTCACCACATGCCCGCCTGAACGGGTCAGGCGATTGCGCAGGCCGGACAGATAGGTTGCAAAGCCCGCCTTGGCCGAGCCGTAGACATAGTTCCCGATCCGCCCACGATCCCCCGCGACCGAGCCCACGCCGACCACAGTGCCGGCGCCGCGCGATTCAATAATGGGGGCCAACTGGGTCAGGAAGGTCGCAGGGCCGGTGTGGCTGTCTTTGATCACCCCGTCGATCAGGCGGGGATCGGCGTCGATCGCCTCTTGCGGTGGCATCGACCCCACGAAGACAGCAGCGTTGATCACGCCCTCCATCTGTTCGGCGCGCGCGATGATCGGGCCGAAAGTGGCGCTGTCACGGGCATCGAATTTCATCGCAACCGCCTCGACCCCGCGCACGGACAGGTCCGTGGCCGAGCGATTCAGGTCTTCCATATCGCGCCCCGCCAAAATGACGCTTGCGCCTTGATCCGCCACCGCATTGGCGAAGGCGCGCGCCATCGAGGACGTCGCCCCCAGAATGATCCAGCAATTCTGTGTCATGACGCACCTCCTGCCGTGCGCAGATCAAGCCGCCGCACCATGTCGGTTTCAAAGGCATGGTCGGGGTCGGCCTTGTTTACCGCCTTCACCCAATCGCCATGCTCCGGATACATCGCCTTGATCGCGGGGCCGGTGGCCAGCGCATCCTTGGCCAGATAAAGCCGCCCGCCCGCATCCACGGTCATGTCTTCCAGCATCCCGATCAGCTCGGGTGCGGCATCGCGCGCCGGGAAATCCACGGCCAGCGTATAGCCTTCCATCGGGAAGCTCATATGCCCCGCGCGCCCCGGTCCCATGCGTTTGAGGACGGCAAGGGGCGAGGCAAGGCCAGCCCCGGCAATCTCGGACAGCATCTTTTTCAGCGCGTCCGCCTGATCCAGCGGGACGACGTTTTGGAACTGATAGAACCCGCGTTTGCCATAAAGGCGATTCCAGTCGTGGATCTTGTCCAGTGGGAAGAAGAACTCGTCGATCCGCTTGACCGACGACCGGCCCGAGGTCGGCACGCGTTTGTAATACGCGTTGTTAAACGTGCGCACGATGGGACCAGACAAGGCAAAACCCGGAGCGTCCATAGGCACTTTCTTCGACGGTTTTGCCTTGGGCAGCAGACCGGCGGCCAGTTCGGCCTCTTCGACGATGCCGCGTCCAAGGTTTGCGCCCGTCGCGGTGGCGTCGATCCAGCCCACGCAATAGCAGGCTTGGCTCGCGTCCAGCAGGGCCAGGTGCGCGTCCCAGTTTTCGGCCCGTTGCTCGGTCACCATCATCACGTCGCCGGGGCAGGGTTTCAGCTGCAGCTTCGCCTCGGAAATCACGCCGGTCTGCCCGATCCCGCCCATCGTGGCGCGGAACAGGCCTGCGTTTCGGTCGGGTGTCGCGACCGTGCGTTTTTCGCCGTTCAACAGAGTAACCGACAGCACATGCTGGCCAAAGCTGCCTTCCTTGTGGTGGTTTTTGCCATGTACGTCCTGCGCGATGCAGCCGCCCACGGTGGCAAAGCCTGTGCCGGGCATGACCGCGGGCAACCAGCCTTGCGGAGCGAAGACCTTGGCCAGCGTGGTGATGGTCACGCCCGCCTCGACCGTCACGACACCAGTCTCGGCGTCGAAATCCAGAATGCGGTTCATGCGCGTCATGTCGATGGCGCGGCCCCCATCATTCAGGGGCGCGTCGCCATAAGAGCGGCAATTGCCAATCGCAGGGCAGGCAGTGTCCGCCAAGGTGCTTTTCAGCGTGCTGGCGCGTTCAGGTCGCGCCAGTTCTGCCGTGGCTGTGCGCACGCGGCCCCAGCCCGAATACTCAGTTGTTTTCCAAACCATGATGATGTCTCAGTGAAATTCTCTCGGCGAGGGGGAAGACCAAAAGGCCGATCCCGATCGCGAACCAAAGGGTTGTGACGCGGATGATGGCGGTGGCGGGCAGGCTGGTTTCAAGCGGCACGCCCTCAAGTGCTAGAAGGGCAATCATAGCGGCTTCGGCCCCACCGACACCGCCGGGGGCACCGGTCAGGCCGCCTGCCAAAGTCGAAAAGACGAAGATGGCGACCGCCTTCGCAAAGCCAATGTCAGCCCCCATCCACATCAGAAGTAGGTGGAAGGCATAGCCCTCGGCAATCCAGCCGATGACGCCGATCAGCGAGGCGATGGCGATCAGAGTGGGCGAGGTGAAGGCCGTAAGCGATTGGGCGGCACGGCGCAGTTTGGCCCAAAGGCGCGGAAGACGGCCCGTCAGGCGGTGGCCCAGCGTGGCGAAGCCCGCCAGAAGGCGGGGGCGGGTGGCAGCGAAGGCGGCAATCAGGGCCAGTATCGTTACAGGCAGGCCGCCCGCAATGCCGGTGGTCGAAAAGGCCAGTGCCAAACCGAGGATCAGCGCCATCGCGGTCAAATCCGACGCCCGGTCGATCAGCATCAAAGGGGCAGTGCGCTCAAAGCTCCAGCCGGTTTCGCGTCGCAGCCAGCGCATCCGCACCAGCTCGCCCACGCGGCCCGGGGTGACGGACATGGCAAAGCCGCCAAGGAAATGGCGCATGTCCTGAACCAGCCCCGTGGGCAGGCCCAGTTTGCGGGCGAAAACGTGCCAGCGGAGGCCTCGAAACAGGTAGTTTACAAGGCTCAGCGCCAGAAGAATGGCGAACTGCCCCCAAGACAGTTTCATCAGCTGCGCGCGGGTTTCTTCCCAGCCAGTCGCCGCTGCCAAGCCTATCAGTCCCGCCAGCACCAGCCCAAATAGCCCCAGCAAAACAAGCGTATCCCGCAACCGTTTGTTCGCGGCCGGGCGGGTTGATTGTTTCCCTGTGGTGGACGATGCCATGTTTGCGCTGCTCATTGTCATTGCCCGACTTATCGCCGGGGATTGAGGCGAGATTATGAAAGCTGACCAGCAATTACGAGGGGAAAAGTTGGGTTATTTCCGCATGCGGGCCTAGTTCGGGGTCAGACGCAGCAGACGCCCGCGGCGTCCGTCCTCAAGCACCCACAAAGCGCCGTCCGGCCCCTGTTCGACCTCGCGCACCCGTTCGCCCCAGCTGTAGCGCTCCAGCTCTTGCGCGCCTTTCCTGTTCAAACTCACGCGGATCAGGGCGCGGCTGACCAAGCCCCCGATCAGCGCCTGCCCCTGCCAATCAGGGAATAGTCCGTCAGACCAGATCACCAGCCCCGAGGGCGCGATGCTGGGCACCCATGCGGCTTTGGGCGCGATCATGTCCGGGCGCGTGTCGTGGTTGGGGATTTTAACCCCGCTATAGTGGTTACCCTCGGACACCACAGGCCAACCATAGTTGCGGCCGGGTTCAATCAGGTTCAGCTCATCGCCATGGCGCGGTCCCATCTCATGCGCCCAGAGCTGCCCGTTGGTGTCAAAGGCGATACCAAGCGAATTGCGGTGTCCCAGCGTCCAGAAGGTCTTGGCCAAGTCGCCGTGGTTGTGAAACGGGTTGTCCGTCGGGACCGATCCATCGTCGTTCAGTCGAATGAGCTTGCCCAACGCCTGCGTCATATCCTGTGCCGGCTCCATTTCCTGCCGGTCGCCCGAGGTGATGAACAGCTTACCCTCATGCGGGCCGCCCGCTGGTCCAAACGCCAATCGGTGCGAGAAATGCCCGCGCCCGGAATATGCGGGAAACTGGCGCCAGATCTCTTCATAGTCGGTTAGTTTGGGCTCTGCGGACAGATCCAAACGCGCGCGGATCACCACGGCTTGACGTGTGCCGAATTGGTCTCCTTTGTCGACGAAAGACAGGTAGATCAAGTCGTTATCCGCGAAATCAGGATGTGGTACGACGTCCCCCAATCCACCTTGCCCCCCATCCAGAACGCGCGGTACACCAGCGACCTGAAAGCGCGCCCCATCTTGACCGACCAGCCATAACCGGCCCGGCTTGGTGGTCACCAAAAGCCGTCCGTCGGACAGGAACGTCATGGCCCACGGGTGGTTGAACTGGGTGATGCTGCGGGCTTGCAAACGTCCGCCCTGATCGCCATCGATCTGAAATGCAGTCGCGGTGAGGGGCAGCAGAAAGAGGCCTAGACAAGAGGCGCAAAGGGCAAGAAGACGTTTCATATCACACCAAGGGTTCGCGAAAACTGATGGGTGAATGATGACCCCTGATGTGCTGTGCGCCCAAGTCAAAAAGACGCGAGCGCACAAAAAAGCCCCCATGGAGGGGGCTTTTTAAAGCTTCGTATGCGCTTAGTTGACGATGGTCGCCTCGGTCGCGGCGCGCAGTTCGTCTTCGGTCACACCCTCGGCGGTTTCAACGATCTTCAAGCCACCTTCGACCACATCCAGCACACCCAGGTTGGTGATGATGCGGTCCACGACCGACTTGCCGGTCAGCGGCAGGGTGCACTCTTTCAGCACTTTGGAATCACCATGCTTGTTGGTGTGATCCATCACGACCACCACGCGGCCAACACCGGCCACAAGGTCCATCGCGCCGCCCATACCTTTAACCAGCTTGCCGGGGATCATCCAGTTGGCGAGGTCGCCATTTTCAGCCACTTCCATCGCGCCCAGGATCGCCATGGCGATCTTGCCGCCACGGATCATGCCGAAGCTCATCGAGCTGTCGAAATAAGCGGTCTGAGGCAGTTCGGTGATGGTCTGCTTGCCTGCGTTGATCAGGTCGGCGTCAATCTCATCCTCGGTCGGGAACGGACCCATGCCCAGCATGCCGTTTTCCGACTGCAGCGTCACGGTGACGCCCTCGGGGATGTAGTTGGACACCAGCGTCGGGATACCGATGCCGAGGTTCACATACCAACCGTCTTGCAGTTCCTGTGCCGCGCGGGCGGCCATTTGATTGCGGTCCCAAGCCATGTCTTAAGCCTCCCGGATGGTGCGTTGTTCGATGCGCTTCTCGTGCTCGCCTTGGATGATGCGATGCACGTAGATGCCCGGCAGATGGATCGAGTCAGGATCCAGCGAGCCGGTCGGCACGATTTCTTCCACCTCGACCACACAGGTCTTGCCACACATGGCGGCAGGCGGGTTGAAGTTGCGGGCAGTCTTGCGGAAGACCAGGTTGCCGGTTTCGTCGGCTTTCCAGGCTTTCACGATGGACAGATCGGCAAAGATGCCTTCTTCAAGGATGTAGTCTTCGCCGTTGAAGGTTTTCACTTCTTTGCCCTCGGCAATCACAGTGCCCACGCCAGTCTTTGTGTAAAAACCGGGAATGCCGTGACCCGCCGCGCGCATGCGTTCGGCCAAGGTGCCTTGTGGGTTGAACTCGAGCTCCAGCTCGCCCGAGAGGTACTGGCGCATGAACTCGGCGTTCTCGCCAACATAGGACGACATCATCTTTTTGATCTGCTTTGTGTCCAGCAATTTGCCAAGCCCGAAGCCATCAACGCCGCAGTTGTTTGAGGCGATGGTGATATCCTTAACACCGCTCTCGACCAGCGCGTCGATCAGCAGTTCCGGAATGCCGCACAGGCCAAAGCCGCCTGCGGCAATCAGCATGCCGTCAGTCAAAAGCCCGTCCAGAGCTTCGGCTGCGCTGCCATATACCTTGTTCATGAAAGTTCCCTCTCGTCTATTTCGCTGCTTTTCTGGCGTTCGCACGGCGCAGAGTCAACGAAACAGGGGGGGAATAGACGGTTTCGAGTATTTCTACCAAGTCGCTACTGCGACCCTCTGCGTAATTTTATTGCGTCATGCCGTATTCTGCTCACAATAAGATAACACGGGTAACGGAGAGGAAATGGGACAGCTGGTTTTTACATTCGAGATGGGTGTGGTCTGCGCCATGTTGGGCTTCACAGTATTCCTTTTTGTCTCTGAGGTCGTGCGAATAGACTTGGCGGCCATCCTTGTTCTGGTGATCTTGGGCATCCTCAGCTATCACCCCACGCTCACCAATCTTGCCGATGTCAATCAGCTGTTTAACGGGTTTGCGTCAAACGCGGTGATTTCAATCATTGCCGTGATGATCGTAGGGGCCGGGCTGGATAAGACCGGGATCATGAACAAGGTGGCGGCGACGATCATGCAGCGTGGTGGCGCATCGGAAAAGCGGATCCAGCCTATTGTCGCGGCCACTGTTGGGGTGATCTCAAGCTTCATGCAGAACGTGGGCGCGGCAGCTTTGTTTCTACCGGTGATCAGCCGGATCTCTACGCGGTCGGGCATTCCTATCAATCGTCTGGCGATGCCGATGGGATTTTGCGCGATCCTTGGCGGCACGATGACCATGGTGGGGTCGTCGCCACTTATTCTGCTAAATGACCTGCTGCAAACCGCCAATGACAGCCTGCCTGACGGGCAGAAGATGGAGCTTTTTAGTCTGTTCTCTGTGGCTCCGGTTGGCGTTGTTCTGGTTCTTAGTGGGATCCTCTATTTCTTGCTGCTGGGGCGTTGGGTGCTGCCGGAAAGTGGCTCGGTCAGCGATACGTCGGTGGGGCAGGGAACGTCGGATTACCTTAAGCGTGTCTATGGTCTGACCGCCTCGGTCTATGAGGTTGAAGTGCCCGCGGAAAGTCCACTGGTCGGGCAGATTTTGGCGGATGTGAATCTGGAAAACCACCTCTACATCATTTCAACCTTCTATCGTGGCAAGACCTCGATGGTGCAGGTGCTGACTGCTGAAATTGCGGCGCCTTGCCGTTTGGCGATCATCGGCAAGAAGGACGAGGTAGACAGATTTGCCAAGAAATACGGACTGATCGTGCGCCCGCAACTGGATGTGTTTACGGAAGAATTTGCCGCCACAAATGCAGGTATTGCTGAACTTGTAATCCCGCCGGAAAGCGACCTTATTGGCAAATCCCCGCGTGAGCTGCTGCTGCGTAAGACCTATGGCCTGTCTCTTTTAGCGATCCACCGCCGTGAAGAAACGCTAAGCCATGTGGAAACCGATGATCACGAACCCACTGCGATTGGTGTTGAGAAGTTCGAGCTGGGCGACATGCTGGTTGCACATACCCGCTGGGACAACCTGACCCGCCTTCAGGGCAATCAGAATTTCGTCATCATGACCTCGGATTTCCCGCAAGAGGAACTTCGCCCGCACAAGGTGGGCTGGGCCATGCTGTTTTTTGCGGTCTCGCTATCCCTTATCCTGTTCACCGATGTGCGCCTGTCGCTGTGCCTGCTGACAGGGGCTGTCGGGATGCTTTTGTCGCGAGTGCTATCGATTGACGAGGCCTATAACGCAGTGGGATGGAACACGGTGTTCCTGCTGGCCTGCCTGATCCCATTGGGGCAGGCGGTGCAGAACACGGGAACGGCCGAATGGATTGCGCAGCAGATTCTGACGGCGCTGGATGGTTGGCCAATCTGGTCGCTTCAAGCCGGGATTGCAGTGCTGGCCACTGGTTTTTCGTTGGTGATGTCCAATGTTGGCGCCACAGTTTTGCTGGTGCCCTTGGCGGTGTCCATCGCAGTGGCAGCAGGGGCCAGTCCCGCGCTATTTGCCCTGACCGTGGCAATTTCGACGTCGAACTCTTTCATCATCCCAACCCATCAGGTGAACGCGCTGATCATGGGGCCTGCTGGGTACAAGGTAAAAGATTTCGTCAAGGCGGGGGGGATAATGACAATCCTGTTCCTGGTGATTTCGCTGATCATGCTGAACCTCGTGTTCTGACCATAGGATGGAGGGTCAACGGAACAGGCCGCTATTGCCGGGGCGAGGGCAATTCACCCCGCCAGACTAGGTAGCGCGAATTGTTAGCTGGCAAGTGCTATGGCAAGCGCGTGCACGGCCATGTAGATCACGATCAGCGACCCGATGGTATAGAACGTCGCCCGGACCTCGTGTGTTTGCTTGGTGGCATAGGCGACGAAATGGGCCAGGCGCGCCGCAACAAAGCCATACATCAGCAGTTGCGCCAACAGCAGGCTGGGATCGGTCACCACGAACAGAAGGCCCGCGATCAGGAATGCGGGAATGTTCTCAAGATCATTACGGTGCATGCGGCGCGAGCGGTCGACATAGTCGTTCACGTCCAGCTGTTCCGGGTGCGGGTCTGTGTTCAGGATGCCTTGTTGCACGTCCTCCGGACTGGCAAGACCGCTGTTGCTTTTCATCATCCGATAGACCGTCATCCAGCCCTGTCCCATGATCTTGAGCACCATGAGCGCGGCGGCGATTACGTAGGTCTCAAAAACGGGGTTCGTCAAATCCAGCATGTCCAATCTATCCCTGAAATACGGCGTTGCACGGCGCAATTTCCAAGCGCTGGATCAACGATAGGGACAAATACTAAGTGAGGCAAATTGTGGTACGCGGAGCCGGGTTGGCAGCCCGGCTCTCGCTGGTTAGCTTGCCTTTTTCTTCGCAGCGGCCTTCTTCTTCGGCGCGGCTTTCTTGCGGGCGGGCTTTTTCTTCGCAGCCTTTTCCGCGATCCAGCCTACGGCCATTTCCATGGTGACGTCGGCGGGTTCGACCTCTTTCGGGATGGTGGCGTTTACCTTGCCCCATTTCACGTAAGGTCCATAGCGCCCTTCCAGCACGTTCACCGGTCCGCCCTCTTCCGGGTGTTCGCCCAGTTCTTTCAAAGGCTTGGCGGCAGCAGCGCCGCGGCGTCCCGGATTGGCGCGTTTGTCGGCCAGCATTTCGACCGCGTGGTTCATGCCCACATCGAACATCTCGGTCCATTGCTTGAGGCTGACATAAACCGGTTTTTCGTCATCCGGAAACTTGTGCATCAGATAGGGACCAAACCGGCCAAGGTTCGCGGTGATCCGCCCGCCTTCCGGGTGGTCACCCACGTGGCGCGGCAGCGACAGAAGTTGCAGCGCGCGTTCCAGATCGGTTTCTTCCTTCGGCCAGCCGCCATTGCGGGCCTGCGGCAGCGAGGTGCGCTTGGGGCGCTTGTTTTCCGGCGTGGCTTCTCCGCGCTGCACATAGGGGCCATAGCGGCCATCCTTCAGCCAGATCTCGTCATCGCCATCGGTGCCCAGAAGCTTCTCTTCGCCTTCAGCGCCTTCACCCGCGATCGGGCGGGTGTAGTTGCATTCCGGATAGTTGCCACAGCCGACGAACCCGCCAGTACGCGAAGTTTTCAGGTGCAATTGTCCGGTACCGCATTTCGGGCAGATGCGCGGATCTGTGCCGTCTTCGCGCGGCGGATAGAGTTGGGGCGCCAGCGCCGCGTCCAGCTTATCCAAAACCTCGGAAATCCGCAGCTCGGACGTTTCGGCAATCGCGGCCGAGAAATCCCGCCAGAAGCGTGCCAGCACTTCCTTGTAGTCCATGTCACCCGCCGAAATCTCGTCGAGTTCCTCTTCAAGGTTCGCGGTGAACTCATAGCCCACATACTGGCGGAAGAAATTCATCAGGAAGATGGTGACGATCCGGCCTTTGTCCTCGGGGAACAGGCGGTTCTTGTCCTTGCGAACGTACTCGCGGTCTTGGATCGTGGTGATTACCGACGCATAGGTCGAGGGGCGACCAATGCCCAGCTCTTCCATGCGTTTAACCAGCGTCGCCTCGGTGTAGCGGGGCGGGGGCTGGGTGAAGTGCTGTTCGGGCGAGATAGTCTTTTTCTCGGCCTTTTCGCCTTCCATGATCTGGGGCAGGCGCTTGTCGTCGTCATCCGTCACCTGATCGTCGCGGCCTTCTTCATAGACCTTCAGGAAGCCTTCGAACACAACCACTTGCCCCGTGGCGCGCAGCACCACTTGCCCGTCATTCGAACCAACATCCACGCTGGTTCGCTCGAACCGGGCGCTTTCCATTTGGCTGGCGAGGGTCCGCTTCCAAATCAGGTCATAAAGCTTGCGCTGATCGGGTTCCAGCTTGGCCAGTTGGCCTGCATCCACGGTCATATCCGTCGGGCGGATACATTCGTGCGCTTCCTGTGCGTTCTTGGCTTTGTTTTTGTAAATCCGCGGGCTGGCTGGGATAAATTCCTTGCCGTAACGGTCAGAAATGGCGTCACGCGCTGCGGCTACGGCCTCGGGCGCCATATCGATGCCGTCGGTCCGCATATAGGTGATATACCCCGCCTCATATAGGCGCTGGGCGGTCGACATGGTCTGACGTGCGCCAAAGCCGAACTTGCGGCTGGCTTCCTGCTGCAGGGTCGACGTCATGAAGGGCGGCGAGGGGTTGCGGGTCGCTGGCTTCGCTTCCACCGACTGCACCGACAAATCGCGCGAGGTGATGGCCTGCACGGCCAGCTCGGCTGCGGTTTCGTTTTCAAGGTCGTAACGGTCGAGCTTGTGGCCCCCCAACACCGTCAGGCGCGCCTCGAACTCCTGCCCGCGCGGCGTCTGCAGAAGCGCCTTTACCGACCAGTATTCACGGGCGTTGAACGCCTCGATTTCTTCCTCACGCTCAACGATCAGGCGCAGGCACACCGACTGCACACGGCCTGCAGACCGCGCACCGGGCAGTTTGCGCCACAGAACGGGCGACAGGTTGAACCCCACCAAATAGTCCAGCGCACGGCGGGCCAGATAGGCTTCGACCAGATCGCTGTCCACGTCGCGCGGGTTCTGCATCGCTTCGGTTACGGCGGATTTGGTGATCGCGTTGAAAACCACGCGGCTGACGGGCGTGTCTTTCTTGACCGCACGGCGCTTGCGCAGCGCTTCTTCCAAGTGCCACGAAATCGCTTCTCCTTCGCGATCAGGGTCGGTGGCGAGGATCAGGTTGTTGTCGTCTTTCAGGGCGTCGGCAATGGCGCGCACATGCTTGGCGCTGTCACGGCCGATCTCCCACGTCATGGCAAAATCGTTGTCCGTATCGACCGACCCATCTTTGGGCGGCAGGTCGCGGACGTGACCGTAGGACGCCAGCACCGTATAGTCCGAGCCAAGATATTTGTTGATGGTCTTGGCTTTGGCCGGGCTTTCAACGACGACTACGGGCATGAACTTCCTCTCGACTCATTCAGGCTGCGCAATACCAGCCCTGCTCTTGAGGGCGTTAGATGGGTTGGGAAAGGGCGGCTTGTCAATGGGCACTCTTCTTATATAGGGGCACATTTCGCCGCGCCCCCGTAGGGGGCGGAAAGTTACGGGCGTTTTTAGGGGGCGGTTGGAACAGATGTGGAACATGCTCTTCCCCTGTGGCGATGGCGTTGCTAAGAAGAGCCTATGAGCAGCATTGATAATGACGATCTGATTGATGATTCCGATGATGGGGTAGGCGCACCGAAAGTGCCGCTGTCGCAGCGCGCGATGGGGGCAGCTTTGGGGGCACGTTCCGCGCCCTATATGGATGGTTTGAACCCTGCCCAACGTGAAGCGGTCGAGACGCTAAACGGCCCCGTCCTGATGCTGGCGGGCGCGGGCACGGGCAAGACCAAAGCCTTGACCACACGGATCGCACATCTGCTGACTACCGGCTCTGCGCGAACCAACGAAATTCTTGCCGTGACCTTTACCAACAAGGCTGCGCGCGAAATGAAGGAGCGTGTCGCGGGGCTGTTGGGCCAGACGGTTGAAGGGATGCCATGGATGGGCACCTTCCACTCGATCTGCGTGAAGCTTTTGCGTCGTCACGCCGAGCTTGTGGGGCTGAAAACCAACTTCACCATTCTGGACACGGACGACCAGATCAGGCTGCTGAAACAGCTGATTGTTGCCAATAATATCGACGAAAAACGCTGGCCGGCACGGCTGTTGTCGGGCGTGATTGACAACTGGAAAAACCGCGCGTGGACACCGGAAACGCTACCGTCTTCCGAGGCGCAGGCCTTCAATGGCCGCGGGCCGGAGCTTTATGCCCAATATCAGGAGCGGCTTAAGACCCTGAACGCGTGCGATTTCGGTGACTTGCTTCTTCACATGGTCACGATTTTCCAGCAGCACGACGACATTCTGACCAAGTATCAAAGCTGGTTTCGCTATATCCTCGTGGACGAATATCAGGATACGAACGTCGCCCAATATCTCTGGCTGCGCTTGCTCGCTGCGGGGCACAAGAACATCTGCTGCGTGGGCGATGATGATCAGTCCATCTATGGATGGCGCGGGGCCGAGGTTGGCAATATCCTACGGTTTGAAAAGGATTTTCCCGGCGCGAAGGTGGTCCGGCTAGAGCAGAACTATCGCTCGACCGCACACATTCTGGCGGCCGCGTCTGGCGTGATCGCAGGGAACGAAGGGCGTCTGGGCAAAGAACTGTGGACCGAGGCCGAGGGCGGCGAAAAGGTGCGCCTGATCGGCCATTGGGACGGCGACGAGGAAGCCCGTTGGGTCGGGGAAGAGATTGAGGCGATGCAGTCCGGTACGCGGGGCATGGCGCCGAAATCGCTGGATGATATGGCCATCCTCGTGCGCGCGTCCCACCAGATGCGCGCGTTTGAAGACCGCTTCCTGACCATCGGCTTGCCGTATCGCGTCATCGGTGGCCCGCGTTTCTATGAGCGCTTGGAAATCCGCGACGCCATGGCCTATTTCCGGCTGGCCGTGTCGCAGGACGATGATCTGGCGTTTGAGCGCATCGTCAACACGCCCCGTCGCGGACTGGGCGACAAAGCGGTGCAGACGATCCAGATGCTCGCCCGCACCAATGGCGTCTCGCTGGTCGAAGGGGCCCGGATCGCTGTGGACAGCGGTGCGATCAAGGGCAAGGGCGGCAAGGGGTTGGACGAGCTTGTCGGTAACTTGGACCGTTGGGCTAAACTGATGCTCGGGCCAGTTCTAGGCCACTTCGATGAAGGCGAAATTGTTACTGAAGAAGGCGATATTGGCCGGGAATTCCGGACCGAATATGGCGAGCCTGAACACACTCACATCGAACTGGCCGAGATGATCCTTGAGGAATCTCGTTACACCGAGATGTGGTTGAACGATAAGAACCCAGATTCTCCGGGGCGGCTTGAGAACCTCAAGGAACTGGTGAAGGCGCTGGAAAGCTTTGAAAACCTTCAGGGTTTTCTGGAGCATGTCAGCCTGATCATGGACAATGACACCGACGACGCGGAAGAAAAAGTCACGATCATGACCCTGCACGGCGCCAAAGGGTTGGAGTTTCCCGCCGTGTTCCTACCGGGCTGGGAAGATGGGCTGTTCCCGTCTCAGCGCTCGATGGATGAAAGCGGGTTGAAGGGCTTGGAAGAAGAACGTCGGCTGGCCTATGTGGGCATCACGCGGGCGGAAGAGGTCTGCACGATCTCTTTCGCTGCCAATCGCCGTGTTTATGGCCAATGGCAGTCGCAGTTGCCCTCGCGTTTCGTCGATGAGCTGCCCGAGGACCACGTTGAAGTGCTGACCGCGCCCGGGCTTTATGGCGGTGGCTATGGCGGCATGTCGGGCGACTACGGTGGCTCGCGTCTGGAAGAGAAAGCCAGCCGTGCGGATGCATATAATTCGCCGGGTTGGAAGCGGATGCAAGCGCAGGGCAATCTGCGCGCGAAACCCGCCCCGAACGAGGCAAAAGGCCTAGTGATCGACGCCACCGCTGTGTCGTCCTTTACACAAGGCGACCGCGTGTTCCACACCAAGTTTGGCTATGGCACCGTGATGGGCATCGAAGGCGACAAGCTGGATATCGAGTTCGACAAGGCAGGTGCCAAGAAAGTCGTCTCGAAGTTCATTGTGCCAGCCGCACAAGCGGGCGACGTTCCCTTCTAACCGCTGACTTCAGACCAACCGGAATAAAAAAAACGGCGCCGCTCGGGAGGAGGAGAGCGACGCCGTTTCCTATTTGGTCGGACCTCTGGGAGGAGGAGTGAGGCCCGGCGCTGTGACCCGGGTCGGGAGGAGGTGACCCGCGTCAGATCGGTTCGTTCCTGGGAGGAGGGTGGAACGCCCCGAAATTTGGGGGTGCGGTGATGTCAGGGAGGAGGAAGACATCACCGCGACCCGAGGACCGTCAGGGAGGAGGAGACAGTCCGAAGATTTTGGGCAGCGAGACCCGGGAGGAGGAGGACCTCGCCGCCATTCATGTTCACCGCCGGGAGGAGGAGAGCGGGGAACAGAAACTCAGTTGCCGTAAACGGCCATGCGGGCGATCAGGCGGATCGAACCGCGACCGATACCCAGATCGTTCAGCTCACGATCGCTCAGGTTGCTCAGTTCCTTGACGGTCTGGCGATATGCCTGGCGCGTGGCGAAGTTGTCTTTCCAACCAGCAATCAGGGAGACGAACCGGTCAGCCAGGCTTGCGTGGGCCAGAATGATTTCAGATGCGTGTGCCATTGCACTTACTCACTTTCGAATGCAGATATCTGCCGGATGGGTGCCCGAAACTCTGGGCAAAACTCTTCTTGTTAGCGACAACGTTATCGCTGTGAGACAAACATGGGGGTTATGCTGCGAATGCACAATACCCCGCAAAAACAAACCCGACATGCGTCTGGCGCATAGGTAAAATAGCCATAATAATAGGCGTTTAGGAGCGATCTGGCTGCGCATTGCCTTCAAATGCTGCAGAGCAGAAAGAATGGCCTTCTGCGTGCCGTAGGGTAAGTTTTCGTCTTAAAGTTCCTGCCTTAAAACTGGGCACTACTTAATGTGGGGTGTGATGGGATGACTGGGCCTTCAAAAGGGGATGAGTGATTCCCTTTGCTGAGATTTGACTGATTGATTAGCCCCTTGCGCGTCCGTAGAAAGTCGCCAAGTAAAGAGGTCAGGATCAAGGAGACTTCAATGGCGGATGTAAAAGACGGGATAATGGGCGCGCTGTCGGCAGTGGCGTTGCCGGATGGTGGCGATCTTGTGTCGCGCGACATGGTGCGTGCGCTGACGGTCGACGGGGCTGCGGTGCGTTTCGTGATCGAGGCGCAATCGCCCGAGCAGGCCGCGGGGTTGGAACCACAGCGCCGTGCGGCCGAAGCCGCCGTCGCCGATTTGCCGGGGATTGAAACCGTATCTGTCATTCTGACTGCGCATGGTGCCGCGCCTGCAAAGCCTGCGCCTAACCTTAAGATCGGCGGGCACCCCAAGCCGCAAGCTGGCCCGATGCCGGTCCCGGGTGTGAAGTCGATTGTTGCGATTGCCTCGGGCAAAGGGGGCGTTGGGAAATCCACGCTCAGTTCAAACCTTGCCGTGGCGCTGGCAAAGCAGGGGCGGAAAGTCGGGCTTTTGGATGCGGATATTCTCGGGCCCTCTCAGCCGCGCATGATGGGGACCAATGAGCGCCCCGGTTCCCCTGATGGTGACATGCTGACCCCGGTCATGGCGCATGGGGTCAAGATGATGTCCATCGGCTTGATGTTGAAATCGGATCGCGAGGCCGTGGTCTGGCGCGGGCCGATGCTGATGGGAGCGTTGCAGCAGATGCTGTTTCAAGTCTCGTGGGGGCCGCTTGATGTGCTGCTGATCGACCTGCCGCCTGGAACCGGCGATGTGCAGCTGACCTTGGCGCAGAAATCGCAGATCACCGGGGCGGTCGTGGTTTCGACCCCGCAAGACGTTGCGCTTTTGGATGCCCGCAAGGCGATCGACATGTTTGAGAAGGTGAAAGTGCCGATCTTGGGGCTTGTCGAGAACATGTCCGCCTATGTCTGTCCGAATTGCGGTCACGAGGCGCATCTGTTCGGGCATGGCGGGGTGAAGGACGAAGCAGTGGCTATCGGTGCGCCCTTCCTTGGGGAAATCCCGCTGTCTCTGGATGTGCGGCTTGCAGGCGACGGTGGAACGCCCATCGCGGCGGGTGAAGGGCCGGTGGCTGATGCCTATGCCAAGCTAGCGCAAGATATGGTGGCACGCGGGATCGCCTGACATCACGTTCAAAGGTTCACCGGGACGCCCGGCGCAGTGATTGCGCTGGGCGTTTTGTTTGGGGTAGGACGCCCTTTGGGAAATCATGGGCGAACCGGTGGGATTTGGTGAGTTTCGCGCTGGGTGTCTCTGGGGTTGCGTGTAAAACACGGCCTGAATTGCGCAATCAGCGCATTACCCCGTCGCAAGAGTGAAAAAAATTGGAATTTATGGGAAAGTTTTATGCTGCGCTAGCAGCACTATATCTTGTGGATTGGTAATTTGCTTAGCCTACATTGCGTGAAAAATTCCTGTTGATTCTGCATTTGCACTTGAATCCACTCGATTTTCCCTGCGCCGCATTGTCTACAGTCCCGCAAAAAACTATTGCTTCCCATGAATTCCCAAGTTATCCATGTATTCAAGATGAGGACGGGACATAAAGAGGCGTAAGACCTCATGACACTCCCAAGTCAGGTTTCATACAGGCACCCGCTTCATCCATCGAAAGAGATCCGGCGCGTACGCGAGCAGACATCCCCCCAGGTGGCGCGCGCAGCTGGGCACCCCGGAAACGGGACAGGCGGCGGATTGGTCAGTGGCAGCAGATCAATTCGCCGTTTTTATTCCAGCCCCATTCAGGGTTGGTGGGACAGTTGATTAAAGGGGGCCGCGCAAGTGGCACGCAGGTTCAGAGGTGAAAGCCACCATAAGGTGGACACGAAGGGCAGGGTCTCGATCCCGGCCCTGTTTCGCCGCGTGCTGGAAGCGGGCGACCCCGATTGGACCGATGGTCTGAACCCCAATCTTGTCATTGTATATGGCGACCACCGCCGCAACTATCTGGAAGCCTACACGATCGAGGCCATCGATGAAGTGGACGACCAGATCGCGCAGATGCCGCGCGGCTCGATGGAGCGCCGCATGCTGGAGCGTCTGTTCAACGGGCAATCCTTCCCCACGACCGTGGACGAAACTGGCCGTTTGGTGCTGCCCGCCAAGCTGCGCCAGAAGATCGGGCTGGACAAAGAAGCGTTCTTTATCGCCACCGGTGACACGTTCCAAATCTGGAAGCCCGAGACCTATGAAGAGGTCGAGGTCGCAAAGACTGAAGAATGGCTGGACGAACAGCCGGATGATTTCGATGTGCTGTCCCTGTTGGGCGGGCAGGGGGATGGCTAAGATGTCTGACCCGGCTGCTCCTGACAACACACCAAGCAAACGACCGCATATCCCTGTCTTGCTACGGCCGCTTCTGGAAGCGGTCGCGCCTGTTTCTGGTGATTGGGCGGACGGGACGTTCGGCGCGGGCGGCTACACGCGTGGATTACTGGACGCTGGGGCCGATTGGGTCTGCGGGATCGACCGCGATCCGATGGTGTTTGACATGGCCGCAGGCTGGGCAAGCGACTATGGCGACCGACTGGCGCTGCGCGAAGGCACGTTTTCCGAGATGGATACGCTTGCGGGCAAGCCCCTGGACGGGGTTGTGCTGGATCTGGGTGTCAGCTCGATGCAGTTGGACCTTGCCGAACGTGGCTTTTCCTTCATGAAAGACGGTCCGCTAGACATGCGGATGAGTCAGTCCGGCCCCTCGGCCGCTGATCTGGTGAATGAAGCAGATGCTGATACGCTGGCGGACATTTTGTATCACTACGGCGAAGAACGGGCCTCGCGCCGGATTGCGCGCGCGATTGTGAAAGCACGCGCCGAGGCACCGTTCGAGACCACGTTGCAATTGGCCGACGTAATCGAAAAGAACCTGCCGCGCTCTAAACCCGGGCAAAGCCACCCCGCGACGCGTAGCTTTCAGGCGATCCGCATCGCGGTGAATGACGAATTTGGTCAATTGATTGAAGGGCTTGAGGCCGCAGAACGCGCGTTGAAACCCGGCGGAAAACTGGCCGTGGTGACCTTCCATTCCATGGAAGACCGCGTGGTGAAACGCTTTTTGCAGGCGCGTGCGTCCTCGGGCGGGGGCGGGTCGCGCTATGCGCCGGAAGCCGCAGAAGAAACCCCGCGCTTCAAACTGACTCCGCGCAAGGCCATCGGCCCGGACAAGGAAGAATTGCAAGAAAACCCGCGTGCCCGGTCGGCCCGTTTGCGCGTGGCCACCCGCACAGATGCCCCCGCTGGCCCGTCGGATCGCAAGAAGCTTGGTTTGCCGCCCTTGGTGTTTAAGGACAGAACGTAATGCGTAGTTTGCTGTATATCCTATCCGCGCTTTCTGTGATGGGGCTGGCCTATTGGGCATACTCGGAAAACTACAAAACACAGGCTTCTCTGGATAATGCGCATGAGCTGCAAAGCGAGATTGGGCGCATGCAGGAAGAACTGGCCGTTCTGCGTGCGGAATGGGCCTATCTGAACCGCCCGGATCGTCTGCGTGATTTGGCGCAGCTAAACTATGACAAGCTGGAACTGAACGTGCTGGAGCCGGGCCAATTCGGCCGCGTCGATCAGATCGCCTTCGCGGAAGACGGCCTGCCCGAATTCACAGGCGCCGTCGAGGTTATGGGAGAGTTCGAGCAATGACCCGCGTCCCCCTCCGCCCGCTTGCCCGTATTCTTGAAGCCCGCGCCAAGGGTGAAAATCCCGACGCGATCGAGCGTGAAAATCTGCGTCAGCGGCATGACCAAATTCGGAATGAATCGCGCCTGCGCTCGGAAGGGCGTCTGTTGGTGCTGGCAGGCTTTTTCCTGTGTGCCTTTTTGACCGTTGGTGTGCGTATGGCGACCCTATCGGCGTCAGAGGCACAAGAACCCCGCGCACAGGCGTCCGGCGCGTCTATCGTGACGGCGCGTGCCGACATTCTGGACCGTCAGGGCCGTATTCTGGCGACCAATCTTGTGACCCACGCGCTGTATGCGCAACCGCATCAGATGGTGGACCCGAAACGCGCTGCGGATGAACTCGTGCGCATCTTCCCGGATCTGGATCACGAGCGTCTGGTCAAGGATTTCACCGGGTCGCGTAAGTTCCTATGGATCAAGAAGAAAATTAGCCCCGAGCAGAAACAGGCCGTGTTTGATATTGGCGAGCCAGGCCTGCTGTTTGGCCCGCGCGAGATGCGGCTGTATCCGAACGGTAAGCTGGCAGCCCACGTGCTGGGCGGGGCAAGTTTTGGCCGCGAAGGCGTGTCGGCGGCCGAGGTGATCGGCGTTGCCGGTGTTGAAAAGCAATTCGACGACTTCCTGCGCGATCCTGCCAATGGCGGTGCGCCGTTGGAGCTGTCCATCGACCTGACCATTCAGGATGCGGTCGAACGTGTTCTCTATGGCGGCATGAAGATGATGAATGCCAAGGGCGCTGCGGCGATCCTGATGGATGTGCACACGGGCGAGGTGATTTCGGTCGCGTCTTTGCCGGATTTCGATCCGAACAACCGCCCGCGTCCTCTGACCGTGGCGGATAAGGGGATGGACCAATCCGACAGCCCGCTCTTTAACCGTGCAGTGCAGGGCGTGTACGAGCTCGGCTCGACCTTCAAGATTTTCACCGCCATTCAGGCAATGGATCTGGGTTTGGTGAACCCGAACACCGTGATCGACACCGGGCAGCCCATGAAAATCTCGGGCTTCAGCATTGGCGAATTTCGCAACAAGAACTATGGCGAGCTGTCGGTCTCGGACATCATTGTGAAAAGCTCGAACCGCGGCACGGGCCGTATGGCGCTGCAGATCGGCCCCGAACGTCAGCAGGAGTTCCTGAAGACACTTGGCTTGCTGGATCGGACCCCTTTCGAGATCGTCGAGGCCTCTGGCTCGACCCCGCTTTTGCCGCCGAAATGGGGCAAGCTTAGCGCGGTTACGATTTCCTATGGGCACGGCATTTCGAACACGCCGATGCATTTGGCGGCGTCCTATGCAGCGATCGCCAATGGCGGCTATGCAGTGACGCCGACCGTGTTAAAGCAACAACATGTAGAGCGTGGTCCCCGTGTGATGAGCGCCGAGTCGGCTGCGGCAGCGCGCGAAATGCTGCGCAAGGTGGTCACCGAAGGCACGGCCAGCTTTGGCGAGGTCGAGGGCTATCTGGTTGGTGGCAAGACCGGTACGGCCGACAAACCCAAGCCGCGTGGCGGCTACTATGATGACAAGGTGATCAACACCTTCGCCAGCATGTTCCCGACCGACAACCCCAAATACGTGCTAATCGTCACGCTGGATGAACCGGTCGAGACCTCGGGCACCAAACCGCGCCGCACCGCCGGCTGGACGGCCGTTCCAGTCGCCGCCACGATCATCGAGCGCGTGGCGCCCCTTTTGGGCATGAAACCGCGCGAAACCCACGTTGAACCTTTGGATGCATCTGGGGTAACACTCACGTCGAACTAAAGCGGATGGCAAACAGATGGGTGCTGAGATGGTAACGAAATCCCTGGGTGAACTGGGGCTCAGCGCCCGGGCAGGGCGTGATGCGCAGGTGACGGGGCTTTCGGTGGACAGCCGTCTGGTCAAACCGGACCATTTGTTTGCAGCCCTTCCGGGGGCCAAGATGCACGGTGGCGAGTTCATCCAATACGCATTGCGCATGGGCGCAGCCGCCATCCTGACCGACCCCGAAGGTGCAAAGATTGCCGAGGCAGAACTGGCCGCGTCCGACGCCGCCCTTGTCGTCACAGAAGACCCTCGTATGGCGTTGGCCTATGCCGCCGCGCTGTGGTTTGGCACGCAGCCCGAATTTATGGTTGCGGCGACCGGTACCAACGGAAAGACCTCGGTCGCCAGTTTTACCCGTCAGATATGGACTCTTCTGGGGATCAAGGCCGCCAATCTGGGAACGACGGGTGTGGAAGGCGCCTACTCTGCGCCCCTGTCGCACACGACGCCAGAGCCGATCACTTTGCACAAAACACTGGCCGACATGGCAGGTGCAGGCGTGACCCATGCCGCGATGGAGGCGTCCAGCCACGGGCTTGCACAACGCCGCTTGGATGGTGTGCGCTTGTCTGCTGCCGCGTTCACCAACTTCACGCAAGACCATCTGGATTATCACGAGACGTTCGAGGAATACTTCGCCGCCAAGGCTGGACTCTTCGCGCGTGTGCTGCCCGAAGACGGGACAGCCGTGATCAATATGGACGACCCGAAGGGCACCGAGATGGCCACCATCGCCGAGGCGCGCGGTCAGAAGCTGATCCGCGTCGGGCAGGATGAGGGCTGCGAGCTGCAACTCAAGGCCCGCCGCTATGACGCGACAGGTCAAGAGCTGATGTTCACGTGGTTGGGAAAGGCTTTCACCGCGCGTCTAAACCTGATCGGCGGCTTCCAGGCGGAAAACGTCTTGGCCGCGGCTGGGCTGGCGATTGGCTGCGGAGCCGAGCCGGAGCATGTCTTCGAGACCTTCAAAGATCTGGAAACTGTGCGCGGTCGGATGCAACATGCCGCGACCCGCGACAACGGGGCGGCAGTGTTTGTGGACTATGCCCACACGCCTGATGCGCTGAAAACCGCGCTGCGCGCCATGCGGCCGCATGTGCTTGGCCGCCTAGTGGTGGTGTTCGGCGCAGGCGGTGACCGCGATACCTCGAAACGTATTTTGATGGGGCAGGCGGCCGCTGAAAATGCGGATGTAGTTTTTGTCACCGACGACAACCCACGGACAGAAGACCCCGCACTGATCCGCGCCATGGTGATGGAGGGCTGCCCGGAAGCTGCGAATATCGGCGACCGGGCCGAAGCCATCCTGCGCGGCGTAGATGCGTTGGGACCGGGCGACACGTTGTTGATCGCCGGCAAGGGGCACGAGACTGGTCAGACCGTCGGCAATGACGTGCTGCCCTTTGATGATGTGGAGCAAGCCTCGGTCGCGGTGGCAGCTTTGGAAGGACGGTTGGCATGAGCCTTTGGACAGCGAAAGAGGCCGCCGAGGCCACAGGCGGAGAGGCATGTGGCGAGTGGGCAGTGACGGGCGTGTCCATCGATACCCGGACAATCGAAGCGGGCGACCTGTTCGTGGCGCTGAAAGCCGCCCGCGACGGGCATGACTTCGTGGCGCAGGCGCTGGAACAGGGCGCGGGTGCTGCCTTGGTCAGCCATATTCCGGACGGCGTGGCCGAGGACGCGCCGCTTTTGATCGTCGAAGACGTTCTCTCTGCGCTGGAAGATCTGGGCCGCGCCGCCCGCGCCCGGACTAAGGCACGTGTTGTGGCGGTGACCGGATCGGTCGGCAAGACCTCGACCAAGGAAATGCTGCGCACTGTCTTGCAGCGGCAAGGCAAGACCCATGCGGCCGAGGCGAGCTATAACAACCATTGGGGTGTTCCCTTGACCTTGGCGCGGATGCCTGCAGATACCGAATTTGCCGTGATCGAGATCGGCATGAGCAACCCCGGCGAGATCGAACCCCTGGCCCGGATGGCTCGCCCGCATGTGGCATTGGTCACCACCGTGGCACCTGCGCATCTGGAAGCCTTCGACAACCTGAACGGTATTGCGCGTGAAAAAGGGGCGATCTTCAAGGGATTGGAGCCCGGCGGAGTTGCCATCGTCAACGCCGATCTGGACAATACTCAGATCCTGCGTGACGCGGCCAAAGGGTTCGAAACACAAAGCTTCAGCGCCAAGCCCAGCGACGATCACCATCTGGTGCATGTCGTTCTCAGCCCCGATGCCACGATCTGCAAAGCTAACGTGGCTGGGCAGGAGCAGTTGTTGAAAATTGCAAGCGTTGGGCGGCATTTTGCAATGAATGCGCTGGCGGTGCTGGTCGCCACCCGCGCTTTGGGCGGGGACGAAACCTTAGCGGCTCGCGACATCAGCCATTGGCTGCCCCCGTCCGGCCGCGGCACCCATGAAGACATCCTGCTGGATGCGCCCGAGGGGTTGACCCTGACGCTGATTGATGACGCGTTCAACGCCAACCCGACCTCGATGGCCGCGTCGCTTGAGGTTCTTGCAGCGGCCCAACCCGTTGACGGCGTGGGCACGATCCACAAGGGACGCCGGATGGCCATTCTTGGCGATATGCTTGAGCTGGGTCCGGACGAGGCCGCACTGCACGCCCAAATTGCCGATCTGCCGTTCGTAGCGAAGGTCGACATTATCCATTGCTCTGGCCCACTAATGAAATCCCTGTGGGAGCGTCTGCCGGGCGACAAGCAGGGGATCTACACCGAAACCGCCGATCAGATGGCCGCGCAGATCCATAACCTGATCGACGCCGGCGATGTCGTGCTGGTCAAAGGATCGAAAGGGTCGCTCGTCTCCAAAGCTGTTGACGCGATCCGCAAAATGAGCCAATCGCAAGGCTAACAAGCAAAAGGGCCCACAATATGCTTTATTGGTTGACCGAGTTTTCGGATGGTGGCGATGTCTTCAACCTGTTTCGCTACATCACTTTCCGCTCGGGTGGGGCGTTCTTTACCGCGCTGATTTTCGGCTTCATGTTCGGCAAGCCCCTGATCAATATCCTGCGCCGCAAGCAGGGTAAGGGTCAGCCAATCCGCGAAGACGGCCCGGAAAGCCACAAGGAAAAGCAGGGGACGCCGACCATGGGTGGGCTGTTGATCCTGTCGGCCTTGCTGGTGGCCACGCTGATGTGGGCGCGGCTTGATAATCCCTATGTCTGGATCACACTGTTCGTGACCTATGGCTTTGGTTTGATTGGCTTTGCCGATGACTATGCCAAGGTTTCAAAGAACAACACCGCCGGGGTGTCGGGTAAGGTAAGGCTGGCGATTGGGTTGGCCATTGCAGGGATTGCCGGGGTCTGGGCGTCGAGTGTGCATCCGGAGGGACTTCAGTATCAACTGGCGTTCCCGGTGTTCAAAGACACGCTATTGAACATGAGTTATCTGTTCATTCCATTCGTGATGATCGTAATTGTCGGATCAGCCAATGCGGTGAACCTGACAGACGGTCTGGACGGGCTGGCCATCATGCCGGTGATGATCGCCGCCGGGTCGCTGGGCGTGATTGCCTATGCGGTGGGCCGCGTCGACTTTACCGAATATCTGGACGTGCATTATGTGCCGGGCACAGGCGAGCTGTTCGTCTTCACTTCGGCCTTGATCGGCGGCGGTTTGGGCTTTTTGTGGTACAACGCGCCGCCTGCCGCCGTGTTCATGGGAGATACCGGGTCACTGGCGCTTGGCGGGGCCTTGGGCGCCATCGCTGTCGCCACCAAGCACGAGATTGTGCTGGCCATCGTGGGCGGGCTGTTCGTGGTCGAAGCGCTCTCGGTCATTATCCAAGTGCTGTACTATAAGAAGACCGGAAAGCGTGTCTTCCTGATGGCCCCGATCCATCACCACTTTGAACACAAAGGCTGGCAAGAGCCTCAGATCGTCATCCGCTTCTGGATCATCTCGCTGATCCTTGCGCTGATTGGTCTGGCCACGCTGAAGGTACGCTAAGCGTCACCAAAGGTTTTTCAGACGCCCCGCCCATTCGGCGGGGCTTTTGTTTTTTCGTCAAACCCTTTAGCGATAAAACGGACGAATGCAGGAGGCACGCATGATCCCGGTGAAAGGTTACGAAGGGCGCAAGGTTGCGGTTCTGGGGCTTGGGCGCTCGGGCCTTGCGACGGCTCATGCGCTGGAAGCTGGCGGAGCCGAGGCGCTGTGCTGGGATGACGGGCAGGAGGCCCGCGAGCGTGCGGAAGGGCAGGGCCTGATCCTGCATGACCTGAACAAGGGCAACGCGTGGGAGGACGTCGCGGCGCTGATCGTCAGCCCGGGCATTCCGCATCTTTATCCCGAGCCCAACAAGCTGATCGCCCGCGCGATGGAGGCAGGTGTGCCGGTGGACAACGATATTGGCCTCTTTTTCCGCAGCTTTGCCGATCAGGAATGGGACAATTTCGACACTCTACCGCGCATCGTAGCGGTGACGGGATCAAACGGAAAGTCGACCACCTCGGCGCTGATCCACCACGTGCTGGAACATGCGGGCAAGCCGACACAGTTGGCGGGCAATATCGGGCGTGGCGTGTTGGACATCGACCCCGCTCATGATGGCGAGGTCGTGGTGCTGGAGCTGTCGAGCTATCAGACAGATCTGGCGCGTTCCCTGACGCCGGACATTGCCGTATTCACCAACCTGTCGCCTGATCATCTGGATCGTCACGGCGGCATGGGCGGCTATTTCGCGGCCAAGCGTCGTTTGTTCGCCGAAGGTGGCCCAGACCGCGCTGTGATCGGCGTGGATGAGGCCGAGGGCATCTATCTGGCGGGCCAATTGTCCGAGGGCGCTGCGGATGACCGCGTGATCCGGATCTCGGTCGATCGTAAACTGACCGGGCCGGGCTGGCAGGTCTTCGCCCGCAAGGGGTACCTGTCTGAGTATCGTAAGGGGCGTCAGATCGCCTCGGTCGATTTACGGTCCGTGAAGGGGTTGCCCGGCAGTCACAATCACCAGAACGCCTGTGCCGCCTATGCGGTGTGCCGATCCATCGGGTTGGCTCCAAAGGTGATCGAAGCCGCGTTTCATGCCTTCAAGGGCCTCCCCCATCGCTCGCAGCTGGTCGGCGAGAAGGACGGTGTGGCTTTTGTCAATGACAGCAAAGCCACCAACGTGGACAGCGCCCGCGCCGCACTGGGAGCATTCGATAACATCCGCTGGATCGCGGGGGGGCTGGGCAAGGATGGTGGGATCGAAAGCCTGTCAGATGCGCTTGGACACGTGACCAAAGCCTATCTGATCGGCCATTCGGCGCGCGACTTTGCGCTACAGCTGGGCGACGTCCCCTATGAGATCTGCGAAACGATGGAAAACGCCGTCGCAGCCGCCGCCGAAGACGCCCGTTCCGGAGACACGGTGCTGCTGGCCCCTGCCGCGGCCAGCTTTGATCAGTACCCCGATTTCGAAAAGCGGGGCGAGGATTTCACCCGTCTGGTTCAGGACCGTCTTCAGGATATGTGAGCGGTACCGGTATTCCGCGGTATGCGAAAACTCTCAAAAACCCCTTGTTTTTAAGGGGTTGCAATGTGTCACGTCTCTGTTACGACTTTACGCCAAGGAGACACGCGCATGATGAATTTGACCGACCATCCGGGCCGCTATGACCTTGCGAACGAGCTGCACGCCCGCCCGTCCCCCGCACTTTGCGTGCCGGGGACAGCGGTCTATCTGGCCATCAAACGACCAGAGAATGCAGCCAGTCGGGATCGCGAAGCGGATCGCCAGCATCTGATCGCGCTGCTGGATCGATTTGGCGCGCCGCACCCCAGCCCCGGATCGAACCACTATTTCGGCGAAATCGGTCGCCACCATCTGAAATGGGAGCAGCATAACGAATTCGTCAGCTACACGGTGTTCTCTGACGGAATTTCGTCGCGTCCATTTGATCCGGCGGCCTTTGATGTCTTCCCAGATGACTGGCTGGCCGATGCTCCGGGCGCCCGTATCACCTCGGCCCATATCCGGGTCCAGCAGATGCCTGAAACGGAAACCGAGATGGACGAGCTGGTGCGCGAATGGTTCGTGTCGGAAAGCATTGCTTCGACCTGGGTGCTGGATCGTGCCGCGATGATCGCGGGGGATTTTCGTATTGATCCTGCGGGCCATATGCGCTTCGTGGCCTTTATCGCCGAAGGCACAGGCAAGCGGCGCATCGGGCGGATCGTCCAGCGCCTGTGCGAGATTGAGACCTATAAATCCATGTCCATGCTGGGTTTCCCGGTGGCGCGTGACATCCATCGTCAGCTGCGCAATGTGGACGGAGAGTTGACTCATCTTGTCGGCACGATGAAGCGCGGGGACGAGCCCGCCGAGGCCACGTTAAGCGAGCTTTTGTCCATCTCGGCCGAGCTGGAAGAGCTGATGGCATCGACGTCGTTCCGAATGGGGGCAACGCGCGCTTATGAAGCCATTTTGAACCAGCGCATCGGTGCGCTACGGGAAGAACGTTTTCGCGGTCGTCAGACGCTGAGCGAGTTCATGATGCGCCGCTATGATCCCGCGATGCGCACCACGAAAAGTGCAGCGACGCAGCTTGATACCATGGCGGCCCGCGCTGCCCGCGCGGGCGAGCTATTGCGCACGCGCGTAGATGTGGAACGTGCCGAGCAGAATCAGGCGCTGCTGGAAAGCATGGATGCCCGCGCCAAGATGCAGCTACGTCTGCAGGAAACGGTTGAAGGCCTGTCCGTCGTAGCGATCAGCTATTACGCCGTATCTCTGGCGGGTTACCTGTTTTATCCGTTGGCGGGCGCGCTGAATATGTCCAAGGGTATGCTGACGGCGCTGCTTACGCTGCCTGTGGTGCTTCTGGTGTGGCTGTCTGTACGTCGAATTCGGAAGTCGCTCGGCCATTGATGCGCGCGTCTACGCGGGCAGCCAACCAAGCGCCCGCGATGATGGCCAGCAGGGCAATCACAGCTGACGTCGACAGCGTTGCGACGCCCGACAGGCCCGCACCCACGGTGCAGCCGCCAGCCAGCACACCGCCCATGCCCATCAATACACCGCCGGATAGATAGCGGCCCATCTGGCCTGCGCCGTCAAAGCCCTGCCATGCGAAGCGCCCGGCGATCAGGGCGGACAGGGTAGCGCCTGCAATGACGCCTCCGATCAGGCCGGTGCCGAAATTTCCGCCAACCGCGCTGGCTGCCGCGGTCCAAAAGAGCGTGTCGGCCAGAGGTGCGGTGAAAGACAGGCTTTCCACCGCGATGGGGTCGAACTCATCCATCAGGATCAATCCGGTTCCCAGCCAGCCCAGAGGCACCAATGCCCCCAGCAAAGCCGCTGGTACCAGAACGCGCAGCTTGGGACGAGCCTGTGCGACAAAGACAGCGGCCAGAGCGAGGGGCAGTAAGGCGCCCAGGGCTGGCAGGGAAGGGGCGGCGATTTCAACCGCCGCCAGGGAGTTTCGAAGCGGGGTGAAGACGCCTTTCATGGTGGCAAGGGCTGCCAGCGCGGCCACGCCAAGCACGACGATAGCGCGCAGGTTACCCGAGGAACCCAAAACGACCAGTCGCGACAGGCAGCCGCGGGTCAGCACCATGCCGGCACCGAACATCAGGCCTCCAACGACAAGCGAGAGGATCGGTAGTGTCGGCGCGTGAAAACGGTGATCTGCGAAGCTAATCCAGCCCGCCCAGACCGCACCTTGCGTGCCGATCACAGCGACAGCCAAGGCGGTCAGCCAGACGGCTAGGGCCTGACGCCCTTCGATGCCTGCTCCAATCACGCCGCGACGCAGACAGAAGCGCGTGACCTCGGCCAGAATGCCGAAAGCCGCGCCAAGGCCCAGCCCGAACAGGATCGAGGCTGTGCGTGGTGTCAGGGTCTCAAAGCCGAAGGTCTCAAACATCTTCACGTCTCCGCATTTGGGAATATGTTCCATCTGGCGCGGGAGATTGCTTTGTGCAAGCGTTGTAATGGCCTGGTATTGGCGCAGTGGTGGAATGATTTTCTGGTTCAGGGGTGTCAGTGGGATGATAGACTTGTCGTGAGGTGTTCGACGGTAAGACGGACCAACAATGAAGTGCGGTTTCCAGATCTGTCCTTATTTGCGCCCGTTGAAGCTGCGCGGGTCCAACGCATCGCGCAGCCCGTCTCCAAGGTAATTGGCGCACAGAACGGTCAGCGTGATCATCAACCCCGGCCAAATCGCGCGGGCCGGTGTCAGCGTCAGATATTCCGTCCCATCAAACAGCAGCCGGCCCCATGTGGGGTGGTCCGGCGGGAAGCCCAGCCCCAGAAAGCTGAGCGCGCTTTCGGTGATGATGGCATTGGCCAAGCCAAGCGTGGCCGAGACGATGATCACCCCCATCACATTAGGCAGGATGTGTCGCCGGATCAGGCCCCATGGGCGCAGTCCAAGGGCGGTCGCGGCTATGACGAACTCGCGTTTCTTCAGTGCCAGAACTTCGGCGCGGAGAATGCGGGCTGTTTGCATCCAACTGGTCAGGCCAATCATCGCAACGATCAGCAGGAAGATCCCGGCCTCGGCCCCAAAGAGCGCGCGGAGGCTATCGCGCCACAGCATGATCGTTACCAGAAGCAGGGGTAAAACGGGCAGGGCCAGAAACAGGTCGGTTAGGCGCATCAGGGGGGCATCTAGCCAACGGACCATTCCTGCAAGAATGCCAACCGCTGCCCCGATCAGGACCGACAGGGCCATTGCCACCACGCCTACCAGAAGCGTCACACGCCCGCCTTGCAGGATGGCGGCGAACAGATCGCGGCCAAGGTGGTCGGTGCCAATTGGGTGCGACAGGCTGGGTCCAAGGTTGCGGGCCGTGAGGTTGATCTGACCCGCTGCATGCGGCCATAGAAACGGGCCGATCAGGACAGCAAGCAGGACCAGCACCAGCAGACTGCCCCCGATCACGGCGCCTTTGTGCCGCTGAAATCGCCGCCAGAAGCCGGAGGACGGGGCGCTGAGGAAAGTCAGATCAGTCATAGCTGATCCTCGGGTCAAGCAGGCCATAGGCGACATCTGCCAGAAGGTTGAACAGCACGATCAGCACGGCGAACAGGAAGGTCAGCGTCTGCACCACGGGCAAATCGCCGCTTTGGATCGACGAGATCAGAAGCTCTCCGATCCCGTTGATCTTGAAAATCTGCTCGGTGATGATTGCGCCTGCCAGCACTTGCGGGATGCCCAAGGCGATCACCGTTACAACCGGCAAAAGCGAATTGCGCGCCACATGGGTCATAACCACACGGGGTTCGGACGCGCCTTTCGCGCGGGCAGTGCGGACATAGTCATGGTGCAAATTTTCCAGCATCGACGCGCGCATGTAGCGGCTGATTTGGGCCGCGTTGTACAGTGCTAGGATCGTGACAGGCATCACCATTTGGCGCAGTTGGGCAACAAAGCTCTCCCACCCGGTGACGGTCAGCGTCGTGTCATAAATCGATGGGAACCAGTTCAGTTTCACCGCGAAAATCACGATCATCACGACGCCCAGAAAGAAGGACGGCACCGAATAGCCGATCATCGAGATGAAGCTGCCAAGATGGTCGAACCAGCCGTGCTGACGATAGGCAGAGTAAATGCCTACGGGCAGGGCGATGGCGATGCCCAGAATATAGGACAGTCCCACGATCCAAAGCGTCTGGGGCAGGCGGTCCGCGATCAGCTCGACCACTGGTGCGCGCGAGGCCCAGCTTAAGACGCGCAACCGGTCGGGGTCTCCGAAGCTTAGGCCCGTGAGGTCCGTTAGCCAGTTCAGCGGTTCATGGACGAAAAACTGTTTGCACCACAGAAGATAGCGGGTCAGCAGCGGGTCCCCGATCCCCAATGCCTCGCGCAGTTGGGCGCGGGTTTCGGCGGGGATCGACATGGGCAGATTGGCGGTGGGGTCATTCGGGGCCATATCCATCAAAAGGAAGATGGCGAAGCTGATGAAAATCAGCACCGGAACCGAGAAAGCAAGCCTGCGCAAACAATAGGTTAACATGGGCGGTAGACGGCCTTTTGGTTCCGTGACGCGGCCTGAAACCAGCCGCGCCCCCAGTCTAGCGGTCTTACTTGGCGCGGGTCCAGTCCGCGATGTTCCAAAGTTCGCTGTCCCAGACGTTCATGCGCACGCCCTCAAGCGAATTGGCATGGGCCGAGACCTCGCCGCGGTGCACCAGCGGGATCAACGCTCCGGCCTGCATCAGCATGTCATTGAGCTGTTTCGAGATCGCGATCCGTTCGTCGATCTCTACCGTGTTGCCCAACTTGGCCAGCAGCGCGTCATAATCCGGATCGCAATAGCGCGGCACGTTCATGCCGGACCAGCCGTTTTCGGGCGTTGGGATCGCCGCGCAGGCCCAGTTGTTCAGATAAGGTTCGGGGTCGTTTCCGGGGAAGAAATTGGTGAACATTTCCAGATCGGCATAGAACTTTTGGTAGGTGTCCGGGCTGGATTGGTCGCCACCGAAAAAGACCGAAGGTGCGATGGCGCGCAGCTCGGTCGCGACACCGATCTCGGCCCACCAGGCTTTCAGCAGATCCTGTGTGGTCTGGCGTACCGGATTGACCGAGGTCTGGTAGAGCAGCGTCATCGACACGCCATCTTTATCGCGGATGCCGTTGCCATCGCTGTCGGTCCAACCGGCCTCGTCCAGCAGGGCGCGGGCGGCGTCCAGATCTTGTGTCAGGCAGGCGTCATTCGCGCCCGAGGCATAGATGGCTGGCGCGGCGAGCACGTCGCAGGTGGGGTGCCCGGCGTCTCCGTATGCGATGTCGATCAAGGTGCTGCGGTCGATCGCCAAGGATAGGGCCTCGGTGACGCGCGGATCGGCGAGGAAGGGGTGCGCACCGCCGTCACGGGTCGAGCGTGCATCGCCAAGGTCAGCGGCTGAATTGGTCAAGTTGACCTGCAGGCGTTCCACAGCGGTCCCGAACGAGGACACGACCTGACCTTTGCCTGCCGATTTCATCTGGGCCAGTACTTGCGGGTCCAGTTGCAGGTTCCACGCATAGTCAAATTCGCCGGTTTCCAACACAGCGCGCGCCGCGCCTGAGGCGTCTCCGCCGCCTTTCACTGTCACCTTAGCAAAGCCGGGCTTATCCGCGTCGCGGTAAAAGGGGTTGATGTCATAGGTGACCACATCGCCCGGCTTGAAATCCGTGATCTGATAGGGGCCAGTGCCAATCGGGGCAAGGTTCTGGGCCGAGCAGTTCAGCGCGTTCGCCCCCATGCAATCTGCGAACTGCGCGGCTTGCAGGACAGGGACCTCCAGCCCAACGAAGGGCGCATAGGGATAGGGTTTGGGCTTCGAGAAGCTGATTTTCACCGTCTGGGCGTCCAGTGCCACGACCTGTTCTACATCGGTGAACTTGGCGGTCATCTGGCAGCCACTGTCGGCGTCCATGCAATAATTTGCCGTAAAGACCACGTCATTTGCGGTGAAGTCAGTGCCATCAGACCATTTGATCCCCGACTTTAGGGTCCAAGTAATCGACTGCAAATCCGGGGAAATGCCGCCATTATCCAAGGTTGGAATCGCCTGCGCCAACCACGGAACCATCTTGCCTGTCTCGTCGTGGCGCGCCAAAGGCTCCAACACCAGAGAGGCAGGTTCGGAATCCTTTGGGCCAGAGGCGAGGTAGGGGTTCAGAAGTGTCGGGGCCTGCCAATAAAACAGATTCAGATCCCCCTGCGACCCACGCTCGGCATGGGCGGCGGTCGCAAGGGCGACAAAGCTAAGAGTAGTCAGGTTTATGTGTTTGAAAACAGAAGGCATTTCTCGGCCGCTTCCCTAGATAGATCCGCAAGCCACCCTTGCCGAAAACAGAGGGATGGCAGTGCAAGTTCGATTGTTTGTGGCAGAAAACAAACTCAAACACCCGTGTCGCGCGCTGCCAAACTTATGGGGGATATGACACTGTATTACCGGACTGTTGCAAGGGGCTGCTGGCGGGACCGGTTGAATTCCCCATGTTGTTGCATTTCTAATTTTGGCAGAATTCAAAGGTGTGCAGGGCGATGTTCATGCCAGTCTCACGATGTCAATGGCGTGACATATCGCCGGTGGTGACTTGAGCCGCCGGGGCTTTCTGGGCATTGTCGACCCAAAGGCCAGCGTGCCGTGATACCCCACACAGAAAAGGATGATCCCTTGCCGATCCGAAACCGTTTTTCCGAGCTTCACAAGGACATCACTGCGTGGCGTCAGGATTTCCACGAACATCCAGAGCTTCTGTTCGATACCCACCGCACGTCAGGCATCGTGGCCGAGAAGCTGCGGGAATTTGGCTGCGACGAGGTGGTTGAAGGCATCGGGCGCACGGGCGTGGTTGGTGTGATCCGCGGGCGCAAGACGGAATCTGGCAAGGTGGTTGGGTTGCGCGCAGATATGGACGCGCTGCCGATCCATGAAGAAACCGGGTTGGACTATGCGTCCAAAACGCCCGGCAAAATGCATGCCTGTGGCCATGATGGACACACCGCGATGCTGTTGGGGGCCGCGCAGTATCTGGCTGAGACCCGGAATTTCGATGGCACCTGTGTCGTGATCTTCCAGCCCGCCGAGGAAGGCGGGGGCGGGGGCCGCGTTATGTGCGAAGACGGTTTGATGGATCGTTTCGGCGTGCAAGAGGTCTATGGTATGCACAACTGGCCCGGCCAGCCGCTTGGCGCGTTTGCTATCCGGCCCGGTCCTTTCTTTGCCGCTGCCGACCTTCTGGATATTCAGTTCATCGGGCGTGGCGGGCATGCGGCGAAACCCCATGATACAATCGACCCCGTTGTGATGGCCGCGCAGGCCGTGACCGCGCTTCAGACCATTGCGTCGCGCAATGCAGATCCAACGCTACAGGTGGTTGTCTCGATCACCTCGGTCGAGACGTCGTCGACCACGTTCAACGTGATCCCGCAATCGGTGCAGTTGAAGGGCACAGTGCGGACCCTGTCGCCCGAGATCCGCGATCTGGCCGAGACGCGCATTTCCGAGATCTGCAACGGGGTTGCGGCGACGTTTGGTGGCGAAGCAAAGGTCCGCTATGAGCGGAATTATCCGGTCATGGTGAACCATGACGCTGAAACAGATTTCGCTGCCGAAGCCGCCCGTAATGTGTCAGGCGATTGCTCTGAGGCCCCGTTTGTCATGGGCGGCGAGGATTTCGCCTTCATGCTGGAAGAGCGTCCCGGTGCCTATATCCTTATGGGAAATGGGGACACTGCGATGGTTCACCACCCGGAATACAACTTCAATGACGAAGCGATCCCTCAGGGTTGTTCGTGGTGGGCAGAGATGGCGGAAAGCAGGATGCCAATCGGGTGAGGTAAGACTGGGAGAGGGGCTTTGCCCCTCGGCCCTATTGGGCCTCACCCCAGGATATTTAAGGCAAGAAAAAGAGGGTATTACCCGCCCGTGTGGTTCATGTGCCGGATCGTCTGGCCGCGGATTTCTTGACGGCTATAGTCGAAATCATGCCCTTTGGGTTTGCGACCGATGGCGGCGTGGATGGCGTCGATCAGCACCGTGTCGCTTTCCGACGCGCGCAGAGGTGCGCGCAGATCTGACATGCCGTCATGTCCAAGGCAGGTATAAAGTTGGCCGGTGCAGCTCATCCGCACGCGGTTGCAGCTTTCGCAGAAGTTATGGGTCATCGGCGTGATGAACCCAATTTTCTGGCCCGTTTCTTCAACGCGCACATAGCGGGCTGGTCCACCAGAATTGTCGTCCAGATCGGTCAGGGTCAGTTGGCTTTCAAGGTGCTGGCGCAGCTCGGTCAGGGGCCAGTATTGGTCCAGCCGGTTTTCCTCTCCCATATCGCCCATCGGCATGACTTCGATAAAGGTCAGGTCCATGTCTTTCTGAGCGCACCAGTCGGCAAGCGCGAAGACCTCGTCGTCATTGAAACCTTTCAGCGCGACGGCATTGATCTTGACGCGCAGCCCAGCGTTCTGAGCAGCTTCGATCCCGCGCAAAACCTGCGGCAGACGACCCCAACGGGTGATTTCAGCGAACTTGTGGTCGTTAAGCGTATCGAGCGAGATGTTCACCCGGCGCACGCCCGCCTTGTACAGATCATCGGCGAAGCGATGAAGCTGTGACCCATTGGTGGTCAAGGTCAATTCGTCCAGCGCGCCGCTGTCCAGATGGCGCCCCATCGCGTCGAAAAAGCCCATGATGCCTTTACGGACCAGAGGCTCGCCGCCGGTGATGCGCAGCTTGCGCACGCCCAGTCCGATGAAGGCCGAACACAGGCGGTCCAGTTCCTCGAGCGTCAACAGATCTTTCTTGGGAAGAAAGGTCATGTTTTCGGACATGCAATAGGTGCAACGGAAATCGCACCGGTCTGTGACAGACAGGCGCAGATAGGTCACCGGGCGGTGAAATGGGTCAACAAGTTTGGGCGTTTCCATGGGACGAACCTAATCGTGGGCGAAGGTGTGCGCAAGTCACGGCCGCGTCATTTCAACCGTTGAATGCCTGCGCGAATTGCGCCACTTTGCCTGTATGAAACAGGTTCTTCTTATCTCTGCCGCCTGTCTGGCCGTCACGGGTTGTGCCGGTGTGGACGTGAACACTCTTTGGCCGACGCCGCCACATCTGCGTCCGGCTGCGGCTGGGCCGGTCGTGAATCCGGACGCGCCGCCGGCGGATGCGACCACGGCGGATGAATTCGACACCGCCAGCGAGGGCGACAAGATGGCAGCCTTGTCATCAACCCCGACGCCCGCAGGTGCATTGGGGACGACGGTTGCCAATCTGGGCGATCCGACTGTTCCTGGCTTCTGGCTCGAAACCCCGCTTGTTACCACCGAGACCGAAGGCCGCGTACAGTCCAAAGCGACCGGGCGCACGGTAAAAGTGACGCTGAAGCCGACTTCGACCGGAGGCAGCCGAATTTCGATCTCGGCCCTGCAACTTCTGGATCTGGACCTGTCCGGCCTGCATGAACTGGTGGTCTTCGGGTCGTGACGTCTGTGACAGACGCGGCGTGGCTGGCCCATGGCCGCGCCCGCAAGCTTGTTTCGCCCTGGGGACCATGGCGGGACATGCAGGACGGGTTTTCATGGGAGATCCCCGCGCAATTCAACATCGGTGAGCGCTGCTGTGACAGCTGGGCCGCGCTGGATCCCGACCGGATCGCGCTGACCCATGTCCGACAGGATGGTACCTTTGAAGACTGGAGCTTTGGTCGCCTGAAAGAGGCCTCGGACCGGTTTGCGTCGGTGTTGCGCGATGCGGGTCTTGAGAAAGGCGACCGGATTGCTGTGCTGCTTGGGCAGGGCCCCGAGGTGCTGATCACTCATTTTGCTGCCTACAAGCTGGGCGCGGTTGTGTTGCCGCTGTTCACGCTGTTTGGTGCGGATGCTTTGGCGTATCGTCTGTCAGATAGCGGTGCCAAGCTGGTGGTCACGGACCCCGACAACTTGTCGAAGCTTTCCGAGATACGCGCCGAACTGCCCACGCTTCAGGCGGTGTTCACCGTGAAGCCCAGTGAGGGGGCAGAGGACATGTGGCGGGCGCTGGAGAATGCGGATCCGCTGGCCGACCCAGTCGACACGCTGGCCGAGGATCCGGCGGTGATGATCTATACCTCGGGCACTACGGGGCCGCCCAAAGGGGTGCTGCATGCCCATCGCTTCCTGTTGGGCCATTTGCCCTGCGTTGAAACCTTTAACGAGGACTTTCCGCAGGCAGGTGACAAGGGTTGGACCCCAGCCGACTGGGCGTGGATTGGTGGATTGATGGATTTGGCGCTGCCATTCCTTTATTTCGGCGTGCCAATCGTCAGCCATCGTATGCGCAAATTTGATGCCGAGGTCGCCTATCGCCTGATGGCCGACCACAAGCTGCGCAACCTGTTCATGCCACCGACCGCGCTGAAGCTGCTCCGGCAATCGGATGCAACACCTGACGGGGTGCATATCCGTTCCATCGGGTCGGGTGGGGAAAGCCTTGGGGCAGGGCTGCTCGACTGGGCGGGTCAAGCTCTGGGTGTGAAGATCAACGAGTTTTACGGCCAGACCGAATGCAATCTTGTCCTGTCCTCGGTCGCTGGTGCGATGGAGGTGAAGCCGGGCAGTATGGGGCAGGCCATTCCGGGCCATGAGGTAACACTGCTGTCGGACGATGGTTCACCCGTTGCCAACGGCGAGATGGGCGAGATCTGCGTGAAAGCGCCCGATCCGGTGATGTTCCTGCGCTATTGGAACCTGCCCGAGAAGACACGCGACAAGTTCCACGACGTGGACGGGGTCAAATGGCTGCGCACCGGGGATCTGGCGACCCGCGACGCGGCAGGCTATTTCACCTTTGCCAGCCGGGATGACGACGTGATCACCTCGGCCGGGTATCGCATTGGTCCGACCGAGATCGAGAACTGTTTGATGACCCATCCCGACGTCACAATGGCGGCGGTGATTGGGGTGCCGGACCCGCTTCGGACCGAAGCCGTCAAGGCGGTGGTGGTTCTAAAGGACGGGTGCGCGCATGAGGGGATGGAAAAGGCGCTGATCCAACTGGTCCGCGACCGGATCAGCCCTCATGTGGCACCTCGGTCTGTCGACTTTGTGGATCAGCTGCCCATGACAGCTACTGGCAAGATTATGCGGCGTGAGCTCAGGGGGTAGAAGGGGGCACTGCCCCCGTCTGGCCTGCGGGTGAAACGGCTTTACACTGTCGGGATTTCTAAGGTCTGAAAAAGCTGGGACACAAGCTGTGCCGGGTCAGCTGTCGTCGTTGGTGGTGTCCTGACGCCTGCGGCCCCAGCTCTCTTCGCGCAATTTCCGCTTTTCTGCCCGCCACTTGTCCTTGGCTTCCTTTTGAAGCTGGGCAGGGGGCGGAAGATGCTTGCGCGCTTCTTTCAGGGCGAAAGGCTGCAGGGTTTTGGCATGCGGTTTCAGGAAGGCGCGGGCGCGATCCGGATCGTGTTTGGATAGATCGCGTACCCACCAGGCCACGGCCTTCTGGATGAACCATTCCGGGTCACTGACATAGCCATCGGCCCAGCCCAAGATGCGATCCCGAATGGCGATATCTTCGGGTTTCGGATTGTTTTGCTTGGTCCAAGGCAGGGTGATCACAAGGGCGGCGCGACGGGTCCACATGTGATCCGACGTGGTCCACATTTCTACGGCGTCAATCCGGGACGGATCGGCCACCAGACGTTTTTGCCCCGCCATGCAGACGTGATCGGCAATCGCCCAGCTGTCGAAATCCGGCACCCAGCTTTGGATCAGATCCCACACAGCATCGTCGGGTCGGATACGGGCCTGAGTCAGCAGCTTTGCAGCCGCAATCCGCGCCTCAAACACATCGGTTTTCCAAAGCTGATCGGCCAGCGCAACGCGTTCGTCTACGGACAGCGACTGACGCCAATCCTTGGTCAGGTCGTTCAGCGCCGGGTTCGGGATGCCCCACACCTCGCGCGTTTGCTTGTGATAGGCCTTCTGCCCTTCGGCGCGGCCCGGTTCGATCTGGGCCTTCAGCGCGGCCAGCGCGTCGTCAAGTGTCATTCTACGGTCACCGATTTGGCAAGATTGCGGGGTTGGTCCACATCTGTACCCTTTGCGATGGCGGTATGATAGGCCAAAAGCTGCGCAGGAATTGCGTAGAGGATCGGTTGGATCATTTCGGGGGCTTCGGGCAGGGCGAGTGTCTGCCACACGCCGTCACCGGCTTCCTTGGCCGCGCGGGCATCAGACACCAGAACCACGCGGCCACCACGGGCCATGACCTCTTGCATGTTCGAGACGGTCTTGTCGAACAGCGCATCGTGAGGCGCCATGACGACAGTCGGTGTGGCCTTGTCGACCAGCGCAATGGGGCCATGTTTCAGCTCGCCCGAGGCATAGCCTTCTGCGTGGATATAGCTGATTTCCTTCAATTTCAGCGCGCCTTCCAAGGCCAGGGGGAACATCTGTCCGCGTCCAAGGAACAGCACGTCGCGTGCCTCGGCCAGTTTGCTGGCGATCTTTTTGGTGGCTGCGTCGATTGTCAGCGCATGGCTCATCAGCCCCGGCAATTGGCGCAGCTCGGACAGACGATGGGCCAGTTCCGCGTCATCCAGCTGCCCGCGGTCATGGGCGGCTTTCAGTGCCATGATGGCAAAGCTGGTCAGCTGGCAGGTGAAAGCTTTGGTCGAGGCGACCGAGACTTCGATGCCGGCTTGGATTTCCACCGCCACATCGCTTTCGCGTGCGATCGAGCTTTCCGGCACGTTGATCAGCGACACGATCTTGTCGACCTTGCCTGTCGAATAGCGCAGCGCAGCCAGCGTATCGGCGGTTTCACCCGACTGGCTGACAAAAAGGCCGATGGTCTTGGGCGAGAACGGCGCCTCGCGATACCGGAACTCGGACGCGACGTCGATGTCGACGGGCAGGCGGGCATAGTGTTCGAACCAATACTTGGCGACGAGCCCGGCGTAATAGGCCGTGCCACAGGCCACGATGGACAGGCGATCCACGTCGGCGAAGTTGATTCCGCCAAGGTCCATAGTGATCTTGTCGCCCGAGGCATAAGCCTTCAGCACATTGCCGACCACAGTCGGCTGTTCGGCGATTTCTTTTGCCATGTAATGCTTATAGCCGCCTTTTTCGATCCGGGCGGCGTCCAGCTTGACCTGTTTCACGGGACGGTTGGCGCGGCGGCCTTCGGCGTCATAGATCTCGGCCCCGTCGCGGGTGATGACGGCCCAGTCGCCTTCCTCCAGATAGGTGATCTTGTCGGTCATCGGCGCCAGTGCGATGGCGTCCGAGCCGACGAACATCTCGCCGTCTCCGTGGCCAATGGCCAAGGGGCTGCCTTTTCGGGCGGCAATCATCAGATCGTGTTCGCCGTCAAACAGGAAACACAGCGCAAACGCGCCGTCCAGCTGTGCCAGCGTGGCCTCGACTGCCTCTTTCGGGGTCTTTCCCTGCGCGACAAAGCTTTGTGCCAGAAGGGCGACGGTTTCGGTGTCCGTCTCGGTCGAGAACTCCAGCCCTTCGGCGGCAAGTTGTTCACGAAGCTCGCGGAAGTTCTCGATAATGCCGTTATGCACCACGGCAACGTTGCCTGCGCGGTGCGGGTGGGCGTTATCGGTGGTTGGCGCACCGTGGGTGGCCCAGCGGGTGTGACCAATGCCGGATTTGCCCGACAGCGGATTGTGCACCAGTGTGTCCGATAGGTTCACCAGTTTGCCGACAGCCCGGCGGCGACCCAGCTTGCCGCTTGCATCGATGGTCGCAATGCCCGCGCTGTCATAGCCGCGATATTCCAGCCGCTTCAACGCTTCGACAAGGATTGGTGCTGCTTCGTGATCGCCCAGAACCCCTACAATACCACACATGCTCAGGATCCTTTCTGACGGCGGGCTTTGGCCGCGCGCAGTTTCGTAAACAGTTTCACGGCAAGACCGGGTTTGATTTCCATCTTCGCACGCCCTACTGCCATCGCCCCCGCGGGCACGTTTTTCGTGACCACGGTGCCGGTGGCGGTCATTGCTTCGTCCCCGACCGAGACCGGAGCCACTAGACATGTATTCGACCCGATGAAAGTCCGTGCGCCGATGTCGGTATGGTGTTTCGAGACACCGTCATAGTTGCAGGTGATGGTGCCCGCGCCGATATTCGCGCCTTCGCCCACGCGCGCGTCGCCCACGTAAGAAAGGTGGTTCACCTTCGCGCCTTCTTCGATCTGGGCGTTCTTGATCTCGACAAAGTTGCCGATCTTGGCGTGTTCGGCCAGTTCTGCGCCGGGACGCAGGCGGGCGTAGGGGCCAACCACCCCACCGCGCGAGACGTGGCAGCCTTCCAGATGCGAGAACGCACGAATGCGGGCGCCACTTTCCACGGTGACGCCGGGGCCGAAGACCACATTGGGTTCTACGATCGTGTCGCGGCCAATAACTGTGTCATGCGCGAAATAGACCGTGTCGGCGGCGATCAGCGTGACGCCATTTTCCAGCGCCTCGTCGCGGGCGCCCGCTTGGAAAATCTCTTCCGCAGCGGCCAGTTCAGCGCGCGAGTTGATGCCGAGCGTTTCGGCCTCGTCACAGGTAACGACGCGGGCGGTCAGGCCTTTGGCGCGGGCCACTTCCACGATGTCGGTCAGGTAATACTCACCCGAGGCGTTGTCGTTGCCGACCCAGTCAATCAGCTCGAACAGGGTCTGGGCGTTCGCCGCCACAACGCCGCTGTTGCACAGGGTGACGGCGCGTTCCTCATCCGATGCATCCTTGAATTCAACAATACGCTCCAACGCGCCATCCTTGACGATCAAGCGGCCATAGCGACCCGGATCGGCGGCCTCGAACCCCAGAACAACCACATCCGCACCGGCTGCGCGCTCGGCGGCCATGGCTTCCAGCGTTTCGGAACGAATAAAAGGCGTGTCTCCATACAGAACAATCGCGTCCCCATCGAACCCCACCAGCGCGGGGCGGGCTTGGGCGACGGCGTGACCGGTGCCCAGCTGTTCTTCCTGTACGGCAATGGTGATGTCAGGATCCAGATCTGCGGCAGCCTTGCCCACCAGCTCGGCCCCGTGGCCGACGACAAGCACGGCGCGTTCGGGCTCTAGCGCTGCGCCAGAAGCCAGCGCATGCGCAAACAGCGGCGCGCCTGCGACCTCGTGCATCACCTTGGGAAGGTCCGAATTCATCCGTGTTCCCTTGCCCGCGGCAAGGATAATCAAGGCTGTTGCCATGTCGATCTGCTCTTTCAATTCCTTTTGGCCCGTTTTACCCCTTGAGGCGCGGCTCGCAAGGGAAACCGGTTCAATTAACCTTACGCGAGGTTACAGGGTCGGCGGGGATTTGCCAAAGAAGGATCTAGGGAATGGCGCAAGGCAACGGAAAACGCACGGTGATCTTTGATCTGGATGGCACGCTGGCGGACACGTCAGGTGACCTGATCGCTGCGGCAAATGCGTGTTTTGAAGGGCTGGGGCATGGGGCTCTGCTGGACCCAGTAGCCGATGCGCTGACAGCGTTCCACGGCGGGCGAGCCATGTTGCGCCTTGGGTTCAAAAGGTTGAACGGCACGGCGGACGAGGCTGACGTGGATCGCGAGTTTCCCAACCTTCTGACCGCGTATGAGGCCGAAATCGACCGGTACACCGTGATTTACCCCGGTACGATGGAGGCGGTCGAGCGGCTGCATGTGGCCGGCTATGCGGTCGGGATCTGTACCAACAAGCCCGAGGGGTTGGCGCGGCTTTTGCTTACCCGTCTGGGCATTCTGGACCAGTTTACCTCGCTGATCGGGGCAGACACGCTACCCACCCGCAAGCCCGATCCGGCGCCCTTTGTGGCGGCGGCACTGCAGGCCGGGGGCGATCCGACCTGTGCGCTTTTGGTAGGCGATACCGTGACCGACCGCGAAACCGCTCGGGCCGCAAACGCGCCCTGTATCCTTGTGGGCTTCGGGCCCGAGGGGCCGGGCGTTGCGCGGTTGGAACCCGAGGCGATGTTGACCCACTATGACGATCTGGACGACACGGTCGCGCGGCTGATTGGCTAAACGCGTCCATTGACCTTCCCGGCAGGGCTGCGCACTCTGCCGCCATGACTGAACGATTCACCGGTAACTTCACCCAGCAAAAACCTATCCCGGACGAGGGGATTGATGCGGCCTTGGAGGTTCTGCGCCATGGACGCCTGCACCGCTACAACGTGGCAAAGGGCGAGACCGCGCATACGGCTCTGCTGGAGCAGGAATTTGCCGCCCAGATGGGGTCGGAATACGCGCTTGCCGTGTCCTCGGGCGGCTATGCGATTGCGACGGCCTTGCGCGCGGTTGGGGTTCAGGCCGGGGATCGCGTTCTGACCAATGTCTTCACGCTGGCCCCGGTGCCGGGTGCGATTGCGTCCCTTGGTGCGAAGCCGGTTTTTGTCGAAGTGACGGAGGCGCTGACCATTGATCTGGACCATCTGGCGCGGCTGGTGGCCGAGAAGGATGCGCCGCGTGTGCTGCTGCTGTCCCATATGCGCGGACATATCTGTGACATGGACCGTATGATGCAGATCTGCGACGGGGCAGGGGTCACGGTGATCGAGGATTGTGCCCACACGATGGGTGCGCGCTGGAATGGCACCTTGTCCGGGCGGCACGGCGCGATGGCGGCCTATTCGACCCAGACCTATAAACACGTGAATTCGGGCGAGGGTGGGCTCTTGATCTCGGACGATCCCGATCTGATGGCCCGTGCGATCATCCTGTCGGGCAGCTATATGCTGTATGAACGCCACGTGGCCGGACCGCCGCCTGAGGCGTTCGAGAAGGTGAAGTATATCACGCCCAATATCTCGGGACGGATGGACAATCTGCGCGCAGCGATCTTGCGGCCCCAGTTGGCGAAGCTGGACGCGCAATGCGCCGCGTGGAATGCGCGCTATCGTGTCGTCGAGGAAGGGCTGCGCAACACGCCCGGCCTGACCGTGATCGAGCGGCCTGCGGCGGAAGAGTACGTCATGTCCTCGTTCCAGTTCCTGTTGCTGGATTGGTCTGAAGACACCGTGAGACAGGTGGTCAATCAATGCGCTGAGCGCGGTGTCGAGCTGAAATGGTTTGGCGGCGCAGAGCCTGCAGGCTTTACCAGCCGCTATGACAGCTGGCGTTATGCTGACACGCCCGAACTACCCAAGACCGACCGGATCCTGAAAGGCATTCTGGATCTGCGCCTACCGCTGACCTTCTCGCTGGACGATTGCGCCCTGATTGCGCGTATCATCCGCGATGTTGTGGGGCGGGTGCATCAGGCAGGCTGATCCCCCGAAAATCTGACCGAAATCGAGGCCCGCGCGCATTGTGACGCTGCGTGAATTTGCGCGTGTATTGACGCGAATCGTGCTTTCGGCGCATTAACTGAACAAGCGTTCAATAATGCGATCCCGAATATCTGATCCGGAAGGAAGCCGCCATGTTCAACAACTCTATGAATTTCGACCTGGGCGAAGACGTCAACGCCATCCGCGAGATGGTGCACCGCTTTGCACAAGATCGCATCAAGCCCATCGCAGCTGAGGTGGATCAGAAGAACGCGTTCCCGAATGAACTGTGGAAAGAGTTCGGCGATCTTGGCCTTCTGGGTGTGACCACGCCCGAGGAATACGGCGGGTCGGACATGTCTTATCTGGCGCATGTTGTCGCGGTGGAAGAGATCGCCCGTGCCTCGGCCTCGGTCTCGCTATCTTATGGCGCACACTCGAACCTCTGCGTGAACCAGATCCGTCGCAACGCCACGGACGAGCAGAAAGCGAAATACCTGCCGAAGCTGTGCTCGGGCGAGCATATCGGCGCTCTGGCCATGTCGGAAGCGGGCGCTGGTTCGGATGTTGTGGGCATGAAGCTGCGTGCCGAGAAGCGCAACGGATATTACGTTCTGAACGGCACCAAGTTCTGGATCACCAACGGCCCGGACGCGGACACGCTTGTCGTCTATGCCAAGACCGATCCGGAAGCTGGCCCCAAAGGCATCACCACCTTCATCATTGAAAAGGGCATGAAGGGTTTCTCGACCTCGGAACATTTCGACAAGCTGGGCATGCGCGGTTCGAACACCGCCGAGCTGATTTTTGAAGACGTGGAAGTGCCGTTCGAAAACGTGCTGGGCGAGGAAGGTAAGGGCGTGAAGGTCCTTATGTCGGGTCTGGATTACGAACGTGTGGTTCTGTCGGGCATCGGCACCGGCATCATGGCCGCCTGTTTGGACGAGATCATGCCCTATATGAAAGAGCGCAAGCAGTTCGGTCGCCCGATTGGGGACTTCCAGCTGATGCAGGCCAAGATTGCGGACATGTACACCGCGATGAACTCGGCCCGGGCTTATGTTTACGAAGTCGCCAAAGCCTGTGACCGCGGCGAGGTGACCCGTCAGGACGCCGCCGCCTGTGTGCTCTACGCCTCGGAAGAAGCGATGAAACAAGCCCACCAAGCTGTTCAAGCGATGGGTGGTGCGGGCTTTATGAACGAAACCCCGGTCAGCCGCCTGTTCCGTGACGCCAAGCTGATGGAGATCGGTGCGGGCACCTCGGAAATCCGCCGCATGCTGATCGGTCGCGAGCTGATGGGCGCCCAGTGATGAAGGCTCTGGTTGGCGCAGTGATCCTGTTCGGTGCTGTGGCGCAACCCGCCACGGCGCAGGACATGGTCTATTCCTTTGCGCCGACCACCGATTGCCTTGCTGAAAAAGGTCCCGAAGGCGAAGCGCACCAGTGTTTTGGCACCGCTGCCAATGCCTGCATGGAAAACACCCAAGGGGGCTGGAGCACTGTTGGAATGTCTCGTTGCCTTGGGCTGGAGCTGGAAGACTGGGATCGCCGGCTGAACCGCGCCTACGGCCTTTTGATGACGAAGCTGAAAGCCGAAGATGAAGAGATGGCGGCGCTGGGTTCCTCTGCGCCAAAGCAAGCCCCTGCGCTGCGCGAGATGCAAAGGGCATGGATCACGTTCCGCGACACCGCTTGCGACTACGAACGCTCGAAATGGGGTGGGGGCACGGGCGGCGGTCCGGCTGCCACGTCTTGCCACATGTTTATGACTGCCCGCCAAGCCTGGTCACTGGAAGCTGACCTGAACGGATATGGCGCGCAAATCTGCAACCACGAAGGATGCTGAGATGAAACTTCAATCCCAAGCCACGCCCGGGTCCGAGGCGTATAAAGCAAACCGCGAGGGGCACCTTGAAGCCCTGAAAGTGGTGGCAGATGCTGCCGAAGCCGCTGTTGGCGGCGGAGGGCAGAAATCCCGCGATCGTCACCTAAGCCGTGGCAAGATGCTACCGCGTGACCGCGTGTCGAACCTGCTCGATCCGGGGTCTCCGTTCCTCGAGGTTGGGGCGACCGCCGCCCATAACATGTATGACAATGCGGCCCCTGCGGCTGGCGTTGTGGCCGGCATCGGTCAAGTCCACGGTCAGGAATGTATGATCGTTTGTAACGATGCCACAGTGAAGGGCGGCACTTACTATCCGATGACCGTGAAGAAGCACCTGCGCGCGCAAGAGATCGCGGAAGAGTGCAATCTGCCCTGCATCTATCTGGTGGACTCGGGTGGTGCGAACCTACCGCAGCAGGACGAGGTGTTCCCGGATCGCGACCACTTTGGCCGCATCTTCTATAACCAAGCCCGCATGTCCGCGAAGGGTATCCCGCAGATCGCGGTAGTGATGGGGTCCTGTACCGCAGGTGGCGCATATGTGCCGGCCATGTCGGATGTGACCATCATCGTGAAGGAGCAAGGCACCATCTTCCTTGCCGGTCCGCCCTTGGTGAAGGCCGCAACCGGCGAGGTTGTGTCCGCCGAAGACCTCGGCGGTGGCGACGTGCACACCCGTCTGTCTGGCGTGGCAGACTATCTGGCCGAAGATGATGCGCACGCATTGGCGCTGGCCCGTCGCGCAGTCGAAAGCCTGAACCGCACCAAACCCGCCACCGTGAAATGGCAGGAACCGGAAGAGCCCGCTTATGACCCAGAAGAACTGCTGGGCGTAGTCCCCGCGGATCTGAAGACGCCCTACGATATCCGCGAAGTGATCATGCGCATCGTCGACGGCTCGCGCTTTGACGAATTCAAGCCGCGCTTTGGCGAAACGCTGGTCACCGGCTTTGCCCACCTGAAAGGCTGCCCCATCGGGATCGTCGCCAACAATGGCGTGATTTTCTCGGAAGCTGCCCAAAAGGGTGCGCATTTCGTTGAACTGTGCAGCCAGCGGAATATCCCACTGGTCTTCCTGCAGAACATCACCGGCTTCATGGTGGGCCGCAAGTATGAGAACGAAGGCATTGCTCGCCACGGCGCTAAGATGGTGACCGCAGTGGCCACCACCAACGTCCCGAAAGTGACGATGGTTGTTGGCGGCTCGTATGGCGCTGGTAACTACGGCATGGCCGGGCGCGCCTATCAGCCGCGCTTTATGTGGACATGGCCGAACTCGCGGATTTCCGTGATGGGCGGCGAACAGGCGGCGGGCGTGCTGGCCACCGTGAAACGCGACGCGATTGAACGTCAAGGCGGCGAATGGTCGGCGGATGAAGAAGCCGCCTTCAAGCAGCCCACAATCGACATGTTCGAGGAGCAAAGCCACCCGCTCTATGCCTCGGCGCGCCTGTGGGATGACGGCATCATCGACCCGCGCAAATCGCGTGAGGTTCTGTACCTGTCGCTTCTGGCCGCCCTGAACGCTCCGATCGAAGACACCAAGTTCGGCGTCTTCCGGATGTAAACTATGGACACCAACCTCGTCATATACTGCGGCGTGACGCTTCTGATCCTCTACACGCTGGCCGAGCAGATTGCGCCGGGGCCACGTGTCAGCGTGATCGATGGATGTCGTCTGGGCTATGTCTATGATGGGGATACGGTCGAGCTGATGTGCCCGGACCGCAAGCGAACGGCGCGGTTGGTCGGTTTTGATACACCGGAAACCAAAAATCCCGGCTGCGCCGCTGAAAAGGCGCTGGGCGACCGGGCGACGGCGCGCCTGCGTCAGATCGTGGGTGGGGCCAGCATCAGTTTTCAGCATAAAGGTCACGACAAATATGGTCGCGAATTGGTCCGCATGTTCGCCAATGGACGCGATGTAGGGCAGGTGCTGATCGGTGAAGGTCTGGCCGTGCGCTATTACGGCGGAAGCCGGATCAATTGGTGCAAGCGTCTGAACAGATAGAAGAATTTTCGCCCCGTTGCGGGGCGAGCCACATAAGCGGGGCCTTGCCCCACCCGAAGGAGGAACAGAGATGTTCACAAAGATCCTGATTGCAAACCGCGGCGAGATTGCCTGCCGCGTCATCGACACCGCCCGCAAGCTGGGCGTGGCCACTGTGGCTGTGTATTCGGACGCAGACGCGAACGCGCGCCATGTAAGAATGGCCGACGAAGCCGTCCACATTGGCCCGCCGCAACCCGCGCAGTCCTACCTGCTGGGTGACCGGATTATTCAGGTGGCGCTGGACACTGGCGCGCAGGGCATTCACCCCGGATATGGCTTTCTGTCGGAAAACCCCGACTTCGTGGATGCGGTCGAAAAGGCTGGCCTGACCTTTATCGGTCCGTCGGCGGATGCGATCCGCAAGATGGGTCTGAAAGATGCCGCCAAGAAGCTGATGGTGGACGCAGGTGTGCCTGTCGTGCCGGGCTATCACGGCGAAAACCAGGACCCCGATTTCCTTGCCGCGGAGGCCGAGAAGATGGGCTATCCGGTTCTGATCAAGGCCGTCGCAGGTGGCGGCGGTAAGGGGATGCGTCGCGTGGACAACCCCGCGGATTTCGCCGACGCGCTGAAATCTGCGCAGGGTGAAGCCCAGACCGCTTTTGGGAATGCCGATGTACTGGTTGAAAAATACATCCTCTCGCCGCGCCATATCGAGGTGCAGGTCTTCGGCGACGGCACCCATGCTGTGCATCTGTTCGAACGCGATTGCTCGCTGCAGCGTCGTCACCAGAAGGTGATCGAGGAAGCTCCGGCCCCCGGCATGACCGAAGAGGTCCGCGAGGCAATGGGCATGGCCGGCGTCCGCGCCGCCGAGGCAATTGGCTATAAGGGTGCAGGCACGGTTGAATTCATCGTGGATGGCGCCAATGGGCTGCGCAACGACGGGTTCTGGTTCATGGAAATGAACACCCGCTTGCAGGTGGAGCACCCCGTTACCGAAGCGATCACCGGCGTTGATCTGGTCGAATGGCAGCTGCGTGTTGCCAGCGGCGAAGGCCTGCCCAAACAGCAGGACGAGCTGACCATCAGCGGCCATTCGTTCGAGGCCCGTCTTTATGCAGAAGACGTGCCGAAGGGCTTCCTGCCTGCGACCGGCACGCTGTCCCATCTGAAATTCCCCGAAGGTGCGCGTGCTGATACGGGCGTGCGGGCAGGGGACACGATCAGCCCCTTCTATGACCCGATGATCGCCAAACTGACCGTGCACGCAGGGTCGCGGGCGGCTGCCCTTCGGATGCTTTCGTCAGCTCTGTCGCATACGGAAGTGGCTGGATCTGTCACCAACCTGGCTTTCCTTGGCGCCCTGACGCGTCACGAAGGCTTTGCGGCAGGGGACGTGGACACCGGCCTGATCGAACGTGACCTTGAGGCGCTGACTGCCGAACCCGGCCCTGGCCTTAGCGACATTGGTGCAGCCGCTCTCTGCGCGCTGGACCTTCTGAAACGCGAGGGCACCGGCTTTACCCTGTGGGGTGGTCAGAACCATTTCGTGACCCTGACCCATGCTGAAGAGCAATTCGACGTGGTCGTAACCTCGTACGGCGCTGATCGTCATATGATCACCGTGGGTGAAGACCAGATCGAAGCCCTGTGCCTGAACGGCCAGTGGAAAATGGGCGGTGATCGTGGTCCGCGCGTGGCCAAGGCAGGCAACGTGGTAACGGTCTTCGCCCAATCGGGTCTGGAATTCCACGTGGCCGATCCCCTGGATCAGATGGCTGACAGCGGTGCGGGTGCGGGCGTGATCGAAGCGCCGATGCCGGGTCTTGTGAAAGCCGTCTTCGCCAAAGCAGGCCAAGAGGTGAAGGAAGGCGACCGCCTTGCCATCCTTGAAGCTATGAAGATGGAACACTCGCTGGAAGCCGCGCGCGATGGTGTGGTGGCCGAGGTGCTGTGCGCCGACGGTGATCAGGTGGAAGCCGGTGCGCCGCTGATCCGTCTGGAAGACGAAGAGGAAGAGGCATGAGTTTTCGTCTGCACCATGTGCAATACGGGCGCTCGGTCCGTGTGCTGTGGCTGATCGAAGAGATCGGGTTGGAAGACAAGCTGGGCGAGAAGCTCGAGGTGGTCGAATACAAGATCGGCTCGAAAGAGATGTTCGAAAGCGATCTGCGCAAGGTCTCGCCTGCCACCCGCATTCCGGCGCTCGAAATCGGTGACATCACCATGTCGGAAAGCGGTGCCATTGTTGAGTACCTGACCGAGACCTATGCGCCCGAACTGGGCGTCGCACCCGGTCAGCCAGAACGCACGGATTTCCTGCAGTGGATTCACTACACCGAAACCATGGCTAGCCTGATCGAGCAGCTGAACATGCAGATGGTGTTCCTGCGACCGCCCGCGAAAGCCAGTCCGATTGTTTTGAAGATCAACGTCGCACGGCTGCGTCACACGCTAGCAGGGCTTGAGAAGCATCTGGAAGGCCGCGACTGGCTGCTGGATCGCGGGTTCTCGGCCGCTGACATCATGATGGGGTTCAACATCTTCGCCGCGCCTTACTATGTGAAGTTGGACGAGTTCCCGAATGTCACCGCCTATAAGGCGCGGATCGAGGCCCTGCCGTCCTATCAACGTGTCGTCGCCCGCGAGGGCGAGCAGAGATTTTACGCGCAGGATTTCTATCCCGTGCCCGAGGAGTAACCCTATGGAATACGTTGAGATTTTCGAAGTTGGCCCGCGTGATGGGTTGCAAAACGAAAAGCGCCAGATCCCGACCGCAGAGAAAATCGAGCTGGTCGATCTGTTGTCAGGTGCCGGTTTTAAACGGATTGAAATCGCCAGTTTTGTCAGCCCCAAATGGGTGCCGCAAATGGCCGACAGCGCCGACGTTCTGGCAGGCATAACCCGCGCGCCGGGCGTGTCCTATGCGGCGCTGACCCCGAACATGCGCGGCTTTGAAGGCGCCTTGGCGGCCAAAGCTGATGAGATCGCGATTTTTGGCTCGGCCTCGGAAGGGTTCTCGAAGGCTAATATCAACTGCACGATTGCAGAAAGCCTTGAGCGTTTTCAACCCGTGGCCGAGGCTGCCAAGGCAGCGGGTCTTCCAATGCGTGGCTATATCTCTTGCGTGACGGATTGCCCCTATGACGGGCCGACCGATCCCGCGCAGGTGGCGTGGGTCGCGAAAGAACTTCTGGCGATGGGCTGCTACGAAATCTCGCTGGGCGACACGATTGGGCAGGCCACGCCTGAGAGCATCTCGGCCATGCTGGACGCCGTGTTGGGCGAAGGCGAGGCGGCGAAATTCGCGGGCCACTATCACGACACCAGCGGTCGGGCCTGCGACAATGTCGAGGCCTCGCTGGCCAAGGGCATTCGCGTGTTTGACGCAGCCGTCGGCGGGTTGGGCGGCTGCCCCTATGCGCCGGGCGCGCAGGGCAATGTGGCGACCGAAGCCGTACATGACCGCGTGACCGCGCTGGGCTACACCACCGGGTTGGACCGGGACATTCTTGAAAAAGCTGCCCAAATGGCGCGACAGATGCGCGTGGACAGCTGAGCCCACGAATTTTTGCAAAAGATCGGGTCCCCCGAAAGGAAACGCTATGTACGAAACCATTTCTATTTCCACCGACGAACGCGGTGTGGCCACGCTGCTTCTGGATCGTGCTGACAAGCACAACGCCATGTCGGCCCAGATGATTGAAGAGCTGACAGATGCGGCCTACAAGTTGGGCGCTGATGACGCGGTGCGCGTTGTGATCCTGACCGGCGACGGCAAAAGCTTCTGCGCGGGCGGTGATCTGCGTTGGATGCAAGACCAGATGGCGGCCGATCCCGTGACCCGTGGGGTCGAAGCCAAGAAGCTGGCTATGATGTTGAATGCATTGAATGAAATGCCCAAACCCCTGATCGCAAAAGTGCAGGGGCAAGCGTTTGGTGGCGGGGTCGGCATGGCCTCGGTCTCGGATGTGTCGATCGGCGTGCAGGGGGCAAAGTTTGGCCTGACCGAGACCCGTCTGGGTCTGATCCCGGCCACCATCGGCCCGTACGTGTTGGCCCGTCTGGGCGAAGCGATGGCCCGTCGTGTCTTCATGTCGGCGCGTATTTTCGATGCGGACGAGGCGGTAACACTGGGCCTGTTGGCCAAGGCCGTGGCGCCCGAGGATCTGGACGCAGCTGTTGAGGCCGAGGTGAAACCCTACCTGTCTGTGGCCCCCGGCGCTGTGGCCGAAGCCAAAGCCTTGGCCCGCCGCCTTGGCCCGCCCATCACGGAAGAGATCATCGACGAAACCATCGCCGGTCTGGTCGCCCGTTGGGAAAGCGCTGAAGCGCAGGAAGGCATCGCGGCTTTTTTTGCAAAAGAAAAGCCAAGCTGGGCATGATCCGTTAGGCTTTGCCCATGCTCTGGGCTGGCTGGATATACGTTGCACTGATCATGGTGCTTGTGGGGTTCCAGGCCTGCATGGCGTTGGGGGCACCTTGGGGGCATCTGGCGAACGGCGGTCGCTGGCGCGGTCGCTTGCCCCCAGCCATGCGGGTAGCGGCCATCGGGCAGGGGGCAATTCTTGTCTTCATGGGAACAGCGATGGCGGCGCGGGCCGGCATTGCACCAGACTGGCCCAATTGGACTTTTTGGGCCGCATTTTCCGTCACAATCGCAACCACAGTTGCCAATCTGGCCACCCCGTCACGCGCCGAGCGTTTGCTATGGGGCCAGTGACCGTCGCACTGACGGTCTGCGCCCTGCGTCTTGCGTTTTGTTAGCCGCGCTCACGCGTCCAAGTGAGTCTCTTTTCCCGCCCATTACAGATGCGGAAATGCTGCAGATGCTCGGGTAGGCGAAAAGACGATGAGGAAAATTGATTAACACGTGATGGATATTTCGGGTGATCTTGCATCGAGGGTAGCGCTCACGCCCCTTACTTTCAAAGCGATTGCGACCACTTTTCGACGTTACGCGCCCTCGAATTCAAATGATTGAATGCGATGGCCTGTCGGTTGACCCTGCACCGGTGCGGCGGTAAACCGCACATAGCTAGTGAAAGGCGGGAAATCCGCTTTAAAAGGAGCCACACGTGGAAGATCTTCTCCGGGAATACCTCCCCATCATCATTTTCCTCGGACTCGCCATTGTTATCGGACTTGTTCTGATCCTCGCCGCCGTCGTGCTGGCAGTCCGCAATCCCGACCCCGAAAAACTTAGTGCTTACGAATGCGGTTTCAACGCTTTCGATGACGCTCGGATGAAATTTGACAGCCGGTTTTATCTGGTCGCGATCCTGTTCATCATTTTCGATCTCGAAATCGCTTTCTTGTTCCCTTGGGCCGTGGCCTTCAAGGATGTCGGGTTGGTCGGTTTCTGGTCGATGATGGTGTTCCTGGCCGTTCTGACGATCGGCTTTGCATATGAATGGAAGAAAGGTGCGCTGGAATGGGAGTGATGACCGGAGCCAACACGGCAGGCGGTGACCGCGAACACGCGACCCGTCTTCTGAATGATCAGCTGGCCGACAAGGGCTTTCTGCTGACCACCACGGATGACATTATCAACTGGGCCCGTACCGGGTCGTTGCACTGGATGACCTTTGGTTTGGCCTGCTGCGCGGTTGAAATGATGCACTCGGCGATGGCCCACTATGACCTTGAGCGTTTCGGGACTGCTCCGCGCGCCTCTCCGCGTCAGTCGGACCTGATGATCGTGGCTGGCACGCTGACCAACAAGATGGCCCCGGCGCTGCGCAAGGTTTACGACCAGATGCCCGACCCGCGCTATGTGATCTCGATGGGATCCTGCGCGAATGGCGGTGGTTATTATCACTATTCCTACTCGGTGGTGCGCGGCTGTGACCGCATCGTACCCGTGGACGTTTATGTTCCCGGCTGTCCCCCGACCGCAGAAGCGCTGCTTTACGGCATTCTGCAGCTGCAACGCAAAATCCGCCGCACCGGCACGATTGTGAGGTAAGCGATGAGCGAAGCCCTGAACGAACTTGGCGCAACCATTGAGGCAAAGCGCCCTGACTGTGTCCTGAGCTGGGAAGTCGCCTATGGCGACCTGACCGTGAATGTGCCGCTGTCGGGCATTCCGGCCTTCATCGAGTTTCTGAAGACGGACAACGCCTGCAAGTTTTCGACCCTGGTGGACATCACCGCCGTCGACCATCCCGAGCGTGAAGCCCGTTTCGACGTGGTATTCCACTTCCTGTCCATGTACACGAACCAGCGCATCCGCGTGAAAGTGGCCGTGCGCGAGGACGAGATGGTGCCCTCGATCACCGAGGTCCACAAATCGGCCAACTGGTTCGAGCGTGAAGTCTTCGACATGTTCGGCATCCTGTTCACAGGCCACCCGGATTTGCGCCGCATCCTGACGGATTATGGCTTCCGTGGCTTCCCGCTGCGCAAGGATTTCCCGACCACCGGCTATACCGAAGTGCGCTATGACGAGGTCGAGAAGCGCGTGGTGTATGAACCCGTGACCCTGACGCAGGATTACCGCCAGTTCGACTTCATGTCCCCGTGGGAAGGTGCCACCTACATCTTGCCCGGCGACGAGAAAACGGAAGAGGCCAAAGGCTGAACCTGATGAGTGGGCAAACCTTCATATTCTGCGTTGGGGCGACGAAGGCTGGCACAAGCTGGCTGTACGACTACCTCAATTCGCACCGGGAGTGTCAGCTTCCGGCCGTGAAGGAGCTTCACTATTTCGACGCGCTCGAGCATGGCAGCGGCGCATGGCACCGCAAGCAGTTGGAAGAGCGTCTGGACGGCGTGCGTGCCCGACTGGCGGCAGAGGACACTCCGAAGCCGCATCAGAAGCGTTTGCTGAAGGATGGCGAAGACTGGCTGAACACGTTTGACGGGGAAACCCGCGACGACGCCGCCTATCTGAGCTTTGTCCAGAAAGCCGCCGGCGATGCCAAGCTGATCGGGGACTTCACCCCGGCCTATGGCATGCTGAAGGAAGCCACCTTCCGTGCGATGGCCGGGCTGACCGACACCGTGCGCTTTGTCTATCTGATGCGTGACCCGGTGGAACGCATCTGGTCGAACATCCGCATGGTCGCCGGGCAGGGCGGTCGCGCTGCTTTGGACGCCAAGATCAAGGGCGTTCTGGACGGGACGGCCACGAACATCCTTGAGCGGTCGAACTATCGCCGCACTCTGAACCGTCTGAACGCGGCGCTCCCGCGCGAGATGTTTCACATTGAGTTTTACGAACGGCTGTTCACGCCTGACGCTATCGCGCGGCTCTGTGCGTTTCTGGGGATCACCCATGAACCGGCACAGTTTGACCGCGTGGTGCATCGCAGCGTGTCTGCCGACCTGCCAGCAGCCCAACGGGCCCAGCTGCAAGCAGCACTTAAACCGCAATACAATTTCGTCGAGAAGTTCATGGGTGAGCTTCCGTCGGAATGGACCCAGAAGATGGTGAGCGTATGATGGACGGATCCAAAAGCTTCGAAGACGCCCAAACCGGCGAACAGAAGATCCGAAACTTTAACATCAACTTCGGGCCTCAGCACCCGGCGGCACACGGCGTGCTGCGCATGGTGCTTGAGCTGGATGGCGAGATCGTCGAGCGGGCCGACCCGCATATCGGCCTTCTGCACCGTGGCACCGAAAAGCTGATGGAAAGCCGCACGTATCTGCAGAACCTGCCGTATTTCGATCGTCTGGACTACGTGGCTCCGATGAACCAGGAACACGCTTGGTGTCTGGCGATCGAGAAACTGGCCGGCGTAGAAGTCCCGCGCCGTGGTCAGCTGATCCGCGTGCTGTATTCGGAAATCGGCCGCATTCTGAACCACCTGCTGAACGTGACCACGCAGGCAATGGACGTTGGTGCCTTGACGCCTCCGCTGTGGGGCTTTGTCGAGCGTGAGGCCCTGATGGGCTTTTATGAACGCGCTTGCGGTGCCCGTCTGCACGCAGCCTATTTCCGTCCCGGCGGTGTGCATCAGGACCTGCCGCCCGAGCTGATCGACGATATCGAAACTTGGGCGCATCATTTCCCGACGCGCATCAAGGATCTGGACGAGCTTCTGACCGAAAACCGCATCTTCAAACAGCGTAACGCTGATATCGGTGTGGTGGACGAACAGGACATTCTGGATTGGGGCTTCTCGGGTGTGATGGTCCGTGGCTCCGGTCTGGCTTGGGATTTGCGCCGTGCGCAGCCCTATGAATGCTATGACGAGTTCGAATTCCAGATCCCCGTCGGCAAAAACGGCGACTGTTACGACCGCTACCTTGTCCGTATGGAAGAGATGCGCCAGTCGCTGTCGATCATCCTGCAATGTGTTGAAAAACTGCGTGCCCCCGAAGGGCAGGGCGATGTTATGGCCCGTGGCAAGCTTTCCCCGCCCAAGCGCAGCGACATGAAGCAGTCGATGGAAAGCCTGATCCACCACTTCAAGCTTTACACCGAAGGCTTCAAACTGCCCGAGGGTGAAGTCTATGCCGCCGTTGAAGCCCCGAAAGGTGAGTTCGGCGTTTATCTGGTGTCGGACGGATCAAATAAACCCTACCGCTCGAAGATCCGCGCGCCCGGGTTCCTGCATCTTCAGGCCATGGATTATGTGGCCGGTGGCCACCAACTGGCCGACGTTGCCGCCATCATCGGCACCATGGATATCGTGTTTGGGGAGATCGACCGCTAATGCTCCGCCGTTTGCATCATGAACAGCCCGAAAGCTTTGCTTTCACGCCCGCCAACCTTGCTTGGGCGGAAGGGCAGATCACGAAATATCCCGAGGGGCGTCAGGCCTCGGCGGTGATCCCGCTTTTGTGGCGGGCACAGGAACAGGAAGGCTGGCTGACCAAGCCCGCGATTGAAGCTGTCGCCGACATGCTGGGCATGGCGTACATTCGCGTGCTGGAAGTGGCCTCGTTCTATTTCATGTTCCAGCTGCAGCCGGTTGGCTCGGTCGCGCATATCCAGATTTGCGGCACCACGGGTTGCATGATCTGTGGCGCGGAAGACCTGATTGCCGTCTGCCGCGAGAAGATCGCGGACAAGCCGCATGTTGTGTCCGGCGATGGCAAGCTGAGCTGGGAAGAGGTCGAGTGCCTTGGATCCTGCACCAACGCGCCGATGGCCCAGATCGGAAAAGACTATTACGAAGACCTGACGGCTGAGAGCTTCGCCAAGATCGTGGACGAGCTGCGTGCTGGCAATGTGCCCACGCCCGGCCCGCAAAACGGTCGTTATGCGGCCGAGCCTCTGTCGGGTCTGACCTCGCTGACCGAGTACGACAGCGGCAAGACGCAGTATAACGCGTCGGTCCAGCTGGCCACCGACATCGGGGACACCGTGAAGCGTATCGACGGCACCGAAGTGCCGCTGCTGACACCGTGGATTGGCAAAGACGGGATCGTGGCAGGCCGCAACGCCGCTGCGCCGACCCCGAAAGCGCCCGCGACCGGCAAGACGGCGGCCCAGCAGGCCAAACCGGCTGCTAAGAAAGCCGAGCCGAAGAAAGCCGAGAAGGCCGAAGCGGCTCCCGCTGCGACCGGCACCGCGATGAAGCCGCGTACCCTGAAAGCCCCCCGCAAGTCGGGCGCGGATGATCTGAAGCAGCTGAAGGGCGTTGGTCCCAAGCTGGAGCAGACCCTGAACGAGCTTGGCTTCTGGCATTTTGACCAGATCGCCAAATGGGGCGCGGATGAAATCGCTTGGGTTGACGACAACCTGAAATTTAAAGGCCGGATCGAACGGGACGGCTGGATTGAGCAAGCCAAAACCCTTGCCGAGGGCGGAGAGACCGAATTCTCGTCCAAGGTCAAAAAGGGCAAGGTTTACTAAGGAATGAGAATGGCTACTGACCCGCAAAGCAACACCGGACAGCAGGGGCGTTTGGCGGCAATCGTCATCGCTGCGACCGGTCTGTTGTGGGTCGGAGGCACGTTTGCTGGCAACTCCCTCGACTGGTCCAACCGGACCATGGCCCTGATGGACATGCTGGCGCTGGCCGGGTTCGTTTTCGGACTGGTTGTAACGTATCGGATCTGGCGCCAGCGCCGGACGGATGAAGGATAGAAGCGAATGCTGCAGGATAAAGACCGGATCTTTACCAACCTCTATGGCATGCACGAGCGTACCCTTGCGGGCGCCAAAGCGCGTGGTCACTGGGACGGCACAGCCGGGATCATCAAAAACGGTCGCGACTGGATCATCGATCAGATGAAAGCCTCGGGCCTGCGGGGCCGTGGCGGGGCGGGCTTCCCGACCGGTCTGAAATGGTCTTTCATGCCGAAGGAAAGCGATGGGCGTCCGGCCTATCTGGTGATCAACGCGGACGAATCCGAACCCGGTACCTGTAAAGACCGCGAGATCATGCGCCATGATCCGCACACGCTGATCGAAGGTGCGCTGATTGCGTCTTTCGCGATGGGTGCCAACACTGCCTATATCTATATCCGTGGCGAGTTCATCCGCGAGCGTGAAGCACTGCAAGCGGCGATTGACGAAGCCTATGACGCGGGCCTGCTGGGCAAAAACGCCGCGAAATCCGGCTGGGATTTCGACCTGTTTCTGCATCACGGGGCGGGCGCCTATATCTGTGGCGAAGAAACCGCACTGATCGAAAGCCTTGAGGGCAAAAAGGGTATGCCCCGCATGAAGCCGCCTTTCCCGGCGGGCGCGGGTCTGTATGGCTGCCCGACCACGGTGAACAACGTGGAGTCGATCGCGGTTGTGCCCACCATCCTGCGCCGTGGCCCTGAGTGGTTTGCGGGCTTTGGCCGCGCCAACAACGCGGGCACGAAGCTGTTTGGCATTTCGGGTCACGTGAACAACCCCTGTGTGGTTGAAGAAGCCATGTCGATCAGTTTTGAAGAGCTGATTGAAAAGCATTGTGGCGGTATTCGCGGCGGCTGGGACAACCTGAAAGCGGTTATTCCGGGTGGCTCCTCGGTGCCTTGTGTGCGCGCCGAGAACATGCGCGACGCAATCATGGATTTCGACTATCTGCGCGGCGAACTGGGCTCGGGTCTTGGCACCGCGGCTGTGATCGTGATGGACCAGTCCACCGACATTATCAAAGCCATCTGGCGTCTGTCGAAATTCTATAAGCACGAAAGCTGCGGCCAATGTACGCCGTGCCGCGAAGGCACCGGCTGGATGATGCGCGTGATGGATCGTCTGGTGAAGGGCGAGGCCGACGTAGAAGAAATCGACATGTTGTGGGACGTGACCAAGCAGGTCGAAGGTCACACGATCTGTGCGCTGGGTGACGCGGCCGCGTGGCCGATCCAGGGCCTGATCCGCAACTTCCGTGACGAAATTGAAGACCGCATTCGTGTGAACAAACAGGGCAAAGTCAGTATCGCTGCTGAGTAAGCAGACGATTGACCGGGTAGAGGCGAGATAATGATCAAGCACCACAACATACTGAAAACAGGCGGTTTCTCGCCCGTTTCAGCGCGTTGTTATTGCATGACAGCGCCCTGCGTCACCATCTCCTTTGTAAACAAAGGAGAATTGTCATGATGAGTATTCGCAAAGTTTTGATGGCCGTTGGGCTGAGCGTAACTGCCGGGGTCGGGATGGCATCTGCCACCGATTATGACCCGCTGCGCAAGGATGCGCGGATGCATAACGAGCTGCTGGGCGCTTCTGTTGCCTATCTGATCGACGAAAACTGTGACGCGCTGACCCTGCGCAAGCTGCGCCTTCTGAACAAAGCGTTTTCGCTGCGTAAGCATGCCATGACGTTGGGCTTTTCGCACAGCGAGGTCATGGCCTACGTAGACAGCGACACCGAACAGGACCGTTTCCGCGCCATCGCCGAGCCTCTGCTGGCGTCGAAAGGTGCGGTCGCGGGTCAGGAAGAAACCTATTGCGCGGTAGGCCGCGCCGAAATTGAAAAACGCTCTTTCGTAGGCTCGTTACTGTACGAGCGCTGAGGGCATGAATGTGTGGGTACGGTGAAAACGCCGGCCCATGGAACGAAAAAGGGACCGTGATGAGCGACCTGAAAAAGATCGTCATTGACGACATGGAAGTCGAAGTGGACGGCGCGATGACGCTGATCCAGGCATGTGAAGTGGCCGGGATCGAGGTTCCGCGTTTCTGCTATCACGAACGTCTGTCGATTGCGGGCAACTGCCGCATGTGTCTGGTCGAGGTCGTGGGCGGTCCGCCCAAGCCGGCAGCATCTTGTGCCATGCAGGTGCGTGATCTGCGCCCCGGCCCGGAAGGGCAGCCGCCGGTGGTGAAAACCAACTCGCCGATGGTTAAGAAGGCCCGCGAAGGCGTGATGGAATTCATGCTGATCAACCACCCGCTGGATTGCCCGATCTGCGACCAAGGTGGCGAATGCGACCTGCAAGATCAGGCGATGGCCTATGGCATGTCAGGCACGCGCTTCAACGAGATGAAGCGCTCGGTCGATGATCTGGATCTGGGGCCGCTGGTGTCGACCGCGATGACCCGCTGTATTTCCTGCACCCGCTGCGTGCGCTTCACGACCGAGGTCGCTGGCATTTCGCAGATGGGCCAGACGGGTCGCGGCGAAGACGCCGAGATTACCAGCTATCTAAACCAGACGCTGGATTCGAACTTGCAAGGCAACATCATCGACCTCTGCCCGGTCGGTGCCCTGACCTCGAAACCTTACGCGTTCACCGCCCGTCCGTGGGAACTGACCAAGACCGAGACCATCGACGTGATGGATGCGCTTGGCTCGAACATCCGCGTGGACACCAAGGGCCGCGAAGTCATGCGTGTGCTGCCGCGCAACCATGACGGCGTGAACGAGGAATGGATTTCCGACAAGACACGCTTCATCTGGGACGGTCTGCGCCGTCAGCGTCTGGACGTGCCTTACATCCGCGAAAACGGCAAATTGCGCAAAGCCACCTGGGGGGAGGCTCTGTCGAAAGCTGCCGAGGCACTGAACGGTGCGACCAAAGTTGCCGGCCTGATCGGTGATCTGGCGTCTGCCGAGGCGGCGTTCAGCCTGAAGACCATCGTTGAAGGTCTAGGTGGCAACGTAGAATGCCGCACCGACAACGCGCGTCTGCCTATTGGCAACCGCTCGGGTTACGTCGGTACCGCGTCGATTGAAGACATCGACAACGCCAAGTTCATCCAGCTGATCGGCACCAACCCACGCGTTGAAGCGCCGGTTCTGAACGCCCGCATCCGCAAGGCGTGGCTGAAGGGTGCTGAAGTTGGTCTGGTCGGTGAAGCCGTTGATCTGACCTACGATTACGCGCATGTGGGCAATGACCGCGCCGCGCTGGAAAGCATCGTTGGCAAGGACTATTGCACCGTGAAAGACGCGCCGTCGGTGGTGATCGTCGGGCAGGGTGCCCTGCGTGAAGCCGATGGTCTGGCCGTTCTGTCGAACGCCATGAAGCTGGCTGAAGACACTGGCTCCAAGCTGATGATCCTGCACACAGCGGCTGGCCGCGTGGGCGCGATGGATCTGGGCGCTGTGACCGAGGGCGGCATGGAAGCCGCCACGACGGGCGCAGACGTCATCTTCAACATGGGCGCGGACGAGATCGAGATCGCAGACGGCCCCTTCGTGATCTATCAGGGCAGCCACGGTGACCGTGGTGCCATGCGCGCTGACGTGATCCTTCCGGGAGCCGCCTATACCGAGGAAAGCGGTCTGTTCGTGAACACCGAGGGCCGCCCGCAGGTTGCCCTGCGCGCCAACTTCGCACCGGGCGAGGCCAAGGAAAACTGGGCCATCCTGCGTGCGTTGTCGGCTGAACTGGGCGCGACCCTGCCTTGGGATACGCAAGCGGGCCTACGCCGCGCAATGGTCGAAGCAGCTCCGGTTTTGGGCGGTGTTGATCAGGTGGCTGACAATGAATGGCAGGCTTTGCCGGTAGAGAAGATGGGCAACGCATCCTTCCGCTATGTAATTGGCGATTTCTATCTGACCAACCCGATTGCTCGGGCGTCGGAAGTGATGGCTGAACTGTCCGCACAAGCGCGCGCCCGCACCGGCGCGTCGCTGGCTGCTGAATGAATATGGAATACCTACGGTCTGAGGGCATGAAGAGATATGTATGAATTCTTCACCACAACAAACTTAGGCATCGCGCTTTTGATCATTGGTCAGTGTCTGCTGATCGTGGTTCCGCTTCTGGTGGCGCTGGCCTTTCTGCTCTATTTCGACCGCAAGGTCTGGGCAGCCGTTCAGCTGCGCAAAGGTCCCAACGTGGTTGGTGCTTTCGGCGTGCTGCAATCCTTTGCGGACTTCCTGAAATACGTCTTGAAGGAAATCGTGGTGCCTGCGGGTGCGGACCGGTTTGTCTTCATGCTGGCCCCGATGCTGAGCTTCGTCTTGGCAATGGTCGCCTGGGCGGTGATCCCGTTCAACGACGGCTGGGTTCTGGCAGATGTGAACGTGGCGATCCTGTTCGTCTTCGCGGTCTCCTCGCTCGAGGTCTACGGCGTGATCATGGGCGGCTGGGCGTCGAACTCGAAATACCCGTTCCTTGGCTCGCTGCGCTCGGCTGCGCAGATGATTTCCTACGAAGTATCGATCGGCCTGATCATCATCGGTGTGATCATCTCGACCGGGTCAATGAACTTCGGTGACATCGTGCGCGCACAAGACGGCGCGGGCCTTCTGAGCTGGTACTGGTTGCCGCACTTCCCGATGGTCTTCCTGTTCCTGATCTCGGCACTGGCAGAAACCAACCGCCCGCCGTTTGACCTTCCCGAAGCGGAATCGGAACTGGTGGCTGGTTATCAGGTTGAATACTCGTCAACCCCGTTCCTGCTGTTCATGATCGGTGAATATGTGGCCATCGTTCTGATGTGTACGCTGATCTCGATCCTGTTCTTCGGTGGCTGGCTGTCGCCGGTCGAGGCCCTGCCGGATGGCATCCTGTGGCTGTTTGCGAAGATCTTCTTCTTCTTCTTCATCTTCTCGATGGTGAAGGCCATCACGCCGCGTTACCGCTATGACCAACTGATGCGCATTGGCTGGAAAGTCTTCCTGCCCTTGTCGTTGGGCTGGGTCGTGCTGGTCGCATTCTTCGCCCAATATGGGGCATTCTGGGGCGCTTATGCCCGCTGGACTGTGGGGGGCTGATCAATGGCTTTTGATTACGCACGCGCAACGAAGTACTTCCTGCTGACGGACTTCATCAAAGGGTTCCAGCTGGGCCTGAAGTACTTCTTCTCGAAGAAGGCGACGATCAACTACCCGTTTGAAAAGGGCCCGCTGTCGCCGCGCTTCCGTGGGGAACACGCCCTGCGTCGCTATCCCAACGGGGAAGAGCGCTGCATCGCCTGTAAACTGTGCGAGGCAATCTGCCCCGCGCAAGCGATCACCATCGACGCGGAGCCCCGCGACGACGGCTCGCGCCGCACCACGCGCTATGACATCGACATGACCAAATGCATCTATTGCGGCTTCTGTCAGGAAGCCTGCCCGGTGGATGCCATTGTCGAAGGTCCGAATTTCGAGTTCGCGACGGAAACCCGTGAAGAGCTGTTCTATGACAAGGCAAAACTGCTTGAGAACGGCGAACGCTGGGAAGCCGAGATCGCGCGCAACATCGAACTTGATGCGCCTTACCGCTGAGGAATGATCCAATGAACGACTTTTCCAAGAAATACGCTGAAATGCTGGAGCAGGGCACCTTGATGCTCCGCGCCTTCAACCCCGCGCTCGAGAAGTTCGTTCCCGAGGGCTTGGACAAACTGATGCCCACCATGCCGAAAGACATGATGGACATGATGTTTGGCAATGCCTTCAACAAGGATGGTCTGGACACGAAGACCCGCATGCTGGTGGCCCTTGCCGGGCTGGTGGCTGCAGGCGCGCAGGCCGGACCGCAGCTGAAAGTGACCGTGCGCCACGCGTTGGAAGCGGGTGCCACCGAAAAAGAGATCGCGGAAGTGATCTATCAAATGTCCATGTTGGGCGGCCTGCCGGCGATGAACCGGGCGCTTGAAGAAGCAAATGCCGTCTTTGCCGAAAACGAGGAGGGGAACGCATGAGCGTTGCCGATTTCGCCTTTTACCTCTTTGCCCTGACCACCGTGGTCGGCGGGTTCTTTACCGTGATGGCAAGAAACCCCGTCCATTCGGTCCTGTGGCTGATCACCGCCTTCATCGGCGCAACGGGTCTGTTCGTCCTTTTGGGCGCCGAGTTCGTGGCGATGCTCTTGATGATCGTCTATGTGGGCGCGGTCGCGGTGCTGTTTCTGTTCGTCGTCATGATGCTGGACGTGGATTTCGAAGCTCTGAAGGCCGAGATGTCGAAATCTCTGCCGCTGGCACTGCTGATCGGGGTCATCCTGCTGATGGAACTGGGCACCATCTTCGGCGTGTGGCAGTTTGCTGATGGGGCCGAGGCTGCACGTGCTGCAGTCACCCCCGCGCTGGACGTGGCCCATAACACCGAGGCTCTGGGCCAGATCCTTTACACCCAATACATCCTGCTCTTCCAACTGGCGGGTCTAATCCTGCTGGTCGCCATGATCGGCGCCATCGTCCTGACCCTGCGCCACCGCACGAATGTGAAGCGCCAGAACGTCATGGCCCAGATGCACCGCGACCCAGCCAAAGCGATGGAGATCATCGACGTGAAACCGGGGCAGGGGCTTTGAGGGGCAGAGATGAACAAGAATAAAACGATGTGGGTGCCGAAATGTGCGCCCGGAATGGAAGGGACAAAATGGTAGGTCTTGAACATTATCTCGCAGTTGGTGCGGCGCTGTTCGTCATCGGCATTTTCGGGCTCTTCCTGAACCGTAAGAACGTCATCATCCTTCTGATGTCGATCGAATTGATGCTTCTTTCCGTGAACATCAACCTTGTCGCGTTCTCGTCCTATCTGGGCGATCTGACGGGGCAGGTTTTCACGCTCTTTGTTTTGACTGTGGCGGCTGCTGAAGCTGCCATCGGTCTGGCGATCCTTGTCAGCTTCTTCCGCAACCGCGGCACAATCGCTGTCGAAGATGTCAACGTGATGAAAGGCTAACCAAGAATGGTACAGTTCATCCTTTTTGCCCCGCTTTTTGGCGCGTTGGTCGCTGGCTTCGGTCACCGCTTCATCGGAGACAAGGGCGCGCAGATCCTGACCACAGCCCTGCTGTTCTGGTCTGCCTTCCTGTCGTGGATTACCTTCCTTGGTCTTGGTTCCGAGACGCAGGTCATCCATCTGATGGATTGGGTGCAGTCGGGTTCGCTGAGCGTTGACTGGTCGATCCGTCTGGACCGTCTGACCGCGATCATGCTGGTCGTTGTGACCTCGGTCTCGTCGCTGGTTCACCTTTATTCCATGGGCTATATGGCCCACGACCCGCAGTTCGAGGGCGAAAGCTATCGCCCCCGCTTCTTCGCCTATCTGTCCTTCTTCACCTTCACCATGTTGATGCTGGTGACCTCGGACAACCTGCTGCAGATGTTCTTTGGCTGGGAAGGTGTGGGCGTTGCCTCGTATCTGCTGATCGGCTTTTACTATAAGAAACCCTCGGCCAACGCGGCAGCGATCAAAGCTTTCGTGGTGAACCGTGTGGGTGACTTTGGCTTCGCTTTGGGGATCTTCGGCCTGTTCTACATGACCGACAGCATCCGCTTTGACGACGTGTTCGCAGCGGCGCCTGCGCTGGCAGAGACCAACATCCACTTCCTGTGGACCGATTGGAACGCAGCAAACCTGCTGGCCTTCCTGCTGTTTGTTGGCGCGATGGGTAAATCGGCGCAGCTGATCCTGCACACCTGGCTTCCCGACGCGATGGAAGGCCCGACCCCGGTGTCGGCGCTGATCCACGCCGCGACCATGGTAACCGCCGGTGTCTTCCTGGTTTGCCGCATGTCGCCCCTGATGGAATACGCACCTGAGGCCACCAACTTCATCGTCTTCCTTGGAGCCACTACTGCGTTCTTCGCGGCCACCGTGGGCCTTGTGCAAAACGACATCAAACGCGTGATCGCGTATTCGACCTGTTCGCAGCTGGGCTACATGTTCGTGGCCGCTGGCGTCGGCGTCTACTCGGTCGCCATGTTCCACCTGTTCACCCACGCCTTCTTCAAGGCGATGCTGTTCCTTGGGGCCGGTTCGGTCATCCACGGGATGCATCACGAGCAGGACATGCGGAACTATGGCAACCTGCGTAAGAAGATGCCCATCACTTTCTGGGCAATGATGATCGGTACGCTGGCCATCACCGGTGTCGGCATCCCGCTGACCACCATCGGCTTTGCTGGCTTCCTGTCGAAAGATGCCGTGATTGAAAGCGCATTTGCCGGCACCAATGGCGGATATGCCTTCTGGATGCTGGTCATCGCGGCGCTGTTCACCAGCTTCTACAGCTGGCGTCTGATGTTCATGACCTTCTATGGTAAGCAACGCGGTGACAAGCACACGCATGAGCATGCCCACGAAAGCCCGCTGGTCATGACCATCCCGCTGGGTGTTCTTGCCATTGGTGCGATCTTTGCCGGTATGATCTGGTACGGCCCGTTCTTCGGGAAAGAAGATAAAGTGAACCAGTTCTTCGGGATCGAAGCGCATGCCTCGGCCACCCATGGCGAGGCTGCTGAGAGCCACGGTGACGATCAAGCTGCAGATACGCATGCTGATGATACCCACGCTGACGATGGTCACGCCACGGAAGAAGCGCATGCTGAAACCATGGCCGACCCGGCGCATGCGCCTGTCGCTGCTGCTCATCACGGTGAAGCGCCGAAAGGTGCGATCTTCATGCACCCGGACAACCACGTCCTGCATGACGCGCATTATGTGCCGAAATGGGTCAAGATCTCGCCCTTTATTGCGATGATCATCGGTTTCGCCACGGCCTTCTGGTTCTACATCCTGAACCCCTCTCTGCCAAAGCGTCTCGCGGCCACCTTCCCGCTGGTCTACAACTTCCTTCTGAACAAATGGTACTTCGACGAGATCTACGACATCCTTTTCGTCAAACCTGCGTTCATCGTTGGACGGTTCTTGTGGAAACGCGGTGACGGCAACGTGATTGACGGCTTCCTGAATGGCGTGGCGATGGGCATCGTGCCCTGGTTCACCAAGCAGGCTGGCCGCGCACAGACCGGTTACCTCTTCTCTTATGCCTTCGCGATGGTTCTTGGCATCGTCGCCTTGGTGACAATCATGATTATCTTCAGCGGTGGAGCGCACTAATGAACAACCTGCTTTCCATCATCACCTTCCTGCCGCTGGTCGCGGCGGTGATCCTTGCGCTGTTCTTGCGCGGGGATGACGAAGCGGCCGGGCGCAACGCAAAATACCTTGCGCTGGCAGCGACGGTTGCAACCTTCCTTTTCTCGCTTCTGGTGCTTGTCGGGTTTGACCCCACCGACACCGGCTTCCAGTTCGTAGAAGAGGGCGAGTGGATCATGGGCCTGAAGTACAAGATGGGCGTCGACGGGATCTCGGTTCTGTTCGTGATGCTCACCACCTTCATGATGCCGCTGACCATCTGGGCCAGCTGGGGCGTGAAAACCCGCGTGAAGGAATACATGATTGCCTTCCTGCTGCTTGAAACCCTGATGCTGGGCGTCTTCATGGCGCTGGATCTGGTGCTGTTCTACCTGTTCTTCGAAGCAGGTCTGATCCCGATGTTCCTGATCATCGGCATCTGGGGCGGCAAGGACCGCATCTATGCGTCCTTCAAGTTCTTCCTCTATACCTTCCTCGGCTCGGTCCTGATGCTGGTTGCGATGATCTATATGTTCGTTGACGCGGGCACGACAGATATCCCGACGCTGATGAACCACAGCTTTGGTTCGGAAGATTTCAGCCTCATGGGCATTCAGGTCGTAGGCGGTGCACAGACACTGCTGTTCCTGGCGTTCTTCGCAAGCTTCGCAGTAAAAATGCCGATGTGGCCGGTCCACACTTGGTTGCCTGACGCACACGTGCAAGCGCCGACCGCCGGTTCGGTCGTGCTGGCCGCGATCCTGTTGAAAATGGGCGGCTACGGCTTCCTGCGCTTCAGCTTGCCGATGTTCCCCATCGGGGCGGATACGATGGCGTGCTTTGTTCTGTGGATGTCGGCGATTGCGATCGTCTATACTTCGCTGGTGGCGCTGGTTCAGGAAGACATGAAAAAGCTGATCGCGTATTCATCCGTTGCGCACATGGGCTATGTCACCGCTGGTATCTTCTCGTTGAACCAACAAGGTTTGGACGGCGCGATCTTCCAGATGATCAGCCACGGCTTCATCTCGGGCGCGCTCTTCCTGTGTGTGGGCGTTATCTATGACCGCATGCATACCCGCGAGATCTCGGCCTATGGTGGCCTTGTAAACCGGATGCCAGCTTACGCGCTGATCTTCATGTTCTTTACCATGGCGAACGTGGGTCTGCCGGGCACCTCGGGCTTTGTGGGTGAATTCCTGACCCTGGTCGGCATGTTCAAAGCCAATACCTGGGTAGCTCTGGTTGCGACCTCGGGCGTGATCTTCTCGGCCGCGTATGCGCTGTACTTGTATCGCCGCGTCGTCTTTGGCGACCTGATCAAGGAAAGCCTGAAGTCGATTACCGAGATGAATAGCCGCGAGAAAGCGATCTTCGCACCGCTCGTCTTCATGACCCTGCTTCTGGGTGTCTACCCGTCGCTGGTCACGGATATCATTGGCCCCTCGGTCGAGGCGCTTCTGACCAACTTCCACGCCGCCGTTCCTGCAGATGCTGCAGAGATGGCTCAGGCCGCAGCGCATTAAGGAGAGCGAAAGATGAGCTCTGTTGATATTCAAACGGTTCTGCCTGAGCTGATCCTTGCGGTCTATGCGATGGTGGCGCTTCTGGGCGCGGTCTATACGTCGAAGGACGGGATGGCCAAGCCGATCACCTGGATCACCGGCGCCGTGATGGTCGTCGTGGCCCTGATGGTTGCTGGCGGAGACGGCAACACCGCCGCGTTCAATGGCATGTTCCTGGACGACGCCTATTCGCGCTTCGCCAAGGTTGCGATCCTGTTGGCCGCCGCTGCGGTTCTGGTCATGGGCGAGGCGACTATGTCGCGCCGTGGGCTTCTGAAATTCGAGTATCCGATCCTTGTAACGCTTGGCACCGTGGGCATGATGGTCATGGTCTCGGCGGGCGATCTGATGACGCTCTATATGGGTCTCGAACTGCAGTCGTTGTCGCTTTACGTCGTCGCCTCGTTGAACCGCGATAGCGTGAAGTCGACCGAAGCCGGTCTGAAATACTTCGTGCTGGGCGCGCTGTCCTCGGGCCTTCTGCTCTACGGTTCGTCGCTGGTTTACGGTTATTCGGGCACGACTTTGTTCTCGGGCATCATCGAAGCCGCGAACCACGGTCAGGTTGGCCTTGGTCTGCTGATCGGTCTGGTCTTCGTGACCGCCGGTCTGGCCTTCAAGGTATCCGCCGTACCGTTCCACATGTGGACCCCGGACGTGTACGAAGGCGCCCCGACCCCAGTTACCGCCTTCTTCGCCACCGCACCGAAACTCGCCGCGATGGGCCTGTTTGCCCGCGTTCTGTTTGACGCCTTCGGCCAGGCCGTAGGCGACTGGCAGCAGATCATCGCGCTTCTGGCCGTATTGTCGATGTTCCTTGGTGCTTTCGCCGCGATCGGTCAAACCAACATCAAGCGTCTGATGGCGTACTCGTCCATTGCCCATATGGGTTTTGCCCTGCTGGGTCTGGCTGCGGGCAGCGCATATGGTGTGCAGGCGATGCTGCTTTACATGGCCGTCTATCTGACCATGAACATCGGCACCTTCGCGTTTATCATGTCGATGGAGCGTGACGGTCGCCCCGTGACCGACATCGCCGCGCTGAACCAGTTTGCCGTGAACGACAAACTGAAGGGTCTGGCGATGCTGATCCTGTTGTTCTCGCTGGCAGGTGTTCCGCCAATGCTGGGCTTCTTCGCCAAATATGGTGTGCTGATCGCCGCCGTTCAGGCCGGAATGGCGTGGCTCGCGGTGGCGGGTGTGATCGCCTCGGTCATCGGTGCCTTCTACTATCTGCGCATCGTGTACTTCATGTATTTCGGTGAAGAAGGTGAAGGGCTGGAGCTGAACATGTCGCCCGCTGCTTGGGCGGCTCTGATGGGGTCGGCTGCGATCATCCTGCTGGGTGTCGTGAACTTCTTCGGCATCGAAGGCGCCGCTGCTGCGGCTGCTGAAGCCCTTGTCAAATAAAGCTCTGCCCAAATGGCCCGAGGGTGTTGAAAAACGCGTTCTGGCCAGTGTGGACAGCACGAATGAAGAGGCCCGGCGTATTGCGCCGGGCCTTTTGGGCCCCACATGGGTGCTTGCGCATGAGCAAACCGCCGGGCGCGGACGGCGGGGCAGGCCATGGGCCGCACCGCGCGGCCACTTCTCGGCGACGCTGGTCATGCGTCCGAACGAGACCCCGGATAAGGTCGCGCTACGCAGCTTCGTGGCATCCTTGGCGCTTTATGATGCATTCGCCGCGGCCACCGGGCGCACCAGCGGATTGTCGTTGAAATGGCCCAATGACGTGCTTCTAAATGGCGGTAAGGTCGCAGGCATCCTTCTGGAAAGCGCCGGCCTTGCAGGGGGGCAGGTCAGCCACATCGCCATCGGGATCGGCGTAAACCTGATCGAGGCACCACAGACCGAGCAGATTGAAGCCACCGCCGTGGCCCCCGTCAGTTTGGCTGGCGAGACGGGCGTTCAGCTGACACCCGAAGAGTTTCTGGGCTTTTTGGCCCCGGCCTATCAGCATTACGAGACCCAGTTCACCACCTACGGGTTCGAACCCATCCGCGAGGCGTGGCTGGCCCGCGCCGCCCGTCTGGGCGAGGTCATCACCGCCCGCACCACCCGCGACGAATACGTGGGACGATTTGAAACAGTGGACGCGCAGGGCAACCTTGTCCTATCAACAGCAAAATCCCGCGAGGTCATCCCCGCGGCCGAGATCTTTTTCTGAAGGAGTGGCCCATGCTTCTGGCCATTGACTGCGGCAACACGAACACCGTTTTCTCGATCTGGGATGGCGAAAAATTCCTGTGCACGCTCAGAACGTCCACACACCATTCGCGCACTGCGGATGCCTATTTCACGTGGTTCTCGACGCTGATCAATCACTACAAGATTGATCCACAGATTACCGGCGTTGCGATCAGCTCGACCGTGCCGCGCGTGGTGTGGAACCTGCGTGTTTTCGCGGATCGCTTCTTTGGCTTGCGCCCGCTGGTCGTCGGCAAACCTGATTGTCTGCTACCGGTTGCGCCGCGTGTAGATCAAGGGACCACGCCCGGTCCGGATCGTCTGGCCAACGCCGTGGCTGGGTACGAACGCTATGGCGGCGACTGCATGGTGGTGGATTTCGGCACAGCGACGAATATCGACGTGGTGGCCCATGACGGGGCCTATATCGGCGGCGTGATTGCCCCCGGCGTGAACCTGTCGCTGGAAGCTCTGCACCAAGGGGCGGCGGCCCTGCCGCATGTGGACGTCACCCAACCCGACAAAGTGATCGGCACCAACACCGTTGGCTGCATCCAGTCCGGCATTTTTTGGGGCTATGTGGGCCTTGTGCAGGGGCTGGTGCAAAAAGTGAAAGACGAATACGGCCTTCCCATGAAGGTCATCGGAACCGGAGGGCTCGCGCCGCTCTTTGAACAAGGCGCGCATCTATACGACAAGATCGATGAAGATCTGACCATGCACGGGCTTGTGCGCATCTACGACTACAATAAGGAACAGGGCAACATATGAGTGCTGACCGTCTGATTTACCTCCCGCTGGGGGGCGCCGGCGAGATCGGCATGAACGCCTATGTCTATGGCTATGGCAAGCCCGGCAAGGAGCGACTGATCCTTGTGGATCTTGGCGTGACCTTCCCGGATATGGATACGACGCCGGGCGTGAACCTGATCATGCCCGATATTTCGTGGCTGGTAGAGAATGTCGACCGCCTGGAAGCCATCTTCATCACCCACGCACACGAGGATCATGTGGGCGCAGTCGGGCGTCTCTATTCGAAACTGAAGGCGCCGATCCACGCACGCCCCTTCACCCGCTACCACGCGCAACGCAAGCTGGAAGAAGCAGGGCAGGTGCCCGAGGTTGTAATTACGGCTGGCGTTTATCCGCAGGTCATCGAGGCCGGGCCCTTTAAGGTCTCGTTCCTGCCTCTGAGCCACTCGATCCCCGAAAGTGCGGGCCTGGTCATCGACACGCCTGCAGGCCGGATCGTGCATACCGGCGACTTCAAGCTGGATGAAACCCCGGTTCTAGGCGATGCGTTTGATGAAGACCTGTGGCGCGAGGTGGCAAAGCCGGGCGTGAAGGCATTGGTCTGCGACTCGACAAACGTGTTTTCACCCGCACCCGGGCGTTCCGAGGCCGAAGTTGGCCCCGAGCTGACCCAGTTGATCAAGGACGCACCGCATATGGTGGTGGCAACCACCTTTGCCTCGAACGTGGCACGGGTAAAGCAACTGGCAGATGCGGGTAAGGCCGCTGGCCGTTCGGTCTGTCTGCTGGGGCGCGCCATGCGCCGGATGATTCAGGCAGGGATCGAGACCTCGGTCCTGCACGACTTCCCGACCACCGTGACACCAGAAGATGCACGCGACATCCCGCGCGAAAACCTGATGCTGATCGTAACCGGATCGCAGGGCGAAAGGCGTGCGGCCTCGGCTCAACTGGCGCGGGGCAAGTATATGGGCCTGTCGATGGCGGAAGGGGACATGTTCCTGTTCTCGTCCAAGACCATTCCAGGCAACGAGCGCGGCGTAATCCGCATCATGAACGCGTTCTCGGAAATGGGTGTGGAGCTGGTCGCAGAGAACGACCGTTATCACGTCTCAGGCCACGCGAACCGCCCGGATTTGCAGCGCGTGCACGAGATCATCAACCCGCAAATGGTCATCCCCATGCATGGCGAACACCGCCACCTGCGCGAACATGCCAAACTGGCCGAGAAGGGCGGGCGCCTCTCGATGGTTGTGGTAAACGGCGCGGTCTGTGACCTGACGGGTGATGCACCGCATGTAGTGGAACATGTTGAAACGGATCGTATTTATCTGGATGGAGACATCCTGATCGGAGCGCTGGACGGGATCGTCCGCGACCGGATCCGATTGGCGCTGAACGGCCATGTCATCGTGAACGTCATTCTGGATGGCGACGAGCCGCTGGGTGAGCCGTGGGTCGAGCTGATGGGCCTGCCCGAGGTCGGCCATTCAAATGCACCGCTTGTGGATGTGCTGGAAGAGGATCTGGGACAGTTCCTGATGCGGGCGTCGAACAAGACGTTGCGTGATGAGGACAAGCTGGGCGACGAGCTGAAACGCATCGCTCGGAAGTCTACGAATGACGAGATCGGGCGCAAACCGGAAGTGACCATCGTTGTCAGCCGGTTAGAGTAAGCAGGAGCCTTTGGGCACCTGTTCCGCGGGTTAGATTTCGCCGTAGTTTGGGCTGCGGCGGATCAACCACTGACCCGCGGGACCGCACATCACGATCTCCCATTCGGTCTCGGATGTGAATTTCTGAACGGCACGATAAACACCGTGTTGAAAGCTGTTCGGGTCTGGCCGCCAGTCGTCGCCCAGGATGAAGCCCCCGGGTTTGACCTGCCGCGACAGGGCCTGTACCTCGCGATAAGTGTCTTCGAACGCGTGGCTTGCGTCCAGATAGGCCCAATCCAGAGGCGCATCGATCACATCGGCGCAGTCCGGATAGAAACCCTCGATCACATGACATTCTGTGTCCGGGTGTAGCACGCAGCGCAGCGTGGTTTCCTGCCGCGCAAGTTCAGTGGGCAATTCGCCACCATTCAAATATGCCCCCTTTCCCCAGTCAAATGTCTCGCCCAATTGGGTCCACCGGTCGATCAGGTACAGTAACCGTGGCTTGACCTGATTACAGATCAATTCTGAGAAATGGCCACGAAACACGCCGATTTCCGCGCCAACCGAATTTTGCGGCAGCAGATCAAGGATATACCGGCGCCTGTTTAGGCGGTTGATCTCGGATTGCGGAAAAGGGAACGCTTCGTGTGTCATCGCCAACGAGGCTTCAGCGTCTTCGGGCTGAAGCCCCGTAGGGATCGCGATCTGCCGCGCCATTTAGCCTGCGCGACGCTCGTCAAAGCTTTTGGCGATGAACTCGGGCAGGTGATCGCCCATGCCAACAACCTTGTTCCCGCCACCACGATTGTTGCCACGGCCGCGCGATTTGTTGCGGTCGTTGCGCTCGGGCTTGGCCTCTGGCTGCGGCTGTTCCGCTGGAGCGGTATCTGCAACGACGTCCTTGGGCTTATCGCTTTTACGCTGACGGGCGGGCTTTTCGGCCTTGTCCTCGTCCGATTTTGCACTGCTGCGCTTGGGCTTTTCGTCTTTCAGCGGATTGTCGACCCGCGGAACTTCTTTTTCGATCAGCCGCTCGACCGCGTCCAGATTCTTTTCGTCGCGCGGCTCGCAGATCATGATGGCTTTGCCTTCACGCCCCGCACGCCCGGTACGCCCGATGCGGTGAACATAGTCTTCCGCATGCCCCGGCACATCATAGTTGAATACGTGGCTTACATTCGGAATGTCCAACCCGCGCGCTGCCACGTCTGATGCACACAAGAACCGAAGTGTGCCTGCGCGGAACCCATCCAGAACTTCCATACGTTTGGATTGTTCCAGATCACCGTGGATCGGGGCTGCGTCATAGCCATACTTGCTAAGAGATTTCGCGCAGATATCCACGTCCGTCTTCCGGTTGCAGAAAATGATCGCGTTGGTGCACTTGTCACCTTCGCGGTCGATCAGGGCACGCAGAAGTTTGCGCTTCTCGCTTGCCGCACGATCGCGGCGCGAGGGTTTGAACATGCACAGTTCCTGTGTGATCGTCTCGGACGTGGTGGCCTGACGGGCGACCTCGATCCGTTCGGGGTTGGACAGGAAGGTGTTGGTGATCCGCTCGATTTCCGGCGCCATTGTGGCCGAGAAGAACAGAGTTTGGCGGGTAAACGGTGTCAGACCGAAGATACGCTCGATGTCGGGAATGAACCCCATGTCGAGCATCCGGTCGGCTTCGTCCACCACCATGATTTGCACACCAGTCAGAAGCAGCTTGCCGCGCTCGAAATGGTCCAGCAAGCGGCCGGGTGTTGCGATCAGAACGTCGACACCGCGGTCGATCAGCTGATCTTGTTCCTTGAAGCTGACACCGCCGATTAGAAGGGCTTTGGTCAGTTTCACATGCTTGGCGTAAACGTCGAAGTTTTCCGCAACCTGTGCGGCCAGCTCGCGAGTCGGGCAGAGCACCAGCGATCGCGGCATACGTGCACGGGCGCGGCCACGCGCAAGGGCCGAGATCATGGGCAGCGTGAACGAGGCTGTCTTGCCGGTGCCGGTCTGGGCAATGCCCAACACGTCGCGGCCTTCAAGGGCAGGGGGAATGGCGCCTGCCTGAATGGGGGTCGGGCTTTCATAGCCCGCTTCGTCAATAGCTTTCAGCACCTTGGGGCTGAGTTTCAGATCGGAGAATTTTGTCAAAAGAGGGCCTTTGCAGTTTGCAGCTCGTGTCGGCCGCAATTTCAGCACGGCCTGTTCAACCGGATTGCTGAACATCTCACGCTGTGGGAATACTGTTTATAGTGTGAAAGGTCAAGGAAATGGGGGCATCGCCCGCTCACAGCGCAAAACACTGCTAACTAGGCTATTTTTCGCCCAAACATGGTGATCTTCGCGACCTAGATGAAATTCAGATGAAGCGAGGCGCGACATATGCCACATTGCATTGCGTCGCCACCGATGCGGTTGAATAGCCTTGATTTCAGGAGGGCCACTCTGTGCAATTCCCCTCAATCGAACGAATGCTGAAAACGCTCCATGGCTGGATCGGAGTGCTTCTATTGCCTTGGATCGTTTTGGTCGGCGTTACGGGTTTGTACATGAACCACGCTCGGGCCGTGAGTGACTTCCTGTCACCTGCTGCATACGACGAGTCGCAGTTTGAAAGCTGGCCTTCTGCTGCGCCAGTTACACAAGGTGACGCGCGCAGGCTGGCGTACAAAATCTATCCAGAGGCAGAGTTTGAAGAGGGGAAATCGTCGAAATATCATGACCGACCTGTCTGGAAGTTTAAATCAGGCTCGGATCAGGTTCTGGTCGAACGCAACACGGGTCATTATTGGGTTAAAACATGGTTTACCCGCGAGACATTCTCCCCCGATGGCCAGCTTTTGCATTCGAAACGCTATTGGGGTTCGGTCATGGACCGCATCCACAATTATGGTTGGATCGACTCTACGTTTGGACGATGGATTACCGACATCGTCGCAGGCTGTTTCGTTCTGTTCGCCCTGTCTGGGGTGACGCTGTTTCTGATGCCGCGCTTACGTCGGCGCAGAAATAGGCGCGCCCGTTTGCGCGCGGCATCGGCGTCAACCATCAGCGCCTCGAAGTGAGGCTTCTGAGATTTGGGATGTGTCCGTAAGTGAGTTGGGCGGGTGCAATTTTGCCCCGCCGCTTGTCAGACCATCATTTCCTTGGTGGCTGACAGTCTTAGGTCCGGATAGTCACGTTCAACACGGTCGATATCCCATTGAAGACGCGTCAAAAACACCGGGTCGCCGTCATTGTCATGGGCGATGTGCTGCTTGTTGGCGTTCACCAGCTTTTCGACTTCGTCCTTGTCGCCGATGATCCAGCGGGCCGAGGTGAATTGTGACTGCTCGAAGCGCACGGGCAGGCCGTATTCCAGCTCGATCCGGCTGGCGAGGACTTCGAACTGAAGTGCACCGACGACGCCGACGATAAAGCCCGAGCCGATGTTGGGTTTGAAGACCTTGGCGGCCCCTTCTTCCGCAAACTGCATCAGCGCCTTTTCAAGGTGTTTGGCTTTCATCGGATCGCCAGCGCGGACGCCCTGCAGAAGTTCTGGCGCGAAGGACGGAATTCCAGTGGCGCGGATCATCTCGCCTTCGGTCAGCGTGTCACCGATGCGCAACTGGCCGTGGTTCGGAATGCCGATGATGTCGCCGGCCCAAGCCTCTTCCGCGAGTTCACGGTCCGAGGCAAGGAACAGCACCGGGTTCGACACCGCCATCGGCTTTTTCGAGCGCACATGGGTCAGTTTCATGCCGCGCTTAAAGTGGCCCGAGGCCAGACGCATGAAGGCCACGCGGTCGCGGTGCTTCGGGTCCATGTTGGCCTGAACCTTGAAGACAAAGCCTGCGACCTTCTTTTCCTCGGGCGCAATTGCACGTGGATCGGCTTGTTGGGGCTGCGGTTCCGGGCCGTAATCGGCGATGCCCTGCATCAGTTCTTGCACACCAAACGAATTGATGGCGGAACCGAACCAAATCGGGGTCATGTGACCTTCCAGAACCGATTGCGGGTCGAGCGTGGGCAGAAGTTCCTTGGCCATTTCGACCTCTTCCAGAAACTTCTCAAGCAGATGCTCGGGTACATGTTCGGCCAGTTTGGGATCGTCCAGGCCTTTGATCTCGATGGTTTCGGCAACCACATTGCGGTCGGCGCGGTCCATCAGCTCCAAACGGTCATTCAGCAGGTCATAGGTCCCCATGAAGTCGCGCCCCATGCCGATGGGCCAGCTGGCAGGGGAGACGTCGATGGCGAGGTTTTCCTGAATCTCGTCAATAATATCAAAGGTATCGCGGCTTTCGCGGTCCATCTTGTTACAGAAAGTCAGGATCGGAAGGTCACGCAGGCGGCAGACCTCGAACAATTTCTGCGTCTGGCTTTCCACACCTTTCGCCCCGTCGATCACCATGACGGCGGCGTCTACTGCGGTTAGCGTGCGATAGGTGTCTTCCGAGAAGTCCGAGTGGCCGGGCGTGTCGACCAGATTGAACCGGTACTTGCCGAAATCAAACGACATGGCCGAGGCCGAGACCGAGATGCCCCGATCCTGTTCCATCTTCATGAAGTCCGAGCGCGTGCGGCGTGCCTCGCCCTTGGCGCGCACCTGACCCGCCATCTGAATGGCGCCACCATACAGAAGGAACTTTTCAGTCAGAGTCGTCTTGCCGGCGTCCGGGTGGCTGATGATCGCAAATGTGCGACGGCGCGCAATCTCGGGCGGCAATTCGGGGCGGTTTGTTTTCGTATCCAACATGGGTCGCATATAGCGACGAGGGCAGGGTGGTGCAACATGCAGGTTGCGTTCGGGATGCGCGGACCGCTAGGTGTTGGAAAACCAAAAATTGCAGTGGAGGATCACATGGATCTGGGAATTTCGGGAAAGAAAGCGCTGGTCTGCGCGTCGTCGAAGGGCTTAGGGTTTGGCTGCGCGCAGGCGCTGGCGCGCGAAGGCGTGTCGCTGGTGATGAACGCGCGGACCGAGGGGCCGTTGCTTGAAGCCGCAGAGGTTATCCGTGCTGAAACAGGTGTCGACGTGGTAACGGTCGCCGCTGACATTACCTCGGACGACGGCCGCGCGCGCGTTCTGGACGCGGCGGGCGAGGTTGATATCCTTGTGACCAATGCCGGCGGCCCACCCCCCGGCACATGGACAGATTGGGAGCGGGAGGCATTCATCGAGGCGTTTGACGCCAACATGCTGACCCCGATTGCACTGATGCAGGCGTTGATCCCCGGCATGGCAGCGCGTGGTTGGGGCCGTGTGGTGAACATCACCAGTGTCTCGGTAAAAGCGCCGATTGCAGTGTTGGGTCTGTCCAACACAGCACGCACGGGCTTGACTGGCTTTGTCGCGGGTGTGTCGCGCCAGATGGCCGGGCAGGGCGTGATCATCAACAACCTGTTGCCGGGTCTGCATGACACGGACCGCATGATTTCACTGGATCAGGCTGCGGCGGATGCGGGTGGTGTGTCCTTTGACGAGGCCCGCGCCCAAAAATACGCCACGCTTCCCGCGGGCCGTTACGGCACCAAGGAAGAGTTCGGCGCCACTTGTGCGTTCATGTGCTCGCAACATGCTGGGTTCATGGTCGGACAGAATGTGCTTCTGGATGGCGGGGCCACGAACACAACGCTTTAAACCCACAAAGATTGGTTGGCGGTGCCGGGGAAGGCTTGTGATTTCCCCCGGCATGCATACTTTTGCCGCCACACCCGTTTTACCGTCCGATAAGGGAGACACAGGATGCGTATGAATAAGCTTGCCGATGGTGCACTCGAGGTCAGTGCGCTGTGTCTGGGTTCCATGCTGTGGGGGTCAACGAACACCGAGGCCGAGGGCCACGCGCAGATCGACATGTTTCTGGATTATGGCGGCAACTTCATCGACACGGCCGAGATGTACCCGGTGAACCCAATTAAGGCAGAGCGCTGTGGTGCATCGGAGGCGGTGATCGGTAGCTGGCTGGCCAAGTCTGGGCGGCGCGACGAGGTGGTCATCGCCACCAAAGTCTCGGGCGACAATCCGGGCTGGAAACGGGACGGTAAGGGCTATGATAGTGCGATCATCCATCAGGCGGTGAACGAGTCTCTGGAAAAGCTGCAGACTGACTATATCGACATCTACCAGACCCACTGGCCCCTGCGCGGCAGCTATGCCTTCCGTCAGAACTGGACGTTTGACCCGTCGCGCCAGAACCGCGAAGAAACCGAAGCGCATATGCGCGACGTGCTGACTGCCATGGCCGAGGTCGTGGCCGCAGGCAAGGTCCGCCATTTCGGGTTGTCGAATGAAAGCGCGTGGGGCACGGCGCAGTGGCTGCGCATTGCCCGCGAAATGGGCGCGCCCGAGGTGATCTCGATCCAGAATGAATACAGTCTGATGCATCGCCTTGCGGACACCGATCTGGCCGAGCTGTGCATGAACGAAGGCACGCGTGTTCTGTCTTTCTCACCACTCGCAACAGGGCTGCTGACGGGTAAGTATCAAAACGGCGCCGTGCCTGCTGGCTCGCGTCTCGAGATCGCGGCGAAGAACGGCTATCCGGATTTGGGCGGACGTATCACAGACCAAGCGTTCCCCGCGGTGGATGCCTATCAGGCAGTTGCGGACAAGCACGGGCTTGATCTGGTGCAGATGGCCTTGGCGTTCTCGGTCGGGCGGCCCTTCATGGGGTCAACGATCTTTGGCGCGTCTTCGATGGAGCAGCTGGGGCTGATTTTGGATGGCAAGGATCTGGTCTTGTCAAACGGAGTTCTCGCCGATATCGACGCGGCGCATCGCGCGCACCCGATGCCGTTCTGAGGAAGCCCATGATGATGGATCGACGTACTGTGCTGAAACTTGGTGTTGCCGCTGTTGCGCCCACGTTGGTCGCGGCCTGTGTCAGCAATGGCGGGATCGAGTTTCATCGCAACACCCGCCGCCCCATCAGCTCGACCACGCGGTTCGATGCGTCCCGGTTCGCCGGGGACTGGGTGATCCGGGGTGAGTTTGTGCACCCCGGCGAGACACCACTTTATGGTAAGGTGTCCATCGAACACGGCGCGCAGGGCATCACGGGCATCACGCTTAGCAACGCGGCCAGCTCGCGCGAGCGTTATGACGCGCAGATGAAAATCCCCGGCCGGATCATCGTGGGTACGCCGCCTTTTGGAACCGAATACTGGGTGCTTTGGGTGGATGCGGACTATCGCACGGCGGCGATCGGCACGCCGTCGGGCAGCTTCGGCTGGATCATCGACCGGAAGCGCACTGGGGGCGCGGATCGCATCAGGGCGGCCGCCGATATGCTGGCGTTTAACGGATACGCCACGGATCGGTTGCAAACACGCTAAGCCCTAAGCTTGCGAAGGGATGCGGGACGTGCGAAGCCGTTTGCATGCAAGCTTGGATCCCCATCACCATACTGGCCGCGTTCTCGCAAAACCTGCGTTTCATGCTGCAAAAGCGGCTGAAGGACACGCGGCTTAGCGCGACCGGGGCCACCTTCGCGCGCTTCGTCTATTCCGCCCCGCTGGTTGCCGTGCTGATGGCGGGCTATTTCACGGCCACGGGACTGGAGGTTCCACAGCCTGACGCGCGGTTCTTTGCCTTTGCCTTCACCGGCGGGATTGCCCAAATTTTGGCAACGATCTGCGTGGTTGCATTGTTTGCCGAACGCAACTTTGCTGTCGGGATCACTTTCAAGAAAACCGAAGTCGTACTGACCGCCCTGACCGGACTTCTGGTGCTCGGGGAAGGTGTCGGAATGGCCGGAGCGCTGGCCATTGGCATCGGGTTCTTTGGTCTGATCCTTTTGTCGGACCCTCCGGAAGGTGGGAAAGGCTGGCGACGTTTCTTCAATAAGGCCGCCGCGCTGGGACTGAGCGCGGGACTGCTCTTTTCCTTTTCGGCCATCGGCTATCGCGGCGCGTCCCTGTCGTTGGGCGTCGAAGACGTGGTGGCGCGCGCGGGCTTTACGTTGGCGGTCGTGACAGCGTTTCAATCGCTGATCATGGCGGGCTGGATGGTCCTGCGCGAAAAAGGCGAAGTCACGCGTGTGCTTGCCTCGTGGCGCGTTGGGGTGCTGGTCGGACTCAGCTCGATGGTCGGCAGTTTTTGCTGGTTCACCGCTTTCACGCTGCAAAACGCGGCGCTTGTGAAGGCGTTGGGGCAGGTGGAGCTTCTGTTCTCCTACGCCGCCACGCTGTTCGTGTTCCGCGAAAAGGTCAGCGGGCGCGAATATGCGGGAACCGCGCTGATCCTCGCCTCGGTCCTGGTGTTGGTTCTGTACCTGAAATAACGCCGTTACAGGGCGGCAGACAAAGGTCCGACGCCGCCCAGACGTTCAAACAGGCTTTCTTCGTCCGAGTTGTTGAAGAAGGGGACCTGAGCGGGGGCGCCGAGGTCAGGCAGGTTGCCTACGATCTCGGCCAGCACGACTTCGGTGATGAAGGGCAGGTCGAAACGACGCACGTCGTCCAGCGGGATCCATTGCAGGTGGCTCAGCTCGTCCGAGGCGCGCGAGAAATCGTCGACATCTGTCTTAAGCTCGTCTGCGTCTACCGCAAAAAAGCGTGCATCAAAGCGGCGCGGGCGTCCTTTGGGGGTGATGGCGCGGAAGACAAAAGACATGCCTTTGGCCGAGGGGATAAAGCCTGCATCCGCAAAGCTTTGCCAGTCGCCGGGGATGTCGCTGGACCACGCGCCAGCCTCGCCCAAGATCTGGCCGGTTTCTTCCCACAGTTCGCGAATGGCCGCGACCAGAAGCGCCTGGGCTTTCGAGGCATCCGCCTGTTCACCCAAACGGGTCAGGCAGGGTTCTGCCCCTGCGTCTGCCAGAGGGACTTGCGCATCGGTCGCATCCAGCGCGCCGCCCGGAAAGACGAACTTGTTGGGCATGAAGGCGGCCTTTGCGCCGCGTTGTCCCATCAGAACTTGGGGGCGAGTGGCTTTGTCCCGGATCAGAATGACGGTTGCTGCGTCGCGGATGATCTTGGATTTGTCCATGTCGGCCCCTTATGGCGTTCTGTTACTTCTTTCCTGCAAAACCGTGCATACGCTTTGCCCACTGAAAGGCAATCATAAAGCCTTTGAAGCGGGGCAGAAGATAAAGTGACGCAGCGACAGTCCCCACGGTGAAGATGGTGGCTAGGATCAAAGGATCTTGCACGACGTGCACATAGAAAATGTGCAGCAGGGGGGCCATGACGTGGCCCACTACGATAATGGTCAGATAGGCAGGGCCATCATCCGCGCGCTGGTGGTATAGTTCTTCCCCGCAAACCGTGCAGTCGTGATGGACCTTCAGATATCCCTGAAACAGCTTTCCTGTGCCGCAGCTTGGGCACCGCTTCGCCCAGCCCTTGCGCAGGGCAGGCTTTAGCTCACGTTCACGTTCGGCCACTGCGGGCATCATATCATCCGCAGTCATCTGAGCGTTTTCAGTCATCGGGGACTCCTTTGTCGCGCGTCAGACCATCATACAGAACTTCACATGTAAATCAGGCCCAGAAATGCGCTTGCGTCGGGATGTCGCGGAAAAATGCGCAAGGCTGCGACGGAAAGCTGAAGCCCGCGCGTTGAAGATACATAGCGACACAGAAACACGGTGTCGCATGAGGCAAGAAATCTTAGGAGACCGTTATGAAACTGAACAAGAAAACTGCTACGACTGCTATTGCTCTGGGTCTTGGAGCCGCTCTGACGCTGGGCTCGACCGCTGCGATGGCCTTTGGTGGCAAAGATGGTGATCGTGGCGCAATGGGACGTAAAGGCGGGTTCATGCAGATGGAGTTCGTGGATGTTGATTTGGACAAGAATGGCCAGATCACCGTCGAGGATCTGCAAGCCGCTGCAAAGGCACGGTTCGACATGGCTGACGCTGATGGCGATGGTGCGTTGACGCTGGACGAAATGAAAGCCCAGGCTGAACAGCGCATGGCAAATCGCATGGCCGCAAAAGGCGACGGCAAAGGCGAGCGCAAAGGCAAGATGTTCCAGAAGCGCATGGGCTGGAAACTGGAAGACATGCTGGCCAAGAAAGACGCGGACGGCAATGGCAGCCTGAGCTTCGAGGAAGTCACACCAGATCAGGCCATGTTTGAACGCATGATCGACCGGTTCGACACGGATGATGACAATGCCATCTCGGCGGCCGAGTTCGATGCGGCCCAGAAAGAGATGTTCATGCGGCACGGCAAACGCGGCCATGGTGGTAAAGACGGCGGCCGCAAAGGCTAAATCTGATGCGGATGCCCCGCCTGACGGGGTGGGGCATCCGCACATTGTCTTGGGTCAGGGATCGGGCTAGGCAGGGTATATGAACATGGCCTTGGACGCGTATGAAGGTGCTTCGGACGAGGCGTTGCTGGTGCTTTACGGCAATGGCGACGCTGTGGCCGCGCAGCTTCTGACCCAGCGGCTTGCACCGCGCGTTCTGGGCTTTGCGACACGGCTTCTGAGCGGTGACCGCGCCGAGGCCGAGGACGTGACGCAGGAAGCGATGTTGCGTCTGTGGAAACAGGCCGCAAGCTGGCGTAGTGGCGAGGCTCAGGTCTCGACCTGGCTGTACCGGGTGGTGTCGAACCTGTGCACCGACCGGCTTCGGAAGCGGCGAACCGTTGATCTCGATGCGGCGGGTGACCCGGAAGATGGGCAGCCCTCGGCGGTCGAAAACATGATGGATGTCGATCGGGCCACGGCCTTGCAGGGCGCGTTGAACCGATTGCCGGATCGACAGAAGGTTGCGGTGACGCTTCGACATATTGAAGGGGCAACGAACCCCGAGATCGCCCAGATCATGGGCATCAGCGTCGAAGCGGTGGAAAGTTTGACCGCAAGGGGAAAAAGAGCCTTGGCCAAGGATCTGGCCGGGCGACGTGAGGAGTTGGGATATGGTGAAGACTGACAAGCAGCCGATGCAGGACAATGAGCTGGACCTGTTCTTTGACGCGGCCCGGCGGGACGTGGCCGCGCCGTCTGACACATTGATGGCGGCGATTATGGCCGATGCACAGGCACAAATGCCTGTGGTCGAACCGCTGCCTACCTCAAAGACACACAAGATGGGATTGTTCGCGTCCATTTGGTCCGCGATTGGCGGTCTGCCCGCTGCGGCCAGTCTGGCGACAGCGACCGTTGCCGGCGTCTGGATCGGGTTTACGCAGCCGGTTCAACTTGAAACGTTGTCTGGCGGGTTGGTGCTGGCGGGGGACTATGTCACCACGGACACCACCTATGCGCTGGAAGACCTTGCGCCCGGATATTTGGGAACGACCCTGTTTGCAGAGGATGAGGGATAATCATGTCAGATCAAACACCGCAGACACCGACCTCACCCTCCCGCGCGCCCCGGCGCTGGACGCGCGTTGTGCTGGTGGTTTCATTGACGCTGAACCTGCTGGTTCTGGGGTTGATCGTGGGGGCCCAGGTTGCTGGGCATCGCGGAGATGGCTTTGATCACCGTGGCCCAGATCGCGGCGCGATCCGCGATCTGGGGTTCGGCCCGATCGCAAAGGCTCTGGATATCAAGGACCGGCGCGAGATTGGGCGCGCCTTTAGGCGCGAAAGCGGATCCTTCAAGGAAAACCGTACTGTGCTTGAGCGGGATTTTGTGGCGCTTTTGCAGATCCTGCGGAGCGAAGATTTCGACGCGGCTTCGTTTGAGGCCACTTTGTCCCAGCAGGCCGAACGGCTACGCCTGAGGGGCGAGACCTTGCGTCATCTGCTCGTCGAACGGATCGACGGGATGTCTGTTGAAGACCGCAAGGCTTTCGCTGATCGTTTGGAACGCGCAGTTGATCGCGGATCGAGACCCAAGGATCGTTGATGTCAGCTGGGTTGCGTCGAACTGCGACCCGTCTGCTTAGGCCGCTGAACGCCCGAAGGTCACCACGTTGCGGCCGTCCGATTTCGACGCATACAGCGCTTGGTCAGCAGACCGCGTCAGCTCATGCGCGCTGCGCGTGTCATGTGGTTGATCTCCCCAAACCGCAACGCCAACAGACACCGTGACCGGGACCGGAAAAGTGGTCTCGGCGACATAGATCGGCTGATCTCCTATGGCGCGGCGCAGACGTTCCGCCATGGCCATCACGTCCTTTTGGCTGACATCGGGCAGGGCAACCATGAACTCCTCGCCGCCAAAACGCGCCAGAAGGTCAAACTCGCGTAGATTGTCGCGCAGGCGATTTGCGACCTCGATCAACACCTGATCGCCAACCCCATGTCCGAACCGGTCATTGATGGATTTGAAGTGATCCAGATCCAGCACCATGATCGCATAGGGCTGCCCGTTGGTTAGGGCCTCTTGTTCCAACCGGTTCAGATAACTTTGCGCATAGCGGCGATTGTGCAGCCCGGTCAAAGGATCCTGTACCGCCAGTGACAAGTTGTGATCAAAGCGTTTGCGCAGGGCGTCCAGTTCCAGCTTGCGCGCCAGAAGGGTTTTCAAACGCACGGCAAGTTCGGTCGCATCGAACCCACAATGCAGAATTGCGTCAGCCCCCAGATCCAGCGCCATTGCGCCGTCATGGGGGCGGTCGCGATCATGGATAACCACAATAATCGCATTTCGCGTATGCACACGAGAGCGTAGCTCGCTGACCAATCGCAGACCGTCTGATTCCCCGGCCAATGACGCGCTGATGACAAAGGCATCGGGGGCATTGCTGTTCGTGTTCACGTCGCTCAACGCCTGCGATTTCGTCATGATATCAAGACGGTGCGGAAGCTCAAGCCCAAGCTTTCGGCGCCACAAAAGCCCGTGTTCCGGCTCTGGCGCAACAAGGGCGATATGGGCCGCGGGGACAAAATTTGCCGCATCCTCGGCACAGCCAAACTCGGCCGAGATGTCGCGATGGCGCATGATCTCATCATATGTTCCGCGCATGCGGATCAGGTTTCGCACCATAGCAGACAGCGTGCTTTCTTTCACATCCGGGGAATAAACATCATCCGCGCCTGCTTCCAAAGCGGCAATCCGGGTATTTTGGCTGTCCTTATCCGCAAACAGGATAACCGGAATGGTGTGCAGGTTCGCGTCCTTCTTCAAGGCGTCGCAGATCGCCAGACTTTGACCAGATTGCCCACGCCCTAAGATGATTAGGTCAGGCTGCGCCCGCCGCGCTGTGTCCAGCACGTCGTCGATCCGCTCGACCTGAATGACATCATACCCCGATACGGTGAATTTCACCTTCAGGACGATGCGATTGGTCGCAAGATCGTCTGCTATCAATATCCTTCCGCTCATCTGACCATTTCGTTAAAAGTTGAATATAAGTTGCAGACATCCTGCGGTCGATTGGTTAAGAAATCCTTTCCAAATGAAAAGGAGTGTTAAGTTGACGTCGGATCAAGCCGAACGGATTGCGTTGAATATGCTCGCTTGGCTGGTGTCAAATGACGAGCTTCTGCCGATTTTCATGGGGGCGACCGGGGCTGGGCAGGACACGTTGCGCGACCGCGCGGGGGACCCCGAGTTTCTTGCCGCGATGTTGGATTTCATGATGATGGATGATCAATGGATCATGCAGGCCTGCGACGCGCAGGGGCTGGCATATGACCTGGTTGCGCAAGTCCGACATGCTTTGCCAGGCGGGTCAGAAATGCACTGGACCTGATGGGCTGATATGGGCAGTGTGGCGTTGAAACGCAGCTAGGAGCACCCCTGATGATCAAAGCCCTACTCTTCGACAAGGACGGCACGCTTTTCCAGTTCAAGGCCACTTGGGAGGCTTGGGCGCATGCAGTGCTATTGCGCCTGACCGATGGCGATCGCGCGCGCGCCACTGACGTTGGGCGGGACATTGGGTTCGACATGGACACGCTGACCTTCGAGCGTGACAGCGTTGTTATCGCAGGAACCCCGGCCGAGATCGTCGCGGCGCTGCAAAAGCACTTTGCATTGTCAGCTAACGCGTTGGAAACCATTCTTAACGACGAAGCCGAAACCGCACCGCAGGTCGAGGCCGTCGCCTTGGTGCCTTTGATGGAAAGCCTTCGCGCCCGCGGGTTGGCGCTTGGAGTGGCAACCAATGACGCAGAACGCCCAGCGCGGCAGCACCTGGAAGGCGCTGGCGTGTCAGAGCTGTTCGATTTCATCTCGGGCTATGACAGCGGAAACGGCGTCAAACCGGATGCTGCACCCTGTTTGGCTTTCGCGCGGAAAGTGGATGTGCCATCGGCTCAGGTCGCGATGGTCGGAGACAGTCTGCACGATTTGAAAGCCGGGCGTGCGGCAGGAATGTGCACCATTGGCGTGTTGACCGGGTTGGCGACCCAGGGCGAGCTATCACCCTTTGCAGATGTGGTTCTGGACAACATCGGGCAAATTCCGGCGTGGTTGGATCAACAGACCTAGCGAACACATACGCTTTTTCGAATTGTTAAGAATTGGGCCCTAGAACGTCACTGTGAAGTGACGCGTGTGATGATGATGCATGGCCTGATTTTGTGGATATTCGAAGCATTTGTACGCCTGACCTATGGGGATCAGGTGTGGGAGAAGGTTCTGACGGATCTGGATCTCCATGTGCAGTCAGTCGAGCCGATGTTTCACTATGATGTTCAGATTGCCCTTTCAATTTTAAGGCAACTATCGATCGAGCAACGTCGGGATCGGAATTCATTGCTCGAAGACTTTGGAACATTCCTTGTGACCGATCCGCGTGTCGAACGGGTGCGACGCCTGCTCCGGTTTGGCGGCGTGGAATACACCGACTTTTTGCATTCTCTGGAGGATCTTAAAGGGCGTGCGCATCTTGCGGTGCCTGACTTGACCTTGCCTGATATCCTCGTGGACGAGGTTAGTCCGCATGTCTTTGAAGTTACGTGTGAAAATAGCCCCAAAGGTGTTCCATATGTCCTGTTGGGTGCTTTGCGCGCATTGGCGGACGATTACGGTTCGCTTGCCTATCTCGACGTGATGTCAGAGCGCGAGCACAGTGTTGTTATCTCTGTCAGTTTGTTGGAGCGGCAGCATGCTGAAGGGCGGGAGTTCCTCTGGGCGACGGATGGTGCCTCATGAATATCGAACGTCCTATTCCCTTTACCTGCGGCGCCTTAGACCATGTCCTTCCCATGCATTTGATTATTGACGGGTCTGGCGTGGTACGGCATGCGGGGCCAACGATCAAAAAGGTTTTCAATAATCGCAAGGTCATTGGGCGGAACGTGTTCGGCCTGCTTGAACTCAGACGGCCCAGAAGCATCACGCGGATCGAAGACGTCGCCAAGATTGATACCAGGCGCGTGCTGCTGAAAATCCGGGATCAATACCGCACGTCGCTGACCGGCGCGGTGACTGTGATGCCTGATCTAGATAGTGTGCTGCTTAATCTGTCCTTTGGCTACTCCATTTCCGAAGCGGTGGCGCGGTATGAACTGACAGGAACAGATTTCGCGCCGACTGATCTGGCGATCGAGATGCTGTATCTTGTGGAAGCGAAATCTGCGGTGATGGATATTGCCAGCCAGCTGGCACATCGGCTTCAGGATGAAAAAGAAATCGCGCAGTCGCAAGCAATGACGGATGGATTGACCGGGTTGGCCAATCGGCGCGCGCTTGAAACGCGCTTGGAAAGGCAGTCCATGCGTAGGGTGCCATTCTCGCTGATGCATCTCGATCTGGACTTTTTCAAATCGGTCAATGACACACATGGTCACGCGGCAGGGGACGCCGTTCTTGAAGCCGTTGCAGAGATCCTTCGGGAAGAAACACGAAAGGAAGACCTTGTGGCGCGCGTAGGGGGGGACGAGTTCGTGATAGTCTTGGACAATCAGGTCTACCCTTCGCGGCTTGAAAAGATATCGGCGCGTTTGATCAAGCGGATCGAAGAGCCAATCCTGTTCCAGGACCGCGAATGCCATGTGTCGGCCAGCATTGGTGTTGTGCCGTCAACCAACTATGCGACGCTGGATCATGCTTTGATGGCCGAAGATGCGGACAAAGCGCTCTACGCATCGAAACACGCTGGGCGGGCAGCGTATACGATCGCGGAAAGCTCAGTGATGGATGGCAATTCTCTGATTGATTGACAGGTGCTTGGGTAGGCCTTAGCACACCTTTGATCCCCGAATGTCAGAGGCCCCTATGTCATTGCGATCTCGTGCAATACGCTTTTCTTTGGTCGCGGCGCTCGGCCTGTTATTGCTGCCGAACAGGGGGATAACGCAAACCGGCGATATCATTCAGTCTATCCTAGGGCGCCCCTTGAACAGCGCGCAGGTATCTCAAGCGTATATCCACGCTGATGGTTCACTTGAGGGGGTTTTTAATGGCATCACATTTGCAGGTACGTGGACCTTGGAGGATGGCAAATATTGCCGCAAATTCACCCGCGGACTGACAGGCGCACCGATGTGTATGACTGTGAGTGCAGAGTATACATCTGATGGCGCAGTCCGCGTTGTGATCTTTGAAGGTCCGGGAGGGCGCGCGCGGTTTGAAGTCGGGTACTAAGCTGGCCGGATGCATGAACTGCCGCTCGCCGCTGCAATCATAACTTTACCTGATCTATTTTTTTAGGGGATCCAACTGGCAGCCCGTAGGGGAATCGAACCCCTCTTTCCAGGTTGAAAACCTGGCGTCCTAACCGATAGACGAACGGGCCGCTCTGTTGGTAGGCGGCTTATAAGGCGAGCCGATTTGTGAGCGCAAGGGCTGAAATGCGCGATTGGCAAAAAAGTTTCACACAGCGCAATTCAATCGACACAAACACGCGTGCTTGCCACTGAAGATTTCTGTTTCCGGATTTTGGGGGAAATGGCAGCCCGTAGGGGAATCGAACCCCTCTTTCCAGGTTGAAAACCTGGCGTCCTAACCGATAGACGAACGGGCCACTCTGTGGTGAGGGGTTTCTATGTCAAAGCCTCATGCCGTGCAAGAGGCATTTTCAATTTTTTCTGCATTAGGAAAATATATTGTTTTCAGGCTCTTGCAGCGTCTTCTAGGCGTAATTGCGGGCTGAGCCGTCCCTGCCATTGATTAACTTCGAGTCGGCCTGCCAAATGGAATCTGGCGCCGCCATGTTGTTCCAACATGGGACCAAGGGGGCCATCAAAGGCGCTGAATGCAATCGCGTCGATCCGGGCTCCCAAGCCGTCGCCAAAGCTGACCTTCAGATGGTTTTGGCCGACACGTTTGGCGAACAGGATCTGGACATCGGGAAAGGCGAAGCGTGGGGCAGGTGCAGAGGCGCCGAACGGGCCGGCCTCTTCCAGTTGTTCAATCAGGTCGACCGAGGCGGCGGAAGGCATGAGGATGCCATCCAGTTTCAAGTCCGCGGCGCCCAGGTTTCCGGCACCCTGCTTCTCCATAAGCGCGGCCAGTCGTGCCATTGCAGGTTCCAACTGATCGCGGGTCAGGCTGAGCCCCGCGGCCATTTTGTGCCCGCCGCCTTTCTCGATCAGACCGTCCGCGGCCAGTTTTTGAATGGCTGCACCCAGGTCGATCCCGGTGACAGAGCGCCCTGATCCCTTACCGTCTTCCCCATCAAACCCGATGACAATGGCGGGGCGGTTTGTGGCTTCCTTCAGGCGGCTGGCGACAATGCCGACGACACCGGGATGCCAGCCGTCTCCTGCGGCCCAGACCAGCGGCTCATCCAACCCACGGCTCTCGGCTTGATCTAGTGCCAGCTCTTGCACGCGCGCTTCGATTTCACGGCGTTCGGCGTTGAGCTCGTTCAGTTTTTCGGCGATCGAATGGGCTTCGTGCGGATTGGTAGTCGATAGCAAACGTGCGCCAAGATCGGATTTCCCGATCCGTCCACCGGCGTTTACGCGCGGCCCCAGAAGATATCCCAGATGATAGGCGCGGGGGGCTTCGTTCAGGCCTGCCACATCGGCCAATGCGACCATGCCGGGACGGGCGCGACGGGCCATGATTTTCAGCCCTTGGCGTACAAGGGCGCGGTTCGCGTCGATCAGCGGGGCGACATCGGCGACGGTTCCCAGCGCTACAAGGTCCAGCATCGAAATCAGGTCCGGACCAGAGCGACCAGCCTCGCGTAGCAGGCGACCCAACTCGACCAACACAAGGAACACAACGCCGGCCGCGCAAAGGTATCCCGGCGCGTCTGCTTCGTCCTGTCGGTTCGGGTTTACCACGGCGATGGCATCAGGCAGCGTTTCGCCGCCAAGGTGGTGGTCAAGCACGATGACATCGGCACCTTTGGCGCGGGCGGCAGTGATGGGGTCGAAGCTGAGCGTACCGCAATCCACGCAGATGATCAGGCTGTGATCCGCGGCCAGTTTCTCCATCGCGGGTGTGTTGGGGCCATATCCTTCTTCAATCCGGTCGGGGATATACAGCGTGACCTGCCGGTCAAACTGTCGAAACCAGTCGATCAGCAACGTAGCCGAGGTCGCCCCATCCACGTCGTAGTCGGCGAAAATGGCGACCCGCTCGGATCGGTCCAGTGCGGTCAGGATGCGAGCTGCGGCCTTGTCCATGTCCTTCAGTTTGCGGGGGTAGGGCAGAAGATCGCGCAAAGTGGGGTCCAGAAATCCCGTGGCCTCGTGCGGGGGGATGCCGCGTTGGGCCAGAAGCGTGCAAAGGGCTGCGGGCAGTTGGGTGTGCTGGCCAATGGCCTCGGCTTGGCGTTCGACTTCGGTCGAAGGGCCCAGCCACTTGCGCCCGGTCAGAGAGCTTTCGACCCCGAGAAAAGCGCTCATGCAAGCACCTGATCGGTCGCGACGACGGTGGCAAATTCGCCGTTCAACTGGTCCAGCGCCGAGATATGGATTTCCTCTGCCGTCATGGCCGGACCATCGCGCCAGTTGTGATCGGCATTGCCGGTGAAGGCCGCGCAAGCGTCATGCGCCAGCGTGACGTTGAAGCCCAGATTTGCCGCCATGCGGGTGGTGGTCGACACGCAATGCGGTGTGGTCAGGCCGCAGATGGTGAGCCTTTCAACACCTTGCTTTCGAAGTGTTTTCTCGAGATCTGTGCCGATGAAAGCCGAATTCACATCCTTGGTCAGCACCGGCTCGCCCTCGCGTGGTGAGACCATGGATTTCAGGGCCACAAGTCCCCCATCCGGGTTCAGTGGGCTGCCCGGAGTGCTGGACATGTGTTGAATGTGAAAGACGGGCGCATTTTGCGCCCGCCAATGGGTGAGAAGCCGGGCGGCGTTCGCTTCGGCCTCGGGATTGTTGCGCGTGCCCCAAACCGGGTCGTCAAACCCTTCCTGAATGTCGATCAGGATCAGGGCGCCCAGCATCAAGCGACCGGGTTGCGATAGATCATGCGACGGACCGAGCCGGTTTTCGAACGCATCAACAGCGTTTCGGTGGTCAGCCAACCGGGCTCGCGTTTGATGCCCGAAACGATCGAGCCATCGGTCACACCGGTCGCGGCAAAGATTACGTCAGCGGTCACCATTTCGTCGCGCGAATAGATGCGGTCCAGATCGGTAATGCCTGCTTTGGCGGCACGGCCGCGTTCGTCATCGTTGCGGAAGGTCAGCTGACCCCACATCTGACCGCCCATGCATTTCAGCGCTGACGCCGCCAGCACGCCTTCGGGCGCGCCACCGCGACCCATATACATGTCGATGCCGGTGATCTCGGCTTCGGCGCAGTGGATCACGCCAGCCACGTCACCATCGGTGATCAGACGAATTGCGGCGCCGGTCGAGCGGATGCCTTCGATCATTGCTTCGTGGCGCGGACGTTCCAGAACGCAGACGGTAATGTCCTTGGTTTCGCAGCCTTTTGATTTGGCCAGTGCTTCGACGCGCTCTTTCGGCGACATGTCCAGCGATACGACATCTTTGGGATAGCCCGGGCCGATGGCCAGCTTTTCCATGTACACATCAGGGGCGTGCAGCAACGTGCCGCGCGGGGCCATGGCGATCACGGTCAGCGCGTTCGGCATGTCTTTGGCGGTCAGCGTGGTGCCTTCCAGCGGGTCCAGCGCGATGTCCACGGCAGGGCCTTCACCAGTGCCAACTTCTTCGCCGATATACAGCATCGGGGCTTCGTCCCGCTCGCCTTCACCGATCACAACGGTACCTTGAATGTCCAGCAGGTTCAGCTGGTCACGCATCGCGTTGACGGCAGCCTGGTCTGCGGCTTTTTCGTCCCCGCGACCGACCAAGTCGGCACTGGCCGTGGCGGCGGCTTCGGAAACACGAGCCAGACCAAGCGAAAGCATGCGGTCGGCGAAAACGACTTTATCGGCCATAAGGGGCAATCCTCACTGTCTCTAGTTGCCATCCGGTTTAAGGGCCGGTGGGGGCAGGGGCAAGGGCATTACGTGACGAAAAGGCGTGGTTGCGCAGGATTCAGATGGCAAAGCGCAGGTCCGGGCTGCGGATGAGCCCCTGAAACAGAAGCGCGATCATGGTGCCGTTCAGGATGTGCCAGATGAAATGAGTGCCTGTTGGCCAGATCTCGCACAGGTGCATGTCGAAGGTGCGGATGGTGAGCGAGATCATGAAGATGACCGTGGCAGCGGTAATCCACGGCGCGATCTGGTGCCCGTTGCGGCGGGTCAGGAAGGTGAATGCCAGAAGCGCCAGAACGGCGGGCAGGTATTGCTCGGACCCGTTGAGAAGGCTGTTTGCGTCGGCGTGATCATGTACTTCGTCGTCCGAAAGCGAGGGTGCGGTAGGCGTAACCTCTTCGGATGCAAAGCTATCACTGGATTGGCTGCCGGAGCCGTCGCCGCCGAAGGCGAACAGCACGGCGATGATGGCTGCTACGACGGCTACCCCAATTCCGATGCGTCCGGGGCGAATACCCGCCACACGGCGCAGGGCGACCAATACGAACAGCAGGACGAAGGTCCAGATTGGGACCACGTCCGCCAGACTGGACCAGGCATTCGCAAAGGTATGGAACAGGAAGCTGCCGATACCGATCATACCGGCAAGTAGGATCAGAACCATGGTCATCGGGTCCAGCCGATCCCGGCGCTTGGCCTCGATCCAGCCCCAGAGGGCGGCCAAGATGAACGCAAGATTCGAGACCGCGTTCAGCGGCTCGGCCCAGAAGGCCGCGCTAACGCGTTCACAATAGATGTCGATGGGGGTGAACCAGTCCATGAGCGCCTCCTTTAAGTGAGGTCACTCTGGCTGGACCGGCGGGGCCGATCCAGTGCCGAGAAAGGTGACGTTGCGCGAGGGGACCTACAGCTCTTCGATGCGGATCGCGACGGGTTCGCCGTCAACCACACCGGTGTTCGCGAAACCCTTGATCGCAGCATCCAGCGCGTCGCGGGTGCATTTGTGGGTGACGATCAAAACGGGGGCCAATTTCTCGTTGTGGCTGGTCTGGCGCATCCGGTTGATGGACACCCCAGCATCGCCCAGAACCGAGGCGACTTTCGCCATCGCACCGGGTTTGTCCAGCAGGAAGAGACGCAGGTAGTAAGGCGCAGGTTTGGCAGCTTTGGCGCCGGTCACCGGGCGCAGGGTCGTCGCCGGCTGCCCGAAGGTCGGGATGTTGATCCCGCGCGCAATGTCCATCACGTCGCCCATCACGGCGCTGGCGGTCGGACCTTCGCCCGCACCGGGGCCGCGCAGGACCACTTGTTCAACAGCATCGCCTTCCACGACGACCATGTTGGTGCCGCCTTCTAGCTGACCCAGCGGGGACGAGGCGGGCACAAGGCAGGGCGACATGCGCTGCTCTAGCCCGCGGCCGGTCATCTGGGCCACACCCAGAAGCTTGATGCGGAAGCCCATTTCCGCTGCGTGTTCAATGTCTTCCAGCTGAATGCGCTGGATGCCTTCCAGTTCGACCGCGTCGAAATTGACCTGTGTCCCGAACGCGATCGAGGACAGGATCGACAGTTTGTGACCAGCGTCGATGCCGCCCACGTCAAGGTTCGGGTCTGCTTCCAGATAGCCCAGCTCGGCGCATTCTTCGAACAGCGCGTTATAGCCGCGGCCGGTGGCCTGCATCTGGGTCAGGATATAGTTACAGGTGCCGTTCATCACGCCCATGACGCGGGTGATCTCGTTCCCGGCCAGGCCTTCCAGCAACGACTTGATGATCGGGATGCCCCCGGCGACGGCGGCCTCATAACGGATGCGTACGCCTGCGGCCTCAGCGGCCAGGGCCAGTTCCTGCCCGTGATGGGCCAAAAGGGCTTTGTTCGCGGTGACGATGTCTTTCCCGGCGGCAATTGCGGCCTCGACCGCGTCCTTCGCCGGGCCTTCGTCTCCGCCCATCAGCTCGACAAACACGTCCACGTCGTCGCGTTTGGCCAAGACAACTGGGTCGTCTTCCCAAGCGTAGCCCGACAGGTCTACGCCGCGATCTTTGTCTTTCGAGCGGGCCGAAACAGCGGAGATCACCACAGGGCGTCCGGCGCGATCCTGCAAAAGTGCTGCCTGACGGCGGATGATCTTCACCACGCCAATACCGACGGTGCCAAGACCTGCAATTCCAAGGCGCAGGGGGGCGGTATCAGTCATGTCGGTCTCCGTCGGCTGTAATGTCATCCCGCGACGTGTATCCAAAGCGGCAGGGCTGTGCAATCCACGGCTTGGCTGCGCTGCTGAATTTCTTGTGGTGTATGGCGTTTAATGCCGAGCCAAGGCAGCCTGCATTCGCCTGCGCGTCTGTCCATCCACGACCGAGGTCCGGCTTAAGCGCGCGGCGCGTGCACGCAAGGCCGCCGCGCGGCTGGCCAAGGAACCGGTGCCATAGTCGGCTTGATCGGTTGGAATTTGTCCAAGGATATCGTTCATCGACACGATTTGTGGATAGGGGGTGTTTGCGGTCGCGCCATCCGCGAAATCCGGAATGTCCGAGCACGCCATCAAGACGCTAAACCCTAGAAACATGCAGGTCTTAAGCGGTCGGGTCATGCGGCGGCGGTCCTTGATGCTATCGTCATGGCGACCATAGACAGGGTGGGCTTGCGCTGCAAGGCAGCATGGCGTTCCCAGTATTTGACAGCAAGACGCCGCGAAACTCTTGGATATGAACGATTGTTCAGTTACCAATTTCACATGGCGCGAAAAACCGGATCACACAGCGAAATTACAGGCCCCCGCGTCCGCGAGGCGGCACTGACCTTGTTTGCCCGTCACGGCTTTGCGGCCGTGTCGATGCGCCAGATTGCGCGCGAAGTGGGCGTGCAGGCGGGTGCCTTGTACCTTTACACGAAAGACAAGCAAAGCCTGCTGTTCGACCTGATGCGTACCCATATGGACGAGCTTTTGGCTGCGTGGGCGATTGAGCCCAAGGGGGACACTGCTCTGGATGCGCTCGAGGCTTTCTCGCGTTTTCACATCCGCTTTCACCTTGAACGCCCCGACGCCGTTTTCATCGCCTATATGGAACTGCGCAACCTGACCGACGAAAATTTCGCCGCGATCGAGGCGTTGCGTCGTCAGTATGAGGGTGAGTTGGAGGCGATCTTGCGGGCCGGACAAGAAGCGGGCGAGCTGGATCTTTCGGACATCCGCCTGAGTTCGATGGCGATCATCGCCATGCTGACCGGGGTGAACACCTGGTATCGCGAGGGCGGTCGCCTGTCGCGTGAAGCGGTGGCGGACCGGTACTGGGATATGGTAAAAGGTGCTGTCGGTGCATGACGTCGACTCGCTTTTCGCTTGATCCAACAGTAAGAGCCCATGTCCCTGCCACCCGGATTTCTAGATGAGTTGCGTACCCGCCTCAGCCTGACACAGGTTGTTGGGCGTAAGGTCATGTGGGATCAGCGCAAATCCAATCAGGCCAAGGGCGACATGTGGGCGCCGTGCCCCTTTCATCAGGAAAAAACAGCGTCTTTTCATGTAGATGACCAGAAGGGGTTCTATTACTGCTTCGGCTGCCACGCGAAGGGGGATGCGATCAGTTTCGTAAAGGAGACCGAGAATGTCTCGTTCATCGAAGCGGTTGAAATTCTGGCGGGTGAGGCCGGGATGAAGATGCCCGCCCGCGACCCCAAGGCGCAAGAGAAGGCAGATCGGCGCACGCAATTGGTCGAGGTGATGGAGATGGCCGTCAGTCATTTCCGCCTGATGCTGAAGACCGGCGCTGGGGCCGAGGCGCGGGATTATCTGACCCGTCGTGGGCTGGATGAAACCGCGCTGGACCGTTGGGAAATCGGCTTTGCGCCGGATGCGTGGCAGGGGCTGTGGGATCACCTGAAGGCCAAGAATGTCGAGGATGATCTGATCCTTGGAGCGGGGCTCGCCAAGCCCAGCCAGAAGGGCGGAAAACCCTATGACACATTCCGAGGCCGCATCATTTTCCCCATCCGCGATGCGCGCGGGCGGGCGATTGCCTTTGGCGGTCGCGCGATGGACCCGAATGACAATGCGAAATACCTGAACTCGCCCGAGACCGAGCTGTTCGACAAAGGCCGCAATCTTTACAACCACGGTCCCGCCCGCGAGGCAGCCGGCAAAGGCCAGCCGCTGATCGTGGCCGAGGGATATATGGACGTGATCGCCCTGTCCGAGGCCGGGTTCAACGCCACCGTTGCCCCTCTGGGAACCGCGATCACCGAAGACCAACTGCGCCTGCTCTGGCGCATCGCGCCCGAGCCGATCATCGCACTGGATGGTGACACGGCGGGGCTGCGCGCTGCAATGCGGGTGATCGACAATGCTCTGCCTTTGCTGGAAGCCGGTCAGAGTTTGCGCTTTTCGATCATGCCTGAAGGCAAAGACCCGGATGACCTGTTGAAGGAAAGCGGGGCAAGCGCGATGCAGGCTCTCATCGACGGGGCCATTCCCATGGTCGACTTGCTGTGGCGGCGCGAGACCGAGGGCAAGGTCTTTGACAGTCCCGAACGCAAGGCCGCCTTGGACAAGGATCTGCGTACGGCTATCGCGCGCATTCAGGATCCGTCGATCCGCAACCACTATGGTCAGGCGATCAAAGATAAGCGGTGGGAGCTGTTCCGCGCCCGTCCCTCGGGGCAAGGCGGAAGCAAGCGTCCTTGGCAGCCCGGTGGACGACGCGGTTGGCAGGCAACGCCCCCAGTGCTGGCCTCGACTAAGGGGTCCATGCTGGCCAGCGCGGACGAACGTGCGCAAGACGCGCTGCGCGAGGCGGTCATTCTGGCCATTTTGATCCGCCGTCCCGACATGCTGGATCAGGTCGAAAGCCGGATGGAACGGCTGGACATGGTCGGCCCGGACCACGACATGCTTTTGCGTTGCGTCCTGACCTCGGCACATTCTGGGGCAGAAGCTCTGGAAGAGCGGCTGCTGAACAGTGTGGGCGGAGATGTGCTCGACCGCCTGTTTTCGCTTAGTCATGTGCGGATCACACCTGCCATTCGGATGAGCGATGACGACGAAATCGTATCGGCGTGCCTGAAAGAAGAACTGACCAAACTGGAAGCCAAGCGCGGCGTGGCGCGTGAAATCCGGGATGCCGAGGCCGACATGGATGCGCTTCCGGATGAAGGCGTCACATGGCGTTTGGGACAGGCGGCCGAGGCCCGCAACAAGGCGCTGCGCAGCCAGACCGAAGATAAAACGACTTATGAAGTGGCCGACAATGGGTCGCTAATGGACCGCGAAGAACGCGATGCCTTGGACGCATTGCTGGCACAGATCGACCCCTCTAAGGGAAAAAGTCACTGAAGCGCGCGGCAAGCCCTGCCGCCTGCTTGCAAACACCGCATAAAGCACCCACCTTACCACTGTGGACGAATCACTGATTCGAATCAGGATCGTTCAACCCGAATCACCCAAGCGCGGGTGGCTGATGGCAGGGGACGCTCTGTCGGACCAGATCAGCCCGCCAAGCGCCTTTCGTGCAAGGAGAGCCCATGGCTGCCAAAGACACCGCCAACGATCAAAAAGACGAGCAAGACGCCGAGCCGATGACGGACATGTCGCAGGCTGCGGTCAAAAAGATGATCGCCGAAGCGCGCGAGCGTGGCTACATCACTTATGATCAGCTTAATCAGGTACTTCCACCTGAACAGGTCAGCTCGGAGCAGATCGAAGATGTGATGTCGATGCTGTCTGAGATGGGCATCAACATCATCGAAGATGACGAGGCGGAAGAGGAAGAGAAGGGCTCGACCGAGGTTGTCGTAAAGAACGCTGGCGGCGAAGTGGCCGTAGCGGGCGCCGAGACCGAGAAGCTTGACCGCACGGACGACCCGGTTCGCATGTATCTGCGCGAAATGGGCTCGGTCGAACTGCTCAGCCGTGAAGGCGAGATCGCGATTGCCAAGCGGATCGAAGCCGGTCGCAACACGATGATCGCGGGTCTGTGCGAAAGCCCACTGACGTTCCAGGCCATTACCATCTGGCGCGAAGAACTTCTGAACGAAGATATTCTGCTGCGCGACGTGATCGACCTTGATGCGACGTTTGGCAACCAGCTGGACGATGACGACGAAGAAGAGGTCACACCGTCCGCCAATGGTGCCGCCCCGAGTGCCGAAAAGAAAGAGAAGGCACAAGAGCTCGACGCGGACGGCAATCCGATCAGCGCCGATGACGACGATGACGACGAGGATGAAGCCGCCAACATGTCGTTGGCTGCGATGGAAGCTGCGCTGAAGCCGCGCGTGCTGGAAACACTCGAACTGATCGCCCGCGATTATGAAATGCTGTCGGAAATGCAGGATTTGCGGATGTCCGCGACCCTGAACGAAGACGACAGTTTCTCGAAGAAGGAAGAGGGCGCTTATCAGAAGCTGCGCTCGGAAATCGTACTGCTGGTGAACGAGCTTCACCTGCACAACAACCGTATCGAAGCGCTGGTGGATCAGCTTTACGGCATCAACCGCCGCATCATGTCGATCGACTCGTCGATGGTAAAACTGGCAGACCAGGCCCGCATCAACCGTCGCGAGTTCGTCGAAGCCTATCGTGGTCGCGAACTGGATCCGACCTGGCTGGACGAGATGGGTCAGAAGACCGGCCGCGCTTGGCAGAGCTTCATTGAGCGTTCGACCGACAAGGTTGAAAAGCTGCGCGGCGATATGGCTCAAGTTGGTCAGTATGTCGGCGTCGACATCTCTGAATTCCGCCGCATCGTGCAGCAGGTTCAGAAAGGTGAAAAAGAGGCGCGTCAGGCCAAAAAGGAAATGGTCGAAGCCAACCTGCGTCTGGTCATCTCGATTGCCAAAAAATACACCAACCGCGGCCTGCAATTCCTTGATCTTATTCAGGAAGGTAACATCGGCCTGATGAAAGCGGTGGACAAGTTCGAATACCGCCGCGGCTATAAATTCTCGACCTATGCAACGTGGTGGATCCGTCAGGCGATCACCCGTTCGATCGCTGACCAGGCCCGCACCATCCGTATTCCGGTCCATATGATCGAAACGATCAACAAGCTGGTTCGGACCGGTCGCCAGATGCTGCACGAGATCGGCCGCGAACCGACCCCGGAAGAGCTGGCCGAAAAGCTGCAGATGCCGCTTGAGAAAGTGCGCAAGGTGATGAAGATCGCCAAAGAGCCGATCTCGCTCGAGACGCCGATTGGCGACGAGGAAGACAGCCAACTGGGTGACTTCATCGAGGACAAGAATGCCGTGCTGCCGCTGGACAGCGCCATTCAGGAAAACCTCAAGGAAACCACAACCCGGGTTCTGGCCTCGCTCACCCCGCGTGAAGAACGTGTGCTGCGGATGCGTTTTGGTATCGGCATGAACACCGACCACACGCTGGAGGAAGTGGGCCAGCAGTTCAGCGTGACCCGCGAACGGATCCGTCAGATCGAGGCAAAGGCGCTGCGCAAGCTGAAGCACCCAAGCCGCTCGCGCAAGCTGCGGTCGTTCTTGGACCAGTAAGGTCACAGACTTGGAAGAAAATCAGAAAACGCCTCGCTTCATGCGGGGCGTTTTTCATTTCTGGGCAGGGGGTAATGCGCGTCACGTGTCGGAAAAGAGGCTCAACACGTGCGAAGAAGTGCCGGACTGATGCCTCTTTCCCTATGCCTTACGCGCCGTTGAACAGATTGTTTCCATCTGATTTTTGGAAAAACACGTTAAACGGTTTTGAATTCTGACGATAATGTGGCACAAGTGAGGCGGGGAAATGATTGTGCCAGCTTATTGATGCTGGCTAAGCATTGGGTGAATTTGATGAATTATGTTGTGAGGGAAAGACCTCTGGCGCTTCAGCCAGAATGGCAAGTCGGTAAGCCGTCAAAGTGGAAGTTTGCTTGCCAGTCGGATGTATCTGTGCGCTTGGGACGTAAGCTTGCGCTTAAGAGCTTGGAAAAACGGAAGAAAGCCGGACAGGCGGTCAAGCGACCGTCCTACTCGGCTTTGTAGACCGGTCAGGCGGCTCTGAAACCGGCCAAGAGATGGGGCATGGCGCTAGGGCGTTGTGACGTGGGTGCTTGGTCGGGTAAGAAAAACCAGCGTCATATAGGACGCTGGTTTTTTCTGTTTTCGGGGGCGCGCATGGCTGGATTGTTCGAGATTTCAACGACAGGGCAGGGGCTTTACGAGTTCACTTCTCAGGTTCACGATTGGCTCCGTTCGCGGGGCGCGGATGATGGGGTGTTGACGCTCTTTGTACGCCATACTTCGTGCTCGCTTCTGATCCAGGAAAACGCAGATCCCGAGGTCCAGACGGATTTGCGCAATTTCTTTCATCGGTTGGTCCCGCCGACAACCGATCCCTCTATGTCCTACCTGAAACATACCTATGAGGGACCCGACGATATGCCTGCGCACATCAAGGCGGCCATGATGCCAGTAAGTCTGTCGATCCCGATCACCAATGGGCGTTTGGCACTGGGGACATGGCAGGGGATCTATCTGTTCGAGCACCGCAACGCACCGCATCAGCGGCAGGTGGTGGCGCATCTGAGCCGTTAAAACTGGTTGATTGACACCGATCAAGGCGCTGCTGGGTATCTCGTTGTAATATATTAATGTTCGGGATTGCTTTTGAATATGGGTAATTTCACAGGTTCAGAAGTAGTTCCGCCATTTTAACTGGGAGGAATTAAAATGAAATCTGTGCTTCTGAAGTTTGTTGCAAGTAGTGTTCTGTCAATTGGGGTAACAGCCGTTCCAGCTGTTGCTCAGCTTGATGAAGCTATGTTTGGGAAAGCGCTGTTTGTTGAGAACTGCGCTGCCTGTCATGGCGCGGATGCGATGGGCAGCGGTCCTGTGTCGGCACTATTCGCCGAGCAGCCGCGTGATCTTCGCGTTCTATCCAAGAAGAACAACGGGATTTTCCCGTTCTCCGAGGTCTATCAGTCCATCAACGGGCGGCGCGATATCGCAGGACATGGCACAACGGACATGCCAGTGTGGGGGGATCTGTTCATGATTGAAGCTGGTCCAAACACCTTCCATCCCGGTGTTGACGCTGAAGAGATTGTTCAGGGGCGTATCCTGTCGCTGGTTTACTATCTTCAGACCATTCAAGAATAGCCTTTGCCACAGAACCTGATGCAGCAACCTTTAAAGCTAGCTGTTCAGTGTCGAGGGTGTCGACGTTGGTCGGCGAAACAAATGCACTGATCGGGCGTTATCTGAATGGATAGCGCCCGCCGTATTTTGGGGCGTGGATTTCCCTCTACACAAGACCTAGAGGCTGCCCTATAGTGCCTGTGGATAAGTGGGTGAAACCCACACCAACGGGGAACAGTGAAGAAAAGGGGTCGCCTATGCGCTGTCCGTTTTGCGGAAATATCGACACTCAGGTGAAAGACAGCCGACCGGCAGAAGACCATGTGGCCATCCGTCGCCGCAGGTTCTGCCCGGCATGCGGGGGGCGCTTTACGACCTATGAGCGGGTGCAGTTGCGTGACTTGGTTGTGATCAAAACGAATGGTCGTCGCGAAGATTTCGACCGCGAGAAGCTTGAGCGCTCGATCCGGATTTCGATGCAGAAACGTCCCGTTGAACCGGAGCGCATTGATCAGATGATCTCGGGTATCGTGCGCCGATTGGAAAGCATGGGCGAAACGGACATTCCGTCGAAAACCATCGGTGAAATCGTGATGGAGGCTTTGGCCCGGATCGATACCGTCGCCTATGTGCGATTTGCAAGTGTTTACAAGAACTTCCAGGCCGCAGATGATTTCGACAAATTTGTCAGCGAGCTGCGCCCGGATATCCCCACGGAAGACGAGTAACCGCCGATGATGTCGGAGAATTCAGGCGCAGATCTTCGGTATATGCGCCTGGCCCTGTCGCTTGCGCGGCGTGGGCTTGGACGTGTGTGGCCGAACCCTGCCGTGGGCTGTGTGATTGTGCAAGACGGGCGGATTGTCGGGCGGGGCTGGACCCAGCCAAGCGGACGTCCGCATGCCGAGGTCGTGGCGCTGGCGCAGGCCGGGGCAGCGGCCAATGGCGCAACCGTCTATGTCACGCTGGAACCCTGCGCCCATCACGGAAAGACACCGCCTTGTGCGGACGCGCTGATCAACGCGGGTATCGCACGCGTGGTCTGTGCGCTGGGGGATCCCGATCCACGCGTGGATGGCGGCGGTTTTGACATGCTGCGCGCCGCCGGGATCAGGGCGGAAACCGGGCTGTGCGAAGATGAGGCGCGTGCCGATCAGGCCGGCTTTCTCAGCCGCGTCACCCGTGGACGCCCCATGCTGACCCTAAAACTCGCCAGCAGCTTTGACGGACGAATTGCCACCGCCAGCGGCGAAAGCCAGTGGATCACGGGACCCGAGGCGCGTCGCCACGTGCATGCCATGCGCGCCAGCCATGACGCTGTGATGGTTGGGGCCGGGACAGCGCGGGACGATGATCCCTCGCTGACGGTGCGTGGGCTGGGCGTGGATCATCAGCCTGTTCGCGTGGTTCTGTCGCGCCATTTAGATTTGCCCTTAGACAGTCATCTTGCCCGCACCGCGCGCGAGGTACCGCTATGGATTTGCCATGGTCGCCGTGCTGCGCCCGAGCTGATTGCTGCGTGGAAGGGCATCGGGGCGACGTTGATCGAAGTCGATGAGGCACAGGCGGCGCTTAACCCTGCCTCGGTTTTGCGGGCGCTTGGCGACCGCGGGCTGACCCGCGTTTATTGCGAGGGGGGCGGAGGGCTCGCGGCCTCGCTTCTGATGGCGGGGCTTGTGGACGATCTGGTGGGCTACGGTGCAGGGCTGGCCATCGGGGCAGAAGGGCGCCCGTCGTTGGCGGCTATGGGGCTAAGTCGTTTGGCCGAGGCGCCCCGGTTCGACCTTGTGGAATGCCGTGATATTGGCGGCGACGTCTTGCATCGCTGGAGACGGAAAAGCGCCTAGCGCCACAGATAGGCGTAGCTGGCGAGAAGCCCCTGTAACTTGGCCAATAACCGCGTTCCGCGTCGTCCTTTGGGAATCACACCCGAGGCCAGCCGATCGACAACAACCTCGACCGGGCAGGCGGTTTTGGTGACGGGGTCGAAATAGCGTGGATAGTCGATCAGAACCGCATGGGTCAGCGCGATCACGTCCGGCCGGGTCACCCTCCGGTCAGGCACCTGTCCCAGATCCGTTGTTAGGCCCCAACCGGCATAGAATGGCGCGCCCAGACAGGTGACGGGCACCCCTCGCAGCAAAGCCTCGAACCCCATGGTCGAGGTCATGCTCCACAGCGCGTCCACATGATCCAACAATGCAATCGGATCGGCGTGATCGGCGATTAGATCCGCGTAAGTTGCGGCCTCGTCAGGCGGGATACGTCCCTTACGCAGGCCAGCCTCAACATCGGGGTGGGGCTTAAAGATGATCACTGCGTCTGGATTGTCCGCGCGCGCGCGTTTCAACAAGTCCAGATTGGTCGAGACCTCCGACGTGCCCAACCTGATCGAGGCGTCATCCTCGACCTGCCCCGGCACCAGAATGCGCGTGCCTTCTGCGAGGTTGTGCAACCCAGCGGGCAGGGGGCGATCCAGATTGTATTTGCCCAATCGGTTTTCCGTGATCCGTGCGATCAGGCGCGCGGCCCGGTTACGTGCGTGATCAGGCAGGGTGGTCGCCGCTGCGATGTGCCGCTCTAACCGGCTTTCGCGGGTTGGGTCATAATAGATGCCCAGATCGTCGCGCACCAAGGACAGAGGCGGCACAAGCTCGGCCCCCAAACCGCGCGACCGCAGAAAGCCATCTTCGATGCGCAGAGGCGGGCGGAGTGTTCCGTGCGCAGCTTCTTCTTTCCCGGCCCAGACCATCAACGGGCGGTCCAGCGTGTCGGCCCCATCTGCTGCGCGCTCGGCTTTGTCATCGAAGATCATGGCAACGTCGGCCTTGAAGAACTCGGCCAAGGGGCGGCGTTTCCACAGGCGCATTCTGGTGGCGACATAGCCTTGATGATCCTCGCGCCAAGCACGTGCGCGGGCCTCGAGCGTGTCGAGCACGTGCTCGATCTCGCAAAGTTCGTCGCGATAGGGATCGTACCAAGTGGGATACAGCATCATCGCGCCGGCAAACAGCTGCGCGCGGGTTAGATTGCGCCCACGCCGGTTCACGGGCTGTCGGTCCTCGGTCAGGCCCCAGCCAGCGTAAAAGGGCTGTCCAAATACGTGGGGTTTGTGCCCGGTTAGGATGGCTTCGAAGCCCATACCAGAACTGACGGTATAGACCGCCATGGCCCCATCCAGCAGCGTCCACGGGCTGACCGGGTCTGTGATCAGATGAACTTGCTCATTCTCATCCTCGGGTCCGTAATGCCCGGTGCGATGACCGGCCTGCGTCTCGGGGTGGGTCTTGATCAGGATGCGTGCGTGAGGATGCTCTAATCGTGCTGCCACCAACATGTCGCGGAAAGTCGCGTCAGACGCGCCGCCAAATCGGATCGAGGCATCCCCTGCTGTCTGATCCAACACCAACACATAAGGCGCATCAGGGACGGGAAGGTCAGGCTGGAAGGCGTTGTATTTCGACAGGTGCCCGGATTTCATGCGTGCGATCGCGGTACGTGCCCGGTTCAGAAGGGCGCTGTCATCCAGCGGGTCGTGTTTCAGGATGTGCTCAAGCCGCGACGGCGCCGACCCGTCAAAATGCACCCCCAGATCATCCAGCATCAGACCCAAAGGCGGCTCGCCGGATCGGCCGGGAAGGACCGAGCGCAGGAAAGCATCCTCGACCCTGAGAACCGGGTTTTTCTTGCGGGCGGCCACGGCTTCGCCCCGTCCCGAGGTGGGGCTTTTTCCCCAGGTTCCAACCCAATCGCCATCTCCGGGAAGGCCAAGCCGGATCTGCCAGCCCGCCAGATCAAGAATGCGTTTCACACGCGGCTGAGTCAAAAAGCCGCCATTGTAAACGAAAAGCCGCCGGGGCTGTGATGACCCGGCGGCTGGATGTGTCTTGACGTCGATAGTCACGGGCAGAGGCCCGATTACTCGGTCAGGCTTTGATTGAGGGCCGCGATGGACCCCGCCGTGGACAGCGAGCCGGTCAGAGCCGACAGGACCTTGGTCCACTGGGTGTAGGGCGCATCGGTGATATACACCGTGTCACCGTCGCGGATCCCGAAGTCGCGTGCCAGGAACAAGCCGTTGGTGCCGGTCAGATCGAGAACATAAATCATGCGCTGCGGCGCGCTCAGATCCGTGCGTCCCAGAACTGAATTGGCGACCTCTGCGCTTTCATCACGCAGCACGAACACACCCTTGGGATCTGCCGCGGCGCCGGACAAGCCACCAACCTGCGCGATGGCCTCTACGGCCGACAGGGTCTGACTTTCAAACCCGACGCGGCGTTGCGTTCCGGTTGCGCCAAGTGCGGTGAAGGTGCGGGGGTCTGCCTCGACCAGAATGCGGTCGCCGCCACGCAGGGCAATATCCATCTTCGGGTTTTCGAACAGATCTTGGAACCAGATCTCGCCCACTTTTGATCCGCGGATCACTTTGACCTTGGCAATCTCAGGTTCGATCGAGACACCACCGGCACGCGCCAGCATGGCGTTCAGCGTGCGGGTCGGGCGTTCAATCGGATAGACACCTTGACCACTCACAGAGCCCGTGACCGATACGGTGGCGCCGTCGCCGGCGATGCGGCGTACGGTGACTTGCGGATCCGGCGTTTGTTCGGCGAGCTTCCGGGTGATCACACGGCGAATGGCTTCGGGCGAGTTGCCTGCAGCTTTCACACGGCCTGCGTAAGGAATGAAGATATAGCCTTCTCCGTCGACCTGTACATGCTCAAGCGCAGCCGGAGCCCCAGCCGTGGTCAGGATGCCGTCTTCAACGTTTTCCCAGATCGAGATGGTAAGCGTGTCGCCGGCACGAATCGTATCCGAACCGACCAGGCTGCGGTTCTGGAAATCCGGGCCAAAACCAAGAGGCGGAACGACAGCAGTTACGCGGGTGACGTGGTCTGTGACGGCCACGATATGCGCATCGCCTTTCTTTTCGACCGACCCCGAGTAGAGTTCTTGCTTGGTTGGGCCAGTGCGGGGCAGCCCACAGGCACCAAGCGCAATAACAGCCGTTGCCAAGATCAAGTGCTTGGCCCAATTAGATTTTTTTGTTGTCACTGCCCGTCCACCGTACATGGAATTATGATTCATTTTCCGAAGGTTAGCGTGACTTGGACGAAATTTCCAGAAAAGGGGCCGTTAGGTCACTTGACCACTCTCAACTGTTGCCGTGGTGCCGCTGTTCCCCGTTCCAGGGCATGATACGGATCGTCTGCTGAAAGCATCATATCCACCACCTGACGCAGCAACTGTCGGCGCCCGCGCGAAGAATAGAAGCCGCCCGCAACCTGACTGGTTTCCAGAAGGAAGTGGCGATAGTCGCGATAGGCGCGTTTGTCAGGGCGGGTTGGGATATCAAAGAACTCGGGCAAGGGCTGTTCGGACACAAACTCGGGCTTGGCATAGACCGCATTGCCGAACAGTTTCAGCGGCAGCCCGCGCCACAGCACCTGCTGGGCGGCGGTCGAGTTGATCGTCACGGCAGACCGCGCGTGATCCAGAAGCTTGGCCAGCTTGCCGCCGCGCACATAGTGCACACGATCGGCGATTCCATGCGCCCGTGCCAGTCTGCGGATTTCCCGCCTCTGCGGCACGCGCCCGTCTTCCAGCGGGTGGGCTTTGAAGACCAGATGGTGGTGCGTGGGTGCGCCTTCGGCAAAGCCCGCGATCACCAATTCAAGAAACTCGGTCATGGTGGCGAAGGGGCTGTGCATCTGAAAGCTTGAATCATGTTCCAGCTGCAAAAGGGCCAGATGGTACGGGAAGCCGCCATAGCGGATGTGCAGCGTGGCTCTGATACGATCTGCGGCAATGGCAGACATCAGAACAAGGCGCTGAAGATACAGAAGAAATTCTTTCCCAACCCCGATGGAGCGGTGCGGGCGGAAGTTGCGATAACGCTGGTTCAGGAACATGACAAACCAGTGGTAGAGCGCGCCATAAAAGACGTGATGACGCATGTCGCCCCAATGGGCGGGGGCCTCGGGCATTTCCGGTTCGGCGTCTTCAAGGATGCGTTGCATCTGTGCGACGTCGTATTCCATCAGGCGTGAATTGCCGTTGGATCCGTCCCGTTCATAGGTCACCCAATAGGGGCGCAGATAGCCTTCCTCGAAGACATGAACAGTCAGCCCCTGTGCGCGTGCCCGTTCGACAGCTTGGGCATGAATGGGGCGCGTGTCGCCATAAAGCACGATGTCGGTAATGCCGTGCATGTCGACAATCTGCTCGAACTGGCTGATCCACTGGTCTTGCGGGTCGGTAAATGGAATGAAGCTTGCATTATCGGGCCAGAACGCTTGGTCGCCACGGTTAAACCCGACACGCCACACCTTGGCCCCCGATCGGCGCAGCATCTTCGACAGTCGTCCGAAAAAAGGCCCGTGCGGACCTTGCAGGAACAGGAAGCTTCGGTTTTCGCCCGTGATGCGCGCCATGCCTGTCAATCACCAAATCATTTAGAGCGTTAATCGCCTTATAGGCCTACAAAAATAGGGTTACAGGGGAATTAACAATGTCTTGCGGCAAAATTTGGGCCGAGCAAGGGAATTATCGACGGATGAGGATTGGCCAGCGCGATGTATCTTGGCTTCAATCCGGGCTGCGTTTCCGGTACAGCAGAAACACAAACCGGATGCAGGAGGCGACATGTTCACGGGGATCATCACTGATGTGGGGCGCGTTGAGGCGCTGGAGCAGGCAGGCGACATGCGTGCGCGGATCGTAACCGCATACGACACGGCTGGGATTGATCTGGGGGCGTCGATCGCCTCGGACGGGGTGTGCCTGACGGTCGTTGCCTTGGGTGACAACTGGTATAATGTTGATATTTCAGCAGAAACCGTATCGAAAACCAATCTTGGCGACTGGACTGTTGGCCGACGCGTAAACCTTGAGCGTGCCCTGAAGGTAGGTGACGAGCTGGGCGGGCATATCGTTTCTGGGCACGTGGATGGCGTGGCCGAGATCGTGTCGATGCATGTGGAAGGCGACAGCACCCGCGTGCGCTTCCGCGCGCCGTCTGAACTTGCCCGATTCATCGCGCCCAAAGGCTCGGTTGCGTTGAACGGCACGTCGCTGACGGTGAACGAGGTCGAGGGCGACGAGTTCGGAGTAAACCTGATTTCGCACACCAAAGAGGTGACGAATTGGGGGCAGGCGCAGGTTGGGGACCGCATCAACCTGGAAATCGACACGCTGGCGCGCTACGTGGCCCGGCTGGCAGATTACGGACAGTCCTGATTTCTGTTTGGCGTGATCTCCGATTGAAATATTCGAAAGTGGGCATATGATTGGCGAAATCCCTTCTGACGGAGATCGCCTATGCCCCTTATTCGCCCCACTCGCCGTGATCTTCTGCGCCTAGCCGCAGTTGCGCCTGCCTTCGCCATGCCTGCCGCCGCGCGGGCCATGCTGGGCGCGCCAGCGGATGGAAATCCCGCACATTTCAGTTTCACGTTGGGGCAGGCGAAAATCACCATCGTTTCGGACGGCTATTTCACTTTGCCCTTCGGGGGGCAGGCAATGAACGCGCCGGAAGAGGAAAAACTGGCCTTCATGGCCGCGCACTACATCGACCCCGAGGTCGGCTATTCGCACACCAACCACATGTATATCGAGCTGGGCGACGCCAAGGTCTTGGTGGATGTCGGGTCAGGCACCCGTTGGTTCGATACCACGGGCCGGTTGATGGAGAACTTAGAGACCGCAGGGATCGACCCGATGGGCATCACCCATGTGGCCATCACCCATGCACATCCCGATCACATTTGGGGCATTCGCGATGATTTTGACGAACCGATCATCCCGGACGCTGAGTATGTGATGGGGCAGGCCGAGCATACGCACTGGCTGCAAGACGGTCTGGTGGACCGCGTTGCACCTGAGGACCAGCAGTTCGTGCTGGGGGCGGTGAATTCGATCAACGCGGAAGGTCTGGAATGGACCTTGGCGTCGAACAATCACGAGATCGCGCCGGGCATTCGGATGATTGAAACACCGGGCCATACGCCGGGGCATATGTCGGTGGCGGTGGAAAGCGACGGGCAGCAGCTGATCGCGCTGGGCGATTGCATGACCCACGCCATCCTGAATTTCGCGCATCCCGAATGGTACTCGGGCCGCGAATCGGACGGGGTGCAGGTTGGCGAGACACGTCACCTGCTGCTGGATATGGCAGCGACGGATCGTATTGCGGTGCTGGGCTATCACTTCCCGTTCCCTGGCGTGGGTCATGTGCGCCGGGACGGCGATGCCTATCAGTTCATCCCAGCGCTCTGGCAGTTTTAGTTAGCTCTTGAAATATCTGAAAGAGTCGCCAAAAAATCTCCTTTTGATTGAATGGAGGTTGATTTGACGAATTCTGGAACCCCGGTGCTGAACACCGCGCTGTTGATAGATGGTGAGAATATTTCGAGCACTTGGGCGGGCAAAACCATCACGGCTTCAGGACAACTAGGCGGCCTGTTGGTGAAACGCGCCTATGGAAATGCGACGAAGATCAAGGGGTGGGACGAGGCACCAGGCATCAAACTTGTGCATACAGGGGCAGGGAAGAACGCTGCCGACATTGCGCTGGCAATAGAAGCAGTTGAACTGAGTTATGCCGGTCTCGTGCAAAACTATGTGCTGGTCAGCTCAGATGGAGATTTCTCGCATCTGGCGACGTTCCTGCGCGAACGCGGGCATCGCGTCTTGGGCATGGGGGAAGACAAAGCGCCGCTTGCATTCCGGAAGTCGTGCACAGACTGGCAGACTCTAGAAGCACGCCCACAAGATTTGCATCGTCGAATACTCGAGGAAATCCGTAAGCGAAAAGATGGCATCTTGATCGGACAGGTCAGCCCATTTCTAAGGGGAAGCTTGGGGGTTACATTGTCAGACCTTGATGAGAAGTCATGGCGAAAATACTTCACGAACCGTGAAGATCTCTTTTGCGTCTCGGGAGAGGCACAGCAAACTCGGATTACGGCGCGTTAGAACTCTTCCCTGCCGCCTTTGGGCTGGCATTGATCGCGCGGCTGCGGTAGTCAGCCCCGAGCCTTAAGGGGAACGCGCTATGTCTGAAAGCACCACCTACGAAACACCCGGTCCGGTCGAAGCTGGATTGTCCAATGCCATCGCCTCGGCCGAGGAAATCATTGCCGAGGCCCGCGCGGGTCGGATCTATATCCTTGTGGACCATGAGGACCGTGAGAACGAAGGTGACTTCGTCATTCCGGCCGATGCGTGTGATGCGGCGGCTGTGAATTTCATGGCCACCCATGGCCGCGGGCTGATCTGTCTGCCGATGGAATCCAAGCGCATTGATGAACTGGGTCTGCCGATGATGGCGACGCACAATTCTTCGCGTCACGAAACAGCGTTCACCGTATCGATCGAAGCGCGCGAGGGTGTGTCCACGGGCATTTCTGCCGCTGACCGTGCGCTTACTGTCGCCACCGCCATCAACCCCGACAACGGGCCTGCCGAGATCGCCACCCCCGGCCACGTCTTCCCGCTGCGTGCGCGCAATGGTGGCGTGCTGGTCCGTGCCGGTCATACTGAAGCTGCCGTTGATATTTCGCGCCTTGCGGGCCGCAACCCTTCGGGCGTGATCTGCGAGATCATGAACGAAGACGGCACCATGGCGCGTCTTCCGGAACTGGTTGAAATCGCGAAGAAACATGGCCTCAAAATCGGCACCATCTCGGACCTGATCGCTTATCGCCGCCGCCACGACAACCTTGTACGTGAAACAGGTCGCGAGACCATCACATCCCAGTTTGGTGGCGAGTGGGAGATGCGCATCTTCACCGACATGACGCACGAGATCGAGCATGTGGTGCTGATCAAGGGCGACATCTCGACCGAAGAACCGGTACTGGTGCGTACTCACGCGCTGCAGGAAGCGCAGGACGTGCTGGGTCTTGGCCCGAAACCTGCTGACGAACTGCCCCGCGCAATGCAGATCATCGCGGATGAGGGCCGGGGTGTTGTCTGCCTGTTCCGTGAGCCGCGCAAGACGCTGCATGCGGACGAAGAAGAAGGCCCGCGCACCGTGCGTCAGATCGGTCTGGGCTCGCAAATCCTGTCGACCTTGGGTCTGAATAAGATGGTTCTTTTGACCGACAGCCCCGAAACCCGCTATGTGGGTCTGGACGCCTATGGGCTGTCGATCACCGGCACCCGCCCCATTCAGGAGAGCTAATCATGGCCACCGCAGAACAGCATTACATTCTGGACCGCCCCAGCTTTGACAAGCCGGTGAAGATCCTGATCGTCGTCGCGCCGTACTATAAGGACATTGCTGACAATCTGGTCGCTGGCGCCAAGGCCGAAATCGAAGCCGTTGGTGGCACTTGGGATCTGATCGAGGTGCCCGGTGCGTTGGAAGTGCCCACCGCGATTTCGATTGCCGACCGCCTGTCGAACTTCGATGGATATGTGGCGCTGGGCTGTGTGATCCGCGGCGAAACCACGCATTATGAAACCGTCTGCAACGACAGTTCGCGTGCCATTCAACTGATGGGCCTCAACGGGCTGTGCATCGGCAATGGCATCCTGACCGTCGAAAACCGCCCGCAGGCCGAAGTGCGTGCCGACGTGAATGATCAAAATAAAGGCGGCGGGGCAGCTGCTGCGGCCTTGCATCTGGTCGCGCTTTCGCGCAAATGGGCGTCTTCAAGCAAGGGCGTCGGGTTCAAGAGCATCTCGGATTCGATCAAGCTTGCTGGTGACACGAAGGATACCCCAACCGCATGACGCTTTCCGGCAACCAGAAACGCAAGATGAAATCCGCCGCCCGCTTGTTCGCGGTGCAGGCGCTGTTTCAGATGGAGGCCGCGGGCCAGACCATGGACCGCGTGATGGTCGAGTTCGAAGACCATCGCTTTGGCGAAGAGTTCGACGACTACACCATGGCCGAGGGCGACAGCCGCCTCTTCCGTAAATTGGTGGGGGATGCGGTGAACCATCAGGCCAAGATCGACCAAATGACCGACCGCGCTCTGGTGGCCAAATGGCCGATCGCACGGATCGACCCGACCTTGCGTGCGCTGTTCCGTGCCGCAGGGGCCGAGATGGTCGAAGGCGATACCCCGCCCAAGGTGGTGATCACTGAATTCGTGGACGTGGCACGTGCCTTTTTCCCAGAGGGGGACGAGGCGAAGTTCACCAACGCCGTTCTGGACCACATGGCCCGCGAGGCGAAGCCCGAGGCGTTTTAACGCCACCACAACCCGAGAAATTCGAGGCCATTGGGATGCGACCCATTGGCCTCTTTTCATTTGGGGCAGGGGCTTACATACTGGCCATATTCATCGAGGGGAATGTGATATGCCTAAACTCATTCGCGTTTATATCAACAACGTCCTGATTGGATTTGCGCTGTCTGCCGCGTTCGTCGCGGCGCTGCTTTATACGAATGTCGGCAATCTGTGGCACCTGATCTCGACCTCGGACATGGGGTGGATCGCGGTTCTGATGCTGTTTGTCTTCAACGGGATCGTCTTTGCGGGCGTCCAATTCGCCTTTGTGATCATGCGGATGGAAAGCCATGACGACACGCCCAAAGGCGGCAAGCGCCAGCCGGTAATCACCGGCGAACCCGCCCGTGTGAAAGTCGCCGCCAACCGCTGAACCCCTTGCAGGACGCGCGAATTGCGGCCATGATTCCCCATCAATGAAAGGGAACCCATGGCCGGCGGTTGGGCGCGCGATGGCGCGGTAAGCGAACAGATTGAAGCCTCGGTTTCCGACGAGCTGGCCCGGATGAAGGCCAAAGCCCAGCCCGTGGGCGAAAGCTTCACCCACTGCGCGGAATGCGAGGAAGAAATCCCTCAAGCCCGGCGCGAAGCCTTGCCCGGCGTGAAGCTGTGTATCGACTGCGTGCGCGAACGGGATGCGGCGTTCCAAAACCGCCCCGGGATCAATCGGCGCGGGTCGAAGGACAGCCAGTTGAAGTAAATCCATCAATTTCAATAATTTGAGTTTTCCGAGAACCCAATGACAAACGACTTTTCTGCGCCATTCCAAATGTTAACCACCCAAATTCGAGAAGCGCTCGACCCATTGGGCTACAGAGATGCTGAGTACGGAGCGTTTATTACAGGCCATGTCCCCCATGTGGCGCCTTACGCATATCTTGCAAATGTTTACGCGGGGTTGGATGAAAGCGGACTTGAAGCAGCGGAAGCTGAATGTGACCGCCTTATCCCGGAAGTGTATCGCGCATTCTTGCAACACACGAACGGCCTTAGGCTTGGGAAACTCAGTCTTCACGGAACGACCTTCGGAACACTAGACCGGACCGACTATTTGGTCGGGCAACCGATCAGTCTATCGTATCAAAACGTCCACGAACGTCCTGACTATATTCCCAATGGTCATTTGGGGATCGGGGCGATGAACGGCGCGTGGCATTCGCAAGGTCACCTCTACCTCGCCTCTACAGGTGAGGTGGAAATGTACCATCGCGACGCGAATCTATTAGGCGCGCGCTGGGCATCGTTTGAAGAGTTTTTTCTAAGCGAGATCCCACGCCAGCTGTCTCTATATGATGCCGACGGACGGATTAAATCGGATGTGAAGCTGCTTCCGGGGGATACAGAAACTTGGGAAGAAATCGCGAAAGCTAAGAAAAGCGAACAAGCTCGAGCATCTGGTCTTCGCGGCAAGATTGCGGGGATGTTCCGCCGGTAGGTTTCGAGCAGAGAAACAAGACTGGAATGCTTCCATAACAGAATTCGGAGTGCTAAAAGCCTTTCAGGACACGGCGATGGCGTCGCCGCGGGGCATCCTCCCCGGTTCCTTTCCTCGCTCCTGTACGCCGGGACTTTCAATCGGGAGATTGAAGGCCCCGCCTTGTCTCCTTTCTTACAGGAGGCATCCATGGCCTGGTCGCCGGACAAAACTGAAGTCAAAAGCTGGAACGAATGGGACACTCTGCGCCATGTGATCGTGGGCCGTGCCGATGATTGCCACATCCCGCCGGAAGAGCCTGCGCTGGATGCAAAGGTGCCGGAAGACAGCGACATGCGGGGCCAGTGGGGCCGCCGCCCGCAGGAAACCATCGACCGCGCGAACGAGCTGTTGGACAACTTTGCCGACCAGCTGCGGGGGCGCGGTGTGCGCGTGGATCGCCCTGTTTCCATTGACCATTCACAGCCCGTGACTACACCTGACTTCCACACCGACAGCCAGTTCGGCTGCATGCCGCCGCGTGACGTGTTGCTAACCGTTGGGCACGAGATGCTGGAAGCGACCATGTCGTATCGTTGCCGCTGGTTTGAATATCTGAACTATCGCCCGCTTCTGAAGCAGTACTGGGAAGAGGACCCCCGGTTCCGTCATGAAGCCGCGCCCAAACCGCGCCTTACGGATGCCGATTACCATCCAGATTACCTGTCCGAGAAGATCGGCGATGCACAGCGTCTGGAATGGGCCGCTGAGAAGTTCTTTGTCACCACCGAGGAAGAGCCTCTGTTCGATGCCGCCGATGTCTTGCGGTTTGGTAAGGATCTGGTCGTTCAGCATGGGTTCACCACCAACTTGAAGGGCATTGAGTGGCTGCGCCGTCACTTCCCAGATCACCGCGTGCACACGGTGAATTTCCCCGGCGACCCGTATCCGATCCACATTGACGCGACCTTTACGCCGCTGCGCCCGGGCCTGATCCTGAACAACCCGCAACGTCGCCTGCCGGAAGAGCAGCGTGGGATGTTTGAAAAGAATGGGTGGGAGATCGTGGACGCCGCCCAGCCCGCCCACAACACGCCGCCGCCGTTGTGCTATTCCTCGACATGGCTGTCGATGAACGTGCTGGTGCTGGACCCCAAAACCGTTTGTGTCGAAAAGTCCGAGGTTTATCAGGCCGAGCAGATGGACAAGCTGGGCATGGAAGTTGTCGAGGTCGAGCTGCGAGACGCCTATGCGTTCGGGGGCGGTCTGCACTGCTGTACAGCCGATGTGTACCGCGATGGCGACTGCGAGGATTATTTCCCGAAGCAGTAAGTTCTTTGCATTGGAAACAAGAAACCCGCGCTTTTCGGCGCGGGTTTTGCCTTTTTGTGGGGGAGGGGCTCTGCCCCTCTTGGCCTTTGGCCAATTCACCCCGGGATACTTATGGCAAGAAAATAAGATCTGCGCCGGAGTCAGAGCAGATCTGCCTCACTCCATCGCTTCCAGCTCATCAATGAAGCCTTCGATCATCGACAGCCCTTTGGCCCAGAAATTCGGGTCCGAGGCGTCCAGTCCGAAGGGGGCCAGAAGCTCTTTGTGGTGTTTTGATCCGCCGGCTTTCAGCATCTCGAAATACTTCTCTTGGAAGTCCGCGTCGCCCTCTTCATAGACCGCGTAGAGCGCGTTCACCAAGCCGTCGCCGAACGCATAGGCGTAGACGTAGAAGGGCGAGTGGACGAAATGGGGGATGTAGGACCAGAAAGTTTCGTACCCGGGCATGAAATCAAAGGCTTCGCCAAGACTCTGGGCCTGAACCGACATCCACAACGCATTGATGTCATCCGGTGTCAGCTCGCCTTCAGCGCGGGCGTCGTGCAGTTTGCATTCAAAGTCATAGAACGCGATCTGGCGCACGACCGTGTTGATCATGTCTTCGACTTTGCCCGCCAGCATGACCTTCTTTTCTTCCGGCGTTTTGGCTTCGGATAGCAGTTTGCGGAAGGTCAGCATCTCGCCAAAAACGGATGCGGTTTCGGCCAGCGTCAACGGGGTCGAGGACAGCATTTCGCCTTGTTCGGCGGCCAGCACCTGGTGCACGCCGTGGCCCAGTTCGTGGGCAAGGGTCATCACATCGCGGGGTTTGCCCAGATAGTTCAGCATCACATAGGGGTGGACGTCGGTAACGGTGGGGTGAGCGAAAGCGCCGGGGGCTTTGCCGGGCTTCACGCCTGCGTCGATCCAGCCATCGGTGAAGAAAGGCTTGGCGATCTCGGCCATGCGTGGGTCGAAATCGGCGTAAGCGTCCATGACGATCTTCTCGGCCTCGGGCCAGTTGACCAACTTGTCGTCTTCCATTGGAAGCGGTGCGTTGCGGTCCCAAACCTGCATCCGGTCCAGACCTAGCCATTTGCGCTTCAGCTCGTAATAGCGATGCGACAGGCGCGGGTAAGCGTCGACCACGGCGTTGCGCAGGGCTTCGACAACTTCGGGTTCCACGTGGTTCGACAGGTGGCGGCCGGTCTGCGGGGTGGGCATGCTGCGCCACTGGTCCTCGATGGCTTTTTCCTTGGCCAAGGTGTTGTGAACGCGCGCGAAGATCTTGATGTTTTCACCCAGTACACGCGCAATCTCTTCCGAGGCTGCCTGACGCGTTGCGCGGTCGTGTTCGGTCAGCAGGTTCGCGGTGGCTTCCAGCCCACGCTCTTCCCCGTTCACGGTGAACATCAGCCCGGCGACGGTTTCGTCAAACAGCGTATTCCACGCAGATGCGCCGACCGAGGACTTGTCATGCAGGAACTGCTCCAGTTCGTCCGACAGCTGATACGGGCGCATGGCGCGCAGGCGGTCGAAGACGGGCTTGTAGCGGGCCAGATCGGCGTTTTTCTGGAACCAGCCGTCCAGCACCGCGTCATCGATCCGGTTCACTTCGAGCGAGAAGAAGACCAAGGGCGCGGTGAAAACGGTGATCTGCTCTTGGCAGTTTTGGAAGAACTGCGCGCGGTCCGCGTCGGTGGTCTCCTGATAATAGCGCAGCCCTGCGAAGGACATGATGCGCCCGCCGATCATCTCGATCTTCTCATAGGCCAACACGCAATCCAGCATGCCTGACGCGTCCAAATCTGCCAGCTTGCCCTGATAGGTCTGGGCGAATTCGGTGCAGGCGTTTTGTAGCCAACCCAGATCACGCTCAAGCTCGGGCGCATCTTCTCCGGGATAGAGGTCCGACAGATCCCATTCCGGCAGATCCCCAAACGGGTTGTCGCCCGTACCGGCAGTTGCATCGCGCAGAATTTGAGGGGGTAGGGTGGAAAACATGAGACCTCCGAAAATGTGGTTTCCCAAGACATAGGCGGTGGGGGGCGGGGTTGCAATCGGGGTGTGTGACGTTCTGGAAACAGGGGCGGGCGGCGTGGCGTCAGGGCGGGAAATGGCCGATTTCCCCCCCTGGGGGTTTTGACCCGGCACTAGGGTCCCTTTATAGGAAGGGCAACTATCCTTAGGAGCGTGCGGCGTGATCAGATTCGTCCTTGGCATATTTGGTGCGATGTTTACCGGCATCACCCTTGCGATCTTCATGGCCGCCTTGGTCGTGGGGGGCGTTTTCTGGATGTATTCCAGAGACTTGCCCAGCCATGAGCAATTGGCGAACTATACGCCCGCGACGATCAGTCGGGTCTATTCGGGTGAAGGTCAGTTGATGGACGAGTTCGCGCAGGAACGCCGCCTGTTCGCCCCTGCCGACGAAATTCCCGATCTTGTGAAGCACGCCTTCATCTCGGCCGAGGACAAAAACTTCTACAATCACGCAGGCTTTGACCCGCGCGGGATTGCCGCCGCTGCTGTCGAGGCTGCACGGGGGGGAGCCCTGCGCGGGGCGTCGACCATTCCGCAGCAGGTGGTGAAGAACTTCCTTTTGTCGTCCGAGCGGTCGGCCGAGCGGAAGATCAAGGAATTGATCCTGTCCGTACGTCTGGAAAGCACGTTGTCGAAGGACGAAATTCTGGCGCTGTATCTGAACGAGATCTTCTTGGGGCAGAACTCTTATGGTGTGACTGCTGCCGCGCAGACCTATTTCAACAAGACACTGGATCAACTGGAGCCGCACGAGGCGGCCTATTTGGCGACCCTGCCGAAAAAGCCAGCAAAGCTGCACCCAGTGCGCAACAAAGAGGATGCGTTGGGGCGCCGCAACTACGTTCTGCGCGAGATGTACCAGAACGGCTATCTGGATCAGGCGGTCTATGAGGCCGAGAAGGATCTGCCCCTGCGCTCGGTTCAGAATGGAGACTTCGAGGGCTTCCGCACGGCGCTGCCAGATCGCGACTATTTCACCGACGAAATCCGCCGCCAGCTAAGCCGTGATTTCGGTGAGGAAGAGTTCTTTACGGGCGGGTTAACCATCCGGGCCACCGAAAATCCGAAGCTGCAAGAAGTGGCTGCAGCCAGCCTGCGCCAAGGGCTGGAAGAATATGACCGGGGCAGGGGCGTCTGGCGTCCCACCGGCGTGAAACTGCCGGAAGGCGCGCTGTCGGACGAGGCAAGCTGGCGTCAGGCACTGGCCGACACCAAGTTCCCGCGTGACATCGAAGGCTGGTACCCTGCCGTTGTGCTTGAGGTTGGTGGCAATGACGCGCGCATCGGCATCGAGGGTGTCGAAGAGGATGATGACGGCCATTGGATCCCGGCCAAGGACGTCACGTGGGCGCGTCGTCTGAATGAAGACGGCAGCATGGGGCGCAAGGCGCGTGTGGCGGGTGATCTTCTGAAAGTTGGCGAGGTCGTGCATGTACGCCGCATGGTGAAAGACGCCGATGGCAGCTTTGTCCGCTGGACCCTGCGCCAGATCCCTGAAGTGCAGGGCGGCTTCATGGCGATGGACGTCAACACCGGCCGTGTGATCGCCATGCAGGGCGGCTTTAGCTATCAGCATTCGGTCTATAACCGCGCCACACAAGCGCAGCGCCAGCCGGGGTCGAGCTTTAAGCCCTTCGTCTACGCCGCCGCACTGGACAGCGGGTTTTCCCCGGCGACCATCGTGATCGACGCTCCGATCGAGGTTGAGAGTGGCGGCAAGATCTGGCGCCCGAAGAACGCCTCGAACGAGTTTTACGGCCCGACGCCCCTGCGCACCGGGATCGAGCAATCGCGGAACCTTATGACCGTTCGTCTGGCGCAGGAAATCGGGATGGATACGGTTGCGGGCTATGCCGAGCGCTTCGGCGTTTATGAGCAGATGAACCCGTTCCTTGCCAACTCGCTTGGGTCTGAAGAAACGACGCTGTTCAAGATGGTTGCGGCCTACGCGATGTTTGCCAATGGCGGCGAGCGGGTAGAGCCCACACTGGTCGACCGGGTGCAGGATCGCTGGGGGCACACCATCTATCGCCATGACCGCCGTGACTGCGTGAACTGTACCGATCCGGTGCTGGCTGCAGGGACTGAGCCAAAAATCAACAGCAACCGCGAGCGTGTGATGGATGCGATCACGGCGTATCAGTTAACCTCGATGATGCGGGGCGTTGTGCAGCGCGGGACCGCCAGCGGAACTGTAAACTTGCCGGTGCCTACCGCCGGCAAGACGGGAACAACCAACGACTCGCGCGATGTCTGGTTCGTGGGCTTTACCTCGAACATCGTTGCGGGCTGCTATATCGGCTATGACCGTCCGCGCAACATGCCCGGCGCGTCGGGTGGCGGTATGTGTGGCCCGGTCTTCAATCGCTTCATGTCCGAGGCGGTGAAAGAACTGGGCGGCGGTGATTTCAAAGTTCCGGAAGGCGGGCATTTCATCAAGATCGACCGGTTCTCGGGCGCGCGTCTGCCGGATGATGCCACCGGCGACTACGTGGTGGCCGAGTATTTCCGTGACGGCGAAGAGCCGTTGTTCGGTGTGATGTTTGACGGTGGCTTTGCCATGGGTTCGAACCTGCCCTTGTTTGACCGTGACGGTGCCGGGGGTGAAGAAGTCCGGACATCGACGGGGAAAACGGTCGTGGTTCCGGACAAGGCGGATTTCGGGACACTGTCGTCTGGCGGGCTCTACTAGGCTGAGGATAACAGCCATAGGTGGAATGGTTTTGGTGCCGCAATGCCTATGTCTGCTGAAAACTTCTGCACAGAAAAGCATTTTGCCCATTGTCTTTCCATGTCTTCAACACATATGTTCAACAGACGGTGGTGCGTTTAGGAAAATGCACTCCGCGCAAGAGTTTCGCTGTCATGGCGACGGATGCGGGCCGAAGGATGCACGCAGACCACATCATGACAGGCTAAAAGCGCTTCGGGACGCAGCCGCATGACGGACTGGCCGCCGAAGCCGGAAATTGATGACCCGGCAGCAGGTTCGTAAAAAGCTTGCCCCGATGTCTGAAAATACGCCCGACTTTGCACAGCGAAGGGGGGCACATGAATGGGTTTCGCACGAACCGCCGGATAGACCGGACAGGATAGGCGAAGCCGGAGAAGAAACGCGATGATGCGTGCGAGGATCGAGCAAGGACAGGCACAGGGGCATACGCCCCTTCAGCTGTTGTCCCATCCCCCGCATCTGCTCGCCCTGACAAGTCACCCCTTTCCCCAAGCGCGTCCCCCGGGACGAGCGCGGCGATCAGGGTGCAGAAAGACACAATGGCAAAGAAGATGCTTATCGACGCCACCCACGCCGAGGAAACTCGGGTTGTGGTGGTTGACGGGAACAAGGTTGAAGAATTTGACTTTGAATCCGAAAACAAACGCCAGCTTGCTGGCAACATTTATCTGGCAAAAGTAACACGAGTCGAACCGTCGCTTCAGGCGGCGTTTGTTGACTACGGCGGAAATCGCCACGGGTTCCTGGCCTTCTCGGAAATCCATCCGGACTATTATCAGATCCCGGTCGCCGACCGCGAAGCGTTGCTGGAAGAAGAGCGCGCCTTTGCTGAAGCTATGGCCGCTGAAGACGAAAAGCCCAAAACACGCCGCCGTCGCCGTTCGCGCACGCGTTCCAAAGCGGAAGAGACCAAGTCGGATGATGCGGTCGCCACCAAAGAGATTGATCAGTCCACCAGTGGGATGGATGTAATTGATCTGGATGATGGTGGATCGGATCTCGACGAAGGCCATTCGCCGATGGATCTGGTTGCCGAAACCCCGGTGGAAGAGCCTGTAGAAGACACAGCTGTTGACGCTGCTTCGGATGCGGCTGAGACTGTCGCAGTAGCTGAAGCCTCTGAAGACGACGTGGTCGAGACGGCAGATGCCGAACAGGCACCTGCTGCTGACGCAGGCGATGACGCCGCCAAAGCCAGCGACGATGATGACGACGCCGGTGATGACAGCGACGACGAAGACGACGAAGACGAGCCGCTGGAAGCGTCCGAGAAGGATGACCAGATCGAGCGCGTTGCTGATGACGATTCGACCGATGATATCCGTCCGCGCCGCAAGCCGCGTCCGAAGCGTTATAAGATCCAGGAAGTGATCAAGGTTCGCCAGATCCTTCTGGTTCAGGTCGTGAAAGAAGAGCGTGGCAATAAAGGCGCTGCCCTGACCACCTATCTGTCGCTGGCCGGTCGCTACTGCGTGCTTATGCCCAACACCGCACGCGGTGGCGGGATCAGCCGCAAGATCACCAATGCCGCCGACCGTAAGAAGCTGAAAGAAATCGCAGCCGAGATCGATGTGCCGAAGGGTGCCGGTCTGATCGTTCGGACCGCCGGGGCCAAGCGCACCAAGACCGAGATCAAGCGCGACTATGAATACCTTCAACGCCTGTGGGAACAGATCCGCGAGCTGACGCTGGAATCCATCGCGCCCGCTAAGATTTACGAAGAAGGCAACCTGATCAAACGCACGATCCGTGACCTGTATTCGCGCGAGATCGATGAAGTGTTTGTCGAAGGCGAGGCTGGCTATCGCGTGGCCAAGGACTTCATGAAGATGATCATGCCGTCCCACGCCAAGAACGTGAAGCACTATACAGACGCCATGCCGCTGTTCGCGCGCTATCAGGTGGAAAGCTATCTGTCGGGCATGTTCAATCCGACCGTTCAGCTGAAATCCGGTGGCTATATCGTGATCGGTGTGACCGAAGCTTTGGTCGCGATCGACGTGAACTCGGGCCGAGCCACCAAAGAAGGTTCGATCGAGGAAACCGCGCTGAAGACCAACCTTGAGGCCGCAGAAGAAGTGGCGCGTCAGCTGCGTCTGCGCGACCTTGCAGGCCTGATCGTGATCGACTTCATCGACATGGACGAGCGTCGCAACAACACTGCCGTTGAAAAGCGGATGAAGGACAAGCTGAAGACCGACCGCGCCCGCATTCAAGTGGGCCGCATCTCGGGCTTTGGTCTGATGGAAATGAGCCGTCAGCGTTTGCGCCCCGGCATGATTGAGGCAACGACTCAGCCTTGTAACCATTGTCACGGCACGGGTCTGATCCGCTCGGATGACAACCTTGCCCTGAACATCCTGCGTCAGCTGGAAGAAGAAGGCGTGCGTCGTCGCTCGCGCGAGGTTCTGGTGAAGGCGCCGATCGGCATCGTGAACTTCCTGATGAACAACAAGCGCGAGCATATCGCGCAGATCGAAGCCCGTTATGGCATGTCGGTACGGATCGAAGCTGATCCGTTCCTGATTTCGCCGGACTACACAATCGAGAAGTTCAAGACCGCCACGCGCGTGGTGCCAGATGCGGCGCCTGTCGTGTCCGTGGATGCGTCCATCATGGCGGACATTGATGACGTCGAAGAGGCCGAGGTGATTTCGGAAGAGACACCGGAAGTCGAAGGTGAGGATAAGCCCAAGAAGCGCCGTCGTCGTCGCCGTCGTCGTCGCGGTCGCGGTGGAGATGATCTTCAAGAGAACGGTCAGATCGAGAACGGAGACGCCGAGCAAGCTGTTTCGGATGATGACGTAGAAGCAGAGTCCGCTTCGGACGCAGAGGACGCTCCGAAAGAGGCTGCTGAGGATGCGACGGAAGAAAAGCCCAAGCGCAAGCGCGCCACCCGGTCACGTAAGAAGACCAACGAGGTTGCGGCGGACGCTGAAGGCACTGACGCTGTTGCGACCGAGGCCGTAGAGGCTGAAGCCCCTGCCGAGGAAGAAAAGCCCAAGAAGCCCGCGCGCAAGCGTCGGACGTCGAAGGCGAAGGCCGAGGAAGAGGCGAAAGTTGCTGAAGCTGAAGCTGAAGCGGTCAAGCCTAAAGCCACGGAAGAGGCAACCGAAGAAAAGCCCAAGCGTAAGCGGGCCAGCCGCGCGAAGAAGCCGAAGGCGGACGACGCTCCGGCAGAGGCTGAAGCCGAGGCCAAGGCAGAAGACGCGCCGGCTGAGGACGAAAAGCCGAAGAAGCCTGCTCGCAAACGCGCGCCGCGCAAGAAGGCTGAACCGGTTGCGGAAGAAGCCGTACCCGCGCCAGAAGAGGCCCCCGCTGCAGAACCAGCGCCGGCCCAGGTTGAGGTTGCCGTGGCCGAAGCTCCGGCAGTTTCCCCGGAACCCGCACCGGTGGTTGAGGTCGCCTCAGACGAGCCGCCCAAACCTAAGCGAAAAGGGTGGTGGTCGCTGAACCGCTAATCCAAAGCACAGAAAGAAACAGAAAGAAAAAGCCGGGCAAATCGCCCGGCTTTTTTCGTTCATCCGTGCTTGATGAAGTAATAGGTCACGCCGACCGGACCGGATGTCTCATCCTGCCCCACAAGCTCGTGCCCTTGTTCGGCGCAGAAATGCGGCACGTCGATCACGGCAGCGGGGTCGGTGGCTTGCAATCGTAGGATTTGCCCCTTCTCAAGCGATTTCAGTCGCTTACGGGCTTTCAAAACGGGCAGGGGGCACAAAAGCCCGATGGCATCCAGATCGTCATCATAGGTCATGATTTTCCTTAACCGCTGCGCAAATCGCTGTCCATCTTCCACGAGATCGCAATTTGTCGCGCAGATGTGACAAAGCGGCAGGTGACGTCGCCCGAATCCCGCGCTATGTGAAGCTTATGTTTGGAATTGAACTGATCGACGCAAGCCTTGTGCCTGCCCTGACCATCGCGTTTATCGCGGGGATCCTGAGCTTCCTCAGTCCCTGCGTGCTGCCCATCGTGCCGCCCTATCTGGCCTATATGTCCGGGGTCAGCATGTCAGAAATGAACGACCGTGGTTCGGGCAGAGGCAAGGTTCTTCTGGCCGCGCTCTTCTTCGTAATGGGCCTGTCGACGGTGTTCCTGTTTCTGGGCTTCGCGGCCTCGGCCTTCGGGGCGATGTTTTTGGCCAATCAGACGCTCTTTGCGGGCATCGCAGGTGTGGTTGTCATGGTCTTTGGCGCGCATTTCCTCGGTGTGATCTCGATCCCGTTTCTGAACCGTGAAGCGCGGTTGGACGCGGGGGATCAAGGCGGCAGCGCCTTTGGGGCATACCTGCTTGGGTTGGCCTTTGCCTTTGGCTGGACGCCGTGCATTGGACCTCAGTTGGGCGCCATTCTGGCACTGGCTGCCAGCGAAGGATCGGTTGCGCGTGGGACGTTTCTTTTGGCCGTTTATGCCATCGGACTTGGCATTCCCTTCCTGTTGTTTGCCGCCTTCTTTGCACGCCTCGGGGGGCTGATGGCCTTCATGAAGCGCCATATGGAGCGGATCGAGCGGATCATGGGCCTGCTTCTGTGGACCATTGGATTGTTGATGCTGACGGGCGGTTTCTCGCGCTTTTCCTATTGGCTGCTCGAGATTTTTCCGGCCATGGCGACACTGGGCTAATTTGGCCCGCAAATTCTGCAAGCCGGGGGTTATGTCCTTAACCATTCCGGTTTAATCTGCCGCAAACGACAGGCCGGGCAGATGACCAAAAACGCCGACACATTGAAAATCGTGCGCCGTCGCCGGGTGTTCTACATCCCCGGCTATGACCCGATTCATCCCCGCCGCTATCGCGAGCTTTACCGCACCGAAGGGGCCGCGCAAGCCGAGGTCTCGGGCTACCAGATTGACCTGATTGGACGACAAGGCGCGGCCACCTATGGTTGGCAGGTACTTGGCCGCATTGATGGTCACGAGGTCGAAGCCGAGTTCGATGTGCTGGTCTGGTCCGACATCGTGCGCGACAGCATGGAACTGAACATCGCGCAGACCTACCTGATGATGGCCCGTACCGCGTGGACCTATATCAGCACGGGGACGCTCCGGCGGTTGATGTGGCTGCGTAAAGGGCCAGTGATTGCGGCGCTCTATCCGGTTGTCGCGCTGATCCTGCAACTGATCTTGGCGCTGGTTGTCGGTGGGATCCTTGGTGGGCTGGTCGAGTGGATCGTAAGCGGGCTGTCGCCGCTTCTGGGGTCTATTCTGGGCTGGGTGGTGATGCTGGCGACTGCCGCGGCCTTGCTGATCTGGTTCCGCAAAATCGATAACAAGCTGTTCATTTACTACCTTATGCATGACTACAGCTATTCGGCCTCGACCAAGGGCGCCAATCCGCCGGAACTAGAAGCGCGGATGGCCCAGTTTGGCGATCAGATTGCCGAGGCGCTGGCGACGGATGTCGACGAGGTGCTGGTGATCGGCCATAGCTCGGGCGCGCATTTGGGGGTGTCGATCCTGTCGGATCTTTTGGCGCAGGGCAGGGTGCGGGAAGATGGACCGCAGCTGAATTTCCTGACCCTTGGCCAAGTGGTTCCGATGGTCAGCTTTCTGCCCAAGGCCGGGCGTCTGCGGCGCGACCTGAACCGGCTCAGCCAGCAGGACCAGATCGCGTGGGTGGATGTCACCGCACCGGGGGATGGCTGTGCTTTTGCGCTGTGTGACCCGGTGTCGGTGTCGGGCGTCGCACCAGAACGCGGCAAGCGCTGGCCTTTGGTGTTTTCGGCCGCTTTCACGCGGTCCCTGTCGCCCGAACGCTGGGCCGCGCTGCGCTGGCGCTTTTTCCGGCTGCATTTTCAGTATCTCTGCGCCTTTGATCGCCCGCGGGATTATGATTATTTCCAGATCACCGCCGGACCTAAGACGCTGCGGGATCGGTATCGGGGGCGGTCGCCTTCGAAAAGCCGTATTGACGTTCCGGCCTCGAAATACAGATCAATGGTACCATGACGGATCCTTTGCCTCCCAAGCCGCCTTCGCGCCCCGGTCGGGTGTCTCTGTGGCGCTATGCAAAGCTGTTTCGCAAGGACATACTCTCGGCCCAGCCCGCCCGTCTTTACCGCGCGTGGATGGCCGAGTTTCGGACCCCGTTTTTCCGCAGCTATATGTGCAATGATCCTGAACTGGTTGATCTGGTGTTGAAGGGACGCCCGGACGACTTTCCGAAATCCGACCGGATCCGCGAGGGGCTCGCACCGCTCTTGGGCAACTCGGTCTTTGTCACCAATGGCGAGGTGTGGAAGCGCCAACGGCGCATTATCGACCCAGCCTTTGAAGGTGGCCGCCTGCGCGAGATCTTCCCGGCCATGTGGGACGCTGCCAACGCTGCTGTCGTGCGGTTTGAGGCGCATGCGAACGGCAAGCCGGTCGAGATCGAAAGCCACACTAGCCATGCTGCCGCTGATGTGATCTTCCGCACGCTGTTTTCGATCCCGATCGAGCACGAGGTCGCAAGTCGCGTCTTTGCCGAGTTCAAGGATCACCAGCGCACGCAGCCGGTGTTGAACCTTGGGGCATTTCTGCCGCTGCCCAAATGGTTCCCGCGCTTTCATAGGCGCGACACCAAGCGGACGGCCAAGGTTATTCGCGGCTTGATCCAGCAGCTGACACAGGACCGGATGCAGGCCATTCAGGAGGGCACCGCGCCGGACGATCTGGCCACCAAGATTATGACCACGCCAGATCCGGAATCAGGCGTGTGTTTTGACGCGGACGAGATGGTCGATCAGGTCGCCATTTTCTTTTTGGCGGGCCACGAAACCAGCGCCTCGGCCTTGGCATGGGCGCTCTATCTTCTGGCGCTCTATCCTGATTGGCAGGATCGGGTGGCCCAAGAGGCGCAGGAGCAGATCGACCCCGAGAAGGCCTATTTCTCGGTCATGTCCAAGCTGCGCCAGTCGCGGGACGTATTTCGCGAAACCATGCGCCTTTATCCTCCGGTGCCGATGATGGTGCGCGAGACCACTTGCCCCGAGCGTTTCCGCGCCCGCAAAGTGCCCGTGGGCAGCCAGATCGTCCTTAGCCCTTGGCATCTGCATCGCCATGAACGCCTATGGGATCAGCCCGACGCCTTCGATCCGGAGCGGTTCCAGACGCCTAACGGGAAAGAGTGCCTGCGCGATGCCTATATCCCGTTCTCGGCCGGGCAACGGGTCTGTCCGGGCTCGGGCTTTGCCATGATCGAAGGGCCGTTGATCCTGTCGATGCTGGTGCGGTCTTATCGGTTTGAATTGGTCAAGGATCGCCCCGCCATGCCCGTTGCGCATTTGACTGTGCGGGGCAAGGACGGGATATGGTTGAAGATAATGCCGCGAACGTAGCACGGGAAATTGCAATTTCCCGTTTCGTATTCTTGCAGGAAAACGGCTAGACCACGCGACGGATCGGTTCTTGATTGCAGAAGATCACCAACTGACCGGCATTCTCGACTGCGTGATAGCCGCGTCGTCGAAGTTCATCCTCGAAGCGATCACGACCAACATAGCGTTCAATATCGCGCAGCTTGCGTCTTATGACGGCGCCTTGGCGCGCGGCCTTCGAGCTGAAAAGATCGATCATCCAAGCGTCAGGCGTGAGAGGAGCAGGTACGGGCATACCGCCACGCTAGATCAGCTTGGTTAAGCCCGCGTTAACCGCGATAATAGTCCAGCACATACACCCGGATGGCCGATGCCAATCCGCGATCCACGCCGCGCGCGTTGTCGATCTCGGCGGCCAATGCGTTTAACGGGAGTCCACGGGCACTTGCGATATCCTGAAAGGCTTTCCAGAACTCGGGCTCCAAGGAAACAGAGGTCCGGTGGCCGTGAAGGGTGAGGGAGTGTTTTGCTGGTCGGCTCATGTGTCACGATCCTGTTTGTGACCGTCAAACAGACGTTTGATGCGCGCGGTTTCGGCTGTGTCCGCGTCTTTCTGGGCCTTGGTTCGACCAAATTTAACCGCGTTCTGATCTGCACGGGCCTTTTTATCGGCCCGCGCTTTGTCTTTTCGATACCGGTTCAGGTTGACCGGCTTTTCCATCAGGCTTTCGGGCCGATCATCTGCTCGGGGCGGACAACCTCGTCAAAGGTCTTCTCGTCCACGAAACCAAGCGCGATGGCCTCTTCCTTCAGGGTGGTGCCGTTCTTGTGTGCGGTCTTGGCCACTTTGGTCGCGTTGTCGTAACCAATGGTGGGCGCAAGGGCTGTCACCAGCATCAGGCTTTCCTTCATCAGCTTGTCGATGCGCGGCTCGTTGGCTTTGATGCCGTTCAGCATACGCTCGGTGAAGCTGTCCGTCGCGTCGCCCAGCAGTTGGATCGACTGCAGCAGGTTGTAGCTCATCATCGGGTTATAGACGTTGAGTTCAAAGTGCCCCTGCGACCCTGCGAAAGTCATTGCGGCGTTGTTGCCCATGACGTGGGCGGCAACCTGCGTCAGCGCCTCGGCTTGTGTCGGGTTCACCTTGCCCGGCATGATCGACGAACCGGGTTCATTTTCCGGCAGGATCAGTTCGCCCAGACCAGACCGCGGGCCCGAGCCCAGGAAGCGGATGTCGTTGGCGATTTTATAGCAGGAACCGGCAACTGTGGCCAAAGCGCCCGACATGAAGACCATGGCGTCGTGGGCGGACAGGGCCTCGAATTTGTTCGGTGCGGTGACGAAGGGCAGGTCGGTGATGCGTGCCATGTTGGCGGCGACTTCCTCGCCCCAGCCCACTTTTGTGTTCAGGCCGGTACCAACGGCGGTACCGCCTTGTGCCAGCTCATAGATGCCGGGTAGGGCAGCTTTCACACGCGCGATGCCCTGACGGATCATGTGGGCGTAGCCCGAGAATTCCTGACCCAGTGTCAGAGGGGTCGCGTCCTGCGTGTGGGTGCGGCCGATCTTGATGATGTCTTTGAATTCTTCTTCCTTGGCCTCAAGGCCTTTCAGAAGCTTCTCCAGACCGGGTAGCAGCACGTCACGCACCGACATTGCGGTCGCGATATGCATGGCGGTCGGGAAGGTGTCGTTCGACGACTGACCCATGTTGCAGTGATCGTTCGGGTGAACGGGATCTTTCGAGCCGATGACGCCGCCCATGATCTCGATCGCGCGGTTGGCGATCACTTCGTTGGCGTTCATGTTCGACTGGGTGCCCGAACCGGTCTGCCAGACCACCAGCGGGAAGTTGTCGTCAAACTTGCCGGCAACCACTTCGCTTGCCGCCTGAATGACCGCATCCGCGATGTCGGCGTTCATGGCGCCCGAAGCTTTGTTCGCCTCGGCACAGGCCTGCTTGATCACGCCAAGCGCGCGCACGATGGCGACGGGCTGTTTTTCCCAACCGATGGGGAAGTTCATGATCGAACGCTGCGTCTGAGCGCCCCAATACTTGTCGGAAGGAACCTCGAGCGGGCCAAAGCTGTCGGTTTCGGTGCGGGTCTGGGTCATGTCTTTGCGCCTTTGTCAAAAATACCGGGTTCTTCATAGCGGAATGGGCGCAAAGTTCAATCCTGTATACCGTGGGATACCGCTAACGGTGGCGGTATCCTGTTTGTATTCCGGCCCTAGTGCGTCTGACGGCGGAATTCGTAGACACGGGCCGGGGGCAGGTTGTTCCAGACAATCCCGCGATGACGTGCGGAAATCCCAAGCTCGACCTGCATCTCGTCCGAGATCGGGCTGTTCGGTGCATAGGTGATCTGGGTGAAGAACCCGCGCGGAGACATCACGTCGAAGGCGCGCCCCACAACCTCGCGCTGGATGGTCGGGCGGGCCAGAACCGGCACGCCCGAGATCACGGCGCCGATGTTTGTCAGCCCAAGGTCTCGGATCTCCTGCGCTGGACGGTTCAGGACGGTGACGCCGGGAAAGTCGCGGGTTAGCGCCTTGCAGAACTCGGGGTTGGTTTCCAGAAGGGTCAGGCGCTCGGGCGCCACCCCGCGTTTCAAAATGGCGCGGGTGAAGCTGCCGGTTCCGGGGCCGATCTCCACCACAGGCCCGGTGGTGTTTTCCAGCCCCTCGGTCATCTTGCGTGCCACAGCGGCCGAGGACGGCGCAACCGCCACCACCTGCGTCGGGCGCCGCAGCATTTGCCCTAGAAAAAGAGAGATATTCGAAGCCATCACAGTCCCCACAACTGACGTTTCCCGCAGTCTGACGGGGGAATGTAACGGCTGTGTGGCGACGTTCTGCCGGGACGCGCTATTTGCGGAAACTGTCCAGGCTGACAATCTCGGCGTCGTGATGTTCTTCTTTCACATCCTCGGCAAAGGCCGCTTCGGCATCGTCATGTTCGGGGTCCGCCACGGGCTGCTCCTCCTCGGCCAGAAGGTCTTCGTCTCCGGCCAAATGCAGATCCGGGTGGTGCTCTTCCTGAAGCTCAAACCGCAGGCCGAACTCGACCGAGGGGTCCACGAAGGTGCGGATGGCATCAAAGGGCACGTAAAGCCGCTCGGGCACGTCGCCAAAATTCAGGGTCACGGCAAACCCATCCAGGCGGACATCGAGATCTTCGAACCAATGTTGCAGGACGATGGTCATGTCGTCAGGAAAACGGTCATGCATCCATTCCGCGATCTCGACATCCTCGTGATGGGTGTCGAAATTGATGAAGAAATGGTGCTCTCCCGGCAAACCGCCACTGGCCACGTCGCTCAGAACTTTGCGGATCAGACTGCGCATGGCGTCATGCATCAGATTTCCATAGTCGATCTGGTCGGACATGTCTGACATCGGGCGGGACCTCCTGCGCTTTGGGTCAGAATAGGGGCAGGGCGCGGGGAAGGGAAGATGGGAAGTGATTAGGCGACCAGATTGTAGCCGAGCCCGGCCAGCGCCATGCAGATTAGGGTAACCGGCAGAGAAAGGCGGGACAGCAACAGGGCTGATAGGGCGCAGAGGCCGACGGCTGTCAGATCAACCGAGGTCACGACTGGGCGCGCGCCGGGCAATCCGTCCCAAATCGGAACGGTGCGGGCGAAGAACACGGTCATGGCGAACCACAGCATCAGATTGGCGATGACACCGACGATGGCAGCGGTGATGGCGCGCAGGGCTGCATCCAGCCGGGGTTGGCTGGTCAGCCACTCCACATGAGGGGCTGCGGTGAAGATCCAGAGAAAGCAGGGCACGAAGGTGGTCCAGAGCGTCATCATCCCGGCCGCGAAAGCCAGCCCGACGCCCGCAAGATTATAGCCCGCCATGAAACCCACGAACTGGGTGACAAGAATCAGGGGGCCGGGGGTTGTTTCGGCCAATCCCAATCCATCCACCATTTGGCCCGCGCTGATCCAGCCTTCGGTCTCGACCGCGGCTTGTGCCATGTAGGCCAGTACCGCATAGGCTCCGCCAAAGCTGACCACGGCAAGTTTCGAGAAGAACAGCCCCACATCCACCAAGAAGTCTGCGCCCAACAGGAATGACAGAGCGATCGGCGCCGCCCAGAGTACCCCCCAGAGGGCGATGGTGGACAGGGTTGTGCGGGTCTGTGGTGTCGGTGCAGGAACAGCCGTGCTTTGGGCGACAGGGCGCAACGCGCCAAATAGGGCTGCGGCGACGATCACCAACGGGAAAGGCAGGCCAAACAGGTAAAGTGCAATGAACGCCAGTAGGGCGATGAACCAATGCAGCGAGCGTTTCAGGGTTTTACGCCCCAGACGCCACAAAGCCTGCAATACAACGACGACCACGGTGGCCTTGATCCCCAGAAACAACGCCTCGACCGCCGGGACATTGCCCCAATGCGCATAGGCTAGAACCAGAGCGAACATGACGGCGGCTCCGGGGAGGACGAACAGAAGGCCTGCGATTAGACCTCCTAACGTGCCGCGCAGACGCCAGCCTGCATAGGTGCACAGCTGCATCGCCTCGGGTCCCGGCAGAAGCATGCAGAACGACAGGGCGCGCAGGAATTGATCTTCGGTCAGCCATGGGCGGTCCTCGACCAATTCCTTGTGCATGACAGCGATCTGCGCCGCTGGGCCGCCAAAGGACATCAGGCCAATGCGGGTGAAGACACGGGTAAGATCGGACAGCGACGGTTCCATGCGCGGATAGGGGCGCGAAGACTGTCCGATTGCAAGCGAAAATAGGGGGGAAGTGCAGGCTTCTGTTGCCAGGTGCCTGCGAACCCCGCCCTAAGCTGCTAGGCCTAGGGGCTTAAGTTTCGGCGACCCGAACTGCTTACGCAGCCAGAGCCATTGCCGGAGCTTTGTTGTCATTTGCAACTAGCTTAAATGAACCGATAACGGTGGTATCTCACCGAAACAAAGCTAACCCCTTTAGACGTCCGTCGATCCTGTTTCGCCCCCAAGGTCCCCAAATGAAGGAAGTTGGTGGAGGCGCCGGGTACCGCCCCCGGGTCCGATCCGCTTATTACGAGCGCGTTTATGTCCATAGTCCCCGAGGGGACAGATCATATGTAAGGGCTTGAGAGAGGATTGAAAAGGGGGTCAGCAACTCCAATCGTATAGAGTGTCGCTGAAGTCCTGCTCGGCCAGATCGCTAGGCCTAATGAACAATGTCATTTCGCCGAGGTCTCCCCAGACAATTACATTGTGTTGAGCACCCAATGTAAATACGCAGACAGCATACCCCGTATAGCTGGGATTGGCTCGAATATCAGTCTGACAAAAAATCGGATGCCCGCCAATAAACCCGGTTGGTGAGTACTTCTTCTCATCTAACTTGTTGTAGAGGTCGTCTTCTTCACCATCTTGAAGTTCGGAATACAAACGATCAAAAACCTTATCGACGCGATGGTCCGAGGCTGAAGGTAGGAGCTGTTCGCGCTTGAAGCTAAGGCCCTTTCCGGTCTCATACCAATTGTCCCACTCGAACGGCACAATGACGTCGCTCATATCATGCATACTGCCAAAGGTTTCAGCGCCAAGTGGAGCGCGGAGACACACTGAACTGTCATGGTGGAAGAGGGTTCTATGAGCCTTGGGGGCACCTGACTCGAATGTCAGCCCCATCAGATCGCCTTGCTCGAAGAACACCTGCAACAGTCCAGATGTTGGAAACCCTTCAAGCGGGGGCATCTCGGCGAAGTTGATCTGAACAAGATGCACCATCGGTTTGCCGTTTGCGTCGGTAGGGTATGCGACGCCCGGCGGCAAGGCGGGTTGCCCTCCGATCATGCTTTGGTGGGGAGAGGTTGCGTCGCTGCCATCGGCGGTCATCAGGTTTGCAGGCAAGGCAAGCGAGGTTGCAAATTCCATGATCTCGTTGAAAGCGGCGGATCGATCTTCCGGCTTTATGTCAGTAGATTGTTCAAGTTCAGTTGGGCACATTTCTTACACCTATCCAGAAATCAAAAAATTCTACGATAGATTGTTATGGTGTTTAGCTCGGTCTTGTCGAGCAGAAGGTTGGGAACGTTTGCTCCGTGCAGCGCTTACGATTGCTTTGACGACGTCAGCCGGTTTCTCCCCAACTCAACGGTGTATTCCGCCAGTTCTGACAGGGTGCTATCCGCCCCATCTCCATCCTGCCCCTCAATCGCATCCGCCAACCGCGTGTGCAGCGCCACGATCCTGTCCCGATCCCTTTGCGTATAGGTGATGATGTTCATCAGCGGTTGCATGGCCTCGACGGCACCCGCCAGTTGATAGGACAGCACCGGATTACCTGCACCGTCCACCAGCGCGCGGTGGAAGGCCACGTCTGAGGCGCAGAAGGCTTCGTCTGTCAGGCCGGGTTGCGACTGGCGATGGATTTCCGCCCGCATGGTGGCCAGCTGATCTGGCGTGCGGCGCTGGGCCGATAGGGGCGCGCAGGAGCGTTCCAGCGCGTATCGGGCCTCACACGCCGTTTCAAAGTCTACGCGGTTCATGGACAGTAGCAGGGTCGAGGTGGTGATCTGCTGATCATAGGCCTCTTCAAAGGACATGCGGTTCACGAAGGCCCCGCCCGCAGCACCGCGCTGGGTCCGGATCAAGTTTTGCGCGGCCAGACGCTTTAACGCCTCGCGCACGGTGGAGCGGCCTACGTCGAATTTCTCGCAAAGTTCCGCTTCAGAGGGCAGGCGTTGATCCACGATCAGGCTGCCTTCGATAATGGCATCGCGAATGGCTTCTGCAATCTGGGTCGAGAGGTCTTCGTTTTCGTTCAGGTCCGTTTTCACGCCGCGTCACTTTCTAATTGTCAGACATTTACTTGCCCTGTCGGCAATTGTCAGACATTATCATTCCGACTCGCAAGATGGAGGCAATATGTCGGTCGCGTCAAGGATCAGAACGATGGGGGCACCACATTGGTTGGCGCTGTTTGCCCTGATCCTTGTGGGATGGGTCGCCCTTTACACAATGGCGCTGCCACCAGACGCGTTGGAACTGTCACGCATCTATGGCGCGGATTTCTGGCGCTCGCTCTGCGTTGTGGAGCCTGACAAGGCCGGGTTCATGGGACTGTTTGCCATGTGGGCGGTGATGTCGGCGGCAATGATGGCCCCCACTGCGTTGCCCACGTTTGCCACCTATGACGACATGATCGCCTCGGGCGCAGGGACACGCCAAGGATTTGCCGAGCTGATCGCGGGCTATCTGGCCGTTTGGCTGGGTTTCGCCGCTATCGCCGCCGCTGGGCAGTTGGTGCTCTTCCGCGCTGGGCTTCTGTCGCCGCTGGGGCAAAGCGTCTCGCCGTGGCTGACAGGCGGATTGCTGATCGGGGCAGGGGCGTACCAGTTCTCGTCGCTGAAGGACAGCTGCCTCAGCCAATGCCGCCTGCCAATGACCTTCTTCATGCAATACTGGCGCGAGACACGCTGGAACGCGGTCGCGCTGGGCTTGCGCCTTGGTGCGATTTGCCTTGGTTGCTGCTGGGCTCTGATGCTTTTGGGCTTCGTGGGTGGGGTTATGAACCTCGCCTTTATGGGGCTCGCCACACTTATCATGATTTTTGAAAAACTGCCCGATCTGGGCCGCTATCTAACCCGCCCCTTGGGCTGGGCGCTGATCGCGGGCGGGATCGTGGCACTTGTCCAGGGAGGATAACATGGACGGATCGCAAATTGGTACAGTCGAATGGACCATCAAAGGGGAGCTCATCCTCAACTGTAACTGCACGGTCTTCTGCCCCTGCGTGGTCAGCCTTGGGGATCACCCGCCGACGGAGGGGTATTGCATGGGCTGGGCCGGCGTCCGCATCGACGAAGGCCAGTATGGCGGCGTAGACCTGTCGGGTTTGAATGTGGGTTTGCTGCTGGAAATTCCGGGTCGCATGGCGCGCGGCAACTGGAAAGCGGCTGCCTATATCGACGAACGTGCCTCGGACGAGGCATTTGAGGCGCTGTGCCACATCTTCACCGGGGCTGCCAAAGGTACTACTGGACTGTTCAAAATGCTGGTCAGCGAGTTCCTGGGGGCTGAGCGTGCTCCGGTATCGTTCGAGACTGAAGGCAACACCCGTCGTCTGATCGTTGGCAAGGCCATTCGCGGCTCGATCACCCCGGTTCCCGGTAAAGGCGGTGCCGAACAGGTTATCACCAACACCAACTACTGGATGGGCCCGGACATCACCGTTGCCAAAGCCGATGAAGCCCGCGTGCGTGCCTATGGCCGCGTTTGGGACTTCGACGGTAAATCTGCCGAGATTTGCCAGATCGATTGGAAAGGCCCCGGTCGCTAACGCGGCCGGAGGACCCTACGGGAGCGCGACCCATGGCCCTGATCTCTCCGTCCCGCCGCTTGCGGCGCACCCCTTTCTCTGACGGCGTCGAAGCTGCCGGGGTCAAGGGCTACACGGTGTATAACCACATGCTGCTGCCGACCGTTTTTCGGTCGGTGGAAGAAGACTATCGCCACCTGAAGGACGCGGTCCAAGTCTGGGACGTGGCCTGTGAGCGACAGGTCGAGGTGCGCGGCCCGGATGCCGCCCGCCTGATCCAGATGCTCACCCCGCGTGATCTGTCGAAGATGCAGGACGGGCAGTGTTTCTATGTCCCCATGGTTGATGAAACCGGCGGGATGCTGAACGACCCGGTGGCGGTGAAACTGGACGAGGACCGTTTCTGGATCTCGATTGCCGACAGTGACCTGATCATGTGGGTGAAGGGGCTGGCCTATGGGTTCCGGCTGGACGTGTTGGTGGATGAACCAGACGTCTCTCCCTTGGCCATTCAAGGGCCAAAATCGGATGATCTGGCGGCGGCCGTCTTTGGCGATGCCGTACGCGATATCCGATTTTTCCGCTACAAACGGTTGGAGTTTCAGGGGCGTAGCCTAGTGGTCGCGCGGTCGGGGTACTCCAAACAGGGCGGGTTCGAGATCTATGTCGAAGGATCCGACATCGGCATGCCGCTGTGGAACGCACTGATGGAGGCAGGCAAAAGCATGGATGTGCATGCGGGTTGTCCCAACGGGATTGAGCGCGTCGAAGGTGGGCTTTTGTCCTATGGTAACGATATGACCCGCGAAAACACCCCGCACGAGGCCGGGCTGGGGCGGTTTTGTTCAACCCAAAGCGCCCTTGGCTGTGTGGGGCGTGATGCGTTGTTGCGCGTGGCCAAAGAAGGACCCGTGCAGCAAGTGCGCGCGATTGAGATCTTGGGTGGTGTGCCGCCCTGCGATCGGGCGTGGCCACTTATGGATGGGGATCAACAGGTGGGGCAGGTGACCTCGGCTGCGAACTCCCCTGATTTCAATACCGGTGTCGCGATCGGCATGGTGCGGATGACCCATTGGGACACGGGCACCGAGCTTGACGTGATGACACCTGACGGGCCGCGTGCGGCGACCGTCTATGACACATTCTGGATTTGAGGAGACGACGATGTTCAAAGCGCTGATGATGGAGCAAAACGACGAGGGGCTAGCCCAAGCGTCGATCAAGGAAATCGGTGAAGACGCGCTGCCTGAAGGCAATGTGACCGTCGCCGTGGAATACTCGACCGTGAATTACAAGGACGGGCTGTGCCTGTCGGCCAAGGGCGGGGGGCTGGTGCGCAACTATCCCCACGTGCCGGGGATCGACTATGCGGGCACGGTCGAGGCGTCGGATGACGACCGCTACAAGCCCGGCGACAAGGTTGTCCTGACCGGCTGGCGCGTGGGCGAGGTGTCTTGGGGCGGGTACGCCCAGAAGGCGCGCATTTCGGCGGACAAGCTGGTGCCGCTGCCCGAAGGTTTGACCACCCGTCAGGCAATGGCTGTGGGGACTGCTGGCTTCACCTCGATGCTGGCTGTGATGGCATTGGAGGACCACGGTCTGAAGCCGGGGCAGGGGCCTGTGCTGGTGACTGGTGCGGCTGGCGGCGTTGGCTCGGTTGCCACTGCCATTTTGGCCAATCTTGGCTACGAGGTTGCCGCAGTGACCGGACGTGCTGATCAGGCGGACTATCTGAAGTCGCTGGGCGCCACCACGATCGTCCCGCGTGAAGAGCTGAATGAAACCACGAAACGCCCGCTCGAGGCCGAAACATGGGCCGGGTGTGTGGACGCCGTGGGTGGCGACATGCTGGCGCGCGTGCTTGGGCAGATGAAATACGGCGCGTCCGTATCTGCAGTGGGCCTTGCAGGTGGCGCTGGGCTGCCTGCTACCGTCATTCCGTTCCTGCTGCGTGGTGTGAACCTGTTGGGCATTGATTCAGTGATGCAGCCCTATGACAACCGCGTACGGGCGTGGCAGCGGATTGCGAAAGACCTGCCGATGGACAAGCTGGAAGCGATGATCACCCCTGCGACACTGGAAGACCTTCCCGGGCTGGGGGCTGATATCCTAAAAGGGGGTGTCAAAGGTCGTGTCGTGGTGGATGTAAATGCCTAAAAACGATGAGGGGCGCGCCATCGCGTCCCTCGCCAACAGAACGCTAGAAGAAATTGACGGGCAGCGCTGGGGAACGCCCTGCTGCGCGTCGTATATCGAGGCCACATGTGCCTCGCTGCGCAAGAAACCCCTTGGACAATTCACCACCGAAGACCTGCGGATCATGATTGCGCAGGATATTGGTGTGGATGTGCTGAAGCCCTTTGCGCTGGCGGTCTTGCGCGAAGATCCCATGGCCGAGGGCGACTATTATCCCGGTGATCTGCTCGAAGCCGCACGTAAGCGATGGCCCGAGGATGCCGAGCTTCAAGCCCTGACATAGAAACGGCGCCGGAAAGACCCGGCGCCGCATTTGTTTTCGGATGCTGAGTGAAGCTTACTCAGCCGGCTCTGCCTGCGTGCTTGCGTGTTTTTCACGCAGACCGTCGCGGTACAGCGCCTTGGTCAGCGACACCATCATCAGCCCCATGACCGCCGTAAAGGGGAGCGCGCCGATGATCATCGCGTTTTTCAGCGCGTCCATCGGGTTGTTTTCCCCCGCAGCCAGAAGCAGCGTCCCGATCACGGCGGTCAGAACAACACCCCAGACGATGCGGTGCTTGATGCCGGTCTCTTGCTCGCCACCCGACATGATGGTGTTCATCACAAGGATGCCACTGTCAGCCGAGGTCACAAGGAAGGTCAGGATCAGGACCACGCACATGACGGTGATGATCGACAGGAACGGACCCGAGATCATCTCGCCCAGTGTGACGAAAAGCTTCGAGGTGTTCGAGGCGCCGATGATGGCACCTTCCGCAGCGCCGCTCAGCTCTAGATCAATGGCTGTGCCACCAAGGATGGTCATCCAGGCAAAGCAGACCAAAGCCGGGGCGAATACGCATCCGATGATGAACTCACGAACCGAACGACCCTTCGAGATGCGGGCCAAGAACAGGCCTACGAAGGGCGAGAACGCGATCCACCATGCCCAGTAGAAGGTGGTCCAGCCAGCCTGCCAGCCGAACTGACGGGCGGGTTCACCAGCGGCGTAGACCTCACGTAGGACGTCCTCGGGCAGGGCGGCTGCGTCGCCTTCCAGACCCGACACGAAGCCTCCATAGCTACCCCATGCGTTGGTTGCGCCACCCTTCAAGGTGTCGGCCAGCGGTGCTGCGGCTTCCGGCAGGTTTGCCACGAAGTCGCCAGCGGGCTGCGGGCCATAGGCACCGAAGGACAACTGCACGATGTGCAGGAGATAGTCGATCAGGGCTGCGCCATAGGTGGACATCGCAAAGAAGAACGAGCCAAAGACAACGAAGGTCAGAAGCAGGATCAGCGACAGAACCAGGTTCAGGTTCGACAGGTACTTCACCCCGCGTCCAACACCCGAAACAGCCGAGATGATCGACAGACCCATGATGCAGACCAGACCAGTCACCAGACCAACTTTGGCCGGGGCAGGCGCGTCGCCCGACATATCCATCATCCACTCCATGCCGGTGATGGCATAAAGACCGTCAATGAACTGGCTGACGCCGAAGCCGATGGTAACCGAAACACCCAGAATGGTGGCGACAACGCCCAGAACGTCTACGATGTGACCAAAGAAGCCGTTTACGTACTTGCCGAACAGCGGCGTCAGGGCTGAGCGGATCGTCAGTGGCATATCACGCGTATACGCATAGTAAGCCAGCGACAGGCCGGTCATCACATAGATCGCCCAAGCGTGGAACCCGTAGTGCAGGAAGGTATAGCGATATCCCGACTGCAGGCTTTCAGGCGTGTTGGGGGCAACATCTCCGGTCAGGATAACCGGGTTCGATCCCCACAGGCCCAAGGGCTCGGCGGTTGCGAAGACCATCAGGCCGACGCCCAGACCGGCGCCAAACATCATCGAGAACCACGAGAAGTTCGAGAACTCGGGCTTTTCGCCCGGCAGGCCCATCACGCGTTTGCCGGTAGACGGCAGGATAGCAACGATGGCCAGGAAGAATAGGAACATGCCTACGATGATGATGTAAAAGCTGTTGAACCCTTCAAGAAGGCGCCAGTTCAGGCTGCCGAGGGTGGAATTTGCGTTTGCTGGGAAAACCAGTGCCCAGATCACCAATGCAACCATGATCCCTTTCGAGATCAGCGCAATCGGAAGGCTGTTGCCCTCGTAAAATCCTGACGGTGCCTTCGGAATGTGAAGCTCCGTGAAGGGTGGTTTGATACTCATATTCCCTGTCCTTGGTTGTTTAACCTTGCTCAATCGGACGGACCGAATGGCATCTTGTGAGCCTGAAGGACGTGACTTGTGCGACATTCGTCAAAATGGACAGGATCGTGGTCAGATGCGACAAAATGTCGTTTTTTAACACGTTAAGAAGGTGGATTTTCGGTGTGCGATTGTATGCAGTTTTTGTTGACCTTGACGCGAAAACCATCGCCGTTTAGCCAGATCCTGTCCTTGTTTCGACTAGGGCTGTCCGCGGATGTATCAGGCCGCGGGCTGGTTGGAAGACCTGCCGGATCTGGGGTGGCTCTGATCTGATGGGCACCCCCCAAACATGACTGAAGGAGCCGATAATGGTCGAACTGGACATCAACTGGGTGCGCGCGCAATTCCCTGCTTTCTCTGAACCGACTTTGCAGGGGCAGGCGTTCTTCGAAAATGCGGGTGGATCTTATACCTGCAAGCCCGTGATTGATCGCCTAACCCGTTATTACACCCAGCGTAAGGTTCAGCCCTATGCACCCTACGAGGCATCCCGACTGGCAGGGGAAGAGATGGACGAGGCGCGGGCGCGTCTGGCGGCGATGATGGGGGTTGAGACGGACGAGCTGTCCTTTGGTCCCTCGACCACGCAAAACACCTATGTGCTGGCACAGGCGTTCCGGCAGCATCTGTCACCGGGCGACGCAATTGTCGTCACAAATCAGGATCACGAGGCGAACTCGGGCCCGTGGCGGCGGCTGGCCGACGAAGGGTTCGAGGTCCGCGAATGGCAGATTGACCCCGAAACCGGCCATCTGGACCCGGCTGCGTTGGATGACCTTCTGAGCGATGGGAAGGTCAAGCTGGTCTGCTTCCCGCATTGCTCGAACGTGGTGGGCGAGATCAACGACGTGAAGGCGATTTGCGCCAAGGTCCGCGCGGCAGGGGCCTCTAGCTGTGTGGATGGTGTCAGCTACGCCCCGCATGGGTTTGTAAATGTGGATGCGCTGGGGGCAGATGTCTATCTGTTCTCAGCATATAAGACCTATGGACCGCATCAGGGCATCATGGTGATCCGCCGCGCGCTGGGCGAGGCACTGCCCAATCAGGCGCATTATTTCAACGCAGGCAGTCTGTATAAACGCTTCACCCCTGCCGGCCCGGACCACGCACAGGTCGCAGCTTCGGCCGGGATGGCGGATTATATGGAGGCACTGGCCAGACATCATGGAGCATCCGGTGATCCGGCAGATCTAGCCGCCACTGCCCACACCCTGATGCGGGACCACGAGGTCAAGCTGTTGCAACCGCTTCTGGACTACGCCACGGCCAAGAATTCGGTCCGCCTTCTGGGGCCATCGGTTGCGGCCAATCGTGCGCCGACGGTATCGCTGGCCTCGGTCAAGCCGGGCGAGAATCTGGCCGCGGCGCTGGCCCCGAAAGGCATCATGGCGGGCGGCGGTGACTTCTACGCGGTGCGTGCGCTTCAGGCGCAGGGCGCCGATCCGGCGCATGGCGTTCTGCGTGTCAGTTTCACGCATTACACGTCCGCGGAAGAGGTCTCGAAATTGATCGAGGCGTTGGATCAAGTGCTCTGACACATCACATGCTTGTCCCGGCAACACCGGCCGGGGCATCACCTTAGTATACTGCAATTGCAAAACCGTTTTCCGCAGCTGCACAGCAGCTACCTTGCCAGCTCACCCATGCACGACATAGCCTTCTAGCAGTTTATCGATGCTTCAGGGGTGAGATATGATCCTGACAGAGACCAAGGACCAACGTGATCTGCCGCGCTATTTCGCGCAAGTATTTGCGATTACCAAACGCATGAATAGAGGGCGATTGGACTTCGTGATGCCCGATGGACGCCGGTTTCGGGCAGAAGCCCCTCAGCCCGGTTATGTGGCCGAATTGCATGTCCATGACCCGGACGTCTTCGCCCGTTTGATCCGCGAGGGTGATCTGGGCTTTTGCGATTCCTACATCGAAGGTGGATGGTCGACCCCCGATCTGCAGGCCTTTCTGGATCTGGTGCAGGACGACAATGACATGATCTATGACGGGTTTCCCGGTCAGATCTTCGTGCGGGCTTACGAGCGTCTACGCCACCTAATGCGGGCGAATACCAAAAAGCAGGCGAAGAAAAACATCTCGGCGCACTACGATCTAGGCAATGACTTCTACATGGCGTGGCTGGACGACACGATGACCTATTCATCGGCCCTGTTCCGCACGGGGCAGGAAAGCCTTGAGCGCGCACAAGAGGCCAAATACGCATCGATGATCGACGAGATGGGCGTCGGGCCGGGGGATCACGTGCTGGAGATCGGCTGCGGATGGGGCGGCTTTGCCGAATATGCGGCGCGCAAAGGGATACGCGTCACCGGGCTGACCATCAGTCAGGAGCAGCATGATTTTGCGGTCGAGCGACTGCGCCGTGCGGGGCTATCTGGCATGGTCGACATCAAGATGCAGGATTACCGCGATGAAACCGGCCAATATGACGGTATTGCCTCGATCGAGATGTTCGAGGCGGTCGGCGAGAAATACTGGCCGATCTATTTTGAGACGGTGAAATCTTGCCTAAAACCGGGCGCGAAGGCCACGCTTCAGATCATCACCATCGCCGAGCGCAGGTTTGAGGCTTACCGTAAAGGCGTGGATTTCATACAGAAATATATCTTCCCGGGCGGCATGTTGCCGTCAAAAACCGTACTGCAGGACGAGGTTGCGCGCGCTGGGTTGGACACGCAAAACCAAATCGCGTTTGGTGAAAGCTACTCGGTCACGCTGCGTCGGTGGTTTGATCGTTTCAACGCCAGTTGGGGCAAAATCGCCCCGTTGGGATTTGACGAAAGGTTTCACCGGATGTGGAACTTCTATCTGACGTCCTGTGCTGCGGCGTTTCATTCTGGAAGCTGCGACGTGGTGCAGTTGACCGTGGCGCGGAAGTCCGGATAAACCTGTGTGACTGCCGTGCTTTACGTCATAATATGGCCATAAGCAGATCTTAACGATTTGGTAAGAACCACCACGCGCCCAAACGACGGAAAACCAATGCCCACAGCCGCTAAACTTCTCTCTGCACTAATTTTGGCTGCTGTTGGTTGGATGTGTGGCGAACTGGTCAAACCCCTGATGCCCGAGGGCAGGGACCTGTCCTATCTGTCACCGACCACGGCAGCGGTCGGGTTCTTTGTCGGCTGGTTCTATTTGGGTCCGCGCGCGGACCGGGGGCTTGGGACTACTGGGGCAAATGCAGGGACGACGTTGTTTGTGCAGGTTTTCATGACGCTGTTTACTTTCGCGTTTGCGAAGATGATCGGCAACTCTCTGCGCAAACGATATGATGGGCCGATCGAGGCGCTGCAGGATATCTTCATCATTGGTTTTGAGATGGCAATAGAATACACGACGGCTGAAATCGCTGCGGTCGCCATTCTGGGTGTGTTCATCGCGTCGTCTTCTGCCTTTTACGCCGCCCGAAAATGGGGTTAGTGCTTCTGTACGCGCGGCGCCGTGTGCAGATGTGAAAGGGATCCTGTGAACTCGTTGTTTTTTTATGGCACGCTGTGCCACCGCCCGCTTCTGGACTTGGTTTTGGGGGGCGAAAGTACTTGCCGTATCAGTCCCGCGATCTTGCCCGGACATGTGGCAAATTGGGTTCAAAATCAACCCTTTCCGATGATTTCTGAACGTGAAGCTTCAGCCCAGTTAAGCGGGCTTTTGGTGCAGGATCTGTCGGATCAAGACGTGGCGCGATTGAATTTCTACGAGGGTGGTTTTGACTATTCTCTTCAGGAAGTCATGGTGCAGGTTGAACCAGAGGGCACGCAGGTTCAGACGCAGGTTTACTTCCCGACACCCGGCCTGTGGACACCCGGAGCGGTATGGAACCTGAGAGACTGGGAGCAACAGTTCGGCGCCATGACCGTCGAAGCCGCGAAAGAGGTCATGGAAGGGTTCGGGCACGTTTCGCCGGACGAGATCGCACGGCGCTTTCCCATGATCCGCACGCGTGCGTCGAGCCGGGTTCGGGCGCGGAGCGAACCGGCCCCGACGACCTTGCGCGCAGACTATGGTGTGCAGGATGTTGCCGTGACACGCCGCGGCCGCCCCTATACCAAGTTCTTCACCTTGGAAGAGCAGGAACTGTCCTTCCGCAAATACTCGGGCGAGATGAGCGCGGTCGTCGACCGTGCCGCCTTTGTAGGCGGGGATGCTGTGATCGTGCTGCCCTATGACCCGGTGCGCGACCGTGTTCTGGTGATTGAACAGTTCCGCATTGGTCCGCAGGCTCGCGGGGACGTGCATCCGTGGCTGTTGGAGCCCATCGCAGGACGGATTGACGGGGGCGAAGCACCTCAAGACTGCGCACGCCGCGAAGCGATGGAGGAAGCAGGGTTAAAACTGGACCGCCTGATCCCGCTGCCCCCACATTATCCAAGCCCCGGCGCGAATACCGAATTCTTTTATCCTTTCATTGCCCTGTGTGATCTTCCGGATGATGCAGGTGGGATTGGCGGCGTCGAAAGCGAGGCCGAGGACATCCGCAGCCACGTCATTCCCTTTGATCGCTTGATGGATCTGATCACCTCGGGCGAGGCTAACGTGGGTCCGTTGATCCTTGCGGCCTTCTGGTTGGCAGCCAATCGACAGGATTTGCGCACGCATTCGTGATGCTCGGCCCTTGAACCGCCTATTGTCAGGTCATACAGATGGTAGAAACGACGCGCGATAAAGGGCTGGAATATGGACATCAAACGCGATCTCGAAGCAACCGTGGGCAACACGCCTCTGATCCGGCTGAATGCAGCCTCTGAGGCGACGGGCTGTGAAATTCTGGGCAAGGCCGAGTTCATGAACCCGGGCCAGTCCGTCAAGGACCGCGCGGCGCTGTTCATCATCCGTGATGCTGTGGCGCGTGGCGCGCTGAAACCGGGTGGAACGATCGTCGAAGGCACTGCGGGCAATACTGGGATCGGGCTTGCGCTGGTTGGCGCCTCGATGGGCTTCAAGACGGTGATCGTGATCCCGGAAACGCAGTCCGAGGAAAAGAAAGACATGATCCGTCTGGCTGGGGCCGAGTTGGTTCAAGTCCCTGCTGTTCCCTATAAGAACCCCAACAACTATGTGCATTATTCGCGCCGTTTGGCTGAGAAGCTGAACGAAAGCGAACCGGCGGGCGCGATCTGGGCCAACCAGTTTGACAACGTGGCCAATCGTCAGGCGCATATCGAAGGCACGGGTCCCGAGATCTGGGCGCAGACCGATGGCAAGGTGGATGGTTTCACCTGTGCGGTCGGGTCGGGCGGGACGCTGGCCGGCGTCGGCATGGCGCTGCAGCCCAAAGGCGTGAAAGTCGCGCTGAGCGATCCGATGGGTTCGGGCCTGTATTCGCTTTATGAAACCGGCACTGCCGCGGCCGAAGGTGGCTCGATCACCGAAGGGATCGGGCAGGGGCGGATCACCGCGAACCTCGAGGGCTTCACGCCCGACATGCGGTTCCAGATCCCCGACGACGAAGCGCTGCCGGTGATCTTCGACCTGCTGCAGGACGAAGGCCTGTGCCTTGGTGGCTCGTCCGGCATCAACGTGGCCGGCGCCATGCGCATGGCGCGCGAGATGGGACCGGGCCACACGATCGTGACCGTTCTATGTGACTATGGCACGCGCTATCAGTCGAAACTGTTCAACCCGGACTTCCTGCGTGAGAAAGGCCTTCCGATCCCCACTTGGTTGGATCGCGAGCCTGCTTTCATGCCCGAGGTCTTCGAGGATATCTGATGCCCCCTGATCTGCGCCGTTCGACGCTGCCCACCCGGTTCCTTTGGCTGATGCGGGTGTGGCTGTGCGCTGCGCTGCTGCTTGTTCCCCTGGGGGTCAGCGCGCAAGACGCAGATACCAGCACTGATGCGCCTAGCTATGTCCTGACCAAAAGTGGCGCGCCGGATTATCTGGCGTGGTCGCGTGTGGCTGAACGGGGCGAACGTGTGCTCGAAATCGGGCGCGCCTCAGATCAGGCCTTCAGCGAGTTGCGCGGCGAAATTGACCAGTGGCGCGGGCTGTTCAAATCCGCGCAGGACGAAAACTCGATCCGCATCAACACGCTGAAGACGCAACTGGCAACGCTTGGGCCCGAGCCGGAAGATCCCGGAAGCGAAGTGGCAGTGCTGACCCAGCGCCGTGCCGAGCTGACCGAGGAACTGAACAAGGCGCAGGCGCCAGTCAAAGAGGCCGAAGAGGCCTACGCCCGCGCTGACCTTCTGATCCGCGAAATCGACAGCGTGTTGCGCACGCGCCAGACCAATCAGCTTTTGGAACTTGGCCCAACACCGCTGAACCCGGCGGCGTGGCCATCGGCTCTGGCCTCGCTGAGGCAAACCTTCTCGACGGCGCTGACCGAGATGCGCAATGCATGGGGCAGCGATGCTCAGCGGCGCGATTTGCATGCCGATCTGCCGCTGACACTGGTCCTGTTGGCTATTGGTCTGGTGTTGCTGTCTCGCTCGCGTAGCTGGCTGATCCAGCTTGGAAACCGGCTGCGCCAGATGCGCAATGGGCCTTCGCGCGGGGTGGTTGGATTTGTCATTTCGCTGGGGCAGGTGATCGCGCCGATGTTGGGGCTGACGGCCTTTTTGATCGCCTTGAACCTTGCGGGCGTTCTTGGCCTGCGTGGGCAGGTGATCGCGGATGCTTTGCCTGCGGTTGGTCTGCTGTTCTTCGTTGCGCTGTGGATTGGCAACCGGATTTTCGGCGCGGAACCAACGCATGCGTCTCTTTACCTTCCGACCCCGGCTTTGCGCGCCGAAGCGCGCATCGATGTCACACTGTTGGGGCTGCTTCTGGGCATCTTGTCCCTGCTGCGCGACATCGGCGCGGCCGAGGCGTACTCAAGCAGCACCAACGCGGTTCTGGCGTTTCCCTTACTGGTGGGCGCGGGGGTGCTGTTGGTTCGTCTGGGGCGTCTGCTGCGCCGCCATCTTGGCACACAGACATCGCACGCCCAGAGCACGTTCAGAACGCGGACCATCGCGATCATTGGGCGGATTTGCGAACTTGTTGGGTTCGTGGCGCCCGTTGCTGCAGCTGTCGGGTATTCCAAACTGGCCGAGGCTCTGCTGATCCCGACCATCCTGACGCTGGCTGTTCTGGCGGTGCTCGAAATCCTGAATGCCTTCATCAAGGCTGTCTATGCCACGGTTTTCCGCGCCGATAATGAGACGACGGATCAAGCGCTTTTGCCTGTCATCATAAGTTTCTGTCTGCTGTTGGGGGCGATCCCGCTGCTGGCCTTGATCTGGGGCGCGCGGTCCACTGATCTGCTGGAGCTTTGGATGCACTTCCTGAACGGGTTCCAGATGGGTGACGCCCGGATTACACCTCGCGCATTTATGATCTTCGCGGCGATTTTCCTTGTCGGTTATGGCGCGACCCGCGCGGTTCAATCAGCACTGCGTAGTACCATTCTGCCCAAGACCAAAATGGACAAGGGCGGGCAGAACGCCATCGCAGTGGGCACGGGCTATGTCGGGATTTTTCTGGCGGCCGTGATCGCGATTACGGGGGCAGGGATCGACCTTAGCTCGATCGCGATCATTGCCGGTGCCCTGTCCGTCGGGATTGGCTTTGGCCTGCAAACCATCGTGTCGAACTTCGTTTCGGGCATCATCCTTCTGATTGAACGCCCCATTTCCGAAGGGGACTGGATCGAGGTGAACGGCCAGATGGGCTATGTGCGCGATATCTCAGTCCGCGCCACCCGGATCGAGACGTTTGATCGATCTGATGTGATCCTGCCCAACTCGGACCTCGTGTCAGGTGTTGTCACGAACTATACGCGTGGCAACTCGATCGGACGAGTAATTGTGCCGGTGGGCGTGGCCTATGGTACTGATACGCGGCGCGTAGAGGCGATCCTGCGCGAGATTGCAGAAGCGCATCCGATGGTCACTGTCAATCCGGCCCCGTCTGTGGTGTTTCAAGGGTTCGGCGCAGACAGCCTCGATTTCGAGATCCGCGCCATCCTGTCTGACGTGAATTTCATGCTGTCGGTGAAAAGCGAGATCAACCACGAGATCGCCCGCCGGTTCGTCGAAGAAGGGATCGAGATTCCGTATGCGCAGCGCGACATCTGGTTGCGCAACCCAGAAGTGTTGACCGGGGCGGCAACGACGCCCGTGGCGACGGCGGCAGCGCCCGAACAAAAATTGGACCGCGACGTCATGACGGTCGAGGATCTGGATGGAGAAGGCGAAGGCGATGAGTAAGCCGCTGTTTCAAGACGACGCATATCTAACCGAGGCACCGGGGCGCGTTGTGGCCCATACCGATCAGGGCGGCGTGGTTCTGGATCAAAGCTTGTTTTATGCGACCGGCGGTGGGCAGCCCGGCGACCGGGGGAGCTTGGCGTGGGCCGGTGGGCAGATGGAAATTGCCACCACCGTGAAGGGCGAGGACGGCGCGATCGTTCTGGTGCCTGCAGAGGGGCAGGGCGTGCCACCTGTTGGGTCTGATGTCGTCCAGACGCTCGACTGGGACCAGCGCCTGCGCCACATGCGGATGCATACGGCGTTGCATCTGCTGTCAGTCGTGATTCCGCTGCCTGTGACGGGTGGTCAGATCGGAGCCGAGAAGTCGCGCCTCGATTTCGCGATGGAGCACCCGCTGGAAGACAAACAGGCGGTCGAGGACGCTTTGAATGCCCTGATCGCCCGCGATCTAGCGGTCACAACCCGCTGGATTTCCGATGCCGAGCTCGAGGCCAATCCCGGTCTGGTCAAAACCATGTCGGTTCAGCCTCCGAAAGGGGCAGGGCAGGTGCGGTTGGTGAGGATCGGTACGGAAGAAGAGCAGGTGGATCTGCAACCCTGTGGCGGCACGCATGTTGTGCGTACGGCCGAAATCGGCCGCGTCCGCCTTGGGAAGGTCGAGAAAAAGGGGCGCATGAACCGCCGCGTCGCCCTGCATCTTGAGGCCTAGCGCTGCCGCGCGCGGTAACCCTGGCGGGCCACCCCACTCGGCGATGGCCGCAGCAAGCTGCGGCAGATTTCAGGCCTCCGGCGGGGATATTTCGGGCAAGAAAATGCGATGGGAGTCGCCGCGTTTGGTTGGGCGTAGATATTCGCCCAACCTGCCATGAAAAGTGACAATGACCGCTTGAACCCCGCAGCACTTCCGAATAACAACGTCGGCGGAGCGGTGGCCGAGTGGTCGAAGGCGCACGCCTGGAAAGTGTGTAGGCGGGGAACCGTCTCGAGGGTTCGAATCCCTTCCGCTCCGCCAGAAAACTTCCCCTAAAATGCTGTAAAATAACAATATTAGGAAATCACTCCGCCAATATTGCCGAATTTTATACACAAACTGATACACATTTTGATACACGACGCCGCTAAATTTTTTGAGTTGAGCATTCGCTTTTGGCGATTCTGAAACGCGGAAAAACGTACCACTTTCGACGGCGCGTGCCGGTCCGATACGCGCGGCATCCCTTGGCCGTAAAGCACCTCAACCTGCCGTAACTTCGTGACAATCTCTTCCGGCTTGTGTCGTTTGATTCCCATATCTGATCCTCTGTTTCCTAACCAAAGGGGCGCACGAGGGTTTCGAGGGGCAGTTCGATCTGTTGGGTTCCGCACTAAATGGTGTGCGCGAGCCGGGATAATGGGTAGCCACGCTGGCCTAGCTGAGATGAGTTGGAATTGGTCTGGCAGCACGAACTCTCCTCTCAGGCGTTCCCCGAAAGACACGCGGTAGATCGAGTTTTCTGCTTTAATGCGTTCTGTCAGACCCGGCGAAAGATTGAGGTACTGGAAAGCCTGTCGAATCGACGTGTCTGAACAAGAAAAGGCCCGCCGGGTGGGCGGGCCTTTTGTATCTTCTGCGATGTTCGATCAGACGGCGTCGGTCAGGGCCGGCACGGCTTCGAACAGGTCGGCAACCAGACC
>NZ_JALKBE010000020.1 GCF_023015885.1 Aliiroseovarius sp. S1123
TAGCAGGCGCGGCTTGTGAGCGACATGAACCTGATCGCAGCCGGATGCCTGCAATGCGAGGTCCAGCGTGTCCGTCACGTCCTCCGCTCGCATGTTGGTGCAGAGCTTCCACGAGACGATGTAGCGACTGTAGTCGTCGAGAACCGTGCTGAGATAGAACCAGCCCCAGCCCAGGACCTTGATATAGGTGAAGTCGGTCTGCCAGAGCTGGTTGATCCCAGTTGTCTTGTCTTTGAACTCGTTCGCCGCCTTGAGCACGATGAAGGCGGGACTGGTGATCAGGTCGTGGGCCTTCAGCACACGATATACTGTGGATTCCGACACAAAATACCTCTCCTGATCGGTGAACGTCACCGCCAACTCGCGGGGCGACAGCTCCGTCTCTTTCAAGGCGAAGTCGACAACCTTACGCTTCACTTCATCAGGCACACGGTTCCAGACATGTTTTGGCTTAGGCGATTGATCCTGCAATCCAGCCTCACCACGCTGCAGATACCGATCGTACCAGCGATAGAATGTCGTGCGCGGAATGCCCAACTTGGCCAGTGTCTGACGCGCTGACAGATGGCTTTCCTCGACCAGCCGGATAATCTCCAACTTTTCTGATGCAGGGTACCTCATTCGTGGTCGCCCCCACCGTCGTACATGCTTTTTTTGAGAAGACGCAGCTCAAGCGTCTGTTCTGCGACGACCTCTTTGAGATCCTTTGCCTCACGGCGCAGTTCCTTCACTTCGTCAGTGTTCGCAGCACGTGCCGTGTCACCCGCAAGCCGCTTCTTCCCAGCCTCCATGAAGTCCTTCGACCATTTGTAATAGATGCCTTGAGAGATGCCTTCACGCCGGCACAGCTCAGCAATGCTGTCCTCGCCGCGCAGGCCATCCAGCACGATCCTGATCTTCTCTTCGGATGAATAGTGCTTGCGCGTTGCACGTTTGATATCTTTGACGATCTTCTCGCCTGGGCTCTTCGTTGTCTTTCTCATCGTCCACTCCTTGGTGGCTACGATGAGCAACAAACCCTCACTTAGCAAATAACGCTATTTGGACCCATAGGCGCTGACGGCAGACAG
>NZ_JALKBE010000021.1 GCF_023015885.1 Aliiroseovarius sp. S1123
GCACGTTTGATATCTTTGACGATCTTCTCGCCTGGGCTCTTCGTTGTCTTTCTCATCGTCCACTCCTTGGTGGCTACGATGAGCAACAAACCCTCACTTAGCAAATAACGCTATTTGGACCCATAGGCGCTGACGGCAGACACTCGACGACTACAGTCGCTACATCGTCTCGTGGAAGCTCTGCACCAACATGCGAGCGGAGGACGTGACGGACACGCTGGACCTCGCATTGCAGGCATCCGGCTGCGATCAGGTTCATGTCGCTCACAAGCCGCGCCTGCTAAGTGACAACGGATCAAGCTATGTCTCTGGTGATTTGGCGGAATGGTTGAAAGGCAAGGGCATGAAGCACTCGCGCGGTGCGCCGTATCATCCCCAAACCCAAGGTAAGATTGAACGTTGGCATCAGACTTTGAAGAACCGCATCTTGCTGGAAAATTACTTCCTGCCCGGCGACCTCGAAGCTCAGATCGAAGCCTTCGTCGATCATTACAACCACCAGCGCTATCACGAGAGCATCAACAACGTCACACCTGCCGATGTTTACTTCGGCCGCGACAAAGCCATTCTAAAGCAAAGGGAAAGGATCAAACAAAAGACACTCGAAACGCGACGCTTGCATCACCGCCACCACGCCGCATAATGAAACCAACCAGATGAGCCAAACTCTCTATTAGTTTACGCAGCCATTGGTTCCAAAAACCCTGACGACGGACA
>NZ_JALKBE010000002.1 GCF_023015885.1 Aliiroseovarius sp. S1123
ACCAGCCCAGAAGGGCCGACAACATCTGACCGGTGGCGTTCATGTCATTGTCGATGGCTTGCTTGCCCGCTAGAACGATGCCCGGCTGCTCTTCTTCAACAACTTTCGCCAGGATCTTGGCAACGGCCAGCGGCTCGATGTCTTGGTGTACATCGTCAGCGGCGTTCACCAGAATGGCGCGGTCTGCACCCATGGCCAAAGCCGTGCGCAGCGTTTCCTGAGCCTGCTTCACGCCAATGGACACGACGACAATCTCGTCCGCTTTGCCGGCTTCCTTCAGGCGGATGGCCTCTTCGACGGCAATCTCGTCAAAGGGGTTCATCGACATTTTTACGTTGGCAAGATCGACACCGCTGCCGTCCGCTTTCACACGAACCTTCACGTTGTAGTCGATCACGCGCTTCACAGGCACAAGCACCTTCATCAGCGGTATCTCCTTGTTTGTTACCTTGTGGGTTCGGGGGTATCCCCCCGATAATCATAGAAGCCCCGTCCGGCTTTGCGCCCGACCCAGCCTGCCTCGACATATTTCACCAACAGCGGGCAGGGGCGGTATTTGGTGTCCGCCAGCCCGTCGTACAGGACGTTCATGATCGCCAGACAGGTGTCGAGACCAATGAAATCGCCCAGCTCAAGCGGTCCCATCGGGTGATTGGCCCCCAATTTCATCGAGGCGTCGATCGAAGCAACTGATCCCACGCCCTCATAAAGCGCATAACAGGCTTCGTTGATCATTGGGATCAGGATGCGGTTCACGATGAAACCCGGATAATCCTCGGCGCTGGCCTCGGTTTTTCCCAAACGCTTCACCACGCCCAAAAGGGTCTGATAGGTCTCGTCCGAGGTGGCGATGCCGCGGATCAGTTCAACCAGTTGCATCAGGGGCACCGGGTTCATGAAGTGAAACCCCATGAAGCGTTCCGGGCGGTCGGTCTTGGCCGCAAGACGTGTGATCGACAGAGAGGACGTATTGGTGGTGAGGATCGTGTGGTCCCCCAGCGACGGCGCCAGACCCGCAAAGATCTGGTCCTTGATATCTTCCCGTTCTGTGGCGGCTTCGATCACCAGATCAGTGCCGCCGAGTGCGCCCAAATCTTGCGTTGTGCGAATATTGGCCAGTGCCTCTGCACGTGCGTCTTCGCTGAGCGCGCCTTTCGACACCTGACGCGCGGTGTTCTTTTCAATCCGCGCCACTGCGGCGGTCAAAGCATCTTCCGAAATGTCGTTCAGAAGAACCCTGTACCCGGCGGCGGCAAAGGTATGGGCGATCCCGTTGCCCATCTGACCCGCCCCGATCACGCCGACTGTCTGAATGGTCATGTGCTTACCCTGCGAAGCTATAGGCGGTTTTTACGGTGGTGTAGAACTCTGCCGCATAGCGCCCCTGTTCGCGCGAGCCATAGCTGGACCCTTTACGCCCGCCGAAGGGGACATGGTAGTCGACGCCAGCGGTGGGCAGGTTCACCATCACCATGCCAGCTTGCGACTTGCGCTTGAACTCGCGGGCGTATTTCAGATTGGATGTGCAGATGCCCGAAGACAGGCCGAACTCGGTGTCATTGGACACGGAAAGCGCCTCGTCGAAATCGGCGACCTTGATGATCGAGGCACAGGGGCCGAAAATCTCTTCTCGGCTGGATCGCATCTGATTGGTGGCTCCGACAAACAGGGCAGGGGCTTGGAAGAACCCTTCCGTGTCGCGGTTCAGACGGTCGCCGCCAATAACGTCGGCGCCCTCATTGCGGGCTAGGTCAACATAGCCGAGGTTGCCATTCAGTTGGTTTTCAGACACCACCGGCCCGATCTGCGTGGCTGCATCCAGCGGATTTCCCACGGTGAGCGCCTGCATCTCTCTCGAAAGCTGATCCACGAATGCGTCGTGAATACCTGCCTGAACAATAATCCGGCTGGAGGCCGTGCAGCGCTGGCCGGTCGAGAAGAAGGCGCCATTCAAAACGGTCGACACGGCGATATCCATGTCGGCGTCGTCCATGATCACCATCGGGTTCTTGCCACCCATTTCCATCTGCAACTTCTTCATGCCGCGCGCGGCGTCCATTGCCATTTTCCGTCCGACAGGCACCGAGCCGGTGAAGGTGATCGCATCCACGCCGGGATGGTCGACGATGGCCTGCCCAACAACAGAACCACGCCCCATGACAAGGTTGAACACACCGGCCGGAATGCCCGCCTTATGCAGGATCTCGGTCAGAACATGTGCCGAGCCGGGGGTCAGGTCAGCAGGTTTGAACACCACCGTGTTGCCGTAGGCTAGGGCAGGAGCGATTTTCCACGCGGGAATTGCGATGGGGAAGTTCCAAGGCGTGATCATGCCAACCACACCGACCGGTTCGCGCACCACGTCCACGTCCACATCCGGGCGGACCGAGGCAATTGCATCGCCTGCCACGCGGATCGCTTCACCGGCGAAGAACCGGAAGATCTGCGCTGCACGGGCGGTTTCCCCGATTGCTTCCGCCAAGGTTTTGCCTTCCTCGCGGGCCAGAATGGTGCCGATCTCTTCTTTGCAGGCGAAGATCTCGGAAGCGACGGCTTCAAGGATGTCCGACCGCAGTTGAGGCGACGCATTTGCCCATGCCGGCAAGGCCGCATTGGCCGCAGCCACCGCATCACTTACCTGTTCAACCGATGCATGGGCATACTCGCCGATCACATCCGACAGGTCTGCGGGGTTGAGGTTCGGGGCGGCATCCACGCCGTCCAGCCATTCACCGGCAATCAGGTTCTGCTTCATGGTGGCTCTCATTCTTCTGGTATTGGGGAGACCTCACATGAGGTCAGAAACCCGGGCAGCCAAAGCCCGAGTGGATCGAGATGGGATTTCATCAATCACCGGTCGCCGCGCGAGTGAGGCGACCGGTTTTCTTGTGCACTGGCGTTACGCGAACGCCTGCAGGCCGGTTTGCGCACGGCCCAGGATCAGGGCGTGCACGTCGTGGGTGCCTTCATAGGTGTTCACTGTTTCCAGATTCACCATGTGGCGGATCACGTGGAAGTCTTGGCTGATGCCGTTGCCGCCATGCATATCACGGGCGTGACGCGCGATTTCCAGTGCCTTGCCGCAGTTGTTGCGTTTGATCAGCGACACCATTTCGGGCGCGGCTTTGGCTTCGTCCATCAGGCGGCCGACGCGCAGCGCGGCTTGCAGGCCCAACGAGATCTCGGTCTGCATATTGGCGAGCTTCAGTTGGAACAGCTGCATTTGCGCCAACGGCTTGCCGAACTGCTTGCGGTCCAGACCGTATTGACGTGCGCCGTGCCAGCAGGCTTCGGCAGCACCCATTGCGCCCCATGCGATGCCGTAACGGGCACGGTTCAGACAGCCGAAGGGACCTTTCAGGCCTTCAATATCGGGCAGAAGCGCGTCTTCGCCGACTTCGACATTGCTCATCACGATCTCGCCGGTGATCGAGGCGCGCAGCGACTGTTTGCCTTCGATCTTCGGAGCGGTCAGACCTTTGGTGCCCTTGTCCAGCACGAAGCCCTTGATCTTGCCGTCATGGGCGTCGGATTTGGCCCAGACGACAAACACATCCGCGATCGGCGCGTTCGAGATCCACATTTTCGAGCCGTTCAGCACATAGCCGCCGTCGACCTTCTTGGCCGTGGTCTTCATGCTGCCGGGATCCGAGCCCGCATCGGGTTCGGTCAGACCGAAACAGCCGATCCATTCACCCGAGGCCAGTTTGGGCAGGTATTTCGCGCGCTGCTCTTCGGTGCCGTAGGCATAGATGGGGTACATCACCAGCGACGACTGAACCGACATCATCGAACGGTAACCACTGTCCACACGCTCGACTTCGCGTGCAACCAGACCATAGGTCACGTAACCCGCGCCAATACCGCCGAACTTCTCGGGGATGGTGGTGCCCAGAAGGCCCATTTCGCCCATTTCGCGGAAAATCTCCGGATCGGTCTCTTCCTTGGCAAAGGCTTCGGTCACACGCGGGAACAGCTTGTCTTCGGCATAAGCACGTGCGGCATCGCGCACCATGCGTTCGTCTTCGTTCAGCTGATCTTCCAGAAGGAAGGCGTCATCCCATGCAAAACCTGCAAGTTCGGGGCGGGATTGGGGGGAAAGATCTTTCGCCATATCTTTGTCTCCTTATTCCGCCGCGACGGCGGTTTTGCTAATAGCAGCCTCAATCGAGGCTTCAATGATGTCCAACGCCTCGTCGACCTGTTCGAACGGAACGGTCAGCGGCGGCAGAAGGCGTACGGCGTTGGCGCGCGTGCCGCATGGCAGGATGATCAGGCCACGTGCTTCGGCTTCGGCCACGATGGCTTGGGTCAGTGCGGGATCAGGGTTGTTGGTCTCGCGGTCCGTGACAAGCTCGAAGGCAATCATAGCACCAAGGCCGCGCACGTCACCAATCGCTTCCATGCCCTGACGATCTGCCAGCGTGTTCAAGCGCGCCTTGATCTTTTCACCAATTTCAGTGGCGCGCGCGCAGAGGTTTTCTTCCTCGATCACGTCAAACACGGCGTTGGCAGCCGCGACGGCCAGCGGGTTGCCGGCATAGGTGCCGCCAATGCCGCCCACGGGGGCTGCGTCAACGACTTCGGCCCGGCCAGTGACTGCCGAAAGCGGGAAGCCCCCTGCCAGACCTTTGGCCATGGTGACCAGATCTGCGGCAACACCTGCATGTTCAAATGCAAAGAGCTTGCCGGTACGAGCGATACCTGCCTGTACCTCATCCGCGATCAGGATGATGCCGTACTCGTCACAGATCTTGCGCAGCGCGCGCAGGAACTCGGGCTGAGCGATGTTGAAACCACCTTCGCCCTGTACGGGCTCGATGATCATCGCGGCGACGCGCTCGGGGTCGATCGAGCTTTTGAACATGTTGTCCAGCACGGCCAGCGACTGTTCGACAGTCACGCCGTGGAACTCGTTCGGGAAGGGGGCATGCAGCACTTCCGGCGGCATGGCGCCAAAGGCTTTCTTATAGGGGTTCACCTTGCCACACAGCGCCATGCCCATCAGGGTCCGACCGTGGAAAGCGCCCGAAAAGGCAATAACGCCCGAGCGACCGGTATAGGCGCGCGCCATCTTCACAGCATTCTCGACAGCCTCGGCGCCCGTGGTCACCATCATGGTCTTCTTGACGAAATCACCCGGTGTGGCGGCGTTCAGACGCTCGGCCAGCGCAATATAGCTTTCATAGGGCGCGACGTGGAAGCACGTGTGGGTGAAGGCTTCGGACTGCTTCGCAACAGCTTCCATCAGCTTGGGGTGGCGGTGGCCGGTGTTGTTCACGGCAATCCCTGCCGCAAAGTCGATAAAGCGCTTGCCATCTGCATCCCAGAGTTCTGCGTTTTCTGCGCGCACGGCATAGATGCCACGGGTCGCTACGCCATTTGCAACGGCAGCGGCGCGGCGGGTTTTAAGTGTCTCAGTGTTGCTCACCAGAGTCTCCTCCAACGTGATGGAATCGGATGTCGATTCACAAGTTCATTGATTCTGACATCATGTATTGCTCAATTTATTGAGCATTGCTAGAGGTAAGTTGGACAAACTTCGCTGAATCGCTCAATCTGAGTGAAAGCGATGAAAGGACCAAAACAATGACGGATGAATTTGACGTTGGCGCCCGTTTGAAGCAACTAAGGCTGCAGTTTAATATGTCTCAACGGCAGTTGGCCGAATCTGCGGGTGTGCCCCATGGGCAGATTTCGATGATCGAAACCAATCGGTCCAGCCCATCGGTCGCTAGCTTGCGCAAAATACTGGGCGGATTTGGCATTTCCATGTCCGAGTTCTTTGAGCCCGATGCGCCCACGTCGTCGCAGAACTTCTTTACCCCTGCGGAACTGCGCGATCTGACGTCTCTGCTGTATCAGGGTAATGACGCCGCGCAGAAGAAGATCACGCTGAAGCAGGTGGGGGATGCCAAATTGCACGGGTTGCAGATCCTGCATGAACGCTATGAGCCCGGCGCCGATACGGGTGAAACCATGATCGAACATGACGCCAATGAGGGCGGTATCGTCATCGAAGGTGAACTGGAGGTCACGGTCGGGCAAGAGACCCGCGTGCTGAAAGCCGGTGACGCCTATCTGTTTAATTCACGCGAACCGCACAGGTTTCGCAATATGTCTGACCGGGTGTGCAAGGTGATCTCTTCCTGCACCCCGCCCTATCTGTAAGGACCCAATATGACCCCTCTTGCTGGACTGAAAGTTGTTGAGCTGGCCCGCATCCTTGCTGGCCCCTGGATTGGCCAATCGCTTGCCGATCTTGGTGCCGAAGTGATCAAGGTGGAAAGCCCAGCGGGGGATGATACGCGCAAGTGGGGACCACCCTTCATTGAGCGGGACGGCGACAAATCAGCAGCTTATTATTACGCCGCAAACCGGGGCAAGGACTGCGTAACCTGTGATTTCCGCACGCCGGAAGGGCAGGAACAGGTGCGCGCGCTGATCAAGGATGCCGACATTCTGATCGAGAACTTCAAGGTCGGCGGATTGGCCAAGTACGGTCTGGATTATGACAGCTTGAAAGAGCTGAACCCACGTTTGATTTATTGCTCGATCACCGGATTCGGGCAGGACGGGCCTTATGCCAAGCGCGCGGGATATGATTTCTTGCTGCAAGGCATGTCCGGGTTGATGTCGATCACCGGCGAACCGGAGCGTCAGCCGCAAAAGGTCGGCGTGGCGGTTACCGATATCGTGACCGGGCTTTACGGTACCATCGGCGTACTGGCCGCGGTCGAGCAGCGTCATCGCACTGGCAAGGGGCAGCATATCGACATGTCTTTGCTGGACTGTGCAACGGCGATGCTGGCCAATCAGGCGATGAACTTTCTGGCGACCGGCGAAAGCCCTCAGCGGCGCGGCAACGCGCACCCGAATATTGCGCCTTATCAGGTGCTGCCCACAGCGGATGGTCATTTCATTCTGGCAGTTGGGAATGACGGGCAGTTTCAGCGCTTCTGCGACGTCATTGATCGACCGGACTTGCGCGATAACCCGGATTTCACGACCAACCAGTTGCGGGTGGAAAACCGGGATGTGCTGACGATCGAGATCGAGCAGGAAACGCAGAAGTGGCAGAAGGCCGATCTGCTGGAAGCGCTTGAAGGGGCGACCGTGCCTGCCGGGCCGATCAACTCGATCGGTGAGGCGTTTGATGATGCGCAGGTCAAACATCGCAACATGGAGATTTCACCTGAAGGCGTGCGCGGCGTGCGCGGACCTTGGGTGTTTTCAGATGCTGAGCTGGCACTGGACAAATCCGCGCCTGTGCTGCCGACCTCTTGAACCAAGAAAAACTGAACAGATGGGGGCCGGGTTTCTACCCGGCCTTTTTTGTGGCCGCTTCAAGCGGAGCGCTGCAGTCGATGGCGCATTCGGAAGAAAAAAAATGCCGCCCAAGAGGGGCGGCCAGTTACGGGAATTTTTGTGAAACACGCCAGACGCCGCCGAGAAGCGGCGTCTGATCGTTTCGCGTTTAGAACAGCAGGCTTGGTAGCCACAATGCGATCTGGGGGAATGCCACCACCAGCGCCAGACCAATGATCTGCAGCGCCACAAAGGGCAATGCCGCCTTGTAGATGTCCCCGATGGTGATCTCGGGTTGGGCCACGGAGCGCATGTAGAACAGGTTGTAGCCGAAAGGTGGCGTCAGATAGGCCGATTGCATCGACAGGATGAACAGCACGGCAAACCAAGTCGTGTCATAGCCAAGGTCGCGCACGATCGGCACAAACAGCGGCACGGTGATGAACACAATCGCGAAATCATCCAAAAACATGCCCAGCACAAAATAGTTGGCCAAAATGGCGATGATTACCCAGATCGGGGAACTACTCGTCGCCCCCCCCCGGCGTATCAGCACTTGCCAAACTCGTGTAAAATCCAACCTTCTTAACAATAGTCAAGCGGCCGGCGCGCGGGTTCGTCTATCCAGACAACTGGATAACTGAGCTGGAGGCCGAAATGCGAGAAGTCATGACCAAGACCATGGCACGCAATGTGTTCTATGGCGGCTCGCTGTTCTTCATTGTGGTCTTTTTGATCTTGTCGGCGCATTCGGTTCGCTATGTGGTGAGCCAGTCGACAGCAAACGCTCCACTGACGGACAGTGTCGCCCGTGGCAAACATGTGTGGGAAAAGAACGCCTGCATCAACTGCCACACACTGATGGGGGAAGGGGCTTACTTTGCCCCCGAGCTGCAAAACGTAATGACCCGTTGGGGCGTGCAAGACGAACCTGAAGACGCTTTCGAAGTGTTGAAAGGGTGGATGGAAGCACAGCCAACCGGCATCGAAGGGCGTCGTCAGATGCCGAATTTCAACCTGAGCGACGAAGATATTCGCGATCTGGCAGAGTTCTTCCGCTGGGTGAACACAATCGACGCGCAGGGCTGGCCACCGAACGAGGCGGGCTAAGGCCGGACGAGGAGACAAGACATGAAATACCAAACACAAAAAATTGCCTATTGGTACTTCCTGGCAGCAATGGCGATTTTCGCCGTTCAGGTGCTGGGTGGCCTTTTGGCTGGTTGGATCTATGTCAGCCCGAACTTCCTGTCCGAGCTGCTACCGTTCAACATCGTTCGCATGCTGCACACAAACTCTTTGATCGTGTGGCTGCTTCTAGGGTTCTTTGGCGCGGCGTACTTCCTTGTACCGGAAGAAGCCGAGCGTGAGATCCATTCACCCATGCTGGCGTACTTGCAGCTGATCATCCTGTTGGTTGGAACGCTGGGCGTGGTTGTGACCTATGTGTTCGACCTGTTCCCCGGCAACTGGTTCCTTGGAAAAGAGGGACGCGAGTTTATCGAGCAACCCGTCTGGGTGAAACTTGGCATCGTTGTTGCGGCGCTGATCTTCCTGTTCAACATCTCGATGACAGTTTTGAAAGGTCGTAAGACAGCGATCACGAACGTGCTGCTTCTGGGCCTTTGGGGGCTGGTGCTGCTGTTCCTGTTTGCCTTCTACAACCCATCGAACCTTGCGCTTGATAAAATGTTCTGGTGGTACATCGTCCACCTGTGGGTCGAAGGCACTTGGGAGCTGGTTATGGCATCCATTCTTGCCTACCTGCTGTTGAAACTGACCGGCGTGGACCGTGAGGTCATTGAAAAATGGCTCTATATCATCGTCGCCACCGCGCTATTCTCGGGCATTCTGGGTACGGGCCACCACTATTACTGGATCGGTTTGCCGGGCTACTGGCAGTGGATCGGGTCAATCTTCTCGTCTCTGGAAGTCATTCCGTTCTTTGCGATGATGAGCTTCAGCTTCGTGATGGTGTGGAAGGGCAAGCGCGACCACCCGAACAAAGCGGCCTTGCTTTGGGCGCTGGGTGCCGCAACTGTCGCCTTCTTTGGCGCGGGCGTCTGGGGATTCCTGCACACACTGCATGGCGTGAACTATTATACCCACGGCACGCAGATCACCGCGGCCCACGGTCACCTTGCCTTCTACGGGGCGTATGTGTCGGTGAATCTGGCGATCATCACCTATGCCATGCCGATCCTGACGGGCCGCGACCCGTATAACCAGGTTCTCAACATGGTCAGTTTCTGGCTGATGACCGGCGGTATGGCGTTCATGACATTCGTCCTGACCTTTGCGGGGACCGTTCAGACCCATATGCAACGTGTGCTGGGTGAGAACTTCATGGACATTCAGGAAGGCTTGAACATCTTCTACCTGATGCGCTGGGGCTCTGGCCTGTGCGTCGTCCTTGGTGCCATCCTGTTCATCTACGCCCAGCTTGCCCCACGTCGCGAAGTGATTGCGCGTGGCGCTGAAAGCGAAGGTGCCTGATATGGCTGCCGTGGAAAAAACGACGGAGGGGGCTGGCGCCCCCTTCTACGCCCCCGTCGCCGACGAATGCGACATCTTCGAAGCCGCCGAACGCCATGGGCTGCCGCTGCTTTTGAAAGGTCCGACCGGGTGCGGTAAGACCCGTTTCGTCGCGCATATGGCCGCCCGATTGGGACGCCCACTTTACACGGTCGCGTGCCACGATGACCTGTCGGCCGCTGACCTGGTCGGTCGTTACCTACTGAAGGGTGGCGAAACCGTCTGGGTGGATGGTCCTCTGACACGTGCTGTGCGCGAAGGGGCGATTTGTTATCTGGATGAAGTGGTTGAAGCGCGCAAAGACGTGACCGTCGTTTTGCACCCATTGACCGATGATCGTCGCATCCTGCCGCTCGACAAAACCGGCGAAGAGATCGAGGCCGCCCCGGGCTTCATGCTCGTCGCATCCTACAATCCGGGATATCAAAACATCCTGAAAACCCTGAAGCCTTCAACCCGCCAGCGCTTCCTGTCGATCGACTTCGATTTCCCTTCCCGCGACCGTGAAATCGAGATTGTGACGCGCGAAAGCGGGCTGGATGTCAGTCGGGCGACGTCCCTCGTCCGACTGGCAAACAAACTGCGCGGCCTGAAAGGGCAAGATCTGGAAGAAGGCGTGTCGACCCGTCTTGTGATCTATTGCGCCACGCTGATCGAAGACGGCATGTCCGTAGACCGCGCCATCCGCACCGCGATGATCGAGCCTTTGTCCGACGATGAAGACGTCAAGCGGGGTCTGATGGACCTTGTCACCGCGATCTATGGCTAACGCCTTGTTGCGACCGGCTAACGGGTCGGTCGCAACACCTATTCAACTCTGGACTCAAGCCTGACACCCGAGGTTCCCCATGTCCGAACGTGTTTTCGACCCATTCGAGCCCGAAGAAACTGTTGGCAAAATCTGGCACAAATACGCCAGCGGTCTTGATGCGCGTGGTACGCACGAAGAAACTGCTGTGTCGCTCGAGGATGTATCGGGGCGTCTGGGGGTCTTTTTCCGAGGGCTTGGCGGGTCTCATGCCGCCGAGATCAAGCCGGCGACGCTGCAAGTCTCGAACCACCGTCTGTCCTTCCGACGTGCCTTGGGCACGTGGCGCGACCGCGAAGCACGGCCAAGCTTTGATGGCGAAGCGCTGCGCTTGCCCGAAAAGATTGCCGAATTCCCCGCGCGGGAAGCCAATGCGGCGCTCTATTTCTGGCTTGTCGCCTCGGTTGCTCATGCGTCCGAACCTGTGATCGACCAAGATCCATTGCGCGCTGATCTGCGTGCGTTGCAGGCGTCGATCGCCATGACACAGGCAACGTTGATGGACTGCCCCGGCTTGCGCGGGTTCTATGAAACCCTTGTCGGGGCGTGTCGGGCAACCCGGCCTGATGCGACACTGCCGAAATATGAAGCCGCAATCGAGGCAGCGATTGACCACTTGTTGGGCGGGCCGGAACCCAAGGGCAAACTTGAAGGTCAGCTTGTCGCCCTGATCCGCACCCCGGATGCGGATTTGGATCATTTGCACGCCCCAAACGGCTATCGTCCGTTTCGTCCCGTGCCAATGTGGCCCGATCTGCGACCGATGGCGAAACGTGCAGCTGCAGATCGTTTGCCGGAAAGCGAAGAACAAGGGCAGGGACCGGGGGACGAGGCCGAAGGGACCAAACGCGCCCGTCGCTCGGACAGTGATCTGGCTGAACGGCGCGACAGTCTGATCCTGCACAAGTTCGAGGCGATCTTCAGTTGGGTTGAAAGCCTGAACATGAACCGTCGCGTTGAAGATGATGATGAAGACAACGCCCGCCGCGCTGCCGACGATCAGGACGAACTGGCGCTGGGGCAGGTGTCCAAAAAGACCGCCACGCGCTTGAAGTTCCACCTTGATTTGTCACCCGAAGATGCTGAACGGGAACGACTGGCAGGCAAGTACCTCTATCCCGAATGGGACCACCGGAAGAGGGCCTATATCCCCGCTCATGCGCGTGTCTTGGCCAGCGTGGCGGACGAGGCTGAGGCTTTGGAGCATGACCCCGCCACAGAACGCCGCATTCGCGCGGTGAAGCGCCAGTTCGAAGCCCTGCGCCCCAAACGTGTGATCCTGCCGCGCCAAATGGATGGCGACGAACTTGACCTCGAGGCTGCCATCGCAGCGCAGGTCGAGCTGAAGGCCACAGGTCGCTCCAGTGACCGCGTGTATCGCGCGGCCCGTGTGATGGAGCGGGATTTGGCGATCTCGGTTCTGATGGACATCTCGCGATCAACAGAAGCCTCGATCGGTGATCGCAATGTGATTGATGTCGAGCGCGAGGCTCTGACCGCTTTGTCGTGGGGGCTTAATGCGTGTGGGGATGATTTCGCGATCCATGCGTTTTCATCCCTGAAACGCGACCGCGTGTTTGTGCAGGAATGTAAAGGCTTCGACGAGAAAATGGGTCCGCGGGTCGAGGCGCGGATCGGAGGGCTGACGCCCGCGTTCTACACGCGGCTTGGGGCTGCAATACGTCACATGACAGCCGAGCTGGATGCGCGCCCCAACACCCGCCGTTTGCTGCTGGTGATCACCGATGGCAAGCCCAATGATCTTGACCACTACGAAGGACGGCATGGGATCGAAGACAGCCGCATGGCTGTGCGCGAAGCCAGCCGAAAAGGGCATGCGGTGCATGGCGTTGTGGTGGATCAGAAAGGGCAGGGCTGGGTGCAACGTATCTTTGGCACGGATGGGTTTTCGATCGTGCCAGACCCCACAAAGCTCACGGCCGCCTTGCCCGAGATTTATCGCCAGATCACGGGTGGCGCATGAGCGATCAGACGTCTGTTCTGGACGAGCTGCCCGGGGATCTGATGATCTGGGTGCTGATCGTGTCCGAGCTTTTGGTGTTCGGCGCAGGGCTTTTGGCCTTTCTGGGGATGCGGGCGATGGACCCGGTGGGGTTTGCCGCGGATCAGGCGCATCTCGATCGGGTCGCAGGGGGCGTAAACACAATCGTTCTGGTGACAAGCGGCTATTGCGCGGCGCGCGCCGTTCAGTCCGCGCTTCACATGCGTGCTTGGCTGTCCGGTGCGATGGCGCTTGGCGTCGTTTTCCTGATCGTCAAATGGATCGAATACGCTGAAAAAGCGCGTCATGGGATCGGGATCGAGACCAGCGACTTCTTCACCTTCTACTATCTTCTGACCGGGTTTCATGCGCTCCATGTCGTGGCGGGGCTTGTGATCTTTGCACTGCTGATGCGCTGGGGGACACCGCGCAATCTGGAAGCAGGCGCCGCCTTTTGGCACATGGTTGACTTGGTCTGGGTGCTGCTCTTCCCGATCATCTATCTGGTGCACTGATGACGACACATATCCTGACGCGCGCCGCAATTCTTCTGGTTAGCCTAAGTCTGGCCACGACCGTTTTCGCGGGCGTGTTGCCCGAAGCTGGCTCCGGTTTTGTTCTAACCGTCCTTGCGCTGTCGGGTCTGAAAGCCCGCGTGATCCTGTCGGATTATCTGGGCCTGCGTGCGGCGCCCAGTTTTCGCGGCGGGTTCACGGCGTTCCTGATCGGTTTTTTGGGGTTGGCGGCGCTGATCTATGCGGTGCCGATGGCGATGTAGTGTGCTTGACGATGATCAAGTCATGCTTGGATTTAACTTGTTACTCTTGAGGCTGAATTTGACAGGAGTCACATGATGAACGCTCTGAAATTGGCCGTTTGGGTCATGGTCGTGGCCACGCCGGTGATGGCGCACCACGACAAAACTCCGCTGCGCGAGGCTGTTGTCGATGGGCATTCCCATGATGTCGGAGGCGCGACCTTTTGGCTGGCAGGTGCTGCGATCGCCATGATCATTGCGCTTATCGCCGTGCAGAAGTCGGTTTTTCGAAAGTGACGGATGATTTGCCTGACAGATCGGGTCGTTGGCCGGTTTGGCTGCTGGCCGTTGTGCTTTACCCGCTTGCAGCAGGCGCGGCTGCCGTAAATCTGTTTTTCTTTACCCTAATGACCCAGGCGATCGGGCTTAGCGTGCTGACACCGGTGCAGTCCATCTTTGGGGGCGTTGTCCTCGGTGTGCCTTTTGCTTGGGTTGCCGGGAAATGGATGCGCGGATTGATCGACAAGGCAGAAGACGAAGTCTGACGGGCAAGTGGCGATGTTTCGCGCCTGCCGTAGTGATGGTTTTCGAGATTGCCAATCCTGTTGTCGCCCCATGTAGGGATCTGGTCAATCGGTCGGAAATAATGGTTACTTCTCAAGACACTCGTGGAGACGACCGGGCTCGTTATCCGATGTTCTTGGCGCTTCCAGACTTGGCTGACAACCTCATCGCTCGATAGTGATCTTTAGGACGATGCGGTTGACTTTCGTCAAGGAGATGCCCCCGGACTCACCTCATTGTCTCATGGAACCATCAACAGGGGCCATGGATGTATTTCCGCAGGCATAGGATTGAACTGAACATGTCAGGCAACCAGAAAGGTCGCCTGTCTGTTCGTGCATTCCTTTCGCTATTGGGCATGCTGGCACTGGTGATGCAGCCTTTCACTGCGTCTATTGGACATGCCAGCAATATGACGTGGATCGAGATCTGCGCCGACGGGGAAGGGGCCTATGTTCAAGTTGATCTGAGCAGCGGCGAATCCGAGCCTGTGAATGACCACAAATGCTGTGAAGATTGCACCAACTGCGCAACTTGCGCCTCTTCGATGACAGGGCTGTCTCACGGGCAAGCTGGTTGCAGTTTTGACCGGTCCGGTTTGGCCCAGACATCTGTCTTGCGCGCCCAAACCTCTGGTCTGGATCACGCACGCGGGTGGCCGGAAACCCGTGGACCCCCAGCCGTGAACTCAGAAAAAACGTACTGCGCCGTGCGCGGCGCATTCACAGCAATCCCCCATCTAAAAGGAGGTGCGCTGTGAGTATCAAGCGCGCAATCAATTCTTGGCTCTGTGCCCTTGTCCTGATCCTGTCCGGGGTCATGACCGATACGGCAAAGGCGGACAGCCTTGCCAATTTCCTGCCAGACCTGACGCCTGCTGATTTGGCACCCGGCGCTGACGCGTTCGGTCCGATCCGCGAAGATGTGCCAGTCGCCCCGATCCTGCAAGGCGGCGAGGTGATCGCCTACGCCTTCCTAACCTCAGATTTTGTGGGTACGACGGGGTATTCAGGCAAACCTATTCAAGTCGTTGCCGCTATTGATCTAGATGCGGTGTTGGCCGGTGTTAAACTTGTCAAACACTCGGAACCCATTGTTCTGATTGGAATTCCAAACTCAAAAATGGTCAAGTTGACCGAAGGCTACAAGGGTCTGGACCTGAAAGCCGAGGCCGCTTCGGGCGGCGACGCCCATGACCTTGATATTATCTCGGGTGCGACGGTCACCATCATGGTGATTGACGACAGCCTTGTACGCGGCGGCATCAAAGTGGCGCGTGCATTGGGGCTGGGCGGCCTTTCCCCCGCGACACCCGATGGGCCGCGGCGCGAGATTGATATGGCCAAGACCGAGCTGTCTGACTGGACCACCCTGTCTGGCGACGGATCAGTACGCCGCCTGACCCTGGATATCGGCCAGATCAACGCGGCCTTTGAAGCCACTGGTGATCCCAAAGCCATTGCCCGCCCTGAACGCGGCGCCCCCGAGGACACGTTCATCGACATGCATCTAGCGGTCGTGTCCGTGCCCTCCATCGGACGGACGCTGCTGGGGGATGCGGAATACGCAAACCTTACCGAGTGGCTGGACGAGGGTGAGCACGCGCTTCTGATGCTGGGACGCGGGGCCTATAGCTTCAAAGGATCTGGCTATGTCCGCGGGGGGATTTTTGACCGGATCCAGATGATCCAGGGCGATAATTCGGTCCGCTTCTTCGACAAGCAGCAGCGTCGTCTTGGCGCGCTGGCAACGGATGACAGCCCCAGTTTCACCGAACTGGATATCTTCAAAATCCCCGCAGACGCCGAGTTTGACCCGGCCGAGCCGTTCCGTGTTCAACTTCTGGCGCAACGCTCGATCGGGGCGCTTGAGCGGACCTTCCTGACCTTTGATCTGGGCTACAAACTGCCCGAGCGCTTCCTGTTGCCGGCCGTTGCCGCTGCACCCATTGTGGATGACGCGGAAGCCGAAGCCGCTGCCAAATCCGCACTGTGGAAACGCATCTGGAAAGACAAAACGGTCGAGATCGGCATCCTTGGCGCGATGCTTCTGGTGCTGACAGGCGCATTCTTTTTTCAGTTCCACGCGACCCGCAATGCGCGCGCCTTCTATTGGTTCCGAATTGGGTATCTCACCTTCACGCTGGTCTTCCTTGGCTGGTATGCGAACGCGCAACTGTCCATCGTGAACCTGATGGCACTGACCGGTAGCCTGCGGTCTGGCTTTACATGGGATGCCTTCCTGATGGACCCGCTGGTCTTCATCCAGTGGTTCGCCGTGGCTGCTGCGCTGATCTTCTGGGGCCGCGGTGCCTATTGTGGTTGGCTGTGCCCCTTCGGTGCGCTGCAAGAGCTGCTGAACAAAGCCGCACAAGCACTGAAGATCCCGCAATGGACTCTGCCGTGGGGCCTGCACGAGCGTCTGTGGCCGATCAAATACATGATCTTCTTTGGGCTCTTTGGTCTGTCCATGGTCTCGATCCCCTTGGCCGAAACCTATGCCGAGGTAGAGCCCTTCAAGACCGCGATCATCCTGAAGTTCGTGCGCGAGTGGCCCTTCGTGGTCTTTGCCGTCCTGCTTCTGATCGCTGGCTTGTTCGTCGAGCGCTTCTATTGCCGCTATCTTTGCCCGCTGGGCGGAGCGCTGGCAATTCCCGCCCGCATCCGCATGTTTGACTGGCTGAAACGCTATCACGACTGCGGCCATCCCTGTCAGATCTGTCGCAATGAATGCCCCGTTCAGGCCATCCACCCGACAGGCGAAATTAATCCCAACGAGTGTGTCGACTGCCTGCATTGCCAGGTTCTGTATCAGTCGACCGATAAATGTCCGGTTGTCATCCGCACGCTGAAGCGGCGGGCCAAGACCGGCGTGGCGGATCTGAATATTCCGTCAAAGAAACCACCGGCGAACCATCCGAACGCCAAAAGAACGTCAGCTCCTAAGGAGGACTTAAAATGACTGACACGAACGACAAACTCTCCATGACCCGCCGCGGCATGCTGGGGGCCACCGCCACGGGCGCGGTCTTCGCAGGGACCGGACTGGGCGCAACCCTGATGACCGCGAAAGAGGCAAGCGCCGCAGCGAATGCCAGCTTGGCACCCGGCGAGTTGGACGAATACTACGGCTTCTGGTCTTCGGGCCAAACCGGCGAACTGCGCGTGCTGGGCGTGCCGTCGATGCGTGAACTTATGCGCGTGCCCGTGTTCAACCGCTGCTCGGCCACTGGCTGGGGACAGACCAATGAATCGCTGAAGGTTCTAACCGAAGGCCTGCTGCCGGAAACCAAGCAGTTCCTGGCATCGAATGGCAAGGTCACGTATGACAACGGCGACCTGCACCACCCGCACATGTCCTTCACCGATGGCACCTATGACGGCCGCTATCTGTTCATGAACGACAAGGCCAACACCCGCGTGGCCCGTGTGCGTTGCGACGTGATGAAATGCGACAAGATCATCGAGATCCCGAACGCACATGACATCCATGGCCTGCGCCCGCAAAAATTCCCGCGCACCGGTTACGTTTTCGCCAATGGCGAGCACGAAGCACCGTTGGTCAACGACGGCAAGATCCTCGACAAGCCCGAGGAATACGTCAACATCTTCACCGCCATCGACGGTGACACGATGGAGATCGCATGGCAGGTGATCGTGTCGGGTAACCTCGATAACACCGACTGTGACTATCAGGGCAAATACGCCTTCTCGACCTCGTACAACTCGGAAATGGGGATGACCCTGCCCGAGATGACCGAGAACGAACTGGACCACGTGGTCGTGTTCAACATCAAAGAGATCGAAGCAGGCATCGCCGCAGGTGATTATCAGGAACTGAAAGGTGTGAAAGTGATTGATGGCCGTAAAGGTCAAAACAAGAACTACACACGCTACATCCCGATCCCGAACTCGCCCCACGGCGTGAACGCGGCGCCTGACAAGAAGCACATCATGATCAACGGCAAGCTGTCGCCGACCGTTTCGGTGATTGATGTCGAGAAAGTCGACGCGGTATTTGCCGGTGCCGACGAACGCAGCTGCGTTGTGGCCGAGCCTGAACTGGGCCTTGGGCCGCTACACACCGCCTTTGACGGTCGCGGCAACGCCTACACCACGCTGTTCCTGGACAGCCAGGTGGTGAAGTGGAACATCGAAGACGCGATCAAAGCCTATGCAGGTGAAGACGTTGATCCGATCCGCGACAAGGTGGACGTGCACTATCAGCCGGGCCACAACTCGACCTCGATGGGTGAAACCGCTGAAGCTGATGGCAAGTGGCTGATTTCGATGAACAAGTTCTCGAAAGACCGCTTCCTAAACGTGGGTCCGTTGAAGCCGGAAAACGAGCAGTTGATCGACATTTCGGGCGACAAGATGAAGGTGGTCCATGATGGCCCGACCTTCGCCGAGCCGCACGATTCGATCCTTGTTCACCGCTCGAAAGTGAACCCGGTCAATGTCTGGGATCGCAACGACCCGATGTGGGAAGACGCCCGCAAACAGGCCGAAGCCGATGGCGTCAACCTGGAAGACGGCCATGATGAAGTGATCCGTGACAAGGACGATCCGACCAAGGTACGTGTCTACATGTACTCAGTCGCTCCGACCTTCAGCCTCGAGAAGTTCACGGTCAAACAGGGTGACGAGGTGACGATCTATGTGACCAACCTGGATGACGTGGATGACGTGACCCACGGGCTGTGCATGGCCAACTTCGGCGTCGCCATGGAAGTCGCACCGCAGGCAACTGCGTCGGTGACCTTCGTTGCTGACCGTCCTGGTGTACACTGGTTCTATTGCCAGTGGTTCTGCCACGCGCTTCACATGGAGATGCGCGGCCGGATGTTCGTTGAACCGAAGGATGCGTAACTGATGCGGTGGCCCCTGACCCTTGGACTTGTCTTCACTGCCAGCCTTGCGCAGGCAGCCGAATGGGATGTTCCCAATCGGCCGGGGGCCATTGCAGAAACACTTTCCCGGGCCGCAGAAGGCGACACGCTTCGCCTGCGGCCCGGAACCTATTATGAAACCGTAGTGCTGGACAAATCCGTGACGCTGGACGGCGGCGGCGCGGCCACGATTGACGGGCAGGGCAATGGCAGCGTGATCACCGTGACCGGTGACAACGTGACCGTTCAGGGGCTGACCGTGACAGGGTCGGGGTCCGAGCATGATGGGATTGATTCAGGCATTCAGCTTTTGAAAACCGCAGATGCGCCCATCGTTCGTGACAATGTGCTTCTGGGCAATCTTTACGGAATTGATGTTCACGGCGCCGAGGATGCGCTGGTGTCTGGGAACCGGATCGAGGGCCGTCAGGACCGCCACATGAACGCGCGCGGCAACGGCATCTATGTTTGGAACGCCCCCGGCGCGATTGTTGAAGACAACGAGGTCCGCTGGGGCCGCGATGGCATCTTCGTCAACTCGTCGAAAAGGAACATCTTCCGGGGCAACACGTTCCGCGATCTGCGTTTTGCCGTGCATTACATGTATGCCGACAACACCGAAGTGTCGGGCAATGTTTCGATCGGTAACCACCTTGGCTACGCGGTCATGTTCTCGACCCGGGTGAAGGTTACGGACAACGTGTCCATCAACGACCGCGATCATGGTGTGATGCTGAACTATGCCAACCGCAGCGTGATCACCGGAAACTATGTGAAGAACGCGACCGAGAAATGCACGTTCCTTTACAATTCGAACAAAAATGACTTCTCGGGCAACTGGTTTCAGGGCTGCGGGATTGGCATTCACTTTACTGCTGGATCCGATGACAACCGGATCGTGGGCAACAGCTTCATCGGCAACCGTACGCAGGTGAAATACGTGTCGACCAAATGGGTCGAATGGTCCGAGGACGGGCAGGGCAACCACTGGTCCGACTTCGCCGCGTTTGACGTGGACGGAGACGGCGTGGCCGACGCGCCCTATCGCCCGAATGACAGCATGGATCATGTGCTGTGGACCCAACCTGCCGCAAAAATGCTTCTTGGCTCACCGGCTGTTCAGCTGGTGCGCTGGTCTCAATCCGCTTTCCCCGCGCTTTTGCCGGGCGGGGTGGTGGATTCACATCCACTTATGCAGGCCCCAACACCGCCTGCAATCGCAAAGGTGCCCCATGACGGATAACGCACTGACCATTGAAAACGTTCGGAAAGATCGTGGCCGCACGACTGTTCTGGATGACGTGTCCCTGACCGTGAACCCCGGCGAGCGCGTGGCGCTTTTGGGACATAACGGGGCAGGGAAATCCACCCTAATCAAAACCATTTTGGGCCTGACCCCCCTCACTGATGGCCGGATCCGCGTCGATGGCGCGCATCCCGGCTCTTCACAGGCCCGCCGCTCGACCGCTTACCTTCCCGAAGCGGTCAGCTTCCATCCTGCCCTGACAGGCCGCGAACAGTTGACGCTGTTCGCCCGCCTCGACGGGCAGGGTGCTGATATTCCGGGGCTGTTGGATCGTGTGGGTCTGGGCGATGCGATGGACCGTCGAATTGGCGCCTACTCCAAAGGCATGCGCCAGCGTCTGGGGTTGGCACAGGTGCTTCTGGGTCAGCCGAAAGTCGCGCTGCTAGATGAACCCACCAGCGGTCTCGACCCGATCTCACGCCAAGACCTTTACGCCATCATTGACGAGCTGGCCGCGCAAGGCACTGCCGTTCTGATTGCCAGCCACGCCCTGACCGAGGTCGAGGCCCGCACTGACCGCATCGCCATCCTGCGCAAGGGTGTGAAAGTGGCCGATGATACGCTCGAGGCACTGTCGGCCAAAGCTGGCCTACCAACCAAACTGCGTATCCGCGCGACCGGCGCCCACGCAGACCAGATCGCCGAAACGATGGGCGGAACTCGCATTAATGGCGCCTCGGTTGAGGTCCTCTGCACTCCGGACCAGAAAATGGCGCGACTGCGGGACGTGGCCGCGATGGGTGATGCTGTCGCGGACATTGAAATGACGCCGCCACGGCTTGAAGACCTTTATCGCCACTATGCCAAGGAGGGGATGCAATGACCCGTTTCCTGTCGATCGCTGCGACCGAGATGCTGATCCTGCGCCGCAACCGTTGGCTCTTGATGGCGACGATCGTGATGGTTCTGTTTGCACTGGCCCTGACCTTTGCAGGCAGCGCGCCCACGGGCACGTTGGGCGTTGATATGTTGACCATTTCGGTCACCTCGATGACAACCCTGTCCGTTTACCTCGCACCGCTTCTGGCGCTGATGATTAGCTTCGACGCCATCGCGGGCGAAGCTGAACGCGGCAGCCTGTCGCTGCTTCTGTCCTACCCGGCTGGGCGCGGGGAAATCCTGCTGGGCAAGTTTGCGGCACATCTGGCAGCATTGGGGTTTGCCATGACGGTTGGCTTCGGTACGGCCGGCGCGATTGCCGCGTGGTCCGGCGGGGCAGGGCCCGACAGCCTGATCGCATTGGCCCGCCTGATCGCCACCTCGATCCTGCTGGGTGCTGTTTTCCTTGGGCTTGGCTACCTCGTCTCGGCCCTGTCGCGCAGCGCGACCGCTGCGGCTGGTCTGTCGGCCGGCCTGTGGCTGGTGTTCGTTGTGCTTTATGACCTTGGCCTTTTGGGCGCCGTGGTGATGGATGGCGGAGGGAACTTCACCCGCACGATCTTCCCGTGGCTGATGGTGGCGAACCCGGCGGATGCGTTCCGAGTTTGGAACATCGCAGCCTCTGACGGTGTTGCGCTTGCGTCTGGCATGGCAGGGGCCGCACAGACATTGCCCGCCTGGGCCGCGCCGGCATCCTTGCTCATCTGGCCCGTTCTGGCCTTCCTTCTGGCCCGCGCTGCTTTCAAGAGGGTTGAACCATGAAACGCTTGATTTTTCTTGCGGCCCTCACGCTGGCTGCCTGCAATGAAGACGAGGCAAAGGCGCCTCCGCCCCCCGTCGATCTGACGGAACAAGCGCTTAGCTATTTCTGCCAGATGAACATTGCCGAACATGGTGGCCCAAAAGGGCAAATCCACTTGGACGGCCACCCTGCACCTCTGTTCTTCGCGCAGGTGCGTGACCTGATGGCCTATCTGAAAAGCCCCGAGCGGGACGCCGAAATTACCGCCGTCTATGTCAGCGACATGGGGTCGGCCCCAAGTTGGTCAGAGCCGGGTATCTCGAACTGGATCCCGGTTGGCGAGGCCAGCTTCGTGGTCGGTGCACCGGTTGCGGGCGGTATGGGTGCCCCCGAAATCGTGCCCTTCCATAGTCCCGACGCCGCTACCGCGTTTGTCGACATCTATGGCGGCGAGGTGTTGCCGCTGGACGCCATTCCTGACGACGCCGTTCTGGCCCCCGTTGACCTGACGCTTACCTTGGAGACCCCATCATGACCCGCTTTGATCGCCGTCGTTTCCTGACCATCACTGCCGCTGCCATGGCTATACCAAGTGCAGCTGCGGCGTCTTCAGTTGCGCGTTGGACCGGGCGAGCGTTGGGCGGACCTGTGTCGATGCAATTGGTCGGTCTGAACGATGACGCGGCACAGCCCATTTTCAAGGCCGTAGAAGCCGAGTTGGCGCGATTGGAGGCGATCTTCAGCCTGTATCACCTTTCGTCAGAACTGGTCCGTCTGAACCGGGATGGGCAGTTGCCGACCCCGTCCCCCGAGCTGCTGTCCGTCCTCAGCCTGTGCAGCGCACTGCATACGGCCAGCGACGGTGCGTTCGACCCCAGCATTCAGCCCTTGTGGCGCGCCATTGCGCTGAAAAAAGATGCGGACGCGGTTTCGCGGGCCAAGCAAGCGGTCGGCTGGTCGCGCGTGCGTTATGACGAAAGCAGTATTCGCCTTCCAGAGGCAGGCGCGTTGACCCTGAATGGTATTGCGCAAGGCGCGGTGACAGATGCTGTCGTCGATCTTCTGAAACGCCACGACCTTCAAAACGTTCTGGTCGATATGGGGGAAATTGCAGCTGTCGGAAGCGGGCCAAGCGGCCCTTGGACCATTGGGGTGTCGCTGCCCAATGGCACGCTCGTGCACCGGTTGACCGCGCAAGACCGGGCCGTCGCAACGTCTGTTCCTTATGCGATGACCATTGGGATGGAACAGGGTCATATCTTGACCCCGACAGGAGCCCGCGCTCGCGCGAAGATCACCTCGGTATCCGCACCTCGTGCGGTTCTTGCAGATGGGCTTTCCACTGCACTTTGTCTCGTGCCGGCATCTCGTTCGGTCGACATTATTCAGGCCTTTAAAGGCGCCCGTTTAGAGTATTTCGAGCAGGCATAGACACCCGCTCAGTTTGCGCTTGTAGGGCCAGTTGAAATTGGTCTAACGGGCTATTGCACCAGCCACATGTTCCATGTTGGCTGGTTGCAATTCTGCCGTGGAACGGCGTATTCATAATATTCCAGGTTAAGGGAGCCAGATATGCAGCCTGAGCATAAGGCGGTGGCGCATCAGTCTTTGCTGTTAAGCAGCATGCCGGCGGATGATGCCGAGGCATTGCTCTCGCGTGCCAGCGTGATCAACTATGACCGCGGTCAAACAGTCTTTTTGCAGGGCGAACGGGCGACCGCAATCTTCATAGTGGTAGATGGCTGGGCAAAGCTTTATCGTATTGCGCCAAGTGGTGCCGAAGCTGTCGTGGGGGTGTTCACCAAAGGACGCAGTTTTGGCGAAGCTTTGGCCTTTCGTGGCGATGTGTACCCGGTGTCATCAGAAGCTGTGACGAAATGCACGCTTTTGCGCATCGACGCCGAGGACTATCTGCGGCGCATCCGGGAAACGCCCGAAACCGCAATTTCTCTGCTGTCCGCCACTTTTGTGCACTTGCACAACCTCGTTTCTCAGATCGAAGCTTTGAAAGCGCGCACCGGTGCCCAGAGGGTCGCCGAGTTTCTTTGTGAACTTGCAGAGTGCCAGACCGGGGCATGCGAAGTCGTGCTTCCCTATGACAAAATCCTGATTGCCGGGCGACTTGGTATGAAGCCCGAAAGTCTAAGCCGAGCTTTTGCCCGGCTGAAGGACGAGGGGGTTCAGGTTAAGCAGAATCGAGCTAAAATCGATGATATCGATCATCTTCGCATCTATTGTGAAGAAGACCCTGCGCAAGCTTGGGTGCGATGAACCGTAGCCCACTTGTTTTCCAGTAACTTGCGCTCGTACGGTGCTGCAATGTGAGGACCGGGGAGAGACGAGAGGATATCCGGTGGTAGAACAACCGCGTTAAAATCTCGCTCCTGCAAGTGCGAACTCCTCTGACTGCTACGCCACTTACTTCGCCGGTTGCCGACCCCAATTGCTGGCCGCGCGTGGTGTGTCGCAATTGTGAGCTAGAGCGCGTTGACGAATTGCGTTAAACATGAGGTCGAGCATGATCAGGTCTTTTTGCATGACCTGAGTGGCGTGGGGGTGGACGTGTGGATACAATTCTGGCGCGACATTCGTCCGAACGGGCGATAGCGGATTGGGTTGAAGATAATTCAGAAGTGTATGGGAATGCGCCGGCACTTTTTAACATGTCTGGTAGCGTGGCCATGACACATGCCGAGGTGGCCGATCGTGTCAGCGCGCTTGTCACGGAATTTCGTGCGCTTGGCATAGGTCGCGACACACGGGTCGCGGTGTGTCTGACAGACGGGCCAGAGACCTTGACGGTCCTTCTGGCGCTGATGAGCATGTCTGCGGTTCTACCCATTCACCCGACCGCCGCGGTAGATACCTTCGAGAAGATGGTTGAAAAGCTGGACATCTCGGTCGTGATTGGTGCGCACCGGCCTGTCTCGGCAGCCTGGAAAATCGCCGAGGCACGCGGCATTTGCTATGTCGCGGTCGAAACAGACCCCTCCAGTCCGGCTGGCGTGTGTCTGACGCCGCATCGGCGGGTCGATAATCCGTCACGGGCGCAGGCTGGGCTGGATGATGTGGCGTTGTACATTTCGACCTCTGGGACCACAGGAAGCTCGACAGTCGTGGCGATTACGCAACGCAGCCTTGATCGCAACGTTGCGACCCACGGCGCGCTAAATGGCTATGGGCCGGGGGATCGCGCCATTTGCGTGATGAGCTTCACCTATCTATTCGCCTATGTGCGGGCCTCGCTACCGATACTGCAGCGCGGAGGGGCGGTGATCGTGGCCCCGGGTTATCGCTTTGCGGATATGCAGAACTGTTGCGAGACCTTGAAGCCGACCAGCATGACCGCGACGCCGACTATCCTTCAGAAACTTCTCGCCGATTGCGACGCAAGAGGCTGGCGGCCTGAACCGGGTGTGCTGCAAAGGCTCCACGCCACCGGAGAGGCCATTCCCGATACGCTGCGGGCCCGATTGCATGCGATGTTCGGGGCGCGTCTGGGTACCAACTACGGAATGACCGAGGTGTCGCCGCAGGTGGCGGCCTACGGGTCAGAAGAGCAATTCGAACCGGGCGCTGTTGGACGTATTGTAGCGCCTTGGTGCGTTGATATCGTTGATGAAAACGGCGTGGCTTTGCCCCTTGGGTCCGTCGGGCGCATTGCTCTGCGGGGCGGGTATGTAAACGCTATTGTCGGGGCAGAGAAAGAGACGCGGTTCGATCAAGAGGGACGTTTCCTGACGGGGGACCGGGGATTTGTAGACGATGCAGGCATTCTGTTTATCGCGGGCCGCGCGGATGAGGTTATCAACCGGGGCGGCGAAAAGCTGGACCCCAAGGTCATCGAGCAATCCCTTGAGCGTGATCCAGATGTCCAACGGGCGGTTGTCTTTGGTGTGCCAGACCCAAAACTGGGGCAAAAGATCGTGGCTCTGATTGTCCTGCGCAATGGTGCCACACGCAGTGTCCAAGATATCCGCGAGGGTGCAGGCACACAGATCGCTGGCTGGGGGATGCCAGAGCGGCTTGTCGTTGTGCCTGATGTTCCGACCAACGCGAACGGCAAAGTATCTCGGCGCGACCTGTCTTTACGGTATGCGGATGCCTGAACTTGACGTTACAACTCCTGCCCTGATCGGCGTGGATGCAATCCGGGAAGATCTTCTTTCCGTATTTCGAAACGCGCTTGGGCGTTCTGATTTCGGCGCACGCGAAGGGTTTCTGAACGCGGGCGGTGACTCGCTGACTGTCATCGAAACCATTCTGGAAATTGAGCAGAAATACGGGGTTTCGCTGTCGGCTGCCGAGTTTATGGCGCTTGATACAGCCGAGAAGCTTTCACTCCGCATTGTGTCTGCGATGCAAGAGTGCGACCCGGAAATGGGGTCCGTGGAAAGCCCGGAAGGTGACGACCGCACGTTTCTGACTGTTGTACAGGACGGGACGGACGGGCCCCCACTTATCTGCACCTATGGACGCACTGGCGAGGCTGCATTTGCCGTCACAGCCGCGGGAATCCTGCCTGATAATCAACCCGTTGCGGCGCTTCAGGTCCGCGCAGGTAGCCTCATGAGTGACGGTGTGCGCTCGGCGCAAGATCTGGCAAGATCGAATGCCGAAGCAATACTGCGACACTATCCGAACCGTCCCTGCGTGCTGTTAGGGTATTCGCTTGGGGCGCATGCAGCGCTCGCTGTTGGCAATGAACTTGCCCGGCGCGGATCCCCTCCGGCCCTGATTGTGGTTCTGGACGACGAGGCGGATCTGGACCGTCGGCTTTTTGGCATCGCGCAAGGGCCTTGGGCCGCCACAAGTAGAAAGCGGTTATTAGATAAAATACTAAGAGCCAATGCAGCCAAGCCGATCGCCACGCGTCTGGTCTATATCCGGTCGTCGGAAAACGATGCCCATTATCGGTCTGACCCGACCTGTGGCTGGGGCGAAATCGCAACGGGTGGAGTGAGCTGCTATAATCTTCCATTCAACCATTTTGATTTTGTGAAAGAGCCTTGTCTGCGCCAGATCGTGCCAATCCTGCTGAAAGAGATGACGGCGCTTGGTCCGGATGCTCTGACGCCGGACAAGGCGCAATTCTTGCGGTTTGATGCACGGCGGGCCGCGCGAGAAGGGGATTTGCCATACGAGATTTCATGCCTGCAGCAAGCGATTGATGACAACGAAGACCAGCCGGTCTGGGTCTATGCCAATCTGGCGGAAGCTCTGTTCCAGAAAGGTGACAGCGTCGCCGCGCGAGAGGCGCTATTGCAGGCGCGCCGTCGCGAAACGTGGCAACTTTCTTTGGATCTTCGGTTCCTGTCCGTGTTCCAGAAAGCCGGGTTCGAGGATGACCTTGCAGATGTTCTGCGCCGACTTGCGAAACTACAGGCCGACCACCCCTCGGTGTATGAGCAAAAGGCGCGTGTGTACTTCCGACTTGGAGATTTAGATGCCTGTGAGCGTGCGTTGCGCGCGGGGTTGGCGATGCATCCGACGCACCAGCGGTTGTCGCGTTTGATGGTGCGGTATTTGGCTCGGATTGCGGCCTGGCCCAAGCTGGCAATGACAGCCGAGCGTGTGCTTCAAGCGCATCCAAACACATCGTCTGTTCGGACCTTGCTGATCAGAGCCTACACAAATTTGGGATGCCCCGAGCGGGCATTGCCCTTCCGCAATGACATCATGACGAGCGATTACATGAATGCAAATGGGCTTGTCGCATTTGGCAAGGCGCTAGTCGGTTGTAATCGGATGTCCGAGGCGCTTGAAGTCGCCGACATGGCCGTGTCGGTGGCGCCCTCCGATCCAAGCGTGCATTCCTTGCGCAGTGAATGCTTGGCGGCATTGGGGCAACCGTCTGAAGCGGCGGCGGCAAAAAAGCTTACTCGCGATTTGCAGGACAGCTCGTCGCTTGGCCCAATGGTGAAGGCCAAGTTGGGTTTGGCGAAGCGCGCGCTTTCGGCTGTCCGCGCGCGCATGGATCGTTCGCGCCTGTCCGGTCGGTAATGTGTTCTGCGAAACAAGGCCTAAACCCGCTGCGCCAAAGCGGCTGGGGCGACGAGCTTGATTGACCAAGTGTCATTGATATGACCGACTAACGGCACTGCTATTCTGGAAGCTCCTTCCCACTCCCACCAGCTTCTGAAGGCATGTCGTTAAATTTCGGAAGGCCATCGGGCATGCGCAGGACGGTCTCAGCATAGTGAACGTGCAGGGCGGGTTGGAACTCTAGATCCGGCAACATGGCCGCATAGATGTCGACCAACCCCATTTCCGGGTGGTCCGTCATCAAGTGACCGCCACAGGATGTACAATACTTCCGGTGGCTCTGGTCAGTCTTGGCATAGGTCGCGATCTGATCCTCGCCTGCGGTGATGGTCAGGCTGGCTGGGTCCCACAGCGTGAAGGCATTGACCGGCGCTGCCGACCATGTTCTGCACGACGTGCAGTGGCAATAGCCCATCCCGGCGGGGGTGCCGTTGACCGAGAAAGTGACTTTTCCGCAGAAACAGCTTCCTTCATAGGTGTGATCTGACATGAGAGTTCTCCTTATTTTTTGGTGGTTAATCGGTGAAGGTTGCAGGCGGTTGCGCCGCACGGTTGACGGACAGGTTGAACACGTCCGGACGGGCATAGTGGCCAGCGACGTCAAATTTGCGACGCGAGGCGCGGGCCTCGGCGGGATCAATCTCGGCCAGCAACAGGCCTTTCTCTCGGTGCATCGGGCCAGCTGCGATACCACCAAAGGGCTTGTAGATCACGGCGTCGCCGGGGTTCACCCACTCGTCCTTATTGGGGAACAATTCGTCGTAATGCGGGATGTCGGTCGGGATGTCGGCGACCTCAAGCGCCGTCGCACAGCCGATCACCCAGCAGCCGCCTTCGCGCGCGATGTGCTGCATTGTGGCCAGCCATGTGTCGCCGCTGTCCCATGTGGGCGCGACATAGATGTCGATGTCTTGGGCATACATCGCGAAACGCGCCAAGGGCATGTAGTTTTCCCAGCAGATCAGCGCGCCGATCCGGCCCACGGCGGTGTCGGCCACCTTAAGGCCTGATCCATCCCCAAAGCCCCAGACCATGCGTTCGGGGTTGGTCGGCATCAGCTTGCGATGATTGTTCGCGATGGTGCCGTCCGCATCGATGATCACGCAAGAATTATAGAGGGTCGAGCCTGACACGGCTCCGTCCAGTTCCTGATAACCCGCGACAACGACCATCTCGTGCTCGCGTGCCGCGTCCTGCAGCGGGGTCATGCCCCCGCGGCTCAGATCAATGGAATTGGCTTGCATGCGGGTAAACAGCTCGTCGGTTTTTCCCATGCCCGCGCCGGGCGGCAGGCGCCAGACGAAGGTGGGATAGCCGGGAAACCAGGCCTCGGGGAAAACGATCAATTTGGCGCCTTCAGCGGCGGCCTTTTCGATCAATCCGACAGCACGCTCCATGCTGGCGGCCAGATCAAGATAGACGGGTGGTTCCTGAACTACTGCGGTTTTCATTGGAAGTCCTTTCCATTGCGGCCAGAGACGATGACCATTTCACAGGGGCCGACAAAGCCGTCTTTGGTTTCATAAGCAGACAGTGCATCCGCGATTTCATCCCAGACGCTTTCCTGTTCCGCTTTGCTGAGGCCTGAAAGCATCTGGTGTAGCGCCCCAAAGCTTTCTTTTTCGAACCGCAAACAGTCCGCGGCATGGGGCAGGCGCAGCGGCGCCTCGGTCACGCGCTCTTCGATGTCGTCGAACCCCGCGTTTTGCAGCACGTCTGCCAGCACACCCGCGCCACCAAGGCTGAAGGGGCCGGGCTGTCCGGGCAGCGGCGGCGGCAAGGCCGCGCGGTCGCGGATGATGGATACCGGGGTCGAAAAGAACCCGTTGCGATCCGGCGTGGAATAGACCATCGCAGCGAACCGCCCGCCGGGTTTCAGCGCCCTGCGGATGCGACCCAATGCGGCTTGTTGATCCGGGAAGTAGATCAGGCCGACACGCGAAATCGCGGCATCAAACGAGGCCGGGGGTACGTCCAACGCCTCGCCATCGGCGACCAGAGTGTCCAGCTGGTCATGCCCTGCAGCACGTGCGTTCTCGGCAGCAAACTCTAGGATGTTTTCCGAGATGTCGGTCGCCAGCACACGGCCCGTTGGACCAACACGCGCGGCAGCGACAAGGGATTGCTCGCCAGCCCCCGCAGCCACGTCCAGAACATGGCTGCCCTGCGTGATTCCGGCCATATCCAGCATGGTTTCGGTCGCAGGCCCCAGCCATTCGTTCAGAACACGCCCCCAATCATTCCACGCTTTTGCTGCATCCTGCCACTGTGCATGTGTGGTCGTTTTGTATGTTTCAGCATTGAACGCCGTCATCGTATGTCCTCCTGTCAAAACTCTTCTGAAAGCCTGCAAAACATCGACGAAAAAAGTCCCAACGGTTTTCCGACGGTTTTCCGTTTTTTGCGCTATGATGAAAAAAACTCTATGAAAGCGCGTGCTTATGTCGTCCTCCGAAGATCATGCCCAATACGTTGTGCTGGATCACATTGTGACGCCTGATACCAACGAGATCGCGTTGGGGGATCAGGTCACACGGCTTGAACCGAAGTCGATGGAGGTGCTTGTTCACCTCTTCGCCCACGCCGGAGAGGTGGTGTCGCGCGATCAGCTTCAGGATGCGATTTGGGGCGATGTGATTGTGGGCGACGACAGTCTGACCAATGCGATCATCAAGATCCGCAAAGCCTTCAAGGATAATGCCCGCAACCCGCGTGTGATCGAAACCATCCCAAAACGCGGCTATCGCTTGATTGCCGATGTGTCACCGATTGCGCCATCGCGCGCGGAGGGATCTAAGTCAGGGAGTATGCTTGTCGCCGGGGCTGGAATGCTCGTCTTGATTGCCGGCCTGTTCTTCGCATATTGGCCCGCCGGTGAAGCTGAGCCCGAAGTCGTCATAGAGTCCGATGACCGCGTTCACGTCGCCGTCGCACAGTTTCAGAACATCAGCGGAGATCCCGCGCAAGACTATCTGGCGCAGGGCGTCCAACAGTCCATTCTGAACGGGCTGGTTGGGGTGCAACAGGTCGTGGCGTCCCAGTTGAACGCCGGTTCAAGCGCTGATTTTCATTTAGAAGGCAATGTTTTGCGTGCGGCGGAACGCATTCGGATCGATACACGACTGAGCGATGCCCAAACGGGTGTGATCCTGTCGACCCAACGACATGACCGCGCATTTTCAGATCTGTTAGAGGTTCAGGCCCTGATCGAGGCTGATATCGTCGCAGCTTTGGCGCTTGACATCGACTTGGCGCAACGGACGGCCCAATCGCGTGGACTGACCGATAGCATTGATGCCTATGATTTGTTCCTGCAAGCCCGCGCGGCCCTTTTACCGCGCGACCCGCAAAGCAACACCCGCGCTCGTAGGCTGTATCAGCAAGCGATCACTCGTGATCCCAATTTTGCCCGGGCTTATGGCGGTTTGGCCCTGACCCATGCCGCTGATTTTCGTAACGGATGGGTGAATGATACAGAACATGCTCTTGAACAGGCGCAGGCGATGGCGGAAACGGCGCTAAGCATTGATCCCAATCTGCCCGAGCAATATTGGGTGATCGGATACGTTCAGACCCAGAAGCGCAATTTCACCGCGGCCGAGGCCGCCCTGAACGAGGCGCGAAAGCGGGATCCCGGATACGCTGACGCGTTGGCGCTGCTCGGGGGTATTCGGACATACGCGGGACAGCCTGCCGACACGCTCCCACTATTGCGCGAGGCAATCCGTCTGCGCCCGAACGGAGGGTATCTTTATTATCTTCTGCTGGGACGGGCGTATTATTTTCTAGATGATTGTGCACAGGCCATGATCAATCTGGGCGAAGCGTCCACGCGCAATCCCTCGAACCTGGAGGCACACATATACATGGCCGCATGTCTGGTGCGCCAAGGGGACATTGCGGGGGCCGAATGGGAAGCGGAGGAGGTTCTAAGCATCGAGCCCACCTTCATGCTCGAGAGCTTTTGGGCGACATATCCGATGACCGCGCAGACACAGATCAAGACCTTATCTGCGGATGCCAGAAAGGCAGGTCTGCGTTAGTCGCGCCTGCATGAAGATAGCAGTCAGGCGCAATCTAACTAGGTCGCTCGACGTCTCTATTTCCATTTAGCAAATTATAACAATGACTTGCGTGGTGCATGTTGCATTGATGGCCCCTGCCATGCTTCACTGTTGGCACAGCTCGGCGCTGGACCCGCTCATCCGCATGGATATGCCGGGCATCTTACTTGAGCTTCAGGAAGAGCTGCACAAGACCATCGTCTTCATTACCCATGACTTAGATGAGGCACTGCGTATTGGCGACAATATTGCCATCCTGCGGGACGGAGCGTTGATCCAGACCGGCGACGGGCAGGACATCGTGTTGCATCCGGCAGGCGACTATATCGCGGACTTCACACGCGAGATCAACCGCGCCAAAGTGGTGCGCCTGCGCGTGCTTCAAAAGCCGCTGAACGGTTGCTGATACAACCGTTCTTGAAGACGCACTGGATGTGATCGATGGGGCAGAAGGGCACATGGTGCCGGTCAAGGACGCATCCGGTAAAGTCACAGGGCAGGTTCATCTGGCCGATGCCGTAGCGGCGATGCACGCATAAATCATACTCGCGAAAAACCGAAAGGGCGGCCATGAAAGCCGCCCTTTAACTTGTCTTGAATGGGACTATTTGCCCTTCCACACCGGATCACGTTTCTCGGCAAAGGCGCGTGCGCCTTCTAGCTGATCCTCCGAGCGATAGAGCTTTTCGACCGTTTCAAACTGGCTTTTGGTGATCTTGTTCAGCGCGTCCTGGAACTTCATGTCCTCAGCTTCGCGCACCACTTCCTTAATGGCGGCGTAGACCAGCGGTGGGCCGGACGCCAGAAGCTCGGCCAATTTGCGGGCCTCGGCCATTAGATCTGCGGCAGGATAGATATGGTTGATCATACCCCAGCGCGCAGCTTCTTCGACATCAATCCACCGCCCGGTCAGTAGCATTTCCATCGCGATGTGATAGGGAATCCGCTTGGGCAGCTTGATCGAGGCCGCATCCGCCACCGTGCCCGACCGGATTTCCGGCAGCGCAAAGCTTGCGTGATCGGCGGCAAGGATGATGTCGGCAGACAGCGCCAGTTCCAACCCGCCCCCGCAGCAGATGCCGTTCACAGCCGCGATAACGGGCTTGTTCAGCCCGCGCAGCTCTTGCAGTCCGCCAAAGCCGCCAACGCCATAGTCGCCGTCCACTGCATCTCCGTCGGCGGCTGCTTTCAAATCCCAGCCGGGGCAGAAAAACTTTTCGCCTTCGGCGGTCAGAAGCGCGACACGCAGATCTGGATCATCGCGAAAAGCGGTGAAGACGTCTCCCATGATTCGGCTGGTAGCCAGGTCAATGGCATTTGCCTTCGGGCGGTCCAGCGTGACCTCGAACACATGGCCATTGCGGGCGGTGCGGATCGGGCCTTCGGTCAGGTTTGTCAGGTCGGTCATGTGTCTCCTCCGGTGCGGATCAGGGCATCTGCAGCCACGGCGCGATCTGCCATGACCATAAGCGGGTTTACTTCAACTTCGGCCACGGGGTTGGCCATTACATAGGACTGGATTGCGTCAACCGCGTCTAGCACAGCGTCGATATCGGCGGGCAGTGCGCCCCGATACCCGGCGAGCAAGGGCGCAATTTTCAGCAGTTCGAGCGCCGTGCGGACGTGGTCGCGGCTTGCAGGCACCAGCAACGAGCGACTGTCCTTCAAGATCTCGGTCAACGTTCCCCCTGCCGCAAGTGTCAGCACATAGCCGTGTGCGGGGTCATGGGTCACACCCACAAGAAGCTCTGCCAGCACGCCGGTCAACATCTCTTCGACAAGGAAGCTGTTGGTGGGCATTCCGCGCGCGGCGTCTGCGACGGCGTCGGCGCTGGTCAGGTTTAGCGCGACCGCCCCGGCCTCGGTCTTATGGGCGATGCCTTCGCCTTTCAGAACGACCGGGAAGCCCAAGTCCTTGGCGGCCTCGGCGGCGGCGTCGGGCGCGGGGACACGCTGTGCGCCGGGCACCCGCAGTCCAAACGCCTCCAGCGCGGTCTTTGCGTCGGCTTCGGACAATGTCGTGCCTTCGTCCGATGGTGGCTCCAGAAACAGGGGCGTTGCCTGTGCCGGGGGCAGGTTCGCCGCCAGATCAATCGCGGCCATCGCCTCGGCCATCCCAGAAAATGGTACGATACTGCGCGTCATCAGGTTCCGCGCCACGTCTTCGGGCATCGTATCGGTAAGCGAGGCCAGAATACCCATAGGGCGCCCCGTGGCGGTCATAGTGGCCTCGACCGCATCGATCACCTTGTCCCACTCAGCACTGTCGCAACGATCTGCGCGCGGGAAGTCCAGAACCACCAGACCGAGCGCGAGATCGTTTTGCATAAGGGCCGTGAAGGTTGCGGTCATCGCCGCCACATCGCCCCAGATATAAGTGTGATAGTCCAAAGGGTTGGCCAGCGACACCTTGGGGCCCAAAGCCGTGCGCAACCCGTCAGACTGGGCGGGTATAAGGGCAGGGAACTCGACGCGGAGCGGATGGGCCGCATCGGCGATCAGGCTGGCCTCGCCGCCCGAGCACGAGGCCGAGGCGATCCGGTTAGAGCTGAGTGGACCGGTGACATGCAGAAGCTTCAAGGCCTCAAGAAAGGAAGACAAGTTATCCACCTGTCCAATCCCGAGGCGCTCCAGAAGCGCGACTGCGCCAGCGTCGCTGCCGGCAAGCGACGCCGTGTGCGATATGGTGGCGGCACGGGCTTGATCGGACCGTCCGATCTTCAGCGCGACGATGGGTTTGCCAAGGTCCGCCGCCCGCCCGGCCAGCGCCTCGAACGCGCGCAGGTCGCCAATCCCTTCAATATGAAGCCCCAGAACCGAGACGCGAGGATCTTCCAAAAGCGCTTGCCCAATCTCGGCCAGGCCGGTTTGCGCCTGATTGCCCGCAGTGACCACATAGGCCACGGGAAGGCCGCGTTTCTGCATGGTCAGATTGATCGCGATGTTCGAGCTTTGGGTGATGATCGCCACGCCACTGTCGCAGCGGTTGGCGCCATGCTGGTCGGGCCAAAGTGCGGCGCCGTCCAGAAGGTTCAAAAACCCGTAGCAGTTGGGGCCGATGATCGGCATTTCCCCGGCAGCATCCAGAAGCGCCTGCTCCAGCGCTTCACCATCATGAAGCTCGGCATTGGCTTCGCGAAAGCCCGAGGCAAAGCAGATTGCGCCCCCTGCACCGACAGCAGCCAGCGCGGCAACCGCCTCGATGGTCACCTTGCGGTTTACGCCGACAAAGCTGGCGTCTGGGTCCGAGGGCAGGTCTTCGATGGACGGGTAGGCGGGTAACCCGCCGACCTCGGGTTTTGATGGGTGGACGGGCCAGATCTCGCCCTGAAAGCCCACTTTGCGGCATTGCTCGATCACGTTGGCGCACCAGAATCCACCGCCAATCACGGCGATGGAACGCGGTCGCAGAAGCCGGTCTAGACGGCTCATCTTAGGCGCCCAGCGGCCGGAACAGGTCGCGGCTGATGATGTGGCGCTGGATTTCTGATGTACCGTCCCAGATCCGTTCCACTCGGGCATCGCGCCAGAAGCGCTCAATCGGGAAGTCGTCCATCAGCCCCATGCCGCCAAAGACCTGCAGGCTGGCGTCGGTTACACGGGCGAGCATTTCGGACGCATAAAGCTTTGCCGACGCGATTTCGCGGTTGGCGGGCAGGTTCTGGTCCAGCCGCCACGCACCCGAGAGGGTCAGCCAGTCGGCGGCGTCGATCTCGGTGATCATGTCGGCGATCTGAAAACTGACGCCCTGAAACTTGGCAATGGGCTGGCCGAATTGCTTGCGTTCAGCGGCGTAGTCCAGCGCCAGATCAAAGCAGCGTCGCGCGCGGCCCACGCAGAACGCCGCGACGGTCAAGCGCGTGGCATAGAGCCATTCGTTCATCACCGCAAAGCCACCATCGACCTCGCCCAGAACCTGAGCGTCGGGCAGGCGGCAATTGTCGAAATCAAGTACGTAGTTCTTATAGCCACGATGGCTGACGGACTTATAGCCCTCGCGCACCTCGAAGCCCGGCGTGCCGCGGTCGACGAGGAAACAAGTGATGCGTTTTTTCGGTCCTCTGGGGGTTTCATCCACACCCGTAGCCATGAAAACAATAAAGAAATCAGCATGTTCTGCGCCAGAAATAAAGTGCTTCGATCCGTTCAGAATCCAGTCACCCCCGTCACGCACCGCACTGGCCTTCATGCCGCGCACATCAGATCCGGCATCCGGTTCAGTCATTGCAAGCGCATCCATCTTTTCACCCCGCACGGCGGGCAGAAGGTAGCGCTCTCGCTGGTCGCCGTCGCAGGCCATCAAGATATTTTGAGGCCGCCCAAAGAAATGGGTCAGCGCCATCGAGCCACGCCCAAGTTCGCGTTCCACCAGCGTGAAATCGAGGTGGGACAGACCCGCACCCCCGACTTCCTCCGGGAAGTTGCAGGCATAGAAGCCAAGGTCGACGACCTTTTGCTTGATCTCCATGCCCAGCTCATGCGGCACCTGACCGGTGCGCTCGACCTCGGCCTCAAACGGATAGATTTCGTTTTCCACGAAAGACCGCACGGTCGAGACGATCATTTCCTGTTCGTCGGACAATCCGAAATGCATCAGGCGTCTCCTTTGGCGTGCAGTTTGGCAAGCGCCTCGACCCGTGCTTCGACGGCGGGGGCTGGCGGGCAGGATTTGCGGGTGTTCAGGTCCACGTGCAGCAGGAACTGGTCGCAGGTGGCCAGCAGGCCGTCATCTGATCTGCGTTTCATTTCGTGCCACAGACGCAGTTTCTTGCCTTCACCAAGGGTGACGGTCGTATCCACATAGACCGCTTCGCCCGCATGGCATTCATCAATGTATTTGATGTTGGTTTCCGCCGTGAAATAGCTGAGGCCCGAGGCAATATAGTCGGGATCCGCGCCCACATGGATCATGATACGGTCAGCGGCGTCCGAGAAGATCTGTCCATAGCGCCCTTCGTTCATATGGCCGTTGTAGTCGGTCCAATCGATCGGCACGTCACGGGCGACAGTGCGCATCGGGGTCTCGTCAGACATAGCAGGCCACAGACCCCCTTCGTGTTCACGGATCACGCGACCCGCGCCAGAGCCATCACCACGGGCTTTCAAAGCACGCAGCATGGACACAAGGTTGTCATCGCGCAGGCGCTCCAACTCGCGGATCGACAAGTGGCCGGATTGGGCGTCTGACTGGCCCGCGATCAGGTCCACCAGCTCGTCCGTGAATTCGGGCACGTCCATCAGTTTGGTCCAGGGCCACGACAGGCAGGGGCCAAACTGCGCCATGAAGTGCTTCATACCTGCTTCGCCACCGGCCACACGGTAGGTTTCAAACAGCCCCATCTGCGCCCAGCGAAGGCCAAAGCCCATGCGGATCGCCTCGTCGATTTCCTCGGTGGTGGCGATGCCGTCTTTGACCAGCCACAGCGCCTCGCGCCAGACGGCTTCAAGGAAGCGGTCGGCGATGTGGGCGTCGATTTCTTTGCGAACCTTCAGGGGGTACATCCCGATGCCGCCTAGGATGTTGGCTGCGCGGGTGCAGGTTTCTGCGTCGCCAACCAATTCGATCAACGGCAGAAGATAGACCGGGTTGAACGGGTGGGCAACAATCGCGCGTGCGCCTTTTTCGTTCAATTCCGAAGGCTTGAAGCCCGAAGTTGATGAGCCGATGATGGCCGTTAGGGGGGCCAGTTCCATCAGGCTCGCGTGTACCTTGTGCTTCAGATCAAGCCGTTCGGGCACGCTTTCCTGCACCCAGTCCGCATCTGCTACCGCCTCGGCCAGATCAGCGTGATAGGTAAGTCTTCCTTCTGTCGGCAGCGCCGTTTCATAAAGCCCTGGAAGCGCGCGGCGTGCGTTCAACAGAACTTCGTTGATTTTACGTTCAGCCTCGGGGTCGGGGTCGAACACGGCGACGTCCCAACCGTTCAAAAGGAAGCGCGCGGCCCATCCGCCGCCGATCACGCCACCGCCAATAATCGCTGCTTTCATTGTCGTCTATCCTACCAAGCTTTCTGTATGTCCATCGACGGCCAAGGCCTGACCTGAGACCTTGGAGCTGGCGTCCGACGCCAAGAAAAGCGCCGTGTCTGCCAAATCGTCTGCCGTGACCCAAGTTTTCATCGCCACGCCCGTGACATAGCGTTTGCGCAATTCTTCCGGGTCCAGCCCGTGTGCCTTGGCCTCGCGGGTGATAACCCGTTCCATGCGCGGGCCTTCGACGGCACCCGGGCACAGCGCATTGACGCGGACTCCGTAAGGGCCGAGCTCAGACGCCAGCGTTTTCATCAATCCAATCACGCCCCATTTCGCCGTCGCATAGGGCGAGCGCATCGGATATCCCCACAGTCCCGCCGTGGACGAGGTCAGAAGCATGCTGCCGCTGCCTTGTTCCTTCATATGACGTGCTGCCCATCCACAGGCCAGAAACGCGCCGTCCAGATTGGCCGAAAGGCAGGCGCGCCAATCGTCCAGTGACAGGTCTTCGATCGGACCAGCCGGACCGCCGGTGCCCGCATTGGCGCAGAGCATGTCAACGCCGCCCCAGTCACTATCGAGCTGGTCAAACAGCACTTGCATCTCGTCCGGCTGGGTCACATTAGCCGCGACCGAGATCACGCCGGGCAGGGCGCTTGCGGTGTCCTCCAATGCCTTGGCGTCGATATCACAAATCGCAACCGTCGCGCCTTCGGCGTGGAAGCGGCGGGCAAAGCAGGCGCCAATACCGCTGCCGCCCGCCGTGATCAGAACACGCTTTCCTTCAAGCCCGTTCATACAGGCGCCCTTTTCACCAGACCCAGCTTTTCACGCACTTCGGCGGGGCCGATGATCCGGGCACCCATGCCCTCGATCACGCCGCGGGCGCGCTCGACCAGTTGTGCGTTGGTGGCCAACACGCCCTTGTCGAGCCACAGGTTGTCTTCCAGCCCGACGCGCACATTGCCACCAGCCAGAACCGAGGCGGCCACATAGGCCATCTGATTGCGTCCCAGTCCGAAGGCCGAGAAGGTCCAGTCGTCCGGCACATTGTTCACCATCGCCATGAAGGTATTCAGATCATCCGGCGCCCCCCACGGCACGCCCATGCACAGCTGAACAAGGGCGTTGGGTTCCAAAACCCCTTCCTTCACCAGCTCTTTGGCGAACCAAAGATGGCCGGTGTCGAAGGCCTCGATTTCGGGCTTCACGCCTAGATCGGTCATCATCTGCCCCATGGCGCGCAACATGCCGGGGGTGTTGGTCATCACATAATCCGCTTCTGCGAAGTTCATCGTGCCGCAATCCAGCGTACAAATTTCGGGCAGACACTCGGCCACGTGGGCGACGCGTTCCGCTGCACCCACCATATCTGTTCCGGCCTCATTCACCGGGAAAGGGGCTTCGGTTGGGCCGAAGACGATGTCGCCGCCCATCCCGGCGGTCAGATTCAGAACGACGTCTACATCAGCGCCACGAATACGGTCTGTGACCTCGCGGTATAGCTTCAGATCACGCGAGGGCGCGCCGGTCTCGGGATCGCGCACGTGGCAGTGCACAACAGCGGCGCCCGCCTTGGCGGCTGCGATGGCGCTGTCGGCGATTTCCTTCGGGCTGCGCGGCACATGGGGTGAGCGATCTTGTGTCGAGCCCGAGCCGGTCACGGCGCAGGTGATGAAAACGTCTCGGTTCATGGCAAGCGGCATCCTGTTTCCTCCTGATGCGGAATTTCACCTGTTCATCACAGGGGGAATTGACGGATGTTTCTGTGCGGAATTAGATGTAAGTATGCAGATTTGGTCAAAATCCGACTCCAGAACGCGTGAAATTGCGTTTCTCCTGTTCGACAGGTTCTCGAACCTCGCGCTTGCAAACCTGTTGGAGCCGCTGCGCGCAACCAACACGCTGTTGGGGCGCGAGGCGTACCGCTGGCGCATTGTGACACCGGATGATGAGGTGGCGCATACCTCAAGCGGTTTGCCGATTATGCCCACGGCGCGTTTGGTCGATATTGACAAGGGGGACGTGGTTTATGCTGTGGCCAGTTATGACCATGTTCGCCACGCAACTGCGCAGACACGCAAGGTTCTACGCGGATTGGCCGGGCGTTTCTCATCCGTGGCAGGGGTGGATGCCGGGTGCTGGCTGTTAGGGGCGGCAGGGCTTCTGGATGGGTATCGTGCAACCATTCACTTTGATCTACAGGATGCCTTTGCCGAACACTTCACCGAAATCGAGGTCGAGCGGGCGCGATGGTTGCAGGATCGCGACAGGATTACCTGCAGCGGGGGGATGGCGGCGTATGAGCTGACCTGCGAGTTGATCGGGCAGGATCACGGAGCTGCCATTTTGCTAGAGATCAACCAGATGTTCATGTCCGAGAACGCCACCGCGCCACAGATCGTCGCGCGTGCACGTTCGGATCGCCGTGTGGACACATGCTTGCGCGCGATGGAAGCCAATATCGAGGCCCCGCTGACCATTCCTGCTTTGGCGCGACTGTCGGGCTGTCGGCAACGCGATCTCGAGGCGCGTTTCGAACGCCACTTCGGAGCATCACCCCGCAAGGTCTATCGACGCCTGCGCCTGAATGCGGCGCGGCGGATGTTGGAAGCAGGCGGATTGTCGGTTGCGGAAGTATCGCTTCGATCAGGATACGCGGATGCCAGCGCCTTTGCCCGAGCGTTCCGGCAAGAGTTCGGTTTGACGCCTTTGGCGGTTGCACGCGGCGAACTGGTCAGGGCAGGGGTGTCACGCCGATGATCGCGCTGTGAAAGTGTATGAGCAGAAGATACACGAAGATGCCAATGCAGACGCGCCCCAGACCTGATCTGGTGAAGCTGACGTCACGCTGCGTGTTCGCCAAGTGTTGCCAGTTCTCGAGGCCCAGAAGTCTTTGATTGCGTCTGTCAATGATCCGCATGCCAAGGGCTGAAAACCCCGCGAAGATCCCAAACAGGATCACATGTGCCAGATTGCCATTAGGTACCAGATGCCCCAGCGCCCAGATCAGAAGCGCGACTAAAAGAGGGTGGCGCATCCAGCCCACGATGCCGGGGGCTTGCGGGTCAAACTTGTGATTGTCCCGCCCTCCGAAAGACAGCGGGTTGGGGCGCGCGATGGCGAGCGCAACGATGGTGACGGAAACCGCCATCGTCAGAAGCGTCACGTGGTTTTGCCAGGGTGCCCAGGGCCATAGCACGACAATTGGGGCGCGACCGGATGCGTGGATCACGAAGCCAAGGGCTGCGATGGACAGCATTGAATAGCCAAGCGTGAAGCCGCGCGCGCCCAGATGAGCGACGACCCTAGCCTTGTTCGCGGGGCGCACGGGGATCGAATGCGTCAGAAAAAACACAAGGATCGCAAAGATGTAGATGGCCCAATCCAGCATGGATGCCTCCGGGGTCGTTCAGAATAGACGCGTCATACCCAAACCGGCCTAGTGCGCGTTGCGGAACTCTTCCAAGAAACTGGCACATCCGGTCAATGCGGCATAGTCGTCGGTGACCAGATGGATCGGAAACTGATCCAAAAATGGACCAAATCGCCCCTTGTCATACCACGCGGCCTCAAAGTCAGTCTGCCCGAGCCACGGCGCAATGGCGCGGGACATCCCGCCCACCAGATAGATCCCACCAAAGGGCAGGTTGGTTAGGGCCAGATCCCCCAGCACGGTGCCGAGGATGCAGCTAAACAGGTTGATCGCGTCCTTCGCCATGTCGTCATCGTCGTCCGCCGAAGCGAAAACCTGTGCGGATTTTGCTCCGGTGGGCTGACCCGCGCTGTGACGCAGCCAGTCGTGACAATGCCCAAGCCCGCGCCCGGACAAGGCGTCTTCAATCGCTGCGTGGTTGAACCGGCTGCGCAGATATTCGGCGAAAGCAAACTGATCAGCGGTGCTGACGGGCAGGGTGGCATGACCACTTTCAGCAGGCGGCACAAGCCGCCCGGCTTTCGTGTGATAGGACGCGGCCGAGTTGAACCCAGTGCCAATACCGACCACCAGCTGTGCGGCCTCCGGGCTAGCGGTTTGGCCTGCTCGGATGACCTCGACTTTTGCAGGGTCAAGAGCTCCGATCGCATGGGCCTGCGCCTGCAGATCGTTAAGCACATGCGCATCCGGTGCGCCGGTCGCCTGCGTCAGGGAGGCACAATCTATTGCCCAGTCCAGATTGGTCAGGCGTCCTTCTCCGTCACGCACCGGTCCGGCGATGGCGACGGCGGCCTGCTCGAACATCGCCGTGTCATGGCTGTTCCGGTAGGCCGATAGGATGTCGGTCAGGCTGTCGTGGTCCGCATTGGCAAACTTGCGAATGCTGTCCGGCAGAACCTGCCCGTCGCGCGCGATGGCAACGCGGGTGTTGGTGCCGCCGACATCCGCGACGATCGAGTGGTGTGGCATCAGCTGTTCAAAGCCTCTCTGATAGCGCTAAACGATGCCTTCGGATAACGGTTTAGCGACGTCCAGTCCACATGTATCAGGCCAAATCTTGGTGCATATCCCAGCGCCCATTCGTAATTATCCAGAAGCGACCAAGTGAAATAGCCCTTCACCGGCACGCCTTGCGCAACGGCGTTCTGGACCTGCGCCAAATGTGCGGCCAGATAGGTGATGCGGTCCGGGTCAGACAGGGGATCGCCTGCCAGTTCGGAGATCCCTGCCATCCCGTTTTCGGTCACATAGATCGGCAGATCGCCGGTATACTCGCGCTGAATCATGGTCAGGAAATAGGACAGACCCTCGGGATAGATTTCCCAGTTCATGGCAGTTTTGGGCAGGGGGCCTTCGACCTCAACCGTGGCGGGCCACGGGGCGCCGGCGGGGGCCGCGTCATAGAGCTTGCGGGTGTAGTAGTTCAGGCCGATCCAGTCGATCGGTTGGGTGATCGTGTCGAAATCATCCTGCCACCTGTCTGGAAAATGCGCGCCAAGGCCGTCCAGTACCTCGTCGGGGTAACAACCTTTGGTGATGCCCGAGATGAAGAACCGGTTATAGATTGCATCCTGAACCTGTGCCGCGCGCCGCGCGCCGTCTGTTTCGTTCGCGGGGGCGGCGAACTCCATGTTGCAAACGGCACCAAGGTTACTCATGCCCAGCCCGCGCATCACTTGTGTGGCACGCCCGTGGGCCAACAGCACATGATGCATTGCCCGCGCGGTGGCGCGGATGTCGCGCAGACCCGGCGCATGCGCCCCTTCGAAATGCGACAGCCACGAGACGCACCACGGTTCGTTGATCGGCGCGGCCGACCAGACACGATCCCCGATCCGAGACATGATGACCTCGGTGTAGTCCGCAAACCAGCTGGCGATATCGCGGTTGCGCCAGCCGCCCAGATCGGACAGGGGCGAGGGAAGCTCCCAGTGATAAAGGGTCGCGGCAGGTTTGATCCCGCGTTCCAGCAGCCCGTCAACAAGGCGGTCATAGAAATCCAGGCCTTGCGCATTTGGCGTGCCGCGTCCCTCGGGCAGGACCCGGGCCCAACTGGTCGAGAAGCGATAGACGTCAAAGCCAGCCTCTTTCAGCAGGTCCAGATCCTCGTCCAGACGGGTCAGGTGATCACAGGCGATGGCGCCGCTCTCGGCCCCCGCGACATTGCCCGGGGTTGCAGCGAAGTCGTCCCAATGGGTGCGCCCGGCGCCCCCTTTGGCGTGGCCTTCGATCTGATAGGAGGACGTCGCGGCCCCGAACAGAAAATCAGACGGGAAATCAGAGCGATGTGGCAGCATCAGTCTTGTTCCTTCAGTTATGTTTTTGGTGTTAGTCGCGGCGGGCAGGGCCCGTGGACATGCCCAGCGTCAGCTCGGCTTCAAGCAACAGCTCGGTCGGGCTGTCCTTTCCGTTGATGATGTCGATCAGCATTTGGGCGGCACGCCGACCGGCCTCGCGCACGGATGACCGGGTGGCGGTATAGACGGGGATGTCCGTGCCATTGCGGAAATAGCTGAGATCATCGTCATAGGTGATCAGGGACACATCGCGCCCCAGCGTCAGGCCCAGCTCTTCGATCCCGCGGCGTACCCCGATGGCCATGATGATCGAGCTGACAAGGATTGCGGTGGGGCGGTCCGGCCGCGCCAGAAGAGATCGAGTCAGATCATGGCCCTGCGCCTCGGTCATTTCGCCAGAAAACATCAAAGACGGATCAGGATTGATCCCGCGCGAGGCCAAGGCGGCTTCGTATCCGGCGCGACGGCGGGCGGCGAAGTCCATATGCTCCAGCCCGTTCAGAAGCGCGATCCGCTGGTGGCCCAGATCCAGCAAAAGCTCGGTCGCGCGCTGGAAGGCGCGGGTGTTGTTCACATCGACCCATGCATAGGGCGCCGTCGCGTTCGAACTGCGTCCGTGTACCACGTAAGGAAGGCCAAGGTCGTTTAGGAAAGGAATACGTCCGTCATTCAGGCTGGGTGCGTGAATGATCAGCCCATCCACATTCCGCTTGGTGGCAAAGCTGCGATAGGCCTGTTCTTCGTCGTCATCCGACACCACGGACATGAGCATGTCATAGCCGTTGCGCGAATAGACCTCGCCCGCGCCAGCGGTGAAATCCGCGAAAATCGGGTTCACCATCTCGTGCTTGGCACTGATCGGAATCACGTGCCCAATGGCCATTGCGCGGCCCGTCGCCAGCGCTCGGGCGCGGGTGTTGGGGGCATATCCATGGGTGCGGGCGGCGGCGGCAACCTTCTTGCGCGTGGCTTCGGAAACCTCGGGATAGCCGTTCAAGGCACGGCTGACCGTGGTCGGCGAAAGTCCGAGAAGATCAGAGAGTTCCTTTAGGGTCATGCGCGTCGAATCCAAAGCGGTTTGAGGGGTTATTCTGACCGGCGGCCACTGGTATTGATCCCTACGCTATGCCCGAGAACCCAATTATGTAAAGGCAAAAATGCTCAATGTGGTGGCGCTAACATATCGGTTGACAGGAATCGGAATACGGGTAACTGTGAGGCATTCAAAGCGCTTTGGGAAATTTGGAGATCCGCAAGGCGCAGCCGGTTATTCCGGTCCAATCATCATCGGGTTCGATGAAATGTCGTGGGAGGACATTATGAAGAACGTGTTTTATGCAAGCGCTGCCACGCTGGCTTTGTCAGCTGGCGCTGGATTTGCTGACGGGCATCTGAAATTTGCTCCGGGGGACGGGGCATTTACCTGGGAAAGCTTTGAGGCGCTGAAGTCGATGGATCTGTCAGGCGAGACGATTACCGTGCTTGGTCCCTGGCTTGGCCCGGACAAAGAGCTGGTTGAAAGCGTGATCGCCTATTTCGAAGCCGCCACCGGCGCGGACGTGCAGTATTCAGGCTCGGACAGTTTTGAGCAGCAGATCGTGATTGATACCGAAGCTGGCAGCGCGCCCAGCATTGCGGTTTTCCCGCAGCCGGGGCTTGCCGCGGATTTGGCGTCGAAAGGCTATCTGTCGGCGTTGCCGGACGACACTGCGGACTGGGTGCGTGACAACTATGCGGCCGGTCAAAGCTGGGTTGATCTGGGCACCTATGCGGGGAAAGACGGAAATCCCGCCCATTACGGGTTCTTCTACAAGGTCGATCTGAAATCGCTGGTTTGGTATGTGCCTGAAAACTTCGAGGATGCGGGCTATGACGTGCCGCAGTCGATGGAAGAGTTGAAGGCGTTGACCGATCAGATTGTGGACGATGGCGGTGTGCCGTGGTGCATCGGTCTGGGGTCCGGCGGGGCGACCGGCTGGCCGGCCACCGATTGGGTCGAGGACATGATGCTGCGCACCCAGACGCCTGCGGATTATGACGCGTGGGTGTCCAACGACCTGAAATTCGACGATCCCAAAGTGATTGCCGCGATCGAGGAATTCGGCGCGTTTGCCCGTAATGATGCCTATGTCTCGGGCGGGGCAGGGGCTGTGGCGACCACCGACTTCCGCGATAGCCCGCAGGGCATGTTTGCCTCGCCGCCGCAGTGCTACATGCACCGTCAGGCCAGCTTTATTCCCAGCTTCTTCCCGGAAGGGACCGAGGTGGGCGTGGACGCTGACTTCTTCTACTTCCCTGCCTACGAGGGCAAGGATCTGGGCAAGCCTGTCTTGGGCGCGGGTACAGTTTGGGCGATTACGTCCGACAGCAAGGGCGCACAGGCCTTCATGGAGTTCTTGAAATCTCCCATCGCGCATGAGGTCTGGATGGCGCAGACCGGGTTCCTGACCCCGCATAAGGGCGTGAACACCGGCGTTTACACGGATCCGACCGTGGCCAAGATGAATGACATCCTGTTGAACGCAGACACGTTCCGGTTTGACGGATCGGACCTGATGCCGGGTGCTGTTGGCGCAGGCGTCTTCTGGACGGGCATGGTGGACTATGCAGGCGGCAAAGACGCGGCAGAAGTTGCAGCGTCCATCCAGTCCACCTGGGACTCGATCAAGTAACCCGGTCCAGAACAAACTGACCCCGGCGGCGCGTTCGCCGGGGCGATTTATCCTAACCGAATGATCAGCGCTTCGGTTGGAAGGGGGAGACATGCAACAAGCAATCTTTGCAGTGGCGACGATCATTATCGGTGTGTTTGGGTGTGTCGCCTATTTCTATTTCTCAAATCTTCTGCTTGATCGGATGCTTCCGGCAAAAGGGCCCAATGCCGGGCGCAACATCAACCGGGCGAATGCCATCCGCCCTTGGCTATTCGTGTTTCCGGCGCTCGCGATCTTGTCGATCTACCTGCTATATCCCGTGTTTTCGACTTTCTACCTGTCTCTGCATGACAGCCGAGCGCAGTTCGTCGGTGCGGATAACTATACATGGCTGGCCCAAGACGAGAAGTTCCGCGAAAGTCTTGTAAACAACTTGCTGTGGTTGCTCGTCGTCCCCGCTGCCTCGACCTTTTTCGGGTTGGTGGCGGCAGGGCTGACGGATCGCATCAAGTGGGGGCAGCTTGCGCAAAGCCTTGTGTTCATGCCCATGGCCATCAGTTTTGTCGGTGCGGCAGTGATCTGGAAGTTCATCTATGACTATCGCGGCGCGGGTCAGGGCGAACAGATCGGTCTTCTGAACGCGCTGGTTCAGGCGTTCGGCGGCGATCCGCAGGCGTGGATAACGTTGCCCTTTTGGAACAACTTCTTCTTGATGGCGATCCTGGTTTGGATCCAGACAGGCTTTGCGATGGTGATCTTGTCGGCCGCCCTGAAAGGCATCAGCGAAGAAACGATCGAGGCCGCTTATCTGGACGGGGCCAGCCCGCTGCAGGTCTTCTTCAAGATCAAGATCCCGCAGATCTGGGGCACGATTGCAGTGGTCTGGACGACGATCACCGTGACCGTTCTGAAGGTCTTCGACATCGTGTTCGCCATGACCAACGGCCAATGGGGCACGCAGGTTTTGGCCAATCTCATGTATGACTGGATGTTCCGCGGATCGCCGGATTTCGGGCGCGGCTCGGCCATTGTGGTGGTGATCATGCTGCTGGTCACGCCCGTCATGGTTTGGAACATCTACAACGCACATAAGGAGTCACGCTGATGGATATGGCAGGAGGCAAATCCCGCCTGACATGGGCGGTCAACCTATCGGCGGCGCTGCTGGTGTTGCTGTGGATCATCCCGACCGTTGGGCTGCTGATCAGCTCGTTCCGCGACAGGGACGCGATTTCGACCTCGGGCTGGTGGACGGCTTTGTCCGCCTCGGAAAAGAACGTGATCGAGCGGGCCTTGGCGCCCGGTGAAGCCAAGCCGGAAGGCGATCTGTGGGTGATCGAAGGGAAGGTGCTGGAAGGGCAGGGAACCACCGTCACCGCCTTCGGCATCACCTCGAAAGAGCCCGAGGCCTTTTCGCCCGGAGATACGGCCACCCATGCGCGCGGGCATAAGATCACCGTGCAGGCAGATGGGCGTTATCGCATTGAATACGCAGAAGAACCCAGCGGAAGCCGCGGCCAACGCCTGTTCGTGCGGGCCGAGACGCCGCCGGGCTTTACCTTGGATAACTACCGCGAGGTGCTGTTTGCCGAGGGCATGGGGCGCTCGCTTTTAAACACGCTGACCGTGACCATCCCCGCCACGATCATTCCGGTGCTTGTGGCCGCCTTTGCCGCCTACGCGCTGGCATGGATGGAAATGCCGGGCCGTGCGCTGCTGGTCGCTGCCGTGGTGGGCCTTCTGGTCGTGCCGCTTCAGGTTGCGTTCATTCCGCTTCTAAAGCTGCATATCGGGGTTGGGCTGGGCAAAGGCTATCTGGGCATATGGCTTGCGCATACCGGGTTCGGATTGCCTTTGGCGGTCTTCCTTCTGCGCAATTACATGGTCGGCCTGCCCGGCGAGATTATCGAAAGCGCCCGTGTCGACGGCGCCACCGATTTCCAGATCTTTCGCCGCATCATCCTGCCGCTGTCCTTCCCGGCGCTGGCTTCGTTCGCGATCTTCCAGTTCCTGTGGGTCTGGAACGACCTTCTGGTCGCAAAGGTGTTCCTTGGCACCGGCGAGGATCAGGTGGTCATGACCGGTCGCATTGTGGACCTTCTGGGCTCGCGCGGTGGCGATTGGGAGATCCTGGCCGCCTCGGCTTTTGTCTCGATCGCGGTGCCGATCTTTGTCTTCTTCTCACTCCAACGCTATCTCGTGCGCGGCCTTCTGGCCGGATCAGTCAAAGGGGGCTGACACATGAACGCAACCGTTTCTCAACAGGATATGAGACACCTAACCAAGGACGCCGATTGGTGGCGTGGCGCGGTGATCTATCAGGTCTATCCGCGTAGCTATCAGGACGATAATGGCGACGGGATCGGCGATCTGGCGGGCATCACCCGCCGCCTGCCGCATATTGCGTCGCTGGGCGTGGATGCGCTTTGGATCTCGCCCTTCTTTACGTCTCCGATGAAGGATTTCGGCTATGACGTGTCGGATTATTGCGACGTGGACCCGATGTTCGGCTCGCTCGCCGAATTCGACCAGCTGATCAGCACCGCCCACGGTCTTGGGCTGAAGGTGATGATCGATCTGGTGCTCAGCCATACGTCGGATCAGCATCCATGGTTCAAGGAAAGTCGTCAGGACTGCGAGAATGATCGCGCCAACTGGTATGTCTGGGCGGACCCGAAACCGGATGGCACGCCGCCGAACAACTGGCTGTCGATCTTTGGTGGCTCGGCGTGGCAGTGGAACGGGAAACGTGAGCAATATTACCTGCACAACTTCCTGACCTCGCAGCCCGATTTGAACTTCCACGAACCCGAGGTGCAAGAGGCGCTGCTGGATGTGGCGCGGTTCTGGCTCGAGCGGGGCGTGGATGGGTTCCGTTTGGACACGATCAACTTCTATACCCATGACGCCCAGCTGCGCGACAACCCGCCTCTGGCGCCCGAGGATCGCAACAGCACCATCGCACCCGCGGTGAACCCCTATAACCATCAGGAACATCTCTACGACAAGAACCGGCCCGAGACGCTGGAATTCCTGCGTAAATTGCGCGCGGAGATGGAGCCCTATGGGGCCGCAGCGGTCGGCGAAGTCGGCGACGCCCAACGCGGGCTGGAAATCATGGGCGAATACACCCGCGGCGATGATCTGGTGCAGATGTGCTATGCGTTCGAGCTGTTGTCGGGCGATCAACCTGATGCGGCCCGTGTGGCCGAGGTAATGCACAAAGTGGCCGAAGTCGCGCCGGATGGCTGGGCCTGTTGGGCTTACTCGAACCATGACGTCGCCCGCCATGCGACACGCTGGAACCTGTCCGATCAGGCGCAGCGTTTGTTCGCCACGCTTCTGATGTCCCTGCGCGGATCGGCTTGCATCTATCAGGGCGAAGAGCTTGGGCTGGCCGAGGCAGATGTCGCCTTCGAAGACCTGCAAGACCCTTACGGCATTGAATTCTGGCCCGAATTCAAAGGCCGCGACGGATGCCGTACCCCGATGGTGTGGTCGGCCAAGGCCCCGCAAGGTGGGTTCTCGTCTACTGCCAATACATGGCTGCCAGTTGCCGCCGAGCATCTGCCTATGGCGGTCGATCAGGCCGAGGCCAGCAATGATGCGCTGATCCATCACTATCGCGATGTCATCGCGCTTCGCCGTGCCCATCCGGCGCTCGCCAAGGGCGAGATGCTGGATCTTGAGGCTCATGGACCGCTTTTGCAGTTCGAACGTCTGCACGGGAATGAACGGATCCTATGCCAGTTCAATCTTGGCAATGCGCCGATCACGACGGACCGTCCCAGTGGGGATTGGCAGGTGCTGATTGGGGACAACACTGGCGACATCCCGGCATGGGGCGCGCTGATCATGAAGAAAGAAGAGGTGTAGCCATGGCCGATCTGAAGCTTACAGATGTTGTCAAAAGCTATGGCGACGTGAATGTCCTGAACGACATTGATCTGGACATCCAGACCGGCGAGTTGATTGTCTTCGTTGGTCCCTCTGGCTGCGGGAAGTCAACACTTCTGCGCATGATCGCGGGGCTAGAGAAGATCACTGATGGTACGCTGGAGATCGACGGGCAAGTCGTCAATGACGTGCCGCCCAGCCAGCGCGGCATTGCGATGGTGTTCCAGTCCTATGCGCTCTACCCGCATATGACGGTGCGCGACAACATGGCATTTGCGCTGAAGATCGCGAAGAAGTCGAAACCCGAGATTGACGCCGCCGTGGACCATGCCGCCAAGGCGCTGCAGTTGGAGCCCTATCTGGACCGCTTGCCCAAAGCGCTGTCTGGTGGACAGCGACAGCGGGTCGCCATCGGGCGCGCGATTGTGCGCGACCCAAAGGTCTATCTGTTCGACGAACCGCTCTCGAACCTCGACGCCGCCCTTCGGGTCGCCACACGGATCGAGATCGCGCAGCTGAAAGAGGCGATGCCGGACAGCACCATGATCTATGTGACCCACGATCAGGTCGAGGCGATGACGCTGGCAGATCGCATCGTGGTTTTGGCCAATAAGGGGATTGCTCAGGTGGGCAGCCCATTGGAACTGTATGAACGTCCTCGGACCGAGTTTGTAGCGCAGTTCATCGGTTCGCCCGCGATGAACCTGCTTCCGGGCAAGATCACCGCCACGGGCGATGAAACGCAGGTAACGCTGGATGCGGGTGGTGTTGCAATGACCGAGATTGCTTCGACTGACGCCGATATGGGCCGGGTGGTCAATCTGGGCGTTCGGCCCGAGGATTTCGTGCTGGCAGAGGGGGATGCGATTTTTGAAGGCGAGGTCGAGATCGTCGAGGCACTCGGCGAGGTGTCGCTTCTGTATCTCCCGGCCAAGATGTCAGTAGGAGAAGGCGCGGACAGCGCCAACCAGACGCATATGATCGCCAAGCTTCCCGGCATTCATGGCGAGCTGAAGGGACAGACCGTACGCCTGACAGCTGATCCGTCAAAGCTTCAGATCTTCGCGGATGGAATCACCATGCGGACCTGAGGGCTGACCGCCCTCTTTTTCACCACTCACATGGCGATGGGGCCGCAAAGGGATCTTTCTCGGCGGCCCTTTCTATTGGGGGCAGGGCGCCCATCCACGCTTGCTCATCTGCTCCCTGATTGATATTGCGGGGGACGAGATTTCGGACAGGGAACACACCCATGCGGGCAGAGGCTCAGAACAACGTTGATGCAATCGAGAAATCCCTGGCGCTTTTGCGGCAGCGGATCGGTTGGGAAACGGCTGAACATCGTCTTGAGGAATTCAACGCGATGACTGAAGACCCGGACCTGTGGAATGATCCCGACCGGGCGCAAAAACTGATGCGCGAACGTCAGTCGCTTCTGGACAGCGTGAACAGCTATAAATCCATGGCGCAGGACCTTCAGGACAATGTCGACCTGATCGAACTGGGCGAAATGGAAGAGGATGAAGAAGTTGTCGCGGACGCCGAAGCAGCGCTGAAGGCGCTGGTCAAAAAGGCCGCCGCAGCCGAGCTGGAAGCGCTTCTGGATGGCGAGGCTGATAGCAACGATACCTTCCTTGAAATCAACTCGGGTGCGGGCGGCACGGAAAGCTGTGACTGGGCGTCGATGCTGGCACGGATGTATGTCCGCTGGGCTGAAAAGCATGGCTATAAGGTCGAGCTGCAGTCTGAAAGCGCGGGTGAAGAGGCGGGCATCAAATCCGCCGCTTACAAAATTACCGGTCACAACGCCTATGGCTGGCTGAAATCGGAAAGCGGCGTGCACCGTCTGGTGCGGATCTCGCCCTATGACTCGGCGGCCAAGCGGCACACCTCTTTCAGCTCGGTCTGGGTCTACCCCGTGGTCGACGATAATATCGAGATCGAGGTTAACCCCTCGGATATTCGCATTGACACCTATCGCTCGTCTGGTGCGGGCGGTCAGCACGTGAACACGACGGACTCGGCTGTGCGGATCACCCACATTCCGACGGGCATCGTCACCACCAGCTCGGAAAAATCGCAGCACCAGAACCGCGACATCGCCATGAAGGCGCTGAAATCGCGCCTCTATCAGATGGAACTTGATCGCCGGAACGCAGCGATCAACGAAGCACATGAAAACAAGGGCGATGCGGGCTGGGGCAATCAGATCCGGTCCTATGTGCTGCAGCCGTACCAGATGGTGAAGGACCTGCGCACGGGGCACGAGACGTCGGACACCAAAGGTGTACTGGACGGCGATCTGGACGCGTTCATGGCATCGGTCCTGGCGCAAGACGTGGCTGGAAAATCCCGGTCCGAGGCTAACGCAATAGACTGATCTCGCACCAAGAGATACAAAAATGCCCCGGCCAGAACCTCTGACCGGGGCGTTGTTTTTTCAGGGCGGCTTACCGGTCGATATTCGCGGCCATGATCGCAATGGCTTGCTGATAGACTGTCGCCGCGTTCCATTCCTTGATCACGCGGAAATTTGGCTGTCCTTCTTGATAGCCTTTGCCGCGTTTCCAGCCCTTCTTGCGCAGAAAATTCGCGGTGGTCGCCATCGCATCGGCCAGATTGTACAGATCCACGCGCCCGTCGCCCGAGGCATCGACCCCGTATTTAAAGGCATTGCCCGGCAGGAATTGGGTATGGCCCAGCTCGCCATGTTTGGCGCCAAGTGTTGCGCCGGTGATCGTGCCCTGATCCACCAGTTTCAACGCGCCAATCGCGTGGGGCTTGAAAAAGTCCGAGCGGCGGCAGTCGTAAGCCAATGTGGTGATTGCCGACACAACAGGCGTATCGCCCATGAAACCACCGAACCCGGTTTCCATCCCGTGGATCGCCAACAGGACACCAGCCGGAACGCCAAAGCGTTTCTCGAGCGCCTGATAGAACTCGGGGTTTCGCGCCAATCGTTTGCGCCCCTGTGCTTCGATCGTGGCCGACCCTCGGATCTGCATGAACTTGGACAGCGTATAGCGGAAGGATTTCTGATTGCGGTCGGCACTGATGGTCGTCGACGAGTATCGAGTTGCGGCGAGGGCCTGAAGCCCACGTTTGCCAACACCCGACCTCTGCGCTTGTTTGGCGAAATTGGCTTTCCAAGCTTCGAACCCGGCTGATGTATTGCCGCAATCAGCTGCCATCGCCGCACTTGAGGTCAGACAGATTGCGCATCCAATGGCGATGAGCTTTTTCAGAAATGGCATGTCAAAATCCCTGTTGCCTAATAAGTGGCGCGTGGCCGCTGGCAGGCGCAGCGCCATCCAAACCTATCGCACGAAAGCCTGTTCGCCCTATCCGGGTCAAGCCTTTGTTCTTTCGCCGCTCCGGTCTGACGTCTTTTTGGATCTGTCATCAGGGTGTTGGGTAGAAAGATTAACGCATTCATAAACTTGACGGATGCAAATTGACCCGCAACACTCGATCTGCGCGCGAAAACAAATAAAAGACACGTGCAGGGAGGAAATATGTCTGACGCAACCACTTTGGAGGCCTCGCCGCCACCAAGTATCCAAACCATTTCCATTTCGGATGTGCTGTCAGCCTTAAAATCAGGAATCCAGGATTTCAAATCCGCGCCAGCCTTCGGGCTGTTTTTTGCACTATTTTTTGTGCTGGGCGGGATTGTTCTGTTTCTTGAATTCAAGGTGATAGATCAGAGCTATTGGATCATTCCAGTCGCCTTTGGCTTCCCATTCCTTGCACCCTTTCTGGCCGTCGGCCTGTACGAGGTCAGTCGCCGTCTGGAAACTGGCGCGCCGCTCGATTGGGCGCAAATTCTGGGCGTGGTGTTTAATCAGAAAGACCGACAGTTCCCGTCGATCGCGATGGTGCTGATCATGGGCTTTCTGTTCTGGATTTTTGTGGCGCATATCGTGTTCATGCTGTTCATGGGGCTGCAGCCCATGACCAATATCACGTCGAACTGGCAGGATGCGCTGCTAAACACCAACGGGATTACCATGTTGGCCGTGGGCACGGTCGTTGGTGGCATCATGGCCTTTGTGGCGTTTGCCTTGACCGTAAGTAGCCTGCCGATGCTACTGGATCGCGAGATGGATTTCATCTCGGCCATGATCTATTCGTTCCAATCCGTGATGCAGAACTTTGTCCCGATGGTTTTCTGGGGCGCTTTGGTCACGGTATTGATGGTTCTTGCGATGCTGCCACTGTTTCTCGGCCTGTTCATCGCGTTGCCGGTGTTGGGACATGCAACGTGGCATCTGTATCAGAAAGTCATGTCGTTCGAGGAATAACGCAACGCATCTCTGAAATAGCAAAGGCCGCCCACGAGGCGGCCCTTGTTTTGACTGGTCCACGTTTTCCGGGACTTAAGCTTTTTCAGCAGCAGGGGCAGGGGCCACCGGGGGCTGAATTTTCTTCGCGCCACCCGACAGCGGATCGTCCTGACGCTGAACCGAGCCTTCGAAATGCGCGCCGCTTTCGATGGCGATGGTCTTGTGAATGATGTCGCCTTCCACACGTGCGGTGGCGGTCAGGCGGACTTTCAGGCCACGCAGGCGACCAACGATGCGGCCGTTGATCACGACGTCGTCGCCAACCACTTCGCCGCGTACGGTGGCGCCTTCGCCAATGGTCAGCTGGTGGGCGCGGATGTCACCTTCCACGGTGCCTTCGACGATGATGTCGCCGGTCGATTTGATATCGCCCTTGATGACGATGTCAGACGACAATGTCGATGCAGGCGGCTTGGCTTTCGGGGTCGAAGACGGCACGGGCGGAGTCGATGCCTTCGGAGGGATGGCTGGTTTGTCAGCGGCAGGTGCCGCAGCGGATTTGGGATCCTTGTCGCCAGCCTTGGGGCCGGGTTCGTTGATCTTGCTTTTAGAAAACATCGCGTGCTGCCTTGATATAGATCATGGGGTTGATCGGACGACCGCCCACGCGCACTTCATAGTGAAGATGCGGCCCGGTCGAGCGTCCGCTGTTTCCAATATCACCAATTCGATCCCCGCGCGAGACCCTTTGTCCTTTCTGCACATTCATGCGCGACAAATGGGCGTAACGGGTTTCGATGCCGAATTCGTGTTGGATTTTGATAAGCCGGCCATAGCCCGAAGACCAGCCAGCGTGAATGACGACCCCATCCGCCGGTGCGTAGACCGGTGTGCCGATTGGGGCGGCAAAATCTGTGCCATTATGCATCCGGCCCCAGCGGGTCCCAAAGCCCGAGGTGAAGCGGAAGCCCGACTTTACCGGCATGCCAAAGGGCATTTTCTGGGCTGCGATGCGATACAGGTTCATGCGATCCAGCTCGCCCAGAATGCGGTTGGCGCGTTCGGTGTCAGGATCGGGGGCCGCGCCGCTGGTCGACAGGATCAGCGGGGTCAGGGGGCCGCCCTGACCAGAATAGCCCCGGCGGATCTGGCCTAAAATATTGTCGACGGACATGCCGGACTTGGCGAACATCTTGTCCAGCGGTTCAAGCGAGATCGATACGGCGTCTTCCAGCTGACGGAAGATCTGGTCGTTCCGCTCTTCCTGCAGGCGGGCCTCGTACATCATGTCTTGCGCGAACTTCTCGGCCTCGGCGGCGCTGGCGGCAACCTTGTCGCGCTCGGCGGCGGTGCGGGCCAGCTCTTCCGTCATGAAGGTCAGTGTGGCGTTGCTGGCGACGGACGTGGCACCCGGGGTGGCATTGTCCGCGTTCTCACGCGCTTCCGCGAGCACCTGCTCCAGACTGCCCTTCGCCACATCGCGTTCACCGATGGTGCGGCGAAGCGTCGATTGAATGACCCCGATCCCGGTCTCTAACTCACGGCGACGCTCTTCGGACGCCAGTAGCTCGCTTTGCATGTCCGAAATCTGCGATAGCGCCAGATTGAAACGCTCTTGCGCGGCGATCGCTTCCGAAGTGCGGGCGTCGCGTTCTTCGGACAGGGTTTGGACGCGCTGTTCGTATAGCTGTTTGTCACGCTGTGCTTGGTCGCGCAGGTTGCCCGATCCGATCGAATCCATCAGCAAAACGGCGGTGGCGATGATCGACCACGCAAAGAACGCGGCGGAGCCAGTCCAGCCAAGCGCCTGCGTCAGAGGAGACAGGCGGATGAATCGCGTCCCTTCTTCAGATCTCAGAAACAGGCGCTGCTCGGGAAAAACCCGCTCGAGCAGATGATTGGTCTTGGCGATCAGATGGTTATGCAATGCGCAAATCCCAGTGTCTTCCCTACGTCCCTTGTCTGCGGCGGATGATTGCTCTTACCGGCGCGCCGTCAGACCCGAGGTGCTTAGCGTGGAGCCTTCAATCACGCAAGAAAATTTGGGAAATTCATTAGCTTGTCGCGCGGAAACGGGCAATTTTCTGCCGATTTTAGGAAAACAGGGCAGACTTCGCGTGGTCAGGGAATCCTGCCCTGTAGGATTTGGCGTCATGAAATGGGTCGACACTCTACTATCGCGGGTGTGTGCAGCCTAGCGCGGTGTCCCGCGCTGACGGTCCGGCGTTTCCTCGGCCAGAGGCCAATAGAAGTCAGGCGGAAGGCCCGCCTCGGCCCGTTTCTCCTCGTTGAAGGGCGGCTTCAGCGCCCCGTGGAAATAGGTGCGCACCAGTTCGTGGAATGTCTCTTTCGGGTCCAGATCGTGGCGGCCGCAGAGGAAATGGAACCACTTCGACCCATAGGCCACATGCCCGACCTCTTCGGCATAGATGACCTCAAGTGCCGCGACCGTGTCGTCCAGCCCGGCCTTCTTGAAGATGTCGATCATGCCGGGTGTCACATCCAGCCCACGTGCCTCAAGCACCATCGGAACCACCGCCAAGCGACCCAGAATATCCGTGGCCGTGTCCTCGGCTGCCTGCCACATGCCTGCATGGGCGGGCAGCGCGCCATAATGGCTGCCCAAAGCCTCAAGACAGTCGCTTACCAAGTTGAAATGCTTAGCTTCTTCGTCTGCGGCCTTCACCCAGTCATCATAGAACCCCAAAGGCATCGGCGTGTCCGTAAACCGCGCGATGATGTCCCAATGCAGATCAACGGCGTTCAGTTCGATATGTGCGACGGCATGCAAAAGCGCGATCTGTCCCGCAGGCGATCCGGGACGGCGGCGCGGCACGTCCCGCGGGTTTTTCAACTCGGGTTTCTCAGGGCGCGCAGGAAAGTCCGGAGGTGTCGCCTGCCCAATCACCGCTTCCCGATCGTGAAGCGGCGCGGTGATCTGACCGGCCTCGCGTGCAGCAAACCATTCCATCGCATATCTGCGCGCCAGGGCAGTCTTTTCACGTCCGTCGGCAGTCCGTAGTACATCGTCCGCCATTTGCGCCAAGGGCTTGGACAGGTCGGTCATACTCTGCCTGCCAGATCACGTGCGGCGTCCAGCACGGCTTGGGCGTGGTCTTTCACTTTCACCTTCTCCCACACCTGTGCGATGTGGCCGTCGGCGCCAATCAGGAATGTGGTGCGGGTGATGCCCATATAGGTGCGACCATAGTTCTTCTTCTCGCCCCAGGTGCCATAGCGCTCGCAGACGTCACCTTCGGCGTCGGACAACAGCGGAATGCCAAGTGCGTGTTTTGTGCGGAAGTTTTCGTGCTTTTTCAGGCTGTCTTTCGACACGCCCAAGACCTGCACACCTAGCGCCTGAAATTCGGGCAGAAAGGCGGTGAAATCCAGTGCTTCTGTGGTGCAGCCGGGAGTATTGTCCTTGGGGTAGATGAACAAAACCACCGGGGCGCCCACCAGCGCGGACAGGGCGATTGGGTCTCCTTGATCCTGCGGAAGCGTGAAATCCGGCGCGATATCGCCAATGGCGGGCATGGGGTAGGTCATGTTTCTGGAGTTCCTTCCGTTGAGCCGTTAGAGCCTTTACAGGCTCTGAGCCAGCACAAGGCATTTTGCGGTTATGTGCCGACATGGACGAGAGAAACCGGGCACTTACGTGCATTCAGGCCTTTCGCCGCCGTGTTGTTTTGGGCAGAATGATGGAAAATACAGGGGGCTGCAAGGGTCGGTCCGACAGGCAAAATGACCAGTGAAAAAGCGCCAAATGATGACCTGACTGGTGTGCCCCCGGAAGGTGGCGCGCAGAAGGCGGCGTCACTGGGGCATGAGGCACCTGATGACGCGATGATCGCGCAGGCCGAGGCCGCCATTCTGGCCGCCAGCGCGCGCAGGTTGCCTTTGCGTGGATTGATTGAACAAGCCCTGCTGCGCCTTCGAAGGCCGCTCCGGACTAAAAAGCCGAACAGGTCTGCGACCCGAGGACCAGTCACCGAAAAGCATAAGAGCCAAGGTTTAGCGCAATTCGATACAGCCGAGGTCAATGCTGCGCGCCTTAACGTTGTCCCATCTCGGGCTGCGCCTGATGGGCCCGCTGTGGCAGCAGCCCCGACGCTGTCTGCCTCAGAGCGCAAATCCCCCCGTAAATTGAAACGTCGCGCGGGGATCTGGACGGTCTTGCTGTTCGTTGCAGCGGCGTTGTTCCTGGGGCTGGTGTCGATGTCCGCGACGGGACGGGTTGTCGCGATGCCCGATTGGGTGGCGCGTAGTGTCGAAGAACGTTTGAACGCCCAATCCGATGCAGTCGGTTTGTCGCTGTCAAGGATCGAGCTTGGGGTGTCGGCAAACGGCCGTCCCCGGTTGCGCCTGGTCGATCTGGGCGTGCGTGACGAGACGGGATTGGAAATTGGACGCCTGAATGCGGTCGAAGGCTCGGTCTTTGTCTGGCCGGTTCTGTCTGGCCGGTTCGAGCCCGCGACGCTTGAACTTTCGGGGGCGCAGATCACGGTGCGACGACAGGCCGACGGCGCATTTGCGCTGAGCTTCGGGCAAGGGGTCGGTGCAAGCGGCGACTTCGCAAGTGTTCTGGACGGTATTGATCGGATCTTTGCTGATGGCGTGTTGTCTCATACAGACGTCATCCGCGCAGATGCCCTGACCATCACGCTGGAAGACGCGCGAACCGGGCGGATCTGGCAGGTGACCGACGGCGCGCTGGTTATCACGCAGGACGCCGAGCATGTCAGCATGGCGGTATCCTTTGATGTCTTCAATCAAACCGAGACGCTGGCCGAGACCGTGCTTGAGTTTCGAAGTGCCAAAAGCTCGTCCGCGGCCGAGTTCACGGCGCGGTTTAAAAATGCACTGTCTGCCGACATTGCTGCGCAGACGCCGCTATTGACCTTTCTGGGGATCGTAGATGCGCCGATCTCGGGCGAGCTGCTTACGGTTGTTGACGATGATGGTGCGATTTCCGATCTTGCGGGGTTCCTGGAATTTGGCGCAGGTGCGATTTCGCCCGCGGGTGGGGCCAAGCCCGCGCGATTCAACGGCGGTCGGGTCGATATCGACTATGACCCCGAACGCGAGCGCATGGATTTCTCGGAAATGTCATTGTCGTCGGATTGGGTGCAGGGACGCGCCGCCGGACACGCCTATCTACGCGGGTGGGCAGGGGGGTGGCCGACCGAGTTGATCGGTCAGGTGCAATTGTCTGAGGCCGAGATCAATCCATCCGAACTGTTCGAAGACACGGTTCTACTGGGACAGGGTGGGGCTGACTTCCGTCTGCGTCTTGATCCTTTTGAAGTGGATATCGGGCAGGCCTATGTCACCCATGAAGATCGCCATATTGCGGGGTCGGGGCGAATCTCGGCGGATCGTGATGGCTGGTCCTTGGGCTTTGACAGCCGCGCCGAGAAAGTCACCCCCGAACAGGTTGTTGCGCTGTGGCCCGAGGCACGAAGTGCGCGTGTCAGAAAATGGATCCGCGAGAATGTGTCGGAGGGGCACTTCACGGATGTCGCAATTGCATGGCGTAAGCAGGGGGATGCGCCTGCGCATTTGAACCTTTCAGCCTCGTATCAGGATATGTCGATCCGCGCGGTGAAGGATATGCAGCCGATCGAGAATGCGGATGGGCGGCTTGTAATCGAAGGTCGCCGTCTGTCTGTTGTGGCGGATCGGGGCATTGTGAGCCCGCGGGATACTGACGGGCGGATTGCGGGCGTTCTGGATATCAGTGGGACCAGATTTGTCATCCCAAAAATGGGGAAACCGCGCCCCGCAGATGCTGACCCCAACCTGCCAATCCGACCCGTTCCGGCCGAGGTCGACCTTTCGGTCTCGGGCCCGGTGACGGCCGCGCTCCACCTGTTGAACTCCAAGCCGTTCCAGGTGTTTCGGAAGAGTGACGGCAAGATGGGGCCGGATATGGCCACTGGGCGCGCAACGGTACGCGGGCGTGTTAATGTTCAGATGCAACCCAAGCCGCCGCGCGGATCAATGCAGTATGATCTGATCGCAGATCTGCGGAATGTCGAAAGCGGCAAGATCGTACCGGGGCACCAGTTGAAACTGCCCACGGCGACCATGCGCTTTGATGGTTCTGCGCTTAGTCTGGATGGGCAGGGAAGCTTGTCTGGCCTGCCGGTTTCGGGCCGATGGGAGCTGCCCTTCACGGACGGCAAAGCAGCATCGACCTCGTCTGTGACGGGGCGCTTCCCGTTGAACTTCAAGGCGCTGGAGGTCTTCAAGGTCGGCCTTCCGAAAGGGACGGTTCAAGGCGAAGGGCGAGGTGACTTCAAAATTGTGCTGGTCAAGGACGCGCCGCCACGGTTGACGCTCGAAGGGGATCTGAAGGGCGTTGGTCTGTCCATCGCCGCCTTGGGCTGGTCTAAGCGCAAAAATGCTGAAGGGCAGATCACACTGACGGCGGACCTTGGGCAGGTGCCAAAAATCGATCAGCTTGCCGTGACCGCGCCGGGGCTTTCCGCTGCGGGGCGGGTCAATCTACACCCTGAAGGCGGGTTGGATACGGCAGAGTTCGATCGGGTCAAGCTGGGCGGGTGGCTGGATGCGCAGGTGACGTTGACGGGTCGTGGCGCAGGTGTGCCTGTGGCGGTAACCGTCAACGGTGGTACGATTGACCTGCGCGGCGCCTCGGTTGGGGCGAACCGAGGTCGCGGCACAGCACAGGGTCAGACTCCGATCGACCTCAGACTGGATCGGCTCATCGTGTCCGAAGGTATTGTGCTGACGCCGTTCGAAGCTGCGCTCTCCAGCGGCGCCAACGGATTGTCGGGGCAATTCGAGGGACGGGTCTCGGGCGGACCGGTCATTCAGGGTGTCGCAGCGCCTCAGCCGAACGGCACCGCCTTTAGGATCAATGCACGCGACGCGGGCGCGGTGATGCGTGAAGCGGGTTTGTTCAAATCGGCCAAGGGCGGCACGATGGAACTGATCTTAACGCCAGCGGGTGGAAAGGGCGTTTACGAAGGCAGTCTGGCCATCACCGACAACCTTGATGTCCACAACGCACCGGCAATGGCCGAGCTCCTCTCGGCGATTTCAGTCATCGGACTTTTGCAGCAGTTGGGCGGGCAGGGCATCCCGTTTACCGATGTAAATGCCCGCTTCCGGTTGGACCCCGAGAAGGTCACGATTTACGAAAGCTCGGCCTCGGGGCATTCGATGGGGATCTCGATGGACGGGTACTATTACCTTGGCACCGAACAATTGCAGATGCAGGGGGTGATCTCGCCGTTTTATGTCGTGAACTCGGTCGGCCGGATCTTTGCCCGCCGCGGAGAGGGGCTGGTCGGGTTTAACTATCAGCTTGAGGGAACGGCGACATCTCCTAAGGTTTCAGTTAATCCGCTATCGATTCTGACACCGGGGATCTTTCGCGACATTTTCCGGCGTGACCCGCCCCCGCGTCCTGAATGATTGACCTTTGCCTTGATCGGACCTATGTGCGCGGCCATGAAGCTGAGTGATTTTGACTTTGATCTGCCCGAGGATCTGATTGCGACCCGCCCTGCGCGTCCGCGTACGGCCAGCCGTCTGCTGGTGGCGACTCCGGACACGCTGACCGACGCGCATGTGGGCGATCTGACTGATTGGCTTCGTCCAGGGGACCGGTTGATCCTGAACGACACCAAGGTCATCCCCGGCCGCCTGTTCGGCACACGTACCCGTCCGGGGCAAGCGCCTGGCGAGGGTGTTTCGAATATTGAAGTCACGCTTTTGTCGCCCGATGGCCACGGCCAATGGCACGCGATGGCCAAGCCCTTGCGTAAATTGAAAGAGGGCGACGTGATCGCGTTCTCGGATGCGCTGAACGCCGAATTCCTTGGGCGAGATGAAGATCAGGCCGTACTCCGTTTCAATTTGGAAGGTGACGCGTTTGATGTCGCGATTGCCGCGGCAGGCAAAATGCCTCTGCCGCCCTACATCGCCGCAAAGCGTGCAGCGGACGACCAAGACAACGAAGACTACCAGACCGTATTTGCCCGCAATGCCGGGGCAGTTGCCGCGCCGACAGCGTCTCTGCATTTTGATACCGACCTTTTGTCCCGAATCGAGGCGATGGGCGTCGATCTGACCCATGTCACGTTGCACGTGGGGGCGGGCACTTTCCTGCCGGTGAAGGTCGATGATGTGTCCAAGCACAAGATGCATGCCGAATGGGGCGAGGTCAGCCAGAATGCGGCGAACGAGATCAACGCGACCCTCGCCACCGGCGGACGCGTGATCCCCGTGGGCACCACGGCGTTGCGCCTGATTGAAAGCGCGGCAGTTGCCAAGGGGCAGATTTCCCCATGGACAGGCGAGACCGATATTTTCATCACGCCGGGCTTTGAATTTTCAATCGCTGATGGCTTGATGACAAATTTCCACTTACCCAAATCCACGCTGATGATGCTTGTCTCTGCCCTAATGGGGATCGAGCGGATGCGGGATGTCTATGTCCATGCCATCGAAGAAAAATATCGCTTCTTTTCTTATGGCGACAGCTCGCTTCTGCTGCCGCAGGGGGCGTAAAAGCCGGTAGGCGACTCTGCAAGGTCGCGAAAAAGCGTTTTTAGAAGAAAGCCTTCGGCTACACTAAACATCTCGGATTGGCGGAGGGTCTTATGCTTCAGGTACTGGCAAGTTCTTGGGCGCTGCTGTTGGGCGTCATGCTTTTGATGGTTGGCAACGGTGTACAAGGCACGCTGTTGGGCATTCGTGGTGGGCTTGAAGGCTTTTCGACCTTCGAGCTGTCCTTGGTCATGTCCGGATACTTTGCGGGCTTCCTGTTCGGGTCGCGCATGGCTCCGATCATGATCCGACGCGTTGGCCATGTGCGGGTCTTTGCGGCGCTGGGGTCCTTCATCTCGGCCGTGTTGATCCTGTACCCGGCAATGAACGATCCGATTGCCTGGACGCTTCTGCGTGTCGTGGTTGGGTTCTGCTTCTCGGGCGTGTATGTCACAGCGGAAAGCTGGCTGAACAACGCGGCTGACAATGCGAACCGCGGCAAAGCCCTGTCGCTCTATATGTTCGTTCAGATGGTCGGGATCATTGCAGCACAGGGTTTGCTGGTGTTGGGAGATCCGCAGGACTTCATCTTGTTCATCATCCCATCGGTGCTGGTGTCGATTGCCTTTGCGCCGATCCTTTTGTCGGTAAACCCGACCCCTGCCTTTGAAACCACCAAAGGTCTGAGTCTGCGCGAGCTTTACACGATCTCGCCGCTGGGCTGTGTCGGCTTCTTCATTCTGGGTGGCGTGTTTGCTGCGCAGTTCGGCATGGCCTCGGTCTTTGGACAGCAGGCGGGGCTGAGTATCGCGCAGATCTCGGGCTTTGTGTCGACTTTCTATATTGGCGGGCTGGTGCTTCAGTATCCCATCGGCTGGATCTCCGACCGCATGGATCGGCGTTTCCTGATCCTGATCGTCACGGCTGTGGCTGCCGGGGCAGGGTTCCTACCTGTGCTGTTGTCGTCAGACTATAATGTACTGTTGGCAGCGGCCTTCCTGATGGGCGGCATGACGAACCCGCTTTACGCGCTGCTTCTGGCCTATGTGAATGACTTCCTAGAGCCGGACGACATGCCGGCGGCCTCGGCCGGTCTGATCTTCATCAACGGGATTGGCGCGATTGCCGGGCCGATCATCTCGGGTTGGGTGATGGGCGTGGTTGGCCCCAACGGTTTCTGGTCCTATATGGCGGTCCTGCTTCTTGCTTTGCTTGCCTATGGTCTGTGGCGGTCGACCCGGCGTTCGGCGCCGGCACCCCAAGATACAGGTGCGTTTGTGACCATGGCTCCGGCGACGTCTCCTGTGGCTGTCGACATGGCGCAAGAGTTCTGGGCGGACGAAGCAGAAGCTAACGAAGAGGAAAACGGCTGATCGCAGGGCTTGCAGAGTTCTCCCTCCCCGTTAGGGTGATTGGTAGGGGGGGACCGAATGGCCACTGCACAGAATATCATCCGCTTCTGGGTCGACGATACCGGGCCTGAGGGCTGGTATAACGGGACCGAGGAACTCGACACCACGATCCGCGATAAGTTTCTGCCAAGTTGGGAAGCTGCGCGCGCCGGTGCGTTAGACCACTGGCAAGACACTGCCGAGGGTGCGTTGGGGTTTCTTATCCTGACCGATCAGTTCCCACGCAATATGTTTCGCGGTGATGCGCGATCCTTCGCGACGGACGCTGCGGCACTGGCATGTGCCGAGCGTGCGATCGACAACGGTTTGGATTTGAAGATCGATCTGCCGACCCGACAATTCTTTTATATGCCCTTCATGCACAGCGAAGAGGTGGCAATGCAGGATCGCTGCATCGAGCTGATGCAGGACCGCATGTCTGATCCGCGTGGGGAAGGTGATACGCTTCACGCCCGTGTGCATTGCGAGATTATCCGCCGTTTCGGGCGCTTTCCTTATCGAAATCAGGTACTTGGGCGCGACAGTAGCGCGGATGAAGAAGCATTTATCCGTGATGGCGGCTATGGCCACATCCTGCATGAGCTGCAGGATGAAGAGGAATAAGGTGGGATTTCCCGGTTTTCGCTGAGCGAATAGCGGGGTTTCGCTGAGGTAATTGATCCGTTGAACAAAATAGTTTAATGCCAAACTATCTTGGATTAGGAGGAGCCACCGATGGCAGGACAGAGTTTTGATACGATCGTAATCGGCGCAGGGCCGGGCGGTTATGTTGCAGCCATTCGGGCCGCTCAATTGGGCCAGAAAGTGGCCATCGTCGAACGCGAACATCTGGGCGGTATCTGCCTGAACTGGGGCTGTATCCCCACGAAGGCGCTTTTGCGCTCGGCCGAGGTGTTCCACCTGATGCACCGCGCCAAGGAATTTGGCCTGTCTGCCGGCAAGATCGATTATGATCTGCCCGCCATCGTGAAGCGCTCGCGCGGCGTCGCGGCCCAGCTGTCGGGCGGCATCGGTCACCTGATGAAGAAAAACAAGGTCACCGTGGTGATGGGCGAGGCAACGATCCCCGCCAAAGGCAAGGTTTCGGTTAAAACTGAAAAAGGTACCGAGGAGCTGACTGCGAAGAACATCGTTCTTGCCACCGGGGCCCGTGCCCGTGAACTGCCGGGGCTTGAGGCTGACGGCGATCTGGTTTGGACCTACAAACACGCCCTGAACCCGCCGCGGATGCCGAAGAAACTTCTGGTTATCGGCTCCGGCGCGATCGGTATTGAATTTGCAAGCTTCTTCAACACGTTGGGCGCTGACACGACCGTGGTCGAAGTGATGGACCGCGTTCTGCCCGTCGAAGACGCCGAGATCTCGGCCTTCGCCAAGAAGTCCTTCGTGAAGCAAGGCATGAAGATCATGGAGAAAGCCATGGTCAAGCAGCTGGATCGCGCAAAAGGCAAGGTTACGGCGCATATTGAGGTCGGCGGCAAGGTCGAGAAGCAGGAATTTGACACTGTCATTTCCGCCGTCGGCATCGTCGGCAACGTGGAAGGTCTGGGACTGGAAGCGCTTGGCGTGAAGATCGACCGCACCCACGTTGTGACCGACGCCCACTGCCGCACCGGTGTCGATGGCCTCTATGCCATTGGTGACATCGCCGGTGCACCGTGGCTTGCCCACAAAGCCAGCCATGAAGGCGTCATGGTGGCCGAGCTGATCGCCGGTCTGCACGCCCATCCTGTCAAACCGGAAAGCATTCCCGGCTGTACCTATTGTCACCCGCAGGTCGCCTCGGTCGGTCTGTCGGAAGCCAAGGCGAAAGAGCAGGGCTATGACATCAAGGTCGGCCGCTTCCCCTTCATCGGCAACGGCAAGGCCATCGCCATGGGCGACCCCGAAGGCATGATCAAAACCATCTTCGACGCCAAAACCGGCGAACTGCTGGGCGCGCATATGGTCGGCCCGGAAGTGACCGAGATGATCCAGGGTTATGTGGTTGGTAAAACGCTGGAAACCACCGAGGAAGAGCTGATGCACACGGTCTTCCCGCACCCGACGATCTCGGAAAGCATGCACGAGGCCGTGTTGGACGCGTATGACCGCGTCATCCACATGTAAGCTTTTGTAAAATAAATCGAAAAGGCCGGGGAAATCACCCGGCCTTTTGCGTTATAGCAGCGCGTGGGCGATGATCATCACCACGCCAGACAAAAGCGCATAAGCGACGTCGACACCGATCGCTAAGCCGGACTTCTGGGCCCAGGCTCCAACAGAAGCGGTCTGCGCAGCGACGGCAAGAATGGCAATCACAGCGACGGTCAGGGCGCCGGTGGTCTCGGTCATCGCAATCACCAAGGCCAACAGGGTAAGCGAGATGATCTGCGCCAGCATGGACCCCGCGGGCATCTTCTCGGGTGGTTCCGTGCTGATCCGCGTGCCCTCGGCCCATCGGCGTTGCAGGCCAAGGAATGGTCCATAGATCACGAAACCCAGCAGAAAGGCGGCTACGATGCCAGCGATAAGGGCCGCGATATTCATGCGGGTACCTCAAGCGCCGCCAGCGCATCAAGAATGCGGCTCCAGCCTCCGTTATGATCGTCGCGGCTTTGTTCGGATGGGAAGCGGACGTGCCGCAGGGTCAGGTCGGTGCCGCCATTCTTGGGTGCGAAGTCGAGCGTGACGACCGAATCCTCTTGGCTGTTTTGCGAGACCCACGTGAAAGCAAGTTGAGTGGCGCGGTCGATCACGCGGTACTCGCCGGTATGGGGCAAATCACCAACTTCGGGCACGCGCATCATGATCAGGAATTGACCGCCAACCTTTGGGTCCACCTTGGCTTCGGGGATGGTCACACCCGGGCCGGGGACCATGAATTTGGCCAGCAACTTTGGGTCCAGCCAGGCGTCGAAAACGCGTTCGGGCGGGTGCGGGATGTGGCGGGAGATTTCAAGCGATAGTTCAGTCATTGTCGTCCTCCATTAGGGCAGCTTCAAGGGCGTCCAGGCGCAGCGCCCAGATCGACCGGAGTTCGTTAAACCATTGATCAACAAGTGAAAGCGGATCCATCTGAACCTCGATCAAATGTTCGCGCCATTCGGTTCGTCGCGTCACCAGCGTTGCGGTTTCCAACACTTTGATGTGCTTGGAGACCGAGTTCAGACTGATGTCAAAACGCGCGGCGATATCAGTGATCCGAAGCGGCCCTTCCTGCGCGAGCAGAGTCAGGATGGCCCGACGTGTTGGATCAGACGCCGCTTTCAAAACCGTGGACAGAAGCTCAGTATCAAATCGTTCAACCATATGGGTGAATAACACGAGGAATCTAGTCAGTCAACCTATTGGGTGAATGAGATGCAGGGCAAAGAAAAACCGCGCTTGGCAAGGCCAGCGCGGTTTTCATTTTCATAGGGAAGGGGGTTAGCGGGAGATCTCGCCACCCGCTTGATGCCAGTGACCCAAACCCCCGATATTATAGACTTCGTCAAAGCCCAGCCGTTTCAATACCTGCGCGCCCTGCGCCGAACGGGCCCCGGAGGCACAGTAAAGCGCTACGGGTTTCGAGGTGTCTATGTCCTTGTTGAAGTCCGGCCCCTTCGGGTCGCACTGGAACGGCATTACGGACAATGGGACCACCACAGCACCCTTGGCCTTGCCGGTCATCTGCACTTCGCCATGGTCGCGTACGTCGATCAGGTTGATCTCGCCTGCCGTGACCTTTGCGACCGCTTCACGCGGGTCCATTTTCGCCCCGCCCATCATGAAACCAAACATGTCTTGCTCCTATCTCGCTTTCGCGTCTTGAGAAGGGATATAGAGGACCGCGTGCGCAGATCAACTCTTTCACGGAATAAATATTCAAAAAAGGGAATGTAAAGTCAATCCCGTCAGTGACTGTCAGCTTGTTCCTGTAATGTTCTAACTTTTCGATTGTCTCGCCGCGGCCTTTGCCCTAACCGTTATGCAAGTGTGAATTGGGGGTCAGAATGGCCGAGTTGAAAGAAATCCAGGTCCGCGGCGCGCGCGAGCATAACCTGAAATCCATCGACGTGGACATCCCGCGTGACAAGCTGGTGGTAATCACCGGCCTGTCGGGCTCGGGCAAGTCGTCTTTGGCGTTTGATACGATCTATGCGGAAGGGCAGCGGCGCTACGTCGAAAGCCTCTCGGCCTATGCGCGCCAGTTCCTTGATATGATGGAGAAACCCGATGTGGATCACATCGCGGGCTTGTCTCCGGCCATTTCCATTGAACAGAAGACCACGTCCAAGAACCCGCGTTCGACCGTCGGCACCGTGACCGAGATTTACGACTACCTGCGCCTGCTCTTTGCCCGCGCAGGCACACCCTATTCCCCCGCCACAGGTCTGCCCATCGAAGCGCAGCAAGTGCAGGATATGGTGGATCGCGTGATGGCGATGGAAGAAGGCACGCGGGCCTATCTGCTCGCTCCCATCGTACGCGACCGGAAGGGCGAATATCGCAAGGAATTTCAAGAGCTTCAGAAGAAAGGCTTCCAGCGCGTCAAGGTAAATGGCGAGATGTATGAACTGGACCAACCGCCCACGCTCGACAAGAAATACCGTCACAATATCGATGTGGTCGTGGACCGCGTTGTGGTGCGCGAGGGGATGGAGCAACGTCTGGCGGACAGCTTCCGCACCGCGCTGGATTTGGCCGACGGGATTGCGTTGTTCGAGACCGCCCCGAAAGAGGGCGAGCCCGAAATTATCACCTTCTCGGAAAACTTCGCCTGTCCCGAAAGCGGCTTCACGATCCCCGAGATCGAGCCGCGCCTGTTTTCCTTCAACGCCCCTTTCGGGGCCTGTCCGGAATGTGACGGGCTGGGGAAAGAGCTATTCTTTGATGAACGTCTTGTGGTGCCGGATGCGACGCTGAAAGTCTATGATGGGGCATTGGCCCCATGGCGGAAGGGCAAGTCGCCGTACTTCCTGCAAACAATTGAATCGATTGCGAAACATTACGAGTTCGACAAGAACACGCCGTGGAAAAATCTGCCGGCGCATGTGCAGCAGGTGTTCCTCTATGGCTCGGGCGAGGACGAGATCAAATTCCGCTTTGACGAAGGTGGACGCGTCTATGAAGTGACGCGCAGCTTCGAGGGCGTCATCCCGAATATGGAACGCCGCTATCGCGAGACGGATTCGAACTGGATCCGCGAGGAGTTCGAACGCTATCAGAACAACCGTCCCTGCGGTGCCTGTGGTGGGTATCGCCTTCGGGACGAGGCCTTGGCCGTGAAAATCGGGTCGGGTGACCAATTGCTGCACGTGGGGCAGGTGGTCGAGATGTCGATCCGCGAGGCCTTGGCCTGGGTCGAGGACGCCCCCAACCATCTGAGCGCCCAGAAGAACGAGATCGCACGCGCCATCCTGAAGGAAATCCGCGAACGTCTGGGGTTTCTGAACAATGTCGGGCTAGAGTATCTGACACTCAGCCGCAATTCCGGCACGCTGTCGGGCGGTGAAAGCCAGCGGATCCGTTTGGCCAGCCAGATCGGCTCGGGCCTGACGGGTGTACTTTATGTGCTGGACGAGCCGTCCATTGGTTTGCACCAACGCGACAACGATCGACTGTTGACCACGCTGAAGAACCTACGCGATCAGGGCAACACGGTGATTGTGGTTGAGCATGACGAGGAAGCTATCCGTGAAGCCGACTACGTCTTTGATATTGGCCCCGGGGCGGGTGTTCATGGCGGTGAAGTCATTGCCCACGGCACGCCTGCGGATATCGAGGCGTGTGAGAACTCGATCACCGGCCAGTATTTGACTGGAACGCGTGAAATCTCAGTGCCGACCAAGCGGCGCAAGGGGAACGGCAAGAAAATCACTGTGAAAAAGGCCGCGGGGAACAACCTGAAAAACGTCACGGTGGACTTCCCCTTGGGCAAGTTCGTCTGCGTGACCGGTGTGTCGGGCGGCGGGAAATCCACGCTGACCATCGAGACGCTGTTCAAGACCGCGTCAATGCGTCTGAACGGCGCGCGCCAGACACCTGCGCCCTGTGAAACCATCAAGGGGCTCGAGCATCTGGACAAGGTGATCGACATCGATCAGCGCCCCATCGGGCGGACGCCGCGTTCCAACCCCGCGACCTATACCGGTGCCTTCACGCCCATTCGTGAGTGGTTCGCCGGGCTTCCCGAAGCCAAAACCCGTGGTTACAAGCCCGGTCGTTTCAGCTTCAACGTCAAGGGCGGGCGCTGCGAGGCGTGTCAGGGCGACGGCGTCATCAAGATCGAGATGCACTTCCTGCCGGATGTCTACGTACAATGCGAGACCTGTAAAGGCGCACGCTACAACCGTGAAACGCTCGAAGTACAGTTCAAGGGCAAGTCCATCGCCGACGTGTTGGATATGACGGTCGAAGATGCGCAAGAGTTCTTTCAGGCGGTGCCATCAATCCGCGACAAAATGGATGCGTTGATGCGCGTCGGGCTGGGCTATATCAAGGTTGGCCAACAGGCGACGACACTGTCTGGCGGCGAAGCGCAGCGCGTGAAACTGTCAAAGGAACTGTCCAAACGCTCAACCGGGCGCACGCTTTATATCCTCGATGAACCCACCACCGGGCTGCATTTCGAGGACGTGCGCAAGCTGCTTGAGGTGCTGCACGAGCTGGTGGATCAGGGCAACTCGGTTGTAGTGATCGAGCATAATCTGGATGTGGTGAAGACTGCGGACCATATTATCGACATCGGTCCTGAAGGCGGTGACGGTGGGGGCACTGTGGTGGCCAAAGGCACGCCCGAGCAAGTGGCGAAAGTCGCCGAAAGTCATACAGGTCACTATCTGAAAGATATGCTGTAACAAATTAGAAAGGCCGGGGAAGTCCCCGGCCTAAGTGTCTGGTTTGCGGTTGGTTTAGCCGTCGAAGTCGACCTGTTGCACCAGTTTCAGCGCCTCGGCACGGTTGCCGGCGACTTCCATCAGGTTCACGCCATCTGCAGTGAAATCGCCCCAGCTTGTCACGACAGAATCTGCCTGCGTGCCCGGTGCGATCGGGTATTCATAGTTCTGCGAGGCATAGATTTCCTGCGCTTTCGGCGAGGATAGGAACTCCATCAGTTTGATGGCGTTCTCTTTGTTCGGCGCATGCTTGGCCAGCGCCATGCCGGACAGATTCACATGGGTGCCCGAGCCTTCAAAGACCGGAAAGATGACGTTTACGCTGTCGGCCCAGGCTTTCTGCTCTTCATCGGCCAGCATCTTGCCCATGTAATAGGTGTTGCCGATCGAGATGTCGCATTCACCCGCCCAGATCGCCTTGACCTGCGCACGGTCGTTGCCCTGCGGCTTGCGGGCAAGGTTGGCTTTCACGCCTTCCAGCCATGCAGTGGTCGCAGCGGTATCATGGTGTGTCAGGTGGGCCGAAACCAGCCCCAGCGTATAGCTGTGGGTGCCCGAACGGGTGCAGATGCGGCCCTTCCATTTGGGGTCGGCAAGGTCTTCATAGGTGGTGATTTCGCCCTCGGCCACACGGTCTTTCGAGGCATAGACGATGCGCGCGCGCGAGGTCAGGCCGAACCACTGATCGCCCGGATCACGGTAAGCAGCAGGGATGTTGCCTTCCAGAACGTCCGACTGGACCGGCTGGGTCAGGCCAGCCTCGACCACGCCAGCAAGGCGCGAGATGTCGACCGTCATGATCAGGTCGGCGGGGCTGCGTTTGCCTTCGGCCTCCAGGCGCTCGACCACGCCTTGTTTCAGGAACGCCACGTTCACAGTGATGCCAGTATCTTCCTGAAACGCATCCATCAGGGGCTGGATCAGCTCGGGCTGACGGAAGGAATAGACATTCACCTCGTCAGCGCTTGCGGCGGCGGGGGTAAGGGCTGTGGCGCCAACAAGGGCCATGGCAAGCGTGCGAACAGATTTCATCGCGCGGATCTCCTTCGGGTTTCGATGGGGCGCTTAAACCTGAGTCTTTCGCTTGGATCAATACCTGATTAAAATCATCGGGGAAAATGTCGCAGGTTACTGTGCGGCCCGTTCTGCAGCTTTCTCGGCCTCCCAAAATGAATCCATTTCTTCCAGATCGGAGTCTTCAGGGGTTTTGCCCATAGTGGCTAGTCTGCGCTCGATGCCTTTGAAGCGACGTTCGAACTTGGCGTTGGCGTGACGCAGCGCTTCCTCGGGCTCGACATTCAGATGACGGGCGAGGTTGGCCACGACGAACAGCAGATCCCCGATTTCTTCGCGAAGTTCGTCTTGTCCCAAAGTGTCTCGCGCCTCGGCGACTTCGCGGGCTTCTTCGGTGATCTTGTCCAGCACCATGCCGATCTCGGGCCAATCGAATCCCACCCTTGCGGCGCGTTTTTGTAGCTTCACCGCGCGCAGAAGGGCGGGCAGGCCAATGGCGACCCCATCCAAAACACCTTGCTGCGCCTTCGCGGCGCGTTCGGCCGCTTTGATGGTCTCCCAGTCGCGGGTCTGCTGTTCGGCCGACTTGTCGCGATTTTCGTCCCCGAACACGTGGGGATGCCGCGCGACCATCTTGTCCGACATCGTGTCGGCCACATCATCAAAGCTGAACAGGCCCTTCTCTTCGGCCATCTGGGCGTGGAAGACCGATTGGAATAGCAGATCGCCCAGCTCGCCCTTAAGCTCATCCCACGCTTCGCGTTCGATGGCATCGGCGACTTCGTACGCTTCCTCGATCGTGTAGGGCGCGATGGTGCGGAACTCCTGTTCGATATCCCACGGGCAGCCCGTTTCGGGATCGCGCAGACGGCGCATGATCTCGCGCAGGCGGTCCATGCCGCCATTTGGGTCGTGCACAAGCTGGTCGGACGATTTGGTCATTGCATTTGCCCCTTAATCAGGAAACCTTCAGCCCAATTCAGGAGGGCTCCATGGCTGTTATCAATCGTATCGCTGATTTTGACGAAGATATGAAGGGCTGGCGCCGGCATCTGCACCAGAACCCCGAGTTTGGGTTGGAGTGTCACCAGACAGCGGCCTTTGTCTGCGACCGCCTGCGCGAGTTCGGCGTGGATGAGATCCATCCGCAGATCGGTGTCTCGGGCGTTGTGGCGATTATCAACGGGCAGGGGAATGGGCCGACCATCGGGCTGCGCGCGGATATGGATGCGCTTCCGATGGACGAACTGACGGGGCTGGATCATGCCTCGCAGAATGAGGGGCTTATGCATGCCTGCGGTCATGATGGGCATACGACGATGCTGTTGGGTGCGGCGCGCTATCTGGCCGAGACACGGAACTTCCGGGGACGGGTCGCGCTGATCTTCCAGCCTGCCGAAGAGAACTTTGGCGGTGCGAAATACATGTGCGACGAGGGCATGATGGAGCGTTTTGATATCTCCGAGGTCTATGCCCTGCACACCATGCCAGGGGTCGAACTGGGCCGTTTTTTGACCACGCCTGGGCCCATTATGGCCGCGGTCGATACATTGCGCGTGACGGTCACGGGGGTTGGCGGGCACGCTGCCTATCCGCATGAATGTGTGGACCCGATCCCGGCGATGGTCGCAATGGTGCAGGCGCTTCAGACCATTGTCAGCCGAAACCTACGTCCGCTGGACGAACTGGTCGTTTCGGTGACCGAAATTCACGCGGGATCGGCGGACAATATCGTGCCGGAAAGCGGGTGGTTCGGGGCCACGATCCGGTCCTTCACGCCCGAGGTGCGCAAGATGGTCGAAACCCGGATTCGCGAGATCCTGGAAGGGCACGCGTCCAGCTTTGGCGTGACCGTCGATATTGATTACGAACTCGGATACCCTCCGACGATCAACACGGCGGACGAAGTGTCCAAGGCCGTCAGCGCGGCGCGCGAAATTTCGGGCGAAGAGCGTGTTGCGGACGATCAGGGGCGCGAGATGGGCGCCGAGGATTTTGCCTATATGCTGGAAAAGCGCCCCGGCGCTTATCTGTTCCTGGGGCAAGGCGAGGGGCCGGGGCTGCACCACCCGAAGTTCGACTTCAATGACGAGGTCGCGGCCTTTGGTTCCAGCTTTTTTGCCCGTCTGATCGAGCGGCTCAATCCCATCGTGTGAAATATGATCAAATTACTGGCGTCGTGCTGAAACCTGTGCTAGGGATCCTTCAAACAAGGAGGTCAAAATGGCATTGGAAGACGCCGCCGAACAGGTGGATACCGCGATCACGCGCGAAGGATTTAAAGGGCTTTCCTTTGAAAACACCTTTGGGGGTGTGCGGTCGTTCCTGCGTCGAACCTACACCAAGGACCTGTCCGACGTAGACATCGCCGTTACAGGGATACCATTTGATCAAGCGGTGACAAACCGCCCCGGAACGCGCCTTGGCCCGCGCGCCATTCGCGATGCATCGAGCCTTCAATCGCCTGATCCCGCCTATGGCTGGGGCTTCGATGTTCTGTCTGAATTTGCGGTCGCGGATTACGGTGATCTGGCCTTTGATTATGCCCGTATCGACCAGTTTCCGGCGGTGCTTGAGGCACATATTACCTCGATCCTTGATCAGGATGCGGCCTGCCTGACGCTGGGGGGGGACCACTACATCACTTTCCCGATTCTGCGGGCGCATGTGAAGAAACACGGGCCGCTCAGCCTGCTGCAATTCGACGCGCATACGGACACGTGGCCGGATGATGACATGAGCCGCGTGGACCACGGCACCATGTTCTATAAGGCGGTGAAAGAGGGGCTGATTGACCCCAGTCGCTCGGTTCAGGTTGGGATCCGGACCACCAACGAAGATACGTTGGGCGTGAACATCATCGACGCGCGCGAGGTGCATGAAACGGGTCCCGCCGCCGTGGTCGAAAAGATCAAGTCCATTCTGGGCGACAACAAGACCTATCTGACCTTCGATATCGACGGTCTGGACCCGGCCTTTGCCCCCGGAACTGGGACGCCGGTTTGGGGTGGTTTGACCTCGGGCCAAGCGTCGATCATCCTGCGCGATTTGGCTGGAATCAACGTCGTTGGCGGGGATGTGGTCGAGGTGTCGCCTCCGTTCGACACGACAGGCGCCACCGCGATTGCCGGCGCGCATATCGCGATGGAGATCTTGAACCTCTGGGCGTACACTCGGCGCAGATAGGCTTTTCTTCAAAGGGATATCAGGCATTGCCCGGATCGGCCCAACCGGTTTGGGCGTGCTGTAGTTGACGCAATGTCATACTGATCCGGGGGCTGTTCAGGCGCGTACCAGACCTATATCTGGCCGACACCGCCGAGGAGCCCCCATGAAGCTGATCTTGATCCTAATCGCCGCCCCCACAATCCTTGCCGGGGCGCTTGCCATCTATGCGCGCCTGATACCGATTGAGGCAGACCGGTTTACCTCTACTCCCGGTCCCGATGCGGCTGGCGTTCACCGGATGTCTGGCGGGGCGAAATATGTGCTGCCTCTGTCAGATCTTCCCAAAGATGCGCTGGCAAAGCTTCTGGATATCGTGCGCCAGACGCCGCGCACCACCGAGGTCGCCACGGGTCATGGCAACAGCTTTGTCACCCGCTCGCGCGGCTTTGGCTTTCCCGATGTCACACGAATTTGGTTGGAAGACGGCAACCTGCACATCCACGCGCATCTGGTGATTGGGAAATCAGATCTTGGAGTCAATGGCGACCGGATCGGGCAATGGAACGAAGCGCTGCGGGGTTCCCTGCGCTGAAACACAGCCTTCACCCGTTTCACGCCACATTGGGACGTTCAGGCTCATCTCGCAGCGGGCCATGAAGGCGCGTCCATTGACGAACAGGCAAATCGACTGGCCCAACTCGACCCGGCCACCTGTGCTGTCGGTGCAGTAGCAATCAATCACGTTGCCTCCGGGCCCGGTCACATCTGCATGGATCGGGGTCGCCATCACCGCCAGAAGAAGTGCGAAACGATAGGTCATGGGCGCAGTCTAGCATGCCCGCGCCCCTTGACCAAACCCCCGTAATCATAGACACCATCCCCATGGTTCCTATGGAAAAACTCAACGCGATCACTGAGCGCTTTCAGTACCTTGAAGCCCGCATGGCCGAAGGCGTGTCGGGGGACGAGATTGCTGCGCTCGGGCGCGAATATGCCGAACTGAAGCCAGTGGTGGATGAAATCGCCAGCTATCAGCGACTTCTGGACGACATCGCCGAGGCCGAGCTGATGATGGACGATCCCGACATGCGGGAATTGGCCGAGGAAGAGCTGCCCGCCCTGCGCGAACGCCTGCCCGAGATGGAGCAATCCATGCGTCTGGCGCTCTTGCCCAAGGACGCGGCAGATGCGCGCCCCGCGATGATCGAAATCCGCCCCGGTACGGGCGGGGACGAGGCGGCTTTGTTCGCCGGAGACCTTCTGCGGATGTATCAGCGCTATGCGGAATCGCGCGGCTGGAGCTTTGATATCGTTGAGCAAAGCCTGTCCGAGCTTGGCGGCATCAAGGAAGTCACCGTCCATGTAAAAGGCGAGGGCGTCTTTGCGCGGTTGAAGTACGAAAGCGGCGTGCACCGTGTGCAGCGCGTGCCGGAAACGGAAAGCGGCGGGCGGATCCATACATCGGCTGCGACCGTGGCGGTGCTGCCGGAAGCCGAGGATGTGGACATCCAGATTGAACCCGGTGATTTGCGGATCGACACGATGCGCGCATCGGGGTCTGGCGGTCAGCACGTGAATACAACGGATTCGGCGGTGCGCATTACCCACCTGCCGACGGGGATCATGGTGGTCAGTTCCGAGAAGTCGCAGCACCGCAACCGCGAGATCGCAATGCAGGTTCTGAAGACGCGGCTCTATGATTTGGAACGCCAGCGGGTCGATAGCGAACGCGCGGCGGATCGGAAGTCTCAGGTCGGATCGGGGGATCGCTCGGAACGGATCCGCACCTATAACTTCCCGCAAGGCCGCATGACCGATCACCGCATCAACCTGACGCTTTACAAGCTGGATCAGATCATGGGCGGCGATCTGGACGAGATCGTGGACGCGTTGACTGCAGAAGCCCAAGCAGCACAGCTTGCGGATCTGGACGCGTGACGACGGGGGCGATTTTGCTGGTCGGGGCTGTGGCGCGGTTGCGCGACGCGGGGATCGACGACCCGGCCCGGGACGCGCGCATCCTTTTGGCCCATGCCTTGGGGGTGGATCGCAGCCGACTAACTTTGATGATGCATGACGACGTGGCTTTGGGGCAGGCAGATGCGTTCGAACGGGCCATCGAGGCCCGTGTCGCCCGCCAGCCCGTCGCCCAAATCGTCGGTCAGCGCGCGTTCTACGGGCGCGATTTCATTGTGACGTCCGACGTGCTGGACCCGCGCCCGGACACTGAACTTTTGGTCGATCTGGCCCTGTCTGCGCCGTTTAAGACGGTCCTGGATCTGGGCACGGGGTCAGGCTGTATCCTGTTGTCTTTGCTGGCAGAGCGTCCTGAAGTCAGGGGGCAGGGGGTGGACCTGTCCGCGAAGGCGCTGGCTGTCGCACGCCGCAACGCCGCGCAGCTGGGTGTGCAGGCTCGTGTCTCGTTTCATGAGGGCAGTTGGTTTGCCCCTGTCGGTGCCGCGAGGTTTGACCTGATCGTATCGAATCCCCCCTACATCACCCAAGATGAAATGAGCGCGCTTTCCCCTGAAGTGCGCGAGTGGGAACCCCATATGGCCCTGACCCCCGGTGGTGACGGGCTGGACGCCTACCGGATCATTGCCCAAGCAGCGCCCGCACATCTTGCCCCGGGTGGTCGCCTGTTGCTTGAGATCGGGCATCTACAGGCCAGCGACGTGATGGACTTGTGTCGTGCCGCCGGGTTTTCGACCGTCGCTGTGCATCAGGATTTGGCGGGAAAGGATCGCGTTGTGGCGGCCTCGGGGGTGTCGGGGGAATAACCTTCAGTCTGTGTCCTAAATCCCGATAGTTGACGCAAAATACCGCCAAATCGGGCAAAAATTCCACTTGGGGCTTGTGTTTTTCCGGGCCACATGGTTAGCAAGAGTATCAGCGCCGCAGTCCACTTGGACCGCCGCTGGGAACAAGCCCTAAAAATCGGATCATCCGGCTGCCACGCAGTCAGTGACCGAGACAACAGCGCGGCAAATGCCGCACCTGTGCTGAGACCGGATACTTTATATGAGATCGTCGAAATCACGTTCGCGCAACAAGTCGAACCGCAACCGGAACAATCCGGGTAACATCATCAACCGCGTGTTTGATAGCTCGGGCCCTGAGGGGAAGGTGCGCGGGACGCCACAGCAGATTATCGACAAATACAACCAGTTGACGCGCGACGCGTTCCTGTCGAACGACCGAGTTGCTGGTGAAAACTTCCAACAGCATGCCGAGCACTACACCCGCCTTCTGGGCGAGGCGCAGCGCGAGATTGATGCGCGTCGTCAGCAGGCTGAACAGCAAAACCGCGAACGCCAGCAGCGTGATAAAGACACCCGCAGCGAGCGTGCCGACACACAGACCAATGCTGGCGCTGATCAGCCCGTACCAGGTGAGGGCGATCAGCCCGATCTGGCGACAGCTCCGCAGCCTAATATCGCCGAGGACGGTGACACTGGTCTGGTCGAAACGCCGGAAAGCAAACCGCGACGTCAGTCGACACGCGCCCGTAAACCGCGCAAGCCGGCCCTCAAGGACGAAGCTCAGTCGTCCGAGGCCACACCAGCTGCCGCACCCGAGGTAACTGATCCTTCAGGCGAAGCTGCCGAGTAACATGCCACATAGCTGGCAATAAAAAACCCCGGCTCGGCCGGGGTTTTTTGTTTGTACCAGAATGGTTTAGTCTGTTCCGCGATAAGGCTCTACATATTGCAGGGCCATGTCCCAGGGGAAGAAAATCCAAGTGTCCTGGCTGACTTCCGTTATGAACGTGTCTACCTGCGGACGGCCCTTGGGCTTCGCGTAAACCGTCGCAAAATGCGCCTTGGGGTACATCTGGCGGACCAGTTCCAACGTTTTGCCGCTATCGACCAGATCGTCGATGATCAGCACACCTTCTCCGTCGCCCATCAGCGTGGCATCCGGAGATTTCAGCACCTGGGCCTCACTCTGTTGGTCAGCCTTGCCGCCGCCTGCGTGATAGGATTTGACGCTGATCGTATCAACGGTACGAATGTCCAGTTCGCGGCTGACGATCATCGCCGGGGCCATACCGCCACGGGTGATCGCGACAACGGCGCGCCATGCACCATCGTCCGGGCCTTGTCCGTCAAGACGCCATGCCAGCGCGCGGCTATCGCGGTGGATCTGATCCCAGCTGATGTGGAAGCCTTTTTCGTGCGGAAGACGATGATCGCTCATGACATGCGTTCCTTATTTGCGACCGGTGGTCACGTCGATGTCTGGTGCGTCGACGGCTTTCATGCCGACCACGTGATAGCCAGCGTCCACGTGATGGGTTTCGCCGGTCACGCCAGACCCCAGATCCGACAGCAGATACAGCGCCGAATTGCCAACATCGTCGATCGACACATTGCGCCGCAGGGGCGAGTTCAGCTCGTTCCATTTCAGGATATAACGGAAATCCCCAATGCCTGATGCTGCCAGCGTCTTGATCGGTCCTGCGGAAATCGAGTTCACGCGGATGCCGTCCTTGCCCAGATCCTCGGCCAGATAGCGCACCGACGCTTCCAGTGCAGCTTTGGCCACGCCCATGACGTTATAGTGCGGCATGACCTGCTCGGCACCATAATAGGTCAGGGTCAGCATCGAGCCACCGTCGGTCATCAGATCGGCCGCGCGACGCGCAACAGCAGTGAAGCTGTAAACCGAGATGTCCATGGTCATACGGAAGTTTTCCGGGCTGGTGTCGACATAACGGCCGCGAAGCTCGTTTTTGTCTGAGAAACCAATGGCGTGAACGATGAAGTCCAGCTTGCCCCATTTCTTCTCCAGCTCGGCGAACAATGCGTCAATCGACGCCTGATCAGCCACATCGCACTCCAGAACAATGTCCGAACCAAGCTGGTCTGCAAGCGGTCCAACCCGCTTCTTCAGAGCCTCACCTTGATAGGAAAAGGCAAGCTCGGCGCCGGCGTCGGCACAGGCCTTCGCAATTCCCCATGCAATGGATTTATCATTTGCGAGCCCCATGATCAGGCCACGCTTTCCCTTCATCAATTCGGTCGACATAAATATTCCTCGTCCCGCGATACTGCGTTAAGACCGTTTATGCGATTGACGGTACGTCTTCAAGTCCGGCATGGCGCTATGTGCTTGTGAAATGGCGGGATTTGGCCAAGGTGTCTTGGGGGTTCATGTGATGATGAGCCGAGTGAGAAGGAAAGCAAATGTCTGAACGTGACGGAATTTTTGCAGGCGACGACCCGTTTGTCATAGCGCGGAACTGGTTGGCCGAAGCCGAAAAAAATGAATTGAACGATCCGAACGCAATCGCGCTTTCCACGGTCGATGCAGATGGTTTGCCCAATGCGCGCATGGTGCTTTTGAAAGACATCGAAGATGACGCGTTCGTTTTCTACACGAATTATGGCTCGGTCAAAGCACAGGAAATCGAACAGGCCAGGAAGGCGGCGTTCGTGATGCATTGGAAAAGCCTCAGGCGCCAAATTCGCGTGCGCGGGACCGTGACACGCGAAGAAGGCGTGCAGGCGGATAATTACTTTGCGTCCCGATCATTGAAGAGCAAACTTGGTGCTTGGGCGTCTCGGCAAAGCCAGCCATTGTCTTCGCGGGCCAGTTTGATGGCTAAGGTCGCCAAGGTGACAGCGCAGCACGGGCCGACCCCGCAACGCCCAGAGTTTTGGGGGGGGTATCGTATCCAGCCAAGCGAAATCGAATTCTGGGCGGATGGGGCATTCAGGTTGCATGACCGTTTCCGCTGGACGCGCTCTGAGCAGGATCAGAACTGGAAGATTGAGCGGCTGAATCCTTGAAAATCTTGCCGCTTTTGGCCTTTACCTATCCAAAAATACAGGGTTGCGGGGCTTGCGTCGCCCCTGCAAACGCCCCAATAGTAAATTTGGGGATGAAATGTGCTAGAGGTTGATATGTCGCAGATGAGTGATGCCCGAGCGCCAGAGGTGGTGCAAGGGCAGGTCAAATGGTTCGATCCGAACAAGGGGTTCGGGTTTGTGGTTGCGAACGAAGGTGGGGCGGATATTCTGTTGCACGCCAATGTGTTGCGCAATTTTGGCCAAAGCTCTGTCGCCGATGGTTCTAGCATTGAAATCACCGTCCAGGCCACGGATCGTGGCTTCCAGGCCATCAGCGTGCTGTCGATCGTGCCCCCGGAAGGGGATGACCTCCATCAGTTGGAAGAGATCGTCGAAGGGCTGGTTGATCCCGACAGCATCGGAGATATGGAGCCTGCCCGCGTGAAATGGTTCGACAAGGCCAAGGGTTTTGGGTTCGCCAATGCCTTTGGCAGTACCGAAGACATTTTCGTGCATATCGAGGTTCTGCGCCGGTCGGGTCTTGCTGATCTCCAGCCCGGGGAAGCGATCAGCATACGCGCAGCCGATGGCAAGCGCGGCAAGATGGCCGTTTCTGTTCATGCATGGGACGCGGCTGTCGACGACGGGTCCGCATCGTGAAACGCGCTTTGCGCGCGGGGGTAATATCCTGGTGCGCAGGTCTTTCCGCGGTCCTGAGTGCAGGGTGGGCAGAGGCCTCGGACTGCCAGTTTGACCGCATCTCCATTCGCGGTGATTGGGGGCAAGCTGCCTTCACGATCGAGGTTGCAGACGACCCGAATGAGCGCGCCCAAGGGTTGATGTTTCGCGAAACGCTGCCCTCTACCCACGGGATGCTATTCCTTTTCGAAAAGCCGCAGCCCGTGAGCTTCTGGATGAAGAACACTCTGATCCCGCTCGATATGATTTTTATTCGGCCTGATGGTTCCGTGGCCCGGATCCACCGGAATGCGATCCCCCATGACACAACCCTGATCGACGGAGGGCAGGGCGTTAGTGCTGTGCTAGAGGTAAATGGGGGTCTGACAGGGCGTTTTGGGATCACCGTCGGAAGCGAGCTGCAGCATCCCGCCTTTGACCAGAGTGCGGCTGTATGGCCATGCAATACACCTGCTACGGATTAATCGACCTACATTTCATTTTGTGCGGTTTTCTCTCTTTTCATTGCCGAGACACATCGGTAAGGAAGAGGCGTTCGGGGCGTAGCGCAGTCTGGTAGCGCACCTGTTTTGGGTACAGGGGGTCGCAAGTTCGAATCTTGCCGTCCCGACCACTCTTCTTCAAAAGAGTTCGTCGTTTGAGATCTCCGCATGGCGGAGGATGCCACCAGATATGGTGGTCTCTTTGTGAACGCACCCCCGGCGTCATTCCCTCAGATCGCAAACGATGGTGCCTGCAAGTGAGTCGGATTTCGCCGGACGTTGGCGACCAGAACGCATAGAATCGACGCCTGTGTTGCGAAACAGCACGATGCTGTGTCGCAGAAACGAAACCTGCCTAAATTTTACGCTATGGCTTGTGGTGAAACGCATCACTTCAAGCGACATATTGTGTTCGATCCGTAAGCGGGCCAATTTGCTAGCAAAATAAGGATACCCCCTAAGGTTGTATTAACTGAGAATCAATCATTGGTCATTTCGGTCGGCTGGCGACCACCTGCGTCAACAGAAAAGAGTTGGGGATATCTTTGAAATTCTCGTTGACGGTATAGGGCGGACTACGCCAGATTGTGGGTGCTAGTCGAAAGGGCCACAATATATAGTGGCTCGCGGTTGGTAGGGTGAAACAGGGGACCAAGCTTCGATTTTGAAGTCTCAAGGGTGCGTCACGTAAAGGGTGTGCGGCGCTCGGCGGTATTCCTGTGTCCTATCTTCAGCCACTCGACTAGCACGAATTTGATGGAAGAGGGCAGATCCCTAGCGCTGACGGGCCGCAGGGAACGACTAAGGGACAGGACAGGGCACAATGAAGATTGAACGCAAATTCACAAAATCGGGGCAGGGCGCGTATTCTGATTTGGATTTCACAAACACAACGTCTGAAATTCGCAATCCGGATGGCACTATCGTTTTCAAACTAGACGACTGCGAAATCCCGACAAGCTGGAGCCAGGTGGCGTCCGATGTGATCGCGCAGAAATACTTCCGTAAGGCAGGTGTCCCGGTTGTCCTGAAGAAGGTCAAGGAAAAGGGGGTTCCCGAATTCCTCTGGCGCTCGGTTCCCGATGAAAAGGCGATGGAAGACCTGCCCGAAGGCGAACGCTTCGGAGGCGAGACCTCGGCCAAGCAGGTGTTCAACCGTTTGGCAGGCGCATGGGCCTATTGGGGCTGGAAGGGTGGTTACTTCACCACCGAGGAAGACGCCCGCGCCTATTTCGATGAAATGCGTCACATGCTGGCCAGCCAGCGCGCCGCGCCAAACAGCCCCCAATGGTTCAACACCGGTCTGCATTGGGCCTATGGCATCGATGGTCCGGCGCAGGGCCACTATTATGTCGACCACAAGACCCGCAAGCTGACCCGCTCGAAATCCAGCTATGAGCATCCCCAGCCGCATGCATGTTTCATTCAGTCGATTGGTGACGATCTGGTTGGCGATGGCGGCATCATGGACCTGTGGGTCCGCGAGGCGCGCCTGTTCAAATATGGCTCGGGCACCGGCACCAACTTCTCGTCCCTGCGGGCGGCGGACGAGCCGCTGTCGGGCGGTGGCAAATCCTCGGGCCTGATGGGCTTTTTGAAAATCGGTGACCGTGCTGCGGGCGCGATCAAGTCGGGCGGCACCACCCGTCGCGCGGCCAAGATGGTGATTGTTGACGCCGACCACCCGGATATCGAGGAATACATCAACTGGAAGGTCAAGGAAGAGCAGAAAGTGGCCAGCTTGGTCGCGGGCTCGAAGATGCATGAAGAGCATCTGAACCACATCTTTGCGGCCATCCGTGCCTGGGACGGCAAAGCAGAAGATGCCTATGATCCCAAAACCAACGACACGCTGAAAGATGCCATCCGCGCCGCGAAAAAGGTCGCGATCCCCGAGGCGTATGTCAAACGCGTGCTGGATTACGCCAAGCAGGGTTTTGGCTCGATCGAGTTCCCGACCTATGACACCGATTGGGACAGCGAGGCCTACGCCACCGTCTCCGGCCAGAACTCGAACAACTCGGTTCGCGTCACCGACAGCTTCCTGAAAGCGGTTGAAGCCGACGCCGATTGGGAGTTGATCCGTCGCACCGACGGATCGGTCGCCAAGACGATCAAGGCGCGCGACCTGTGGGAGCAGATCGGCCACGCCGCGTGGTCCTGTGCCGACCCCGGCATCCAGTATCACGACACGGTCAACGCGTGGCACACCTGCCCGGAAGACGGTGCGATCCGCGGCTCGAACCCATGCTCGGAATACATGTTCCTGGACGACACCGCATGTAACCTGGCCTCGATGAACCTACTGACCTTCCTGAAGGATGGCGTGTTCCAGGCCGAAGACTACATGCACGCCACGCGTCTGTGGACCATCACGCTGGAAATCTCGGTCATGATGGCGCAGTTCCCGTCGAAAGAGATCGCGGAATTGTCCTATGTTTTCCGTACCTTGGGTCTGGGCTATGCCAATATTGGCGGGCTTCTGATGAACATGGGCTATGGCTATGACAGTGACGAAGGGCGTGCGCTCTGTGGCGCGCTGACCGCGATTATGACCGGCGTGGCCTATGCGACCTCGGCCGAGATCGCAGGCGAACTGGGCGCCTTTGAAGGCTACGAGCGCAATAAAGACCACATGCTGCGCGTCATCCAGAACCACCGCAACGCGGCCTATGGCGCCAGCGAAGGTTATCAGGATCTGGCTGTGAAGCCGGTTCCGCTGGATCTGAAAAACTGCCCCGACGGCAAGCTGGTCGATCTGGCCATGGGCGCGTGGGACGAAGCTTATGCGCTGGGTGAAAAGCACGGCTATCGCAACGCACAGGTCTCGGTGATTGCCCCGACCGGCACCATTGGTCTGGTGATGGATTGCGACACCACGGGGATCGAGCCGGACTTTGCGCTGGTGAAGTTCAAGAAGCTGGCCGGCGGCGGTTACTTCAAGATCATCAACCGCTCGGTGCCTGCTGCGCTTGAAAAGCTGGGCTATGACAGCGCGCAGATCGAAGAGATCATCGCCTATGCGGTCGGTCACGGTACCATGGGCAACGCGCCTGCGATCAACCACACCACGCTGATCGGTCACGGCTTTAGCCAGAACGAGATCGAGAAGATCGAGGCAGCCTTGCCGTCCGCTTTCGATATCCGTTTTGTCTTCAACCAGTGGACGCTGGGCGAGGAGTTCTGCACCAACGTTCTGGGCATCCCGGCTGAGAAGCTGAACGACCCCGAGTTCAACCTGCTGCGTCACTTGGGCTTCACCCGCAAGGACATCGAAGCCGCGAACGACCACGTTCTGGGCACGATGACGCTGGAAGGCGCGCCGTTCCTGAAGGAAGAGCACTATAACGTCTTCGATTGCGCCAACCCGTGCGGCAAGAAAGGCAAGCGTTTCTTGTCGGTGGATAGCCACATTTACATGATGGCCGCGGCGCAGTCGTTCATTTCGGGTGCGATCTCGAAAACGATCAACATGCCGAATGATGCAACGATCGAGGACTGCCAGAAGGCCTATGAACTCAGCTGGTCGCTGGGTGTAAAGGCCAATGCGCTTTACCGTGACGGCTCGAAACTGAGCCAGCCCTTGGCTGCGGCTCTGGTCGAGGATGATGAAGAGGCAGAAGAAATTCTGGCATCGGGATCACCCCACGAGAAAGCCGTGACACTGGCCGAAAAGATCATCGAGAAAGTGGTGATCAAAGAGGTCGCACGCGGACGCGAGAAGCTGCCCGAACGCCGCAAGGGCTATACGCAGAAAGCCATCGTCGGTGGGCACAAAGTGTATCTGCGCACCGGCGAATACGAAGACGGCAATCTGGGCGAGATCTTCATCGACATGCACAAGGAAGGCGCTGGCTTCCGGGCGATGATGAACAACTTCGCCATCGCTGTATCCGTCGGGCTGCAATACGGTGTGCCGCTGGAAGAGTTCGTGGACGCCTTCACCTTCACCAAGTTCGAACCGGCAGGCATGGTTCAGGGCAACGACTCGATCAAGAACGCGACGTCGATCCTGGACTACATCTTCCGCGAACTGGCCGTGTCCTATCTGGACCGCACCGATCTGGCGCATGTGAAACCGCAGGGTGCCAGCTTCGATGACCTTGGTCGTGGCGAGGAAGAGGGCGTGTCAAACGTACAGGAACCGTCCGAGAGCGCTGCCACCAAGTCCTTGGAAGTGCTGAAACAAATCAGCTCGACCGGCTATCTGCGCAAGCGTCTGCCGCAGGAACTGGTGGTGCTGCGGGGCGGCATGGAAGCCGGCGGAACAGCCTTGACCGGTACCGATCCTATCGGCGCGCTGAACACGTTGGTGCCCGAAACGGCGGGTGAAACCGCTGTGGTCGAAATGTCGGTGACCGAGGCGACGGTCTCGACCGGGACGGTGAACACCATCGATGCCCGCACCAAGGCCAAGATGCAGGGCTACGAAGGGGATCCCTGTGGCGAGTGCGGAAACTACACGCTGGTGCGCAACGGCACCTGCATGAAGTGCAACACCTGCGGCTCGACCACGGGCTGCAGCTAACGGTTTCGTTCGGGCCGCTGTGTCCCAAGTGGCGGCCCGGGCAAGGTTAGGGTGGGTGCGGGGGATGCCCGCCATCCTAACATGGGGCAGGTGCGCTTGCCCCCGACACAGGTAGGGCCGCAGGCAAACAATCTGAGCGGTACCAATGATGAGCCCTATCAGTGAAACTGGGGTGCCCGGCGGGCACCCCGTTTTTCTTTTTGGACATATGAGTTAGGCTGGCGCATCGCCAATAAAAAACGCCCGGCCGCCGGGGCAGCCGGGCGTTTCAAATCTTGTCGGGCGCTTTGCTTATGCGCCTCGGGGCAGGGCAGCCACACCCGTACGGGCCAATTCGCTAAGACCCAGAGGGCGCATCAGCTCGGCAAAGGCGTCGATTTTCTCGGTCGTGCCGGTGATCTCGAACACAAAGCTGTCCAGCGTGCTGTCCACAACATTGGCGCGGAAGATGTCAGCCAGACGCAGCGCCTCGACGCGTTTGTCGCCTGCGCCTTCGACCTTCAGCAGTGCCAGCTCACGCTCAACTGCCGGACCTTCAACGGTCAGGTCATGCACTTCGTGCACCGGAACGATGCGGCCCAGCTGTGCCTTGATCTGCTCGATCACGGCAGGCGTGCCGGTGGTCACGATGGTGATGCGCGACAGGTGACCTTCGTGGTCAACCTCGGCCACGGTCAGGCTTTCGATGTTATATCCACGGCCCGAGAACAAACCGATTACGCGCGCCAGAACACCGGCTTCGTTGTCCACCACGCAGGCCAGCGTGTGACGCTCGATGATGTCCGAGTTGGGGTCGCGAAGGTCATAGGCCGACTTGCGGGAAGAGCCTTTTTTAATTTTTAGTGCAGACATTTAGAGGCCCTCCTTAAACCAGTGTTGCGCCAGCGGCACCGATGACGCCTTGCGTCTCGGCCTCGCCCATCAGCATGTCATTATGCGGTGCGCCCGACGGGATCATCGGGAAACAGTTGGCGTGTTTCTCGACCAGCACGTCCAGAATGAACGGGCCATCATAATCCAGCATTTCCTGAATCGCATCGTCCAGCTCGGCCGGGTCAGACACCTGACGGCCCTTGCAGCCAAACGCATCGGCCAGCTTCACGAAGTCTGGCAGGCTTTCCGACCAGCTGTGCGAATAGCGCTCGCCGTGCAGCAGCTCTTGCCACTGGCGCACCATGCCCAGACGTTCGTTGTTCAGGATGAACTGCTTGATCGGCGCGCGGAACTGCACTGCCGTTCCCATTTCCTGCATGTTCATCAGCCACGAGGCGTCACCTGCCACGTTGATCACGCAGGCGTCGGGATGCGCGATCTGGGCGCCCAGCGAGGCCGGCAGGCCATAGCCCATCGTGCCCAAGCCCCCCGAAGTCAGCCAGCGGTTCGGATCCTCGAAGCCCAGGAACTGGGCAGCCCACATCTGGTGCTGACCCACTTCGGTCGCAACATAGCGGTCCTTATCTTTGGTCAGCGCTTCCAGTCGCTCCAGCGCATGCTGAGGCTGAATGACGTTATCGGTTCTCTGATACGAGAGGCAGCGACGCTCTTTCCATTCTGCGATCTGATCCGTCCATTTGCCCAGACCGACCTTATTGGTCTTGCGGCCGCGGGCTTTCCAGACTTTCAGCAAGTCTTCCAGAACGTGGCCGACATCGCCAACGATCGGCAGGTCGACATGCACCACCTTGTTGATCGAGCTGGGATCGATATCGATATGCGCCTTTTTCGACTTCGGGCTGAACGCATCAAGGCGGCCGGTGATCCGGTCATCGAAACGCGCGCCAACGCAGATCATCAGATCACAGCCATGCATCGCCATGTTGGCCTCGTACAGACCGTGCATGCCCAGCATGCCCAGCCAGTGTTCGCCCGAGGCAGGGTAGGCACCAAGCCCCATCAGGGTCGAGGTGATCGGGAAGCCCGTATCATCCACCAGTTCACGCAGAAGCTGGCTGGCCGCGGGCCCCGAGTTGATCACGCCGCCACCGGTATAGAAGATCGGACGCTCGGCGGTTTCCATTAGCTCGGCCAGTTCGGTGATCGCGTCGATGTCGCCACGGACCTGCGGCTGGTAATGGCCGGTTTCGGTTTTGGCGGGCGGCGTATAGTCGCCCGTGGCGAACTGAACGTCTTTCGGAATGTCGATCAGCGTCGGCCCCGGACGGCCCGAGGTCGCCACGTGGAACGCCTGGTGGATGGTCTCGGACAGTTTATCGGTCTCTTTTACCAGCCAGTTATGCTTGGTGCAGGGGCGGGTGATGCCCACAGTGTCGGCTTCCTGGAAACCATCTGTACCGATCATGAAGGTCGGAACCTGGCCGGTCAGAACAACGAGCGGGATCGAGTCCAGCAACGCGTCGGTCAGGCCAGTTACGGCGTTCGTCGCGCCGGGGCCCGAGGTGACCAGAACAACACCTGGCTTGCCGGTCGCACGTGCATAGCCTTCGGCGGCGTGTACGGCGCCCTGTTCGTGACGCACGAGGATGTGCCGGATATCATTCTGCTGAAAAATCTCGTCATAAATCGGTAGGACGGCGCCCCCCGGATATCCGAATACTGTGTCCACACCCTGATCCTTCAGGGCTTGAACTACCATTTTCGCTCCGGTCATCTGACGTGCCATCTTCTTCTCCGTTTCACGTACGCTTCTCACAAAAAAGCCCCCGATCTTCTCGGGGGCGCATGGGGTTCCATTATGGTTCCGTTACCGGCCCATGCGCCAATTTCCAACAAGTACTAGGACGCTGCGCATTGCAGTTTTCCCGTGTTCCTGCCCAAGGGGATCCTTGAAGGCTTCTTCAATATGTGCGCGGGACATTATGAGGGGTGGACGGGGGCGTCAACAGCGAAAGCGCGTAGAAAATGTCGCAGAAGCGAATTTTTTGTAATTTTCGGTCTTTTTGATGTGGTCTGGGCGCAATTTATGGAAATTCAGGCCGCGTGAGCCCGGTTTTTTCCTAATTTTACGGCCGAGTTTTGTGCAGTCGCAGCAAATCACCGGGCTTTCATGCCTAATCAGGCCTCGCGGTGCACCTTGCTAGCCGTGTCTGGCAGCGTAATGCTGGCGACCTGTTCCGCGATCGGATCGGTGGACAGGGGGTGCAGCTCGGCCGAGTAATCTTCGTCCGTGATCAGCGGTGTCCAGTGATTATCGCGGTAGATCTCGATGGACGAGAACGTAGCTTTATAATCCATCTTCGGGCTGCCTGGCACCCAATAGCCCAGATAGATATACGGAAGACCGGCCTCGCGTGCGATGTCGATGTGATCGAGGATCATATAGGTGCCAAGGGATTTGCGGTGCCAGTCGGGATCGTAGAAGGAATAGACCATCGACAACCCGTCTTCGAGCACATCGGTCAGGCAGACCGCGCGCAAAGGACCATTGGCGTCATCCCCCGGATGCTGGTCCGGGCCGCGTTCGGCATACTCAATGACGCGACTTTTGATCGGGGTTTCTTCGATCATCGCGGCGAATTCGAACACATCCATATCCGCCATGCCGCCTTCAGCGTGGCGGGTGTCCAGATAGCGGCGGAAAAGCTCGTACTGATCTTCGCTGGCCCACGGCGCGCGGGCGCGGCGTTCAAGGATCGCGTTGCGCTTGGCCGTACGGCGCTGGCTTTTGCTGGGTTGGAAATCAGCCACCCTGATGCGGGCAGACAAACAGGCCGAGCATTCGGCGCAGGAGGGACGATAGAGGACGTTTTGCGACCGACGGAACCCTTGCTTGGATAAGGTGTCGTTCAGCGTTTCCGCATGCTCACCCTGAAGGGCCGTGAACAGTTTGCGCTCCATGCGCCCATCCAGATAGGGGCATTCCTGCGGAGCAGTCACGTAGAACTGAGGGGCAAGCGGAAGTGTATGGCGCATGGTATCTCGAAATCATGTCAAATCGGAACGAGCCTAACGCGACCATGCGGTTTCGGGCAAGCCCCCGTTACCTGTCAGGGTAAACGGGGGCTTTTTTCGCGTAATCTGACCTTAGCGGCGTTCGGATGCCCGGTTTATGGCTGCCGTGCCCAGCACCATGTCCACAAGGCCTTGGCCGCGTGCGGTGGTAAACATCATCACGATCGAGATCATCTGCAAGATAAAGGTCGACATGGACAGGTAATAGCCCAGCGTGTGCAGCGCTGCCGTCTGGCGGTCAAAGCGTTGGCCATCATGGCGGCGCAGCTCGATTGCGGTCAGGCGCATCCCGAGGGTCGCGGACTTATTGGTCAGTGTGGTCATCCGATAAACAAAACCAACCGCCAGATAAACAAGTCCCGACAGGAAGAATCCGATCCCAAAGGTCAAAAGCCCGATGCAAAAGAAGATCCCGACAATCAGCACCACGTCGATGAACCACGCCAGCAGGCGCTTCAGCGTTACGTCCTGATAGAACTCGGCCTGGGTGTCCGGGTCCGGCAAGCCCCAAAGGCCTGCGCCGTTGGGATTGCTGCGATGGTCATTTGAATGGGTCATTTGGGTCGAGGATCTCGTTTCGGTCAAAGGGAACCCGGCCCTGATAGGGCCGGGCGAAACAGTAAACTTGGGATCAGTTTACTTCTTTTTGCGCTTGGGTTCATCCAGGATTTCAACATCCTCGGCGATGTCTTCGGCATCCTCGTCAAAATCGTGCTCGTCGATATGCGAGTTGCGGGCGGCCTCGGCGCGTTCGTCCATGAACTGGTCGAACTCGGACTTGTCCTTCGCGGCGCGCAGACGTTCAAGGAAGGCTTCAAAGGCTTCCTGCTCGCTCATCAGGCGGCGCAGGGTGTCGGCCTTGTACGCATCAAATGCGGTGTTGCCCGAGCTTGCAAAACCGTGGCGGTGCGACATGTGACGGTCCTGCCAGGTCTGGCTGTTATGGCCGTGACGGTGAGAACAGGATTTCGAAAACATGCGTTTGCTCCAGATCATATATGCAAGAAGGGCCAGGCCGACGGGCCAGAAGAAGATGAAACTGACGACCATGGCGGCGATCCAAGCGCCTTTGCCACGTGCGTCCAGCCACGCCTCGGCGCGAGAAAACCAACCACGGGCGGCGGTTTCGTAATGGGTCGTGTGGGCGGCGGTGTTCATTGCGGTCTCCATCGTGCTGACTGTGTGTTGTGTTGAATGTGAATGTCTTTCACATGACTAAGATGTGGGGGTTTCGGCTTCAGGTTCAAGAAGAAATGTGAAAGTATTTTACATTATCTCGTTAGGGCGCTGAATATTAACGAAAAAAGCCGCCATATTTGGCGGCTTTTCGTGGGGCTTTGGGTGGAATTAGCTACGGGATCCGAACCACATACGGCTGATTAGCCCGTCTTTTAGCGTGAACTGGTGGTAAGCCCAGCCCGCGATGTGGGCCAAAATCGTAAGCATCAACAGTTTTGACAGAACACCATGGGCCGTACGCGGCACGAGGTGATCAAAGCTTTCAGGCAGAGGGGCATCAGAGCCGAAGAACACGATGTCGGGCAGGCCTGAGCCGATCGAGATGCCAATGCCGCTGGCGACCATCAGGAAGATCAGGATGTAGAGCACCCAATGGGCTGCGGAACCGGCGAGGTTCAGAACCCCGTTTCCGGTATCGGCTTTCGGCGGATGCGTGCTGCGCAGGCGGGTGACCAGGCGCAGGATCATCAGAAAGCCGACGGTGATGCCGATCAACATGTGGCCGCGGAGGCTGAACATTTTATCCGGGTGGTCATTCGGCAGGGCCGCAAGAACATTCGATCCCATGACAAGGGCAACAATGATCATCAGGGCAAGAAGCCAGTGCAGGGCGACAAGGAGGGGGTGATAGCGTTTCATGGTGTTTCTCACTCGCTGGGTATTTCAGTCACAATATTTGCAATTGCAAGTATTGCAAGTGGAAAGTTGCAGTTGCAAGTATTGTCACGTATGTTGTGGCCAAATGCCGCGATAAATCGACCGAGATGTGACCATGAACAAACCCGACACCGTGCAGCGGGCTCTGTGTGACCAAGCGCAGCAGACGCGCACGACCAGCGCAGGATGGATGTTGCAGCGCTTGGCCTGCATGACCGAAACCCAGATGCAGGCGCGCCTGAAAGCCCACGGGCTGAAGATGGATCACTTCATTGTTCTGATGGCGCTGACCGAAAAAGAGGGCGCCAGCCAGACCGAAATTGGCGAGGGATTGCGGATCGCGGGCTATACGGTCTCGCGGGCGCTGGATGCGCTGGAGAAACAAGATTTGGTCGCACGCAGGCAGGATGAACAGTCGCGACGTACCCATCGTGTGTATCTGACGGAAGAGGGCCGGGCGCTGATGCCCAGTATCTTCGGGATCATCGGTGAGCAGAACAAAGAGATGCTGGACCAACTGTCCCCAGAAGATCAGCGCGAGTTCCTTCGGTTGCTGACGCTTCTGACGCGGGCAGCCGGGTCCGGCTGCGGCTGACGCTCAGGTGAAATCACCCGGCAGAGCCCCACAAACGCGGATCAAATCGCGGGGAGCAGCCGGGAAAACGTGCCGCGGGGTGCCAGCGGCGGCCCAGACCTCGTCAAACTCCAGAAGACGCGCGTCGTAAAAGGCGCGGACCGGGCTGGTCATCCCGACCGGGGACACGCCCCCGATGGCAAACCCGGTCTCGGCGCGGATCAATTTGGCGTCCGCCTTGCCCAGAGGTTCTCCTGCCAAGGCCGAGGCTTTGTCCGCGTCGACCTGATTTCCCCCAGCGGTTAGAAACAGAATCACATGACCTGAGGTTTCGCCGCGAAAGATGATCGACTTGGCGATCTGGTCGATCTGGCAGGCGCAAGCGCGGGCGGCATCTGCAGCGGTACGGGTGCCCTCGGACATCTCGATCACCTTTGCGTCGATGCCTGCCTTTTCCAGCGCGGTTCTGACCCGTTTCAGGCTTTTGGACATGCTATTTCCTGTCGTCTGCGGTTCCTCTGGGGTGACTGTAGCCAAACAGCGCCGATGGGCAAGCTGCACAGAATGGTCGCAACATGCTTTCCCATGTTGACCCGCCCCGCCGCCCGGCGCAATTTGCGCATATGAGCCAGACTTCTTTCGCCGCCCGCATTACCCGCACTCCCATCGCTTACGAGGCCGAACCTGCCGCAGATATCGACACGCTGTTTGCGGACCTGACACCGGATCTACGCGAAGTTTTATCCGGCGCAGCAGGGTGCTCGCCCTATCTGAAAGGGCTGATGGAAAAGCAGGCCGATTGGCTGCGCGAAGCGCTGAGCATTGCGCCGGAACAGGCGATCCGCGCCGCCATGCAGGACATGAACACCGACAGCGACAGCGCGCTGCGTAAATCCCTGCGCATCGCCAAGCAACGCATCGCGCTTCTAACCGGGCTTGCCGACCTAGCTGGGGTCTATCAGTTGGAGCACGTCACCGGCGCACTGACCGATCTGGCGGATTTTGCCACCCACACGGCCATGACTTTCCAAGTGGGCAATGAGATCCGGCGCGGCAAGCTGCCCGGAATGACCGAGGATGACACCGACACCGCAGGCGGCATGGTGGCGCTTGCGATGGGCAAGATGGGCGCGCACGAGCTGAACTATAGCTCGGACATTGATCTGATCATGCTGTTTGACGACAGCCGGTTCCAGGGCGCGGATTTCCACGAGGCCCGCGCCAGTCACGTGCGCGCGACTCGCAAGATGAGCGCAATGCTGTCTGAGTTGACCGAGGACGGATACGTCTTCCGCACCGATCTGCGCCTGCGCCCGGACCCGTCTGTGACGCCGGTCTGTGTCTCGATGGAGGCGGCGGAACGCTATTACGAAAGCCTTGGCCGCACGTGGGAACGTGCCGCCCATATCAAGGCGCGGCCTTGTGGTGGCGACATCGCAGCGGGCGAGGCCTATCTGACGCGTCTGCGCCCGTTTATCTGGCGCAAGCATCTGGATTTTGCCGCCATTCAAGACGCCCATGACATGCGCCTGCGCATTCGCGCGCATAAAGGTCTGCATGGCGACATAACGCTGCCCGGCCATGACATGAAGCTGGGGCGCGGTGGTATCCGCGAGATCGAGTTCTTCACCCAGACCCGCCAGATCATTGCGGGCGGGCGTGACGAAGGGCTGCGCATGCGCGAAACCGTGCCGGGTTTGGCGGCCTTGGCGGCGAAAGACTGGATCCCTACGGATGTGGCTGAAATCCTCACCCGCCATTATCGTTTCCACCGCGAGGTCGAACACCGCGTCCAAATGTTCCGTGACGCGCAGACCCATAACCTACCCAAAACTGACGACGAATTCGATCGTCTGGCCCGGATGATGGGCGAGGGAGACACCGAAGCCCTGAAGACCCGTATCCATGATGCGCTGGCCGAGGTCCACGGGCTTACTGAAAGCTTCTTCGCGCCTGACGGCTCTACGGCCGACACCCGCGAACTGTCCGAAAGCGAGGCCGAGATCGTGGCGCGCTGGGGAACCTATCCCTGCCTGCGTTCGGCCCGCGCGGTCGAGATCTTCAACCGTCTGAAGCCCGACCTGCTGGCGCGTCTGGCCGATGCGCCGCGCCCGCACGATGCACTGATCCAGTTTGATGGATTTCTGAAGCGTCTCCCGGCAGGGGTGCAGCTCTTCTCGCTCTTCGAAGCCAATCCGACACTTGTTGATCTTATCGTCGACATTGCCGCCACGGCCCCTGCGCTGGCCGCCTATCTGGGCCACAATGCGCAGGTGCTGGATGCGGTGATCGGCGGCGGGTTCTTCGAGCCGTGGCCCGGCGGCGAGGCGCTTGAGGCCGAGCTGCGCGCGCGGCTCGATAAAGCGCCCGATTATGAGGCCAAACTGGATGGTACGCGTCGTTGGATGAAGGAATGGCACTTCCGCATCGGCGTGCATTTCCTGCGTGGCCTGATCCACGCGCGCGAGGCGGGTGCGCAATATACAGACCTTGCCGATGCGGTCATCCGCGGCCTCTGGCCTGTGGTCGTTGACAACTTTGCTCTGAAACACGGCACGCCGCCGGGGGCAGGGGCCGCAATCATTGGCATGGGGTCTTTGGGGGCACGGTCGCTCTCGGCAACCTCGGATCTGGATCTGATCATTATCTACGACCCTGAAGATCAGGATATGTCAGACGGTCGCCGCCCCTTGGCGACCCGACCTTATTATGCACGACTGACACAGGCCTTCCTGACTGCACTGTCTGCACCGATGGCAGAAGGGCGGCTTTACGAGGTCGACATGCGCCTGCGCCCCTCGGGCCGGCAAGGGGCGGTGGCGACCTCGATCGAAAGCTTCAAGGCATACCAGCGGGACGAAGCGTGGACGTGGGAGCATCTGGCCCTGACCCGCGCGCGCGTTGTGGCAGGGCCAGAAGGACTGGCCAAGGATTACGAGGCCGCTCGCGTCGACGTGCTTGGGTTTGACCGCGACCCTGCAAAGGTGATCGCCGATGTGATCGAGATGCGCAATCGCATCGCGGATGCCAAGCAGTCGGGCGGGGCGCTGGACGCCAAACTGGGTGAAGGCCACCTGCAGGATGTTGAGCTGGTTGCCCAGACCGCGGCACTACTGTCGAGCGACACCCCCCGCGAGCCTGATCGTCAAATTGCACAAGGTGTCGCCATTGGGTGGTTTTCTGACGCGCAAGGGCGCGATATGGCGCAATCCCACGACTTAATGTGGCGCTTGCAGGCCGCGTCCAAGCTTTTGTCTGACGGTCCTTTGGACCTTGATACTTTGGGGCAAGGTGGTCAGGATCTGCTATTACGCGAGACCGGGGCGGAAAGTGAGGCTGCCCTGATCAAGGATCTGGAGGAGAAGGCGCGGGCCGCAGCCCTAGCCATTGACGAGGTGCTGGCCAACCCACCCGGGTAAGGCCCGCCGGAGGACCAAATGACGAACATTATCGACGCCATCGACCAGCGCGGCCTGATCCGAGATAGCTATGTGATCGAAGGGATCACGCCCGGTGAATGCCGGTCGATCTTTCTGGACTGGGCGCTGTTTGAAGATCACGAGATGCCTCAGCCTGAGCGGATCAAGACGCTGCTTACGCACTACGGACCCAAGGCACCGGATCACCCGATGACCGAGGTCCTGCGCGCCGCATTGGAAGATGCTGCGCCGCCCAAGCGACGCGGTGGACGTGCTGGGCGCGTGGGATAGACGCGCCTGATCAGGCCAAATTATCGATTTGGTAACTCAACGGTGACATTCTGCATGCACTATGCAACGCAGATTTATCCTTCTGGTTTCTTTCCTCTGCTGCCTTTGGGGGGGCAAAGCGCTGGGGGATGATGTGCGGATTTGTAAGGACGTTTCTGCCCTGCAAGAAGCCAGTATGCTACATCAGACGGCAAGCCCTTTGGGCGATCCTGCAGCGACAAAGAAACTCATATCATCTCTTTCCCAACAGATAAAACGGGTACGTGCACTTAACATGCCGACAGGCGTGGTCAGCCAGTCAGATGCGCTGGGAATGATCTCGGCCGCTTTGGATCGGGCTGTTGCACAGTCAGGGTCAAGTGAACGGCTTGTTGCAAGCCTGACGTCACTTCGCACGGATCTGGAGATGTTGACGATCATCTTCGGGTGCGAGTTTGTCGCCTCGACCGAAGTTGCGGGGCGTGACACGAAACCGCTCGCAATGCGACGTCCACCCGATGAAAATAAGGCGAATGAAGGGATACAGGCGTTAAAGAACCCGATCGTGTTGAGCGGTAGCACACTGGGTCTTCTGGTGGTCTTGGCGGCGATCCTGGCCCGACTTGGCTTGCGGGGCCGCGCCAAACGAGAAGTCTGCAACACGCCGGTGCTGGTTAACCTCAAGAACGGTTGTACGAAGACACGGATCGTTGACATCAATCGGAACGGCGTAAAGATCGAGGCCGCGCCGATCCACCTGCAGGATGCGTGCGTGGATCTCTATTTTTGCGGCTATAAGCGCCGTGGAAAGATCAGATGGAAGAATGGATATTTTACCGGGATCGAATTTCAAAAACGCATAAGCCAAACGGAAGTGTTTGACGTTGTTGAGAAAAGTCAAACATCTATGGAAAACAGTGGCATAGAGGAAAATGCAATGCCATTCTATCGTGTTGATTGCCATCACGACTGCGGCAAGTATTGCCCGAGCGCGATGACCGAGCGAGTGGAGAAAGAACAGGACAAGTCCCTTTAGGCGCGATGGAAAAGGGAGAAATTCGCTTATCTGAATGAAAAAAGCGCGCCCGTTTCCGAGCGCGCCGTCGTCGAAAAGAGGGCTTACGCCTCGATATGTTCCGCTTCTTTCGGCAGGATCAGGTTCAGAATCACGCCTGCCACACCCGCAAGGCCAATGCCAGCCAGGGTAAAGCCACCACCGAACGGGATCGACAGCCCACCGATACCGATCACCAGAACGGTCGAGACGATCACCATGTTACGGCTGTTGGTCAGCGCGTCTGCGCCAATCCGGGCCAGCACGGTCAAGCCAACTACGGTGACCATACCGAACATCAGGATCATGATGCCGCCCATGACCGGCATGGGAATGGTCCCGAGTGCGCCCGTAACTTTACCCACGAAAGCCAGCGCAATCGCGAAGATCGCGGCCCAGGTCATCACGGCCGGGTTGAAAGCACGCGTCAGGGTGACGGCACCAGTAACCTCGGAATAGGTGGTGTTGGGCGGGCCGCCGACCAGACCTGCGAACACGGTGGCCAGACCGTCGCCCAGCATGGTGTTCTGGATGCCCGGCTCTTTCAAATAATCCTTCTTGGTGACCGAACTGATGGCCATCACATCCCCGAAATGCTCAATCGCAGGGGCAATGGCGACGGGCAGGATGAACAGGATCGCGGCCATGTTGAACTCGGGCGCGACGAAGCCGGGAACGGCGAACCACGCCGCGTCTTGGAAGCTTTGAAAGCTCACGAGGCTCTCGCCGGTGATGGCCCCCAGGATCAGCGCGGCAAGATAGCCCGCAATGACGCCGAAGATAATGGGCACAACCTTGACCATGCCGCGACCCCGGATCGCGATCAGCATCGTGGTGCTCAGCGACACGGCGGCCAGGATCAGCGCATAGGATTTTGGCATGATCTGCGTGTCCCCAGCCAAGCCGGTTGCCATGTTGATGGCCACCGGGGCCAGCGCCAGACCGATGACCATGATCACCGGACCTACCACGACGGGTGGCAGGTAGCGGTGCAGCCAGTCCGAACCCCAGATGCGGATGGCAAAGCTAATGGCAACATAGAATAGGCCCGCTGCAGCAAGGCCACCCAAGGTGGATGGAAGGCCCCAAGTCTGTACGCCGTAAATGATCGGGGCGATGAACGCGAAGCTGGATGCCAGAAACACCGGTACTTTGCCGCGGGTGACGATCTGGAAGATCAGAGTCCCGACGCCTGCGGTGAATAGCGCCACGCTGGGGTCAAGCCCGGTCAACAGGGGCACCAGCACAAGCGCCCCGAAGGCGACGAACAGCATTTGCGCCCCCACAAGCGCCTGTCCGGGGCCGAATTTATAGTCGGTCTGAGTGATGTCGCGACTCATTTCCATGTCCCTTATTCAGAATTTTCCGCTGTTTAGCGCTTCTCTGCGGAAGCGACAGCCGAAAAAGGCACTGGAGGGATCAGGCGTCCTCGGCTGGACGCATCATCAGCCAGATGAGCGAGGCACCGGCCAGTGCAAGGAAGGGGACCATGGCGATGTTCACCGCGCTCCACCCCTCGACAGCGCTGCCGCCCGAGCAGTTCATCAACCCGCCCGAGGCCAGCGAAGCCACGGTCACGCAGCCAAACACGATCATGTCATTCATGCCCTGAACGCGTCCCCGCTCTTCCGGGGCATGGGCGCCCGCCAGCATCGACGTCGCACCAATGAAACCAAAGTTCCAGCCGACGCCAAGCAAGATCAGAGCGACAAAGAAGTTCTCAAGCTCAACCCCTTGCAGGGCGACGACGCCTGCGAGACCAAGAATGGTCAAGCCGGTGGCGATGACCATACGTGTGCCGAAGCGTGCAATTAGGTGGCCGGTGAAGAAGCTGGGAACGAACATGGCCAATACGTGGGCCGTCACGATGTTGCCCGCCATGTCGGTCTCAAACCCGCAGCCCACGACCGCCAGTGGGGTCGAGGTCATGACAAGGTTCATCAGCGCGTAAGACACCATCCCGCAGATGATCGCCACGGCAATCACTGGGTCACGCAGAAGCTCCATCCGGGTACGGCCTTTGGGCGCGTCTTCGTGCGGTTTTTCGGGTTTGGGAATGTCCAGCCCCAGAAACAGAAGCGATCCCAGCAAGTTGATCGCGATAATTGTCAGATAGGCCCCAAGGAAAGGCACGACCATCGCGTCATTGGTCAGGTTGAACAGCTGCGGCCCGATGATGGCCGAGGCCAAGCCGCCCGCCATGACGTAGGAAATCGCCTTGGGGCGGAACGCGGCCGAGGCAGTGTCGGTGGCCGCAAAGCGATAGAACCCCTGCGCAGATTGATACAGACCCATGAAGAACGAGCCGATCAGGAAAATCGTGAAGTCGGATTGCATCAAGCCATAGGCGCTGATCGCGGCCCCAACCGATCCGCCCAGCGTGCCCAGCCAGAACCCGATCCGACGCCCGAAGGTCTGCATGACCCATGCGACTGGGTTGGCAAAGATCATCGATCCGCCCACCATCAGGGAAATCGGCAGGGTCGCCCAGCAGGGGTTCGACGCAAGCGACTGCCCGGCCAGACCGGCCATGGTGAAGATCATCGGCATCTGCGCGCCCAAAATAGCCTGCGCAAGCACAAGAATGGTCACATTACGCTTGGCGCGCGCGTCATCAGAAGGTGTCAGGGTCGTATCGGTCATGCGCATATGCGTATCCATGCATGCCTACTTTGACCAGAGCGAAATTGTACCCCTGAATGCGGGCGGATGTCGCAGTCAGACCCGGTCGATCAGATGCGCGAAGCTGCCCGAGATATTGCCTTCGATCAGTCCCATAGGTGTCAAGGCGCGGCCTTCGGCGTCTGTGGCATCAAACAACGGCGCGCCTTCGGCCAGAAGCGTGGTGGCATAGTGGAACTCATGCGCGTTCCAGTGTCCAGCGAACGGACCCTCGGCGGCGTGTAGCGCGCGATAACCAAGATGCAGTTTGCGTTGTGCAAAGCTGGTTTCCAGCCCAAGCAGCCCCAGCATTTCGTGGCGTTCGCCGTCCTTGTCGGTGATCGCGCGGCCAAGGGTCATATAGCCGCCACACTCGCCATAGATCGGGCAGGTGGCCGCGCGCATCCCCTGTTTGAAGGTCTCTGCCGCCGCCAGTTTGCCCGCGTGAAGCTCAGGGTATCCGCCGGGCAGAAAGATGAAATCGGCATCCGGGGCAGGGGCCTGATCTGCCAGCGGCGAGAAGGGCAACACCTCGGCCCCGGCAGCGCGCCAGTCGGACAGGATGTGCGGATAGGCAAAGGCAAACGCCTTGTCCGATGCGACGGCGATCCGCTGGCCCGGAGGCGTCAGCCGGGTGGCAGCGCCCGGCGCGTCTGCCGCGTATCCAGCCAGAGCAACCAGCGCATCAAGGTCAATCGCTGCTTCGACCACATCTGCGACTCGGTCCAGATAGGCCTGCAGATCGGGATGTTCTTCGGCCTGCACCAGCCCCAAATGGCGCGAGGGGTGCTCCAATCCCGACTGACGATAGACCGCGCCCAGCACCGGGATCAGGCTGTCTTGCAGGCTTGCGCGCAGCATTGCCTCGTGACGCGGGCTGCCCACATGGTTCAGGATAACGCCCGCAACGCGCACGTCCGGGTCGTGTTGGGCAAAGCCGTTCACCAGCGGCGCGACCGAGTGTGCCAGACGGGCGCAATCGACCACCAGAACAACGGGAAGCCCGAATGTGCGGGCCAGATCTGCGGTTGCGCCACGTCCTTGCGGCGGCGCGCCGTCAAACAGACCCATCGCGCCTTCGACTAGCAAAAGCTCGGCGCCAGAACGCGCCAGATCGTGCAGCCGTGCCGGGCCCATGGCCCAAGCGTCCAGATTGGGGCACTCGCGCCCGCAGGCGGCGGCATGAAAGCGAGGGTCGATATAGTCGGGGCCGGATTTCGCCCCGCTGACATCCACGCCACGCCGCGACAGGGCGCGCAGAAGGCCCAAGGTCAGGGTGGTTTTACCGCTGCCGGACGAGGGCGCGGACAGAATCAATCCGGTCGGTGCGGACATCAGCGATCCTCGGCCGGGCGGCCACGACCCAGCGGATCGGTGTTGCGCGGTTCCAGACCCGCGGCCAAGGCCTGCCAGTCCAAAGCCTGACGCATCAGAACCGCAAGGCCCACGCAGATGATGGCGGGGGCGCCGATGCCTTCGCGATCCGCGTCTTCAACGCAGGTGCCAAGGGTGGTTTCCAGCACACGCTGATCTGGTGTGGTTGCGTTCATGGTAATGGCGACAGGTTCATCTTCCCCGCGACCGGCAGCAATCAACTCGGACCGAATGCGGTCCAGATGCTTCATACCCATATAAATCACGATGACTTGCGAGCCACGCGCGATCGCGGGCCAATTCAGCGAACCGGTCGCATTGCCCGACTGGTCATGGCCGGTCACGAAGGTCACGGATTGGTTCACATCGCGGTGCGTTACGGGGATGCCCGCATAGGCCAGTCCGCCAATCCCGGCCGAAATGCCCGGGATGATGCGGATCGGTACACCATGCTGCACGAGCGTTTGGCCTTCCTCGCCGCCACGCCCAAACACAAACGGGTCGCCGCCCTTCAGGCGCAGCACACGTTTTCCGTCCCGCGCCAGATCCACCAGTTTCAACGAGATGTCGCGCTGTTTGGCCGACGGCTTGCCGCCACGCTTGCCTGCATAGATCACCTCGGCCTCGGGGCGCGCCCAGCTGAGGATCTCGGGCGAGACCAGCGCGTCATGCACGATCACGTCCGCCTGCATCAGCGCATTCACCGCGTGAATGGTTAGAAGACCGGGATCTCCGGGGCCAGCGCCGCACAGCCAAACCCAGCCGGGCTCAAGCGTGGGCCAGTCATGGCCGGGCAAAACAGGGACGGTATATGGATGCGAGTCAGTCATGCGCCCCTTATGCACCTGTTGGCCGCGCTCGAAAAGCGTAACTGCGACCTCACAGAACGGATTGGCGGCGCGGATTTGCGCGCCTATAGTCGTTGGAATGAAAAAGACAGATCCCCAGAAATTGCGCCGCGGCTGGACCACAGGCGCCTGTGCGACGGCCGCCGTAAAGGCCGCGCTGGATGCGTTGTGGGGGCAGGGTGCGCCTGCCCGTGTGACGATCACGCTTCCGCGTGGAGAAACTCCGGATTTCCTGATTTACGACCTGATCACAGGGGATAATTGGGCGGAAGCCGCAATTGTCAAAGATGCAGGCGACGACCCAGACGTGACCCACGGCGCGGTGATCCGGGCGCGTGTGGCGCCTGCCAAGCCGGGGCAAGGCGTGTTCTTTGTCGCAGGCGAGGGCGTAGGCACGGTGACGAAACCTGGCCTGCCAGTGCCCGTTGGGCAACCTGCCATCAACCCTGTGCCGCGCCAGATGATCAAAGGCGTCGTGCATGAGGCCGCTGCGACATATGACCAGACCGCCGATGTGATCGTCACCATCTCGGTCGAGGATGGGGCGGCGCTGGCGGAGAAAACGTGGAATCCACGGCTTGGTATCAAGGGCGGGCTGTCGATTTTGGGCACCACGGGCATTGTGCGCCCGTTCTCTTGTTCAGCGTGGATCGCGTCGATCCATCGAGGCATTGATGTGGCGCGGGCCGAGGGGCTGACCCATGTGGCAGGCTGCACGGGGGCGACCTCGGAAAAGGTGGTGCAAGGGCTGATGGGCCTCTCGGACGGGGCCATGATCGACATGGGCGATTTCGCGGGCGGTATGCTGAAATATCTGGCGCGCAACCCGATTGACCGGGTGACCATCGGCGGCGGCATCGGCAAGCTGACCAAACTGGCGCAGGGCGCACGGGATTTGCATTCGGGTCGCAGTCAGGTGAACTTTGAAGTGCTGGCTGAATGGCTGGGGGATCCTGAGGTTTCCAGCATGAATACAGCCCTGCAAGCATATGAAAAGCATGGGGAAGCCATGTCAAATATGGTCGCGGATAAGGCGCGAGAACAGGCAGTCCAAATCCTGCGTGGCGCGCCTGTTTCGGTGGACATCGTCGTCATCGACCGAAAGGGCGAGATCATCGCGCAGGCCCTGTGAAAATCCTGCTTCTGGCCGGAACCGGCGAGGCGCGCGCCTTGGCAAAGCTTTTGGCGGATCACGGACAGGAGGTTCTGGCCTCTCTTGCCGGAGTCACGCGCGCGCCTGCGGCCTATCCCGTGCCGACGCGCATCGGTGGCTTTGGAGGAAAAGCGGCGCAACAGGCCTTTATGACCAAGCATGGATTTGACGCGGTGGTGGATGCGACGCATCCTTTTGCGGCACAGATTTCAAGTCGAAGCCATGAAATTAGCGGCATACTTTCAATTCCTTACCTGCGTTTATTAAGGTCGGAATGGCGTGCGGAAAGTGGCGATGGCTGGCGCTTTATCGATCAGCCCGGAGAGGCCTCGGCGCATATCCCAACCGGTGCGCGGGTGTTTTTGGCAACTGGGGCCGCGTCTGTGGCGGATTGGGCAGAGCTGGCTGAAGGGCGCACTCTGTTTTGTCGCCGTGTGGACGCGACCGACGATCCCTTTCCCTATGATGGGGGCTGGATCGTTGGGCGTCCTCCGTTCTCGCTGGAAGAGGAATTGAATACGCTGCGCAGCCTCAGCATCACCCATCTTGTCAGTAAAAACGCCGGCGGGCCGACCAGCGCCAAGCTGTTGGCCGCGCGCCAATTGGGGCTGCCTGTGGTGATGCTGAACCGCACCGCATTGCCCGATTGCGATTGCGTTGAAACCCCGGACGAGGCGCTGGCATGGCTGACCACTCTGAAAGCTTGATCCAAGGGCAGGGCTGTTTGCAGCGCGAGGCGAGGCAGCTTTGCGCGCGCGAGCCGCGCTTTCTGCCCATTTTCGATCAACTGGATGAGATCCCACTTCGGCTGCGCCCGGATGGATTTTCGGCGCTGATGTTTGCAATCGTGGGGCAGCAGGTCTCGACCGCATCAGCGGCGGCGATCTGGGGGCGGGTGCAGGCGGCTGGTTTTGATAACACGGACAACGTCGCTCGTGCCAGCGATCAGGATCTGGCGGATGTCGGCCTGTCGCGCCCGAAAATCCGCTATGCCAAGGCTTTGGCTGAGGCCGGGATCAACTACCCGGCGCTGCATGATTTGCCCTCGGATCAGGTGATAGAGACCCTGACTGCTGTGCCCGGCATCGGGATGTGGACGGCCGAGATCTATGCGCTGTTTGCGTTGGCCCGCGCGGATGTCTTTCCAGCTGGCGACCTGGCCCTTCAAGAGGCCGCGAAACGCCTGTTTGATTTGCCCGACAGGCCGAAAGAAAAGGCGATGCGTGCCATGGCGGGGGACTGGTCCCCCAACAGGGGCGTTGCGGCGCGGTTGCTCTGGGCCTATTACCGCATGGAAACAGAACGCGAAGGGATAGGCGAATGACCCGCATCTTGGAAAGCAAACGGCGCGAAGCGGCCTCGGGCACCACCAAATCTGTGGTGGTGTTCCTGCATGGCTATGGCGCGGATGGTGCAGATTTGCTGGGGCTGGCCGATCCGCTGTCCGAGCATATGCCGGACACCACCTTTATTGCGCCCGACGCGCCCGAAAAATGCCTGGGCAACCCGATGGGGTACCAGTGGTTCCCGATCCCGTGGCTGGACGGCTCGTCGGAAGAAGACAGCATGCGCGGCGTCGATATGGCCACCGCTGACATCAACGCCTTCCTTGATCAGGTGCTGGAAGACGAGGGCATCGAGCCGTCTCAGCTTATCGTCTTCGGCTTCTCGCAAGGCACGATGATGAGCCTTCGCGTGTTGCCCCGCCGGGATGAACCGATTGCCGGATTGGTGGCGTTTTCTGGCCGGATGCTGGAACCTGATCAGTTTGCTGAAAATGTGGTGTCGAAACTGCCCATTCTGCTGGTGCATGGCGATCAGGATGACATGGTACCTCCGGGTCATTTCAGCGAAAGCGGAGAAGTTTTGCAGGCCGCAGGTTTTGAAACCTACGGCTTCATCATGAAGGGCACAGGGCACGGAATCGCGATGGACGGTCTGTCTGTGGCGCTTAGCTTCATGCGGGACAATCTGGGGATGACCCCGGCAAAGGCCGCAAACTGATCACATCTGGCCGACCGGCTGTCACATCCCTGAGATAATCTGATGATATCCCGCTGGCGACCCCATATGTTGGGGTTGTCAGGTTGTCTTATCAATATATAGTCAACCTATAAGCATGGGGCGGGTGTCCCCGCCCCGACAACCGATTGAGGATGTATACGGGCGAGGATTGGATGCGTCATGGATGGAGATTTCAGGACAGACTTTGTACGTGAAGGCGGTGGTGTCAAACAGCGCTCGGCCTTGGTGTTGAACGCGGATTTTAGGCCCTTGTCCTATTATCCGCTGTCCCTGTGGCCGTGGCAGGAGGCCGTGAAAGCGGCGGTGCTAGATCGGGTGAATATATTGGCCGAATATGACGAGGTGGTCAGAAGCCCGTCACTTGAGCTGAAGATCCCCTCGGTCGTGGTTCTGAAAGACTATGTGAAACCTCAAAAGCGCGTGGCCTTCACGCGCTTTAATTTGTTCTTGAGGGACGAATTTTGCTGCCAATACTGCGGTGCGAAGGGGGATCTGACCTTTGACCACGTGGTGCCGCGCGCCGCTGGGGGCGTAACCAGCTGGGAAAACGTGGTGGCGGCCTGTCAGCGGTGCAACTTGCGCAAGGGCTCGAAGCCTTTGCGGCACTCGGGGCTGTCCCTGCGCAAGCCCGCGCGCCAGCCCACGGCAGAAGAATTGCGCAATGTCGGGCGCAAGTTTCCACCCGGCCATTTGCACGACAGTTGGATGGATTTTCTCTACTGGGATACGGAACTTGACGCCTAATCTGTCGGATTTCGCATGACGACACGGATTTGACCCGATAGCCTCGTTCCAACCAGTAAGGAGGCCTTCATGTCCGATCCGTTTTTCACCCCCGTTTCGGGCTTTGACCTGCCGCGTTTTGCCGGTGTGGCGACCTTTATGCGCTTGCCTTATGTGGACTTCGAACACCCCCGGATTTCCGAGGTGCAGGTCGGTCTGATCGGCGCGCCTTGGGATGGCGGTACGACGAACCGCCCGGGTCCGCGTCATGGCCCGCGTCAGTTGCGCGATATGTCCACGATGATCCGGGCTCAGAATGGCGCGACGGGCGTGCGACCCTTCGAGGCGCTGAACTGTGCGGACCTTGGCGACGTGGCGCCGAATCCTGCAGATGTGATGGATAGCCTGAAACGGATGGAGTCGTTCTATGCCCGTGTCCACGCGGCTGGCATCCGTCCGTTGACCGGTGGAGGTGACCATCTGTGCACGCTTCCGATTCTGCGCGCGCTGACAAATGATGGACCGGTTGGGATGGTACATTTCGACAGCCATACGGACCTGTTCCACTCGTATTTCGACGGCACCATGTACACCCACGGCACGCCGTTCCGTCGCGCGGTCGAAGAGGGGCTTCTGGACCCAAAACGCGTGGTGATGATCGGCATTCGCGGCACGGCCTATGACAACGAAGATCGCGACTTTGCCGACAGTGTGGGTATCCGGGTGATTCCCATCGAAGAGTTCCACGCCCGCGGTGTCGACGACGTGATGGCCGAAGCCCGCGAGATTGCCGGGCAGGGTGCCACTTATGTCAGCTATGATATTGATTTCGTTGACCCTGCCTTCGCGCCTGGCACCGGCACACCCGAGGTGGGCGGGCCGAATTCCTATCAAGCGCTTCAGGTCGTTCGCGCCCTTCAAGGGCTAAACATTATTGGCGCCGATCTGGTCGAGGTTTCGCCGCCCTTTGATCCAAGCGGCGCGACCGCCTATCTGGGTGCTTCGATCATGTTCGAACTGCTGTGCGTGATGGCAGGATAACACGCCCTCCGGCCCGTCATTTGCTTGTGACCCGCGATAAGGATGCTAGACTTATGCGCATGAAGCGGTTAGAAGGCCGTGAGTGAAAAAGTTAGCGCTAACATAACTGGAGTTCCTGATGGTCTCGCGTGTCATTCCGGTCGATCCTTTTGATCTGGTGATTTTTGGGGGTACAGGCGATCTGTCGCGTCGCAAAATCCTGCCCGGCCTCTATCGGCGCTTCCGCGATGGGCAGATGCCCGAAGGCGCGCGCATCATCGGGGCAGCGCGCAGTGAAATGGACGACGAAGGCTTCCGCGATTTCGTGGAAGAGGCCGTGCGCAACTTCGTCTCAAAGCGCAAATGCGATCCGGACACGTTGGCAGCATTTCGCGAGACGCTGTATTATGTGCAAGTGGATGCTCTGGGCGATGACGGCTGGGCTGAACTGAAGGCCAAAAGCCGTCCAGATCGGGTACAGGCATTCTACTTTTCGGTCGGGCCCAGCCTGTTCGGGCCGATTGCCGAACGCCTTCATACCAAAGGGATTGCCGGGCCTGAAGCGCGGATCGTAGTAGAAAAACCCTTTGGGCATGACATCGAAACGGCCCGCGCGCTGAACGCCACGCTGGCCGCGCATTTCGACGAAAGCCAGATTTACCGCATCGACCACTATCTTGGAAAAGAGACGGTGCAAAACCTGATGGCGCTGCGGTTCGGCAATATGCTGTTCGAGCCGCTTTGGAACGCGCAATACGTGGATCACATCCAGATCACCGTGGCCGAAACCGTCGGCGTTGAAGGGCGGGGTGGGTATTATGACAAATCGGGCGCGATGCGCGACATGGTGCAAAACCACTTGATGCAGCTTCTGTGCCTGACAGCGATGGAGCCGCCCTCGAAGTTCGATTCCGATGCGGTGCGAGATGAAAAGCTGAAGATCATTCGCGCGTTGGATCCCGTGGCACCGGAAGACATGGTGCGTGGTCAGTATGCAGCGGATGGTGACGTGGCGTCCTATCTGGCTGACGCGGAAACCGATAGCAGCGATACGGAAAGCTTCATTGCGATGAAGCTGCACATCTCGAACTGGCGCTGGAACGGCACGCCGTTTTACCTGCGCACAGGCAAGCGTCTGAAGGCACGGATGTCCGAGATTGTCGTGCGCTTCAAGGAACCACCGCACTCGATCTTCGAGGCTGACACTGGCCAATCCGCGAACGAGCTGTCCATCCGCCTGCAGCCCAATGAAGGCATGGACCTGAAAGTCACGATCAAAGAGCCGGGGCCGGGTGGAATGCGCCTGATTGATGTGCCGTTGGATATGACCTTTGCCGATGCTTTGGGCGAGGAAATTGCTGATTCCCCAGATGCTTACGAGCGGTTGATCATGGATGTGATCCGCGGCAATCAGACGCTATTCATGCGCGGGGACGAGGTTGAGGCTGCATGGGCCTGGACGGACCCCATTATCGAAGATTGGGAGCGTCGGCGCGACAAGCCCGCACTCTACGAGCCGTTCTCGACCGGACCGGAGGAGGCGCTTATGCTGTTGCATAAAGATGGCCGTCGCTGGAGGGAGATTCGCGAATGAACCTGATTGAGTATGCAGATCGCGACATGATGATGCTGGATCTGGCCGACATGCTGGCGTCCGAGCTGACCCAAATGCTGGATCATGAAGAGCGCGCATCGTTGGCGGTGCCGGGTGGAACGACACCCGGCCCGGTCTTTGATGCGCTCAGCGCGGTCAATCTGGATTGGGCGCGCGTGGACGTTTTGCTGACGGATGAACGCTGGGTGCCGGAAAGCAGCCCGCGGTCCAACACGGCGCTTCTGCGGTCGCGCCTGCTGGTGGGACACGCTGCCAAGGCCAATCTGGTGCCGCTCTATGCAGATCACCCTCGACCAGAAGACGCCTTACCGATGCTGTCGCGCGGGATCGAGTCGATTACGCCAATTTCGGTTGTGCTGTTGGGCATGGGCGAAGACATGCACACGGCCAGCCTGTTTCCAGGCGCCGATCATCTGGACGAAGCCTTGTCTCGCCACGCCCCACCCTTGCTGCCAATGCGCGCGCCCGGTGCGGATGAACCGCGCGTGACGCTGACTGCGCCGATTTTGAATGGGGCTATGTCGAAACACCTGTTGATCCTTGGCGCGGCGAAGCGCGATGCGCTGAACAAGGCGATGTCCGAGAAACACGTCCGTCGCGCACCAGTGAAAGCAGTGATGTCAGACATGACGGTGCACTGGGCGGAATAAACGCGGGCGAAGGCCTGCTCCGGGGATTATTATGACCATTGATAAGCTGATTGCGCATAAAGATACTTTAGCCAACACACGTCTGAGCGCACTCTTTGACGCCGATACCAATAGGGCCGAGCGGTATAGTTCCGAGGCCGCAGGCCTATATTTCGACTGGTCGAAAACCGGGTTGGATGATCGGGCGGTTGAGCTGCTTCTGTCCTTTGCGGACGCGGCAGAGGTGGCCGCGCGGCGCGATCAGATGTTCGGTGGCGATAAGATAAACGACACCGAGGGCCGTGCGGTTCTACACACGGCGCTGCGCGCGGGTCCTGATGCTGAAATCCGGGTGGATGGTGATGACGTCATGCCCGGCGTCCGCGAGACGCTTGCCAGGATGCGGGATTTCGCGACACGCCTGCGCGCGGGTCAGATCCGCGCGCCCGGGGGCGGGCGCTTTCGTGATGTGGTGAATATCGGCATTGGCGGATCGGATCTTGGTCCGGCGATGGCCGCGCTGGCGCTGTCACCCTATCACGATGGGCCGAGGGTGCATTTCGTGTCCAACGTGGATGGGGCGCAGATCGCAGATGTCTTGCGTGGGCTGAACCCGGCGGAAACGCTGATCATGGTGGCCTCGAAGACCTTCACCACCATTGAAACCATGACCAACGCGGCAACGGCCCGCGACTGGCTGCTACGCGACGTGCCTGCGGATGCGGTTGGTCTGCATTTCGCCGCGCTGTCCTCGAACCTTGAAAAAACGGCCGAGTGGGGCATCGCTGACGAACGTGTCTTTGGGTTCGAGGATTGGGTTGGCGGGCGCTATTCCATGTGGGGGCCGATTGGCCTGTCTTTGATGATTGCCATTGGCGCTGACAGGTTCGATCAGATGCTGTCCGGCGCGCGGGCGATGGATCAGCATTTTCAGACCGCCAAAGGCCGCGCGAACATGCCGCTGATGCTGGCTTTGGTCGGGTTCTGGCACCGTCAGGTCTGCGGCCATGCGACCCGCGCAGTTTTGCCGTACGAACAGCGCCTAGCGCGTCTGCCCGCCTATCTTCAACAGCTAGAGATGGAGAGCAACGGCAAGCGCGTGGCGTTGGACGGGACTACGCTGGATCTACCTTCTGGCCCCGTGGTCTGGGGCGAGCCGGGCACCAATGGCCAGCACGCTTTTTATCAGCTGATCCATCAGGGTACCGACATCATCCCCTGCGAGTTCATGGTCGGGGCAGAGGGGCACGAGCCCCAATTGGCGCACCAGCATCAGCTGTTGGTGGCCAACTGTCTGGCGCAGTCGCAGGCCCTGATGACAGGCCGCAGCTTGTCCGAAGCGCGCGCGTTGATGCAGGCGAAAGGCTTCGAAGGGGACGAGTTGGAGCGTCAGGCATCCCACCGTGTGTTCCCCGGAAATCGCCCCTCGACCACGTTGCTCTATCCCAAGCTGACACCAGAGGTGCTCGGCGCGATTGTCGCGCTCTATGAACACCGCGTTTTCGTGGAGGGGGTGCTTCTTGGCATCAATTCGTTCGACCAGTGGGGCGTTGAGTTGGGTAAAGAACTGGCCGTCGCCTTGGCCCCGGTGCTAAGCGGTGATGGTCCTGCGAATGCCTTGGATGGATCAACGCGCGCTCTGATCAAGAGGTTGGGTGAATAGCGACCAATAAGTCCTTGGAAAGCATGCGCTAATCAGGCTGCGCTTGCGTTCCCATTGGTGTGGGCCAGCAGGTGAATCGCGTCATAGACCTGCGCCCGGATCTGTTCGGCCTCCATCAGCACTTCGTGTTCGCATCCGTGCATGACATTCAACCGACCGTCGCGCCACCGTCCCATCAATTCGTGGATCGGTTCCGATTCCACAATGCGCTCTTGTGTGCCAAGGAAAGTCACGGTTTGTGTGCTGGGTGCGGGCAGTTTCATCAGCTCTGTGGTTTCGCGCAGGGCAGCATAGAGCCAGCCCGCGGTGGGGCCGCCCAAAGTCAACTCGGGACGCGCGCTGGCTTGCAGTTGCATCAGCGCGTACATCTCGGGATCGGTGGTCAGCATGTTGTCTTCAAACGGCTGAATATCGACATAGGTTTTGCGCGCGGTGCCGGGGGTCAGCATCAGTTTCCACGGGGTCTGATGCAGCGCCCATGACACGCCCCAAGCGATGGGACGCAGGGCCGAGGCGATGGTGATCCCCCACATGGGCGCCGAGAAACAGGCGCCTTTCACGTCCAGCCCCTCGTGCAGCGACCGCAATCCGATGCAGCCGCCCATGGAATGCCCTACAAGAACGAAGGGGCGGGGCAGGTCCAGCTCGATGGCCAGTGCCATCATGGCGGCCACATCAAGCTGATATTCCGAGAAATGCCCCACATGGCCCAGCAGACGGTCTTGATCAGCGCGATCCGACAGGCCTTGCCCCCGCCAATCGATGCTAAGCGTTGCAAATCCGCGGTCCGCCAGTTCGGCGGCGATCAGGCCGTATTTCTCGATATATTCGGTGCGACCGGGGAACAGCAGGACCGTCCCGGCAGGGGTGGCTGTTTGGGCTGCAGGCCACAGCCCAAGTCGGATCCGCACACCATCCGACGTCTCACGCCAAAAGGCCCGCCCTTCGGCGGGTCCTTGTGCGATATCGTAGAACAAAGGGGCGTCAGAAGTGGTCATTCCGCAGATCCTTGCCGAATATCCGTGTGTTTTAGGCCAGAACAGCGCCAAGCTGCATGGCAAGACCCATGTTGCCGTCCACTGCCAGCTTTCCGGTCATGAAGGCGGTGGTCGGGTTCAGGTCGCCCGACAACATGTCCTGAAAGACGTCTGCATCGGCCGTCAGGGTCACGTCAGCGTCATCGTCGCCCGCGCGCACGCCGTCAGCGTCGATGATGATACCACCTTCGCCGTTGATCACAAACTTGGCGGTGCCGCCGTCAAATCCGCCGCCGACTTTATCGCTCAGTGCGGCCACTGCCGTGTTGATTACGTCGCTCAATTCTAGTCCTCCAATAATAGCCCGATGGGCATGGGTGTCTCGAGCATGCTAGATCAAAGTTTCCGTGCACGTAAACCGGTTTTCGTGCAGTCGACGCAAGGGAACTTGAAGTTTCCACCTGCGATGCGTGCGGGACACACGCGAATGTGCCTGTTCTAGAAGAATTTTGCGCGCTAACATTCCTTATGCGCATATTTTCGCTGATCTTGCTGTTTGCCGTGTTGGTCGGGGTCGTCCCGCCCGGCGTAGCAGTTGCGCAAGATCGCCATGATCAGCTGGACACCCTGTTTTCAGAGCTTCAAACCGCCGATGACAGCAATTGGCAAGCGCTGGAAAGCGAGATCTGGGAGCTTTGGTCCCGATCTGGCTCGGATGCGATGGATCTTTTGCTGTGGCGCGGTCAGTCTGCGATTGAGAGCGGAGATCTGGAACGTGCGATTGACCACCTCTCAGCGCTGACCGACCATGCGCCGGAGTTTGCCGAGGGGTGGAATGCCCGTGCGACAGCCTTCTACCTGTCCGGAGAGCTGGGCCTGTCCCTGAATGACATCGCGCAAACCCTGTCACTGGAGCCGCGCCATTTCGGGGCATTGACGGGGTTGGGATTGATCCTTGAAGAGCTCGGGAATGAGGCCCGCGCGTTAGAAGCTTATCGCCACGCCCTTGCTATACATCCGCACAGTGACGACATAAAAGGCGCCGTGGCCCGTTTGGAACAGAAACGGGCGAAGGATATTTGATCGTCCTGTCAGGACGGTGGCGTCGAAAGGGCAGAGCATGGTTTCCGACAGCGCGCGAGGTGGCCCACGGATTACTGCCGTTCTGGGTCCAACCAACACTGGCAAAACGCATTACGCGCTCGAGCGTATGTTGGGCTATCGCTCTGGTGTGATTGGCCTGCCGCTGCGCCTTCTGGCGCGCGAGGTCTATGACAAGCTGGTCAGCTTGCGCGGTCCCAACGCGGTGGCGCTGGTCACCGGTGAGGAACGTATCGTCCCCGACCGCGCCCAATATTGGGTCGCCACGGTCGAGGCGATGCCGCTGGGGCTGGGTGCTGATTTTGTCGCCATTGACGAAATCCAGCTCTGTACGGATGCCGAACGTGGTCACGTCTTCACCGACCGCCTTCTGCATATGCGCGGCACGCAGGAAACCCTGTTCATGGGGGCGGACACGATGCGCCCGGTGATTGCCGGGCTGATCCCGGATGTGCAGTTCCTGCGGCGCGAGCGATTCTCAGAGCTCATCCACGCCGGATCGAAGAAGCTCAGCCGGATGCCGGGGCGGTCGGCCATCGTGGGCTTCTCGGTCGATAACCTCTATGCGATTGCGGAACTGATGCGCCGTCAGAAGGGCGGGGTGGCCGTGGTGATGGGGGCGCTGTCCCCTCGGACACGGAATGCGCAGGTCGAGATGTATCAGAATGGCGACGTGGACTATCTGGTCGCCACCGACGCCATTGGTATGGGGCTGAACCTTGATATTGACCACGTGGCGTTCTCGGCGCTGACCAAGTTCGACGGCCACCGGATGCGGCCGCTTCTGCCCAGCGAGCTGGCGCAGATCGCCGGTCGGGCAGGGCGGCATATGAACCACGGCTCTTTCGGGGTGACGGGCGAAGCCCCGCTGATGTCTGATGAGGTCGCGGATGCGATCTGTTCGCACCAGTTCGCCCCTGACAAGAAGCTTTTTTGGCGCAACCGCGATCTGTCCTTTGGCACGATCTCGGCGCTGATCCGGTCGCTGGAAGCGCCGACCGGCAATGATTGGCTGACCCGCGGGCGGGATGCTGACGACGTTATGGCGCTTAAGCTGCTGGCCAAGGATGACGAAGTAGCCGCGCGCGCCAGCGATGGGCGGTCTGTGTCGCTGCTGTGGGAGCTTTGCCAGCTGCCAGATTTCCGCGGGATTAGTCACGGCGAACACGCAGGGCTGATCACGCAACTTTTCAACGACATCCACCAGCATGGTCGTGTCAAACGCGACTGGTTTGCGCGGCAGGTCAAGCGCATTGACCGCACGGATGGGGACATTGACGCGCTGTCCAAGCGCTTGGCCTATATCCGCACATGGACCTATGTGGCGCAACGCCGCGACTGGTTGGATGATGTTAGCCATTGGCGCGGCGAGACTCGTGCTGTAGAAGATCGCCTGTCGGATGCGTTACACGCGCGTCTGACCCAAAGATTTGTTGACCGGCGCACAAGCGTTTTGCTGCGCCGGTTGAAGCAGAAGGAGAGCCTTGTGGCTGACGTGAACGATAAAGGTGAAGTGACGGTAGAAGGCCAGTTTGTTGGCCGATTGGAGGGGTTCCGGTTTAGCCAGGATACCGCCCAGACACCGGAAGAAGCCAAAACCCTGCGGGCAGCAAGCCTGAAGGCCTTGGCGCCAGAATTTCACCTGCGGGCAGACCGTTTTTATAACGCGCCCGACACCGAGATGGACTTCACCGAACAAGGTGGCCTGATGTGGGGCGAGCTTGCCGTGGGCAAGCTGGTCAAAGGTGATGACGTGGCCAAGCCGCGCGTGCAGGCCTTTGTTGATGACGAGGCCGGATCGGATGTGGCTGAGAAAGTCACCCGCCGTCTGCAGCACTTCATCGACCGCAAGGTGCAGGCACTGTTCGAGCCGCTGGCCACCATCGAGAAAGACGAGACGCTGACCGGCATGGCTCGTGGCTTTGGCTTCCGCATGATCGAGAATCTGGGCATCATCCCGCGCGATCAGGTTGCCGGCGAGGTCAAGGATCTGGACCAAGACGCCCGTGGCGCGTTGCGCAAGCACGGTGTGCGTTTTGGTCAGTTTACCATCTTCATGCCGCTTCTGCTGAAGCCTGCGCCGACTCGTTTGCGTCTGGTACTGGACAGCTTGTGGAAAGGTCTGGACGAGTTCCCTGAAAGCCCGCCCCCCGGTCTGGTGACGATTCCCGTGATCGAGGGCGTGGATCACTCGGCCTATCTGCTGTCGGGCTATCGCCCAGCAGGCGCCCGTGCCATCCGCATCGACATGCTAGAGCGTCTGGCGGACCAGCTGCGCGTGGAAGACAGCCGTGGCGGCTTTGAAGCCAAGGCTGATATGCTGTCGATCACCGGCATGACGCTGGAGCAGTTCGCCGATCTGATGCAGGGTCTGGGCTATAAGGCTGAAAAGGGCGAGCGCGAGAAGGTGAAAGCTGTCACCGAGGTTCCGGCTGACGCACCCGCAGAAGCGCCTGCTGCTGAGGAAACACCGGCTGACGCTACACCCGAGGCTTCTGAGGCTCCCGCTGAAGACACCGGTCCCGAAATGGAATCCTTCTTCACCTTCACATGGGGCGGCTTTGGTCGTGCCCGTCAGGGTGGTGGCGGCAAACCGCGTGGCGAACGCGGGCAGGGCAAACCAGGCGGCAAGCCGCGTGGCGACCGCTCGGGTGGTAAGCCCGGTCGAGGGAAGGGCCCCAATAAAGGTCCGCGCGACATGAAGCCGAAAAGCTTCCAGTCCGGTCCGAAAAAGGAAAAGGCCATCGACCCGGATAACCCGTTCGCAGCGGCCCTGATGGGTCTGAAAGACAAAGGCTAAGCCGCGATGGCGGACACACAGGGGAAGGGCAGCTTGCTACCCACCCCGGCAGGACCAAAAATGCGCGTGGACAAGTGGTTGTGGCACGCGCGTTTTTTCAAGACCCGAGGGCTGGCCACCAAACTGGTGACCGCCGGACATCTGCGGGTCAATGGCGACAAGATCGCGAAAGCCTCACATGGAATCACCGCGGGCGATGTTCTGACCTTTCCGCAGGCCAAACAGGTACGTGTTATCCGTATCGCGACGCTGTCAACGCGCCGAGGTCCGGCGCCCGAGGCCCAAGCGCTTTACGAAGACCTTGATCCGCCCTCAAATAGAACGGACAATGTTCTGCAATCGCAAGCATCAGTGCCAAAAACGGTCGGAAAGGGCCGTCCGACTAAGAAAGATCGTCGCATCTTGGATCAAACCCGTAGGACTATGCTTGATTGATCCCGCGTGCTGTCCTAAGTGAGGCCGAGACCAAATTGAAGGTGCCACAATGACCTATGTCGTCCAAGACAACTGCATCGCCTGCAAATACACCGACTGTGTGGAAGTTTGCCCCGTAGACTGCTTCTATGAAGGTGAAAACATGCTGGTCATCCATCCGGACGAATGCATCGACTGTGGTGTGTGTGAACCGGAATGCCCGGCCGACGCCATCCGCGCCGACACCGAGCCGGGAACGGAAAAATGGGTCGAGTTCAACCGCAAGTATTCGGAACTGTGGCCGGTGATCGTCGAGCGCAAAGACCCGCTGCCCGAAGCGGAAGAGCGTGACGGTGAAGATGGCAAGCTCGAGAAATACTTCTCGGAAGCCCCCGCTGAACAGTAAGCCATTCTCCGGTTGGGGTGGGGCTAATCTTGTCGGGCAGAGCGGAAGTTGACCGATCGGTCAATCTTCTGCATTGCAGCGCTTTTCCAAGCCCTGTTTTTGTGGTATACTCATCTTAAATCTTGGGTCGATCATGACGCCCTGTAGCTGAGGCAGGGCGTTTTATTTCGGTGAGTCGTGACATATTGATGGCGGGCTATCGGCACCGCCACCATTTTTGTCTTATCGCGCCAGCCATGACACCCGACTGTAATAACAACGCGAAGGATCGCTAAATATGAGCAAGAAGAAACTGGATTTCCGCCCGAACGAATACGTTGTCTATCCCGCCCATGGCGTTGGACAGATCGTGTCGATCGAAGAGCAGGAAGTTGCAGGGATCGAGCTTGAGCTGTTCGTCATCTCGTTTGAGAAAGACAAGATGACCTTGCGGGTGCCCACCAACAAGGCCACCGAAGTTGGCATGCGCGGACTGTCCAGCCCGGACGAGATCTCGAAGGCGATGACCACCCTGAAAGGCAAGGCCCGTGTGAAGCGCGCCATGTGGTCGCGCCGTGCGCAGGAATATGAACAGAAGATCAACTCGGGCGATCTGATTGCCATCGCCGAGGTTGTGCGCGACCTGCACCGCACCGACGATCAGCGCGAGCAGAGCTATTCCGAGCGTCAGCTCTATGAAGCCGCACTTGAGCGTTTGACCCGCGAAGTGGCTGCCGTAGGTGGCGGGGACGAGTTGGCCGCGCAGAAAAAGGTCTCGGACGTTCTGACCTCGCGCGCTGCATAAGCCAACGCTCTAAGAGTTCCGAAAAGCCGTCTGCCCCACGCAGGCGGCTTTTTCTATGCGATCAGGCTGACCATGACGGCCAGTCCGATGATTTCGCTGATCTGTTGCGAGGCGCCCAGCACGTCGCCGGTTTGCCCACCGATCTTAGCGTTCGCAACGACAGCCAAGGCGAGGGCGCCAAGGCCGATATAGGCCAAAACCGGGAAAAGCGCGTGTGGCATCAGGATCAGCACCACCAGCGCGGTCACGCCACAGGCGATCCAAGCAGTGCGCGCGGGCGGGCGTCCCACTTGGCTGGCCAGTCCCGCGCCGCGCGCGTTGGGTAGGGCAGCCATTAGAAGCACCATGGGAAGGCGACTGCTGACGCCAATGACCACTAGCGCAGTCAGCGCGCCGGGGGCGGTCAGCACAGCGGCAAGGGCCGTCGCACGCAACCCCAGAGACAGCACCAGCGCGATTACCCCATAGGCGCCAATTCGGCTGTCCTTCATGATCTCAAGCCGCCGCGCACGCTCGTACCCGCCCCAAAACCCGTCGGCGACATCAGCCAGGCCGTCCTCGTGCAGGGCACCGGTGACCATGATTTGTCCCAGTAGCGCCAGACAGGCCGCGAACAGGGGCGGAAGGCCGACGGACACGGCACCGACACCAAGTCCCCATCCGATTAACGCAGGCACCGCCCCGGCCAAAGGCCACGCCCAGGCCGACCGCGCCGCCCGCTGGGTCGCCAGCGTTGCATCCACCCGTATCGGTAGACGGGTCAAAAGCCCAATCGCCGCTGGGATATCCGCGGGATGCAGGATCGACGTCGATCTGTCGTGTTTCGTCATATTTGGTCTTTTGCAGTCTGGTTGCAGTTGTCCCCCATCGGTAAAGAGGGTGAGGAAATGAATCAATCAAGGAGTCTCGCCATGTCGCAACAGCCATTCTCGACCCTGGCCGAGTTCAAGGCGCTGCTGGAAGCGGCGAACGGCCCGGATACTGCGGCGATCCAAGCGGCGGAAGAGCGGAACGGCCAGCTGACCAAACCCCCCGGCGCGCTGGGACGTTTGGAAGAACTGGCGATTTGGTTTGCGGGCTGGCAGGGCAATGGACGCCCTGAATTGAAAGCGCCTCAGGTTGTGGTGTTTGCGGGCAATCACGGCGTGACCGCACAGGGCGTGTCCGCCTTTCCGGCGGAAGTGACCGAGCAGATGGTTCTGAACTTCCAACACGGAGGTGCTGCGATCAACCAGCTGTCCAAGGCCGCAGGCGCGCAGATGGATGTGCACGCACTGGATCTTGACCGCCCCACACAGGATTTCACTCAAGGCGCGGCCATGAACGAGGACGAGGTCGTCGCCGCCCTTCTGGTCGGCTGGAACGCGGTCAGCACCGGCGCAGACCTGTTGGTGACCGGCGAAATGGGGATCGGCAACACGACCTCTGCTGCCGCGCTGTTCCTGGCACTTTATGGCGGCGAGGCCGAAGATTGGGTCGGACGCGGAACTGGCGTGGACGATGATGGTCTGGCGCTGAAGGCCCGCGTGATCCGCGAGGGGCTGGCCGCCAACGCATCGGCTTCTGGCAATGGACTGGAAGCACTGCGTTGCTTGGGTGGCCGCGAAGTGGCCGCAATGGCCGGTGCCATGGCGCGTGCGCGCGTTTTGGGTGTTCCGGTGATTATCGACGGCTTCATCTCGACCGCAGCAGCCGCTTGTTTGCATGAAACCGTGCCGGGTGCGTTGGACCATGCGGTTGCAGGCCATGTTTCGGCTGAACTGGCTCATGCCAACGCCTTGGAGCGCATTGGCAAAGAGCCGCTTTTGTCGCTGGGCATGCGGCTTGGCGAAGGATCGGGTGCTGGGGTTGCGATCAACATCCTGAAAGCCGCCATCGCGTGCCACTCGGGTATGGCGACTTTTGCCGAGGCAGGCGTGTCCGACGGCTAATCGCCTTTCCTGATCAAAAACAACGGGCCGAAATGTGAAAGCGTTTCGGCCTTTTTTTATGGGGCTCCAAACTGTCAGAGGGTCAACTGAAGGGCAGAACGTCCAGCGTTACGCTTCGTCCGCCTTTTTGGTAGATCAACTTTGTGGTCGAGATCGAGACCACCTTGCCGCCATCCAACCGGCTTCCTATGCCAACTTTGACATAACGGCCCGAGGGCATGCGGACCAAGGCCCGTCGCGACGAGGCTGGGCCGTAGATCCCGATCAGGCTGATTTTACGCAGGTTGATGGCGTTCTTGATGGTCGCCTGTTTTGCTACCGATGCCCGTGTGGGGATCGACGGACCTGTGGTCTGCGGGGCCACGGCCACACTGCCATCCGACGCCGCGCCATTCGGACGGGATTGCGCCACGATGCGTGAGAAGTTCGAAGGGCGCGCCTTAGGCGCGGTCGAGCGCGACACGGCCAGCGCTGTTGGCGCGATTCCCGCAGCCGCGGCGTTCTCGCCCGACAGGGCCGCTGCAATGGCGTCAGCCTGCGCCTGCGCCTGTTCCTGCGCGGCAGCAAGGATTGCGTCAGGGCGGCCACGCGGGCGCAATTGCGCCAGTTCAGTTCGGGTGCGCCCACCCAGCAGTAGGCGTTCGTTCCCCTCGATAATACCATCAGGGCGCGCGCGCGGGCGGATGGTCGGTGTCGCCTCGACCGCCTCGGTCACACCTTCCGTAGCGTCTTCTATCGTGGCCTCTTCTACCGCGGTCAGGTTTTGCTCAGGCCGCGGGGCGGGGGCAGGGGTCACATCTGGGCGACCCGCGATGACCACTGCACCTTCCGGGGTCAGAACGCCCTCGGGGGTAGCTTGGACCAAGCCGCGCTCATCCAGATTGAACACGGTTCCAAGCGGCGGCGGTGGGGTTGTGTTTGGAAGGGGACCACCCATTTGATCCGCCCGGAAAGGAGTCAGGGCAACCGCGTCATGACCAACCGTTTGCGGATCGATCGAGGCGACATAGAGGTCATCAATTCGTCCCGTGCTGGTGTCGCTCAACGGATCGGGTGCGCGTTGCCAGATCCCGGTTGCTGCATAGCGTGCCTGTGCGGCTTCTTCGGACAGCGGCTCTGGTAATTGGTTATCCAGCACCTCGTCCCCTTCGACAAGCGAGGGGTCGATCAAATTGCTGTCAGCACCGAATACCTCGTCTTCGTCAACATCGGATTGGGCGTTTGTAATGGCGGCTTCAAACTGGTCGATCTGGCTGGAATCGCGCGCGGTCGTCGTATCTGACAGGAACAGCATCGACCAGAGGATCAGAATGCCCAGGAAAACCAGAAGGCCAAGGATAAGGTAGAGCGCCAGAAAACGGGGTTTACCGCCAACCTGCTGGGTTTTGCGGGCGCCGAAAACGGTGAGCGCCTCGGCCTCTTGCGACCAACTGCCCGCGTCGTCCGATGGTGTGGCGTCGCCATCCGTTCCCGGCGGGGGAGCAATGGCTGTGACAACTGGTTTGTTGGACGCTGGCGCGGGCCTGCTGCGGCCTTTGTGCAAAATTTGGCCGCCCAACTGGGTCAGAACAGCGGCGCGGCCGAGTTTCGGATCGGTTTTTGTCTGGGTGTTCTTGCCGGTGGATGCGGACGGTATCTTGCTGGCGGCCTGACGTCCAAGTGCGCTGACATGTCCCGCAGCGGCTGTCAGCCCTGCGGCCCCCTTGCGTGCCGCATTGGACAGTCCGTCCTTGCCACGCTCGGCGACGGCTTTTGCCTTTGCTGGCTTTGGCGGCTCAGGGTCGGTCTCGAATGCTACGGGTGCAGTTACGGGCACGTGGACCGTTGCGGGCGGTGCAGGCGGGATGGCGGGCTTGTTGGTCTCGGGTGCGGGTTCGGACGCGGTCAGGCCAAGGGATAACCGAGGCTCGGCCGGGGCTGGGGTGGGGTCCGTTGGGGTCTTGGCCGGGGCTGCTGGAGCGGCCTCGACCGCTGCATCTGTGGAGCGGCTTGAAGAAAAGCCAATGACGGGCGCCTCGGATTCTTCAGGCTTGGATGCTGGCGCATCGGCGGCGGCCGGGGCCGTTGCCGGCTCTTCCAACGACGCGGGCTCGGGTTTGGATTTTCGCGGCTTTTTAGGTGGGAGCGGCTTCGACGCCTCTTTTTCCTCGGCAGCAGGCATGTCTGGCGTCGGCGGGAAGGGGGCAAGCTCGGGAATATCGCTGGCGGATGTTGGTGCGGGCGGCGGCGGTGCCGCCTCTTCGGGGGGCGTGGCCGGGTCCTCTAAAGTCAGAGGTGCCTCGTCCTCCTTGGCAGTGTTGACATCAATCGACAGCGGTTCGGTATCCAGAAGCTTTGGAACCGGGCGCTTTTCGCGGTCAAGAACCGTCGTACTGTCTTCCAAAGACCCGAAATAAACTTCGCCCGAGAATGCGCCTTTGGGGCGTGCAACAAACCCCAAAGGGTTCATCGCGTGGTCTTGCGCAAAGCCTAATGCTTCGTCCAGCGTAACACGGGCGACAACGGCCACGTGGACCATGGCCTCTTCGCTATCATCTGGCTGCCAGTCAAAAACAAGATCTTCGACCGCATAAGGGGTCAGTCCCTCAAGCCCTTCGCGAATGCGCGCCTCACGTGTGACGGCATCGGGGCCCGGCGCCGTCATTGAGGTGAACAGGATTTGCGTTCCGGGCACGATCAGCTTGGTGGCAAATACACCAGAGCCGAGCGTCGTGGCGATGTCGCGCAATGCCGTCAGAGCCGAGGTCAGGTCGGGATCGTCCAGTGCAACCTTGCCAACAAGCTGCCAACCGTCCTTGCCGCGATGGACAAGACCGATCCCATCGGGATTGAGATCAAGCGCAAAGCTTGGTTTCATACAGCCATGTCCCCTTCGAAAATACCTGGCGTCAGGCACAGCTTTTGCGGCCTTGCAACCGCTGAATACCGGATTGAAACTACAGCAGGAAATTGCTCATGGAAAGGGGGCGTGCGGTCGCGCCCTTGCCAGTGGCGGAAGACAGCGCAATCTGTTGGAAAAAGGAGCTTAAGATGCGGAAACTTTTATCCATTATTGCGATTTCCATTGCCGCAGCAGGTATCGGCCATGCCGAAACGGCGGCGGTTCCGCAACTGACCGTGACCGGTCAGGGCGTAGCGCAGGTCGTGCCGGATATGGCGCGGGTCAGCCTGGGCGTTAGCGAGCGGTCGGACGATGCTGGACAGGCGCTTGATGCTGTTGCCGGGTTGATCGCACGTATGCTGACCAAACTGACCGAAGCCGGCGTCGCCGAGCGTGATATCCAAAGCACGCAGGTCAATCTGTCACCGCAATATGACTATAACCGAAAGAACAATGGTGCGCCGGTTCTGGTTGGTTTCGTGGCCAGCTCGACCCTGTCGGTGAAGGTGCAGGATCTGTCGACACTTGGGGCGATCATGACGGCAGTGACCTCGGTCGGCGCGAACGAGATCCACGGGCTGCAATTTGATGTGAAGGACCGTGCAGGTGCCGAAGACAGTGCCCGTGCACTGGCCGTGAAGGATGCGATGCACCGCGCCACGGTGCTTGCCGAAGCTGCGGGGCTTAAACTGGGGTCTGTCCTGATGATGCAGGAAGGCGGTGCCGCGCCCGGTCGCCCGGTCATGATGGCGATGGAGCGCGCTGCGGCGGACATGCCGATTGCGGCCGGTGAAATGGGCATCAATTCCAGCGTCACGATGGTGTTTGAACTGGTTGAATAAACGGCCCTAAGGCGCTGAAATAAAAAGAACCCCGCCGATTTGGCGGGGTTCTGTGTTTCTTAAAGAATTGTGGCTTACGCCGTCGCTGCCGCCAGCGCCTGATCCAGATCGGCGATGATGTCGGCTGCGTCCTCTGTCCCGATCGAGACACGGACCACGTTGGGCGCGGCGCCCGCCGCAACTTGCTGTTCCTCGTTTAGCTGACGGTGCGTGGTCGAGGCCGAGTGGATGATCAGCGAGCGTGTGTCGCCAAGGTTGGCCACGTGGCTGAACAGTTTCAGGTTGTTGACCAGCTTCACACAAGCCTCGTAGCCGCCTTTCACGCCCACGGTGAACAACGCACCCGGACCTTTCGGGGCAATCGCTTTGGCGCGGTCGTGATAGGGCGACGAGGGCAGACCCGCATAGCTGACGCTTTCGATGCGGTCGTCAGCCTCCAGCCATTCGGCAACCTTCTGGGCATTCTCAACGTGCTTCTGCATGCGCAGAGACAGCGTCTCGATCCCCATGAGCGTATAGTGCGCGCCTTGCGGGTTCATGGTCATGCCCAGATCACGCAGGCCAATGGCGATGCCGTGGAACGTATAGGCCATCGGGCCAAGGGCCGCGCCGAAGGTCAGGCCGTGATAGGCCGGTTCCGGCTGGCTGAACGACGGGAATTTGTCCGAGGCCATCCAGTCGAACTTGCCTGAATCGACCACACAGCCGCCGGTCACGGTACCATTGCCGGTCAGGTATTTGGTGGTCGAGTGTACGACGATGGTCGCGCCCATCTCGATCGGGCGCACCAGATAGGGCGTGGCCGAGGTGTTGTCGACGATCAGCGGGACGCCGGCCTTGTCAGCGACTGCCGCGATGGCCGGGATATCCGTAGGGACGCCCGCCGGGTTCGCGATGCTTTCGCAGAACACGGCGCGGGTGTTGTCGTCGATGGCAGCCTCAACAGCAGCCGGATCGTCGAAGTCCACCAGCTTGGCTTCCCAGCCGAAGCGTTTGAAGGTCTGGGTGAACTGGGTGACGGTACCACCATACAGCTTGTTCGACGCCACGATGTTCAGGCCCGGGCCCATCAGTGGGAACAGCGCCATGATCTGGGCTGCGTGACCCGACGAGCAGCAGAAGCCGCCAGCGCCGCCTTCAAGCGCCACGATCCGGTTGGCCAGCGCGCCAACGGTCGGGTTGGTCAGGCGCGAATAGATATAGCCGACCTCTTCCAGGTTAAACAGACGCGCTGCGTGGTCTGCGTCTTGGAAGACATATGCGGTGGTCTGGTAGATCGGCACCTGACGGGCGCCGGTGGCGGGATCAGGTTCGGTGCCTGCGTGGATCTGCAGCGTGTCAAAGCCCTGTGGGCGTTCGTCGGACATGGGTCTCTCCCTCATTCTTGGTCGCGGGAAGGCTAGGGCATTGCGGCGATGGCATCAACGACCAAGCGGTCTGCTTTGCGCACTATTTTTCCGATCAGGAATGCTGGTCGCGCTGCATCTTCGGGCTGGTCCAATTTCCCAAAATTCGTAAGCTGAGCAAAACACTGTTCCGGAGGCCCCCATGCTGACGCCCTTTCACCTTGCCATCAATGTGACCGATCTTGCTGAAACCCGTGCGTTTTATGGCGGCGTTCTGGGCTGTGCCGAGGGCCGGTCAACCGACACATGGGTCGATTACAGCTTCTTCGGCCACCAGCTGAGTTTCCATCTGGGCGAACCCTTCGCCACCGCCAACGCCGGCAAGGTCGGCGCGCATATGGTGGCCATGCCGCATTTCGGCGTGGTGCTCGCCTATGACGACTGGCGCGCGCTGGCGGACCGGCTAGAGGTCGCGGGCACCGACTGGGTCATCGCCCCCACGGTGCGGTTCGAAGGCGAACCCGGAGAGCAATGGACGATGTTCTTCCGGGATCCTTCAGGCAACCCGATTGAGGTGAAGGGGTTTCGGGATATGGACGGGGTGTTTTCACGATATCAGGTGGCAACCGGCGCTGCGCAGGTGTAATCACTTAACAGTTCAGTTCTGGAGGTAGCATTTGTATTCTGAAAGACCAGAAGGGTTTTACACCGACGATTTCATGTTCGATGTAATGGGTATCGAAGAACTTCCGTCCGCACTATATCAGTACACCTCCTTAGACAGCCTCAGGAATATCCTCGCTTCGCGCACGCTTCGTTTCGCTCGTCTTGATACAGTTAACGACCCAGAGGAAGCTATGGCATCAGACGTGGCGCTCGCCGCCAGTTCTGTGTTCGTTTCATGCTGGTCAGGTGCTGAGGCAGAGCAAATCCCGATGTGGTCGATGTATGGCCAAAACTTCAGCGGCGTGCGATTAAGGCTGCCGTCGAACATGTTTGTCGGACGCAAGGAGCCAATGATTTTCGAGAAAGGCGGTGCTTTGATCACGGCCGAAAGCCCGCACTCGATCAATCGGAAGTCTCCGGCAATGAGTACAAACAGCTGCGCCATTATCGGGCCCAACAAAATCTATTACAGTGATGATCCCGCTTACCGAATTCGCCCGCTGGTCTATCGCCACGCAGGCACGGCGCATTTCTACCCTTATGATCTTGGTATGGTGAAGGGTACACTCTGGTCCTACGAACAAGAGTGGCGCTTCAAGATCGCAGCACTCAATTTCGAGGCGCAGTTCCCAGACGACGAGTATTTCAACAAAGTGACACTCGACCTCGAGAAGTATCCGGTCGAAGCAAGAGATCTCTTCATCCCACTAGCGCCTTCAGCCATCAATGAGCTTGAAGTGATGATTGGACCAAAGGCCGACAGCGCGACTTGCAGAGAAGTCGAACGCATTCTCGCGGAACATGCGCCGAGTGCCAAACTGACGCGCAGTCGAATCCAAATTCGCTGATCTACCAGTCTCTTACAGAGCTCATCGCCAGTGTCGGAAGCGACGTGCATGTCCATGCTGCAACTGCCAACTCACCCGAGGTCGATGCGATCTGTTAGGGCTCAATGCAGGCATGTCGTATCAGAATTCATGCAATTCCGCCTAAACCCAACCAATCACCGCATCCAAAACCCTTCACGCTTGATCGTATTCCGGATCGTCATTTCCTTGCGGGGCAGGTTATCCCGGTCAAACAAGGCCCGCACCTTCTGGCCGCGCCGCTGAAAGATCATCCGTTTCATCGGGTCGTATTCCTTCAGAACCTTCTTGATCTTGTTGGGGGCGGTGGCGACCTCGATCACCTCGATCGCGCGGTCGCTCTCGCGGGCATAGGCCAAAGGCAGGATGCGCCAGTGGCAGCTGACATCGCCGTCCAGACCGTCCAGTTCTGGTCCCGGGCGGCCTCCGCCAAAGCTTGAGATCACAAGGGGCAGGGCGATTTGGTCCAGCCACGGATAGAGCGTCTGGCAGACCAATTCCTTTGGCCCGTCATGGTGGATCGCGACGGCGTAGTCTTTGAAACGACGGCCAAATTCGCGCGGGCAGGGGCCGAAGAACCAGCCTGCGTTGAAATACATGTAGCGCTGCCAATATTCGTCCGGCTGGCTGAGGTCCAAGGACGCCTCGAAATCCAGCCCGAACTTGTCATAGAGCGATTTCCACGTCTGGGTATAGCCCGGGCCGTAAAGTTCAATCGTGGGCCACGTGTTCTCGCGTTTCATCGAGGCCGAGGGGCGCGTGTAGGGGATCGGCAGTTCGGAGAGCTTACCCGTGATCACCGTGTCGGTGTCAAAGAACAGGAAGGGCTCGCCTTCGGGAAGGGCCCCCAGCGCTTCGATCTTGTTGCCATTGGGATAGTGGTGGCCGAACTGCTGGGCCGCAAAAGGCACGATCTCGGCCCCCAGCGCCTCCAACGTCTCGCGGATATGCGGCTTTAAGCGCGGGTCGTCGGGCCACAGATCTCCGGGCTGGGGTTCAGCGACCAGAAGGCGGCCTTGGAAGTCGGGATCGCTGTGGCGCAAGCTGGCGGCAAACAGGATCGCCTCGTAGGCCAGACGACCGTCCTGCGCGACGATGACGACGTTCGGCGCGGTCGTGGTGGGCATGGCTGCCGGTTCCGAGGTTTTTTTCATCACTGCTTTGCCCGCGCTGTTCTTTGGGGCAGTATAGGCAGGAATGAAACGAGTCTGGAAGGGCGCAGGCAGTTTTGCAGGCGTGCCCCGGGCGATATTTAAGGGACGAGTTGATGCGTAAATTTCTTGCGATGACAGCGCTTTGCGTCGGAACTGCCGCGCCGGTGGCCGCGCAGAAATTCACCACAGCCGCGGAAGTGCGCCCCATCTTGAATGCCACGCAGGCGAATTGGGTCGCCGTGCGGGAATATAACGGGCAGGATCTTTTGTATTTCACCCATCTGCTGGCGTGGCGCTGCGGGTTGGAGGCCATCCATTTCAGCGTAAACGGCGGAGAGGAAACGCAGTTCGATGCCGAACCCTGTTATGAGGACGAACCCACGCCCAACGGGCTGAAGGTCACCGATATTCTGCCCTATCAGCAGTTCGCGCTTCAATCCGTGGAAACCGTCGAGGTCCGCATCGTCTATGATGACGGGGCCGAGACCGTGGCAAAGTTCGACCGCGCTCAGATCCAGATCCAGTAACGCTTAACTGTTTGGCGTAAATCGACCGAAATGCCCAGCTTGGAATGCCAGCGGGGCGCCGGGATCAAGCGTGACGCGCAGGACCTCTCCGATCATGATCGAATGATCGCCGCCGGGGTGGACGGTGTGGGTTGCGCATTCGAACCGCGCCAGACAATCCTCGAACAAAGGGACATCATGCGCGCCATGGATCAGGTCGACCGGCGAGAAATCCGCGCCGTTCATGGCGAAATGGCGGGCAATCCCGGTCTGGTCTTCTTTCAGGACATGAATGGCGAAGTGGGATGCCGCGATGAAGGCGTCGTGGCGTTCTGACACGTGCGCCGGGCACCACAGGATAAGCGGTGGATCTAGCGAGACCGACGTGAAACTGTTCACGGTCATGGCGATCGGCCCGGTTTCCGACGCAGCCGTGACTACGGTCACGCCGGTTGCAAACTGCCCCAAGGCTTGACGGAATTCACCCGCGTGGTCCGGGCTGGGGGTGAAGCTGCTCATCGGCAATCCGTCCTGTGTTCGCGCATCAAGGCAGGGGGCTGACGGACAGCGTCGCCCTGCGGTTCGGCGCGGACACTAACCCGAGCGAAACAGGGTGGAAAGGGCGAAAAGAGACGTTTGTAGCAGGGATAGGTCACTCGGCCACTGCAAAGCCTTGGATCAATTGACGTAGGCCCAGCCAGGCCCCGGCAATTATGGCCAAAAACGTTACGGGTGCCCCGTAGTAAAGGATCGAAAAGGCGGACAGGCCTTGCCCGATCGAGCATCCAAATCCAATCACGGCACCGAAGCCCATGATCACCGCCCCGCCAATCTGACGTTTCAGCTCGCGCGGGTCTTCGCAGGCTTCCCAGCGGAAATGGCCTTTGAACAGGCTGCCGATGAAGGCGCCAGCCAGAACGCCGACCACGGATCCGACACCGAAGTTCAGATTGTTGCCGGACGATGTCATCAGATAAATCATCATGTCACCAAGCGGGGCCGAATAGGTGTGGCTTTCCACCGGAATGGCCGAAAAGCCGTGTTCCAGAACCCATGCGGTCCCGCCCCAGCCGATGACCACAGCGATGCCTGCGACGGCGGACCAGATCAGCTCGGTCCTGGCGTGGCGCAGCTCGGTATTGGCGAGCATGGCGACCAACAGAAGCGCCCCCGCGATGATCCCGACCGAAGATGCCGTCAGGCCGCTAACGCGTTCGATTGCGAAGGCGAGCGAGGGCAGGGCGTTTGCGTCAACCGGGTTCTCAGGAAAGATCGCGACACGCAGGCCAGACAGGGGGCCAGAGATGGCCACATAGGCCGACAACCCCATCACCAGTACGATAACGAACGACCGAAGGTCTCCACCACCCAGCCGCGCCAGTGCGCCGAAGCCACAGTTTCCGGACAAAGCCATGCCGTAGCCAAACAGAAGGCCACCGATGATCGAGGCCATCGGGTTCCAACCGATGCGCAGATAAGTCGCCTCGGCTGCGGGCAGATGTCCGGTTGCGATCAGCACATGGCTGCCGATCATCGCGACACCGATCGCCACACCCCACATGCGCATACGCAACCCAGAGTGCGCATAAAGCGCGTCCTCGATGGCGCCTAATGTGCAAAAACGGCCCAAGCGGGCGGCAAGACCCAGCAGGACACCGCCGATCAATCCAACAATTGCGGCAAGAGAAGCATCGCTGATCCAGTCGTACATGGAACCTCACAATTCCAGTTGGCGTTGGACAGGCTTGCGAAGGGGGCTGTTATTCAGCCGCTTTAGGAAGTTCCGAAGCCGGTGCTGTGTCGATCGAGCAGAACAGCTCGTATATCACTTCCAAGATACGCCGCGGACGATCATCTGTCAGCGAGTAATAGATCGTTTTGCCTTCGCGACGCGGCGTCACAAGACCTTCAAGGCGCAGGCGGGCCAACTGTTGCGACACGGCGGCCTGACGGGCGTGCAGCAGCTTTTCCAGCTCGGTCACGGATTTTTCGCCTGTGACAAGATGGCAGAGGATCATCAAGCGTCCCTCATGGCTGATAGCCTTAAGAAGGGTCGATGCGTCGCACGCGCTGGTCATCATTTTGTCCAGCTCTTCGTTTGACATGTCTTCCTTTATGACGGGCAGTGCCATTTCAAAGGGTCCTTGTGGTCCATTACTGTTACTGGCCCCCTAATAATAGGAGGTGGATATTTTTGCAATCGCCGTCGCAGCCAGATGATCAAGTCGTGTTCTGGCTGCAATAGCATTGAAACTAAGGCGTTCAGCGTATCTCAGCTTCCGCTCTGATCGTCCGTTGGCGTCACGTAATCGGTGTTCTCAAGCAGCATCTGCTCCAAGAGACCCCAGAAGAAATCTTCACCCGGATAGCCCTGCAGGCGGGCAATTTCCTTGCCATCTTCGACCAGCAGAAAAGTAGGGGTGAAGACGACGGGTGTCGTCGGTATGACGCCACGCCTTTCTTGTCCATCCGATCGCTTCAGGTCGTGCAGAACAACTTTGCGCAGGGGGGCGTATTTGCCTTCTGCGGTTTTCGGATAGATGTCGCCAAGCTCACTTTCCCATTTTGCGCACCACGCGCAGCCGGGCTCTTCCACCATGATCAATTCGGCTGCCTGTGCGGCAAAAACAAACCCAATCAGGGCAGTAGACAGCAAACTTAAAGTAACTTTCCGCATCACGGAGCCCACTTCTTGACAATTGGTTGACCTTCGTCTCATGCAATAGATAAATTGAATATGTTCTAATTTCAAGGAAGCCCTGATGCTGGATATATCCTTTGCCGGAGCGGCGCTTGCGGGGCTTTTGTCGTTCTTCTCGCCTTGTATCCTGCCGATGGTGCCGTTCTACCTGTGCTATATGGCCGGTCTGTCGATGACTGAGTTGACCGGCGAGGGCAAGATCAACCCTGGTGCCCAGCGCAGGCTGGTCATTGCGGCGATTGCGTTTGCATTCGGTGTGACCTCGATCTTCATGCTGCTGGGTCTGGGGGCGACGGCCCTCGGGGCGGCGTTTGCGCAGTATCAGCAGGAGCTCAGTTATCTGGGCGCGGCCATTTTGGTGCTCTTCGGGCTGCATTTTCTGGGCATCATGCGAATCCCTTTCCTGTACCGTGAGGCGCGCCTGGATGGGCCCACACAACCCAGCTCGATCCTCGGCGCCTATTTGATGGGGTTGGCATTCGGCTTTGGCTGGACGCCCTGTGTTGGGCCTGCGCTGGCCTCGATCCTGATGATTGCAAGCGGGATGGGGGATCTGTGGCGGGGGACGCTTTTGTTGGCAGTGTATGGCCTGTCCATGACGCTGCCCTTCGTGCTCGCGGCGATGTTTGCGCGCCCGTTTCTGGCTTGGGTCGGGCGCAATCGAAAGTATCTGCCATGGGTCGAGAAGGTCATGGGTGCGATGCTGATCCTGTTTGCAATCTTGATTGTGTCAGGGCAGGTCAACCGGATTGGCCAATGGCTGCTCGAGGCATTTCCAGTGCTCGGAAGTGTCGGTTAAGCGACTTTTCTGACTGGTTTGGTCAGTATTTTAAAACAACAGAACCGGAAGCGCCTCATTTGGCGCAACTTAATAATAATTCAAATAACGGAATTTGATGTTGCGAAACTTGGTTCACCTGCGTAGTTTGGCCGCACAACGGTTTTGGGAGGAAACATGAAGCGGACAACGATCACGCTTTGCACCTTGCTTATAGCAGGGCTGGGAGCGGCAAACGCCGAGACGGTGGCACCCACCGCCGTCGCATTCGAAGAAGGGGCCGTGGCCCAATCGCTGACCGGCGCTGCAGGTGATCCTGTAGAAGGCGCAAAGGTCGTATCGACAAAGTCGCAGGGCAACTGCGTTGCGTGTCACGAAATTACAGATCTGGCTGACGTGCCGTTTCACGGCGAAGTTGGTCCTATGCTGGACGGGGCAGGTGACCGCTGGAGCGAAGCAGAGCTACGTGGAATTCTTGTAGATGCCAAGATGACATTCGAAGATTCGATGATGCCATCTTTCTACAAGACCGAAGGTTTTATTCGCCTTGGCAATGCCTACACCGGCAAGGCCCATGAAGGTGACGTCGAACCACTGCTGAGTGCTCAGCAGATCGAAGATGTTGTTGCCTATCTGATGACGCTCAAAGACTGAGCGGATCGGGGCATAGAAATACACTCACAGGAGACTAGAGATGAAATTCACTCGACGTGATGCTCTGGCACTTGGGCTCGGCGCGACCGCCGTTGCCATGTTGCCGATGCGCGCACTGGCTGCTGCAGACGAGGCCGTCGCGGCCTTCACGGGCGGCGCTGAAACCGGCGAAGGTGGGATCACCCTGACCGCGCCGGAAATCGCAGAGAACGGCAACACTGTTCCAGTTTCGGTCGACGCCCCCGGTGCCGTATCGATTCTGCTGTTGGCTGCCGGCAACCCGACCCCGGGTGTCGCTCAGTTCACCTTCGGTGAAGCCGCCGGCTCGCAGTCGGCATCGACCCGTATTCGTCTGGCTGGCACGCAAGACGTTGTTGCTATTGCCAAAATGGCAGATGGAAGCTTCGTAAAAGCGTCGTCGACCGTGAAAGTCACCATCGGCGGCTGCGGCGGCTAAATTAGGAGATCTGAGATATGGCAAAAGGTGCAAAACCCCGCGTAAAGGTCCCCAAGACGGCTGCTGCCGGCGAGGTCGTGACCCTGAAAACCCTGATCAGCCACAAGATGGAATCGGGTCAGCGCAAGGATAAAGAGGGCAACCTCATCCCGCGTTCGATCATCAACCGTTTCACATGCGAGCTGAACGGCAAGATGGTTATCGATGTAACGCTGGAACCAGCGATTTCGACCAACCCCTATGTAGAATTCGATGCCAAAGTCGACGAAGCCGGTGAGTTCAAATTCACTTGGTATGACGACGATGGTGATGTCTACGAGACGACAAAGCCGATCGCGATCGCTTGAGGTCAGCGCAGGGAGGAGAACATAATGAAAAAAGGCATCGCAGCACTTGTAGCTGCCTCGACCATCTTCGGGGCAGCCGCCGCAACAGCCGATGAAAGCGCTGAGCTCACCATCAATGGCGAGATCGACATTGTAACCAAAACCGCAGCACCTGCGCATCTTTCGGATGCGCTGGACGAGGTTCTTTCAGGTTGGCGTTTCCGGTCGGATCAGACCCAGGAAATGCAGATGGATGACTTCGACAATCCCGGTATGCTGGGCGTCGAGGAAGGCATCGAAATCTGGAACACCGTGGACGGTTCGAAAGGAAAATCCTGTGCGGATTGTCACGGCGAGCCCGAGGAAATGGCAGGCGTGAAAGCCGTGTATCCGAAGTGGAATGATCAGGCCGAGACGGTCCATACCCTTCAGATGGCGGTCAACAATTGCCGTGAAAACGCAATGGGCGCCGAGCCGTGGAAGTATGACGCGACCGCCGCGATCAATGTGGAAGCCTTGCTGGCCTCTGTGTCGCGTGGGATGCCCGTGAACGTGGCCATTGACGGCCCGGTCGAGGCAATGTGGGAGATGGGCAAAGAGCTTTACTATACCCGCACTGGCCAGCTGGAAATGAGCTGTGCAAATTGTCACGAAGACAACTATGGCAACATGATCCGCGCCGACCACCTGTCGCAGGGTCAAATCAACGGTTTCCCGACGTATCGTCTGAAAAATGCCAAGCTGAACGGGGTGCATTCGCGCTTCAAAGGCTGTGTACGTGACACGCGCGCCCACACCTACAACCCGGGTTCGGAAGAGTTTATCGCTCTGGAACTGTATGTCGCCTCGCGCGGCAATGGTCTGTCGGTCGAAGGCCCGTCGGTTCGCAACTAAATCATAGACCCCGCCTGGCGCGTGCCTGGCGGGGTTTTCTTTACTCGAACACATTCAAACCTCGGCATGGGTGAGGCGTGCAGGGGGATGAAAACCAAGGATAACCGCTCATGATTTCTCGCCGCGACTTTCTTCAGGTTTCGATGGCTGCGTCTGCGCTTTACGGCACGTCGGGCTTTGGCAACTGGGCCAAACTGGCTGCCCAGCAGGCATTGACGCAAGACGATCTTCTGAAGTTCGACACGTTTGGCAATGTCAGCCTGATCCACATCACTGACATCCACGCCCAGTTGAAACCGATCTATTTCCGCGAGCCCGAGATTAATCTGGGTGTCGGCGCGGCCAACGGCCAGATGCCGCACGTGACTGGCGCGGATTTCCGTAAGGTTTACGGGATCGAGGATGGCTCGCCCAATGCGTATGCTCTGACCTATAACGATTTTACCTCGCTGGCGCAGGCCTATGGCAAGGTCGGTGGCATGGACCGCGTAGCGACCGTCGTGAACGCCATTCGCGCCGAGCGCCCCGATGCGCTGCTGTTGGACGGCGGTGACACGTGGCACGGCTCGTATACCTGTCACCACACAGAAGGTCAGGACGTGGTCAACGTGATGAACGCGCTTAAGCCCGATGCGATGACCTTCCACTGGGAATTCACGCTGGGCACGGAGCGTGTTGAAGAGATCGTTGGCAATTTGCCTTTCGCCGCTCTCGGCCAGAACATTTTTGACGCCGAGTGGGACGAGCCTGCCGAACTGTTCAAACCTTACAAGTTCTTTGAACGCGGTGGCGTGAAGGTGGCCGTGATCGGTCAGGCCTTCCCCTATATGCCGATCGCCAACCCGCGCTGGATGTTCCCGGAATACTCGTTCGGTATCCGTGACGAAAACATGCAAGCGATGGTCGACGAAGTGCGCGCCGCCGGGGCTGAACTGGTCGTTGTTCTCAGCCACAACGGCTTTGACGTCGACAAGAAAATGGCCACCAAAGTGACGGGCATCGACGTGATCCTGTCGGGCCACACCCATGACGCGCTGCCCGAGCCGGTACAGGTCGAGCAAACCTTCATCATCGCCTCGGGCTCGAACTCGAAATTTGTCAGCCGCGTCGACTTGGACGTGCGCGATGGCAAGATGATGGGCATCCGCCACAAGCTGATCCCGATCTTCGCAGACGTCATTACGCCGGATGCCACGATCACCAAGCTGATTGACGACCAGCGCGCGCCCTATAAGGCCGAGCTGGAAGAGGTCATCGGCCACACCGACTCGCTTCTGTATCGTCGCGGTAACTTCAATGGCAGCTGGGATGACCTGATCTGTGACGCGCTGATCAATGAACGCGAGGCTGACATTGCCATGTCGCCCGGCGTGCGTTGGGGGCCGTCGATCCTGCCCGGTCAGGCGATCACCCGCGAAGACATCTGGAACGTAACCTCGATGTCTTATGGCGAGGCGTACCGGACTGAAATGACAGGGGAATTCATCCACACCATTTTGGAAGACGTGGGCGACAACCTGTTCAACCCTGATCCCTATTATCAGCAGGGCGGCGACATGGTGCGCATCGGTGGCATGGGCTATCGCATCGACATCTCGAAGCCGCAGGGCGAACGCATCACCGACATGACCCTTCTGAAAACCGGCGAGAAGATCGACCCCTCGAAGACCTATGTGGTTGCGGGCTGGGCCTCGGTCAACGAAGGCACGGAAGGGCCGCAGATCTGGGATGTGGTCGAAAGCCATATCAAGAAACAAGGCACCATCAAGCTGGATCCGAACAACTCGGTCCAGGTGGTGGGCGCGTAAGTCATTGAACACCCGCCGTCGGGCCTAAGGGGCAGGGCGGCGGGACACTTTTAGCCAAACAGCCAAATAGGAGGTTTGACATATGTCGACTGAAACCAAAGGCACCGGGACCTCGCGTCGCGGTTTCCTGAAAGGGGCCGCTGCAACGGGTGCTGCCCTGGGCGCTGCCGGTGCTGCCCGCGCCGAAGGCGATCCGCTGATCACCGAAGTACAGGAATGGGCATCCGGTCTGGGCGAGGGCGTCGACGCCACGCCTTACGGTATGCCGATCGAGTTCGAAGGCGACGTGATCCGTCGCAACGTGGAATGGCTGACCGCCGACACGATTTCCTCGATCAACTTCACGCCGATCCACGCGCTGGATGGCACGATCACCCCGCAGGGCTGCGCGTTCGAACGCCACCACTCGGGCGCGATCACGCTGAAGAAAGAAGACTACCGTCTGATGATCAACGGTCTGGTCGATACGCCGCTGGTGTTCACCTATGAAGACCTTGAGCGGTTCCCGCGTGCGCAGCAGACCTTCTTCTTGGAATGTGCGGCCAATACCGGCATGGAATGGGCGGGCTCGCAGCTGAACGGCGCGCAGTACACCCACGGCATGATCCACAACATGGAATATACCGGCGTCAGCCTGCGCACTCTGCTGGAAGAGGCTGGTCTGGACGCTGCTGGCGACCTGAAGGACAAATGGGTCTATGTCGAAGGCGCGGATGCCTCGTCGAATGGCCGCTCGATCCCGATGGAGAAGGCGCTGGATGACTGTATGGTCGCGTTCAAAGCCAACGGCGAAGCCCTGCGCATGGAGCATGGCTATCCGGTCCGTCTGGTTGTTCCCGGTTGGGAAGGCAACATGTGGGTCAAATGGCTGCGGCGCATCGAAGTGATGGATAAGCCGGTTGAAAGCCGCGAAGAGACCTCGAAATACACCGACACGCTGGAAGACGGTACCTCGCGCAAGTGGACGTGGGCGATGGACGCGAAATCCGTTGTCACCAGCCCCAGCCCGCAAATGCCGATCAAGCACGGCAAAGGCCCGCTGGTCATCACCGGTCTGGCATGGTCGGGCCGCGGTGCAATCACCGCTGTCGACGTGTCGCTGGATGGTGGTGTGACCTGGCAAGAGGCCCGTCTGGCCGAGCCGGGCAAGCCGATGGCGCTGACCCGCTTCTATCTGGACATCAACTGGGATGGATCCGAGATGTTCGTTCAATCGCGTGCGATGGACGACACTGGCTATGTTCAGCCCACCAAGGCGCAACTGCGCGAAGTGCGTGGCCTGAACTCGATCTATCACAACAACTGCATCCAGACGTGGCACGTCAACGCAAACGGGGAGGCAAACAATGTCGAAGTTTCCTAAATTCCTGATGGCAGCATCTGTTGCCGCTTTGACCGCCGCCCCCGCGATGGCTGAAAAGCTGGGCCTTGGACGCGCCGCAACGGACGCCGAGATCGCCGCGTGGAACCTTGATGTGTTCCCGGACGGATCGAACCTGCCTGCAGGTAAGGGCGATGTTTGGACCGGTGAAGAAGTCTTCGCGGAAGCCTGTGCGGTGTGCCACGGCGAGTTCGCCGAAGGTGCGGGCAACTGGCCGAAACTGGCTGGTGGTGCCGACACGCTTGACCACGAAGATCCGCTGAAGACGGTTGGTTCCTACTGGCCCTACCTGTCGACGACCTTCGACTATGTGCGCCGCTCGATGCCGTTTGGCGCGGCTGGTACACTGTCGGATGACGATGTCTATGCAATCGTGGCTTATATCCTTTACTCGAACGACTTGGTCGACGACGATTTCGTCCTGTCTAAAGAGACCTTCCTGGATGTCGCAATGCCGAACGCCGAAGGCTTCATCGTTGATGATCGTGAAGCGACCGAGTACGGCACATACACCAACCGCTGCATGAGCGATTGTAAGTCGGGCGCGGTCGAGATCACCACCACCGTGGTGTTCCCGGGCGACCCGAACTCGGGCACGGATGCGACGCCGATCAGCCAGGCTGTGATGGGGACGGCTGCAGCCGCTGCCGCGCCAGCCGAAGCTGAAGTCACCGAGGCCGCAGCAGAAGAGCCTGCCGCCGAAGAAGCCGCACCTGCGATGGCGTTAGATGCCGAACTGGTCGCCAAGGGCGAAAAGGTCTTCAAGAAATGTAAGGCCTGCCACAAGGTTGGCGACGGCGCCAAAAACGGCACCGGCCCGATCCTGACGGGTGTCTATGGTCGCGCCGCGGGTACGGTTGACGGGTTCAAGTACTCGAAGCCGATGCTGGCTGCCGCAGAAGGTGGTCTGGTTTGGGACGAAGCCGAACTGGCAGCCTATTTGGCCAACCCGAAGAAGTACATGAAGGGCACCAAAATGTCCTTTGCGGGTCTGAAGAAAGACGCTGACATCGCCGCGATCCTGGAATTCCTGAAGTCGCACAGTCAGTAATCTGACCGCTTATAATGATGAGAAGCGGGCGCTGCAGAGGATGCAGCGCCCGTTCTGTTAATGCGCAACATAATTTCCGCTTATGCATGCATTTGTATATGATTATTATTGAGTGGATGAGCCTTGCCGTTTAAAGTGTCCGCATGAACTGGATTAGAAACGCTGCGATTGGGCTGACGGTTGCGATATGCGCCTCAACGCCTTCTTTTTCAAATGAAATCGGCAATGCTGCTGATGGTGAAAAACTTTGGGGTGAGTGCAAATCCTGCCACGCGATTGGTAAGGATGCGAAGAACCGGGTTGGCCCACACCTAAACGGAATTTTTGGACGCCGCGCTGGATCGGAAGAGGGGTTCAATTACTCCAAGGGGCTGGCGCGCATGGGCAAAGATGGCCTGATTTGGGAGTTTGATCTTCTGGATCGCTATATCGAAAACCCCAAGGCTTTTGCGTCCGACACGCGCATGTCCTATCGTGGTTTGAAAGACGAACAAAAGCGGGCTGACCTGCTGGCGTTCCTGCGTCGGTACTCGGATAATCCGGGCGATATTCCGGAAGCAGCGCCCACCGTGGCGGGCACTGACCACGACGTTGATCCGTCCATTTTGGCCATTCAAGGCGATCCGGAATATGGCGAATACCTGTCATCGGAATGCACGTCCTGTCACCAGTTGACGGGCGATAATGACGGCATTCCCGGCATTATCGGCTGGCCCGCCGAAGATTTCGTGATCGCCATGCATGCTTACAAGGACAAGTACCGCCCGCATCCCGTGATGCAGATGATGGCGGGACGTTTGTCCAATGACGAAATTGCGGCGTTGGCAGCTTACTTTGAAGCGGTCGAACCGTAATGCACGATACATAGATTTAACAAATCTATGGCACGCGAAGGCTGTGCGTTTTCACGGCCAATCAGGGAGGAAGATATGAAGATTAACAGACGTTTATTTATGGGAGGGGCGGCCGCCGGTGCTGCGGCAACAACTCTTGCTGCGCCGATGGTGCATGCGGCTGGCCACGGCAAGCCGAAGGTTGTCGTGGTTGGCGGCGGTGCAGGTGGTGCGACGGCTGCGCGTTATATTGCAAAGGATTCCAAGGGCGAGATCGAGGTCACCTTGGTGGAACCCAGCCGCAGCTATTACACCTGCTTCTTCTCGAACCTGTATATGGCGGGTTTCCGCGAGCTGGGGTCGATCGCGCACAGCTATGGCAAGCTGGCGTCGGACTACGGCATCAACGTCGTGCATGACTGGGCCATTGGCATCGACCGCGAGGCACGCACTGTGTCGCTTGCTGGTGGGGCGACGCTGAACTATGACCGTCTAGTTCTGTCGCCGGGCATCGACTTTGTCGATGGCGCTGTTGATGGCTGGGACGTGACCCATCAGAACGCCATGCCGCACGCCTATAAGGCAGGTTCGCAATCTGAGCTTCTGAAAGCACAGGTCGAGGCCATGCCAGAAGGGGGCACCTTCGCAATGGTGGCGCCGCCCAACCCGTTCCGCTGCCCTCCTGGGCCGTATGAGCGGATTTCGATGATCGCGCACATCCTGAAGGAAAAGAACCCGACGGCGAAAATCATCATTGCGGACCCGAAAGAGAAGTTCTCGAAGATGGGACTGTTTCAGGACGGCTGGTCGCGTCACTATGACGGTATGATCGACTGGATTGGTGGCGACTTTGGCGGTGGCAATGTCTCGGTCAATCCGCATGACATGACGGTGACCATCGACGGCGAAGTCACCAAGGTCGACGTCTGTAACGTTATCCCGGCCATGAAAGCGGGCAAGATCTGTGACATGGCGGGCATCACCGAGGGCAACTGGGCGCCGGTCAACCCGCACACGATGCAAAGCCGCGTGGATGAAAATATTCACGTGTTGGGCGATGCCTCGTCGCAAGGTGACATGCCGAAATCGGGCTTTGCGGCCAACAGCCAGGCAAAAGTCGCCGCAATGGCCGTACGTTCGGCGCTGACCGGGTCGAAGCTGTTCCCGGCCAAATTCACCAACACCTGTTGGTCGCTGATCAACGACAATGATGGCGTGAAAGTGGGCGCAAGCTATGAAGCTACGGACGAAAAGATCGCCAAGGTCGACGGCTTCATCAGCCAGGTTGGAGAAGACGCGGAATTGCGTCAGGCCACCTACGAGGAAAGCGTCGGCTGGTATGCCGGGATTACCTCGGACATGTTTGGCTGATTTCCTTGCTAATATTCGCGCGGGCGAATATGTTTAGATCAACGCGGGGTCCGGTTGTCCGGACCCCGTTTCATGCAAGGGGCTTTGCGCGAACGGCCCTCAATTCAGGAGGAAAACTTATGCGCAATATTCTTGGAACGGCTCTTGTTGCCGTGGCCGCACTGACCGCCCCAGCTTTTGCTGACGGTCACGGTAAACAGATGAGCGATCACGCCATCACTTATGCGTTCAATGGTGACTTCGATGACGCGACCTTTGCGGTTGAAACGGCCATTGTGGGGCAGGGGTTGGTCATCGACTATGTCAGCCACACTGGCGATATGCTTGAACGCACCAAGGGCGATGTGGGTTCGGACGTGACGATTTTTGAAGCCGCGGACATTTTCCTGTTCTGCTCGGCCAAAATCAGCCGCGAAGTGATGGAGGCAGACGCCGCCAACATCTCGTTCTGTCCCTACAGCATCTTCGTGACCGACACGAATGGCGAGGTGCGCATTGGATATCGCACCTATCCAGAAGGCGAAATGCAGAAAGTCCAAGCACTTCTGGATGGAATCGTACAGGAAGCAATCGCCGAGTAACGTCGATTTGGCTTGAAAACCAAGGCCCCGCGTGTCGCAATGATGCGCGGGGCTTTTGCTTGACGCAGGGTCGAGAGAAAAAACATTCAAAAAAGTGAATGTAACTCTTGTCCTGCCCGAATGGGCGTCCTAAGTTTAACACGCGAACAGAAATCCTGGTGAGGCATGACATGATCGAAACTGAATTCACACCGCTGGCAGCATCGCTCGGAGGTGCCTTGATAGGCTTGGCCTCGGTGCTTTTGATGTGGGTGCGCGGCAACATTTTGGGGGCGACCGGCATTCTGACTGGCTTCATGCAGCCCAGCAGCTCGGCCGACTGGGCGTGGCGTGCGGCTATTCTGGCCGGAATGGTAACTGGCCCGCTTGTCTATCTGTTCATCGCTGGCGAGTTTCCCGCGATCCAAGTGCCCGTCAGCACGCTGTCCATGATCGTCGGCGGCGTCATTGTCGGGATCGGCGTGACCTACGGGTCGGGCTGTACGTCTGGCCACGGGGTTTGCGGCATGTCGCGCCTGTCTCCGCGCAGCTTCGTCGCCACACTTAGCTTCATGGCGGGTATCACCGTCATGGTGTTTGTCACCCGCCACATCTTTGGCCTGTAAGGAGAGACCGATATGCAGTTGATCGTCATCTACGTTATCGGCCTGATCTTCGGCCTTGGTATCTCGATTTCTGGCATGGCCAACCCTGCCAAAGTCCTGAACTTCTTCGACTTTGCAGGCATTTGGGACCCAAGCCTGATCTTCGTGATGGGTGCTGCGATTGTGGTCACGGCGCCTGGCTATTTCCTGGTGCTGAAACGCCCCAAACCGGTCTTCGGCAATGGCTTTACCTTGCCGGGCACCAAACTGATTGATCGCCGTCTGATCGGCGGGTCCTTCACCTTTGGTCTGGGCTGGGGTCTGGCCGGCTTCTGCCCCGGTGCCTCGCTTCCCGTGCTGTCGACCGGCAACCCGGACGTTCTGATCTTCACGGCCTCATTCATCGTGGGCATTTTCATCGCCCGCTTCATGATCCAGCGGAGCGCGCAACAGCGCGACGCCGCAACTACAAGCTAACTCCGGATCCCAATCCGGGCCCCAAGGAAAGGACATGTCATGACTGACTATCCCGTAAACACCGACCTGATCCCCGAAGTGAAAGCCTTCTTCGAGCCGGATTCGAACACGATTTCCTATGTGGTCAAAGATCCGACCTCGGATGCCTGTGCGGTGATCGACAGCGTCATGGACATCGATTACGCCGCTGGCCGGATTTCGCACGAGCACGCGGATGAGATCATCGACTATATCCAGTCCAATGGGCTAAAGCTTGAGTGGCTGATCGAAACCCATGTTCACGCGGATCACCTGTCGGCAGCGCCCTATATCCAGCAAAAGCTGGGCGGCAAGATCGGCATCGGCAGCCAGATCACCGTTGTGCAGGACGTGTTCGGAAAGGTCTTCAATGAAGGCACCGAATTCCAGCGCGACGGCAGCCAGTTCGACGCCTTGTTCGAGGACGGTGACACCTACAAAATCGGCAATATGGACGTATTTGCCATGCATACGCCGGGCCATACGCCCGCCTGTATGGTGCATGTGGTCGGGAATGCCGCATTCGTGGGCGACACACTGTTCATGCCGGATGGGGGCTCGGCCCGTGCCGATTTCCCGGGTGGGGATGCGGGCATCCTATATGACTCGATCCAGAAGGTTCTGGCATTGCCGGACGAAACCCGTCTATTCATGTGCCACGATTACGGCCCCAATGGCCGTGACATTCAGTGGGAGACCACCGTGGTAGATGAAAAAGAGCACAACATTCACGTTGGTGCCGGAAAGACTCGCGAAGAGTTCGTGAAGTTCCGTACCGAACGGGACGCTCAACTGGATATGCCACGCCTGATTATTCCTTCGCTTCAGGTCAACATGCGTGCGGGCGAAATGCCCCCCGCAGATGAGGACGGAAAAACCTTCCTGAAGGTTCCCGTTAACGCGCTTTAAGAGGTTCCAATGCAAACCAAGAAACTGGATGACACCATCACGGTGTCGCATCAGATTGCGGTCGAAGATGTGAAAGCCATCCGCGATCAGGGATTTACCGTCCTGATGTGCAACCGCCCGGATGGTGAGGATCCCGGTCAGCCGTCATGGGAAGACGTCAAGACCGAGGCCGAGGCTGCGGGCTTGAAGGCCGTCTTCCTGCCGGTGGCATCGCGCGAAGACGCCATCGCCATGAAAGAGCCGTTCCAGGCTGCGATGGAAGCTGCGGACGGCCCGGTTTTTGCCTATTGCCGGACCGGTACGCGCTGCGAAATTTTGTGGACCCTCGCAAACAGTTAATCCGGTCTGGTATCTGCCAACCGGTTTGAAATAAACGGAAATTTGCCATGAACGTGATCAAGGCTATGGCGGCGCGTGGCGCTGCCCTGGGACAATTTGTGCCTTTGCTGGACTGGGGGCGCCGCTACGATCAGGGGGCGTTTTCGGCCGACTTGTTGGCAGCGGTGATCGTCACGATCATGCTGATTCCGCAGTCTTTGGCTTATGCACTTCTGGCGGGTCTTCCGGCCGAGATGGGGCTCTATGCCTCGATCCTGCCCTTGGTCGCCTATGCAATTTTCGGAACGTCGCGGGCGCTGGCCGTTGGGCCGGTCGCAGTGGTCAGCCTGATGACCGCTGCCGCGGTCGGGAACCTCGATCTGCCCAGCCAAGCCGACTATATCGCCGCCGCGATCACTTTGGCCTTTCTATCCGGCCTGATCCTGCTGGTCATGGGCGTGTTCCGTTTGGGCTTTCTGGCGAATTTCCTAAGTCACCCGGTGATTGCTGGGTTCATCACGGCTTCGGGCCTGCTGATCGCCACCAGTCAGCTGAAGCACATTCTTGGGATCGAGGCGCATGGCCATTCCCTGATCAACCTGTTTGGCTCGCTGTTTGCACATCTGGGGCAGACCAATCTGATCACGCTGGTGATCGGTGCAGCCTCAGTCGCGTTCCTGTTCTGGGTGCGAAAGGGGCTGAAACCCCTGTTGATGTCCCTTGGGCTTGGTGACCGTCTGGCCGGCAGTCTGGCCAAAGCAGGTCCCGTGGGCGCCGTGGTGGTGACCACATTGATCAGCTGGGGCTTTGATCTGCAGTCGAAGGGCGTTGCCATCGTGGGCGACGTGCCACAAGGCCTGCCGCCCCTGACCATGCCCAGCTTTGATGCGGATCTGTGGACCAGCCTGTTTGGCTCGGCGCTTCTGATCTCGATCATCGGCTTCGTTGAATCGATCTCGGTCGCGCAAACGTTGGCCGCGAAGAAGCGCCAGCGCATCGTGCCGGATCAGGAACTGGTGGGCCTTGGCGCCTCGAACATCGCAGCGGCCATGTCCGGCGGCTATCCAGTCACAGGTGGCTTTGCCCGCTCGGTCGTGAACTTCGATGCAGGGGCCGAAACCCCAGCCGCCGGGGCCTTCACGGCCATCGGTATCCTGCTGGCCGCCATGTTCCTGACCCCGCTTCTGTATTTCCTTCCAAAAGCGACGCTGGCCGCAACGATCATCGTGGCGGTGCTGGGGCTGGTGGATTTCCACATCCTGAAAGCCACATGGCGCTATCACCGCGCGGATTTCACCGCGGTTCTGGCCACCATTCTGCTGACCTTGGGCTTCGGGGTTGAGATTGGCGTATCTGCAGGTGTCGTCCTGTCGATCGTACTCTATCTTTACAAAACCTCGCGTCCGCATATCGCCGAGGTCGGCTTGGTGCCGGGCACCCAGCATTTCCGGAACATCGACCGGCATAACGTACTTACTCATCCCGAGCTGGTCACGCTGCGGCTGGATGAAAACCTCTATTTCGCCAATGCGCGCTATATCGAGGACTATCTGCTAGAGCGCACCGGTCGTGGAGGGTTGAAACACGTGGTCCTGATGTGCTCGGCGGTGAACGAGATTGACCTTTCTGCCCTTGAAACGCTGGAAGAGCTGGAACGGCAGCTTTCTGACAGCGGCATCACGCTCAGCTTGTCCGAGGTCAAGGGCCCGGTGATGGACCGTCTGCAGCGCACCGATTTTCTGGTTCACCTGTCCGGTGATGTCTATCTGACGCAGTACGCGGCAATGCGCGCGCTGGGGCCAGTGAACTAGACTGTGAACTAAGGGCGACGCTGCGTCATCTGGGGCAGGGCGGTCGGATTTATTGAACGCTTGTGCAATTCTTGCTAGGGCCGACCCAACAGTTACGGAGGGTTCCCCATGCAGATTACTGAGAACACCGTTGTCACCGTCTCGGGCGGGGCATCTGGTCTGGGCGGCGCAGTCGCCGAAGCGTTCGCCGCCGCAGGTGCCAAGGTTGGCATTTTCGACCTGAATGAAGAGGCCGGACAGGCCATGGCCAAAAAGCTGGGCGGTGCGTTCGCCAAGGTGGACGTGTCAGATGCCGCCTCGGTGGCCGAGGGCTTCAAGACGCTGCGCGCGGCCTTGGGACAAGAGCGCGTGATGGTGAACTGTGCGGGCATCGCACCCGCCGCCAAGACCCAGTCGAAGGGTGAACCGCATGACGCGGGTCTTTATGCCAAGGTCATCGGCGTGAACATGATCGGAACGTTCAACTGCGCTTCTCAGGCGGCAGCGGGCATGGCGATGGCCGACCCCGTGACCGACGACGGCGAGCGCGGCGTGATCGTCAACACCGCCTCGATCGCGGCAATGGACGGCCAAATCGGCCAGCTGGCTTACGCGTCCTCGAAGGGTGGCGTGGTAGGCATGACCCTGCCCATGGCACGCGACCTGATGCGCGACGGCATCCGCGTGATGGCCATCGCTCCGGGCATCTTCAAAACACCGATGGTCGCCGGTCTACCGCAAGAGGTTCAGGACAGCCTTGGCGCTCAGGTGCCGTTCCCGTCGCGCCTTGGCGACCCGGCCGAATTCGCCGGCATGGTCCGCCACATCGTCGAAAACTCGTTCCTGAACGGCGAAGTGATCCGTCTGGACGGCGCTGTGCGCATGGCGCCGCGCTAAACCCAATTGGCCGGGGGCGGGCGACCGCCCTCTGGCATCCCGCGCGCGGATCGCCTATGTAGCGCGCGATGAATACGCAATCGAACATACGCCACGCGGCCCGCCTGTCGGTCGCTCCGATGATGGACTGGTCCGACCGTCACTGTCGGTATTTCCACCGGCTGATGAGTCGTCATGCGCTGCTGTATACAGAAATGGTCACTGCGCCCGCCTTGGTGCGTGGGGGGGCGTTGCATCTTCTGGACTACAACGTCGAGGAACACCCCGTGGCGGTACAGCTCGGCGGGTCGGACCCGAAGGAGCTGGCGGTGGCCACGAAACTGTGTGTTGAACGTGGCTATGACGAAGTGAACCTGAATGTAGGTTGCCCGTCGGACCGCGTGCAGTCAGGCACGTTTGGTGCGGTGTTGATGCGTGATCCGGGACTGGTCGCCGATTGCATGGCCGCGATGAAGGATGCCGCGCAAGACGTTGAAGTTACGGTAAAATGCCGCATTGGTGTGGACGAGCAAGAACCCGAATTGGTGCTGCCGGACTTCCTTGAAAAGGTCCAAGCCGCAGGTGTCAGTCGCTTCACCATTCACGCGCGCAAGGCTTGGCTTCAGGGGCTCAGCCCGAAAGAAAACCGGGACATCCCGCCTTTGGACTATCCGCTGGTTCACCGCATGAAAGAGACGTTTCCGCATCTGCACCTGTCGATCAACGGCGGCATCACGACGCTGGATGAAACCCGCGCGCATCTCGAGGTCATGGACGGTGTGATGATCGGGCGGGCGGCGTATCACGACCCGGCAACTGTGCTGCTCGACGCGGATCAAGTGATCTTTGGCGACACCACGCCAGCGCGTACGGCGCATGAGGTTGTCGAGGCGATGTATCCCTATATCGAAGCGCGCTTGGCCGAAGGCATCCGTCTGCATTCGATCACCCGTCATATGCTGGGCATTTTCACCGGTCGCCCCGGTGCGCGTAAATGGCGGCGTATCCTATCCGAAGGGGCGTCGAAACCGGGGGCAGGGGTTGCGTTGGTCGCCGAAGCGCTGTCATCTGTGCCTGAACACGTCCCTGCCGACTGAGGCCGTCTATGCCTGATCTCTCAATCCTTTTGCCCATGACCGCGCTTTTGGCCGCGATCGGGGCCTTTGCAGGCGTCTTGGCCGGACTTTTGGGCGTGGGCGGTGGGATCGTGCTGGTCCCCGCATTCTTCTATGCGTTCTCGGCGCTGGGGTATGGCTCCGACCAGTTGATGCAGATCTGCCTGGCGACCTCGCTTGCGACGATCATCGTGACCTCGGTCCGGTCGGTCCTGTCGCACAACAAGAAGGACGCGGTGGATTGGGACATCCTGAAGGGCTGGGCGCCGGGCATTGCAGCAGGCGCGCTGATCGGGGTGATCATCGCCTCGGGCCTGAAATCTGTTGTTTTGCAGGCGATTTTTGGCGTTCTGGGCCTGTGTATCGGTGCCTATCTCGGCCTAGGGAAAGCCCATTGGCGTCTGGCCGAGGATATGCCTAAAGGTCCAAAGGTTGCGATGTTTGCACCGGTTCTGGGATTCCTGTCGGTCCTGATGGGGATCGGAGGCGGCAGTTTCGGCGTGCCCCTTTTGACCCTGCACGGGCGCCCCATTCACAAGGCCGTGGCGACGGCAGCCGGGTTTGGCGTGCTGATCGCTGTGCCTTCTGTCCTTGGGTTTCTCTTCGTTCAAATCGACCCAGCTGGACGGCCCCCTTGGACCATCGGGGCCGTGAACATTCCTGCCTTCGTGCTGATCGTGTCGATGACGCTGTTCACCGCCCCGTTGGGTGTGAAGCTGGCCCACGCGATGGATCCGAAACCGCTGAGACGCGTGTTTGCGGTGTTCCTGACGCTGGTGGCGTTGAACATGCTGCGTAAGGCGGTGGGATGGTAGGCACTCTGCGCGCAAAGTTTGATCGCCAAGGCTGGATAACGTTTCCCTATGACGAGGCGATCGCGCGCTGGGTTGAACAAGTCTATCCATTGGCACTTGAAGCACGCAGAGATCCCGAACAGATCGCGACTTGGCTTAGGTCAGGCGGCACGTGGTTTGTTGGGGTGAACGCCATCGATAATGACGGGCAGGGACGCGTCGGGGAGGGGCCCGCGCTGACCGGATCCTTGCGCGCGTTCATCGACGCCCGCTTTGGCTGGCATGATCTGGATCGGGCGCAGGTGTCGATCACCTATCCAGGCTATCCCCAGCCTGATCCGCACGAGACAGAGGCCGGGTTTCGCTATCGCCGAGACCGGGACGCCGCGCATCTAGACGGGTTGAAGCCCGAACTGCCGGGCGGTGGGCGCTGCGTGGCCGAGGCACATGCCTATGTGATCGGCATCCCCCTGACCCGCACGGATGACCGCGCCAGCCCGTTGGTTTTGTGGCCGGGCAGCCATCTGATCATGAGCAAAGCGATGCAAGAAGCGTTCACGGGCGTGCCCGCCGACCAAATGCGGCGCCATGACATCACCAAGGCCTATCAGGCGGCGCGGCGCGACGTGTTCGAGACCTGCCCGCGCATCACGGTTCACGCTTTGCCCGGCGAGGCCTATTTGCTGGATCGCTTCACGCTGCACGGCGTTGCACCATGGCAGGACGGGGCAGAGGCCCCAGCTGAGGGGCGTATGATTGCCTATTTCCGTCCGGATATGCCCGGCGGTGTGTCCGACTGGCTTACCCTGCCTTAGTGGCGCCGTCCGCCGTCAAAGCAGCTATCACTGCGGGACTGAGTGGGCGTTTTGTCTTCCCATCCTGCTCCAGCGTGACAATCACAGTCTCGCCCGAACAGCGCAGCTCGCCCGTGACCCAGACCCCGTATTCCAACACGAACGAGCTGTTGCGGAAGGTTGTGGCGCGCGCCGTAACGACGAAGGTTTCGCCCAGAAACATGGGTTTGAAATAGCGGGCCGCGTTGGTGGCAAGAACGACCTGCGGATCGTTTTCCGAATTGTAACTGGTGATCGCATGGGCGTTGAAATAGGGGATGCGCAGATCCTCGAACCAGCGCAGATAAACGATGTTGTTCACATGATTCAGTGCGTCAAGTTCGTGAAAGCGCACGCGGTCCGCTTGTCCGAAATTCCAGCCCTCGGGCACACCAGCTATCTTCAACTGCTGGGCGTTCAGGGGGGTGACCAAGGGGATGTTTGGAAGCGGATCAGACATGAAAACCTTGGTCAATCACTCACTGTGCGGGATTGGAGCGGGTGAAGGGAATCGAACCCTCGTCGTCAGCTTGGGAAGCTGCTGCTCTACCATTGAGCTACACCCGCCTTATCCCCTGAGCTATGCCAAGGGGCAGGGAAGTTCAAGCGCTTATCGGTCTATCCCCGGCGACGACGGCGGCGGCGTCCACCTCCGTCTTCATCCCCACCACCTGTGTTGAAGCTGGGTTCGGGCAGATCGACCACCGAGCGCAGGATCGGGAATGGGTCCGAGGAGTTCGGCATGGCCGAGGCGTTGACGAAATGCTCTTGGAACTTGGCTTCCACCGCAGTCTCGATCTTGGTGATTTTGCGGACGGTATCTTCGATTTCGGCCCGCGCGGCACGATTCAGCAGCGCAATGCGGGCACCGGTGCCCGCGGCGTTGCCTGCCGAGGTTACTTTGTTCAACTCACAATCCGGGATCATGCCCAGAACCATCGCGTGTTTGGCCGAGATATGTGCGCCAAACGCGCCAGCCAGCACCACGCGATCCACCTTGTCCACGCCACGTTTGTCCATCAATAGGCGTGCACCGGAATAGAGCGCGGCCTTTGCCATCTGAATGGCGCGGATATCGCCATTGGTGACGGTGATCGGCTTTTGATCCTCGTCTCCGTCCCACAGGCGATAAGCATTCGTGCGCCCATCTGCAATGCAGCGGTCGGTACCGGTCTGTTCAGCCGAGCCGATCAGACCACCAGCATCCACAAGCCCAGCCATACGCATCTCAGCGATTACCTCGATAATGCCCGAGCCGCAGATGCCAGTCACGCCTGTGACGGCTGTCGCCGCGGCAAAGCCGTCTTCGTCGGACCAGATGTCCGAGCCGATCACACGGAAGCGTGGCTCTTTGGTGACCGGATTGATCTCGACCCGTTCGATTGCCCCCGGCGCAGCACGCTGGCCCGCACTGATCTGCGCGCCTTCAAAGGCCGGGCCCGTGGGGGACGAACAGGCCATAACGCCGTCCTTGTCGCCCAGCAGGATTTCCGCGTTGGTCCCCACATCCACAACCAGCACAAGATCTTCGGACTTGTCCGGTGCTTCGGACAAAGCCACAGCCGCGGCATCCGCGCCCACATGGCCAGCAATACATGGCAGCATGTACAGGCGGGCAAGAGGGTGGATGGTGAGGTCCACATCCGTGGCACGTAAGCGCATTGCATCGGACGTCGCCAGCGCGAAAGGAGCTTGCCCCAACTCAAAGGGGTCAATGCCAAGGAACAGGTGGTGCATGACCGGATTGCAGACCACGACCACATCCATGATCAGGTGCTTGTCGATTTCGGCGTCCGCGGCAATTTGAGTGAACAGCGCGTTCATGCCTTCGCGTACGGCCTCGGTCATTTCCTGCGCGCCGCCCGCGTTCATCATAGAATAGCTCACGCGGCTCATCAGGTCTTCGCCAAAGCGGATTTGCGGGTTCATCAGGCCCGAGGACGCGACGACCTCGCCGGTCGACATGTCACACAAATGCGCGGCGATGGTGGTGGATCCAAGGTCCACGGCCATGCCATAGACGCTGCCCTCGTGATAGCCGGGCCAAAGATGCATGACGCGGGGCGGGTTTTCTTCATCGCCCAGATGGACGGCAACGGTGACCTTCCATTCGCCCTTGCGTAGGCAGGGTTGAAGTATTGAGAGAATGTGAAGATCGGCGCGTACACCTTTGATTTCCCACTGTTCCTCAAGTGCGGTGACGAGACGCTCCAGATCACCCGAGGGTTCGTGCATGTCTGGTTCTTCGACCTCGACATAGTAAAGTTTAACCACGGGATCGAGCGTGATGTCACGGGCCTCGGCCCGTTTGCGGACCACTTGCTTGTGCACCTGACTTTCAGGCGGCACGTCGACCACAACGTCACCTTGCACCGTCGCCTGACAGCCCAGACGGCGCCCTTTTGGCAGGCCGCGAATGTCGTCATAGCGCTGTTCGACCTTGTTCCATTCGGACAGAGCGTTTTCTTCGACGGTGACGCCGTGCTTCGGGAACTCGCCAAAGCTAGGGGTGACCTGACATTTCGAACAGATGCCTCGGCCGCCACAGACCGAGTCCAGATCCACGCCCAACTGGCGGGCAGCGGTCAGAATGGGGGTGCCAACCGGGAAACGGCCCCGTTTGCCGGAGGGAGTAAAGATGACCAAAGGATCCTGAGACATTGCGCGCGTCTTTCCTGTTGATTTTCCATCAATTTAGGCGACACACCGGCATGCGCAATGCCTGCATGCGGCATAAATGGACGGGAAACGCCGTTTTTTACCCGCGCGTGGCAATCAACGCTCTTGTTCGGCCAGCCAATCCAAGATTGCGGTGCGATCCCCGTCTAAAAGAGGCGCTGCGCCGCGATCCTGTGTGTCGTCCAAACTGCTCATCTTAATGGGGTTGCCCGCCGCGACGAAGGGCTTGCCCCCATCGGGGGTGGATAGGTGTTTGATCATGTTGCGCGCCAGAATCTGCGGGTCCTGCATGGCCTCGGCAACGTTTTGTATTGGGGCGCAGGGAATGCCCTCATCGGTCAGAAGCTCTAGCCAATGCGCGCGAGATTTTCCAAGGGTTACGGTCTCGATCCGACGGCGCAGAAGCTGCACATTTTCACAGCGGGCGAGGTTGTTGGCGAATTCGGGTCGGGTCGCCCATTTCGGTTTGCCAAGCACATTACACAGCTTTCTGAACAGAACATCGTTGCCGCAGGCGATGACCATAAGTCCATCAGCCGTGTGGTAGGTCTCAAACGGTGCGATAGAAGGATGGCGTGCGCCCGAAGGTTCCGGCGGAATGCCAGTCTCGCCAGTGATGGCGATGGCGTGTTCGATGATCGCCAGCTGGCTGTCCAGCATCGCCACATCAACTTTCTGGCCCTTGCCGGTCTTTTCGCGCTGGTACAATGCGGCCAAAAGTCCGTGCCCTAGAAACATGCCCGCTACGATATCGCCGACCGAGGCCCCCACGCGCACCGGCTCGCGGTTCTTTTCACCCGTGATCGACATGACCCCGCCGCGCGCCTGCACCACCATGTCATAGGCGGGTTTCAATGCGTCGGGGCCGGTATGCCCAAAGCCCGACACCGCGCCATAGATCAGATGCGGATGGCGTTCTGACAGCGTGTCATAGCCATAGCCGAGACGTTCCATGACGCCGGGGCGGTAGTTTTCCATCACCACGTCGACCTGTGCCAGCAGCCGTTCGAAAACCGCGCGATCGGCGTCGTCCTTCAGGTTTAGGGCAATCGACTGCTTATCGCGGTTGATGGTCGCGAAATAGGCGCTGTGCCCGTTGCGAAATGGCGGGAAATGCCGTGTGTCATCTCCGATTCCGGGCTGTTCGACTTTGATCACCTTGGCTCCCAAATCGGACAGGATCATCGAGCAGTAGGGACCGGCCAGTACATGGGTTAAGTCAAGAATGGTGATCCCCTCAAGCGGGGTGTGCGTGGATGTCGACACGATCAATGTCCTTCTGTTCGCGGTTTCTGTGGACAGTTAGCGTTCGCGTTATGGTGGCTTCTTTGCGGGAAATCAAAGCGTCTGAAACTGTTTTTGCGCCAACCGCAAGAAGATTACAGACAGGCTCATGCGTGCAGGGAAACCCGACAGATGGGCAAAAAAAAGCCCGCGACTGGCGCGGGCTTTTTCAGGGGACACCACCATTACATGGGGTTGCCCATTTTGTCATAAGTAGGCTCGGCGACGACGACGGGCTCGGGTTCCGGCGCAGTGGCGCAGGCCGCAAGGGTGGTCATCGCAATCAGAAGAAGCGTTGCTGTAACTTTCATGGATATAACTCCGATGTTTTGTGTTCAAAAACGGTACTGTAAATGTCCCGCGCTCCCCGAAACATCGACCTTTAATGGGCGGAACGGCGAACACTTTTGATGATAGGCAAGATGAATTGGGACGCAAGCCCGAGGGCGTCAATCCACGGGTTCTCTATGGTATTTTGGTATCTGATGTGTATCTAAAGTAGAAGGCCCGCCAGATTGGCGGGCCTTTTGTGTGTTTGCTTCTAGCCGTTAGCCCCGGCGACGACGACCACCACGACGGCCACCAGCAGCACCCGCGGCTCCGGCATTGCTCGAGTTGAACTTGATCCACTCGGCCCCGCCTTCGTCGTTGTTGGTCAGGAAGTTGGCGGCGCGGATGGCCTCCATTTCCTTCCCGGCCTTGGGCTTGGTCGAACCCAGACCGAAGACCTGGCAGAAGGTCTCGTCATCCATGTCAGCCGGGATGATGATGCCTTTGGCCTCGATCTCGGCTTTCTTTTCGGCCAGCTTTTTGGGGCCAACGGGCAGGGCAATCGGGTTCATGATCGCCGAGGTCATGCCAGTGGCCATCGCCATCGGCAGGAACGCGTTGTTGATGCCGTGACGGTTGGGCAGACCGAACGAGATGTTGGAGGCGCCACAGGTGGTGTTCACACCCAGCTCTTCACGCAGGCGGCGGTTCAGTTCGAACACCTGCAGGCCAGCTGTGCCCATCGCACCGATCGGCATGACCAGCGGGTCCACCACGATGTCATGCGCCGGGATGCCGAAGTCTGCAGCGCGTTCGACGATTTTCTTGGCGACGGCAAAGCGCACTTCAGGGTCTTCCGAAATGCCCGTGTCGTCGTTCGAGATCGCAACAACGGGGACGTTATATTTCTTGACCAGCGGCAGAACCAATTCCAGACGTTCTTCTTCACCGGTGACCGAGTTCAGAAGCGGGCGACCTTTGGCGGCTTCCAGACCTGCTTCCAGCGCACCGGGAACCGACGAGTCGATGCAGAGCGGGCAGTCGGTGACGGCTTGCACGGTTTCGACCAGTTTGCGCATCAGGTCCGGCTCGACAAAGTTGTTGTCGGCATAACGCGGATCTTCGGCCATTTTGTTCGAGAACACGGCGCCCGAGTTGATGTCCAGAATGGTCGCGCCGGCGGCAACCTGTGCCAGGGCGTCGGCTTCAACGCGGCTGAAGTCGTCGCGCTCCAGCTCTTCGTTCAGGATTTTGCGGCCAGTCGGGTTGATGCGCTCGCCGATCACGGAAAACGGCTGGTCAAAGCCGATGATCGAGGTCTTGGTCGCGCTTTCGACGATGGTACGGGTCATTCTTGATTATCCTTTGGTCGCGTTCACTGGGGCGGTGTTGTCTCCGCCATGCTCGATGGCCCAGTTGGCATTGGTCCTGATCCCGCCCAGCGGGAAGAAGTGCACCTGGGTGATGTTGAAGTCGGGGTTGGCGGCCTTGTGCAGCGCCAGATCGTTTAGAACGTCGTTCGGTTCGTGCGGCAGCAGCAGCTTCGACACGTCCTTGGCGCGCTTTTGCAGCACTTTCAGGGACGGGCCCACGCCGCAGGCAATGGCGAACTTGATCATGGTCTGAAGTTTGGCTGGACCCGCGATGCCGATATGGATCGGAAGGTTCATGCCGCGCTCGGCCAGTTCGTTGGCCCATGCAATGACCGGCTCGGCCTCGAAGCAAAACTGGGTGGCCAGCGCCATCTCGGCGTCGGTGCGTTTGGAAAACTCTTGCTTCCAATCCAGCGCCGCATAGGTGTTGGTGCGACCGCCCTTGGGGTCGATATCCAGATTCGGCTCGGGGTGACCGGCCACGTGCAGATTGGTAAAGCCTGCCTGATCAAACAGGCCAGTTTCCAAAAGCTGCATCGAACTGTCAAAATCGCCAATGGGCTGGGCAACGCCGCCGGCCAGGATCAGGCCCTGCTTCACGTCGGCTTCGCCATGGTACTGGGCAATCCAGTCGGCCAGCGTGGCTTTGTCCTTGATGATGCGCGCCGGGAAGTGCGGCATCGCGTCGAAGCCTTCTTCCTTCAGGCGCTTTGCCGTGGCGACCATGTCTTCGATCGGCGTGCCTTCGATATGGGCGATATAGACCCGCGTGCCTTCGGGCAGAAGATCACGGAAATCTTCGACCTTGCCCGCCGTGCGCGGCATGACTTCAATCGAATAGCCCTTCAGGAATGCCTGAAGTTCGGGGGATGCGGCATTGGCCTGACCATCGGTCGGCTTCTTGCGGAAGTTCAACAGCGCCATGGCTGCCTCCTTGATAGAGGGTGGGATCAGGCCCATCCGTCGTTGCCAATCAGAGCGCGCAAACGCTCGTTGTCATATTCCGCGTCCAAACGCGCAGCCTCGGCCGCGGCGATCTCTTGCGGGTCACCTTCGACAGAAAAAGGGTCTGCCTTGCGCCATTCCGCCAGATAAGCGTCGCTGTCTTTCGCGTTCACCTTCATGGCGGCCCGGTCAATGGCCTGTTCGAACCGCTCGGGCAGAGGGGCTTTCGACCCACGGCGGCCTTTGCCCACGATCACCTGGGCGGGGATGTCCCTCCAGTAAACGATGGTGACGTCCGGCATTGCGATTCTCCCTTTTCTTCGTCCTCTATACGTAGTCGCGCTTGCCCATCGCCTTGTGTCGATTTTCGACACGCCGCGTTTCACAAGCGACTTCACAGGCTTCATAGGCTCGCGTTCATACGATCCGCGCCGAAGGAATACGAAAAACAACTGAAAGAGACCATGCCGCCCGCCGTGAAATCCTTTCATGTTGATTATGACATCCAAGTGTTACATTTGCCGCCCGGCAGGGATTGCCAGCACTGGTCATGCACCCTATCTTGGGGATAACTCGAAAATGGAGGGCGTGATCAATGGCGCCCAAGCGTCCCAAAGGTGCGGGCGTGTTCCCGAAAGCGGTAGAAGCCCCCGTGCCATCCCCCGTGGATCCGGCCAGCCTTTATGCGGCTCTGGATCTCGGTACAAATAGTTGTCGCATGCTGATTGCCCAGCCAAAGGGCAGTCAGTTTCATGTCGTGGACAGCTTCTCGAAATCGGTGCAGCTGGGCCGTGGTCTGGAAGCGTCCGGGCGTCTCAGCCGTTCATCCATGTCGCGCACCATCCAAGCGCTGCGCATCTGCCGTAAAAAGCTGATCAAGCATGATGTAAAACGGATGCGGCTTGTCGCGACCGAGGCTTGCCGTCGTGCGACCAACGGCAAGGCGTTCATGGCCAATATCCGACGCGAAACCGGGTTGGATCTTGAGATCATCAAGCCCGAGGAAGAAGCGCGTCTGGCCGTAGTGTCCTGCGCGCCCTTGGTGTCCACCAAGACCGAACAGCTTTTGGTGGTGGATATCGGCGGTGGCTCGACGGAACTTGTCTGGATTGACCTGTCGAAAGTCCCCCCCTTGGACCGCGCGCAGTCCATCATGCGGATGGGGCGTGGGTTCTCTGGTGGTGTGGGCGATTTCCCAGCGGCCAGCGTGGTTGATTGGATTTCCGTCCCACTGGGCGTGGCAACCCTGCGCGAGATGTTTGACGATGTGGAAGACGATGCAGGCCGCTATGCCCTGATGTCGGTTCATTTCGAAGAGCAGCTGGCCGATTTCAGCCCCTTCTATCACGAACCGCCGCGCGAAGGCTTCCAGATCATTGGCACCTCGGGCACGGTGACGACCGTCGCTGCGACCCATCTGGGGCTGCGCCGCTATGACCGCACCCGCGTGGATGGGTTGCGCATGACGTCAGAACAGATTGAACGCGTGATCCAAGGCTATCTGGCGATGGGCCCCAAGGGGCGTCGCGTGAACTCGCATATCGGACGGGATCGGCAATCGTTGATCATGTCCGGATCGGCGATTTTGCAGGCGCTTTTGCGTGTCTGGCCGACTGATCGCTTGTCAGTTGCGGATCGAGGCCTTAGAGAAGGCATCCTTTATTCTCAAATGTCCTCGGACGGCGTGTTGGAAGGCGGACCTTTCTGATGTCTCAAGACGATGGTAATTCCGGCGGCTCCCAAGGGGGCGGCAACAAGTATTCGAAACGCACGCGCAAAAGCTCGGGCCGGGGTCAACGCGACCTGACCGTTAAGGTGAAAACCGCGCGCGGTCGGCGCAGTTCGTCGACCCGTTGGCTGCAGCGCCAGTTGAATGATCCCTATGTGCAACGCGCTCAGGCCGAGGGATATCGTGGTCGCGCAGCCTATAAGATCATGGAATTGGACGATAAATTCCGGTTTCTTGTGAACGGCGCGCGGGTGGTCGACCTTGGCTGTGCTCCGGGTGGCTGGGCGCAGGTCGCCGTGCCGCGGATCAACGCGTTGGGCGAAAAGTCCGGCAAGCGCATCGGCACCTATCTGGGTGTGGATTTGCAAGAGGTCGAACCGCTGGCCGGTGCCCGGTTCGAGCAGCTGGACTTCATGGAAGACGACGCCGATCAAGTGGTGCGTGACTGGCTGGGTGGCAAGGCCGATGTGGTGATGTCTGACATGGCGGCCGCCAGTTCGGGCCACAAGCAAACCGACCACCTGCGCATCATCTCGCTATGCGAGGCCGCAGCCTATTTCGCGTTCGACGTGCTGGACGAAGGCGGCACTTTTGTCGCCAAGGTTCTGGCAGGCGGGGCAGAAGGTGAACTTCAGAAATTGTTGAAGACAAAGTTCAACAAGGTGATGAACGTAAAGCCGCCCTCAAGCCGCTCGGACAGCTCGGAGAAGTTCGTGGTCGCGATGGGCTTTAAGGGCTGATCTGCCTCAATATTGCCAATTTGAGTTTAGAGTGCGTTGCGTCAACGGCGCGCGCTGCCCTTACTCTGTCGCCTTTTGAATAGCCGCCCGGTGTCACATCTGACACAACCGGATCAAACTGAACTGACGCCCCGCCCGATTGCTGGGGAAAACTGGAAAGGTGCAATATGCGCGCACAACCTCAAGCCAGCCATTTCATCAACGGCGCTTACGTGGAAGACACCGCCGGAGCCGAAATTGACGTGATCTTCCCTGCCACCGGCGAGGTCATTGCAAAACTGCATTCCGCAACGCCTGCGATCATAGAACAGGCAATCACCTCGTCGCTGGCCGCACAGGCCGCTTGGGAAGCCATGACCGGGACCGAGCGGGGCCGCATCCTGCGTCGCGCAGCGGATATCATCCGCGAACGCAACCACGACCTGTCGGTTCTGGAAACGTTGGACACCGGTAAACCCTATCAGGAAACCAGTGTGGCGGATGCAACCTCGGGCGCGGATGCGCTTGAGTATTTCGGCGGTTTGGCAGGGTCTCTGACCGGCGAACACATCCAGATGCCGGACGGAGATTTCGTCTATACTCGCCGCGAAGCGCTTGGCGTGTGCGTGGGCATTGGTGCATGGAACTATCCCACCCAGATCGCCTGCTGGAAGGCGGCGCCTGCGCTGGCTTGCGGTAATACCTCGATTTTCAAGCCGTCGGAAACCACGCCGCTGTCCGCGCTGAAAGTGGCCGAGATCATGATCGAAGCCGGCGCGCCTGCGGGCATCTTCAACGTCATTCAAGGGTATGGCGATGTGGGTGCTGCGTTGGTCACCGACCCGCGCGTGGCCAAGGTGTCGCTGACCGGATCAGTGCCGACGGGCCGCAAGGTCTATGCCGCTGCTGCCGAAGGCATGAAGCATGTGACCATGGAGCTTGGTGGCAAATCTCCTATGATCGTCTTTGACGACGCGGACGTAGACAAAGCCGTGTCGGGTGCCATCTTGGGCAACTTCTATTCCTCAGGACAGGTCTGCTCGAACGGGACACGTGTGTTCGTGCAGAAAGGCATCAAGGAAGCCTTTCTGAAACGCCTTGCCGAACGTCTGGAAAATGCGGTTATCGGTGATCCTCTGGACCCTGAAACTTCGTTCGGGCCGATGGTTAGCGAAGGGCAGTTGAACATCGTCATGCACTATATCGAGAAGGGCAAGGAAGAGGGCGCGCGTCTGGTCTATGGCGGAACGCGGATCGAGGGCGACGGCTTCTATCTGCAGCCCACCGTCTTTGCTGATGTGACTGACGACATGACCATCGCGCGCGAGGAAATCTTCGGCCCCGTTATGTCTGTTCTGGATTTCGAGGACGAGGCCGAGGTCATGGCTCGCGCCAATGACACCGAGTTCGGTCTGGCTGCCGGCGTCTTCACCAACGACCTGACCCGCGCCCACCGCGTGGTTGCCGGGTTCGAGGCAGGCACCTGCTATATCAACACCTATAACGACGCGCCGGTCGAAGCGCCGTTCGGCGGCTCGAAAGCCTCGGGTGTGGGGCGTGAAAACTCGAAAGCGGCGATCGAACATTATTCCGAGCTGAAGACGGTCTATGTCCGCCTCAGCGATCTGGAAGCACCGTTCTAAGTCTTTCTGCATAAACGAAAATAAAGCCGCCCAACCACATGGCTTAGGCGGCTTTATTTGTTTTAATGGTCGTTCTTGCGATCAAACTGCATCAGCGCCAGCGCTAGGCCAGAACAGATCGTGACACCCGTCATCAGGGGAAGGGGCGTGCCGTTGAAGGCCAGCCCGATGGGCGCGGCAATTGCCATCGCAGCTACCGTCGGAAGCGCGCCAATAAGTGCGCTGGCGGTCCCGGCAACATGTCCAAGAGGTTGAATGGCCAGCGCGTTCAAGTTGCCGAAGCTTAGCCCGTTCAGGAAGAACAGGGTCGTGGCCCAGAGGCAGAAGATGACCAGTGCACCATGTCCTTGCGGCTCGTACACGCACCAGAAGGTCAGGGTTAGACCTGCCAGAACCGTCTGCGTGGCAAAGCCCGCTTGCGCCAAGCGGCGCATCCCAATCCGCATCACCAGCCGCGCGTTCAGAAGGCCTGAAGCCGCCGAGAAAACGGTAATGAGTGCGAAATAGACGGGCCACTTCGTACCTGCGCCCAACACGTCGACAAAAATCTGCTGTGCGGAGCTGATGAAGGCGATCAATTGGGCGAACGCAAAGGTGATCACGCCCATATACAGCAGCGTGACGCGGCTTTTCATAACGATTGTAAAGGCTTCCAGTGTCGGTCGCGGAGATAGCGGGCGACGGCGTTCTGGCGCCAGTGTTTCGGGCTGGCGCAGAAGGAACCATGTCAGAATGGCGATGGCCAACAGAATATAGGTGGTGAACATATGCCGCCAGCCAAAGCCCAGAACCACCCATTGTCCGATCAACGGCGCGACGGCTGGGACGAGGACGAAGAAGGTAAAGGCCATCGAGTTGACCCGCGCCATCTGCCGCCCTTCATAGAGATCGCGGGTCATTGCCATACCACAGGTGCGCGGGCCAGCGGCGCCCATTCCTTGGATAAAGCGCCAAAACAAAAGAGCCTCGAGCGATTGTGCCCAGAGGGCTGCGAAGGCCGCGGCCATGTAAAGCAGCATGCCCAGTGCCAGAGAACACCGTCGCCCGATCGAGTCAGACAAGGGGCCGAAGATCAGTTGCCCTGCGCCTGCTCCGATCACAAAGGAACTGATCAGAAGTTGTGCGCGGTTTACATCTTCAGGGACCAGCAACGAGGCGATTTCGGGCAAGGCTGGCAGGATCGAGTCAATCGAGAACGCCACCATCGAAAACAGGGCCGCCATCAGCAGCACGTATTCCCGCAAGCGCAATGGCTCGACTGGAGGGTTCCTCATGATCCTCACTGAAGAGGCGTTCCACTCTGAACGTCATCAGCATCCAACTGGGCTGTGATGTCGTCAATGATTTGTTGCCACAGCTTGATGGGTTGCGCGCCGGGCACCACGTGCTGGTTTGCGATCAGGAAGGTCGGGACCGAATTTACGCCTTTGCTGCGTGCGTCCATATCGCGGGCCAGAAGGTCGCTGGCATCGGCGGACGAGGCCAGCAGGCGCGCGACCATCTCGCCATCCATTCCTGCACTTGCAGCGACGTCGCACAGTACGTTGATTTCGCCAAGATCGCGACCTTCCACGAAATAGGCACGGAACAGGCGATCGACCACGGCGTTCTGCTTGCCCTCAAGCCCCGCCCAATGGATCACGCGATGCGCGTTCATCGTGTTCGGCGTGCGCTTGATGGCTTCCAGATTGATCTCGACACCCGAGGCGGCGGCTTCTTCGATCACTGGCATATAGGCTTTCACGGCTTTTTGCTGGCCGCCAAATTTGGTTTCCAGATAGGTGCGACGATCCATGCCTTCGGGCGGCATTTCAGGGTTCAGCTGAAAAGGATGCCACTGCACCTGAAACGGGTGGTCAGGGCGGGATTCCAATGCAAAATCTAATCTCGCTTTTCCGATGTAGCACCATGGGCAAATCGGATCAGAGAAAATGTCCAAACGGATCATATGGTACTCCTACAGAGGTAAGCTCTATCTGGGATTGATAGGTTTGGGAAGAGGTCACGTGACTTCATCGCCGCGCGCATCAACCGACAGGCGTAAAGCTGCTCGTGACAGTTTATTATTCGTGGATCGCGGCAGGCTGTCGATGGGCCGAAACAGCCGCGGGCATTTGTAGTGGGCCAGATGGGCATGGGCATGTCGTGATAGCTCGTCGTCGGATATCGGGGCTTTCGTAGGGATATAGAAGCACCCGATCACAGATGCATCCGCCTTCACGGAAACTTCAACGCAAGCGGCTTCGCTGATGCTGGGATGTTGGGCCATGACGGATTCGACCTCGATCGGGGATACGCGATAGCCGCCCGCATTCATGATGTCGTCAGACCGCCCTTCATAGCTGAACGCGCCGGTTTCGGACATCGAGGCGCTGTCGCCGGTCAGAAACCAGTCGCCCAGAAACTTCACGGCGGTTGCGTCGGGCGCGTTCAGGTATTCCAGCATCAAGCCGGGGTCGCTGCGGTGGATGGCAAGCGTGCCTGCGGTGCCCAAGGGAACGGGCGTGCCGTCTGCGTCAACCACGGCCAAATGCCGCCCTGCCTGTCCAAAGCCCAGCGCGCCGTCTGGCGCAGGCCGTGTGGGCGAGCCAGAGATGAAGGTCGAGCATTCAGACATTCCGAACGCCTCGTGAATGGGGGTGCACGTCTGATCTACCCATCGTGCGCGCGTGACGTCAGGAAGTTTTTCGCCTGCAGACAGACCGTGGCGCAGGTTGGGTAGCGCGGGAAGGTCGTTTTTCAGCATCTGTCGATAGACGCCGGGGGCCGCAGCAAAGATGCTGACGTGTTCGCGGCTGAGCAGCGCAGACAGGTCGTCAGGCGTGCTGCCCGCCGCCGGGATCAGCGCCGTTGCGCCGACAGACCACGGGTCCATCAACCCGGTACCCAGTGTATAGGTCCAGTTGAAGGCGCCTGCGTGCATCACGCGGTCGGCTTCGGTGATCCCATACCACCCGTCCCACATCATCTGCCGCGCCCAGATCGCGCGGTGAGCGTGCAGTACGGCACGCGCTTGGCCTGAGGTGCCAGAGGTGAAGATGATATAGGCGGGCCGTTCTGGGCTACCTTGGTGATAGGCGGCCGGTGGCAGATCGGTGAAGCCGTGCAGGATCTCGGTATCAATCGCATTGCATTGCGCAGGATCAGGCAGGGCGATACCGGGATCGGCGATGATCAGCGCAGGTGCGACCAGATCGGTCATGCGCGTGATTTCGGACGTGGTTAGCTGAGACGAGCTTGGGATCGGCACCAGACCGGCGGCAATGGCCCCCAGAAAGCCCAGCGGGAAGTCTACGGTGTTGCCAAGGCGAAGCAGTACGCGCTCTCCGGGTTGCAGGCCTTGGTTCAGAAGCCCTGTCGCGACACCCCGCACAGCGCGCTCTAACTGTGCATAAGTCCAATGCGTGTTTGGTGCGTCGCAGGTCGTTACAATTTCTAACGCTGTCTTGTCGTACAGACGCTCTGCGTGCTGCAGCACGTACTCTGCCATATTGAAGGGCGATGGCGCTTGTGCAAGCGGAGAGGAGGGCGTGAGTTCCGAGATCATCATCCTGATGTGCCAAGGGATGGCCACAGATGCAACCCGCGTGGTTGCATCATCGCAGATTGTCTGTATTCAAGGGGCATGACCAAAGCCAACCCACCCAGCCTGATCAAGCTTGCCCGTGAAACCGGGGAAGATTTGCCCGATCCCAGCCCGCTGAATCTGGGCGAGCGTGTGCGCGAGCTGCGCAAATCACGCGGTTGGACGCTGGAGCAGGCCGCGGGGCAGGCGGGTCTTGCACGCTCGACCCTGTCGAAGATCGAGAACGGCCAGATGTCGCCTACTTATGAGGCGCTGAAAAAGCTTGCCGTTGGGCTTGAGATCACCGTGCCGCAGCTGTTCACCGCGCCCAAATCGGCGCAGGTGTCTGGCCGGATGGCGGTGACCAAGTCGGGAGAGGGCGCATCGCACCCCACCACAACCTATGAACACGAGATGCTGGCAGGCGCGCTGACCAAGAAGTCCATGCTGCCTTACCGCGCCCGCGTCCGTGCCCGCTCGTTCGACGAATTTGACGGCTGGGTCCGCCATGATGGCGAAGAATTCCTTTATGTCCTGACGGGCGCCGTACGTCTGATCACCGAGTTCTATGAACCGGTCGAGATGCGTCGCGGCGACAGCGCCTATTACGATGCCTCGATGGGGCATAACGTAATTTCGGTCAGTGAAGAGGACGCGTTGATCCTGTGGGTGACCTCGCTGACCTAGGGGTCAAGCGTTCGGAAACCAATGGCGCGTGCGGTTTGCGAAAGCGACCAGCGACAGCATCACGGGCACCTCGACCAGCACGCCGACGACAGTCGCCAGCGCAGCACCCGAGTTCAGGCCGAAAAGCGAAATCGCCACAGCCACTGCCAGTTCAAAGAAATTCGACGTGCCGATCATGCAGGCAGGCGCTGCGATGTTGTGCGGCAGTTTCATCGCCTTCGCCGCGCCATAGGCGATGGCGAAGATCCCATAGGTTTGGATCAGAAGCGGCACGGCGATCAGGACAATCGCCAGCGGTTTGGCCAGAATGGTCTGCGCCTGAAAGCCAAAGAGCAGCACGACAGTGGCCAGCAGCCCGACCACGGACCAAGGTTTCAGGCGAGCCAAGAAGCCATCCAGTGCGGCCGGTCCCTTCTTGACCAAACGTGCTCGAGTCACAATGCCTGCTGCCAGCGGAAGGACAACGTAGAGGATCACCGAGAGCAGCAGCGTCTCCCACGGGACGGTGACGTCTGAGATGCCCAGCAGGAACGCCGCGATAGGGGCGAAGGCGAAGATCATGATCACGTCATTCACACTGACCTGCACCAGCGTATAGGCCGGATCGCCCTTGGTCAGTTGGCTCCAGACAAAAACCATGGCCGTACACGGCGCCACGCCCAGAAGGATCATGCCCGCGATATATTCATTGGCGGTTTCGGGTTCGACAAGCCCCGCAAAGATGACCCGAAAGAACAGCCAGCCAAGTGCCGCCATGGTGAAGGGCTTGATCAGCCAGTTGATCACCAGCGTCAGCACCAGCCCCTTGGGGCGACGACCTATGTCTTTGATCGAGGCGAAATCGACCTGCACCATCATCGGATAGATCATGACCCAGATCAGCACGGCGACCACAAGGTTCACCTTGGAAATCTCAAGTGCTGCGATGGTTTGGAAAAGACCGGGCATCAGGTTGCCCAGAAGAACGCCCGCAATGATGCACAAAGCTACCCAGACGGACAGAAAACGTTCGAAAATACCCATGAGACCTCCGGGCGGCAGGTGATCGTGTTACGCGATGCCTAAATGCCGCCCGAAGTCAGTTCAAGCTTATTTCTGATACCACCAGATTTCCGGCTGGAAGCCCAGATAGTCGCCATACATCGGGATGCGCGCGGGGAAGTGCAGCTCTTTCGCGTGGGCAACGTGCGACAGCTCGCTATAGCCCAGCGGAATGACGAAACGGCTGGCGGTCAGGACGCGGTCCAGGGCCTTTACGGCAGCGCGGAAGCCGTCCTGATCTTCAGCCGTCAGCATGGCATCGATCAGCGCATCGATGGCGGGGTTCTTCACGCCCATCCAGTTGCGCGAGCCTTCCGTGTCCGCACTGTCGCCACCCCAGTAAAGCTTCTGTTCGTTGCCCGGAGACAGCGACAGACCGCGCCAGTAATAGGCCATGTCGAAATCAAATGCGGTGGTGCGTTCCTTGTATTGTGCGGAATCGACCGAGGTTATGGTCGGCGTGATCCCCAGACGCGACAGAGCGGCCGAGAAGATCTCGATTTCCTGCCGGTTCTCATCGGCACCGGATTTCAGCAAGATCTCGAAGGTGAAGGGCTGGCCCGCGTCGTTTTTCATCACGCCATCCTGCACGGTCCAACCTGCATCTTCCATCAGGCCCATCGCGGTGCGGATGCCCGCGCGGTTGCGCTCGGACCCGTCCGAGGCGGGCAGGCTGTAGCCTTCAATCGCACCGGGAGGAATATCACCAGCCAGCCCGTCCAGCAGGGCACGCACCTTGCCTTGTGCTTCCTCTCCTGGCGCCATGCCCAAAACCGAGTTGTGGAAATAGGACTGGATGCGGCGCTTGGTGTTGCCGTGGATGGTCTGGTTGATGAATTCGAAGTTGAACGCATGGATCATCGCATCGCGGACCCGAATGTCCTGAAACGCCGGGCGGCGCGTGTTCATCACATAGCCCTTGATGCCGGTCGGGCGTTGGTGCGGGATGTCCGACAGAACGATGTCGCCTGACTGCACGGCGGGGAAGTCGAACTGCGTGGCCCATTTATGTGCGTTGGTTTCGCGGTGGGTGTTGGACTCGCCCGCTTTGAAGGCCTCAAACGTCACGCCGCCATCGCCATAGTAGTCAAATCGGATTTCATCCAGATTGGCTTGACCCTTCATGAAGGGCACATCCTTGCCCCAGTAATCGGGGTTGCGCTTCAGGGTCAGATAGCGGCCGGGCTCGAAATCGCCAATCACGTAGGGCCCCGAGGTGATGGGCAGCACGTCCACGCCGGACTCGTCGAAATTCGCGGCTTCCCATTGGGCCTTCTGCAGGATGGGACGCATGCCCAAGATCAGGGGCAGCTCGCGGTCTTCGGTGTTGAAGGTGAACTTGATCGAGCGCGGGCCGGTTTGCTCCATCGTTTCGATCTTGTTCCATGCACCGTGATAGCGCGGGTGCCCCTTTGTGCCGAGCGTTTCGTAGGACCACATCACGTCTTCCACGGTGACGGGGGTGCCGTCGGAAAACGCAGCTTCTTCGCGCAGCGTGAATTCGACCCAAGTGCGGTCGTCATCGGTTTCGACGGTCTCGGCCAGAAGGCCATAGAGCGTGAAGGGTTCGTCATAGCTGCGGCCCATCAGGCTTTCGGCCAGCATGAAACGCAGCTGCCACGGTGTGCTACCTTTGCGGATATAGGGATGCAGGCTGTCGAAGCTTCCGGCCTCGGCAAAAACGATCCGGCCCCCTTTGGGTGCGTCGGGATTTACATGGGGCAATGCGGTGAAATCGGCGGGCAGGGCGGGGTCGCCATACATGGCTATGCCATGCTGCGGCTCTGCATGTGCTGCCAGCACCGTGGACAGTGTCACAACGCCCGTTGCGATCATCCCGCGAAGCTTCCGTGTCATATTAGTTCTCATTGCGAAACAATCCTTCACATCCCTGATTTATCTGGTGAAACACTAGAGGTGGAAATCCGCCTTTTCAAACTTTTAGCTTGGATAAAGGCGTCTAACCGCTTATAAAGAATGCACTGCTCGATAGGTTTCTTGCCTGTATGAAACCTGCCTCAATAACTTCACGCCCGCCTTGTGCGGGCGTTTTTTTTATGGCGAATCCGGGATGGGATGATCGCGCAAAGCGCGTCGTAATCTAGAGAGGGAATCGGGTGATTCCACAAAGTCCCGTAACGCAGTGAAAGCACTGGTGCCTTGGAATCCTTGCGTTATGCTGCACCGCAACAGTTTTAAGCTTGTGGATAAGGAGCCCCAATATGGCCATCACCATGTCACTGGAAGGCAAAACCGCCGTCATCACCGGATCAAACTCGGGCATTGGGCTTGGAGTCGCCAGAGAGCTGGCCCGCGCAGGCGCGGATATCGTCCTGAACTCGTTCACCGATTCGCCTGAAGATCACTCCATTGCGGCCGAAATCGCTGACGAGTTCGGTGTAACGGCACGCTATATTCAGGCCGACATGTCCAAGGCCGAGGAATGCCGCGCTTTGATCGAAAAGGCCGGGCGCTGCGATATCCTGGTGAACAACGCCGGCATTCAGCATGTCGCCCCGGTCGAGGATTTCCCCATCGACAAGTGGAACGCGATCATCGCGATCAACCTCAGCTCGGCCTTCCACACCACCGCCGTTGCTGTGCCAATGATGCGTGCTAATGGCTGGGGCCGGGTGATCAACATCGCTTCCGCGCATGGCCTGACCGCGTCGCCCTACAAATCCGCCTATATCGCCGCGAAGCACGGCGTGGTCGGTCTGACCAAGACTGTGGCGCTGGAAACTGCCGAGGATCCGATCACCGCAAATGCGATCTGTCCCGGCTATGTGCTGACCCCGCTGGTTGAAAGCCAGATCCCGGACCAGATGAAGACCCACGGCATGGACCGCGATCAGGTGGTGCGTGAGGTGATGTTGGCCCGTCAGCCCTCGAAGGATTTTGCCACCGTTGAGCAGATGGGCGGCACGGCGACCTTCCTGTGTTCGGATGCTGCGGCACAGATCACCGGCACGACGATTTCGGTCGATGGTGGCTGGACAGCTCTGTAATCATGGCGTCACCCAAGCGGATTAATCTGGCCCTGCAAGGTGGGGGCGCTCATGGTGCCTTCACGTGGGGTGTGCTGGATTGCCTTCTGGAAGACGAAGGGATCGAGATCGCTGCGATCTCGGGCACGTCGGCGGGCGCCTTGAACGGGGCCGCCGTGAAGTCCGGGTTGGTCGCAGACGGCAATGGCAATGACCGGGACGCGGCGCGTGCATCGCTGGATGCTTTGTGGCACCGGTTGGCGGGGGTGAATGACCTTCGCCTGACCACATGGTTTGCCCAGTTCGCGCCCCAGAGCGACCTGATCAGCCAAGCGTTGGAAGCGATGCCGGTTTTCGCGTGGGCCGACATGGCCAGCCGCGTGGTCAGCCCCTATGTCTATGGGCCGTTCTATGCGAACCCGCTGAAATCCGTGGTGGACGCGTTCGACTTCGATCAGGTCTGTGCAGACACAGGACCGAAACTACATGTCTCGGCCACCAATGTGCGCACTGGCAAAATCCGCGTATTTCAGGGCGACGAGATCTCGACCGAGGCGATCCTTGCCTCGGCCTGCCTTCCTACCCTGTTCCAAGCGGTCGAGCTGGAGGATCCGAAAACCGGCACAGTCGAGGCCTATTGGGACGGTGGCTATACCGGCAACCCCGCGCTGTTCCCTCTGTTTGACCGCGCGCTGCCTGCTGATGTGATCGTGGTAAATATCAACCCGTTGTTCCGGCCAGACGTGCCCACCACCGGGCAGGACATCCAGAACCGCATCAACGAGATCAGCTTCAACTCGTCGCTTCTGCGCGAGTTGCGGGCGATCAGCTTTGTGAAACGCCTGATTGCCGAGGGGCAAATGTCTTCGGATCAGATGCGGGACGTGCTGGTGCACATGATCGCGGATGATGCCCTGATGCGTGATCTGTCCATTGCGACCAAGTTGATCCCGACTGCCGTAATGCTGTCTCGTTTGAAAGAGGCCGGGCGTAACGCGGCCAAAGCCTTCCTTACCGCGCATCGCAGCGACCTGAACACCCGCAGCACGGTCGATCTGGAAGAGATGTTTGGTTAGTGCAACGTGCCGTTGGCAACGCCCAAAAGCAGCTTCGTCGCAATCGCCCACATCACCACACCAATGATCACGTCAAGAACCCGCCACGAGGCGGGCTTTTGCATGACGGGTGCCAAGAAACGCGCGCCATAGCCGAGCGAAAAGAAGAACACGAAGCTGGAGATCACCGCGCCCGCACCAAAGGTGATCCGCGTGGGCCAGTCGGGATACGACGTCGAGATTGCGCCGATCAGGCCCAGCGTGTCCAAATAGACATGCGGGTTGGCCCAGGTGAAGGCCGCGGCGATGGCCAAGGTGGCCCACAGCCCACGCGATTGACCCGCGATTTCCATCGCGTAGTTGCCTTTCCACGCGGCCATGAAGCGCATCAGGCCATAGATGATCAGGAAGGCAGCTCCGGCCAATGCCATGACGGTGGGCAACGACGGCATCGCCTCGACCAAGGCACCAAATCCAGCGACGCCCGCCGCAATCAGGAGCGCGTCCGACGCGGCACAGAACAGGCACAACCAGAAAACATGCTGCTTCATCAACCCCTGCCGCAGCACAAAAGCGTTCTGCGCGCCGATCGCAAGGATCAGCGAAAAGCCGGTGGCAAATCCGGTCAGAGCAGGGGCGATGGTCATTTGGCGCTGGGTGTTTCAGCCGGCTGGCTGGGATCTTTCGAATTCGGATAGACCAGCCCGGCCGAGATCACCAGCTTGGCCGCATCCTCAACGCTCATATCCAGTTCGATCACGGAATGGCGCGGGACGAACAGCAAAAAACCCGAGGTCGGGTTCGGGGTCGTCGGCAGAAAGACCGAGATGATATCCTCGTCAACCGGGATGCGCATATCAACTTCACCCTTCGCCTTGGTCGAGATGAAGGCAATCGCCCAAATTCCCTTGCGCGGGTACTCGACCAGACAGGCCTTGTCGAACTTGGTGTCGGTCGACTGGCTGAACACGGTCTCGGCGATCTGCTTCAGCCCGTTATAGAGCGAGCGCACGACTGGCATGCGATCCACGAGTCCCTCGCCCCATGACAGGAACGAGCGGCCAATCAGACCCTTGGTGATCCAGCCCACAAGCACGGTGAAAATAAGGAACACCACGACGCCAAGGCCACGCACGTTGACGCGCACATCCTCGCCGAACAGCATTTTGAACCATGCGCTGTCACCAAACAGCCAATCGATCAGCGCGTTCGGCTGATATGCGGCAGGCACAAAGGGCAAAACCCAGCTGTCGATCCAGCCGACAAAAGTCCAGATCAACCACATGGTAACGGCGATAGGGGCCACGACCACAAGGCCCGCAAGGAAGTTGTTGCGCAGACCGGTAAAGGGGCGCCATTTGCGCCTGTGATGGTCGTCCTGATCGTGCATGAAGGCGGGTTCCCGTAACGTCTCGGGCAAAACTTATGTGCTTGGGGTGAAATCGGCAATAGCCGTAACGTCAATTCGCCCAGTTCTTGGGTCTTTGAAGTTGGGATTTTCAGGGGCTTAGGCGCAAGGTGCGCGGGTTGGGGGTGGACGGGCTGTGACGGAACCGCCTATCACTTTCCTAAACGACCCATTTAGAAAGTAGCCGTCCCCCCATGAGTGCGCCCCGCGAGATTGCAGTAAATGACCTGACCGAAGCCCAGGCGAAGGACGAGCTTGCGCGCCTGTCCGCGCTTCTGGTTGCTGCCAATCTGGCCTATCACGGCAAGGACGCGCCCGAGATCTCGGATGCGGAATACGACGCCGCCAAGCGCCGGAATGCCGAGATCGAGGCGCGCTTTCCTACTCTGAAGCACGCCGACAGCGCCTCGGATCAGGTGGGGGCTGCGCCCTCGGACGGATTCGGAAAGATTGCGCACGAGGTGCGGATGCTGTCGCTGGGAAATGCGTTCAGTGACGAGGACGTCGCCGAGTTCGTCGGGCGCATCCGTTCGTTTCTTGGGTTATCCGTTGACGCCCCGCTGGCCTTGACGGCCGAGCCGAAGATCGACGGGTTGTCGCTGTCGATCCGCTATGAGCACGGAAAACTGGTTCACGCGGTGACCCGAGGGGACGGATCGGTGGGCGAAAACGTCACCGAAAATGCACGCACAATCAAGGACATACCGCATGTTCTTGAAGGCGCCCCTGAGGTGTTGGAGGTGCGGGGCGAAGTCTATATGTCCCACGAGGAATTTGCCGACCTGAACGCCCGCTACGCGGCGCGTGGCGGCAAGAGCTTTGCCAACCCGCGCAATGCGGCGGCGGGGTCGCTACGCCAGCTGGATGCCTCGATCACCGCCGATCGCCCGCTGCGTTTCTTCGCCTATGCGTGGGGCGCGCTATCAGCACCGCTTGCGAACACCCAGATGGGTGCAGTGGAGCGGCTGGCCGCGCTTGGTTTCCAGACCAATCCGCTGACCCAGAAATTTACCGATCTTCAAGAGATTCTAGCGCATTATCGCAGCATCGAAGCGCAGCGCGCCACGTTGGGCTATGACATTGACGGGGTGGTGTACAAGGTGGACGATCTTGCGCTTCAGGCGCGTCTTGGCTTTCGCTCGACAACTCCCCGTTGGGCGATTGCGCATAAGTTTCCCGCTGAAAAAGCGTGGACGCGGTTGGAAGCCATCGACATTCAGGTGGGGCGCACTGGGGCTTTGTCGCCCGTCGCGCGCCTGACGCCTGTCACTGTCGGGGGCGTGGTCGTCTCGAACGCCACGCTGCATAATGAAGATTACATCGCCGGGCGTGACAATTCCGGGGCTGAAATCCGGGGTGGCAAGGACATCCGGGTCGGCGATTGGGTCGAAGTCTATCGCGCGGGTGACGTGATCCCCAAGATTTCGGACGTGGACCTGTCGAAGCGGCCGGACGATGCCGTGGTCTATGCCTTTCCTGACGAATGCCCGGAATGCGGATCGGATGCGATCCGCGATGAAGGCGACGCTGTGCGCCGTTGCACGGGGGGCATAATCTGCCCCGCGCAGGCTGTTGAGAAACTGAAGCATTTCGTGTCGCGTGGCGCATTTGACATCGACGGTCTGGGCGCCAAACAGGTCGAGATGTTCTATCACGACGCGGTCCTTCCGATCCGCGAGCCCGCCGATATTTTCACGCTGAAAACCCGCGATACGGGCCAGTTGGCGCGGTTGAAGAACCGCGATGGCTGGGGTGAAAAAAGCGCTGATAAGCTATTCCAAGCGATTGAAGAACGGCGCGTAATCCCTTTAAATAAATTGATATTTGCGCTTGGTATTCGTCACGTTGGCGAAAGCGCGGGCAACCTTCTGGCCCGGCACTATGGCACGTGGGAGGCGTTCGAAACCGCCGTGACTGCCGCCAAGCCCGATACACTCGAGTGGGAGGATCTGGTCTCGATCGACGGTGTTGGCGCGGTGATGGCCGGATCGTTGGTTGCGGCCTTCGCACAAGAGCGCGAGCGCGCGTCCATCGACCGCTTGGTGGCGGAACTGGACGTGCAACCCGTTGAAGCCCCGAAAACCGAAGGAAGCCCTGTCGCGGGCAAGGTGGTCGTTTTCACCGGCACGCTCGAGAAGATGACCCGCGCGGAAGCCAAGGCGCGAGCTGAATCCCTTGGGGCTAAGGTGTCGGGATCGATCTCGGGGAAGACGGACCTTTTGGTGGCCGGGCCGGGTGCAGGGTCCAAAGCCAAGAAAGCCGCCGATCTGGGGGTTGAAACCATAGATGAAGACGGCTGGCTTGAACTGATCGGAGACGCCTGATGTCGACCCGTCCCGAAATCCTGTTCCCTCTGTTCGCCAAGCTGGAAACGCTGGGTGGGATCGGGCCGAAGACTGCCAAGTCGCTGGAAACGCTTGGGATTACACTGCCACGTGATTTGTTGTTCTGGCTCCCCCATGCAGGGATTGACCGCAAATTCCGTGCGTCAGTTTCCGAGGTTCAGCCGGGTGATATGGCCACGGTCGAGGTTGAGGTCGGCCCACATCGCCCAGGACGGTCAAAGAGCGCGCCTTACAGGGTCGAGGTCTCGGACCCGCTGACGACGTTCGAACTGGTGTTCTTTCACGCCAATACGCGCTGGCTGGAAGGGCAGCTCCCGGTCGGGGCGAAACGCGTGATCTCGGGCAAGGTCGAGCATTTCGAAGGGCGCGCGCAGATCGTGCATCCTGATTTTATCCTGCCGCCGGGCGAGGTGGGGCAGATCCCCGATTTCGAACCCGTTTACCGCCTGACAGCGGGCGTGACCGGCAAGACGGTGATAAAGGGGGTGGGTGATATTCTGACCCGTCTGCCAATGTTGCAGGAATGGGTCGATCCCGCCTTGAAAGAGCGCGAGCATTGGCCGGACTGGCACGAGGCCTTGCGTGCGGCCCATACGCCTGATGGCCCGGATGACCTGTCACCGCAGTCTGTTGCACGCCGCCGATTGGCCTATGACGAGTTCTTCGCACATCAACTGACATTGGCGCTGGCCCGTGCGACGGTGCGCCGTGGCAAGGGGCGTGTCAGTATTGGAACTGGCGCATTGCGCGACAAGGTGCTGGCCGCGCTGCCGTACACCCCCACCGGCGCACAATCTCGCGCGGTCGAGGAGATCGCCGCGGATATGGCCGCAGGCACCCGCATGAACCGCTTGTTGCAGGGCGATGTGGGCGCGGGAAAGACGCTGGTCGCGCTGCTGTCTTTGCTGGTCGCTGTCGAAGCAGGCGGGCAGGGCGTCATGATGGCCCCGACCGAAATCCTGGCCCGTCAGCATCTGGAAGGCCTGCGCCCGCTGGCAGACGAAGCAGGTGTGGTAGTCGAGATCCTGACCGGACGCGACAAGGGCGCGGAACGGCGACGCAAGCTTGAGGCGTTGAAAGACGGCAACATTCACATTCTGGTCGGCACCCACGCGGTGTTCCAAAAAGATGTGGAGTTTCAAGGCCTTCGCCTTGCCGTCGTGGATGAACAGCACCGGTTTGGCGTCGCCCAACGGATGGAGCTGGGGGCGAAGGGTGCGGCCTCGGACGTGCTGGTGATGACCGCCACGCCGATCCCGCGCAGCCTGGCCTTGGCGCAATATGGCGACATGGATGTGTCTGTGTTGGATGAGAAGCCTCCGGGCCGCAAACCCATCAAAACGGTGCTGATCAACACTGGGCGGCTTGATGAAGTGGTTGAACGACTGCGCGGTGCGATTGCCGAAGGTGCGCAGGCCTATTGGGTGTGCCCGCTGGTCGAGGAAAGCGAGGTCATGGACATGACCGCCGCTGAAGAACGGTTCAAGTATCTGCGCGCCCTCTTGGGCGAAGGCGTTGTGGGCATGGTGCATGGCCAGATGCCTGTGGCCGAGAAAGACGCCGCGATGGCGGATTTCGTGGCGGGCAAGACCAAGCTTTTGGTCGCCACCACAGTGATCGAGGTTGGCGTGGACGTGCCCAATGCCTCGATCATGGTGATTGAACGGGCCGAGCATTTCGGCTTGGCGCAGTTACACCAGTTGCGCGGGCGCGTGGGGCGCGGGCAGGCGGCGTCAACCTGTCTTTTGATGTATCAGGCACCACTGACCGAGGGCGGCGAAAAGCGACTGTCGGTGATGCGTGACACCGAAGACGGGTTCGTGATTTCCGAGGCCGATCTGGAAATGCGTGGGGCAGGCGATGTGCTGGGCACCGCGCAATCCGGTCTGCCGCGGTTCTGGGTCGCGGACCTTGAGCATCAGGCTGGGTTGATGGCCGTGGCGCAAAAAGACGCGCGGTTGTTGCTGCAGCAGGACCCGGATCTGAGCACCCCGCGGGGGCATGCAGCGCGTGTTCTATTATGGCTCATGCGACAGGACGAAGCGATCCGTTTGATTTCAGTGGGTTAGCGACGTTGTTCTCAAAAGTTCACAAATGTTCTTAAAAAGTTCTTTACAGAATGGCCTTCGATATGCGAACAAAATAGCAACACGGATGCAGTGACACACACTGCCCAGAAGACAGAGAGCAGGAGTAACCCCATGTTGAACGATGTCAAAATCGCATTGTCCCGATCCTCGACCACGATTGTCTCGGACACGCTTGGGGCGATTTCCTTGCTTGTGCTGCTTCTGGGTGCGCTGCATCTGCCCGGGATGATCTGATCCCACACAGTTTCTGCCTGCGGATGGTCTGATCCAGCATCATGTCCCAACGAAGCCTTCTGTCCCGAAGCCTTCACGATGCATTCGACGGAGTACCGCCCGTCACCTGCCTGTCGGAATGTTTGCCTCTTCCCGACGCTATTTGGATGACCTGAACCGCATCACTTCCGCCGCCTCCCTGCCAGGAGCGCGGCGGTTTTTTTATGCGCTGGCTTTTGCGTCGTCGAATGCCTCGATGGCGGCATTGAAGGCCAACAGGATCGAGGCGTGACGGTTTTTGAATTCACGCGCGGGCTGAAGCACCTCGTAGCCGTCGAAAGGGGCCGAGGGGACGGGGCCCGCGTCTTTCAGCATCGCCATAAGCTCGTCGCGGCCACGCTCCAAGGTGGGGCGATCCAATCCGATGATGACTTTGCCCAGGATCGAGGCCGAGGCCTGACCCAGCGCGCAGGCTTTGACGTTTTGTGCGTAGTCCGAGATTTGGTCCCCGTCGAGCGTCAGGGCAGCGGTCACAGTAGACCCGCAAAGCGGCGAGCGCGTTTTGGCTTCGCCCTGCGGTGCGTCCAACGGGGCCTGATGCGGGATCGAGGCTGCCAAGGACAGGATCTGCTTTGAATAAAGCTTGATCAGGTCAGTATCGCTCATCTCGGGGCCTTTCGTCGGGCGTTCATCCGCTCTACATAGAAGCGCAGTACCGGAAAGAAAAGGACGGGCCATGACATTTGATGCGAGCCAGTTGAAGTTTGACGACAAGGGCCTGATCCCGGCCATCGCGCAGGATGACGAAACCGGCGAGGTTCTGATGATGGCGTGGATGAACCGTGAGGCGGTGGAAATGACGCTGGAGACGCGTTGCGTCACCTATTGGTCGCGCTCGCGTCAGTCGTTCTGGATCAAGGGCGAGACCTCGGGCCATGTGCAGGAGCTGGTGGATTTCCGGTTCGACTGTGACAAAGATTGCTTGCTGGTGCGGATCCGCCAGACGGGTGCGGCCTGTCACACCAACCGGCGGACCTGTTTCTATACGGCTGTGCGGGACGGGGAAGAAGTCGAGCTGATGGCGCCGATGACCTGATGTCGCGCCGGGGGTTTTGCACCCCCGGACCCCCGCAGGATATTTCTGACAAGAAAAAGAGGGGCTTACAGCCCGACCATTCGGCGGATGTCGTCGGGCGTTTTGCCGTCGGCGCGGTACGTCGCAATGGCGCGTGCGTCGTCTCGTTTGGCGAGGCGCTTACCAGCTTCGTCTCGGATCAGTCGGTGGTGGTGGTAGGTGGGCGTGGGCAGGCCGAGAAGCTTTTGCAGAAGGACATGGATGTGCGTAGCGGGCTGGATGTCTTTGCCGCGCACCACATGGGTGATGCTTTGGGCGGCGTCATCCAGCACGACAGACAGATGGTAAGAGCCTAGGAAATCCCGACGGGAGAGGACGATGTCTCCGACCTCTTGCACCATGTTGCAGGCGGGGGTGCAGAGGGTTTCGTCTGTTCCCGACGATTGCTCGGTGTAGCAGAATTCGCGCTGGCCGACCGCGTCGAGCGCCTTTTGCATGTCCAAGCGAAGGGCTTGGTGCTCGGGAAAAGCCGCGCGGGGGTCCGTCTTTGTGCGGCAGGTGCCCGGATAGATCAGCCCATCGGGGCCATAGACGGGGTCTGCGCCTTCTTGCGGGGCACTGGCGGCGGCGGCGATGTCGCGGCGGGTGCAGGAGCAGGGGTAGAGCAAGCCGCGGTCCCAGAGGGAGTTTAGCGCCTGAGTGTAGTTTGACAGCCGATCAGACTGGCGCAGGGGTGTCTCGTCCCACGTGATGCCGAGCCATGTCAGATCGTCATAGATCTGCTCTTCCCATTCAGGTCGCGAACGCGTGGAGTCGATGTCCTCGATCCGCAGCAGGAATTTGCCCCCCGCTGAGCGTGCCATGTCATGCGCCAGAAGCGCAGAATAGGCATGGCCAAGATGCAAGGGGCCGGTGGGGCTGGGCGCAAATCTTGTTATGAAATCAGCCATTTGCGCGAAACCCTTACGCGAAGTTCGCGAGCCAGTTTGACCATTCCGCCTTGGCACGGTCGGTATAGGCTTTGTAGCGATCCTTGCGCCCGCGACGGCCGCCTTTCAGGCCATCGACCGGGCGGAACAGACCGAAATTCACGTTCATCGGCTGGAAAGTCTTGGCTTCGGCGCCGCCGGTGATGTGGTGGATCAGCGCGCCCATAGCGGTGTCTTGCGGCACGGTGGGAAGGTCGTGCCCTAGGATCTCGGCTGCCGCTAGACGTCCGGCGAGCAGACCCATAGCTGCGCTTTCCACATAGCCTTCAACCCCGGTGACCTGACCTGCAAAACGCAAATTCGGTCGTGACTTCAGGCGCATCTGGTTGTCCAGTAGGGTCGGCGAGTTCATAAACGTATTCCGGTGGATGCCGCCCAAACGCGCGAACGAGGCGTCTTCCAGGCCGGGGATCATTTTGAACACATCCGTCTGCGCGCCGTATTTCATCTTGGTCTGAAAGCCCACGATATTGAAAAGCGTGCCCAGAGCATTATCGCGGCGCAGCTGCACCACGGCATAGGGCTTGTTCTCGGGATCATGGGCATTCGTCAGACCCACCGGCTTCATCGGGCCAAAGCGCAGCGTTTCACGGCCACGTTCGGCCATCACCTCGATCGGCAGGCAGCCGTCGAAATATGTGGCGGTTTCACCCTCGTGGAATTCAGTCTTGTCGGCGGCCAGAAGCGCGTCGATGAAAGCTTCGTACTGGTCCTTGGTCATCGGGCAGTTCAGATAGGCTTTCTGCTCTTCCTCGGTCTCGCCCTTGTCATAGCGGGACTGGGCCCAAGCCACGTCCATATTAATGCTGTCCGCGTAAACAATAGGGGCGATGGCGTCGAAAAAGGCGAGCCGTTCGGCGCCGGTTTCGCGGGCAATCGCTTCGCCAAGTGCAGGCGAGGTCAGGGGGCCGGTGGCAAAGATCCAGTTGCCGTCCGTTGGCAGCTCTGAGACTTCGCCATACTCCACGCGGATATTGTCGCGGGCGCGCAGTTTTTCGGTTACCGCGGTGCTAAAGGCATCGCGATCCACGGCCAAAGCGCCCCCGGCTGGCAGGCGGTGCTGATCGGCGGTTGTCATGATCAAACCATCAGCCTGACGCATTTCCCAATGCAGCAGCCCAACGGCGTTTTGTTCGTCATCATCCGACCGGAAGGAGTTCGAGCACACCATCTCGGCAAAATCGCCGGATTGGTGGGCGAAGGTTTCGACCTGTGGGCGCATTTCATGCAGCACCACGTCTACACCCATATGTGAGGCCTGCCAGGCCGCTTCCGATCCGGCCATTCCGCCGCCGACGATATGCAATGTCTTGTCTGTCATGCTTCGCAGATAGGGCATCGTCTGGAAAAAGAAAAGCCCGCCATGGGGAATGGCGAGCTTTTCCGGGTGAGGGAAAATTCACCCGTGCCCCGGTAATCGGGGACGCCCTTCCTGATCTTTGGGGTGGGGTGGATCAGAAAGGATTTGCCGTGGAAAAAACAGACCTGTTCAAATTGCAGTCAGGCAATCGAAAGTCTGGTAACTCGTCAAATATGAAGTTGTTCTTTGTTCCTAGTGAGCGCGTTAGGGTTGAAGTCAATATATGGGCAATTGAGGCAAAAATATGAAGTCGTGTGGCGAAACTGTGAGGTAAGCACAATTTGTGGCAGAAAATTCACACCAGCAAGCAACCAATAGAATGGAGCTTCAGGGCATGGCAGGCTGCATGAGATCCCATGGTTTTCCATGAAGATCTTCGAAGACGACGACCTTCCCGTAGGGTTCCGAGCGTGGGGTTTCGCGGAAAATCACGCCCGCGTTTTGCATCTGTGCGTACTTTCCGTCGAAATCATCTGTGAACAAAAAATGCCCAACGCGGCCGCCAGCTTGTCTTCCGATGCAATCGGTCTGATCTCCGACAGCCTTGGCAATCAGAAAAGCAGTTTCCGCTTCGGGGTGAGGAGCCATGCGGACCCAGCGCTTGCCACCGCCCATGTCGGTGTCTTCCAGCAAAACGAACCCCAGCGCGGATTGAAACCACGCGATGGCTACGTCGTAGTCGTCCGTCAGGTAGGTGATCAGGGCGAGGCGAATTGTGGGGTGGGTCATGGGTGCTCCTGCTATCTATCTAGGAAGAAAGACAGCAGGAGTGTTCGTGTGCAAGCCCCAATCATCGGGGCTGAGGGCGAGCTTTCGAGAAGCCGGCCGGATTAGAAGAACAGCGGCAGGCCGTCGTAAAGGTCGTAGGGACCGAAGGCGCGTTCGGTGGTACGCAGACGACGCTTGCCGGTCTCAAAGGTCAGCGACATGCCGACTTGGTTGATGTGGCCAATTCCTATGTCAAGGCGTCCGACAGAGACATCGAACCACGTGTCCTGAGCAACCATGTACCCTGCACCCAGTTCAAATTGAGTGACGTCGTTCGGACCAAAATCCAGCCAGTTCACGCCAGCGAGTACACGCATATTCGGACGGACGTTGTATTTGCCCGACAGGCTGACATTGTTGAAGCCATCAAAACGCATATAATCCAGCGAAACCTCGTATTGTTCGGTTTCACGTTCAAATCCAATCTCAAAGATCGTTTCGTCTTCGTCTATCACGCGAATGACCGAGGCATAGGCCATGTATTCGCCATTGCTGTACTCGGCGAAGGCTTGCGCGAAATCAGTTCTGCCGCCTTCAAAGTCGAACCGCGAGGCCGACAAACCGAAGGTATAGTCGTTCAAGCGGTATTCACCGCCAATCAGAAAGGTTTCCAGATCGTCGGATGGGCCATCAGTGAAGCCTGATCTGCTATAGCTACCAAGCAGTGTGAAGTTCTGTGTGAATGCATAACCTGCCGTGATTGTGCCTTGGATTAAGCTAGCGCTTGCACCATCACCGCTTATACGCGTTACGTCCAGTTCCAGCCCATAGGTCAACTTGCCGTTTGTGCCTTCGTAGCCAAAGGTGCCGTTTGTTTCGCTGAGCGAACCGCCATCGGCGCTCCAGCGGTCATAGCTAAGTGCGCCGGACATATAGTTGGTCTCGGCCAGAAGCGGTGCGGCGCTGAGCATCAGTGCGGGCAGGGCGATGGTAATAGTTTTCATAAAAAGTCTCCATTTTTACCCGCCCCAATTGAAACGATTCGAGCGGGTATACAATGGGCGGTGAAATGGCCTGCATAAAGTGGTTGGGGTTGTGGCAACGCAGTCACATTCGCGCATGAAAAAGCCCGCCATATCAACAGGAACGGCGGGCTTTTCGTGTTCTGCAAAAAGCGGTTAGCTTTCGTCGCTATTCGCCTCGTCTTCGTCCGAGCTTTCGACGATCCGCGCGACCGACACGACCTCTTCGCCTTTGCCGGTGTTGAAGACTTTTACACCGCCTGCACCGCGCGAACGGAAGCTGATCCCGTCCACAGGGCAACGGATCGACTGACCTTTTGAGGTCGCAAGCATGATCTGGTCTGTAATCTCGATCGGGAAGCAGGCAACGATGTCTCCACCCCTCATGGCCGCCACACCTTGGCCACCACGGCCACTGACGCGGTAATCGTGACTGGAGGTCAGGTTGCCAGTGCCACCCTTGTTGATCGTAACCAGAAGATCATTCGCGGATAGCATGTCCTGATAGCGCTCTTCGCCGAGATCGCCGGACACCTCTTCGCCGCCGTCTTCGTCGGCATCGCTGCCAAACTCGCCGCGGAAGCGCTTGATGAAGGCACCGCGTTCATCCGGGGTGGCGTCAAAGTGACGGATGACCGAGGCCGAAACCACCTCGTCCCCGGCATTCACCAGCTTGATGCCGCGCACACCAGTCGACGAGCGCGAGTTAAACACGCGCACATCCGTGACGGGGAAGCGAATGGCGCGACCGCCCGAGGTCACCAGCATCACGTCGTCGTTTTCGTCACAGATGCGGGCGTTGATCAGGCGGGTGCCTTCATCATCGCCCTCGAACTTCATCGCAATCTTGCCGTTCGACTTCACATTGGTGAAGTCCGACAGGCGGTTGCGACGGACCGAGCCTTTGGACGTGGCGAACACAATCTGAAGGTCGTCCCATTCTTTCTCGTCTCGATCCACTGGCAGAATGGCGGCAATCGACACGCCAGTTGGGATTGGCAGGATGTTCACCAGCGGTTTACCTTTGGCGGTGCGGCCCCCTTGTGGCAGGCGCCAAGTTTTCAGCTTATACGCCATGCCGTCATCGGTGAAGAACAGCAGTTGAGTATGCGTATTGGCGACGAACAGCGTGGTGATCACGTCTTCGTCTTTGGTCTGCATCCCCGACAGTCCTTTACCGCCACGCTTCTGCGCACGGAAATCGGCAAGCGGCGTGCGTTTAGCCCAGCCCGAGGCAGTGATGGTCACGACCATATCCTCGCGCTCGATCAGGTCTTCGTCGTCCATGTCGCCCGACCAGTCCACGATCTGGGTGCGGCGCGGCACGGCAAAGGCGTCTTTCACCTCGATCAATTCGTCCGAGATGATGGACATGATCCGCTCGCGCGAACGCAGAATATCCAAGTAATCCCGGATCTTTGCGGCGAGTTCTTGAAGTTCGTCTGTGACTTCTTTCACACCCATTGCGGTCAGACGTTGCAGGCGCAGTTCCAAAATGGCGCGCGCTTGCGCTTCGGACAGGTTATAAGTGCCGTCCTCGTTCATCTTATGGGTTGGATCGTCGATCAGCTGGATGTATTCCGCGATGTCATGGGCAGGCCAACGGCGCTCCATCAGTTTCGCGCGCGCATCCGCAGGGTCAGCCGATGATCGGATCGTCGCGACAACTTCGTCTACATTCGAAACAGCCACTGCCAAGCCACACAGAACATGGCTGCGCTCGCGCGCTTTGCGCAGGTCATAGGCCGTACGGCGCGTGACAACTTCCTCGCGGAAGGTGATGAAATGGCTTAGGAAATCGCGTAGGGTGAGCTGTTCAGGACGACCACCGTTCAGCGCCAGCATGTTACAGCCGAACGAGGTCTGCATCTGCGTGTGGCGGAACAATTGGTTTAGAACAACCTCGGGCGTCGCGTCGCGCTTCAGCTCGACAACAACACGAACGCCGATCCGGTCGCTTTCGTCCTGCACGGCCGAAATGCCTTCCAGTTTCTTGTCGCGCACACCTTCAGCGATACGCTCGACCAAGGTGGCTTTGTTTACCTGATAGGGGATCTCATCCAGAACGATCGCATAGCGGTCTTTGCGGATTTCTTCGATCCGTGTCTTGGCGCGCATGATGACGCTGCCACGGCCTTCCAGATAGGCTTTTTGCGCACCGGAACGGCCCAACATGATCCCGCCTGTCGGGAAATCGGGGCCGGGGATGTATTCCATCAACCCTTCGGACGTCAGGTCCGGGTTCTCGATCAACGCCAGGGTGCCATCGATTACCTCGCCCAGATTGTGCGGCGGAATGTTCGTGGCCATACCGACCGCGATCCCGCCAGCACCGTTGACCAGCATGTTGGGGAAGCGGGCGGGTAGGACGGTCGGCTCAAGGTCCTTGCCGTCATAGTTGTCTTGAAAGTTGACGGTGTCTTTTTCAATGTCCGCCAGCAGCGAAGCGGCAGGTTTGTCCATCCGGACTTCGGTATAACGCATGGCCGCCGGGTTATCGCCGTCCATCGAACCAAAGTTACCCTGACCATCCAATAGCGGCAGCGACATTGAGAATGGCTGCGCCATACGCACAAGCGCGTCATAGATGGCCGAGTCACCGTGCGGGTGATACTTACCCATCGTGTCGCCGACCGGGCGGGCCGACTTGCGATAGGGTTTGTCATGCCCGTTATTGGTTTCATACATCGCATACAGGATGCGGCGATGCACCGGCTTCAGACCGTCGCGCAGATCCGGGATGGCGCGGCTCACGATTACGCTCATTGCGTAGTCGAGATACGAGCTTTTCATTTCCTCTTCGATGGAAATTTGGGGGCCGTCATAGACGGGGCGCTGGGGCATTTCGTCCATGTTTTCCGGGGTATCAGGGGTATCTGTCACGTTGTCCGCCGTTTTTGTGCGTTTCACACTATATATAGGTCAGGCCACCTTAGCAGAACGCTCGATATGGGGGCAACCAAAAGGGCCCGTTTGAGCCGATCTTCGGGCGATTTTTTGCGGGAATTCCCGCGCTTTGGCCCCTTGGCTTTCCCGACGGCTGAGGCCATTATCGCCCAAACGCGAAACGGAGAGCCAGATGTCCAAGCCCCGCAGCATTTTCGAGGAAGTCAGCGACGCCAACGAGGGCGCGCGCGACACCCCAAAGACCGGCGCGATCGAACGCGGTTCGGGCGGCGGTGGTGCGCGTGGGGCCATTCGGTTGTGGCTGGTGCTTCTGTTCGCCCTCGTGGCCATCATGGTCGTTGTGGGTGGCCTGACGCGCCTGACTGATTCTGGTCTTTCGATCACCGAATGGGCGCCGTTCACCGGGGCGATGCCGCCGATGGATCAAGCCGCGTGGGAGGCCGAGTTCGCCAAGTATCAGGAGATCCCCGAGTTCAAGCTGCAAAACAGCCATATGGATCTTGAGGCGTTCAAGAGCATTTACTGGTGGGAATGGGGCCATCGTCAGCTGGGTCGTTTCATTGGCCTTGTCTGGGCGATTGGCTTTTTCGGCTTTCTGGCCGCCCGCAAGATCCCCAATGGCTGGACCGGCCGGTTGTTGCTTCTGGGCGCGCTTGGCGGGCTGCAGGGGGCTATTGGTTGGTGGATGGTGTCCTCGGGTCTGACGGGGGATCGCGTCGACGTCGCCTCGTATCGCTTGGCGGTGCATCTGGGGCTGGCTTTCGTGATCCTGGGCTTCATCACATGGTATGTGCTGCTTCTGGGCCGCAAAGAGGCCAGCCTGATGGCGGCGCGTCGTTTGCGCGAGCGCAAGCTCTTTGGCATGGGTACGGGGCTGTTGCATCTGGCCTTCCTGCAGATTCTGTTGGGTGCTCTGGTGGCCGGTATCGACGCCGGGCGGTCTTTCGTGGATTGGCCGTGGATGGCAGATCAGTTCTTCCCGCCCGAGGCCTTCGACATCACGCCCCTGTGGCGCAACTTCTTTGAAAACGCGGGCCTTGTGCAATTCATGCATCGCATGGTGGGCTATGTGCTTGTGATCTTTGCGATTGTCATCTGGCGCGCTTCGCGCAAGTCGGGCAACCAGATGGTGCGCACGGGCTTTACCTTGGCCTGTCTGATGGTTGGCGCGCAGGCTGTTCTGGGCATCACGACCGTCCTTCAAGCCTCGCCCCTGCATGTGGCCATCACACACCAAATCGGCGCGATGCTGGTGTGGGTTCTGGTCCTGAACGCCCGGTATCTTGCGGGCTACCCAACCGAACAAAGCATTCGGAGCTAATAATGAGCGCATTTAACGATCTGATGGAATTTGCCCGCGATACCCAAGCCTTGGGTGAAGTGGCGGGTCGTTTGGGCTGGGATCAGGAAACGGTGATGCCCGAGGGGGCAGGGCCGCAACGCGCCGAGGAAATGGCCGCGATGGAGAAGATCCTCCATGCCCGCCGCAACGATCCGCGTATTGGCGATTGGCTTGAAGCCATTGACGAAGCGGGTTTGGACGACGCTGGACGCGCCCAGATCCGCGAAATCCGCCGTGCGCGCGACCGTGCTGCGAAAGTGCCTGTGGCGCTGGCGGCAGAACTGGCCCGTGTAACCTCGGCCGCGCAGGGCAAATGGGCCGAGGCGCGGGCCGCGGATGATTTCGACGCCTTCAAGCCGGTTCTGGAAGAAGTGGTGAAGCTGCGTCGCGAAGAAGCCAGCGCGTTGGCGGATGGTAAAGACCTCTATGACGCGCTGCTCGACGACTACGAGCCCGGCATCACGGGCGGCGATATCCAGACGCTTTTTGATGCGATGCGTCCGCGTTTGGTGACACTGCGCGACAAGGCGCTGGGGGCGGCCAACCAGCCTGAAATTCTTGTGGGCAACTGGGCTGAGAAGAAGCAGCTGAAGCTCTCGACCAAGCTGGCAAAGACTTTTGGGTATGATCTGACCCACGGGCGGATCGACAAGGCGGTGCACCCGTTCAGCTCGGGCTCGGGGTTGGATGTGCGCATCACCACGCGGACCTCGGAAGATGATCCGTTCAATTGTTTCTATTCGACGATTCACGAGGTCGGGCACGCCTGTTACGAACAGAACATCGACAACGCCTATCTGCTGACACCCATTGGGCGCGGGGCGTCGATGGGTGTGCATGAAAGCCAATCGCGCATCTATGAGAACCAACTGGGCCGCTCGCGCGCCTTTACCGGCTGGCTGTTTGACCAGATGGAGAAGCGGTTCGGCAAAACACCCGCAACCGATGCAGATGCGTTTTATGGCATGGTGAACCGGCTTCAGAAGGGTTTTATCCGCACCGAAGCGGATGAAGTTCAGTACAACCTTCACATCATGCTGCGCTTCGACTTGGAGCGTCGCCTGATTGGCGGGCAACTGGACGTCACGGATCTGGAAACCGCATGGAATGAACGGTTCGCGGCTGATTTCGGATACGAGGTCGACAAGGCGTCTAACGGCGTGTTGCAGGATGTGCATTGGTCCGTCGGGTTGTTTGGCTATTTCCCGACCTACGCGCTTGGGAACATCTATGCAGGCTGTCTTTATGACGCGCTGCGCAGTGATCTGCCAGATCTGGATGCGAGGTTGGGGCAGGGGGATTCGTCCGCAGCCACGGCATGGCTGTCAGACAAGTTGCAACAACATGGAAGCCTGCGTACGCCACGCGCGACGATCGAACATGCCACGGGAAAACCGGTTTCGGTCGAGCCGTTGCTGGCCTATCTGGAACACAAGTTCGACGACATCTATTTCAGCTAACCTCTTATCGCTTTGGGGGAAAACTCGACGTCAATACCCCGTTCGCGCGCTTTGTCTTCCCGTCATGCAAGGACGAGGTCGGCGGATTCACGCGCGGTCTTGGGGTGTGCGCTTTGTCACACTCGGTAAAATGTTGCAGTAAGTGTGCAAGTAGTGCTGGATTTGGTCATTGGTTCTGTTCAAGGTCGAGCTTGCCTGAGGGGGGCAACTTTGGTCGCTGACGCCAAAGACACAAATTGTAAATGTTTGTGCCTTTAAGTTTGCGATCGATGGAGGTTTATGGATGACCACGCTCTCTGGTCCGGGCAGTATTCGTACACTTGGACGTAAAACTTTTGGCGCAGCCCTGTTGGCCGCGTTGGCAAGCTTTGCCGCGCCGACTGATGGGTTCGCAAGCGGATCTGATTTCCTGAAATCGCGCGGATTGGGAACGGCTCCGCCGGGCGCGCAACGCCTGTGTTCCACCTATAGCTGGGCCTGTGCGCGTGGATCTTCCAGCGGCACTGTCACGCAGGGACAGATGCAGGTCGTGCGTGCCGTGAACTCGCAGATAAATCGATCAACACCGGCAATTGAAGACAGTCAGCAATATGGCGAGGCCGAGCGTTGGGCAATACCAACAAGCCGAGGCGGCGATTGCGAAGACTACGCTTTGGCCAAGAAACGCGCCCTGATTGGCAAGGGCATTAACCCTCAGCGTTTATTGATCGCGACGGTTCTAGATCGAAGCAGACGCCCGCATGCGGTGTTGGTTGTGCGCACGGAACAAGGCGACATGGTTTTGGATAACGTTACCAATTCGATCCGGAACTGGCGGGACACCCGATATGTGTTCTTGCGGATGCAAGACCCTAACAAACCGTCACGATGGGTGAATGTCATCGCCGGAGGATGAATGGGGCTGAAGTTCGCCCAAAGCGTTTCGGTTATAACCTGACGCAGGGGAAAACCGAAGCGCAGTGCAAGATTTCTGTATTGCGGGCGTTTCACGACAAGCTTGTGTCTCAAGTTTATCCCGAAACGCATTAGGTTTGCGGTACAGCAATCAGATCAAGCAATAGAAAGGGTGCGGCTGTGCTCTTTTTTTGTCAGATACACATGACTTAGCCGCTCCCACCGCCGGTCGGGCTTCTTCATGGTGTACAGCTCCTACAAACACAGGGCTAAAACTGATTCACAACGAAATAACCCGGCAAGAGAACACTTCTTGCCGGGTTAATTTTTTGTAATTTCTCTTTCCGCCCGTAATCAGGGGCTAAAGATATCAGCGGTCGTCGTCATCCTTGCCCGATTTGCCGGGTACGCCATCGCCACCGCCGTTACCGATGCCATTGTCGCCTTGTGGGCCACCACGGCCATCGCCGGTTCCGTCGCCATCACCATCGGTGCCATCGTCGTCATCGCCAGTTCCGTCGCCGTCACCATCGGTACCGTCGCCGTCACCATCGGTGCCATCTCCGTCACCATCGGTGCCATCTCCGTCACCGTCGCCGTCACCGTCACCGTCGCCGTCTCCGGTTGGATCCGGATTGTCGCCGGGTTCACCAGGATCCGGGTTGTCACCGGGTTCACCGGGATCCGGATTGTCACCCGGGTCACCCGGATCTGGGTTGTCCCCATCACCCGGACCATCTCCTCCGCCGTCATCAGGACCTTCACCTGGTCCGGGTCGCGGAACGAGTTTCGGAATTTTGCCATCCTTGTCGCGGTGCGAAGGCGGCGGCACGACCGTCGTTGCCGTCGGTAGCGCGTTCAGCGCGTCGGCGAATGCCGGACATTCTTGCGTAACATCAGCAAGAACGTTCAGAAACTCATCCTGACGCTGGATATAGCGAAGCATCTGCATTGTGACGACTTCGCATTTGCAAAGCACATCGGTTTCCAGCGATAGTTTCGCTGTTGACACATTACAGTATTGCTTTGCATGCGCGATCTGTGTGGATCCCCCCCAGACCGCACCAGCCATTGCAAGCGCGGCCAGCGCTGTCTTACGTGTAAGCATTTTTCACCCCTCTTAAAGTACTGCTTCACAAAATTCGTTGGTCAAAAAAGACACTAACTTGAGTCAAATAATGTTCAGTTTGGCACAGAAAACGGGAAATTGCCACAATTGAGTTTAAAATGTGTCCAGAATGCGACCAAGTCGTCTTGGGCGCAGCAGAAAATCTTGCGTTAGATAGGGGATTGTGTGAACCGAGAGGGAGAGTTCGCGGTTATAAATTGCAAGATCGAAACACGGGCGGTCATATTCTGATTGAGAAACCCGGGGCGAGTTATGTCACGCAATTTCAGCCCAGCGTCTCTTTTTCCAAAAGACGTCGGAGAGTGTCACGACCGCGCGCCTCTGCCCGACGGATGCGGACGGCTGTCATGAATGCTTCTTCTAGTGTGGTAGATGACGCACCGATGGTCTTCTTGACCTCGTCCACCAATGCGTCATTTCCGGTCATCCGCGCGGCATCAAGAACTTCTTGTGCCAGTTTGTCGGCGACTTGTTCCAGCAGATCCATCAGGGCCTCAGCGCGTGGTCTCGGTCAGGCGGCGGCGGACATATTCGTCCACATGGGTGATCATCGTGTCCATGTGGTCATCTTCGAAAAAGTGACCAGATCCCGGGATCTCTTCATGGGTGACGGTGATGCCTTTTTGTTCGTGCAGCTTGTTGACCAGCGTGTGCGTGTCAGCCGGCGGCGCAACACGGTCTGCCGTGCCGTTGATGATCAGACCAGAGCTGGGGCAGGGTGCCAGGAAGCTGAAGTCATACATGTTTGCGGGCGGACTAACCGAGACGAAGCCGGTGATTTCTGGACGGCGCATCAAAAGCTGCATGCCGATCCATGCCCCGAACGAGAACCCGGCAACCCAGCAATGCTTGGCGTTCTGGTTCATCGATTGCAGGTAATCCAGCGCCGAGGCCGCATCCGACAGCTCACCCACGCCTTGGTCATATTCGCCTTGACTGCGGCCCACGCCACGGAAGTTAAAGCGCAGCACGTTGAAGCCCATGTTGTGGAAGGCATAGTGCAGGTTATAGACGACTTTGTTGTTCATCGTGCCGCCAAACTGCGGGTGCGGATGCAGGATGATGGCGATGGGGGCGTCTTTTTCTTTCTGAGCGTGATAGCGGCCTTCAAGTCGGCCCTCGGGGCCTGCAAAAATCACTTCGGGCATCTGGTCTGGGCCTCTTTTTCGTTTGTCTGGGGCAGCAGCTGTCAGAAAACCGGTTTTCTTGACGCTGGCTGACCCGCACCATAATACGGAGTTGGTGATCTGGGCGCGGCGTGTCCGCGGTGTCACCAATCCTAAGTGACCTAGTGGTCAGGGCCGAAAAGGTCAATGTTTTTGCAGGGGGAACGGTATGAAGCTGTCCACAAAAGGCCGATATGCAATGGTTGCGCTGGCGGATCTGGCGATGCAGGACGACGGGGCGCTTCTTTCGTTGACCGATTTGGCCAAACGACAGGACATTTCGCTTCCCTATCTTGAGCAGCTTTTCGTCAAACTGCGCCGTGCCGGGTTGGTGGACAGCGTCCGTGGACCGGGCGGAGGATATAAACTGGCGCGCGCGGCATCGGAAATTCGCGTGTCGGAAGTGCTGGAAGCCGTGGATGAAACCGTATCAGCGATGCACAAAGGCGCGGGCGCGTCTGGTGCGTCCTCAGGCTCGCGTGCGCAATCTATGACCAACCGGTTGTGGGAGGGCCTCTCGGCCCATGTCTATGTGTTTCTGCACCAAACCCGTCTGTCGGACGTGGTGAAGAATGAACTGACCCCTTGCCCCGCAGTGCCCACGCTGTTTTCGGTGGTGGACGAGGACTAGGCCGCTTCGCGGCGATTTAAGGCCTTCGGCGAGGATATTTATGGCAAGAAAATGCGAAGGAGTGCGCCGGTGAGCCGCGTGTATCTGGATTGGAACGCCACGACGCCTTTGCGGGCCGAGGCCAAGGCCGCGATGATCGAGGCGATGGAGCTTGTGGGCAACCCGTCCTCGGTTCACGCTGAAGGGCGTGCTGCGAAAGGTATGATTGAGCGGGCGCGAAAGGATCTGGCAGCAGCGCTGGGGGCGGAAGGGGCAGATATAATCTTTACCTCTTCTGCAACCGAGGCTGCAGCGCTGGCTTTGGCGGGGCGGCATCTGTCTTGCGCAGGGATCGAGCATGACGCCGTGCGGTCATGGTGCACCGAAGACTTGGTGATTGATGGGCATGGCGCGGTCACTGTTTCAGAACCACAGCAAAGTACGCTGCAACTGGCAAATTCCGAGACCGGGGTGATCCAAACCTTGCCTGAAGGCGTAGTCATGACTGATGCCACGCAGGCGTTTGGCAAGATCCCTTTTGCTTTCAATTGGTGCGGGGCCCAAATGGCGATCGTATCGGCTCACAAACTTGGTGGTCCCAAGGGCGTCGGCGCGCTGATCGTAAAGCGAGGCACCGACATCGAGGCGCGGATTAAGGGGGGCGGGCAAGAGATGGGACGCCGGTCCGGGACCGAGAACGTCATCGGGATTGCGGGATTTGCCGCCGCTGCGGTTGCCGCGCAGAAAGATTTGGAAGCCGGAACCTGGTCGAAGGTCGAGAAACTTAGAAAGATTCTAGAAAACACCATTGCGGAATCGGCGAATAAGACTATTTTTGTCGGGAAAGTCGCGAACAGGCTTCCCAACACCTCGTGTTTCGTCACTCCGGGCTGGAAAGGTGAGACGCAGGTGATGGTGATGGACCTGGCCGGATTTGCGGTTTCCGCGGGTTCGGCCTGTTCATCGGGGAAGGTAAAATCCAGCGCTGCTTTGGCGGCAATGGGATTTGATCAGGACCACGCGGGATGCGCTTTGCGCGTCTCGCTTGGACCTTTGACAAGTGAGACGGAAGTCCGGGCTTTTGCACAGGCCTGGCTTCACGAACATGAGAAATTCCGCGCGCGGGGACGTTAGCCCCCTGCGGATTGAAAGGACAAAAAGTGGCCGGTGTGGATGAACTGATCGCCAAGGAAGGCGTTGAAGAGGAAACCGTAGAAGCGGTAAAATCGCTTGCCGGGGCCTATAAATACGGCTGGGAAACCGAGATCGAGATGGAATACGCCCCCAAAGGCGTGAACCCCGATATCGTCCGTCTGATTTCTGACAAGAATGACGAACCCGAATGGATGACCGAATGGCGTCTCGAGGCGTTTGCCCGTTGGGAAAAGCTGGATGAACCCAGCTGGGCGCTGCTGAATTATCCGGAAATCGACTTTCAAGACCAGTATTACTATGCCCGTCCGAAATCGATGGAAGAAAAACCCAAGTCGTTGGATGATGTAGATCCCAAGCTACTGGAAACATACAAGAAGCTGGGCATTCCACTGAAAGAGCAGATGATCCTTGCTGGCGTCGACGGTGCCGAGGATATGCCCGCCGAGGGTCGCAAGGTCGCCGTGGACGCCGTGTTTGACTCGGTGTCCGTGGGCACGACCTTCCAAGCAGAGCTGAAGAAGGCGGGCGTTATCTTTTGTTCGATCTCGGAAGCGATCAAAGAGCATCCCGAGCTGGTGAAGAAGTATCTGGGCTCGGTGGTTCCGGTGTCGGATAACTATTATGCGACGCTGAACTCGGCCGTGTTCTCGGACGGGTCGTTCGTCTACATCCCGCCCAACACACGCTGCCCGATGGAGTTGTCGACCTATTTCCGCATCAACGCAGAAAACACCGGCCAGTTCGAGCGCACGCTGATCATCGCCGATAAAGGCAGCTATGTCAGCTACTTGGAAGGCTGCACCGCGCCGCAACGTGACACCGCGCAGCTGCACGCCGCTGTGGTTGAGATCATCATCGAGGAAGACGCCGAGGTGAAATACTCGACCGTTCAGAACTGGTATCCCGGTGATGAAAACGGCAAAGGCGGCATTTATAACTTTGTGACCAAACGCGCGGATTGCCGTGGCGACCGGTCGAAAGTGATGTGGACGCAGGTGGAAACCGGGTCGGCTGTGACGTGGAAATACCCGTCCTGCATCCTGCGCGGCGCGGAAAGCCAGGGCGAGTTTTACTCCATCGCGATCACCAACAACTATCAGCAGGCCGATACCGGCACGAAGATGGTGCATCTGGGCCGCGATACTAAATCGCGCATTGTGTCGAAGGGCATCTCGGCAGGTAAAGCACAGAACACCTATCGTGGTCTGGTGTCGATGCACCCGAAAGCCAAGAACTCGCGCAACTATACGCAGTGCGACAGCTTGCTGATCGGCGATAAATGCGGGGCGCACACGGTTCCCTATATCGAGGTGAAGAACAACTCGTCCCGCGTTGAGCACGAGGCGACCACATCGAAGGTGGATGAAGAACAGATGTTCTATTGCCGCCAGCGGGGCATGGACGAAGAAGAGGCCGTGGCCCTGATCGTCAACGGCTTCGCCAAAGAGGTGCTGCAAGCCCTGCCAATGGAATTTGCCATGGAAGCCCAACAGCTTGTGGCGATTTCGCTTGAGGGGTCTGTGGGCTAAGCCCGGCCTGATGAATATTTGACCGCCACGACGCTGGCGATGGTCTTGAAGGACAATAAAGATGCTTAAAATCAACAACCTGCACGTCAAACTTGAAGAAGAGGATAAGCAGATCCTCAAAGGCGTGGATTTGGAAGTGCCGGCTGGCAAAGTGCACGCGATCATGGGGCCGAACGGATCGGGCAAATCGACCTTGTCGTACGTGTTGTCGGGCCGTGACGGCTATGAAGTAACCGCTGGAGACGCAACGCTGGACGGCGAAGAGCTGCTGGACATGGAGCCGGAAGAGCGCGCCGCTGCGGGCCTGTTTCTGGCCTTCCAATACCCGGTCGAGATCCCCGGCGTAGGCAACATGACTTTCCTGCGCACCGCGGTGAACGCACAGCGCAAAGCACGCGGAGAAGAGGAAATGTCGGCCGCCGACTTCCTGAAGTTTGTCCGTGCCAAGGCAAAAGACCTGAAAATCGACGCGGATATGCTGAAGCGCCCCGTGAACGTGGGTTTCTCGGGTGGTGAAAAGAAGCGTAACGAGATCCTGCAGATGGCGATGCTTGAGCCCAAGATGTGCATCTTGGACGAAACGGACTCGGGTCTGGACGTGGACGCGATGAAACTGGTGTCGGAAGGCGTGAACGCGCTGCGTGACGAAGGCCGCTCGTTCCTTGTGATCACCCACTATCAGCGTCTGCTGGATCACATTAAACCCGACGTGGTGCACATCATGGCCGCTGGCCGCATCGTGAAATCGGGTGGTCCCGAGCTGGCACTGGAAGTCGAGCACAACGGCTATGCCGATATCCTGGCGGAGATCGACGCATGAGCACCGCTGTGAAAATGCAGGCAGCTCTGATCAGCGCCGACGCGCGCCCGGCCTCGGGGGCTTGGTTGGCAGATGCGCGTGCAGATGCCGCAAGCCGTCTGGCCGCGATGGGGCTGCCCACGCGCAGGGATGAGTATTGGAAATGGACCCGTCCAGACAGCCTGATCAGTGCCGTTGCGGATACCGCAGAAGTTCTTGATTATGAAGGTGAAGAGCCGCTCTTTAGCGACGTTGACCGCCTGAAGGTCGTGTTTGTCGACGGTGTATTTAGTGCCGAGGAATCTGATGCGCTGGAAGGCGAAGGGCTTGAGATCGAGCGCCTCGCGGATGCGGCAGCAAAGGACATTCACTGGGCCAAAGATTTGTATGGTGTGCTGGAAACCCGCGGGCAAACCCCCGTCAATCGCCCCATCGCCGTGCATAACACCGCAATGGCCACCGACGGGGTGGTGATCCGGGTAACGGGCGCCCTCAGCCGTCCTGTGAGCTTGGTTTATCGCCACGAAGATGCCAACTCGGATGCGATTTTGCACAGCGTTATTCGGCTGGAAGACGGGGCCGAGCTGACGTTGCTCGAAAACGGTCCAGCCGCTGCACGGTTCTCGAGTGTTCTTGAGGTGGATGTCGCCAAAGGCGCGGCTTTCCACCATGTACGTGCGCAGGGCCGGGATCATGACCGTCAGGCCATAACGCATGTCTTCGCGCGCGTTGATGCCGAAGCGACCTTCAAAAGCTTCACAGTGACGGTGAACGGCAAGCTGACGCGCAATGAATGCGTGATCGACATTGTTGGTGATAACGCCGTGGCCCATATCGCTGGCGCGGCGCTTGGTGACGGGGCTGAACACGAATTCCATCACGACGACACGGTTTTCATCACGCATGATGCTGTGGCTTGCGAAAGCCGTCAGGTCTTCAAGAAAGTGCTGAAGAACGGTGCAAAAGGCGTGTTCCAAGGTAAGATCCTTGTGAAGCCGGACGCGCAGAAAACGGATGGCTATCAGAAGTCCCAGTCGCTTCTTTTGGATGACGATGCGAGCTTCCAGGCAAAACCCGAGCTTGAGATCTACGCCGATGATGTGATCTGTTCGCATGGGTCGACCACAGGGGCGATCGACGAAGAGGCGCTGTTTTATCTGCGTTCGCGTGGCGTTCCGACGCCAATTGCGACCGATCTTCTTGTGTTGGCGTTCTTGGCCGACGCCATCGAAGAGATCGAGGACGAAGATATCGCAGCTGATGTCACCGGGCGTCTGGACGCCTGGTTGGCACGACGCCGCGGTTGATCTGAGGGGGGCGTCTGGTGTCGGTCCTGCAAGATATGGTTCAGTCCTATCGCAACCCGCGCGCGGTGTTTCGCCGCCGCGTGGGGGACGGCCCGCGTGAAGATCGGGCGCTGGCGGTTCTGATGTTTGCCTGCGCGCTGGTCTTTGCCGCCCAGATGCCGCGTCTTGCGCGGCAAGCGCATGAAACCGGCGAAGAGCTGAACATGCTGTTGGGCGCGACCCTTTTGGGGTGGCTCTTCATTATGCCCTTGGTGCTTTATGTGCTTGGTACGATTAGCCATTTGGCCGCGCGGGTGCTCGGTGGCAAGGGCAGCGCCTATTCCGCGCGCTTTGCACTGTTCTGGTCACTTCTTTGTGCGGCACCCGTTTGGCTGCTCTGGGGCCTTGTGGCCGGCTTTATCGGTCCGGGTGTCCAATTGTCGCTGGTGGGGCTTCTGGCCCTTGTGGTGTTTGTCCTGTTCTGGTCTATCAATCTGCGCGAGGCCGAACGTGGCCCGTTAGAAACAAGCAAGGCAGAGTGATGCAGTTCACCCCCGGATACCTGTTTGGGATGGCGCTTCAAACCGTGCCGGAACCGCGCAAAGTGGCGCGCGACCTGTTTGATTTGGGGCTAAGCCGCGAGACCCTTTGGACGGCGCTGTTGCTGATGGTGGTTTTGGCGACCGGCCTCAGCGTGATTGCTGATGTCCTGTTTCCGATTGATGCGCAGCTAATGGGACCAGTATTGTCCAATCCGATCTTGCTGGGCGTGGTCGAAGGCGCGTTCATGTTCGCACTGAGCACGGCGATCTATGTGATTGGGCGCCTGATGGGCGGGCAGGGCAGTCTGGAAAACGCGATCATGACTGTGGTCTGGATGGAGTTCATCTTTCTGGGCCTGCAGGTTCTGACCGTTATCCTGTCTCTGATCGCACCGGCGATGGCGGCGCTTTTGATGTTCGCCTCGGTCTTTCTCTTCTTCTGGGTTCTCAGCCATTTCACAGCGGAAAATCATGGGTTCCAGTCGATCGGACTCGTCTTCACGTCGATCCTGATTTTCATGGTGCTGGCCGTGTTTGCCCTGTCCTTTATCCTGGTGCTTCTTGGGGTTGAACCCATCGAATTGCCCGCACAATGATCGGAGCCGTTCATGTATGATATCAACAAGATCCGCAGTGAATTTCCGATCCTCGCGCGCGAGGTGAACGGCAAACCGTTGACCTATCTGGACAACGGGGCGTCGGCACAGAAACCTCAGGTGGTGATCGACGCGATCACGCGTGGCTATGCGGAAGAGTACTCGAACGTCCATCGCGGGCTACATTACCTGTCAAACCTGTCAACCGAGCGTTACGAGGCCGTGCGCGGAATCGTTGCGAAGTTCCTGAATGCGGGTTCTGAGGACGAGATCGTCTTCAACTCGGGCACGACCGAGGGCATTAACCTTGTTTCGTATGCCTGGGCTGCGCCGCGGATGCAGGCAGGTGACGAAATCATTCTGTCCACGATGGAGCATCACGCCAACATCGTCCCGTGGCACTTCCTGCGCGAACGTCAGGGCGTGGTTCTGAAATGGATCGACCCGGAGCTGGACGGGTCGCTGGACCCGCAGAAGGTGCTGGATGCAATTACGGATCGGACCAAGCTGATCGCGATCACCCAATGCTCGAACGTGTTGGGAACCATTGTTGACGTGAAAACAATCTGCTCGGGTGCCCGCACGAAGGGCGTTCCGGTTCTGGTTGATGGCTCGCAAGGGGCCGTTCATATGCCGGTGGATGTGCAGGATATCGGCTGTGATTTCTATGCGATCACCGGGCACAAGCTCTATGGCCCGTCGGGGTCCGGCGCGATCTATATCCGCGCGGATCGTCAGGCCGAGATGCAACCGTTCTTTGGCGGCGGCGACATGATCAACGAAGTCACGAAAGACACGGTGACCTATGCCAAACCGCCGTTGAAATTCGAAGCCGGCACGCCGGGTATCGTCCAGACCATCGGGATGGGGGCAGCCCTAGAATACCTGATGGATCTGGGCATGGAAAATGTCGCAGCCCATGAGGCCTCGCTGGCCGCTTATGCAGCCGAACGTTTCGCCGGGCTGAATTGGGTGAATGTGCAGGGGCATGCGTCGGGCAAGGCTGCGATCTTCTCGCTGACCATGGATGGCGCGGCACATGCGCATGATATCTCGACCATTCTGGATAAGAAGGGCATCGCGGTACGAGCTGGGCATCATTGCGCCAAACCCCTGATGGAGCTTCTGAGCGTCGCCGCCACGGCGCGTGCGTCCTTCGGGTTGTATAACACCAAGGACGAGGTCGACACGCTGATTGACGGGCTGGAGCTGTGTCACAAGCTGTTGGCCTAAGCTGTCGGTGGCTCACGTTGTGAGCCTAAAGGGGGCGTTGCCCCCGCCCGAGGCCCGATGGGCCTCAGACTCCCCCAGGATATTTCTGGCAAGAAAATGAGCGGCTTGGTTTAGTCGTCCGCTTTGATCAGACCAAGCCCACGCAGATAAATCCCAATCCCGCTTTCCAGAAGCTCTTCGGGTGGAAACGGGCTTTTCTGGCCGGGGCTGCCGCGGCCGAACAGCTCGACCACACCGTGGCTCATGGCCCAGATATGGGCGCTGACCATGCGGGAAGGTGGACGTTTGTCTTCGGGCATATTCTCGGTCAGCTTGCTTGCAGCTTTTTCCAGAACGCCCATGGCGCGGGATGAGACCATGGCCAGTTCCGGTGAGCGATTGACGGAAATCCCGCTTTCGAACATCGAGATATAATGGCCGGGGTACTTACGTGCGAAAGCCAGATAGGCGCGGCCGGTGGCCTCGAAACTGGCAAGCGCCGAGGGCTGGCCTTTGTCATAGGCAAATTCCATCAGATCCGCGAAGATTTCATAGCCCTGACGTGCCGCTTCGGCGATCAGGTCGTCGCGGCCTGCGAAGTGTCGATAGACCGCAGCGGGCGTCACGCCCGCCTGTTTGGCGGCCTCGGACAAGGTGAAGCCCGTGGGACCTTTTTCTTCGATCAGGGCCAGGGCTGCATCGACCAGTGCCTGACGCAGGTTGCCGTGGTGATAGCCGCGCTTAGGCATTTTCACCCTCAGCCCAAAGTTCGGGTCCACCGCAGATCATGTCGTCCGGTGCACAGGCGACATTGTTGTCTTTCCCAGCGTAGTCACTGCCTTGCAGCACGGCTTTCAGCGCCGCAAGACGCGCGCGCTTCTTGTCGTCCGAGCGGATGACGGTCCACGGGGATTTAGGACGGTGACTGCGGTCGAAGGTTTCCTGAATGGCGTCCGAATAGGCGTCCCAGCGGTTCAACCCTTCGACGTCGATCCAGCTGAGCTTCCACTGTTTTAGCGGGTCTTTTTCACGTGACAGGAAACGACGAAGCTGTTCGGCGCGGCCGACGTTCAGCCAGATTTTAACGAAATGGATGCCCTCGTCGACCAGCATATCCTCGAACTCGGGCAGTTGGCGGAAGAAGGCTTCGCGTTGGCTGTCTTTACAGAAGTCAAAGACCTTCTCGACCACGCCGCGATTATACCAGCTGCGGTCGAACAGAACGATCTCACCTTCAGTAGGCAAGTGTTTGACATAACGCTGGAAATACCACTCGCCAGCCTCGCGGTCCGAGGGTTTGGACAGGGCCACGACCCGTGCGACCCGCGGGTTCAGGTTCTCGCGGAAGCGCTTGATCGTGCCGCCTTTGCCCGCCGCATCGCGGCCTTCAAAGACCACAACCACCCGTTTGCCGGTTGCTTTCACATCGGCCTGGAACTTCACAAGTTCCAACTGAAGCGCCTCAAGCTCGGCCTCGTAGACATCTTTGTCGATCGGCTTCTTGTACGGATAGCTTTCCGACAGGATATCCTTCTTTGATCCATTTTTGATGGCGTCACGCACCACGTCGGGGGCGGTGCTGTGAAAGAACTCGGAAATGGCGCCATCAAAGGGCAGGGACATAGGCAAACTCCTGATTTCACACCAATATGGGGGCCGAGAAGGCGTTTGGCAATCAGCTTAGATGCGGCGATCCTTAACGGCCTGACCGATCTGATTGATGTCGTAAGGCGTGGTCATGTACATCTCTGAGATCCAGTTTTGATACAGAAGATGCGCATGGCTGCGCCAACGGTTCTGGGGCGGACGGGTTGGATCGTCGTTCGGATAGTAGTTCATCGGCACGTTGATCGGCGCGCCTTTGGCCACGTCGCGGTCGTATTCGCCTTTCAGGGTCAGATCGTCATATTCGAAATGGTTGAAGATATAGAGTGCGCGATGGGCTTTGTCCTCGATCAGGCAGGGGCCGGTATCGTCAGACCCGAGCAGGGTTTGAAGGCCAGTGGCGGCGTCAACCTCACCCTGCTTCATTTCAGTCCAGCGGCTGACCGGAACGACGCAACTGTCTGAAAAGCCGCGCAAATACGGTGAGGCAGGGGCCATGTTCTTTTGCGGGAAACACCCAAAAGCCTTGGCGTCCAGGATGTGCTTCTTGACGCCGTGGAAGTAATAAATCATCGCCATTCCGCCCCAGCAGACACCGAAGGTGGAATGCACGTTGGTCTGGGTCCAGTCGAGAATCTGGGTCAGCTCATCCCAATAGGTGACCTCTTCAAAGGGCAGATGTTCGATCGGGGCGCCGGTGATGATCAACCCGTCGAACTTCTGGTCCTTCACTTCTTCCCACGGCTGATAGAACGCGCCGATATGGGCCTCGCTGGTGTTTTTCGAGGTGTGCTCGGATGGGCGCAGCAAAGTCAGCTCGATCTGAAGCGGATGTGATCCGATCAGCCGGGCAAACTGGGTCTCGGTTTCGATCTTCTTGGGCATCAGGTTCAGCAGGGCGATCCGCATCGGGCGGATGTCCTGCTTGGCGGCCTGATCCTCGGGCATGACCATCACGCCTTCGTCCTTCAGCACATCTACTGCTGGCAGGGTCGAGGGGATCTTGATGGGCATGGGACCGGTCCTTTTTCTAGGGAAGGGATATAGATGGGGTGCGTTTAGTGTGCGTCAATGGCCGCAGCGACCATGCGGTCAAAGTCTTTCGGTGACTTGATCTGAGCGACTTCATGGGCGCAGAGCGATACGCCATAGCGCGCCATGTGTTCATATAGTGGCTGACGATGATTGAGCGCCTGCGCATAGGTCCAGCGGATGAAGGCGTCAGGGTCAACATCATCTTCTTTGATGTTGAATTCGTTCAGATATTCAACCCAAACTCGCGCAAGGAATTCTGGCTGATACGCCATTGGCTTGGGCGCGCGATCAAACCGCTCGACCAACTTTTGCGTGTGCGCTTCATCCCCGCGCAGCCAGACCAGAAGGCAATGCTTGCTGAGCTCTGCCAGAATGGGGTCGTGTTCACCAAGGGCTGGGTCGATCCACTCGCAAATTGACCCACCGCTGTCGCAGATGAAATGCGGATAGTCATAGATGCGTTCCGCGCGATCAATGAAGGATGCGGTGTCCATCAGGGCCGAGATTTCGGCCGCTTTGAACTGATCCTGCCGACGACGATATTCCTCGATCGGCAAGCCGCCTTTGTTCACGTCACCGGGCTTGCCCAGATAGGTTGCTACGGGTGTCAGGTTTTCAAAGCTGATCTTCGAGGTGATGCGGATCGAGTCTGACATCAGAAGCTCGCGCAGGAACGGGACCTTCATCGCTTCGGCCTTGAAGTTGTCTGCGATGTGTTCGCCCATGTACCGCGTACCGATGCGGTAATCGATCGAATAGTGGAACCAGTCGCCCTGATCACGCAGCAAATTGGACAAATAGGTTTTGCCAAGCCCTGACATGCCAAAGAAAAGCACCCGCTTATGCGTAGCTGACTGCCAGTTCGCTGAGGATTGATAAAGCATGCCTGTCACCTTGTGTTTCGGCCCTTTGGTAATTGGCTGACGCAACGGGGTCAAATGCTTCTGTCACAAAAGAAAACGCCCCGCGCATAGGCGGGGCGTATCCTTAGGTTTTTTCTTGTCAGATCAGAAGGCAACTCCGACGCTGACACCCGCGGAAAGCGCGCTGCCTTCGAAGGGAACACCGAACACCGATTTCTCGGCGAACTTGGTGTAGCGTACGCCGCCCGAGATTTTGATGTCACCGGTGGTGTAGGACGCGCCAAGGCCAACCGAGGTGGCCGAACCAGCAGGGGCAAGGAAGGTAGTGCCAGTGTCTGCACCACCGCTGTAACCCAATGTCAGAGCAACCGACCAGTTGTCGTTCAGCTTGCGGCCAACGCCCAGCTCATAGCTGGTAACGTCATCAACGAAATTCACCCAGTTCACGGGACCGGCGGTGTCCAGCGAGATGCCGTCATATTTGGCGTGGCGCACCGAGCCAAACAGCAATGTGTTCTGCGCAATACCTGTCTGGAAGTCCAAGTTGAAGGCTTCTGGCATCGACACCGTACCGGTCGTCGGTGCAAAGTTGTGGGTGCCTGTCAACTCGTGATCAACGCCGGTGAAATAGGTCAGAGCGACGCGAAGGGCGATCTCGGGCTTTTCATAGGCGACACCAACGACGCCACCGAGTTCATTGTTGCTGGTCGCATCTAGCAGGCCGGCGCCAGACGTGATCTGACCCGAGAGTTTCTGCAAGAACGCACCACCGTGAACCGAAAATCCGTTGCCCATCTCATAGCGCAGAATGCCGGTCAGCTGTTGGCTGTCGATAAACGCAGATCCGCCAGCTGCAGGGCCGTCGATATACTGGATATCCGCGCCATAGGGTTGGTCCCAGATCAACGCGAAGCTCAGGTTTTCGTTGAACTGTTGTTTGTAACCGAACGAGAAAGTCGAGAACGGGACGGCAGATTGAGTGGTACCTGTCGCATCACTGGTGATGTCCGGGTCGACATTCGCGAAGCTAAACTGAAAGTAGTTTCCTTCTTCGAACAGCACGCCGATATCCTGGCCCGAGCGGTCAATGCCAGCCTGCGCTGCTGTCGCCGCGACGGTCAATGCTGCCGCGATCTTTAGGGTTTGTTTTTTCATGTCTCCTCCCTGGGACTTATGAATGAACGCCGTCTCCTCCGGGGCGGCTGCATTGGCAAAAACGTATTTGCAGCTGACTATTAGGGTCAATCTTTACCTCAGGTCATGTGACGTCAGGTCGTGAATTGTCAGATTGGCGATGTGAAATTGACACGGTTCTTTAAGATTAACCGTGCGTTTACATACGTTTGAAGGTCTATTTGGCGCGCTTGCTTTCAGACGATCGGATGCTGATGATGTTGGCGGCGATAATGATCAGGCCGCCGACAATCAGCGCTACCCCGATAGGTTCGTCATAGAACACAGCACCCGCAAGCGCGATCAGCGGCAAGCGGGTAAAATCAATCGGGATCACAACCGAGGCCGGCGCAAGCGACAATGCCTGTGTCAGACAGGTGTGCGCCAGCAATCCCGCGCAGCCGATGATGAGCAGCCATAGATAGTTCCAGCCCTGCGGGAGGGTGATTGCTCCGTCTATCCCGGCGCAGACCAATCCAAGCCCAAGTTGCATGCTGGTCAGCCAGAACAGGATCGACAGCGTTGAATGGGATCGCGTCAATTTGCGCGTAAAGACGGCCGTCAGCGCGAAGCAAATCGCGGATGCTGCCGCCGCCAGCGTTCCCGTCGATGTGGTCGGTTCAGACAGCGAAGGTGCGGTGATGATCAGGATCCCGACAAAGCCGCTTGCGACACACAGGATTTGCGACAGCGTCAGTCGTTCGCCAAGCAGAAACGGTGCCAAGAACACGACCCAAAGCGGCGAGGTGAATTCGAGGGCGAAGACCTGAGCCAAGGGGATTAAAGTTAGCGCATAGAACCACAGGTTCTGCCCTGCAAAATGGGCCAGATTGCGGGTGAAATGCAGGCCAAGATTGTGGCGCGAGACCATGTGCCAGCGCCGCGCTAGCGTCAGAACAGCCAGAATGATGCAAAGCCCGACCGCGGACCGGTACAGCATCAGCTCGAACGTATCCAACTGCAGGCTGACTGCCCTTCCAGCCATCGCCATGATCGAAAACGAACCGATGGCTCCGGTCATCCATATGGCGGCGCGTGCGGTAGAGGTCACGCAGCGACCTCGGTCACGGTGTAGTGGCGCGGGATGCCCGCGGTGATGGTCGCCCAATCCGAGGCTTTCATACGTTCCTGATGCGCGTCAAAGGCGGCACGATCCGTAAAGCGTTCCGAGACATTGAAGCGACCGGGGTGGCAGCGGTCTTCGACCACCAGAAAGGACAGACAGCCCGGTTCGGCGCGGGTTAATTCGATATGCGCGGGCAGGGCGGCCCGGACGGCCTCGCGCCGATCCTCGGGAACGTCGATATGGCCCGTCAGAACGATATTGGGTGTCTGTGTCATGCCCCAAGGGCTAGCAAGCGCTGAACGGGTTGGCGAGAGGAAAAATAAAACGCCGCCCGAACGGACGGCGCTTTGGTTATTTCGGGACGTGAAAGCGCAAGCCCTCGGCAGGGGCCTCGGGCGTTCGGTGCTGAAATCGAGTCACTGGATCGATTTCCGGGCGCACCTCACTCCCATTCAATGGTCCCCGGAGGCTTCGAGGTGATGTCATAGGTGCAACGGTTGATGCCCTTCACCTCGTTGATGATCCGCGTGGCGGTTTCGCCAAGGAATTCATGGGTGAACGGATAGTAATCCGCCGTCATCCCATCGACCGAGGTCACCGCGCGCATCGCGCAGGCATAGTCGTAGGTCCGACCGTCGCCCATCACACCCACGGTGCGGACGGGCAGAATGGCCACGAAGGCCTGCCAGATCTCGTCATACAGACCATGTTTGCGGATCTGATCGATATAGATCGCGTCGGCTTCGCGTAGGATCTCGAGCTTTTCGCGGGTGATCTCGCCCGGGCAGCGGATCGCCAAACCCGGTCCGGGGAAGGGGTGACGACCGATGAAGCTTGCGGGCAGGCCAAGTTCATGCCCCAGCGCGCGCACTTCGTCTTTGAACAGCTCGCGCAGCGGCTCGACCAGTTTCAGGCCCATCTTTTCGGGCAGACCGCCCACATTGTGGTGCGATTTGATGGTGACCGAAGGACCGCCCGAGAAGGAAACAGACTCGATCACGTCCGGATAGAGCGTGCCTTGGGCCAGGAACTCGGCGCCGTCAATCGTATCGGCATGTTTTTGGAACACGTCGATAAACAGCTTCCCGATGATCTTGCGCTTGGTTTCCGGGTCGGACTGGCCTTCCAGCTCGCCCAGGAACAGGTCGCTTTCATCTGCGTGGATCAGCGGCAGGTTATAATGTTCGCGGAACATCGAAACGACTTCTTGCGCTTCATTCTTACGCAGCAGGCCGTGGTCGACGAAAACACAGGTCAGCTGGTCGCCGATTGCTTCGTGGATCAATACGGCGGCGACAGACGAATCGACCCCGCCGGACAGGCCACAGATTACCTTCTTGTCGCCCACCTGTTCGCGGATCTTGCGGATCATCTCTTCGCGATAGGCGCCCATGGTCCAGTCGCCTGCAAAGCCCGCGATCTTAACGAAGTTTTCGTAAAGCGTGGCGCCGTTCGGGGTGTGGTGTACTTCGGGGTGGAACTGTACCGCATAGAAATGCCGGTCCATGTCTGCCGTGATTGCAAAGGGCGCGTTGGGCGAGGTGCCGTAGACCTCAAACCCCGGGGCGATTTCAGACACGTGGTCGCCGTGGCTCATCCAGACTTGCTCGTCGCCTTCCAGGAACCAACCGCGCAGAAGGTCGATATGCTCGCCCTGCGGGGTGACGTAGGCGCGTCCGAACTCGGCGGTGCCGTGGCCGCTTTCGACCTTGCCGCCCAGCTGGGTCATCATCACCTGCTGGCCATAGCAGATGCCCAGAATGGGCAGGCCCATCTCGAACAGCTCCTGCGGCGCGCGCGGGCTGCCCTCGCGGGTCACGCTGTCGGGACCACCAGACAGGATCACCGCTTTCGGGCCCATCTCGCGGATGAACTCGGCGGTCACGTTCTGGTAGGGGTGGATTTCACAATAGACATTCAGCTCGCGTAGGCGGCGCGCAATCAGCTGCGTCACCTGGCTTCCGAAGTCGATGATAAGAAGGCGGTCATGGCTCTGATCTGTCATGTTGACCGATTAGGGCAGGGGGCGGGTTTGCGCAAGCCCCAAGCAGGTCGCAGCGGAACAAATCCGTCAACGAAATTTCGGGAAATGACGTCTTTGGATCATTCCGGCGTCAAAACCGTCGTATTTGCCCGCTCATGGGCGCCGTTCAGCCCCAACACTTGGCAAAAAGAGGTAACGCGCATGACACCAGACGCCATTACATTGGACGTGGCCGCCATCAATCTGACGGCGGCAGTGATTTTCGGAGCCTTGGTCGGGTCTGAGCGGCAGGTGCGCCAGCGCATGGCAGGTCTGCGAACCAATGCTCTTGTGTCGCTTGGCGCGGCGGGCTTCGTCGTGTTTGCGGCCCTGTTTCCGAATGAGGTCAGCCCGACTCGTGTCGCGGCCCAAGTGGTCTCGGGCATCGGCTTTCTGGGGGCCGGTATCATTTTTCGCCACGGATTTACCGTTCACGGCCTGAATACGGCGGCGACCTTGTGGTGTTCGGCGGCCATTGGTGTCATGGCCGGGGTCGGCGCCATCGGGTTTGCGGCGCTCATGTGCGGGTTGATCATTTTCGTGAATCTTGGCTTGCGCCCGTTGGTGAAGTTCTTGAAGCGAAAAACCCGCGCAGGGCAGCCGCTGTCGCTGGAGTTCCGCTTGTGGGTTTCCTGCCGCGCAAAGCATGAAAACAAGGTGCGTTCGACCATTGTGCACAAGCTGGCTTTGCCAGGTCTGGCGTTGGTGTCGATCGACGCAACGGAAAGCGGCGAGGACAGTACGCTCGAGGTGCTGGTGAATGTGGAAGACAACAGTGACAGCTTAATCAAAACTGCGGTCGCGCCACTGATGCTAGACCCGAATATTCGTTCGCTGTCTTGGGAGGCCGCCAACGACGACTAGTCGGACGTGCCATGGCCCACGTCTGAGCGGGCCATGGACGAGAGTGTAACTTAAAAGTGGTAGTTGACGCCAAAGCGAGCCGTGAAGAAAGCGCCTTCGCCGTCATAACGCTCTGACCCACCATTGGTGCCAAAGTCCAGCGTTCCCAGGTCTACATAGTTCGCCTCGCCGAAGATCGAGATGTTTGACTGCAGCATGTGCTCGACACCAACACCTGCGGTGAAGCCGATGTTGGTTTCGGTGACCCCTTGCTGGTCGCTGTTGTAAATTCCGCCCACGTAGCGCGCGGCGGCCAGACCTGCGCTGCCATAAAACAGTGTTTTACCGTCATTGGTCAGCTCACCATACCGACCGCGGAGAGTTACAAGCCCTTCGATGTCGATGTTACATTCTCCGGATCCACATCCCCACATGTCACCCCAAGTATTGACAGGAGCTATCCCGTCAACACCAGTGGAAACACCGATGTCGAAACCGTAAACAGTGTTTCCATTCTGATAGTTGCGGCCATAGTTCAGCCCGACCATCAGGCCGTCTACGTCGATGTTGGGTCCGTCTTGGTTCAAGGCGCTGACACCTTGGTCGTACATGCCGGAGCCATAGCCCAGGCTCAAACCGCCATACGAGCCAGCCCAATCGGCCGCCGCAACGGTAGGGGCGGGGGCGGCTGCAGGTTCGTTCATGGAGCCCGCGAATGCCGGCGTGAAGCAGGCCGTTGTAAGAAGGGCGGCGATAGAGAGTTTGGTTTTCATGTGATCCCTCGATGAAAATTGGATTTGAGCAAAGCAGCACTCGTTGTTCGGACCTCTTATTTGACGTGGCGGAAGATCGTGCAAGAAAAGGTTAGCAAAAGGTAAACCTTTGAAGGTGTCTGTGTCGTCAAAGTGACATTCGCCTATTGGTTGCGGGTGTGGAAATCAACCAACGACGACAGATCCCTGACGCCGCAACAGGTAAAAAATACGCCAAATCTGTCGGAATGTCGTTTTTGCCCCTGCATGGCCGTTTGGGGACAGCATTACGTGCCACGCTCACCTATCAAAGGATCAACAAGTCAAATTGGAGGTTTCCCATGGCCGAGGCTCGAACACGCCGCCGTGGTGGCGGAGGTGCCGCCCGTCGCGCTGAACGCACTGCTGTCAAAATCGAATGTGCAAAGTTCATTACGCGCAACATCCCGAATCTCGAAATCCTAAATGAAGAGGCAATGGAGATCATCGAATACAACGCGGAAACCGTGTTGGAAGAGATCGGCGTAAACTTCGTCGAAAACCCTGCCGCGCTTGAGCGTTGGAAAGAGGCTGGCGCTGATGTGGATGGCGAACGCGTCCGCATTCCGCGTGGTCTGGCCCGCGAGCTGTGCAAGACGGCCCCATCCAGCTTCACCCAGCACGCCCGCAACCCCGAGCGGAGCGTCGAAATCGGCGGCAAGAACCTTGTTCTGGCCCCGGTTTACGGCCCACCCTTTGTACGTGACGCTGATGGCGGTCGCCGCTATGCGACGATCGAGGATTTCCGCAATTTTGTGCGTTTGGGCTATATGTCCAAATGGCTGCACCACTCGGGCGGGACCGTGTGTGAGCCGACGGACGTGCCGGTGAACAAACGTCACCTGGATATGCTGCACGCCCACATGACCCTGTCGGACAAGCCCTTCATGGGCTCGGTCACTGCGCCAGAACGTGCACAAGATAGTGTCGACATGAGCAGCATCCTGTTTGGCAAAGATTTCGTACAGCAAAACACGGTGATGACCTCGCTTATCAACATCAACTCGCCGATGCAGTTTGATGATGTGATGATGGGCGCGCTGGAAGTGTACGCCGCAAACAACCAAGCCTCGATCATCTCGCCCTTTATCGTGGGTGGCGCGATGGCGCCGGTGTCGGTGGCGGGAACGCTGACGCAGGTTCTGGCCGAAGTGCTGGCTGGCGTGGCTTACAGTCAGTTGATCCGTAAGGGCGCACCGGTAATTGCTGGCACGTTCGTCAGCTCGATCGACATGAACTCGGGTGCGCCCACTTTTGGCACTCCGGAAGCGGCCAACGTGACCTATGGGGCGGGCCAATTGTTCCGCCGTCTGGGTCTACCTTATCGTTCGGCAGGGTCGTTCAACGGCTCGAAACTGCCCGACGCGCAGGCGGCCTATGAGACGGCTAACAGCCTGAACACCGGCCTTCTCTCTGGCGTGAACTTCATGCTGCACTCGGCTGGCTGGCTGGAAGGCGGGCTTGTGTCGTCGTTCGAGAAGTTCGTGATGGATGCGGACCAGCTGGGCGTGCTGCATGGCATCGCAAAAGGCATCGTAGTAGACGAAAACGGTCAGGCAATGGACGCGATCCGCGAAGTTGGCCCTGGCGGTCACTATCTGGGCTGCGATCACACCCAGAAGAACTTCAAATCGGCCTTCTGGCGCTCAGAGCTTCTGGACTACAAACCTTACGAGACCTGGGAAGAGGAAGGCGCGCGCGATACGCAGGCGCTGGCCACGGCAAAGGTCAAGCAGATGCTGGCCGACTATCAGGAACCCGCTCTGGATCCGGGTATCGCAGAAGGTCTGAAAGACTATATCGCCGAGAAGAAGGCATCGATGCCGGATGCGTTTACGTAAGTGAACTGGCGTTCAGATTGATTAACAATCCGGAAAGGGGGCTTAACGGCCCCCTTTCTTTTTTATCTGTCAGTTATGAAAGGTCACGCCCGGTCGAAGCTACGTGGCAGCAGTTGAAGCTCGGCCAAGAGCGCGATCAGAACCTCGACATGTCGGGCGCAGGAATAGGATGCATCCCCGGCTTTGCGCGTATCTTCCATCTGCGCCTCGGCGATCAAAAGCCCATCTACAGCCTGCGAGGGGGACGGTGTCGAATTTGTTTTCATAAGCTTTTTCAAGTCCTTGTCACGATCATACTCGCTAAGGCCAAAGCGGGCCGCACGAACCAAAAGGCGGGGGCGGCGCAGGGATTTCAGCATGTCGGTGGTCGTTGTCATTGAAGCCTCGCTGTTGTGATTCAGCGATATGATGACTCAACCTAAGGGGGTGTTGCGTTGCTGAAAACTGCCGTACGCCAGCGTTAATAGTTGTTATCATTTCGGAAACTAGTGTTGAGATGTGATGGCAAGGTTAACGAACCAGTAACCATAAATAGATAGGTCTGTTCGGCTCGATAACAACCGGTGGTTGCGTGGTCGAGAGGTTCGGTACGTGCCACGGTGTTACAATCTGGAAGGGGCGTAGATGCACAACTCAATCGGGACCGAGATCAACAACAAATCCATTATGAACTGGTTGCCCAACGAGGTTCACACCTATCTGAAGCACACCGAAGAAGGTGAATCCATACGTGCGATCGCACGCGGCATGGGCGTTCACGCCTCAACGGTACTGCGACAGGTGCGCAAGACCGAAGCCCGCCGCGACGATCCCTTGGTGGATTCACTTCTGACGCGGCTGGGAGTCGAGATGCGCGATAGTGCAAAGCACGAGGTGGCATATTCGTTCGACAATGCGACTGATGACCCAATGTTGCCCCATCTGACCCGCGTCTTGCGCGCATTGCTGGCGCCAAGCACCAGTTTGGTTGTGGGCGAAGGCGTTGAAACTGCGGTGGTCTTGAAGTCCAGCCCAGATGGGGATCCGGCAGCTGTCGCAAAGGCTCCAATTGGCGTGGTCGAGGTGATGGCGCTTCTGGAGTGGATCTCCGGTGACGTCAAAGGGCGCGTTGTTCGCTATCAGATTACACAGGCGGGACGGCAAGCATTGAACAAGTTGCTGGCGCAGCAGGAAACACTTGCGACCGGGTTTGCGGAAAGCCAGGCAGGGTTTCTAGTGGGAACCGGTACAGCGCACGCGTCCAAAACACGCACACCGCGTCCGAAAGCGCGCACCGCAGGGACGGAAACGCCTGTCAGAGTGCTGGCGCGGAAACGCGGGAAGGATAAACCTTACTTGGGTGCGGATCTGGTCATCGCGGCAGAGCGACTAAACCGGGATTTCGCGCTCGGCCAGTTCGAACACTCCGAAGGACAGGGGGGCTGGGCTGCTTGGATGCGCGATGGTGATGTCTCCCGTGCCAAGCAACCGATGGGCCATGCGTCCGATCGAAAACTTGATGCGCGCCGACGTTTCACCGCTGCAATCAAGGCCATAGGCCCCGAGCTGGCCGAGTTGGCTGTAGCGGTTTGTTGCCATGAGAAGGGGATGGAATGCGTCGAACGAGAACTGTCGATGCCAGCACGATCGGGCAAGTACATGCTTAGAATTGCGCTGAAATACCTGGCGCGGCACTATGACAGCCAGCAAGGTGAGGATCATGAGCTGATCTATTGAGATGGGTCTAGGTCGATGGCAGGTCGGTGACGATCTGAATATCGATTTCTGGACAAGAATCTGCAATGTCGTCGATGATGATCTGCGGATCCGGCAGGTCTGGCACCAGTACAAAGTACCTGCCGGTGAAGCCAGCTCGCGCGAGCCTTTGACTGATCTCGAGGCAATCCACCGACCCGCAGACGAACATTGAAATCACTATGTCAGGTGCAAGTTCGGCGATCTGTTTCTCATCCAGCTGCTCGAAGGCGCTGCACGGCATGAAAACTTCGTGTTCGGATGATTTTGCCAGGCTTGCCAATTCATTTACATGGCCCAGCAATAGAATCTTCGGATGTGGCTGCACGACCTGCTTTCTGAATTATTCGGCGTGTTGATCTGTAGGTTTCTTAATCTGTGAAATGTCTGAATAAAAGGAAACATCACCACATAGAGCAACAATTGGGCAGCGTTACTACTATAGCGATATCTAAAACATTTATTGACCCAGATCGGACGACGGGTCATGTCTTGCGAGAAAGCAAAACTGATGATCTGGCGAAGAGGCAGGACAGGATATGGTCGCGCACAGCATGCTGGATGCATTGCCAATTCCGGCGATATTCATCGGCGAAGATAATCGCATCCGGCGCTCGAACGCGCAGGCTCGGACTTTGCTGAATATGCAGATCGACGGTCGTCACTATGTGACTGCGCTGCGTCAGCCGTCGCTTTCGGATCATATCGAAAAAACGATGGCTGAAGGCGTTGATGGTCAGGTAAACTTCATCCACACCGAAGCTGGGCGCGAAGTCGTCTATGAGGTCCACCTTGGGCGGGTCATCACCGAAGACACGCGAGAGAACGGAGTGCTTTTGTCCTTCATGGATGTGAAATCGCACGAAGAAGCGGGGCAAATGCGGTCAGATTTCGTCGCCAATGTCAGCCACGAGCTACGCACCCCGCTGACTGCGTTGACTGGATTCATCGAAACATTGCGCGGTCCCGCACGAGATGACGCCGAGGCACGTGATCGCTTTCTTGGTATCATGGAAGACGAAGGTAAGCGCATGAATCGCCTGGTGGCCGATCTTCTGTCGCTAAGCCGCGTCGAGGACATGGCGCGCATTCGTCCATCTGACAGTGTGGACATCTTCGCGGTGCTGAATTCAATTCGCAACGCTTTGTCACAAACGGCCGAGGCACGTGGCGTAACGGTATTAGTCGAGACGCAACTTGAACCGCCGGTTCTGGTGGCGGGCGACCTGGGTCAACTGGCGCAGGTGTTCACCAACCTGATCGAGAACGCGATCAAATACGGTCGAAAAGACGGGACAGTGGTCGTCTCGGTCGCTCAGATGCCAATGTTTCCTGCCTTTAAAGGTCCTGCAATATGCGTGTCCGTTCAGGATGACGGGCCGGGCATTCCGGGGCATCACCTGTCACGTCTGACCGAGCGGTTCTATCGCGGCGACAATCATCGCTCGCGCGAGTTGGGCGGGACCGGGTTGGGATTGGCGATTGTAAAACACATCATCAATCGCCATCGCGGGCGGTTGCGGATTGAAAGCGAAGTCGGACAGGGCAGTAAGTTTTCTGTCTTGTTGCGCGACGATCTTTAATTTGTGACGGCGGCGCTAAGGCGAAATTTTCCCCCTGTTTATCAGTTTTTCTGGCGAAAATTGGCGATTGTCACACGGCTGTTACATAACATTCACAAAAGCTTTGATCAGCGGCGCTAGGACAGCGCCAAGTCGTCCAAGGGGCGACACAATGATTAAACAGGAGTTATCCATGTCCTTCGTGAAACTGTCCGCCTCTGCTCTGGCGATTGCTGCCGTTTCCGCCACTGCTGCTTCCGCCCGTGATCAGGTGCAGGTTGCTGGTTCCTCGACCGTTCTGCCTTATGCCTCGATTGTTGCTGAAGCGTTCGGCGAGAATTTCGACTTCCCGACCCCCGTTGTGGAATCGGGCGGCTCGTCGGCTGGTCTGAAGCGCTTCTGTGAAGGTGTTGGCGAAAACACCATCGACATTGCCAACGCATCGCGCGCCATCAAGGACAAAGAAATCAAAGCCTGTGCCGAAGCTGGCGTGACCGACATTGTCGAAGTCCGCATCGGGTATGATGGCATCGTGTTCGCCTCGCAGATCGACGGCCCGGACTTCTCGGCTTTCGAACCTGCCGACATCTACAACGCTTTGGGTGCTCAGGTGATGGTTGACGGCAATCTGGTCGACAACAGCTACAACCAGTGGGCCGAGTTCAACGCCGACCTGCCCGACGTTGACATTGCAGCGTTCATCCCCGGCACCAAACACGGCACCCGTGAAGTGTTCGAAGTGAAGGTGATGGAAGCTGGCTGTAAAGCCACCGGTGCGTATGACGCGTTCCTGGCGATCGCTGAAGGCGATGACGACAAAGCCAAAGGCAAAGCTGCTGCCAAAATGTGCTACAAAGTGCGCACCGACGGCAAATCGGTTGATATCGACGGCGACTACACCGAGACCCTGGCATCGATCGACGCCAACAAAGACGGCATCGGCATCTTTGGCTTGGCCTTCTATGAAAATAACACCGACACGCTGAACGTGGCCACCATGTCGGGCGTCGTACCGTCGACTGAATCGATTGCAACCGGCGAATACCCGGTGTCGCGTCCGCTGTATTTCTACATCAAGAAAGCCCACATTGGCGTCATCCCCGGCCTGAAAGAATTCGCTGAATTCTTCGTGGCGGATGAGATTGCGGGCCCTGATGGCCCGCTGGCTGAATACGGTCTGGTGGCTGATCCGGAACTGGCTGCAACGCAAGCCATGGTTGCTGCTGAAGACGTGCTGACCAACTAAATCACGCGGTGGCGCGGGGCAGATTGCCCCCGCGCTACCTCACCCTTTCCGCCGGTCGGGGCAAAGACCTGCATCTCTGCTGCAAGAGCGTTCAATGTCTGCATTCTGGCTACTTATGATCATCCTGGCGTTGGCCGCCGTGGGGTTCATTATGGGGCGACGTCGCGCCATTTCCTCGGTTCAAGGGGATGGGAGACTGCTTCACTCTCTTCCAAACTATTATGGTTTCAACGTTGCTATGCTGGCCTTTGTGCCGGCTGTTCTGGTGTTGGGCGCGTGGGTGATCATACAGCCGATGCTGATCAGCGGGCAGGTGTCGACCCATATCCCGGCTGCACTTTACGAAGATGCCGGTCAGTTGAACCTAATCATGAGCGACGTAAAGCGTGTGGCAGACGGCTTGGACGCGGCGATTTTGCAAGGCGTACTGTCAGCAGACGATGCAAGCCTGCTGAACACCGAAACCACGGATGTCCGCGCCTTGCTGGGCGAGGTCGGCGTGGCACTTGGCAGCGATGTCGCCCCCTCGGTCCTGAGCGCCGCGCAAGAAATGCGCGGCAAGACCGTCAGCGGCAACCTGATTATGACCATCGTCGTTTTGCTGGTTGCGGCGACTGGTTTTGTTGCCGCCATGATGATGACACGCAGGGATTTCCGTGCCCGCAACGCTGTTGAAAGCGGCGTGAAGGCGCTTCTGATCGCGGCAGCTTCGATCGCGATCCTGACCACCATCGGCATCGTTCTGTCGCTGATTTTCAACACGATCACGTTCTTCGGGATGTTCCCCGCCAGTGACTTCCTGTTTGGCCTGACATGGTCGCCGGAGGGCCGTGGCGGGTCCGAGCATCTGGGCATTCTGCCGCTGCTATGGGGCACGATTTACATTTCGATCGTGGCACTGCTGGTCGCGGTCCCCATCGGCCTTTTCGCTGCAGTGTACCTGTCGGAATACGCAAGCCGCACCACCCGCGCCATCGCCAAGCCGCTGCTTGAGGTTCTGGCGGGGATCCCGACCATCGTTTACGGTCTGTTTGCCCTGACCGTTGTCGGCCCGCTTCTGGTGAATTTCTTCGGTGCAGATGGACTGGGCTGGATGCAGGGCGCACGTTCGGTGATGACGGCGGGTCTGGTGATGGGCATCATGCTGATCCCCTTCGTGTCCTCGCTGTCCGATGACATCATTAACGCGGTGCCGCAGGCGATGCGCGACGGATCCTACGGGCTGGGCGCGACGCAATCGGAAACGGTACGGCAGGTGGTGCTGCCAGCTGCGCTACCGGGCATTGTGGGGGCGATCCTGCTGGCGGCCTCGCGCGCCATCGGCGAGACAATGATCGTGGTGATGGGGGCAGGGGCCGCGGCCCGCCTGGACCTGAACCCGTTTGAAGCCATGACCACGGTGACCGCCAAGATCGTCAGCCAGCTGACTGGTGACAGTGATTTTGCCAGCCCCGAGGCTTTGGTGGCCTTCGCCCTTGGCATGACCCTGTTCCTTCTGACTTTGGGTCTGAACGTCCTTGCGCTCTACATCGTGCGCAAATATCGGGAGCAATACGAATGAGCGACGCAAGCCTTCAAAACGGCCCCGAGATGGGCACGCCGCGCGCCAAAAGCTCGCTTCTTGAGTTGGATCAGCGCACCAAGAAACGCAACGCCGCCGAGGCCCGCTTCCGCGCCTATGGCATCGCCGCGATTGCCGTGGGTCTGGTGTTCCTCGTGGTCCTGATCAGCTCGATCTTCTTCAAAGGTGTGGGCGCTTTTCAACAGACCTTCATCACGCTGGACGTCGAACTCTTGGAAAGCAAGCTGGACAAAACCGGAGAGCGTGACATCGAGAAGATCAAGAAGGTCACGACCTTTGGCTATAACCCGCTGATCGAAAACGCGCTGAAAGCCGCAATGGAAGAGGCGGGTGTTGAGAACCCCTTCGCCAAGGGCAAGGATCTACGCAAGATGCTGTCCTCGGGTGCCGCTGCCGACCTGCGTGATTTCGTGATCGCGAACCCGGATCGGATCGGCGACACCGTGCAGTTCCGTCTTCTGGCCTCGTCGCGCGTGGATGGCTATCTGAAAGGTCGCGTGACCCGCGAAAGCCTTGCCCGCGACAAGAACCTGACGCCAGTGCATCTGGATGTGGTGGACCAACTGAAAGACGCAGGCGTTGTCGCAAAAAGCTTCAACCTTGGCTTCATCACCGGCGCGGATGCATCCGAAAGTCGCCCCGAGCAGGCGGGGATCGGTGTCTCGATGCTGGGCAGTTTCTATATGATGTTAGTCGTGTTGGCCTGTGCGCTGCCTATTGGGGTTGCCGCCTCGATCTATCTGGAAGAGTTCGCACCGCAAAACTGGATCACCGACTTGATCGAGGTGAATATTTCGAACCTCGCCGCGGTTCCGTCGATCGTGTTCGGTATTCTGGGTCTGGCCGTGTTTATCCAGTTCGCGCATCTGCCACAATCGGCCCCGCTCGTCGGTGGTCTGGTGCTGACCCTGATGACACTGCCGACGATCATCATCTCGACCCGCGCATCGCTGAAATCGGTACCGCCGTCGATCCGTGAAGCGGCCTTGGGCATCGGCGCCTCGAAGATGCAGACCGTGTTCCACCACGTGCTGCCGCTGGCCATGCCCGGCATCCTGACCGGGACGATCATCGGTCTGGCGCAGGCTCTGGGTGAAACTGCACCGCTGCTTCTGATCGGGATGGTGGGCTATATCGCCTCGAACTATCCGGGCGGTTTGATCGAAGGCTTCATGTCCCCGAACTCGGCCATGCCGGCCCAGATCTATGAATGGGCAAAACGTGCTGACCCGGCTTACTATGAGCGTGCATGGGGCGGCATCATCATCCTTCTGGTCTTCCTGATGACCATGAACATCATTGCAATCATTCTGCGCCGCCGATTTGAGCGCCGCTGGTAAGAAAGACCGCAGACATGAATGATATGACGAAAATCGAAAGGGCTGTTGAGATGAAGGATATGAAAATCTCGGCCAAGAATGTGCAGGTCTATTACGGTGATACGCACGCGATCAAAGACGTCTCGGTCGAGATCGAAGACAACACGGTCACCGCCTTCATTGGCCCGTCGGGCTGCGGTAAATCGACCTTCCTGCGCTGCCTGAACCGTATGAACGACACGATTGATATCTGCCGGGTCGAGGGCGACATCCTGCTGGATGGCGAAGACATCTATGACAAGCGCGTCGATCCGGTACAGCTGCGCGCCAAGGTCGGAATGGTGTTCCAGAAACCCAACCCGTTCCCCAAGTCGATCTATGACAACATCGCCTATGGGCCGCGTATCCACGGTCTGGCCCGCAACAAGGCAGAATTGGACGAGATCGTCGAGAAATCCCTGCGCCGCGGCGCCATCTGGGACGAGGTGAAAGACCGCCTGCATGCGCCGGGCACCGGACTATCTGGTGGCCAGCAGCAGCGTCTGTGCATCGCGCGCGCTGTCGCTACCGAACCGGAAGTTCTGCTGATGGACGAGCCATGTTCAGCGCTTGACCCGATTGCGACCGCGCAGGTCGAGGAACTGATTGATGAACTGCGCCAAAGCTACTCGGTGGTGATCGTCACCCACTCGATGCAGCAGGCCGCGCGTGTCAGCCAGAAAACAGCCTTCTTCCACCTTGGAAATCTGGTGGAATATGACGACACGACCAAGATCTTCACCAATCCTGAAGATCCGCGCACTGAAAGCTATATCACCGGCCGTATCGGTTAAGCCCTTATACGGGCAGGAGAAAAGACATGATTGATCAACATATTGCATCCGCTTTCGACCGCGATCTGGAAGAAATTCAAGCCCACCTGATGAAGATGGGCGGTATGGTGGAAAACGCTATTCGCGAGGGTGCGAAGTCCCTGAAAAGCCGTGACGAGGAACTGGCCGAAAAGGTGCGCAAAGCGGATCGTCAGATTGACGCGCTGGACATGCAAATTCAAGAAGAGTGCGCCCGTGTGCTTGCGCTGCGCCAGCCGATTGCCTCGGACCTGCGCACGGTTCTGACCGTGATGAAAGTGGCCGCCAACCTGGAGCGGATCGGCGACTATGCCAAGAACATGGCCAAGCGCACCACGGTGCTGGTGCACATGCAGCCCATCGACGGTGCCTCGGGCGCGATCAAACGGATGGCCAGCGAAGTGCGTCAGATGTTGACCGACGCGCTGGATGCTTACATCCGCCGTGACGAGGAACTGGCACAGGACGTTCGTCACCGCGATCTGGAAGTGGACCAGATGTATAATGCACTGTTCCGCGAATTCCTGACCTTCATGATGGAAGACCCACGCAATATCTCGTCCTGTATGCACCTGCATTTCATCGCCAAAAACATCGAACGTATGGGCGACCATGTGACATCGATTGCGGATCAGGTGATCTATCTGGTCAGCGGTGAACTGCCAGACGAGGCACGCCCGAAAGGCAATTCGGCCAACTATCAATTGCAGATCGAGGACACTGACGAGGCCGACGCATGAGCACGGACAAGCCATGCGTTTTGCTGGTAGAAGACGAGCCGGCACAGCGTGAAATACTGCGCTATAACCTGACGTCCGAAGGCTATGACGTCACGCTGGCGGAAAACGGCGATGACGCGCTGATCTTGGTGGACGAGGTCATGCCAGACCTGATCCTGCTGGACTGGATGCTGCCCGGTGTTTCGGGGATCGAGATCTGCCGTCAGGTGAAAAGCCGCAAGGAAACCCGTGCTATTCCGGTGATCATGCTATCGGCCCGTTCAGAAGAGGTGGACAGGGTACGTGGCTTGGAAACGGGTGCCGATGACTATGTGGTCAAGCCCTATTCCGTAAGCGAACTGATGGCCCGGATCCGCACCCAGCTGCGCCGGACCCGACCAGTGTCGGTGGGCCAGAAGCTGGAGTACTCGGACATCGTTCTGGATGGCGAAAGCCATCGTGTAACGCGGGCAGGGGAGCCAGTGAAGCTGGGTCCGACCGAGTACCGCCTGCTGTCCACCCTGATGGAAAAACCGGGTCGTGTCTGGAGCCGCGAACAGCTTCTGGATCGCGTCTGGGGCCGTGATGTCTATGTGGATACGCGCACCGTGGACGTCCATGTGGGACGCTTGCGCAAGGCGCTTTGCCGCAACGGAGGTGACGATCCCCTGCGAACGGTTCGCGGCACTGGGTACGCTCTGGGGTAAAGGATCTGCGTTCTTGTCGCGTCGGATTTGGTCCAGAAAGGCCGTTCGGACACCGACGTGCGGGACCCTGCCTTAATCGCGTTATCGCGGTCGTGGCTGACAACACCGTGCGTCTGTGGTTTACCCGATGTCAGTCGGCGGGCGATAGAATTGCCACCATATTCGTGTATCCCCGCGCCTTGGCGTGTTCCAGCGGTGTGACGCCATCGCGGTCGCCAATAGTTTGATCAGCACCGGCCTGCACAAGCAAACGGACGACGTCCTGATGATCCGGCCCACCGTCTCCCAGCACAACAGCCTCGATCAGAGCGGTCCAGTTCAGGTTATTGACGTGATCAAGTGGTGCGCCTGCGTCAATCAAGCGACGGACCACGTCGACATGTCCCAGATGAGCCGCCGCGATCAGCGCAGTTCCGTCATACGGGCTGGTAGTTAGTCCCGGATCATTGCCCAGTTCGATGGCAAGCGACATGAGATCGGGGTCGTTGGCGACGGCGGCAACACGCACATGAGCAAGGAACTGAAAAAACGGCTGGATCGGATCAAAGAAGAAAAACCGCTTAAGGTCGTGGTCGCACCAAAGGGGGTGCATCCACACACCTACAAGCGCGAGAACTTTCCTGACGAGCCAAATGTTGTCGTGATTGACTGGGAGGCGAGTAAGCTGTGATCGCTATGGGTTGAATTGCTGTGCAAGTTGGCAAGAGGAAGACCGGAAGTGGTCTTGGTAATAAGGGCGGGAAGCGACCGTTCGCCGCAAATCTTGCCAAGGCCGGCTGTTCGGTCAAAGCTTCCATTGGTCAAGGTCCGCTTCGGGCTGTGATACTAAGTCTGTGCGGCAACGAATGTCCTTGGCGGCGTTTCCCTTACAACGAAAATCAGAAACGCTTTATTAAACTCTTCGCCCAAGAAATGCACAAAGGCACATTCCACCGCCTTGGCTTCTCAGCGACCAGCAACTCAGGCCTCATCTCACGCTTTCTGGGTTGTAGGGTTACCAAACTGTGAACTGGGCCTTCATTCGTCTGGGTCAAGCCCGTCAGGAATAAAGCCTAGATCAAACAAAATGGTTTTTGGTAATACCTTCTGCTGTTCGGAGAACAGTTTCTCAAAGAGATCAAACGCTTCTTCGAAATGCGCATATCCTCTACAGAGTTCGCGCCACATGCTCTTTCCTAGGTAACGGATCTCGGGGGCATTCAAGGCACGGACACTGTGCAACCAAACCATAGCGGCTGCTGCATCGCCATTATGACCAGCCTTCTGAAATTCCTGAATGAGCTGACTTATGTGTAACGCTACTTTGCCGCATTCCGCCTCATCTCGTGGAATACTCAAGGACAGGCTTGCGCGTGGCAATACCCCGCCCTCTTCAAGATTGCTCTTTAAGTAGCTTGCGGACACCAGAAGCGCGCCTAGTTCGCTTCCGTCCATTCCTTTCAATGAATTCGTAAAGTCCTTTATGTCGCGTTCATATGCTTTAACCGAAGCTCTACGAACCTTATGAGCAATCCATCTAAACATTTTTTCAAGACCTCCCCCTAAACATTTTTTCAAGACCTCCCCCAACACCAAAAACATTGGTGGGTAATATGGCGGGTAAATGAAAGGTATTGCCATTTTACCCCTTGTTATCAAGGGTAAGTGGCGGAGAGACAGGGATTCGAACCCTGGGTGGGCTTGCACCCACAACGGTTTTCGAGACCGCCCCGTTCGACCACTCCGGCACCTCTCCGCGGGGGTCTGTGGAGGGGGAGATAATTCGACCGCGCGGCATGTGCAACCACTTTTTTCACCTATTTTCAAAATGCTGGGGAAAACGTGATCGGCAACAACTTGGCAAGGGCAGTGCCCGGCGCTAGTCTTGGGGCAACAGCACAGTTGGAAAACATATATAATCCTATGATAGTAAAAAGAATTATAGCTTTTACAGCGGCCCTGGTCGTGACCGCGACAGGCGCATTTGCCAGCGACGAAGATCAAATCCGTTCCTTTCTGAAGATCACCGGGTTTGATGTCGCGATTGAATCGATCCAACTTGGCGCGATGGCGGGGCCTGGAATGACCGGGGAGGACCCCGAAGTGTTCGGACGCCAATGGCAGGAACTGGCGCGCGAGGTATTCGAGCCTGACGCGATGGTCGAGGATGCGATCGAGATGCTGGCCGCCGTTTTGCCGCAGGATGTGCTGGATCACGGCATGGCGTTTTACGAAAGTCCCCTTGGGCAGCGGCTGGTCGAAGTTGAAAACGAAAGTCACATGACCGATGACGAGGTGAAATACACCGAGGGCGCCGAGATTGTGGCCGAACTTCTGGAAACCGGGGATCTGCGCGTGCAGCTCTATAAGGCGATGGGGGACGCGATTGGCTCGACCGATGTCGCGATCCGGTCGCTGATCGAAATTCAGGTGCGTTATCTGATGGCCGCGATGGCGGCAGGGGCAAGCGAGCTTGAGCTGGACGAGGATGATCTGCGCGGGATTTTACAAAGCCAGTCTGACCTGATGCGTGAAGGGATCGAGGAAAACTCGTTGGTGGCGAATGCCTATGCCTATCGCGCCATTGATGAGGCGGATCTGATCGACTATCTGGCCGCGCTGCAAGATCCGCGAATGGGGCAGGTCTATGAGATTTTGAATGCTGTTCAGTTCGAGATCATGGCAAATCGTTATGAGACAATGGCCAGCCGCCTTGACGAACTCGCGCCTGAGACCGAGCTGTGACCTTGGTACTTCAAACCTTGCGGCGCACAGGCGCGGTATTGTTGTTTTGCATGTTTAGTGTGGGCACCGCAGGTGCGTCGGATCAAACCCAGCGGTCGGATAAAGAAAGATTTGAGGTTCTTTGGACCCTTTTGGGCATGCCTGAAATGGTGTCGATCCTGCATGATGAAGGTCTGGCCATGGCGTTGGATTCGGATTTGGATCTTCTGGGGCATGAAGGTGGACCGCGATGGGAAGCTGCGCTTCAGGCCATCTATGACGAGAAGACCCTGCAGGGTGAACTGCATGCGCAATTTGAACATGAACTGGCGCAGGACTATGTCGTGGTGCTTTGCGAGTTTTACGAGAGCGTGGAGATGCAAGAGATCATCCAGAACGAGATTGCCGCCCGCCGCGCGTTTCTGGATCTGGAGTTCGAACAACTTGCCCGCGAGCGTTGGCTGCAAGGGGACACATCTGATACTCTGGACGACACAATCCGGAACTATGTCGATTTGAATGACCTGATCGAGCTGAATGTCATGGGTGCGCTCAATTCGAATTATGTTTTTCTGAATACGCTGAATCAGGCCTTGCCGGATGTGGCAGGACAGATGAGCGAACAGGACATTCTGTCCCACGTGTGGTCGCAGGAAGCTGATATCAGGACCGATACCACGGAATGGATCTTTGCCTATTTGCACACGGCCTATGCCCCGATTGATCACACGGAGTTGGAGCGCTATGTCGCTTTTTCCGCAACAGCTGCGGGGCAGGCGCTGAACCAGGCGCTGTTTACCGCCTTCGATGCCGTTTATTTACGTCTGTCCGGGGATCTTGGTCGCGTCGTTGGCACCATGTCCGGTGAGGAAGAGCTGTAAGCCCTAGCCTTTCCCAGCGTCGACCTTGGCCAGACCGTCCAGAAGCTCTTTCAAGTGGTCGGCATATGGTTCCCATTTTCCGACCGAGCTTTTGTAAAGCGGCTGGCGCACTTGCGCGACCGACAACGTCTTCACGTCGCGTTTGGTTTTGTGGAAGTCCAGACAGGCGTCTTCCCATTCCAGGTCACAGAACTCCAAAAGCTTCCGGATTTCTGTTTCCGGATCGTTGACTAGATCCTCATAGGAGATTTCGTGAATCCGATCCGGAGCAAGGTCACGCCAGAGGTCCAGATATTCGGTGTACAGCCGATAGGTCTGAACCAGAGCCGCCTGAGAATAGCTGTAAAGATGCAGTCCTGCCACAAACCGGTTCTTGAAGATCGACCACAGATTGTCTCGCGGATCGCGACGCAGAGCCACGATCTTGGCATTGGGCATGGCCAGCCAGACCAAAGGTGCGATTTGATAGGTCGAAATCGTCTTGTCCGTGATCCGATCCGCATCGGGCAGGCGGGTATCGATAGCGTCCTGATATGCGCGGCCGAGGTCCTCGAGCTGCATATCGGTCATATCGCCAATCTGCCCGCCCGCTTGCGCCACTTTTGCCACCTGCTCAAAGCCCAACGGGTGGAAAATGCCCAACTCGTCTCCGCCGGTGACCGTTGAATGGCTGGCGAGGATCTGTTCGACCAATGTGGTACCTGAGCGTGGCAAACCAGTGATGAAGATCGTGCTGTTCTGGTCAAAGCCACAACTTCCGATGCGCGCGGGATCAAACCCTTTCAGAAAGTTCTTGAAGCGGTCAAAATCCCTCTGTTCCTTGGTCATATCATGGGGGTGAAGGCGCGCCATGACCTCGTTTGCGCGCGACAGATAGGTCCAGGCGGCCTCGGCATCCTTGTGATCCTCCATCACCTTCACCAAGCCATAGCCAAGATCGATCCGAGCTTCGTCCGGCAGGTCTGGGCGGTCCCAAAGGGCTTTCATCTCGTCGACCAGCGGGTCATCCAGATCCAGTTTTCGGCCCTGTGCTATCATGCGGTAAACCCCGCCAGAGCGGACACCAAGCGCGATTGCGTCGCGCAGGACCTTTTCCGCAGCTTCGAAGTCCCCGCTTCGTTGAAGCAGGTTGGCGGCCATGGTGACCACACGCAAGTGGTTCGGGTCCGCTTCCAACGCCTCGTCGATGGCCTTGCGTGAGGCATCCAGATTGCCAAGCAGTTTTTCCGCCATCGCGCGCAACGCCAGCATTTCGCCTGTGGGGACGGATTTGGCGGCCAGCCTATCCAGATCTTCAAGCGTTCCGGCGGCATCTTCCAGCGTCAAACGTGCCTTGGCGCGGGTAAACAGCCCGGCAGCGTTGTCAGGGGCCTGTTTCAGCAGGGCATCCAGACAGTCTATTGCCTCGCGGGGGGCATTGATGTCGGTATATAACAGCCCGAGATTTCCAAGAACGATCGGATTTTCGGGGATAATGCGGCGGGCGTGTTCCAAGACCTTGCGGGCCTCACCACGCCTCGAGTTTTGCATGAGGAATTGCCCATATTGCGCTAGGGCCTCGCCATAATCGGGATCGGCCGCAAGCGCGGTTTTGAAGGCCTGCTCGGCCTTGTCGATCTGCCCCAAGGCGGCAAGTGCTACGCCGTGTACCATCGACACGGCCTCGTTCGGGCCGCGTGCCAAAATCGCACGGGCCTGCGTTTCGGTCTCTTTCGCGCGACCTGCGTTTAGAAGAGTGGTCAGCGCGTCGATTTCAGCCTTTGATGCGGTCTTGCTGACGCGTTGGGTGCTGGATCCGGAGCCCTTCAAAACGGTTGTCAGTCTTTTCAACTCTGTTTGCGGCAGCTTCGCTTTCTTCAGCTGCTTGGCAACCATGTTGCGCGTTGACGCATCAAGGGTGAGTGCCAGATTGGCATAGGCCCGCCAGACGGTGATTTCGGACGGGGCCAGGCGTGCCGCTGTACCATATGCATTCAGTGCCGCGTCTGTTTGACCCATTTGCTGATGGAGCTGCGCGATTTGGAAGGGCACCTCGGCCCGGTTGGGCGCAATGGTCTGCAGCTGCGCCAGAACTTTTAGCGCCTCATCCGGCTTACCTGACCGCGCAAGATTGCCTGCTTTTTGAAACAGGGCAGGGATCTGATTTGAGTTCAAAGGCAGCATGTCGGATCCATTTCGGCTGGAAAGGCATTTACCTATTGGCTAATATGACCAGAGACGAGCTTCAAGGCCCAGCCGCCGTACTTGGAAATAAGCGCTTTGCGCCTGTGTAAAAGTCTTGACTTTCAACCTGATCCAAACGATAAGCCGCCATTCCTGCCCGGGTATTCCTGTGTAGGGATTAAAAACTATGTCCAAAACGCAAGTGGCGGGCGCGCAGTTCGAGGCAATGGAAGGGATGGGCCCTTCGACAAACACCGGGTAAACCCGGGGCCATAGGACGCGGATTATGAAGGAAGATCAAATGTTTGCGGTTCTGAAAACCGGCGGCAAGCAGTATAAGGTCCAAGCTGGCGACGTTCTGCGCGTTGAAAAGCTGGCGGCCGATGCTGGCGAAAAAGTCCAGTTCAACGAGATTCTGATGGTTGGTTCGACTGTTGGTGCCCCCACCGTAGAAGGTGCAGGCGTACAGGCAGAAGTCATCGACCAGATCAAAGGCGAAAAAGTCATTCACTTCGTGAAGCGTCGCCGTAAGCACAGCTCGAAGCGCACCAAGGGTCACCGTCAGCAACTGACGCTGCTCCGCGTGACCGACATCCTGGAAAAGGGTGCCGACAAGTCGGGCGTGAAAGCTGCCATCGGTGCAGGTTCGGTATCGGGTGCTGCTGTTGCAGCGGCTGCTCCGGCCAAGGCGCCTGCAAAGAAAGCAGCTCCGAAGAAAGCCGCCAAGGCAGAAGCACCCGCCGGTGCTGACGATCTGAAAAAGCTGTCGGGTGTTGGCCCTGCGCTTGAGAAGAAACTGCTGGAAGCTGGCGTCACCACCTTTGCTCAGATCGCCGCATGGGGCGAAGCCGAGATTGCCGAGTTCGACGAGAAACTGTCGTTCAAAGGCCGTATCGAGCGTGAAGGCTGGGTAGAGCAGGCCAAAGAACTGGCCAACGGCTAACAAGAGCTAAGGAGAGATAGCATGGCACATAAAAAAGCAGGCGGTTCATCCCGTAACGGCCGCGACTCAGCCGGTCGTCGCCTTGGTGTAAAGAAATTCGGTGGTCAGGTTGTGATCCCGGGCAACATCATCGTGCGTCAGCGCGGTACCAAGATGTGGCCGGGTGACAACGTGGGCATGGGCAAAGATCACACCATCTTTGCAACCAGCGAAGGCACCGTCAAATTCCACAAAGGCCTGAAAGGCCGCACCTTTATTTCGGTTCTCCCAGTGGCGGAGGCCGCTGAGTAAGCCGAACCTAACGAGGTTGTGAAATTTCAGGGGCCGGCTGTGATAGCCGGCCCCTTTTCTTTTTGTTTTCAGTACTTACTTGCCTGTTCATCCAACGTTCATACGAACGCCCTAAAAGAGCCAGAAACGCGGAATACGTTGTGGCCTTCACGGGAAGAACGGGCGGTGCATTCAGCGCTTTTCAGAGGAGGGAAAGCCATGAAGCATGTAGATATCAGAACCCAGCCGATCATTCAGGCGGAGCGTTTTGTGCTGCGTCCTGTGCGGCTGTCTGATCTTGGCGCATTGGTCCTATCAGTTTCAGATAGGCGGGTGGCCGAAGCCACACGCTCGATCCCGCATCCCTTGCCGCCCGGCGTGACCGAGGCGTTTATTGACCGCGCCATGGCCGAGGACCGGAACGAGGATGTCTGGGTTATGGACAGTCTGAATGAGGATCAGGATGACGTTCTGGGCGTGATTACGCTGAACGCGCTGGATCGCGGTCAAAGCCAGTTGGGCTATTGGGTTGCGCCGGGGTTCTGGAATTCTGGTATAGCGTCCGAAGCTGTCTGTGCATTGATTGAAGCGAACCCTCAGAACAACAGCACCATCTTTGCCGAGGTCTTTCAGGACAATCCGGCCTCGGCCCGTGTGCTGACCCATGCGGGGTTTGAATATATTGGTGACGCGGAAAGCCATTCGGTGGCGCGCGGCGCCAATGTGCCAACCTGGACCTACATCAGGAAGATGGCGTAACGCATTGCCATGGTACAGAATATTCAGATCAGGACGGAGCGGCTCACGCTCCGCCCCCTGACGCCCAAGGATGGCGATCAGGTGGTCTCGCTGCTTGATGATATCGAAGTAGCGCGCTGGCTGACGGTTGTGCCGCATCCCTATACGCGGGCGGATTTCGATGGGTTTCTGGAGTACCTTGCCACGACCAATCCGCTTGGCGGCATGGCTATCGACGAGGGTGGCGAAGTTCTGGGTGTGGTCGGTTTGGACCCGTCGCTGGGCTATTGGCTGGGGCGCAAGCATCACGGCCGCGGCATCATGCGCGAAGCCGCCGGAGCCTTGATTTCGCATGTTTTTGTCACCACGGATCTGGACCAGATTAGCACAGGCCACTTCCTGGGCAACCATGCCTCGCGCGCGGTGCTGACGGGTCTGGGGTTCCGGGACACAGGAAAGACCGAAACCGCGCATTGTGTCTCGCGTGATTGCGACGAAGTGTTGATCAAACTCAGCCTGTCGCGCGCCGATTGGGAGGCCCGACAGTCGTGACCCATCTGATCACCGAACGCTTGACGATGCGGCGCTGTCAGCCGTCTGATTTCGACGCCTTGTATGATCTTGTCTCGGACATTGATGTCGTGCGCATGACGGCGACATGGCCCCATCCCGCCGATCCTGACCTGACGCGTGAACGGTGCCAGCCCTTTGACCCCGCAAATGGCATGGTCGGCGTTGTCTTGCTTGAAGGCACGTTGATCGGCTCGATGGGGCTTGCCAAGAAACCCGATGAAAAGCCGCAGCTGGGCTACATGTTCGCCCGCCCGCATTGGGGCAATGGCTATGCGACCGAGATGGCGCGCGCTCTGATCGACCATTGCTGGGCAACCTACGACTGGCCAATCATCCGCGCGGATGCGTTTGCGGACAATCCGGCCTCGGCCCATGTGTTGAAGAAGCTGGGCTTTGCAGAGCTTCAGGGCAGTATGGGCCACAGCGTTGCGCGTGGCGACGGCGCTCCATTGCGTGTTTTTCAGCTTTTGCGACCAGAAAGCTGATCCAATTGCCCTTGCTGCTGGCTCTGGACTTGAGCCTCGGTCAATTTCCCTCTATCGCCTGTGACATAACAGAAAGGCGCGCGTCATGAAGTTTCTCGATCTAGCAAAGGTCTATATCCGGTCCGGTTCGGGCGGGTCTGGCTGCGTGTCGTTCCGGCGCGAGAAATACATCGAGTATGGTGGCCCTGACGGCGGCGACGGTGGGCGCGGTGGCGATGTTGTGGTCGAGGTCGTCGAGGGTCTGAACACCCTGATCGACTTCCGTTATCAGCAGCACTTCTTTGCCGGCAATGGCATCCCTGGGATGGGAAAGCAGCGCACGGGTGCCGACGGAGATGACATCGTGCTCCGCGTGCCAGTGGGCACCGAAATTCTGGACGAAGACGAAGAGACCGTCATCGCGGACATGACCGAAGTTGGTCAGCGCGTGGTGATCGCAAAAGGCGGTAATGGCGGTTTCGGAAACCTGCACTTCACAAGCTCGACCAACCGCGCACCGCGTCGCGCCAACCCGGGCCTTGCGGGTGTCGAGCGAACGATCTGGCTGCGCCTGAAGTTGATTGCGGACGTAGGTCTTCTGGGTCTGCCCAATGCCGGAAAGTCGACCTTCCTTGCCGCGACCTCGAACGCGCGGCCGAAAATTGCGGATTATCCGTTTACCACGCTGCATCCCAATCTGGGCGTTGTGGGCGTGGACGGAGCGGAATTTGTCGTGGCCGACATTCCGGGCCTGATCGAAGGCGCGTCCGAGGGTAGGGGGCTGGGCGACCTGTTCCTTGGTCACGTCGAACGCTGCGCTGTGCTGCTTCATTTGGTCGATGGCACCGCCGAAGATGTGGTCGCTGACTGGCAGACAATCATCACCGAGATCGAAAACTATGGTGATATTCTGGGCGATAAACCCCGTGTAACAGTTCTGAACAAGATTGACGCGCTGGATGACGAAGAACGCGCCGAGAAGCTGGCCGCCCTTGAAGAGGCTGTCGGCGGTCCGGTCATGCAGATGTCAGGCGTAGCTCAACAGGGTACAACGGATGTTCTGCGCGCGCTGCGCAAGGAAATCTCGGAAGATCGCATTCGGCAAAAGCCGCAAGAGGAAGAAGAGACGTGGCATCCCTAAGCACGGCAAAACGTGTCGTTGTCAAAATCGGCTCGGCACTGTTGGTGGACGCGAAAACCGGTGCGCTGAAGGCGGATTGGCTTGGATCGCTCTGTGCGGATGTGGCGGCGTTGAAAGCGCGTGGTTCGGACGTAATTCTGGTCTCGTCAGGCTCGATCGCGTTGGGCCGGGGCGTTCTTGGCTTGCCCATCGGGACGCTGTCGCTTGAGCAATCTCAGGCCGCTGCCGCCGTGGGGCAGATCCGTCTGGCCCGTGCCTATGAAGAGGCGTTGGCGCCGCTGGGTGCCACTACCGCGCAGGTTCTTGTGACGCTGGAAGACAGCGCGGATCGCCGCCGCTATCTGAACTCGCGCGCCACGCTTGAAACGCTTCTGTCACTGGGCGTGGTGCCGATCGTGAACGAAAACGACACGGTTGCCACCGACGAAATTCGCTTTGGCGACAATGACCGCCTGGCCGCGCAGGTGGCTGTGACCATCGGGGCGGACCATCTGGTGCTGCTCTCAGATGTCGACGGGTTCTATTCTGGAAATCCCAAGGACGACCCGACGGCCACGCGCTATGATGTCATCGACCAGATTACACCCGAGATCGAGGCGATGGCCGGCGACGCTGGTACCGGACTGTCGAAAGGCGGGATGAAGACCAAGGTCATGGCCGCGAAAACCGCGACCGGGGCTGGGTGCGATATGACGATCACCGAAGGCTCGCGGATGAGCCCGCTGACGTCTCTGATCGACGGCGCGGCAGCGACGCTGTTCACCGCGCGCACCACACCGAAAGCCGCACGCAAACACTGGATTGCGTCGATGAAGCCTCAGGGCGTTTTGGTGTTGGACGACGGCGCAGTCAAAGCGCTCCGATCGGGTAAATCGCTGCTGGCTGCGGGGGTGACAGACGTAATCGGTGCATTCATGCGGGGCGATCCTGTCGATATTCATGGCGCGGATGGCACCCATCTAGGTGCGGGTCTGGCGGGCTATACGGCGGATGAAGCACGCGCGATCAAGGGTCAAAGATCGGATCAGATTGAACGCATTCTGGGTCACCCGGGCCGCGCGGCCCTGATCCATCGGGACGATATGTCTCTTTAAAGACAATAATATACACGACGATCTTAACGGAGAAAGCAAGATGAGCGACGACATCAAAACCATGATGACCGACATTGGCACCCGCGCCCGCGCGGCCGCACGTGACCTTGCTTTCGCACCAGCCGAGGCCAAAGAGAAGGCTTTGATGGCCGCCGCAGATGCATGTTGGGAACGTCGGGATCAGATTATCGCCGCCAACGAAAAAGACATGGAGTTTAGCCGGGGCAAAGGTCTATCGGACGCGATGATGGACCGCTTGATGCTGGACGAGGATCGCATCAAAGGCATGTGCGACGGATTGCGTGCAGTTGCCGCGCAGGATGATCCGGTGGGCGAGGTGCTGGAGGAATGGGACCGTCCCTCTGGCCTGAACATTCGCCGCGTGCGCACCCCGCTTGGCGTCATTGGCGTGATCTATGAAAGCCGTCCCAATGTGACGGCGGATGCGGGCGCGCTGTGCCTGAAGGCCGGAAACGCGGTGATCCTACGCGGCGGCTCGGAAAGCTTCCACTCGGCCGGTTTGATCCATGAATGCCTTCAGGACGGTCTGCGTGCAGCCGGTCTGCCCGAGGACGCCATTCAGTTGATCCCGACTCGCGATCGTGCGGCGGTTAGCGAGATGCTAACCATGACCGACTATGTGGACGTGATCGTACCGCGTGGCGGCAAAGGCCTTGTGGGGCTGGTTCAGCGCGAGGCGCGCGTGCCGGTCTTCGCGCATCTGGAAGGCATCGTGCACATCTATATCGACAAGGATGCTGATGCAGAAAAGACCCGTAACGTGGTGATGAACGCCAAGACCCGCCGGACCGGAATTTGCGGCTCGGCTGAATGTTTGCTGATTCACCGCGATGCGCAGGAACTGGGGCAGACAGTCATCAACGATCTTATGGCTGCCGGAGTTGAAGTGCGCGTGGGCGAAGGCCTGACGGGTAGCGTTCCGGCAACCGAAGATGACTGGGGCACCGAGTATCTGGACAGCATCATAGCCGCAAAGCTTGTCGATGATGTGGATGGCGCGATTGATCACATCAACCGCTATTCCTCGTCCCACACGGACGCAATCATGACAGAAAATGACGCGACCGCGGAGCATTTCTTCACCCGCTTGGACAGCGCGATCCTGATGCGCAATGCCTCGACCCAGTTTGCCGATGGCGGCGAATTTGGTATGGGCGCCGAGATCGGGATTGCCACTGGAAAGATGCACGCGCGCGGGCCGGTGGGCTCTAAGCAACTGACGTCGTTCAAGTATCTGGTCGTGGGTGACGGCACCACACGCGCTTGAGTTAAGAAGCCGCCCCAAGGGGCGGCTTTTTCGTTCAGAAGGTTACGTCGATGGTGTGATCCGTGATCTGGACCGTGGCAGATCGCCCCTGTCGTTGCAGCTCTGGACGGATCAATGCGTAATGGACATGGGCAGGCGGCACCTCAAGATCGGGATTTGCTGCGGATAGCAGTCCCCACAGATCTGGATTGATGTTCAAACGCTCGCCTTGCGCCGTCAATTGCCAGCGCCCATCCGCGCGTGACACGGTCAGTTGTCCCCCCCAGGGCATCGCGCTTTCAAAGCACTGCAGGGCGAGGAAGGCCAGTTTCACCTCGGTCCGCGGCAGATCGCCCGCGGGTTGCCAGTCGATCTTGATCTTGCGTCCATCCACGCCGGGGGCCAGTACCGCACGGATTTCTTTCTCGGACAGGGATTGGCCTTCATTTGCGGAACCAAATGCCACGCGGAAAAAACGGATCCGCAGGTTTGCATTGGTCACACTTTCCGCGATCAGCGCCATTTCCGGGCTGTTGCCCATGCCCGAGAGCTGCAACAGCTCTACCCCATTGCCGATTGCGCCCAAAGGGCTGATAAGGTCATGGCAGATACGGGATCCGATCAACGCGGTCAGGTCGCGGTCTTGTTTGGTCATGTGTGAAGCCTGATAGGGAAAAATGTCATGGGAATGGGATCACTTCTTGAGCCTGGAATGCTGGTGCGCCACCCCGATAAACCCGATTGGGGGCTGGGGCAGGTACAATCCAATATCGGAGGGCGCGTCACGGTAAACTTCGAGCACGCCGGGAAGCAGGTGATCATGATTGAACATGTTGACTTGATGCCTGTATTTTCGCCTCCTGAACGCTAAGGTGCTGCGCGGATGCCCATTGCGCGCCCGTTATCTGAGCCATATGAGCTGAACAAGGTTATCAAATGGTTAATCCCGAATGACTGCGCCCCAGTTTGAACTAAGACTTGCCCAGAGTGACGCAGATCTGATCGCAGCACAACGGCTGCGTTACGATGTGTTCGTGCGCGAACTGGGCGGGGACGGGCCTTTGGTCGATCACGAGAACGGATTGGAGCGTGACGCGTTTGATCCGTTTTATGACCATCTGATCCTGTATGACCACGCGCGCGAAGGGTCCCCTGCCGTCGGGGTTTACCGGTTGTTGCGGGGCGAGAAGCTGAATATGCCCGACGGGCCGGAGCATTTCTACTCCGAGGCCGAGTATGATCTGAGCATTCTAAAGGCCTCGGGCCGTAAGTTGTTGGAACTAGGGCGGTCTTGCCTGCATCCAGACTTTCGCGGTGGGGCCGCAATGATGCATCTGTGGGGCGGATTGGCACGCTATGTGGAAGAGCATGGGGTTGAAATCCTGTTCGGCGTGGCCTCGTTCCACGGGACCGACATTGACGCGCTGAAGGCGCCTTTGTCCCTGCTGCATCACCGGCATTTGGCGCCCGAGGCCATCCGTGTTCGCGCACAGCCAGAGGTGTTTCAACCGATGGACCTTATGCCGGAACGCGAGATTGACCGCCCCGCTGCCATGCGCGCGGTTCCGGCGCTGATCAAAGGCTATCTGCGCCTTGGCGGCTTCGTGGGCGAGGGCGCGTTTGTCGACCATGTTTTCAATACGACCGATGTTTGCCTGATCATTGACATGTCGCTGGTCAATGACCGGTCACGCGCCATCTATGCGGGGGGCAAAACATGAATGCAACGTGGCAGGGCGGGCATGAACCGCACGCGTTTCATCCTTCAAAACTAGAGTACCTGCGCATTGTTCGGCGCGGATTGCCACTTGGCATTCTGGTATTTGGTGGGCTGCTTTTGCTGTTGCTGATCCGGCGTTTTGAACGCCCGATATTCGGCACGCAGCGTCCCATAACGCCGCACATCACGCAGTTTGTCTGTCGCAACGCCTTTCGGATCCTCGGGATTCGCTTTGCCACGACCGGCGATCCGATGCAGCAGAAAGGCGCAGTGGTCGCCAATCACGCAGGATGGCTGGATATCTTCACGCTCAATGCGCGTAAGCGGGTGTATTTCGTGTCAAAATCCGAGGTTGCAGGCTGGCCGGGTATCGGCTGGCTTGCGCGCGCGACAGGGACGGTGTTCATCAATCGCGACCGGAAAGAGGCGCAATCTCAGATCGAGGTCTTCCGCACCCGCTTGATGGCGGGGCATAAGCTTCTGTTCTTTCCGGAAGGAACGTCATCGGACAGTCAGCGGGTTTTGCCTTTCAAATCAACACTCTTTGCTGCGTTCTTCACGTCCGATCTGCGGGATTTTATGTGGGTGCAACCCGTCACGATCCGTTATTTCGCCCCCGAGGGCTGCGATCCGCGCTTCTACGGCTGGTGGGGCGATATGGAGTTCGCGCCGCATCTTTTGCAGACTTTGGCTGTGAGGCGACAGGGGCAGGTCGAGCTGGTCTATCACACGCCAGTCAAGGTGTCAGAGTTCAAGGGCCGAAAAGAACTGGCCGCCCATTGCGAGGCGGCCGTTCGTGAAGGTCTTGGTGATTTGAACGTCGAGCGTTAACCGTCCATCGCCGCCAGCAAGCGGCCCAGCGTGGCCGAGGGATCCTCGGTGCGCCAGATCTCTTCCCCGATGGCAAAGAAGTCGGTGACCGGCGTCAGCGCGCGGATCGTGTCTTCGTCCAGCGCACCTTCTGCAACCACGGGCACCTCGATCATCTGGCTCCACCACGCAAACAGATCCTGTTCCGCGCGGGTGCCGTCGCCAAGGGGCGTTGCGCCTGCGGGGCCAAAGCTGACATAATCCGCGCCAGTTTCGCCTGCGTTCATTCCGTCATGCCGCGAGGCGGCGCAATATGCGCCGATAATCGCATCTGCGCCCAGATCATCGCGTGTTTTCCGCACACGACGCGCGCCGTCGCCCAGATGCACACCATCCAGCCCCAGACGTTCGACCAGCAGCGCATGCTCTGCGATGACGATCGGCACGTCACGGGCATGGGCGACCTCGCGGCAGGCGTCAGCCGCCCGCATGATGCGATCTTCGTCTGTGGTGGCCAGCGACAGGCGCAGGCAGGCGGTATCGTAGGTGTCGAGCACCTTGGCCAGTTCCGTTGGGAAACGCGACAGCTCGATCTCGGGCGGGGTCACAAGATAAAGCTGGGGGCGATCCATTTCTGTCTCGGACATATGCGCGATCCTCATTGTATTGTCTGAAAGGCTTCATAGCCGGGTTTGGCGCTATTGCAAGCGTAGGCGTCACTTTGCGGGCAGGCCAGACACGAAATCCACGGCAAGACGCAGTAATTCGGCGCGCGTGTCATCATCTGCCATCGCCTCTTCACCGGCATCGATGAACCCACCCATCGGGCGCCCGGTGAAATCCATCTTACGCGCGCCGGTCAGGGCCAGCGCTGCGGCCTCGTACTCTTTCCCGACCCGGTACATGGCGCCGCCTTTGTGCACCCCGCACAGCATGTTGCCGTTCAGCATGAAGGCGATGCCGCCGAACATCTTCTTTTCCGCCAGATCGGGACGGTCGCCCAGATCGTCTTTCAGGATTTCATACAAACCGCTGTCATAGGCCATGGGGAAGCTCCTGCTTGCCGAATGATCCCACTCAGCGTATCACGCGCCCGACCAATTGAAAGAGAATGCCGCAATGGATACCCCCGAGACCCAACTGGGACCACAGCCTGAAATCGTTCTGGTACGCCCTCAGATGGGGGAAAACATCGGTGCGGCAGCGCGCGCGATGCTGAATTTCGGATTGGAGCGGATGCGGATCATCAATCCACGTGACGGGTGGCCCAACCAAGCCGCCGTGGCGATGGCGTCCGGCGCGGGACGGGTTCTGGATGCGGCTGGGGTCTATGACACGCTGGCAGACGGTATCGGCGATTGCGACTATGTCTATGCGACGACGGCGCGGTCACGCGATCTGGCGAAACCGGTGCTCAGCCCCGAACGCGCGATGGAAGAGGCCCGTCAGATGCGTCTGCAGGGCAAAAAGGTCGCCGTGCTGTTCGGACCGGAACGCACCGGGCTGGAAAATGACGAGGTCGCGCGGGCGAATGCCCTGATCTCGGTCCCGGTGAACCCGGATTTTGCGTCGCTGAATCTGGCGCAATGCGTACTTCTGACGGCCTATGAATTTCGCCGTCAAAGCCACGAGACCGCGCATCACGTGATGGAATGGGCCGGTAGCGAACCGGCCAGCGCAATCGAGGTCGAGAAGCTGGCCGAGCACTATGAGAAGCGGCTGGACGAGGCCGGGTATTTCTTCCCCGAAACCAAGGCCGAGGTGATGAAGATCACCCAGCGCAACATGTGGAGCCGCCTGAACCTGAGCCGCCTGGACGTGCAGATGTTCCACGGCATCCTGCGTCAGCTTCTGCGCAACAAGGACTAGTCCGCGCGGCGGGCTGCCACGATCCACAGCGCCATAAAGACCAGCGACCCAACGGCGTTGAAGTTGGCCATGGTGATGTCCAATGCCTCGATCGGGATCATGTCGGACAGGCGCCACGGGATCTCGTCACAGCGGATCAACGGGGCGGCTTGGATCTGTGCCAGCAGGTCATCGACCGACAGGTTGCCCACGCCACCGCCGGTGCAGGACGACGGACCCTCCCACAGCTTCCGCTCGACGCCCGAGTGGTAGATGCCAAGACCGGCGGAAACGGCCATGTTCAGCGCGCCCACCCAGCGCAAAAGGTGCATCTTGGTGGCCAGCGCCGCACCGCCCAGAGCGATCGCAATCGCATGGGGCCAACGCTGCCAGATGCACATTTTGCAGGGCGCATATCCCAAGGCTTGAAAGACAAAGGCACCCGCGAGAATACTGGCCGACGCGGCGGCAGCCGAGATGATCAGGGTTTTGGTCGAAAGGCGATCAAGCAGGGTCATAGGAACTTCACCAGATAGAAACTGCCGACAAGCAGGATGCAAAAGACAGTGAACAACAGGCCCAGCCTGCGTTCGATGAAATGACGGATTGGGGCGCCGAATTTCCACAAGAGCGTGGCCACGATGAAAAAGCGCAGTCCGCGTGCGATGACGCTGGCGATCATAAAGACACCAAAGTTCAGCCCGGTCGCCCCAGACAGGATCGTGATGACCTTATAGGGGAAGGGCGTGACGCCCGCGATCAGGACGGCCCAAGCACCCCATTCATTATAGCGCGTGGCGAAGTCGTCGAAATAGGCGTCCTTGCCGTAGAACTCTAGCACCGGGCGCCCGACGGTTTCGAACATGCCCCAGCCGATGTAATAGCCGAACATACCACCCAGAACCGAGGCGACCAGAGCAACACCTGCGATCACAAAGGCACGCGAGGGGCGGGCGATAATCATGGGAATCATCAGGACATCCGGCGGGATCGGAAAGACCGAGCTTTCCAGAAAGGCGACCACGGCCAGCGCCCAAAGCGCGTGTGGCGTGTTGGCCAGCCCCATTGTCCAATCGTAAAGCCGTTTGATCATGCTCGTGCCCTTTTTAGTTGTTCCTGTCGAAACATGCGCGTGGCCCGAGGTCAAGTGAGCTGTTCTTGATGTCGCTGATTAGCACGATAAACTGACCGTGATTGGTCATTGGGTAGATAGGTAGGAGAGTTCCGGTATGAAATGGCAAGGTCGGCGTGGAAGCCGTAACATCGAAGATCGCAGACGTGCGGGCGGTGGGAAGGCGCAGGTTGGCGGACTTGGCTTGCTCGCCATTCTGGCGATTGGCTATTTCATGGGTGTAGATGTCACACCTCTGTTGCAGGGCGGCGGTGTTGCCGGTGGTAGCGACAGTGGCGAGATCACCGAGGCCGACCGGCAGGCCGGTGAATTCGTGTCGGTGACGCTTGCAGACACAGAGGAGGTCTGGGCCGATCTGTTCAGGACACAAGTAGGGGGCAGCTATAACCCTGTCACGCTTGTTCTTTATAAAGGTGTTACGCAAAGCCCCTGTGGCGGTGCGTCAGGGGCGACTGGCCCGTTTTATTGCCCCGGAGATCGTAAGGTCTATCTGGATACAGCGTTTTTCACCACAATGTCGCGCAAGCTGGGTGCTGGCGGAGATTTCGCAGCGGCCTATGTGGTGGCCCATGAAGTCGCGCACCATGTGCAGAACGAACTAGGCATTCTGATGCAGGCAAACCGCATGCGTCAGCAGGTTAGCGCGGCGGAAAGCAATGCGATCTCGGTCCGGATCGAGCTTCAGGCCGACTGTTTCTCGGGCATCTGGGCGCGCGAGGCGCAGGCCATGTTCGGGTCGCTAGAGCAGGGGGATATTGCCGAAGCGATGAATGCTGCCCGCCAGATCGGGGACGATACACTGCAACGCAATGCCGGTCGCGTTCCCATGCCGCATACGTTTACGCATGGAACGTCAAAGCAGCGCGAACGCTGGTTTGCCCGTGGACTGGAAAGCGGTGACATGCGCGCCTGCGATACGTTTTCAGCACGAGATCTCTGATTCTCAATCGGTTTGATTTACGAACCGAAGGGCACGCGGATAACTGCGAAACAAAGGCTTAACAGCGGCAAAAACGTAGAAATACTGCGCTTTCAGATATAATGTTGCGAACGCAACGAAAATTGGGTACATAAATTTCAGCGACAGGATCAACAAAGCCGACCGGATGGTCGAAAAAGCTTGCACGATTCAGCCGAGCCTGTTTGTATTGTCGTCAATTGTCGGGGTAGGAGCCCGGGCAACTGAAACACACTCGCGTTGGGAGGAAGCGAAATGAAACTTACCATGAAAGCCACCTTGGCCGGTGCCTTTGCACTTGGACTGAGTGCAACCGCCAGCTTTGCACAGGACGTCACGCTGCGCTGCCAGCACTTCCTGCCGCCGAAGGGCTCGACCCCGCTGTACTTCATGGCGCCGTGGGCCGAGAAGATCGAGAAAGACTCGGGTGGCCGTATCAAAGTTGAACTTTACCCGGCGATGCAGTTGGGCGGCAAACCGCAGGCTCTGTATGACCAGATCCGTGATGGCGTGATCGACTGTGGCTGGGCGCTGCCCGCATACACCCCGGGTCGTTTCCCGGAGGCCGAAGCCTTTGAACTGCCCTTCATGACCTCGCGCAACGCTGCTGCGTCGTCGAAAGCGGCTTGGGAGTTCTCGGAAAAGTACCTGATGGAGCGTATGGGCGACGTCAAACTGCTGGCTGTTCACGTACACGGCCCGGGCGTTATCCACAAAAAAGGCGAGCCGGTCATGGCTCTGGCCGACTTTGAAGGTCTGAAACTGCGCGGCCCGTCGCGTCAGGCAAATACCCTGTTTGAAACGCTGGGCGCTACGCCCGTTGGTATGCCTCTGCCGACTTTCCCGGAAAGCCTGTCGAAAGGCGTTGTTGAGGGTGGCGTAATCCCGTGGGAAATCGTACCGCCCCTGAAAGTGCATGAACTGGCAGACAGCCACACCGAGATCCCCGGTGACCGTTCGCTGTACAACACCTTCTTCATCTGGGCGATGAACAAAGACACCTATGCCGGTCTGCCGGATGACCTGAAAGCGGTTATCGACGCGAACTCGGGTCTGGAAGCTTCGGCTTGGGCAGGTGCATCGTTCGACAAAGGTGACGTTATCGGCCGCGAGATCGTTGCAGGCACCGACAACAAGATCCACGAACTGGATCCGGCTCTGGTGGCTGAAATCCGCGCCATGGGTGACAAGCAGGTTGAAGCCTGGGCCGCTGACATGACTTCGAAAGGTCTGGACGGCGAAGGTATGGTTGCACTGGCGAAAGAGCTGGTTGCCAAGTACTCGGACCAGTGATCTGGTGACACACACAGCTCCGGGCGGCCAGTTGGGCTGCCCGGAGTTTTTATTTGAAGCAGGGGCATCAAGGCCCGTGCTGAACGGTTAGAAGGGGGAAGGTCGTGGCGATCGCGAAATCTGCCGAGCTCCGGGTGGGGCGTATCATGGAATTCCTAAGCCGCTGGATGGCGTATTCGGGTGGTGCCGTTTTGGTCGGCATCGCGATGACCACGGTGGTCTCGATCATCGGGCGGTCCTTGTCAGGCTACGGTCTGTCGCCGGTCAAAGGCGATTTCGAGATCGTCGAGATGGGCTGTGCCGTCGCCGTCTTCGCCTTCATGCCATGGTGCCAGTTCAAACGCGGTCATGTGACCGTTGATATCTTCATCACGCGTCTTCCCGAGCGCATCCAAGCCTTCCTTGGGTTCATCGGTGACGTCTTTCTGACCGGGGCTGCATTCATCATCTTGTGGCGGTTGTGGCTGGGCTTTGGCGAAAAATTCCCCTTTGGGTCTGACGCTATCCGCAGCGTCTTTGGCATGGGGTCGAAACCCTTTTTCGCCGAAAGCACTTACGAACTGGAAGTTCCCCTGTGGATCCCATTCGGTATGTGTCTGATCGGCGCTGCCTTTTTCCTCGTGGTCGCCATCTATACAACTTGGCGGTCCTTCAATTGGGTGCTTGACGGCAAGGAGCAGCACGTATGACCGGTATCGAACTTGCGATTATCGCCTTTGCACTGATGCTATTGGCGATCTTCCTACGCCTGCCGATTGGTCTGGCGATGGGTCTGACCGGATTTTTTGGCATCTGGTATATGATGGGGCGTCCGTCGGTGACGCTGAGCCAGCTGAAAACGCTCTCGTATGACACGTTCTCGAGCTATTCGCTGTCGATCGTGCCGCTGTTCCTTTTGATGGGGCAGTTTGCCACCAAGTCCGGTATGTCGGGCGCGCTGTTCAACGCGGCCTCGGACTGGCTGGGGCACCGCAAGGGCGGGGTGGCGATGGCGGCTGTTGGCGCCTGTGCCGGTTTTGGTGCGGTCTGTGGCTCGTCGCTGGCAACCGCGTCGACCATGGGGCAGGTGGCCTTGCCCGAGATGCGCAAGCGTGGCTATTCCGATGCGCTGTCGACCGGCGTTCTGGCCGCAGGTGGTACGCTGGGCATCCTGATCCCGCCGTCGGTCATTCTGGTGATCTATGCGATCCTGACAGAACAGAACATCGTGAAGATGTTCATCGCGGCACTGGTGCCGGGTATTCTGGCGGCTCTTGGCTATATGCTGACTGTGGCCGTTATGGTGCGCATCAATCCGGACAGCGCCACGACCGCAGAACGCGTACCTTATGTTGAGCGTTTCAAAACACTTCTGTCGATCTGGCCAGTTGTGGTGATATTTGGCCTTGTGATGGGCGGCATCGCGGGCGACTGGAACTGGTCGAAAGTGGGCGTGCAGGCGCTGTTCACCCCGACCGAAGGCGCAGCTGTAGGTGCTGTTGCCACGGGCCTTTATGGCGTGATGACTGGTGGTCTGACGTGGAAAGGCTTCCTCGATAGCGTGCTGGCGACGGCGCAATCGACCGCGATGATCTTCTTCATCGTACTGGGCGCGCAGATCTTCAACTCGTTCCTGGCCTTCACCCAGGCCCCGCAGATGCTGGCCGAGTGGGTAACCGCACAGGGCTATGCGCCTTTGCTGGTGTTGACACTAATGCTGATCGCCTATCTGGTCTTTGGCTGCGTCATGGACAGCCTGTCGATGATCCTTCTGACCATTCCGATCTTCTATCCGATCATCGAGGTCTTGGACTTCGGCTTGACCCCGGAAGAGGCGGGTATCTGGTTCGGTATCCTTGCCCTGATCGTGGTTGAGGTCGGATTGATCACGCCGCCAGTTGGTATGAACCTGTTCATCATCAACTCGATGGCGCGCGACATCCCGATGAGCGCGACCTATCGCGGTGTTGCTCCGTTCGTTCTATCTGACCTGATCCGGGTGGTTGTTCTGGTGGCCTTCCCGGGAATTACGCTCTGGCTGGTCGGGGTCTTGTTCTGACCTGAAAATTTGCACGGGGCAGGGGCGGAAATGCCGTTGACCTTGCCCCGTGGCTTGGATATCCAACCAAACAGTGCCCAAGTGGCGGAATGGTAGACGCAGGGGATTCAAAATCCCCCGCCTTCACGGGCGTGTGGGTTCGAGTCCCACCTTGGGCACCACATACCGCCGAATTCGTGATATATGTTTCCCGGTGGCTGTCCGGAGCATGACATGAGCGAAACATCCAAAGATCTCAATTCGTTGAACCGAGCGGCAGAGCTTTTGCACCACCGCGGGCAGGGGCTGTCCAAAGGTGATCCGATTGCACTTCCGATCACCACCAGTTCGATGTTTCATCTGCCCGGAGATCCGACTGATACACCCGGATATGGGCGTGTGGACAATCCAACCTGGGAAGCTCTGGAAGACGCTCTGGCGATCTTAGAAGACGCGCCCTGCGTGGCGCTTCCGTCAGGGATGGCGGCCATTTCTGCCGCTCTTTTTGCAACGCTGGGGGCAGGCAAGCGCCTGCTGGTGCCGTCGGATGGGTACTATGTGACGCGCGTCCTGTCGTCTGAGTTTCTGGCGGCCTTTGGCGTCGACGTAACCGAGCGCCCGACTTCGTCATTTACTGAAGGCGGGTTCCAGAATTTCGATGTTGTCTTCATCGAAACGCCTTCGAATCCCGGTCTCGATCTTTGTGATCTTCATACAATCTGCGCCGAGGTGCGCGCCTCTGGTGGAATCACCATCGTGGACAACACCACGCTGACTCCGTTTGGGCAGCGCCCTTTGGATCTAGGTGCGGATGTCGTAGTGGCCTCGGACACCAAGGCACCGGGCGGGCATTCAGACCTTTTGATGGGTCATGTGGCCACCCGTAACACCGCGCTGTTGGCACGCGTCAAGGATTGGCGGAAGATGTCAGGTGTAATTCCGTCGCCTCATGCCGCATGGGCGCTCTATCGAGGGCTCGAGACGCTTGAACTGCGCTTCACCCGCATGTGTGACACGGCCGAGGCGATTGCACCTGTGCTGTCCTCGCATTCCGCTGTTCTGGCGACGCGCTTCCCTGGGCTTCCAACCGACCCGTCACACAATTTGGCCGCAACCCAAATGGCTCGGTTCGGTTTCTTGATCGGGATTGATCTCGGGTCAGAAGAGCGCGCTGAACGCTTTATCAACCACAGCCGCTATCTGCGCCCAGCGACCTCGTTCGGTGGCGTGCACAGCTCGGCCGAGCGCCGTGCCCGGTGGGGGGACGCGGTTCCTGCAGGCTACGTCCGTTTGTCCATCGGATGCGAGCCGCCTGAGGTGCTTTTGAAGGATTTGACTGATTCTCTTGATCAGCTCTAAGGCTATTAAAATTGTGCCTTTTTTGCGCCGTAATCTCTCCGCGTGAGCGCGCTTATCCACCATAGATCAGATTGCACATAGGCCAATCCATGATTGCGGGTATCAGGGTCGTGGATGGTCGACCCGCTAGTGTTGAACTGGCGCCATTACCGAAACAATCGGCAGTTGTTTATTCAGGATTGGAGTAGCATGTCGCTTTGTGAATCTTGGTAAATGGCTTCTAGTTCAATATGTTACCCAGCTATACGTTGACACCTTCCGAGGCATCGTGAAAAACAAAGCGTATCTGCTGGCGGTACGCCCGCATTGTTCTAACAGCTTTCATACTTTGGGCACGTTCTGCCCTTATATTACTAATAATCAGAGCTGGAATTAACAGCTATCCAGCCAGCCAAGACGAGTAGCGGATCAACACGTGGTACTTCGTGATTTTAGAACTGAAGAAGACATGAGCGTATCGTGGCCGGGCGTTCCGACTGCCCGAAATGACGTGTCGGTTTCCACACAGAATGAATCCCGTCGCGCTAATCTTGGCGGGGCTCTGTCGGGTATCTCTGCAAACACGTTGGTTGAAACCGCGCGCGGGACTGTACCGGCACGGGCATTGCAAGCCGGCGATCAAGTGCGCACTCTGAAAGGTCGGTTTGCGCCCGTTTTGTGGTTGGGCCACTCGGCCATGCCCAAGACCCAGAAATCTTCGCCGATCCGATTTCCGGAACTGACTGATGGCCAATCTGGTGCATTGTTAACGCCTGGAAGTCTTGTCCTTGTCGATCATCCTTTATGCGAGATTCTGACCGGCGAAGCTCAGGTGGTTTGTTCAGCCAACATGCTAGCCGAAGTCGGACAGGCCGAAATAGACGCAACTGTGTCGCCCATGATGGTGCACATCCTGCTCGACAAGACCGAGATGATCCGCTGTGGTGATTATTGGGTGGAAAGCCTGATCCCCGAGATTGATTTGATCCGTCGTGATGCGCCAGGCGCCGCTGAGGAAATTCTCGACGCATGCCCAAGGCTGCGCAGCCATCAGGGGATCGCGTCATATCTTCGGGATCATCTGGTGATCGACCAGCGCGAAGCAAGCGTCATTTTTTCGGCGTCGTAAGCCGGGCGGTCTCCCACGTCTTCCAATCATCCAGAGTGTCCAGATCCTGCACGGCGTTTTGACTGGGCAGGGGATGTATGTCGACACGTTCTGACCGCAAGAGCGCCTGCGCGCCGTGAGGGCCTGACAACGCTTCCAAATCCCTTCGATACCTCACCGGGAAGATCACTGGATGACCCGGCATGCCGTTCTGGCTTGTCGCCCGAAGGATCGTTTCACCGTCAAAGCGATCCATAAGGGCACGCAAATCGTCCGAGGTCACATCTGGCAGGTCAGACAGCATGATCAGAATGCCTGAGACGTTATTGGGCAGCGCGCGTACAGCCGCTGAAATGCTGTCGCCCATGCCTTGTGCATTCGACGGGACGCTGACTGGAATAGCAGAGCACGCTGCTACGAGCTCAGGCTTCCGCGGCTCGTTCGGGACGGCGACGTAGGGCACTGCGCCGGCACCGTTAATCATGTGAATGCGGTCTTCCAGAAGGCGCGTCCCATTCGGGAGCCGTCTGAGAAGTTTGTCCCGCCCCATACGCCGGGACAGACCGGCGGCCAATAGCACAACTGCGATATTGGCCGCCGTCATGGATTACTTCTCGGGGATCAGGCCCCGCGGGCTGAACCGAAGGACTAATAGCAACACGATCCCCATCGAGAACAGACGCATATGCGCGGCCGAGTCGATCAGGTGCGCTTTCAACGCCGAACCATCGTCGAGCCCCATGGTGATAACCGACATTAGCCAGTTACCGATGGGTTCCACCTGGATCCACAGGAACCAGATCAAGAAGGCGCCCAGTACCGATCCCAGGTTGTTGCCAGATCCGCCGACGATCACCATGACCCAGATCAGGAAGGTGAAGCGCAGGGGTTGATAGGTCCCCGGAACAAGCTGGCCGTCCAACGTCGTCATCATCGCGCCCGCCAAGCCACATAGGGCTGATCCCAAAACGAAGATCTGCAGATGTCGTTTGGTGACATCCTTACCCATCGCCTGTGCTGCAACCTCGTTGTCTCGAATGGCGCGCATCATGCGGCCCCAGGGCGAGTTCAGCGAGAGCTGTGCCAGGATGATCAAAACCACCAAAACGACCGTGAAAAGCGCAGAATAGGACAGCTTCACGGCAATGGTCGACGCCGTCGTGGCATCTAGTCCCAGACTGTTTGCACGGGCCACGAAATCAGCGCTTTGCTGTAGGTCGATTTCGTAGGGCACCGGTCGGGGGATACCGATGACGTTCTTCACGCCGCGGGCCATCCAGTCTTCGTTTTTGATGATGGCAATGACGATTTCCGAGATCCCAAGGGTCGCAATCGCCAGATAGTCCGAGCGCAGCCCCAGCGCGGTCTTGCCGACAACCCACGCAGCACCGGCAGCCAGCAGACCACCCACGGGCCAGGCCAGAACTGTCATATAGCCATGCGCTTTGTAATTGTCCGGACCACCGGGGTTCAGACCGCCAAGATATCCGGTTTGCGCAGGGTTGATGGCCTCGACCCCGGCGACGCCCGCGTCAAAGATGTAACGATAGACGAAGAAGCCTACGATCAGCGTGGCCAGTGTCGCCAATGTACGGTTGCGACCAGCCGCCATGCGCGTGTTGATCAGCACTGCAGCTACAACCGTGGCAGCCCCAACCAAGAGACCGAAAACAATGCCAACACCGCCCGCGCTCCACGCGCCGGGTGTGGTCGGCATGGCAACCAGCACAGTGGCCAAGCCGCCAAGCGCGACGAAGCCCATGATACCGACGTTAAACAGGCCAGCGTAGCCCCATTGCAAGTTTACGCCCAACGCCATGATGGCTGAAATCAGCGCCATATTCAGAATGGTCAGGGACGCGTTCCAGCTGCCTGCAAAGATCCACCAGTCGGTCGTGCCTTGAAGGATGAACAGAAGCGCGACGGCGCCAAACAGAAGCGGAGTACGAAGAGATTGGCTCATACCGATTGCCCCTTGAATAGACCGGTTGGTTTGAATAGCAGCACGACGATCAGGATCACGAAGCTGACGGCGAATTTATAGTCGGTGGACATCAGCTGAACGAGGCTGGTTGGCTCCAAACTTTCGGGCAGCAGATAGACCGCGACTTTCTTCCAGGCATAGGTGATCGTGACCTCAGAAAATGCAATGACGAAACCGCCAGCGATGGCCCCCAGCGGATTGCCCAGACCGCCCACGATGGCCGAGGCAAAGATCGGCAGCAGCAGCTGGAAATAGGTGAAGGGTTTGAAGCTTTTATCAAGCCCATAGAGCGTGCCCGCGATGGTAATCAGGGCCGCCACGATGATCCATGTGATCATCACCACGCGCTCGGGGTTGATGCCCGACAAAAGCGCCAGATCTTCGTTGTCCGAGAACGCGCGCATGGATTTACCTGTACGCGTTCGGTTCAGGAACCAAAACAGCACGGCCACGACGATGATCGCGGTGACAATGGTGATGCCCTGAGAGGTCTTGAAGGCCAGACCTTCGTTCAATCCCGTGGCGTTCTTGAAGTCACGTGCCTTGATGATGAAGCGTTCACCATCGGCAAAGCGTTGCTCTCCCGGTCCGATGATGAAGCGCACGACGCCGTTCATGATGAACATGACCCCCATCGAGGCCATGACGAACACAATGGGCTTTGCTTTCACACGGCGATAGAACCGATACACCGTCCGATCCGTTACAATCAGCAGCATCGCGGTAACAACAATACCGAAGGGCAGGGCCAGAAGGGCGGTTGGCAGCGGGTGGATCGACAGACCCATTGACTGGAACCACCAGGTGAACAGGATCGTCACCATTGCCCCGAACGCCATCGTGTCACCGTGCGCGAAGTTCGAAAACCGCAGGATGCCATAGATCAGCGTCACCCCCAGCGCGCCAAGCGCCAGCTGGCTGCCATAGGCGATCGCGGGGATCAGTACGAAATTTGAAAGCGCGACAAGCGCGTTCAGAAAGTCCATCAGAACTCTCCCTTACAGGTGCCCAAATAGGTGATTGCCGCCGGGCCCTCGTTGGCATGGGCCGTGAAGCGGGCTGCGTCACCATTGCGGGACAGAAGATATTCGGCGCCGTCGCCGGTGGCGAACAACGTGGTCAAACGGCCAGCCTGTTTGGCCGCTACGATGGTCAGGTCGCCAAAGTCGGTGACCAGACGTTCGCCGGGCAGGTCGGCGGTCAGCGAAAAGGCTGTGTCCTGACAGGCTTCGGCCTCGTAACACTCGGTCACGAAGCTACAGTCCTGCGCCACAAGGGGCAGAGGGCTGAGCGCCAGTGTCAGGGCAAGGGCGATACGCATGCCTCAGCCCCCTAGGAACGATTGGCGGACTTCGGGGTCGGCCAAAAGCTCTTTGCCCGAGCCTGTGTGCGCGTTGCGGCCTTGTACAAGGACATAGCCTTTGTCCGCAATTTCAAGCGCTTGTCGGGCGTTTTGTTCCACCATCAGGATCGAGATCCCCGTGCGGGCGACTTCGATAATGCGGTCAAACAGCTCGTCCATCACGATGGGGCTGACGCCGGCGGTGGGTTCGTCCAGCATCAAAACCGTCGGCTTGGTCATCAGTGCGCGGCCCACGGCGACCTGCTGACGCTGCCCGCCAGACAGCTCGCCGGCCGGTTGGTTGCGCTTTTCGCGCAGGATTGGGAACAACTCATAGACCTGTTCGATCGTCTCGTGGATGTCATCGGTGCGGATGAAGCCACCCATTTCCAGGTTCTCTTCCACGGTCATCGAGGTGAAAATGTTGTGGGTCTGCGGCACAAAGCCCATCCCTTTGCGGACGCGATCCTGCGGCGACAGGTTCGTGATGTCTTCGCCGTCCAGTCGAACGGCGCCCGAGCGTACGTTCAGCATCCCAAACACGGCCTTCATACCGGTGGATTTGCCCGCGCCATTCGGGCCGACGATCACGGCGATTTCGCCTTTGTCGACGGCGATGGTGCAGTCATGCAGAATGTCCGGACCCTTGCCATAGCCGCCGGTCATGCTGTCTCCGATGAGGAAAGGTTCGCTCATTATGCGTCCTCTTTCTTATTCTTCAGGCCGGTGCCCAGATAGGCTTCGATCACTTGTTCATTTGCCTTGATTTCGGCCAGAGTACCTTCGGCCAAAACTTTGCCTTCTGCCATACAGATCACCGGGTCACAGATCTTTTCGATGAAATCCATGTCGTGCTCGATGACGACGAAGGTATAGCCGCGCTCTTGATTCAGGCGCTTGATCGCATCCGCGATGGTATAGAGCAGCGTGCGGTTCACGCCGGCGCCGACCTCATCCAGAAAGACGATCTTGGCGTCGACCATCATGGTGCGACCCAGTTCCAGAAGCTTCTTCTGTCCGCCCGAGATCTCGCCCGCACGCAGGTTCGCGATGTGCGAAATCGTCAGAAATTCAAGCACTTCATCGGCCTTGGCTTTCAGCGCGCGCTCTTCATCCGCGATGCGCTTGCGGCCGAACCACGTGTCCCACAGGCGTTCACCGGACTGGCCACCGGGCACCATCATCAGGTTCTCGCGGCAGGTCATGGACCCGAACTCATGCGCGATCTGGAAGGTGCGCAGAAGGCCTTTGTGGAATAGCTCGTGCGGGGGCAGTCCAGTGATATCTTCGCCCGCCATGGTGATCCGACCCGAGGTCGGCTTCAACACGCCCGCGATGACGTTGAACAGCGTCGTTTTTCCCGCGCCGTTAGGGCCGATCAGTCCGGTGATGGACTTATCCTGGATGGTCAGGGTTGCCCCATCAACGGCACGAAAGCCGCCAAAATGCTTGTGGACGTCTTCGATGACGATCATGTCTGTCCCCTCTACAACCTAAAGATGGTTGCCTAACATATTGAAACAGCCCGGAAAGTCCGGGCTGCTTCAGGTCAATTTAGCGTTAGATTAATGGTATTGAACCGTCATCATCTTGCCGCCTTCGATCTTGATCTCGCGGTACGAGCCAGCGGCTTCGCCACCGTTTACCAGCTCAACTGCGGTTGCGCCGACATAGTCGATCTCGCCGCCGTCAGCCAGGATCTGCAGGCCTTTGGCAAGCTCACCCGGATAGATCTTTTCGCCCGGAGCGTTGGCAACCATTTCGACTTTCGATGCATAGTCGCCCGGTTCAGCCGAACCAGCAGCCTGCATGGCCAGCATGATCAGAGCAGCTGCGTCGTAGCTTTCGCCGGTATAGGGCGAGGTTACGTCGAACTTGTCACCAACCATTTCGGCGAAAGTGGCAGCACCGGGGCTGTCGGTGCCCGGAACCTGACCGGTCGAGCCGTCGATGTCCGACCCGAAGTTTGCTTCCAGGTTCGAACCGATCATGCCATCGGGGAAGTGGAAGGTGTCAAATGCACCGGTGTCCAGCGCTCCGCGCACGATGCCTGCACCACCTTGGTCAACGTAACCAGCCACGACCAGAACGTCGCCGCCAGCCGAAGCCAGAGCGCCGACTTCAGCGGTGTAGTCCGCTTTGCCATCTTCGTGCGAGGCAACGATGGTTACTTCGCCGCCAGCGGCTTCAAACGCGGCTTTGAACGCGTCAGCCATGCCTTTGCCGTAGTCGTTGTTGGTATAGGTCACAGCAACCGAGCCTACGCCGTTTTCTTTCAGGATGCTTGCCATCACGTCCGACTGGCGGGCATCCGAAGGTGCGGTGCGGAAGAACAGGCCGTTGTCTTCAGCGGACGACAGACCCGGCGAGGTTGCCGAAGGCGAGATCATGACGATGCCGTTGGGCAGGGCCACGTTGGCCAGAACTGCGCCGGTCACACCCGAGCAATCCGGACCCATCAGGCCTTTGACGCCATCCGAGGTGATCAGACGTTCAGCTGCAGCGGTCGCGGCTGCACTGTCTACACAAGTCGAATCGGCGCGCACGCTTACGACGGTCTTGCCACCAAGAAGCAGGCCCGAGGCCGACACTTCTTCCATCGCCAGCTCTGCGCCGCCAGCCATGTGCGGGGTCAGGCTTTCAATCGGGCCGGTGTAGCCAAGAATTGTGCCAAGCTTGATTGCGTGGTCGTCAGCATGTGCAACGCCACCGACCAGTGCAGTTGCGACGGTTGCCATAAGAAGTTTTTTCATTTTTGTTCTCCCAATTGGAAAATTCCGGTCTCGACCCTAGGCGCGTACTTCGGAAAAGAAAAGGCCGAAGCAGGCGATTTGCTCAAAAAAACCGTTGGTATTAACGGGCCATCAGGCTCTGGTCGTAACGAGGCATAATCGTCGCTGTTCTGCCATTCTTGCTTGATCCGGATTTCTGCGCGCGCGAAATGCGTCAGCTTGAAATCCAAATGCGCCAAGCGTCAACGTGATGTCCGAATTCAGAGGGCAAACTGCACAGAGTTATGCAGGTTTGGCCCCACGACTGCCGCGTTCACGATAGGGTGTTGTGTCGTAATGTGACCGGTAGCACTTCGAGAAATGCGAGGGGCTGGAGAACCCACAGGACAGGGCCACGTTAATCACGCTCATATCCGTTTGCATCAACAAGTTGCGGGCCTTTTGCAGGCGCAGTTCCATGTAGTAGCGCTTGGGCGAGCGGTTCAAATAGCGGCGGAACAGACGTTCCAACTGGCGCGTAGACATGCCCACTTCGCTGGCCAGAACCGACGGCGAGATCGGCTCTTCGATATTGGCTTCCATCTTGCGGATCACGTCGCTGAGCTTGGGGTGGCGTACACCGATGCGGGTCGGCACGGACAAACGCTGGCTGTCGCTTTCGGTACGGATCGAGGTGTAAATCTGCTGGTCGGCAACCACGTTGGCGATGTCTTCGCCCTGATCCTCGGCAATGATTTTCAGAATCAAGTCGATGGCAGCGGTACCTCCTGCTGCGGTCATGATCTTCCCATCAATCACGAAAACACACTTGGTCAAATCGACGTCTTCAAATTCTTCGATGAAGCTGTCGTGATTTTCCCAGTGGATGGTCGCACGCCTGTCGTTCAGAAGACCGGCCTTGGCAAGGATATGCGCAGCGGTACACAAAGCCGCGATGCGAACACCGCGCCGTGCTTCGCGACGCAACCAGTTCATTAATTTGGTGCTGCATTTGCTTTGGGCATCAACGCCAGACACCAAGACCAGGGTGTCATCCCTCCGCAGCTCTTCAAGCGGGCCATCCGCGACGAAGCATGGCCCGGCAGAGGATGCTACTGGACCGCCGTCTTCCGACAGGATCACCCAGTCATAAAGCTTCTTTCCGCTGGCACGGTTTGCGATCCGAAGTGCATCGATGGCGCCTGCGAAGCTCAAAAGGGTGAAGCCGTCAACAAGAACGAACACAAACCGACGCGCGGATTGATCATTCATCTCTGACAGTTTGGTCATCCGACTCACCCTTTTCTTCATGGGTTCTATAAAGGTAGCGACAAATTCAGCAGGTTTAGAGGCCCACAGCAAGTCGCTTTTTTACCAATCATAGCGTACCTATGCATATGCGACAAACGATGGGAATTTTCCGTCATATTGCTGTTTCACAACTCTGTTTGCACGTTAACGTCGGACAGGATAAAAGAGGCGTCGCCCCGCATCGTGGGCGAAGACAGATAGTTTACGGAGAAAACCATGACGGAGTGGGACAAGTCGACCTGGCGCAACAAGCCAAGGGTACAGATGCCAGACTATACCGATCCGGCCGCACTGGCCGAGGTCGAGGCGCAACTTGCAAAGTATCCGCCCTTGGTTTTTGCCGGCGAGGCCATGCGCCTGCGCGAAGAGCTGGGCCGTGCCTCGCGTGGTGAAGCGTTCCTGCTGCAAGGCGGTGACTGCGCCGAAAGCTTCGCCGATTTCTCGGCTGATGGCATTCGTGACACGTTTAAAGTCATGCTGCAGATGGCGATGGTTCTGACTTTTGGCGCCAAGGTGCCGGTCGTCAAAGTTGGCCGTATGGCCGGTCAGTTCGCCAAGCCGCGCTCGGCCCCGACTGAGACCATGGATGGCATCGAGCTGCCCAGCTACCGCGGTGACATCATCAACGAGCTGGACTTCACCTCGGACGCCCGCATCCCAGATCCGCAGAAGATGTTGCAGGCCTATACGCAATCGGCAGCGACGCTGAACCTGCTGCGCGCGTTCTCGACCGGTGGTCTGGCGGACGTGCACCAAGTGCACAAATGGACGTTGAACTTCACGGCCTCGGGCGAGGCTGAAAAGTACCGTGCCATGGCCGAGCGTATTCAGGACAGCCTTGATTTCATGCAGTCTGCTGGTGTGACAGCCGACCGTATGCACACGCTTCAGACGGTCGATTTCTACACCTCGCATGAAAGCCTGCTTCTGGAATATGAAGAGGCGCTAACCCGTCTGGACGCGACAACCGGCAAAACCGTTGCAGGTTCGGGCCACATGTTGTGGATCGGCGACCGCACCCGTCAGCCTGATGGAGCACACGTGGAATTCCTGCGTGGCGTGATCAACCCAATCGGCCTGAAATGTGGCCCGACCACCACCGCGGAAGATCTGAAAGTTCTGCTTGAGAAGCTGAACCCCGAGAACAAAGCGGGCCGCCTAACACTGATCGCGCGCTTCGGCGCCGGCAAAGTGGCCGAACACCTGCCGCGTCTGATCAAGACCGTTCAGGAAGAAGGCGCCAATGTTGTTTGGTCTTGCGACCCGATGCATGGCAACACGATCAAGTCGGCTTCGGGCTATAAAACCCGTCCGTTCGATAGCGTGCTGAAGGAAGTGCAAGAGTTCTTCGCTGTCCACAAAGCCGAAGGCTCGGTTCCCGGTGGCGTGCATTTCGAGATGACCGGCTCGGACGTGACCGAGTGCACTGGCGGCGTGCGTGCCGTGACCGACGAGGATCTGTCGGATCGCTATCACACCGCCTGTGACCCGCGCCTGAACGCCAGCCAGTCGCTGGAACTGGCTTTCCTGGTGGCAGAAGAGCTGTCGGCCCGTCGCAATGGCGATGCTCTTGCCGCCAAAGCCAGCTAAGCGTCAACGTTGATCGAAAGAGAAAACGCCCCGGCAATGTCACCGGGGCGTTTTCATTTGCCCGAAGCAGTGCAGAACGCCCCTTGCTCCCGCGTACAGGCAAATTTAGTTGGACGTCACCAATTTCAGATGCGCCCGTTTTCCAGTCCCGGAATTAAGAGTTTCCTCGTGCAGACTGAAATGCCGCTGCGCCTCGGCGAAGCTGTGAAACGCATTGTCTTTACCAGGATTGGGCTCACGATAGACATGCCCCATGTGCAGACCCGGGCTGGTGCCCAAGCGCAGATCCATTGTCTCGCGTGACCGGTTTGTTGCGCCTTTGATCTGGTCATAGGCTTTCTGGGATGTCACCAACGACGCAGTAGTATCTGCCTTGACGATGATGGCTGTCGTTTCGACCGACCGGATCGAAAACCGATGCGGACCGCGCTTCAGATCTCCGTCAACTTGCAATGCGCCAAGCACGCGTGTGATTTGACCATCCTCATCGCGCAACGGCAGCATCACCATCTGCGCCTCGACGGGCTTGCGGAAAGCTCTGGGCGCGGTGGTCAGAGACAAGGTGATCTGCGCGGGCATATCGAACAATGCTTCAAGCGCGCGATGCAGCTCTTTGCGGGCGTCGGCCTCAAAGAAGACCGAGATCGGCATTCCACGGACTTCCATGTCCATGACGTCATTCAGATGCTGCCCCGCCAGCCGGATACGGGCCAGTCCCGGCGCAATCTTTTCAAGGATGAAGGCTTCGTGCAGGGCACCCGCCATACCGCGCGGATCAATTTCTTGCCGGGTGGGGCAAAGACGTCCGTCGCACAGTGCATGCCAATAGGCTTCGACCTGCGCAATCGCAGGATAGGTTTTGCCCTGCCGGGCCGACAACAGCGAGACAACATTCCCGTTACTCAGATACTCGATTTTCATCTCTTTGTTCCCGACAATCTGGCCCTAGATGGGATCCGTCTGATCCTTGTTCATTCGGTGACCGTTTGTTAACGAATACGTAGGTAATGCTTACCGATGTCTTAATATGTCATATTCTGATCGAATTTGGCGGAAAATCTTATCAAATGGTTAACTACCCATGATTTACTCGATGACCGGATACGCCAGTGCCACTGGGGAACTGAATGGATTTACCTGGGTCTGGGATCTGCGATCGGTCAATGCGCGGGGGCTCGACATCCGGCTGCGACTGCCCGACGGGCTGGATGGCGTGGAAGACACGCTGCGCAAGGCACTGAAGCAAAAGATCGCGCGGGGGAATGTCTCGGTCACCTTGCGCGTCTCTCATCCGGATGACGACGGTCAGTACGCGGTGAACCCAGAGCGGCTGGGGCAGGCGATCTCGCACCTTCTGGCAATCTCGACCGAGGCCGAGATGCGCGGGCTGGCTGTAACACCGGTTTCGGCGACAGAGATCGCTCAGCTGCGCGGTGTGATCGAAGTACGCGCAGCGGACGCAGATAGCCGCGCGCCACTGATTGAAGCGCTAAAAGAACAGATCCCGGCATTGATCGAGGCTTTCATGTCGTCGCGACAAGAAGAAGGCCAAGCACTGGCTGATATCATGGCCGGGCAGGTGGATCAGGTGGAAACCCTTGTCGCGCAGGCGGAAGCACTTCTAGATGACCGCGCTCAGGCACAAGCCGATGCACTGCAAGATGCGCTGGCCCGGGTCATGGACGCGACTGAAGGCGCCGATCCTGATCGCGTGGCACAAGAGCTCGCCTTGATTGCCGTCAAAACCGATGTGCGCGAAGAGCTGGACCGCCTGAAGGCCCATTTGTCCGTTGCAAGGTCGCACTTGACTGCAGGGGACCCCGCGGGTCGCAAGCTCGACTTCCTGATGCAAGAGTTCAACCGCGAGGCCAACACCTTGTGTTCCAAGGCACAATTTAACGAACTGACCCGAGTGGGGCTTGACCTGAAGCATGTGATTGATCAGATGCGCGAGCAAGTTCAGAACGTGGAGTGACCCCATGAGTACCCCCGAAAACCGTCGCGGCCTTCTTATCATCCTGTCCTCGCCATCCGGTGCGGGGAAGTCAACGCTGGCCAAGCGGCTGATGGAATGGGACCCGACGCTCAGCTTCTCGGTCTCGGCCACCACCCGTGCACCGCGCGAAGGCGAAGTCGACGGCAAGGATTATCACTTCGTCGAAGAAGCAAAGTTCAAGGACATGGTGATCAAGGGCGAGATGCTGGAGCACGCCCACGTCTTCGGGAACTTCTACGGCTCGCCCGCAGAACCCGTGCGCCGCGCCATTGAAAGCGGCAAGGACGTGTTGTTTGACGTGGACTGGCAGGGCGAGGTGCAGATCCGCAATTCATCCATGGCGTCGCATTCCCTGTCGATCTTCATCCTGCCGCCGTCGATCACTGAACTGCGCTCGCGTCTGGTTGGTCGCGGTCAGGACAGCGACGAGGTGATCCAGAAGCGGATGCAGAAAAGCTGGGACGAGATCAGCCACTGGGGCAGCTACGATTACGTGCTGGTGAATGACGATCTAGAAGAGACAGCGCAAAGGCTGATCACCATCGTCGAAGCCACCCGCCAGCGCCGCAATCAGCAGCCAAGCCTGTTGGATCACGTGCGCAAGCTGCAAGCCGAATTTGAGGAGGGAGACGCATGATCTATGAATTGGACGGGATTGCCCCGGACATCGCCGAAGACGCGTTCATCGCGCCGGATGCTAACCTGATTGGCAAGGTGCAGATCGATTCGAAAGCCTCGGTTTGGTTCGGCTCGACCCTGCGCGGCGATAACGAGCTGATCCATGTGGGCGCGGGCTCGAATGTGCAGGAAAACTGCGTCTTTCACACCGATATGGGCTTTCCGCTGACCATCGGTCAGAACGTCACCGTGGGCCACAAGGTGCTGCTGCACGGCTGCACAATCGGCGACGGCAGCTTGATCGGCATGAACGCCACCGTGATGAACGGCGCGGTGATCGGCAAAAACTGCCTGATCGGGGCAGGGGCGCTGGTGACTGAAGGCAAGGTGATCCCGGATGGCTCGATGGTTCTGGGCGCACCGGGCAAAGTGGTGCGCGAGCTGGACGCGGCGGCGATCAAGGGGCTCGAGGCTTCGGCGCTGGGGTATCAGGCGAATGCGGCGCGGTTCTTGAAGGGGTTGCGGGCTAGTTAATCGATAGTCCAAATCCTTCTACAAGTTTGGTCGCTATATAAATTTGGAAGTTTTAGACAATGAAAAGCGCTTACCTACTATTACTTTCAATCCTGGCGCTGTCGTCCTGCTCTGTAGCGTTGTCTGAAGAACGAAAATCTTGGCCTAGAACCTGTGACGCGGCTGTTGAACAAATTTTAGCTGAGTTGCCCGAAGGCGAGCAGAGAAAGCTGGCAGAGTTCAATGAGGATGACCTGATTCAGCTTCACCTTAGTTTCGGAATGGGAATTCGAAATCAATTTGGGCTTTGGGCGGGTAACTGGCAACTGACTAAGGATTGCAGTGGCTCCACGTCCACTCATCCTGATGAGGTATCTTCAATCGTCACTGAGAAAACGTGGAAACGGGTTAGAGAAAAGTTCGGAGTGCAGTAAACAGCCGGCCAACTTGCAAACTAAGTAGAAAGGGCCACCCAATCGGGCGGCCCTTCGTCATTCTATCTGCAATCGCTTATGCGACGGCTTCTTTGGCCTCTTTCAGCCATGCCAGAACGGTTTCCGGTGCGCTTTCGCCATAGGGATCTTCGCCGTGGTTGTCTGCGCGGCCGGGCTCTTCGAACCATGCTTCAACAACACCGTCATTGATGACGGCGGCATAGCGCCACGAGCGGGCGCCGAAGCCCAGGTTGTCTTTCTGAACCAGCATCCCCATCAGGCGGGTGAACTCGCCCGAGCCATCGGGGATGACTTTGACGTTTTCCAGCTCTTGGTTGCGGGCCCAAGCGTTCATGACGAAGCTGTCGTTGACCGACATGCAGTAGATCTCGTCGATGCCTTCAGCTGCGAAATCGGCAAAGCCGTTTTCGTAACCGGGCAGCTGATAGGTCGAGCAGGTCGGGGTGAACGCGCCGGGCAGCGAGAACAGAACAACGCGCTTGCCTTTGAAGTAATCGTCCGAGGTCATGTCCTGCCAACGGAACGGGTTCGGGCCTTCGATGCTTTCATCACGAACGCGGGTGCGGAAGGTGATGTTGGGGACGGTAACGCCTGCTTTCATTGGGAAAATCCTTTACTGTCTAAGCGCGTGGCTGGGAATCGCTTCGCGCGTTGATGGAAGGATTAGAACGATTCCAAAAGTCTCTCAATGGGGATTTTCTGCAGCGCGACAATTTGCTCGGCACCTGCTTTCGGCTATGCGCGTGATGCATATCAGAAAAGCAGGGTTTCAAGGTGACTTGGGGGCACGGTGCGCTTATATAGGTCAGAACTACTGGCCCGGAGGAAAGCCATGCGTGATCTGAAAATCCCTGAAAGCCGCCACCCTGAAAAGGCGCATCGCAAGGATAATGCTCAGCCCAAGAAACCCAGCTGGATCCGCGTGAAAGCACCCGGCGGCAAGGGCTATGCTGAGACGCATAAGATCATGCGCGAAAACAATCTGGTCACCGTGTGCGAAGAGGCAGGCTGCCCCAATGCCGGCGAATGCTGGAGCCAAGGCCACGCCACCATGATGATCATGGGCGAGATCTGTACCCGTGGTTGCACCTTCTGCAACGTGGCCACCGGCAAGCCTGATGATCTGGACGCGTTCGAACCGGGCCGCGTGGCGCATGCGGTCAAGAAGCTGGGCCTGAACCATGTTGTGATCACGTCCGTAGACCGGGACGACCTGAAAGACGGTGGGGCAGAGCATTTTGCCCAGACCATCCGCGCCGTACGTCACCAGTCGCCGGACACGACGATCGAAATCCTGACGCCGGATTTCCTGAAATGTGACGACAGCGTGCTGGAAACCGTCGTTGAAGCGCGTCCAGACGTGTTCAATCACAACCTCGAAACCGTTCCGGGCCTTTATCCCGAAGTACGCCCCGGTGCGCGCTATTTCCACTCGCTGCGCTTGCTGCAGCGCGTGAAAGAGCTGGACCCCTCGATGTTTACCAAATCGGGCATCATGGTCGGGCTTGGCGAGGATCGACAGTCGGTCATGCAGATCATGGATGACATGCGCGCCGCAGACATCGATTTCCTGACCATCGGGCAGTATCTGCAGCCGACGCCGAAGCACCACGCGGTGGAACGCTTTGTGCATCCGGACGAGTTCAAGGATTACGAGACGGCGGCCTATGGAAAAGGCTTCCTGATGGTGTCCGCGACCCCGCTGACACGCTCGTCATATCACGCGGGCGACGACTTTGCGCAACTTCGTAAGGCGCGTGAAGAAAGTCTTGCAAAGGCCTGATAAGGTTAGGGTTTGGGCCTTCTGATGCGCTCGATCTCCATCCAATCGGGCGCGCCAATGAAGTATTCATACGCGAACAACGCCAGACAGATCGCAATCACGGTCAAAACCAGCATCACCCGTTTGGCCGAGGGCGGATTGCGTGCCCATTTTGACATCCGGAGAAGCCAAAGCGGGTTCATAGCTTAGTGTTCGCCGTCTTGGGTGTCTAGAAAGCGCACCTTGCCGATGTGGGGCAGGTTGCGATTGCGTTGGGCATAGTCGATGCCATAGCCCACGACGAACTCGTCCGGGATCTCGAACCCGGTCCAGTCCGCCTTTACATTGACCTCGCGTCGGGACGGTTTGTCCAAAAGCGCGATGGTGCGTAGCTTGCGCGGGCCTTTGGCTTTAAGCAGCTTCACCACATGCTTCAGGGTAAAACCCGTATCGACGATGTCTTCGACGACCAGTACATCGCGCCCGGCAATCTCGCCCCGCAAATCCTTGAGAATGCGGACTTCCCGGCTGCTTTCGGTCGAATTTCCGTAAGAGGAGGCCTCCAGAAAGTCGACCTCGACCGGCAGATCAAGTTCGCGCACCACATCGGCGATGAACACGAACGACCCCCTCAGTAACCCGACGACAATCAATTTGTCGGTACCATCGAACTCGTCGTGGATCTCTTTCGACAGTTCTTCCACCCGCGCCGCGATTTGCTTGGCCGAGATGAGCGTATCAATGACATATGGTCGCTGAACCATTGCTTCCCCCTTGATTCTCGTCTGCATTCCTAAGACATGTGCGTCTGACAGAGAAGGAAAAAGCCTAACATGCCCACTCATGGCGAAAAACGCGTGATGCCGTATACGGCCGATCAAATGTACGATCTGGTGGCAGATGTTGGTCGCTATCCCGAGTTTCTTCCGTGGAATTCGGCCGCGCGGGTGCGTCGGGTGGTGCCGTTGGAAGGCGGGCGCCAGCTGATGGAGGCTGATTTGGTGATCAGCTTCAAAGTCTTCCGCGAACGCTTCACCAGCCGCGTCACCTTGGATCAGACAGGGCGTCGGATTGATACGGAATATCTGGATGGTCCGTTCAAGTATCTGAAATCCTTCTGGATCTTCAACGATCACCCGCAGGGCTGCGAGGTCGAATTCTTCGTGGATTTCGAGTTCAAAAGCCCAATGCTGCAAAAGGTGATCGGCCTTGTGTTCAACGAGGCAATGCACCGGATCGTGGCGGCGTTTGAGAAACGTGCCGCCGCACTGTATCGGCGCTGATTAGCTGATCAAAAGCAGAACGATCGCGATCAGGGCGGGCAGGGCTTGCACCTGAAAGATCTTCTTAGATGCGGTCGCTGCGCCGAAAATGCCCGCGACGGCAACACAGGCCAGAAAGAACAGCGCGACATTCTGCGCCCAAGCGGGATCGGAAATCAGGCGCGACCAGATCAGGCCAGCGGCCAGAAAACCGTTATAAAGCCCCTGATTGGCTGCCATCGCCTTCGTGGGCGCAAACAGATCGCGCGGGAAGCTTCGGAACACCTTCGGGCCACGGCTTTCCCAGGCGAACATCTCGAACCACAAAATATAAAGGTGCAGCGCTGCGATCAGCAGGATCAACACAGTTGCCAAAACACTCATGACCTAGTCCTTTTCGGCAAGGGGGTGGTGGGTGAAGACCAACTCGCGCAGGCGCTCTTCCAGAACATGCGTGTAGATTTCGGTGGTGGCAAGATCAGCATGGCCAAGCAGGGCCTGTATTGACCTGAGGTCAGCGCCATTGGCCAGAAGATGTGTCGCAAAGGCGTGGCGCAGACGGTGCGGCGTGACGTCATTGGGTGATACACCGGCGGCCACCGCGATGTCCTTGATGATCGCATAGAAGCGATGCCGGGTCAGATGGCCCAAGGCACCCGTCGAAGGAAACAGGAAAGCAGAGGGTTTGACGCCCTTTTCGATACGTGCGGTGTCTTCGATGGTGTCTCGATACTCCAACCAGTCAGACAGCGCAGAGCGGGCTTCAGAAGACAACGGAACCAGCCGGTCCTTGTCGCCTTTCCCGCGGATCAAGAGAAGCTGAGGGTCGCCACGGGCGGCAGACACAGGCAAGGACACAAGCTCGCTCACCCGCATCCCAGTAGCATAGAGAAGCTCCATCAGGCAGATGTTACGCAGGCGATCCGCATCGGTGCGACCCACGGTGCGCGTTGCGTCCAACAGGGCTTCGACTTGCTTTTCTGACAAGGTTTTGGGCAGCGATTTCATCTGTCCCGGACCGCGAATTTTCAGGGCGGGATTGTCCGTGCGCCAGCCTTCTTCGTAGGCAAAGCGGAACAGCTGCTTGATCGAGGACAGCCTGCGTGCGCGGGTCGAGGTGGCCAGGCCCTGAACATCGCAATCAACCAAATAGGCTTCGATGTCGGATCGCGACAGGTTGCCGAATTGCGCAGATCGGTCTTCGACAAATTCAGTAAAGGCTTTCAGGTCGCGCCCATATGCCAGTCGCGTGTTTTCTGATGCCCCAAGTTCGGCCGCCTGCGCGTCCAGAAACGCAGAAATCCAGCGCGCGTGGTCGGGGGTCATCCGCGTCTCTCGAGGATCAGAACCTCGAGGGCAGCCTGACGGGCAACCCGTTCCAATCCAATCTGCCGGAAGAAGGCCAGAGCATCGGCGATCTCGTCCAGATTGCCGTGGGTACCGCTTTCATAAAGCGCGATGGCGCGCAGGATCGCCTCGCCCACTCGGTTGCTATCCATCAGGGATTTCAGGCGCACGGGAACTTCGCCTGCATTCATCCCGTCGATCACTGCGCGTGATGTGGCATTGTAGCCCAAGGCGGTTTCCGTGTTGCCAAGGGCAATCGCCGTCAACAGGGCCTCTTTTCCGTTGCCGCCGCTGGCGGGCCACGAGGCCGCAAATTCCTCGCTTTTGGTCGAAAGAAGCCCCAAAGACAGGGCCACGCGGCGCGCATCCCGATCCTGTGGGATTTTAGAAATCAGCCGCTCACCAAACAGATGCGCAAAGGGAACTTCCAGCGCGGCATCCTCGATCTGTGGCCAGAGGGACACCAAAGATGCATCCAGTGCGGAAGCGTTGCCGCTGTTCAGGCTTTGCTCTAACCGGCGTACGGTTTGCATCCGGTCCCAGATCCCGCCCGAGGCCGCAGGGCGACGCTCGGTGTAAAGCCCCAGTAGCTGGTTCGGCGTAGCGGCACCCACACGTGCCAGACGTTCGGCCGCTTCAGCACGGGCTTTCCAACCGATATTGGCGCGCAGATCTGCCTGGGCAAAGGCCAGCGGCAGGTTTCCAGTCGGAATATGCTCGCCAATCGCTTCGAACATGCGGAAGGTCAGGGGGGTCAGGTCTGGCGGGCGACGCAGTGGCGGCTCGCCTTCGAACAGGTCGGGATCAAGAAAACGCGCCAGAAGCGCGTCCTCGAAATCCGAGATATACCCCAGCGCCCGCCCAGTTTCGAGCGTCAGGACGGCCGCTTCCCAGTCCCCCGAGCGAGCCATGCAGAACACACGCGCGGGGAAGGTCGGGCTGAGATCAGGTGAGTTGGTCAGGATCTCGCAAAAGCGATCTTCGGACCCCAGAAGCAGAGCAGTATCAAACCCGCGACGGAAGACGCGCGGATTGCTGGTTCCCGCGCGGTTCAACAGCGCTTCGGCCTGATCCAGCGCACCGATGGACAAAAGCCGATCCACCCGCGCCATGAACAGGCGGTCATCCCCAGTGCGCGCGCCTTTGGGCGGGTTCAGCTCGGCCAACAGAAGTGTGTTCAAAAGATCCTGCATTGCCGGGTACAGGTACAATGGCATCCCTGCGATGCGCCGCGCCAGATCGTCTGGGCGGGAGTGCCCCCACAGATCGCGCGAAAAGCCAGTGGTCGCGCTGGACAGCAGCCCAACGGCATCCAGCACCGGGGTTTCCAGAAGGCTCATCGTGACTTGTGCAACAGAGGCGCCAGTCGTTACATCAGGTTCGCTTGGGTCAGGGGGCAGGACCGCGCTGTCGATGGACGGAGGCGGCAGCGCCACGCTGTCCGACAACCAACCGATGGCCGACATGGGCGCGCCATGCGACGTCTGCGCCTGCACCGATCCCGCGGACAGGGCAAAAACCGCGCCTAAAATCACGGCTTTACAAGGGGCATTAACCGCCATTCAGCGTCACAGTGGAGCTTTGCGGCGCGCTGGGGGGGGACATATCGCCCAGATAGGCATAGCCCGACAGCCCAATCACACCCAAAATCGCCAGAAAGAACAAAAGCTTGATCAAGCGGATCAGCATAGAGGAACACCTATTTTTCTGCCTCGGTCTTCGTTTTGCTGATTTTATAACTGGTATTTCCGACAAGATCACGCCATTCAGGAAAGAAATCTGAATTTGGGCAAGTGGGCGCCGCTTTGGCATTCAAATTAAAGAAATCCATCGTCATGGTGGGCATGATGGGGGCGGGTAAAACCGCAGTCGGACAGGCGCTGGCTGCCCGATTGGATGTGCCGTTTTTGGACAGCGACGAAGAGATCGTGCGCGCCGCCAATATGTCGATCGCCGAAATCTTCGAGCGCGACGGAGAAGCCTTTTTCCGCGACCGCGAGACCGAGGTGATCGGACGTTTGCTGGATGGAGAATGTGCCATCTTGTCGACCGGCGGAGGTGCCTTCATGGCAGAACGCAATCGCACGATGATCAGCGACCGCGGGGTGTCTGTTCTGCTGCGTGCGGATCTTGAGATTTTGTGGAACCGGGTCAAGCACAAGGACACGCGCCCTTTGCTGCGCACGCGCGATCCAAAAGCCACACTGACCGAGATTTATGATGCCCGCGTACCGGTTTACGAGCTCGCCGATTTGGCTGTGGATGCCCATCCTGACTATACCATCGCGCAGATGACCGAGGCGGTGATCGAGGAGTTGAAAACCCGCCCGGATGTGCTTGAGGAGATCCCCGCATGACCACCGTTCACGTCCCATTGGATGACCGCTCCTATGACGTCCGTATCGCACCGGGTCTGATTGCACGCGCCGGTGCTGAAATCGCCCCCTTGCTGCCGCGCCCGAAGGTCTGGATCGTGACGGAAGAAACCGTTGCGGGGCTGCATCTTGAGGCATTGAAAGCTGGACTGTCCACCGAAGGGATTGCCTCGGAAGCGCTGATCCTGCCACCCGGTGAAAGCACCAAAAGCTGGCCATTCCTGATGCAAACCGTCGAATGGCTGCTGGAGCAAAAGGTCGAGCGCAAGGACGTCGTGCTGGCCTTTGGCGGCGGCGTGATCGGAGACCTTGTGGGCTTTGCCGCTGCGATCCTGCGCCGTGGTGTGCGCTTCGTACAACTGCCGACATCTCTGCTAGCGCAGGTGGACAGTTCGGTGGGCGGCAAGACCGGGATCAACGCACCGCAGGGCAAGAACCTGATTGGCGCGTTCCACCAACCCTCGCTTGTTCTGGCCGATGTTGACGTATTGGGCACGCTGAAGCCGCGTGATTTTCTGGCAGGCTATGGCGAGGTTGTGAAATACGGCGGTCTTGGCGATGCGTCCTTCTTTGATTGGCTCGAGATGAATGGCCCCGCGCTGGCGGCGGGAGATCTGGCGCTGCGAGAAGAGGCCGTGCGTTGGTCAGTGCAGATGAAGGCCGACATCGTCGTACGGGATGAGACCGAGCAAGGCGACCGCGCGCTTTTGAACCTTGGCCACACCTTTGGTCACGCGCTTGAAGCAGCGACTGGATATTCCGATCGTCTGTTGCATGGCGAAGGCGTTGCCATTGGCTGTGCGCTGGCGTTTGAAACCTCGGCCCGGTTGGGGCTGATGAGTCAAGAAAGCCCCTCGCGTTTCCGCGAGCATCTGGCGGCGATGGGCATGAAGAAAGACATCCGAGACATCCCCGGCGATCTGCCAGATGCGGATGGTCTGATCGCGTTGATGGCGCAGGACAAGAAGGTCGTACAGGGCAAGCTGCGCTTCATTCTGGCGCGCGCGATCGGCGATGCTTTCGTGGCAGATGATGTCGACATGGGCGTGGTCAAAGACGTGTTGACCGAGGCACTGGCTGACGGATAAGCCGTTCCGCCCGCTATTTGCGTGCGTTGGCGATCACCATCAGCTCGCCCACATTTTCGCGCGTGATATAGCCCAGCAGATGCCCCTCGGCATCCAGCACCGCCACTGTTGGCGCCGTGCCCATCCGTTCCAGGATCATTTCAAGCCCGTCGGTCAATGCGGCGGACGGAACGGGTGTCATCACATCCCCGACATGGGTGCCCGAGGCGCCCTCGGCCATCGCGTGAAACAGGGCTTCGCGGGTCAAAAATCCAGCCAGTTGGCCTTCGGGGTCGAGCACTGGAAACTCGTGCTGCGTGGTCCGGATCAGCGTGGTGGCCGCAAGGGCGATGGGATCCTCGGGGCGTAGGCTTTCATATTCCGTGATCATCGCATCGCGCGCCATCAGCTTGCGGGCCACATCCCGCATGGCAACGTCGGCGCTTTCGCCACCCGCCGCTATGAAGATGAATCCTGCGATCAGTACCAGCATCAGGTTGCCGGACATAAGACCCGTCAACGCCATCAGAAAGGCCACCATCTGGCCCGCGCCGGCCGCAATGCGTGTCGCTCTGACGCGGTCGGTAAACATCGACAGAACTGCGCGCAGCACCCGTCCGCCATCCATCGGGAAGGCCGGAACCATGTTGAAAACGGCGAGGATCAGGTTCAGCGTCGCCAATTGCGAAGGCAGGGTGGACGGCGTGATCGCCATGCCGGTCAGCTGCTCGGTCTCGGTCGGTGCACCGATTAGCAGCGTCAGAACCGCCCAGATTACCACATTCACTGCGGGGCCAGCCAAGGCGACCAGAATTTCCTGCCGCGGGTTTTCGGGCATGCGTTCCAGTCGCGCCAACCCACCGATGGGCAGAAGCGTCACGTCGGGTGTACGAATGCCAAACCGGCGCGCCATCAAGGCGTGGCCGAATTCATGCGCCACAACGCAGGCAAAGAGCAGAAGAACGAAGACGATGGTCCAGAGCGCGGCTTCGGGTCCCTGTTCAGACCAGGTCGAGGCGCCAATGAAAGCCAGCAGCAGAAAAAAGGTCACATGGACGCGCAGCTGCGAGCCAAAGAGGCGCCCGATTGGAAAGGACCATATCATCGCGCGCCTCCTTCTTTTCTGTTCGTTTTAGAACGGGATTTCGTCGTCGAAACCGCCGCCTGCCGGGGCCGGACCGCTGTCGCCGCCACCAAAACCACCGCCTTGGCCTCCGCCATAGCCGCCGCCCTGATTGCCGCCACCGTAGCCACCTTGACCACCGCCATAGCCGCCACCTTGGCCACCACCGCCTTGGCCGCCGCTGCGGCCATCCAGCATGGTCAGCGTGCCGTTAAATCCTTGTAGCACAACTTCGGTCGAATAACGGTCATTTCCGGACTGATCCTGCCACTTACGGGTCTGAAGCTGACCTTCCACATAGACTTTCGAGCCTTTGCGAAGGAATTGCTCACACACGCGCACCAGTCCTTCCGAGAAGACGGACACGGTATGCCACTCGGTTTTCTCGCGACGTTCGCCGGTGTTGCGGTCTTTCCAAGTTTCCGAGGTAGCAATGCGCAGGTTGCACACTTTGCCACCGTTTTGGAAGGTCCGTACCTCGGGATCGGCACCCAGATTACCAATAAGCATGACCTTGTTAAGCGAACCCGCCATCCTGCGTCCTTTCGATTCTAGATTGGTCCATATGGTTACACCATATACCGGCGAGGGGAACGCGATTTCTGTGCCGGGTTTTCCCGAATGCGCTTAGTTTCGCGCTATTGGTCGCGCAACACTTCCCAGCGGGGCAACGAGCCCCTATATTGGCGCTGTATTCAAGTTGGGGGCGAAGCATTGCGCCAAAGAGTTTTCACAATCGCTGGGCTAAGCATTGTCGCGGCCCTTGCCTTGGAAGCACCACAAAATATGGCGATGGCCGAAAACCTGTTTGGAAGCTCGGGCGGGCGCAGCACGTTTCGGTCTCAGGTGGGCGTTCTGGATTCGCGCGCGGCGCAGCAATACGCGGGCTCATCGCGATTGACACCCAATGCCCCAACTACGCCGTCCAGCTATGGCATTCCCAGCTATTCGGGGAACTATAAAGGCCAGTTTCTGCCGATCGCGCAAGCAGCGGCGCGACGGTATGGCATTCCCGAGGATCTGTTCCTGCGGCTTGTGCAGCAGGAAAGCGGTTGGAACCCCAAGGCGAAAAGCCATGCAGGTGCGATCGGTCTTGCACAGCTGATGCCGTTTACCGCCCGCAAGCTGGGTGTTGATCCTTGGAACCCCACGCAAAACCTGGAAGGAGGGGCGCGCTATCTGCGCCAGCAATATGACCGCTTCCGCTCGTGGCGCTTAGCGCTTGCGGCCTATAACGCTGGGCCGGAAGCTGTGGCCAAATACAATGGCGTCCCGCCCTACAAAGAAACGCAAGGCTACGTGAAAGCCATTCTGGGCAGCTAGCGCGCGCGTCCTTCAGGACCGGAATAAGCACGTTCGACTTTGGCGACCCGCAGGTGATACTGTGCGTACCACCGGGTCTTCCCAAGTTTTTGCGCCATCAGATGAGCAACATCCGCTTTCCACGCGGAAATCGCGGCCTCGTCGCGCCAATAAGACACGGTAATCCCAACCCCGAACGCATCCCGCGTGCTTTCCACCCCGATATACCCGTCCTGCGCCTGTGCCAGCGCGACCATCTTGTCGGCCATCTGTTCATAGCCCTGAACGGACGAGGTCAGCTGATTGGTAAAAATCACTGCGTAATAAGGCGGGTCGGGCAGGGGGGCAAAACGGGTTTCATCAAAAGACATGGGCGCATCCTTTCACAGATACGCCCATGCATAATTCAAACGATACGATGCGTCAGCCCCTAGGGTTAAACGTCTGACAGCTCTTTCTTATGCAGCCATTCCGCGTGCTTGGGGGCGCGTTTGGTCTCGGACCATTCGTTCAGCATATCCCACTTCACTTCATCCATGCGCTTCAGCATTGCTTCCTCTTCAGGATCGGGACAGGCCAGTTCAACGCGGTGCCCGTTAGGATCGAAGAAATAGATCGAGTGGAAGATCGAGTGGTCGGTGACCCCCAGAACATCGACGCCGTTGGCCTCAAGATGCTCTTTGAATTCAATTAGTTCTGCACGGTCTTTCACCTTGAACGCGATGTGCTGTACCCAGATCGGGGTGTTCGGGTCACGGCCCATTTCCGGCTTGGTTGGAAGTTCAAAGAACGCCAGAACATTTGCATTCCCGGCATCCAGGAACACGTGCATGTAGGGATCCGGTTCATGTGTCGACGGTACATGGTTTTCAGCAATCGCCAAAATGAAGTCCATGTTCAACATCTTGCCGTACCATTCGACGGTCTCTTTCGCGTCCTTACAGCGATACGCGACGTGGTGAATCTGTTCAATTTTCATGTGCGTCCTCCTATTGGTCGTGGATATACACAATATTCATTTCATATGCAACGATTGTTGTGTAGGCCCGTAAAAGAAGGGGGGCTACCTAACCCCGTTTACGGAAGGCAGAAGGAGTTTGTCCCGTTTGCTTTAGGAAGGACCGGGTAAAATACGCCGCTGAGGTAAAGCCAAGCGAAGCCGCGATGTCTTTGATCGGCACGCGGGTTTCTGTCAGCAGACGCCGTGCTTCGTAGGTGATCCGGTCCTGCAAAATGGCAGACGCCGGACGCCCGCAGGCGTTGTTACACACGCGCGACAGGTGCGTGGGGGTAATGCCCAGTTCCGCCGCATAATCCCGCACGGTTTTCGAGCTGTGGAAATCCTGTTCAACCAACGCAGTGTACGCGTTGACCAAGCGCTTTCCGGATTTGGGTTTCACCTCATCCTCGTCCAGCGCATCCAGTTGACGGTCCAACCAGACCGATATCAACCCGGCGTGGCACATCATGGCGCGGCTGGCCCGTGACGTGCCTTTCTCCATCTCGCGCTGTAGATTGTCGACAAGGTTGCTGAGTTCGATCTGTCGATCCGCGTCGCGCAGACGCAGATGTACGGAATCCCGGGGAAGCCCTAGCTGCTCTTCGCTATCCTGAGGGAACACGATGATCGTCCCGGCGACCTGTGTGCTCATCTCGAAACCATGCATCGTGCCGGCGGGTAGATAGATGCAGTTATGCGGACCGTAGCCCGAGGTCACACCATTGATCGTGATACGTCCTTGCCCGCGCGTGAACCACAACAGGACCGGAGCGCCGTAAGAGCGCATCGCCTCGGTACGCCAGCGACCGCCGACACCCAAACGGGCAATAGGAAGAGCACGAAATGAAAAATTCGGTTGGTTTGTATCAGTCATAAGAACGCAATCGCAGCAGCCAGTAAATTACCTCACTGCCCAATCGCTAGCTCACACTGTTCGACCTGTCTCAGTATTTTTGACAGTTTACAACTTTTCCACAGGGTCTTCCACAGGAATAGAGGCGCGCCTGTGGGTAAGTTAGAAGCTAGTGATCCTTCCCAAGGGGAATCACCTGCCAGTTTCGCATCCGTTTTCGGAACCAGGTGCGCTGTCGCTTGGCGTATTGCTGGCTTGCGATGATGGCCGCTTCGCGCGCTTCATCCAGCGATATCTCGCCTTGCAAGTGGGCGATCAACTCTGGCGCGCCGATGGCTTTCGAGGACGGAGCCTTGGGATCCCATGTCGAAAGGTTCAGGCGGGCTTCCTCGAGCGCGCCTTCGTCCAGCATGATGTCAAATCGCCGTTCGATCCGGTCGCGCAGCCAGTCGCGCTCGGCGTCCAGATGGAAGGCGCGCGCAGATGAGAGGGGCAGCAGCGGCGGCGGCGTGTCGTCCTGCCAACTGGCCAGACCGCGCCCCGTGGTGTGCTGAACCTCCCACGCGCGGGCGACACGGGCGGGATTGCGCGTGTCGATCCGCGCCATCGTGTCCGGATCCAGATCTGCTAGAAGGGCGGGCAATCCACCCTCAGCAAAGCGCGCCTCACCGTCCTTTCGAATGGCGGGCGGGGTCAGGGGAATATCTGCCAGACCTTCGGTCAAAGCGGTTAGGTTCAAGCCTGTGCCGCCAACGATGATCGGGCGCTTTGGGCCTTGCAGGATCGGTGCAACTTCGCGCAACCAATGCCCAACCGAGTAATCTTGATCCCCCGGAATGTGCCCATAAAGCAGATGTGACGCGCGGGCTTCATCCTCGGGTGACGGACGCGCGGTCACCACGCGCCAGTTTTCAAACACCTGCAGCGCATCGGCATTCACGATCACCCCGCCCGAGGCCTCGGCAATGGCCAGCGCCAGAGCAGACTTTCCTGATGCGGTCGCCCCAGCGATCAGGACCGGGTGGTCCGGGCCAACTTCTTGGGCCAGTTCCGCGATACTGCCTTGCGCGTTAAACACGTGATGCTGTCCTTACTTTTTTCGGCCCAACGGGCGGATCGCTCATTGATCATCCGGCCCTAATCGGTCAAATTGCCCGGCAACACAATCACGACAATCAGAGAGTGGCAACAGATGAGTGATCAGGCCCAGACAACGGCAGAGGGTGAAACCCCGCAGCCGACCTATAAACGTGTCATGCTGAAAATTTCAGGCGAGGCCCTGATGGGTGACCAGGGGTTCGGCCTGAACCCGCCTACAGTTGAACGTATCGCCCGCGAGGTAAAATCGGTGCACGATATGGGCGTCGAGATCTGCATGGTGATCGGGGGCGGTAACATTTTCCGCGGACTTCAGGGCTCGGCGCAGGGGATGGAACGCACCACGGCGGACTACATGGGAATGCTGGCCACGGTGATGAATGCGCTGGCGATGCAGTCCGCGCTGGAAGGTCTGGGCGTGTTTACCCGCGTGATCTCGGCCATTCCGATGGATCAGGTCTGTGAACCGTACATTCGCCGCCGCGCCGTGCGCCACCTTGAGAAAAAGCGTGTCTGCATCTTCGCCGCCGGCACCGGCAACCCCTATTTCACCACCGATACCGCCGCCACGCTGCGCGCCAATGAAATGGCCTGCGAGGCTATTTTCAAGGGTACGAAGGTAGATGGCGTGTATGACAAAGATCCGGTCAAGAACGACGACGCCGTCCGTTATGACACCGTGTCTTATGACGATGTGCTGGCCAAGCGTCTGGGCGTCATGGACGCGTCCGCCATTGCGCTGGCCCGCGACAACAACCTGCCGATCATCGTGTTTTCGCTGGATGAACCGGGCGGTTTCCGTGGTATTCTGGACGGGCAGGGCACCTATACGCGCGTGGGCGGCTAACCGCAGAAAAGGGCGGATTTCTGCCCAGACGTAAAACTTTGCCACCGCTGGTAGAGTCTGATCTATACAATTGGGGGGCGGTGGCGTTATACCGGGCGAAACACGCTCGAAAATAAGAGCTTGAAAGACGAAGGGAACGCCGAGCGATGGCTGATGAAGAGTTTGAACTGGATACTGACGATCTGGAGCGCCGGATGGAAGGTGCCATTGGTGCACTGAGAACCGAATTTGCATCGCTGCGTACAGGCCGGGCGTCAGCTTCGATGCTGGACCCGATTACCGTCGAAGCCTATGGCCAGCGTACGCCGCTGAACCAGGTTGGCACCGTAAACGTGCCCGAACCGCGCATGGTGACGGTGAATGTCTGGGATAAAAGCATGGTTCAGGCGGTCGAAAAGGCCATTCGCGAAAGCGGTCTGGGGATCAACCCGCAACTGAACGGCACGATCATCATGTTGCCAATCCCCGAGCTGAACGAAGAACGTCGCCGCGAGCTGACTCGTGTGGCTGCGCAATATGCCGAACACGCCCGCGTTGCTGTGCGCAACGTGCGTCAGGACGGAATGCAGCAGATCAAAAAGGGCAAGGACAACATGTCCGAGGACGACGCCAAAATGTGGTCGGACGAGGTGCAAGAGCTGACCGACAAATACGTTGGCATCGTGGACAAGGCCCTGGAAACCAAACAGGAAGAGATCATGCAGGTCTGACCCTGCAAGGTCCTGTTTTTTATAGGTATTGGATTTGGTGGTGAACATGAACAAGATGGACATACAGGCCGGGGTGGCATCACCACGGCACGTTGCCATCATCATGGACGGCAACGGCCGCTGGGCGCAGCGCCGTGGCCAGCCACGTCTGTTCGGACACCGTGCTGGGGCAAAGCGCGTGCGCGAGATCGTGCGCGCTTGTCCCGATCTAGGCGTCAAATACCTGACCATCTTTGCTTTCTCGACCGAGAACTGGAAACGCTCGGAAACAGAAGTTACCGGCCTGATGAACCTGTTTCGCCGCTACATCACCAAGGAAGCGCGTGCGCTGGTCGAGGAAGGTGTGCGTGTGCGCTTTATCGGGGATCGTGGCCGACTTGACAAAAAACTGATCAAGCTCATGGAAGAGCTGGAAGAGGTGACTGGTCACAACGACCATGTGAATCTTACCATCGCTCTGAACTATGGTGGTCGGGACGAGCTTGCCCGCGCCTCCAAACGCATGGCGCATGACATCGCCAGTGGCGCGTTGTCGCCAGAGTCTGTGAATGAAGAAACGATCACAAGTTATTTAGATACAAGCATTTTGCCGGATCCCGATCTGGTTATTCGGACCTCGGGCGAAATGCGCGTGTCAAACTTTCTGCTCTGGCAATCCGCCTATGCCGAGTACGATTTCATCGAAACGCTCTGGCCGGATTTCTCGTCCGAGGTGTTCGCCGACGTCATCGCGCGCTTTTCCGATCGGGACCGTCGGTTTGGAACTGTGAAGTCCGCAGCAGAATAGCACGCCTTTGCGCCCTACTTTGACTTGAGACCCGGCCCGCGCAATGCGATAACCCCCAAATGAGTTCTCAGTCTTCTTCCTCGAAATGGGCCGATCTTGCCCCGCGTCTGTTGTCCGCCGCGGGCATGGCAGCGATCGCCGTGGCTGCCATCTGGATTGGGGGAACATTCTATTTCGCGATGATCATCGTCGTTATCGGAATGTGTATGTGGGAGTTCGCGCGACTTCTGAACCCCACACCGACTGCTTTGCCCATAGTTCTGGGCTTGGCGGCATCAGGCGGGATTTTCCTGAGTAGTTTCGGCTCAATCAACGCGCCGGGCGTTATCTTGTCGCCCCAGATTGCGGCCCTGTTCCTCGCTCCGGTCATGGGCGCAATTCTAGCCAACCAGTATCGAGTCTTGTTCTTCGCATACGGCCTTTTGATCATGCTGGCAGGCCTTGGCTTTCTGTCCATGGGTCCGGGGACTTTCTTGGTCTGGTTCATCCTGATCATCATCATCTCGGACGTCGCCGGATATTTCGCCGGGCGTTTGATTGGGGGCAAGAAATTCTGGCCGCGCGTTAGCCCTAAGAAAACTTGGTCCGGCACGATTGCAGGTTGGGTCGGCGCCTTGATACTTGGCATGATCGGTATGGCGCTTGGCAAATTTTCGATGATCGAGGCGCTGCTGTTTCCCTTCATCGCCTTTGCAGGCCAGATGGGGGACATCGCGCAAAGTGCCATCAAGCGGATGGTGGGGGTCAAGGACAGCTCGAACCTGATCCCGGGTCACGGTGGCGTATTGGACCGGTTCGACGCCATGATCGGCGCTGCAGGGGCTTTGGTTCTTCTGTTGGGTGCTGGGTCGTTGATTTTTGCGGGCTAAGGGCAGGGCATGACAAAAGAAGCGGGCACACGCCGTATTTCGATCTTCGGGTCAACCGGATCTATTGGGCAATCCACCATTGACCTGATCCGACGCGACGCAGACGCCTATGACGTGGTTGCTCTGACGGGCGGGCATAACATCGCGCAGCTGGCCAAAGACGCCATCGAGCTGCGCGCAGACGTTGCCATCACCGCGCATGAGGATAAGCTGCCCGCGTTGCAAGAGGCGCTGGCTGGAAGCGGTGTCGAGGCTGCAGCAGGGTCCACTGCCATCGAAGAAGCCGCGACGCGCCCCTGTGACTGGGTCATGTCTTCGATAGTCGGGGCCGCAGGGCTTTTGCCGGGCCTTCGCGCCTTGGAAGCCCGCGCGACGCTAGCGCTTGCCAACAAGGAAAGCCTTGTGACCGCCGGGCCGCTGATCATGGCGACCGCGCAGGCGCACCATTCCCGTATCTTGCCCGTGGACAGTGAACACTCCGCCGTGTTCCAAGGGCTTGTGGGCGAGGATATGGACGCTGTCGAGCGGATCATCATCACCGCTTCAGGCGGCGCGTTCCGTGATTGGCCGTTGGAAAAGCTGGCCACCGCGACATTGGCCGAGGCGAGTTCTCATCCCAACTGGGATATGGGGCAGCGGATCACGATCGACAGCGCATCGATGTTCAACAAGGCACTGGAAGTCATTGAGACAAAAGAGTTCTTCCAGATCGACCCCAGCCTGATCGAGGTTCTGGTGCATCCGCAAAGTCTGGTCCACGCGCTGGTTGGTTTCAAGGACGGGGCTTTGATGGCGCACCTCGGCGCGCCGGATATGCGCCACGCCATCGGCTATGCACTGCACTGGCCCGAACGCCGTGACCTGCCCGTCGAGCGGCTGGATCTGGCCAAGGTGGCCACGCTGGAATTCCGCGCCCCCGACGAGGCGCGCTATCCCGCCCTGCGCCTTGCCCGCGAGGTCATGGCGGCAGGCGGTTTGTCAGGTGCCGTCTTCAACGCCGCCAAGGAAATCGCGCTGGACGGGTTCATTGCCGGCCAGATCGGCTTCATGGACATGGCCGGGCTGGTGGAAGACACGCTAATCCGACTTGACGGAAATGTCAGCCTGATCCATGCGGCCATGACCCTTGATAATGTGCTGGCCGCTGACCAGATGGGACGTACCGTCGCCCGCGAAATCCTCGCCAATAAAAACTGAGCAGACGCGCCACGCGCTGAACCCAAAGGACATTTCTAAGACATGGATCTGATCAGCTTCCTGCCCGATTTCGGCAATCTTGCCTTCACGGTCCTTGCCTTTGTCGCCGCTCTGACGGTGATCGTCGCGGTGCATGAGTATGGCCACTACATCGTTGGACGGTGGAGCGGCATCAAGGCGGATGTGTTCTCGATCGGGATGGGGCCTGTTCTGTTCGCGCGGACGGACCGGCACGGCACCCAGTGGCAGATCGCGGCCTTTCCCATTGGCGGCTATGTGAAATTCCGGGGCGACGCGAATGCCGCGTCTGGCGGCGCGGACGAAGCCGTCATGGCTGAACTCTCCGAGGAAGACCGCCGCCACACGATGCATGGCGCGCCCTTGTGGGCGCGGACGGCCACGGTGGCTGCCGGACCGATTTTCAACTTCATCCTGTCAACCTTGATCTTCGCAGGTCTGATGATGTCCACCGGCGTCGCCCGCGATCCTCTGGCCGTGAAAACCGTTCTGAACGTCCCGGGGATGGAGCAGGGGCTGCGCGAGGGCGACACGATCCTATCTATCGCGGGCTTTGAGACTCCGCCCTTGGCCGAGTTCTATGAGGTGGTTGAGAAACTTCCCGAAACCGCACTGGTGGATTATCAGGTCGAGCGTGATGGGCATGTACTGTCCCTATCTGCGACGCACCCCTATCCAGCACTGGTCGGGTCCGTCAGCCCACAATCTGCTGCAATGGCGGCGGGTTTGAAGGAAGGCGACTTCATCCGCACTGTGGACGGCGAAACGGTCCCGACCTTCAGCGCTCTGCGCGAGATCGTGGTGAATGGCGATGGAGCCGAGCTGTCTTTGGGCATTCTACGTGACGGCACACCGATGGATGTAACCTTGACCCCGCGCCGTCAGGATATCCCCGCCGCCGACGGCGGGTTTGAAACACGTTGGCTGATTGGCATTACCTCGGGGTTGGTGTTTGAACCGGCCACCCGTCCGGCAGGCGTCTGGGAAAGCGTGACCTCGGGCGTGGATCGGGTCATCTATATCATTCAAAGCAGCCTGTCGGGCCTGTGGCACATGATCACTGGCGCGATTTCCAGCTGTAACCTGTCTGGCCCCATTGGGATTGCGCAGGTTTCGGGGCAGGTGGCGTCACAGGGTGCGGTCAGCTTCGTGGCCTTCATCGCCATGCTGTCCACAGCCATTGGTATGCTGAACCTATTCCCCATCCCGGTTCTGGATGGCGGCCATCTGGTGTTCTACGCGTGGGAGGCTGTGACCGGCAAACCACCGTCGGACAAGGCGCTGAATGTCCTGCTGGCCATCGGTCTGGCGCTGGTCATCTCGCTGATGGTGTTCGGGGTAACAAACGACCTGTTCTGCCCCTAAGTTCCGGCCTTTGCCGCCCGTTTCACACAATCTGCCATGCGGTGAAATTGCTTTGCCAAAGGCGAGCTTGCGCGCCAGACCATACCGATTGTGCGGTTGGGTTTGGGCGCGTCAAAACGCGACACGGTGACGGGGGCCGAGCGGGTTTCGACCCCCACCGCCATGTCCGGGATAAGCGTGACCCCCATGCCTGCGCCGACCATCTGAACCAGCGTAGACAAGGCGCTGCCATCCAGCGTCTCGCGCGGATTGGTGTTGTGCATGTCGCAAAACGACAGTGCCTGATCGCGGAAGCAGTGGCCTTCTTCGAGCAATAGAAGGCGCATCTCGCGCAGCCCATCGCGGTTGGGAACGGGCTTGCCTTTATCCGCCATGGGACGCACCAGCACGAATTCCTCGTCAAACAGGGGAACCTCGGTCAGCGCAGGATCGGATATGGGAAGGGCCAAGACCGCCGTGTCGATCCGGCCATCGATCAGTTCGCGGATCAGGTTCGAGGTCATGGTCTCGCGCATATGGATCTCGGCGCCCGGGAAATGTTCGGTCAGCTCCTGCACGATCTTAGGCAACAGGTAGGGCGCAATGGTTGGAATCACCCCAATCCGCAGCTCGCCCACCCAATGATCACGGGCAGCGCGCGACACATCCTCAAGCTCGTCGACCGCGCGCAGGATGTCCCGCGTGCGGCGCAGGAACTCGCGCCCCAAGGTCGTCAGGCGCACCTGTCGCGGCATGCGTTCACACAAGATACAACCCAACGCGTCCTCAAGCTCTTTGATCTGAACAGATAGCGCTGGCTGAGACACGGAACAGGCGTCAGCCGCGCGCCCAAAATGACCGTGTTCGGCAAGGGCATCAAAATATCGAAGCTGTCGCAGAGTGATATTGCTCATAAGGCAATCCTATCGCCGGGATTAAAAGGTGTAATTTCCTCTTATCATCCAACCGCGCTAACGTGAAGCCATTCAGACGGAATTTGCCGTCGCGAGCCAAATACCAAACATGGGAGTCGAAGATGGACGGAAACAGCATGGGAAAATGCCCGGTGGCGCATGGCGCAACAAATGTCGGGATGCGGTCCAACAAGGACTGGTGGCCCAATCAGCTGAACCTCAGAATGTTGCATCAGAACACGGCCAAGTCGGACCCGATGGGGGGCGACTTTGACTATGCCGAAGCGTTTAAGTCTATGGATTTGGAGGCTTTAAAGGCTGATCTGACCGCGCTGATGACTGACAGTCAGGATTGGTGGCCCGCCGATTACGGCCATTATGGAGGCCTGTTCATTCGCATGGCATGGCACAGCGCTGGCACCTATCGCACCGCGGATGGACGCGGCGGGGCAGGGACCGGACAGCAACGCTTTGCGCCCCTGAATTCGTGGCCCGACAACGGCAATCTGGACAAGGCCCGTCGTCTTCTATGGCCGATCAAGCAGAAATACGGCAACAAGATTTCTTGGGCCGACCTGATGATCTTGGCAGGTAACGTGGCCATCACCTCGATGGGTGGACCGACCTTTGGCTTTGCGGGCGGTCGTGCGGACGTGTGGGAGCCGGAAGAGGACACCTATTGGGGCGCTGAAACCGAGTGGCTGGCCGGGGACGACAACCCCAACAGCCGTTATTCCGGTGAGCGTGATCTGGAAAACCCGTTGGCCGCCGTGCAGATGGGCTTGATCTATGTGAACCCGGAAGGTCCGAACGGAGAGCCGGACATTCTGGCCTCGGGCCGCGACATCCGCGAGACCTTTGCCCGTATGGCAATGAACGACGAGGAAACCGTCGCGCTGGTCGCGGGTGGGCACACATTTGGCAAGGCGCATGGGGCAGGGGACCCGGCCTTGGTTGGTCCCGAACCCGAAGCAGCCGGGATCGAAGAGATGGGCCTTGGTTGGATCAACGCACATGGCACCGGCCACGGCGATGACACCACCACAAGCGGGATCGAGGGCGCGTGGACCGCAAATCCGATCCAGTGGGACAATGGCTATTTCGACCTGCTGTTTGGCTATGACTGGAACCTGACCAAGTCGCCCGCGGGTGCCTACATTTGGGAACCCGTCGGCGTGTCGGAAGACGACATGGCGCCACAAGCCCATGATGCGTCGAAGAAAGTTCCGACCATGATGACCACGGCGGATATGGCAATGCGGATGGACCCGATTTATGGCCCTATTTCCAGGCGCTTCCATGAAAATCCGGACGAATTCGCAGACGCATTTGCCCGCGCATGGTTCAAGCTGACCCACCGCGATATGGGCCCGCGTGCGCGGTATCTTGGGGGCGATGTCCCGGGCGAAGAGCCGATCTGGCAAGACCCCATCCCGGCGTCGGAAACGGATCTAAGCACCGAAGACGTGAACGCGTTGAAGGCATCTGTGCTCGACACCGGACTGAGCATCTCGGACCTTGTGAAAACCGCATGGGCGTCGGCCTCGACCTTCCGGGGATCGGATATGCGGGGCGGGGCCAATGGGGCGCGGATCCGTCTGGAACCGATGAATGGCTGGGAAGTCAATGAACCCGAGGCGTTGAACCGTGTCTTGACCCGTCTGGAAGAGCTTCGTGGCAGCTTCGGCAAGCCGGTTTCAATGGCCGACCTGATCGTGATTGCGGGTGCCGCAGCTGTTGAACAGGCCGCTGCCGATGCAGGCCACTGCATTCTTGTGCCTTGCACCTTGGGTCGCGGGGATGCCACGCAAGAGATGACCGATGTGGAAAGCGTCGGCTATCTGGAACCCGCTGCTGACGGCTTCCGCAACTGGCAACGGACCGAGTTCACCATCTCGCCCGAAGAGCTTCTGATCGACAAGGCGCAGCTTCTGGGCCTCAGCGCGCCCGAGATGACGGTACTGGTCGGTGGCCTGCGTGTTCTGGGTGCCAATCATGGCGGCAGCGCACATGGCGTCCTGACGCAAAACACCGGCAAGCTAAGCACTGACTTCTTCGCCAACGTGCTGGATATCGGCACCAAATGGTCCGACCAGGGCGACGGTACTTATGCGGGCACGGATCGTGCAACAGGTGATCAGAAATGGACCGCAACGCGTGTTGATCTGGTCTTTGGTTCAAACTCGCAACTGCGGGCATTGTCCGAGGTCTATGCTCAGGACGATGCGGGCCAGAAATTCGTCGAAGATTTCGTGGCCGCCTGGACCAAGGTCATGAACGCGGATCGCTTTGACTTGAACTGATCAAGAACTCAGTGTCCACGAAAGACTATTAAGGGGCAGGGAACTGCCCCTTAACTCCCACAAGCTTTCTCTCACACTCATTATTATTATCATTACGTTGTCAGCAGTTCTTAATCTGATCTCGCGGCGATTAGGTTCATTTTCTTAGTTCGCGATGCTTGATGACCTCACATGAGACGACGATTTCTAGCGTTCAATTCACGAAATAGGATAATATCTAAGCAATCAAGTGCACTCACTGCTGCCCTAAGCACTAATACGCATAATCCATATTATGTTAATATTGTAATCATGCGACTATTCTGAAACCGAAAAGCCTTAGTGCTCTATTTCCTCGACATCGGCCGAAATAATGCAGATAAAACAGTGTCCGAACAAGGAAGACGACATGCCCTCACTGCTTATTCTCAATGGTCCCAATTTGAACATGCTGGGCGTGCGCCAGCCCGAGATCTATGGCCACCTGCGCCTTGAGGATATTGAAGCGTCCTGTATTGCGTATGCGGAAAAGCTTGGGGTCTCGTGTGTATGCGCGCAGTCTAACGACGAAGGTACGCTTGTTACCAAGATTCAAGAAGCGCGTGGCGTTCACGACGCCATCATTCTGAACGCCGGCGCCTACACCCACACGTCAATTGCCTTAATGGATGCAATCATCGCAGCCGAAGTTCCGACCATCGAGCTTCACCTATCCAACATTCATGCACGCGAAGAATTTCGCCATCGCTCGTACATTGCGCGTGTCGCAGTTGGTCAGATTTGCGGCTTTGGTGCCAAAGGTTACGAACTGGCGATCGACGCAGCAGTCGGAATTATCGAGAGCGCCTGATGCTTCAGTATATCAAAAGCATCTGTCAATGTGAGACCATGGCCGAGGTCTGGGATATCCATTGCGGAAAGATGGAGAGCTTTGGCTTTGACCGCCTGATCTACGGCGTTACCCACTTCATGACAGCCAATTCGATCGGCCCACGTGAAGACGTGATGACCCTGTCATCGCACGATCCGGAATACATGGAGCACTACTACGCAGGTGAACTCTACCGGTCGAGCCCAATGCTGCTTTGGGCTGCTGAGAATACTGGTGCGTGTAGCTGGTCCTGGGTGCACGAAAACATCGGCCGGATGGATGACAATAACCGCAAGGTAATTGAGTTGAACCAGAAGATGGGTGTAACCGCTGGATATACCCTCTCTTTTCAGGAAACTTCGCGACGGTCCAAGGGCGTTATTGCACTTACGGCGCGTCGCGGCCTGAGCCAAGATGATGTCGATGGAATCTGGAAAGAACGTGGCGACGAGATTGAAGCGTTAAACAACGTGGCGCATTTGAAGATTATTTCGCTGCCGCTTAGCACCGAACGCTCGGATCTGTCCAAACGCCAACGCGAAGTTCTTGAATGGGTTGGCGATGGAAAAACCAATCAGGATATTGCCACCATTCTGGGTGTCACGCCGGCCACCGTCGAAAAGCATTTGCGCATTGCGCGGGATAAACTCGGCGTTGATACATCGGCTCAAGCAGTTCTAAAAATGTCATTTCTCAATCAGATCTTCACGCCTGACAGATCTTAATGTGTTAAGTTTTTAAGTAAGATTAGGCACTTATTGCGAAACAGTGTTTGGTTATGAAGTCGCTTTGTTGACGTTATGGAAGAAATGGTAGGGATTCCCGTACTTCCAATTGTTGCACGAATCAGGCAAGATTTTAGTGTTCCGTGAGTGGTGGCTTTAGCCTTGGGACATTTTGGGGTGAACGGACTGTGATATCAGACTACGTTTCATTCTTCCGGTAAAACGGAGCTGGTGTCGATGGAGTATTGTTCCCAAAGGCACCAGCATTCGGATAACACAGCTTATCTGCTTGCAAAAAGCGCTGACAATCGTCAGCGCTTTTTTCTTTTTACCACTTGGCACAGAGCAAAAAGGACAGTTGGTTGCGCACGAAAAAGGCCGGTCAATTTGACCGGCCTTTAATTTTCTATCATGCCTAGAGCGTGCGCCCTGCCCTGTGGGTCTTAGCCCTTAACTGCAGCAGCGACTTCAGCAGCGAAATCGACTTCTTCTTTTTCGATGCCTTCGCCAACTTCCATACGCACGTAGCCGACAATCTCGGCACCGGCTTCTTTGGCAGCGGCTTCAACAGTCAGATCGGGGTTGATGACGAAGTCTTGGCCCAGCAGGGTCACTTCTGCCAGGAACTTCTTCATGCGGCCCTTGATCATGTTCTCGATGATGTTTTCGGGCTTACCGCTTTCACGTGCTTGGTCGGTCAGAACCTGACGTTCTTTCTCGACCACGGCCGGATCCAGAGCATCTTCGTTCAGAGCCTGCGGGTTGGCAGCTGCGATGTGCATTGCAACCTGACGGCCAAATGCTTCGTCGCCACCGTTCATGGCAACCAGAACGCCGATTTTGCCCATGCCGTCGGTGACAGCGTTGTGCACATAGGTCACAACGTTTTCGCCTTCGACTGTGGCCATGCGGCGCAGCGACATGTTTTCGCCGATGGTGGCGATTTTGTCGGTGATGGTGGCTTCAACGGTTTTGCCGCCCATGTCAGCACCTTTCAGTGCGTCAACGTCAGCAACGGTCAAAGCCGCAGCTGCGATGCCCGATACCATGTCCTGGAACTCAGAGTTCTTCGCAACAAAGTCGGTTTCCGAGTTCACTTCGACAGCAACGCCTTTGCCACCGGCCACGGTCACAGCAACCAGACCTTCAGCGGCGGTACGGCCAGCTTTTTTGGCGGCTTTCGCCAGACCTTTGGTGCGCAGCCAGTCCTGAGCGGCTTCCATGTCGCCGTCGTTTTCGACCAGGGCTTTTTTCGCGTCCATCATGCCAACGCCGGTGGATTCACGCAGTTCTTTTACGAGTGCAGCAGTGATTGCCATGTCTCTACTCCTTGGGGTTCCAGCAGGGAGATAATCCCGCCGGGTATCAATTCAGTGACAGTTGCGCGGGCCAGTCCCCTGCCCCGCGCTTGCGGTCTGTCTTATTCTGCCGGAGCAGCTTCTTCAGCAACGGCTTCTTCTGCCATTGCTTCTTCCATCGCACCCAGGTCGAAACCAGCGGCACCCATCTGGGCGGTCATACCATCCAGAGCTGCACGAGCAGCCAGATCACAGTACAGGCCGATGGCGCGTGCTGCGTCGTCGTTACCCGGGATCATGTAATCCACGCCTTCCGGCGGGCAGTTGGTGTCGACGACAGCCACAACCGGGATACCCAGTTTGTTGGCTTCTGCGATGGCCAGGCTTTCTTTCTTCACGTCGATGACGAACAGCAGATCAGGAACACCGCCCATTTCGCGGATCCCGCCCAGCGAGGCTTGCAGTTTCTGCTGGTCACGTTCCATGCCCAGACGCTCTTTCTTGGTCAGGCCTTCAGCACCCGACGCCAGCTTCTCGTCCACCTCTTTCAGGCGGTTGATCGACTTCGAAACGGTCTGCCAGTTGGTCAGCGTGCCGCCCAGCCAGCGGTGGTTCATGTAGTACTGAGCCGACTTTTCAGCCGCATCAGCGATCGGGCCAGCGGCCTGACGTTTGGTGCCAACGAACAGTACGCGGCCACCTTTTGCAACGGTGTCGCGCACAGCGTTCAGTGCGGCGTCCAGCATCGGCAGGGTCTGTGTCAGGTCAAAAATGTGGATGCCGTTGCGCTCACCGTAGATAAACGGGGCCATACGGGGGTTCCAACGTTGGGTCTGGTGACCAAAGTGAACACCAGCTTCGAGCAGCTGGCGCAGCGAGAAATCAGGCAATGCCATTTCTATATCCTTTCCGGTTTCATCCTCGGCGCTGCGTTTCGAAGGTTGCCCTTCAACCGGTGGACGCGATGGGGATGTCTCCCCCATCGGCCCGCACAGCACCTGTGGTTTGTGAGCGCGCGTATATAGGGCGTATGCAGACCGTGCAAGTCTAAAACGACGACCTGCGGTCATGGCTTGTCCTTCCGCAGATTTCACGGCACAAAACCGGCATGACACAGAACATTCTTTGTATTGGCTCGGTTCTTTGGGACGTGATCGGGCGCACCCCGCACTCCATGCGCGTCGGCTCGGACGAACCGGGTCGAATTACCCGCCTGCCGGGTGGCGTTGCGATGAACATCGCGATGACGCTGCACCGGTTCGGACTTCGCTCGGCGCTGCTGACGGCCGTCGGACGGGATCGCGAGGGCGACGAACTGCTGGACGAATGCGCGGACCGCGGGATGAATACAGAGTTCATTTACCGCCCGGAAGATCTGCCCACGGATCGCTATATGGCCATCGAAGGACCGGAAGGTCTGATCGCGGCCGTAGCCGACGCGCATACGCTTGAAGCAGCCGGACGTGCGATCCTTGCCCCTTTAGAGGATGGTCGACTGGGAAGCGCCAACGCACCGTATTCAGGCACTATTGCGCTCGACGGCAACTTAACACGCGCGCTGCTAGACGATATCGCGACCCACGCCAGTTTCGCCCAAGCGGATCTGCGCGTGGCCCCGGCCAGTCCCGGCAAGGCGCGCCGTCTGGCCCCTTTGATGCGGCACCCAGGCGCAACGCTCTATGTTAACCGCGAAGAAGCCGGTTATCTGACCGAGGCCCAATATGACAGCGCAAGCTCAGCTGCACAGGGGCTTCTGGATGCAGGAGCGACGCGGGTATTGGTCACCGATGGCGGAAGCTTTGCTGCCGACGGCCATCACCAGCGTGGTGTGATCCATACCCCCTGCCCTTCGGTCCGCGTACGTCGGATTACCGGTGCGGGCGACACGTTCATGGCTGCCCATATCGCGGCCGAACTCGCCGGGAATTCTCCCACTGTCTCACTCGAGATGGCGCAAAAAACAGCCGCCCAATACGTATCAGGAGAAGACCTATGACCCTGCCTCTGCATTTCTCGGACGAGGTCGCCGCCGCCCGCGATACTGGCGCGCCAATTGTGGCGCTGGAAAGCACCATCATCACCCATGGCATGCCATTCCCGCAGAATGTCGAAACCGCCCGCGCGGTCGAAGCCGTCATTCGCGAAAACGGTGCCGTTCCGGCGACGATCGCCGTGCTGGACGGAAATCTGCACATTGGCCTCAATGACGCACAGCTGGATGCGCTGGGTCAGGCCAAGGGCGTGGCGAAACTGTCGCGCGCCGACATGGCCGCATGTATCGCAACCGGGCGCACCGGAGCCACCACCGTCGCTGCCACGATGATTGCAGCACATCTGGCCGGGATCGTGGTCTTTGCAACAGGAGGGATCGGCGGCGTGCACCGTGGCGCAGAGACGAGTTTCGACATCTCGGCTGACCTGCGCGAACTGTCGAAAACATCCGTAACCGTGGTGGCGGCAGGGGCCAAAGCCATTCTGGATCTGCCCAAAACGCTGGAAGTCCTGGAAACGCTTGGCGTTCCGGTCATTGCATATGGGCAAGATAGTTTCCCGGCTTTCTGGTCCCGCACATCGGACCTCGCAGCCCCGCTTCGTATGGACAGCGTCGATCAGATTGCCGCAGCAGCCAAAACGCGCGCCCTGATGGGGCTTGAGGGTGGGCAGTTGATCGCCAATCCAATCCCCGTCGAGGCTGAAATCCCGCGCGAAGTCATCACCCCAGTCATCGAAGAGGCGCTCGCCGCTGCTGAAGCTGACGGCATCTCGGCAAAAGGTGTTACGCCTTATTTGTTGGATCGCATTTTCCACGCCACCGATGGGGCGTCGCTGGAGGCCAACATTGCGTTGGTAAAGAACAATGCACGCCTTGCTGCAAAAATTGCGCGCTCTGTCGCAGGCGCTTGAAAACAAAAGGGCGGCCAAGCCGCCCTTTCCCATGCCAGAAAGCACAGTGTCTCCATGGCTTGAAGACTAGGCGCCAATCGCGATCTGCGAGTCCAACTCGACTGGATCCGGGTCTCGCAGCACATAACCACGTCCCCAAACGGTCTCGATATGGTTTTCCCCGCCGGTCGCGTTGGACAGCTTTTTCCGCAATTTGCAGATAAAAACGTCGATGATCTTCAGCTCTGGTTCGTCCATGCCGCCATATAGGTGGTTCAGGAACATCTCTTTCGTCAGCGTCGTCCCCTTGCGAAGCGACAGCAGTTCGAGCATTTGATATTCCTTGCCGGTCAAATGAACCGGACGACCACCCACATCAACGGTTTTTGCATCAAGATTGATCGAGACCTGGCCCGTTTTGATCACCGACTGTGAATGCCCCTTCGAGCGTCGGATAATCGCATGAATTCGGGCGATCAGTTCTTCGCGATGGAAGGGTTTCGTCATATAGTCGTCTGCGCCGAACCCGAAACCTTTGATCTTGTTTTCGGTATCGTCAGCTCCTGACAGGATCAGGATCGGCGTGTCAATCCGGGCCATACGCAACTGACGTAGAACTTCGTGTCCGTTCATGTCAGGCAGATTCAAATCGAGCAAAATAAGATCGTAATCATAAAGCTTTGCCAGATCGATCCCCTCTTCGCCCAAGTCTGTCGCATAGACGTTTAGGTTCGCATGTGTCAGCATCAACTCGATGCTACGCGATGTCGTCGGATCATCTTCAACAAGAAGGATTCTCATAATGGGTTTCTCCGCATCTGGTTCTGTCTTGGGTTGAACATTGCGTGAAATGGTTAATCGCAGGTTACCCTATGAGAACTTTTAGCGAATACTACCTATGGTTGTCTATATTTTTGTAGTTCTGTTGCTTTCAGAGCCGCTTCACCATGTGTTTCAACGGCCCGAAGCCACTCTTCAAGCTCTTCAACCGACAGATCATAGATCGAGCAGGCTTCGTCATGCGTCAAAAGCCCATACCGTATTCCCTTGACGACTCGCGCTTTTCGGCTGGCAACCCACCTGCGCGTGTCATGTGGTGGCAGATCTGCCCGCGTCATGATTGACCCATCAGGCAGTGTCACAGCACGCGGCCCCTCGATTTTTTTCAGATACATGATGAACCCTCACAGATAATCTGGGAAGACCATGCCCAGACAGGCTTAAAGATCTGTGAAGCGCCCCCTTGTTGTTCGTTCGAATTTTCCTATATTCCGATACGCTTCCATAAGGATCCCAACATGTCAGTTAATGCATCGGCCGTGCCCGCGCTGAATTCTCTTGGCTTTGCCAAATCTCCCGCCGAAACGCGGGTCGTCGTCGCGATGTCCGGCGGGGTGGACAGCTCGGTCGTAGCAGCCATGCTGGCCGAGGAAGGCTATGACGTGATCGGCGTAACGCTCCAGCTTTATGATCACGGTGCGGCGCTGGCCAAGAAAGGCGCCTGCTGCGCCGGGATCGACATTCATGATGCGCGCCGCGTGGCCGAGGATATGGGCTTCCCCCATTATGTCCTGGACTACGAGAATATCTTTCAGGATGCGGTGATCGAGGAGTTCGCCGACAGCTATCTGGGCGGCGCGACCCCTGTGCCGTGCATTCGTTGCAACGAACGAGTGAAGTTCAAAGACCTGCTGGAAACGGCACGTGATCTGGGTGCCGATTGCATGGCAACGGGCCACTATATCCAACGTGAGATGGGCAATATCGGTGCCGAACTGCATCGCGCGGCCGACCCCGTGCGCGATCAAAGCTACTTCCTGTTTTCCACCACGCCCGAGCAGCTGGATTATCTGCGTTTCCCCCTTGGCCACTTGAAGACCAAGGCTGAAACCCGTGAACTCGCTCGGAAATATGGACTAGAAGTCGCGGACAAACCCGACAGTCAAGACATCTGTTTCGTGCCCGACGGCAACTATGCCGGCGTGATCGAGAAGCTGCGCCCCGGCGCCGCCGAACCGGGTGAAATCGTTCATGTGGATGGCCGCGTGTTGGGCAAACACGAGGGCGTCATTCACTACACGATTGGTCAGCGCCGTGGCCTCGGTATCGGCGGCCTGTCTGAACCGCTCTATGTGGTGAAGCTGGACGTGGACAACAAACAGGTCGTTGTCGGCCCGAAAGAGATGCTCGCCACCCGTGTCGTTCCTGTTCGCGAGATCAACTGGCTGGGCGACGAGCCCTTCACCTCGCGCAAGGAATGGCATCTGGGCGTCAAAATCCGCTCGACTCGCCCCCCGCGCGAGGCGATCATCCGCCCGATCTCAGACACGGAAGCCGAAGTGGAATTGCTGACCCCCGAGGAAGGCGTCAGCCCCGGACAGGCCTGCGTGTTCTACGACACGGATGGCCCGCGCATCTTTGGCGGCGGATGGATCTGGCGCGGGTAAAGCGCTTCCACGAGACGGATACTTAAAGATGCGTTCAAATTCCCGTTCGAGCGAAGCGAGAGGCAGGGAATTTAAAGTCCGTCGAGCTTGGAAGGGCTAGCCAATCGCGACCAACACTGAGCGCGCCGCGCGTAGCCCCGGCGCCTCACCACCTTGTCCAAGGCGTTCCATCGTCACACGCATCGCCTCGTTCTGGGCTTCTGGCGCTTCCAGAACCGCCAACAACGCGGGCGTGATACGGTCTGGCGTACAGTCCTTCCCAAGAAATTCCGGGATCGCGCGGGTGTCCGAGACCAGATTGACCAGCGTTACCGTGTCGATCTTCAGCATCCGACCAATCAGGAAGCGGCTGAGCCAATTCATGTCATAAGCGATGACCATCGGGGTGTGCGCCGCAGCCAGTTCCAAGGACACAGTGCCCGAGGCCGCAAGCGCGACATCTGCGGCTTTGAACGCCGCGCGTTTGTCGTCCTGCTGTGCTGCGGGGATCAGGATGGGTGAGACAGACCATTTCGCGGTCTCTTCGCGCACAAGGTCCTCGACGCCCTGCGCCATGGGCAGCACCACTTGAAGGTCAGGTTTCGCTCGTTTGGCGTGGGCTATCACCTCGCCAAACCGCTCGGCCAGACGCGAGACTTCGCCCTTGCGCGAGCCCGGAAGGACCAGCAGAAGCGGTGCGTCCCCGATGCCGTGTGCGTCACGGAAGGCGTGCGCCGCAGCCTCATCTGCTTGCGGTTCGGCCACGACTGGATGCCCAACGAAGTCACAGCCCATGCCCGCGGCTTGCATATAAGGTGGCTCGAACGGCAACAACGCCAGCACATGGTCCACCCAGCGTGCCATCTTGGCGGCGCGTTTCGGGCGCCACGCCCAGACCGACGGGGCAACGTAATGCACGATCGGGATATCGTGGCCGAAGGTCTGGCCCTCGACTTCTTCTTCTTTCACGATCCGTGCCACGCGCAGGCAGAAATCCGGGCTGTCGATGGTGATCAAGACGTCCGGATCCGCCGCGACGACGGCCTCGGCGGTTTCGCGTATGCGGCGCTTCAGGTGAAAGTACTTCGGCGCGACTTCGGCAATTCCCATGATGGATAGCTCGGACATGGGAAAACGAGAGGTCAGCCCCTGCTCTTCCATTGCGGCACCGCCGATGCCAATGAATTCAACATCCGGGCGCAGGGTCTTCAAGCCTTCCATAAGAGCAGCGCCCAAACGGTCGCCGGATGGCTCGCCCGCGATCATGAAAACTTTCATGATTGCCCCTTCCGTACGTCCAAAAACAGATCATGCTCAGACAGCAAGCGTTCAACCTCGGCCCGTTCCAATACGATCACGCCTTCTTCCAACACGATCCCGCCCAGACCAGCCGCCGCCACCGCGCGCACTGTATCCGGTCCAATCGTCGGAATATCCATCCGCCCGTCCTGACCAGGCTTTGGACGTTTCACAAAGACGCCACGTGCCCCTTGTTTCAGGTGCTCGGGTGTCTGCCCCGCAAATGTCAGCAACGCGTTAGTGCCCTGAATGCTTTCAATGCCCAGACATTGTCCGCCTGCGATCACCACGCCCTGCGCAATGTCTTCGCCCGCCAATACGTCCAGCAACTTCCAGCCGCGATCTGCGTCTTCACGGTCCTGCGCGTCAGGCGCGCGACCGGTGTGACTGGCCTCGATGGCCAGCGCAGCGGTCACATCTGTGGCCCCAACGACGGTGAAGCCCTGTTCCTCGAATACTTCGGCCACAAGACGCAAAAGCGCGTCGTCGCCCTTGCCCAGAACGGCCTTCACCCGGGGAAACAACCCCAAAGTCACCCGATCCATACGCAGAGGGTTCAGCTTGGGCCGGTCCACCTTGCCCGCAAATACGACACGCACGACCCCTGCCCCGCGCATCGCTTTGAACAAGGCCCCCAGCTTTTCATAGCTCGCGGCTGCGTGCTCGAACCCATCGGGCACAGACACGTCAACGCCTTTGATCGTCACGAAAAGAGCATCCGGATTGGCCGCCGCGATCTGTTGCGGCAGCTCTCCGGTCCCGGCGATGATGGCGAGGCGATCCGACATGGCGATTATTTCGGCGTCAGGAAACCACGGTCGCTGTCGCCCGTGATGAACTCGACCATTTCGCGCACATAGGCGCTGTCGCTTTCCTCGCCCAAACGCGCCGCTCGTTCCTGAAACGAGCCTTCGCCCTGTTTCAGCATAAGGAAGGCCGCGCGCAAGGCGGTGATGTCCGCGCGATCTACGCCACGGCGCTTTAGGCCCACAAGGTTCAGGCCGTCCAGCTCTCCGCGTGGGCCTTGGACCAGAGCATGCGGCAACACATCGGCGGTGACCATCGAAAGCGCGCCAATAATGGCTCCGCGCCCGATGCGCACCCATTGGTGCAGTCCGGACAGACCGCCAACGATCACGTCATCCTCGATCACCACATGGCCTGCAACGGCCACGTTGTTCACCAAGATAACCTTGTTGCCGATCTGGGCATCATGCGCCACATGGCAGCCCGCCATGAACAACCCGTCATCGCCCACACGCGTGACATAACCGCCGCCAGCGGTGCCGGTGTTCATGGTGACATGCTCGCGAATCCGGTTGCGCTTGCCGATGATCAGCTTGGTGTTTTCACCCGCAAATTTCAGATCCTGCGGGATTTCACCGATGACCGAGAACGGAAAAACCACGGTATCGTCGCCAATCTCGGTTTCGCCCGTGACGACAACATGAGATTTCAGTTCAACACCTTTGCCCAGCTTGACCTGAGGCCCAACCGTGCAGAGAGGGCCAATCTGGCAATCCGCGCCAATGATAGCACCATCGTCAACAATGGCACTGGCATGGATCTTGGCCGAGGGATCAATCCCCATATTCAGCCCTTTCCAGCAGTGACGTCGATCATCGCCATAAACGTGGCGGTACAAGCGATTTCGCCATCAACCTTGGCGACACCGTCAAACTTCCACACCTTTGCGCCTCCGCGCACCGTGGTCACCTCCAGCTCAAGACGATCACCCGGAACCACTTTTCGGCGGAACTTGGCCGAGTCGATGCCCATGAAATAAACAACAGCTCCCGACCCAACCAGATCGAGCGAGAGCGACACCATCACCGCCGAGGTCTGTGCCATCGCTTCGATGATCGTCACGCCCGGCATGATCGGAAGACCCGGGAAGTGGCCTTGAAAATGCGGCTCGTTCATCGTGACCATCTTGATGCCACGGGCAAATTCACCCGCACGGATGTCTTCGACCTTATCGACCAGAAGGAAGGGATAGCGGTGGGGGATACATTCCTGAATAAGCTGAATATCAGCTGTGCTGGGCACGTCGACCATGTCTGTTTTTCCTTCTGTCCCGGCGCTTTTCACGCCTATTGTCTGACGTCACTGATTAACAGCCCTGCCAGAGCGAAACAATCCGATTCAATTGTTTCCGTCATCGTCGGGTGTGGCACTGTCCGTCGTTTCACCGGGTGCGGCATCCACGGGCTGAGCTTCCGGGTCGGTCGGATTGGTGATGCCGTCCCCAAGTTCTAGGTCAATCCGGCGAATGGCCAAATCCGTGATGTCGATGTTCTGTGTCGCCAGCAAAATTGCGCGGCGATCCAGGATCACCACGGCCCCAAGCTCGCGCACAATTTGACCCAAAATCGGTCCGATACGCTCGAAAAACGCGGACTGCTCGCGCTCCAGAACACGCACGAACTCTTGTTCGCGCTGTTGACCTTCAGCACGCAGCTCGTTGACTTTCTGGTCAAAAGCGTCGGCCAGAACACGAAACGAAGCGGGATCCAACGAGTCTCGCTGCTCGGTCAGCAGCTTCTCTTCTTCGGCCAGAGCTATTTCTGCTTCGCGGGTCTCTTGCGCCAAGCGTGCGCGTTCGACCTCGACCGTTGCAAGGACACGCTGGCCATATGCGGTGTCAGAAAACAGCCGTTGGCGGTCAATCGTGACAATCTGTGACACCGATTGCACAGCTTGCTGTGCTGTCGCAGCCTTGGGCATAGACACGCCAAACATCACCGCTGAGAGTGCCGCAATGCAGGCCACATGTCGAAAAAAAGTGCCCCGGTTCACCCGAGGCACTTCTTGATCAGAACTGAGCCGAGATTGTGAGCTCGAAGTTGTTTTCTTCGTCATAGCTTTCCTTGGCCAGAACCTTGGAGTAGTTGAAGCGCAGAGGACCGATCGGGGTATCCCAGAAAATCGATGCGCCGATGGACGACCGCAAATGCGCACTGTCATCAATGGTCCCGCCAAGCGTATCATCCAGCCCCCACAAAGAACCCGCATCTACAAACAGACCGCCTGTGATGCCGTATTCTTCCGGAAGCCCCAGCGGAAACTGTGCTTCAAGACGGGCAACGGCAAACATGTTGCCACCCAGAGTATCCTCGTTCGTCGCCGTCAGGTCGCGGGGACCAAGACCGTTGGTCGCGAAACCACGCAGCTTGGACGGGCCCAAGCGGAAGCGGTCGGTCACGCGTGAATTTGCGCCGTTCAGACTGGTCAGGAAGCCGCCCTCGACGGTCGCCGACAGTGTCACCTGATCGCTCCAAACCCGCGTAAGAGCCTGCGCCAGTGCAGTTGCACGCGCATACTGGTAATCCGCACCGATGCCACCAATGTCGCCATCCACTTGGAACAGATATCCGCGTTTGGGGTCCAACCCGGTCCGACGCGTGTCATAGCTATACGAGAAGCCAAGACCGCCACCGATCTGACGACCGCGTGCTTCATCCGCTTTCAGCAGGTCCGAACTGTCAGCGCTGACATCGGTGATCTCGGTTCCGTCAGCGTAGACCCGCAGACCGAGACGCGAATACTCGTTGATCGGGAACGCGATCGACGGACGGAACGCCAGCGAACGCGTGCTATAGAAGGACGAGGCCTGATCCGTGGACTGATAGTACGTCTCGATTGCAAACTCTAGATCGCGGCCCAAGAAAGCAGGCTCGGCGAATTTGAACGAGAAATCCGCACTGTCATCGGTGTTCTGGAAGCTGGCCGAAATAAACTGACCACGTCCCAGGAAATTCCGTTCGCTGAACGCAATGTTCAGACCGAACCCTTTCTCAAGACTGTATACACCACCCAGGCTCAACGAACCGGTCGGCGCTTCCTCGACATCCACGTCAATCACCACCTGATCCGGTGCCGAGCCCTGACGAGGCTCGACCTTCGTATCCGCGAAGAAGCCAAGAGCGCGCACACGTTCAGAGGCTTCGCGGATTTCGCGCGGGTTGAAGGGGTCGCCCTCAACCACACGGAATTGATCGCGAATGACGCGGTCCAGCGTGGTCGCGTTGCCTTCGATATCGATGCGCTCGACAATGATCCGCGGCCCGCGGGTCAGAACCAGCTCGATGTCCAAAATCTGATTGCGCTCGTCACGGGTGACACGCGGGTCGACGCGAATGAAATCCAGGCCTTTTTGAATGGCCAAACGCTCCAACCGGGCAATTGCATTGTCAAGTTGCGCAGGGCTAAACACGTTGCCAGACTTGATGCTTTGCGCCGCATGGAAGTCTTCTGCGTCAACACCGTCCACTTCGGATACTGTCGTGATCTCGCCGAAACGGAACTGCAGACCTTCTTGAACCTGGAATGTGATAAAGAACGCGTCGCGTTCGCGCGAGAACTCGCTGGTGACACCGGTGGTTTTGAAGTCAACATACCCGCGCGATAGATAGAAATCCTTCAGGACCTGTTTATCAAACTCGATCCGTTCGGGAACATAGGAATCGCGTTGGATCAACGCGCGCAGAATGCCGGCCTGCTTGGTTTCCAGAACCCGACGCAGTCGCGCATCCGAGAACTTGCGGTTGCCGACAAAGGACAGACGTTCGATTTCGGTGTTCTTGCCTTCAACCACCTCGAACACCAGATCCACGCGGTTGTTGGCGCGCCGGATGATCTTGGGCGTGACTTGTGCGGCCAAGCGGCCTTGCGCCTGATATACTTCGACGATGGTCTGCACGTCCTGCTCGGCCGTTGCCGGGCTGAACACCTGGCGCGGCTTCGATTTCAGCAGATCTTCGAAGATCTCATCCTTGACCTTGCGGTTTCCTTCCACGGACACGACGTTGATGGTCGGATACTCGCGAACTTGCACGACCAGAACATTGCCGCGGGGGATGACTTTGACGTCTTCGAAAAGACCGGACGCAACAAGGCGCTGATAACCGTCATTCAGCTGGGCTGCGCTGACCGTCTCACCCTGGGCGATTCCCAAATAGGATAGGATGGTTGCAGCCTCGATCCGCTGCGTGCCTTCGATCTCGACCTTAGAAAACGAATAGGTCTGTGCCTGAGCTGGCATCGGGACGGTGGCAGCCCCCCCTGAAATTGCAAGGAAAATAGCCAATCCACTGCTGCTGGCCAGTCCTTTTAGCGCTTTGAATGCGGTTGTCCCGGCTGCGCTGCCAGACCCCTCAAAAAATGCCATGTTTCAATCTTTCTTTAGACATCCCAGTGTCCACGTGGATAAGGGGTCAGTACCGCCTTGTCAAAGCGCGAAACACGGTGTTCGCAAGGTGTTGCACATCTGGCCGCCTTGGGGCGCAAATCCTGCTCTGATCAGGCTTTCTTTTCTTGCGCCCTGGCTTCTTTCACCTTCACCGCCAAATCCTGCGCAATGGCAAAGGCCCCACGGATTTTGTCCGAGGTTTTGCGCCAGTCCCGACGCACCACGATCTTGTTGTCGCGTACCTTCGCCAGACCGTTCTGCGCTTGAATGAATTCAACCAATCCGACAGGAGAGGCGAACTTGTCGTTATGGAACTGGATCGTGGCCCCTTTCGGTCCGCCATCCAGCTTCGCAATGCCTGCGCGCTTACACATGCCCTTGATGCGCACGATCAGCATCAGGGTGTTCACCTCTTTCGGCAGCGGGCCGAAACGGTCGATCAGTTCGGCCGCAAATCCTTCCAGCTCTACCTTCTTAGACAAAGACGACAGGCGGCGATAAAGGCCAAGACGCACATCAAGATCTGGTACGTAACTATCTGGGATCAATACCGGAACACCCAGGTTGATCTGCGGCGCCCAACCGGTATCAGCCTCGGACAAGCCTTCCAATTGACCAGACTTGATCTTGGCAATCGCCTCTTCCAGCATCTGCTGGTAAAGCTCATAGCCCACTTCGCGCATCTGGCCGGATTGTTCTTCGCCCACCAGATTGCCCGCGCCGCGAATGTCCAAATCCTGGCTGGCCAGCGTGAACCCAGCCCCAAGCGTATCCAGAGACCCCAGCACCCGCAGCCGTTTCTGCGCGGTCTGCGTCAAAGGCACACGGGGTTTCGTGGTCAGATAGGCATAGGCACGGGTTTTCGAGCGGCCCACCCTACCCCGGATCTGGTAAAGCTGCGCCAGACCGAACATGTCCGCGCGGTGCACGATCATCGTATTGGCAGTCGGAATGTCGATCCCGCTCTCGACAATGGTGGTCGCCAGAAGCACGTCATACTTGCCGTCATAGAAGGCGTTCATGCGGTCGTCCAACTCGCCCGCCGCCATCTGTCCGTGGGCGACAACAAAGCTGACCTCCGGCACGTGGTCTTTCAGGAACGCCTCGATGTCCGGGATGTCCTTGACGCGCGGCACAACATAGAAGCTCTGCCCGCCGCGATAATGTTCGCGCAACAGCGCCTCGCGGATCGTGACGCCGTCGAATTCCGAGACATAGGTGCGGATCGACAGGCGATCGACAGGCGGCGTGCCGATGATCGACAAGTCCCGAACGCCAGACAGCGACATCTGCAGCGTGCGCGGGATCGGCGTGGCCGAGAGCGTCAGGACGTGCACGTCGGAACGCAACTCCTTCAGGCGTTCCTTATGGTTCACACCAAAACGCTGTTCTTCGTCGACGATCAGCAGACCGAGGTTTTCGAACCGCACATCCTTTGCCAGCAGCGCATGGGTGCCGACGACAATGTCCATGGTGCCGCGCGACATGCCCTCGCGGGTGCGTTTCGCTTCGGCCTGCCCCACGAACCGTGACAGCTGTCCGACATTGATCGGGAAGCCCCGGAACCGTTCTGAGAAGCTTTTGAAATGCTGGCGCGCAAGCAAAGTCGTGGGCGCGATCACGGCGACTTGCTGGCCGGACATGGCTGCCACAAAGGCCGCGCGCATAGCGACTTCGGTTTTACCAAAGCCCACATCCCCGCAGATCAAGCGATCCATCGGTCGACCCGAGGCCAGATCCTCGATCACGTCCTCAATCGCAGATAGCTGATCGTCTGTTTCCTGATAGGGGAAGCGCGCCGAGAACTCTTCCCACGCGTGATGCGGGGCTTCTAGCAAAGGCGCCTTGCGCAGCTCGCGTTCAGCAGCCAGCCGGATCAGCTTGTCCGCGATCTCGCGGATGCGCTCTTTCAGCTTGGCTTTCTTGGCCTGCCACGCGCCGCCGCCGAGTTTATCCAGAAGGCCCGTATCTTGGCCGAACTTGGACAGTAGCTCGATGTTTTCAACCGGCACAAACAGGCGATCCCCGCCGGCATACTCCAGCGCCAGACATTCATGGGGGGCGCCCATCGCCGTGACGGTTTCCAGCCCATTATATTTGCCGACCCCGTGGTCCACGTGCACAATCAGGTCACCAGGCGACAGGCTTTGCGCTTCGGTCAGGAAGTTTTCGGCACGGCGTTTGCGCTTGGGCGCGCGGATCAGGCGGTCGCCCAGAACGTCCTGCTCCGAGATCACCGTTAGCCCCGGCCCCTCGAAGCCGTGCTCCAACGCCCAGACCGCCAGATAAATCCCGCCAGCTTTGTCCGGTACATCGCGAAAATTAGTGATCATCTGACTTGTGATCACACCCTCATCAGCCAGCAGACCTTGAAGCCGCTCCCGTGCACCTTCGGAATAGGATGCCACGACGACAGATGCCTCATGCTTTGCTTCAATATGATCCGCGAGAGACTTGAAAAGGTTGACATTCTCTTGCTGTCGTTCAGGCGAGAAGTTGCGCCCAATCCGGCCGCCGCCATCCACAACGCCCGCGCCCGTAGGCTGCGGCAATGCCGTCAATTGCACAACGCGACGTCCATCCAACGCCGTGGCCCAGGCGGGATCATCCAGATACAGAAGCTCCGGCGGACAAGGCTTATAGACACTGTCCATCCGGTTCTTCGCATTCATCGCGATCTTGCGGGTCTCGTATTGATCGGTGATCGACTCCCACCGGGCAAGGCGTGCGGGGTCCAACCCGTCATCCAGCATAACGGACGCGTCGGGCAGATAATCAAACACGGTTTCCAGCTCTTCATGGAAAAACGGCAACCAGTGCTCGATCCCCTGATGCTTGCGTCCTGCCGACACGGCCTCGTACAGCGGATCATCCGACCCGGCCGCGCCGAATTCGATTCTGTAGTTCTGACGGAATCGCGTGATTGCGGTGTCATCCAGAATAACTTCCGAGACCGGGGCAAGTTCGACCCCTTTCAGGCTTTCCGTCGTGCGTTGGGTCGCGGGATCAAAGCGGCGCACACCGTCAAGAACGTCTCCGAACAGATCCAGACGCACAGGGCCGCTTTCCCCCGGCGGGAAAATGTCGATTATGCCCCCGCGCACAGCGAAATCCCCCGGTTCCATCACAGTTGGGGACTGAGAAAAGCCCATACGCACCAGAAATCCGCGCAGCGCATCCACGTCCAGCAACTGATCGACGTTGGCGACAAAGCTGGCCTCGGCCAATGTCGCGCGGGCAGGCAAGCGCTGGGTGACAGCGTTCAGCGTGGTCAGAAGGACAAACCGGCCCTTGATCTGGCCCGTCGCCAACCCCGCCAGTGTCGCCATCCGGGCGGCAGACACGTCAGCATTGGGGGACACCCGATCAAACGGCAAGCAATCCCATCCGGGAAAGGTGACGCAAACAACATCCGGCGCAAAAAAACGAAGTGCCGCCTGCATCGCCGCAAGTCGCTTTTCATCCCGCGCCACGTGGACAACCGGCCCGCCAGACCTGTCGAGCTCCTTTATTACAAGGGTCGCGTCAAAGCCCTCGGGGGCGCCAGAAAGAATAAGCTTGTCCATGCGGCGGATGTATCCGTGCAGCTAGGGCCACGCAAGAGCCGGGTCGGTCGGGATTACCTTAATACGCCATTGGCAAGGTTGTGATTCATGCCCCAAAGAGCGGTGATCAGGATGGCCACCATCCCGATCAGTTGCACCAGCAAGCGATGCCGCAGCAAATACCGGCGCAAGGCTTCGCCTTCAAGCGCTTGGCTTTGGATTGTTATGGCCGTTCGCGCGGACATTAGCCCGACGAACACCATGGGAAACATTAACAGGAATACAGCTTGGGCAAACTCCACGCCGTACCAGAACCCCAGAATAACCAGAGATGACAAGATGGCCGAGGCAACCGCGATCAAGGACATCCCCGATTGCTCGGACAGCGATGTGATGCGGTTGCAGTTCACACGCACGATGGTCTCAAGGTCCTCTTGCGCCTCGCCTTCGATGCGGCCCGCGCGTTGGATCATGTCATAGGGCACGCCCATCACCCAATAGCTGGCCATAGACCACGCCACCGCAAGGCCAATCCAGTACCACAGGTTGGAAAAGGACCGCATATCAATGATTTCGAAAAGGGTGGCGTAAAGATCCAAACTTGGTCCTCTGTTGGCGGTCTGGTTGCGCTTCACCCTAGCGTCGGGGTGGATCGTGTGCCAGCGGGAACAGCTTTCGAAACGGAAAATTGCGGACTTGTGAACTTGTCGGACCCGTGGCAGGTAGTTTCAGATCACTTTTATGGCCCTCACACGGCCACGCCCAGCCAAGGAGAGCCTTGTGAGCCGCATTCCTCAGCCCAATACAGTCGCCCCCTTCCCCGCCACGCGCCTGCGCCGCACGCGATCGTCCGGCGCGTTGCGCGATCTGGTGCGGGAAAACACGCTGACGGCGGCGGATCTGATCTGGCCGGTCTTCGTGGTCGAAGGCGTGAATGTAGAACAAGAGATCCCCTCGATGCCCGGTGTCACACGGAAATCGGTAGATCTGGTGGTGAAAGCCGCGAAAGAGGCGCATGCGCTGGGAATCCCGGCGATTTGCATCTTTCCCTACACCGATCCCGCGCTGAAGACCGAGGCCTGCGAAGAGGCCTGGAACCCTGATAACCTGTCGAACCGCGCCATTCGCGCCATCAAGGCCGAGGTGCCTGAGATCGCCGTAATGACCGACATCGCGCTGGACCCCTATAACGCCAATGGCCATGACGGGATCGTTCGGGGTGGTGAGATCGTGAATGACGAAACGGTCGAGGCTTTGGTCAAGATGGCGTTGGCACAGGCCGAAGCCGGGGCAGACATTCTTGGACCGTCAGACATGATGGACGGACGTATCGGCGCGATGCGTACGGCGATCGAGGCCGCCGGGTATCATAACCTCACCATCATGAGCTATACCGCGAAATATGCGAGCGCCTTCTATGGCCCGTTCCGCGACGCGGTCGGGGCCTCGGGCGCGCTGAAAGGCGATAAGAAGACCTATCAGATGGACCCCGCCAACAGTGACGAGGCGATGCGTCTGGTCGAACGCGACCTGCAAGAAGGCGCGGATATGATCATGGTCAAGCCGGGCATGCCCTATCTGGACATCTGCCGCCGCGTGAAAGACAGCTTTGGCGTGCCGACCTTCGCCTATCAGGTCTCGGGCGAATACGCGATGCTGATGGCGGCATCGCAGAACGGCTGGCTGGACGGCGACAAGGTGATGGCCGAAAGCCTGATGGCGTTCAAACGCGCGGGCTGTGATGGCATCCTGACCTACTTTGCGCCCCGCATGGCACGCCTTCTGGCAGAAGGCTAACCCTGCGGTCTGCACCGGCGATTTTCCGCAGCACGCCTTACTTCTAGGTGACAGCCCGCGCGTGATCCGCTATATTTTGTGCCAAAGCGGACACAGATCCGCGTTCGAGCAACCCGGTCGATCACATGCCTTGGCGGTATGGCGACCCAGCATGAGGCATAAAGGCAAAAACATGCAGATTTCGAAATTTACTCGTCGTGGGATTCTGGCTGGTCTCGTTGGTGCTGGCATGGCACTGGCGGCTTGTGATAACAGCGTCGGCTCCAGCGGTGGTGCGCGGATCGACGCGCGGGCCGATAGCGCGCTGTCCTATCTCTACAACCGCTATCCTGATGCACGTCAATTGGCCGAGCGCTCCTCGGGGCAACTGGTGATGCCCTTGGTGACCGAAGCCGGATTTGGCCTTGGCGGTGCCTATGGGCGCGGCGCACTGCGCATCAATGGCGTAACGGTGGATTATTACGCGTTGACGCAAGCCAGTGCAGGCTTGCAAATCGGCGCCCAGCAGTTCGCCCATGTCCTGTTCTTCATGACCGATGAAGCGCTGCAGGATTTCCGCTCGGATGCGGGTTGGGTTGCCTCGGCTGACATCAAATACGCATTCCAGAACGAAGGCGACCGTTTGACCGCTGATACGATTACCGCATCTTCACCGGTTGTGGCCGTTGTGTTTGGTCAGGCTGGATTGATCGCAGGCGCCTCGATCGAAGGTGCGAAATACACGCGGGTCATTCCCTGATCCGACGCACATCCCCAAAAACTTAGGGCGGCCCCAGAGGCCGCCCTTTTCATTTAGTCTAGCGCCCGCAGCCGCTTGATCAGACTGGACGTGTCCCAACGCCCGCCACCAAGCTTCTGCACATCCTTATAGAACTGATCGACCAGCGCTGTGACCGGCAGGCTGGCACCATTTTCATTGGCCGTGTTCAGGCAAATCCCCAGATCCTTGCGCATCCAATCCACTGCAAACCCGTGGTCAAAGTGGTCATCCGCCATGGTCGCGTGCCGGTTCACCATCTGCCAGCTGCCCGCGGCGCCACCTTGGATCACGTCGACAACCTCGCGCAGGTCCAGCCCGGCTTTCTCGGCAAAGTGCAGGCCTTCCGACAGCCCCTGAACCAGTCCTGCGATACAGATCTGGTTGACCATCTTGGTCAACTGCCCCGCGCCACTTTCGCCAAGCCGTTTTACCGTACGGCCATAGGCCTGCATGATTGGCTCGGCCGCGTCATAGGCAGCCTGATCGCCACCGCACATAATGGACAACACGCCATTCTCGGCCCCGGCCTGACCGCCGGATACAGGCGCATCCACGAAGGACACGCCTGTGGCTTTGGCGTCCGCATAGAGTTCACGTGTCACAGCGGCCGACACCGTGGTGTGATCCACAAAGATTGCACCGTCTACCATGCCGGCCAAAGCGCCCTGATCCCCCAGCACCACCGAGCGCAAATCGTCATCATTGCCCACGCAGGTCATGACAAAATCCGCGCCCATCGCCGCCTCGCGCGGGGTCGACGCCCATTTGCCGCCATATTCCTTGGCCCAAGCCTCGGCCTTGGCCGTCGTGCGGTTGTACACCGTGACCTCGTGGCCTTGCGCAACAAGGTGACCCGCCATCGGATAGCCCATCACGCCCAAGCCTAAAAACGCACATTTTGCCATACCAAGACCCTTTCGTTGAATTCCCATTCAGTTCACAGTAGTTACCGCTCACGAGGGCAAGTTCAACCTGCGTTTCGGGCGACAGGGACAGAAATTAGGTTTGCATATGGGCAAAATCATACTGTGGATGATCCGCGGCACCGCTGCTTTGGTCGGGTTGGCCGTCGCGATTATGGGGCTGGTCTATTATCTGGCGTCACAGTCGCTGCCCGACTATGACGTGACCCGCGAAACACCCGGCATCACCGCCCCGGTCGAGATCATCCGCAACAATGCCAACATCCCGCATATCATAGGCGAGAATGACAGCGATGTGTTCTTCGGCCTTGGCTATGTCCATGCACAGGACCGCCTGTGGCAGATGATGATAATGCGCCGCACCGTGCAAGGGCGTCTGTCCGAAATGTTCGGCCCGCGCACCTTGAAAACGGACGAACTGATGCGGCGTCTGGACCTCTACACGCTCGCGCGTGGATCGCTGCAGTATCAGGACGAGGATACCAAGGCAGCGCTTTCGGCCTATGCGTCTGGCGTGAACGCCTATCTGGCGCGGGTGAATTCCGAAGCTCTGGGCCGCGGCGCACCCGAGTTTTTCCTGTTCTCAAACGAAATCTCGCCGTGGCAGCCGGTGGATAGCCTCGCCATCCTGAAGCTGATGGGCGTGCAACTGGCAGGTCAATTGGAAGAGGAAGTCCTGCGCGCCCGTGTCTCGCTTGCTCTGCCCGAGGATCGCGTGCGCGATATCCTGCCAGACATGCCGGGAACCGGCGTCGCCGCACTGCCGGAATACGCAGCATTGTTTGACGAGGACGTCCCGCGGTTTGCGGCCCTCGACGCTCAAGACCGTCCAGACCTCTGGCCCAGCCCCAAACGCGGCTTTGCAGGCGCATCGAACGGATGGGCGGCGGCGCCGACCCGCTCGGCGGCAGGCGGTACTCTGCTGTCCAATGATCCGCATCTTGGGTTCTCGGCCCCGTCGATCTGGTATCTGGCACGGCTAGAGCTCGGCACTGGCGGCGTGATTGGCGGGTCCATCCCCGGCATGCCTTTGATTATGGCCGGGCGGACCGACGGGTTTGGCTTTGGCATCACCTCGTCTTACCTCGATGATCAGGACCTGTTCCTTGAGAAGCTGAACCCGAACAACTTGGATGAAGTCCTTACCCCCGACGGTTACCGCCCCCTCAAAACGCGCGGGACGATTGTAAAAATTAAAGACGAAGCGCCGGTTACGCTAACCCTGCAATGGACGCCCAACGGGCCGATCCTGCCGTCCGAGATGTATGACCTTGGGCTGATCACGCCCGTGGGCCATGCGATGTCCCTGTCCTGGACGCTGCTGACCGATAAAGACCGCTCGATGAGCGCTGGGATCGGTTTGATGCGCGCGAAGACCGTGATGGATGGGATCGCCGCCGCCGCAGATTACGTCGCCCCCAGCTTGACCCTGACCATGGCAGACACGGATACGATCGCCATGAAGGTGATCGGCCAGATGCCGGGCCGTAGCCCGCGCCACCAGACGCAGGGCCGCATTCCCAGCCCGGGCTGGATCAAGGATAACCAGTGGGGCGTCCCATTCAGCTACAGCGCCAATCCGGAATTCGTGCAGCCCTCGGGCGGGATCCTAGGCAACACCAATAACAAGATCATCGACCGCGCCTTCCCTGCGCATATGAGCTTCAACTGGGGCGACAGCCAGCGCATTCAACGCTGGCAGCGCTTGATGCAGGCGCGCGAGGTGCATACGCGCGACAGTTTCATCGAAGCGCAGCTGGACAGCGTGTCGGTTACTGCGCGCACGCTGTTGCCACTGGTTGCAGCGGATCTCTGGTTCACCGGCGAAGCCGCACCGGTCGGGACCCCCCAACGAGCCCGCCAAGACGCGCTGTCCTTGCTGGCGGACTGGAATGGCGAGATGAGCGAGCACATGCCCGAGCCGCTGATTTACTCTGCATGGATGCGCGCCCTTCAGAACCGTCTGATCCGGGACGAGCTTGGTCCATTGGCCACAGCCTTCACCCATGTAGACCCGGTCTTTATGGAGCGTATCTATCGCGACGTGGACGGTGCGTCGGTCTGGTGCGACGTGATTCAATCCGCCGCGACCGAGACCTGTACCGACATCGCCCGCATTGCGCTGGATGACGCGCTGCTATGGCTGTCAGAAAACGCAGGCGGCAAACAGGAAAGCCTGCGCTGGGGGGATTATCACCAAGCCGTCCACAAACACGCTGTGCTGGGCGACGTGCCCTTCCTGAAGTGGTTCGTGAACATCCGTCAGTCGACCTCGGGCGGGGACAACACGCTGTTGCGCGGGCTGACCGCGGGCACGGGCCAGAACCCGTTCCAGAACGTCCACGGGGCCGCCTATCGTGGCGTCTATGACTTCTCGGATCCTGACAGCTCGCTCTTTGTAACGTCGACCGGACAATCAGGGCATCCTCTGTCACGCCACTATGATGACCTGGGCGAGCTGTGGCGACGGGGCGAGTTCACACCCATGTCTCTGGATCCCGATCTGGCACGGGCCGCAGCGGTCGGGGTCACAACGCTGGTTCCACGCCCCTAATCCCGCTTGCGGTTATCGCCCTGGGTTATATCCCACGCGCTTTTCCCCTTATTTCCGGGCCGCTCTCGTCCTTACATCGACCTAACTGATAAATGCAGACAGTTAGGAAAACCGACATGGAGAATGTCTCGCAAGGGATGGGCTGGGTACAAGCCAACGCTTTGAATGTGATTTACGTGGCTATCATTGCCATCGCGGCGTATTGGCTTGCCAGTCTGGTGAAGCGCTTTGTGATCAAACTTGGCCGAAGCCATGAAGCCTTGGACGAAACGCTGTTCCATTTCCTCGGCTCGATTGCCCGTTATGGGATTTTGGTTTTTGCCGGACTGATCGTTTTGGATCGGTTTGGCATCGAGACTACATCGCTGATCGCCATTCTGGGTGCGGCAGGTCTGGCGGTCGGTCTGGCCCTTCAGGGCACCCTGTCCAGCCTTGCTGCCGGGATCATGTTAATCCTGTTTCGCCCCTTTAAAGTTGGCGATTTCGTGGACGCGGCTGGGACATTCGGCAAGGTGGACACGATCACGCTGTTCACAACCGACATGATTACTTTCGACAACCAGCACATCATCATCCCCAACTCTGAGATCTGGGGAAGCAAGATCACCAACCACTCGCATCACGCCATTCGCGGTGTCGATATGATTGCATCCGTGGCCTATGGCAGCGACATCAAGAAGGTAAAAGCCTCGATCGCGAAGGTTCTAAAGGCCCATGAACATGTACTGTCCGAGCCCGCCCCCTTCGTCGAGGTTGAGACCCTGAATGCCTCGTCAGTCGATCTTCTGGTGCGTCCGTTCGCCGATGGTGCGCACTACTTCGATGTGAAATACAGCCTGCCCCAAGCAATTTACGAGCAGTTTCAGAAAGACGGGATCGAGATCCCCTTCCAGCAGATCGTCGTCCATAACGCCATCTAGCGCGTCCCCACAACTGGACGATGTGCGGCCACTCGCGGCCAGAAGGCCATCCTTCGGGATGGCCTTCGAATAATTCAACGGTGTAAAATCAGGTTACAGCGCGGCGTATTCGGACGCCTGCCGATCAGTCCAAGTTACGGTGATCTTCCAGCCGGTCTCGCCCGGCTCTTCGTCTTCCACGATGCCCTTTTCAAACAGCCATGCCCGCTTGCGCCCGTCCGAGAACGCAAGGTCCAGCGTGACGGTCTTGCGCGGCTCGTCCAAAGCGCGATCAATGGCTTCGATTAGATCGTCGAACCCTTCGCCGGTAATGGCGGACAGGGTGAGAATATCATCGTGGCGTGCGGCCTCGCGACGGCGGGCGTCTGCCTCTTCCTCATCCAGCAGATCCAGTTTGTTCCAGACCTCAAGCTGCGGCGTCTCTTCACTCACGCCCAGCTCGGCCATGATGGTGGCGACATCCTGCGCCTGCTCATCCGTACTTTCGTGGCTGATATCACGCACATGCAGGATCAGATCCGCAGCCAGAACCTCTTCCAACGTGGCGCGGAAGGCGGCAACCAGTTGCGTCGGCAGGTCCGAGATGAAGCCCACCGTGTCGGATAGGATCACCTTGCGGCCACCACCCTGCCCTGGCGTCTTGCCCAAGGCCGGCAATTCGATCTGGCGCATGGTCGGATCGAGCGTGGCAAACAGCATATCTTTCGCCAGCACCTTCGCCCCGGTCATCCGGTTGAACAGTGTTGACTTGCCGGCGTTGGTATAGCCCACCAGCGCAACAATTGGGAACGGAACCTTGGCGCGGGCCGCACGGTGCAGCTCGCGGGTTTTTACGACCTTTTCCAGCTGCTTGCGCAGACGGTTCATGTGGTCGTCAATGGCGCGGCGGTCAGCCTCGATCTGGGTTTCACCAGGACCACCCACAAAACCAAGGCCACCACGCTGACGTTCAAGGTGGGTCCACGCCCGGACAAGACGTGTGCGCTGATAGGACAACGCAGCCATTTCAACCTGCAACACGCCTTCGCGGGTACGCGCACGATCCGAGAAGATCTCGAGGATCAGGCCCGTCCGGTCCAGAATTTTGACGTTCCATTCCTTTTCAAGGTTGCGCTGTTGAACCGGGCTGACATGTCCGTCGATCAGCACCAGATCAACCTCGGCCACCTTCAGGCGCTGGCTGAGATCGTCAAGCTTGCCTTTGGAAAACAGTTTACCGGGATGGGGATCGCGCAGACGCACGATTTCGGCCCCCTCGACCTCGAGATGAGGTAGGGCCGCCGCCAAGGACACGGCTTCTTCCAACGCGGGACCAGCGGTCCGGCGGTTGAGGTCTGAGGTCAGTTCCGGGTGAAGGACCCAAGCACGGGTGGCCTTCTCCTCGCGTTCGATGAGGTCAGTCAGCTTTCTTCGCCGTCATAAAGATTGATCGGTTGGCCCGGCATAATGGTCGAAATCGCGTGCTTATAGACCAGCTGCGACTGGCCATCGCGACGCAGAAGGACGCAGAAGTTGTCGAACCAGGAAATCACGCCCTGAAGTTTCACGCCGTTGATCAGAAAGATCGTCACAGGAACTTTCGATTTACGCACATGATTCAGGAATGCGTCCTGCAGGTTTTGCTTATCGGCAGCCATTTTTATTGCCTTTTTTGTTTCGTGCTGCCGGAAAACGGCAGGAATTTCACCTGATTGTCACTATGGCTTGCTCTTTTGGTGGTTTCCACCCCCAAATTGTGTCGCCTTATTCAGGGTATGGCATCCAAACCACAGACATTATGCAGCGGTTAGCAAGATTGCCCGCTATCGGCGCCAGATCTCGGGGCTGAGCAAGGCAATGATCGCGAGTGTTTCAAGTCGCCCTAGGATCATCGCAAAGGTCAAAACCGCCTTAGCAGCATCGCTCAGGTCAACGATCGACAGCGGGTCACCAGCGGTAATCTGGATTATCGGGCCGGTTGTCGTCAGCGTTGCGATCGTCAGGATCGTGGCGCTTTCAAAATCCTGCCCCGTGAGTGCAAAAAGCGCCATGACCATCGCAACGGACAGCGCCATCAGCATGAAGAACACCCACGCCATGTAAGCACCACGCCCACGCAAATGTCGCGCCTCGGTTCCTGATCCGCCGACCGAGCTTGGATGGACCAATTTCTCCATCTCGCGCAGCCCATGCAGGTAAAGCGCGTAGACCCGCATCAGCTTGGCACCACCAGCCGTCGTGGCCACCCCGCCCCCGATCAACGCCAAACCCATCAACACAAGGCCCGGCGTTTCGAGCCCTGACCAGTTCGTGCTGGCTTCCCATGCCTGGCTTTCAAATCCGGCAGTGGTGAGAAAGGATAGAACCGTGAACAGAGACCCCCAAACCGCAGTCAGTCCGGCTGTCAGGGTCAATTCTTCATCCACCTCATAGGCCCCAATTAAGTGGCGCAGGACCAAAAATGCCGTCAACGAAGCTACGATCACAAAAGCCAGGCGAATTTCCGGATCGCGCCAAAGCGACGGGGTTTCACTATGCTGCATATCGCTTGCAAAGGTCTGGCGGGAAATCGCGAAGATCAGGAAGACGGCGATCATGACCTCTCCGCCGAAACCGGAGACCCCACCCGATAGCCCGCCAACCGGAGATATCCCGCTGGTCGCAAGCGTAGACATCGCGTGGCACAGCCCAACGAAGGGCGTTTCCCCCGCAATGACCAAGCCGACCCACAACGCCGCAGTCAATCCGGCATAAATCGGCAACAGGCGCACACCATAGGTCCTGATCCGATCAGAAAAATCCGCCACCCGCGTGATCTGGCTGTGCCCTGCCCCAAGTCGCGTATCCAAGGCCGAGCCGCGCGCGCCAAATCGGGTACGCACCTCGAACCCGCCAAGGGCCATCGGGGCCAAAATGGCGATGGCACTTACCCAGATGAAGAAGCCTCCCATCCAGCCAACCATAGCCCGCCACAGATGCAACGACAGTGGAAGCCGGTCGGGGTCCGGAAAAAGCGTCAATCCCGTGGTGGACAACGCCGAGACCATTTCGACATAGGCGTTCAGAAATGTGGTGGTGCGCAGGGCTTGATGAAACGGTACCGCAAGCATGATCGGCAACAGGACGAAAAGGCCCAAAAGCGCCATCAAGTGTCGGCGATGCCGGATGGATCTGGGACGATCAGCCATCGCAATGGCTAGGAAAAAAGTCAGAAACCCAAATAGAAGCGCCCCATACAGGAACACGCGCCCCTGATAGTATTCTTCGATAGTCCACGCAAACCCCGCAGGCAACAGCATCGCAAGCACACTGATCCCCATGAGGATCACAAGCAGAGGCAATTTGGTGATTTGGGTCAGCATGTATACGCCTTAGAAGAAGTCGATCGAGACCTGCAGCAGCCGCTCAACCTCGGGTACGTCATCTGCCATGCAGAACAACGTCACCACATCGCCTTCGTCGATACGGACCGAACCCGCAGGCTTGACCACAGTTTCGCCCTTCATCAAGGCCCCAACAAGGACGCCCTCGGGGAAATCCACGTCGCGGATCGCCTTGCCAGCAATGGGCGAAGTCGACAGCACCTGCGCCTCGATCACCTCAGCCTCGGCGTCGCCTAGTGAATAAACCTCGCGGACCTTACCATGCCGGATATGGCGCAGGATCGAGCTGACCGTCTGCGTGCGTGGGTTGATATAAGCGTCGATGTTCAAGGGCTTCATCAGGCCCACAAGTGACGGGTCATTGACCAGCGCAATCGACATCGCACAGCCTTCAGCTTTGGCCCGGACCGAGGACAATAGGTTCACCTTGTCATCGTCCGTAACGGCCAAAATAGCATCTGCACGCGGGACGCCCGCCTCTTTCAGCAACTCGCGGTTCATTCCGTCGCCATGCAGGACCACGGTACGTTCCAGCGTATCGGCAGCACGTTCCGCCACATCACGGTTCAGTTCGATCACCTTGGCGCGGATGCGGTCCGTGCGGGTCTCAAGCTCGCGCGCAACGGCGAGGCCCACATTGCCGCCCCCAAGGATCACCACCCGCTCCTGTCGTTTGGTCGACTTACCGAAGACCTCAAGCGTACGATTCACATCCTCTGTTTTTGTGAACACATAGATCTGGTCGCCTGCAAATAGCTGGTCGCCGGGTTCAGGTGCGAACAGCCCCTTGTCGCGACGCACGCCAACCACGATAGCGCTGAGGGTCGAGAACAGATCCGTCAACTGGCGCAGAGGCGTGTTCAGAACCGGGCAATCGACGCCCAGCTGAATGCCCAACAACTGAACCTTGCCGCCCATGAAGCTTTCAATATCGAAGGCGGACGGGGCCTGAATGCGTTTCAGAACGGCCTCGGCCACTTCGCGTTCGGGGCTAATGACCACATCGATGGGCAGGTGATCGCGGCGATAGAGGTCAGTGTAAATCGCATCCAAATAGCTTTGCGACCGGATACGCGCAATTTTGCGCGGGATCGAGAAGACCGAATGCGCCACCTGACAGGTGACCATATTCACCTCGTCCGAATAGGTTGCCGCAATGATCATGTCGGCGTCGCGCGCATTGGCACGGTCCAGAACATCCGGGTGCGAGGCGTGGCCCGCAATCCCTTGTACGTCCAGCGTATCGGTCGCCCGTGCGACCAGTTCTGGGTTGTTGTCCACAACGGTCACGTCGTTCTTTTCGCCTGAAAGGTGGCGGGCGATCTGCCACCCCACCTGCCCTGCACCGCAAATGATAACCTTCATCCGGCTCTCCCTGGAACGCGGGCCTGCAGCCTGTCAGGCACCGCTTCGACCGCATGTGACATGCGTAATCCTGACGAAGGGATGGCAGATGGGCGCGGCAGGGTCAATGGCTCCGCCTCGTGGGATCTTGCATCGCGCAGGTGCGTGACGGCCGCGTCACGCCTCAGCAGATTCCTCTTCTTCGCCTGCCACATAGGCCATACGGGCACCGGCTTTGGACCCCGTCACAACCCCAAGAGACTTCAGCTTGCGGTGCAGTGCCGAGCGCTCCATGCCGACGAAATTTGCCGTGCGCGAGATGTTGCCGCCGAAGCGGTTGATCTGGGTCAGCAAGTATTCCCGTTCAAAAGCCTCGCGCGCCTCGCGCAGCGGCATCATCGCAAGAGCTCCCGAGACGACAACCGCCTGATCAGAAATATCCACGGCGGCCGCTTCCTGCCCCGGAAGCTCGGACGCGGTGATCGGATCTGTGCCATCGCCCAAGATCAGCGCCCGCTCGACCACGTTCTTCAGCTGGCGTACATTGCCCGGCCATGGCATCGTTTGCAGCATGGCCTGCGCATCCTCGGCCAGCTCGCGCAGGGGCAGCCCCTGTTCGGCGTTGAACATCGAGATGAAATATGTGGCCAGTTCGGGAATATCTTCGCGCCGTTCATCCAAAGGAGGCACCGCAATCGGCACCACGTTCAGGCGGTGATACAGCTCTTCGCGGAAGTTTCCCGCAGCGATTTCGGCCTGAAGGTCACGACTGGTAGAGGACACCACACGCAGATCGACCGAGATCTTGTCGGCCCCGCCAACACGCTGGAACCGCTGATCCACCAGCACGCGCAGGATTTTTGATTGGGTCCCAATGGGCATGTCGGCCACTTCATCGAAATAGATGACACCGCCATTGGCCTCTTCCAGCAGTCCCGGCTCGACCCCACGGTCATCACTTTCGCGGCCAAACAAAACCTCTTCCATGCGGTCCGCCTCGATCGAGGCAGAGTTGACGACCACCAAAGGCGAAGACGCTCGGTCAGAATTCGCATGGATAAAGCGGGCTGCCAGTTCTTTTCCTACCCCGGAAGGACCGGTCAGCATCACCCGACCATTGGACTTCGTGACCTTTTCCAGATTAGATTTCAAAGCCTTGAAAGCCGAACTTTGTCCAATCATCTCGGACGGAAGGCTGTCGCGACGTTTAAGCTCGGTGTTCTCACGACGCAGGCGGCTGGTCTCCATCGCGCGTGTGATCACAACCATCAGCTGGTCGATATTGAAGGGCTTCTCGATGAAGTCATAGGCGCCCTGCTTGATCGCCGCGACCGCGATTTCGATGTTTCCGTGGCCCGAGATGATCACCACCGGAACCTCGGGATGTTCGCGCTTGACCATCTTCAGGATGTCGATCCCGTCCATGGCGCTGTCTTTCAGCCAGATGTCCAAGATCATCAAGGCGGGTAGCTCGGCCTTGACCTGCGCGACCGCCTCGTCCGAGGTGCCCGCCAAACGGGTCGTAAAGCCTTCATCTTCAAGGATATCTGAAATCAGTTCACGGATGTCCCGTTCGTCATCAACAATCAGAATATCGCTCATGTCGGTTCTCCTGTAGTTGCGGCTCTAGCACCGCGATCTGTACTGCCAAACGGCAGAAAGATGCGGGCCATGGCGCCAAAATGAGCGCCGCCTTTTTCTAGTTCGCTGTCAAAAACGGGTGCGTCTTCCAACGTCAGACGCCCGCCATGCTCTTCGATGATCTTCTTGACGATCGGCAGGCCCAGACCGGTACCTTTCTCGCGCGTTGTCACATAGGGTTCAAACAGGCGTGCCCGATCTTCCGGCAAGCCGATCCCATTGTCCGCCACGGTGATACACACCCCGCCATGTGCGTGTTCCATTGTCACCTGCACTTCGGGCTCATGCCCATTTGGGCGCCCCTTTTCATGCAAAGTTTCAATGGCTTCCCCGGCGTTCTTGATCAGATTTGTCAAAGCCTGACCAATCATGGTTTGATCGATTTCAATCAAGACTGGATGATCCATGATCTGTGACGTGAACCGCACGCCCTCTTGCCCGGTTTCCTGCAAAAGCACGATATCGCTAAGAAGCTTGGTCAAATCCGTCTCGCGCCGCTCCGGCTCGGGCATGCGCGCAAATTTCGAAAACTCGTCCACGATCCGGCGCAGGTCATTGGTCTGGCGCACGATCACGTCGGTGTACTGCTCCAACGCGTCGACATCCACGCCGTCGACCTTCGAGAACTTTCGCTTAATTCGTTCGGCGGACAGTTGGATCGGCGTCAGCGGGTTCTTGATTTCATGTGCGATCCTTCGGGCCACATCGCCCCAGGCTGCCATCCGCTGGGCCGAGACCAGATCCGTCACATCATCAAAAGCAATCACGTAGCCTTCAATCCCGCCATCGTCATTCCAACGCGTGGCAATCCGCACCAGCAGGTTTTCCTGCTTGCCGTTGCGGGTCAGGCGCATCTCTTGCTGCGCACTGGGCTGGCCTTGGGAAACCGCATCCAATAGCGGCTGAAATTCTGGCACAACCAAGGACAACTCGTGCTCCTGATCGTTTTCATCTTGAACATCCAACAAACGTTCAGCAGCGCGGTTCAGGAAGGTCACCTGTCCGTCTGCATTCAAGCCGATCACGCCCCCTGTGACCGAGCTTAGCACGCTGTCAAACAGGCGTCGGCGACGTTCGATCTGGTCAGTGTTTTCAAGCAATCGGTCGCGTTGCCCCTTCAACCGGCTGGTCATCTGGTTGAAGTAGCGGCTCAGCATCGAGATCTCGTCGTCGCCCTCTTCCTCGATGACGCGTACATCCAGATCCCCAGCCCCGACACGCTGTGCCGCGCTGGCCAGACGCCCGACCGGGCGAGACAATCGTTCAGCAAACCACATCCCCATCCAAATCGCAGCGAGAATCAGGATGGCGGCAAAGCCCAGATAAATCAGGCCGAACTGAAACAACCTCTGCCCACGTTGCGATTCTAGTTGGGTATAGACCCGCGCGGCCTCTTGAGTTTCGTCCACCAGATCAAGGATGTCGCCGTTCACATCGCGGGTCAGCAGGATATAGTGATCTGTGAAGTTTTTCAGACGTAGCAACACGCGAAATTCGTTGATGTCCCAATCCTCGATGACCACAGGGTCACCGGTCTCGGCTTGGGCAAACTGTGCGGGCGAGGGCTGTTCGTAGTCAAACAGATAGGACCGCGTGCCACGCACCCGGATCGCGCCGTCGCCAGACACCACATAGGCCTCGCGCAACCCGCGCTGAATACGCTCTTGCGCTTGCTTCAGAAACTGTCCGACCTCGGCGTCGGTCAACAAAAGCTGGGATTGCCGTTGCACTTCAAGAAACGCAGCAATGGCGCGGGCGTCTTGTATCAACCCATCACGACTTTCTTCCTTATAGGCCTCGGCGGCAGCGCGAGAATTGCCCACCACCGTGCGTACCCGATCCGAGAACCAGCCCTCTAGCCCCATATTCAACGTGAGCATGGCAAAGATTGCCACCAGAATGGTCGGGCTAAGCGCGATGACGGCGAAAACACCTGTCAGACGCATGTGCAAGCGCGATCCCGCGCTTTCTTTGCGCCGCGCGACGATCATGCGGCTGACACCGGCCAGAACAAACCCCGCGACCAGAATTATATAGATGATGTCAGCAAGAAGGATCAGGCGAAGCGCATTGCTGTCTGCGCCCTGTGCAAAGGGGCCAAGCGCCAAGAACGTGGTCACAGCCAAAATCGGCCCGAACACGATCATTCCAAATGCGCCGTAAGAACTGTACTTGCGCCAGCGGCGCATCGACAGGTAACGCTCGTAATTCGACTTCCGCACCGCGCGCTGCGCCACTGTGCTCGCCCTCATAAAATCTCTGTCCACAGCCTCTTGCAGACAGTTGCCGCCAATATGACCCGGATCTTGTGCCCGAATGTCACGCTATGTTGCTCTTTTACATCAACTTGCGGCGGCGTGTCACCTCGATTCCAAGTTCGGTGATCTTTTTACGCAAGGTATTGCGGTTGATGCCCAGCAGATCGGCACATCTGGCTTGGTTGCCGCCCGTGGCATCCAACGCGATTTCGATCAGCGGCAGCTCCATTTCCCGCAAAATACGTTGATACAAGCCAGTTGGCGGCAGCGCTCCGCCATGCAGATCGAAGTATCGCTGCAAGTGCTGCGTGATCGTGTCGGCCAGACGTCCATCGGCCATTTCCTGCCGAATGGCACCAGAGCCCGCAGGATCAGCAACGGTCTGCCCGCTCGTTGCGCCCAAAGCCATTTCAACTTCAGCCGCCGAGATATTGTCGTCCACACCAGTTACGGCCAGACGACTGATCAAGTTCTCAAGCTCGCGAACGTTGCCTGGCCAGGGGTATGACCGCAAAACAGCCGTCGACTCCTCCGGCAGATGACGTTTTGGCAGCCCGTCCTGCGCCGCGCGGTTCAGGAAGTGTTCGGCGAGCCCAACGATGTCCTCAATCCGGTCCCTAAGTGGGGGCACCGGGATCACGATCCCTGCCAACCTGTAATACAAGTCAGAACGGAACCGCCCATCGGCTGCAGCCCGCCCCAAATCCCCCTGCGAGATCGACAGAACGCGCGTGTTGTTGTCCATAACCGCATCCAAAACGCGCGCAAGACGCCCTTGGGCTGCATCGTCAAGATCTTGAATGCCGTCAAACAGAATGACTCCGTCTCGCGCCCTAGAAAGCAACGTATTTACGGCGTCCGGGTGACTTAGATCATCGGGTGAGGCAATGATAAACGGGGCATTTCCCCGATCCGAGAAATCATGAAGCGCCCGCGCGATCAGCGATTTTCCGACACCGCTTTCCCCGGTGATCAAAACCGGTAAATCAACATTTAGAACCCGTGCGACAAGGCGATAAAGCTCTTGCATGGCGGGGCTGTGCCCGACCAAAGGCAAATCATCCACGCCACGTCCAGCCTGCGGTTGCGGACTGGTGGGGGCAACTGGACGCACGCGCTTCCGCTCTAACGCCCGCGCGGTGCGCTTCATCAACTCTGGCAGATCAAACGGCTTGGGCAGATAGTCAAACGCATCTGCCTCGGCGGCCTGAATGGCGGTCATGATCGTGTTTTGCGCCGAAATCACAATTACCGGCAAATCCGGTCGCAGCTTCAGAATGCGCGGCAGCGCCTCGAGCCCATTGCCGTCGGGCATCACCACATCCGAGATCACGACATCTCCGCGCCCCTCTTCGGCCCATTTCATTAGGGTCTGGATCGAACCCGTCGCATGCACACGGCACCCCGCGCGGGTCAGCGCCTGTGTCAGAACCGTGCGGATCGTGCGATCGTCATCGGCCACCAGAACTGTTCCATCCATCTCAGGGCTCCTTACGGGTTGCTAGTTGCGGGTTGCGGGGGTTTTGCGACGGGAAGGCTGATCCGAAACGCAGTGCGCCCCGGCACGGAGTTGACCGAGATCAGCGCGCCGTGATCCGTGATGATCTTCGACACCAAGGCCAACCCCAGCCCGGTGCCGTTCTCACGGCCCGAAACAAAGGCGTCAAATACACTGTCGGCGATGTCCGGCGGAAGTCCTGGACCGTCGTCAATGACCTCGACTTGAATGGGAAGATGCGCCTGATCCCCGTTGGGCAGAGGCACCCGCAAGCCGCTATCATAGAACGTTTTCAGGGTAATATTTCCTACGTTACCAGTTGCTTCCGAGGCGTTCTTAATCAAATTCAGAAACACCTGTTGAATCTGATCTGCGTCCACATCGACGTCCGGCAACGAGGGATCATACAGCTTTGACACCTCCATACCTGCCGCGTAACCCAACTGCGCCGTTGCCCATGCACGGTCCAGCAGATCGTGGATGTTCGTCGGCTGACGTTCGGGGGGGCGCAGATCTCCGAACCGTTCCACCTGATCCAAGAGCGCCACGACACGCCGGGTCTCGGCAACGATCAGATCAGTCATTTCCTGATCCTCGGCCGGCAGTGACATGGACAAAAGCTGCGCCGCGCCCGAGATCCCCGCCAGCGGGTTCTTGATCTCATGCGCCAGCATCTCGGCCATGCCGATGGCCTGACGCGCGGCTGACTTGGTGCCTTGCACCTGCCCCAGCGCCTCGGATCCACCGCGCGGTTGCAGAATCACGATATAGCCTGCGGTCGCCCCCGGCCCTTCAGGCAGAGGCGCGATGTGCAGATTGACGTCGCGCGCCATGCCGTCCGACAGGCGCATATCCACGCCATCCACGTATAGCGCGTTGTTGCTTTCCCGCACGCGGGTCAGAAGTTCGTCAAAATCCAGTGAGAACCCGAGCGTGACATTGGGGTGCCTTCCGACCATTCGCCGCTCGGACAGGTTCAGAAAGCTCTCGGCCGCGCCATTGACGCGCAGCACAAGGCCTTTGCCGTCCAATTCCAGCCCCGGCACGGGCAAGACAGACCAGATGCGATCATCCCGGGTCATGCAGCTTTCCTCTCGGGGCTAAGGGCTTGGGGAATCAGGGCAATAACCTTCTTCGGATCGCGGGACGACAGGATTTGTCGCCGCAGATCGGGATTGGTGCCTGCGTCATCCATGTACCAGCCCAGATGCTTGCGAATGACGCGCGCACCCAGATCGGGGCCATAAAAATCCAGGCTGGCGCGATAGTGATCCGCGACCAGTTTTGCCAACACCTCTCCGCTGGGAATGTCAGGGGCCGGCGCGCCATAAAGGTCATGTGCTACCTGCGCCAACAGCCAAGGCCGCCCACCAGAGCCACGCCCGATCATCACCCCATCTGCGCTGCTTTGCGTAAGGGCTTCTCGGGCGGTGGCGCTGTCGACGATGTCGCCATTGGCAATGACAGGGATCGACACGGCGTCTTTCACCGGGCGGATCGCGGCCCAATTGGCCGTGCCCTTGTAAAACTGACAGCGGGTGCGCCCGTGGATGGTGATCAGCTGAATACCCGCCCCTTCGGCTAGACGCGCCAGTTCGGGTGCATTCAGGCTGGTGTCATCCCAGCCCAGCCGGGTTTTCAACGTGACGGGGATGCTGACCGCGCCCACGATCGCCTCGATCAGGCGAAGCGCGTGGTCCAGATCACGCATCAGGGCGGATCCGGACATGCCGCCGACCACCTTGCGCGCCGGGCAGCCCATATTGATATCAATCAGCCGCGCGCCGTTCTGTTCGACCATCCGCGCTGCCTCGCCCGCCCAATAGACGTCTCGCGCCGCCAGTTGGACCGAGGTCTTATCAAGCCCGAATCCCAGCTCGGCCCGTTCACGGACGCCCGGCTTGGCTTGCACCATCTCTTGGCTGGCCACCATTTCAGACACAACAAGCCCCGCCCCGAAGGACGCGACGATGTTGCGAAACGGCAAATCCGTGATCCCGGCCATCGGGGCCAGAATCACGGGCGTTTCCAATTGAAGAGGTCCGACGCAAAGAGACATGCTTATTCCTTGTGCACTGCGTATAGTTAGGGCTGACCGCCCGAAATATATCAACAATCCGCGGAGTATTCGAGCATCGGATTTATATTCTGCACATTTTTTAGGCAGCTTTCGGGGCGCAGACTGCAGAGTTGTCCTTCCTCTAAGCACAGCCTAAACAACTTGTATGACGACAGCAGCCATCATTGTGGCCGCCGGGCGCGGGACGCGCGCAGGTGGCGAAGTGCCGAAGCAATGGCGCCAGATTGCCGGAAACAGCGTTGCGGCCCATACGGTGCAGGCGTTTCGGGCGCATCCCGAAGTATCGCAGATCATTCTGGTGATTCACCCGGATGACCACGGCTTTGCCGATCCGATCGAGGGCGTTACCTTGGTGCACGGTGGCGCGACGCGGGACGCGAGCGTTTTTGCGGGCTTGCAGGCGCTCAGCGGGGATGCCCCGGACTGCGTTCTGATCCACGATGTCGCACGGCCGTTGGTCTCGGATCAGGTGATCCACGACGTGATCGCCGCGCTCGACCGCACGCCGGGCGCCGCCCCTGCCCTACAAGTCACAGATGCCTTATGGCGCGGGACGGATGGCAAGGTGACGGGCACGCAGGATCGTACCGGGCTGTTTCGTGCGCAGACCCCTCAGGGCTTCCGCTTCGCCGACATTCTGGCCGCACACGCAACGCATTCGGGTGGCGCTGCCGATGATGTCGAGGTCGCCCGCGCCGCTGGGCTGGACATCACCATTGTTGACGGTGACGAGAAGAACCTGAAAATCACCACACCCGGCGATTTCGCCCGGGCCGAGCGGCTGCTGATGCAGCGCCAAGAGAAGAACAAGGAGAGCCGAATGGATATTCGGGTGGGCAGTGGCTACGACGTACATGCGTTTACAGATGGGGATCACGTGATCCTCTGTGGCGTTAAAATCCCGCATGACCGCAAGCTGAAGGGCCACTCGGATGCCGATGTGGGCATGCATGCGCTGACCGATGCCATTTACGGTGCATTGGCAGATGGCGATATTGGCCAGCATTTCCCGCCCTCGGACCCGCAGTGGAAGGGCGCGGCCAGCGACATCTTCTTGCGCCATGCGGTCGCTCTGGCGGGCGAGCGCGGCTATCGGATCTCGAATGTCGATGTGACGCTGATTTGCGAGCAGCCTAAAATCGGACCGCACGCGCAGGTGATGCGCGCGGCTTTGTCTGACATTATGGGATTGGCCGTGGACCGGATCAGCGTGAAAGCCACCACCAGCGAACGTCTTGGCTTCACCGGACGGTCGGAAGGCATCGCCTCGATGGCCACCGCAACCCTGATTGGAGCCTGACATGACCCCCGCGACCGCCAAGCTGATCGCCACATTCTTTTACTCGGGCCTTCTGCGCCCGGCCCCCGGCACATGGGGCAGTCTGGCCGCCCTGCCCGCCGCGTGGCTTCTGCACCAGATCGGCGGACCTGTGGCCCTTACCGGCGCCACCATTCTGGCCTACCTGATCGGTGTGAAAGCGACCGAGGCCTATACGGCTGGCAAATCCGATCACGATCCGTCTGAGGTGGTGATTGACGAAGTTGTCGGCATGTGGATCGCGCTCTTTCCAGTATCCTTCGGGGCGCGGATGATGGGCGCGGACATTCTGGCGCTCTATCCCGGCTGGATCGTCGCTTTCTTGGCCTTCCGTCTGTTTGACATCACCAAATGGGGCCCGATTGGCAAAACCGACCGGCGCGGAGACGCCACGGGCGTCATGATGGACGACGTCTGGGCGGGTGTCGCAGCCGCGATCGTCGTCATCATCTCGGCCTACGCTGCACATGGGCTGATGGCATGAGCGACGCCGCCGCCCTTTTGGACCTCTGCCGCGCGCATGGCATGAAGCTGGCCTCGGCAGAAAGTTGTACCGGCGGCATGGTGGGCGCATGGCTGACCGAGGTGCCCGGCAGCTCGGACGTGTTCGAGCGCGGCTTTATCACCTATTCCAACGTCGCGAAGCAGGACATGCTGGGCGTTACCTTGGAAAGCTTGAGCGCATACGGTGCGGTGTCCGAACAGGTTGCCGCTGAAATGGCGTCCGGCGCGCTTGCCCGGTCACAGGCCGACATTGCCGTCTCGATCACCGGGATCGCGGGTCCCGGCGGGTCCGAGCACAAGCCCGAAGGCCGCGTCTGTTTCGGGCTGGCCTATGGCGACATCGTCCATGTCGAAACACAGGAATTCGGTGCGATCGGGCGGGACAAGGTGCGCGAGGCTGCTGCAAAACGCGCAATCACGCTGCTTACACAAGGGGCAAACGCAAGATCGGCACGCGCCTGATCCGTTCGCATTACGCGCAATCTGCGTGCAATGCCCTAAGCATCACGCCTATTTATTAAGCAGACTTCGTTTTCCGCCTCAGCGTTACCTAATAGGTGCGCGTTCCGGGTGCTTTGCGCCGGAAATTCCATCACACCCCACTTTAACGGTTTCAAAACCCAAGGAGGGGAATATGAACGGCGCAGATACCGCCTGGATCATCGTAGCAACAGCACTGGTGCTGTTCATGTCATTGCCAGGACTGGCGCTTTTCTACGGCGGGCTTGTGCGCGCGCGCAACGTGCTGAGCGTCTTCATGCATGTCTACGCCATCGCCTGTTTGATGAGCATCCTGTGGCTGGCCTTTGGCTATACCATCGCATTTGGCGACGCCTCGCATGGCTGGTTCGGATCGCTGGACAAGGCGTTCCTGTCGGGCGTCACCGCAGACAGCCTGTCGGGCACCCTGCCCGAGGTTCTGTTCTTTGCTTTCCAAATGACCTTCGCCATCATCACGCCCGCGCTAATCGTCGGCGCTTATGTGGAACGTGTGGGCTTCGGTTTCGTCCTGACGTTCTCTTCGCTGTGGATGCTTCTTTGCTATGCGCCCGTGGTGCATTGGATCTGGGGCGGCGGCGCGCTGGCTGATGGCGGCATCTTTGGCGAAATTGGCACCCGCGACTTTGCTGGCGGTATCGTGGTGCACGAAACTGCGGGCATCGCAGCCCTGATGATCGCTGTGGCCCTTGGCCCGCGCAAACATCGCACCACACCTCCGCACGCACCGTGGATGGTCTTCGTGGGCGCTGCCATGCTGTGGGTAGGCTGGTTCGGCTTCAACGGCGGCTCGCAACTGGCCGCTGATGGTGGCGCGGCGATGGCGATCACCGTGACCCATATCTCGGCCGCCACGGCTTCGCTAAGCTGGGCGCTTTATGAAAAGATCAAATACGGCAAAGCGAGCCTTGTGGGCATCGTCACCGGCACCATCGCGGGTCTGGCCTCGATCACGCCTGCATCCGGCTTTGTTGGCCCCATCGCGGCCCTGATCATCGGCGCAGTGGCTGGCGTGCTGTGCCAAGAGGCGGTGAACTTCATCCGCAACAAGCTGCAAATCGACGACACGCTGGACGTTTTCGCAGTCCACGGCGTTGGCGGCATCTTCGGCACGATCATGATCGCCGTCTTCGGACAAGGCAGCTTTGTTGCCCAGTTCGGCGCGCTGATCATCGTTGGCGTCTTCACCTTCGTCGTCACCTATGTGCTGATCAAATTGACCGCCGCCATCACGCCGCTGCGCGTTGATCTGGAAAGCGAAGTCAACGGGCTCGACCTGTCGGCCCACGGTGAACGCGCCTACGACATCACCTCGTAACACCGTACACTCACGGTACAAGAGAAGGCGAAGGCGCAAGCTTTCGCCTTTTCCTTTTGCGCCTTGCGCATACCGCTCACTTGAAAGCCCCGCCGCAAGTGCCCATAAGATTGTGCAGAACAATGGAGTTATCGATGGACGTGGGTTTAGACACCGGATTTTGGATCAGCTGCGCGGCGATTGCGACGCTTTTGGTGCTGTCTGCCTTCTTCTCGGGCTCGGAGACGGCGCTGACAGCTGCGTCACGCGGAAAGCTGCGCTCGCGTGCTGACAAGGGCGACCGGGGTGCGGATCGCGCGCTGAATATCACCGAGGACAATGAACGTCTGATCGGCTCGGTTCTTTTGGGCAATAACCTTGTGAACATTTTGGCGACCTCACTGGCCACTGCGCTATTCACGCGCCTCTTCGGCGACAGCGGTGTGGCTCTCGCCACCCTTGTCATGACCCTGCTGGTCCTGATCTTTGCCGAGGTGCTGCCCAAGACCTATGCGATCACGCGGCCTGAAATGGCGGCCTCGCGCGCGTCGGGCCCGATTGCTTTGATCATCCTTGTCTTTGCGCCCATCGTATCCGCTGTGCGCATGATCACCCGGGGCGTCCTGCGCCTGTTTGGCGTCGAAACGGACCCGGACAGTCACATCCTTGCTGTGCGCGAGGAGATTATGGGCGCGATTGCTTTGGGCCACTCGGAGGGCATGGTCGAGAAAGAAGACCGCGACCGTTTGTTGGGCGCACTGGATCTGGGTGACCGTGCGGTCGAAGAAATCATGCTTCACCGCAGTCAGATCGAGATGATCGACGCCGACGCCCCCGCCGTCGAGGTGCTGGAGCAAATTCTGGAATCGCGCCACACACGTCTGCCGATCTATCGCGACGAGCCAGAGAACATCATCGGCGTCATCCACGCCAAAGACCTGTCCCGTGCGATGTATGCCTTTCAACGCGAGGGCAAACTGATCGAGGAGTTCGACGTGCTTCAAGTGGCGATGGAGCCTTACTTCATCCCCGAGACCACCACGCTTGATGACCAGATGCGTGAGTTTCTGAAGCGCCACACGCATTTTGCGCTGGTGGTGGATGAATATGGGTCGCTTGAAGGTCTGATCACGCTGGAAGACATTCTGGAAGAGATCGTGGGTGAAATCACCGACGAGTTCGACATCCAGACCGCGCACGAGATTAAGTCGCAAAGCGATGGCAGCTTCATGGTCGAGGGCAGCGTGACCATCCGCGATCTGAACCGCGCGAAGGACTGGCAACTTCCGGATGAGGAGGCCAACACCATCGCTGGTCTTGTGATTCACGAAGCGCAAATGATCCCCAACGAAGGTCAGGTGTTCAGCTTCCACGGCTTCCGGTTTGAAGTGGTGAAGCGAGACGGCAACCGGATTGAAATGCTGCGGATCCGGCCACTGTAAGAACAAGGGGGCTTTGCCCCCTCGCGCGGACCGCGCTCACCCCCAAGGTATTTGAGGCAAGAGGAAGGGAAACAAGTGCAGATCCTGCAACGGCGGGCGCTTTTTAGCGCCCTTTGAAAAGCGATCCCAGAATGCCGCGCACGATGCGTTTGCCCGTGGTGCCTTTCAGTTCCTTGATCACCACATCCGTCACAGCTTTCCCAAACCCGCCCGAGGACGACTTGCGGCGCGAGGTCGATCGCCCGACCTTGCTGCCTGAATAGCGCCGTCCGGCCCGATATTCCCGCTCTGCCGCGCTTGCAGTCTCTTCTTCAAGGCGCTCAGCCTCTTCTGCTTCTTTCGCCGCCTCTGCGGCGCGTTTGGTCAGCACCTCATACGCGCTTTCGCGGTCTTGAAGCGTCTCGTATTTCCCAGCAATCGGCGATGCGTCAATCAAGGTTTTTCGCTCGGACGGTTCAATTGGACCAAGCTGCGAGGATGGCGGGCGGATCAACGTACGCTCGACCACGCCCGGCGCACCTTTGGATTCCAGGAAAGACGTCACCGCCTCGCCCACACCAACCTCGCGGATGGCGTCTTCGGTCGAGAAACGCGGGTTGTCGCGATAGGTTTCGGCGGCTTGCTTCAGGGCGCGGCGATCCTTGGCCGTGAAGGCGCGTAGGGCGTGCTGGATGCGGTTGCCCAGCTGACCCAGGATGTCCTCGGGGACGTCTGCCGGGTTCTGCGTGACGAAGTAGACGCCGACGCCCTTTGAGCGGATCAGACGTGCGACCTGTTCCACCTTATCGACCAGCGCTTTGGGAGCGTCGTCGAACAACAAATGTGCTTCGTCAAAGAAGAAGACCAGCTTCGGTTTGTCGGGGTCGCCCACTTCGGGCAGTTCTTCAAACAATTCGGAAAGCAGCCACAACAGGAACGTCGCATAAAGACGTGGCGCGCCCATCAGCTTGTCGGAGGCAAGAATCGAGATCCGCCCGCGCCCATCCGTGTCGGTCCGCATGATGTCCGACAGCTCTAACGCGGGTTCACCGAAAAGTTTATGGCCACCTTGATTTTCGAGCACCAGAAGCGAACGTTGAATGGCCCCGATAGACGACGTCGAAACGTTGCCATACCGCAGTGACAGATCTTTGGCGTTCTCGCCAACCCACACCAAAAGCGCCTGAAGGTCTTTGAGATCCAAAAGCCCAAGTCCCTGTTCATCCGCTACGCGGAAGGCAATGTTCAGGACTCCTTCCTGAGCGTCGGTCAGCTCGAGCAGGCGGGATAGCAGAAGCGGCCCCATCTCGGACACAGTGGTGCGGATTGGGTGACCCTGGTCGCCGTAGAGATCCCAGAACGTGACCGGGAATGCGCCATAGGAATAGTCATCAAAGCCGATTTTCTCGGCGCGCGAGGTAAAAGCGTCGTGCAGCTTGAAACCAGCATCGCCTGCCTTGGCCAAGCCGGACAGGTCGCCTTTTACATCCGACAGAAACACCGGCACGCCCTGGGCGGCAAATCTTTCGGCCATGATTTGCAGCGTGACGGTCTTGCCCGTCCCGGTCGCCCCCGCAACCAGCCCGTGTCGGTTTGCGTATTTCAGCAACAGCCCTTGTTTCTCGCCGTAGTTATCGCCACCGCCACCAATAAAAATCGTACCGTCCACGTGCTGTCTCCCGGCTATGAAATCAAACTTCTCTGCGACAATACTAAATTAACCAACACAGGCCATACTGTAATCATTCCCATCGGCCATTTGGGTCTGGGAAGACTTCCTCCCTGTCAGACTGCCGCGCCCTCGGGCGCGGTTTTTTTATCATGTTCAATGCCTTGCGCGAAATTTAATGAAGATCAAATTGGTGACGTAAAAAGTTCCGATTATGTCGATTGCACGTCACTTTCTAGCTTGACCGCCAAATGCAAGTGACATAGCGTCGCCCCCATAAGCCGGTCAGTCCGGCAGGGAGAGAAATTCGAAGGGGATCCGCGGAAGTGGGTCCCTTTCTTTATGGTTATGAACTTGGCGCTTTTCTGCTGGTTTGGTGACGCCCTTGCAGCCCGCATCGGCGGTCTATCGCCACCAAGGGCATTCCACCCGGTTTTCCCGCCGTTCCAATGTATTTCCACCTGACACCCCTATGGCGCCATGCTATTCCATCCCCAACAAAATTGATTTCGAAACAAGGACCGATCATGAATATCGAGCTGATCAAATCCCTCTCGCTGTTGGCAGCCCTATCGCTGGGTACCGCTGCCATGGCACAGGAAAATTCGGAAGCACCCACCGAAGAGGCTCCGGCAGCCCAACCGGTTGTGGATCTGGGCGAACCCGTCGATACCACCCGCCAGCCCGGTCAAACTTATGTCGAGAAGGTCACCGGCGACTGGGAACGCAAGTGCATTGCGCTTCCGGAAGGCCAAGGCGACGATCCATGCCAGATGTATCAGCTTCTGAAGGATAGCACCGGAAACGCCGTCGCCGAGATTTCGCTGGGCAAACTGCCCCAGGGTGCTCAGGCCGTGGCCGGGGCAACGGTCGTTGTTCCGCTGGAAACGCTGCTGACCCAACAGTTGACGATCTCGGTTGATGGTACACAAGGCCGACGCTATCCGTTCCGCTTCTGCACCCAGCTGGGCTGCGTGGCCAATATTGGCTTTACCGCAGACGAGATCGCGGGATTCAAAGCAGGTGCGAACGCGATGATATCGATCGTTCCGGCTGCCGCGCCAGATCAGCGTGTGAACCTGACGATGTCGCTGACAGGCTTTACAGCCTCTTTTGACGAACTGGCAGCACCGGTTCCGCGCCCAGCACCGGCAGCGCAGTAAGTACGTTAGAAATGAACGCAAAACGCCGCCCTAGTTGGGCGGCGTTCTTGTTTGGATGACACTTGTAGCGCCCTCAGTGCGCCCGCAAGGCCAGCACCGCATTCAGCCCGCCAAACGCGAAGGCGTTTGACAGAACCGCGCCGACTTTCACGTCGCGCGCCACATTTGGCACCACGTCTAGCGCGCATTCCGGATCGGGCTCTTCATAACCAATTGTCGGTGCAATCACGCCCTCGCGCAGCGCCATGATACAGGCCAAAAGCTCGACCGCGCCGGTACCGCCGATCAGGTGCCCATGCATGGACTTGGTCGACGAAATCATCAATTCGTCTGCGTGATGCCCAAACGCATCCGCAACCGCGGCACATTCTGTTTTGTCATTGGCCGCCGTACCGGTGCCATGGGCGTTGATATAGCACACGTCCTCGGGATTCAGGCGTGCATCCCGCATAGCACCGGCAATCGCCCGTGACGCGCCCTGTTTCGATGGCATCACAATATCCGCCGCGTCCGAGGTCATGGCAAAGCCGACCACCTCGGCCAAGATCTCGGCCCCGCGCGCCTTTGCGTGCTCGTATTCCTCGAACACAAACACCGCCGAGCCTTCCCCCTGTACCATCCCGTTGCGATTGGCCGAGAATGGGCGGCAGGCGTCTTTCGACATGACCCGCAGGCCTTCCCACGCCTTGATCCCGCCAAAGCACAGCATGGCCTCGGAGCCGCCGGTGACCATGACATCCGCCATGCCCGTCCGGATCATCTGCATCGCCTGCCCCATCGCATGATTCGAGCTGGCACAGGCCGTCGCCACGGTGAAACTTGGCCCCTTCAGGTTCCATTCCATCGACACGTGGCTGGCGGCTGCATTGTTCATCAGCTTGGGTACAACAAAGGGATGCACTCGGTTCTTACCGTCCTCGTAGACCGAGCGATAGTTCTCATCCAGCGTGTTCATCCCGCCGCCGGACGTCCCCAGAACCACACCGGACCGCGCCGCAAGCTCGCCCGAGAAGGTCAGGCCGGACTGGCTAATCGCCTGACGTGCGGCGATCAGAGTGAACTGGGTGAACCTGTCATAAAGCGCGATCTGCTGACGGTTGAACGTCTCTTCCGGCTCATAGCCTTTGACCTGCGCGCCGATACGGATCGACAGGCGTTCGACGTCCTGAAACTCGAGATCCGAGATCCCGCACCGTCCCTCGCGCATCGCTTCGAGCGTTTCGGGGACGTTTCGGCCAAGCGCGTTGATCGTGCCCTGGCCGGTGATGACAATTCTCTTCATGAGGATTATGCGGCTTGATCCGCAACCAGTCCTTCGACCGCACGAATGATGGCGGCAACCGACGAGATATCAAAGTCGCTTGCCGACGGGTCGTTGGCGTTGAATGGCACCGATATGTCAAAGGCTTCTTCGATGGCAAAGATGCTTTCAACAAGGCCAAGGCTATCGATGCCCAGATCTTCCAAGGTTTGATCGAGACTGACATCGCCCGGCTCGAGAACGGCCTGCTCGGCGATGATGGCGATGACGCGGTCCTGAATGCTTTCAGACATGTGGTTCCCTTTCGCGTTGGCGAATTTCTAGCCCTTGTCCACCAGTTTTGTAACCGTTTTTTGAAGGTCACGTAGCGTCTCGGCCAGACGTGGTAGACGGCGCAACTCGCGCCGGATGGCCATTTCCGTTTCGATCTTCACGGCAGGGCTGCCCAGAACGGCACGTCCGGCAGGTACGTTGGTATAAATGTTGGTGCCACCACCTGCGATTACGTCATCCCCGATGAAGATGTTGTCGCTGACACCAACCTTGCCGCCTAGAACGACGCGGTTGCCGATCTTTGCTGATCCCGACACGCCCACATTGCCGCACATCATCACGTCTTCGCCCACTTCGGCATTGTGACCGACCTGTACCTGACAGTCGATCTTGGTGCCGCGCCCAATCCGTGTGGCGCGGATTGTGCCCCGGTCAATGGTCGAGCTTGCCCCCAGTTCCACGTCGTCCCCGATCTCGACACCGCCCAGAGAATGGACCCGTGCCCAGTGCGCGCTGCCTTCCACAGATCCGGCCGTTTCACCTTCGGCCATACCGCCGCGCAGGCTTTCAACCGCGCTTTCCTTGTCTAACGTGACGAACGAAAACCCGTCTCCGCCCACAACCGAGTTTGACTGCCCGATAAAGCGGTTCCCGATGACGCAAAGATGCGCAATGCGCGCGCCCGGATGCAGGACCAGATCGTCTCCGATCACGGTACCATAGCCAATCGAAGCATGCGCCCCGACCTGCGCATTCGCCCCAATTTTCACATCCGCCCCGATCACAGCCAGCGGTCCAATATGGGCGCCTTCGCCGATCTGGGCGCTGGCATCGACAACCGCGCTGGGGTGGATGCCCGGCGCTATCCCTAGACCCGGATCCAATGCGCGGGTCAGAACGGGCATCGCCGTCTTGCCGCGCGACATGCAAATTGCGCCGTCCAGTCCAAGTGCCCGCCAGTCAGCCCCATCCCACAGCAAAGCTGCGCGGGCCTGTCCCTTAGCAATGCCATCGGCATATTTCGGGTCCATCGCCAGCGCCAGTTGATCCGCGCGGGCATCCTGAGGCTCGGCTGCGCCTGACAGGGCGATGCTGCCATCGCCGTGGAATTCGGCCCCCAATGCGGTGGCAATCTCGGACAGGGTGAAAGTCATTCAACGCTCCTTTAATGGTGCCGGGCTTCTGCGCCCGAACACCGCACTAAAGGATTTAACCATCCACGGCCGGAAGTGCTACCCCGGCATTTTGCAAAGCGGCCCAAACTTTTGCGTCACGCCCATAAATGTCGCGACGGTAGTTGACCCGTCCTTTCGCAGGCGCCACGGCGGTGCGATAGATGATATGTACCGGCACGTGCTGCTCCAGATCAATCTGGGTCTCACGGCGCGTGTCCAGCGCCTTGTGGAAGGTCGCCTTGGGATTGCTGCTTTGCTTGGCCAAAAGCGCATAGGCGAAATCAAACGGATCGCTCAGACGGATGCACCCGTGGCTGAAGGCGCGTACCTCGCGGGCAAACAGGCTTTTGGATGGCGTGTCGTGCAGATAGATGTTGTGTTTGTTCGGGAACATGAACTTCACAAGCCCCAGCGCATTGCGTGACGACGGCGCCTGCTTGATCGCAAACGGGAAGCTACGCGCGGTAAATTGGGTGAAATCCATCCCCTCGCGCTTGACCACACGGCCCCGGCTGTCAATCAGCTTCAGATGGCTGACCGCATTGGGGTTCTTCTTCAGCATCGGCAGATATTCTTTTGTTGCAATCGAACGTGGCACATTCCAGGTGGGATTGATCACCAAATGCTCCATCTCGTCCGAGAACTCGGGGCTGCGCTGATCCGAGACGTTCTTGCCAATGACCGAACGGGTCTGGAAGGTCACGCTTCCCCCATCCACGATTTTGGCGGTGAAATCCGTCAGGTTTACCCATACGTGACGCGCGCCACGGTCGAAATTGGTCCAGCGCTCGCGCTCCATTGCGACCAGGACCGAGGCAAGGCGTTTCTCGGGCGCGACATTGATCTCGGCGATGGTGCCGGCCCCCGCTACGCCATCATCGGTCAGGCCATGATCGGCCTGAAACTGCTGCACGGCTTTCTGGATTGACGCATCATAGGTGCGGCTGGCCGAGCGGCTCAGATACCCCATACGCACCAGACGGTTACGCAGCGCAATGACGGCGTCACCCGACTGACCGGGCTGAAGCTTTTTCGACGAGACGGTCTTGCCCCAACCGCCGTGTTGGATCGTGTCCTCCAGACGCAGCTTTTCACGCATCAGCCGGCCATATTCGGCATTTCTAGGTGGCAGGGATTTCAGGAACCCGGCAGGTGACGCGGCCGCGAAGGTGGTCAAAATATCCGTGCCATCCTTGCGATCGACCTTGCGCACAATGCCCTCGTCGATCCTGGACGGTGTCAGAATGCCAGTGTTCACACCCTGTGCGTAGTCGACCAAAAGCGTAGACAGCTCGACTTCGAGCGCCCCAAGTTGGCGCACCGACGAGACATTCGCCATGCGGGACTTCAGATCCTCCAGATCGACGGCCGGAAGCCCGTGATCAGCAGCCTTTGACAGTGCAGCAAGAAGTGCTTTCCGACGGGCCAGATCGTCGGGTGACGTACCGGTCCAGATCGGTTGATAAGCATTGGCTCGATAAAATGCTGCGACCTCGCCTTCGCGCGCAGCGGCCTCGGCCACCGACTGGGCAAACGCGGAAACAGAGCTCTGCGCCATCGCGGGAGCAAGAGAAGAAATACTCAGAACAGCAGCACCTAAAGCTGCAAACGCAACGGTCATAAAGGGTGCACGCGCGGGCAATGTTTTCGTCATGTCATGTCCGAAATAAATGAGATCGTACTGATGTTCAGTATTCCAACATCTGGTTAAGGCTGTCTATTCACAATCCCGAAAACCAAGGCAGGTTTTGCGAAAAGCACTTAAACTGTTTCCGGAATACCTTACCTTATCCGGTACGAGTGCTACCCCAACGCCACGGTTAACCCCTGTTTCACGTTTTTCAGCAAATTCCTGCCGATTTTTCTTGAACCCGTTAAGGGACTGAAAACTCTACTTGGCGCACGATTCGAGTTGTGTCATAAAAAGGCACGTCTGGGGATTAGGCAAACATACCGCCCCGATTTGACCGCAGAGTCAGGCGGGTATGGTAACAGGCAAGCGACGGGACACGCTACGACAATGACCTACGGGACTTCGAACGGCTTGAAATCGAGCATCACTCGGCGCGGGCTACTAGGGGCTTTTGCAGCAACAGCTGTGACGTCGGCTCCTATGTACGCTAATGCAGCCGGCTTTTTGCGCGGAGGTGGCGATGTACGCCGTCTGGCCATGTATTCGGGCCGCACCGGCGAAACCATCAACATGATCTATTGGGTTGAAGGCAAGTACATCAACGACGCCTTGAAAGAGATCAACCATTTCATGCGTGACTGGCGCACGGATACGTCGATCAAGATCGACACCCGCACCATCGACATCATGGCAGCTGCCCACGGCCTAATGGATGTGCGTGAACCATACACGATGCTGTCGGGCTATCGCTCGCCCAAAACCAACGCGATGCTGCGCTCGCGCTCGCGTGGGGTGGCCAAGAACTCGCTACACATGAAGGGTCAGGCAGCCGATCTGCGTCTGAAGACACGCTCGGTGAACCAGATTTTCAAAGCTGCGGTGGCCTGCAACAGCGGTGGCGTTGGCAAATACTCGGGCTCGAACTTCGTGCACATGGATTGCGGCGTGGTCCGCACCTGGGGCCGCTGATCCCAAAACTGGCAAGAACGAAGCAAAGGCGCCTGCGGGCGCTTTTTTGTTGTGGCGCGATAGGTTGTTTGGCATCAAGCCCTGAACGATTGACGAGGCGACGATGAAACCTTTCCTGATCCTGCAACTGCGCCCTGAAACCGATGCCTCGGACGACGAGTTTCAGGCGTTTCTGTCAAAAGGCGGCTTATCCGAGGATCAGGTGCACCGTATCCGTCTGGATCAAGAGGATGTCCCCGCTGATCTGAACTTGTCCACCTATTCAGGCGTGATCGTTGGTGGCGGACCGGGCTGTGTGTCCGACGCGCCCGAGAAGAAATCCAAGGTCGAGGCCAAGATCGAGGCCGAGTGCCTGTCACTGATGCCGCAAATCACGTCGCGCGACATTCCGTTTCTGGGCTGCTGCTATGGTATCGGCATCTTAGGCCATCACCTTAAACCCGGGGCTGTGTCAAAAGAGCAGTTCGGAGAGCCCGTCAGCGCCAGCCCCTGTCGTCTAACCGATGACGGGCGCGCCGATCCGCTGTTGAAGGGTATTCCCGAGGCGTTCGAAGCTTTCGTAGGCCACAAAGAAGCGATGCAAGATCTACCGGAAGGTTGCGTACAGCTTGTTACATCCGCCCCCTGCCCTTTCCAGATGATCCGCTTCGGCCAGAACGTCTATGCCACCCAGTTCCACCCGGAAGCCGACGCAAACGGCTTTGAAACCCGGATCGGTATCTACAAACACCACGGCTATTTCCCGCCGGAGGAAGCAGACGCGCTGGTCGAAATGGTCCACGCCGCAGACGTGCATGCCCCCGCGCAAATCCTGCGAAACTTCGTGGAACGATATCGGGACAGCTAAGCCCCACCCAAGGGCAGATGCTACAGATATCATTAGGAAATTGGCGCACCCGAGAGGATTCGAACCTCTGGCCTCTGCCTTCGGAGGGCAGCGCTCTATCCAGCTGAGCTACGGGTGCCTAAGGCCGGGATATAGGCCATCGCCCTGCCCCCCGCAACATGAAACAGCGGCAAATCAGACCGGTACAAAAGAAAAGGGCCGCCGAACCGGCAGCCCTTCCCAAATTCTGGATCTCGGCGATTAACGCTTCGAGAACTGGAACGAACGACGTGCTTTGCGGCGGCCGAACTTCTTACGTTCAACAACACGCGAGTCACGGGTCAGGAAGCCAGCAGCTTTCAGTGCGCCACGCAGCGAGGGTTCGTAAAGCTGCAGAGCTTTCGAAATCCCGTGCTTAACAGCACCAGCTTGGCCCGACAGACCGCCGCCTTTAACGGTGGCAACCACGTCGAATTCGCCTTCAACACCAGCAACCTGTGCGGGCTGACGTACGATCAGCTGCAGCACGGGGCGTGCGAAGTACTTGTCCATTTCCTTGCCGTTGACGGTGACCTTGCCGGAACCCGGCTTGATCCACACGCGGGCAACAGCGTCTTTACGCTTGCCGGTGGCATAGGAGCGACCCAGCTCGTCACGGACGGGCTCACGGGGGGCAGCAACCTCAACAACAGCTTCGGTGCCTTCTGCGACGGTGTTCAGCTCGTCCAGCGATTTGATCTCTTCAGTCATGATCAGCCCTCACGTGTGTTTTTGGGGTTCATCGACTTGACGTCCAGCACTTCGGGGCTCTGGGCCTCGTGGGGGTGCTCGGCGCCGGCGTAGATGCGCAGGTTGGTCATCTGCTGACGGCTCAGTTTGCCGCCCGGCAGCATACGCTGCACAGCTTTGGTCAGCAGGCGCTCGGGGTGTGCACCCTCAAGGATCTGGCCAGCAGTGCGCGACTTGATGCCGCCCGGGTAACCGGTGTGCCAGTAGTGCACTTTGTCGGTGCGCTTCTTGCCGGTCATTTGTACTTTGTCCGCATTGATCACGATGACGTTGTCACCCATGTCCATGTGCGGCGTGAACGAGGCTTTGTGTTTGCCACGAAGACGCATAGCGATAATCGATGCAAGGCGACCAAGAACAACGCCTTCGGCGTCGATGATGATCCACTTTTTGTCGATATCTGCAGGCGTTGCAGAGAAGGTTTTCATTGATTCAGCCCTGATTGGGTTTCGGATGTGGTGGTTTTAGTGATTTTGAAGGCAGGGTCAAGCGCAGTCTTCATGTGAAAATCGTTACAAAACAATGCCTTACAATTACGGTATTATTTTACCCCACACAAATCGCCCCTTAGACGCTTAACGTATCGGTCGGATTGTCCAAAAGCGCGATCAGATCAGCCAGAACACTTCTAAACCGTTCAAGCGGCATTTGCCCGTTTACCGAAATTCGCACTGCCTGCGGAGACGGCCCACCCCGCAACGCGAAATCATCCCCGGGACGCACACGAATACCCTTGGTTTCAGCGACCTGACAGAAATTCGAAACCCGCCACCCCAAAGGCAACTTGAGCCAGAAAAAGGGCACGTCGTGGCTCCAACCCAGATCAAACCTCCCCAACATGTTCACCGCGACCTCGATATATTCTCGGTTACGCTGACGCATATCCTCCATCGCTTTAGGAAGCCGAGGATGCGCGAGCACCTGATAGAGGATCTCGGCCACCGGAGAAGAGATGCCGAAATAGTTTACGTCCACAACGCGTCGTAGCTTGCCTGACCAGTTCGCAGGCGTCACCACATACCCCGCCCGAAGCGCAGGAGAGATGGTCTTGGAAAATGAAGAGATGAACCAGGATTGCTCTGGCAGCAGCGCCCGATAACTTGGCGCAAGTGCCGGACCAAGGCGATAGCAATCGTCCTGTACAATGTGAAACCCAAGCTTGCGTGCAATCCGCACAACCTCGTGCCGGCGCGCTTCGCTTGTGACACGACAAGTTGGGTTATGGGCTTCGGGCATAGTGAAAAACACACTGGCGCTGCTGCTACGCGCCACATGTTCCAAGGCCTGCGGATCAACGCCTTCTTCATCCATCGGCACGGCGACGACTTTTGCGCCCAGCAGTTCAACCGCGCGGCGTAGTCCGGGATAGGAATGCTCTTCCACCATCACGACGCGCGGCCCTTCTGCCAACAGGGTCTGCATCGACAGCATGATTGCGTTCTGCCCCCCATTGGTGACTACGATTTCGTCAGCACTGAGCCCGTTTCTTTCTTGTTCTGGAATATGCGCCAGAAGCGCTTCCCGCAAATAGCTCTGAGATCCGTGGAAGGGGTAGCGTAATAGCAACGTGTCCGGCAGGTCAGCCGCGGCCCGGATGGCATCGCGAATGATGTCGACCTGTCCAACATCCGGCAGACGCGGCGCGAACAGGAAATCGGTTTCAGGCTCACTGTGCAGCGCATGCGCCTGATGCTTCATATAGCCGTCGCTTGGCACTGGTTTTGCCGTTGGCCGCGTGTTTAGGGGGCGTACAAAGGTACCGCGCCCAACCTCAGCCAACACCCAGCCTTCTTCACCCAGGATCGAATAGGCCCGCGCCACCGTCCCCGGCGTGATCTTCAAATCCCACGCCAGCTCGCGCACAGGCGGCAGCTTTTCGCCCTCGGGCAGATCGCCGGACGTGATGGCGGCCACCAGGCCATCCACCAAGCGGCGATATTTGGGGCCTTGGCCGCTCATGAGCTGTTCCGAGAAAATTGTACCCATAACAATATTCCAATTGTGTGGCTTAGATTCGCTTTGTATCAGTACAACATGGCATACACGCCCAATTGTATCAATACAATACCTGGAGTTAAAGATGGAACACGGAAAAACGTACCGGCATGACCGGCTCGCCTTTCTTGACACAAACAGCCCGCTGCCCGCCTTGGCAGAAGTCGCGCTTGTCGTCGCCGTGACCGTCACCAAATGGCGCATGAACCGCAATACGCGACGTGCGTTGGGGGATCTACCGGATCACCTGTACAAAGATATCGGCATCACCAAGACCGAAGCGCAGCTTGAGGCGGAAAAGTCCTTCTGGCGCGAGTGACGCTGAACCGAAACCTTTTCCTGGGCCGGGGCACTCCCCCGGCCATTTTTTTATTCCGGAACGCAGATCTCGCCGCGCAAAATTGCTTTTCCGGTGCGCCAAATCAGTCCAGCAACCACCAGAACCAACACAATTAGCAGAATAAATCCGATATTGTGATGCGTGCGCGAACCATCCAGCTGGGCAAAGCGGAAGGATGCGATCGACAGGGCAGCAATGGGGAAACTCAGCGCCCACCAGCTGAGCGCGAAGGGCAATTTGGCGAGACGTGGCACCTGCGCAACGACGAGCGCTGCAAAAATATAGCCCGAATAGATCAGCAGGCGCGCCACACCGTCGATGTCTCCGGTCATGCTGACATAAGCCAAAAACGCAACCGAAGGCGGGGCGATCAATATCACCATCGTGGGAAACAGGCGTGCCACGATGGGATCGTGAAAGATCAGGCGGTTCATCACCAGCGTCAGAAGGACGATCCAGAAGATCATGCCGCCAGAGAAGAACAGCCACGAGGTCTCAATGTACCCCATCCGCGCGCCCAGCACGGGTACAATCACGTTACCCACCGCTGGAATGAACCACGCGGGCGTCAGATGGCCCACCTGAAAGGACCGATGGCTGATCCAGCCCGAAATCACGGCGATGGTCAGCACGCCCTGCCCTGCAACACCCAACAGCCACACATACTCTGCCAACACGGCGTTATAGGGGAACACAGCCGTGGCCAACAGCAGAAGCGAGATCGAGATCGTCGGAAAGAACGCCAACTTGACCGGATGGTGCCATTCCTCGGCCACGGCGGCGGGGTGACGCAACGCTTTGGCGATATAAATCATGACAATCACGATCATCACCGCAGCACCAATCAAAAGCATCAGAGATGACGCGGGCTCGAGCATCGGCATCGCGGGGGCGCCTGCATGCAGGGCCAAGGTCAGGCCCATCAATCCCATCACGATGGCAAAGAAGGTGACCGGGAAATGGGCCAGGCGGCTGAACTCATCGGTGTTCGGATCGGGGGCTTGGGTCGTGTCAGACATGGGCGATATAATCCTCGCGCAACATATAGCAATTTTCTAATGTGGTGCGCCTTTCCCCTGCCCGGGTCAACCCCGTTCCGGCGGGATCGAGTAGGTCAAACTGGCGCGGGCCACAGGGCGGTCGCTGCCCTCGGAATAGATCAGCACGTCACCCACGGCCAGCACCTTGCCCAGCTTGTGGATGGTCGCATGTGCCAAAAGATCCGCACCGGAGGCCGGTTTGCGCATGAAATCAATCGAGCAATTGGTGGTCACAGCCAGCGCCTTCGGGCCAATCATAGCCAGCACAGCCAGGTAGATCGCCACATCCGCCAAGGCGAACATGCTGGGACCGGATACAGTGCCCCCGGGACGCAGATGCTTGTTGCTGATGCGCTTTCGAATAATGGCACGCATGGGCGCGACCTCGGCCACTTCGAAATCATCTGCAACCTGTGGGAACTCAGCCTGTAGGAACGCCTGCAACTCACGTTGCGTCATTTTCAATTGCATTGTTTCCCCCAAGTCACTTCACGCCTATCGTGGGCCCGACTTTGAGGGAGAACAAGATGGCAGACCCAATTCTGATCCGCGAGGACGCAGCGTCAGTTGCGAGATTGACGCTGAACAACCCCGGCGCGCTGAATGCGTTGTCGGACGCGATGCTGGCCGCGTTGAAATCCGAACTGGAGGCGCTGGCCGAAGATAGTTCGATCCGGGCGATTGTGATCGCGGGCGCGGGCAAGGTGTTCTGCGCAGGCCATGATCTGAAGGAAATGACTGCCGGACGTGCTGCCGAGGATGGCGGGCACGCCTATTTCAACGACCTGTTCACCCGCTGCGCCGAGGTGATGACCCTGATCCCGCGCCTGCCCCAACCTGTCATCGCCGAAATCCACGGCATCGCCACCGCCGCTGGCTGCCAGCTGGCTGCCACCTGCGACATGGCCGTCGCTGCTGAGGGTACGCGTTTTGGCGTAAACGGTGTGAATATTGGCCTCTTCTGCTCGACCCCGATGGTGGCCCTGTCCCGCAATGTGCCGCGCAAAGTGGCGTTCGAAATGCTGACCACGGGCGAGTTCATCGACGCCGCCCGCGCCCGCGAAGTTGGGTTGGTCAACCGCGTCGTACCGCATGATCAGCTTCGCGCTGCGACGGACGAACTGGCCGCAACCGTCGCCTCGAAATTGGGGGCCGCCGTGAAGATCGGAAAATCCGCTTTCTATGATCAAGCCCTGATGGACCTGGAAGAGGCCTATGCTTTCACCGGCGGCGTGATGGCCGAGAACATGATGCTGCGCGACACCGCCGAGGGCATTCAGGCCTTCATCGAAAAGCGCAAGCCGGACTGGTCGCAAAATGACTAGGGCTGAAACGGCTCCACTGTCACATCGCGCCCGTCAAAGCGCGCGATGTGGCCGGAAGGCAGGCTGATCCAGTCTCCTTCATCCTGATCCAACGGCTCGGACACGACAGCCCAGCCTTGCCGGCTCTCGGACCACCGATAATAGACAGACGGCGCATGTTGATCCGACGCACAACGCGCAGCCCACAGGGATGTGCCGTCTGACAGCGCTGCGGACAGGCGCAGATGCGGTGTGGTGCCAAATCGGTGCGACAAGTCCATAAGCGCGCGCGTTGCGTTCTCTAACGCATGTGGCACGGTTTCTCCGCGCTCAATCGCATCCATCATCAGAAGAAACAGAACCTCGCTGTCCGTGGCCCCCTGACGTTTATGATAAAGAGCATCGGGGATCAGCATATCCGCCTGCTTGCGAAACCCTTCGAACCCACCAATCTGGCCGTTATGCATGAAGCTCCATTGCTTGTAGGCAAATGGATGGCAGTTGTTGCGGCTGGTAGCCGATCCCGTTGAGGCGCGCACATGGGCCAGAAACAGGTGCGATTTCACCTGATGCGCGATGGCCCGCAGGTTCGGATCAGACCACGCGGGCAACACATCGCGATAGAGGCCGGGCTCGGCGCGGTGGTTATACCACGCCACCCCGAAACCATCGGCATTTATGGCCGTCTTGGCTTCTTCCGCTTCTTGACTTTGGTGGATCAACGAATGGCCGGGCTGGACCACGACCTCTTCCATAAAAATAGGTGCGCCCAGATAGGCTGCCCAACGGCACATGCTGCCCCCTTGCTTTCCAGTTCCACCCCAAGGGGTTATTGGCCCCGATTATGAGTCTTTGCGTAAAGTTGCGCGATGATGCGGCTACCGGTTTTTTCAAACGCGGCCGGAATGATCGCATGTATAAGGGCAGCGCCCGCCGCCAGAAAGAGCCAAAAGCTGAACGTGGCAGCAAATCGAGCATGCTGGAAATAGGTTTCGTCGACTGACTGCGGGTGCTCGATGAAAATGCGGTTGATCATGGTCTATCTCCTGTTGCGTGACACCATGATAGGCCTTGGGCCCGTGCAGAGTTCCCAATCTCAGGGCACATTCGATTGATTATGGGATATTTTCCCTCTATATTTAACTAATGAATGATATTGACACAATCGACCGCAAAATCCTGAGCGCTCTGCAACAGGACGCTGACCAAAGTCTCGAGGATCTCGGCGCAAAGGTGGGCCTGTCGCGCAATGCCTGCTGGCGGCGCGTACGCATCCTTCAGGAAAGCGGCATCATTCGCAAACGCGTCGCCCTTCTGGATCCGCAGAAACTGGGACTTGGCCTGTCCGTCTTCATTCAGGTCCGCACCTCGAACCACGACCCAGATTGGCTTGAAAAATTCGCGCGCGCGGTCAAACTAATGCCGGAAATCCTCGGCGCCTATCGCATGACCGGTGATCTGGATTACCTGATCCACGCGCGGGTGAACGACGTGCAGGACTATGACGCGCTCTATCAGCGCCTGATCGAGAAAGTAGACCTGAGCGATGTGTCCGCCAGTTTCGTGATGGAAGAGTTGAAGGAAACCACAGAACTGTCGCTTTAAGGCCAGACACGCGATTCAGGGCGACTTAGAACGGCCCTAACATCGAAAGTAAGCTATGCCCTACCTGATCCTCATCCTTGCCGTCATCGCCGAGACCATCGGGACCACTGCGCTACAGGCCAGCCAGCAATTCACACGGCTCGGTTCTTCGCTGACCGTGGTTGTTGCCTATGGGATCAGCTTCTTTCTGCTGGGTTGGGCGTTGAAATACATGGCCGTTGGTGTGGCTTATGCGATTTGGTCGGGGCTTGGGATCGTACTGATCGCGGGCATTGGCTATGCGCTTTTTGGTCAGAAACTGGACCTGCCCGCTCTTCTCGGCCTGTCGATGATCCTTGGCGGGATCCTAGTCATTCACCTGTTTTCGCAGTCCGCCCAGCACTGAACAGGCGAAATACCTGCACCCGCGCGCATTTCTTCTGGCAATCACGCCACAACCGGGCTATGCGCGCCCTAACTTATCCCTTTTCTTTCGAAGGTGGCCCTTATGGACCTGCGCAATATTGCGATCATCGCACACGTTGACCACGGCAAAACGACTCTTGTTGACGAGCTTCTGAAACAATCCGGTGCGTTCCGGGAAAACCAGGCCGTGGCCGAGCGCGCCATGGACAATGACGCGATCGAGCGCGAGCGTGGCATCACGATTTTCGCGAAGCCCACTTCGGTCGAATGGAAAAACACCCGCATCAACATCGTTGACACCCCCGGACACGCCGATTTCGGCGGCGAGGTTGAGCGCATCCTGTCGATGGTGGACGGTGTTGTTCTGCTGGTCGACGCCGCTGAAGGCCCGATGCCGCAGACCAAATTTGTGACCTCGAAAGCGCTGGCGCTGGGCCTGCGCCCGATCGTCGTTCTGAACAAAGTGGACAAGCCCGACGCCGAGCCCGACCGCGCGCTGGACGAATGCTTTGACCTGTTTGCCAACCTTGAAGCCAACGAAGATCAGCTGGACTTCCCGCATATGTATGCTTCGGGCCGTTCGGGTTGGGCTGATCACGAGCTGGATGGACCGCGCAAGGACCTGCACGCGCTGTTTGACCTGATCGTCAACCACGTCCCTGCCCCCAAGCAGATCGCACATCAGAGCGAAGATTTCCGCATGCTGGCCACCACGCTGGGTTCCGACCCGTTCGTGGGCCGCATCCTGACTGGTCGCGTTGAAAGCGGCACGCTGAAAGTGGGCGCAACCGTTCAGGCCCTCAGCCGTATCGGCCAAAAGATCGAACAGTTCCGCGTCACCAAGATCCGCGCCTTCCGCGGTCTGGAAGAGGCCGACATCGAAGAAGCGCAGGCCGGCGACATCGTCTCGATCGCGGGCATGTCAAAAGCCACCGTGGCCGACACGATTTGTGCACTGGCCGTGGACGAGCCACTTGACGCACAACCCATCGACCCGCCCACCATCACCGTAACCTTCGGCATCAACGACAGCCCTCTGGCAGGTCGTGACGGCAAGAAAGTTCAGTCGCGCGTTATCCGTGATCGCCTGATGAAAGAGGCAGAATCGAACGTCGCCATCAAGATCGCTGACACCCCCGGCGGCGAAGCCTTCGAGGTTTCGGGCCGCGGTGAACTTCAGATGGGTGTTCTGATCGAAAACATGCGCCGCGAAGGGTTCGAACTGTCGATCTCGCGCCCGCAGGTGATCATGCGTGAAGAAAACGGCCAGCGTGTCGAGCCGATCGAAGAAGTCACCATCGACGTGGATGACGATTACTCGGGCGCCGTGATCGAGAAACTGACCGGAGCCCGCAAAGGCGAGCTGGTCGAGATGCGCCCCGCAGGCGCTGGCAAAACCCGCATCATCGGCCACGTGCCGTCGCGCGGCCTGATCGGCTATCACGGCGAGTTCCTGACCGATACGCGCGGTACCGGCGTTCTGAACCGCGTGTTCCACGGCTGGGCGCCCCACAAAGGGTCGATCCCGGGTCGCCGTGCAGGCGTTCTGATCTCGATGGAGAACGGCCAGTCGGTCGCCTTCGCCCTGTGGAACCTAGAAGATCGCGGCAAGATGTTCATCGGCGCACAAGCGGATGTTTATCAAGGCATGATCATCGGCGAGCACTCGCGCGAAAACGATCTGGAAGTGAACCCGCTGAAAGGCAAGAAGCTGACCAACGTTCGCGCCTCGGGCACGGACGAAGCGGTTCGCCTGACCACACCCGTCACACTGTCGCTGGAAGAGGCCATCGCCTATATCAACGATGATGAACTGGTCGAGGTCACTCCAAATGCGATCCGCCTACGCAAACGCTATCTGGACCCGCATGAACGCAAGCGGATGGCGAAAGCTGCACAATAAAAAGGAAGGGGCCGAAAGGCCCCTTTTCTTTTTTGTCAATGCGTTAGCAAGTCTTACTCATCTGTCTCGACGATCAGCAATTCGCGCTCGGATGCATTGCGCGCATGGCTCAACGCCTCTTGGTATTCTGGCGAATGATAGCAGGTCTCGGCCGCCTCCACGCTGTCGAACTTCGCCACCACATTGCGCGGACGATCTTTGCCTTCAAGCTGTACATAACGCCCACCGCGGGCGATGAACTTTCCGCCATGTTTTGCGACAGCGGGCCCAGCCAGCTTGGCATATTTTCCATATGCCTCTTCATCCGTGACGGTAACATGAGCAATCCAAAGGGCGGGCATGAGGGGTCTCCTTAAAGAAAAAAAGCCGCGTACCGGGCAAACGATACGCGGCCTTTTTGTGTTTGGAAAGGGCAGTTTAGCCCGCGATTGCAGCCTCGGCGGCAGCGATGGCTTCCGCGGATTTCGATGCGTCCGCACCACCACCCTGTGCCAGCTCGGGACGGCCACCGCCACCCTTGCCGCCCAGCTCAGGCACAGCGGCCTTTACCAGATCGACAGCCGACAGCTTATCGGTCAGATCAGAGGTGACACCAGCGGCCACAGCCACCTTGCCGTCATTGTCCGAGATGATAAGAACTGCGCCGGACCCCAGCGCGTCTTTCTGTTCATTCACAAGCGCTTGCAGGTCTTTCCCCCCCACGCCGGAAATCGACATAGCAAGGAACTTCACACCGTTGATCTCTTTCGCTTCCGCGCCTGAACCAGCCGCTTTGGCCAGCTCGCGCTTCAGGTTCGAAATCTCGGCCTGCAGTGCCTTGCGTTCATCCATCAGACTTTTCACGCGGTCCACGACGTCTTCTGGCTTGGCTTTCAGCATGCCCTGAAGCTCGGACCCACGGGCCGCTTCGGCTTCGATATGTGCGACAGCGGCCTTACCCGTCAGGGCCTCGATCCGGCGAATACCCGCGGCGGACGCGCCTTCCGATAGGATCACGCAGATGCCAATGTCGCCGGTCTGTTTGACGTGTGTACCGCCACACAGTTCGAGCGAATAGGTCTCGCCATTCGCACCTTTGCCGGTTGCTGCATGCCCCATCGAGACCACACGAACCTCGTCGCCATATTTTTCGCCAAACAGCGCCTGCGCACCCATGTCACGCGCGTCATCCGGGGTCATGATCCGGGTTTCGACAGGCGTGTTCTGGCGGATATAGGTGTTCACTTCGCGCGCGATGTTGCCCAATTCCTGCGGGGTGACGGCCTTGTTGTGGCTGAAGTCAAAGCGCAGACGATCATCCGCATTCAACGAGCCACGCTGAGCAACATGTTCACCCAGCTCGTTGCGAAGCGCTTCGTGCAGCAGGTGCGTGGCCGAGTGGTTGGCGCGAATGGCGGTGCGGCGCAGGTGATCCACGGCCAATTCCGCGCCCTGCCCTTTGGTGATTTCACCTTCGTCGACTTTCGCCACGTGGATAAATACATCCGCCACCTTCTTGGTGTCGATCACATGAGCCGATCCGCTGTCAGTGCGGATCAGACCGGTGTCACCCACCTGACCACCGCTTTCAGCATAGAACGGGGTCTGGTTCACGACGATCTGCACTTCGTCACCAGCCTTTGCGCTGTCGACGGTCGCACCGTCCTGCACCAGAGCCAGGACCTGACCCTCGGCATGTTCAGTGTCATAGCCCAGGAACTCGGTCACACCATGCTGTTCAGCCAGATCAAACCAGATGGTTGCATCCGCCGCCTCGCCCGAACCGGACCAAGCTGCACGGGCGCGCGCTTTTTGCTCTTCCATGGCGGCATCGAAGCCGGGCTGATCCACGCCCAGACCCTTTTCACGCAGCGCATCCTGCGTCAGGTCCAGCGGGAAACCGTAGGTGTCATAAAGTTTGAACGCGGTTTCACCGGGCAGGTCTGCGCCTTCGGCCAGACCGGAGACTTCGTCGTCCAGCAGCTTCAGACCGCGATCCAGCGTCTTCTTGAAGCGGGTTTCTTCGTTCAGAAGCGTTTCCTCGATCATCATCTGACCGCGGCTGAGCTCCGGATAGGCCTGCCCCATCTGGGCCACCAGTTCCGGCACCAGGCGGTGCATGACCGGATCTTTCGCACCCAGCAGATGCGCATGACGCATGGCGCGGCGCATGATGCGGCGCAGCACATAGCCACGCCCTTCGTTGGACGGCATCACGCCATCCGCAATCAGAAACGAGGTCGAACGCAGGTGGTCCGCGATCACGCGGTGATGGACGTTCTTGTCGCCATAGGGGTCCACGCCCGTCGCATGGGCGGACGCCTCGATCAGCGATTTGAACAGATCAGTGTCATAGTTGTCATGGCTGCCCTGAAGCAATGCGCCGATGCGCTCCAGCCCCATGCCGGTGTCGATGGACTGCATGTCCAGATCAATCATCGAGCCGTCTTCGAACTGCTCGTTCTGCATGAACACGATGTTCCAAATCTCGATGAAACGGTCACCATCTTCTTCCGGGCTGCCGGGAGGGCCACCCCAGATGTGCTCGCCGTGGTCATAGAAAATCTCGGTGCAGGGACCGCACGGACCGGTCGGACCCATCTGCCAGAAGTTATCCGAGGTCGCGATACGGATGATCCGCTCTTCGGGCACCCCAAGCTTTTTCCAGATATCAAACGCCTCGTCATCCGTGTGATACACGGTGACGTAGAGCCTTTCTTTCGGGATGCCGAACTCTTTGGTGATCAGGTTCCAAGCGAATGGAATGGCTTCAGACTTGAAGTAGTCGCCGAAGCTGAAATTCCCCAGCATCTCGAAGAACGTGTGGTGACGCGCCGTGTAGCCCACATTGTCCAGATCGTTGTGCTTGCCGCCAGCCCGCACACATTTCTGCGCGGTCGTCGCACGTACATAATCGCGTTTTTCGACCCCGGTGAAGAGGTTCTTGAATTGCACCATGCCCGAGTTCACGAACATCAGCGTCGGGTCATTACGCGGCACCAGCGGAGAGCTATCCACGATCGTGTGCCCTTCGCGTTCAAAATAGTTCAGAAAAGTCGAACGGATATCGTTGAGGCTGGCCATTTTGTCTCGTCTCTTAAGCGCTGTCGGTTTCGTTTACCCTTGCGCGCGCGTGCTGTCCACAGCGTCTAGCGCCTCTGGCAGACTCAAAGAAAAAAGGACCGGCCGAGGCCAGTCCTTTGATCAAATTATCGGGTGATTTTACGCTTCAAGAAGCCCGTCATCATCCTCGTCCTTCTCGAACTCTGGCATTTCAAAATCCAGACCATGTGCGGCGCGGATCTTGTCTTCGATCTCTAGCGCTGTGCGCTTGTGTTCGCGCAGATAATTCTTGGCGTTTTCACGCCCCTGCCCGATGCGTTCGTCACCATAGCTGAACCAGGCGCCCGATTTCTCGACCACGCCGGCCTTCACGCCTAGGTCCAGAAGCTCGCCCATTTTCGAGATTCCTTCGCCATACATGATGTCGAACTCAACCTGCTTGAACGGCGGCGCCACTTTGTTCTTCACGACCTTCACGCGGGTGGCGTTGCCGACCACTTCGTCACGGTCTTTGATCGCGCCGATGCGGCGGATATCCAGACGGACCGAACTGTAGAATTTCAGCGCATTGCCGCCGGTGGTGGTTTCCGGGCTGCCAAACATCACGCCGATTTTCATCCGGATCTGGTTGATGAAGATCACCATACAATTCGAGCGCGCGATCGACGAAGTCAGTTTGCGCATGGCCTGGCTCATCAAACGAGCCTGAACGCCCACATTGCTGTCGCCCATATCGCCTTCCAGTTCGGATTTTGGCGTCAATGCCGCAACCGAGTCGATCACGATCATATTCACCGCGCCCGAGCGCACCAGCGTGTCCACGATTTCAAGCGCCTGTTCACCGGTATCCGGCTGCGAAATCAGAAGCTCGTCCAAGTCTACACCCAGCTTCCTTGCATAAAGCGGGTCCAGCGCATGTTCCGCGTCAACGAAAGCGCAAACGCCGCCCTTTTTCTGCTCTTCCGCAACGCAATGCAGCGTCAAAGTGGTTTTGCCCGAGCTTTCCGGGCCATAGATTTCGACAATACGGCCTTTGGGCAGACCGCCAATTCCAAGGGCAATGTCCAGCCCCAACGACCCGGTAGAGGTAGATTCAATCTCGGTCACCGGATTGTCCGCGCCAAGTTTCATGATCGAGCCCTTGCCGAACTGACGTTCGATCTGGGCCAGCGCGCTGTCGAGCGCCTTTTGCTTGTCGCTGTCTTTCTTCATCTGAAAAATATCCGCTGTTGCCATCTCTTGCCCTCACTTATTCCACACCCGCCTGCATGCGGCAATCACAGGATTGTTCCTATCTTGTTCTCTTTTTTCTGTATGAGTACAAAAACAGAACAATTCAAGTAAAGTTTTACTAATCTTCAAGGTAGAACCAAAGAGTGACCAAGTTCTTAACGCCGGTAAAATTTCTACCCCATACGGCAAGAGCAATCTAAATGCCATAAATACAGCGTGTTACGAGAGGACTTGTTGAGTTCAATGAGAATTCCGAACCAGACCCTAGTGGATCTGATTGTTTACTGTCGCAGTAAGATCCGTCAGCGAGAATGGCTTTGGCAGAAAGACCGAGTTCGGAATGCGGGCCTGATGGTCCGACACCGAATCCTCGGCATATCCTGACATGAAGACCACTTTCACCTCTGGACGGTCCTCGAGCGCCATCCCCACCCATGTCGGGCCATCCATCCCGGGCATGATCACATCCGTGACAAACACATCGACCCGCAGCGCGGTATCTTCGAGAACCTGCAACGCTTGTTTGGCGCAATCCGCTTCCAGAACGGTAAATCCGCGCATGCGAAGTGCACGAGATGCGAAGGCACGGACTGGGGCTTCATCTTCCACCAACAAGACTACACCACCGGTTTCGGCGTCTGCAGGCTCGGACGTGTGGGCCACCAGAGACGTCTCAAGGGACGGTTCCAAAGTACTGTCAGGCATGTCGAGTTTCAGGGCTTGATCTTCCGCATCCGCCTCAACGGCATCTTCCGGAAAGTCAATTTCCCGACAGACCGGGAAATACAGCGTGAAGGTCGCGCCCTGACCCGGAAGCGAGTCGACGAAGATATATCCGCCCATCTGCTTCACGATGCCATACGCCATGGACAACCCAAGCCCGGTTCCCTTGCCAGCCTTTTTGGTGGTGAAAAACGGCTCGAAAATCTTGCCAATCTTGTCGGCAGGAATACCGCTTCCCTGATCAATCACGCGGATCGCCACGTAATCCCCCGCGGGAACACTTGCACGATCGCGCTGCAAGGCGGTTTCCAAAAAGACATTGCGGGTTTCGACGCGGATCGTCCCCCCGTCCTGCATCGCATCGCGGGCGTTTACCACGAGGTTCATGATCACCTGATCTAGCTGCCTCCGGTCTGCACGAATGGGCATTAGCTCCGCATCATGATCCAGTTGGAGCGAAATCTTTTCGCCCACCAGACGGTTCAGAAGGTGCGTCAGATCCGCTAGCGACTCGGTTAACAGAAGCTTCTCAGGTCGCAAGGTCTGCTTGCGCGAAAACGCCAGAAGCTGCCGGACAAGAGCTGCGGCACGATTGGCGTTCTGAATGATCTGAGACAGGTCAGAATAGGCCGGGTCCTGCTCGTCCCGCCCCATCATCAAAAGATCACAATGCCCGGAAATCGCAGTCAACAAGTTGTTAAAATCATGCGCAACACCGCCCGCAAGCTGACCGATCGCCTCCATCTTCTGGCTTTGGACGAACTGGGCTTCCAGCGATTTCAGCTCGGTCGCATCCTGCAGCACAGCCACAAGGGCCGTGCTGTTTTCTTCGCTGATCTGCGCCAATGAAATCTGGATGAACACATCCTCATCTGTGCGCGTTGCACGGACAATTTCAGAGCGGCCAAGATGCCGTCCAGCATGGGCCTCGCGCAGCCATTCAGAGACCGGACGCCCCAGCCCTTCCACCTGGTCCGCCATCAGGGACCCGATCGCATCCTTATCCCCCAGCAAATCGCGAGCACGGCGATTGGCCATGGTGATGCGGCCACCGATATCGAGCTTCAACAGTGGAACGGGCAGCCCGTCGATAAAGGCCCATTCATCGGGCGACAGTTCGGGTGCCGAACTTGGCGGCAGCAGGTAGATCTCGCGCCGTCCTGCAGTCGTGGGAAGCTCGCACACCAAGGCCGGAACCGGCCCGTCGCGGCCAGACACCTGCATGATCGTGCCGGGCTGAATGGGAAACTCGGTGAAAATTCGATCCAGTGTGGTTTCACGCCCCCCCAACAGGTTTCGTGCAGCATCGTTCATGAACGTGATGGTTCCAGTTTTCGAGGCGGTCATCATCGGAAGACCGATGTGCTCGCCGGCACGCGCTCTTGCATCCCGTGAAGAGTACTGCACCAACCGCCAAAGGAACCCATTTTCTTCAACAAGGTGGATCTCGATGCGAATTCGCCCACGCGCCGTGTTGACCTCTTCCGTTGCTTTACCCAGCGCTTGCGCGCGGCCCTGCAACCCATAGAGCACCGAGGCCGGAGCGGCATAGAAATCCGCAAGCTGCATCGACAAAGCGGTGTCGGATTCACCCGCGACCAATTCCCGCGCTGCTGCGTTGCGATAGATCACTGTGCCATCATCATCTGTCAGGAAAGCCGCAGTTTTGTCGTTTTCGAACAGGCCTGACAAAGCAGACGCCAAACGTTGCCGGCGTAATTTCTGCGATAGGGCGAGTCCTCTGATAACCGCAGCCAAGCTGATGAAGGCCATCCCGGTCAAAGTCAGACCAAGCTTGACCTGAGGAGATGTAACCCACAAAGATGCCCCTAGAAACACGGCACCGATCACCATCAACAGCAAGGTTTTGGGGGCAAGTCGCAACGCAACAAGAGCAAACGGATGCGACGTAAATGCTAATGAGTGCACGATGGTTCCTTCTCAGAATTGTCCTCTTTTCTGAAAGAAGAGGGTTAATGTCCGATTAATGAAGGAAGGTATGCTACCTATGATTGTTATTTATTCGCCAGAATTGTGCTTAAGTTGTGACACATAAAATCCGTCGCCCCCGTCCAGCGGAGTAAATTGGCGCTCAGCCGTGATTTGGAAGGTATCACAATCATTTAGAAACGCCTGTAGCTGATCCTGATTTTCGCTTTTCAGGACCGAGCAAGTTGCATAGGCCATCTGTCCATCCGGCGTCAGATAGGACGGCATCGCGCGCAGAATATCCCGCTGCGCAGACTGGATGCTGGTCAACTTTTCAGGCGTCAAAAGCCACTTCCCATGCGGCGCACGTCGCCACGACCCACTGCCTGAACACGGGGCGTCTGCCAGCACCAGATCGAAGCGCTCCAGCGCCTTCAAATCGCTGTGACGGGCACGTTTGATCGAGACGCCGGCTCGTTCTGCACGTGCGGGGATATCTTTCATCCGCTCCCAAGACAGGTCATGTGCGGTGACATCCGCCCCTAGCGCGGCAAGGGCAAGTGCCTTGCCGCCGCCCCCTGCGCAATAGTCCAACACGCGCATTCCGGGCTGGATATTCAAGGCTTCGATCACCGCTTGTGATGCGGCATCCTGAAGCTCGACATAGCCCTCAAGAAAGGCGCGTGAGCTTTTGATTTTACGAGGGTTTTTGACGATCTCCAGCGCCGTAAGGGCCAATGCGGACGGCTGGGTTTCAATCCCTTCTTCCGCAAGGATCGCCGCTGCCCTGTCCCGGTCGCATTTCGCCAGATTGGCCCGAACGAACACAGGAGCCCGGCTGCGTAAACTTTTCAGCACGTCGTCGGCATCTGCGCCTAGGCTACGATCAAACTCGGGCAGCAGCCAGTCCGGGCAGTCCAAAGCCTGCGCGCGGGTCATCTCTGCCGAGACAGCCGCTTCAGCGTCACTCAACACAGCGGGTGCGTGGCCTTCCCCGTTGAACAACTCGGCCAGATCCGCACCTTGCCCTCGCAGAAGCCCGATCATGACCGCGCGCGCATCCGATCCGCCGCCAAGCGCCTGCGAGGACGCCAAACGGCGCACCGCGTCAAACACGTGATCGCGGATGGCGGCCCTGTCCTTCGAGCCTGCAAAGCGGTGGCCACGCGCCCAGCCGGTCAAGGCTTGCTCGACGGGCGTGCCGGACAGATAGCTGTCCAGCACCTCGATGGCAGCGGCGACGCGCGCGCCGGGTGTCATAGGCGGAACCCCAACGTCACCAGCTTAGCCGATCCGATAGTTCGGGCTTTCGCGGGTGATCTGAACGTCATGCACATGGCTTTCCTTCAGTCCCGCGCCGGTGATTTTCACGAACTGGCAGTTCTTGCGCATCTCGTCCACGGTCGCACAGCCAGTATAGCCCATGGCCGCCCGCAAACCGCCCACCAGCTGGTGGATCACAGTGCCTGCCGGGCCTTTATAAGGCACCTGACCTTCGATGCCTTCCGGCACCAGCTTGTCCGACGCGGCATCCTTCTGGAAGTAACGATCGGCCGAGCCACGGGCCATCGCGCCAAGCGATCCCATGCCGCGATAGGCTTTGAACGAACGCCCCTGATACAGGATCACCTCGCCCGGGCTTTCGTCGGTGCCCGCGATCATCGAGCCAACCATGGCGCAGCTTGCGCCCGCCGCGATGGCTTTGGCGAAATCGCCCGAGAACTTGATGCCACCGTCAGCGATCACCGGGATATCCCCGGCGGCCGCGGCACAGTCAGAAATTGCGGTCAGCTGCGGAACACCCACACCGGCCACCATCCGCGTGGTGCAGATCGAACCGGGGCCAATGCCCACTTTCACCGCATCCGCGCCAGCGTCGATCAGAGCGCGCGTAGCGTCACCGGTGGCGACGTTACCTGCGATCACCTGAACCGAGCTGGACAGCGCCTTCACGCGCTTTACCGCCTCGATCACGCCTGCCGAGTGGCCGTGCGCCGTATCAACGACCACAATGTCCACGCCCGCATCAATCAGCATCTCGGAACGTGCAAATCCGCTATCCCCGACCGAGCTTGCCGCAGCGACGCGCAGACGGCCCAGTTCGTCCTTACAGGCGGTTGGGTTCAACACGGCCTGTTCGGTGTCTTTCAGGGTCAGAAGCCCGGTCAGCTTGCCATTTGCATCCGTGACCAGAAGCTTCTCGATCCGGCGAGCCTTCATCAGGCTTTTCGCCTCTTCCAGCTCGGCGGGTTCCTGCAACATCGCCAGATTATCCGAGGTCATCATGACGCTGACGGGCGTATCATCTGAGTTTGCAAAGCGCATGTCACGGTTCGTCACGATTCCCACCACGCGACCCTCCGGGCCAACGACCGGGAAACCGGTGACACGATAGCGTTCCTGCAGCGCCTTGGCGTCTGCCAGCGTCTGATCTGCGGTCAGAGTAATCGGGTTATAGACAATCCCGCTCTCAAAGCGCTTCACGCGGCGCACCTGACGGGCTTGCTCTTCTGCGTCCAGGTTCTTGTGGATCACGCCCATGCCGCCAGCCTGCGCCATCGCAATGGCCATGCGGGCCTCGGTCACGGTGTCCATCGCCGAGCTCAAGAGCGGGATATTCAGCGCGATCGAGCGGGTCACATGGGTCGACGTATCCGCGGTCGAGGGCAGCACGTTGCTGGCTGCCGGGACCAGCAGAACATCATCAAAGGTAAGGGCCTCGCGAATCTCCATGAGCGTTCTCCTTGGGAGTTTTCGTTTGGCACGTCCCTATCTCATGGGTTGGGGCATTTGGAAAGGGGTGAGGTGACATTTCTGCCCCGAAAGGCCTTGTTTTCTCTCGGGACTGCGTTCCACGTTGATATCCGGGGTTTGACAAACCCATTGGCCCGTGAGCTTCTGGGGTGGAACAAATGTGAACGCTGCGAGGCTGTGATGGAACTCTCGACGCGCATTCAGGGCATTCTGGACGGAGGGGACGATGGCTGGGGTGTCTTTTACAAGGCCCGCGCGATGAAGGCGGCGGGTGTCGACGTGACCGAGCTGACCATCGGCGAACATGACATTCGCACAGATCCGGCGATCTTGGACGCTATGCATAAGGCAGCCGTCAGCGGACACACCGGATATGCTGACATTCCCGGCACGCCCGCGTTGCGCGATGCGGTGGCGAAGCGCGTGGAAGAGCAGACCCATGTGCCGACCACGCGCCGAAACGTGTTGATCACGCCCGGAGGTCAAGCAGCACTCTTTGCCGCCCATATGGCCGCCTGTGACGATGGAGACACGGCGCTCTTCATCGACCCCCATTACGCCACCTATCCCGGCTCGATCCGGTCCGTTGGCGCCAAGGCAGTGGCCGTCCCCGCGCGGTCTCGTGACGGGTTCCAACCTGATCTGGGCGCGGTGCGTCGCGCCGCAAGAGGGGCGAAAAGCCTGCTGATCAATACGCCCAACAACCCGACTGGCGTGATCTACACCGACGACACGCTGCATGGGTTGGCCGAAATCTGTCGCGACAAGGATCTGTGGCTGATCTCGGACGAAGTCTATGACAGTCAAGTCTGGCACAGTGCCCACCTATCCCCACGCGCCCTGCCCGGCATGGCCGAGCGCACCTTGGTCGTGGGGTCGATGTCGAAAAGCCATGCCATGACCGGTAGCCGACTTGGCTGGATCATCGGTCCCGAAGACGCCATCGCCCAACTTGCGACGCTGGCCATCAACACCAATTACAGCGTGGCTGGGTTCATTCAGGATGCAGCGCTTTTTCCCTGCGCCAAGGGCCGGGTTTCGAGGCAAAGATCGCCGCCCCGTTCCGTCGCCGCCGTGACGCGGCCACGCCGCTATTCTCGGGCCAAGAGACTGCGCGCCTGATCCCCTCGGACGGGGCCATGTATTTGATGGCAGACATCCGCGCCACCGGCCTGTCCGGCGAGGAATTTGCCCTGCGCCTGCTGGATGAAGAACATATCGCCGTTATGCCCGGCGAAAGCTTCGGACACGCCGCTGCAGGCCATGTCCGTATTGCCATGACCATCGACGACGCCCGGTTTCTGGACGCAGTCGAAGAACTGATCGAATTCGCGAATACTCTGACTGTAGGAGACACCCAATGACAGACACCAATCGCGGCACTGCCTTCCGCGCCCTGCACCAGAAGGGCAACCCGTTCATTCTGGCCAACGCCTGGGACATCGGCAGCGCCAAGATGCTCGCAGCCCTGGGGGCGGAAGCCATCGCAACGTCTTCCGCCGCGCATGCCTTTACGCTGGGCCGTCCGGATATGGGCCATGTGACCCGTGACGAGGCCTTGGCCCATGCGCAAGATCTGGTGGCCGCAGCAAACGTCCCGGTCTCTGGCGATTTCGAAAACGGCTTTGGAGACGACCCCGACACCTGTGCCGAGACCGTAAAGCTGGCGTACGAGGCCGGACTGGCGGGCATCTCGATCGAGGACACGGCATTGCCCGACGCGAAACCCTATGCCCGTGACAAGGCCATCGAGCGCATCCGGGCAGCGGCAGCCGCCGCCCGCGCCCTTCCCGGTGACTTCGTGCTGGTCGCCCGCGCGGACGGCGTGATGAACGGGCAATATAATCTGTCTGAAGCGATGGCGCGCCTGAAAGGATACGAGGAGGCCGGGGCGGATTGCCTCTACATCCCCCTACCCGGCACGATCGCCGATCAGGCGGCGATTTGCGCGTCGACCGATCTGCCGGTGAACGCTTTGGCGGCTGGCCCGTTCACGCACCACAGCCGCGAGGACTTTTCCAAGGCGGGCGTGGCGCGAATCTCACTGGGATCAGCGCTCGCCCGTGCGACGCATCGGGTAATCTTTGACGCAGCCCAAGGCATGTTCGAGGACGGGGATTTCAGCCTGTTGGGCAAGAGCATCTCGGGCGACAAGATCGACGCGTTGCTTTAAGCCGTGACGTCGAAGTCATAAATCCAGTCATAGCGCCGCATCAACGCCTGCGGCGCAAACCGCCCGACCAGCCGCATCGCCGTATGCCCCGCGTTACGCACCAGCGGATTGGCATAGTGATAGTTGCGCGCGTTCTTGTGTGCCTCGGCCACGATTTTGGCCGTGCGCGGGCGGCGCTTATCTTGATAGACCTCTGGCCCGCGCGCGACCCCGAACCGATCCAGACAATCGGCCAGCACCCATGCGTCCTCAAGCGCCATCACGGCCCCCTGCGCCATGAAGGGCAAGGTGGGGTGCGCCGCATCGCCCAACAAAACCGCCTGACCTTGATGCCAGTTTTCGGCCACGGGGTGCAGGAACAGCCCCCAGATATGCGCCTCTTCCACACGCTCTAGAAGCGCCATTGCGTCGTCACAAAAGCCACGGAACGCGGCCATCAGATTGGCCGGATCATCCTTGTGAAACCAACCTTCCGCGGCCCATGTGTCGCGCTCTTCCACGGCGACGATGTTGACGACGCTGCCTTCACGCAGTGGATAGGTCACCATGTGACGCCCCGGCCCCATGAACACGGTGGCCTCAGACTGTTCGCGCCCCGTGGCAGGCACCAGCGCGCGCCACGCCACTTGTCCTGTAAATTCCGGCGTGGCCGGACCATTCAGCGCCGCGCGCATCACGGAATGCAGCCCGTCTGCGCCAACCACGAACCCCATATTGACGGGATCTTGGCCGTCCAGCGTCACCTCGGTGCCATCCGCCCCCGGTTGCACCGCCTGAACCCGTTGTCCACATGTGACCGTAACGCCCGCATCCAGCGCGGCCTCGTACAGCAGCTTTTGAAGATCCGCGCGGTGATACAGCAAGAACGTGTCGTCGGGTTTCAGCTTGCGAAAATCCAGATCCAGCACGCCATGCCCCGAGACACCATCCCGCAACCAAACACCCTGCCCCCGGACCGCCTGCGCGCGCGCCTGTTTGCCCACCCCCAAGGCATCCAACACCCGAACGCCATTTGGGCTGATCTGAAACCCCGCCCCAACTTCGGTGATGGCGGGCGCCTGTTCCAGAACGGTCACTTTCGCACCGCGCTGGGCCAAGGCTGTCGCGGCTGCCAACCCGCCGATACCGGCCCCCAACACGGTGATTTGCTGATCCTTGATCATGCTCTCTTGGTCCCTGTTGCGCGTCTGCGTCATTGTGGAAGCCCTGCCCCCTTCAACGACAAAGGCGACGGTAAGCCCGCCGCCTTTGTGACATGGTTCTTTTTCCAAGGGTACGTGACAAATCGCGCCGTCCTCCAACCTACGCGCGCCACATGGCCCCGGATCAGTCGTCGCGGTGCACCTTCTCGCGGCGCTCGTGACGCTCCTGTGCCTCAAGGCTCAGCGTCGCAATCGGGCGCGCATCCAGACGCTTCAGCGAGATCGGCTCGCCTGTGTCTTCGCAATAGCCGTATTCACCGTCGTCGATCCGGCGCAGCGCCTGATCGATCTTGGAAACCAGTTTGCGTGCGCGGTCGCGGGTGCGCAATTCCAACGCGCGATCCGTCTCTTCCGAGGCGCGATCCGCGATGTCAGGAATGTTGCGCGTGCCGTCTTGCAGGCCTTCAATGGTGTGACGGCTTTCATCCAGAAGCTCGGCCTTCCAAGCTTCAAGTTTGCGCCGGAAGTACTCCAGCTGCCTGTCATTCATAAACGGTTCGTCTTCTGCTGGCCGATAATCGTCGGACAGGAATGCCTCGGCTTTCATACCAACTCCCTCTTCTACCGGATCGCGGTTCCTGGAGAACCTTTTCGCCAGTATGCGCCCGGTTTCTTCTGGCGCTGAGGTACACCCGATAACATGGAATGTCACGCCTGAAAAACTTAACCACTGAAAGCAATTCGGCACTTTCAACTAAGCTACTGATAGCGCATGACATCTCTTGTTCAGTATGCAGGCAGAATGGCCAAGGAATACGCAAATAAGAGATTCAATTTGGCGTCGTAGCGTCAAAGCGCCTTGGCCTTGCAAAAACGCACGTCGGCGTTTACCTCGTCACACATCGTACGCACCGGATGTAAGGAATGGGCATGACCAATCGCTTTGACGGAACCGACAGCTATGTGGCCACAGATGACCTGAAGATCGCCGTGAACGCGGCGGTCACTTTGGAACGTCCGCTTCTGGTAAAAGGTGAACCCGGCACCGGCAAGACCGAGCTTGCGCTTCAGGTCGCCAGCGCTTTGGGTGCGCGTATGATCGAGTGGAATATCAAATCCACCACCAAAGCGCAGCAGGGTCTTTACGAATACGACGCCGTTAGCCGTCTGCGTGACAGCCAGCTGGGCGACGAGCGCGTGCATGACGTCAAGAACTACATCAAGCGCGGCAAGCTTTGGGAAGCGTTCGAGGCCGACGAGCGTGTCGTCCTGCTGATCGACGAAATCGACAAGGCGGATATCGAGTTTCCGAACGATCTGCTGCAAGAGCTGGATAAGATGGAGTTCCACGTCTACGAGACCGGTGAGACCATCAAGGCCCGCCACCGTCCGATCATCATCATTACATCGAACAACGAAAAAGAGCTGCCCGACGCCTTCCTGCGTCGCTGTTTCTTCCACTATATCCGCTTCCCGGATGCCGAAACCATGTCGCGCATCGTCGAGGTGCACCACCCCGGCATCAAGGCGCGTCTGCTGACCGAAGCGCTGACGCAGTTCTATGAAATCCGCGAGCAGCCTGGGCTGAAGAAGAAGCCGTCGACCTCGGAGGTTCTGGACTGGCTGAAACTGCTTCTGGCCGAGGATATCGACCCGGCCGAACTGAAGCGTGACGGCGCAAGTGCCCTGCCCACGCTGCATGGGGCATTGTTGAAGAACGAACAGGATGTACACCTATTCGAACGCTTGGCCTTTATGGCGCGCGGCCAACGGCAATAACGGGCGTTTTTCGACGCGGTCTCAGTTGCGTTCTTCAAATCAGAGGACGCCTGTCGCCCTATCGGCTTCGGAAATGATTGCTATACAGTCACCTGTTTAATCAGCGTGCCCAAGTAGTCCCGCGTGTCCTGATCCCAGTCGGCCGGATCCTCGTCATGGGCGATCCGGGCGTGAAGCTCCATCAACTGCCAGACTTCCTGTTTGCTTTCGGCGACGACACTGGCCGGGCAGGCCTCCATCCCCTCACAGTCTCGGCAGGCATAGGCGTAAGCGTTGGTCATGTTCCCATCCTCCCCTCGCGCAGTATAGCACAGACACCCGCGCTTTTGATTCGGCAATCACGGCCCGCCTGGCCAGATTGACTTTGTGCTGACGAAGCTTCGCCCCACAACATATTGACAGGACGTGCTTTTCCATTGACCTATTCCACCACAAACGCGGGTTTTGCTTGGGATCGCGGATCAATCACCCCTATGCTTGGCTGATGCCTGGGGGGGCATAAAACGGTGTGTTTGTATTGTTATGGGAGACGATGCCTGCATTTCCGTTCGGAGCGTAACAAGGCGCGCCAATGTGGTGCTGCGTGACCAGTGGGACGGTCGCAGGCTGCATGGCATAAAACACGCAGGACCCGGGGGACATGAAACCACCCCGCCCGGCGCAGCCCTTACCACTCCGAACGAGACCCTGTGCGAACGGGCCCAGCCCGTCAGGGGGCGCGCCTGCGTGGCGCGATATAACCGGCGATCTGACCCCAGATCGTCCGGGTGCTTGCATTTATCTGGGCGCCTCAGCCCGTTCCTGACACATCACATCCGCGGTGGTCCGCCTTTGCGCGCATCCTCCGCCAGCTGTGGAAGGAGCTTCCCATGTGGTCTTGTCGCCCCTCATTCCTGATCCCCGCCGCCTTCATGCTGGCGGGCTGCATGGCCTCGGTGTCCAGCACGCACGAGAGCACACCGGGCAGCCATGTCCAACGCGGCACACGCGTGGACGACGTCGCCACGCGCCGCGCCAGCCTGCCTGCCAAACTGCCAGCCATGAAGGCCTTTCCCGCAACACGGGGGGCGCATCCGATCCGGTCCAATAGCCTGATCATGGGCGACTTTCTGGACCTGAGCTTTCAGCTGGAAAGTGGTCGCCCCCTGCCCGTCCTCTCGCGCTTCGAAGGCCCGATCTCGGTCACGGTCGCCGGGCGGGCTCCGGCCCGGATGCAGGCCGATCTGGACCAGCTGCTGGGGCGTCTACGGCAAGAGGCAGGGATCAGCATTCACCGTGGGGTGGGCACATCAGGCGGACGGATTACCATTGAGCTGATCCCCAAACACAAACTGCAAAAACACGTGCCCCATGCCGCCTGTTTCGTTGCCCCCAACGTGGCCGGTTGGGCAGACTACCTGCGCCATCGTGGCTCTGAGCGCACCGATTGGACGCGGATGCGTCAACGCACACAGATGACCGTGATCATCCCCTCAGATGTCAGCCCTCAGGAAATGCGCGACTGCCTGCATGAAGAGATCGCACAGGCGCTTGGCCCGGTGAACGATCTGTACCGGCTGGAGAACAGCGTTTTCAATGACGACAACTTCCACACGGTGCTCACCGGGTTCGACATGCTGATCTTACGGGCCTTCTACGCGCCGGACCTGCGCTCGGGCATGTCGCGGGCCGAGGTGGCCAACCATTTACCGGCTGTGTTGAAACGCTTGAATCCTGCGGGCGGGTCGGGCACCCCACGCCACACGCCCCCCACGCCCACAGCATGGAAGAACGCCATCGCTGACGCATTGGGACATGGCAAAGCCATTACACAACGTCAGGCAGCGGCGCTGCGCGCCGTCTCGATCGCGCGGCAAAGAGGGTGGCAGGACAATCGGCTGGCCTTCAGCCTGTTTGCGATGGGCCAGTTGCACATACAATCCGACAGCCAAACCGCCTTTACAGCCTTCCAGGAAGCCAATGCCATCTATCGCGACCGCACGGGCACTGATCTTCACGCCGCACATATCGGCGTTCAAATGGCTGCCTATGCGCTGTCTGCCGGTCATATGGATCAAGCCATCGCAACTGTTAACCGTCACCTGCCCGCAGTTCAGCAGGCCCAGAACGCCGCACTTCTGGCGACGCTGATGATGATCAAGGCCGAGGCGCTGGATCGCAAAGGACTTACAAGTGACGCTGCGCGCCTACGGCTCGACAGTCTGGGCTGGGCACGGTATGGCTTCGGCTCAAACGCCCAGGTGGAGGCACGGCTTCGGGAAATCGCAGCCATTGCTTCTGGTTAGGCAGGATGACAGGGCCCCTGAGATACGGGGACGATAGGCCAGGGATGCGAAGATGATTGTAATTGTGGCTTTTGTAGTAGGCGCAGCACTCGGCGCGCTTCGTGCAAAGAAACGCGGAGGTAACCGGCTGGACATGGCGCAATATGGTGCGGTCTATGGCATTGTTCTGGCGCTGATCGCGACCTTCCTGACCATCATGATCACCCGCGCCTAAGGACTGCCCATGTTCCTGCCCTTTTTTGAGAACCTCCGCGCGGCCAATGTGCCGGTATCCTTGCGCGAATATCTGTCTTTTCTGGAGGCGATGAAGGCCGGGCTGGTTACCTATGATGTCGAGGGGTTCTATTACCTCGCCCGCACCGCAATGGTGAAGGACGAGCGCAATCTGGACAAGTTCGACCGCGCCTTTGCTGCCAGCTTTGAAGGGCTCGAGGCGATCAGCGCCGACCAGATGCTGGAAGCCGTCGATATTCCGCAGGAATGGCTGGAAAAGATGGCCGAGAAGTTCCTGACAGAAGAAGAAAAGGCCGAGATCGAAGCCCTTGGTGGGTTCGATAAGCTGATGGAGACGCTGAAAGAGCGTCTGAAGGAACAGGAAGGCCGTCACCAAGGCGGCAACAAGTGGATCGGCACGGCGGGCACCTCGCCCTTTGGGGCCTATGGCTATAACCCGGAAGGCGTGCGGATCGGTCAAGATCGCTCGCGCCACCAGCGGGCGGTGAAAGTCTGGGACAAGCGTGAATTCAAGAACCTCGACGATTCCGTTGAACTTGGCACGCGCAACATCAAGGTCGCCCTGAAGCGCCTGCGCAACTGGGCGCGCGACGGGGCGCATGACGAGCTGGATCTGGACGGAACCATCCGCGCCACGGCCGAGCATGGCTATCTGGACGTAAAGACCCGACCCGAACGAAAGAACGCCGTCAAGGTCTTGTTGTTCCTCGATGTTGGCGGATCCATGGACCCGCATATCAAAGTGGTGGAAGAGCTTTTTTCCGCCGCACGATCCGAGTTCAAGCATCTGGAATACTACTATTTCCACAACTGCCTTTACGAAGGTGTGTGGCGCGACAACTCTCGCCGCTGGACCGAGCAAATCCCAACGTGGGAGGTGCTGCGCACCTATGGCTCGGACTACAAATGTATCTTCGTCGGCGATGCCTCGATGTCGCCCTACGAAATCGCCTATCGCGGTGGCGCGAACGAGCATTGGAATGATGAGACCGGTCAGGTCTGGCTAGAACGCGCGCGCGAGCAATGGCCGGACAATATGTGGATCAACCCCCTGCCCGAGCATCACTGGCGCTATACCCAGTCGGTTCAGATGATCAATCAGATCTTCGAAGGACGCATGGTCCCAATGACCATCGACGGGATCGAACGCGGCATGAAAGAGCTGGGACGCTAAACAGCGTCGTGCGCGCGCACGGCCTCTTCGTCCCGCTTCAGATACGGGTCATGTACGAAGGTTCCAAAGGGCAAAAGACTGGCCAGAATAGCCCAGTTCACCCGCGTCATCGTCAGGCCACCGTATGAGGACGCAAAGACCAATGTGCCCATGTAGCCTACGAACAGCCACCCATGTGCCATTCCAACCATGGGGACGATCTCGGTCATGCCAGCCCAGTATTTCAAGGGCATGGCCACAAACAGCAGCACAATAAAGCTCCACCCTTCGACAGACGCGATTTTCCGAAACATCCAGATGGAACGGGCCTTGGTCATATGCGTGATCCCTGCAAATTTGGCTCTGGCGGGCATAGACGTGACAGGGGCTCTGGCGAAACCCGGCGAAATGTCGCACAGATGGCGACGGAACTTCAAACGACGCGCGTGTAACCCTGACAGGAAGGAGAAACCCAGTGATCTCATCCCTTCACCGCATGTGGGCCGCGGCCCCCATCGCCACGGTTATATTGGTCATCGCATTGTCGGCGTCCGCCGTCTTTGGCGTGCGTACGATCGGAAATTGGGTGTATTGGAACGATCCGGCTCACATCGACCAGCCGATCGCGGGCTGGATGACACCTCGCTACGTTGCTTTCTCGTGGGACGTTCCGCGCCCGGTCATGATCGACGCCATTGCCATGGGCGATAAAAACCCCGAGGGGCGCAACCTGAAACGCCTTGCCGAGGCGCAGGGCATCTCGCTTGAAGAGCTGATTTTGCGGATCGAAACCGCGATTGAAGAGCACCGCACAACCGCGACCAAGGACGGCGGGCAGCCATGATCTCGACCGAACTCGTCTTCACGCTTCTATCCGACTATGGCCCGTGGGTGGTGTTTGCTTCTGCCTTCCTGTCTTGCCTTGCCCTGCCCATCCCGACCTCTCTGATGATGCTCGCGGGCGGTGCGTTTGCCGCAACCGGAGATCTGGCACTGACCAATGTGGTCGCGGCGGCCTTCATTGGCGCGGTGATCGGGGATCAAACCGGCTTCGCCATCGGACGGTTTGGAGGGACGCCTGCATTGGACCGGCTGGCCCGCAATCCGGCCCGCAAGGCCGTGCTGGCCAAGGCGCATGCGTTCGTGGATCGGCGCGGCGGTTTGGGTGTATTCCTGTCTACATGGGCAGTTGCGCCCCTGGGTCCGTGGGTGAACTTTGCCGCAGGCGCGACTGGGCTGGGCTGGCTGCGCTTCGCAGTCTGGGACATCCTGGGCGAGACGATCTGGGTCACGCTCTATGTCGGGCTTGGCTTCATGTTCGCATCCCGGATCGAAAGCCTTGCCAGCCTGATGGGCAACATCGCCGGCCTGCTGGCGGCCTTGGTGGTTGCCGCTGGGGCGTTCCTTTGGATCAAAGCCATGATCCGGGCGCATGAGCGGCACAAGAACATCGCGGACACGGTCGCGGACACCGCACCCTAAACCCTTTCATGGCCGACGATTTACCCCCATATAGGGACCATGACCAAGCTTCTGCCGATCCTTCTGCCCATCCTATATGGCCTGATCCTTTACAGGTTCTCAGTCTGGCGCACCCACCGTGAGCTGGACGCGAAATCCACCCGGCTGGCGGATCCAAAGCTGAAGGCTCTGACGGACCAGATGGCGGCCAGTTTGGACCTTGCGGACATTCCGGTGCACATCTATGAAATTCAGCCGGTGAACGGCCTTGCAGCCCCGGACGGGCGGATTTTCATCACGCGCGGCTTCTACGACGAATACCTGAAAGGGCGCGTCACCGGCGAGGAGCTGGCCAGCGTGATCGCCCATGAACTGGGTCACGTCGCTTTGGGCCACGCCCGCAAGCGGATGATCGATTTCTCTGGCCAGAACGCCCTGCGCACGGTGCTGACCATGATGATCTCGCGCGTCCTGCCCGGCGCTGGCGTCTATATCGCGCGCATCCTGACACGGTTGGTCGCGGCCGGCCTGAGCCGCGGCGACGAATACGAAGCTGACGCCTATGCCACTGCGCTTCTGATCAAGTCAGGGATAGGCGCCGAAGGGCAGAAAAGTCTGTTCGGCAAACTTGACGACCTGACCAAGGGACGCGGCGGCGTGATGCCGGCCTGGCTGATGAGCCACCCGAAAACTGCCGACCGCATCGCCGCGATCGAGAAAAACCAAGAGAAATGGGTGTGATCGGAGTTTTGCAAAACTCCGCAGCGTTTTCTTACAAGAAAACGGGCTAGAGCGCCTCGAGCGCCTTGCCCAAGCGGGGCAACCGCGCCTTCTTCATCAGCTTACGCATCGTCCAACTGTCATCGCCCGACAGACGGATGGCTTCGGACAATACGCGCTGGGCAAGTGCCGCCATGTCGCTTGGGTGGCTGTCCACGAAACTCCTTAGAAACAGATCCGGGCTTTCACGACGCATCCCTTCTTCCGCCAAAGTGTGACGCGGAAAATCGGCGTTGTTGAGCGTCAACAGTACGTCCGCCCCACCCGTAACCGCTGCCGCAAGAACATGAATGTCGTTCTGGTCGGGCAGCCATAGACGCGCTTCGACGCCGTCATTTGGCCGGATATTCGCCTTTGGCCAGTTGGCGTTCAGCAGGGCGATCTCTCCGCGCGCGAACGCCTCTTGCTCGGGTCCAAGTCGCGCTGCCGCACGCGCCCATTCTTCCAGAATGCGGGGCGACCAGAGCGGGGTAAACAACCCCAGCTTCGCCGCGCCCAACACCATCTCGCGCATGACGGTCGGGTAAAGGACGCAGGCGTCGATCAGTACCTTCACGGCACGATCCGGAAGAAGAGCGCTTTGAGATAGCCACTTTCAGCCAGTTGCGGATGCATCGGGTGATCAGCCCCGGCAAAGCCCGTGTGAATTAGCTGGCTGGAGCACCCTGCCCGCCCAATCCCGCGGATCGAGGCATTGCGGAACTTGTCGATCGTCGCAGCGTGCGAACAGGAACACAGGCCCAGATAGCCCCCCGGCGCCACCAAAGTCGCCGCCAATCGGGCCACACGCTCATAGGCGCGCAGACCGGGTTCCAGCGCTTTCTTGGATGGTGCAAAAGCGGGCGGATCGCAGATCACAACGTCGAACTGCGCCCCTTCGTCGTTCAGCGCTGTCAGCACGTCAAACGCGTCGCCCTGACGGGTGGCGAACCGGTCGGATGCGCCCATTGCATCTGCGCCGCCTTCGGCCAATGCCAAAGCTGCAGCGGAACCATCGACAGCGACAGCCGAGGACGCTCCACCAGCCAGTGCGGCCAGAGAAAACCCACCCACATGCGAGAACACATCCAATACCCGCGCGCCCTTCGACAACCCCGCCGCAAAGGCGTGGTTCGGTCGTTGGTCATAGAACAGGCCGGTTTTCTGCCCGCCCGTCAGGTCCGCCAGATAGGTGGCCCCATTCATTGGCACATGAACCGGAGCGTCTGGCGCTGCGCCGCGCAATACGGCGTTTTCAGCGTCCAAGCCTTCCAACTGCCGCGATCGGCCCGATGCGTTTTTCAAGACGTTGGTAACGCCGGTGACCTGCACCAAGGCCTCGGTCAGCTGATCCAGATGCGTTTCAGCCCATGCCGCATTGGGCTGGACCACGGCTGTATCTCCGAACCGGTCAATGATTACACCGGGCAGCCCGTCCGCCTCGGCATGGATCAGACGATAGAACGGGGCCTCGAACAGCCGCGCGCGATGATCCAGCGCCATTTGCAGCTTTGCTTTGAACCACTCCGCATCAATCTGCGCGGCGGGGTCTCGATCCAATATCCGCGCAAAAATGCGCGAGCCGGGGGTGACGGCGACGGTGCCAATGACCTCGCGCCCCGCGTCTTCCAGCGTCGCAATACTACCCGCTTCGATCTTCTTGGTGCGCCGATCCGTCACCAGCTCGTTATCGTAGACCCACGGCGCCCCGTGCCGGATGGCGCGTGCGTTGGCCTTGGGCTTTAGGCGAATTACCGGGCGGTCGGTGTCATTGGTCATGGGGCAGCCTGCGAAGTTCAGTGTGTTTGTTGGACCTCCCTACCGCGTGGCCGGGACAACGGAAAGGCAATTTCCCCTCGCTTTTCTTCCCAACAATCCGGTCACATGCCAAAACCAGCTATTGTTAGCGCTATCATTTTCTGTTATTCGGGGCACGAACAGGCTATCCTGATCGCATCGCGCAACCGTAAGCAACTGGAAAGGCACAACATGGCCACCCATCCGACCCTTACAGCCATCACCGACCGCATCGCGGAACGCTCGCGCGACAGCCGCGATGCCTATCTGAAGAAGATCGCCAACGCGGTCGAGGACGGCCCGCGGCGTGCGCATCTCAGCTGTTCGGGCCAAGCGCATGCATATGCTGGCGCTGGAGTGGATCAAGCGAAACTCGCAACCGAGCGCGCGCCGAATATCGGAATCGTCACGGCCTATAACGATATGCTGTCGGCCCATGCGCCTTTCGCCACCTATCCCGACCTGATCAAGCAGATCGCCCGCGACCAGGGCGCGACGGCGCAGGTTGCGGGTGGCGTGCCTGCCATGTGCGACGGGGTCACGCAGGGCGAGACCGGGATGGAAATGAGCCTCTTTTCCCGCGACGTGATTGCCATGGCCGCCGGGATCGCGATGAGCCACAACACCTTTGACGCGGCCCTCTATCTGGGCGTCTGCGACAAGATCGTCCCCGGACTGATCATCGCTGCCGCCAGCTTTGGCCACATCCCGACACTGTTCCTGCCCGCAGGCCCCATGACCTCGGGCATTACGAATGACGAAAAGGCCGAAACGCGCAAACGCTTCGCCACCGGAGACGCCACACGGGAAGAGCTGATGGCGTCCGAGATGGCTGCCTATCACGGACCAGGCACTTGCACCTTCTATGGCACTGCAAATACCAACCAAATGTTGATGGAGTTCATGGGGCTACACCTGCCCGGCGCGTCCTTTGTCACGCCCGGCACACCATTGCGCGATGCGCTGACAGCCGAAGGCACCCGCCGCGTGCTTGAGATCGCGCATGGTACCGAACAATTTACACCCGTCGGCCATGTGCTGGACGAAAAAGCCTTTGTGAATGGGCTTGTGGGTTTGATGGCGACAGGCGGCTCGACGAACCTCGTGTTGCACCTGCCCGCCATGGCGCGCGCCGCTGGCATCATCCTGACACTGGAAGATTTCGCCGACATCTCGGCTTTGGTGCCGCTGATGGCCCGGGTCTATCCCAACGGATTGGCCGACGTGAACCATTTCCACGCAGCCGGCGGTCTGGGCTATATGATCGGCAACCTTCTGGAAGAAGGCCTGCTGCACCCCGACGCAACCACCAACGCGGGCGACCTGACCGCCTATGCGCAAGAGGCCAAGCTGGACGGCGACCGCGTGCGCTGGGAACCCGCGCCCCGAGATAGCCTGAACGACAAGATCCTGCGCCCGGCCTGCGATCCGTTCCAGAAAACCGGTGGATTGCAACAACTGTCCGGCAATCTGGGTCAGGGCGTGATCAAGATTTCCGCCGTGGACCCTGAACGTCATGTGATCGAGGCCCCTGCCCGCATTTTCCACGATCAGGAAAGCGTCAAAACCGCCTTCAAAGCAGGCGAACTGACCGGTGACATCATCTTCGTAGTGCGCTTCCAAGGCCCGCGCGCCAACGGGATGCCCGAACTTCACGGGCTGACCCCGATCCTGTCCGTTCTGCAAGGACGTGGACAGCAGGTGGCGCTTGTGACAGACGGGCGCATGTCCGGTGCGTCAGGCAAGGTGCCTGCCGCCATTCATGTGGCCCCCGAAGCGGCCGATGGCGGACCCATCGCACGCATTCGGGATGGCGACATCATCCGACTGAATGCCACAAACGGAACGCTAGAAGTCTTGACCGAAGGCGCAACCGACCGCCCCGCCGTGCAGGTGGACCTGAGCGGTAACGCCGATGGATGCGGCCGTGAACTGTTTGAAACCTTCCGTCGTGCCGCCCGTCCGGCGACCGAAGGCGCAACCTCGATTTTCTAAGGAGACCGCGACATGACACCTGAAATGGCAAGCCACCTCGCTGAAGAGATCTGCCGCTTGGCCCCTGTGGTGCCGGTTCTGGTAGTAAAAGACGTGGCCCACGCGGCCCCGCTGGCACAAGCCTTGGTCAAGGGCGGTCTTCCTGCGCTGGAAGTGACCCTACGCACCCCGGCCGCACTCGACGTCATCCGCGAGATGGCGCAGATCGACGGCGGCGTGGTAGGAGCAGGCACGCTTCTGACCTCGGACGACGTTGAAAACGCCAAGAAAGCAGGCGCGACTTTTGGCGTGTCCCCCGGCGCAACCGATCGGCTTCTTGATGCCTGCGAGGCCAACGACCTGCCGCTTCTGCCCGGCGCAACCTCGGCGTCCGAAAGCATGCGTCTGCTGGAACGCGGCTACAGCGTTCAGAAGTTCTTCCCCGCAGAAGCCGCGGGCGGGGCACCGTTCCTGAAATCCCTGGCTTCGCCTCTGCCCCAGATCCGTTTCTGCCCGACCGGCGGGGTTAGCCTGAAAAACGCAATGGACTATCTGTCGCTGCCCAACACGCTTTGCGTCGGCGGGTCTTGGGTTGCACCGGGCGAATTGGTCAGAACGGGCGACTGGGCTGGCATTGAAGCCTTGGCCGCTGAAGCCGCAGCGCTTCCTGCCTGACAGCATGCGCAGCGCCTGATATGAACAGTCATGGCCGCAAAATATGACAGCATTGGTACAGACTATGCGCAATTGCGCAAACCCGATCCGCGTATCGCCACACGGATCGAGGCCGCATTGGGTGATGCGCAAAAGATCTTGAACGTAGGCGCTGGCGCTGGCTCTTATGAACCTGTTGGGCGCTTGCTGACTGCCGTCGAACCATCCGCCAAGATGATCTCGCAACGCGTGCCATCGTCCACCCGCGTTGTGAAGGGCGTGGCCGAAGACCTGCCCTTTGAGGATAACAGCTTTGATGCTGCGATGGCGGTCCTGACCATCCACCACTGGACAGACCAAGCCAAAGGCCTGTCCGAGATGCGGCGCGTAACCAAAGGACCGCTTGTCATCCTGACCTATGATCCTGCTTTCCGCGATTTCTGGCTTCTGAACTACTTTCCCGATCTAGCGGCGTTAGATGAGGGGCAAATGCCGCCAATCGCGGCCTATACCGATTGGCTGGGTGACGTCGAAATCAGCAACATGCCTATCCCCCACGATTGCACAGACGGATTTCTGGCTGCCTATTGGCGTCGTCCCGAGGCCTATCTGGACCCACGCATTCGCGCTGCCATGTCGTCCTTCCACGCGATCGGGGATGTATCGCGTGAATTGTCGCGACTGGCCAGTGATTTGGCAGACGGAACCTGGGAACGTGCGAACGCAGAGCTTTTGGAACTGGGCGAGCGCGATTGCGGTTATCGTCTTGTGACGACTGGTTAAGTCTGCGTCGTTTCAGCACCTTTCCGACGTAACCAATTGCGAAATATCGCCGCGTTCTGGGTCACAGCTCCGGGACGGGTCAAAATATAATACCCCAGTTCGGACTGAGTGAATCGATGCAGGGGCACTACCAACCCATCCTTGATCTGCGCCTCGATCAAAGACTTGGGCTGCACCGACACCCCCAGCCCCGCCGTAACCGCAGACATCACCAAGCCACTGGTCTGCATGGTGGTCAGATTGACCGCATCCAGATCAATCCCCTCCTCCTCGACAATCCGGCGGCGCTCCATCATGTGGCTTTCCATCACCCACGGCAGATCCACCAGATCAGATAGGCAGTTCACCTGCCGTCCTCGAAGCAAATCAGGATGGGCAACAACGATAAATTCGCCATCAGTCAGAAGCTCTGCCTCTACCTCCGGCCAGTTTCCGTCCCCATAACGCACCGCCAGATCAACCCCGTCCCGGCGCAGATCCACCAGATCCATGCTGGGATTGATGTTGATCGTCACTTCGGGGTGATCGGCCCAAAATGCTCCGATCCGCGGCATCAACCAGTGAGACGCAAAGGCCGGCGTGACCGAGATTTGAACCGCCCGGTCCTGTCCGCGTTGTCGAACCTGAGCGACCCCATCAGCGATTGTGGCAAATCCATTCCCAAGACTGTCGGCCAACAAGCGCCCCGCATCCGTCAGCGCCATACCGCGCCCCTGTCGCAGCAACAGCGGCTCTCTTAGTTCTTCCTCAAGCTTGCGCACATGTTGACTGATGGCCGCATGGGTCACGTTCAACTCGCGGGCCGCCTGACTGAGGTTTTGGTGCCGTGCCGCGGCCTCGAACGCACGCAGCACGGCAAGGGATGGCAGAGACCTCCAATCCATTACTGTTACCTCTACTTACATAATGAAAATCATACTGCTTTGCCTCAGAAGGCAATTCAACCCTATTTTCAAAGCATGCTTCACATAAAGAGGAGAGAGAAGATGATCTCGATACTATCAAATACGTTCCGCACCGCCACCCGGATGGAGCGCCAGACTGACGGACAGAAACCCGCCTATCGGGATGAAAGAAAGGTCCAATGCGATCGCCAGATACGCGCAAAGCAAGAGCTGCGTCGCTGGCGTCAAAAATGGTACATGGGGTGAATAGGCGGCGCGCCTACCAGCGGCCCGTCAGCCCCAGCCACAGCATACGGCCGCGCCGGGTGACCTCGGCGCCGCCAAGCGCCCCTTCGGCCACAAGTGCGGGCTGCTTGGATGCCTGTTTCAGGATCCCCTGCGCCCGCCACGCGCTGCGCAAGGCGGGATTGCCCTGATGCCCTAAAACGGTGCGCGCATTACACAGCAGCTCTAGCCCATGCGCACAAAGCAATTGAATGGTCTCGGCATCCGGTGCCACATGACCACGCCCAGCCTTTGCCAGTGCGGGTTGAGCCAGCAACCAGTTGGCCACTCCCACCGCTTCACCCAGATCTTCCAGCGCAGTGTCGACCTCAAAGTCGCCCGCAAATTCCATCATGCCGCAGAGCTGTCCACCCGCGAGCATCAGCGCGCCAGAGGTCGCGCGCAGATAAGCGCGGACCTGATCGACGCCTTGGGGTTGGTCACCCTGCACGTCGCCTTCGCGCGCCTCAATGATCCGCAACAATGGATCGGCCCGCATATCGCCCCAAATCACCAGCTGAGACAGCGGTGTGGCAACGTCGTGGCGCGGTGCCTCGGTCCCATCAACGGCGCCCATGACCACATCCCGCCAGAACTGAAGTCGGATCAAGGCCACCATCGGCTCCTGCGACATGTAAGGTGCACGCGCGACTTCCAGATTGAACGCATAGAGCGGGAAAAGCCGTTTGCGTTCTTCGACTGTGCCGCTCATTGCAGCCAGAAAACGATCCGGATCGCCTTTTAGAACCTGCTCGGCGCAGGCGGCAATGGGATCATAATCTTCAGGGGCAGTCGTCATGCGGCCTGCGCCCCATCACGCAGCAGCTTCCAAATGATCGCATCCAGCAGCGCCTCGAACGAGGCGTCGACGATGTTCGGACTGACGCCGACGGTCGACCACCGATGGCCAGCGTCGTCTTCGCTGTCGATGATCACGCGGGTCTGCGCCTCGGTCCCGCCTTGGGTGATGCGCACCTTGAAGTCGACCAGCTGCATATCTTCGATGATGTCCTGATACGGACCCAAATCCTTCGCCAACGCCTTGGCCAGCGCGTTCACCGGACCACGATCGGTGCCCGAGGCGTCCATGCTCTCGGACACGGACAGCTTCTTTTCATCGCCGATTTTCACCACCACGATCGCCTCGGACAGGCTGATCATCTGGTTGCGCTTGTTCTTGCGGCGCTCGACCGTGACCTTATAGCGCTTCACCTCGAAGAACCGCGGCAGCTGGCCCAGAACATCGCGCGCGACCAGCTCGAAACTGGCCTGTGCGCCGTCATAGGCATAGCCCTGATCCTCGCGCTCTTTCACGCGGTTCAGGATCTCGCTCAGGCGCGGATCACCCTTTTCGACCTCGATCCCGGCGTCTGCAAGACGGGCGCGCAGGTTCGACTGCCCCGCTTGGTTCGACATGGGCACGATACGGGCGTTGCCGATGGTCTCGGGCGGGATGTGTTCATAGGTTGTCGGGTCCTTCAGAATCGCTGACGCGTGCAGCCCCGCCTTATGCGCAAAGGCCGAGGCGCCGACGAAGGGCGCGGACTTGTTCGGTACCCGGTTCAAGATGTCATCAAGCTGCCGCGACATGCGCGTGAGACCCGCCAACGCATCACGGCTGACGCCGGTTTCAAACTGGCTGGCGTAAGGTTCTTTGGTCAATAGCGTCGGGATCAGCGTGGTCAGGTTGGCATTGCCGCAGCGCTCGCCCAGCCCGTTCAGCGTGCCTTGCACCTGACGTGCGCCTGCGTCGATTGCGGCCAGCGAACACGCCACGGCATTGCCGGTGTCGTCATGGGTGTGGATGCCCAGATGGTCGCCGGGGATGCCCGCGGCGATGACCGCCTTGGTGATCTCGTACACCTCATGGGGCAGCGTTCCGCCATTGGTGTCGCACAGCACAACCCAGCGCGCACCGGCGTCATAGGCGGCTTTCACGCAGGCCAGCGCATAGTCGGGATTGGCCTTGTAGCCATCAAAGAAATGCTCGGCGTCATAGAGCGCCTCGCGCCCTTCCTTGACCATGTAAGCCATTGTCGCGCTGATGTTTTCCAAGTTCTCGTCCAGCGTGATGCCAAGCGCGGTGGTCACGTGGAAATCATGGCTTTTGCCCACCAGACAAACGGCGTCGGTTCCCGCGTTCATCACACCCGCCAGCACATCGTCATTCTCGGCCGAGTACCCTGCCCGCTTGGTCATGCCAAAGGCGGTGAAGGTCGCGCGGGTCTTGGGGGCCGCATCGAAAAAGTCGCTGTCGGTGGGGTTCGCACCGGGCCAGCCGCCTTCAATATAGTCCACACCAAGCGCATCCAGAGCGGTCGCGATCTGCTGCTTTTCCGCCAGCGAGAACTGCACGCCTTGGGTCTGCTGACCATCGCGTAGCGTGGTGTCGTAGAGATAGAGACGTTCGGTCATAGCAACCCCTCCAATTTTGAGGCGTCAAAGCCGGTACCGGGTAGAAGCTCAACACCATTCTTACTCATCCGCACCTCAACACCCGCATCAAGCAAAGCGGCTTTCAGGCGATCCACTTCAGAGAAGTCCTTGGTTTCCATTGCAGTTTCACGTGCATCGAATAGCTGGGCAGACAACGACCGCAAAACCTCGGAGTGTTCGCTCGAAACGCTCCCATCACCGTGGTAGCTCACACCTCTTACGACACCATTGTCGCCCGCATGCACTTCAAAACCATGAAATTTCTCAACAAGTGCTTCGGGCTCAAACCCCATCAGTCGCAGCGAGGCATCAAGCTTAGAAAGCTCGCGGTTCTTCACGTATTTTCTAATGTACGTCAGCGCCAAAGAGGTATTCAGATCATTGCTAAGGGCATCCAATATTTCCTGAGGAACATTTCCTCTGCCCCGCAGGTACCATTCTCTCGAGTGTGGATCTCCGCCAAACAATTGAGCAATAGAACGCAATGTTGCCTCGGCCTCCGCTCGCTTCTTCTCGGTCCAATCCATCGGCTTGCGATAGTGGGTGCCCAAAAACACAAACCGGATCACTTCACCCGGAACACCCTGCTCCAGCAAATCATGCACAGTGAAGAAGTTGCCCAGCGACTTGGACATCTTCTTGCCCTCGACCTGCAGCATCTCGTTATGCAGCCAGTAATTAGCAAACCCTGCATCGGGATGGGTGCATTTCGACTGCGCAATCTCATTCTCATGGTGCGGGAATTGCAGGTCATTGCCGCCGCCGTGAATGTCGAACGACGCGCCCAGCAGATCGTGGCTCATGGCCGAGCATTCGATGTGCCAACCGGGGCGACCTCGGCCCCACGGGCTGTCCCAGCCGGGCAGATCATCGGTCGAGGGCTTCCACAGCACGAAATCCATCGGGTCGCGCTTATTATCCGCGACCTCGACCCGCGCACCGGCGATCATGTCATCGACCGAGCGGCCCGACAGTTGGCCGTAATCCTCATAGCTTTTGACCGAGAACAGCACATGCCCCGCCCCGTCCGGGTAGGCGTGACCCTTGGCAATCAGGTCCTCGATCATGTCGATCATCGGCTGGATGAACTCGGTCGCACGCGGCATTTCATTGGGGTCCATCGCCCCCAGCGCGCGCATGTCGTTCAGGTACCACGCGATCGTCTCGTTCGAGCGTTCGTGGACAAGCTCTTCCAACGTGCCCGGGGCGCCCGCTTCCTTACGCGCCAGCGCGGTCGCGTTGATTTTGTCATCGACGTCCGTGAAGTTGCGCACATATGTCACGTGATCCGGCCCATAGACATGGCGCAGCAGGCGATAGAGCACATCAAACACCACCACAGGGCGCGCGTTGCCCAGATGGGCGCGATCATAGACCGTCGGCCCACAGACATACATGCGGACATTCTTATCGTCGATCGGGGTGAAGTCCTGCTTCGCCCGCGCCATCGTGTTGTAAAGCTTGATATCCGTCATGTTGTCCTCGTGCGTCCGCGCGCAAATGTTCCCACAGGATTTTCCCGTGCGGGCTTAGCAAGTTCCTGACATGTATGGAATAGAAGAACGGCCCGCCTGAAGATGTCAGTGGGTAATGCAGCTGATAATGATGATGCTTTTCCGTTTCATGGCCATGACGCTATCAGGCTTGCACATGTCTGCCAAGCGGGTTGTCACCCCGCTTGACCAAGATCAGGCCTGTGCCGCGTTGGTTTTCACTGCCAGAACGCCCTTGGACCACATCATCACAACCTTATAGGCAATGGGCGGGATGATCAGCGATGCGGTCACAAGGCTAAGCCCCGCGATGATCCGCAGAGTGTCTGATCCGGTGTGAACGGCAGCAATTTGCATCACAGTCGAAAACGCCGCCAGCGGGAAGGTAAACGCGCCCCAAAGCGGGCTGAACCCGGCGACGGTTAGCCAACGGGCCCGCAGGACCAGAAAGCTTAGCAAGGCCACGGCCAGAACGCTCAGACCATAGGCGATCTGGACCTGACCGATCAGGAACGCAATGGTGCCCAACACGCTGGCTGGTGCGAGGTGCATGGCCAGCAGCGGGCGCAGCGGAGGCGGCACGTCTGCGCGGATGAACTGCGCAAGACTGGCCCCCCAGATGGCCAGCGCGATGGCGAGGCTGATCCAGAACACCACCGACGAATAAGTGTGAAGACCTAGCGGAAGCGCGGCCAGCGGGCTCAGGATGAAGCCCACGAATATGAGGTGCCAGACCGGCGTGACCGACCTTGCCTCGATCGGGCCAGTGATCAGATTGTGCGCCACGCGCATAACCACGATGACATGGGCGGCCAATGCCAGGCCAAAGATCACGGTTGCCAAAGTGGTCGAGAACGGCACGACCGTTGCCGCCAACAAATAGCCCGACAGCACCATAGCGATGATGCCAGCCCGCCCCGGAAGGATCTTCAGATCCTCACCAAATGTAGCGGACCTTTGCATTAACTTTCCGACGTAAGCCATGAGACAAAATAGATAAAGTAGCGTAACGGCGCCAAGGATCATGTCTCCGAAAGCGCCTGAAACGCCAAACCCGTCAGTGGCGCGGCGCCATGCCAGACCCAGCCCGAACAGACCCATGATCGGCGGAAAGATCGCAGGCGGCGTGCGCTGAAACAAGCGCGTCTTCTCGGGAATTGGGGGCGGAGGCGGGAAATAAGGTTTCTTGCTCATGCGGGATCCTTTCGGCTTGCCCTGATGTAACGCGCGCTTGACCGTTGCGAAAGCCCGCCCAAGGCGCGCTATTGTCGCATCCCGTCACGTCTGTGTCAGCCAGTAACCGCCTTGCGCGCGTCCGAGAGAGTCTGATGCACTGCCGCCCGTAGAAGCGAGGCCTCGGACCCGACGCCAAGGAAGGTCACGCCAAGATCACGGTAATAGGCAAAGTTCGTGCTGTCGTAATGCAGGATGCCAGCCGCCTTCCCCGCCGCGCGGATCTTGGCGACGCCCTCGGCAATGGCCGCTTTCACGTCCGGGTGGCCGGGGTTGCCGCGATGGCCCATGTCAGCGGACAGGTCAGCCGGACCGATGAACACACAGTCTACGCCCTCGACAGCGGCAATCTCGTCTAGGTTTTCCATCGCCACGCGGGTTTCGGCCTGTACGATCAGGCAGATCTCGTCGTTGATGTTGGCACCGTAATCCGCAACGCGCCCCCAGCCCGAGGCCCGCGCCACAGCCGCCCCCATGCCGCGCCGCCCTTCAGGCGCATAGCGGGTGGCGGCCACCAACTGGCGGGCGTGATCAGCGGTGTCGACCATCGGGACCAAGACACTTTGTGCCCCAAGATCAAGGACTTGCTTGATCACCCAGTCTTCACCGATAGGGACGCGCACGATGGGGTGGCTGTCATATCCCGTCATGGCGCGCAGCTGGTTTTGGATCGTCACCGGGTCATAAGGCGCGTGTTCACCATCAATCAGGCACCAATCAAAGCCCGCGGCCGCCGCAATCTCGGTCGCCGAGACATCGCCAAGGTTCAGCCACAGGCCGATCTGCATGTCGCCTGCAGCCAGGTTTTTCTTCAACCGATTGGGTGATGCCGGCATTGCGCCCTCCATTGCTTAACATCGCAACAATAAGGCTAGAGCATCCCTGCCCGCGCGGCAAGCCCCTCCGGTCGTTAGTTCAGATAGTCAGACCGCTGAAGACCGTATTTCGCCATCTTCTCGTTCAAGGTCCGGCGCGGCAGACAGAGCTCTTCCATCACGCCCACGATCGAGCCCTTGTGACGGCGCATAGTGTTGTCTATCAGCATCCGCTCGAACGCTTCTACGTATTCTTTCAAGGGCTTACCCTCAGTCGTCATGACCGGCTGCACCTCGTCATGGTCCGACATCAGAAGCGACGAGATCGTTCCCGAACCGCGACGCGATTGCAGGACGGCACGTTCGGCGATGTTTTCCAGCTGGCGAATATTGCCCGGCCACGGGGCTTGTAAAAGCTGGGCAGCCTCTTGCGCGCTAACGCCCGGCGCAGCGCAGCCATATTCGTCGGCGAACTGATCGGCAAAGACCGTAAACAGCATTAGAATATCCTCACCGCGCTGACGCAGCGGCGGTAGAGTGATCTTCATGGCCGCAAGGCGATAGAACAGGTCGGGACGCAGGCAATCCTCGCAGGTCTTGCCCTGCTCTTGCAGGTTGCAGATCGCAACCACACGCGTTTCCGCAGGGCTACCCTGATCGTTCATCCACGCCAGAAGCCGCGCCTGAAGCCCCATCGGCATGCCTTCAATATCTTCCAGCACCAAAGTACCACCACGGGCCTCTTCGACCAAAGGCAATACCCCGCCTTCGTCGATCGGACCAAAGAAACGACGGGTCAGCTCGTCCTCGTCCACACCCGCGCACGAGGTCACGACGAACCGCTTCCCGGCCTTGGCCCCCACCGCGTGCAGCGCGTGGGCCACAAGGGTCTTGCCTGTGCCAGTTTCGCCTTCAATCAACACGTGACCGTCCGATTGACCGATATCCAGAATGTCCTCGCGCAGGCGCGACATGATCGGCGAGGCCCCGATCAGTTTCTTCATGATCGTGGTACCATCGCCCAACTCGCGACGCAGCGCGCGGGCATCCATTGCCATACGGCGCTTATGGGTGGCGCTTTTCACCAGTTTGGTTAATTGGTCCGGGTTGAAGGGCTTTTCCAGGAAATCATACGCCCCAACGCGCATCGCCTCGACCGCCATCGGCACATCGCCGTGACCGGTGATCATGATGACAGGAAGGCTGCTGTCCTGGCTCATCAGCTTTTTCAGAAAGCCCATACCATCCAGACCCGGCATGCGAATGTCGGACACAACGATGCCCGGATAATCCTGTCCAATACTCTTCAGGGCCTCTTCGGCCGAGGGGAATGTGTCGGTCTCAAACCCCGACAGGGACAGCCACTGAGATATGGACTGTCGCATGTCCTGTTCATCATCGACGATTGCGACTTTAATTGCCTGTGCCATGGCGCCCTCCTGCGTGCGCTTCTTGTTTGCTATTCAGCAGCTTCAATATCGGCGTCTTCTGCTTTTAAGATAGGTAGTTCGACCTCAAATACAGCCCCTCCGTCCTGACCGTTGCGCGCAATTAAGCGCCCGCCAAGGTCAGAAACGATGCCTGACGAGATCGCCAGCCCCAATCCAACCCCGTCACCCGGGGCTTTGGTCGTGTAGAAGGGTTCAAATAGACTGTCCAAATCGTCCACGCCGTTTCCGTTGTCCCGCACCGAGATCAAGGCGTAGTCGCCAAGGCTGACAATGATGTCGACCTGCGGCAGCTCGACTGATTTGGTCGCGTCCAGTGCGTTGCGCAGCAAATTGATCAGGACTTGTTCCAAGCGCAAGCGATCGCCCATCACCATCACCGGATCGCGCGGAATATTGCGCGTGATGCGGACTTCACGGCGCTTCAGCTGGGGTTCCATCATCGACAGCGCCGAGGACACGCAGTCGCGCACATCCATCGGCTCGAAAGAATCGCCGCCTTTGCGGGCATAGGATTTCAGCTGACGGGTGATGGCCCCCATGCGCCCAATCAGATCGTCGATCCGCTGGAAACTGGACAGGGCTTCGTCCGGGCGTTTGCGCTGCAACAGCAGGCGCGCACCGGCCAGATAAGTTTTCATTGCTGCCAAGGGCTGGTTCAGCTCGTGGCTGACCGCCGCCGACATCTCACCCAGAGCCGCCAGTTTCGAGCTTTGAGCCAATGTCTGCTCGGCCACTTGCAGGTTTTCCTCGGCCCGTTTGCGTTCCGCAATCTCGCGCTGAAGGGCAAGGTTCAGCTGGCGCAGCTCGGCTGATTCCTGTGCGAACTCTGCGCTGCGCCATTGGGCGCGGCGACTGATCACATAGAAGAGCAGCGACAGCAGCATGGCGAAGGTCATGATTTCCAGCGACAAAACCGTATTCACCTTCTCGCGCACCGAGGCATATGAGGTGAACGAGGTCATGCGCCAGCCCTGAAACGGTACGCGTGTTTCATGCCGCATCACCGCTTCGCCCAGATAGAGCACTTCGGCAGGCAGGCCGGACCAATCAATCGCCTGACGGGCGGAGCGGCGGATCGCTTCGGGCGCGGACACCGTCGCCAGTGCCTCGCCTTCCGGCTTGCCGCGCCAGCGAGATTCGGTCGCGAGGATCACGTTCCCTTCGCTGTCCGTCACCAAAACCGCGTCCGAGATCCCAGCCCAGCTGTCTTCAAACTTGCGCAGGTCCACGCCGACGACAATCACGCCCAGCAAATTGCCCGCCTGTTCGATCTTGCGCGAATAGGTGAACGCGTATTGCCCGGCCTCGGTCTGGACGGTCGTGAAAACAGTTTCGTTACTGCGCAGTGCACCGACAAAGTAAGGGTCTGCGCGATGCTGCGACCCGAGTGTTTCGCGATTTGTCGTGGCAACGGCGCGCCCATCACGGTCGAGAAGAAGCAGCGACGCGGCCTCAATCTCGTCCAGATAGGAAATCAGACGCGCGGTACTTTGCGAGTAGTCCGAGGTGTTCAGCGCGGAAATCAGCGCGGGATCGCGGGACAGCAGAAGCGGGACGACGGAATTTCTCTGTAACTCGCTGATCAGGTTGCCGGAATAGAGCGCCACGCGCAGCTCGGCCCGGTTGCGAGTCGTTTCGGTATAGCGCTCGGTCAGAAGCTGGTTCGAAATATAGACAACCGCCACGGCCAATGAGATCAAAGCGATCAGCACCAGCCGCCCGCGTATGCTGACCCCGGGCCGCGGTGGCCGCGGGTCAGGCAAGGTGTGTGTGGTCTCGTCCCCCATAGGGGAAAGATAGGGCGCATCACGCCCCATCACAATCAGGCAGCGACGACGCTGTCGACCAACGAGCGGAACATTGCCACCCCGTCAGTGCCACCATGCAGCGCATCTACGCAGCGTTCCGGGTGCGGCATCATGCCAAGAACACGACGGTTCTTGGAAATCACGCCTGCAATATCGCCGGTCGAGCCGTTGGGATTGTCGGTATAGGTAAATGCAATCCGGCCCTCATCGCGCAGCTGTGCCAGCTTTTCATCCGTGACGTTGTAGTTGCCGTCATGGTGCGCCACCGGCACGGTGATTTCCTGACCTTGCGCGTAGCCCGACAGGAAATCACATTCGGTGGTTTCCACTTTCAAACCAACGGGTTTGCAGATGAACTTCAGGTTCGCGTTGCGCATCAGCGCGCCGGGCAGAATGCCGGTTTCGGTCAGCACCTGAAAGCCGTTGCAGATGCCGATGGCATAGCCGCCACGTTCGGTGTGTTTGATCAGCGAACGGGTAATCGGCGACTGGGCTGCAATGGCCCCGCAGCGCAGGTAATCTCCGAACGAGAACCCACCGGGCACGCCGACGATATCCAGATCGGTCGGCAGCTCGGTTTCCTTGTGCCAGATCATCTGGACCTGTGCACCGGCGCGCTCGAACGCGACCGCAAGATCGCGGTCACAGTTCGAACCCGGAAAGACAATGACACCCGCCTTCATCACAGCACCTGAATGGCGTAGTTTTCGATCACGGTGTTGGCCAGAAGCTTCTCGCACATATCCTTGATCTGCTCTTCCGAGGTGCCTTCAGCCACGTCCAGCTCGATCACTTTGCCCTGGCGGACTTTCTCGACGCCGTCAAAACCCAAGTTGCCAAGCGCGTGGCGCACGGCCTCGCCCTGAGGGTCCAGAACGCCGGTTTTCAGCATTACATCAACACGTACTTTCATCGGTACACTTCCTTAGTTGATCAGGGTCGGTTTGGAGGCGGCATGGGTTACGTTCGAGGGCAGAACCCCCAGACGTCGCGCGACCTCGGTATAGGCATCATTCAGGTTGCCAAGGTCATGACGGAACACGTCTTTATCCAGCTTCTGGCCGGTTTCGATGTCCCACAGACGGCAGCTGTCAGGGCTGATTTCGTCGGCAACGATAAGACGCTGGAAATCGCCTTCGTATACGCGACCGAACTCGATCTTGAAATCGATCAGCTTGATACCGACGCCAAACATGGTGCCGGACATGAAATCATTCACACGCAGCGCCATCGCAACGATGTCATCCATATCCTGCTGCGAGGCCCAGCCGAATGCGATGATGTATTCTTCGGGTACCAGCGGATCGCCTAGCGCATCGTCTTTGTACGAGAACTCGACAATCGGGCGTGGCAGGCGGGTGCCTTCTTCAAGCCCCAGACGTTTTGCCATGGAACCGGCGGCATAGTTGCGCACGATCACTTCCAGCGGCACGATCTCGGCCGCGCGGATCAGTTGCTCGCGCATATTCAGGCGTTTGATGAAGTGGTTGGGCACACCGATCTGGGTCAGACCGTTCATAAAGAACTCGGACAGGCGGTTGTTCAATACACCCTTGCCGTCGATTACGTCCTTCTTCTCGGCATTGAACGCGGTCGCGTCATCCTTGAAATACTGAACAATGGTTCCGGGCTCGGGGCCTTCATACAGAACCTTTGCCTTGCCTTCATAAAGCTTCTTGCGCCGTGCCATGGGGTCCCTCGCGTAAGGTTGGACGAATAGCCGCGTCACGGGCCCCCTGCCCGCGCGCGACTCCGTCGTTGCCCGCCCTATACGGGAAAGGCCCATGTGGGGCAAGAATATCACCCCCAAGAAACACCATCGAAACAATAAATACAGGAAATCACCCCGTTGAGAGCGCTAGCGGGGTTGCGATGCGCGCCCTTGATTGGCATATCAGACAGGAATGCGGACGCAGGCGCATGCCGCTTGTGCACGGTAAGACCAAGACCCCGCCAGTTGATAAGGGAACACCATGACCACCTTTGACGATCGCGAAAGCGCCTTTGAAGCCAAATTTGCCCATGACGAAGAAATGATCTTCAAGGCCGAAGCCCGCGCCAACAAGAAACTTGGCCTTTGGGCTGCCGAGAAACTGGGCAAAACCGGCGATGACGCCGAAGCTTATGCCCGCGAAGTAATCGTTTCGGACTTCGAGGAAGCAGGCCACGAAGACGTTGTGCGTAAAGTTACCGGCGACCTCAACAGCGTCACGGCTGATGAAGTTCGCGCCAAACGCGCCGAATTGCTGGCTCAAGCCAAGAACGAGATTATGAACGAGGGCTAATCCCCTTCATCAGTTGAAAATGCTGAAAGGCGCGTCCGAAAGACGCGCCTTTTTCTCAAAAGGGACCAGGCGCTCTGCCCCATAGGAAGGCGCGAGAAATTCCTAAATTTGGAGACGTTAAGACTTCTTTCGCCGCAAGCCATCATGCTGCGCAAAGGCTATGCGGGAGAAGATGGGAGCCTTCGCTTATGAAACACGCCAAGGACAGATCAGGTAGACCAGCCAATCGCGGGCTGTCCGCTGCACTTTCCCGCAGCGCCGAGAACGGAATTGACCTGCGCCGTACTGCGCTGCGTCAGTTGCTACCTGTTGGCCTAACCGTTGGCCTTGTGGTCCTGCTATGGCAGCGTGTGGGCGGGTTGGATCTGCCATATATCTACGCCTCTCTGAAAACCGTCTCTCCTTTACAGTGGCTTGGTGCCACTATGTTTTCGGTCATCTCGTTCTGGGCTCTGGGGAAATACGATGGAGTCGTCCATCGACTGATCGGCACCGATGTCTCATCCAAAGCCGCTGAGCGGGCGGGGATTACCGCCATCGCCCTGTCGCAAACCGTCGGACTTGGCGTGATTTCGTCCGCTTTCGTCCGCTGGCGCATGTTGCCGGACCTCTCCTTGATGCAAGCCATGCGGATCTCGGCGATCGTGGCCGCGTCCTTCCTGTCCGCCTGGGCCGTGGTCGCGTCGATGATTGCGCTGACGGTCCCGATGACCTTGCCCTGGGCGGGCTGGATCGCTTGGGTGGTTCTAGCGGGCGCTGCGGTGTTCGCCGTTTTATCGGTCGTACGCCCCTCGATCATGGCCGCCCTGCACATCCCGCCCTTGCGCGCCATGGGCGCGTTTCTGGCACTGGCCCTGATTGACACCGCAGCCGCAGGTGCCGCCCTGTGGATGGTCCTGCCCGACGGGTGCGAGGTTGCGCTTCTGCCCTTGATCGCAGCCTATCTTCTGGCCTTAGGCGCGGGCCTAATCAGCAGCGCCCCCGGCGGGATGGGCGCGTTTGAGATTACTCTACTTGCCCTGCTACCTGCGTTGGACGCCGAGCCCCTTCTGGCCGCCATTCTGGCGTTCCGCGCCGTGTATTATGCACTGCCAGCACTGATCGCAGCGGTCGTGACAATTCGAGGGCCCTTGACCAAATCCCGTTCCAAAGCCGACGCCTCTGGCCCAGCCCTGGTATCTCTGAAATCGGCACCCAGCCTACCCGCACATGTGGCACAGGTCATCACCGAAGCCCCACGCGCCGAAGCAGGCTTGCTGCGCCAAGGTCGACTGTCCTTGATGACATCAAGGCAAGGAAAACCTGCCGCGATGGCGGCCTCCTCCGGCCAAAGTCTTCTGGTTCTGTCAGATCCGCTCTCGGCAGCTACGGACCGAGAAGCCCTGCTGTCGGACATCAGCGCGCTGGCAAAACGCAGCTTCCTAAGGCCGTTCCTCTATAAGGCAGGCGGTCGCTGGGCCGCTACCGCTCGCCAAGCAGGGTGGCAGGTTCTGCCCATTGCCCGCGAAGGCTGGATCAACCCGACCACATTCACGCTGGACGGATCGAACAAGCGCCAGCTGCGTCGGAAACTTCGTCAGGCTGAGTCGGCAGGACTTGCGCTATGCGAAGCCGGCGCGGACCTCCCTCTTGCAGAGATGCAGCAGATTGCCGATGCTTGGCGCAAGGACCGTGGTGGTGAACGTGGTTTCTCGATGGGCAAATGGCATCCAGACCACCTGCCCCATGCCCGCGTTTATTTAGCGTGGCAGAACGACACACTTGTTGGTTTCCTAACCCTTCACGAGAATGCCGCGGAACAGGTTTTGGACCTGATGCGCATGCGTGTTGATGCCCCTGAAGGCACCATGCACGCCCTGCTGAATTACGCCCTCACGCAGGCGGCAACCGACAGCTGCACGCGCCTATCATTGGCGGCCGTTCCGTTAGAGGAACAATCGGGCGAACCTTGGGCATTCCACCATGCTCGACTGAAACTGGACAAGATTAGCGGAGCGGCCGGGCTGCGCCAGTTCAAGACCGCCTTCGCGCCTAACTGGGAAACTCTCTATGCGGCAGCGCCCTCGCGTATGGCGCTTGCGTTCGGGGCGCTTGATGTCTCGCGCGAGATCTGTCGTAAGTTTGATTTCGGGTCCATCAAACGGCAGCGCTAGCAGCATTATCCGATGCCAATTGGCCCCGAGATCGAAATCAAATCGCACTGCACATCACTTTGCGTATTTGAACGCCATTCAAATGCAACATGAACGCATTGCATTTGCGCCCGGCGGCGTTACGTGGCAGGTAGCGCTTAGACCAGCGGTGAACGGAGACACCCATGACAGATGCCCTGACGAAACTAATGAACGAACGCGATTGGCTGATGGCGGACGGCGCCACCGGGACGACCCTGTTCAACATGGGCCTGACCTCGGGCGACGCGCCAGAGCTATGGAACGTCGACAAGCCGGACAATATCCGCGCGCTCTATCGTGGCCCGGTCGAGGCCGGATCGGACATCTTCCTGACCAACACATTCGGCGGCAACGCCTCGCGTCTGAAGCTGCACGATGCTCAGGATCGCGTACGCGAACTGAACCGCGTTGGCGCCGAACTTGGCCGCGAGATCGCCGATGCATCGGGCCGGACCGTCATCGTGGCCGGCTCGGTTGGTCCAACGGGAGAGATCATGGAGCCGATGGGCTCGCTGACCTTCGACAACGCAGTCGAGATGTTCCACGAACAGGCCGAGGGCCTGAAAGAAGGTGGTGCAGATGTGCTTTGGGTCGAAACCATCTCGGCTCCGGAAGAATACAAGGCTGCCGCCCGAGCTGCTGAACTGGCAGGTATGCCTTGGTGCGGCACGATGAGCTTCGATACGGCGGGACGCACCATGATGGGCTTGACCTCGGCCGATCTGGCGAAGATGGTGGAAACCCTGCCGAACCCGCCCATTGCCTTCGGCGCCAACTGTGGCGTGGGTGCTGCCGACCTTCTGCGCACCGTGCTGGGCTTCGCAGCTCAAGGGACCGAACGCCCGATCATCGCGAAGGGCAATGCAGGTATTCCGCAATATGTCGACGGCCACATCCACTATGATGGCACGCCCGAGCTGATGGCCGATTACGCCGTTCTGGCCCGCGATTGCGGTGCCAAAATTATCGGCGGCTGCTGTGGCACGACGCCCGAGCATTTGCGCGCCATGCGTGAAGCGCTCGAGACCCGCGCCGCAAGCGGAACGCGCCCCACGCTGGACCAGATCTCGGAAGCGATTGGTGGGTTTTCATCTGCCTCGGACGGCACCGGCGACGATGCCAATCAGCCCGCACGCCGCAACCGCCGCCGTCGCAGCTGATCGACGCCATTACCACACAGACCGGGCGCGCGCGCAGCGCGCGCGCCCTGCCCGCCGCAGGCGCGGGTCCATCCACGGACCTAGAACAAGCTTAGCTGATCACCCTGCTGCAAGGGTGGTTCGAAAAGATCACAGCGCATATCCGGCAGATCCCTGACCAGCCCAAGCCGCTGGCAGGCCTTCTGAAACCTCTGTTTCAGAAGATCAGCCACCACACCACGCCCGACAAATCGCTCACCGAACTCGGACGTGTACTCTTTCCCATCACGCATTTCGCGGACCCGGTTCATGACACGCTCGGCGCGATCCGGATAGTGCTCGTCCAGCCAATCCTGAAACAGCGGGGCGACCTCGCCGGGCAGACGCAGCAGGATATAGCTGGCCGCCACCGCACCGGCATCGCGCCCGGCCTGTAAAATTGGCTCCAATTCGTGATCGGTCAGCCCCGGCACAATCGGCGACGCCATGACACGCACAGGCACTCCTGCCTCCGAGAGGGTCTCGATCATCCGCAGACGTCGAACTGGGCTGGGCACACGGGGCTCCATCTTGCGGGACAGATCGGCTTGTAAACTGGTGACCGAGATCCCCACCTGTGCCAACCCTTTGGCCGCCATCCGCGACAGGATATCCAGATCGCGTTCAATCAGCGTGCCTTTGGTGATGATCAGGACAGGGTGCTGAAAGCGTTCAAGCACTTCAAGCACCTGCCGCATGATCCGGTATCGCCCTTCAATGGGTTGATACGGGTCGGTATTCGTCCCAAGCGCCAACGGGGCCACCTGATAGGCTTTCCTCCGCAGCTCTTTTTCCAACTGCGTGGCCGCATCAGGGCGCGCGATCAGGCGGGTTTCGAAATCCAGCCCGGCGGAATAGCCCAACCACGCATGTGTCGGTCGCGCATAACAATAGATACACCCGTGTTCACAGCCGCGATACGGGTTCAAGGATCGGTCAAACGCCAGATCAGGCGAGCTGTTTCGGGTGATGACCGAGCGCGGGCGTTCGATAAACACCTCGGTTCGGAACGGCGGCAGAGGCTCTTCTGTCCAGCCATCATCGACGCGTTCACGCTGAAATTCTTCGAATCGACCGACAGAATTGGTCGCAGCACCGCGTCCGCGGCGGCAATCTGCATCAATTCTGTCGGAACCCATCTTTTCCATAGGACCAAAATAGGAACATTTGGGGAACAATCAAATGATATTCACAATCATGGCGCGGAATATTCATTTGCCTTCAGGTCGGTGAAAGGGCACTCCATGTCGCAAATTGCCCAGACCTAAAGCGCCAAGATGTCGCATTAGGAAGTATGTAATAGACCTCCAGCCAGGGAAAGACGCACATGTCTGATCAAGAAGAAGATATCATCCTGAGCGAACTCAATGATGAAGAGTTGGTGCAGCAGATGCACGACGACCTGTACGACGGTCTTGCTGAAGAGATCGAAGAAGGCGTCAATATTCTGTTGGAACGCGGCTGGCAGCCGTACAACGTTCTGACCGACGCGCTGGTCGGCGGCATGACCATCGTGGGCGTCGACTTCCGCGACGGCATCCTGTTCGTACCCGAAGTTCTTCTGGCCGCAAACGCCATGAAAACCGGCATGGGCATCCTGAAGCCTCTGCTGGCTGAAACCGGCGCACCGCGCATGGGCAAGATGGTGATCGGCACCGTGAAGGGCGACATCCATGACATCGGCAAAAACCTTGTCTCGATGATGATGGAAGGCGCTGGGTTCGAGGTTGTCGACATCGGCATCAACAACGCGGTTGAAGCCTATCTGGAAGCCCTGGAAAAAGAAGAGCCCGATATTCTGGGCATGTCGGCCCTGCTGACCACCACCATGCCCTACATGAAAGTGGTGATCGACACGCTGGTCGAAAAAGGCATCCGTGACGACTATACCGTTCTGGTTGGTGGTGCACCGCTGAACGAAGAGTTCGGCAAAGCCATCGGCGCTGACAGCTATTGCCGTGACGCAGCTGTCGCCGTTGAAACCGCAAAGGAATACATGGCCAGCAAGCACAACCAGCTGGCCGCGCACTGATCCCGATGCGGGTTTAGTCCGAGAATTTGGGCCTCGCCATCTGGCGGGGCCTTTTCTTTTCCACCGCCCGCCCCCAGATTGATCCCATGAGCAAGACACGTTTCATCTTTCTGATCACGATGGTGATTGCCGCTGGTGGCCTGACGGTGTTTGTTGCTGGTTGGGCGGCGGCGGCTGGGCAACTGAATGGTCAGGTTGCGATGGCATTGCTGCCGCTGGTGATGCTGGCCTCGATCGCATGGCGAGCCTTGAGTGCGGGACGGGACGACTGATGCTAAATGACGACGCGCTTACCCATAATGAGCTGGATGTGGCACAAGGGTCGGGATCGGTACTGATCTTGGCATGTGGGGCTTTGGCGAACGAGATCTTGGCGCTGATCCGCTTAAACGGCTGGGATCACATGAGCCTGACCTGCCTGCCCGCAATTTTACACAATTCACCCGAGAAGATTCCCGACGCAGTACGTGCTGCCGTGGGCAAGCACCGCGACGAATATGACCACGTCTTTCTGGCCTATGCGGATTGCGGCACCGGCGGGCAACTCGACGCGCTGTGTGAAGAGCTGGGGATCAAAATGATCCGCGGTCCGCATTGCTATTCCTTCTTTGAAGGCAATGATGCCTTCCGCGCGCGCGCTGAAGGCGAGATTGACGTATTCTATCTGACCGATTTTCTGGCGCGCGGATTTGAGAGCTTCGTCATCAAGCCGCTTGGTCTGGATCGGCATCCGCAGCTGCGCGACATGTATTTCGGGCATTACACCAAGTTGATGTACCTAGCGCAGACCGACAATCCCGAGCTGGATAAGATGGCCGAAGCTGCTGCCGAACGGCTTGGTTTGACCTATGAGCGCCGCTTCACCGGGTACGGGGATCTTGCAGCCGCACTAGGCGGGCTCACTGTGTGAGCCTGTGGGGCTCTGCCCCCGCGCCTGCGGCTTGGGCTCCGCCCGTTCTCAGGCGAAACTGTCCCCCGGACAGTTTCCAAGAAGCCTTCGAACCCCGGGATACTTGAGACAAGAAAAAGAGGATCAGGCCGCTTCCGACGCGTACTGACGAATCCGTTCGACCATCGCGCGCAGCCCGTTGGAGCGTTGCGAGGACAGGGCCTCGTTCAGGCCAAGGCGGGCTAATTCGGCAGAGGCGTCAATCTTGGCGACCTCGGACACGGGCTGATCGGTATATAGCGCGGACAGGACCGCGATCAGGCCCTTCACGATCATCGCATCGCTGTCACCTGCAAAGCTGAACTTGCCATCGGTGATGTCCGGGTGCAGCCAAACCTGGCTGGCGCAGCCATCAACTTTGGTGGCGGGCACTTTCAGGGCCGGATCCATATCGGGCAGGGATTTGCCCATGTCGATCACCGTCGCATAGCGATCTTCCCAATCATCCAAGAAGGCGAAATCCTCAACAATCTCTTCAAATGCAGGGCTGGCCATGGGGGATCCTTTCGTCGTTTTGCCATGACCTAAGCGTTGCGCAGCCAAAGGTCCAGCCTTGGCGCGGATTGCTGTCTTTTCAAAGGCGCGCACATGGGCTAACCCTTTGGGCATAGATAAAGGAGCCGACATGATTTTCCGCCGATTTGCCGCACCTGCCCTGTTGACCGCGTCGTTGGTGGCGCTGACGGCCTGCGGCGGAAGTGCCAGCCTTAACCCGTTTAGTTGGTTCAGTTCTGACGGCGTCGAAGAAGTCGCACTTATCCCTGAAGGCGGTTTTCTTGAAGATCAGGACACACGCGGGCTTGTGGCCGAGGTGATCGAGCTTGAGGTTCTGCGTGCGCCGGGTGGTGCAATCATTCGCGCGAAAGGCCTGCCGCCGCGCCTTGGATACTGGGATGCCGAACTGGTGGCTGAAAACTTCGAGCGGGCGGAGAACGGCGTTCTGACCTATATGTTCCGGATTACCGAACCCTATTATCGAACCCAGACCGGGCGCCCGAAGCAGCGTGAAGTTTATGTGGGACACTTCGTGTCGGACATTAAGCTTCAGGGCGTTCGTACGATTCGAGTTGTTGGAGCGAATACAAGCCGCACTGCCCGCCGCTAGGTCATTATCAGACTTCGAAAACTTCGACGCGCTGGCCCTTGGCGGCCAGTGCCAGCTTGCCTTCGCACAGGCGCAGCGCATCGTTTCCGAAGACCTCGGCACGCCAGCCCGTAAGAGCTGCCACATCGCGTTTTCCAGCAGCCAGCGCATCCAGATCCGCAGCGGAAGCAATCAGTTTCTGAGCAACTTTTTCTTGCTCGCAACGCGCTTTCAGAAGCACGCGCAGCAGGTCAGCCAAAGCCGGATTCACTTGAAGCTTTTCCCTTGAGTGATCGGGCGCCTTGGGCAACTGATCTTGCGGCAACTCCAGCCCCACGACGATGGCTTTCAGGATCTCCTCAGCCACCTCGCCCTTGCGTGCCTCGCGCAAAAGCAGGCGCGAGCGGCCAAGTTCCTGCAGGTTGCGCGGCTTGGTCGAGGCCAATTCCAGCAGCGCGTCGTCCTTCATCACCCGGCTGCGGGGGATGTTGCGCGATTGGGCATAGCCTTCGCGGAAACGGGCAAGCTCTTTCGCGACGCCCAGGAAGCGTCCCGAATTGGTGCGTGTTTTCAAACGCCTCCACGCATCTTCTGGGTGGATGATATAGGTCTCGGGGCTGGTCAGGCTGGTCAGTTCTTCCTGCACCCAATGGGCGCGGCCCGATTTGTCCAGCTCGTCCGACAAATACTCGTAGATACCGCGCAGGTGAGTCACATCCCCCAGCGCGTATTTCTTCTGGGCGTCGGTCAGCGGGCGGCGCGACCAGTCGGTAAAGCGGCTGGATTTGTCCAGCTGCGCCCGTTCAATCTTGCGCACCAGCGTTTCATAGCCCACCTGATCCCCAAAGCCGCAGACCATCGCGGCAACCTGTGTGTCAAACAACGGGCGCGGGAAGACACCAGCGTCGACAAAGAATATCTCGAGATCCTGACGGGCGGCGTGGAACACTTTGACGACGCGTTCATCGCGGAACAGCTCGTAAAGCGGTTCCAGCGACAGGCCATCCACCAGAGGATCAACCAAAACGGCGTCTTTTTCGTCATTGCCCGGCACGGCCAGCTGGATCAGGCACAGTTTGGAATAATAGGTACGCTCGCGCAAGAACTCGGTGTCAACGGTCACATAAGGGTGCGAGGTCGCGCGGATGCAAAACTCTTCCAGGGCCTCGGTGGTCGTGATCGTGATCATAAATATCTACCTGCTTATTACCGTACCAGATACGGGTTTCGCCCGGGTTTAAGGCGAAACGCATCGAAAGGGAAGCCTTGCGCCAAGATGCAATCGTCCTGCGACTTTAGGGCAGCAGAATCGGGGTTTTATCCCCGTCTGCAAACCGGCGCAGCACGGCCGGGTAAAGCTTGTGTTCTTGCACCAGAACCCGCGCGGCCAGCGTGTCTGCCGTGTCACCCGGCTCGACCGGTACACGGGCCTGTCCAAGGATCGGGCCGCCATCCAGTTCGGCGGTGACTTCGTGGACCGAGCAGCCGGCTTCGGCGTCCCCCGCATCCAACGCACGTTGATGGGTGTGTAGGCCTTTGTATTTCGGCAAAAGCGACGGGTGGATGTTCAGGCAGCGCCCGGACCAGTGGCCAGTGAAGCCTTCGGTCAGGATCCGCATGAAGCCGGCCAGACAGATGATGTCCGGATTGGCTGCATCCAGAACGGTATTCAGAGCGGCCTCAAAACCTTCGCGGTCGCCCTTAAAGTCGCGGTGATCCACAACGGCGGTGGGAATGCCCATTACCCTTGCCTTCGCAAGGCCGCCGGCATCCGGCACGTTCGACAGCACAAGACAGGGGCGCCCGGGGTGGTCCCCGGTCATCGCATTGGCCAGAGTCACCATGTTCGAGCCGCCGCCTGAAATCAGGATGGCGACCCGTTTCTTGGCGGCGTCACTCACGCGAGCGATCCCAGATAGCTGACGCCCTCACCTTTCTGGATGCGGCCCAGTTGTGTCACGGTCTCGCCTGCTTTGGTCAGAAGATCGGTTAGCGGCTGCGCGGCCTGCGCGTCAACGACCAGCACCATGCCTTGGCCCGAGTTAAAGGTCTTCAGAATTTCGGCCTGATCCATGCCACCGGTTTCTGCCAGCCATTTGAAGACGGGGGGCAGATCCCATGCGTCCAGATCGACCAGCGCACCCAGCCCTTCGGGCAGCACGCGCGGAAGGTTTTCGGTCAGGCCACCGCCAGTGATGTGGGCCAGCGCATGCACGCCCCCTGCCCGCACAGCTTCCAGAGCCTGGCGGACGTAAAGACGAGTCGGCGCCAGCAGAGCCTCGCCCAGCGTGATGTCGCCATCCCACGGACAGTCTGCATCCCAGCCAAGCCCCGAGACCTCGACCAGTTTACGCACCAGAGAATATCCGTTCGAATGCACCCCGTCCGAGGCCAGCCCCAGCAGAATATCGCCGTCTTTGACGCCCTTGGGCAGGTCGGTGCCGCGCTCCATCGCGCCGACCGAGAAACCGGCCAGATCGAAATCACCGTCTTCGTACATGCCCGGCATTTCAGCGGTTTCGCCACCGATCAACGCACAGCCCGACAGTTCACAGCCCTTGGCGATGCCTTCGATGATCCGTGCGGCCTTGTCCGTTTCCAGACGGCCCGTCGCGAAATAGTCGAGGAAGAACAGAGGCTCCGCGCCCTGACACACAAGGTCGTTCACGCACATGGCCACCAGATCGATGCCGATCGTGTCCACGTTGCCGGTGTCGATCGCGATGCGCAGCTTGGTGCCCACGCCATCGGTGGCCGAGACCAGAACCGGATCCTTGAAGCCCGCGCCCTTCAGATCGAACAGCGCGCCGAAGCCGCCAAGCCCGGCCATGACGCCCGGACGGTTGGTGCGTTTGGCGGCCGGTTTAATGCGCTCAACCAGCGCGTTGCCCGCGTCGATATCCACGCCTGCGTCTGCGTAGGTGATGCCCTTGGATGCGTCGCTCATGTCTGTCCCCCATGGTGGCTGTGGTCGCGCGGCAAATTTTCTGCGCCTGCGATAGCGTAAGGGGCAGAAAGAGTCTACGGCTTGCTTGACGCTGGCCCACAGTTTGCTAGCAATGGCGCCACCAAGAGTAACAGTGGGCCTGTAGCTCAATTGGTTAGAGCAGAGCGCTCATAACGCTTTGGTTGCGGGTTCAAGTCCTGCCGGGCCTACCATCCTTCCCTTACTGGAACAGTTCCGAAAAGCGGATTATCCGCTCGCAAGCACTTACGTACACAGCTAGCATCGCTGTCACACAGACAGGAGCAACCCGTGCCACAGACCCAGACCACAAACCGCCGCATCGTCCTTGCAGAACGCCCGGTTGGGCTGCCCGACGAAAATACGCTTCGCATAGAAGACGTAGACATCCTTGCCCCGAAAGATGGCGAGATGCTGCTGCGTACCGTTTACCTGTCGTTGGATCCCTATATGCGCGGCCGGATGAATGACGCAAAGTCCTATGCCGAGCCGGTGAAGATCGACGAAGTGATGACGGGTCAGGTTGTTGCAGAGGTCGTGACCTCGAATCTGAGCGGCTTTACCAAGGGCGATCTGGTGCTTGCAGGTAGCGGATGGCAGGACTATGCGATCTCGGACGGGACCGAAGTGGTCAATCTTGGCGCATCTCCAACCAACCCGTCTTGGTCCTTGGGCATTCTGGGCATGCCGGGCTACACGGCCTATGCCGGTCTTCTTAAAATCGGCGAGCCTAAACCCGGTGAAACTGTCGTCGTCGCAGCGGCCTCTGGCCCGGTCGGGGCCACAGTCGGCCAGATCGCCAAGATCAAGGGCTGTCGGGCTGTTGGTATCGCCGGTGGTGCCGAGAAATGTGCGCATGTTGTGAATAACTTGGGCTTTGACATTTGCATCGACCACAACGCAGATGATTTTGCAGAGCAGCTGAAGGCCGCCTGCCCTGACGGTATTGACGTGTATTTCGACAATGTTGGCGGGAAGGTCCTTTATGGCGTACTACCCCTGCTAAACCCATTCGCACGTATGCCGGTGTGCGGCGTCGTGGCGTGGTACAACTTGACCGGATTGCCCGATGGCCCAGATTTTGGCCCCATGATCATGAGCACCATCTTGCGAATGAAGGTCAAAGTGCAGGGCTTCATCATTTTCGACAGCTTCCCGATCAGCACGTACAAAGAATTCGTACGGGACATGACGGGATGGTTGGCTGAAGGAAAAGTTCAGTACAAAGAACAAATGGTCGACGGATTGGAAAGCGCACCAGAGGCGCTAAACGACCTGCTGCTTGGCAAGAGCTTCGGCAAGATGGTGGTGAAAGTCGGCGACCTATAGCCAGTGGCAGTACAAGTCACCAACACAGGGGCAGCGATTTACGTCGCGTAGTTGCTGCCCTCATCGTCCAGAATGGCTTTCAGTTCCGCCATGTGCCGGTCCCCTTGTTCGGGGTACTCTTCCAGCTCCTGCGCGGTTTTCTCGGCGATCTCGTCAGATAGCACACGCAAAGGCTGGCCGGTTTGCAGGGCGCGGATATAGGTCTCGGCGGCGCGTTCGAAATAGTAGAGCCGGTTGAACGTGTCCGCGACGCTGTCTCCGATCACCAGAACGCCGTGATTGCCCATGATCATGACCTTCACTTTGGGGTCGGTCAGAAGGGCCGCACAGCGTTCGCCTTCATCCTCGAACGCCAACCCGCCATAGCCGTCATCGATCACATAGCGATTGTAAAAGGTGGCGCAGTTCTGGTCGATGGGCGGCAGGTTACTGTCCGCCAAGGATGCCAAAACCGTCGCGTGAATCGAGTGCACGTGCATCACACAGCGCGCATGCGGACAATGGCGATGCACGCCCCCGTGCAGGCCCCACGCGGTGGGGTCAGGTGCATCGGGGCGATCCATGGTGCTTGGGTCGTCAGCATCGATTTCCAGAAGATCCGAGGCCCGGATCCGCGCGAAATGCATCTGGTTGGGGTTCATCAGGAACTTGGTGCCGCTGTCATTCACCGCAAGGCTGAAATGGTTCGCTACGCCCTCGTGCATGTTCAGGCGTGCGGTCCAGCGAAATGCAGCCGCCATATCAACACGTTCATTCCAATGGGCGATATTGGGCATAGGGGCAGACAAGGTCATCAGAGCTCCTTTCGATTTGGTCCAGAAGACGGGTCAATTCACGACCTGTCGAGCTTATTTGCGACCAAACTAAAGCGGCAGGACCAGTTCCACCTTCAATCCGCCCAGATCTGCGCTTTCTCCCAAGCGGAGATGCCCACCATGCCCGCGCGCAATGTCGCTGGCAATGGCAAGCCCCAGACCAACACCCGAGCCGTTGTTCTGATTTCTGGATTTGTCTAAGCGCGCAAACGGCTTCAACGCTTCTTCGCGATCGTCAACAGCAATGCCCGGCCCGTCATCTTCGATCACGAACCGCAAATCGCCCCGCCCCTGCAACAGGGACAAGCGCGCGCGCGATCCGTACCTTGTCGCGTTGCCCAGCAGATTGTCCAACGCCCGCTCTAACGAGGCACGCCTCAGGGGGCGTTCGCCGGGATCGGCTACCTCGCCCAGCGTTACGTTCATGCCTGCACGCTGCGCGTTCTCGGCTAGGTGATGTACAAACTCGACCGGATCGACCGGCTCGGGCGCATCTTCCAACGCATCGGCCTGCGCGAAACCCAGAAACCCGTCGACCAGACGTTCCATGTCATCCACATCGCGCTGAAGATCGTCACGTGCGTCGTCCTCGATCATCGACAGCCCCAGACGCAACCGCGTCAGCGGCGTCCGCAAATCGTGGCTGACGCCCGACAACATCAAGGTGCGTTGCTCGATCTGGCGGTCAATGCGCGAACGCATGTCCAGAAAAGCCTTACCCGCCGCCCGTACCTCGGTCGCACCTGCCAAACGATAGGGCAGCACCTGCCCTTTCCCGAAGGCTTCGGCAGCACGCGCCAAGCGGCGAATGGGGCGGAGTTGATTGCGCAGGAAAAGGTAAGCAATCAAGGTCATCAAGAACCCCGTGACCACCATCAGCACCAGCAATTGGTGCGGATTCGTTGCCGAAACGCGGTCCCGGTCCAGCACTACGCGGAGAACGCCATGATTGGTCGCAATCGCCATTGTCACTAAAGACCGGTCCGTTTCCAGATCGACCCCAATCAGATCGGACAGCCCCCTCTTTAACGTGCGCTCGACCCGAGAGCCTGTGAAATCCGCAAGCCGTCGCTGCGTGGGCAAAGGCTCGGCGGGCAATGCGACTCGCGTGTCCAGCGGATTGGCAATACCCCGTGCCGCGACAAGCGCCTCTTCCACTGTCGAAGACGCATTGACTTGGCTGACAATCAACGACACCTCGGCCACCACTGCTTCGGTCATCTGGACGGTAATCCGGTTGAAATGTCGCTGAATGAATACGACCGACACCACCAATTGCAGCGCTACGATCGGCACGATCAGAATCAAAGCCGCCCGCCCGTAAAGCCCGCGCGGCATGAATTGTTTCAGCCATGCGAAATCACGCCAGTTGGCGCCTTGAGGGCGGTTCGTCTGCGACATGGCCCGACCCTATGACGCGGCGACGCGCTTGCCAAGCGGCGGGTGCAGCGTCAGGAAGGTGAAAACACCAAGAAAGGACAGCTGATGGTATCCGAGCCGAAAGATCGCCCCGCCGCAGGTATCATGCAGCAGCTAGAGCCCGGCATTCGCCGGATCATCGCCCCCAATCCCTCGCCCATGACATATTGGGGAACGAACACCTTCGTGCTGGGTGAAGGCGATGTGGCCGTGATCGATCCCGGGCCCGCGGACGCCACGCATATGCAAGCCATTCTGGATGGCTTAGCGCCTGGCGAACGGATCTCACAGATCCTCGTAACCCATGCGCATTTGGACCACTCCCCTTTGGCCCGCTCTTTGTCCGAGTCAACAGGCGCGCCGATTCTGGCCTTTGGCGACGCAATGGCAGGCCGCAGCGCGGTCATGCACGATCTTGTCGCGCGGGGCCTGTCGTCCGGCGGCGAAGGCGTAGATGCCAGCTTTACTTGTGACATTACCCTCTCGGACGGCGAGGTATTCACGGCTGGCGGGCTGCAGATCGAGACAATCTGGACCCCCGGCCACTTCGCCAATCACATCAGCTTTGCAGTGCAAGACATTGTATTTACTGGTGATCATATCATGGAGTGGGCCAGCTCTCTGGTCTCGCCACCGGATGGTGACCTGACCGCATTCATGGCCTCCTGTCGCAAGCTCGCAGCACGCCAAGACCGCGTCTTCTACCCCGCTCATGGCGACAGAATCGACGCCCCCGCCGCGCGACTAAGCTGGCTGATCAACCACCGCCTGACCCGCGAGGCCGAGATCTTGGCCACCCTAACCCGTCTGGAAAACGCAACCATCTCCGCCCTGACCCGCGAAATCTATACCGAAACCCCTGCAGCGCTGATCCCCGCCGCGGAACGCAATGTCTTTGCCCACTTGATCGATCTCGCCACCCGCGAAATCGTCACCGCGACTCCACAATTAGAGGCCAATGCAATTTTTCGGATGAAGGGTGAAAAAATTTAATTTCGCCTCTTGCGGCCCGGAATCGCGCTGGCTATAAGCCCCCCATGTTCCGGCGTAGCTCAGCGGTAGAGCAGTTGACTGTTAATCAATTGGTCGTAGGTTCGATCCCTACCGCCGGAGCCAAAGAATTCAAGGGCTTAGAGGTTTAACCCTCTAGGCCCTTTTTCTTTCGGGGAGCGCCGGGGGAACAATCCAAAGAGATTAGAGCACTGCGGCATTCAACTTGGGCTTGCAAGTTGGCCGAGCCTCGGCGCATGTTTGGCATGATTGTTTGAGGAGCTTACACATGTCTAAAACTAGCGATCATATTGAACGCCTTCAAAAAATGCGAGCGCAGCAGGTTGAAGAACGTCGCGCCGTCAGCCTCAAGTACGAAGAGGCAGCTAAATCGTTTGAAGTCATTGAAAAGATATCTGAAATTCAGTCACGAATCGATGCGCTTGATCGGGCCATCGCAGACGAAAAAAACGCGCCGAAAGAATCTAGAAGCTGGGTAGGAGCGGTCTAAACTAATTGGCTCGTTTGATCATTTGCCCGCATAAGTACGGGAATCTTTGAAGGATTTTTTAATGCGCTCTCTATTCTTTACACCTATCCTGATTGTTGCTGGATGCATGACGACCGACCCAAACGGGTACGTAGACTTGCTAAAGGGCAGCGGCTCAATGCAAACCAGTGCTAGCGGGCAGCAGTCTTTTCGATATGCAATTTCAGCTAACGCTTACAAAGACTTGCTTGACAACGAGAGCGACCTAAAGGCTCAGCACACCTTCCTTATTGAAAGCTGGCTCGGTGACAATGGCTACTGCCCGCGCGGTTACACAATCGCTAACAAGTCAATTCAGGACGGTATCTATCTGTATACAGGCAACTGCCGATAACTGCTCACCCATCCCAATCAACCAGCGCCAATGCCTACATCGCCTCCACGCTCACTTTTATCCAATGTAGACACGGCATCCGCAGCATGCACATAGTTGCGTATGCCCCGTGACACTGTGAATTGATACCCGACGTCTTCGCATTCAGAAGAGCCTCTGCACCCGATATGCCCCTATCCCCCCGTCATCTTGTCGCATTTCTTGCCGCAGCCCTATGCCTCACCCTCTTCCTTGCGGCCGGATTTTCCGATGGTGCAAGCGCGAGTTTCAACCATACTTGGGCGGCCGAGTTTGGCAGCGCGTTAAGTCTCTCCGACCTCTATCCAAAGCACCTTCCCGGTTTGTGGAGCGGGCTTGGCGGGTATGATTTCTTCTTTTATGGCCCCTTGCCCTTCTGGGTGGCTGGCGGGCTGATTGCCCCCCTCTGCCCCAGTTGCGCCACGGGGACCGAGATCGTTCTGACGGCGGCGGCCTTCTGGTTCCTCAGCGGCGCCACGTTTTTCCTGTTCGCACGCCGATATTTCAGCACCAAGATCGCGCTTCTTGGTAGCTTCGTGTACCTGTTTCTGCCCTATCACCTATGGATAGATTGGTTCCTACGCCAGGCCATTGGAGAGTTCGCGGGCTTCGCCTTCCTGCCTCTGATTGCATTTGGCGTCGATTCTGTTCGATGCCAGCAGAAGTACGGTTGGACGCTGGCGATCGGGGTGGCCGGGCTTGTGCTGTGCCACCTGCCGACAATGCTGCTTGCCGCACATGTTTTTGCGATCATCCTGATCGCCGTTGCCGTCCAGAAATGGCGCAGAAACCAACCGTTTATACCCTTTCTGGCATCAGTCGTCGGATGGGTGTTCTTGGGCATTCTGATGACCAGTTTCTACTGGTTACCGGCGCTTGCCCTGTTGGAAAGCGTCTCGCCTAACATATTGTTTTCAGATTTTTTCGAGGCAAAAAACTGGCTTTGGGGCACTGCGTCGGGCACACCGCAACCTCAAACATCGATCGTGATGCTCAGCGCATTTCTGGTCACCCTTCCAACTGTGGCGCTGTCCCTCTTCTATGCACGCGGCAGTGTACTTGTCTGGATCGCCCCTTCCGTGTTCTTCGTCGTGCTCATGAACTCCAACCTGTCGGAACCCATCTGGAGCACCTGGATCATCCAGAAGGTTCAATTTCCATGGCGTTTGTTGGTGTTCAGTGACTTCGCAGCGGGCGTCGCGGTTATGGCCCTGCTTGCCGCGCTCGCACCGCACAACCGTACCCGAGTGGCAATCATCCTGGTCGTCGCCGCCTTGGCACCACTTTTCAAAGTCATGCTTCCATCGGCGGGCGCAATCATGACTCCCTTTGATGAAACCAGCTTACCCCGAGGCGCCATTGAATATCTGAGTCCAGAGACAAATGCCGCGCTCGAAAAGAGATACGGCATCGAACTGTCCCACACGAAGCACATTTTGATGGTCCCCAAGATGTTGGAAATCGTCGTGAATGAGGTTCACAGTCAGCTTCCCGACGGGATTGCAATTGACAGTGCGCCGCGCGCATACACGATCGCAAATGCACCAGATCAGCAAAATCTGGTGCTTCCGATCCAATATTGGCAGTTCTGGACAGCGCAGCTTGACGACGGCACCCCGCTTCAGCTGACCGCACATCCCGATTACGGTGTCATCGAAGTTCTGTCCCCGGACGAGGGGTTCAACGGACAAACAATCCACCTGACCCTGCCCTATCACATCAGCGAAAAGATCGGCTTAATACTGGCGCTTTTGTCCGTCGCTGCGTTCGCCTATCTGATCGGCACGGTGCGCAGGCGACAAAAACCGGATCCGGATGACGTCCTACAACACATCCAGTGAGCGCTTCACCCGGTCCATGACAATTGACGTTTTGAACCGGCTGATGTTGGACGCGTCAAAGAAGTGTTCTTGCGTGAAAGCCTCGTATTCTTTGATATCGCGCACGGACAGGATCAGCAGGAAATCGGCCTCGCCCGTGGTGTAATAGCATTGTTGCACAGACGGCGCTGTGCGCATCTTCTTCTTGAACTCCTCAAGCTGCTGGCGATTCTCGCGCTCGAGTATGACCTCGACGATGACGGTCAAATCCCGGTCAAGTTTCTTTGGTGAAAGCACAGCGATTTCGCGCTCGATCACACCGGTTTCTTTCAGCTTTTTCAAACGCTTCTGAACGGCCGCGGGGGACAGGCCGACGCGTTCGCTAAGGGTTTCGGCGGTCAGGCGAGCATTCTCTTGCACCAGCCGCAATATGTGCAGGTCTTTATCATCCATGATCTGAAAATCGTCGCAAATGACTTTTCTTGCAATCAATTTCAGATAGCTTTTGAAAAACTAAGACGTACACAGTCCTTACTGACCCGCTAGGATACCCTCAAGAAGATCAGGAGGGTGGCGTGGATCACTTGACCGAAATGCGGCGACAGTTTCACCGCCGACCAGAATTGGGCTTTCAGGAAGACAACACAAAGGCGCTGGTGGCAGACCACCTGCGTGGCCTCGGGATCGAGGTGCACGAAGGCGTGGGGGTCGTAGGTGTTTTACGCAAGGGCAATGGTAACCGTGCCATTGGTTTGCGCGCGGATATGGATGCGCTTCCGATTGTGGAAAAATCCACCCATGACTACCCGTCCGAGACCCCCGGCGTGATGCATGCCTGTGGCCATGACGGGCACATGACGATGTTGCTGGGGGCGGCCGAAATGCTGGCGAAGGATGCCGCGTTCGATGGCACAGTTGTCTTCCTGTTCCAACCGAACGAAGAGCACGGGCTGGGCGCGCAAGCGATGATTGACGAGGGCGTGCTGACGCGGTTCCCCGTGGACGAGGTCTATGCCATTCACAACCTGCCGGGTGCACCATTGGGTCAGGTCTCGACCCGGCCCGGTCTGATTTGCAGCAGCGAAAGCCTGTTCGAGATCACCGTGCATGGTCGGGGCGGCCATGCTTCGATGCCTCAGGTCGGCGTGGATGCGATCACTGTCGGGGCCGAGTTGGTCACGGCCCTGCAAACCATTGTCGCCCGCAAGTTGGCTCCGGGCGCGGGTGTTGTGGTCTCAGTGACCGAGTTCGTGACCGACGGGCAGCGCAACGTGTTGCCGGGACAAGCCGTGCTGAAAGGCGACGTGCGCGCCCGCGCGCCCGAGGATCGTCTGGCCGTCGAGCGCTTCATGCGTCAGATCACCGATGGCGTCACCGCAGCGCATGGGGTGACGGCCACGGTTCAGTTCAAAACCGAGTTCATCGAGACCATTAATGCCGATGGCCCGACTCAGGCCGTTTGTCGTGCGGCCTCTGCTGCCGGGTGCGACGTCATCCCTGACCGCCAACCGATGAGCTTTTCCGAGGATTTCGCCCATTTCGCCGCGGCGGCACCCGGCTGCTTCCTGCTTTTGGGCAACGGCACCGAGGGCGCACATGGCAAACCCCTGCATGCCTCCGACTTTGACTTCAACGACGCGCTTTTGCCCATCGGGGCCGCGTTCTGGACCCACCTTGTGCAGGACCGCCTGCCCCTTCGAAAGGACTGATCATGAAGGATATTTTCAGCACGGCGCCCCTGCACCACACGGCAGGATCCCCTGCACCGTCAAAGGCTGCGTTCACCGTTCTGTCCGAACAGGATTTCGCAAACGCCTGCGCCGAGATCATGGCATGGGACGGGTATGAAGCCACGCCGCTGGTGTCTCTGGCCGGGTTGGCCGAGCAGCTGGGCATTGGGCGGATCGACTATAAACACGAAGGCCCGCGGTTTGGGCTGGGCAGCTTCAAGGCGCTTGGTGGATCCTACGCCGCACTTCGCGTGTTGCAGCGCGAGTTGAGCGCACAATTGGGCCGAGACGTGAGCTTGGAAGAGATCCGCAACGGCAACCACCGTGACGCCTGCGCCAAGATAACGCTGGTGTCGGCCACCGATGGCAATCACGGCAGGTCTTTGGCGTGGGGCTGTCAACGGTTCGGCGCGCCTTGCCGCATCTATATCCACGCCGAGGTCAGCGAAGGCCGCGCTGAGGCGATGCGCGACTTGGGCGCGGACGTGATCCGCATCGACGGTGACTATGACGCCTCCGTCGTTCTGGCGAAAACCGAAGCCGAGGAAAACGGCTGGTTCGTCGTGTCTGATACCTCGTGGGAGGGCTATACCGAGCCGCCACGCGACGTGATGGCCGGCTATGGCGTCATGACCCGCGAGATCTGTGAGACACTGGAAGACGCGCCAACCCATGTCTTCCTGCAGGGCGGCGTTGGCGGCCTTGCGGCGTCGGTCGCGGCAGGCTTGCGGCAGTTCTACAAGGATGCCTCGCCCCGCGTGGTCATCGTGGAACCTGATCTGGCGGCCTGCTTGTTTGACAGTGCAAAAGCGGGCAAGGCCACCACATTTGCCATCGCCGAAGAAACCATCATGGCAGGGCTGTCCTGCGGTGAGCCTTCGGAAATGGCGTGGGAAATCCTGTCGGAAGAGGCCTCGGATTTCCTAACCATTCCCGACAGCATCGTCGCGCCCACCGTGCGCCTATTGGCCAACGGGGAAACCGGGGATGAGGTCGTCGAGGCCGGAGAAAGCGCTGTGGCCGGGCTGGCCGCCGTGATCGCGGCCCGTCAGGATTCGGAGCTGTCCAACACACTGGGGCTGGACGCAACCTCGCGCGTCTTACTGATCGGATCGGAAGGCGTGACCGATCCGGCGATCTTTGACGCGATCATGGCCGGGGCAGACCATGTCTAAGGCACAACACGCCCCCGCGCGGGGCTTTCCCGAGTCCGAGTTCGCCACCCGCACCGCAAAGGCGCAGGCCCTGATGGCGCAGCAGGGTCTGGACGGGATGCTTCTGCTGACCGAACCCGAGGTCCGCTATTTCAGCGGCTTTCACACGCTGTTCTGGCAAAGCCCCACGCGGCCGTGGTTCCTGTTTGTCCCGGCCCAGGGCAAGCCCATCGCGATCATCCCTGAAATCGGCGCGGAACTGATGCGCCAAACATGGATCGACGACATTCGGACATGGAGCGCCCCGGCCCCCACTGATGACGGGATCAGCCTGCTGACCGAGCTTCTGTCTCCGCTGTCCGCATCCGGTGGTCGCTTGGGGATGCTGAAAGGGCATGAAACCAACCTACGCATGCCCTTGGGCGACTATGAACGGCTTATGGGTGCGCTGCCCGGCCTTCAGATCGACGACGCAACCGGACTGGTCCGTGCTCTGCGCATGGTCAAATCCGAGGCCGAGATCGAAAAGCTGTCCCATATCTGCGCCATCGGCTCGCGCACATTCGACGCGGTGCCGAAAATCGCACATGAAGGGATGCCCTTCGAAGACCTGTTCCGTCAGTTCCGGCGCGAGGCGCTATCGCAAGGGGCCGACGATGTGCCCTATTTGGTCGGCGGCGCGGATCAGGGAGGCTATCACGACGTGATCTCGCCGCCCTCACCCCGCCCCCTGCAGCGCGGGGACGTCTTCATGCTGGACACCGGTGCGACTTGGGACGGGTATTACTGTGATTTCGACCGCAACTGGGCCGTGGGTCAGGCCGATGATGCTTCGCACCGTGCCTATGACGTGCTGTGGCGCGCGACCGAGGCCGGGATCGCCGCCGCCCGTCCCGGCACCACCTGCCGCGAGCTGTTCCACGCCATGCAATCCGTGATCGCCGAACTGGATGATCAGGGCGGAGATGTCGGGCGGCTGGGGCACGGGCTGGGGATGCAGCTGACCGAATGGCCGTCAAATGCCGCGTTTGACAACACGGTGATTGAAGAAAACATGGTGCTGACGCTGGAGCCCTCGCTTTCCTATGGCGATGGGCGCATCATGGTGCACGAGGAAAACATCGTCGTGCGTGCAGATGGGGCGCAGCTTTTGACCAACCGCGCGGCACCCGAATTGCCGGTGATCTGAGGGCCACATGCTGAAGCTTGAGTTTGACACGGACGGAGGGATCGGGACGCGCGCCAATCTGGGCATGATCGTTCTGGAAACCGACGAAACGCTGGAAAGCGAATTTGCCCGGATGGCGGATTTTGAGGGCGTCGCGCGCTATCACAGCCGCATCCCGATGGTCAGCGAAATTCGCGCCGACACGCTGGCGCGAATGCTGGATGACATGCCGGCTTCGGCGAAATTATTCCCATCCTCGCTGAAGTTTGACGTGATTGGTTATGGCTGCACCTCGGCCTCGACCGTGATCGGGTCAGACAATGTCGCGTCCGCCATTCAGACGATCCGCCCCGAGGCGAAAGTGACCGATCCGCTGGCGGCCCTTATCGCGGCAAGCACGTCCCTAGGCGCGAAAAACCTTGGCTTCATAACGCCTTACATCCCTGAAGTCTCACTGAAGATGCGCGAAAAGCTCGAGGATGCGGGGTTTCACATCACCGCCGGAGGATCGTTCGAGGAAGGCGACGATCGCGTGGTCGCACGGATCACCGAGGGCGCGATCCAAAAGGCCGCGCATCAGGTCGCATCGGCCGCGCCTGCTGACGCCCCTTGCGACGCCTTGGTGATTTCCTGCACCAATCTGCGTTGCCTGAACATCATACCGCAGCTAGAGGCCGAACTGGGCATCCCGGTTCTGTCCAGCAACACAGCCTTGGTCTGGCACATGCTGCGTCTGGCCGGAATCGAGGATGAGATGCCCGAAATCTGCCGTCTGTTCGGCACGCAGCTTTCGACCTGACGCCCCTACCGCGTGCACGGCGGAAAGCTGCCGACCCCGTGTTTCCGGTGGTGCTTCGCCCAGCGACGGGCTAGGCTTTGGGCCATTGGGGATATTGTGCTGCTCACAAGGGAACTGGGTTTGAGAACGTTGACTTTCGCGCCGCTGTGGCGACGGATCTGCCTTCCCGTCGCGCTGACGATTTTGGGGCAATCTGCATTGGCGCTCGACACGGTCCAGATCACGGTTCTTGGCGGCGATAGTGACCTGGAACGGGCCCTCAAGGCCGCCTCTCTTGTGCAAACTGCTAAAAACGATGGCGAGGTCGACCCCCGCGACGTGATGGCCGCAGCGCTGGCAGAATATGGCCGCCTGACGGAAGTGCTCTATGCCAACGGCTATTATGGCGGCGTCATTCGCATCCGCGTCGACGGGCGCGAGGCCGGGCGCATCCCCGTGTTCAACTTGCCCTCTCAGATCAGCACAATCGAGATCACAGTGGATCCCGGCGCCCCCTTCACCTTTGGCACGGCACGGGTGGCCCCCGTGCCCCCCGGCACCAAGCTACCAGACGGGTTTCGCACCGGCGCGCTTGCAGAAAGCACGCAAATCCAAGCGGCTGCAGATACCGCCCATCTGGCGTGGCGGCAAGCAGGCCACCCCAAGGCCGATCTGACCCGTCAGAGCATCACCGCAGACCATACGGACCACACCCTGTCGGCGGATTTGCAATTCTCGCCCGGACCGAAAGCCCGGTTTGGCCGCATGACACAGACGACAGACAGTACTGTGCGGGCCGAACGCGTTGCCCGAATTGCGGGATTTCCGACCGGTCAAGCCTACTCGCCCGAGGCACTAGACAAGGTTGCCAACCGCCTGCGCCGTACCGGTGCGTTTTCCTCGGTTTCACTGACCGAAGCAAAGACGCTCACCCCCGATGACACGCTGGACGTAGGACTTGCCTTAGCCGATGAAAAGCCGCGCCGCTTTGGCGTTGGGGCGGAACTGTCGTCGCTCGAGGGCATCGGTCTGTCTGCCTATTGGATGCATCGGAACCTATTTGGCGGGGCGGAACGTTTCCGCGTCGAGGGCGAGATCACAGGAATTGGCGGTCAGCAAGGCGGTGTCGACTATCGCCTTGGTGCGCGACTGGAACAGCCCGCAACCTTTGGTCCCGACACAACCGCATTCGGCTATGCTAAAGCCGCCTATGAGGACGAGCCCGCCTATATATCGCGCAGCATCGATCTGGGCGCAGGCATGACGCGGATCTTTTCAGACACCCTGTCCGGCGAACTTGGCGTGGGGCTGCATTATTCAGACATCACGGACGTGTTTGGGGATCGGGACTTTTTCCAGCTGACCCTGCCAATTGGTCTGACGTGGGACCGACGCAATGACCTGCTGGACGCCACATCAGGTACATTCCTGCGCGCCGAGGTGACACCGTTCCTATCCCTCAATGGCGGCGACAGCGGGGCGCGTGCATTCGCAGATGCCCGTGCCTATCGCGGGTTGGGTGCAGGTGACCGCGTCGTGCTGGCGGGCCGTGTGCAGGCAGGCACGGTCTATTCCGACGATGTGCAAGACATCCCCCCGGGGTATCTGTTCTTCTCGGGCGGCGGGAACTCGGTTCGCGGTCAGCCTTATCAATCCTTAGGCATTCCCGAGGGCATCGGCGGTCTGCGCGGCGGTCGGTCCTATCTGGCCGTATCGACCGAGCTGCGCGCGACGATCACCGACACAATTGGCCTTGTGGCCTTTGCAGATGCCGGCCACGTCAGCGATGACAGCCTGTTTGGTGGCGACGGCGCTTGGCACGCGGGCGCGGGGCTTGGGGTGCGCTATAAAACGCCCATCGGGCCGTTGCGTCTGGATGTGGCCGGACCGATTTCCGGAGATACCGGCGACGGTGTACAAATCTACCTTGGTATTGGGCAGGCGTTCTGATGTGGATCCATCGTTTCCTTCTGACCCTGATTGCCGCGCTTTCTCTGCCCCTGGCGGCCCTATCACAAAACGCTGGCCCTGCGTCTGCGGATGACCGCGGCTATCTTCAGGCCTTTTTGGAAGACAACCTGTCCGACACCGGGCGCGAGATTAAAATCATCGGCTTTCAAGGCGCCTTCAGCTCTCAGGCCACCGTCGACGAGATTACCGTCGCAGATGGCGAGGGAATTTGGCTGTCCTTACGCGGTCTTACCCTGACATGGACACGCAGCGCGCTGTTGACCGGGAACGTAAAGATCGACGCACTTGAGGCCGAGGAGATCACGCTCTCACGTCGCCCGATCCCGGATCCCTCGCTGCCCGCGCCTGAAGCGACGGGCTTTGCCCTGCCCGAGTTACCAGTGTCGCTGAACATCGGCACAATCCGTGCGGCGCGGGTCCACCTTGGCGAGGGTGTGATCGGAGAAGCCGCCGAAATCGCGCTTCAGGGATCAGCCGCGTTGGAAGCGGGTGACGGGAATGCCGATTTGACCATCAACCGGCTGGACGGCCCAAAAGGCGCGTTAGAGCTTAAAGGCAGCTACAACAACACCGATCGTATCCTGTCGCTGTTTCTGTCGCTTCAGGAAAACACGGGCGGGATGGCGGCCACCCTGCTGGGCATTCCCAACCAGCCGGCCCTTGACCTGACGCTTGACGGGACCGGCCCCCTGTCGGATTTCGAAGCACAGATCGCATTGGCAACCGAAGGCGAACCACGGCTAACTGGCCATGTCCGCCTGACAGAAAGCGCAGTGGCCTCGGCGCAGCCTGACACCCCTACATTCGACCGCCAGTATGCGTTGGATCTGTCCGGAGACATCTCGCCGCTGCTCCATCCCGATTTCAAAGGCTTTTTCGGGGATGCCGTTGATGTCACCACACGCGCGTCGCAGCTTTCTGATGGGTCGATCCGCGTTGACACGCTGTCAGTGCAATCCAATTCTCTGGACCTGAAGGGGGATCTGATGCTGGCGCCGGGAGGATGGCCGGAACGCATCGCCCTCAACGGTCGCATTGCGTCTCCTGATGGTGCTCCGGTCCACCTGCCCCTGTCCGGTCCGCGCACGATGGTGTCGTCCGCACATCTGACCATCGCCTATGATGCCGCGACCGGAGAGCTCTGGACTGCACGGGCCGCTCTTGCTGACCTCACGCAGGGCGACTTGATCATTGACGCCGCCACGTTGTCCGGATCGGGACAGCTGCGTGCGGGTGCCGAAGGGGCGGCCCCCCTATTCGATGGCGCAGTGCGGTTCGACGTAAAAAATATCCAGCCGACACGCCCAGAGTTCGCCGCCGCAATCGGCACGGATTTGACCGGTGCATTGCAGTTCAACTGGCAAAGCGACGATGTCTTGGCGATTTCGAACCTGAAACTGGCAGGCGACGACTATGACCTGACGGGTGACCTGACCCTGACTGACTTTGCCGACGGTGTCATCGCCCGCAGCAATGGCTTGCGCCTAGACGCACGCGATCTGTCGCAGTTCTCGGGACTTGCAGCTACGCCCCTGTTGGGTCGCGTGACGCTTGATCTGACAGGCGAAAGCAACCTTCTGGGCGGTGCGTTTGATTTGCGCCTAAACGGGCGTGGTGCGGGTTTGGGCGTGAACCAACCACAACTGGACGCGGTCATCGGAGGGAAAAGCATTCTGGCGCTGCACGCCGTTCGCGACATGACTGGTACGCGGATCAAGGCGTTGGATCTGGAAACCGAGAAGGCGCAGATTTCGGCCTCGGCGGATCTGAAAACCAAAGAATCCGCTGCGGAACTCTCGCTGAACCTGCCCGACGCCAGCGCAGTTGATCCGAAGCTCAACGGCCCTGCCCGCCTGACCGCATCCTTGCAGCAAACCGGTACAGATTGGCGGGTTGAAACGGATTTCACCGGTCCAGGAGGTGCATCCCTGCAGGGCGCGGCCCTTGTGCGCCTTGTGGATGGTGCAGCGGATCAGATAGATGGCACATTGCGCGGTGATATCACGCAGCTTGCCCCCTATAGCGGCTTGGCGCAGCGCGCCCTGTCGGGCAGTTTGAACGTCGACACGGAAGGCCAGATGCGCCCCGAAACCGGTAACTTCACCCTGAAACTGGACGCAAAAGCAGCGTCGCTAGGGATCGGGATTGCACAGGTTGATGCGCTTCTGCGCGGGGACAGCACCTTGTCAATTGCGGCCCACCGCGAAGGCGACGCCCCCATTCTTCTTGACCGCCTGACCCTGCGCAGCGATGCCGTGTCCGTGACCGCCGAAGGCGCACCTTCGGACAACGGAACACGCGTGACGTTCCAGTCACGCCTTGCTGACCTTGGCCTGATCGCGGATGGCATCTTGGGTCCTGCCGAAGCGCAAGGCAGCGCGGAACTGACGGATGAAACCTGGCGTGTCGCTATGAACGCAACCGGCCCAGCTGGCGTGAACGCACGTGTGGACGGAACGGTCAGCGCCGATGGCACGCAGGCCAATCTGGCGCTATCGGGCACGGCACCTCTTGCGCTTGCCAACCAGATGATCCGCCCCCGTCTGGCCACGGGCACTGCAAATTATGACCTAGCGCTGCAGGGACCACTGGATCTTGCCTCGGTGTCGGGCACTATGACCACGCAAAACGCGCGCATTGCCTTGCCGCGCCTGAAGCAAGCTATCGACATTAACAGCGGACGCGTCACCTTGGCTGGCGGGGTAGCAACGCTGGACATCCAAAGCTCGGTAGCCGCCGGAGGGCGAATTGCAGCTTCCGGCACGATCGGGATGGCCGCTCCTATGCAGGCGGATCTGTCGATCCAGCTGGATCAGCTGCGCCTGACAGACGGCGCGCTGTTTGAGACCATCGCGAATGGCAGTGCAGATTTGCGCGGGCCTTTACAAGGCGGGGCCACCCTGCGCGCTGTGATCGATCTGGGGCGCACGGAACTGCGCGTGCCCGAGGCCGCCCCCGGCACCCTGCCCGTCATGGAAGGCTTGAGACATGTGGGCGAACCGGCTGCCGTGCGTCAAACGCGGCAGTTCGCTGGTCTGATCGTGGAGCCGAGCACCTCTGCCACGGGGCGCCCCTATCCGCTAGACATCACGCTGAACGCGCCGGGGCAGGTCTTTGTGCGCGGGCGGGGTCTGGACGCCGAGCTGGGCGGCTCCCTGCGCGTGACCGGCACCAGTGCGGACGTTATTCCCCAAGGCGAATTCAGCTTGATCCGCGGGCGTCTGGACATGTTGGGCAAGCGTCTGACCCTGACCGAGGGCGACGTGAGCCTGCAAGGCGACTTCAACGCCTATCTGCGGTTCCTTGCAGAAGCCCGCGCCGAAGACACCGATATCAAAATCGGCGTTACCGGCCCGGTCTCGGAACCCGAGATCACCTTTACCTCGTCCCCCGAATTGCCCGAAGACGAGGTGCTGGCCCGCCTTCTGTTTGGTAAAGACATCACCCAGATCTCGGCCATTCAGGCGCTGCGACTGGCAGCCGCTGTGCGCACGCTGGCCGGTAAAGGCGGCGAAGGCGTGTTGGGACGTTTGCGTGGCAGTTTCGCACTGGATGATCTGGACGTGACCACAGACGAAACGGGCGCTGCCTCGGTCCGGGCCGGTAAATACATCTCGGAAAACATCTATACGGACGTCACGGTCGGCGCGGATGGCACCGCCGAGGTTAATCTGAACCTGACTTTGTCCCCATCCCTGACCGCACGTGGATCCTTGGGATCAGATGGCGAAACAGGTTTGGGCGTCTACTTCGAACGCGATTACTGACCCTTAATTCCATTTAACCTCAACAGGTTGCCACACCATCTTCACAAATCGACCACAGCCGTCACCATGTATGCGCGCGTCTTCCTCATGTCGCACCACAGCCACACCTTTTCACTTCGGAAACAATTTGTGTTCAATTATTTACGAATGTTGCGCGGCGATATGTTAACATGTGAAGGCCGAAAGGCTCCTGTGGGGAAAACTTGTGCGTCCATTTCGGCGCACGTCTAATGAGTAGCGGAGCAAGAATATGGCTAGGGAAAACACCGAAGAAAAGCATAAACCACCGTCTGGCGGCACGCGTTACGTGCATGTCAAGGCACCGCCCAAACGGGATCGCACCCGTACGGACGAGCCGAAAGAGCCAACGGTTCTATTTACCGATTGGGCCAGCATTTAAACTGTCAGGACAGTTTCTGATCTGCGCATGATACGGGTTTAAGATTTTTTCTGTACCGACTAACCTCGGCACATGAGCGATCCTGTATCATCCATCCGAAATCTTGGCGAAGCCTCAGACGCGGTCTATGCCCGCGCAGGCATCCATACGGCCGAAGAGCTGCGCACCCTCGGCCCGGACGAAGCCTATCGCCGCCTGCTGGCCACAGGCTCCCGCCCCCATTTCATCGCCTATTACGCCATGGTCATGGGCCTTCAGGGCCGCCCGTGGAATGACTGCAAGGGCAAAGAGAAGGACGCCCTGCGCGCACGGTTTGATGCGTTGAAGGCCGAAGCCGCTGCGAACAAGCCCCCCGAAGACAAAATGGAAACGATTTTGGATGAGATTGGGATTCGCCAGTCGTCATAAGGTCTGGTGGCTCACGTTGTGAGCCTGAGGAGCTCTGCCCCTCGGCCTGCGGCCTCACCCCGAGGTATTTTTTGCAAGAGGAAATAAAAAAGCCGCCCGAGTTTCCCCGAGCGGCCTTTTTGTCTTCTGGAAACGTGGCTTAGCCGACCAGTTCCAGACCCGAGAAGAAGAATGCGATTTCTTCTGCGGCGGTTTCCGGGGCGTCCGAACCGTGGACCGAGTTTTCGCCGATCGACAGGGCGAACTCTTTACGGATGGTGCCTTCAGCAGCTTCGGCCGGGTTGGTTGCGCCCATAACTTCGCGGTTTTTCGCGATGGCGTCTTCGCCTTCCAGAACCTGAACAACGATCGGCTCGGAGATCATGAATTCGCACAGTTCGCCAAAGAAGGGACGCTCGGCGTGTACACCATAGAACTGCTGGGCCTGTGCCAGGGTCAGTTGAATGCGCTTGGACGCAACGATGCGCAGGCCAGCTTCTTCGAACTTGGCGGCGATTTGACCGGTCAGGTTGCGCTTGGTTGCATCGGGTTTGATGATCGAGAATGTGCGTTGGATAGCCATGATGGTCCCTTTTACGTTTAAGGCAACGGGACCCCTGCCCAATGACAGATCCCCGTGCGTATGTGATTTGCGCCCCCGTAACATGGGATCGTCATTTTGAAAAGCGGCGATTGACGGGCTGGCGCGGGTCAGGCACATGGGGTCATGCTTAAAATCTCAGACATCACATATTCCATCTCTGGTCGCACCCTGGTCGAAAATGCCTCGGTGACCATTCCGACGGGTCACAAAGTGGGCCTTGTTGGGCGCAATGGCTCGGGCAAAACGACGTTGTTCAAGGTCATTCGCGGCGAGATGGTGCTGGACACCGGCTCGGTCTCATTGCCCAAAGGCTGGAAAATCGGCGGGGTCAGCCAAGAAGTGCCCGGCAACGAGGTGTCTTTGATCGACACGGTCTTGCGCGCGGATACGGAACGCGAAGCCTTGATGGCCGAAGCCGAGACCGCCACCGACCCGACCCGTATTGCCGAGGTCCAGACCCGCCTGTCTGACATCGACGCATGGTCGGCCGAGGCGCGGGCAGCCTCGATCCTGAAAGGTCTTGGGTTTACCCATGACGAACAGCAAATGCCTTGCTCGGCGTTTTCGGGCGGCTGGCGTATGCGCGTGGCGCTTGCGGCCGTGCTGTTTTCCGAGCCTGACCTGTTGCTGCTGGACGAACCGACCAACTATTTGGATCTGGAAGGTGCCCTGTGGCTCGAGGCCTATCTGGTCAAATACCCTCATACGGTGCTGATCGTTTCGCACGACCGCGAGCTGTTGAATCGCTCGGTCGGCGGCATTCTGCACCTCGAAGACAAGGGGCTGATTTACTACACCGGCACCTATGACATGTTTGCCAAACAGCGCGCGCAGAAGCGGGCTTTGCAGGCATCGGCAGCCAAGAAACAAGACGCGCAGCGGGCGCATTTGCAGGCCTTTGTGGATCGCTTCAAGGCCAAGGCGTCGAAGGCGAAACAGGCGCAGTCGCGCGTGAAAGCGCTGGAACGGATGGAAACGATCCGGGCACCCGAAGATGCAGCGCGCACCGTGTTCACCTTCCCCAAACCAGAAGAGCTTTCGCCCCCCATTATCGCCACCGAAAAGGCGGCTGTGGGTTATGGCGAAACTGTCGTTCTGCGCAATCTGAACCTGCGCATTGACCAAGACGACCGTATCGCATTGCTTGGGCGCAACGGCGAAGGAAAATCCACGCTTTCCAAACTGTTATCGGGTCGTTTGGACCTGATGGAGGGCAATATGGTGTCCTCAAGCAAACTGCGCATCGGGTTCTTTGCGCAGCATCAGGTGGACGAGCTTTATGTGGACGAAACGCCCCTTCAACACTTGATGCGTGAACGCGCCTCGGAAGGGCAAGCAAAGCTGCGCGCCCGTTTGGCCGGGTTCGGTCTGGGCCCGGATCAAGCGGACACCGAAGTTGGACGCCTGTCGGGCGGTCAGAAAGCGCGTCTATCGCTGCTATTGGCAACCCTGCCCGCCCCGCATCTGCTGATCCTTGATGAGCCGACCAACCACTTGGACATTGAAAGCCGCGAAGCGCTGGTCGAAGCGCTGACCGCCTATAGCGGCGCTGTCATTCTGGTCAGCCACGACATGCACTTGCTGTCGATGGTCGCGGATCGCCTTTGGCTGGTGAAAGACGGTCACGTCGCCCCATACGAGGACGATTTGCAGGCTTATCGCAAGATGCTGTTGGCGCCGGATACGGCCAAGAAGACGGACAAGAAAGCCTCCGCAAAGCCCAAGCCAAAACGTCCGAGTCGTGATCAGATTCTGGCCCTGCGCGCAGAAGTGCGCAAATGCGAAGCGCGTATGGCGAAAATCGAAGAAATGCGTGACAGGCTTGCCACGAAGCTCGCCGATCCCGAGCTTTACGAAAACGAGCGCGCCGGTGACCTTGGGGTCTGGCAAAAGAAGTATGCCGAGGTGATGGAGGCCATGGACAAGGCCGAAGATCTCTGGATGAGTGCGCAAGATAAACTTGAAAAAGCAGAGACTTAACGATGGATATTGATCTGTTTGTTCCGTCCTTCGTGACCCTGTTTGTCGTGATGGACCCAATCGGGATCTCGCCCTTGTTTATGGCGTTGACGCAGGGAATGAGCACAGCCAAGCGGCGCGCCGTCGCGATCCGCGCCTGTCTTATCGCGGGTGTACTTCTGACGCTGTTTGCCTTCCTAGGGGAAGGTGTCCTTGGATTCCTTGGCATCTCGATGCCCGCTTTCCGGATCGCGGGTGGCATCCTGCTTTTGCTGACCGCCTTGGACATGCTGTTTGAACGGCGCACCCAGCGGCGTAAGGATCAGTCAGAAGAGACCCAGAGCGACGATGACCCGTCCGTTTTTCCACTTGCCATGCCGCTGATTGCCGGTCCGGGCTCGATTGCCACGGTGATCTTGCTGGCCGGACAAGGGGACGGTTTGGAAGGTGTTGGATTGGCACTGGTCGTGATGTCGCTTGTTCTGGTCATCGCCTTCGTCCTGTTCAACGCAGCCCCGCTGCTTGAGCGCATACTGCGGGAAACCGGGATCAAGGTGGTCACCCGCCTTCTGGGCATGCTCTTGGCCGCGCTGGCGGTGCAGTTCGTGCTGGAAGGTCTGCGTGATTTCGGGCTGATGGGCTAGAACCCGACGCGGCATGCTGACCCGGTGACATTTCCCCCCGGCGTTCCTATATCGGAACTATGACCGGAGACGATATCGCCAGACTTGCCTATCTTGCCCTGCTGCTGACCGCCGTGGGCGGCTATTTCGTGGCCGAAAGCCGCGCCAATCTAGGGCAGAACCTACGCTATGCGCTGATCTGGGCGTTGATTTTCGTGGGCGTTCTGGCCGGGGTCGGGCTGTGGAGTGACATTCGCGACGACATCTCTCCGAAGCAATCTGTCATTCAGGACACGGGCCAGATCGTGTTGCCGCGTGCCTTTGATGGCCATTTCTACGCGACGCTTAGGATGAACGGGCAACCCGTTGATTTCATTATTGATACCGGCGCAAGCAATATCGTTCTGACCAAAGAAGATGCGGCCCGTATTGGCGTCGAGGTGAACGCCCTTCGCTTCTATGGCCGCGCGATGAGCGCCAATGGCGAGGTCCGCACGGCCCCTGCCCGCATCGCCAAGGTCGAGCTTCTGGGCGTTCACGATTTCGGGGTTGAGGTCTGGGTGAACGAGGGCGAGATGCCCCGCTCGCTTCTGGGCAATGACTATCTGCAACGGTTCGAAAAAATCGAGATCAGCCGAGATCAACTGGTCCTGACGCGCTGACAGCAGACATAGGAAATGCTTTCGGTGGCTCACAGGGTGAGCCTGAGGGGCGCTGCCCCTCGGCCTGCGGCCTCACCCCGAGGTATTTTGGGCAAGAGGAAGAGGTATGGTTAAGCGGTTTGAGGCGCGGTCGAGGCTTTCATTTCCCACCGACCGTTTTCCTGGCTCCAGTATTTCGCTGTGACGCCCGCGTTCTTCACCGCCATCCACTGCGTCCGAGCATGGGCCACCGCGTCGGGATCGTTGCCGTCAAACACGACGAACACGCGTGTATGTCCATGCATGTCCTCCTCGGAAATCTCGGCCCCGTCGATGGCCATTAGGGCTTGGGCACCATTTGGCGCGTCGGGTGCCGTCGTCAACAGGATCGGTTGGTGGGCATCCTGCGGACCACCCGCCTGCCCGTGGGGCAGAAACCCGTCTTCAGGATGCAACCACAGCCGTTCATCCAGCCAATTCAGCCGCGCCGCATTCGGGCCGCGCACGCAAACGCGCCATCCGGCTTGCAAGCTGCGCTCAAGCAACATCGGCAGGGCGGCTTCAAGCGGGGACCGGGTCAGGTGATAGAAAAACACCTCACCTTGTGCGGCGGCCTCTTTCGTCTCCTTTTCTCCGGTCCCGGCTGTGTCAGTCATGCGCTCAGCCTTCGAACTGGTCTTTCACCAGACGGTTCAGCGCCAAAACGCCCCAGCCAGTGGCCCCTTTTGGGGCCAACGGGCTTTCGCCGGACAGCTGGGCGGTCCCCGCGATGTCCAGGTGGATCCAAGGCTGATCTTCTTTCACGAAACGGCCTAGGAATTGGGCTGCGGTCACGGACCCAGCGGCACGGCCGCCCACGTTCTTGATGTCCGCCTTGTGCGACTTGATCAGCTTGTCATAGCCCGGTCCCATCGGCATCCGCCACGCGCCTTCGCCCTCGGCGTTGGCAGCTTTCAGGAAGTTGTTGCAGAACGCGTCGTCATTCGAGAAAACGCCAGTGTTTTCATGCCCCAAGCCGATGATGATCGCACCTGTAAGCGTCGCCAGATCCACCATCGCGGCCGGTTTGTATTCTTCCTGCGCATGCCACATCACGTCGCATAGAACCAGGCGGCCCTCGGCGTCGGTATTGATCACCTCGATCGTGGTACCTTTCATTGAGGTCACGATGTCACCGGGGCGTTGCGCCCGTCCGTCCGGCATGTTCTCGACCAGGCCTACAAGACCGACCACATTGGCCTTGGCCCCGCGCAGCGCCAGCGTTTTCATCACGCCCGAGACGGTGCCCGCCCCGCCCATATCCATGGTCATGTCTTCCATGCCCGCGCCGGGCTTCAGGCTGATGCCGCCGGTGTCAAACACGACGCCTTTGCCAACAAGCGCCAGAGGGGCCGCGCCTTTTACACCCTTCAGCCATTCCATAATGACGATCTTCGAGGGGCTTTCCGAACCCTGCCCCACACCCAGAAGCGCACGCATGCCAAGCGCTTCCATCTCGTCTTCTTCCAGCACCTTCACGGTGACACCCAGATCTTTCAGAGCTTCCAAACGGGCCGCGAATTCTGTGGTGGTCAGGACGTTGGCAGGTTCGTTTACAAGATCACGGGTGAAGAACACGCCTTCGGACAAAGCGTTAATGTTGGCCGTTGCATTGGCGAAATTCTCGGGTTTCGAGACCATGACCGACAGACTTCCACCCTCGGGGGCATCTTCGTTGGTCTGGTGATCGTCAAACGCATAGGCGCGCAGTGTGGCGCCCAGTGCCAGTTCATCAGCGAATTTCAGTGCACCGGCCAGAACCAGCACATCTTTACCCAGTAAGGTTTTACCAATCTTTCCACCTGCTTTGCGTGCGGTGTTCTCGTCGGCGCGCTGCGACAGGCGCAGCACCTGAACGGCCTCGGCCTCCATCCCGACGGGCCAAGCCAGATCCTGTGCATCTCCGTCCTTCATCTTTTCAAACGCTTCGCTTTCCGCAAAGCGCGCCAACGCCCCACGCATCAGCTTGTTCACACGGCGCGCAGCCGGATGTAGCTTGCCGGGCTCAGACAGAACCACAGTGACGCGGCCAGTATGAGTGCCGATCGCATCAAGGTCGATTTCGGCAAAGCTTGGAAGGATCGGGGCGGTCATGACAGGTCCTTTGTTTGGCAGGTTTCTGCCATTGGTAGCCCCCCACCACAGGTTTGACCAGATAGCAGTTTTCCCCGCCGGTCGGATGGTTTAGAAACCAGACCACAAGATATTGGGTTCTCAGGGGGGAACGTGGCCAGATTCGACCGTTATATGCTGTCGCAGCTTGTGGTGCTGTTCGGCTTCTACGGGCTTGTCCTGGTGTTGCTCTTTTGGGTGAACCGGGCGGTATTGCTGTTTGATCAGCTGATCGCCAACGGCCAGACTGCGCTGGTATTTCTTGAGTTCTCTGCGATGATCCTGCCCGGCGTGATCGTGTTCATCATCCCGATTGCATCCTTTGCCGCCGCCGTGTCGGTCACGAACCGGTTGAATTCGGAAAGCGAGTTGGTTGTGGCGCAGGCTGCAGGATACGGCCCTTTTCGTCTGGCGCGCCCTGTGTTGGTCTTCGGGCTGCTAACTGCCGTGTTCATGCTTCTGTTGACCCACATCCTTGTGCCGATGAGCCAGCTGCGCTTTGCCGAACGCCAGGCCGAGATTTCCGAGAATATTACCGCGCGTTTCGTGACCGAAGGCAGCTTTGTGCACCCCGCCGAAGGCATCACGCTGTACATCCGCGAGATCAGCCCGGCGGGCGAGCTGTTTGACATTTTCTTGTCAGATGAACGGGACGACGAGCAAAGCTATACCTACACCGCCCGCCGCGCCCTGATCGTGAAGACCGACCTTGGCCCGCGACTTGTGATGTTTGACGGGTTGGCGCAGGTCATCAACAATGAAAGCCAGCGCCTGACCACCACCCGGTTCGAGGATTTCACCTATAACATCGCCTCGCTGATTAGCGGCGCCGACGCCGGTGCCCGCACGATCACCCAGATTTATACACACGAGCTGTTGAACCCGCCCATCGCAACGATGGTCGAGACCGGCGAAACCCGCGCCGCCCTGCGGGCCGAAGGACACTTCCGCAATGCCCAAGCGCTCTATTCAATCGTGACAGCCATGGCAGGCTATTCCATGCTGATCGTGGCGGGCTTCAGTCGATTTGGACTATGGCGACAGGTGGTCATCGCGCTTGCGGTGGTGGCGGTGTTGCAGTCGCTCGACAATTCCATGCTTGATCTGGCGCGCCGTACCGAAGGCGGTGTCATGTTGGTCTATGTGGCGACCCTTGTGGGGGCGGTGTTCAACGCTGTGGTCCTTTATATGGCCACGCGCCCTTCGCTGTCCGATCTACGCCGACGCCGTCGCACATTGCGTGAACGTGGTCGTCAAGTATCCGAGGCAAACGCATGAGGTTGCATCTCTATATCGCCCGCCGCTTCCTGCGCTCGTTCCTCAGCATGCTGCTGGTGCTGGCGATCATATTTGTGTTGCTGGATATGGTCGAAAGCATGCGCAAGTTCGATGCTGCGGCGATTGGGTTTGCCAAGGTGTTGGAGCTGACACTGCTGCATGCACCGCTTTGGATGTATCGCATCCTGCCGCTGGTGGTGATCTTGTCGACACTGTGGATGTTCCTGAGCCTTGCGCGCAGTTCGGAAATGGTGGTGACACGGGCGGCGGGACGTTCGGCGCTGATGACGCTGATTTCGCCCGTCGTAACGGTGTTCCTGTTCGGCATACTGGCGGTGGCGGTTGGCAACCCGATTACCGCTGGAACCAACAAGAAATACGAACGCATCTCGGCGCAATACAAAGGCGGTGGAGCATCGGTATTGTCGATCGCCTCGGACGGTGTGTGGTTGCGCCAGGGCAATGAAACCGGCCAGACTGTGATCCGGGCGGACCGCTCGAACCTGGAAGGGACCGAGCTTTTCGACGTCACCTTCTTTTCCTTCGCACCAGAAGGTCCGCCGACGCTGCGCATTGAAGCCGCAAGTGCCAAGTTGGAACCTGGGCATTGGGCCATCCGTGGCGCGAAGGTCTGGGATCTGATCAGCGACGCCAACCCCGAAAATACGGCCATTGAATATCCGATGTTCACGCTGGCATCCAACCTGACTCAGGAACAGATCCGCGACAGTTTCGGCAAGCCCAGCTCGATCTCGATCTGGGATCTGCCACGCTTCATTGGGCAGCTCGAGGCCGCAGGCTTTTCCGCCCGCGCGCACCGCGTCTGGCTGCAAATGGAACTGGCCCTTCCGGTCTTTCTGGTCGCAATGGTCCTGATTGGCGCGGGCTTTACCATGCGCCACACCCGTTTTGGCCGCACCGGCATCATGGTCCTGTTTGCGCTGATGATGGGGTTCGGGGTCTATTTCATTCGCAACTTCGCACAGATCCTCGGAGAAAACGGCCAGATCCCAATCCTTCTGGCCGCTTGGGCGCCGCCGATTGCAGCGATCCTTTTGCCGTTGGGCATTCTTTTGCATCTGGAGGACGGCTGATGGGCCTGTCACAGCACCTACGCGCCGGACGTTTGGCGCTGGCCCTGCTTGCTGGCTCGGTCAGCACCCTTGCGCTGACACCGGCCCCGGTCGCCGCCCAGACCGCCAGCTTGATCGCGGATCACGTGCGCGTTGTCGGCAATGGCGGGCTGGTGGCCGAAGGCAATGTCGTTGTGTTGTTCGAGGGCTCACGCCTGACCGCAACGCGGGTCATCTATGACAAGCCGACAAACACGCTATCCATCACCGGCCCGATCACCATCACCCGTCCTGATGGCACGATTTTGGTGGCCGATGAAGCAACCCTTTCTGCGGATCTGCGCAATGGCATCCTGAAAAGCGCACGTCTGGTGCTGGATCAGCAGTTGCAGATTGCTGCCGCCCAGATCAATCGCGTGCAAGACCGCTATACCCAATTGTCGCGCGTCGCCGCTTCCTCCTGCAATGTCTGCGCGAAAAATCCGGTGCCCCTATGGCAGATCCGTGCCGAACGTGTTGTCCACGATGAGAACGAGCGCCAACTGTATTTCCATCACGCGCAGCTTCGTGTGGCGGATGTGCCGATCTTCTATCTGCCGCGCTTGCGCCTGCCGGATCCCACGCTGAATCGCGCTACCGGGTTTCTGACGCCCAAGATTCGCACCAACACGACCCTTGGGTTCGGCCTGTCCGTTCCCTATTTCATCAAGCTTGGTGATCATGCGGACCTTACAGTGTCGCCCTATATCGCTGACAAATCCCGCACGTTAGAGCTGCGCTATCGTCAGGCCTTCCGTTCGGGCGACATTCTGGTCAATGGGGCCGTTAGCCAAGACAGCATTCTGGAAGACGAGACCCGTTTCTATGTGTTTGGCGAGGGCGAATTCCAACTGCCCTACGACTTCACCTTGTCCTTTCAGCTGCAAGAGGTTTCGGATCCGGGGTATTTGTTGGACTACGGCTATTCCGATCAAGACCGTTTGCGCAATGCCATCGAAATCATGCGCGCGCGCCGGGACGAGTTCGTCTTCGCGGGGATCACGCGCTATGACACGTTGCGTGCGTCCGAGCTTCCGATTTCGGACCAGCTGCCCTTTGCGCAGATTGACGCCTTCTATGAACGCCGCTTCCATCCCGGTGGATTTATCGGTGGCGAACTGCGCACCAACCTGTCATGGCAGGCCCATTTCCGTGAAAGCCAACTGGATATTCTGGGCCGAGACGTGGCGCGTATAGGCGCGGGCCTCAATTGGCGGCGGGACTGGATCGGCCCAGCGGGCCTGGTGATCGAAGGTCAGGCCGGGCTGGACGCGGATGTCTATTGGATCGAGCAGGACAGCAACTATCAGACCGAGCAAAGCTTCGCCGCACCATCTGCAGGCGTGACGTTACGCTGGCCGCTGTCGCGTGTCACCGCTGGAGGCGCAGTAGACGTGTTGGAGCCCGTGGCCGCACTGGCGTGGTCCGAACAGGTTGGCGCGGATATTCCCAATGAAGACAGCCAGTTCGTCGAGTATGATCAGGGCAATCTGTTTGACCTAAACCGCTTTCCGGGCAGCGACCGACGCGAGGAAGGCCTGCGCGCCGCGCTGGGTCTAAGCTGGACGCGTCACACTCCGTCGGGTTGGGGCTTCACCTTGGCCGCGGGCCGTGTCTTCCGCGAAGTGGATCTGGGCCAGTTCACCGATGCGTCCGGCCTATCGGGTCAGAATTCGGATTGGCTTTTGGGGGTGGCGGTTAACAATGGCGGGCATATCTCGGTTCAGGGGCGTGCGCTTCTGGATGACGATTTTGGCCTGACCAAGTCCGAGACCCGCGCCGCATGGTTGACTGATCAATTTCAACTGGGCGCAACCCATATCTGGGTGATCGATGATGTGGACGAGAACCGCCTGACACCGACCCACGAGCTGCGGCTGGACAGCTCTTGGAAGGTTGGCGACTTCTGGACCATCACAGCCGACGGAAGCTTTGACGTCGAGGAAAAACAGGCCACCCGCGCCAGTTTCGGCGTAGAGTACCGAAATGAATGTCTTTCGGTTGATCTTTCCCTCTCGCGTCGCTTCACAACCTCTATTAATGTAGAGCCAACAACTGATTTTGGTCTGCAATTCGAATTGATCGGATTTGGAAGCGGCCGCGGCGCTGCGGTGAATAAATGCAACGGCTGAAGCCCGCGCAACTGAAACGCCGGGGATCGAGATCAGAAATTACGAGCGTTATGCGATACAGGAAAATACCGATGGGATTTCTTAGCCAATCTAAAGCGCACCAGACATTGCGCAATTCGACCGCGTCGGCATGGACCTGTGCGGCTTCCGGCCTGGTCTTCGGTCTGATTTCTATGGCCGGATTGGGCGTGGAGCCTGCGCATGCACAAAACATTTTCGCGCCCGTGGCCAAGATCAATGACAGCGTGATTACCTCGTACCAGCTGTCACAGCGCATGGCATTTCTAACCGTGTTACGTGCGCCAGGAAACCTGCGCGAGCTGGCACTGAAACAGCTGACCGACGAAGCCTTGCAACGTCAGGCCGCTGATGCCGCTGACGTATCTGTCACAGCCGAGGAAGTGCTGGCCGGCATGACCGAGTTCACAGGCCGTTTCAATCTGAAGGTAGAGGATTTCAACAAGATCATCGCTCAGGCCGACGTCGCCCCGGAAACCTTCCGAGACTTCGTTGCCAACGGTCTGGCGTGGCGCGCGTTTGTGCGTAAACGCTGGCAGGGGCGCATCCGGGTCACCGAGGACGAAATTGACCGCCAGCTGTCGCTGACCGCACCAGGTCAAAACGTCCGCGTCTTGCTGTCCGAGATCGTGTTGCCCGCCGAAAACCCCGAGGCCGTGCAGGACGCCAACGCGCGCGCTGCGCAGCTGTCGGAAATCACGACGTTGGGTGCTTTTGCAACACAAGCACGTCAGTCGTCCGTGTCGCAGTCAGCCGGTCGTTCAGGGCGCTTGAACTGGATGGACCTGTCGGATTTGCCCCCCGCGGTTGCTGCGCAGGTCGTCGCACTGGAACCCGGCCACGTGACCGACCCGGTTCCGGTTCAGAACGGCGTCGCCGTCTTCCAGCTGCGCGCTATTGAAGAGGTTGACCGCCCCACACCTGCAGATGTCAAAGTTGACTATGCGGCCCTGATGATTCCGGGCGGGCGCAGCGCCCAAGCGCTGGCGCAGGCCGCTGAGATCCACGCCAAAACGGACAGCTGCAACGATCTATTCGGCCTGTTCCCCGGATCGACCGAAGCGCAAATTCAACGCGAGTCCGTACCTGTTGGCGAACTGCCCACCCGCTATGCGGTTGAGTTGGCCCAGCTTGATGAAGGCGAAGCATCGACCGCGCTGACCTCGTCCGATGGTCAAAACCTAGTCTATCTGATGCTGTGTTCGCGCAGCCGCGAACTGCCTGAAGATGTCAGCCGTGACCAGTTGAAGGTTCGCCTGCAAAACCAGCGTTTGCAGGCCTTCTCGGTCGCGTATCTGGAAGAACTGCGCGCCGCCGCGTTTATCGAGGAATTTAACGCGCAATGACCGCTGACAACAGCGCGTCCGGCCCTGTCCCGCCCGTGGCTTTGACCATGGGCGAACCCGCGGGTGTCGGACCCGAGATCGCCGCCAAGGCCTTTGCAGCGCTGCAAGGGGACGTGCCGTTCTTTCTGATTGGCGACCCGCGCCACCTGCCTGAAGGTGTCGCCTTCACGAAAATCGACCATCCTGCCGGGGCGCATGGCGCCATGTCCCTGCCGGTGTTTCCGCATGATTTCCAATCCCCCCGCGTACCCGGCGCTGCCCAGCCCGAACACGCGCAAGCTGTGATCGATGTCATCGCCCGCGCAGTAGGGTTGACCCAGCAGGGCGAGGCGCTTGCGGTCTGCACCAACCCGATCAACAAGAAAGCGTTGAAGGACGGGGCGGGTTTCCCTTTCCCGGGCCACACCGAATACCTGTCGCATCTGGCCAGCGACGCCGATGTTGTGATGATGTTGGCCTGTGACGAACTTCGCGTTGTCCCTGCTACAATCCATATCGCCCTGTCCGAGGTGCCCGCTGCACTGACCCGCGAAACGCTGGAACAGGTCATCCGCACCACCCACGCCGCCCTGATCCGCGATTTCGGTCACGCCGCGCCGCGCATCGCCGTCGCGGGTCTGAACCCCCATGCGGGTGAAGGCGGCGCGATGGGGATGGACGAGATCGACTTGATTACGCCCCTGCTGAATGATCTACGTGCCGAGGGGCTGGATCTGCTGGGGCCCCTGCCCGCCGACACCATGTTCCACGCCAGCGCCCGCGCGGGCTATGACGCGGCGGTCTGCATGTATCACGACCAAGCGCTGATCCCGATCAAGACGATCGACTTTGCCGGCGGCGTCAACGTCACCTTGGGCCTGCCCTTCGTGCGCACCTCGCCCGACCATGGCACCGCCTATGACATCGCGGGCACCGGCACTGCGGACGCGACATCTTTGATCAACGCCCTGCGCATGGCCCACCAAATGGGCCTTGCCCGCCGACAGGAGAGCACATCATGAGCCAGATCGACGGGCTTCCCCCCCTACGCGAGGTGATCAATACTCACGGATTGGTCGCGAAGAAGTCTCTGGGCCAGAACTTTCTTCTGGATCTGAACCTGACCGCCAAGATCGCCCGGATGGCGGGGGATCTGTCGGGATGCGATGTGCTGGAAGTCGGCCCCGGCCCCGGTGGCTTGACCCGAGGTCTTTTGGTCGAGGGCGCACGCAAAGTGCTGGCGGTCGAAAAAGACAGCCGCGCCATGGCGCCCCTTGCCGAAATCGCCGCCGCCTATCCGGGACGGCTTGAAGTGGTGAATGCCGACGCGTTGGAATTGGACCCTCTGGAACATCTGACGCCGCCCATTCGCATCGTCGCCAACCTACCCTACAACGTGGGCACCGAGCTGCTGGTGCGGTGGCTGACGCCCCCCAGCTGGCCCCCTGCCTGGTCCAGCCTGACCCTGATGTTCCAAAAAGAAGTGGCCGAGCGCATCGTCGCCCAGCCGGGATCAAAGAAGTACGGGCGTCTGGCCGTTCTGGCCCAATGGCGCACCACCCCGCGCGTGGTGATGGAACTGCCCCCTGAGGCCTTCACACCACCGCCGAAAATCCACTCGGCCGTGGTGCATCTGGACGCCCTGCCCGCTCCGCGCTTCGAGGCCGATGCAAGCAAGTTACAAGCCGTGGTCGCCAAAGCCTTCGGGCAACGGCGCAAGATGCTGCGCGCCTCGCTAAAGGGCTTGCATCCCGAGATCGAGGACGTCCTGACCTCGGTCGGGATCAAGCCAACTTCGCGCGCGGAAGAAATTGACGTGGAAGGATTCTGTGCGTTGTCGCGGGCGTTGGGGTAAAGGCGTTCGGTGGCTCACATCGTGAGCCTGTAAGGGGCGCTGCCCCTCTGCGCTACGCGCATTCACCCCGGGATATTTCTGGCAAGAAAATACGCAAGCCGGGTCAGGAGTGTTCCTCGGCCGCAGTTTCTGCAAGCGCGCGGTTGAAGGCTTTCAGCGCATCGACATGGAAGATGGCGCCCCATAGCTCGGGCGGGTCGCCTTCCCCGCCGAGAGTAACGACCGGGATAAAGCGCTCGCTTGTGGCTTCAAACATCGGCATAACGACTTCCAGCGTCGTGTTGCCGTCCACGTAGATGCCTGCTTCGATCAATTCCCAGCAATGTTCCTCGCCTGCCGCGCGCGTATGGTTCCGATCACGCATCACCTGAGCCACGCGCACCGTGGACAAGAGGTAAGCTTGCGGTCCCGCGGCAAGGTGGATGTTGCGGCGCTCGAGCTGGGTCAAGAAGAAGCTGCGATCGACCAGCTGGCTGGCCAGCGCGGTCGACAGGGACACGGCAGACATCACGGCAATCCCGGTCTGCCAGTCTCCGGTCAATTCGAACACGATCATTGTGGTGGAAATCGGCGCCCCCAACACGGCCGCCGCAACCGCGCCCATGCCAGCAAGGGCATAAAGGGTTTCGGACCCTGAGACTTCCGGGAAGATCGCCGTGGCAATAATCCCGAAGGCCAGCCCGGTCAAAGCCCCCACCATCAGGGCTGGGGAGAACACCCCGCCCCCCATGCGCCCAGCCATCGTAATGGCCACGGCGGCGACCTTCACCGCCACGAACAAAATTGCGACACCGGCCGTCAGACTGCCCGTCAGCGCCGCCGAGGTCGTTTCATAGCCAACGCCGATGATATGCGGGAAGAAGATCGCGATGGCCCCCAGCAGAAACCCCGACACCGCGGGACGCAATATACGCGGCAGGCGCAGGCGATCCTGTACGGTATTGCCCAAATCCTCGGCCCAGAAAATCGAGCGCATCAGAATCACGGCAACAATGCCCGAGACAAGCCCAAGGATCAGGAATGCGGGTAGCTCGATATAGAAGGCCAGCGTGCCTTCTGCAGGCAGCACGAATTCGGTCACGCCGCCATATTCAAGGCGGTTGATCACGGTGCCTGACACGGCGGCGATGGCGATGGGCGCGAAGGCGTGGACGGCGAAGTGGCGCAGCACGACTTCAAGCGCAAACAGGGCACCGGCGATGGGCGCATTGAAGCTGGCAGAAACCGCGCCCGCCACCGCGCAGCCCAGCAGGTCGCGCCCGGTGATGCCGTTGGCGTTGATCCGGGCAGATATCCAGCTAGAGATCACCGCGGCTAGGTGGACGACGGGACCCTCGCGGCCGGATGACCCCCCCGTGGACAGCGTGACAAGAGAGGCCAGCGCAGATCCCAGGCCGGCACGCTTTTCAACCCGGCCTTCCCATAGGGCCGCGCCCTCGATCACATCGGCCACCGCGCGCACGCGGCCATCATGGGTGAACCAGTTCAGGATCAACCCGACTACCAAACCACCAAACGTGGGCAGAAGCAAAATCCAATACCACGGCAGCGTTTCGGCAAAGCTGTGAAGATGTGCAAGGTCATCGGTCCCATAAAGCGTCGCCTGCAAAACCTCGATGCTTTTACGAAACCCAAGCGCCGCTGCGCCTGAGGCCACACCAATAACCAGTGCGATCAGCCAGAACTGCATCTGACTGGGTCCCTTTTCAACCAACACACGCCATGCCTCACGCGTTTTACCGCCCAGAACCCGGATGCGCTCGCCCAATATGAATTTTATCTGTTTTATCATTGCGCTGCGCGTGTAGAACCCTTCCAATGGTCCTTCATTTACCATAAGTTGTTCCGGTTTCTCAGGGGAGGATGGGATGGCCATCGACACCGCGTTCACCGAGCTTTCGTCATTTCTAGGCGATCGTATCAGCCGGTCCAAGCCTGTTCTGGATCAACATGGCGGGTCAGAGACTCATTTTCGCCCTGCACCGCCGGATATTGTGGTCTGGCCCGAGAATACCAATGAAGTCAGCCGGATTCTGCAAGTCTGCAGCCAGACCGGAATGCCAGTGATCCCGTTCGGGGCCGGAACGTCATTAGAGGGGCATACAAGCGCCACCAAGGGTGGTGTGTGTTTGGACATGACGCGGATGAATCAGGTGCTGTCGCAAGATCCGGGCGACATGATTGCAGTAGTGCAGCCGGGGCTGACTCGCGAAGAGCTTAACCATGAACTGCGCACGCTTGGCGTGTTCTTCCCGGTGGATCCAGGCGCCAACGCGACGTTGGGGGGGATGGCTGCCACGCGCGCCTCCGGCACGACAACTGTGCGCTATGGGTCGATGCGCCAGAACGTTCTGGGGCTGACTGTGGTGCTGGCCGATGGGCGGGTAATCCACACCGGGTCACGCGCGGCGAAATCTTCGTCCGGCTATGATCTGACAGCGCTGTTTCTGGGGTCCGAAGGCACACTGGGCATCATCACCGAGCTGACCCTGCGCCTGCATGGCCAACCCGAGGAAATCCGCGCCGGGATCTGTGCCTTTCCCAACATGGCCTCAGCCGTTGGGGCCGTGCAGCAGGTCATCCAGATGGGGCTTGCTGTGGCGCGGATTGAATTCGTGGACGAGGCGACCGCCCGCGCATTCAACCAATATGCCGGGACCGAGATGGATGAATGCCCGCATCTACTGGTCGAGTTTCACGGCAGCCGCAATACCGTCCAGGAAGACAGCGACATTTTCCGCGAGATTGCGCGCGATTTTGGCGCAACGGGCTATGAGCACGCGACCAAGACCGAAGATCGCAACGCGCTGTGGAAGATCCGCCATCACGCCTTTTATGCTGTGCAAAGTCTGCGCCCGGGTGCGCGCGCGCTGGTCACGGATATCTGCGTGCCGATTTCTCAATTGGCGCAGGCCGTTGAAGAGACCCGCGCGGATATTGAGGCTTCGACCATTCCCGGCCCCATTCTGGGCCATGTCGGAGATGGCAATTTCCACGCCATCCTGCTGATTGATCCCGATAGCCCCGCTGAAATGGCCGAGGCCAAATCCCTTGCCGAACGGATGAGCCTGAGAGCGTTGAAATATGAGGGCACTATTACCGGGGAACATGGGGTGGGCATGGGCAAGCTGCACCTGATGAAAGAGGAACATGGGGACGGCTGGGCGCTGATGGGCGACATCAAGACGGCGCTCGATCCAAAGAACATCCTGAACCCCGGCAAGCTGGTTCCTCCGCGCAACTAAGCTTAACCCGCCAGCAACTCTTTTGCGGCAGCCTTGGCGGCATCGGTGATCGTATCGCCCGAGATCATCCGAGCAATCTCGTCCACGCGCTGATCAGACGACAAGTGTGACACGGTGGACAGTGTCACACCGTCTGTGACCGATTTGCTGACCCGCCAGTGATGCCCGCCAAGAGCGGCCACTTGCGGGCTGTGGGTCACGACCAGCACTTGCCCGGCCGACGCCAGATCGGCCAAACGTCGGCCAACTGCATCAGCGGTTGCCCCACCCACGCCGCGGTCAATCTCGTCAAAGATCATGGTCAGTCCGGTTGCGTCGCGCGTCAGGCAGACTTTCAGGGCCAACAGGAACCGACTAAGTTCCCCGCCCGAGGCGATTTTGTTCAGCGGCCCCGAGGGCGCGCCGGGGTTCGTGGCGACCGTGAAAGTAACCGCATCCACGCCATCTGGACCTGGCTCTGCCGCCGTGATGTCCGTCGTAAAAACAGCGCGTTCCATCTTGAGCGGAGCAAGTTCTGCCCCCATCGCCTGATCCAACCGAATTGCAGCGCCCTGACGTGCCTTGGACAGCGCTTGGGCCGCCTTGTCATACTGCGCACGCGCGTCGGCCAAAGCAGTCTCTAGCCCCGCGATTTCGTCCGCGCCTGCGTCTAAAGCGGCCAGTCGTCCGCGCAGGTCTTCGGCAAACACGCCCAACTCGTCCGGGGTTGTCTGATGCTTCCGCGCCATCGCGCGAATGGCGAAAAGGCGCTCTTCTACCTGCTCCAGCTCATGTGGATTGAAAGACAGGCTGTCGATCGCGGCTTCCACGCCCGATACGGCTTCACCCAGTTCATCCAATGCCCTGCCCAAGGCGGCAATGGGCGCGTCGAGCGTGTCGCCGGCCTGCTCTGCCGCGCCTTCCAGCCAACGCAAAGCGTCGCCCAGGCGCGCCTCGGCCCCCTCGCCGGTGCCAAGCGCCTGATGCGCGCGCGAGATGTCTTCCCCGATCCGCTCGGCCCCTTGCATCAGGCGGCGGCGCGCGTCCAGTTCTGCATCTTCTCCGGGCTGCGGGTCTAGGCTGTCCAGTTCGTCGACCGCATGGCGCAGGAACTCTTCCTCGGCCTTTGCAGCCTCGATCCGTACCCGTGCTTCATCCAGAGACTTGGCGGCCTGCGCGACGGACCGCCATGCGGTTCTCACCCCGTCAACAGAACCTCCCAATCCGGCGAATTCATCCAGAAGCAGTCGGTGGACGCGCGGATTCAGAAGTCCCTTGTCGTCCTGCTGACCATGCAGCTCGACCAAGCTGTCGGACAAAGCGCGTAGCACCTCGCCACTGGCGCGGCGATCATTGACCCACGCGGTCTTGCGGCCGTCCGACCGGTTGATCCGGCGCAGCACAAGCTCGTCCGCTACGGGGATCCCGGCCTCTTCCAATACAGCACGGGCGGGATGTTCACTGGGCAGATCGAACTCGGCGACAACCTCGCCTTGATCGGCACCTGCGCGGACCAGATCAGCGCGCCCGCGCCAGCCCAGCACAAATCCCAGACTGTCCAGAAGAATGGATTTACCGGCCCCGGTTTCGCCGGTCAGCACGTTCAAGCCCGGCTGAAACTCAAGTTCCAACCGGTCGATGATCAGCATATCCCGAATGTCCAGAGACCGTAGCATCCTAAGCCCCGTCAGCGCTTTGCCCGAGAACCGTCCGGCGGGCCATGTGGCCCCACCCGATCAGAGCCATTCGCCCTTGATCATCTGACGATAAACCTGACGCAGCCAGCTGTTGCCCTTGGCTTCCGGCTTCAACCCGCGGTCGGTCAGCAGACGATAGCTGTCTTCATACCAGTCGGTCGACTGGAAGTTGTGCCCCAGGATCGCGCCCGCGGTTTGGGCCTCGCTCTCCAGACCCAGCGACAGATACGCTTCGACCAAGCGGTGCAAGGCTTCGGCCACATGGGTGGTGGTCTGGAACTGCTCAACCACGATGCGGAACCGGTTGATCGAGGCCGAATAGTGCTTGCGCTTCAGGTAATAGCGCCCGATTTCCATTTCCTTGGCCGCCAAATGATCAAAGGCCAGGTCAAATTTCAGAATCGCGGACTTGGCGTATTCGCTGTCGGGGTAGCGTTCGATCACGGCACGCAAGGCTTGAAGCGCTTGATAGGTCAGACCCTGATCACGCCCGATCAGATCAATCTGGTCATAATAGCTGATGGCCAGAATATACTGCGCATAGGCCGCATCTTCGTCCCCCGGATAGGTGTCGATATAGCGCTGTGCCGTAGAGCGGGCCAGTTCGTATTCTTTGTCTTTGTGGTGCGAAAACGCCTGCATGATCAGCGCGCGCTTGGCCCATTCCGAATAGGGGTAAAGGCGCTCGACCTCGCCAAACCATTTTGCCGCTTTGTCAGGGTCGCCACGCTCAAGATCATATTCGCCGCGCTTGAAGATCTCTTCTGCGCTCCACTGATCGATCGGGCGTTTTTCAATGCGAGAGCCAAAGATACCACCGCCCGAGCCGTCGCCCCCGAATCCCGAGCTGCCGCCCAGACTTCCGAATCCCAAGCTGCCAGAACCACCGCCGCAGCCTGTCAAAACCAAGCCGGATACCAGTGCAATACTAACGGATTTGCCCAATTTCACGCGGATCATAACCGGTGCTACCCCAACTGTTTTCTGCCGATAGAATAATTCCGACATCTTCCAGCGAGTCCTAGCACAGAAATTTTGAAGGCAAAATGGTTTGCACACCAAAATTCAGCGATGTTGGAAGAGTTTATCCGAAACCTGCAATGTTTGATCGTTGTTCCAATGGCAATACCGCTGGCATTGCCGGGTCGCATGATCTCCAGATGGCCAGATCAGGCCGTCATCGGCAGATCAGAGCGGCACACGCCCACACCAGGCAGCTTGCCTGCGTCCTGACCATCGCATTCCACCAGACGCCACGCACCGGGGGTGTCAAACAGGGTGCGCAGCAGCTTGTTGGTCATGGCGTGACCGGCACGGTGACCGATATAGCGGGCACGCAGCGGCGCCCCAGCCAAAGCCAGATCGCCCAGTGCATCCAGCATTTTATGACGCACGGCTTCGTCCGCGCGCCGCAAACCACCCGGGGACAGAACCCGATCGCCGTCAACAACGACGGCGTTCTCGTAGGTGCCACCAAGGGCAAGCCCTGCTTCGTGCATCGCGTCCACATCTGCCTGACGGCAAAAGGTACGGCAATCCGACAGCTCGCGCACGAAATTGCCGTTGGACATGTCCAGGCTCATCTCTTGCGTGCCGATGGCGGCGTCAGGGAATGAAATATGGAAATCGATCTGGAACCCATCCGACGGCTCCAACCGCGCCCAGGCGTCGCCATCGCGATATTCCACGGGCTCAAGCACTTCGATCACACGCACGGGTGCAGCCAGCTCGCGTTGTCCGGCCTTGATCAGCCCATCCACGAACCGCGCCGCGCTGCCGTCCATGATCGGCACTTCGGGGCCATCGATCTCGATCAGAGCATTATGAATTCCGCAGCCTGCAAGGGCCGCCATGATGTGTTCGATGGTGCGGACTTCAACACCTGCCTCGTTGCGGATCACTGTGCACAAAGGCGACGGCACGCCCGAGGCCCAATGCACCGAAATCAGATTATCCCGATCGTCGACATCTGTGCGTTTGAACCAGATGCCATATTCGGCCGATGCAGGCTGAACCTTCATGCGAACCGGGCGGCCGGAATGCAATCCGGTACCGTTAAAACTGACTGTGCTGGCTACAGTGGTTTGCACGTGGCGCCTCTTTCGTTGCCTCTGATCGGGTGCGTCGCAATCGCGTACGACCGGTGGCAATGTGGGTAGACCTCTGGGAAGTTAATCACAATTCAAACCTCTGTAACGGTTTGTAACATGACCTGTAACCTGCGCGAAAAACCGCGCACACCCCTCGAAACCACGGCAAGCATTTGTATTTATTATTATTTTTCATACCTGCACTTCCCAGACCACCACAGTTTAGCAGCAACGAAAACAGGCGGTATTTCGCAAATGAAACATAAACGAAGATTAACACGCCGCCCAAACCAATCCGGACCAACCGCATTCACAACGAAAAAACCGCCACACATTTCTGCGCAGCGGTTTGATTTCTAGGGGTTTTAACCGGCTCAGTTGGCCTGACGGCGCAGGAACGCTGGGATCTCGACCTTGTCTTGCTCGGGGTCAGCGGCAGGTGCCTGATGCTGCACGGGCTGCTCGCTTTGTACCGGAGGCTGCGAGCGGACAGTGCCATCGGCAGCGCCCGAACCGGTCATACGGTTGATCAGCGAGTTAATTCCGAAGCGGGCTTTCTCCTGCGGAGCCGCGGTGGGCTGTGCGGGTGCGGCCGATTGCATCGGCTGACCAGCGCGCGGCTGGTTCTGCACGGCGGCCTGCAGGCGTGCCATTGCCTCGGGCGACGGGGTGCCAGGTGCGGCCGGTTTCGGGGCCACGAACTGTGCCACTGCGGGTTCCTCGACAAAGCGGGGATCCACGGCTTCTTCTTCGCGTGCCTGATAGACCGGCGGCGGCACATCGCCCCCTGCGGTTTCTGCAGGGAAGCTGTTGTCGTATGCGGTCTCTGCCGGAGCGGCAACTTCTGCGGGCTGTTCCATGTCACCAAAGAGCGACGGTTCTGCAGGAGCTTCCGCAACCTCTTCCGTCATCGGAGCAGGTGCTTCGGCATGTACCGGGGCTGCGTCGATTTCAGCGGCAGCGGCTACGGCAGCAGGGGCTTCTGCTTCCATCTTCTGCTCAACCTCGATCGGCGACTGCAAAGGTTGGGCCAGCGTACGACGCGGGACCGGGATGTCCAACGGAACCTCTGCGGCATCAATGCCAGTGGCCACAACGGACACGCGCATTGCGCCTTCAAGGCTGTCATCCAGCGTCGAACCAACGATGATGTTGGCCTCGGGATCCACTTCCTCGCGAATGCGGTTGGCTGCTTCGTCCAGTTCGAACAGGGTCAGGTCGTATCCGCCGGTGATGTTGATCAATACACCTTTCGCGCCACGCAGGCTGATTTCGTCCAAGAGCGGGTTGGCGATGGCTTTCTCAGCTGCTTGAACCGCACGATCTTCGCCGGTGCTTTCGCCGGTGCCCATCATCGCTTTGCCCATCTCGTCCATCACGGCGCGAACGTCAGCAAAGTCGAGGTTGATCAGGCCGGGGCGAACCATCAGGTCCGTCACGCCCTTAACACCTTGATACAGAACGTCATCTGCCATCGAGAACGCCTCGGTGAAGGTCGTCTTTTCGTTGGCCAGACGGAACAGGTTCTGGTTCGGAATGATGATCAGCGTGTCGACCATTTTCTGCAGGGCTTCGACACCGTCTTCCGCCTGCTTCATGCGCTTGGCGCCTTCGAACTGGAAGGGTTTGGTGACAACACCTACGGTCAGCACGCCCAGTTCACGGGCGGCCTGCGCGATGATCGGGGCTGCGCCGGTGCCGGTGCCGCCGCCCATACCGGCGGTGATGAAGCACATATGTGCGCCCGCCAGATGGTCTACGATCTGTTCAATGCTTTCTTCAGCCGCTGCAGCACCCACCGTGGCACGGGCACCTGCGCCCAGACCTTCGGTGACCTTTACACCCATCTGGATGCGGTCCGCTGCGCGCGAGTGCTGAAGCGCCTGCGCGTCTGTGTTTGCAACTACAAATTCTACGCCCTCGAGTTCCTTCTCGATCATGTTGTTGACGGCGTTGCCACCAGCACCGCCTACGCCAAACACCGTGATACGAGGTTTCAACTCTTCCTGACCGGGCATGGTAAGGTTCAAAGTCATGATTTTTCCGCCTGTATAGGTCTGTGCCGCTTCGATGTGCCCCGAAGGCGGCTGATATGTTGTTATCCCGACTGAATCGCCGGTAACTGCCTCTTTTTTTCCATATTACCTCAAAACTGCATGGTTCGTCACGCCCTAAACAGGTGTTTCACCGCAAAATATTGAGGAAATATGAAGGTTTTAAGCAGGATTTCGCCGAAGACACAGCATGTTGCGGTGCGGCGTGAGTCTCACCAATTGTCCTTGAACCACTTGAACGCCCGGCGGAAACTGCGCGCCGGATAGTTCTCGGCCGGCATTTCGAAATCCCACCATTCGTCCTGTGGGTGAGCCGCGAAAAGGCACAAGCCCACGGCCGAGGCAAAGCCCGGTCCGGTCGCCGCCTGCGGCAAGCCCTGCACCCGAAGCGGGCGACCAAGGCGCACATTCTGACCCAGAATTTTCGGGGCCAGACTGTCCAAACCCGGGATCTGGCTGCCGCCCCCCGTCAGGACGATGGACTGGCTGGGCAGATGGTCGAACCCGGCAGCATCAAGGCGCATCCGCACCTCTTCCAGAATTTCTTCGACGCGTGGGCGCATGATGCCGATCAACTCGGCCCGGCTGACGGTGCGCCGGTCATGCTCCCAATCGCCGGTGTCTCCGCCGATCTCAATCATCTCGCGGTCATCCATTCCGGTGGCGATAACGCCGCCATAGAAGGACTTGATCCGCTCGGCGGTTGCCAAGGGCACATGAAGCCCCTTCGAGATATCCGAGGTCACATGATCCCCGCCCAACCGAACGCTATCGGCGAAAATCATGTGCTTTTTCATAAAGATAGAGATGCCAGTTGAACCACCTCCGAGGTCGATGCAGGCGGCGCCAAGCTCTTGCTCATCCTCGACCAGTGCCGAAATGCCGGACACATAGGCCGAACTTGCCAGCCCCGCGACCTCAAGATCGCAACGCTTGATACAGTACAGAAGGTTCTGAATAACGGCTGAATCCACGGTCAGCACATGCATGTCCACCGCCAGACGGTTGCCGATCTGTCCACGCGGATCTCCCAGACCCGAGCGGTGATCCAATGCAAAGTTCACCGGCTGCGCGTGCAGCACCTCGCGCCCATCGCCGATGTCGGGCATGTCGCAGGAGGCCAACACGCGGGCCACGTCGTCTTCGGTCACGGCGCGCCCATCCAGATCCACCGCCCCATCCAAACCATAGCTGCGCGGGTTCGCGCCCGCGAAACAGGCAATCACATGGTCAACACGCAGGTTCGCCATCTTCTGCGCGGCCTGCACTGCAGTGCGGATGGCGCGCTCGGTCTCGGCCATGGCGTCGATCTCGCCAAAGCGGACCCCGCGCGACCGGGTCGTTGCGGCGCCGATCACGCGAAAGGCGCTTTGCCCTGCCAAGGACCCTACCCCATCGCTGTCGCGAAACTGGTCCGGCCCATCAAAGCGCAGGACCAGACAGCCCACTTTGGCGCTGCCGATATCCAGAATGGCAATCACACCGCGTTGCATGGCGGCTTCGCGCATGGCCCGCATGGCGCGTTGCTGGCTGTAAATATCGGTCATTGGGAAACCTCTTCAATCTGAACCCCTTTGATGCGGCGCAGCTCGTCCATGGCGGTGGCGCCAAGACGCAGCGTGGGACGCTGGGGATTTCTCATATCAATCACGCTTAGATCGCGGCCAAACAGGTCTTGCGCCTGATGCAGGGCAATCACTTGCTCCAATGCGGCCACGGGATTTTCGGCAGGCAGCTGAATGCGCTGGTCGCTTTTAAGAACCACATCCCACCGGCGCTCGCCCACGCGAATCAATCCACGAAGCTCGCCACGTAGGGGGGCTGCTGTATCAAGAATGGCGCGCGCTTCGGGGACAGCCTCGGCAGCGCCCTTCCCGGTGATCAGCGGCAGATCAGATCGCGCTGCACGATCCAGCAGGCTGGCCACGCGATGACCGCCGGCGTCCAGCATGTCGATCACACCGCTATGGCGCCACAGGATCACCGGCTGGCGTTCGGTCAAGGCCACTTCCAGCACACCACCCGGACGGATGCGCAGATCGGCATCCTCGATCACGTCCAGTTTCATGATCTCGGCACGCATACGCTCAAGATCCAGATCGAAGCTGGAGATCGGGAAATCGATGGGCAGGATTTGACGTACGGCGCTGTCGACGACAGGCGTTGCCCCTTCAACGGCCATCAGCTTGACCATGAACTCAGGCCGTTCCTGAACCGAGCGTTTCACGTTGGTCAGCTTCTCGCCGATCGCATAGCGGTTCGTCGGGTTGGACAGGTACCAGCCCGTCGCCATCAGGATCGCAAAGACCGGCAGGCCCACGCGCAGGAAGGCGCGGAAGACCGGGGTCAGCCACAGGCGATGCGCCTTGTAAGCGAGGCGCGAGGGTGCCGGGTCGCGGCGCTGTGCGTCTGGCTTGTTTTGCTGAGGCGCAGTCATCGGTTGCACGATGCGTCCTCCACCATCCACGCGCAGAACGCACCGAAGCTCATCCCCTGATGCGCGCCCTGTTCGGGTGCCAAAGAGGTCGGCGTCATGCCCGGCTGCGTGTTGGTTTCCAAAATGATCAGCCCGTCCAGACCGCGGGATTCGTCCCAGCGGAAATCAGTGCGGCTGACACCTCGACAGCCAAGTGCGGTGTGTGCACGCAGGGCATAATCCAGACAGGCGGCTTCGATCTCGGCGGGGATGTTGGCGGGGATTTCGTGGCGCGAACCGCCTTCTGCGTATTTCGCGTCATAGTCATACCAGCCGTCGGTGATGATGTCGGTCACGCCAAGCGCGCGGTCGCCCATCACGGTGGTCGTCAACTCGCGCCCCGGCGCATAGGTTTCCACCATCACGGTTTCGGGCATGGTCGGCGCCAGTTTTGGGGGCGTGTTCGCGCCCTCTTGCACGATGTAAATCCCGACCGAGCTGCCTTCGTTGTAAGGCTTCACCACATAGGGCGGCTCCATCACGTGACGGGCCTGAACCTCGTCCTTGTCGGCCAGAATACTGGCCACCACGGGAAGACCTGCGGCGCGGAAGGTGTCCTTGGCGCGCTCTTTGTCCATCGCAAGCGAGGATGCCAACACGCCCGAATGGGTGTAAGGGATTTGCAGCCATTCCAGCAGGCCTTGCACGCAGCCATCTTCGCCCCAACGGCCATGCAGCGCGTTAAACACGACGTCCGGTGCTTCAGCTTTCAAACGTTCGGCCAGATCGGGGCCCGCGTCGATTTTCACGACCTCAAAGCCCTCGCCCGAAAGCGCTTTGGCGCATTCCTCGCCCGAGCTGAGCGACACTTCGCGCTCGGCCGATGGACCGCCCATCAAAACGACTACTTTGCTGACGGATGAACCCGACATGCCTGTAATGCCTCGTACCCGGCCGCACTGCGACCCAAATGCTCTGCCGTTTCCGGCGCCAATCCCGTGTAACCACGGTGTCTGTCATGAGGCGTACCGCCCCGAACCGAGATATCGCGCAGTTTTCTGCGTCTGTTTTTCGGTTTTCAGGGCCTGCCCGACCCCTCAATTTCCGACCTTTTTGGCCGTCATTTCCGCGTGTTACGCCCGGTTTATTCTGCCACCGGTTCGCCTACGCGCTTGATTTCCCATTGTAGCTCTATGCCACTGTGTTCGTAAACCTTTTTTCTGACCTCTTCGCCCAGTCCTTCAAGGTCGGCAGCGGTGGCATCACCGGTGTTGGTCAGGAAGTTCGAATGCATCTGGTTCATCTGCGCCCCGCCCCGTGTCGCGCCGCGCATTCCGGCCTCGTCAATCACCTTCCAGGCTTTCAATTCGTGGCTGTCATCCGCCCGCCCCGTGGAGCTGAAGCCCGCCGGATTGCGGAAGGTAGACCCGGCTGTGCGGTCCCTGGTGGGCTGGGTTTCATCGCGCTTGGCGAGCTGGGCCTCCATCCGCGCGGAAAGCTCCTCGGAATCGCCCACTGGGCCTTTCAGAACGGCTTGGGTCACCACCCAACCGTCAGGCAGTTCGCTTTGGCGGTATTGAAACTGCAGGTCATCAGCGGTCAGCGTCACGCGTTCGCCGGCCCGCGTAAGCGCGGTGGCAGATTGAAAAACATCTGCAATATAAGAGCCATAGCAGCCGGCGTTCATGCGAACCGCGCCGCCGATTGCCCCCGGAATAGTGCGCAGGAAGGTTAGGTCCACGCCCTCAGCAGCGGCTTTCTTGGCGACCTGAGCGTCCAGCGCGGCCACACCTGCCGTCACGGTTTGGCCGTCAATCTCGACCCCGTTAAAGCCCCGCCCCATGCGGATCACAACGCCCCGGATGCCGCCATCACGCACGATCAGGTTCGAGCCGACACCCATCGGAAAAACCGGGATATCTGCGTCCAGTTCAGACAGGAAATGCGCCAGATCGTCTTCGTCAGCGGGCATGAACAGCCAGTCGGCCGGGCCACCCACGCGCAGCCAAGTCAGCCCGGCAAGTTCCTTGTCGGCCATCAAGCTACCGCGAATGGTGATCTGATCAGGACGGGCCATGTCTTACCTCTTCTTCAGCCAGCGGGTCAGGTAGATTACTGGCCAGCGCAGGATCGACATCGCGCCCAGCAAGACCAGCAGCCCCACCCACGGGCCGTTCTCGTACATCACGTACCCCAATAGCGGAATGCCCACGGCGATCAAGACGTAAGCCACCCGCCAATGGTGATCCTTTGACGGCGTCAACGCGATCACCTGCGCGACAACCGCCCACAGGCAGGCGAGGATCAGCGACAGCGTCATATGCGTCCGGTCCATTTCCGGGCGAAGTACCACAAAGGGCGGCGGAACATCGACAGGAAGGCGGCCAGCCCCAATGCGGCCCAGACCCAGCCATGGGTGGCGCCGATCCACAAGACCAGAAACGGTGCCGAGATCAGCAAGACGATCCCCGGCGGGAACTGCAGTCGCATCGGCAACAGCGCGACGATCGTGGCCGCGATGGCCCAGAGGGCACCGGCGATCAACGACGGGCTCAATGTGTGGCTCCGGTCAGGAAAGATGCGGCCAACGCCGTCAGGGCTCCGATCAGGCCCAGCCACGGCACCCAGACGGCTGTCCTGAACGGAGCTTTGGGCGCTTTCCGTTTTAACGCGATCAACGCGATGTTCACGACAGCGAACACGATCAACAATACGGTCGACGTTACAGCTGCAAGTTCAGAAACAGGCAAGGCCAGCGCTGCCCCGATCACCCCTGCCCCCAGCAGCACCGTTGCCAGAACGGGCGTGCCAAACCGGGGATGGGCGCGATAGAAGATCGACAGAAGCTTTTCGCGCCGCCCAAGGCCGAATAACACGCGTGCGGCCATCACGATCTGCGCCAACACGCCGTTCAGCGCTGCAATCACGGCGATACCCCCAAGAATGGCTGGCGAGGCCGAGAGGCTGCTTTCCCAGACCAAAACCAAAGGCCGGCCCGAGCTTGCCAGCGCATCCACCGGCACCGCACGGACTGCGGCGTAAGACACCAGCGCGTAGAGCAATGTTGTGATCACCAAGGCAATCAGAATTGCGCGGGGGACAGTGTGCGTGGGGTCTTTGGCTTCTTCCGCCATGTTCACCATGTCTTCAAAGCCTATGAAGGCGAAGAACGCCAAGGCAGCGGCCCCTGCCACTCCGGGCCAGTAGATCTCGGGCAATTCAGTTAGCAGGGCAACGGGCGGCGCGGTGAACCCGGCATAGACCACGGCGATCAGGCCCAGCACCTCGACCACCGTGAAGATGGCGGCCAGTGACAGGCTTTCCAACACGCCAATAAGCGCGACGAGGGTCAGGGCAACGCCGATGCCAATGATGGCCCATGCGCTTGGGATATCGACCAAAGCCGTCAGATACCCAACGCCCCCCCGCAGAACCGCAGCTGCGGATACAGTACCCGCCAGCACAATCGCCAGACCGATCAGCACCGCCAGAACGTGGCTGTTCAGGCCTTTCTCGACATACGCTGCCTCGCCCGAGGCTTCGGGGATGCGTGAGCTGAGTTCCGCATAGCTGAGCGCCGACGGTGCGGCGATTAGGCCCGCCAGAAGAAATGCCAACGGCGCCCAGATCCCGGCCTCGGCCGCCACGGCGCCCACCAGCACATAGATCCCCGCCCCGACCATGACACCGACGCCATACATGGTCAGAAGACCGAGGCCGAGACGACGATCTAGGTGTTCAGTCATCTGGGCTTCTCTTTCCCGCGTACATAGGCAACGTACAGCACCACGCAAAGCGCAATTCCCATAGCCCAGAGGTGTTGAATAACCAAGCCGAATACGGCCCAAGGTGGACTGAACATCCTGTAGCCGAAGACCAAATTCAACATGTCATTCAACAGCCAAACTCCGATCACAACAAGAGGGATCAACAGGACCGCTCTCAGAATGAATCCACGCCAGGTCAATCGCGCGACAAAATAGATGTTCAGCCAGGGTCCGAGGATCAGTATCCAGAATAACAATTCTTGGAGGAACCACCGCATCGAACCTACCCCAAGCGCGACGGCAAGTTGTTCGCCCATGCGCTGATCGTACCGGCGCCCAGGCAGACCACCATGTCGCCCGGTTGGGTGTGCTCTTTCACCAGCGCTGTCAGGGCGTCTTCGCTTTCGACCGCCATGGCGTGGCGATGGCCGTGACGGACCAGACCTGCAACCAGATCATCGCGCGAGGCGCCCTCGATCGGGTCTTCTCCGGCGGCAAAAACTTCTGCAATACCAACAACATCCGCCTCATTGAAGCAAGCGCAGAACTCTTCAAACAGGCTATGCAGGCGGGAATAACGGTGGGGTTGATGGACAGCGATCACGCGGCCCTCGCTCGCTTGGCGGGCGGCTTTCAGGACGGCGGCGATTTCGACCGGGTGGTGGCCGTAGTCGTCGATGATGGTGACGCCGTTTACCTCGCCCACTTTGGTGAAGCGACGGTTCACGCCGCCAAAGCTGGCAAGCGCCGTGCGGATCTCGTCGCGCTTCATCCCCAGATGGCGCGAGACAGCGACGGCAGCCAACGCGTTCGAGACGTTGTGGTCCCCCGGCATCGGCAGCGTGCAGCCTTCGATCTTGGTGCCTTCCTGATGAAGCTCGATGTCGAAATGCGCAACGCCCGCCTTATAAGTCAGGTTCACAGCGCGCACGTCCGCCTGCGCGTTGAAGCCATAGGTCACGACGCGGCGGTCGGTGACTTTGCCGACCAGCGCCTGCACCTCAGGGTGGTCGGTGCAGCACACAGCCAGCCCGTAGAACGGGATGTTCGAGACGAAATCGAGGAAGCCCTGGCGCAGCGTATCAAAGTCGCCCCAATGCTCCATATGCTCGGGGTCGATATTGGTCACGATGGCGATGGTTGCGGGCAGACGGTTGAAGGTGCCGTCGCTTTCATCCGCTTCAACGACCATCCATTCGCCCTGCCCCATCCGCGCGTTGGATCCATAGGCGTGGATGATGCCGCCATTGATCACGGTCGGGTCGATATGCCCATGCACCAGCAGTTCGGCCACCATGGTGGTGGTGGTGGTTTTGCCATGCGTGCCCGCGACGGCGATGTTCGATTTCAGGCGCATGAGTTCGGCCAGCATCTCGGCCCGGCGCACAACGGGAAGACCCCGAGCGCGGGCGGTGTCGAGTTCCGGGTTGCCCGGTTTGATCGCCGACGAGATCACGACGACCTCGGCATTCTCAAGGTTCTCGGCACGCTGTCCGATGAAAATCTCAGCCCCAAGCCCCTTCAAGCGGTCGGTGATCTTGGTCTCTTTCAGATCCGATCCCTGCACCTGATAGCCATGATTCAGCAGCACCTCGGCGATGCCCGACATGCCAATCCCGCCAATGCCCACAAAGTGGATCTTGCCCATTTCGGTGGGAAGCTTGGTGGCTGCTGCGTTCATCTATCTACCTTTCGAATTCATTACTTAGGCCTGCGCGGCCAGATCTTCGACCAGCGCGACCAGCGCGTCCGTAGCATCGGGGCGACCATGGGCCAGTGCGGCGCGGGCCATCTGTTCGGCCCCCTCGGAGTTTTCCAGCACCAGCGCGACCTGTTCGGCGAGGCTATCCGGCGTCAGCATGCTTTCGGGCAGCAGGATCGCAGCGCCCGCATCCACCAGCCCCCGCGCATTGGCGGTCTGGTGATCATCCGTCGCGGTGGGCAGCGGGATCAGGATCGACGGGCGGCCAATGACCGAGATATCCGCGACGGACGAGGCCCCGGCCCGGCTGATCACCAGTTGCGCCTCGGACATCCGGCGGGGGATGTCGTTGAAGAAGCTTTGTACATCGGCGCGGATGCCGTGTTCGGCGTAGAACGCACTCACGCGATCAATGTCTTCCTCACGCGCCTGATGGCTGACCGAGACGTGGCGGCGCAGATGTTCCGGCAGGCTGGCCAAGGCGGCTGGCACATGGTCGGACAGCGCCCGCGCACCTTGCGAGCCGCCGATCACAAGGACCGACATGGGATAGTCACCCGGCGCGATATAGCCCGCGCCCTGACGTGCCATGACAGCGCCGCGGACGGGATTGCCGGTATAGACGCCCTCGACACCTTCGGGTAGGTCGGTGGGCCATGTGCCGCAGGCCACGCGGCTCACGCGGGTGGAAAAGATCGTATTCACACGCCCCAACACGCCGTTCTGTTCGTGGATCATCCGGGGAAGGTTCAAAAGCTTAGCAGCCCCCAATGCGGGGATTGACGGATAGCCGCCAAAGCCCACAACGGCTTTGGGACGGTCACGGCGCATCTTCATGACAGCGCCCAACACACCTACCCCAATGCGGAACGGCACGATTGCTTTCGCCAATATGCCGCCGCGCTGGAAGGTGGCCGACGAGACTTGTTCGATCTCGACCACATGGGGGAAACCACCCGTATAGCGCGCGCCGCGCGCGTCGGTTGACAGCTTCACCCGCCAGCCTTTGCGCAGCATCGCCTCTGCCAAGGCCTGCGCGGGAAACATGTGGCCGCCGGTCCCCCCGGCAGCAATCACAAGAAGCGGTTGGTCTGTCGTCATCTGCCCTGCCTGTTTGCAAATACATCCTGCATCCGGCCCTGCGGCCGCGTGCGGGTAAAGGCCAAAAGCATGCCAAGTGCAATACCCCCAGCGATCAAAGACGAGCCGCCATAGCTGACGAACGGCAAGGTCATGCCTTTCGCGGGCAGAAGACGTACCGCCACGCCCATGTTGATCAGTGCCTGCACGCCAAACATGGCGGCAAGGCCCGAACCAGCCAGACGGATAAACGTGTTCCGCTCGCGGATCAGACGCAGGAAGCTGCGCACCACGATGGTGGCGTAAAGCGCGATGATGATCAGGACCAGAAGCAAGCCGTACTCCTCGGCCGCGACGGCAATGATGAAATCGGTATGCGCGTCGGGCAGAGACCACTTCACCTGCCCCTCGCCCACGCCAACGCCAAAGAAACCGCCCTCGCGGATGGCGTTGGTGGCGTATCCCAGCTGAGTGGTCGGATCGACTTCGGGGTTCAGGAAGCCATCAATCCGGCGCGCAAAGTGTTGTGAGTTGTGATAGGCGAAGGTGCCGCCCAGCACGACCAGCCCGGCCGCGCCGACCAAAAGCATAATGGGCGCGCCTGCTAGGAAGTACATCACGCCCCAGCCAAACAGGATCAGGGCCGATTGGCCAAAGTCCGGCTGCATCGCCAGAAACAGCACGATCACCGTGACCAGCCCTGCAGACATGGCGCGTCCGGGCGGGCCGTTGATCTCTTGACTGGCCGCCATCAGCCACGCGGCGACGACCACAAAGCCCGGCTTCAGAAACTCAGACGGCTGGACCGAGGCGAAACCGAAGGAATACCAACGCGTGGCGCCCTTGCCGAAATCCGTGCCCAACACCGGCAGCAGCATCACAGCCACCATCGCCACGACAAACCCAAGCACGCCCAGACGGCGCACCATCTGCGGGGTCATCATGGTGAAGGCAAACATGGTGATCAGGGCCATGACCCCAAAGACCAACTGGCGTTCGACATAGTGGAAATAGCCCAGTCCATTGCGCTCGGCCAAGGGGGGCGAGGCCGCCAGCCCCAGAAGAATGCCGATGCCGAAAAGGATCAGGATGCACGAGACCGACCACTTGTCGATCGTGCGCCACCAACGAGGAAGAATGGGATCGCCGCTTTGTGCGGGGACCGCGCCATACACCATCTCAGTCATGAATAACCGCCTGCAATTTGCCTGTACCGCTCGTTATATCCGACCCATCCCTTTGCGGGTTTTTGGTGCCGGTGTCTGTGCCTTTGCCTATGACCCCGTCTTGTGCGAGGTCTTGCGGCAAGAATAAGCGAGTTTCGCCAATATTTCCAGTGAATTTACACGAGCCAGAAAGCCCATCGGCAATCACCCGCTTGGCGACCCGGCGGCGCGGGATTTCGAGCGATCCTTGCCCAAACGCGCCTCGCGCCAGATGATCACAAGACCCGCGGAAATCACGATACCCGCGCCCAGCAGGGTTTGCGTGGTGGGCAGGTCCCCGAAGAAGAGGAACCCGAAGGCCAGCGCGAAGATCATTGACGAATAGTCGAACGGCGCAATCGTCGAGGCCTCGGCATGGGTATATGCAGTGGTCAGCATCAACTGCCCGACCCCGCCCGCAAGCCCTGCGGCCAGCAGAAGCGCGAATTCCGGCCCCGTGGGCCAGACCCAGCCAAACGGTAGCGTCAGAAGCGACAGGACAATCGCCGTGAACGAAGCATAGATCACCACGGTCGAGGGCGGATCTACCCCCACCAGCTTGCGCACAAGTATCTTGGCCACCGCGATGAAACAGGCCGCCGTCAACGCCAGCATCGCCCCGAAGGCTCGCAGGTCATCACCCTCGCCCATGCCCTGAAGCTGCGGCCACATGATGATCAACACGCCGAGCAGTCCGGCCAGCACTGCCCCGATCCGCACCGCGCGCACCTGCTCGCCCAGAAAGATCGCGGCAAGGATTACCGTAATGATCGGCGACGCATAGAGGATCGCGGTGATGTCTGGCAGCGTCAGATAGGCCACGGCGGTAAAGTTCAGCCCCATCGCCATCACGCCCACCGTTCCCCGGCTGACGTGCCCCCAAAGCTGAGTGGTGCGCAAGGCCGAATGCAACCGCCCTTCGTAAGCCAACCACGCCGCGATCACCGGCAGCGCGAAAACCGAGCGAAAGAAGACGATCTCGCCGGGGGGCAGATGGCCCGAGGCCGCCTTGATCATGGCCTGCATGGACATGAAGAACGCTACCGATCCGAGCTTCAGAAGTATGCCGCGATTTGGGGTCATACCCCCGCATACGCGCTTGGGCAGCGGGGGGAAAGGGAAACTGTTCTTTGGTCCGGGTCGCGGTGTGGTACGCAGACTTGCCGCATCCCCCCTAGGGGGATAGGCTGAGCCTATGAAACAGCCACATACTCATGCCAGCCACCCAAAAATCGCCGCCCGTCTGAAACGTGCCGATGGGCATCTACGGTCGGTGATCGAAATGATCGAGCAAGGCCGCCCCTGCGTAGACCTTGCCCAGCAATTACAAGCGGTTGAAAGCGCCATCCGCAATGCGAAGCAGGCGCTGATCCATGACCATCTGGATCATTGCCTCGGGGATGAAACCTCCTCGGCGGTCGCGGAACTCAAAGCCATCACCCGGTATTTGTGAGGCGCTGATGTTCGAGGTTCTTGGCAACCGCACCTATCGCAACCTGTTTCTGGCGCAGGTCGTGGCCCTTATGGGCACGGGGCTCGCCACCGTCGCGCTGGGGCTTCTGGCCTATGATCTGGCTGGCGAAAACGCGGCGCTGGTTCTGGGCACGATCTTCACCATTAAGATGATTGCCTATGTGGGGTTGGCACCGATTGCCAGCGCCATGGCCGACCGGGTGAACCGGCGCGTTCTGTTGATCGTGCTGGATCTGATCCGCGCCTCCGTGGTGCTCTGCCTGCCCTTCGCGACGACGCTGTGGCAGGTCTATGGTCTGATCTTCGTGCTGCAAGCAGCTTCGGCCGCGTTTACGCCGACCTTTCAGGCCACCATACCGGACGTGTTGCCGGATGAAGAACGCTATACCAAGGCGCTGTCGCTGTCCCGGCTGGCCTTTGATCTTGAGAACATCCTGTCCCCGACCCTCGCCGCGCTGATCCTGACCGTCGCGAGTTATAGCAGCCTGTTTCTGGGCACGACGCTGGGCTTCCTGATCTCGGCCCTGATGGTGATGTCCGTGCGCCTGCCGGACCCGAAACCTGCCGCGCCGCGGGGCTTTTACGACCGCACCACACTTGGCATCCGCATCTATCTGGCCACCCCGCGGTTGCGCGGACTGCTGGGGCTGAACCTTGCCGTGTCCAGCGCGGGCGCGATGGTGTTGGTGAACTCGGTGGTGTTGGTGCGCAGTCAGTTGGGGCTGGAGGAAAGCGCCCTAGCCTGGACCATGTTTGCTTTCGGATTGGGCAGCATGCTGGCGGCCATCGCCCTGCCCCGCATCCTCCACGTCGCCCCTGAACGCCCGCTGATGCTGGCCGGCGCGGGTTTGATGGCCTCCACGCTATTGGGCCTCGGCGCGGTGATCGCGGTCTGGGGGCTCAGCTGGCCCACCCTGTTGATCGCATGGGCCGTGATTGGGCTGGGCTATTCGACCGTCCTGACGCCTTCTGGCCGACTGTTGGCCAGATCGGCCCATGCCGAGGACCGCCCGGCGATCTTTGCCGCCCAGTTTGCCCTATCACATGCCTGCTGGCTGCTGACCTATCCGCTGTCGGGGTGGCTTATGACCGCATTAGGGACCGTGCCAGCCCTGCTGATCCTCGCCACGTTTGCCCTGATCGGGATCAGCACTGCCCTGCGCTTCTGGCCCGCCAACGACCCGGTCGAGGTCGCCCACACCCATGACAACCTGCCTTTGGATCACCCGCATCTGAAAGGGCACCGCCGCCACACCCATCCGCTGGTCATCGACGAGGCGCATCCGCAGTGGGACTCGCACTTCTAACCCGAACGCGCTGGCAGTTCGGGGTTGTGGGCACCACCCCCAAACGCAAAACGCCCCCGAAACCGGGGGCGCTTCACATGATTTTTTAGCGGTTGTGCTTAGCTGATCATCGTCAGCAATGTATCCAACGACTGTTTGGCGTCGCCATAGAACATGCGCGTGTTCTCTTTGAAGAACAGCGGGTTCTCGATGCCCGAATAGCCAGTACCCTGACCACGTTTCGACACGAAGACCTGCTTGGCTTTCCAGCATTCCAGAACCGGCATGCCGGCGATGGGGCTGTTTGGGTCTTCCTGAGCAGCAGGGTTCACGATGTCGTTCGAGCCGATGACGATGGCGACATCCGTTTCCGGGAAGTCGTCGTTGATCTCGTCCATTTCCAGCACGATGTCGTAAGGCACCTTGGCTTCCGCCAGCAGCACGTTCATGTGACCGGGAAGACGGCCAGCAACCGGGTGGATCGCAAAGCGAACGTTCTTGCCCTTGGCGCGCAGACGGCGGGTCAGCTCGGCGACGTTCTGCTGGGCTTGCGCCACAGCCATACCGTAACCGGGGATGATGACCACGCTGTCGGCTTCATCCAGTGCAGCCGCCACACCATCGGCGTCGATGGCGATCTGTTCGCCGTCGATTTCCATCGCGGGACCATCCGCACCACCGCCAAAGCCACCAAGGATAACGCTGACGAACGAGCGGTTCATCGCCTTACACATGATGTAGGACAGGATCGCACCCGACGAACCAACCAGCGCGCCCACAACGATCAGAAGGTCGTTGCCCAGCGAGAAGCCGATCGCAGCCGCAGCCCAGCCCGAGTAGCTGTTCAGCATCGACACAACCACCGGCATGTCGGCGCCGCCGATGCCCATGATCAGGTGATAGCCGATGAACAGCGCCGCAATGGTCAGGATGATCAGCGGCAGGAAGGCTGCCGTGTTCAGGTACCAAATCAGGCAGATGACCGAGAGCGCAGCCGCACCGGCGTTCAGCATGTGACCACCCGGCAGCTTTTCAGCCGACGAGGTTACTTTGCCCGACAGCTTGCCATAGGCGATAACCGACCCGGTGAAGGTCACGGCACCGATCCAGACGCCCAGCGACAGCTCGACCAACAGGATGTTGATCTCGACAGCCGATTTCTTGGCGATCAGCTGACCGAATGCGCCCAGCTCTTTGACGGCATCCTTGCCGATGGCCAGAGCTTCGGCGGCATTGCCGATCTCGAAATGCGCGTTGAAGCCCACGAACACAGCAGCCAGACCGACCAGCGCGTGCATGCCTGCCACCAGTTCCGGCATCTGGGTCATCTCGACCTTCGATGCCAGCTGATAGCCGATGACGCCACCTGCAGCGATCAGCGGGATCGACAGCCACCACAGACCGGCACCGGGGCCAATCAGGGTCGCAGCCACCGCCAGCCCCATGCCGACAATGCCATACCATACTGCGCGTTTTGCGCTTTCCTGTCCCGACAGACCGCCAAGGGAGAGGATGAAAAGAACTGCTGCAACAACATATGCAGCCGTGGTGAAACCAAATTCCATGATCCCTACCCCCTTAAGATTTCTGGAACATGGCAAGCATGCGCCGTGTCACGAGGAAGCCACCGAAAATGTTGATCCCGGCCATGAAGACCGAGGCCGCAGCCAGCAGGATAACCAGGAAGCTTCCCGATCCGATCTGCATCAGCGCACCCAGAATGATGATCGACGAAATGGCGTTGGTGACAGCCATCAGCGGTGTGTGCAGCGAATGCGAGACGTTCCAGATCACCTGGAAGCCGACGAACACCGCCAGCACGAACACGATGAAGTGCTGCATGAAGCTTGCGGGCGTAAACAGACCAGCAAGCAACATCAGACCACCACCGACCGCAAGCAGAGTGACCTGCTGTTTGGTCTGGGCTTTGAACGCAGCCACTTCAGCGGCGCGTTTTTCTTCCGGTGTCAGTTCCGGCACCACTTCCTTGGGCTTGGCTGCAATGGCCTGCACCTTCGGGGGCGGCGGCGGGAATGTGATCTCGCCCTGATGGGTCACGGTCGCGCCACGGATCACGTCATCTTCCATGTCGTGATTGACCACACCGTCTTTTTCAGGCGTCAGGTCAGTCATCATGTGACGGATGTTGTTCGCGTAAAGCGACGAGGACTGAGCCGCCATACGCGACGGGAAGTCGGTATAGCCGATGATGGTCACGCCGTTTTCGGTCACGACCTTCTCGTCCATCACGGTGCCTTCGGCGTTGCCGCCTTTTTCGGCCGCAAGGTCAACGATGACCGAACCCGGTTTCATCGCGTCGATCATGTCCTTCAACCAAAGCTTGGGGGCTTCGCGGTTGGGGATCAGCGCGGTGGTGATGACGATGTCAACTTCAGGGGCCAGCTCGCGGAACTTGGCCAACTGTGCTTCGCGGAATTCGGGGCTGGACACAGCGGCGTAGCCACCGGTGGCGGCACCGTCCTGCTGCTCTTCTTCGAAGTCCAGATAGACGAACTCGGCGCCCATGGATTCAACCTGCTCGGCCACTTCGGGGCGTACGTCGAACGCATAGGTGATCGCACCCAGCGAGGTCGACGTGCCGATGGCGGCCAGACCGGCAACACCAGCGCCGACAACCAGAACCTTGGCGGGCGGCACTTTACCGGCGGCGGTCACCTGACCGGTGAAGAAGCGGCCAAAGTTGTTCCCGGCTTCGATCACGGCGCGGTAGCCTGCGATGTTTGCCATCGAGGACAGAGCGTCCATTTTCTGCGCGCGCGAAATACGCGGCACCATTTCCATGGCGATCACGTTTGCGCCGGACTTTTTGGCTTTCTCAAGCCCGTCCTCGTTACCGCCCGGATTGAAGAAGCTGATCAGCGTCTTGTCAGCGGACAGGCGCTTCAGCTCGGTATCGTTCGGCTGACGCACTTTCGCAATGATGTCTGCAGCCTTCCAAAGCGCGGCTGCGGTCTTAACGACCTCAACACCTGCTTCTTTATAAACCGCATCCGAGAACCCAGCAGCCTCACCTGCCTTGGTTTCGATCACGCAGTCATAGCCCAGCTTTTGCAGCATCTTGGCGCTATCCGGTGTCATTGCGACCCGGTTTTCGCCCTCAAATACTTCCTTGGGTACACCGATTTTCACAGTCTCTTCCTTCTCCCGTCGTGTGCCGAACGAGGGGTCATCCCTCGGCCCCGGCGGTTTCATGGCGCAATCTATACGCATCCGCTGCGCAAGAAGCTATCGTTTCAGCGATCATTGCGACAATATTATTTCAATACGCGACAGCACGTCGCGGCGCAATGCCGCTTTGCAGCAATTTATAGCCAGCGACGTACCGTCGCGGCCCAGTTTTTGAACTCCTCACCAAAGATGGCGGTCAGCCCTTCCTCTTCTCCTATGATGAAGCGTGTCGTGATGATTCTGGTGAAGATGGGCACCAAGATCAAAGCCGGTAGCACATCCCAGCGCAAGACAAGCCCGCCCAAAACCAGCGCGTCGCCCAGATAGATCGGGTTGCGGGTCAGGCGATAGATACCTGATTTCAGGAATGATGTAGGTGTCTGGCGGGGAATGATCGTAGTGCGGGCGCGCAAGAATTCCCATACGGCCAAACCCATTACCCCCAGCCCGACCGCAACCAGCCCGCTTCCCAACCAGCGCGTCCAGCCCAGATCAAAGCCCAGTCCCGGCACGGCGCGATCCAGCCCGAAGGCGACAGCAGCCATCGCCATCAACCAGATGGGCGGCAGATCAACAAGGCGAAGCAGTCGGGACATGACACCAGTAAAGAAAGGGCAGCGTTCCTGCCCTTGTAACAATTCGTCAGATTTATGCAATCACCGACGCAATCAAAACTGATTGCGACATTGGTCTAATGCGTTTCGGGGTAAACTTGAGGCACAAGGTTGTCGCGAAACGCCCGCAATCAAGCAATCTTGCACTGCGTTTCGGTTTTCTCCTGTATCAGGTTGAAACCGAAACACTTTAATGCGCGGGCTTGATAAATGTACCGTTCCTCAGGTCGCTCATGGCTTGTCGCAGCTCGTCTTTCGTGTTCATGACAATAGGTCCATGCCACGCGACGGGTTCGCGGATCGGAGCACCCGCGACCAGAAGGAAGCGCACGCCATCGGGCCCGGCCTGCACGCGCACCTCGTCACCCGCGCCAAAGCGGATCACGGTCCGGTTGCCCGACAGATCGCGGATGTTGACTTCTTGCCCCATCACCTCTTTCTCAAGAAGCACGCCCTGAGGCGCAGCCGCATCCGCAAACGCCCCTGCCCCTTCGAACACATAGGCAAAAGCCTGACGCCGCGTATCAACCGGCAGGGTCTTGGTGACGCCCGCAGGGATGCTGACATCCAGATACAGCGGATCGGCAGCGATCCCATCAACCGGGCCAGACCGCCCCCAGAATTTCCCAACGATCACGCGCACTTTGGTGCCATCGTCTTCTTCAATCACCGGGATCTCGACCGAAGGCACGTCCTGATAGTTCGGCGCGGTCATTTTCAGGTCGCGCGGCAGGTTGGCCCACAGCTGGAACCCATGCATCTGCCCTTTCGTGTTCGCGATCGGCATTTCCTGATGCATGATGCCTGATCCGGCGGTCATCCATTGAATGTCGCCTGCGCCCAACCGGCCCGTGTTACCAAGGCTGTCCTCGTGTTCGACCTCGCCCGCCAGAACATAGGTGATGGTTTCAATGCCGCGATGGGGATGCCACGGGAACCCCTTTTCGGACAGACGGGGATCGTCATTGCGGAAATCATCAAACAGCAGGAACGGGTCATAGGCTTTGGGGTCGTGAAAGCCAAAGGCGCGGTGCAGATGCACCCCGGCCCCTTCCAGCGTGGGCTTGGATTGGTCAGCAGAGAGAACTGGGCGAATGGACATGTGAACCTCGCTTCCTTGGCGTTGTGTCTGCCTAGAAACTAGTGATCCGCGCCCAGTCGCACAACTTGCACGACCGAACAGCGATGCGTTGAGAAATGCACAGAGACGGTCCGCGTCACCACAAGCGTGCGATCACGAGGTCGGGCAGTCAGACGCGTTCACCTTCCAGCATGGGAAATCATGCTCGCGGGGGCTGGTCACCGAGACATTCGCAAATTCCGGTTGATAGATCCCGGTCCAGCGCCCGGCAAATGTGGGTCGGAACTGCGCGTAGGTTTCCACCACAATCAGATACTCACCATTGTACATATTGGGAACATGGTGGGCCAGCTTGGTGCGCATCGCGTCTCGATCAAAGGTGTTCTTACCATCAGAGGCGTGCGAGTTGGCCACATCCGTGTCGTTCTGAATGTGAAGCACGCGCGTGTTGGTGTCATTACACTTCTCGGCGGGCTCTTTACATTCGACTATCGTCACGCGAACCCAACTGTCCGAAGAGCTTCGGGACATATACGCGAACAGATTGTCCAACCCGTTAAGCGTGGTCTGATCGTAGGCGGGCACCCGCGATAGGTAATCCGCAATTGCATAGTTGGCCTTTAGCGCCAGGCTTTGGTGGCGATAGCTTTCGAAATAGGCATAGGTCGCTTGTAGCCCGAACAGAATGATCGGCAAAATGATGACGCTTTCAACAGTCACCGTGCCAGCATCGGCCCGTGCGAATTCAGCAACCCGGTTGCAGAACCGGCGCAACAGCCCCTGCCCGCGCGTGGTATCATGCAAGTTCATCATCCTGTCGTCCATCACGGTTCATTTACATAAGTCGACACGGCCGAAAGCGCGATTTCGCCATTCGCATCACGCGGCAGGCCCATGACATAAGGCGTCGTGGCGAAGAAGGGACGCTTCAACCAGCACACGCGTAGCAACATCAGGTCGCCTCCGCCACCGGTGCCAAACGCTGGCAACGGCTGCATGGGATCATTCCGGTCGATGCAGGCGATATTCCCCTGCGGCAGGTTCCACGTGGCCTGATTCACAAGGATCAGTTCCACCATCAGATCTTCCGCACAACTGCCTGCCAGAAGCGTCTTTTCACACACCCGAGTTTTGAACTCCTGTGTGTTCTGCGGCCGGCTGATGCCCAGACGCATTTCGCGCACGGTCATGTCCACGGCACGCTCGAGCAAAACCGAGCGCATCCCGTAATAGGACAGTTCGAAGGACGTCAGAAACAGCGTCATGAAGAGCGGAAACCAGAGCACGAACTCGATCGTCGCGCTTCCGGTCTGATCACGCCACCACACCTTCTCAGACGCGCGTGCCCTGAATGCGTTTCTGAACCGTGCCATTGGGTGTGTCTCCATTCCAGAAACCTTAGGGCAATCCGCCCGTGATTTATGCCCGACCATGCGCATCAATGCGTCAGACGCAATCGGTTGATGTCTTCTGCGATGCGGCCAAACACCGTGGAAAGATCAAGGTTGGCATCGACCTTATAGTGCAGACGCTTACCTTCTTTGGTCGAGGCGCAGTTTTGCATGGCATCCGTTGCGGTGTTCGGCGTTTCCATTTCGATTGTATAGATCGTAATACCCGCACGTTTTGCCGCATCGCATTGGTCCATAAGCCGCTTGTCGATAGAGCGGATCGGATCACCATTCGCATCAACGGATCCGCTGAAGCTACTGTTCGAGATCAGGCGCCCCGGGATCAGGTTGGTGGAATTGTTGCGACGGCTAAACCGAGAATGCTGGGCCAGCTCGAACATCCGCCACGTGTATCCCGCCGCCCAGAAATCTTCCCACGTCATGCGCTCGGTCGTGTCACGCCCGTCTGTCGAACACCTTCTGGTCCCATGCCGGTTCCGATGGCAATGGCGCGCGCCATTTTCGCCGAAGGGAAACCTTTTGATCCGGGAATTCGGCATGCCATTGTTCTGACCGGTTGTCCGTTCGGCTTCATTCGGGTCGAACCACAGATACAAGTCATCATGATCGCTATCCTCGTGAACGCCCTTGTCCAGCACCGAGATCATGCCGGTCTCGGAATTCCGCCAAAACAGCGATGGACCGGTCCGATAGCCATCCGCCAGATGGTGGTGATTGGTGTTCTGACCATCCGTCATCAGGACAACAATCTTTGAAGAAGATGCATCCGATGGGTCCAGCGGCCGATCGGCAAACTCGCGATGCACAAGGCCCTCGCCAATCATGTCCGTGATCACCGGCTCAATCGCATGGTCCAAAAACGCGACTCCCCATTTCATGCCGATGTCGATGGCCGTATCCCCGCTGGCCTGCAGCAATTCAATGCGGGACTTCATATGGGCCGGGCTGTCCTCTAACGCGGACACCTCACGCCAATTATCCGTGTGGCACGACCAATAAGCATCCCAGTTTCGGTGTTCCGAGGCCGGAATCTGGAAGTTCCCCCCACTGCGCGAACTCGACTGATTGTACCTGAAGAACTTTGCGGCCTGCTTCACCGCCGTTTCCGGGGCCACATTCATGTCAACTTTGGGGACGACCGCGGTTTTAGTGAAATCATCGTCATCAAAGGTCACACAATACGCATCTGTCTGGGCATCCTGACGGTCAAACTTCTCAAGGATGCTTGCCCCGACATTCACCTGCGTGGAATACGGCACCAACGACAAAGAGGTCTTCGTATCCTTGATGGTGCAATCATCCCAAGTGGCAGGAGTTGCCGGATTCTTGGGATCACACAGAAGCAGGTTTGAAAACTCGGTCGCCGCGGTCCGAAGCTCCGAGATCTTCGACACGCCGTTCGACGAGTTATCCGCCATGGAGCCCGAGACGTCCACAACCAACGATATCTCGGTTAGCACGTTTGCCTTCGCAGCCCCCCCTCCTGCGGGAATGGGCAGGCTGCTGACACCAACATAGTTCAGGAAAGGCGTGTGGATACTGCTTCTGGCCGTTGCGGTGACGCTTGTCCCATCAAGGGCGACCTTCACCTTGATGTCATCTTCGTTAACGATTCCATCAAGCCCTGCTCGTCTGAAGTAATCCATCACCACTTCTTTGCGGTCGGTCCCCTGATCCGGATGCGCTGCCGCCAGCAGCGCACGGTCCATCGTGGATTGGATTCGGGTTCGGTGCAGTTCGTGGCGCATTAAATCGATGGCCAACCCCGAAAAGATGAGCATTGCCAAAAAGACGAGAAGCGAGAATCCAATCATGGCGCCATCATCTTGCGCAATGAAGTTCTTCGCGCGCGACAGAACTCTGCCAGCCAGACGCCGCGCATATCTATCCGTTACCATCATACTCTTACCGCTCCGAAACTCGAGCCTTACACTTGCACTCCGGCACTCACCAAAACCACGACTGGGATGCGGCACCCATTCTGAGTACACGCGCGATTTAAATTAGATCATGTGTCATTTTCAAGGCAACCTATGATTGCCGCTGGGGGAACTTTACCACTACTGAGTAAAATCGACAAGTTTTGTTCGCGGCTTACATTCAATTTAAGCGTAAGCTGGTTTTTAATTACGATTTGGAAACATCGCACGCTATATCGCGACCATTCGGTCAGGTATGTTGGGGGTGGTACTTTGGTCAGTTCTTCCTAACCTCTGTGTCGTACTGTCGCAGAAAGAAACGATTCTGCGGCAGTGCAGCAAACCAAAGCAAAACCTGTACAGAGGTACAAAATGTCCCTTACGACTGAGCCGAGTTTTCGAGAGTCCGTTGAACTGATGTTCAACCGGGCCGCGTCCCTGATGAACCTGCCATCTGGCCTGGAGGAAAAGATCCGAGTCTGCAATGCGACCTACACGGTCCGTTTTGGCGTGCGCCTACGGGGCGAAATCAAGACGTTTACCGGCTATCGCTCTGTCCATTCAGAGCACATGGAACCCGTAAAAGGTGGCATTCGCTACGCCATCTCTGTGAATCAGGACGAGGTCGAAGCGCTGGCCTCTCTTATGACCTTCAAATGCGCGCTGGTCGAAACCCCGTTTGGCGGCTCCAAAGGCGGGCTGCGCATTGATCCACGAGAGTACGAAGAGCATGAACTGGAATTGATCACCCGTCGTTTCGCCTATGAGCTGGCCAAGCGCGACCTGATCAACCCGTCGCAAAACGTCCCTGCCCCCGATATGGGTACCGGCGAACGCGAGATGGCCTGGATCGCGGACCAATATGCCCGCATGAACACCACGGATATCAATGCACGGGCCTGTGTTACTGGTAAGCCGCCCCATGCGGGCGGGATCGCGGGACGGGTCGAAGCAACAGGGCGCGGCGTGCAATATGCTTTGCGCGAATTCTTCCGCCACCCTGAAGACGTCAAAATTGCCAAATTGGATGGCAAGCTAAAGGACAAACGCATCGTCGTACAAGGGCTGGGCAATGTTGGCTATCACGCCGCCAAGTTCCTGTCGCAAGAAGACGGTTCACGGATCATCGGGATCATCGAGCGCGACGGCGCGTTGTACGACGCCAACGGTCTGGATGTTGAAGCCGTCCACCAGTGGATCGCGGGTCATGGAGGCGTGAAAGGCTTTGCGGACGCGCAATACGTCGAAAACGGAGCGGAACTTCTGGAAATCGAATGCGACATCCTGATCCCGGCCGCGCTTGAAGGCGTGATCAATCTGACCAACGCCGAACGTGTAAAGGCCCCGCTAATTATCGAGGCTGCAAACGGCCCGATCACCTCGGGCGCCGACAAGGTTCTGCGCGACAAGGGGACGGTTATCATCCCTGATCTGTATGCAAACGCGGGCGGTGTAACCGTGTCCTATTTCGAATGGGTCAAGAACCTCAGCCACATCCGCTTTGGCCGCATGCAACGCCGTCAGGAAGAGGCCCGACACCAGCTTGTGGTGGACGAGCTTGAGCGTCTGGATCGCTATCTGGGCGATGCGTGGTCGATGTCACCCGAGTTCAAAGAGAAGTACCTGCGCGGGGCGGACGAGCTGGAACTGGTGCGCTCGGGTCTGGATGACACAATGCGCGTGGCCTATCAGTCCATGCGTGAGGTCTGGCATGCGCGCGACGACGTCGATGACCTGCGGATGGCGGCCTTTATCGTCGCAATCGAACGCATCGCGGCCAGCTATCGCGCAAAAGGCCTGTAAACTCGACAAGACAGAAATGGCCGCCAGATTGGTGGCCATTTTTCCTTCTGTTTTCAGCTTTCTAAAAGACGTTATTGACGCAAAAGCTCGGCTTTTCCGGCATCCTGCAACACCCAGTATTGCAAAGCATCACGAATACCGCGCGCCGCATTGGATCGCCATTCACGCGAAGTAAGAAGCTTGCGGTCCCGCTCGGACGACAGGAAGCCAAGCTCGATCAGGACCGAAGGAATGTCGGCAGCTTTCAAGACTGAAAAACCTGCCTGCATGCGTGGTGTTTTATAGGTCGACCCCGTTGCGCTGTAGATCCCTTCGACAAGACTGTCGGCCAACGCCTCGGCGCGTGGTGCCGTGTCCGCCCGCGCCAAATCCATCAGGACCAGCGCCACCGCATCATCCTGCTGAGACAGATCTACCCCCGCCAGAATGTCACTGCGATCATGACGCTCGGCCAGCTTGCGCGACGCCTCGTCCGAGGCCTCTTTCGACAGGGTATAGACGCTCGCCCCAGTGGCCCTCCCCTGTGCCAATGCATCTGCATGCAAGGACAAAAAGACGTCGGCGCCCGCACGCCGCGCGATCGACACACGTTCTTCCAGAGGCACGAACTCGTCGCGGTCACGGGTCAAGACCACGTTGAAGCCACCGGCGCGCAACAGCTCTTCTTTCAGCTCACGCGCAAAGCTCATCATCAAGTGGGCTTCCACCACACCATCCCGCTCGGCACCCGGATCAATGCCACCATGTCCAGGATCCAACACCACCGTGACCTCCCCAAACCCACGCTGTCGCGTTTTCGGAGATGGCATTGGACGCGCCGGGCGGTCGAACAGGGCATCTTTGGGCGCACCAGCCTTCGCGGCGAAATCGGCAGACGAGACCGCCGCCAATTCAACGCGCAGGCGCGCACCCTCGACCCGCTGGGACACGGCCACGGGCTGTTCTTGCGTAGAAAGGCCTGCCGACACCACCTCTAGCGGGGCATTAAGACTGAACACAACTCGCGTCCAACCGGGGCGGAATAGCCCCGCATTTATGTCCGCAAACCAATCGCCTTGCGCCAGAAGATTAGGGATATCAATGCCTTGCCAATCCAGTTCCGAGAAATCCAGAACCAGACGACGAGGATCGTCCAAGGTAAACACGCGCCATGGCACCGCCTGCGTCATTGGCACCTCGATGGCGACGCCGCGCCACCGGTCCTCGAGCGTGACCCCTTCGCCTGCCAGATAGGCCAAGCCGCTCAGCGTCGCAAAGGATTGGGTGGGAACCGACAGAATAGGTGCGTCACCACCCCCTGCCCCGGCAGGCGTTTGGACGGGTGTCTCTGCGCCCGGGCGCGCCTTGGGGTAAAGGGATGTTTCGGGCGCAAACTCGCTGTTGGCTGAGGCCATCACGGGACACAGCACAGCCAGCATGGTGCATGCCAGCCAAGTCTTACATTTGCTTCCAAGCATTTGAACGGTCATCAGTCCCGACTTCTTGCGGCCCGCCTCGCAGACACAGGTTACTGTGCCGCGCGGCCTGCCGCGATGATTTGCTGCATCTGGTCCAGCTCCATGAAGCCGCGCGCCATATTGTCATTCATGACAAAGGCCGGGGTGCCGGTCACTTGCAAACGTTTGCCCAGCTCGCGGTTCTCGGTCAGAATGCGCTGCACTTCGGCCGAGCCCATACCCGCCGCGATGGCCGCCCCGTCCAGCTCCAGTCCGTCGGCCAGCTCGACCAGACGCGCTTCGGTCACGTTTCCGCGCAGGGTGATCAGTTCGTTATGCAGGACCTCGTAAGCCTCGGCACCGAACTGCTGCTGAGCAGAAACGGCGAATTGAGCCGACATTAGGCTGGCTTCGCCGAGGATCGGGAACTCTTTCAGAACCAGCCGGATATTCCCGTCGGCGGCCAACAAGTCTTGCAGCACCGAATAGGCCTTGCGGCAGAAACCACACTGATAGTCGACAAATTCCACAATGGTATAGTCACCATCCGGGTTGCCCATCACATGCGAGAACCCATCGTTGAAGATTGCCTCGGCATTGACCTGGACCAAGGTCTTGTCCTGCTCGACCTGCTCTTGGGCCTGGCGCTGCTCCAGGACGGCGAAGACCTCGATCATCACTTCTGGATTGTCCAGAAGATAGGCGCGGATTTCGTCGCGCAGGGCGTTGCGTTCGTCATTCGACAGGTTGGTCAAGTCCAGCGCACTGGCAGGCAGAGACCCAGCGGCAGTCAGGGCCGTCATAATGGTGGCGGTTAGGGCAGCTTTGCGCAGGGAAAAGGGAAAGGGCATGCGATCAGGATCCTGTCTGGGTCCCCCGAGAGGGCTTTAATATTCAAAGTTAACTTGGATGTAATCTATGGCGCGCGCGCTGCCAACCATTGCGTCACGTCCAAAGCCGCGATCGGTATCTTCCGGCGCATCGGGCAGCCCTGGCTGCGACACTGGCGAATGCTTGACTTCACCGAACGACACAGGCAGGCAGACGGCATGCTCAGGTACTGCCCTGACCCACCCAATTCCGCTGAGACCGCAAAGAGGCCCAGATGAAAAACTCGACCCGTGGTAACGTTGATCCCTTTATCGTCATGGACGTGATGGAAGCCGCCCGCGCGGCCGAGGCCGAGGGCCGCCCCATCATTCATATGGAGGTCGGACAGCCGTCGACGCCAGCACCGACAGCAGCACGCGCAGCTTTGGCCGACGCAATGGAAAGTGACGCGCTGGGATACACGGTTGCGCTGGGCCTGCCCGCCCTGCGGGAAGGCATCGCAAAGCTTTATAATGATTGGTATAATCTGGATCTGAACCCCGAGCGCGTCGTGGTCACGCCCGGCAGCTCGGGCGCCTTCATCTTGGCCTTCACCGCGCTGTTTGACGCGGGCGATAAGGTTGGTCTGGGCGAACCGGGCTACCCGTCGTATCGCCAAATTTTGAAGGCACTGGACCTGACACCGGTTGGTCTGCCCACCAAGCCTGAAAACCGCCTGCAACCGGTGCCGTCCGACATTCCCGACGGGCTTGCCGGGTTGATCACCGCCTCGCCTGCGAACCCGTCGGGCACCATGCTGGACCACGCCGCGTTGGAAGGTCTGATCGACACTTGTCGCGCCAAGAACACCAGCTTCATCGCGGACGAGATCTATCACGGTCTGCAATATGAAGGCCGCGCCATTTCGGCGCTGGAAGTCTCTGATGACATCTACGTGATCAACAGCTTCTCGAAGTATTTCTCGATGACCGGGTGGCGCGTGGGCTGGATGGTCGTGCCCGAGGATCACATCCGCACCGTCGAGCGTTTGGCCCAGAACATGTTCATCTGTCCGCCCCATGCCAGCCAGATCGCAGCCCTTGGGGCCCTGAACGCCCGTGACGAGCTGGACGCAAACCTTGCCACCTACCGGACCAACCGCCAGCTGATGCTGGACGAGCTGCCAAAGGCAGGCTTCGACAAGATCGCGCCGCCGGACGGGGCTTTCTATATCTATGCCGATGTCAGCGACCACACCGATGACAGCCGCGCCTTTGCCGCCGAGATCCTCGAGAAAGCCGACATCGCCGTCACCCCTGGCATGGATTTCGACCCGATCCGAGGCCACCAAACCCTGCGCTTCTCCTATGCCCGTTCAACCGAAGATATTCGCGAGGGGTTGATTCGATTGAAGCAGTTCATGGAACAGCGCTGAACACGGTTTACACGCAAAACGTCGCCAATCTTTCCCCGCCTCAACTTTTGATGCGCACGGCGAAACAACGGTTATCAACAAACAGTGATTTCCCTCAGGGAAACGCTCAAAATTTGATCGCCTGCCTTGAAATTGTCGCATTCAAAATATTTTAAAGAACCCGTCCTAATCTGAGTGACGAATTCGGCCCCGCCGCAGGCACTTTCCCTGCTCGTGAAGACGAAATTCGAACGTCCCGCTCTGTTTGGTGGCAGTGATGAGTTTGGCGCAGAGCACCGAAAGGTTTCGGTCTAAGCGCTTGGTAACGAGTGAAATTCGGGGGTAAGTTGCATGGCAACTTTGGACAATGCTATTTGGCTGACCGGTACGGGTGGGACAGCCGTCGGCGGCACGACCACAATCAACGATGGACCGTATAGTACTGACGTCACAGCGTCCTTCACGGGCAGTTGGGATGCGTCGCAAAGCGGGTATAATGTATCCGAGTTCGGCGCGTTCGGGGTCTCGTCGCCCATCACTGCTGACTATGACTTTTCGACCCCGGTCGAGAACCTGTCCTTCACCATTGACCACGTGAATGACGATGGCGCGTCGACATATGACGACTATTGGACCATCGAAGCCTATGACGCCGACGGCAATCTAATACCGGCCGCCGACGTTATCGCTGGTCTGTCCGGCGTGGATGACGAACTGATCATCACGAACCCAAATGGGACCGTTTCGATTCAGACCGAGGGCACGAACGCCAACGACATCGACGTCAATCTTGCTGGACCGGTCTCGCAGCTTGTTGTGACCTTTGAACCCGGCCCGGATGCACCGCAGACAGGCGGCTCGGGCATTTCTGACCTGACTTTCGATGTCCCCGCCCCGGATACGGATGGCGACGGCGTGCGGGATGATGTTGACCTTGATATCGACGGCGACGGCATCCTGAACGAAGATGAAGGGGGGGGCGATCAAACACTCACGGTCACGTTTGATGGCGACGCCTATTCAGGAACCGAAAACACGTGGGAAATCCTCGATGAAAACGGTGTCGTTGTTGCCCAGGGCGACGTCGCCGGGTCAGGCATTGAGACATGGGATGTCGAGCTTCCGGCGGGCGGCACCTACACGTTTCAAGTGTTGGACAGCTTCGGAGATGGTCTCGGCTGGACCAGCGGAGATTCCAATACGGACGCTGGGTATTCGCTATCGATTGGCGGCGAGGTTGTCCTCGATAGCAACGGCGATCCGATCAGCAGCAGCAGCTATGAAGATTTCGGGGATGAAGCGTCTCATACTTTCGTACTTCCCGCCCCGCCCGATACTGACGGCGACGGAATCGCTGACTATCTCGACCTCGACAGCGACGGCGACGGCGACGGCATTGCCGATAATACCGAGGCGCAGACCTCGGACGGGTATGTCGCGCCCACTGGCGTCGACAGTGACGGCGATGGTGTGGATGACGCCTATGATGCGACGCCGACAACTGGCGCTGCCGGATCGAACGGGCTGACTGCGGTCGATACAGATGGCGATGGCGTTCTGGATTTCCTTGATCTGGACAGCGACAATGACGGCATTACCGACAACGTCGAGGGTCAATCGACCGGAGGCTATGTCGCGCCAACTGGGACAGATACCGATGGCGACGGCATTGACGACGCCTATGACACCACCCCCACCACCGGCCACGTCGGGTCGAGCGGCCTGACCCCCGAGGACACCGATCTGGATGGCACAGGCGGCTATCGGGATACGGACAGTGACAATGACGGCCTGACCGACGTGGAAGAAGCCGGTCATGGTGTGACCCAAACCGCGATCGACGCGTCGGGCGATGCAGATGGTGACGGCATCAAAGATGTGGTCGATGATGTGTTGGGTTGGGATGTCAATGACGCGGATATTGACGGATCCGGCAATTTCACCTTGCCCGATACGGATGGAGATCTGGGACTTGGCGGCGATCTGGACTATCGCGATGTGATTTGCTTTACGACCGGCAGCCTGATTTTGACGGATCGGGGCGAGCGTCCGGTTGAAGAGCTGCGCATCGGTGACATGGTCGTTACACGCGATCATGGCATGCAGCCCATTCGCTGGATGAGCCACACCACCACCGCAGGCGTCGGCCGCTTGGCCCCCATCCGCATTCAGGAAGGGGCGTTTGGCAACCACAGCACCCTGATCGTCTCTCCGCAACACCGCATGGTGTATGAAGGGCCGCAGGCAAGCCTGTTCTTCGCTGAGCCCGAGGTCATGATCCCGGCGGTACATCTGCTGCACAGCGGGTGCGCGACGCAGACAGACGTGGACAGCGTGACGTATTTCCACATCATGTTCGACACCCATCAGGTGATCTTCGCCAACGGCGCCGCGACGGAAAGTTTCCATCCCGGTCATCAGGGTCTGAAGGCTGTTGACGCCGCCGCGCGTGACGAACTGTTCACGCTGTTCCCAGAGCTACGCAGCGAGCCGCGTCAGTACGGCGATACGGCCCGCATGGTTCTGAAAAAGCACGAGGCCCGCGTTTTGGATCTGACACGCTAAGCTTCGCCAGATGATCGTTAGAAGGGCCCCACTTTGCTGGGGCCCTTCGGCGTTCAGAGGATCCCGTAGGCGCGTTGAACCGCGCAGGTACATTTCGATCGCTGCGATCTCGGCAGGTGTCACTGGGAAGTGGTCACGCGGATTTGTCCGCCACCCATGCCCGCACCGCGTCCCCGAACGCCGTGAACAACACGCGCGAGACCGGATCCTCGGCAGCGCGGTATTCCGGGTGCCATTGCACTGAAAGTGTAAAGCCCGGCGCATCCTTGATTACGATGGCCTCGGGCGTGCCGTCATCGGCATGGCCTTCGATGATCACACGCGGGCCAGAGGTCTTGATCCCCTGCCCGTGCAACGTGTTGGTCCGCACCGTTTCGCCCAGCAGATCGCAGAACACACCGCCTTTGTCGAAATGTACGTCGTGACGAATGGCGAATTTTTCTTCAAGCGTCCCATCCGGCGGCATTCGGTGGTTCATCCGCCCTGGAAGCTCGCGAATTTCGGGGTAAAGCGAGCCGCCCATGGCGACGTTCACCTCTTGAAAGCCGCGGCAAATCCCGAAAAAGGGCTGGCCGCGATCGACGCAGGCGCGGATCAGCGGCAGCGTAATGGCGTCGCGGCAGCGGTCAAACTCGCCATGCGCTTCGGTTTCATCTTCGCCGTATTCTTCGGGGTGCACATTCGGCCGACCGCCGGTGAACAGGAACCCGTCGCAGGTTTCAAGCAGCTCATCAACAGTGACAAAGCGCGGATCCGTCGGAACGATCAGGGGCAGACAGCCCGAGACCTGTGACACCGCCTCGGAATTCATCGTGCCGCCCGCATGGGTCGGATAGTTGTCATTCAACAAATAGGAATTGCCGATGATGCCAACGATAGGGCGTTTCATGTCTGCTCCGACGCTTGTGATGTATTCATTTCCCGGAACGTAAAACAGCGCAAAGGGAAGTTCAAACCCCTTGCGCTGTCTCTTAACTGTCTGTGATCACGGGTGATCAGCCGTCTGCGGTCAACCCAACGGACTTGATCCCGACCGATCCAGCTTCAAGGTCGTTTTCCGAGGTGTCGCCGGTGACCCCAACAGCGCCGATCACTTCGCCTGAATCATTGCGCACCAGAATGCCACCCGGCACGGGTATCAGCTTGCCTTCGTAGGCAGCGCCGGCGGCTGCGATGAAATAGGCTTGAGCCTCGGCGCGGTCGCGTTGTGCGGTGCCCCCGATCCCCAGCATGACCGAGCCATAGGCCTTACCACGCGCGATATCGAACCGGCCCGGAGGCGCCCCGTCCGCGCGCTCGAAGGCCAGCACATGACCGCCAGCGTCAACGACGACCACAGACAGCGGCTTCATGCCCTTTTCGCGGCCATAGGCCATCGTGTCGTGAATGATGACGCGGGCTGCGTCCAAAGTGATCCTGTTCATTTCTTCCCTCAAGCCTCTGCTTTCTTTTCCAAGCGACGTGCGTGCAGCACAGGCTCAGTATAACCGGACGGCTGCACACGGCCCTTGAACACAAGGTCGCAGGCGGCATGAAATGCAACGCCATCGAAGCCCGGAGCCATCGGTTGATAGCTTGGATCGTCCGCGTTCTGCGCATCGACCTTCACGGCCATCTTACGCAGAGCGGCCATGACCTCGTCTTCCGAGACCACACCATGGTGCAGCCAGTTCGCCAGCGCCTGAGAAGAAATCCGGCAGGTCGCGCGATCCTCCATCAGGCCAACGTCGTGAATGTCGGGCACTTTCGAACAACCAACGCCCGCATCCACCCAGCGCACCACATAGCCCAGAATGCCCTGGGCGTTGTTTTCGATCTCTTCGCGGATCTCGTCCTCGGACCAGTTCACGCCCGCAGCGACCGGGATCGTCAGCAGGTCTTCCAAGGTGCCGCGGGCGCCGCCTTCGAGCAGTTCTTCCTGACGCGCCAGCACGTCCACTTGGTGATAATGCGTGGCGTGCAGGGTCGCGGCGGTGGGGCTAGGAACCCATGCGCAGTTTGCACCCGACATCGGGTGACCGATCTTCTGATCCAGCATATCCGCCATCCGGTCCGGCGCGGCCCACATGCCTTTGCCGATCTGTGCCCGGCCCTTCAGGCCACACGCCAGACCGATATCCACGTTGCGATCCTCGTACGAGGCAATCCACGCGGCGTTTTTCATCTCGCCCTTACGGATCATCGGCCCTGCTTCCATCGAGGTGTGAATTTCATCCCCGGTGCGGTCAAGAAAACCTGTATTGATGAAGGCCACGCGATGTTTGGCGGCGCGGATGCATTCCTTCAGGTTGACTGAGGTGCGGCGTTCTTCATCCATGATGCCCAGCTTCACGGTGTGACGCGGCAGGCCCAACATCTCTTCAACCCGGTCAAAGATCTCGTCCGCGAAGGCGACCTCTTCCGGGCCGTGCATCTTGGGCTTCACAACGTAGACCGATCCGGTGACCGAGTTTCCGCTCTCGCGCTTCAGATCGTGCATGGCACAGAGCGTCGTAACCACGGCGTCCATCAGCCCCTCGGGCACTTCCGACCCATCGGGCAGCAGGATCGCCGGGTTGGTCATCAGGTGCCCCACATTGCGCACCAGCATCAGGGCGCGGCCCTTCAACGTCACCTCGCCATCGGGGCCGTCAAAACTCAGGTCATCATTCAGCTTCCGCTCGAACATCTTGCCGCCCTTGCTGACCTCTTCGGTCAGCGACCCGTCCATCAGCCCCAACCAGTTGCTATAAGCCAACACCTTGTCGTCAGCATCCACGGCAGCGACACTGTCTTCGCAATCCATGATCGCGGACATGGCGCTTTCCAGCCGAACGTCAGACAGGCCCAGCGGATCTGCCGCACCGATTTCAGTGGTGTCATCGAACTCAAGAACGATCTTCAAGCCATTGTTTTCATAAAAGAACAGCTTATCCCGACTACCAAGGAACTGGCCCGGATTGGCCAAGGCGGGCGGTGTGTTTCCGATGCGCATGGCCTCGGCCCAGCTGCCATCTGCCAGCGGCAACACGCCATCCAGAAAGCTTTTGGCCGCTGCGATCACACGTGCACCACGGGCCGGGTTATAACCTTTCCCTTCGGGCAGATCACCCAACGCATCGGTGCCATAGAGCGCGTCGTAAAGGCTGCCCCAACGGGCATTCGCCGCGTTCAGCGCATAGCGCGCATTCATAATCGGCACCACAAGCTGCGGACCGGGGATCAAGGCAATCTCGGGGTCGGTGTTTTCGGTCTCGATCGAGAAATCCGGACCTTCCGGCACCAAATACCCGATCTCTTCCAGAAAGGCACGATAAGCAGCGGCATCGTGGGGCTGGCCTGCGCGGGCCTTGTGCCAGTCATCCAACTGGCGCTGGAGCTGCGCGCGTTTTTCAAGCAGAGCGCGATTTTTCGGGGCCAGATCGGTCAGGATCTGCGCAAAGCCCTTCCAGAAATCGTCATAACGCAGCGCCGTTCCTGCCAGCGCGCGTGTTTCCAGAAAACGGCCCAGTTCACGATGAACCTGAAGCCCTGCCCGTTCGATATAGTCGCTCATGTTGAAACCCTTCGTATACCTCTGCATGCATCCGTAGAGTTTCCGATACGAAACCGATGCGCAAGTGGGTTTATTTTGACCTCGGTTAAGCAAAGCTTGACTGAGGCCTGACCGGCTGACGTCTGGACGGGCTTGCAGCCCTGCTGCCACGCGCCTAGATTTCGGGTCTGGACTCATGCCCGAAGGATTTCTGATGAAAGACGCAAGCCCCCAACCGATCTATCTGGCCGACTATACGCCCCCTGCTTACCTGATCGACGGGGTCGAACTGGCGTTTCACCTGCACCCCACTGCAACGCGGGTGGTGTCGACAATCCGGTTCAGGCCGAACCCGGACGCGGCTTCCAAGGAGTTTTTCCTCCATGGCGAAGGGCTTACCCTGATCCGCGCCGCGATTGACGGCACCGATATCACGCCCGACCTAGTCGAAGGCGGCTTGAAAGCAGACGTGCCTGACGCGCCCTTTATCTGGGAAGCCGAGGTCGAAATCAGCCCCGAAAACAACACCGCTTTGGAAGGGCTTTACATGTCGAACGGCATGTATTGCACCCAATGCGAGGCCGAGGGCTTCCGCCGCATCACATACTACCCCGACCGGCCCGACGTGATGGCCCCCTTCAAGGTGCGCATTGAAGGCAGCGAACCCGTGATGTTGTCCAACGGCAACCCGGTCGCGTCTGGCGATGGCTGGGCTGAATGGGATGATCCGTGGCCCAAGCCCGCCTATCTGTTCGCGCTGGTCGCGGGGGATCTGGTGGCCCGCGATGACAGTTTCACCACTATGTCCGGCAAGGACGTGGACCTGAAACTCTGGGTCCGCCCGGGTGACGAGGGCAAGACCGCATTTGGGATGCAGGCGCTGAAGGACTCGATGAAATGGGATGAAGAGGTTTACGGGCGCGAATACGACCTCGACATCTTCCAGATCGTTGCCGTGTCAGATTTCAACATGGGCGCGATGGAGAACAAGGGGCTGAACATCTTCAACACCTCAGCGGTTCTGGCCAGCCCCGAGACGTCGACGGACGCAAATTTCGAGCGGATCGAGGCGATCATTGCGCATGAGTATTTCCACAACTGGACCGGCAACCGCATCACCTGCCGCGACTGGTTCCAGCTGAGCCTGAAGGAAGGGCTGACCGTGTTCCGCGATCAGCAATTCTCGGGTGATATGCGGTCGGAAGCGGTGTGCCGGATCAACGATGTATCAGCTTTGCGCGGACGACAGTTCCGCGAAGACAATGGCCCGCTGGCGCACCAAGTGCAGCCTGACAGCTTTGTCGAAATCAACAATTTCTACACGGCCACGATCTATGAAAAAGGGGCCGAGCTGATCCGTATGTTGCGGGTTCTGGTGGGCGATGACGCCTATGACAAAGCGCTGGATCTGTATTTCACCCGCCACGATGGCGAGGCCGCGACGATTGAGGATTGGGTGAAGGTCTTCGAAAACAGCACCGGGCGCGATCTGACGCAGTTCCGCCGCTGGTACAAACAGGCCGGCACGCCGCGCGTCGCCGTGTCGGAAGACTGGGCCGACGGCACTTATACGCTGACCTTCAAGCAATCAACGCCGCCGACCCCCGGTCAGGACGAGAAACTGCCGCAGCACATCCCTCTTGCCGTGGGCCTGCTGGGTCCGAATGGCGACGAGGTACAGCCGGCGCAGATCCTTGAAATGACCGAGGCAGAGCAGAGCTTTACCTTCGAAGGGCTGGCGGCAAAGCCCGTCCCCTCTATCCTGCGCCACTTCTCGGCCCCGGTGATTTTGGAGCGTGAAATCTCGGCCCAGGAACGCGCCTTCCTGCTGGCCCATGACACCGACCCGTTCAACAAGTGGGAAGCGGGTCGGACACTGGCCCGGGACGTGTTGATCGCACTGATCACTGGCGAGGACGCCCCGCTGGATGACTATCTACATGCCATCGCGGTGATGTTGCGTGACGACAGCCTTGATCCCGCCTTCCGTGCGCTGACCCTTGGCCTACCCGGTCAGGACGATCTGGCGCAGACCTTGTATGACGCGGGCGTCACCTCCGATCCGATGAAAATCTACCGCGCCAAGCAGACGTTGTGGCAGGCGATGGCAGAGCATCTGCAGGATTTGTTGCCGCGTCTGATGGCGGAAATGGAGGTGACCGAGCCGTTCCAACCGAATGCCGAGCAAGCGGGCAAACGCGCGCTGGGGCTGAGCCTGATGAACCTTCTGAACCGTCTGGATGGCGGCGCAGCGGCGCAGGCGCTTTATGGCCGAGCCGACAACATGACGCTTCGCTTGGGCGCGCTGGGGCTTTTGTTGCAGGCCCAGAAAGGCGATGCGGCGCTGGCAGATTTCCGGGCGCAGTTCGAAGCGGACGAGCTGGTCATGGACAAGTGGTTCGCCATGCAGGTGACCCATTCCGCACCAGAAGACACGGTGGATGTTGTCGCCAAACTGACCGAAGACAGCGCCTTCAACTGGAAAAACCCGAACCGTTTCCGCGCGGTGTTTGGCGCGTTCATCATGAACCCGGCGGGCTTCCACAACGCGTCTGGCGAGGGATACAAGCTATTTGCCGATTGGCTGATCAAGCTGGACCCGGTGAACCCGCAAATCACGGCCCGTATGTCGTCAGGGTTTGAGACATGGCGGCGGTACGATGCGGATCGTCAGGCGATGATGAAAGCCCAGATCGAGCGGGTGCTGGCGACGGACGGCCTGAGCCGTGACAGTCAGGAAATGCTGGGGCGCATTCTGAACGGATAAGCCAAAAGGGCGGGAAGAACTTCCGCCCTTTTCTTTTCAAGCGGCCCTAGGACCAATCTAGGGAGCATTCGAATTGGCTTACCCAACCGAGCAGTAGTTCTGCTCGCGGACCCATTCGCGCATCTGTTCGCGCTTGCGTTTCGAATGGAACGGGCCCCAGTCAGCTGCCACGCCCTTCATCCCGCGTGAAACCACGTTGTCACGCGGTACGGTCACGGCCATGATACGCACGGCGCAGCTGAGGTTCATCGCGCCATTTTTCAGCGCCTCGCCCGAGCGCGCTTCGCAGCCATAGCCGCGTGCGGTTGCGGGCAGGATCTGCACCAGACCGTACCATTTGCCGCCACCGCCGACAGCGGACTGGCGCCATGTGCTTTCATAGAAGGATAGCGTGGATAGAAGGCCCGCCCAGAACGCGTTGCGCCCCGCGGTGTCCTGATTTTCGTAATCCGGGCACCACTCGGCGATATCTGCTGGCACGACTTCCGCCAGCACAGTTCCGTGATTTTCCAATGCAGCGATGGTCGCATCGGTCCAGGCTTTCGCCTGCGGCTTCTCATCCCATTGCATGGTTAATACCGGCTGACGCGCAGCGCGCGTGCCAAAAAAATCTTCGGCCATAACGGTGTCCGACAGCATCACTGTCGCCACAAGGCCCATCAGAATCCGTTTCATTTTTCCCACCTACGTTTTGTACAGACGTTCCCCCCGGTGTCTGATCAGGGGCAAATAGGACGGTTGCTTGCGTATTGCAACACTTTTTTCGCCGCAGTGCAGCAATGGGCCGTGATTTGCTGATATGCCTTATTTGCAAGGCTGGTATGCACTTAGATTCACGCGTGAAATAAATTGAGCGCTGTCGGCAGGTTAGCCTTCCCTCTGCAGTGCAGCATTTCCTCATCGCACTCCTAAGCCCCATCCTTGTCGACGCGCCTGCCCTCTTGCCCCTTGCCGTCACCTCAACTAGAACCCGGACAGGTTTTGACACTTGGGAAAACACACATGCTTGATCATCTCGCCTATGAAAGCCCGCAGCCGAAAGTGATTGCAGGGGCGAAGGACGACTGGGAACTGGTCATCGGGATGGAAATCCACGCTCAGGTCAGTTCGAATGCGAAGCTGTTTTCGGGCGCATCGACCAAGTTCGGGGCCGAGCCGAACTCGAACGTGGCTTTCGTGGATAGCGCCATGCCCGGCATGCTGCCCGTGATCAACGAATACTGTGTGGAACAGGCTGTGCGCACCGGTCTGGGCCTGAATGCCGAGATCAACCTGTTCTCGGCCTTTGACCGTAAAAACTATTTCTATCCGGACCTGCCGCAAGGCTATCAGATTTCGCAGCTTTACCACCCCATTGTGGGCGAAGGCGAAGTGATCGTGGATATGGGTCCGGGTGTCGCCCGCAAGGTGCGGATCGAGCGTATTCACCTAGAGCAGGACGCCGGTAAGTCCGTGCACGACATGGACCCCAACATGTCTTTCGTCGACCTGAACCGCACTGGTGTCGCGCTGATGGAGATCGTTTCGCGCCCCGACATTCGTGGCCCCGAAGAAGCTGCTGCCTATGTCACCAAGATGCGCCAGTTGCTGCGCTATCTGGGCACTTGTGATGGCAACATGCAGAACGGCAACATGCGCGCGGATGTGAACGTGTCCGTTTGTCGCCCCGGCCAGTACGAGAAATACATGGAAACGCAAGATTTCGGCCATCTGGGCACGCGGTGCGAGATCAAGAACATGAACTCGATGCGCTTCATTCAGGCCGCGATTGACTTCGAGGCCCGTCGCCAGATCGCCATTCTGGAAGATGGTGGCGAAGTGGTGCAGGAAACGCGCCTGTATGACGCGGACAAGAACGAAACACGTTCGATGCGCTCGAAAGAAGAAGCACACGACTATCGCTACTTCCCCTGCCCCGATCTGCTGCCGCTAGAGATCGAGCAGGAGTGGGTGGACGACATCGCCAAGACTCTGCCCGAGCTGCCGGACCAGAAAAAGGCCCGCTTCGTGACCGAATTCGGTCTGTCGGAATATGACGCCGACGTGCTGACTGCCGAAGCCGAAAACGCCGCCTTCTTTGAGGCCGTAGCCGAGGGCAATGACGGCAAGCTGGCCGCCAACTGGGTGATCAACGAGCTGTTTGGCCGCCTGAAGAAAGAAGATCACGCGATCACCGAAAGCCCGGTAAGCCCGACGCAACTGGGTGGCATCATCAAGCTGATCGCCAAGGGCGACATCTCGGGCAAGATCGCCAAGGACCTGTTCGAGATCGTCTATACCGAAGGTGGCGACCCGGCCGAGATCGTGGAAGCCCGTGGCATGAAGCAGGTGACGGATACGGGCGCCATCGAAGCCGCCGTGGACGAGGTGATCGCCGCCAACCCCGCACAGGTCGAGAAAGCCAAGCAGAACCCGAAACTGGTCGGTTTCTTCGTCGGTCAGGTGATGAAAGCCACCGGCGGCAAGGCCAACCCGAAGGCGGTAAACGAAATCGTGACGGCCAAACTGGGCCTCTGATTTCAAACGACAATTTGTGATGAAGGCCCCTATCAAGGGGCCTTTGCCATTTCTCTAACCCGCGAATGCGCGAACACACGGGTGATAAGATGACGGAACAGAATATGGAACGCCGGTCAGAGCTTTTGATGCCTGCGGGCAACTTGCGAAAGCTGAAAATGGCAGTGCTGTATGGCGCGGACGCTGTCTATCTAGGGACGCCAGATATGTCGCTGCGCACGAAGTCGCAGTTTTCACTAGAAGACGTGATCGAGGGGGTCGAATTCTGCCACGCCCATGGTCGTCGCGCCTATCTGACGCTGAACCTGTTCAGCCACAACAAAGACATCCCAAAGCTGGACGAATATATCGACACGGTGCGTAAGGTGAAACCCGATGGGTTGATCATCGCGGACCCGGGCGTATTCCAATACGTGCGCACCCGCGCGCCGGAACTGCCCCTGCACATCTCGACCCAAGCAAATGTCTGTTCGTGGCTGTCGGTGAAATTCTGGGAAGATCAGGGCGCCGAGCTAGTCGTGCTGGCGCGTGAAGTGTCGTACCCCGAGCTGGTCGAAATTCGTGAAGAATGCCCGGATGTAAAGCTAGAGGCCTTCGTTCACGGCGCTATGTGCATGACCTATTCGGGACGTTGTCTGCTGTCCAACTTCATGGCCGAACGCGGCGCGAACCAAGGCAACTGTGCGAACTCGTGCCGTTGGAACTATGGCGTGCGGATGCGCCTGAAGGACGGCACGATCGAGGATCTGAATATCACCGAAGACAATGCGGATATGTTCGAGTTCCTGCTGGAAGAAGGCTGTCGCCCCGGTGAATTCATGCCGATCGAAGAAGACGGGCGTGGTTCCTACATCCTGAACTCGCGCGATCTGTGCATCATGCCGAAGCTGGACGAGTATCTGAAGATCGGCGTCGACAGCCTGAAGGTCGAGGGCCGTGGCAAGTCCGAGTACTACTGCGCCATCGTCGCCCGCGCCTATCGCATGGCAATTGATGATTACTATGCCGACCCCGAAAACTGGGATCCGAAGCCCTATATGCGCGAGCTTGAGGCCGTCGGGAACCGTGGCTACACGCTGGCCTTCCACGAAGGTCGCCTGACCAATTATGCCCATGATTACGAGCACACCGCATCTCTGGCGCAGTGGGAATATGCAGGCGTTGTGACGGATGTCACCGAGGACGCGTTCCTGGTCGAAGTGAAGAACAAGTTGGAAGCCGGTGAGGTGCTGGAATTCATCTCGCCCATCGCGCGCGAGACAGTTTTGCTGCGGATGTACGAGTTCGAGGACTACCACAAGGGCGACATCAAAGACGTCGTCCATGGCAGCACCAAAACCACCATCCGCGTGCCGTTTGCGCTGTTCGATCACGAGGATCTGGACGACCTGAAAGCTCGCTTCCCTGCCTTCACCGTGTTGCGCAAGGAAAAGGCGCTAACGGACGAACAGTGGAAACGCATCCGCTTTGACAAGCTGACGCAAGGCCTTGAAATGTCGGGAAAAGACAACCCGAAAGCCTATGAAAAGCGTCGTGATGATCTGGCGGACGCGATTGCCGCCGATGGCCGCGAAACCCGCCTGAAAACCAACCGTGTCGGCACCGATGGTTGCTGTGGCAAGGGCTGCAATGGCTGTCTGATTTTCTGGCAAGGGGACGAATACGCTCGCGCCCGCGAGGTTTTGCTGAAGCGCAAGCAAGGCGAACAACTGTCACGTGCCGAGGCCGCAGCCCTGAAGCAGGACACACCGCCACGTCTGGTGGGCTGAGGCGTCATCAGGGCACAAAAAAGGCGAAGCCCAAAGGCTTCGCCAAATCTTTCACCTTCGCAGGTTCTGAAGCCCTTACAGGCCCGGGACAATCTGGGTAACGGTACGCTTGCCGAAGGTTGCGCCACGACCAAAGGTGTAGGTCAGACCCAAGCCGAAGAAATTCGTGCTTTCCGAGATCGACTCGCTGGGAACCTGAATGCCAGCGCGACCCACTTCGGCGTAGAACTCCACGCCATTCTCCGCATCATAGCTGCCACGAAGCGCTGTGTTGTGAAGCGTAATCTCTTCTCCGTCTTCCAGCGTTAGACGATCATGCGAAACGCCAACCGAAAAGCGATCATTGATGCGATAGCCAGCTTCGCCGCCCAGAGTGCGGATGGAAACACCAGATTCCTCACCAGTGCCCCAATAGCCCTCGAACACCAGCGCGTTGGCATCATAGCCAGCTTCCAGACCATAGAACGCTACGTTGCCGATATGGTTTGAGGCAATGCCTGCGCTTTCGAGCGTGGCAAAGGCACCCAATGCGGCACTGTCATTCACGTGATACACGGCGTGCAGCGTGGCCGAGTTCGTGTTCAGGCTAGTTGCGCCAAATGTCGTGTGCGCCACATCCAGCTGTACGCCGAACGACGGTGCAAAACCGTACTCGACCGCGCCATCAAAGGTTAAACGCGAAAGCTCGTTTTCTTCGGAAAACGCCGAGTAGCCGAACGATACTTCGCCACCTGTGACGTCGAACGCGCTGGCCGGTTGTGCGATAGCTGCCACCGAGCAAACCGCCCCAATAATTCCGATTTTGTTAATGCTCATAATATACCCCATGATTTCGAGTCATCACCAATGAGATCTCACAAAGTGCCATTTTCACGACACCCTGATTCAATCATTAACAGCCTGTTAACTATTCTTAAAAACAAAGGCCACAAGCTTTGCTTTCAAATTAAAATTACTCTTGCGGAGAGGTGCTTCTGTTCCCATCGCGCAACAATATACTGCCCCCTCCCGTCCGGTCGCCCACTAGAAAAAACTTCATGCGACTGCTAGATAGCCCATCTATGCAATCAGGAAGTGCCATCAAATGTACGAATACCAAGTGATCCCCGCCCCCCGCAAAGGCAAGAAGGCCCGTGGCGTGAAAGGGTCCGAGGCCCGCTTTGCGCTCGCCATTCAGGAGGTGCTGAACGACGCCAGTGCAGACGGCTGGGAGTATCTGCGCACGGATACACTGCCCAGCGAAGAACGCTCGGGGCTGACGGGGCGCGCCACAGTGTATCAGAACATGCTGGTGTTCCGCCGCCCTGCCGAGGAGCAGACCGACGAGCAAGCCGCAGATGCGGATTTTGCTGCCGTGACGGCGGTCGCCGATGAGGCTGTCGAAGAAAACAACGCGCCCGCCCTGCCTTCTGCCACTGAGGCCAACGAGGCCAGCGACGCGGCCCCCAGCGTGGGACGTGACGAGCGTTAAGCCAAAGGCCTAGCCAGAGATATCAAGCGCCAGGGCGTGGATCTCGGATACAAGATCTGCGCCAAGGGCTTTGTGCACGGCGCGATGGCGCGCGATGCGGGACATGTCGGCAAAACTTGGCGCACGGATGATCACGCGAAAATGGCTTTCGCCACCGTCCTGATAACCCGCATGACCGCGATGCTGTTCACTTTCATCAATGACTTCAAGATGTTCCGGGGCAAACGCGTCGCTCAGCGCCTGATGAATTCGTTCCGTCCTGTTCATTTCTTCGCAGTTCCCTCTTCAATCCCGGTGAAAAAGCACTAAACTCTCGGGTCCGAGTCGAAAAGAGTAGATTATGATGCCCAACGACGATCCTTTTGGTTTTGACATGTCGGTCTCAGCGGCCAAGAAACGCAATCCGCGCGGCAAGCGTGGGATGTCAGGCGCGTTCGAGACCTCGAAACGTGTGTGTGAACATGACGGCTGTAAAGAGGCAGGCCAATACCGCGCGCCGCGCTCGCCGGATCATCTGGACGAGTTCAAATGGTTCTGCAAAGACCACGTGCGCGAATATAATCTGAAGTGGAATTTCTTTGACGGGGCCACCGAAGATGAGATGAACGCGCAGGCCGACAAGGATCGCGTTTGGGAACGCGAGACCAAGCCCTTCGGCACCAAGGACGAACAGCGCGCCTGGGCCCGTCTGGGCGTTGACGATCCGCATCAGGTTCTGGGCGCCAACGCCACGCAGAACCCCGGAAAGTCGATCACCGGCACCCGCAAACTGCCCCCCACCGAGCGTCGCGCCATCGACATTCTGGAAGCCAAGGACCACTGGACCAAGGCCGAGATCCGCAAGTCCTATAAGAAGCTGATCAAGGTGCTGCACCCGGATATGAACGGCGGCGACCGGTCTCTGGAAGAGCAACTGCAAGAGGTTCGCTGGGCCTGGGATCAGATCAAGGAAAGCCGCAGCTTTAAGTAGCGACTTAGGCGGCGCTTCCTCATCGGATGCGCCTATATATGTTGGAGGGGGCCGGCAAGGCCCCTTCAAGCTGGCTTCATATTGACCATTTGGTCAGACCAGACACGCAACGTCATTAGGGCCAGCTTTGCCCCGCGTCACCTTTTCCCAACCCTTCCCCTTGCACGCTCCGCGCGCATCGGGCATCACAGGCGCAACAACGTGCAATAGGCGCGCAATGCGGCGTGCGACAGAAGGATCCTCCACATGGCAGACGGCACCCTGGATATGAACGCGAAACCGACCGAGGACATCTCGGTACGTGAAGTTTTCGGCATCGACAGCGACATGATGGTCAAAGGCTTTGCCGAGCGCACCAGCCGTGTGCCTGAAATTGACAGCACCTATAAGTTCGACCCCGACACCACGCTGGCCATTCTGGCGGGTTTCTCGCACAACCGCCGGGTGATGGTTCAGGGCTATCACGGCACGGGAAAATCGACCCATATCGAACAAGTTGCAGCCCGTCTGAACTGGCCCGCCGTGCGTGTGAACCTCGACAGCCACATCAGCCGGATCGACCTGATCGGTAAGGACGCGATCAAGCTGAAAGACGGCATGCAGGTGACCGAATTCCAGGAAGGCATTCTGCCTTGGGCGCTGCGCAACCCGACTGCGATTGTGTTCGACGAATACGATGCGGGCCGTGCGGATGTGATGTTCGTCATCCAGCGTGTGCTGGAACATGACGGCAAGCTGACCCTTCTGGACCAGAACGAGGTCATCACCCCCCACCCGTCCTTCCGCCTGTTCGCCACCGCGAACACCGTGGGTCTGGGTGACACGACGGGGCTGTATCACGGCGTTCAGCAGATCAACCAAGCCCAGATGGACCGCTGGTCGCTGGTCGCCACGCTGAACTATCTGTCGCATGACGCGGAAACCAACATCGTGCTGGCGAAGAACCCGTTCCTGAACACCGAACATGGTCGCCAGACCGTCAGCCAGATGGTCACCGTCGCGGACCTGACCCGCACTGCGTTTATGAATGGCGATCTGTCGACCGTGATGAGCCCGCGGACCGTGATCAACTGGGCGCAAAACGCATCCATTTTCCGCTCGGTCGGCTATGCCTTCCGCCTGTCCTTCCTGAACAAATGTGACGAGCTGGAACGCCAGATCGTGGCCGAGTTCTATCAGCGCTGCTTCGACGAGGAACTGCCGGAAAGCGCAGTGAGCATGAGCTTGGGGTGATGCAGTCGAGAAATTTCTCTTCAATGGGCGTTGAACTCAATGCCTCCTGTTCACATATCTGTGAACAGAATTGGAAAGGAATTGATTATGGGAAAACCCTCTCAAGCTATGTTCGAGATGGCCAAGCAAACTGGAAAGACGACTCTTGCAGGAATCGCGGCGAATACAGCTTTGAAAACTGCGGGTGTTTCCGCTGTGAAACACTACGGGGGCAAAATGATCGCGACCAAAGCGGGCGCGTATGTTGCAGGCACAATTGGATTACCCGCCGCTACGGTCGCAGCCACTCCCATCGTAACGGTTGGGGCGGCGATTTTGACTGTCGGATTAGCTGGCGGCGCGATTGTAGCTGCATCTCGCGGGCTGTAAGTGTAAATAGCCCGCTACTTGAAGTTCAGGAGTAGTGGGCTAATGAAAAAGCCAAACGACAACCCTGCTGATCCGTTCAAGAAGGCGCTGGCTGAGGCGACGAAGACGCTTGCCAACGAGCCAGAGCTGTCGGTCAGCTTTACGGTGGACCCCTCGGGCGTTAGCCGCGACGCGATGCGCCTGCCTCAGGTCACGCGGCGGATGACCAAGGACGAGGTGCTGTTGGCGCGTGGCACGGCGGATGCTTACGCCATGAAGCTGCGCTATCACGACGAAGCCATGCACGCGAAATATGCCCCGGCGGGCAACATGGCGCGTGATATTTACGAGGCGATGGAAACCGCCCGGTGCGAAGCTTTGGGCGCGCGCGACATGCCGGGCACTGCGGGCAATATCGACGCCAAAATCGGGCACGAGGCTGACCGTCTGGGCTATGACCAGATCACCGCCGCCGCCGACGCCCCTCTGCCCGTCGCGGCCGGATACCTGATGCGCCATCTGGCCACTGGGCGCGACCTTCCGGCTGCCGCCGACAACGTGATGGGCCTGTGGCGCGACTTTATCGAAGCGCAATGTGGCGAGCATCTGGACGACCTGACCGGCGCCTTGCAAGACCAGCAGGCGTTCTCGCGCTTTGCCCGCCAGATCATCGAGGATCTGGGCTATGGCGATCAGCTGGGCGATGACCCGGATGCCGAAGACGACGAGAACGAGGATGAGGCCCAGCCAGAAGACGACGAGGCGCAGGACGATCCGAATTCGGAACAGTCGCCCGACGAGGACGAGGCCGAAGCCGATCCCGAACGCGCGCAGGACGAGCAGATGGACCCCTCCGAGGCGCAGGTCACCCTTGATGATATGGCCGAGGATGAGGTGGGCGAAGAGGCCGAAATGCCCGACGCGGACGCCCCGCCCGAGCCGCCAACGCCTCAGCCCGCATCGGATGCCGACCCGGATTATCTGGTCTTCCACAACGAGCATGACGAAGAGGTCATGGCCGAGGATTTGGCGGAACCTGCCGAGCTGGAACGTCTGCGCGCCTATCTGGACCAGCAATTGGAGCCGTTGAAGGGCGCCGTGTCGCGTCTGGCCAACAAACTGCAGCGCCGGTTGCAAGCACAGCAGAACCGCTCGTGGCTGTTTGATCTGGAAGAAGGCATTCTGGACGCAGGCCGTCTGGCGCGTGTGATTGCGAACCCGACCACGCCGCTGTCCTTCAAGCAGGAAAAAGACACCGATTTCCGCGATACCGTCGTGACGCTGCTGTTGGACAACTCGGGCTCGATGCGCGGGCGTCCGATCTCGATCGCGGCGATTTGCGCTGACGTGCTGTCACGCACGCTGGAACGCTGCCAGGTGAAGGTCGAGGTTCTGGGCTTCACCACACGCGCCTGGAAAGGCGGGCTTGCGCGCGAGAAATGGCTGGCCGATGGTCGTCCGCAACAGCCCGGTCGCCTGAACGATCTGCGCCACATCATCTATAAACAGGCTGACGCCCCAATGCGCCGCACGCGGGACAATCTGGGCCTGATGATGAAGGAAGGCCTTCTGAAGGAAAACATCGACGGCGAGGCGCTGGAATGGGCGCACCGCCGGATCGTGGCGCGGCCCGAGCAGCGCAAGATCCTGATGGTGATTTCGGATGGGGCACCTGTGGATGATTCAACTTTGTCCGTTAACCCCGCGAATTACCTAGAAAAACACCTGCGCGACGTGATCGAGATGGTCGAGAAACGCAAACAGGTCGAGCTTCTGGCGATTGGCATTGGCCACGATGTGACCCGCTATTATGAGCGCGCCGTCACGATCACCGATGCCGAGCAATTGGCCGGTGCGATCACCGAACAGCTGGCAGCCTTGTTCGACAGCGACCCACGTGCCCGCGCCCGTGTTATGGGCATCAAGAAAGCGATGTGACCCCCTTTTCACCGCGCGCATTTCGCGGCATGTTGCCCCCAACACGCGCCCGCCTATCGCGGGCGTGTTTTGTTTGTGCCACCCGATTTCGGAGACAGAGATGTTCCAGACCTTCACCACCACCGCTGATCCCAGCAAAGGGGCTGCCCGATTGGAACGCCTGCGCCGTGCCATGGGGATGAAGGGGCTGGATGGGTTCTTCGTGCCGCGCGCGGACGCGCATCAGGGTGAATATGTTGCTGCCTGTGATGCGCGGCTTGCATGGCTAACCGGATTCACCGGGTCCGCTGGATTCTGCATTGCGTTGAAGGAAGTGGCCGGGATTTTCGTCGACGGGCGCTATCGCGTTCAGGTGCGGGAACAGGCGGATATGGCGGCGTATACGCCGGTCGATTGGCCCGAGGTGCAGCCGGGCGACTGGCTGAACGAACAGATTACGGGCAAGGCGCGCATCGGGTTTGATCCATGGCTGCACACAAAGGCCGAAATCGAGAAGATCGAGAAAGCACTGGACGGCACCGACGTGACGCTGGTCCCCACCGACAATCTGGTAGACCAGATATGGGAAGATCGCCCTACCCCGCCCAACGGCAAGATCGTCGAGCAGCCCCTTGAATTTGCAGGGCAATCCAGCACTGCCAAACGTGGTGAGTTGGCGGATGAGTTGTTGGCAAAGGGGCAGAAAGCCTGCGCCATTACGCTCTCGGACAGCATCGCGTGGCTTTTGAATATCCGTGGCGATGATATCCCATGCATCCCGGTTGTGCAGGGCTTTGCCATCTTGGGAGATGATGCCTCGGTCCAATTCTTTACCACGGAAGGCCGGACGGTCGAGGCCCGCTTTGATGCGGACGTCTCGGTGCATCCGATCCGCGATTTCCAATCCGCATTGACCCGTCTGGACGGTCCGGTGCGCGTCGACCGCGCCTCGGCCCCCTATGCGGTCTGGCAGATCTTGTCCGAGGCCGGGATCCAGATCGACTGGGCGGAAGATCCCGCGATCCTGCCCAAGGCGCAGAAGAACCCGACCGAATTGAAGGGTGCCCGCGCCGCACATCTGCGCGATGCCACTGCCGTGGTCGAGTTTCTGGCCTGGTTTGACGCCGCCGATAAAACCAGCCTGACTGAGATTGATTTGGTCACACAGTTGGAAGAAAAGCGCCGCGCCACCAATGCGCTGATGGACATCTCATTCGAGACCATCGCGGGCGCAGGTCCCAATGGCGCGATCATGCATTACCGCGTGACTGAAGAGACCAACCGCCCGCTTGAAGACGGCAATCTGGTGGTTCTGGACAGCGGTGGGCAGTATCGCGATGGCACCACTGACATCACCCGTGTCTTGCGCGTGGGCGAGATCGGAGAAGAGGAAAAACGCTGTTATACCCGCGTGTTGCAGGGCATGGTTGCCTTGTCGCGCACCAATTTCCCGAAGGGCCGCACGGGTCGCGATCTGGACCCGATTGCGCGCTACCCGCTTTGGGCGGCGCATCAGGATTTCAACCACGGGACTGGACATGGCGTTGGTGCCTATCTGTCCGTGCACGAGGTACCGCAGCGGTTCTCTCCGATCTCAGAGATCGAGCTTCTGCCCGGTATGATCCTGTCCAACGAGCCGGGATATTATCGCAACGGAGCCTTCGGCATTCGGTTGGAAAACCTGGTGGTCGTGCAGAAGGCACCGACGCCTGCGGGCGGGGATCGTGAACGCGAGATGCTGAACCTTGAAACGCTCACCTATGTGCCCATCGACACCTCGCTGATCATTTCCGAGATGCTGTCGGGCGAAGAGCGTGCGTGGCTGAACGCCTATCACGCAGAAACGCTGGATTTATTGCGCACTCAGGTGACTGACGCTGCGTTGCAATGGTTGAAAGGTGCTTGCGCGCCAATTTGACACGCGATTTTTACACAGGATCTGATAGGGTGCCGCAAAATCGTACGGGGAAAGAAGAACAATGACCGACAACATCATCATTCGCGCCGCTGAAGGCAAATGGACCGTACGTGCCGGGGGCGCCGTGATCGGGGAAAGCCAAGACGCCCTTGAGGTGCAGGAAGGCGATCTGCCGCCGGTGATCTATTTCCCGCGTGGCGACATCGCCATGGCGTTTCTGGACGCCAGCGCCACCGTCACCACCTGCCCTTATAAGGGTGAGGCCAAGCATTTCTCGATCCAGACCAAATCCACCGTGATCGAGGATGCGGCCTGGTCCCATGACGCCCCGATCGAGGATCTTGAGCAAATCAAGGGCCATGTGGCCTTCTATGGCGACAAGGCGACCGTCGCGCGCACCTAAACCCGAATTTTAGCTGTTTTCAGGGTAAGAGACCTTGCCGCCCCCAACCGGAGCGGCAACGCCTGTCGTGCTGGGAGCCGATGTCGGCAGCCCGCGTGCGACGCGCACAGCGAGATAGGCAAAGGCCTGCGCTTCCAGCATATCTCCGTCCAATCCAGTTTCGTCGATATCCTGCACAGGCACGGACAGACGCGCGGAAAGTTCCTGCATGATGGCGGCGTTCTTGCGCCCGCCGCCCGTGACCAAAAGCCGTGTGGGCGCGCTTGGGCAATGGGTCATGCCTTGGGCGACGGCCTCGGCAGCGCAGGCGGCCAACGTGCGCGCGGCATCTGCGTCGGACAGCTTGGCCACTGCGGGCAGCAGATCTGGAAACTGATCCCGGTCGAGCGATTTGGGCGGTTGGCGCGTGAAATACGGGTGGTCCAAGAAGGCCTGTACGATGCCCTCGTCCGACCGGCCAGACAGCGCCAATGCGCCGCCTTGATCCAAAGCCACACCGCGCCGCGCCAGCATCAGATCGTTGATCGGCGCATTCGCGGGACCGGTATCAAAAGCAAGGCAGGCATTTGGCGCCTCGGGCGCGTTAATGCGCGGGTCGACCCAGGTGACATTGCCCACGCCCCCGAGGTTTAAGAAGGCAATCGGCGCATCCGCCCCGATGAACCGCGCACAGGCGTGGTGAAAGAAGGGGGCGAGCGGTGCGCCCTCGCCGCCTTCGGCCACGTCTTTGCTGCGGAAGTCCCAGATGACGGGCACCTTCAGAGCATCGGCCAGCGTTTGCCCATCGCCTGCTTGGTGAGTACGTCCACCTTCTGGATCATGGGCCAGCGTTTGTCCGTGATAGCCAAGAAGATCGGCGTCGTGATCGGCCAGCAACGTCCGCGCCAGGTCGATATGTGCAGCTTCGCTTACCTGTGCAGCGGTCTTCACGTCCCGCCCATCCGGCCATTGCCCTAGAGCGGCGCGCAGATCAGCCCGCTGCGCATCGGTGTAGTCCGAATAAGCGCTTGGACCGAAAGCGTGAATGCGCGTGCCATCGGTCTGAGCCAGGGCTGCGTCGACACCGTCCAACGAAGTACCGGACATCATTCCCAGCGCCCAAACGGGGCCATTCTTTGCATCCACTGCACCTGCCATCGCCAACACGCTCTTTCCCTTTTCGCAACCCCCGTCTATACGGAAGGCCAATGCAGACAGGATGGACCGAAATACGATGACCTACCACCCGAAATCCGACTTCATGCGTGTGATGATCGAGCGCGGCTTTCTGGCCGATTGCACCGATTATCAGGCACTGGACGAAGCTTTGGTTGAAGGTGTCGTTCCGGCCTATATCGGCTTTGACGCCACCGCAAAATCGCTGCATGTCGGATCGCTGATCCAGATCATGATGCTGCGCTGGCTGCAGAAGACCGGTCACCAGCCGATCACCCTGATGGGTGGCGGCACGACCAAGGTGGGCGACCCGTCTTTCCGCGCGGACGAGCGTCCGCTACTGACGCCCGATCAGATCGACGACAACATCGCAGGCATCAAGAAGGTGTTTGCAAGCTATATCGACTATGACAGCGAAGGCCCGACCAAGGCGCTGATGCTGAACAATGCCGAATGGCTGGACGATCTGAATTACCTCGATTTTCTGCGCGACATCGGGCGGCATTTCTCGGTCAACCGGATGTTGTCGTTTGAAAGCGTGAAGTCGCGACTGGACCGCGAGCAGAGCCTGAGCTTCCTCGAATTCAACTACATGATCCTGCAGGCCTATGACTTCCTCGAGCTGAACCGCCGCTATGGTTGTCTCTTGCAGATGGGCGGCTCGGACCAGTGGGGCAACATCGTGAACGGGATCGACCTGACCCGCCGCGTACTGGACAACCAGATTTTCGGCCTGACCTCGCCGCTGCTGACCACGTCGGACGGCAAGAAAATGGGCAAGTCGCTGAATGGTGCGATCTGGCTGAACGCCGATATGCTGTCGCCCTACGAGTTCTGGCAGTTCTGGCGTAACACCACAGATGCCGACGTGGGCCGTTTCCTGAAGCTCTACACTGAACTTCCGATCGAAGAATGCGACCGTCTGGGTGCGCTGGAAGGTCAGGCGATCAACGACGCGAAAATCATTCTGGCCAACGAAATCACAACTCTTGCACACGGCGCCGAGGCTGCGGCGGCTGCCGAAGCCACCGCGCGCGAAGTGTTCGAAAAAGGCGGCACGGGCGACGACCTGCCGACCGTTTCCCTGGCATCTGCGGATCTGGGCGACGGGATCTCGATCATTCAGCTGTTTGTGAAGGCAGGTCTTGTGAAATCGGGCAAGGAAGCAAAGCGTCTGATTGCCGAAAACGGGGCCAAGGTGAATGATGAGGCCTTGACCGAAGCGGGCAGGATGATCTGCGCGGACGATCTGGCCGACCCGATGAAACTGTCGGCGGGCAAGAAGCGTCACGCGCTGGTGGTCCTGAAAGGCTAATCCGTTGGGGGTTGCGGATGGGGGCTCACGGTGTGAGCCTGAGGGGCTCTGCCTCTCTGCGCTGCGCTTGGGCTCCGCCCGTTCTCAGGCGAAACCGTCCCCCGGACGGTTTCCGGGAAGCCTTCGAACCCCGAGGTATTTTGGGCAAGAGGAAGGGGGCGCGGATCTGGATTGTCGCGCCCTTTTTTCGTTGCTAGGGTTTGCGCAGACGATCTGCTGAGAGGCCCCAGATGCTTTTGAACCCCAACCTTGCCAACACGTTTTCGCCCCCGGTGATGGAGGCGCGGCGCTGGTTGGAGGGCAAGAGCTTTTCGCCCGATCAGCCGCTGATCAATGTCAGCCAAGCCGCCCCTGTGGACCCGCCCCCCGAAGCCATGCGCGAGGCGATGGCGGATGCAGTTTTGCGCTTGCCCGAGACCCATCTTTACGGGCCGGTTCTGGGGCTGCCCGCGCTGCGGGACGAGCTGGCGTTCAACATCAACCGTCACTATGGCGCGGATGTGTCATCTCAGAATGTGGCGATCACCTCGGGTTGCAATCAGGCCTTTGCGGCGACGATTGCCACTTTGGCAGCGCCGGGGGATGAGGTTATTCTGCCAACCCCATGGTATTTCAACCACAAAATGTGGCTCGATATAGGGGGGATCACGTCGGTGCCGCTGGCGACCGGGGACGATCTGCTGCCCGATCCGGACAAGGCAGCAGCCCTGATCACACCGCGCACGCGCGCGATTGCGCTGGTAACGCCGAACAACCCAGCCGGGGTGGAATACCCGGCCGACCTGATTGCGGCCTTCCGCGACCTGGCCCGCACCCGTGGGATTGCGTTGATCATCGACGAGACCTATCGCGATTTTCACAGTCAGGGTGGCGCGCCGCATGATCTGTTCTTAGATCCTGATTGGGACGACACTGTCATTCAGTTGTACTCGTTCTCGAAATCGTACCGCCTTACGGGCCACCGGGTTGGGTCGGTGCTGACCTCGCCCGCGCGGCTGGCAGAGATCGAGAAGTTTCTGGACACCGTCACCATTTGCCCCGCGCAATTGGGGCAGCACGCGGCCTTGTGGGGGCTGCGCAATCTGGAAGAGTGGCTGGCGGGCGAGCGGCTTGAGATTCTGGCCCGCGCGCAGGCGATGCGCGATGGGTTCGCCCCGTTGGCCGAGCGCGGTTGGGAATTGATGGGGTGCGGGGCGTATTTTGCCTATCTGCAGCACCCGTTCGACATGCCCTCAGACCAACTGGCGCAGGCTTTGGTCGACAAGGCCAGTCTGCTGGCCCTGCCCGGCACGATGTTCACGCCAGAAGGCGACAAAAGCGGTGCACAGCAGTTGCGTGTGGCCTTTGCCAACATCGATGCGGCAGGCATTCAGACCGCTCTGAACCGGCTGGCGGCATTTCGGCCTTAATCACCTGCGCAGGGCGGCTTGGCAATCGGCCATGAACCGCCTACAAACCCCGTTAACAGTCTGATGAAAAGGAAAGCGTCCATGGCGACTGGCAAGGCTTCTCGTACTTTCGGTTGGATCCTGATGGGTCTGGTCATGGTGGGACTCGTAGGGTTCGGATCAACGAATTTCGGAGGCTCAGGCCGGTCAATCGGCACAGTGGGCGACACCGAAATCGACGCGCGCCGCTATTCACGCGAACTTCAATCCGAATTGAACGCGTTCGAGGCCCAGACCGGTCAACGCCTGACCATGCAGCAGGCGCAGGCCTTCGGTGTGGATCAGCAGGTGCTGGCACGTGTGATCGCTGCCGTGGCACTGGAAGACGAGACTGCGCGCCTTGGAATTTCGGTGGGCGATGACCACCTGCGCGCGCGCATCGTCGACATTCCCGCATTCGCAGGTGTGGATGGGCAGTTTGACCGCGAAAGCTATCGCTTTGCTTTGGAGCAATCGGGCCTGACCGCCGCGGGCTTTGAACAGACCCTGCGCGCCGAAGTCAGCCGCCAGATCCTGCAAGCCGCCGTGACCAATGGCATCGCTGCAGACGACACCTATGTCGACACGCTCTATGCATTTGCACGCGAGGCACGGAACTTCACGTGGGGCGAACTGCCTGTGTCGCGCTTGACGACCGCCCTGCCCACGCCGACCGAGGAAGAACTGACGGCCTATTACGACGCGAACCCGTCGGCCTTCACCTTGCCCGAGACGAAGAAGATCACCTATGCGTGGCTTGACCCGCAGGCCCTGGTCAGCGAAATCGTGGTAGACGAGGCTCAGATCAAAGCGCTCTATGACGAGCGGAACGATCAGTACAACCAGCCCGAGCGCCGCTTGGTCGAACGTCTGGTGTTTGGCACTGAGGCCGACGCACAGGCTGCTGCAGACGCAATCTCAGCGGGTGAGACCAGCTTTGAAGAGCTGGTCACCGCGCGCGACTTGACCCTGTCGGACATTGATCTGGGCGATCAATCCAAAGCTCAACTCGGTGCCGCAGGGGAAGCGGTTTTTGCACTGGCTGAAACCGGCATTGCTGGACCTATCCTCAGCGATCTTGGCCCTGCTCTGTTCCGCGTGAATGCCATCCTGACAGCTCAGAACACGCCCTTCGAGGACGTCCGGAATGACCTGAATGCCGAACTGGCCGCGGACGCAGCGCGACGTCGCGTGGGCGATATGGTGGCCGAGCTGGACGACCTGATGGCTGGTGGCGCAACGCTGGAAGAAATCAGCGAAAGCCACAACATGGTGCTGGAGCAGGTCGACTGGACCGCCGAAAGTTCGGACGGCATTGCCGCATACGAAACCTTCCGCGACGCCGCCGCAGCCGCTGTTGACGGGGATTTCCCGGAAATTACGCTGATGTCGGATGGCGGCGTCTTTGCCCTTCGTGTCGATGCACTGGAGCCGTCACGCGTGCAGGACCAGACCGAAGTGGCCGAGGCCGTTCTCGCCGGATGGCAGGCCGAAAAGCGTCTGGAGCTGCTGGTCGAAGAAGCCCGCGGGTTGATCCCATCGCTGGAAGGTGGCGAAAGCCTTGCCTCTTTGGGGCTGACCGAGGTGGTTGAAGAGGGCCAGGAACGCGATGCATTCGTCGAAGGCACCCCGCCTGCATTCATGACAGAAGTGTTCGAAATGACCGCAGGCGACTGGCGGGTCATTCCCTCGGCTGACGGTGTGATCCTTGTACGTCTGGACGCGGTTGTGCCTGTGGACCAGTACAGCGACGAAGCCATCGCCATCAAGGCCAGCTTCGCGGCGCAAACCGCGCAGGAAATCGCCATCGACGTTGAGAATGCCTTTGCACGCGCCGTACAGACCAAGGCGGGGATCGAGCTGAACCGCCCGATGATCAACGCCGTGAACGCGCAGTTCCAGTAACCTCCTACCGGGAAGACATACATGGCCCTTACGCCCTCGTTTGAAGAGTTCGAAGCCGGTTGGAATGCTGGCAAAAACCAGGTGGTCTATACGCGCTTGGCCGCGGATCTGGACACGCCGGTCAGCCTGATGCTGAAACTAACCGAAGCGCGGCGTGACAGTTTCATGCTGGAAAGTGTGACGGGTGGCGAAGTGCGCGGTCGGTATTCGATTGTTGGCATGAAGCCGGACCTCATCTGGGAATGCCGGGGCGAAACCAGCCGCGTGAACCGCATGGCGCGGTTTGATGCGGAGGCCTACGAAGACATGCCGGGCAACCCGCTGGACGCGCTGCGCGCCGTGCTGGCCGAAAGCGCGATTGATCTGCCCGATGATCTGCCGCAGGCCTCGGCCGGGCTGTTTGGGTATCTGGGCTATGACATGATCCGTTTGGTCGAGCATCTGCCGGATGTGAACCCCGACCCGTTGGGCGTGCCGGATGCTGTGATGATGCGCCCGTCGGTCGTCGCGGTTCTGGATGGCGTGAAGGGCGATGTAACGCTGGTCTCGCCTGCATTTGTCAGCTCAGGCCTGACGGCCAAGGCTGCTTATGCGCAGGCTGCTGAACGCGTGATGGACGCGCTGCGTGATCTGGACCGCGGCACCGCAGGCGAGACGCGCGATCTGGGCGAGGCACAAGAGCTTGGCCCGCTTGTGTCCAATTTCACCAAGCCCGACTATCTGGCGGCCGTTGAGAAGGCCAAGGAATACATCCGCGCGGGCGATATTTTCCAAGTGGTGCCCAGCCAACGCTGGACACAGAATTTCCCGCTGCCGCCCTTTGCGCTTTACCGCAGCCTGCGACGCACCAACCCCTCGCCCTTCATGTTCTATTTCAACTTCGGTGGCTTTCAGGTGGTGGGTGCAAGTCCGGAAATTTTGGTCCGCGTCTTCGATGGCGAGGTCACGATCCGCCCCATCGCAGGCACCCGTCCCCGTGGCAAGACGCCCGAGGAAGACAAGGCGCTGGAGGCCGACTTGCTGGCCGACCAGAAAGAACTGGCCGAGCATCTGATGCTTCTGGATCTGGGGCGCAACGACACGGGTAAAGTGTCCAAGATTGGCACGGTGCGCCCTACCGAAGAGTTCATCATCGAGCGCTACAGCCACGTTATGCATATTGTGTCGAACGTGGTGGGCGAGTTGGCGGATGATCAGGACGCGCTGTCGGCCTTTATGGCAGGTATGCCTGCCGGGACGGTGTCAGGCGCGCCGAAAGTGCGCGCCATGGAGATCATCGACGAGCTGGAGCCAGAAAAACGCGGCGTCTATGGCGGCGGTTTGGGCTATTTCAGCGCGGGCGGCGACATGGACATGTGTATTGCCCTGCGCACGGCTGTCGTGAAGGACGAAAAGCTGTATATTCAAGCTGGTGGTGGGGTTGTTTATGACAGCGATGCCGAGGCCGAGTATGAAGAGACAGTGAACAAGTCCAAAGCCATCCGGCGCGCGGCCGAGGATGCGGCCATGTTCACCCGGCGCGGCAACCGGTAGGGTGTGAGGGGCGTTGCCCCTCTGCGCGTTGCGCATTCACCCCAAGGTATTTTTCGCAAGAGGAAGGGGGCTGCGATGCTTTGCGACATGGTATTGGGTGTGATTGGGGGCAGCGGACAACTAGGCTGCGCCATCATACAAGGGTTGGTGACCGCAAAAGCGCTTCCAGCAGAGCAAATCATTGTGGCGAATAGAAGCGGCGTTCGGGGCGACCTGCCTGACGCGGTGCGTTTGGTTTCGGACATTGACGAAATGGTTGCAGCTTGTGATGTCATCCTTCTGTCCGTTCCACCAGCCAATGCAACCACGCTGCGCCTTCAGGCCGATGGCAAGCTGGTGCTGTCCGTTATGGCCGGGGTGACTTTGGCGCAATTGGCCAAGATCGCGGGACATGACCGCGTGATCCGGGCCATGTCGAGCCCTGCTGCAGCCGAGAGGATGGCCTACTCTCCTTTCATGTTGGACGCGTGCACGCAGGACGATGGTGCGGTGGCTGAAGAATTGTTCGGCGCGATCGGGCAGACGGATGCTCTGACGGATGAGGCCCAGCTGGATGTATTCACGGCGATCACCGGCCCAGTGCCCGGTTTCGTCGCGCTGTTTGCCGATACCATGATCAGATTTGCCCGAGAACAGGGCGTGGACGATGATGTGGCTGAACGTGCAGTGCGGCAGCTCTTCTTGGCAGCTGGGAACGAGATGGGAGCCGGGGGGGTGTCACCGGCCAAGCAGGTTCAATGGATGATTGACTATGCCGGGACAACGGCTGCGGGGCTTGAGGCGATGAAGGCCGCCGGGATCGAGCGTGTGGTTCGTGACGGGCTGGCCGCGGCTGTTGAGAAATCGCGGCGCATTGCGAACGATACTTAGCCCCCCAGCATCCACTCTCCATCCGGCCAGAACGCATGGAAGGCGAAGGCAAACAGCACGTCATGGGGCACATCCCTGCCCTGCGCGTCCCGCACGCGGATGGTACCGACGTCGCGCCCTTTTGAGATTTGTGCCGTATCCAGCGCGGACGCTTGCCCGGCGGTCCAACTGATGATCACACCCGCCTCGGCAATCTCGCCTTCTTTCGACAGACGCGCGACCGGCCATGCACGGTTGCCAACGCGCACGACACGGGCCAATGCTGGGACGCCGTGGGGCGGTTGTTCCCCCGTAAAGAAACCATAGGGGCGGTTGCGGCTGTCATAGCCTGCATAAGGGTTGCGCCCGTAGGAGCGGTTGGCGCGGGGTTGGTCCATCACCAAACCGTCAGGGTTTCGGCGGACAAATTCGGCCCAGCTTTCCATCCACGCCGGAAGTTGTTTCAGCTGGGTGCCGGTATGTGCGCCAACGATCCCCTGCCCCAACGCCTGCTGCCACCAGCTTTCGGTCTGATGGTCATACATCACCATGTCCGAGGCGCGCAGCTTGCCTGTCACGCCAAATGTCAGCTCTTGCCCGTCAACGCGGCGATCAAACACCATGCCGGAGTTGCAGAGCGGGCAGAAGGTGACGGCGACCGGAACACCGCCCACCCTGTCATTCACGATCTCATGCCATGTCAGATAGCGCAGCGGATAGGCGCGCGGGGTGGCGCCCTTGATCTCGACCGTCAGAACGGGTTCACGGGGGCCGATGCGGGTCTCATCCCCCACCTTACGAAAAGCGGGATCGGAAAGCGCAGGGATGCCATCGCGACCGGGGCCGCCTGACAGGATCTCGTTCCATCCGCCAATATCTGATCGGGAGAAATCGGTTTTCGGGAACTCGCGTTCCCACTGGGTCGGGTTGGCGCGCACATCCTGCACCCACAGCCCGGCCACAATCGCAAGCATGGTTATCAGAATACGCATAAGGCCGCTCCTTTTTGTCTGTTAGACCCAGCCTGACAGAGAAAGAAGCGGCCCCATAGCCCCCCTCACGAGGGTTTGAGCGTTCGTGCGCGCGGCTTATTCCACAACGCGCATCGTGGTCATGACATCCGGCTTGCCCAGTACCGACCCGTTCGGGCCTTCGCCGCGCTTGATCGCCTGCACCACGTCAAAGCCACCTGTCACATGACCGACGACCGTGTATTTCCCATTCAGGAAATCGCCGGGGGCGAACATGATGAAGAACTGACTGTTGGCCGAGTTCGGGCTTTGCGAGCGCGCCATGCCCACGGTTCCAGCCAGATAGGGCTCGTCCGTGAACTCTGCCTTCAGATCGGGATAGGGCGATCCGCCCATGCCTGCGCGACCACCATTGCCGTCGGCCTTGCCGAATTCAACGTCACCGGTCTGGGCCATGAAGCCATCGATGACACGGTGGAAGACCACATTGTCATAGGCGCCTTCGTTGGCCAGCGTGATGATCCGTTCGACATGTTCGGGGGCCAGATCGGGGCGCAGGGTGATCTCGATCACGCCATTGGATTCGCCTTCGACGGTAATTTCCACCTTCGGGGCGTCACCGATCACGACCGGATCAAGCTCGGGCGGGGCGGACGGCCAGAGCGTGTAGATCCCATAGCCCACAACCAAAGCCACCCCGGCCAGGAACGCCACAATAAATGTGCGTCTGTCCCGAGATGTGTAGTTGCCGTCAGACATCTGCAGCAACCTTGACCGAAACCATCATGTCCGGGCTTGCAGGCGGCTCGCCACGGGTGATGGCGTCGACATGCTCCATGCCCGAGGTCACGCGGCCATAGACCGTGTACTGACCGTTCAGGAAGTGGTTGTCGCTGAAGTTGATGAAGAACTGGCTATTGGCCGAGTTCGGGTTCTGCGAACGGGCCGCACCCAGCGTGCCACGGTCATGCGGCAGTTTCGAGAACTCTGCCGGCAGATCAGGCAGGTCCGAGCCACCGGTGCCAGCGTAACGCAGCATGGTCGCGTCTTTGCCGTTCTTCACGTCGCCGGTTTGGGCCATGAAGCCGTCGATCACGCGGTGGAAAACTACGCCGTCATACTCGCCCGAGCGGGCCAGTTCTTTCATGCGCTCGGCATGTTTGGGGGCAACGTCGGGCAGCAACTCGATCACCACGGTGCCGTCTTTCAGCTCCATCAGGATGGTGTTTTCGGGATCTTTATATTCGGCCATCGGGGCCTCCTTCAGACTTTATGTGTTTCGTTGGCGCCAAACTAAGCACGCGGGCGAAAAGATGGAAGGGCAGACGGGCTTCTTTTCGCCACGCCTGTTGACCCGCGCACGCTTTTGGTGTGCAACACGCCCGACACCTGCCCGATACCTGAAGGAGGGACCGATGGCCTGGAAGACACTCGACGAGATGGACCTGAACGGCAAAACCGTTCTGACCCGCGTAGACATCAACGTGCCGGTGAAAGATGGTGTGGTGACCGACGACACCCGCATCCAGCGCATCCTGCCCACCATCCATGATATTCTGGCCGCTGGCGGCAAGCCGGTTCTGCTGGCGCATTTCGGCCGTCCCAAGGGCGAACGCGTCCCGGACATGAGCCTGTCCGTCGTGCGCCCTGCCCTTGAAGCGGCCCTTGGAAGCCCGGTGAAATTTGCCGATGACTGCATCGGCCTGCCTGCAAAACAGGCTGTGTCCGAGTTGAAGGCCGGCGAGGTTCTGCTTTTGGAAAACACCCGCTATCACGCGGCAGAGCCCAAAAACGACCCCGCATTTGCGGCCGCTCTGGCTGCTCTGGGCGATGTCTACTGCAATGACGCGTTTTCGGCTGCACACCGTGCCCATGGCTCGACCGAGGGCGTTGCGCGTCTTCTGCCGTCCTGCGCGGGCCGCTTGATGCAGGCCGAATTGTCTGCACTGGAAGCCGCCCTAGGCGAACCCGTGCGCCCAGTTGTTGCCGTGGTGGGCGGTGCCAAAGTCTCGACCAAGCTGGACCTTCTGGGCAATCTGGTGGCCAAGGTCGACCATCTGGTCATCGGCGGCGGCATGGCCAACACCTTCCTTGCAGCGCAGGGTATCGACGTGGGCAAATCGCTGGCCGAGCATGACATGACCGATACGGCGCTAGAGATCCTGACCAAGGCGCAGGCCGCAGGCTGCGAGATCATCTTGCCTACGGACGTCGTTGTCGCCCGCGAATTCGCCGCGAACGCCGCCAACGAAACTGTTGCTGCCGACGCCTGCCCGTCGGATGCGATGATCCTGGACGCTGGCCCCGCGTCGGTTGCCAAGATCTCGGACGTCTTCGAACAGGCCAACACGCTGATCTGGAACGGCCCCCTTGGCGCTTTCGAGATCGAGCCGTTTGACGCGGCCACCAACGCCGCGGCCCTGAAAGCAGCAGAACTATCCGACGCGGACACCCTGACCTCAGTTGCCGGAGGCGGTGACACCGTGGCCGCCCTGAACAAGGCGGGCGCCGCCGCGCGCTTCACCTATATCTCGACCGCAGGCGGCGCATTCCTTGAGTGGATGGAAGGCAAGGAACTGCCGGGTGTCGCAGCTCTGGGTTAAGCCAAGCCACGAAAACATCATTTTATCAACGCCCTGCGCAGAAATGTGTGGGGCGTTTTTAGTTGCGCAATTCCCGCTTGACTAATACCTGACTATTTTTATAGGTATTACCTATCAGCCAGTCGCACACCCTGCGATCAGCCGGAGACCTGAGGGGCACACCCGTCCCACACCATCAGGAGCGCGACACATGACTGACTTTCGCAGCGGGTGCCTGACCGCCCGCACCGACATTCCAAACCCTGTCCCCTTTGTCCCCGGCCTGAAAGCTCTGGCCGCGTGGATCGAGACCGTCCTTGAAGGAGACCGCACATGACCGCCCCCATCACCAGCGCCGTATTTGAAACCGCACTGCGGACCGCTCCGCCCGAACATGACGCGCTTGATCTGACACAAAGCGGCAAGACCGCGCGCATCGTCCTGAACGACATGGTCTATACCCTGACCATCACCCGCGCCGGAAAGTTGATCCTGACCAAGTAACCCACGCATTTGCGAACGCACCGGCGCGTGTCGGCGACAGTTCCCCTGCGCCGTCCAAGTTCCCTTCGCGCCCGCGGCTGGGGAGCAAGGTCCATATCCGTTTCGTCCAACCTTGCCCCTCACCCCTTCCTACGTGCATTTGTTAGCGCCAGCAGAATTGCATGCTGCCGTCCCCTCGCCTATGAACGGGGTAATTTAGACCTTTATTCACACGTGGGATCGACATGCCGAACCAAGCACAAATGGACAAGATCAAAGCCGGTCAGGGCTTCATCGCAGCACTGGACCAGTCGGGCGGATCGACCCCGAAAGCTTTGCGCCTTTATGGCATCGAAGAAGACGCATACTCGGGCGATGCCGAGATGTATGACCTGATCCACGCCATGCGCTCGCGTATTGCGCAGGCGCCTGCCTTCACCGGCGAGAAAGTCGTCGGCGCGATTCTGTTCGAGATGACCATGGACCGTCAGATCGACGGTAAGCCAACCGCCACATATATGTGGGACGAGCGCGGCGTCGTGCCCTTCCTGAAGGTGGACAAGGGTCTTGCCGATGAAGAGAACGGCGTTCAGGTAATGAAACCGATGCCGGAACTGGACGCGCTGTGCGAACGCGCTGTGAAAGCTGGCGTTTTCGGCACCAAGATGCGCTCGGTCATCAATGCCGCCAACGCAGAGGGCATCAAGGCCATCGTCGCCCAGCAGTTCGAAGTGGGCAAGCAAATCATCGGTCACGGCCTTGTGCCGATCATCGAGCCCGAAGTCACGATCTCGATCGCGGACAAGGCAGCTGCGGAAGACATCCTGCTGGCCGAGCTGACTGCCCAGCTGGACGCGCTGTCGGATGATCAGACCGTAATGCTGAAGCTGACCCTGCCGGAAGCTGCCAACCACTATAAATCGCTGGTCAATCACCCGCGCGTGGCGTCGGTTGTGGCCCTGTCGGGTGGGTACTCGCGCGAGGAAGCCAACACCCGCCTGTCGCAGAACACCGGCATGATCGCCAGCTTCTCGCGTGCGTTGACCGAAGGCCTGTCGGCACAGCAATCGGACGATGAATTCAACGCCACCATCGCCGACACGATCGACAGCATCTATCAGGCATCCGTTGCTGGATAAGCCTCTGCTTTGATTGCATTTTGAAACGGCTCGCGGTTTTGCGGGCCGTTTTTCTTTGGCGCCTGAAAAAACTTTCCAACCGATTCGTTTTTGGGATTCACAAGCCGAATCACCTATGGCATAGTTCTTGTGCACCGCCCGAAAAGAGGTGGGCAAGAGGCAGTACATACAGGCGGGAAACCTATGGGCGCACCTCGCGCACAAACTGGAATTGGTGGAGTGGTCTACTTTGTCGGGGTCGTTGGCCTTGGCTTATACTTTACCTTTGCCAGTGTGCAGGGCGACTATGGATTGTTCCGGCGCGTACAGATCGAGGCCGAGACGCATGCGCTTTTAAATGAGCGCGATGCGCTCTCGGCTCAGATCGCTGATCTGCGCAATCGTACCAAACGCCTGTCCGACGATTATCTGGATCTGGATCTTCTGGACGAACAAGCCCGCAATGTGCTGGGTGTTGTCCGCGCGGACGAGGTCGTTCTGCGCTAAACAGCGCGCATATTCTCCTTAGAAATCATGTGCAAACGCAAGCTTTGCGTCTGACGCAACCCTGCCCCGCGCAAGGTTATGCAAGTTTTTGTCGACCGGCAGGGATGAAGTCTGTATAAGATAGTTTAACACTAAACTATTATCTAAAGCCAGATGACGCCAGGAGGAGGACGCCGCATGGCAGCTCGGAAAAGCGCTCCGAAAAAGACCGCTAAATCAAACACATCCAAAGAAGAGCTTCTCGAATACTACCGCGAGATGCTTCTGATCCGTCGATTCGAAGAAAAGTCGGGCCAGCTGTACGGCATGGGCCTGATCGGCGGATTCTGCCACCTTTACATCGGCCAAGAAGCCGTTGTTGTGGGTTTGGAAGCCGCCGCGAAGGAAGGTGACAAACGCCTGACATCCTATCGCGACCACGGCCACATGCTGGCCTGCGGCATGGACCCGAAAGGCGTCATGGCCGAACTGACAGGCCGCGAAGGCGGCTATTCGCGCGGCAAAGGCGGCTCGATGCACATGTTCTCGAAAGAGAAGCATTTCTACGGCGGCCACGGGATCGTTGGCGCTCAGGTGCCGATCGGAACGGGCCTCGCCTTTGCAGACAAGTATCTGGATAATGGCGGCGTCACCTTCGCCTATTTCGGTGATGGTGCTGCAAACCAAGGTCAGGTCTACGAAAGCTTCAACATGGCCTCGCTGTGGGAACTTCCGGTCATCTATGTGATCGAGAACAACCAGTATGCCATGGGCACCTCGCTGCAGCGTGCCAGCTCGACCCCTGACATCTATACCCGCGGCGCATCGTTCGGCATTCCGGGCGAAGCGGTGGACGGCATGGATGTTCTGGCCGTGAAAGAAGCGGGCGAACGCGCGACCGCGCACTGCCGTTCGGGCAAAGGCCCCTACATTCTGGAAATGAAAACCTATCGCTACCGCGGTCACTCGATGTCGGATCCGGCCAAGTACCGCACCCGCGAAGAGGTACAGAAAGTCCGTGAAGAACGCGACGCCATCGAGCATGTGCGCGAGCTTCTGCTGCAGGGAAAACATGCCTCTGAGGATGACCTGAAGGCCATCGATAAAGAGATCAAGGCCGTCGTGAACGACGCCGCCGAATTCTCGAAAACCAGCCCCGAGCCTGCGCTCGAAGAGCTGTGGACAGATATTTACGCCTGATCCGGACAGAGGAGAGAAGATATGGCTATTGAAGTACTGATGCCCGCCCTGTCCCCGACGATGGAGGAAGGCACGCTGGCCAAATGGCTGGTTAAAGAAGGTGACGAGGTCGCATCGGGCGACATCCTTGCCGAGATTGAAACCGACAAAGCGACGATGGAATTTGAAGCCGTTGATGAAGGTATCATCGGCAAGATCCTGATCGCTGAAGGCACTGAAGGTGTGAAGGTGAACACCCCGATCGCCGTGCTGATCGAAGAAGGCGAAAGCGCCGATGATGTGGCGTCGACCCCTGCCCCGGCAGCGGAAGCCCCTGCAGCAGCGGCTCCGGCGGCAGCCCCTCTGGCAGCTCAGCCCATCGTATCGGAAGATCTGTCCGACCCGGAAATCCCGGAAGGCACCGAAATGCGCCTTACCACCGTGCGCGAAGCACTGCGCGACGCGATGGCCGAAGAAATGCGTGCCGACAACTCCGTCTTCCTGATGGGGGAAGAGGTCGCAGAATACCAAGGCGCCTATAAGGTCAGCCAAGGTCTGTTGGACGAATTCGGCGCCAAGCGCGTGATCGACACGCCGATCACCGAGCACGGCTTTGCCGGTCTGGCCACGGGTGCCGCGATGGGCGGTCTGAAACCGATTGTCGAGTTCATGACCTTCAACTTCGCGATGCAGGCGATTGACCACATCATCAACACCGCCGCCAAGACCCGCTATATGTCGGGCGGTCAAATGACCTGCCCGATCGTCTTCCGCGGCCCCAACGGCGCAGCCGCCCGCGTGGGCGCGCAGCACTCGCAAGACTACGCCGCATGGTACGCGCAGATCCCCGGCCTTTACGTGGCGATGCCCTATTCGGCAGCGGATGCCAAAGGTTTGATGAAAACTGCGATCCGCGAAGAGACCCCCGTTGTATTCCTGGAAAACGAGCTTCTCTACGGTCAAAGCTTCGAAGTTCCGGTGATGGACGACTACGCCATCCCATTCGGCAAAGCGCGCATTTGGCGTGAAGGCTCGGACGTGACCATCGTCAGCTTCGGCATCGGCATGAAATACGCGCTGGAAGCCGCGGATAAGCTGGCTGAAGACGGCATCTCGGCCGAGGTGATCGACCTGCGCACCCTGCGCCCGATTGATTACGACACGGTGATCCGCTCGGTCCAGAAGACCAACCGCTGCATCACGGTGGAAGAAGGCTGGCCTGTGGCGTCCATCGGCAACCACATTACCGCCCAGATCATGGAACGCGCGTTCGATTATCTGGACGCGCCGGTGATCAACCTGACGGGCAAGGATGTTCCGATGCCCTATGCGGCGAACCTTGAAAAACTGGCGCTTGTGACCACTGCCGAGGTGATCGAAGCCGCCAAAGCTGTGACCTATCGTTAAGGAGACCGAGACATGGCAACCGAAATTCTGATGCCCGCCCTGTCCCCCACGATGGAGGAAGGCACGCTGGCCAAATGGCTGGTCAAAGAAGGTGACGAGGTCGCCTCGGGTGACCTTCTGGCTGAAATCGAAACCGACAAGGCGACGATGGAGTTCGAAGCCGTTGATGAAGGCATCATCGGCAAAATCCTGATCGCTGAAGGCACCGAAGGCGTGAAAGTGAACACCGCCATCGCTGTTTTGCTCGAAGAAGGCGAAAGCGCGGACGACATCGCCACAAGCGCACCCGCAGCGCCTGCTGCTGCCGAGGCTGAGGCCGCCCCAGCGGCGGTTGAGGCAGCGGCACCTGCTGCTGCACCGGCAGCCGCTGCGCCGCAAGCTGCTGATGGAACACGCATTTTCGCGTCTCCTCTGGCGCGTCGCATTGCGGCAGACAAGGGTCTGGACCTGACACAGATCACTGGTTCGGGCCCGAAAGGCCGGATCGTTAAGGCGGATGTGGAAAATGCCACCGCTGCCCCGAAAGCCGCCCCTGCGGCGGCTCCGGCTGCAGCACCTGCGGCAGCAGCTGCGCCCACCGGTCCCTCGGCCGATATGGTGGCTGCTATGTATCAGGACCGCGCGTACGAGGAAATCACCCTCGACGGGATGCGCAAGACCATTGCCGCCCGCCTGTCGGAAGCAAAGCAGACCATCCCGCATTTCTATCTGCGTCGCGACATCAAGCTGGACGCTCTTCTGGCCTTCCGTAGCCAGCTGAACAAGCAGCTGGAAGCCCGTGGTGTGAAACTGTCGGTCAATGACTTCATCATCAAGGCTGTCGCCAACGCGCTGCAAGCCGTGCCGGAAGCCAACGCCGTCTGGGCGGGCGACCGTGTGTTGCAGATGAAAGCCTCGGACGTGGCAGTTGCTGTCGCGATCGAGGGCGGGTTGTTCACTCCTGTTCTGCGCGACGCCGACCAGAAATCGCTGTCCAGCCTCTCGACCCAGATGAAAGATCTGGCGTCGCGTGCCCGCGAGCGCAAGCTGGCCCCGACCGAGTATCAGGGCGGCAGCTTTGCGATCTCGAACCTTGGCATGTTTGGCATCGACAATTTCGACGCCATCGTGAACCCGCCGCATGCCGGCATTCTGGCCGTCGGCTCGGGCGTGAAGAAACCCGTTGTGGGCGCGGATGGTGAACTGACTGTTGCCACGGTGATGAGCGTCACCATGTCTGTCGATCACCGTGTGATCGATGGTGCTGTGGGGGCAAACCTGCTGCAAGCAATCGTCGACAATCTGGAAAATCCGATGTCGATGCTGGCATAAGCATTCGCAATTTCGAATTTATTGACATGGCTCAAGGCGGGACACCTCGCCTTGGGCCATTTGCTTTTCCGAACACTCAATTTCGGAGAGACTTCATGGACTTCAAAGCCCTGCTGGACGACACCACCAAGAACACCAAATCCTTTGCTGCAGCGCACCCGGACGGCGCCAACGGCTTCCGTGCCATGCACAGGGCCGCGTTGGTGGACGGCGCGCTGTCGGTCAAAGACAAAGAGCTGCAGTGCATCGCCATCGGCATCGCCAAACAGTGCAACGACTGCATCGGCTTCCACGTCCGCGGGGCCATCAAAGCAGGGGTGACCCGCGAAGAAATGGCCGAAACCGTGGCCGTCGCGATCCTGATGGGCGGTGGCCCCGGCTATATGTACGGCGCCCGCGCTATGGAAGCCTTTGACCAGCTTTCAGCCTGATTTCCACAAACCAGACACACAAAAGGGCGGCGCAGATGCGTCGCCCTTTTTGTCTTTTGACCTACTGAGCGGTCGTTCTTCTGCCTCTGTGCGGTGTGTTGATTGGACCCGTGGTTCAGGTCGTCAACTCAACGATTAACCGGCTACTGCCACCAAAAACACTGCAGAAAACGCCACGACAGTGGCAAGCCAGATTTGTTTCATTTTCGAGGTCTCCCAGGGTATCACCCGGTTCCTATAGATGAAACTTCTGCGGTATCACATTGATTTAGCGCAAATTTGCGGAAATCCGCCGACGGCCCATGAAGCCATCGGCGCAGGTTCTACTTATTGGATAAGCGTCTGATCCATTTCGACCGAGGGGCAGTCACATCCGGCTTCGCCAACAATCCTGGCCGGCACGCCTGCAACTGTGACATTGCAGGGAACTTCTTCCAGAACCACAGAGCCCGCCGCAATGCGCGAGCAATCCCCGACCTTGATGTTGCCCAAAACCTTGGCCCCGGCCCCGATCAGTACGCCGTCGCCGATCTTGGGGTGGCGATCCTCGTCTTCCTTGCCGGTTCCGCCCAGCGTGACCGAGTGCAGCATTGAGACGTTGTCGCCCACCACAGCGGTTTCGCCAATGACGATGGAGTGCGCGTGGTCGATCATGATGCCACGCCCAATACGGGCGCCGGGATGGATGTCGATGCCGTAGACCTCGGAGCAGCGCATCTGGATGAAATAGGACAGATCCTTGCGCCCTTCCTTCCACAGGTAATGCGCCAGACGATAGGCCTGCATGGCCTGAAACCCTTTGAAATACAAAACCGGCTGCAACATGCGGTGGCACGCCGGGTCACGATCCAGAACGGCGGTGATGTCGGCGCGGGCGGCCTCGGCCAGCTCGGCGCAGCTGTCATAGGCTTCATCCGCGATCTCGCGCAGCAGCACCATGCTCATCTCGTTCGAGCTGAGCTTGGCGGCAAAGCGATAAGACAGCGCCTTTTCCAGCGTTTTGTGATGCAGCACACAGGCGCCGATCAGACCGCCCAGAAGCGGCTCTTCGGCCACAGCTTGCTTGGCTTCGTTAGTGATCCGATCCCAAACCGGATCAATCCGGGTAAGGACTGCGCGTTTCTCGGCCATGATGACTCCTGCGTTGAACAGCTAGGATACACCAGATAGGCTTGAATTTCAAAAATGCAAAGCAGGAAAGAGCCTGAATTTACCGTGACCCCAGATGACCTTGCCAAATTCAAGGAACGACTGCTGGCTGAACTAGCCGAGTTGGACCTTGATGACGCGCGTGGGGCAGAAGGGCAAAAGGTGGTGACGCTGGATCAACAGGCGGTCGGGCGGCTGTCGCGGATGGATGCGCTGCAAAATCAGGCGATGGCCAAAGCCACGCAAACCCGCCGCACCGCCCAGCGCCAACGGATCCATGCCGCTTTGGCCCGGATTGGCGAAGACGAGTTCGGCTATTGCGAGGATTGCGGGGAAGAGATTGCGAAAGGGCGGTTGGATCTGGACCCCACCGCCCCGAGATGCGTCAGCTGCGCGGCCGGGTAAGGCGCTTATGGCGCGCCTTTAACGCCGCATAGACCGTTAGCAAACAATCCAGAAAATCCGGATCATCATGGAAGGGTTCGGCCTGTCGCGGCAGGGACATTGCGACCGACCCCAGACTTCCGTTGCCCCAACGCGGATGCACCCGGCCCAGCGCGCGACGATAGCGATCCGCCGCGTCCGCCCGGTGCAGCATCGCCAGCATCGCACCGGGTCGCCGATGCGGCCCAAGCGCCAGAAGCGCACAGGCCGCCGCCATTGCATCGCCGGGCAACACCGGCCGCATTTAGAGCGTCACCTGAAGCTGCTCATATGGCCCCGGCCCGAAGCGCTCGGATACCTGCGCGACCTCGACCGTATAGGAGCCGGGCACCATATCCGCATTGCGCAACGCCGCGATATAGCTCCAACTGGGGCTGGTGACATCAACCTCGCGCAGCACAGTGGCACCGTCACGGATCCGCAGGCGATAGCGTTCGTCGACCTCGCCCAGCGGCACCTCGGTCTCACTCCACGGATCCCCGTCGATCCGTGTGCGCCTGATCCAGCTAAACTGGTGATCCCCGCCGTCATCACGTGCGGTTAGATGCACGGGCGCATACGGGCGCAGACCGATGCCGTTGAAGCCGTACACCACATGCACATAGCTTTCATCCGTATAGGCTTTTCGCGCGGGACCGATGCGATAATGACGGTTCAGTCCACGGGCTGCGGACCGCAACGGGATCTGTTCCTGCGCACCATCTAGAACGACGACATAACTACCGACCGGCCACGATGATGGCATAGTAGCATCTGTCCCAAGCTGTCCGCGCAGACGCAGGCTCAGGTCATAGGTTTGTTCACCCACAAGGTCCGCTGTGGCAAATTGCAGGATCTCCCAGTTTTCAGGGCTGCCATCCCCGATCGCCAGCACATTGGCCCCATTCAACAGATCATCTGTAGAGACCGAGAACAGAGTGTTAGGCGAAGACAGCTTCACGCGTAAGGCAGCCCCCCGGTCCAGCTTGCCGACGGGCGCGGCCATCAACTCGGTTTCGGTGACACCAATGATCGAGCGTGCCGAAACCCGGTCAATCCGGCGATAGCCATTGTCACTGGCCGAGCGATAGACTGCGACATTCCCCGGCCAAGGTTCGGCCGTGACCGCAATATGGGGCGCATGAGGCACCTCATCCCCGGTCAGCAAGGGCAGATCCATAAATAGTGGGAAGACCGGTGCTGGCGCGTCATAGGGTTTCACGGCGGGCGCGGGTTCGACACTGTCAGACGGCAGGAACAGTCCCGGCTCGACCCGGACGGCGCGGATGTTCTGGACACCTGCGTGCTCGACGTGGTCGACACGGAAATGCTCGGTCCCCGCTTCCGTTTCCAGCTTCAGGACATCCCCTGCCCCTTTGGACAGTTCCGACGGCGGCAGCGCGAAGCTTGCGCTGTCACGCGCGACACGGGCTTCGGACAGCCAGCGTTCGGTGATGGCGCGGGCCTCGGCACGGGTCAGGATCAAAGGGATCTCGGATGTGGACACAGCATAGCTGGATTCATCCGGGAAAATCGCCTCGACCGCGCGGATGTCATAGTCCCCACCGCTTTCGATATAGTTCAGGCGCACCCGCCCGGCGATCTCGGCCTCGGGCGCGCGGATGCGCTCAAGCGTCGTGTCGCGTTCGGGCGACAGCGCCATCTTTTTGGGGTCCAGAACATGATCCGGCCGTCCTGTGCGCGAGGCAAAGATCAGAACGCCTTCACGCTCGGACACTTCGAACCCGTAGGCAAGCATAAGAGGCTGAAGCGCCGCGCGCGCGCCGCTAATCTGATCCACCACGTAGCCTCGCACCAATCCATAGAGCTTGGACACGTCATAGCGGGTCACACCCGAGCGCTCGCAGATTTCGCTGACCACCGAGGCGAGCGACCGCGACGACGCACGTCCGTTCAGCCAGTGACCGCGTTCATAGTTCGCACCATCACTCCACAACCCTCTACGGTTGGGGAATTGCGGGAATGGACGCGTGTCCCAGGCCCAGACATGGGCGCGGCTCATATCCAGCATCTGCACACCCGTAGCGCCGTGATGGGGGTTGTTCGCGCCATTCCCCCAATAGTCATACATGGCGCGCAGGTACTGCGCTTGCATCAGGTCATCCCGTCGCCCGCTGGAATAGCGCGGCAGAGAACTTTCCGAGCTCTTGGGATCAAGGAACTTGTTGGGTTGGTTCGTCCCCTTATCGATGGCCGCACAGCCCATTTCCGTGAACCAAAAGGGCTTCGATCCGGGCAACCAATCGGTCGGCGTCACATCCCGCGCTCCGCCGACGCGGTTATGGTGCGAGTTTTCCCACCAGCCGCGCAGGTCTTTATAGCGATAGACCCAGTCCTCGCCATGGGCGCCATCGGTAATTGGTGTGCGTATCTGCAAATCGCGCGCCTCGGGCGTCTTGTAGTACCACGAATACCCCTCACCACCTTCAATATTGGCTTTGAGATAGTCGAGGTTGTAGATCGCCTCATAGGACGCATCCGCATGGTCCAAGCCATCGCGCCAATCGGACAAAGGCATGTAGTTGTCGATGCCGATAAAGTCGATCTCGTCATGGCTCCACAGGGGATCGAGGTGAAAGAACACGTCCCCCGTTCCGTCCTGTGGCTGATAGCCGAAATACTCCGACCAATCGGCGGCGTACGAGATCTTGGTTTCAGCCCCCAGAATACCGCGCACATCGTCGACCAGCTGTATCATTTGCTCGACCACCGGGAAGCTGTTGCCCGGACCCCGGATCTGGGTCAGGCTTCGCAATTCGGACCCGATCAGGAAGGCATCCACCCCCCCGGCCGAGGCACAGAGATGGGCATAGTGCAGGATGAAACGGCGATACGAGAACTCGGCCGGGCCGGTATAGTCCACGCCTGCGTCAGTCACGGTAAAGTCGCCAGGCTGCGCGTTACCAAAGAACGCATCGACCTGAGACACTGCGCCCGACGTACCATCCGGAGACCCGGGATGATGCGGCGCAAGCACGGTGGTGATCCGACCACGCCACGGCAAAGCGGGTTGGCCGATCTGAGCCGTCCATGGATCAAACAGCGTGTTGCCCTCCATCTGCTCCATCAGGATGAAAGGATAAAAGGTGGCCTTGCGGTTATACTTCGACGCAAAAGCGATCGCCTCTTTCACCGCCTGATCCGAGGGCGTGCCGCCATAGACCGGGCGGTCGTCCGCGTCGCGCGGCACCAATCCGGCCTGAGCACGCGCAACACCACTGACGGTCCACGGCATGGACTTGCCATCCATCTCGTGCTGCTCGACCCGCGGCTGGATCTGGCATGATCCACAGCGCAGGTCATTGCCAAACCACGACACGACCAAGGCTGTATTCCGGCAATTGGGCATTTCCTCGCGCATCTGCTGATACGAGGTGACGAAGTCCGTTTTGCCAGACGGGCTGTTCAGGTTCGACCCGCCACTGACGCCCGGACCTGCATCATAGTGCACCTTCGACGTCGCCATCGCATATTCCCCCGTTCCGGGGATTAACGCCACGGCCTGCGTACCGCGCGCGACCTCATTGTCCTGATCGGGCTGCTCTGGGCGGAAGACCTCGAAACTGAATTGGGGTACGCGGTTTCCGAACTGGGTGACGTCCAGATCTTCAATCACCACATAGGCGACACCGCGATAGGCCGGCGCTTTCCCTGCCCCTTTGACGGCTTCGATCTTGGGATCGGGCAACTGATCCTCGGTGCCCTTGTAGACACGGATCGTCAGATCGTTTTTCTCGATCTCATTTCCATCAGCCCAAATTCGCCCAACGCGCGTGATTTCACCTTCACAAAGCGCAACGGCCAAGCTGATCGAATAGCTATAGGTCGTAACCTCGGGCTCTGGCGGCTTGACCAGCCCCTTGCCGCCCCCGGTTGTGGTGGTGTTTTCCTTGAAGCGGGTCGACCAGATCACCTGCCCGCCCAGACGCGCACGCCCGAAGATCATCGGGATCGCCACACCTTCCGACGCACCGCTCATGCGCAGCCGGTCCACGCGACCCGTTTCAATCGGGTCAGAGCCCGCACCCAGAATACGATTATCGATGGTCTGGCCGATCGTAGCGCCGATCGCCTTGCCGATCACCACCGATGACAGCCCCAGAACGCCGCCGCCAATCGAGGCACCAGCCGCTGCACCTACTGCAGAAAGAAGTATCGTCGCCATCAGCTTGTCCTTTCAGGAAATTCAAAACACGCCACGATGCGACGCGCCCAAGGTGTCGAAAGCGGGCTTTCAACAACGCCGTGCCCGCTATAGGCATGGATAAAGGATGGGGCCGGCCCGATGCGGCTGACAAAACCAAGATGCTTGGCCACCGCATCCGAGCGCATTCGAAACAGCAGGATGTCACCCGGTTGCCGGTTTTGCGGGGGTTTGGGGAGCAAATGAGCTTGTGCCGCCTGCCACAGGGTCTCTTGCCCGTCGGTTTCGGACCAATCCGCAGTATAGGGCGGCACCTCGACAGGTTCCTGCCCCAACACGGATCGCCAAACCCCACGCACCAAGCCAAGACAGTCACACCCTGCCCCTTTTCGCGAGGCTTGATGCACATAGGGCGTCCCAAGCCATTCCTGCAGCTCTTGCAGGATCTCCGCCTGTCGCAGCCCCATATCAGCCCCCAGTAACTGGTGAGAACGGGTTGACGTCACCCGAGATCAGACCTTCAAGGTCCAAAGTCTCGCGACCGTCGCCGCCATCATTGCGCCCCGAAGGGATCGGATAGGACATCAGCCAGTCCTCGCCAGGGATGTCAGGAAACCCACGGAAGTTCAGAAAATTGTTGAACTTCTTGCGGCAGGTGCGGGGCAGTTTATCGCAGCCCGCCTCAAGCCGCACCCGATCCCCGGATTGCATCACGGCGCGCAGCGCCTCCCACAGCTCGATGGTACGCGCACCGTTTTCGCCCTTGGCATCATTCTTGATGATCCCGCTGAGACCTTCGGCGTCACCGCTGAGGACCGTAAAGCGACCACGCACAAACCAATCCTCGGGGTAAAGCGCCATATCTGCGAACTGGAACACTGTCTCGTCGTCATTGCTAACCAGATCCAGCTCGACTGAGTATCCGGTCTGACCCAGATCGAACCGGCACTTCCCATAGCCCAGCACCGCCGAGCATGGCGACTGATACGCCCGCCCCTGCGGCTGGTTCATGGCCTCGCTCAAGCCGTTCAACTCGGCCCGGAAGCCACCCGCCTCGCGGGCCAGCTCTCCGACCGTTCCGCGAAACCGCAGGAAGCGCTGCGAGACATCGCGCCAATTGACCAGCCAGGCTTCGACCTCGGCCCCGTCATAGCGGCCTGCGCGAATGTCCTTTTCGCTGATCGCATCCGTGGACAGAACACCCAAGGCCTCGGTGTTATCCACCGACAGACCTGTGGTCTGGCTCAGTGCATGCGCCGTCATGCCGGTGTCGGCTTTATAGATGAACCCATCCATCTCAACGTCCAAGTCGTGGTCAGTGAAGCCATACACCTCACCATCGCGCCGCGTGACCTTCCACAGCCGCGCAACGGTCGTGACGCCTCCGCCCAAATGGTTCTGAAACTCGGTAGAAATCACCATTAGACACGTACCTCGACCACGGGAACGTTAGGGGCATCGCCTGCCTGAAAAGACGCAACCGAGGTGTGTATCCGGTCGGTGTCAAACCGGACCGGCACATCAAACTCGAACCCTGCCGTGACCTCTTCACCCTCCTCCGGCGCCGTCGCGAACGTAACCATCCCCGTTGTCAGATCCACGCTGTACTGCGTGCCTTCGATCTGAGGATCACCCTTCAGGCCCAACTTCACGGTGCCCTCAATAGGCTTGTGGATCGGCCGTTCATATGTGTCCGTACCCGACCGATAGGTCTTGATCAGCTGAAACTCGGTTCTCACACCATCACCCCAGCCCAGGATCTGATCGGTGAACGCGGGATCCGCCGAGGGCAGCCCGCTTTTGAAATCCGACCAATCCTTCCAGCGAAACGCATGCAACTGCCCGCGCCGCGCTTCGAAGAAGGCGATCAGCGTCTCGACATCGTCAAGCGAGCGCATCCCGATCCCAGCATCATAGCGGCGGCGGGAATGCTCCCACGGGGTGTTGCGTTCTTCAAACCCGTTGGCCAGCGTCACGACTTCGGTGCGCCGTTCAGGACCGCCAACCGAGCCGAAGCTCAGATTGGCCGGGAAGCGGATTTCGTGAAAGAACATGGCGAACCCTCCTCAGGTCGTAAAATCAGGGGATCAGCGGTGGCGTTGCCCACGCGCAAGGGCGCGCTGAACATTGGCCGCGATCTGGCTTTGCGACCGGCGGAAGCTTTCCACATCCGGGGTCGAGATATTCATGGTGACGTTGATCGGCGCTCCACCGCCCTGAGCACGGACGCCCAGACGACCATCGGCCCCTCGGCTAAGTGGCATGATTGCCTCTGGCCCGGCCTCGCCCATCAAGCCCGTCCCGCCGCGCATAGGAAATGCAGTGGCCTGCGAGACGACCCCCCCTTTGGCAAACGGCATCACACGCCCTTGGGTGAACGCGCCCCCATCCGCAAAGGGCAGGAAAGCGTTCGTAAGCGCCCCAACCCCTTGCCCCAGGATGCTGCCAAAGTGGTTTGTGACGGGCGAAATCGCTGCATTGAACGCCGCGTCGGTCATGGACTTTGCAACCATTTTCAACGCATCCGACAGCTTCATGCCGTCAAAGACCAGCCCTTCGAAAGCACGCCGCAACCCGGACGAGATGCCCGAGGATAGCTTGCTTACATCCGTGCTCAGATCCGAGATCGTCGAGTGCATCCCCTTCAGTTCAAAAATGAACCCTGCAGTCATCTGCTGAGCACCGCCAAGTGTGGCCTCCAGTGCGTCGATCTGATCTTCAAAGCTGTCGATACTGTCCAATCCAGCCATCACATGCCCTTTCCAGTGGGGGCACGCGGTTCATCGGGGAACGCGCGTGCAAGCTCTTCCAGCCGCGACCGCAGGCAGGTGGCAGGTTGCCCGTCCAGCCCGGCCATCACAGCCAATTCGATGGGGGTCAGCGCCCAGAATTGATCCGGGCGCAGCCCCAGTTTTCCAAGGCCAAGGCGCATCAGCCCCGGCCAGTCGAAGCCAGCAGGCTCAGCCATCAGCGGCCTCGTTCGGGGTCAACGCAAAGGCGCGGGTCAAGAGCTGACCGGCAGCCTTCGCCGCCTCCACTGGCCCGCCTTGAATTTCGGCAGACAGCAGATCCGTTGCGGTGCCTTGCCATCCCCCACCACGAAGCCCGGCCACGATCAGCGCCAGCACATCCCGGCTTGAGAACTGCCCGCTTTCGAACCGCTCGACCAAGGAGACGATCGAGGCCTCGCCCAGCTGCTCTTCCAGCTCGGCCAATGCCCCCAGCGTCAGTTTCAGCACATGGGAAGTGCCATCGATCACCAGCGCTACTTCGCCCGTCCACCGGTTTGTCATGATCAAAGCGCCGTAAAGGTCAGTTCACCGGCCGAGGCCATCGACAACTCATACGTCGCCTCGCCGTTATGCGAGCCCGCATATTCGATCGAAGTGATCATGAACGGGCCTTCGACCACGCCGAAATCGGGCACGATCACCTGAAAATTCGGCACTTCGTTGTCGAAAAAGATCTGACGTGCCCGTTCATCGGTCGAGGCGTCCTTGAACACGCCCGAGCCCGAGATCGAGGCCGATTTCACACCTGCCCCACCCAACAGTTCACGCCAGCCGCCCGTGCTTTCCAGGCTGGTCACATCCACGCTTTCCGCGTTGAAGCTCAGGCGCGTGGCCCGAAGGCCCGCAATGGTCTCGAACACGCCGGTGTCAGTCATGTCGAGCTTGATCAGAAGGTCTTTGCCGTTTTGCGCAGCCATAGGATCACTCCGTTTTGAAAGGTTTAATTGTCTTCAACACGAGCGCGGAAGATCAGGTCGATGCGGCGTACATCCGCGTCTTCAACCCGCCGCGCCCGCGCACGATGAAAGTTCAGATACACAAGCCGGCCACGTGCCAGGATCAGGCTGGCATCCACCAACGTGTCGCTGACTGCCGCGGCAACTTCTTTGGCGGCCTGAAAGCCTGCCGCATCCGTGACCACGCTGATCGTGACCTCGTGCAGCGCGCCTTGCCCGGTCATGTCTGACCGTTCGCGCACATCTTCAGGCCCGAGGCTGACATAGGTGCCGGTGATGATGCCCGCAGGCACCGCGTCATAGATTGCACCGGGCACCAAGGCCGACAGCGTACTGTCCGCCGCGAGGCGCTGGTAGATGGCCTGTTGCAAAGCCGCAGAAACGCCATAGCTCATGCCGAAACCTCCTCTTGTGCGAAACAGGTTAGGTAATGCGCGCCCGCGTCGGCCTCGGTCACGGCAAGGATGCGGAAAATCCGCGAGCCGTCGCGAAAACGCTGATCTGGCTTCGGGCGCGAAGGCGCACCGTCGGGGGCCGCGCGCACCGTGATGCGAAAGGCAATCGACGACACGGTGGCCATGCCCGCGGCACGTTCACGCCCCGAGCCGGGCTTGACCTCGGCCCAGAGGGTGCCAAGCGCCTGCCAGCTTTGGGTGAAGCCGCCCGCGCCATCCGGCGCGCGCACAGGCTCTTCCAGCGACAATTTGCGGTTCAGGACAGGGCGTTTCATACTGCCCCTCCACCGCCAAACAGGCGCACAGTGCGATAGCGCTGCAACAGTGCCGCAATTGCTGCAGGCAGTTCACCCCGCCCCGACATGGCGCCATCCGCGCGGTTTTCATAATAGGTTGCGGCCAGCATCATCACGGCATGCGCCAGATCAGCTGGAAGATCGCCCCAAGCGGCACCAAAACCAGCCTCGAAGCCAATCACGGCCTGACCACCCACGGGAATGGCGGGCAAGCACAGCCCGGTCGACACAAGGCGGGGGCGGTGCATATCCGGCGCCAGCCCATAGCGGGTTGGGTCGATCACCTCGGCCCCGCCCAGACGGTCATGGATTTCAAGGCTCAGAACCTGCGTAACAGGTGCCACCGGCAAGGCTTGCGACGCCAGATCGCGCCAGGCGGTCAGGGTCCAGGTAAATTCGCGCGACAGAAGGATCTTTCCGGTGCGGGCCTCGATCGCGGCCATAGCGGCCCGAAGGTAGGTTTCCAGCACCTGATCCTGCACCCCGTCATCGGCAAACCCGGTACCCAGCCGCAGGTGGTCCTTGAATTGGGCGACCGGAAGGGCCGTGCCCGGCACTGTGGTCTGCTCGACTAACATCATGGATCATCTCCGAAATTCGGGCCCCTCACGTCATGTGGGAAAGGGTGGGCGCGCACCGTCCGCATTGCTCGGACGGAGGGGGAGCAGCTAGACAACACGGGGGTGGTCGGTGCGCGCCCTGCCCCGTGACAGCCCGAAAGCCATCACGGGATCAGGTCCGGTCCTTATGAGACCGAGAACTTCAGCAGTTTGATCGCAGCAAAGTCGCTCACGTCACCGCCTACACGCTTGGTGGCATAGAACAGGACATGCGGCTTGGCCGAGAACGGGTCACGCAGGATGCGCGTGTCAGGACGCTCCGCGATGGTGTAGCCGTTGGCGAAGTCGCCAAAGGCGATCGACATACTGTCGGCACCGATATCGGGCATGTCTTCGACGATCAGAACCGGATAACCGATCAGACGGGCGGGTTCGCCGGCCACGGTCGCATCCGACCACAGGAAACGGCCATCAGCGTCTTTCAGTTTGCGTACAGCCCCCACGGTTTTCGAATTCATCACGAAGACCGCATTCGCGCGGTAATCCGCACCCAATGCGTAGATCAGGTCAAAAATGGCGTCTGCCGGATTGGTGGCGTTGAAGTTACCGGCCTCGCCGGTGGCGACGTAGCCCAGATTTCCCCAGGTCCAGCTGGCGTTGTCGACAGCGGTATGGTTCAGAATGCCAACCGGCTTTTCAACACCATCACCGTTGATGAATGCACCGCTTTCCGCGCGCGAGAACTTGTCAGCGATACGGCCTGCAAGCCAGCCTTCGATATCAAAGGCGCTGTCATCCAGCAGACGCTGCGAAACTTTTGGCAAGGCCGACAGTTCGTGCAGCGGGATCGAAATTCGGTCGATCTGCGGGGTGCCGGTTTCCGTCGACGAACCGGTCTCGGACGCCCAGCCGGTGATCAGATCACCCTGGTCGATCAGCACGTCATAGGCGGTGCCTTCGACGTTCACCACATTGGCGACCGAACGCAGCGAGGCGGCCTTGTTCAGCACACCCTTGATGATGTCAGCAGTCACCGGGTCAACCAGATAGCCACCGTCAGCCGCTACCGCCGACGACATGGCTTTGCCTTCCAGATCAATGCCACGCAGCGCATCATCGTCGCCCGAACGGACATAGGCCTCGAAGGCTTTCTGATGCGGGGCTTCCAAATCGGCAGCCGCGGCAAGATGCGGGCGTCCCGCGATGGTATTAGATTTGCGATCCAGCATGGTCAGTCGCTCTTCCTGTTGTTGAAGTTTGGTGGAAATATCTTCGTGAAACTGATTGATATCGTTCACGAAACCAGCCAGCGCGGTCTTCACCTCGGCAGCCGGAGTGGGGCCTGAAACCTGGCCAGCAGGCGTAGCCGACTGGCCCAGAGCCTTCGTCTCTTTGTTGCTCATCATTGGGTCCTTTTCAGGGGTTCAGATCGCTGGCTCAGGCGTTGCGGGCCAGCATCAGGCGCGCATCCTCAAGGGTCGCGGCCAGTTCACGCAAAGTGGTGTCATCGGCAGAAAGCTCTTCGCCCTTCGCCCCCACCCGCGCTGTCGGAAGCATCGGGAAGGTGACAAGCGACACCTCCCACAGCTCCAATTCGGTCAGACGTCGTCCCCCGGTCTGGGTCTTCGTCGATTTCTTGGTGCGATAGCCGATGGACAGTCCGTCAATGGCGCCCGCCTCGATCAACGCGGCGGCCTCGCGGCCTTTCTCGACATCGCTTAGGATGCGGCCTTTCACATACAGGCCCTTGGCATCCTCGCGCACCTCGTCCCAGATCCCGATCGGCTGGGCGGGGTCGTGTTGCCACAGCATTTTCACGCCGTGCCCCTTGGCTTTCAGCTCGTCCAGCGATTTGCCATAGGCCCCGCGGGCCACGACATCGCCGCCATTGTCGACCTGATCGAAAAAGCTGGCATAGCCGTCGATCTGAATGCCGTCTGCGGTCTGGACCGTCTCGCCCAGCTTGACGAACTTGTGCTCAAGCCCGAAATCGGTGTGGTAATCACTCATGGAATGCACCCTTTCTAGTTAGTCTTGAGCCAGCGGCGGCAGGCCCAGCAGGCTGCGCTTTTCGGATTCCGTCAGGAAGTCGGCCTCGGCCACGCGTTTCCATTGTTGGTCACGTTCAGCGGCCAACGCGGGCACCTGATCCAGATCCGGTTTCAGCTTCACAGCTTCGCCCGCAAATCCCGCCAGCCAATGGCCGACGCTGGCTGTCACGCGGGACACCAAGGGCACCACAGTCAGGCGATAGAAGGCACGGCTGGCCTCTTGATAGTTGGCGTAGGTGGCGTCGCCCGGAATGCCGATCAGCATTGGCGGAACCCCGAAGGCCTGTGCGATCTCGCGCGCGGCGGCTTCCTTGGTTTTCTGAAATTCCATGTCCGAGGGGCTGAACCCCATCGGCTTCCAATCAAGCCCGCCTTCCAGCAACATCGGCCGTCCTGCATTGCGTGCGCCGACGTGGTGGCTTTCCATTTCAGACAGCAGGCGGTCATATTGATCCGCGCTCAGCTGCGCCTGACCCTCGCCACCTTTGTAAACAATGGCCCCCGAGGGTCGCGCCGCGTTGTCCAATAACGCCTTGGACCAGCGACTTGCAGCGTTGTGCACGTCGATCGCAGTAGCTGCGGCCTGAAGCGGAGACAGCCCGTAATGGTCATCCTGCGGGTGGAAGGCCTTCACGTGACAGATAGGCGATGCGCCCTCGGACACGTGGAACCGGTGTTTACGCGACCCGACCGTATAGTCATAGGCCACTGGCCAGCCATCCGCTCCGGGCACCAGCGCCATCCGATCCGAGCGAAGAACATGCAGCTCGCGCGGCTGGCCTTCGTCGTCCAGAACCGCCTCAAGATAGCCATTGCCGGTCAGCAGCATCTGGCCAAAGAACGCCTCGAACAGTTCGGCCCGGCCCTGCGCTGCATTTGGGCGTGCCAGCAGGTCCAGCAGCGGGTGAATGTCATAGCGCTGCTGGTCGTCCTGCAGCACCAAAGGCAGGGCGCTGGCGGCTTCCGCGATCAGCTTGACCGAGCGAAATCCGACCGGGTTCGCCGAAAAGCCAGACCGGGTCAGGCTGACCGTATCGCGCGGGCTCCAGGCCACGCGGCCTGCATTGCCATAGGCGATCACCGGCCCGGTGGCCGATGCCTTTGCTTCGCCGGGCATCTCGGCCTTTGCGTCATCCGCGCCTCGCTTGAGAAAATCAAATACCATGCGCCTTGGCTCCTTGGTTTCGCGTCTCGGTGTCAGTCCCCCGGGTGACACCGGGCAGACCTGTCCTGTCAGGGCAAAACGCGGTCGCGCCACCCAGCGGATATTTTGTCATTTCGTGATCAGACGGGGCTGCTGGCCCATCGGGCTATTCGCCCCGCCTTTCGATGTTTTGCACTTTGCCAGTGAGGGTTAAAAAACTCTTTAACCCAGCGTGCGCACCTGCGGTCTGCGATAGGACGCAACGGGCTCGATGATCAATTCATGCAAGGCCCAAACCAGCGCGTCCACGCGGTCTGGGCTGCCTTTGCCTTCATAACCATGGCTGGTCATCCGGCACATCTGATCCTCAAGTGCGGCCATGTTGCCCGCATGACTGACCCGTCCCTGTTCATAGAGCGCCGCCACAGGTTCCGCCCGCGTAACCTTGCCCCGCGTCGCGCGCACCGCCTTATAGGGCACCGCCGCGTCAATCTGACGGATCACGCTTTCCACAAGATCGCCGCCTTGGTTAACCTCGGCCACCAACCGATCCGCCTGATGGCGCTCCATGGCGCTCAGCGCCGCCTCGGCCCATTCCGAGGGGCTGGCCGCCGTCACGCTGGCATCTTCCAGCACAACAGCCTTCCAATCACCCGGAGGCCCCTTTGCAAAGACGCCCGCCACCACGATCCCGCATTCGTCGGATCCTTTATGACCGGTCACCGGCGGATCGACAGCAACCACGATCCGATCCAAAACGGGTGTGTCCGACCCCAAGCGATGCTTGTCCAGCATTGCCATCGTCCACAGCGCGCCTTCCGTGTCTTCCAGAAGCACGCCGTCCAGCTCTTGCCGCCCCAGCCGCGTATCCGCATAGCGCGTGCGTACCTCGTCCAGAAAGCTCTTCGCCAGATAGGCGCGGTTGGCCTCCGTCGGTGCATGTGTTGTCACGGTCGAGGGGTTTTTCAGGATCTGCTTTAGAACCCCCACATTGCGCGGCGTCGTGGTGACGCATTGCCGAGGATGCGTGCCAAGCCGCAGCCCGAACTGCAACATGTCCCACGTATCCTCGGCCTTTTTCCACTTGGCGAGTTCATCCACCCAGGCCGCATCAAACTGAGGGCCACGCAGACTTTCCGGCTCATGGGCTGAAAACACCTGCGCAATCGCGCCATTGGGCCAGACCAACCGACGCCGACCCGCCTCCCACACCGGACGCCGATCCGGTGGAGAGCAGGCAAGGATGCCGCTTTCACCAAACACCATCACCTCGCGCACCTGATCGATGGTTTCCCCCACCAAGGCGACACGTCGCGAACGGCCGGGATCCAACGGCCCTGCCCCCTCGACCTCGGACCGCACCCATTCAGACCCGGCGCGGGTTTTCCCCGCGCCACGCCCGCCCATGATCACCCATGTCCGCCAATCCCCCTCGGGCGGTAACTGGTGATCCAAGGCCCAGAATTCAAACAGATAGGGCAGCGCCATCAGCGCCCCGTCACTCAGATCGTTCAGAAAGCTCTCGCGCTCGTCTTGCGTCGCGCAGGCAAGCCAGTCTGCGCCCGATTTCGTCTCGGGCCTGAGCAAGGTCCAGCTCTGCCGCTCGTCCGCCGCCAAATGCGGCTTTACCACTTTGTTCAAGTCGTTTCCTTTCCTCGAATACCGTTTGCATCGCGCGGCGCACTTCAGTCACGGCTTTCGCCAGCTCCGGCGTGGTTTCGCAGCCACCTGTTTCCGCCGTAGACAACTGGCGATCTAACTCTCTCAAAACACGTAGAAAAAACGCATCCGCGATCTTCATGTAATCTTCCGAAGCGGCGTCTTTCCCCAAAGGCGTAATCATTGTCATTCTTTTTTTGTTGCCTCTCATGCTCTTGTCCGCACAAGCGACATGAAAAAACGGCCCCGGGCGGATGCCCAAGGCCGTTGCTTTCACGTCTTCTAGCGTATGTCAGAGACTACACGGGACCGTACGTTCGGTCAAAATGCAACGCGCGGGTGCCGCGCGCTGTGGTAAGGTTCCATCAACCTATTGGTTGGCGCGTTCCGCTTCGATCTTGCGCCACTCGGCCACGTTGGCGTTGTGCTGTGCCAAGGTTTCCGCAAAGGCGTGTCCACCAGTGCCGTCTGCCACAAAGAACAGATAAGGCGTGCTGTCTGGGTTCAACGCAGCTTCAATGGCGGCGCGGCCCGGATTGGCAATCGGGGTGGGCGGCAGCGCATCAATCACATAGGTGTTGTACGGCGTCTCACGGCGCAGCTCGCTTTGACGCAGACCGCGCCCAAGGCTGCCCTGCCCCTTTGTGATGCCATAGATGACGGTCGGGTCCGTCTGAAGACGCATCCCTTTGTTCAGGCGGTTCACGAAGACGCTGGCAACCTGACGACGCTCCTCGGCCAGACCCGTTTCCTTTTCGACAATGGACGCCATCACCAGCGCCTCATCTGCATTCGCATAGGGAAGATCTGCCGCACGATTGTTCCACGCTTCGGCCAGAATTTCGACCTGCGCGTCTTGCATCGAGGCGATAAGCGCAGTGCGATCCGCACCCGCTTTCACTTCATAGCTATCCGGAGCCAAACTGCCTTCCGCCGGGGTGCTTGCGACCTCGCCGGTCATGAAATCAGCACGGCTCAGACTGTCGACAACCTGCCAGCTGGTCACGCCTTCCGCCACGGCGATCCGAAACCGGGTATCGCTTTCGTTGCGTTTCTCAAGATACGTTGCTGGGGCATCGCCCTCCAACTCGGCCGGCTTGAACTCGGCCGTGATCTTGTAGTCCTGCGTCGCAGGATCAAGTTCGCGCACCTGCATGACAGCCGACAAAACACCGACACGGTATAGAATTTCGGTCCCGCAGGTCGACGCCCCACCACGCGTAACGATGTCCACGATCTCTTCCATCGAGGCGCCCTCGTTCACAAGGAAAGACCCCGCCTTAAGCGCAGACGCCTTGTCAGAGTACTCAACACCAATCCGGAAGATCGCGGCGTTCGAAATCGCCCCTTGCGCTTCCAGATTGTCCGCCACACGCGAAAACGAGCTGCCACGTTCGACCCGCAGGCAGATGGTTTCTGCCAGCGGACCTTCAGACGTATACTGTTTCTGGCCCCATGCCACCACGCCGACCGCTACGATCAGAACGACAATGAACAGGCTCAGCGCATTCGAGGCGATGTTGCGCCACATCAGTCAGCAACCTTCCCCATCACAAGGCTGGCATTGGTACCACCAAAGCCAAAGCTGTTAGACAGGGCAATGTTGATCTCGCGCTTCTCGGCCTTGTTGGCGGCCAGCGACAGGCGCGGCGCGATCGCCGGGTTGTCCAAGTTGATGGTGGGCGGCGCGATCTGGTCACGGATGGCCAGGACGCAGAAAATGGCTTCCACAGCGCCCGCAGCGCCCAGAAGGTGGCCGATGGACGATTTGGTCGAAGACATCGTGGCCTTGTCAGCCGCATCGCCCAGCAGGCGCTCTACCGCGCCCAGTTCCACCGTGTCGGCCATGGTCGAGGTGCCGTGCGCGTTGATGTAATCAATCGCTGCAGGTTCCAGCCCAGCTTTGCCAAGGGCGGCCTGCATGGCGCGGAAACCACCGTCACCATCTTCGGCCGGTGCGGTGATGTGATAGGCGTCACCTGACAGGCCATAGCCCAGCACTTCAGCATAAATCTTCGCGCCACGCGCCTTGGCGTGTTCGTATTCTTCCAGAACCACGATACCAGCGCCCTCGCCCATCACGAACCCATCACGGTCTTCGTCATAGGGGCGGCTAGCGGCCTGAGGATCGTCGCCGCGCTTGGTCGACAGGGCTTTACAGGCATTGAAGCCCGCGATGCCCAGCTCGCAGATTGCGGCCTCGGCGCCACCGGCAACCATGACATCTGCGTCGCCCGACTGGATCAGTCTGCTCGCGTCGCCAATGGCGTGCGCACCAGTCGAACAAGCAGTTACGACCGAGTGGTTCGGGCCCTTGAAGCCAAACTTGATCGACACCTGACCCGAGATCAGGTTGATCAGCGAACCCGGAATAAAGAACGGCGACACACGGCGCGGGCCGCGTTCGTTCAGCAGGATCGAGGTGTCAGCAATGGTCGACAGACCACCAATGCCTGACCCGATGATCACACCGGTACGCAAACGGCTTTCCTCGTCCTCGGGCAACCAGTCGGCGTCTTTCACGGCCATCTCGGCTGCGGCCAAACCGTACAGGATGAAATCATCGACCTTGCGGCGCTCTTTCGGCTCCATCCAGTCATCTGGATTGAAGGTCCCATTGGTGCCATCGCCCAGCGGTACTTCGCAGGCATATTTGGTGGTCACGCGCGAGGCGTCAAATTTCGTGATCGGGCCTGCGCCGGACTGCCCGTCCAGAATACGCTCCCATGTTTCCTCGACGCCGCTTGCCAGCGGAGAAATCATGCCCAATCCTGTTACAACCACTCGACGCATTCTGGTGCCCTTTCTCAGGTTTTCAAATGTCTTGGCGGTGATAGCGCGGCTAGGCATGGTGGGGCAAGTCGAAACCGTGCACAGGTGAAAGCTCGCCTATCGGCGCTACGCACCGTTACACCTGTGATTGTTGGCCAGCGACGGACATGCGCCCGCATTGACCGCTGGCCAACAAGTTAGGTCCATAAGGGGTCAGATGAACTCTGCCTTGGCTTCAGGCGCAGGACGCGCGACATCCAAAGCCTCCACCAGATCCACATCTTTCGAGAACAACGCCCGTCCGATCAACGTGCCCGCAATGTTCGGCACGTATTTCAGTCGTGCAACATCATCCAGCTCGTGTACGGTACCAGCCGCAATCACTTGATGCTTGGTTTTGCCCGCAAGCGCGCTCAGAAGTCCCAACTGCGCGTCCGGCTGCTCGATATCGCTGTCGATATCGGTGATCAGCACGCTGGCCAGCGGCACATCGGCATAGGACGCAAGGAAGCTTTCGGGGGACATCGCCACCGGATTGCGCCACCCATCTGTCATAAGTTTACCTTGCCAGATATCCGCCGCCAGAACGATCTGATCCGGATATCGGTTGGCAAGTTCCTTCACCATAGCCGGATCGCGCGCCGCTACCGTTCCCAGAACGACACGCCCTGCGCCTTTCTCAATCCAGGTTTCAACCATGTCGCGGGTGCGGATCCCGCCTGCGACCTGCACCGAGCACCCAGCCGAGTTGATGATCGCCTCGATCAGCCCGGCATTGTCGCCTTCGCCTGCAACCGCATCGAAATCGGTGACCTGAATCCATTCCGCCCCGGCATCGGCAAACCCCTGCGCTGTTTCCACCGGGTCCACATGCCAGATCGAAGGCTCTTCAAGACGACCGCGATGCAACGTCACACAACGTCCGTTCTGCAATTCAAGTGTTGGATAGATAATCATGGAGCGCCTCCTTCGCGAAACCAGTGATGGTTTAGTGAAGTTTAACACACCCGGATATGAGCGCCTAAATTCGGCTCAATTCACTCTGAAAGCGGCGGCGAAAGGTGATTTCCCATAAAAAAACGGCCCATCCGAAGATAGGCCGTCTTTAAAAACTCGTGTCCTGAAAGATCAGGCAGCTTCGGTGATGAACTTCACAGCGTCGCCGAAGGTCTGAATGGTTTCAGCAGCGTCGTCCGGGATTTCAATGCCGAACTCTTCTTCGAAAGCCATAACCAGCTCTACGGTGTCCAGGCTGTCTGCGCCCAGGTCGTCGATGAACGAGGCGGTCTCGGTGACCTTGTCCTCTTCAACACCCAGGTGCTCAACTACGATTTTCTTCACACGATCTGCGACGTCGCTCATGATCAATCCTCACGTTAGTTCAGGGCTTGGCCCTTTTCGTTTGACCCGTTCGGGCCGCTAAGTTCCCCGCGCGAAACGCCGAGACCCCCAGCCCATTTGGACTGCCCTATTCGGGCTGAAGGGGAAAACCTGCGCCGCCTATATCACATCGAAGAAGATAGGCAAACGCTTTCGCGGTGCAAGGGCGCAGACAAAATTTTACTGACCGCGCCCGGCACGTTTACAGCATAGCCATACCACCATTTACGTGGAGCGTCGCGCCGGTGGTATAGCCTGCCTCGTTCGAGGCCAGATACAGCACCGCTGCGGCGATTTCTTCCGGCGCGCCCATGCGGCCAGCAGGAATTTGTGCCAGCGTGCCCGACTTCTGATCATCGGTCAGCTTGTCGGTCATCGCGGTGCCGATAAAGCCCGGCGCGATGCAGTTTGCGGTAATGCCGCGGCTGGCAACTTCGTATGCGATCGACTTGGTCAGACCTACCATACCCGCCTTCGAGGCCGCGTAATTTACCTGGCCGGGGTTGCCCGTCGCACCAACGATGGAACCGATGTTGATGATGCGGCCCCAGCGGGCTTTCATCATCGGGCGCATTACGCCACGGCACAGGCGCATGGTCGAGGTCAGATTCACGTTGATCACGTCGTCCCAATCCTTGTCCGACAGGCGCATAAACAGTTGGTCGCGGGTGATCCCGGCGTTGTTCACCAGAATATCGACACCGCCCATGGCTTCCACGGCCTGCTTGGGCAGCGCGTCGACCGCCTCTCCATCCGACAGGTTGCACGGCAGCACATGGGCGCGCTCGCCCAACTCAGCGGCCAGTGCCTCGAGCGGTTCAACACGGGTACCCGACAGCGCCACTGTGGCGCCAGCGGCGTGCAGCGCCTTGGCGATCGCGCCGCCAATGCCGCCGGATGCTCCGGTCACCAGGGCATTTTTTCCAGTCAGATCAAACATCTGCTTATCCTTTTTCACGTTCCCAGCCGCGCCAGAACTCTGGGCCAACGACCGAATGAATTATTGTGATTAACCGTTCAGCGCTTCTGCAGCGGCCTTGACATCCTCGGGCGATCCAATGGCGCGCGTGGCGACAGATTTGTCGATCCGCTTGATCATACCGGACAGGGCTTTGCCTGCGCCGACCTCCCAGATCTCAGTCACGCCATGCTCGGCCATATATGCCACGCTTTCACGCCAGCGCACCGAACCCGTTACCTGCTCAACCAGAAGCGAGCGGATCAGAGCCGGGTCTGCAACTTCGGCAGCACGTACGTTTGCTACCAGAGGCACCGCAGGGGCGTTCATTTCCACGTGAACCAGCGCCTCGGCCATCACTTCGGCTGCAGGCTGCATCAATGCACAATGGAAAGGCGCACTTACTGGCAGAAGAACCGCACGACGAGCCCCCTTGCCCTTGGCAATCTCGACCGCGCGCTCGACGGCTTCTTTGTGGCCCGACACAACCACCTGCGCCGGATCATTGTCATTGGCCGCCTGACAGATCTGTTCATGGGCAGCCTCGGACGCAACTTCAGTTGCGGTCTCGAAATCCAGCCCTAGCAGCGCAGCCATTGCGCCAACACCTACGGGTACGGCTTCCTGCATGGCTTTCCCACGAGTGCGCAGCAGACGTGCGGTGTCGGCAACCGACAATGCGCCTGCGGCTGCCAGCGCCGAATATTCGCCCAGCGAGTGTCCCGCGACATAAGACGCGGCGTCGATGGAAACCCCTTCGGCCTCCAGCGCGCGCATGGTGGCAAGCGAGGTTGCCATCAACGCAGGCTGTGCATTTTGGGTCAGGGTCAGTTCTTCCTGCTCGCCTTCCCAGATCAGCGCGGACAGCTTTTCGCCAAGCGCCTCATCGACCTCGTCAAATACGGCTTTCGCTGCGGGATAAGCGTCTGCAAGGGCTTTACCCATGCCAATGCTTTGGGCCCCTTGCCCGGGAAATACGAATGCGCGGCTCATGGCCCCTCCTCTTCATGCCTATGGCTTTAGGGAATGGGATACCTTGCGACGAAGCGCTGTGCAAACTGTTTGGAAGGAGTTGCCCCGGATCAGGCGGCCCGGAAGGCGCGGCCACCTGCGCCAAATGATGCCCCGGCACTCCGATGGCTTTCATAGCTGGGGATCATCAACCCTCCGCGATCATCTTTCAGATCACGCAGAAGACGTTCCTGGATCGGGCGCAACAACAACTCGGGTCCTGACAGAATCTCAACTGCAGTCAGGTTCTCGCCGCCGTCGTCCAGCCGCACATACAAGGTCGCCTGACGCGAATTCCCCATTCCGCCATTGCTTTTTCCGCACGACAGCAGCAACCCAGTCACATCCCCAAACGGCACGACTGCCTCTGTCTCGAATTTGTTGTCCGACGTGATCCGCCCGCGACGCACCACCCGGTTGTGAAGATCAACCTGAGTCGACGCAACTTCGGCACCCTGACCGAACAGATACAACAAGCCACCCAAACCGACGAACAAGCAGGTCAGGCCGATCTTCATTGTCAGAAGAACCGTATCATCCACTGCCGGTGTGCTTTGCATGACCCACAGACCGGTCGAAGAAATCGCCAGCGCCACCCCCAGAAAGCGGCTGAATGCCCGCAGTACCAGCCCACCACTGGCCTCCTTCACCTGGTTCGTCAGTGCGTACCCCCAATTTGTTGGAATTAGCAAAACCGGCTGAGAAGATTGGGACATTTCCGTGCCAGACTGCGGTAGCGGTGAGACCATGGTCATGGGATAAGTCTTTCTTGTTTAATAGGCGAATCTGACGTGCAGCAGAGTGTCAGGGCTAATTTACCGCCCAGTTAAGGGCTCTCATCAAACGATCGACTTGAAGTGTGACGGAAGTTGGGCGCCCGCTAGGTGAATGCGAGGCCATAATTTGCACGAACGGTGGTCAATTCACCTTATATAAGCCCGACAACGCGTTTCAAACGCCTTGCGCCACATGGTCAGACGTGTATAAGGCACCGTCCTTTCCGTAAGTGAATGAACCGCGTTGCCTCTCGTGGATGGGTCGCGGAAAGGTTTTGGCCCATTCTTTGAAGCGCGCTTGAAAATAGAACTGGAGTTCACATGCCCCTTTACGAGCATGTCTTCATCTCGCGTCAGGATCTGTCCAACGCGCAGGCTGAGAACCTCATCGAACATTTCGGCACCGTACTGGGTGACAACGGCGGCAAAGTCGTTGACAGCGAGTACTGGGGCGTCAAGACGATGGCCTACAAGATCAACAAGAACCGCAAAGGCCACTATGCCTTCCTGAAAACCGACGCTCCGTCGACGGCTGTTCAGGAAATGGAACGCCTGATGCGCCTGCATGACGACGTTATGCGCGTTCTGACCATCAAGGTCGACGATCACGCCGAAGGCCCGTCTGTTCAAATGCAAAAACGTGACGAACGCGGCGACCGCCGTGGCCGTGACCGTTAATCGGAGGTCTAACTCATGGCAGCTAAACCGTTTTTCCGTCGCCGCAAGGTATGTCCCTTCTCGGGCGACAACGCACCGAAGATCGACTACAAAGACACCCGTCTTCTGCAGCGCTACATCTCTGAGCGTGGCAAAATCGTACCTTCGCGTATCACCGCCGTTTCGGCAAAGAAGCAGCGTGAGCTGGCCCGTGCTATTAAGCGCGCCCGTTTCCTTGCTCTGCTTCCCTACGCCGTTAAGTAAGGGGACCTGATCAATGCAAGTTATCCTTCTGGAACGTGTGGCCAAGCTGGGCCAAATGGGCGACGTCGTTGACGTAAAGCCCGGTTACGCACGCAACTTCCTGCTGCCCCAGGGCAAAGCCCTGTCGGCTTCGGACGCAAACATCGCGTCGTTTGAAGCTCAGAAAGCTCAGCTGGAAGCCCGCAACCTGGAAACCAAGCAAGAAGCAGACGCTCTGGCTGAAAAGCTGGGCGGCGAGCAGTTCATCGTGATTCGCTCGGCTTCGGACGCTGGTGCTCTCTACGGCTCGGTCACCCCGCGTGACGCAGCCGAGGTTGCCACCGAAGCTGGTTTCACCGTCGACAAGAAGCAGATCATCCTGACTGCTCCGATCAAATACCTGGGCCTGCACACCGTCACCGTACGTCTGCACCCGGAAGTCGAAACCGAGATTGCCCTGAACGTGGCACGCTCGGCAGAAGAAGCCGAACTGCAGGCTTCGGGCAAATCGATCCAAGAACTGGCCGCTGAAGCAGAAGCTGAAGCCGAGTTCGAGATCGCCGAGCTGTTCGACGATATCGGTGCTGCTGCATCGGACGACGACGACGCTCCTGCTCAAGCAGAAGAAGCTTCGGAAGAAGAGTAATCTTCTGTCGATACAAGATCAGAAAGGCCGCTCGATTGAGCGGCCTTTTCTTTTTGCCTAATCCGGCTGACGTATAAGGCGTTCGATAGGATTTGCGGTGCGCGTCCTATTCGATCGACAGAGGCCACTCAAGTACCAGCCAGTTTACGTATCGCGGTCTACATAAGCTCGATCTCGCGCGGCATTCCCCCGCCGTTTCAAATAATCCGACTGACCTCCAGCTTTCGGTTTTGGAGTTTGGCCAAGTCATGACGGATCATCGGACGAATAAGCTGCACCCAATCACCCGATATAAACGTGTGACCCAGTATCATGTGAACTTGGACTGCATTGGCTTTCTTGTGGGATCGCCCGCGCTTATACTTCCCGTATGATGCAGATTTCCCGCCGCACCGCCCTCGCCCTTCTGGCCGCAACTGCCCTGACCTCGTGTGGTCGTCGTCGTTCAAGGGCGCGCACGTCGCGCTCAGGCGCTTTTAACCCGCCACTCTATCCCAATGAAACACCCGAGCTGCGCGCTTCGATCAACAAATGGGCCGACCATTACGAAATCCCGCGCGAGTTGGTGCACCGTCAGGCCGTAAGGGAAAGCACACACCGCCCTTGGGCACGCAACGGTCCCTATTGGGGGCTGTTGCAGATCTTGCCCCAAACCGCCCGCACAATGGGACATCGCGGCCCGGCAGAGGAGCTTTTGGACCCCGATGTGAACCTGAAATACGCGGGGAAATACCTTCGCGGGGCCTATATCGTGTCGGGCGGAGACATCGAGCGTGCGATGGGATGGTATGCGCGCGGGTATTATTATGAGGCCAAACGGCTGGGCCTGCTGGTCGAAACCGGGCTGCGGCCGGGATAAGGCTAATGGTGGCTCACTTCGTGAGCCTACAGGGGCTTTGCCCCTCGGCCACTCGATTGTCGAGCGGCCTCACCCCAAGATATTTTTGACAAGAAAATGCGAAACAAACGAAAAAGGCCGCCCCAAACGGAGCGGCCTTTCGAATGTCTGTCAGGTAAGACTTATTCGTCTTCCAGAGCCTCAATGGCTTTCTGCAGATCGTCTTTCGAGACTTCTTTTTCCGAAACCTCGGCCAGTTCAAATACGTAGTCCACAACCTTGTCTTCGAAGATCGGAGCCTGCAGCTGCTGACGCATCTGCGGGTTCTGCTGAACGAATTCAAAGAACTGACGTTCCTGACCCGGATACTGACGGGCTTGGTTCATCACGGCCTGCGTCATCTCGGCGTCGGTAACCTCGATCTCGGCTTTCTGGCCCAGCTCGGCCAGCAGAAGACCAAGGCGCACGCGGCGACCGGCAAGTTTCTTGTGCTCGTCGGTGGCTTCGATTTCCGGGTGGTCGTGGCCTTGCACGTCCGGGTTTTCTTCGTGCCACAGCTGGTGTGCGATCTGGCCAGCTTCTGCGTCCAAGAGCGACGGCGGCAGGTCGAAATCAACCAGCTTGTCCAGCTCGTCCAGCAGGCCACGCTTCATGATAGCGCGGGCAGCGCCAGCAAACTCTGCTTCCAGACGCTCGCTGATCTGCTCTTTCAGAGCGTTCAGGTCTTCGGCACCGAACTTGGTGGCCAGCTCGTCGTTGACCTCGGCAGCGACGGGCTCTTTCACTTCTTTGATGGTGCATTCAAACACGGCGTCTTTGCCAGCCAGGTTCTCGGCGCCATATTCGGCGGGGAAGGTCACGTTGACCTCTTTCTCTTCGCCTGCTTTCACGCCTACCAGCTGCTCTTCAAAGCCCGGAATGAACGAGCCTGAGCCCAGAACCAGCGGGTAGTCTTCTGCAGCGCCACCGTCGAAGGCTTCGCCGTCAACTTTGCCCAGGAAGTCGATGACTACCTGGTCGCCGTCTTTCGACTTGGTGCCTTTTTTGCGGTCTTTGAAGTCCTGAGCGGTCTCGGCCAGGTTGGCCAGCGCTTCGTCAACTTCGCCTTCGCCAGCCTTCACGACCAGCTTCTCAAGCTTGATGCCTTTCAGGTCGACCTCGGGGATCTCGGGAAGGGCTTCATACGACATTTCAATCTCAACGTCGTCGCCTTCTTTCCAGTCCTCGTTGGTCATCTTCACGTCAGGCTGCATGGCCGGACGGTCACCCGAATCTTCGAAGTGCTTGTTCATGGCGCCATCAACAGCTTCCTGCATGGCTTCGCCCATCAGGCGCTGACCAAACTGCTTTTTCAGCAGAGCCATCGGCACTTTGCCTTTGCGGAAGCCTTTCATTTCGACTTCGGGCTGCGCTTCAACCAGCTTTTCGTTGACTTTGGCGTCCAGATCAGCGGCCGGAACCACGATCTTGTAGCCGCGTTTCAGACCTTCGTTCAGGGTCTCGGTGACCTGCATCGTCTCGTCCTTCTTTCAATTTTGGTGCGGGTGGAGGGACTTGAACCCCCACGCCTTGCGGCGCCAGAACCTAAATCTGGTGCGTCTACCAATTTCGCCACACCCGCTAAAACCGAGGACGGCCCGCGTTTTCAGGACGGGGCCGTCCAAATTCGCGCCCTTCTAGCACCAGTGCGCAGCGGATGCGAGAGGAAAAGCGCCCTTATCCGACGGGAGATTGCGCAATTTTTTGCTCTTTCGGCGGGGATACCCGGTCGAGGGTCCAGAATCAGGCGATCACGCCCCCAATTTGCGGAACACGACGGGCAGTTGCTCGGGCAGATCCTCGGCGATTAGACCCGGCCCGAATTCCAGCGCGCATTCCACGTGCAGCCAAGCCCCGGTCTCAGCCGCCTGCATCGGAGAGAAGCCCCGCGCGAGCAGCCCCGTGATGAAGCCCGCCAGCACATCGCCCGATCCAGCAGTGGCCAGCCACGGGGCGGAGCGTTCATAGGCGGCGGAGTTGATCGAGCACGCGCCATCTGGCGCCGCGATCACCGTGTCCGGCCCTTTGAACAGCACCACGCAGCCCGCGCGCGCCGCCGCCTCGCGTGTCGCGTCGACTTTAGAGTAAGCCGGGCCTTTGGTAGCGGGGGCGTTCAGCTTCTCGGCAATGTCGGGGAACAACCGCGCGAATTCACCTGCATGAGGGGTCAGAACGCAGTTCTCGTGCAGCATGTCGAACAGTGCAGACGGATCGTCCTTGAACGCCGTCAGAGCATCCGCATCCAGCACCGTCGCGCGCTTGGCGGCCAAAGCCACCGGCACCAAGTCCCTCGCCCGCTCGACACCCAATCCGGGGCCTAGGCACAGCGCGTTGAGCCGTTCATCCGCAAGCACAGCCTGCAAGGTCTGCGCATCTCCCACCGGAGACAGCATAATAGCCTCCAACCGCGCCGCGTTTTCCTGAAGCGCGCCGGGTGTCGGCGCGACGGTGACAAGCCCTGCCCCGATGCGCAGCGCGCCGCGTGCTGCCAGTCGGGCGGCGCCGCCTTTGCCGGATGGACCGGAGAGAATGAGGGCGTGGCCGTGGGAGAATTTGTTTGTTTGCCCACGCCAAACATCGCCTTTGCTAAGACCAGTTTCCCAATCTGCAAGTTCGATCAGCTCAACCTGAGCGGTCGGATCATCGAACTCTGCCAATCCGATATCCACTACTCGAACCTTCTCAACATCTAGTGTGCGCTCACCTAAGCGATGCCCCACCTTTTCCTTATGAAATGAAACGACAAGATCGCTTGAACAAAAGAATGCACTCCCATTCTCCGCCAGTTCTCGGCCGCTATCCATTTCGATGCCAGATATCGCATCAACTGAGACGATTTTTCCGAGCGGGTGGCTAGCGATGAATTTAGTGAGATCACAGGCATCAAAATCAAGCTGCCGCGTTAGTCCAGTCCCAAAAAGGGCATCAACAACCAAGTCCGAACATCTCCCGGTCCAGCCAGCCAGCACCTGTGAGCTCAGAACCTCACCCAACGCGATCCACCGCTCATAATTCACCCGCGCATCCGGGGGCAGTTTCTCGGCGTCGCCATACAGGAAAACCTCGACCTCCCAGCCCCATTCTTTCAACAGCCGCGCCACGACAAACCCGTCGCCGCCGTTGTTCCCCGGTCCGCACAGCACCACTGCTTTGTGAGAGGTCTTTGCCAGCTCGGGCCATTCCTCGAAAATGGCCTCGACCACGCCCCTGCCCGCGCGCTCCATCAGCTCCAGCCCGGTGACCTCGCCCGACTCGATTGCGGCGGCCTCGATGGCGCGCATTTGGGCAGCGGTTAGCAATTCGGTCATCTCAATCTTCTCACTCTGCTCAAACTTCGCGCGCTCTGCTTAATTTTTAGGCACATGCTTAGATTTTCACACCGCCGCGTGCGCTACCACCACCCTAGCCAATTGCCCCTCGCCAAGGAAAGTGGTCAGTGATGCTCAACACGATGTTTCGAACCGGGGGGCTATCCATGAAAAAGATCGAAGCCATCATCAAGCCGTTTAAGCTGGATGAAGTAAAGGAAGCGCTGCAGGACATTGGCGTGCAGGGCCTGTCGGTGATCGAAGTGAAGGGCTTTGGCCGTCAGAAAGGCCATACCGAGCTGTATCGCGGCGCCGAATATGTGGTCGACTTCCTGCCCAAGGTGAAGATCGAGATCGTTCTGGCCGACGATCAGGTGGATGAAGCCGTCGAAGCCATCATCGAGGCCGCCAAGACCGACAAAATCGGTGACGGCAAGATCTTTGTCAGCCCCGTTGAACAAGCCATTCGCATCCGCACCGGTGAATCCGGTGATGATGCTCTGTAAATCACACGAACATACACGAACCAAAGGAACCTGATATGAGCGCTCAAGACGTACTCAAGCAGATCAAAGATGAAGACATCGCCTATGTCGACATCCGTTTCACCGATGTGCGCGGCAAGCTGCAGCACGTAACCGTGGACTGCGACCTGGTCGACGAAGACTTCCTGGAAGAAGGCTTCATGTTTGACGGCTCGTCGATTGCCGGCTGGAAGTCGATCGAAAGCTCGGACATGAAACTGATGCCCGACACGGACAGCGCCTATGTCGACCCCTTCTATGCAGAGAAAACTCTGTGCATCCACTGCTCGATCGTCGAGCCCGACACCGGCGAAGCCTATGGCCGTGACCCGCGTGGCACTGCTCAGAAAGCCGAAGCTTACCTGAAGGCTTCGGGCATTGGTGACGTGGCTTACATGGGCCCGGAAGCTGAATTCTTCCTGTTCGACGACGTACGTTTCTCGAACACCATGAACAAGGTGTCGTTCGAAGTGGACGCTGTTGACGCAGCTTGGAACAGCGATGCTGAGTACGAGATGGGCAACACCGGCCACCGTCCGGGCGTCAAAGGCGGCTACTTCCCCGTGAACCCGATTGACGACGCACAAGACCTGCGTTCGGAAATGCTGACCACGATGAAGAACATCGGTATGAAAACCGATAAACACCACCACGAGGTGGCCTCGTGTCAGCACGAGCTTGGCCTGATCTTCGACACCCTGACCAAACAGGCTGACGAGCTGCAGAAATACAAGTACATCATCCACAACGTGGCACATGCGTACGGCAAAACTGCAACCTTCATGCCGAAGCCGATCGCTGGCGACAACGGCACCGGCATGCACGTAAACATGTCGATCTGGAAAGACGGCAAGCCGCTCTTTGCTGGCGATAAATACGCTGACTTGTCGCAGGAAGCCCTGTGGTTCATCGGCGGCATCCTGAAGCACGCCAAGACGCTGAACGCTTTCACCAACCCGTCGACCAACTCGTACAAGCGTCTGATCCCGGGCTTTGAAGCCCCCGTTCTGCGCGCCTACTCGGCTTCGAACCGTTCGGGTTGTGTCCGTATTCCGTGGACCGAAAGCCCGAAAGCCAAGCGCGTTGAAGCGCGTTTCCCCGATCCGGCAGCGAACCCCTATCTGTGCTTCGCCGCTCTGCTGATGGCTGGCCTTGACGGCATCAAGAACAAGATCGATCCGGGCCCCGCTCAGGACAAAAACCTGTACGACCTGCCGCCGGAAGAGCTGGAAGGCATCCCGACCGTTTGCGCATCGCTGCGCGAAGCTCTGGATTCCCTGGAAGCCGACAACGACTTCCTGACCGCTGGCGACGTGTTCACCAAAGACCAGATCCAGGGTTACATCAACCTGAAATGGGAAGAGGTCTACGCCTACGAGCACACCCCGCACCCGGTAGAGTACCAGCTGTACTACAGCTGCTAATCCCAGTGACATACATAGAAAAGGGCACCGAGTTCGGTGCCCTTTTTTGTTGGCGCCCTTTTTTGTTGGCAACGCGCCACAATTCACCAAGACAATAAAAAAGGCGCCCAATCAGGCGCCTTCTTCACTTCAGTCTCGCAATACGAAACCCTGATATCATCCAGGATTAGCCGCTTGCCCCAACGCGGTTGTGAGCCGCATTAAACTGACGGTGCCCTTCCTGAACACAATATGCGTCACCTTCGTCCTTCGTCATTCCGGCAGGCACTGCGATCGCTTCATCCCACTGAACTCGATCACGCATATACAACTGGCAGGTTACAACGCCCTTCTCAGTCTTGATCTGTACCGGGTTGCTTTCATAGGCTGACTTATCGACACAGCCCGCCATCACACCGGTCGCTGCAATTGCCATAACCAAAGTAAGCTTCTTCATATTTCTTCCCGCTCCATTTACTCGCATGAATTCTGCCCGTCGGGCATAACTAGCTTTAAGCCACAAAATTTGTCTAAACTATGAAAGCTGGCGCCAAAAATTCATTTCAAGCACGCTCAGCCAATCCAAAACCCTAAAAACATTCATTATTCACCTCCTGGTAGTGAAATACCCAACTCTTTCAGCCTCTGATCTGACAACACATATGAATGGATCGAAAAAACCACCGCCCCCGATCTGGGAAGTCGTTTCATGCACTGCCTCTCGACCCGCAACCAACTGGGACTGTTGTGATCGAAGCATCGACGTTCTTCTTCCCGGCGCGGCTGAAACAGCTCTGGGTCATTGTAAGATAAGTAGTTCGCCCGCCACATCGGACGCCCGGGCTGAATGCCGTCGAACAAACGCTGTACACGTCGGGCGATATCCGGCGTATAGCTATCCACCGGAATGTGTATTTTCACCAGTGATTTCATGAACTTCTGATCAAGTGACCAACTTGCGGGGAAGCAAAGGATGGCCCCGGTCATCACGTGCTCATTGCCGTGTTTCTGCAGGATGACAAAGTCTTCCTGCACCAATGCACCCAATGTTAGAAGCGGCTGCGCGCGGTCCAGCTGAACCAGTCGCCCATCCGGACAGCGCACGGTTTCTCCGTGCACCTCAAAACCGTCCGTATCCGAGATTTCGGCAATCACGTCGGCAAGTAATTCTTCCGCCGCAGCGCGCGCATCTTCGGATAGTCTATGGACCAGTTCCCCGTGGTCCTTCATCAGTGACAGTCTGCGTGTCATCTGCGCGCTATAAGCGTCGTCAATCTGCAGCCACTGTCCCGGTTCGACGGGATTCAACCCCGGAAGCCGTGCCGTTTTAGGGTCCGCCCAAGGCAGAATCGGTAGCTCGTTTTGACAGATTTCAACCATCTGCATCCCCCGCTTGTGACGGCAGGACTGTGCGTGGCAACATCCTGCCACGCAAGCGCAAACTGCGGCCCGCTTCACCTGAACATACGTTTCTTCACCCTTGCGTGAGCTTACCCCTCAGACCCTTGCCCCATCCCCCGAGGCACGCCACCTTCGTCGGACCCATTCATTTCGTCGGACCGGCGCAAGGCTGCTCGCACGCTGCCGGCGCTTTCACGGTACCGATCAGGACAGGAGCGCCCATGCCGACCGAAAAGTTTACCTTCCCCGGACATGCCGGTCACGATCTGGCCGCGCGTCTGGACCTGCCGGACGGTCCACATCTGGCAACGGCGCTGTTTGCGCACTGCTTTACCTGCGGCAAGGATATCGCCGCGGCACGCAGGATCTCTGCACGCCTTGCGGCCCTGGGCATTGCGGTTCTGCGGTTTGACTTTACCGGACTAGGGAACTCGGACGGGATCTTTGAACATACCAACTTCACGTCGAATGTTCAGGATCTCGAAAAAGCAGCCGAGGCCCTGCGTGATCGGGGATATCCGCCTGCTCTTTTGATCGGACACTCGCTGGGGGGGGCCGCGGTGATCAAGGCAGCCTCGCACCTGTCCGACATTCAGGCCGTCGTGACCATCGGGGCGCCAGCCGACCCCTCGCATGTGATCGAAAATTTCGAGCACGCCCTGCCCGACATCAAATCCGATGGCGCTGCCAAGGTCTGTCTGGGCGGCCGTCCCTTTCGCATCGGTGCCGATTTTGTCGAAGATGTGCGCGAAAGTCAGCTGGACGAGGCGCTGAAGTCCCTGAACGCGGCCCTTTTGGTCCTACATGCCCCGCGCGATCAGATCGTATCGATCGACAACGCCGCCACGCTGTTCATGGGGGCCAAGCATCCCAAAAGCTTTATTACGCTGGACGACGCAGACCACTTGATCAGCCGCGCCAGCGACGCAGATTATGTGGCCGAGGTGATCGCCACATGGGCGACGAAATATGTGAACCTATCCCCGCCTGCCCCGCCCCCCGGCGCGCCCGAGGGCATCGTGCGTGTATCCGAAGCTGACCCTCGTGGATTTCTGCAGGACATCCAATCCGGCCCAAAGCATCATACGGTGGCGGATGAACCCCTTGCATACGGCGGCACCAACAAGGGCATGTCGCCCTATGGCTTCCTGTCAGCGGGACTTGGCGCCTGTACCTCGATGACGATCCGCATGTATGCCCGGCGCAAGGGCTGGCCACTGGACCACGTTCGGGTCGAGGTCTGCCACGACAAGGTCCACGCCCAAGACGCCGAAACCGGAGCGAAAAACCGGATCGACACCTTCCGGCGCGAGATCCACCTGACCGGCGAACTCGATGCCGATCAGCGCCAGCGCCTTCTTGAAATCGCCGACCGCTGCCCGGTGCATCGCACCCTTGAAAGCGCCAGCCATATCGAGACCGTATTGGCCGACTGACACAGCACACCGACAGGCGAAATCCGCGTGCAGGCGCTGCGCATCCGCTTTTTACCTTGACCCGGGCCACTGCACCGTCAAAAACGCCTGTATGAGTACGGGCAGACTGACAATTGATCTGGATGCAGTGGTCGCAAACTGGCGGGCGCTGGATGCAAAAAGTGGGGCAGAGGTTCAGACCGCTGCCGTGGTAAAAGCCGACGCCTATGGGCTTGGCGTGGGCAAGGTCGGGCGTGCATTGGCCGCTGCCGGCGCACGACGCTTCTTTGTGGCCGCCGCCGAAGAAGGCGCCGCCCTGCGCGAAGCGCTTGGACCCGGCCCCGAAATCAGCGTCTTCTCAGGCCACATGTCCGGCGATACGGACATGGTCCATGATCTGGGTCTTGTGCCGATGCTGAACTCGGTCGAGCAAGTCACGCGCCATCTGGAAGCCTTGCCTGGCCACCCGTTCGGCATTCAGCTGGACACAGGCATGAACCGTCTGGGGATGGAGCCCGCCGAATGGGCCGCCCTGCGTGACATCCTTCTGCCGCAGAACCCGCGCCTGATCATGAGCCATCTGGCCTGCGCGGATGACCCCGAGCACCCGATGAACCACCAGCAGCTGTCGGCATTCCACGACATGACCGACGGGGTTCAGGTACCGCGCAGCCTTGCGGCCACCGGCGGCATCCTTCTGGGGCCGGACTATCACTTCGATCTGACCCGCCCCGGCATCGGCCTCTATGGCGGCTTCCCGTTCGAGGACGCCCAGACCGTTGTCCACTTGGACCTGCCTGTCATCCAAATCCGCGATGTCGCAGAAGGCGAGACCGTGGGCTATTCGAACACCTGGCGCGCCGAACGCCCGTCCCGCGTGGCGACCGTTGCCGCGGGCTATGCCGATGGTCTGAACCGTCAGCTGTCGAACCAAGCCGTGATGTTTTTCGAAGACACGCCCTGCCCCATTCTGGGCCGCGTCTCGATGGATATGATTGGTGTGGATGTCACCCATCTGCCCGACACGCCGAAAACCCTGACCATGCTCTCTGACCAGCAGACCGTCGATGATCTGGCCGAGATCGCGGGCACCATCGGGTACGAGTTCCTGACGCAGTTGGGCCACCGCTATCACCGCCACTATGCACGGGGCCGCGCATGAATGCCGTGACCAAACCCTTGGCCACCATCGGTCGCGTGACCCTAGGGTTTCTGGCGCTTATCGGGCGCGTGGCGATCTTTGCGGGCCAATCCATCGCCCATATCGTCCGCCCGCCATTCTATCCGCGCGAGTTTCTGACCGCGATCCTGAACATCGGCTATTTCAGCCTGCCCGTTGTCGGCCTGACCGCGATCTTCACCGGCGCGGCGCTGGCCCTGCAGATCTATTCCGGCGGCCAGCGTTTCTCGGCCGAGGCGGTCGTGCCCCAGATTGTCGCCATCGGCATGGTGCGCGAGCTTGGTCCGGTGCTGGTGGGCCTGATGATCGCGGCGCGTGTGACGTCGTCCATTGCCGCCGAAATCGCCACCATGAAAGTGACCGAGCAAATCGACGCGCTCGTCACGCTCTCGACCCACCCGATGAAATACCTGACCGCCCCGCGCGTCTTAGCCGCCACGCTTGTCGTGCCGCTTTTGGTCGGCATCGGAGACGTCATCGGCATCATGGGGGGCTTTCTTGTCGGCACCAAGCAGCTTGGGTTTGCCATCGGTCCTTATCTGAACAACACGTGGAACTTCCTTGAGATGTCCGACATCGTGTCCTCGCTGATCAAGGGCGCGGCGTTCGGCTTTATCGCCGCCGTCATGGGCTGCTATCACGGGATGCGCTCGGGTCGTGGTGCGCAGGGCGTGGGCCGCGCCACCAAAACCTCGGTCGAGGCCGCCGCCGTTCTGATCCTTGCCGCCAATTTCCTTCTCACCAGCTTCTTCTTTGCCACATGATTGAACTTACAAACGTCCATAAAGCCTTTGGCCCAAAACGTGTGTTGGACGGGGTGAACCTGACCATCAACCGCGGCGAAAGCATGGTGATCATCGGTGGCTCCGGCACCGGGAAATCGGTGCTGTTGAAGTGCATTCTGGGCCTGATGGTTCAGGACAGCGGGTCCATCACGTTGGATGGCGAAGATACCTCGAAGGTCGAACGTGACGCCTTTCTGGCGCGTTTCGGTATGCTGTTCCAAGGTGGCGCGCTGTTTGACAGCCTGCCCGTCTGGCAAAACGTCGCCTTCCGCCTTCTGCGCGGATCGCTTGCCAAGCCCAAGGAAGAAGCCCGCGAGATCGCGATCGAGAAACTACGCCGCGTGGGCCTGACCCCCGACGTGGCCGACCTGTTCCCGGCCGAGCTGTCGGGCGGCATGCAAAAACGTGTGGGCCTTGCTCGCGCCATCGCCGCCGAGCCCGAGATCATCTTTTTCGACGAACCCACAACCGGCCTTGATCCCATCATGTCCGGCGTCATCAACGACCTGATCCGCGAGATCGTGGTCGAAATGGGCGCCACCGCCATGACCATCACCCACGACATGTCCTCGGTCCGCGTGATCGCCGACCATGTTGCGATGTTGCACGCAGGCAAGATCCAGTGGACCGGCCCCGTGGGCGATATGGACAACTCGGGCGATCCCTACGTCGCACAGTTCATTTCGGGCAGTGCCGAGGGGCCGATCGAAGCGGTAAGGTAGCGGGTTCAAGCGGGAAGAATTCTACGTTTCTCCCCGGTGTCACCACTTGAGAATTCGATGAAGAGAGCTTTCATTGTCCTCATGAAACTGCGTTACCTCAACCTCGCCCTCCTGATCGCTTTCCCCATCGCATGGTTCGCGCCGCTCATGCATGCGGGTATCAACCTACCGCTCTTTGGCTTGAAAGAGGTCAGCGTGATCTCGGGCCTACAGGCGCTGTGGGAGACAGACGTTTTGCTGGCCCTGCTCGTCACATTCTTTGCGGTCTTTGCCCCGATCATGAAAGTGCTGGGACTGGCCCTGATCCAGTTCGGCATGATGCGCCGCCGGATGCTGCCCGCGTTTAACATCTTGGGTAAACTGGCGATGGCTGATGTCTTCCTGATCGCGCTCTATATCGTGATCGTGAAAGGCGTGGGCTTGGCGAAGATCGAGACCGGCTGGGGCCTGTATCTGTTCACCGCCTGCATCCTGACGTCGATCTGGCTGAGCTTCGCGACAGCGAAACGGCAAAAAGCCTGACGCAGCAGCCTCCTACCCCTTGCGCATGCGGTCCCAACCGGGCAGAAATTCCGCATGGCAAAAGCTCAGAAAATCTTCACCTGTTCGGCCTGCGGTGCCAGCTCTTCGAAATGGTCCGGGCGTTGCGAAGCCTGCGGTGAATGGAACTCCATTCAGGAAGACGCTCCGCTCAGTGCTGGTCCAGCCTCGAAATCTTTGGGTGGCAAGCGCGGGGCATCGCTCGCGCTGACTGATTTGTCCACGGAAGAGGCCCCGCCCCCGCGCACCGAATGCGGCATGGGCGAGCTGGACCGCGTGTTGGGCGGGGGGTTGGTTCCCGGTTCAGCCATCCTTGTGGGTGGCGATCCCGGCATCGGCAAATCCACCCTGCTTTTGCAGGCCGCCGCGCGCTTTGCGCAGGCGGGTCTGCCCACGATCTATGTCTCGGGCGAGGAAGCCTCGGCCCAGGTCCGCATGCGTGCCCAGCGATTGGGGCTGACAGATGCGCCGGTGCGACTGGCGGCCGAGACCAATTTGCGCGACATCATGACGACGCTGGACGCGGAACGTCCTGCGCTTGCCATCATCGATTCGATCCAGACCATGTGGGCCGACAATGTGGACAGCGCGCCGGGGTCCGTCAGTCAGGTCCGCGCCGCCGCGCATGAACTGACCACTTTCGCAAAGAAACGCGGGATTTCCGTCGTTCTGGTGGGTCACGTCACCAAGGAAGGCCAAATCGCGGGGCCACGCGTGGTCGAGCACATGGTCGACACCGTGCTTTACTTCGAAGGAGAGCGAGGCCACCAATTCCGTATCCTGCGCGCCGTGAAAAACCGTTTCGGTCCGGCAGATGAAATTGGTGTCTTTGAGATGACAGGCGCAGGCCTTTCCGAAGTCGTGAATCCGTCCGCGCTGTTCCTGTCCGACCGCGAAGATCCCGCCCCCGGATCAGTGGTCTTTGCCGGTATCGAAGGCACCCGCCCGGTTCTGGTTGAACTTCAGGCCCTCGTCGCGCCCTCTCCGCACTCGCAACCGCGCCGGTCGGTTTTGGGCTGGGACAGCGGGCGCCTGGCCATGATCCTTGCTGTGTTGGAAGCACGCTGCGGCATCCCCTTTGCCGGGCTTGATGTATACCTAAACGTCGCGGGCGGCATGAAAATCTCGGAACCCGCGGCCGATCTGGCTGTGGCGGCGGCGCTACTTTCCGCGCGCGAGGACGCCGCGATCCCCAAAGATACTGTGGTTTTTGGCGAAATCAGTCTATCAGGGGCCCTGAGGCCCGTTGGCCAGACCGAAAACCGGTTGAAAGAAGCGCAAAAACTTGGTTTCACGTCTGCGATAGCGCCAACACGCAGCAAGATCGGCTCGGGCTCCGGGCTGACCATACAGAAGATGTCGGACCTGACCGGGTTCGTCGGAGACATATTCGGGGCCGGATAGGCCCAACAACAGGGACGGTATCGGGCCAAGACCCGAACCGAAGTGACGAACATGGAAGGTTTCACGCTGATTGACGGGATCGTGGCAGCGGTCATTCTTATCTCGGCAATTCTGGCATATTCGCGCGGCTTCGTGCGCGAAGGCATGTCGATCCTGGGTTGGATCGCGGCAGCCGTTCTGGCCTATATCTTTGCCCCGCGCGCCCTGCCGCTGATCAAGGAAATCCCGGTTCTGAAAGACTTCATCGCCGACAGCTGCGAGCTGTCGATGATTGCGGCCTTCGCAGGCGTCTTTGCCTTGGCGCTGGTGGTCGTATCGATCTTTACACCGCTGTTTTCCTCGGCCGTGCAACGCTCGGCGCTTGGCGGTCTGGATCAGGCGCTTGGCTTCATCTTTGGTGTGCTGCGTGGCCTTGTTCTGGTGGCGATTGCGCTGGTCGTTTATGACCGCATCGTGACGACCGACACCATTCCGATGGTGGATGACAGCCGCACCGCCAAGATCTTCGCCCGCACGCAGGATCGCATCAACGAACAGATCCCCGAGGACGCCCCCGGCTGGATCGTTGGCAAGTATGAAGAGCTAGTCGGCGCCTGCTCGGGCGGATTGCCAACCACCGAAAGCAGCAATTGATCCATTCACAACGCGCCCAAGGGCGCGTTGTTTCACTTCGGGGCCTGAATTAATCGCCCCGGCAATGTGATAGTTTGATGACACGGCGTGACCTGTCCAGTAAGAGAGGCCCAACGCCACGGAATCGGAGACCGCTGCTCATGTCCGACACCTCGCCCGCCTGCCCTTCCACCATGCCATTCGCGCATCCGTTTGATGACGACAAGCTGAAGGAGGAGTGCGGCGTATTCGGCGTAATCGGCCTGAAAGACGCTGCAAACTTCGTCGCCCTTGGTCTGCACGCCCTGCAGCACCGCGGACAAGAAGCGGGCGGCATCGTCTGCCACGATCCAGTTGAAGGCTTCAACTCGGCCCGCCGCTTTGGCTATGTGCGTGACAACTTCACTAAGGCCAGCGTGATGGAAACCCTGCCCGGTCCGCTTGCTATTGGCCATGTGCGCTATTCCACTGCCGGTTCGAAAGGCGCTGTCATCCGCGACGTACAGCCCTTCTTTGGCGAGTTTTCGATGGGTGGCGCCGCGATTGCCCATAACGGCAACATCACCAATGCCAACGCCCTGCGCAAAGAACTGATCGAGCGCGGTTCAATTTTCCAAAGTTCGTCGGATAGTGAATGCATCATTCACCTGATGGCGCGCTCGCTGCAACGTACCATCCCCGAACGGATGGAAGATGCGCTGCGCCGTGTCGAGGGTGCGTTCTCGGTCGTTGCGATGACCCGCACCAAGCTGATGGGCGTGCGTGACCCGCACGGTGTCCGCCCGCTGGTGCTGGGCAAGCTGGGCGAAGGCTGGGTCCTGTCGTCGGAAACTTGCGCACTGGACATCATCGGCGCCGAGTTCATCCGCGAGATCGCGCCGGGCGAAATGGTCGTCATCACCGACAAGGGCGTTGAAAGCTCTTTCCCCTTCCGCCCGCAGCCCTCGAAATTCTGCATTTTCGAGCACGTCTATTTCTCGCGCCCCGACAGCCTTTACGGCGGTCGCTCGGTCTATGAAACCCGCCGTCAGATTGGCGTGGAACTGGCCCGCGAAACCCCCGTCGAGGCCGATCTGGTCTGTCCGATCCCGGACAGCGGTGTACCGTCGGCCATCGGCTATAGTCAGGAAAGCGGCATTCCCTATGCACTGGGCATCATCCGCAACCAGTATATGGGCCGAACCTTTATCGAGCCGACCGAGCAGATCCGCAACATGGGTGTGCGTCTGAAACTGAACGTGAACCGCGCGCTGATCCGTGGTAAACGCGTTATTCTGGTGGATGACAGCGTGGTGCGCGGCACCACAACCCGCAAGATCAAAGAGATGTTGCTGGACGCAGGCGCCAAGGAAGTCCACTTCCGCATTGCCTCGCCCCCCACCGCATGGCCCTGTTTCTACGGCGTCGACACGCCCAACCGCGACAAACTTCTGGCCGCTCAGATGACCGAAGACGAGATGTGCGAACATCTTGCCGTGGACAGTCTGAAATTCATCTCGCTCGATGGCCTCTACCGCGCTGTTGGCGAGGCTGAAGGCCGCAAGAAAGACTGCCCGCAATATTGCGACGCGTGTTTCTCGGGCGAATATCCGGTCAGGCCTGCGGACCAGATCGAAAAAGGGTTCGAGCTGAAGGCGGCGGAGTAGTGAAGTTTCTGGAACGCTTCTTTCAGAAAGGGTCTGAGGACTTGTCCAAGGACCCTCGCTGGAGGCGTTTCAATGACAACTCCTACAATTGCCCCTGCTGCGAACGCAGCTTTTCCGGCATTTTCGACATCGGCTTTGACCACCCTGACCCTTGGCCCCACGGGCATCGTGGTGCAAGCGGTCAAGACGAACTGATCGTGGGCGAGGACCGTCTTGGTACGGACCTGTGCAGGTTTGATGGCCATCTGTTTGTCAGGTCGGTTTTGTACCTCCCGGTCAGGGGAAGTGGCGAACGGTTCGGCTTCGGATGCTGGGGATCGCTAAGCGACGAAAACTTCGATACCTACGTAGAGGACACTCTCGGGGAAGCCGTGTTCGAAGGGGCTTTTTCGTGGCTCGCCAACAGCTTGCCCTGTTTCGAAAGTACCGATCCCCTGCCCTGCAACATGACGCCTGGCGCGGAAGGACAGCGGCCGTCGCTGTGGGTCCAGGAAGGCCACCCGCTATTCGAAGCCCAGCAAGACGGGATCAGCTTCGACACCCTGCTTGATATTTATGAGAAGACCGGGAGTGACTTGCGCCCACACCTATCCGACGCGTAGACGTTTCCCGCACTCGACAATCCTCTTAGACACCGTTAAGCCGCCCCTATGACCGATACACAGAAAATCGCCCTCGTAACCGGTGCATCCCGTGGCCTTGGGGCCGCCCTTGCGCTGGAGCTATCCAAAACTCATCACGTTGTGGCCGTGGGCCGCACCACCGGTGCGTTGGAAGAGCTGGATGACAAGATCAAGGCTGCCGGAGGCTCTGCCACGCTGGCACCGATGGATGTGACCAACAAGGACGCGATGGCGCATCTGTGCCGCTCGATCCATGACCGTTGGGGACCGATTGATGTCTGGGCGCATACGGCGATTTACGGCCCAGCCCTGATGCCAACCCCTGATCTGGACGACAAGGGCTGGACGCAGGCGTGGAACACCAATGTCGAAGCGACGCGCAATCTGATCTTCATGGTAAATGCGCTGATGACGGATGACAGCACGGCGCTGTTCTTTGCCGATGACCACGCGGGCGAGAAGTTCTTTGCAGGCTACGGCGCCACCAAGGCCGCCCAAGTCGCCATGGTGCGTAGCTGGGCAGCGGAAAACGCCAATATCGGCCCGCGCGTGATCGTGGCGGAACCCAAACCGTTGGCAACCTCGATGCGCGGTCGGTTCTTCCCCGGCGAAGATCGCAGCAGCTTGGCCTCGGTCGAAGATGAAGCCAAGCGCATCCTGTCCGAGGCGCACCTCGCCTAAACGCTGACCTGATCGCAACGGTTTTCACTTCCTAGCCCTAACTATGCCCGCTGCGCTTGCTGCACCGGCGTGCCTGCCCTATTGAATGGCAAAAGGCCACCAAATCTGGGCTGGGCGGAAAGGGCGAACCATGCGCATTCTCATCACCAATGACGACGGGATCAACGCTCCGGGCCTGAAAGTGGCCGAAGCCATCGCCCATCAGGTCGCGCAAGACTTGGCAGGTGAGAAGGCCGAGATCTGGACCGTCGCCCCAGCCTTCGAACAGTCCGGCGTGGGCCACTGCATTTCCTACACCAGCCCGTTCATGATCGCTGAACTTGCCCCGCGCCGCTTCGCCGCCGAAGGCAGCCCCGCCGACTGTGTGCTGGCCGCGCTTTATGACGTGATGCCCGAGCGACCTGATCTTGTGATTTCGGGCGTAAACCGCGGCAACAACTCGGCCGAGAACGCGCTTTATTCCGGCACGCTGGGGGCCGCGATGGAGGCTGCCCTGCAAGGACTTCCCGCCATTGCGCTGTCGCAATACATGGGCGTTGGCACTAAGGATCTGGACAGCGTGTTTCAAGCCGCCTCCCGCTTCGGGCCCGAGATCGTGCGCAAGCTGGTCGAAAACGGTCCGTGGGACAAAGGCAGCAACTATCCGATCTTCTACAACGTGAACTTCCCACCTGTTGCCGCCGATCTGGTCAAGGGCATACGCTCTGCCCCGCAAGGTTGGCGCCATGACGCGTTCTTCGGAGCCGAGGCACATCACAGCCCGTCGGGTCGCAAATTCCTGTGGATCAAGGGCGGACCGCAAGCCACGCCATCTGAACCCGGCATGGACCTGACTCTGAACCTTGAAGGTTATGTCTCGGTCACGCCGATGCGGGCGGACCTGACTGCGCATGATCATCTTTCCACGCTCGAGGGTCTGTTTGAATGAACCAAGCTGACGGACAAGCCCCCGTTGCATGGGACGCGGAACAGAAAATGCAGTTCCTATTCGCACTGCGCTCAAAGGGCGTGACAAACCCGCGCGTGTTATCCGCGATGGAGGAGATCGACCGCGGCCCCTTCGTGCGCGGGGTCTTTGCCAAACGCGCCTACGAGGACATGCCCCTGCCGATTGCCTGCGGGCAGACAATCTCGCAGCCATCGGTCGTGGGGTTGATGACGCAGGCGGCCAATATTTCGCCCCGCGACAAGGTGCTCGAACTGGGGACCGGGTCCGGCTATCAGGCTGCGATCCTGTCGAAGCTTGCACGCCGGGTCTATACCATCGACCGCCACCGCCGCCTTGTGGCCGAAGCACGCGAGCTGTTCGAGGCGATGGACCTACACAACATCACCGCAATTACCGGCGACGGATCGCGCGGTCTGCCCGATCAGGCCCCGTTTGACCGCATCATTGTCACGGCAGCCGCCGAAGACCCGCCCAGTCCGCTCTTGGCGCAGCTGGCGGTTGGCGGTATCATGATCGTACCGGTAGGGCAGTCAGATGCAGTGCAAAGCCTGATCAAGGTCACAAGAACCGAGACAGGGTTTGACTATGACGAACTTCTGCCGGTACGGTTCGTACCCCTTTTGGAAGGGCTGGGGCGCGAGTGACAATTTTTCCCGCGACGGCGGGTTCCGGTTGGGATATTCCAGCCACATCATGACAAGGCCCGCAAAAAGGGTCACATGCAGAGCCTGACAAACAGGCCCATGAATTGAGGAAGAGACGAGCAATGCCACTCCACAGCACACCTGCGTGCCTGTCCCGCCATGTAACGTCGCGCGCCAACCAGCGCAGCGGGGCCAAAACACGTGCGACACTTCTTTTGGGAACTTTTCTGGCGCTTTCTGCCTGCGGAAATTTCGACATGGATTTCCGGGGTTTGGCGGGGGGGGATCTGTCCACCTCACAAGCTGCGCAATCTGCCGGCACCGCCCAACGCCCCCGCGCCGACAATCGCGGCGTGATTTCCTATCCCGGCTATCAAGTAGCGCTGGCCAATCGCGGTGACACCGTCGCCGATGTAGCCGGCCGGATCGGCATGAGCCCCGCTGAACTTGGCCGCTATAACGGTCTGGCGCTGGACGCGCCGCTTCGCGAAGGCGAGCTTCTGGCCCTACCCCGCCGCGTGGCAGAACCTGCGGGTGGCGTGATCAAACCCGAGGGCGAGATTAACATCACGACACTGGCAGGCGATGCCATTGACCGCGCGGGCAACACGCCGGCGACGGCAGCGACATCTAAGGTTTCGGGGGAACAACCGCTGCGCCACCGCGTTGAACGCGGCGAAACAGCCTATTCGATCGCGCGCAGCTATGGCGTATCGGTTCGGTCGCTGGCAGATTGGAACGGGCTGGGATCAAACCTGACCGTGCGCGAAGGCCAACATCTGTTGATCCCGGTAAAGGTCGCTGCCCCGGTGAAAGAGACGCGGATTGCGCAACCTGGCAAGGGATCGGCCACCCCGACCCCGCCATCGGCTGCAGAAGCGCTGCCGAAGGACGAGGTGAAGCGCCCTGCTCCGAAGGCGCCCGAGGCCCCGAAATTGGCGGACACTCGCACTCAGGCGAGCGCATCCCAGATGTCCTTGCCGGTCGCGGGCAAAGTGACCAGCGCATTTGACGCCGAGAAAGCGGGATACATCCTGATCTCGGCCAAGCCGGGTGACCCGGTCAAAGCCGCCGCCAGCGGCACGGTGCGGTTGGTATCGAAAGACGTCGAAGGCGAAGAGATCGTAGTGATCGACCACGGAAATGGCACGCAGACGGCCTATAGCTTCATTTCCGGCATCACCGTGAAGAAGGGTCAAAAAGTTAAGCGTGGACAGCAGATCGCCGTGGCGACCAAGAACAGGTATAACGCGATCCAGTTCCTTGTCTTCAAAGGCACGGAACCTGTGGATCCGATGCCGTATCTGAACTGAATTAAAGGGGCTCTGCCCCTCGCCCCGTTCGGGGCTCACCCCGGGATATTTATGACAAGAAAAAGGGGCGCCAATGCCAGGCGCCCCGTTTCTGTTGCGGTGTTCTAGCGCAGAATCTATTCGTCAGCGCGGCCTTTTCCAAGGTGCTTGCGCAGGCGCGACGGCGTTGACTTCTTGCGGTTTTTATAGGGGTTTTTGTCCCCCTGCCCGCGCATGGTCAGGCGAATGGGCGTGCCCGGCATGTCAAAGTCTTCACGCAGCCCGTTGACCAGATAGCGCGAGTAGCTGTCGGGCAGTTTGTCAGGGTGCGAGCACATGACAATGAACCCCGGTGGGCGGGTCTTGGCCTGTGTCATATAGCGAAGCTTGATGCGGCGGCCACCCGGAGCGGGGGGCGGGTGCGCCGAGACCATCTCGGCCAGCCAGCCGTTCAAATGCGCGGTCTTCACGCGGCGGTTCCACACGTCATAGGCGCGCATGACGGCCTCGTGCAGGCGATCCATGCCCCGCCCCGTCTTGGCCGAGATCGTGATCAGCGGCGCGCCACGCAGCTGCGGCAGAAGACGGTTAAAGGCTTCCAGAAGGCCTTTTAGCTTGGCCTGCTTCTCGGGCTCAACGTCCCATTTATTCACGGCGATGACGACAGCGCGGCCTTCGCGTTCAGCCAAGTCAGCGATGCGCAGGTCTTGCTGTTCAAAGGGAATGGCAGCGTCCAACAGAACGACGACCACTTCTGCGAACTTCACTGCGCGCAGGCCGTCAGATACCGACAGCTTTTCAAGCTTTTCCTGCACCTTGGCGCGTTTGCGCATCCCTGCTGTGTCGAAAATCCGGGTTGGCGTACCGTTCCAGTCGAACTTCAGTGAAATCGAGTCGCGGGTGATCCCGGCCTCGGGTCCGGTCAACAGACGTTCTTCACCGATCAGCTTGTTGATCAGCGTCGACTTCCCCGCATTCGGACGGCCAATGACGGCGACCTGAAGCGGCTTTTCGTTGGTGGGAATCTTGGGCGCATCTTCGTCACTGTCCGCATCGATGTCCACTTCGGTCTCGGGGGCAGTTTCAGCGGCACGGGCTTCGAACTCTTCCGCGATGGGCTGCAGAGCAGACAGCAGTTCGCCCATGCCTTCGCCATGTTCGGCGGACATGCGGACCGGTTCACCAAGGCCCAGAGAATACGCCTCGATCACACCAGCGTCGGCGGCTTTGCCTTCGGCCTTGTTGGCGCCCAAAATGACGTGAGCATTTTTGCGACGCAGGATGTCGGCGAACACTTCGTCTGCAGGCAGGATCCCAACGCGCCCGTCCACGAGGAACAGGCAGGCATCGGCCATTTCCACCGCGCGTTCAGTCAGGCGACGCATCCGGCCCTGAAGGCTTTCATCTGTCGCTTCTTCAAGCCCGGCGGTGTCGATCACGGTAAAACGCAGCTCGCCCAGCCGTGCTTCGCCCTCGCGCAGGTCACGGGTCACGCCCGGCTGGTCATCCACCAGCGCAAGACGCTTTCCAACCAGTCGGTTGAATAGGGTGGATTTGCCCACGTTAGGGCGCCCCACAATGGCAAGGGTGAAGCTCATTTTGCTCTCCGGGTCAGATCAAGCGCCCCGCATACACGGTTTTTGGGTCAGCGCAAAGCCAGAAGTTTGCCGTCGCGCGCGACCACATATGCAACACCGTTCACGACCACAGGACGTGTGGCGGCACCACCAGGAAGCGCAACCTGCGAAATCAGGCTGCCATCCTCGGGGTTAAAGCCGCGCATGATCCCGTCCGACGACGCGACCCACAACTTGCCACCCGCCAGAATTGGTCCGAGATTAGCGTGGATGCGTTTGATTTTGCGTATTTTTTCCTTGGTGAAGTACGGAAGACGCGTGCCCCAAATGCGTTCTCCGGTGCTTGCGTCGAGACGCACAAGCTCGTTCTCGTCCGAAACAAGGAAGACCGAGCCGCCAGTGACCCAGACAGGGCTGACAGCACCCTCTTTCGCGGTCCACAAGCGTTCGCCCGACAGGTTCAGCGCAACTGTGCGCCCGGCCGAGTTGCCCGAATAGATTACGCCGTTCTTCACGACGGGCTCACCCGTAATGTCGGTGACCTGCGTATAGGCGCGGCCCACACGTTCGCCAGCAATCAGACTGGACCATGTGCGCGTCCCGCCCTTTTTCAGGGCGGCCACGATTTCGCCCGAGGCGAAGGGCAGCAGAACCACGCGGTCGGTCACCGCAGGCGAAGAAACCCCGACAACGCCGTCCGTGCTTGGGGTGCCGGTCAAACGCCATTTCACCTTGCCGGTTGCCGCGTCCATCGCCCAAGCGGTGTTGTCGCGGCTGACCACATAGACCAGACCACCCACGGCGGCGGGCGCGCCTGATCCGGGCGCATCCATGCGTTGCTGCCATTTTACATTACCGGTCGCGGCATCCAGAGCGGATACGATGCCAAAGCCAGAGGACACAAACAGTGTGCCATTCGCAAAGGCCAGACCACCTCCCGAAGCATCATCCGAACGGTCCGACGCCGGTGTCAGGTCCCGCGCCCAAAGGCTTGCCCCCGCGGTCGAGGTCGCCACCACCTGCGCGCGGCTATCCAGCGTGAAGATCCGGCCATCTGCGACCACGGGCTCGGCCGTGATGCGGTGCTTGCGATCATTGCCCTGACCAATCGAGGCGCTCCAGATCAGTTGCGGGTTCGCTGATAATGCAGCGTGCTGTACCTGATGCGACGGCGATCCGCCCAAATGAGTCCAATTTGCATGGTTCACCGCAGCCGGCAAGCGGATGGCGCGCGGACCATCTTGCTGAGCAGCGTCGCTGCGCGCTGCGGTGGCCGCGGCGGCGGCATCGGCCCCAAGGGTCTGGGGGTTCGGGCTGCGAAGTTCTTCACGCTCGCCTGGAAGGATGTATTCCGGCGTGGAGCAGGCTGCCAGAATGCTCATCGAAGTCAGAAGCGCGGCGCTGAATTTGAATTTCACGTTAACCCCCTAAAAGGACTCTTATAAATTTCATCAAAGGCTTGTGGCAAAAACCTGATGATCAGGATGCCTCTGGCGTGCCTCCAAGTGCAACAATCAACTGAGTTGCCCGGCGACGCAAGGCTGTCGTGGCTTCATCGTCCAGCAGAAGTCCCTGCAAACGGCTGAGAGCCCCATCTTTGTCACCCGCGCGCAGCTCAGCCAAGGCCAATGCCTCTTCCCCAAGAACTCGATAGGGTGCACCGGCCACAACGACCGGGGCCAAAAGACTGCGCACCTCGTCCAGCGACACAGCATCATCCTGCATCTGCGCCAGACGCAGCATGGCGAGGTGGCGGAAGTGATCGGGAAGCGACGCGTCAGCGGCAATCTGCCCCAGCGCATCGGCGGAAACATCGCCATCATCGCCCGACAGAAGCAGGTTCAGAACGGCGTTCTGTGCGCCCTCTCCCGCGACCCCCTGAAGGGCTGCGATTCTTTGCTGCGGGTCTTCGATGCCTTCTGCCTCGAGAATGGCGTTGCCAAACGCTTGCGCGGCGGACCGCTCGCTTGCCTTGCGCCACTCGTTATAGGCCGCACCGCCCACCACAGCGACCACAGCCACAACCGCGATCCAGCCATAGCGCCGCATCATGCCATAAAGCTTGTCCCGGCGAACCTCTTCGCTCACTTCATCGATGAAACTGTCTGTGTCGCTCACGGGTTTGCCTCCGATTTCAGTCGCTTTCTTTTGCCCCAACGAAGCCCCAATGCCAAGGGGCATCAACCTGCTGGCGCGATAAAGCAGTTTTGGCGATCTTCACGATCACAAACCGTGATAAAGTTCACCTAGGGGCAATCTTGTTACCGCGAACAGGAATACCTATGTTCAAACGCAAAACATTACCCATCAGGAGGGGTCATGCGCCTATTCCCTATTTTGACCGCATTACTGGTCGTTGCAGGCTTGTTCATGCTTGTGTTCCAGCGCGACACCTTAGACGAAGCTGCCGGTGTGGCAGACACTTCCGACATTGCGGCGGAAACCGAAACCGAGGCGGGTGCCGATGACCAAACAGGTTTGTCGGTTGTCGTTTTGAAATCCACTGCCCGTGAGATCGAGACCCCAATCGTCATCCGGGGCCGGACCGAAGCCACCCGCCGGGTCGAGCTTCGCGCCGAGACCTCGGGGCAGGTTGTGTCGGATAAACTGGCCAAAGGCTCGACCGTAGCCAAGGGCGACGTGATGTGCCGCCTTGATCCGGGCACCAGGGACGCCAGCCTTGCCGAAGCGAAGGCGCGTCTGGCTGAAGCCAAGGCCCGTGCCCCCGAAGCCGAGGCCCGCGTAATCGAAGCGCAGGCCCGTTTGGACGAAGCCACGATTAACCTGACCGCTGCCGAGAAACTCTCAGAGGGTGGATTTGCATCGGACACCCGTGTGGCCAATGCCCGCGCAGGCGTCGAAACCGCACGCGCAGGTGTCATTTCAGCCCGGTCGGGTGCCGCCAGCTCCGATGCAGCGATCCAGTCTGCCAGTGCCGCTGTCGCCGGGGCCGAGCGTGAGATTGAACGCCTTGAAATTCGCGCGCCATTTGCGGGCGAATTGGAAACCGATACCGCCGACATCGGAACGCTGCTGCAACCGGGCGCGCTGTGCGTCACACTGGTACAATACGATCCCGTACGTGTGGTGGGCTTTGTGTCCGAGCTTCTGGTTGATCAACTTTCCACAGAGCTTATTGCAAATGTACGTCTGGCCTCGGGTCGTACACTGCAGGGTTCGGTGACCTTCGTGGCCGACACCGCGGATCCCGCCACCCGCACCTTCCGCGTGGACGTCGAGATGCTGCCAACCGAAGGTGAAATCCCCGTTCGCGCCGGTCAAACCGCCGAGATCGTGGTGACTGGCCAAGGCACCGTGGCGCATCTGTTGCCGCAAAGCGCCCTGACGTTGAATGACGATGGCAATCTGGGCGTACGCGTTGCACTGGAAGATAACACCGCCGGGTTCATGCCCGTTACTGTTGTGCGCGACAGCCTGCAAGGGGTCTGGGTCTCGGGTCTGGGGGACGCCGCAGATGTCATCATCATCGGCCACCACTATGTCACTGACGGATCTGCCCTTGCGATCACCTATCAGGAGACCGGGTTATGACCGCCATCATTGACTGGGCCTCGGAACGGGCCCGTATGGTGATCGCTTTCGTGATCCTGTCAGTTCTGGCAGGCACGATTGCCTATGTCTCTTTGCCGAAAGAAGGCGAGCCGGATATCGAAATTCCGGCTCTGTTCGTGTCGGTCCCCTTCCCCGGCATTTCCGCCGCGGATGCCGAACAGCTTCTGGTTCGCCCGATGGAGACCGAACTGGCCGACATTGACGGGTTGAAAACCATGTCCGCCACTGCCGCCGAAGGCTATGCGGGTGTGGCGCTGGAGTTCGAATTCGGTTGGGACAAGACCAAGGTCATGGCGGACGTGCGCGACGCGATGAACAACGCTGAAGCGGATTTCCCGATGGGGGCCGACAGCTATTCGGTGAACGAGATCAACTTCTCGGAATTCCCGATCATCATCGTGAACTTGACCGGCAATGTGCCCGAGCGCACGCTGGTCCAAATCGCCCGCGATCTGCAAGACCGGCTCGAGGCGCTGGACAGCGTGCTGGAAGCGTCGCTGGCAGGCTACCGCGATGAAATGATCGAGGTCGAAATCGACCCCCTGAAACTGGAAGCCTATAACGTCACCGCGGGCGAGCTGATCTCGGTCGTGCAAAACAACAACCAGTTGATCGCAGCCGGGGACATCAAGACGCCCACGGGGTCGACCGCCGTCAAGATCCCCTCGTCCTTTGACGAACTGCAGGACATTTACGACCTGCCCATCAAGGTCAACGAAGACAGTGTTGTCACGCTGGGCGATCTGGCGTCGATCCGCCTGACCTTTGAGGACCGCGAAGGCACTGCCCGATTTAACGGCGATACCACCGTGGCACTTCAGGTCGTCAAACGTAAGGGCTTCAACCTGATCGGCACCGCTGCCGAAGTCCGCAGCATTGTGGACGAAACACGTGAAAATTGGCCGCCAGAACTGCAGAAAGCCGTCTGGGTTGGCGTGTCTAACGACCAATCCATCATCGTGGACAGCATGGTGCGCCAGCTTGAAGGCTCGGTCGTGACGGCGATTGCGCTGGTGATGATCGTGGTTTTGGGCGCCCTAGGCACCCGCCCCGCCCTGCTGGTGGGCTTCGCCATCCCGACCTCGTTCCTTCTGACCTTTGCCCTGTTTGGAGCGCTTGGCGTCACGATCTCGAACATTGTGATGTTCGGCTTGATCCTTGCCGTTGGGATGCTGGTCGATGGGGCCATCGTGGTCGTCGAATATGCCGACAAGAAGATCAAACTGGGCGTTGGCCCCATGCAGGCCTACACAATGGCCGCCAAGCGGATGTTCTGGCCCATCGTCAGCTCGACCGCGACGACGCTATGTGCCTTCCTACCGATGCTGTTCTGGCCCGGCATCCCAGGCCAGTTCATGGGTTGGCTGCCCAAGACGCTGATCTATGTGCTGTCGGCCTCGCTTCTGGTGGCGCTGGTGTACTTGCCAGTGGTCGGCGGGGTTTCAGGTCGGATCAGCCGCCTATTTGGCACGCTATCCAAAGCCCTTTCCTTCGCACCGATCTGGGTGCGCATCCCGCTGGCTGTGATCTTCGCCTATGTGCTGTTCCTGTCCGCCCTGCAACTTCTGAACCCCGGCTATATCTTCGGCGGCACCAGCCCGATCGAGGGCGCAATGGCCATTCTTCCGGGTGCACTGATGTTCCTGATCGGGGCGTCTGGCACATCTATCGCCATGGGCTCGATCGACTGGCATATGCCGTGGCACCGCGAAGACAACCACATCCATGGCGGCTATCAACGCACCAAGTTTGGCCATGTCATTCATTTCATCGCGGGCAACCCGATCATGCCGATCGTCTCGATCGTACTGGTTGTCACTTTCGTGGTTGGCACCTTCATCACCTTCGGTCGCAACAGCCTCGGGGTCGAGTTCTTCACCGACAGCGAGCCCGAGCAAGCCATCGTCTACGTGCGTGGTCGCGGCAATCTGAGCGTCGCCGAGAAAGACGCCATGGTGCGTCAAGCAGAAGAAATCGCGTTAAACACCAAGGGCATCGAAAGCGTCTTTGCCTTTGCTGGTTCGGGTGGCCTGAACCAGAACACCGGCGGGGCGTCCGGCCCGCGTGACACGGTGGGACAGTTGCAGATCGAGCTTGTCGCCTGGGCCGACCGCCCGTCGATCGAGAGGGACGCACCTTTGTTCGGGATCATCCCTTTCAAAGCCCATGAAATCGACCCGGAATATGATGGGGATGCCGTCATGCTGCGGCTGGAAGAACGCCTCAAAACCATCCCCGGCATTCGGATCGAGGTTCTGAACCTGAACCGGGGTCCGGCCTCGGCCAAGCCTGTGCATCTACGCCTCAAGGGCGACAATTGGGACACGCTTCAAGCAGCTACCGAAGTCGCTGTCGCGAAGTTCGAAAGCACGCCCGGCCTGAACGCCATCGAGGACACCCTGCCCCTGCCCGGCATCGACTGGCAGCTTCAAGTCGACGTGGCCGAGGCTGGTCGCTTTGGCACCAACGTCGCCACCGTGGGTGGCATGGTGCAGCTGATCACCAACGGAATCCTACTGGATACGATGCGGGTCGACAGCTCGGACGAGGAAATCGAGATCCGCGTACGGCTGCCGGAAGAAGACCGTGTGCTGTCCACGCTGGACACGCTGCGCCTGCGCACGCCGGGCGGTCTGGTGCCTTTGTCAAACTTCGTCACCCGCACACCGGTGCCCAGTTTCGCGCAGATCGACCGTGTGGATCAAAGCCGCTATTACGACGTAAAAGCCGCAGTAGTCAGTGACCTTGTGCGCCTGACGGATGACAGCGGCTTTGATCAGATCGTTCCGCTGGACGAGGCCGACGCGCTGATGGCCGAAAACGCGGAGTTGACCCGCACCCCCGTCACCCCGGCCGAGCGTATCGCTACGCTGACGGACTGGATCGACTCCACCGGCCTGCCCGATGGTGTGAGCTATGAGTGGACCGGCGATCAGGAAGACGAGGCTGAAAGCCAGGCCTTCCTGGGTCAAGCCTTCATCGGCGCGCTGGGGCTGATGTTCATCATTCTGCTGGCGCAGTTTAACAGCATCTACAACTCGGTGCTGGTGCTGCTGGCGGTGGTCCTGTCGACCACAGGCGTCTTGATCGGAATGATGGTGATGCAACAGCCGTTCTCGATCATCATGACCGGGACCGGGATCGTGGCGCTGGCGGGGATCGTGGTGAACAACAACATCGTCTTGATCGACACCTATCAGGACTATGCGGGCCACATGCCCAAGATCGAGGCGATCACCCGCACCGCCGAGGCACGTATTCGCCCGGTTCTGCTGACCACCATCACCACGATGGCTGGTCTGGCTCCGATGATGTTCGGCCTGTCGCTGGACTTCTTTGGCGGCGGATACTCAATCGACAGCCCGACCGCGCTGTGGTGGAAGCAGCTGGCGACAGCCGTGGTCTTTGGCCTGGGCATCGCAACGGTTCTGACACTGGTCTTCACACCGTCGATGCTGGCGCTTCGCGTCTGGGTCTCTGCAGGCGCATATCGGTCGTTCACGGTTCTGGAAAGCTTGGCCCATAGCTCGGGCCAAATTGCCCGCGACCGGATGCTTGAGAAGGCCGCCAAGAAGCAGGAACTGCACGAGCTGCAATGGGTCGAGGACGAGCCTGCCCCGGCCGAGGACAAAGCTGATCCAGACGTCATCGAGACCCCGCCACCAGCCACAGCCGAGGCGCTGCACACCGAACCGGACCCCAAACCGGGCAGCGGCAAGGCCGCCGCAGAATAAAGAAAAGGCGCGGAGAGTTCCGCGCCTTTTTCGTTTTGGGATGTTGAGTGGATCAGCCTGCCAGAGCTTGCGGCTCTTCCTCGCTCGCCTGACGCGCCCACATCGCGGCGTAGCGGCCGCCATGTTCCAGAAGCTCGTCATGCGTGCCCTGCTCGACAATGACTCCAGCTTCCAGCACCACGATTTCATCCGCGTCCACAATGGTCGACAGGCGGTGCGCGATGGTGATCACCGTGCGCCCCTGCCCCATCTCGCGCAGGCTGTCCTGAATGTCGCGCTCGGTCTGGGTGTCCAAAGCCGAGGTCGCCTCGTCCAACAGCAGGATCGGCGGGTTCTTCAGAAGCGTCCGTGCAATACCCACGCGCTGCTTTTCACCGCCGGACAGCTTCAACCCGCGTTCGCCCACCTGCGTTTGATAGCCCTCGGGCAGTTCCATGATGAAGTCGTGGATCTTGGCGGCCTTCGCGGCAGCCTCAATCTCGGAACGCGAGGCCTCGGGGCGGCCATAGGCGATGTTGTAGAGCACCGTGTCGTTGAACAACACCGTGTCCTGCGGCACCACACCGATTTGCGCATGCAGGCTGTCTTGCGTCACGTCGCGCACATCCTGCCCGTCGATGGACAGGCTTCCACCGTTCACGTCATAGAAGCGGAACAGCAGCCGCCCGATAGTGGATTTCCCCGAACCCGACGGACCAACTATGGCCACGGTTTTCCCTGCCCCCACATCCAGCGACACGCCTTTCAGAATGGGCCGCGCGGCGTCATAGCCGAAATGGACGTCTTTGAAGGACAGCGCCCCACCGGACACTGCAATCTCCGACGCATCTGGCTTGTCGTTGACGTCTGCGGGCTGTTCCAGCAGGTCGAACATCTCGCTCATATCCACCAGCGACTGCCGGATCTCGCGATAGACGGTGCCAAGGAAGTTCAGGGGCATGGTGATCTGGATCATATAGGCGTTCACCATGACAAAATCACCCACGGTAAGCTGGCCGTTCTGAACGCCAATAGCCGCCAAAACCATCACAGCGACCAAACCACCTGTGATCAACAACGCTTGTCCGAAGTTTAGAAATGCCAGCGAATACGAGGTTTTCAATGCCGCCTGTTCATAGCCTGCCATTGCGCCATCATAGCGCGCGGCCTCGCGCTTTTCGGCCCCGAAATACTTGACGGTTTCGAAGTTTAGCAAACTGTCGATGGCCTTTTGGTTGGCGTCCGTGTCCTGATCATTCATCTCTTTGCGGATTTTTACGCGCCATTCGGTGACCTTGAAGGTGAACCAGACATAGGCCCAAATCGTGACCACCACGACGGCCAAATACCAGACGTCAAACGTTACAAATAGGATCAGAGCGATCAGGCCAAGCTCAAGGATCAGCGGTCCCATCGAGAAGAGCATGAAGCGCAGAAGGAATTCGACGCCCTTCACGCCGCGTTCGATAATGCGGCTCAGGCCACCTGTCTTACGCGTGATGTGATAGCGCATGGACAGGCGGTGAATATGGGTGAAGGTCTCGAGCGCCAGCTGGCGCAGCGCCCGTTGCCCTACCCGGGCAAAGATCACGTCGCGCAGCTGCTGGAACCCGTTGGCCATCAAGCGCGCCATGCCATAGGCCAGGGTCAAGCCGACGGCTCCGATCCCAAGCATATACGCAGGCGCCGTGCTATCCCCGGCCAGTTCGTTCACCGCCCAGCCGTAGAACCACGGTGTGGCAACGGCGACCAGTTTGGACAGAAGCAACGCCAGCATCGCCAGCACGACGCGGCGTTTCACCCAAGGGTGCTCGGCAGGCCAAAGATAGGGGGCGACGCGCCGGATGGTGCGCCAGTTGTTGTCCGGAAGCTCGGTCGAGGTGATGCGGCTGGGCGCCATAAGGCTGCTCCTTGCTTATGTGCGATTTGGCGACGACCTAAGGTTGGTCTTGCTTTATTTCAACATTTCATCAATAGTTGAAGCATGGAACAGAGTCGAGTCCTGAAATCCTTGTCTGCCATGGCCCATGACACACGGCTTGAGATCGTGCGTCTGCTGGTGCCGCGTGGCGATGACGGGCTATGCGCCGGAGACATTGCGCAAACGCTAGGGGTGTCAGCCTCGGGCCTGTCTTTTCATTTATCGCAGTTGGAGCAAGCGGGGCTTCTGACCTCGCGCAAGGAAAGCCGGCATGTGATTTATGCAGCGGATCGGGCGGCGCTTGGTGGGGTCATTTCATATCTGCTGAACGATTGCTGCGCAGGTGCCGCCGAGATTTCCGGTTGCATCGCACCCCAAGCGCAGAAGGTTTAAAGGGGCATTGCCCCTCGTCCTTGGCTAGGGCTTCGCCGATTCTCAGGCGAAACTGTCCCCCGGACAGTTTCCAGGAAGCCTTCGAACCCCAGGATACTTCCAGCAAGAAAATAAGAGCGTTGTGTTACTCTGGAATCGAGAAGACCTGCCCCGGATAGATCAGGTCGGGGTCGCGGATCTGATCGCGGTTGGCCTCAAAGACGCGCACATACAGCACCCCTTCCCCCAAATTGTCGCGCGCAATGGCCCATAGGGTTGATCCGGGCTGCACCGTAACGGCCTCAACCCTAGCGCGGGTGTCCGCGGCGGCGGTGGCGGCGGCGATCTGGGCAACGTCCTCGCGCTTGAACGGAGTCTCGGTACGCGAGGTGACGGTGCCGTCAGGGGCAAGCTCGTCCACGCGCAGGGTGTAAATGCCCGCCGCGACATCCGGCAGTGGCAGACGCCATTGGCCATCCTGAGGAATAGGCGCGGTTTTGATCGGCGCATTGTCCAGATAGACCCGCAAAGCTCCGCCACCCGAGGCACGACCAGACAAGGCGACTTCGCCCTGATCATCATATGAAATCGCGTCGATGATGACGTTCTGAACGGTCAGGTCGCCAACCTCGTCCTGCAGGACGGTGATCCCTTGGTCATCTGCAAGCAGCACACGCGGTGCTGCGGGGGCTTCTGCTTCGGTGGGCGCCTCGGGCTGGGCAGGCGCGTCTTCGGCGCCGGCGACTTCTGGCGCCTCTGGTACGGCAGTCGGTGCAGGTGCGCGCGGTTCGATCAGAACGGTTTGCGCTGGGTCTGCATCTGCGACGACCTCGCCTGCATCGTTCATCATCCGCAGGCTGAGCTGGCCGGGCTCGGTGACCTGTAGGTCCAGTAAGGCGACGAAGTTTCCAGCACCGTCTGCGGTGAGCGTTTCGATCGGCGCACCGTTGAAAGACAGTTGCACGGTCGCGCCGGGCTCTGCATGCCCGGCAACCACTGCGCGTCCATCGGGATCAACACGCACGACATCAAAGCCGGGCGCATCGGGGGACGCTGCGGGTTCTGGGGCAGGCTCGGCAGTCGTGCTTTCCGCCGCTGGTGCGACTGGTTGTTCGACCGCAGGTTCTTCCTGTGTGACCTGCGGCGCGTCCGCCGGGTCAGACACCGGTGCCTGTGCACGTTGATCAAAGCTGCAATATCCCAGTGTGGCGACCACGACGGCAGCTCCGACACCAATCCAAATCTTGCCAGCGCCCGCAGCGCCGCCTGACATTTCAGCCATTTACATCCCCTGTTGCGATCTTCGCGTCGCGTTGTCTTGCCCGACCCTAGCAATCCCGATAACACCGGTCAAAAGATCATTACGATATATTCGCACCCGGAGTTTCTGATGACACGACATACAGCCTCGATCTGCGTTTACTGCGGTTCTCGCATGGGGAATGACCCCGCCTATCGCGCCGCGGCAGAGGGCCTTGGCAAAGCTCTGGCAGACAACAGCTGGCGGCTGGTTTACGGCGCCGGAGATGTGGGGCTGATGGGGGAAGTGGCGAAGGCCGCGCAGACTGCAGGTGCCGACACTTTCGGCGTCATCCCTGAGCATCTTTTGAACTGGGAGGTCGGCAAGCGTGACCTGACCAGCTTCATCGTGACCGAGAACATGCACGAGCGCAAAAAGGTCATGTTCATGAACTCGGACGCCGTGGTTGTGCTGCCCGGCGGCGCAGGGTCGCTGGACGAGTTCTTCGAGATCCTGACATGGCGCCAGCTAGGCCTGCACAAAAAACCCATCTTGCTTTTGAACGTGAACGGATTCTGGGATCCGCTGATCGGGCTTTTGGATCACGTGATCGATCAAGGATTTGCCGAAGACAGCCTGAAGGGCTTTGTCACCGTCGTCAACGATGTGGATCAGGCAGTGGCGGCCTTGCGCGACGCTCTGTCCTGACGATACGCGCCCGCCGAATAGATCGCCAAAGCAGCCCAGATCATCGGGAAGGCGATCATGTGCCAGATCGTGATCGTCTCGCCCAGAATGGCGACGGCACAGAGGAACTGAAGGCTGGGGTTCAGGTATTGCACGACGCCAACCGTCGACAGGGTCAGACGGCGCGAGGCGTAGCTGAACAGCATCAGCGGGCCGCCCGTCAGAAGGCCTGACCCAATCAGCATCGCGCTGGTCACAAGATCGGTTCCAAACACCGCACCCGTGCGGCCCACGATCCCCTGCCAGCCCTGTGTATGCGTGCCCCATAGCCAGATCATCGCAAGCGGCGCGAGGAACAGCACCTCGGTCAAGACAGTAACCACGGGTCCTGCCGCGATCAGTTTCTTGATTACGCTATAGGCTGCAAATGTGCCGCCAAGCAGCAAAGCCAGCCACGGCGCAACCCCCAGACCAATCGTTAGTGTCAGCACTGCTACCGTGGCCAGAAGCACCGCGGTCAGCTTGCTGGCCGACAACCCTTCAGCAAAGAACAGCATGCCGATCGTCGCCATGATCAGCGGGAAGATGAAATAGCCAAGGCTCGCTTCAACAACCATGCCGACCTGTACCGACAGGATGAACCCACCCCAGTTGACCGAGATCATCACCGCCGCCAACATCACCAAAAACGCGGTGCGACCGGTCATCAGCGCAGGCAGCTCGCCCAACCGGCCTTGCAGCGTCAGATAGAGCCCCAAAAGCACCAGCGACCACAGCGAACGGTGGCTGAGCAGCTCAAGCGGCGGGACATGGGCCAGCATGTAATAATACAGCGGAGACAGGCCCCAGACCGTGCAGGCCACGATGATGGCGATGACGCCCTTGGTTGTATCGCTCATGCGGCCCTCCTGCCCTTCCCGGAAGACTTGGCACAAAAAAAGCGGCCACCCAAGGGGCAGCCGCATCTTATCTCGTGATCTCGGGCATCACGCCCGCATGGGTTACAGGCGCGAGGCCACGTTTTCCCAGTTGACCAGGTTGTCGAGGAAGTTCGACAGGTAGGCCGGGCGCTTGTTGCGGAAGTCGATATAGTACGAATGCTCCCACACGTCGCAGCCCAGAAGCGCGGTCTGGCCGAAGCACAGCGGGTTCACGCCGTTTTCGGTTTTGGTCACAGCCAGCGAACCGTCAGCGTTCTTCACCAGCCACGCCCAACCCGAGCCGAATTGACCCGCGCCAGCAGCCGAGAATTGCGACTTGAATTCGTCAACCGAGCCGAAGCTTTCGGTGATCGCTTTTTCCAGCTCACCCGGCATGGCAACCTTGCCCGGGCCCATCATTTCCCAGAACTGGTTGTGGTTCCACAGCTGCGAGATGTTGTTGAAGATACCATTCTGCGCGACAGCTTTGTCGTCATAGGTACCAACGATGATCTCTTCGAGGGTCTTACCCTCCCACTCGGTGCCAGCAATCAGCTTGTTGCCGTTGTCGACATAGGCCTTGTGGTGCAGGTCGTGGTGAAACTCCATGGTTTCAGCCGACATGCCGAACTCGGCCAGTGCGTCGTGTGCGTAAGGAAGATCGGGAAGTTCAAAAGCCATTTTGGGCCCCCTGTTCAATGCGTGTTTCCGTTGCCCTTAGATGGGGCAGCAAAGGTAGCATGGTCAAGGGTTGACGGCGTTTTTTCAGCCGCTTTTACCCATCCCTTGACCCAATGCTCACTTCTTCTGGACGCATTTGCCTTTGGCACGGAAGGTATTGGCATAGCCAACGGGCTTCATGGTTTCCGTGGCTTGCAGCGACCCTTTGGTGATGGTGAGCCGGTACGCCATGTTCTTCACAAGCAACCGCTTACTTTCAGTCGACGTGGCCTCCACGTTTCGCACATTCCATGTAAACGTGTAGCGCTTGTTGTTATTGACAGAGATTTTCGCTGCGATCGGCTTTTCGTAGACGTCCTTGATCAACCCATCAAAAACGGTCGCTTTGCCTGTATTGGCATCAAACTCGACGACGGTCTGGGGCGGGATCCAGCCCCCATCACTCGCTCCAGACGGGGCAAGCTCACATACATAAACTTCGGCCTGTGCAGCCATCGGAACAAATGTGCTCATCGCAAGAACAGCAGCGAAGATTTTGTTCATTGTAAACTCCATATTCAGAAAGGGTGAGGAAGGTGATGGCGAAACACTCTTTGCATTTCACCGAATTTTGCAGGTCCCAGCGACGCGACGGAACACTTCGAAATGCGGCACTATAGTTACCACTCTGAGATTGGCGGTTAGATTTTTGGGGTCGATGGAAACGGTATAGCGAACGCGCCGCGCATCGGCGGCAATTGGTCTGCGGGAATCGACTGGCATGTTTTCATTCGCCGTCTCAACCTCGAAAACGTCACGCGTTCTTATGATGTCAGTTTCGCGGCCTTCGATGGCGCGCCCAGCATCAGTTTTGATGACATTGCCCAACACCCACACGCGGTCATTTCGATCTACGTCTATAGAAAGAGACGTCGGAATCCATTTCCGGTCATTGGCGCGCACTTTAAACTTGCAATCGTATGATTTTGCTGCCGCAAATGTCGTTAAAAACAAAGACGCAAACAGCGTATGAATAAGTAATTTCACAAAAAAAGCCTCAATCAACCTAACAGTGTGCTAAATTGATTGAGGCGTGTTTTCAACCCTAAAACGAGGGCGATATTCAGATTTTAGAATACCTCGCCACCCGGTTGGGCCGCGTCTTTCAGAATGTCGAACGCATATTGTGCAACCGACCGGAAGCACACCAAGACCGCGGTCTCGTCATCTTCCAGATAGAAAGCGGCGGGGATCTGCGCGATACGGGTGCGGCGCAGCATGCCAGGCTGCATGACCGAGGTATCGGCAGGCGTCAGCTTGGCGATCACTTCGCGACATGAAGCCCCCTTCACACGGTACACAGCGCGCGCGTCCGAGACGTTCACGACCAGCGAATGCTCGTCGCCCAGAGACTTGGTTGCAGCCTCGACAATGGCGGCAGCTTCGGCGTGATCGACGATCAGCAAAAGCTCATCCGGTGACATCCAGCCAACACGGCCTTTGGCACCTTCCGTAACCTCGCCCTGCCCCGGCATGGCAGCACCCGTGACGGCTTTCACCGCCTTGGCAACACCTTTCGAAGCCAGATCCCCACGCAGGGTGATCATGCCGGTCAGGCCAGCCTCTTCGACTTTGCAATAGCCGTCAAACGACGCGCCTTGAAGTGCGGAAACAGCGTTAGACATTCTGCTTCTCCCCGTCCTTGTCATAGAAGACCGGATCACAGATCCGCGCCTTGATCACCGTGTTCGAGCCATCCACCGTGGGGAAGCTGATGACTTCGCCCATACGGTCGGGACCGTGCAAAACCAGACCCATCGCGATGCCTTTTTTCAGCGTCGGCGAATAATAGGTCGAGGTCACGCGCCCGATCATGTTGCGCTGGCCGTGGACATTGTTACCCTCGCCCACTGCATAGGCGCCGTCCGGCAGGACAGACCCGTCCAGCGTTTCCAGACCCACCAGTTTCCAGCGCTCGGGATCGGTCATGTGCGAGCGTTGCTGAGCACGCTTACCAAGGAAGTCATCCTTCTTCTTGGAAATCGCCCAGTTCAGCCCCAGATCCTGCGGGATTACGGTGCCGTCGGTCTCGTCACCGATCATGATAAAGCCCTTCTCGGCCCGCATGATGTGCAGGCACTCGGTGCCATACGGCATTACGCCGAACTCCTCACCGGCGTCCAGAAGCGCATCCCAGAAGGCACGGCCCTGCGACGCCGGAACGGCGATTTCGTAGGACAGCTCGCCCGAGAACGAGATGCGGTAGGCACGCGCGTCGAACGCGCCGATCTTGCCGTCAGCCCACTGCATGAAGGGCAGTGCTTCGGCCGACAGATCCATACCACCACCGGCTTGTGCATTGAGCTTTTCAAGCACCTTACGGGCGTTGGGTCCAACCACGGCCACCTGAGCCAGCTGCTCGGTCACGTTGGCGACATAGACTTTCCAGTCCCACCATTCGGTCTGCAGCCATTCTTCCATCCACGCGTGGATGCGGTCAGCACCACCCGAGGTGGTGTGGCACAGCCACGTGTCCTCGTCGATGCGGGCCACAACACCATCGTCCGACAGGAACCCGTTTTCCGAGCACATCAGACCATAGCGGCATTTGCCGACAGCCAAGTTCGACATCATGTTGGTGTACATCATGTCCATGAACTTGCCCGCGTCGGGGCCTTTCACGATCAGCTTACCCAGCGTGGACGCGTCCAACAGGCCAAGGTTCTCGCGGGTGTTCAGCACCTCGCGGTTCACAGCCTGTTCGTTGGTCTCGCCCGGTTTCGCGTAGCAGTAAGGACGACGCCAGTGACCGACGGGCTCCATATAAGCACCCGCATCTTCGTGCCACTGATGCATCGGCGTACGACGGATCGGCTGGAAGATTTCGTGGCGGGCTTCGCCTGCAATCGCACCGAAGCTGATCGGTGTGTAAGGCGGGCGGAAAGTGGTGGTTCCGGTGGTCGGGATCTCTTGACCCAGAGCATCAGAAAGCACCGCCAAGCCGTTGATATTCGAGAGCTTCCCTTGGTCGGTCGCCATACCCAGCGTGGTGTAACGCTTGGTGTGTTCGACGCTTTCATAGCCTTCGCGCGCGGCCAGCTGAACGTCGGACACCTTCACGTCGTTCTGGTAATCCAGCCACATCTTCATGCGCTTCTGCGGACCTGCACCCTGCGGCATGATCCAGACAGGTGCCATCGGCTGTGCCTCTTCGGCATCAGCTTTCGGACCGGCTTTGCGGATGGCTTTGCCACCTGCTGCTTTGCCCGCAGCCTTACCTGCCGCGTAAGCGTCTTCCAGCGTCTCGGCCAGCGACATCGCGCCCGAGGCCGTGCCTGCGGTCACAACAAACGCTTCGCCGTCATGGCTGGTCGGCGCGCGGTTCGGATCGGGGCGGAAGTGGGCCTGCGCCTCGTCCCAGATCAGCTTGCCGCCGCAATGCGACCACATGTGCACGACCGGGGACCAGCCGCCGGACATGGCAACCGCATCGCATTTGATTTCTTCCAAAGCCGAGCCCTCGCCCGCCTGAAGACAGATCGACACACCGGTCACACGCTTGCCACCATGCACTTTTGCAATGGCGCGGCCCGGTTCAACCCGGATACCTGCGGTGCGGGCGGCTTCTGCCAACGGACCAGTCGCTTCGCTGCGCGCATCCAGAACAACCGGAACTACCAGCCCGGCCTCTTTCAGCGTCAGCGCTGTGCGATAGCCGTCGTCGTTGTTGGTCACAACCACGGTGCGGTCACCAATCGACACGCCCCAGTTCACCACATAGTCGCGCACGGCCGAGGCCAGCATGACGCCGGGAATGTCGTTGCCCGCGAAGGACAGCGGACGCTCAATCGCGCCGGTTGCGGTTACGATCTGCTTGGTGCGGATGCGCCACAGACGGTGACGCGGGCGGCCATCGCCCGGCGTGTGATCAGCCACACGCTCGTAACCCAGCACATAGCCGTGGTCATAGACGCCCGAAGCCATCATGCGGGTGCGCAGGGTGACGTTCTCCATGCCTTCCAACTCGGCCAGAGTGGCGTCGATCCACGCGTCAACCGACTGACCGTCGATCTCGCCGCCATCTACAGCAGCCCGGCCACCCCAGTGATGGGTTTGCTCCATCACCAGCACTTTCGCGCCCGAACGACCCGCGGCCAGAGCCGAGGCCAGACCGGCAACACCGCCGCCGATGATCACGACATCGGTGTGGTGGTAATAGTGCTCGTAACGATCCGCGTCGGCCTCGGTCGGGACTTGGCCCAGACCGGCGGATTTACGGATGATCGGCTCGAAAACGTGTTTCCACGCAGCAGCAGGCGCCATGAAGGTCTTGTAGTAGAAACCAGCGGGCAGGAAGCGCGCGGCATAGTTGTTCACCACGCCCACGTCGAACTCAAGGCTCGGCCAGTGGTTTTGCGAGGTGCAGGTCAGACCGTCAAACAGCTCGGTCGTGGTGACGCGCTGGTTGGGTTCAAAGCGCTCGCCCTGCCCCAGATTGACCAGAGCGTTCGGTTCTTCGGCGCCAGAGGCCACAACGCCACGCGGACGGTGGTATTTGAACGACCGGCCCATCAGCATCTGGTCTTCGCCCAGAAGTGCCGCAGCCAGCGTGTCGCCCTCGTACCCCTTCATGCGCTTGCCGTTGAAGGTGAAGTTTTTCGGTTTCGAACGGTCGATCAGGCGACCGCCTTGTGCCAGACGGGTGCTCATTCGTAGCCCCCCCACTCAGGATGTTTCTTCTTGATCTTGGCGACCAGCTCTTTCGGCGGCTCAGTGGTCTGGGCCGGATAGGTGCCATAAACCTCAAGCGTCATGGTGTTGCGCGCCGCGTGGAACCACTTGCCGCAGCCCGAGACATGCCGCCAGCGCTCGAAGTGAACGCCTTTCGGGTTCTTGCGGTGGAACAGATAGGTCTCGAACTCGTCATCCGACGAGCCCGGGCCATAGCGCTTCAGATGCGCTTCGCCACCGCCATGCAGGTCCGTTTCATCGGCCATCACGCCGCAGTATGGGCATTCAAGAATCAGCATTCCGGACCTCCATTGACCCAATTGGGTACTTCTTGCTTGAACTCATCTTCGGTTAGCCAAACTTCGTCTTTGTCACCAAAACTTACAGCAACTCCGAATTTTTCGGTATTCGGATCGTAGGCAAACTCGATGGTGTTGAACTGTACTTCACCACTCGTTCCGTTGTTTTTCGCTGCCGAAAGCGCAGGCCAAATGTCATTCCAAGCGAGCTTCTCACTTTTAAGGAAGCCAGCAATTTGTTGAGGGAAATGAACGTAGCTGTAAGTCAATGTGCCACCCCCGCAGCCACGCTTTCATCAATGAAGCGTCCTTCGGTGAAGCGGTCCAGCCCGAACTCGCCTGCCAGCGATCCGGGTTCGCCCTTTGCGACGGTCTCGGCCATGGCCCAGCCAGATCCGGGGATCGATTTAAAGCCGCCGGTGCCCCAGCCGCAGTTGATGAAGCAGTTGCCCAAAGGCGTCTTGCCGATGATCGGCGAGCGGTCGCCGGTCACATCCACGATGCCGCCCCACTGGCGCAGCATTTTCAGGCGCGAGATGATCGGGAAGGTCTCGACCAGTGCGCGCACGGTTTCTTCCACGTGGTGGAACGAGCCGCGCTGGGTGTAGTTGTTAAACCCGTCGGTGCCGCCGCCAATGACCAACTCGCCCTTGTCGGACTGGGACATATAGCCGTGCACGGTGTTGGCCATGACCACCACGTCGATACAGGGTTTGATCGGCTCGGATACCAGAGCTTGCAGCGCGACACTTTCCATCGGCAGACGGAAGCCTGCCATATCGGCCAAGTGACCCGCATTGCCCGCGACAACCATCGCCAGCTTATCGCAATCGATCTGACCATGCGTGGTGTCGACACCGGTAACGACGCCGTTTGCCTGACGCACGCCGGTGACTTCGCATTTCTGGATGATATCCATGCCCATGTCGGAACAGGCACGGGCATAGCCCCATGCGACCGCATCGTGACGCGCGGTCCCTGCACGTTCCTGCCACAGCGCGCCCAGAACGGGATAGCGCGGGCCGTTGATGTTCATGATCGGCACCAGTTCTTTCACGCGCTGGGGCGAAATGAACTCGGTCTTCACGCCTTGCAGCGCGTTGGCATGCGCCGTGCGCTCGTATCCGCGCACCTCGTGCTCGGTCTGGGCCAGCATCATGACGCCGCGGGGCGAGAACATGACGTTATAGTTCAGATCCTGCGACATCGTCTCGTAAAGCGAACGTGCCTTTTCATAGATCGCCGCCGAGGGATCTTGCAGATAGTTCGAGCGGATGATGGTGGTGTTCCGGCCGGTGTTACCGCCGCCCAGCCAACCTTTTTCGATGATCGCCACATTGGTGATCCCGAAATTCTTGCCCAGATAAAATGCCGTGGCCAACCCGTGGCCCCCAGCCCCTACGATCACCACATCGTATTTCTTCTTGGGTTTGGGCGATTTCCACGCCCGCTCCCATCCGGTGTGATAGCGCGCGGCCTCCCGCGCGATGGCAAATGCTGAATAACGTCGCATGCGATTCCCCTGTTGGGCCTTCGTTTCTTGTCGGTTTTACGTCGAAGCGACATAACACCATTCAAGATCAGCGTCATTTGATCGGAAAAAGACGACATAATCCACAAATCACGTCACTTTTCCGGCATGCCGATTGTCGCAGCCCCTGATCTGGGGTTTTGCGAACGCCCGTGGCGCATTACATGGGGTGAGCAACTGATTGCAAAACCGCGCGGAGGATACATGGATAACTTGGCATTCTGGGCCATCATTGGCGCAGCCACTTTGGCGACCATCCTTGTCCTGGCGCGGCGGATGCTGGCGGTGTCCCCCGAGGAAGCAACCGAAAAGAGCGAGAAGATGACATCGGACATGAAGGTCTATCGCGACCAACTGTCTGAACTTGATCGCGATGTTTCCCGCGGCACCGTGTCAAAAGAAGATGCAGCTCGCGCGCGTGTTGAAATCTCGCGCCGCCTGCTGGACGCGGACAAAGCCGCGAAAGCCCGTAAGGCTGCTCAGGACACGCCCCAAGGTCTGACCCGCGTCACCATGGGCCTTATCGCCATTATCTTAGCCGCTGGCAGCTTTGGCCTTTACTGGAAAATCGGTGTGCCTGGCGCCCCGGATTACGGACGCTCAAAGCGTATCGCGATCAGTGAGGAAGTGCGCCAAAACCGCCCCTCGCAAGAGCAGGCAGAGGCGCAAATGCCGGTCTGGGGCGGACCTCCGATCGATGCGCCTGCAGATTATCTTGAGCTGGTCGACGGGCTGCGCAAAGCCGTCGCCGGACGCCCTGATGACCCGCGCGGGCTGGACCTTCTGTCCACCCACGAAGCGGCGCTTGGCAACATGGTCGCGGCCCGCGAAGCGATGAGCCAACTGCTTGAGATCAAAGGTGATACTGCAACGCCTGATGACTACGCACGTCAGGCGGAGCTGATGATCAATGCCGCCGGAGGCTTCGTCTCTCCGGACGCTGAAGCCATGCTGCGTGCAGCACTTGAACGCGATCCGGCCCACGCCTTCGCCCGCTTCTATACCGGGTTGATGTTCGCTCAGAACGGCCGCCCAGATTTGGCGTTCCGTATGTGGCGCCGTCTGCTGGAAGAAGGTCCAACAGATGCAGAGTGGTGGCCCGCCATCCGTGATCAGATCGGCGATCTCGCCGCCCTTGCTGGCGAAGACTACATCCCGCCCGCCGCCCCTGAAACCGACCTCAGCGGCCCCAGTTCCGATGACATCGCGGCGGCAGAAGACATGTCCGAAGAAGACCGGGCCGAGATGATCCAAGGCATGATCACACGCCTCTCCGACCGGCTGGCAGCCTATGGCGGCACGCCTGCGGAATGGGCCCGCTTGATCATGGCGCTCAGCGTCGTGGGCGAGACGGAACAAGCCACGGAAATATACACCGAGGCACAATCGGTCTTCGCCACCCAACCCGAAGCTCTGACCATCGTGGACCGTGCTGCCCAACAGGCAGGGATTGCCAAATGATCTGTGAAACCATTGAAGAGTTCGCAGCAGCCCTGCCCCCGATGACGGCCCTTGCCGGGCTGGATCTGGGGACCAAGACCATCGGCGTCGCGGTCTCGGACAGTTTCCGGCAGGTGGCCACACCGCTGGAAACCATCAAGCGCAAGAAGTTCACGCTGGACGCCGAACGCCTGCTTGAGATCGCCAAGGATCGGCAATTGGGGGGGCTGGTGCTTGGCCTGCCCCGCAATATGGACGGGTCCGAAGGCCCGCGCTGCCAATCCACCCGCGCCTTCGCCCGCAACCTAGAGAAACTGACCGACCTCCCGATTAGCTTTTGGGACGAACGCTTGTCCACCGTGGCCGCCGAACGCGCGTTGCTCGAGGCGGATACGTCTCGAAAGCGTCGCGCCGAGGTCATCGACCACGTCGCTGCCGGGTATATCCTGCAAGGTGTGTTGGATAGATTGAGGCATCTGTGATGACGGACGACGTCTGGAAACGAAACGAGATCGCAAGCCCCTGTGTGAAGATCTGCGTGGTCCATCCCGAGGCCCGGATCTGCACGGGTTGCTACCGCTCGATCGAGGAGATCGGCGGCTGGTCTGGAATGTCTGACGCTGAGCGTGCCCGTATCATGGAAGACCTGCCTGCGCGCAAATCCAGTCTGTCCAAACGGCGCGGTGGACGGCGTGCACGACTGAACCAAGGCTGATCACTACCCTTCACCGCAACGTGACAGCGCGTCAGGGCGCGGCGCGATAGACTATCCTGACATGTTTCAGGAGCATCTTATGCGTAAACTCACCTTTGCCGTCATTCTCTGCAGCTTGCCAGCCATTGCTGGTGCGAGAGACTGGAACACACGCACCGGTGATCAACCCCTTACGGCGTCAGAACTGCACGATCAACTGGTCGGGAATACCCTTATCTTCTTTGACAATGGGCGGTCCGTCTACGCGGCGAGTGGAGAGTACTCTTACACCTACGGCGAAGGCGGCACGTGGCTAGGGCATTACGAGCTGAAAGAGGACGGGGTTGCCTGCACCACTTTCGTAACGGGAAGCAACCGCTGTGATCTGATCGTCCAGAACGGCACGCGCCTGACGTTGATCACAGAGGATGGGCTGCGTTTCCCCATACGAGATATCATTCCAATCAAGTAAGCGCGCTCGGCCATGCCTCGCGCCCAGCAAGGCGATGGCCGGCTGCGCCGGTTGGGGGCGCTGCCCCGCATGACTTTCCTGCGGAAACTCATGCCCCCCGGGATATTTTTGAGCAAGAAAATGAAAAAAGGGGGGCCCCAACCGCCCCCCTCTGAAAATGAATTTCTCATTTCCTTGCACGGCCATCGGCGTCCCCGCCTGTTCCGCGCCCCCACTCTTGCAAGACAAGGTTAACAAACACTTATTTTCTTGCACCAAATATCCTGGGGGTTCGAGGGCTTCCCGGAAACTGTCTGGGAGACAGTTTCGCCTGAGAACGGGCGGAGCCCTGGGCTGGCTCGAGGGGGCAACGCCCCCTATTCTGCCGCTTCTGCCTCGATTTCAGAGGCGCGTTTTTCAACCAACTCCACGATGTGATCGACCATCTTGTCGTTGTCGAGCTTATGATCCTGTTTCCCAGCGACATAGACCATACCCGATCCAGCCCCGCCGCCGGTAAAGCCCACATCGGTCATCAGCGCCTCGCCGGGGCCGTTTACAACACAGCCGATGATCGACAGGCTCATTGGTGTGTGGATATGGGCAAGCCGTTCTTCCAGCGTGGCGACCGTATTGATCACGTCAAAGCCCTGACGCGCGCAGGAGGGGCAAGAGATGATGTTCACGCCGCGATGGCGCAGGCCGAGGGATTTCAGGATCTCAAAGCCGACTTTAACTTCTTCCACGGGATCGGCCGACAGACTGACCCGGATCGTGTCGCCAATGCCGGCCCACAGCAGGTTCCCCAGACCAATGGCGGATTTGATCGTGCCAGAGACGAATCCGCCCGCTTCGGTGATCCCCAGATGGATGGGGGCGTCCGTAGCCTCGGCAATACCGTGATAGGCCGCGGCAGACAGGAACACGTCAGACGCCTTAACGCTGATCTTGTATTCGTGGAAATCGTTGTCTTCCAGAATGCGGATATGCTCGAGCCCCGACTCCACCATCGCTTCCGGGCAAGGTTCGCCATATTTTTCAAGCAGATGCTTCTCAAGCGAGCCCGCGTTCACGCCGATCCGGATCGAGCAGCCGTGGTCCTTGGCCGCTTTGATCACCTCGCGTACGCGGCCAGCATCGCCGATGTTGCCCGGGTTGATCCGCAGGCAGGCGGCGCCTGCTTCAGCGGCTTCGATGGCGCGTTTATAGTGGAAGTGGATGTCGGCCACGATGGGGACCGGGCTTTCGGCCACGATCTCTTTCAACGCGGTGGTGGACCCCACATCCGGGCAGGATATCCGTACGATGTCAGCGCCTGCTTCTGCCGCCGCCAGCACCTGGCCCAGCGTGGCCTTCACGTCTGAACTGTCCGTATTGGTCATGGTCTGCACCGCGATCGGCGCGCCGCCACCAACAGGCACATTGCCCACCATGATCTGCCGGGATTTCCGGCGTTCGATATCACGCCACGGACGAATGGGATTGTGAGACATGTGTAGAATTCCAGCTGGCTTCTCTTGCTCAGACAGATAACCCGCGTTCGCACCTGCGACAAGGTACGCACGGGAACTGATTGCTCACGATGTGATTATTCGGCGGCTTGCAACTCGGCCACGACGGTTGCCAGATCGGCGTCGCCCTCAAGATCGGCCAGCGCGAAGGTCTCACGCACAGCATCCTGAGACAGGGCGATGTTTTTAACGACCGTTGCCCCATCGCCTGCGGGACCATAAGCGGCGCCGTTCACGGCGAAATAGATCGAACCCGCATTCCCGGACCGCATGATCGGGGCCTGCTCGGTCTTCGGCAGGACATAGGTTTCGCCCGCATCGAGGATCTTTTCGAAAATCACGCTGCCATCAGCGGATTGAATGCGAACCCAGGACGGACGGACGGCAAACACAGCCACGTCTGCGGCATCTGCCCCCAACACCTGAACTTTGCCTGCGGCCGGCGCTGCGCTGGCAAGGCGCGTGTCGCTTTCCGGGAAGCTTTCTTCGATGACAGGAAGCTTAGGCGTTTGAAGCCCTGCTAGAACGCCAACTGAATTCGGATTCAGCGTCGAGATCGGTGCGTCGCGATGGGTCAGAACCGGTACGTCCAGCGCCTGAGGGCGATAGAGGCGGTCCAAAGCCTCGACTGTCGGCGGCGCGGTCAGGCCAGCGGCTGCGACTTGTGTGTTTTCACCTTCAGCAAGAGGTGCATTTTCCAGCTCGGGCAGTTCAGACAACACACCCGGCGTCTGTTCGATGGGTGCGAAATCAACCCGCTGAACTTCTTTCAGCATGGCCCAGCCGCCATAGCCAAGCCCGCCAATCAGCAAAAGCAGCATCGAAATCGATCCGATTGCGCCCGGCTCGATCCCGGCAAAAATGCTTTCCTTCTGGGGAACCCAGGTAGCATTCGGATTGGACAGGGGGTCTCCGCGATGTTCCGAGGCACGTCGCGTCTTTTTCTCGCTGACCAGCCCATTGGACAGGCCGCGATCAACTTCGAACCCGGCTTCCGCGCAGAAGGTCGAAAAAGCCCATTCGGGATCAAGACCCAAGTAGCGCGCGTAGGACCGAACATAGCCAGCAATAAACCCTTGCGCCGCAAAGGCCGAGGGGTCTGCGTTTTCGATGGCTGCGATGTAAGAGGCTTTGATCTTTAGCTCGCGCTGAACATCCAAAAGAGACTTGCCAAGCGTTGCACGTTCTCCGCGCATCACATCGCCCAACAGGACATCGTAGGAATCGAACCCCGTAGGTTGTTCTTCATCCTCGACCTGAGACGTGCTCCAACGCCCGATCATGCCAACTGCTCCTGATGCCTCTTGTCCCGAGGAAACGATTCGTGGTCCTTCGTTTCCCTGTGGGGAAAGTAACACATCACGGAAATTTGTGTATATTAACTTTCAGCTTAGGCCGACAGTTCGGCACGATTTAGCTCACAGTGCGACCACAGGCTATCCAGGGCGCGCACCAGCTTGTCCATTTCGTCCGGACCGTGCACTGGCGAGGGCGTAAACCGCAGCCGTTCTGTGCCGCGCGGAACCGTTGGGAAGTTGATCGGCTGGACGTAAATACCGAAGTTTTCCAACAACATATCGGACAGCTGCTTGGTGTGAACCGGGTCGCCAACGATCACGGGAACGATGTGCGAGCCGTGATCGATGATCGGCAGGCCCATCCCTTTCAGGCGGGTCTTCAGGATCTTGGCTTGGGTTTGATGCTGGTCACGCAGCGACTGGTCGGTCTTCAGATGCTTAACCGATGCTGCAGCCGCAGCCGCCACCGAGGGCGGCAGAGAGGTCGTGAAGATGAAGCCGGGCGCATAGGAACGCACCGCGTCACACATCTTGGCCGAGGCAGCAATATAGCCGCCCATCACACCATAGGCTTTCGCCAACGTGCCGTTGATGATGTCGATCCGATGGGCCAGATTGTCACGCTCGGTAACCCCTGCCCCGCGCGGGCCGTACATGCCAACAGCGTGGACTTCGTCGATATAGGTCAGCGCGCCGAACTCGTCTGCCAGATCGCAGATCTCTTCAATCGGGCCGAAATCGCCGTCCATCGAATAGACGCTTTCAAAGGCGATCAGTTTCGGGGCGGCGGGATCATCGGCTTCCAGAAGCTCGCGCAGATGGGCCACGTCGTTGTGGCGAAAGATGCGCTTGGCACCCCCATTGCGGCGCACGCCTTCGATCATCGAGGCGTGGTTCAGCGCGTCCGAATAGATGATCAGACCGGGAAACAGCTTCGGCAGCGTCGACAGGGTCGCGTCATTGGCGATGTAAGCCGAGGTAAAGACCAGCGCGGCTTCCTTGCGGTGCAGGTCTGCCAGCTCGGCCTCAAGCCGTTTGTGGTAAACCGTGGTGCCCGAAATGTTGCGTGTGCCGCCCGACCCGGCGCCGGTGGCGTCGATCGCTTCGTGCATGGCTTCAAGAACAACTGGATGCTGGCCCATGCCCAGATAGTCGTTGCCGCACCATACGGTGACCGGCATTTCGCTGCCATCAGGCTTGGTCCAAGTCGCATGAGGGAACTGCCCTTTGCGGCGTTCAATCTCGATGAAGGTGCGGTAGCGCCCTTCCTCATGCAGGCGCGACAGCGCCTCGTCCAGCTTGTTTTCGTAGTCCAATTTACCCTCCCGGGCCGTTTCATCCAGTTCCCTGCGCAGCTTATACAGGGATTTCCCCGCAAAACACATTCAAAAAAACGTATGTCGCGCCTGTTCGCTTGCCCATTTTCCGGGACTGACCGCGGTTTTACATTGATCCACCTCAAACGGAAGCATTTTCATCACGAGCGCGACAACTCGTCCATGGGACCTTTGGACAGGATCGGATCTGGACAGTGGCAATGGCAGTGATAGGCTCGGCGCAAACTTCCCGTTACCGGAGACACGATATGTCGCTTGACCAAGTTCTGGACCGCATTGATGCGGACCTTCCCGATGCTCTCGATCGTTTAATGGAGCTTCTGCGCATCCAGTCGATTTCCACCGATCCCGCCTTTGCAGACCATTGTATCACCGCCGCGAATTGGCTGGCGAATGATCTGAAAACGATTGGTTTTCAGGCGGATAGACGCGACACCCCCGGCCATCCGATGGTCGTGGGACATGGCGGCGATGGGGATCGCCACCTGCTGTTCTATGGCCACTATGATGTGCAGCCCGTCGATCCGCTGGACAAGTGGGATCATGACCCGTTCGCGCCATTTGTCGAAGACACCCCCAACGGCAAGATCATCCGCGCCCGTGGGGCATCGGACGACAAGGGTCAGTTGATGACCTTCATCGAGGCCTGCCGCGCCTGGAAAGAGGTGCATGGATCGCTACCTGCGAAACTGACCATCTTCCTTGAGGGGGAAGAGGAATCAGGCTCGCCCTCGCTGGTACCTTTCATGGAGCAGAATCGCGACGAACTGACCGCCGATATCGCGCTGATCTGTGACACATCCATGGTCAGCCCCGGCGTGCCCTCCATCGCCAGCCAGCTGCGCGGCATGCTGAAGGATGAATTCACGCTGGTCGGGCCGTCGCTGGATCTGCACTCGGGCCACTATGGCGGACCGGGCCTGAACCCGCTGCGTGAAATGTCCCGCATCATTGCCAGCTTCTATGACGACGAGACCGGCAAGGTCGCGGTCGAAGGCTTCTATGAGGGCGTCCATGACACCCCTGCCGAGCAGCTGGACGCGTGGGAGAATTCGGGCTTCGATCAGAAGGCCTATCTGGACAATGCGGGCTACACGCAGAGCCACGGCGAAAAGGATCGGTCCTGCCTTGAACAACAATGGGCACGCCCGACGCTGGAGGTGAACGGGATCTGGGGTGGTTATAACGGCGTTGGCTCGAAAACCGTGATTCCGTCCGAGGCACACTGCAAGATCACCTGCCGCTTGGTGGGCGATATGGACCCCGACAAACTGCGTAACCGCGTGCGTGCGCATGTCGAGGCGCAGCTGAAGCAAGATATGAAGGTGATTTGGGACAACGATCTGGAAGGCTCGCCCGCGGCCGTGATGGACATCACCCGCCCCGAGTTCGCTGCGGCCCAGAAAGGCCTGTCGGACGAATGGAATCGCGACGCGGTCTTTGCGGGCATGGGCGGATCTATCCCGATCGCGGGCTATTTCAAATCAATCCTCGGCATGGAAAGCATGCTGGTGGGATTTGCCAATGATGACGACAAGATCCACTCGCCGAACGAGAAATATGACCTAGAGAGTTTCCACAAGGGCATCCGCAGCTGGGCGCGAATCTTGGCGGAACTGGCTTAAACCCAGTTAAGTCGCAAAAGCCACCAAAGCCCCGGACGCAGCCGCGCTCCGGGGTTTTTTCATGCCTGTTTCAGGCGCGCCAGTTTCAGAATCAGCAAGATCCACGGCACCCCGTGCAGAAGAAGGTCGAAGATATCGACAGGCTTCACCAGCGCACCAGAGACCAGCATCATCAGCTTCTCCCAGACATGCGGTGGCGCGAAGGGGGCCAGCCCCAATGTCAGGCAGGCAATCAAGATCAAAGAGAATGGCATTTCATCGATGAAGGACATGAGAGTCTCCTGATCCAAAGGGTTACACCACACGGGTTCACCCGCCTTAACAGGCCCAAGCACTTGATGAAATGTGGTGAAGTGGCGCGGTTGACGGGGCTCGAACCCGCGACCCCCGGCGTGACAGGCCGGTACTCTAACCAACTGAGCTACAACCGCGCGTAGCGGTGGGAATAGCCCGAGGTCCGCGGGGGGTCAATGGGGAAAAATGCTGTTTCTGAGGAAAAATTTCAATGCAAGATGCGCACGCGTTTCGCCACTCCTGAAACGAAAAAACCCCGCCAAGGGCGGGGCTTCTTTCGGGCAGTGGTGGCGCGGTTGACGGGGCTCGAACCCGCGACCCCCGGCGTGACAGGCCGGTACTCTAACCAACTGAGCTACAACCGCTCACTGCCAGTCTTGCGACTGTTTGGGCGTTCTAGGCCCACCCGCCGGAGGCGTCAAGCAGCCTTTTGCAGATTTCGAATTATTTTTCGATGACGCGATGTCCGAGGTCGGGGTGAAGGTGGAAAATGATCCCCTGCCCGCCCGGCAAATCCATCATTCCATCTTCATCCACCCCCAACCAGCGGGCGCGCAACACACGCGACAGGATGCCATGGGTGAAAATCACTGCGGGCGTCTCTAATGTGTGCAGAAAGCTTTCCGTACGCGCTTCGAGATCCAGCAATGTCTCGCCGCCAGGTGCGTTGAAATGCCAACTGACCATGTCCTGTTCAGCAAGGGTCGCCAAGGTCGGCCAGCCGGCGCGAACTTGGGCCATGGTTTTCCCCTCCCACGCGCCAAATGCAATCTCGGCAAGACGTGCGTCCTGTACGATACTGGCGCCGGTCCAAGCGGTCGCGATGCGCGCCGTGTTCAATGACCGCCCCTGGGGCGAACTAAACACCGTCACGTCCGTCCTATCCCCGATCTCACGCCGCAACATGCCCGCCATCGCAATCGCCTGACGCCGCCCTTTTGCGGTCAGCGGCGAATCCAATCGTCCCTGATGACGCCCAGCCGCATTCCACACGGTTTGCCCGTGGCGAATAACGAAGATTTCCGGATAGAAAGATCCCATGCAGGGATCATGCACGATACTGAAGGGGAGTAAATGGTGGGTGATGAGAGACTCGAACTCCCGACATCTTCGGTGTAAACGAAGCGCTCTACCAACTGAGCTAATCACCCGCCGTGGGACGCGACATATCGCTATTCGCCGGGGCTTGGCAAGAGGTGAAATCCACTTTTTTCAATTTCTGACGCGGACGCATTAAAACTGGACGCTGAGTTACTTTGTGTGCATGGGAAAGCGCGCTAGACTGCTTCCATTAGCTATCAGGTTTGCCATGCAAGAACCCGTCGTCCCCAAGGGCGTTGCCCATGTCGCTGTCTCCCCCCCGACCGAGCCCGAAACCATTGTGTTCGTGCTTCTAGACAACCTGTCGATGCTCGCGTTCACCTCGGCCATCGAGCCATTGCGCATTGCCAACCAGTTGACGGGGCACATCCTCTATCGTTGGACCACCATGTCGGCAGACGGCCAAAATGTGCGCTGTTCGAACGGGATCGAGATCGGCATTGACCGCCCCATCGGCGAGACGCCTGCCAACAGCCGCATTTTCGTGTGCTCAGGCGTGCAGCCCGAAAAATCCGTGTCGACGAAGGTCTCGGACTGGGTGCGGCTGCAATGGCGGCTGGGGCGCACGGTCGGGTCGCTTTGTACCGGAGCCTATACGCTGGCGAAGGCTGGCATTCTGGGCGGACATAAGTTCACCCTGCATTGGGAAAACATCGCCCCCTTTCGCGAACATTTCCCGGACCTTGATCCGGTCGAGCAGCTTTACACCATCGACAACCGCGTACTGACTTGCGGTGGTGGTGCGGCGGCAACGGACCTGTTCTTACGACTGATCTATGACACGCATGGGCCCGTTCTGGCGCAGGCGGTTCTGAACATGTGTCTGCACACCGTCCAGCGGTCCGAGACCGACCGCCAGCAAAGCTCGACCTCGGCAACCATTGGCGTGCGCAACGACAAGCTGGTGCGGGTCCTGGCGTATTTTGAAGATAACTTAGAGGACAGCGTCAATCTGGACATTGTTACCGAAGAACTCGGCATTTCGCGTCGCCAGATGGAGCGGCTGTTCCGCCATCATCTGAACACGACGCCGAAGAAATACCTGCAGGATCTGCGCCTGCAACGCGCCCGCATCCTGCTGGCGGAGACCGACATGGCAGTCGTCGATGTGGCCATCGCATGCGGCTATGATTCTGCGGCCTATTTCTCGAAACGGTTCCGCGAGACGTTTGGCATGTCCCCCCACCGGTTTTCGGCCGGCGGGGGATAAGACCTTATCCGGCTTTCTTGTTGTGAAAGATGAAGCCCAGGAAATTCAGCAAAAGCTGTGCTGCCAGAATCTGTGTGCTCTCAGAAGGGTCATAGGCTGGGGCGACCTCGACCAGATCAATGCCGACCACGTCCCCGCGCTTGCTGAGCCCCTGTAGGATCTCAAGCACATCGTAATAGGCAAAGCCCCCGTGGCTGGGCGTGCCTGTCCCCGGCGCGATAGACGGGCAGAACGCGTCAATATCAATGGTCACATAGTAGCGCGCCCCTTCAGGGATGCGCTCCAACACACCGTCCGTCCCCAGCTTGCGCACCTGACGCACCGACAGAATGTCCGAGCCCCGCGCCCGCGCATCGTCATAGCCTTCCTTTGCCGTGGACGAGACGTTGCGAATCCCCAGCTGCGTCATGCCCGAGACATAATCCTTCTCGATCGCGCGGCGCATCGGGTTGCCGTGACCTTCGGTCACGCCGTGGCGCTCGTCCACAAAATCCAGATGGGCGTCGATTTGGACCACATGGATGGGGCCATTTTCGGCACAGTCTTCTTCAAAAGCGCGAATGCATGGGATGTTGATCGAGTGATCGCCTCCGATGGTCACGGGCAGCGCCCCTGCATCCAGAATTTTCTTCACGCCATATTCGATATTGGCGTGGCTCTTGTCGGTCATGGTGTGAACGATATCAGCGTCCCCCAGATCCACGATCCGCACGTCGCCACCCAAATAGGTCGCGTCATCTTCGTGATCATAGGCCCCCGCATGACCGAAGCTGAACAGGGTCGAGGCTTCGCGCACTGCGCGCGGGCCGAACCGTGCACCGGACCGGTACTGACAGCCGAAATCAAACGGGGCGCCCAAGACGGCCACATCGGCGTCAATCTGATCCCAGTTTTCGACATAGGGCTTCTTGCCAAAGGTTGCGATTCCAACAAATGGCAGGTTCAACCGACCGCCTGCATAGCCGTGATCTGACATGCGTCCCTCCTATTGCGTGACTGAGGAAGTGAAACGGAAAACCTGCGCAGGGGAAAGCAGAATTCGCCGAACCGCTGAATACAATTGCCCTATGTTTCCCACGCGCTTGGACTTGAACCGGGGACCCGCTGCGCCCTAGATTGTCCCAAATGACGCGATGCGCGTTTTAAAGACCTATAGCGACTGAGTATAATGGGGCCCGATTTGAGCGAACTACTTTTTGACGGTGCATCGCTTCGGGTCATCGGAAGCTCGGTCGAGCGGCCCAAACTGTTCGTCTCGTTTGACCATTGGCGGCGCGAAAGGAACTCGTTCCCCGACTACACTCCGTCAAAGACCGCCCTGAACCACGGCTATGGGCATATCTACATTCAGACGGCCCAAAATGACTGGTTTCTGAATCAAGATACCGACCGGTTGCGCGGTTTTCTGACAGAACTGTGTCAGGGCAAGGAAAGCTGCTCGGTCGGGTTCTCGATGGGGGGATACGGGGCGTTGCTGTTTGCCAATGCCCTTCGCCTTCGCCGGGTTCTGCTGCTGTCCCCGCAATATTCAATCATGCCTGCGAAAGCGCCATATGAAATGGCCTATCGGCACGAAGCGGCCAGTCTGGATCCCGCCTTGGATCAGCTTGAGCCCTTAAACGACGGGCACCGGCTTCAGGGCATCATTGCCTATGACCCACGACAAGCGCCACAAGATCGCCTGCACGCAGACCATATCCGCGCCCTGCATCCTGACCTTCAGCCCGTCGCCCTTCCCTTCGGCGGACACACGGCGCTAAAGCATATGGAAGGCACTGGCGTCATCCACGATATTGTCCAGACCTTTATCGAAGATGATCTCTCGGCAGGTGCGATCCGGGGTGTGCACGGATTGATCGGACGAAATTCGACGCGATACAAGCAGCGCCTGAAAGCCTATCTCAAGCAACGGAGCATGCGTACGGGGAACACTCCCTAAAGAGGGCCAATGCTTTGTAATCAAAGGAGATTGGTGGGTGATGAGAGACTCGAACTCCCGACATCTTCGGTGTAAACGAAGCGCTCTACCAACTGAGCTAATCACCCGACTGGACGCTATTTAGCGCCGCCGTGCGGAGGGTGCAAGAGGCAGAATGAAGCCAATTAACCGCTGACAGAAAAAGGGCGCGACAGATGACTGCCGCGCCCCATGATTTTGCCGATCCGATCTGGATCAGTGTGCCACGGCACCCGATCCGCCCGCGTCCTTGGCCAGTGCCTTGGCGGCGGCCTCTTCCGCGGCTTCGTCCCATTCGACGGCTTCAGGTTTGCGCACCAAAGCGTGTTTCAGAACCTCGGACACATGGCTGACGGGGATGATGGTCAGCCCCTCTTTCACGTTGTCCGGGATCTCGCGCAGATCCTTTTCGCTCTCTGCCGGGATCAGCACGGTCTTGATGCCCCCGCGCAGCGCGGCCAGCAGCTTTTCTTTCAAGCCGCCGATGGCCAGCGCATTGCCGCGCAGTGTGACCTCACCTGTCATGGCGATGTCTTTCTTCACCGGAATGCCCGTCAGGACAGACACGATGGACGTGACCATGGCCAGACCGGCCGACGGACCATCCTTGGGCGTCGCACCTTCCGGCACGTGCACGTGGATGTCCCATTTTTCGAACTGGGGCGGTTTTACTCCGATCTCCGGCGCAATCGAGCGGACATAGGAGCTGGCCGCATCAATCGATTCCTTCATCACGTCGCCCAGTTTCCCGGTGGTCTTCATCCGACCTTTACCGGGCAGGCGCAGCGCCTCGATCGACAGCAGATCGCCGCCAACGCTGGTCCAGGCCAGCCCCGTGACAACGCCGACCTGATCAGCCTCTTCAGCCAGACCAAAGCGGTGCTTGCGCACGCCCAGATAGTCGTCCAGCAACTCGGGCGTGACCTCGACGGTCTCGACCTCTTTCTTCACCAGCTTGGTCACGGCTTTCCGCGCAAGCTTTGCCAGTTCACGCTTCAGGTTCCGCACGCCTGCTTCACGGGTGTAGTAGCGGATGATGTCGGTCAAAGTGCTTTCCGGCACCGCAAACTCACCCTTCTTCAGCCCGTGATCCTTGATGGTCTGGGGCAGCAGGTGACGCGAGGCGATCTCGCGCTTTTCGTCTTCGGTGTAACCAGCCAGCGAAATGATCTCCATCCGGTCCAGAAGCGGGCCCGGCATGTTGTAGGAGTTCGCAGTGGTCAGGAACATCACGTCCGACAGGTCGTATTCCACTTCAAGATAGTGGTCGACGAAAGTCGAGTTCTGTTCCGGGTCCAGAACTTCCAGCATTGCAGATGCCGGATCGCCACGGAAATCCTGCCCCATCTTGTCGATTTCATCGAGCAAGATCAGCGGGTTCGTGGTTTTTGCCTTCTTCAGCGCCTGGATGATCTTACCGGGCATCGAGCCAATGTAAGTCCGGCGGTGACCACGAATTTCGCTTTCGTCACGCACGCCACCCAGCGAGATGCGAATGAACTCGCGCCCCGTGGCCTTGGCGACCGACTTGCCCAAGCTGGTTTTACCCACGCCCGGAGGGCCAACAAGGCACATGATCGGGCCTTTCAGCTTCTTCGAGCGCTGCTGAACAGCAAGATATTCAACGATACGTTCCTTGACCTTCTCAAGCCCATAGTGATCAGCGTCGAGCACTTTCTGGGCATTGTTCAGGTCTTTTTTCACGCGGCTTTTCTTGCCCCAAGGCAGACCCAGCATCCAGTCCAGATAGTTGCGCACAACGGTGGCTTCGGCGGACATGGGCGACATGTTGCGCAGCTTTTTCAGCTCGGCATCCGCCTTTTCGCGGGCTTCCTTGGAAAGCTTTGTTTCCTCGATCTTTTCTTCCAGCTCGGCCAGTTCGTTCTGGCCTTCCTCGCCGTCGCCGAGTTCCTTCTGAATGGCCTTCATCTGCTCATTCAGATAATACTCGCGCTGGGTGCGCTCCATCTGCGATTTCACGCGGGTTTTGATCTTTTTCTCGACCCGCAGCACGGACATTTCGCCCTGCATCAGGCCAAAGACCTTCTCCAGCCGCTCGGACACGGTGAAGGTTTCCAGAAGCTCTTGTTTCTGTTCAACCTCGACACCCAGATGACCGGCGACAAGGTCTGCCAGCTTGTCGGGCGCGCGCGTCTCGGACACGGCGGCAAGCGCTTCTTCAGGAATGTTTTTCTTGATCTTGGCGTAACGCTCGAACTCTTCCCCGACCGAGCGCAGCAGCGCTTCGATCTCGTTCGGGTCGCCCGGACGTTCGTCGATCACTTCGGCAAACGCCTCGAAGTAATCGGCATTATCGACATAGTCGGTGATGCGCACACGCGACTGCCCTTCGACCAGCACCTTCACGGTGCCATCGGGCAGTTTCAAGAGCTGCAGCACATTGGCCAGCACACCGACCTGATAGATGCCGTCCACGTCCGGTTCGTCCACGGAAGGGTCGATCTGGCTGGACAGCAGGATCTGCTTATCATCCGCCATGACCTCTTCCAGCGCACGTACGCTTTTCTCGCGTCCTACGAACAGCGGCACGATCATATGCGGGAACACCACAATGTCGCGCAGCGGCAGGACCGGGAAGGATTGGCTCAGTTGCTCACTCATGGATCTTCCTTATGGTTGGGCAGTCAGCGTGTCCCCGATATTCGGCAGATCACACGTCCTCCTGGAATTCAGCCTTGGTTAATAGGCCTGTCACGCCGAAATGGGGATGCGGTTTGGGGTTTTCAACCGCGCTCGGCGAGCGTTTGACACCATTGTGACCAGCAATTTCGCGATCCACAAGGCAGGTGCCCGAATTATCCACAGGAATTTCAGGCCTGATTTAAAAGACGCCCAGCGCAAGACCTGCGGACAGCGCCGCCCCAAGCTCGCGACAGGGCGCCAAAGCCTCCGCATCCAGCTGTTTCGGGGCCAGAATGGCTTCGGGCGTTTGAGCATGGGTGCAAATGATCAAGGGCGGCTGAACCTCGCGCAGACGCCAGCCGGTGGCAATCCGGGCCAATTGACGTGCAGCCCCTTCCCCGTCCGATCCCGCACAGATCATCTGGGCATAGGGGCGTCCCGCGATCTGCCCCAAAACAGGGTAATAGCAGCGATCAAAGAACTCTTTCATTTGACCAGACAGGCTGGCGAGGTTTTCCGGCGCGCAGAACAGATACCCCGCCGCACCCAGCAGGTCATCGGGTCCGGCCTCCTCCGCCGTCAGAATACGTGCCGCCCCCTCGTCACGGGCTGCATCAAACGCCGCCTCGGCCATCTGCCGCGACCCGCCGGTGCGCGAGTGCCATATGATCAGAAGCTCTGCCATACCCCTCAATACCAACCCACGCTTTTTCTTGTCAAAAATATCCCAGGGTGAATGCGCGCAGCGCAGAGGGGCAGCGCCCCTTAAAGCGGATCGATATCCCCCTGCGCACGATTTGCGTGGAAATCGGCCTCCCACGCGTCAAAGCGCCCTTCGGAAATCGCATCGCGCATGCCCTGCATGATCTCTTGGAAGTAATGCAGGTTATGCCACGTCAGCAGCATACCCGAAATCATCTCGTTCGAACGGAACACATGATGCAGATACGCACGCGAGTACTTCGCGCAGGCCGGGCAGGTGCAGTTTTCATCAATCGGGCGCGGATCATCCTGATGGCGCGCGTTCTTGATGTTCAAGACGCCCATGCGCGTCCAGACCTGACCGGTGCGGCCCGAGCGGGACGGCAGCACGCAATCCATCATGTCCACACCGCGCTTCACGGCCCCCACGATGTCATCGGGCTTGCCCACGCCCATCAGGTAACGCGGCTTGTCTTCGGGAAGGTATCCGGGCGCATAGTCGAGACAGTCAAACATCGCCTCCTGCCCCTCGCCCACGGCCAGACCACCAATGGCGTAGCCGTCGAACTCGATGTCCCGCAGCGCCTTAGCTGATTCCTCGCGCAGATCGGCCTCGAGCCCGCCCTGCATGATGCCAAACAGCGCATACCCCGGGCGATCCCCAAACGCATCGCGCGAGCGTTGCGCCCAGCGCATCGACAGCCGCATACTTTCAGCAATCCGCTTGCGGTCGGCAGGCAGCGCGGGGCATTCGTCAAAGCACATCACGATGTCCGAGCCCAGAAGCTTCTGGATCTCCATCGAGCGCTCCGGCGTCAGTTCGTGCTTCGACCCGTCGATGTGGGATTTGAAGGTCACGCCCTTTTCGGTCAGTTTTCGCAGGCTCGCCAGTGACATAACCTGAAACCCGCCACTATCGGTCAGGATCGGCTTGTCCCAATTCATGAACTTGTGCAGCCCCCCCAACCGGTCGATCCGTTCCGCAGTCGGGCGCAGCATCAGGTGATAGGTATTGCCCAGCAGAATATCCGCGCCGGTCGCGGCAACGCTTTCGGGCATCATCGCCTTTACAGTGGCCGCGGTCCCCACGGGCATGAAGGCGGGCGTACGAATGTCACCACGCGGTGTGTGGATGACACCTGTACGCGCGCGCCCATCGGTCGCGTTCAGTGTGTACGAGAACTTTGTCGTGCTTTGATCAGTCATGGCCGAGATGTGGCCCAACACGGCCCGAAAGCCAAGGGCTATTGTCAGATTGGCTCACCCCTTAGGTGGCGTTTTCTCGGCAGTCTCAGTTGCAAGGGCAGCCACAATCGCAGGATCCTCAGCCAAGCGCTGCGCCAGCCTCTCTAACCGACGGCTGGTCACCATCAGTTCTGTCATGGTGATCGGATCCAGATGCGTGGCAAAGTCATAGGTGAAATCCTGAACCATTTGCGCTGCATCGGACAGCTGAGCAATCCTGTCTTTAGTGCCCCCCCGCTCCGGGAAGCCTTCCATCTCCGTGGTCATAGCGCCACGCACCCCTTATCGATCCCCTCACCCAAAATGGGCATGCCCCCATCGGAGCCCTCCACGCGAAGGTGACCTGCAACTATGGCGAAATTTGGCCCCCACTTCGTCAATATAAAGCTGTAATTGTGGTGCGGTATTTCCGGGGCTAGACCACAGTTTTCGTCTTCATTTCTCCCTGTCCGTCATTGCCCCTCTGGACCTCGCGACACGAGAACCCTATATGTTCGCTCAGGATTAGAGCGAGACCAGCATGACCGATACAGCCGACACCCGGATCGAAGGGGAACCCCTGATCAAACCGTCCAGCGTAGAGCACCCGCTTTATGACGCGGTGGTCGAAGCCTGCCGTACGGTCTATGACCCGGAAATCCCTGTGAACATCTTCGATCTTGGCCTTGTCTACACGATCGAGATCAACGACCAGAACGAAGTCGACCTGATCATGACCCTGACCGCCCCCGGCTGCCCCGTTGCAGGTGACATGCCCGGCTGGTTGGTCGAAGCGATCGAGCCAGTCGCGGGCGTAAAGCAGGTGAATGTCGAACTGACATGGGAGCCGCCCTGGGGCATGGAAATGATGTCCGACGAGGCGCGACTGGAACTGGGCTTCATGTAAGCCCTCATCCGCATCCTATTTCGGGTGCATATCCACAAAGCAACCAAAAATGATTGCTAAAATGGTTTGCAGGCGATATAGCTTGCATATGCCAGAGATAGCCGTCCTTACCGGAGACATCATTGGATCCACCAGCCTCTCAAAAGAAGCTTTGGATCAAATAGTTGCGCGCCTAAAGGCCGCAACAATTGAGATGTCCGACTGGAAAACTGAAAACAACGCAATCAAAACGGCATTTGCCCGCCGCGGAGGCGATGGCTGGCAGGCTATCCTGACGGCTCCTGAACTCGCACTACGTGCGGCCCTATTTCTGCGCGCTTCACTTATGGCAATGGGGCCATACCAGACCCGCATAGCGATCGGCACAGGCTCAGGTGACGTATCGCACCAGACGATGGCCGACCCCAATCACGGGTATGGTCACGCCTTCTTCTCATCAGGGCGGCTTCTTGAGAACCTTCCGAGAAACGCAACGCTTCAGCATGCAACAGCCGGAGGAACTGCTGCGGCATCCTCACTTGCTGATCACATCTCATCAACTTGGACCGAAGCACAAGCACATGCGATGGCACTCGCAATTGCGCCTGAAAATCACACACAGCAAGTCATTGCCGACCAACTGGGCATATCAAGACAGGCCGTTGCAAAATCTCTGAAATCAGCAGGGTATCCAGCTATAAAGCTAGCATTACACCAAATTGAATCCGGCGAGGCCGCCCAAGATGATTGAAACCTTCGCAGCCCTCCTCTTCGCCCACGTACTGGCTGATTTTGTCTTTCAAACCAATTGGATCACCGACAACAAGCGGCGTCCGCAAGTCCTGCTTCTGCACGCGCTGATCGTTCTGTTTACCGCACAAGCTGCACTGGGTATTTATGACGCGCCTGAGTTGCTTGTCCTCGCCTTCGCGCATCTGGTCATCGATGCGGTGAAGTCGCTGGGTGGATTTCAGAGACTCTCGGGCTTTCTGTGGGACCAAGTGGCACATCTGACAACCATCGCAGTCGTTGCGTTCTATGCCCCAACGCTTTGGGGCACATGGCCGGACGCCACCCTGCCCCTTATGGCACTGGCGACCGGCGCCATCATTGCCACCCGCGCGGGCGGGTTTGCCGTGGGGTTGCTCATGCAGCCCCACGCCATGCGCATCCGCAACAATGGGCTGAAAGGTGGCGGCTGGACCATCGGCATTCTGGAACGTGGCTTGGTCTTTGTTCTACTCTTGGCCGACCTGCCCCTCGGCGTGGGCTTTCTGGTCGCCGCGAAATCCATCCTACGTTTCGGCACAGCCAGCCGCGACCAGCGCACTGCCGAATATGTGATCATCGGCACGCTCGCCAGTTTCGGCTGGGCCATCCTTGCAGGTTTTGCCACCCAAGCCCTGCTTTCCCTTCTGCCCCCGCTTGAGATTGCCGCCTGGCTCCCCTAAATTAGGGGTAAGCGACAAGGATCACACATATGTTCGGTATTCCCGGCAAATCACCCATCACCATGACCCCAGCGGCCGAGGCTCAAATTGCCCGGCTGATGGAGAAGGACGGCCATAAGGGCCTGCGCATTGGCGTCAAGAAAGGCGGCTGTGCGGGGATGGAGTACACCATGGACTATGTCGACGAGGTCGAGCCCCATGACGAGGTGGTCGAACAGGGCGATGCCCGCGTGATGATCGCCCCGATGGCGCAGATGTTCCTGTTCGGGACCGAGATTGACTATGAAATCTCGCTTCTGGAAAGCGGCTTCAAATTCAACAACCCGAACGTGACCGAGGCCTGCGGCTGTGGCGAGTCGATCAAATTCGACGACACACTGTCCGCCGCCCCTGCGGATCTGAACGCTCCGCCGAAATTCTAAGCACGCCAAAGCACCCGCATTTTCTTGCCAAAAATATCCTGGGGGAATCCGGGTGACCGCCGGGCACACGGATGGGGGCAACGCCCCCGAAGGCTCAGCTTCCAGTCTGCGCCATCAGGTGCAGATACGTCTCGTCAAACCGCTTCTTCATATGATCGCCTGCCATGATCACCTGACCCGATGCTTTCGGGGCCACATTGGTGTCATGGTTGGGATTGAAGAACATCGGGACCGAAATACGCTCATCCCCAGACCCAACCACGCGGTGCAAGGTGGCCTTCACACGGCCCTCTGTCCACATCTCCAACATCTCACCGAAATTGATCACGAAGTCCCCAAGCGGAGCGTTCACGGACAGCCAGATTTCGTCCGCGCCCAGCACCTCAAGCCCCGCAACCCCGTCCGAGGCCAAAAGCGTCACGCAGCCGTAATCCGTATGCGCGGCGATGCCGAAATCCCTGTCGCCAGCCCAATCCGGCCGCGGCGGATAGTAATTCCCGCGCAAAAGCGCCATCGGACGGGTGAAGGCCGCGTCGAAATAGGTCTCATCCTCGCCAATCGCGGCGGCGATCCCGCGCAGCACCCCCATCGCAACGCCCAGCGCCTTGGCATAGTAGGCCTGAATGGCTTCACGAAAGCCCTCAAGCTCGGGCCATTGATTGTCGCCGTAGACCGACAGGTTCAAGGCGCGCAGCGGGTCATTTGCGGCCAGTTCAAACCCACAATCAAAGACCTCTTTGAAATCCGGGTTGGCGTCGGGATCCACCTGTTCGCTGCCCGCAGCGCCCCAACCGCGATTGGCACCCGTCCGCGCCATGTTCACCGCGTCCTTCACGTCCTTGGGCTGGTGAAAGAATGCGCGATACATCGCAATCGTCTCGGCCAGCTCATCTGTGCTGATCGCCGTGTTGTGCACGGTCAGAAAGCCCACCTCCTGCACCCCACGCAACAGCTCGGCCATCGTGGCAGGATCACGGGCATCAATCAGGGCAGCATCCAGTCTGGGGATCATCGGGGACCTCGCAAGTAAACTTGTCCGCTTCTACAGGACGCATTCCACGGATCAACGGCAAAATGGCAGCAGGGCTTGACGCCCCGCACGCCGCAATGGAAAACGGACCGAACATGACAAGGGAGATCGACATGCGGCGCAAACTGGCAGCAGGCAATTGGAAAATGAATGGCCTGCAGGGCAACCTGACCGAGCTGGACGCGCTGGCGCAGGGATTCGGTGACGCTGACTGCGATATTCTGATCTGCCCCCCGGCCACGTTGATCCACCGCGCGGCCCTAGCCAGCGGCGACACCATCGCCATCGGCGGGCAGGATTGCCATGCTGCAGAAACTGGCGCGCATACGGGCGACATCTCGGCCCAGATGCTGAAAGACGCGGGCGCAAGCTATGTGATCCTTGGTCACTCGGAGCGTCGTGAAGATCACAATGAAAGCGACACAGATGTGCGCCAGAAAGCCCGCGCTGCGATCGACGCGGGCTTGAAAGCTGTGATCTGCTGCGGTGAAAGCCTGGAAGAGCGCGAGGCCAACAACACGCTGGACATTATCGGCGGGCAACTGGCGGGCTCGATCCCTGATCAGGTCACGGCTGAAAACCTGATTGTTGCCTATGAACCCATCTGGGCGATTGGCACCGGGAAAGTGCCCACGTTGGATCAGATTGGCGAGGTACATGATTTCATCCGCGACCGTCTGGTGCGCCGCTTTGGCGATGGTGTCGGCCTGTCGACCCGTATTCTCTATGGCGGTTCGGTCAAGCCCAGCAACGCGGCCGAGATCTTTGGTGTGTCCAACGTGGACGGCGCGCTTGTGGGTGGGGCCAGCCTGAAGGCCGAAGACTTTGGCCAGATCATCACGGCGCTGGCGTCGGCCTGACCAGCGTCACACATCAGATTTCCAAAACCCCGGCCCTTGCGTCGGGGTTTTTCGCATCTTGACAGACCAGACCATATATTTAACATCGCAATTAAATATTGCAGGAGCCCCCGATGGACTACGACGATCTGGCCGACTGGCAAAAACGTGCCGCCGATTGGGCGCGCGATTATCACGCGGGTTTGCGTGACCGTCCAGTGCGCCCGGACATCGCGCCGGGGGAGTTTCTGGCCAAGATCGAAGCCCCGGTTCCCGAAGCCCCGGAAGCGATTGAAACTATTTTCGACGACTTCACCCGGCTTGTGCCCGATGCAATGACCCATTGGCAGCACCCCCGTTTCTTTGCCTATTTCCCGGCCAACGCAGCACCCGCGTCAATGTTGGCCGAGCAACTGGCCAACGCCATGTCCGCCCAAGCGATGCTGTGGCAAACCGCGCCCGCGGCCAATGAAATGGAGGATCTGGTGATCCGCTGGCTGCGCGACGGGATGGGCCTGCCTGACAGCTTCACTGGAACCATCCATGACAGCGCGACAACCGCGACCTTTTCCGCCGTGACCACCATGCGCGAGCTGGCGCTGGACCATACAGGTATCACCAAGGGCTTGTCCGGCGCACCGCAGCTGCGCATCTATGCCAGCGCGCAGACCCACTCCAGCGTCGACAAAGCCGTGCGTCTGTCGGGGATCGGGCAGGATAATCTGGTGAAAGTGCCGACTATCCCGGGGCATCCCACGTGGTCGATGGACCCTGACGCACTGGATCGCCTGATCCGCGAAGACATTGCCGCAGGGTGCAAACCCGCGGGCGTTGTGCTTTGCGTGGGTGGCACCTCGATCGGCGCCTGCGATGACATCGCCGCCTGCATCAAGGTCGCCCACGGCCATGGGCTGACCGTTCATGTGGATGCGGCCTGGGCAGGGTCTGCGATGATCTGCGCGGAATTCCGGCATCTTTGGGCCGGGATCGAGGACGCCGACAGCATCATCTTCAATCCGCATAAATGGCTGGGCGCGCAGTTTGACTGCGCCGTGCAGTTTCTGCGCGACCCTGCCCCCCAGATCGGGGCGATGGGCCTGCGCCCAGAATACCTGAAGACGCAAGGCGCCGACGAGATCGTGAACTACAACGAATGGACCCTGCCCCTTGGCCGCCGCTTCCGCGCGCTGAAAATCTGGTTCCTGCTGCGTGCCGAAGGTCTGTCCGGCCTGCGCGCCCGCATCCGCAATCACGTCGCGTGGGCGAACGAGGCAAGCGACGCCATCGCCGCCCTGCCCGGCTTTGACATCACGACGCTTCCGATCCTGTCGCTGTTCAGCTTCCGATACCAGAATGACGCCAAAACCGCCGAGCTTTTGGAGCGTGTGAACCGCGACGGGCGCATCTATCTGACCCAGACACACCACGACGGACAATTCGTCATTCGCGTGTCTGTAGGACAGTTCACCTGCACGCGAGAGGACGTGATGGCGATCCCACAAGTTCTGGCCGAACTTATTAAAGAACTGTAACGTCAGGAAATCTTTACATTTTCGAGATTATGCTCTATCCTATAGGGGCTGGTGTCACGGGCATCTGACATTTTATTGACCAAAGCCCGGCACACCCAAGCCTGTATCGCCCCTTATATTAGAGGCAAGCGAGAGAGGGTATTCACATGGATCGTTTCCGTGAACATTTTCTGGGCCGCTACACTGAAAACCTGTCGGACAGCTGTACCGCCCATCACACTGACACTCTGCCCGACCGGCACCATTTCGGGCAGCATTTCACCTTTCGCGAATATGTGGCGGATGGAGTTGTGCATGGGCTGGGCGTGATCGCTGCGCTGATTGGGTCGATCACCTTGATCCTTTGGGCAACCGGCGACGCGCCAATGGGACATCTGCCACCGCTACTGGTCTATGGCATCGGGATGGTCGCCAGCTTTGGCCTTTCCGCTGCCTATAACATGACCCTGCACTCATCCGCCCGTTCCGTTCTTCGTCGCTTTGATCATGCGGCGATTTTTCTTTTCATCGCCGCCACCTACACGCCCATCGCGCTGATCGGGATCGGGGGGACCACCGGCGTGGCCTGGGCCGCCCTGATCTGGAGTGTCGCGCTGTTTGGCATGACGCTGAAGCTTTTCTTCCTGTGTCGGTTCGAGCGGACAGGCTTCATGCTAACCCTGATGCTGGGCTGGATGGGTGTTCTGATGATCGGGCCTTTGCTGGCCAGCGTCAGCCTTGGGGTGCTGATCCTTTTGGTGGGCGGGGGGTTCCTGTTCACCATCGGCACGCTGTTTCACCTGCGCGAGCATTGGCCGTTCAACCGGGCGATCTGGCATGTGCATGTGCTTTTGGGTGCCGCCGCCCACTATGCTGCCGTTGTGATGGTCGCGTGGTCCTGATCGCCCGTTGGCCCGACTAATTGGACACAGAAAGCGTCATAGAGAATGACGCAAACGGAACAGAATCCTTCGGCCACGTCTCCAATAGTTGACCATACGGAGGACCCGATGGACCGACTTGACTGGATCATCTCGATTGTTGTGCGCACCATTGGCGCAGAACGTGGTCGCGCAGCGCGTGGCCGCCCTTGCTGATGTCATTTCCCAGAAATTGACAGAACAGCAGCAAGGACATCCCCATATGACAACAAGAACTTCGCGCCGCGCAGGTGGCCGTCAGGCCCGCCAAGCCCTTCGCGCAGCCCCTTTGGCCAAAGATTCGCGCCCCGTACGCGCAGGACTTGAAGGCGGCGCATACAAGCCCCTTACCCCGGAAGGCATGGAGCGCATTCACCAAGCAGCCCTTGACGCATTGGAGCAGATCGGTCTGGCCGACGCCCCTCCGTCTGGCGTCGAGATCATGACAAAAGCCGGCGCCATTCTGGGCGATGACGGACGTCTACGCTTCCCCCGCGCCTTGGTCGAGGACATGCTGGCGAAGGCCGCCAAGGACCTCACCCTGTGCGCACGCGATCCGCAGCACGATCTGAACCTTGCAGGCACGCGCGTCCATTATGGTACCGCTGGCGCAGCCGTGCATATGGTCGACGTGGACGGGCGCGAATACCGCGACAGCACCGTGCAAGACCTGCATGACGCCGCGCGGATCGTGGACCAACTGGACAACATCCACTTTCTGCAGCGCCCTATGGTGTGCCGCGACATCCCCGACAACCGCGAGATGGACCTGAACTCGATCTATGCCAGTGTGACAGGGACCAAGAAACACATCGGTGTGTCTTTCACCGAGCCGGATTTCGTCGATGACGGGATCGAGCTTCTGCACATGATGGCGGGGGGCGAAGACAAGTGGCGCGCACGTCCTTTCGTGTCGAACTCGAACTGTTTTGTCGTGCCGCCGATGAAGTTCGCCACCGAAAGCTGCCAGGTGATGGAGAAGGTCATTGCCGCGGGCATGCCAGTTCTGCTGTTGTCGGCGGGCATGGCCACCGCCACCGCCCCGCCCACGTTGGCAGGCACGATCGTTCAAGCCGTGGCAGAGTGTCTGGCGGGCGTGGTCTATGTGAACGCGATCAAACCGGGCCATCCGGCGATCTTCGGCACTTGGCCTTTCGTGGTCGATCTGCGGTCTGGCGCTATGTCGGGCGGATCGGGCGAGCAGGCTTTGCTTACCGCAGGCTGCTCGCAGATGCACCAGTTCTATGGGCTTCCAGGCGGCGCTGCGGCGGGGTTCTCGGATTCGAAACTGCCCGATATGCAAGCCGGGTGGGAGCAGATGTGCTCGAACGTGATGGCGGGCCTGTCTGGTTTGAACATGGTGTACGAGGCTGCAGGCATGCATGCGTCCCTTCTGGGCTTCTGCCATGAAAGCCTGATCCTTGGGAACGATATTATCGGACAAGCCTTGCGCTGTGTGCGCGGGATCGAGGTGACCGAGGATGCAGTCAGTCTGGACATGATGCGGTCGGTCTGTCTGGGCGGTCCGGGGCATTATCTGGGCGAGGATCAGACGCTGAACCTGATGCAGACGGAATATGCCTATCCAACCCTAGGCGACCGCACGTCGCCCAAGGAATGGGCCGAGGTTGGAAAGCCTGATCTGGTGCAGGCGGCCAAGGCGCGGAAAGAGGCCATTCTGGCCGAACGCTCGCGCGCGCATCTGGATCCGGTTGTGGATGCGGCGATCCGCGCGCGGTTCAACATCCACCTGCACAAGTAAGAAAGATCAGGACCGGGGGTTTTGCACCCCCGGACCCCCGCAGGATATTTCTGGCAAGAAAATGCGTTAGCTGGCGGCTTCGGCTTTTTCCTCGAGCTCGAGCCATTCTTCCTCGGCGGCGGCAAGTTTCAGTTGCCGCTCGGCCAACCCTTCCGAGGCCTTCTTGAACTTCACTGGTTCTTTCGAAAACAGGTCCGGGTCCATCAGGAACTCTTCCAGTTTAGCGATCTCGGCCATCAAGCGGTCGATTTCGCCGGGAAGCGAATCCAGCCGGTGTTTTTCGGTGAAGCTGAGCCCCCCGGCGGCGGTCTTTTCCTTGGGCTTGTCTTTCGGGACGGTCTTGGGTTTTTCGGACTTCTTGGCTGCTGGGACGTCATCTTCCTGACGTTGCGCCCGGTAGTCTGACCAACCGCCAGCATAGGCGGTGGCAATTCCATTGCCTTCCATGGCAATCGTGCGCTCGGCCACGCGGTCCAGAAAATCACGGTCGTGGCTAACGACCAGAACGGTGCCGTCAAAGCCCGAGATCAGCTCTTGCAGCAGGTCCAGTGTTTCCACATCCAGATCGTTGGTCGGTTCGTCCAGCACCAGAAGGTTGGATTGCCGCGCCATGATGCGGGCAAGGATCAGGCGGGCTTTTTCACCGCCGGATAGCGAGCGTACCGGTGCGCGGGCCTGCTCGTCTGAAAAGAGGAATTCTTTCAGATAGCCAACCACGTGCTTCGGGTTGCCACGCACCATCACCTGATCGGATTTGCCCGAGATACTCATCTCTGGGTCCGAGGTCAGGTTCTCCCACAAGCTGGCGTTTTCATCCAAGGTCGAGCGGTTCTGGTCAAAGACCGCCATCTCGAGCCCGGTGCCGTGGGTCACACTGCCCGTATCAGGGTCTTCCTGCCCGGTCAGCATTTTCAGAAGCGTGGTTTTGCCCGCGCCGTTGGGACCGACAAGGGCAATGGTCTCGCCGCGCATGACGCGTAGATCGAAAGGTTTCAGGATTACTTTGTCGCCATAGGTTTTCGAGATCCCCTTGGCTTCGATCACCTTGCGGCCAGATTTCGGCCCAGCCTCGAGCGCCATTTCGGCGGCGCCCTGCCGTTTGATCTGCGATGCACGTTCGTCTTTCAGTGCATGCAAAGCCCGCAGGCGGCCTTGGTTGCGTTTGCGCCGGGCTGAGATTCCTTCGACGGCCCAGCGGGCCTCGGATTTGATTTTTCGGTTCAGCTTGTGGCGGTTCTGGTCCTCTTCTTCCCAGACCTTGTCGCGCCACGCTTCAAAGTTCTCGAAGCCTTTCTCCTGACGACGCACCTGCCCCCGGTCGACCCAAAGCGTCGCGCGGGTCAGCGCGCGCAGGAAAGCGCGGTCGTGGCTGATCAGAACAAAGCCCGCGCGGGTTTGTTTCAGCTCGTTTTCAAGCCATTCGATGGCCTGAATGTCCAAGTGGTTGGTGGGTTCGTCCAAGAGCATCAGTTCGGGCGCTTCAGCCAGCAGCTTGGCAAGTGCGGCGCGGCGACGCTCCCCGCCCGAGGCGGTGGCGACCGGCGTATCGAGCTTCATCTTCAGCCCTTCGGCCACGCGCTCGACCAGATAGTCATGTCCCGGCTCAAGGCCCGAGGCGGCGAATTCACCCAGTGTCTCAAAGGCGGACAGGTCCGGGTGCTGGTCCATATAGCCCACGGTGACGCCCGGCGACAGAACGCGGGTACCAGTGTCGGGCTCGACCATGCCGGCCATCATCTTCATTAGGGTCGATTTGCCCGACCCGTTGCGCCCGACCAGCGCCACGCGATCGCCGGGCTGCACCACCAGGTCCAGACCATCAAAGATAGGGTCGCCGCCGAATGTCAGGGCGATATCGTTCATTTGCAAAAGGGGTATACGTGCCATAGGGCCGGGTTACGGTCTTGGGCGTGCCGGGTCAAGCGGGCGCAGCCACCGCGCGCAAAAGACGTGCTCGGGCGGGCGGGACCGAGGCGATCTCGACCCCAGTAAAGACGTGCAGCGTGTTCAGGTCGTGATCGACCACCGCATGGTCAGACACCCAGCCGCCCATCATAAGATAGGTGCGCAGAAGCGGCGGCAGGCCCAGCATGGCACGTTTGGCGTCAGGGGCGCGGCGCAACCGTTGCGCAAAACGAAACACCTTGGGCGCCTTGACGCGCGGAAGCCAACGCTTGGGGGCGATGTGGCGATCCCGAAGCAGCGCGAACGTGTCCAGATAGCGCGCCTCGTCCGTGCCGTGAAACGACGAACAGCCGAACAACAGGCCGATATTTTCCTGATCCACATAACGTGTCATCGCCCCCCAGGCGACGCGCAGGATATCTGCTCCGTCCGTGGCCTCGGGATCGATACAGAAGCGGCCCATCTCGATCATCGGGTTGGTATAGTTGCTCAGCGCTGACAGCTCGTAAAACTGCGCGGAATAGCTGTCGCCAATTGAGCTTCCGTTCTGAAAGGGCATCAAGCGAAAGCAGGCGACGAGGCTCCTGGTGGCGACTTCCTCGACCAGCATGTGATGGCAAATATCATCAAAGGGATCGGCGTCCAGCCCCTCGCCGCCGCGAAAGCACCGATGGCGCAACGCTTGGGCGGCCACAATATCAGCCTGAGTATCGCCAAACCGCGCGTGATAGCGGGGTGTCGTCCTAATCGGCATCTGGTGCCTCCGCTTGGTTCGTGCGAATGCCTTTGCATTCATATGCGCATGCGCCCTTGTTCCATCAAGTTATGACAGGCAAATGACGTCACGAAAGCGAAAGCTGCGTGCCCTGCCCTAGAAACGAAAAAGGCGCCGGAGGACCGACGCCAATTTACCAGATATCAGGCCGGGTTAGCCGCCAAACTGTTCCGCCACATTGATTCGGCCGAACGATCCAAAGAGCTGACGCAGGAAGCTAACGCCTTTGATGTTGCTTGCGGTCACGCGGCGCTCAAGCACGACGACGCGTCCGTCTTCCAAGCCGAACCGCTCGATATTCTCGACGCGTCCTTTGCCGTCGAAGCTGATCGCCAGAACTTCGCGGTCGATCTCTTTCGGAGCGTTATAAAGATAGTGCTCAAACCGCGAGCGCACAAAGTAATAGCCGCTATCGGACAAAAGGCCCTGCGTTCCTGGCTTACCAATCGCCTCGGTCACAGTTTCACGGGTATCTTTGCCAACCACCAAAAGATCCACATCTTCTTTCACCGGCATATAGCCGTGATTGCGATAAGTCGCAGAACAGGCCGTCAAGGCGATGGCAAGCGTGATTGCGGCGACAGCTTGGCCCACGCGTTTCACCCTATCGGAAAGATAAGACATATGCTCCCCTTGCGTTCTTCCCATGCTTCTGGGTATCGGCTTATCTCAGGAACGGCTTTGGTTCAAGAAACGAAACCGATCTTGTATCCCGGTGGTGGGGAATCCCACCATATGCCGATCGCACCAACGTTAGGAGACATCGCCATGAGCACCGATATGCCCAAGACTGGCCAAGACGCGCCCGTGTATCAGCACGTCCTGCGCGTGGCTGATCTGTCGACCAGCGCCGAGACCTCGTTCGAGCTGATACCGACGGCGGCAGAGTGCAAAGCCATCGCTGCGGATCTGGGGCTGCCAGCCCTGCGAAAGGTACGGTTCAAGGGCACACTAATTGCGCGCGGCAAGAGAGACTGGCAGCTGAAGGCCCAACTGGGTGCAACCGTGGTGCAGGACTGTGTTGTGACGCTGAATCCCGTCACTACGCGGATTGAAGAACCCGTCAGCCGCCGTTGGGTGCGCGATCTGCCCGAGCTTGAGGCCGGGGACGAGGTCGAAATGCCGGATGATGAAACGCTAGAGCAACTCGGGTCCGAGATTGATCTGGGCGAAGTGATGACCGAATCCCTCGCGCTGGCATTGCCGCTGTTTCCGCGTGCCGACGGGGCCGAACTGGATCAAACCAACTTTGCCGCCCCCGGTGTTGCCCCGATGCGCGACGAAGATGCGCGGCCTTTTGCGGGCCTGTCTGCCCTGCGCGACCAACTGGCGGGGAAAACCGAGTCAGAAGACGACGCCGAATAAGCCATTTGGGGCCGATCACACTGAAACGCGCCTGAAAAACTGAATAATTCGGCGAAATCAACCCAATCGGCACTTGCATGAAAGAAGAATCCCAGTATTTTCCCGGCTTCTTCCACAAGATGGGTTGGACAGCGCCCCGCAAACAGCGTATGAGGCGCCAGACTCAGACACGAGGATAAGCAGGCTTCCCTGAAGCCTAATGAATTCAACGGGCCATGTGCCCCCAAAATCGAAGGTTGAGACCATGGCCGTCCAACAGAACAAAGTATCCAAGTCGCGCCGCAACAACCGCCGCGCACATGACGCTCTGGTTGCTGCGAACCCGAACGAATGTTCGAACTGCGGCGAGCTGAAGCGCCCTCACCACGTATGCCCGTCCTGCGGTCACTATGACGATCGCGAAGTTGTTGCCATGGCCGACGAAATCGACCTGGACGACGAGGACGCAGCGTAAGGCACTTGCCCCGCGCGGGTGGGCATGTCAGAAAATCCCCGAGCATGGGATAAAGAATGACAATGAACACCCCCAAACGCACAATCGTATCGGTCGACGCCATGGGCGGAGATCTTGGACCGGCAGCCGTTGTTGCCGGTCTTGCGCTGTCTGCAGACAAGAACCCGAATATCGGGTTCATTCTGCATGGCAACAAACCCGAACTGGAAAAACTGGTCGCGCGGACCAAAGGTCTGGCCGAGGTCTGTGACATTCGTCACGCTGACGAGGTCGTGACGATGGATGCCAAGCCCAGCTTTGTCATGCGCAACGGCCAGAACACCTCGATGTGGTCGACCATTGACGCGGTGCGCAACGGCGAGGCCGATGTGGCCGTCAGCTGTGGCAACACCGGCGCCCTGATGCTTCTGTCGATGGTGCGCCTACGCAAACTGCCTGGCGTGAACCGTCCGGCCATTGCCTGCCTCTGGCCCTCGCGCAACCCTGAAGGCTTCAACGTGATGCTGGATGTGGGCGCGGACATTCGCGCCGATGACACCGACCTTCTGCAATACGCAATGATGGGCGCATCCTACGCCCGTAACGGATTGGGATTGGAACGCCCCCGGGTCGGCCTTCTGAATGTCGGCACCGAGGAACACAAAGGCCGCCCCGAGCTTAAAAGCGCCAATGAACTGATCGCAGAGGCCGCAGAACGCGCCAATATCGACTATGTCGGTTTCATAGAAGGCGGCGATATCCCTTCGGACCGCGTGGACGTGATTGTCACTGACGGCTTCACCGGCAACGTCGCCCTGAAAACCGCCGAGGGCACGGCCAGCCTTGTATCCGGCCTGTTGCGCGATGCGTTCAATGCGACCTTGCTGTCCAAGCTGTCGGCGCTTTTGTCGCTGACCGCTCTGCGGCGTCTCAGCAAACGTGTGGATCCGCGTCGCAATAATGGCGGCGTGTTCCTTGGCCTGAACGGCACTGTGGTAAAAAGCCATGGATCGGCAGATGCGACAGGCATGTCGGCCGCCATCAAACTGGCCTTCCGCCTGGCGGAAAGCGGCTTCAATCAGAAGCTTGCTGCGCGGGTTGCATCCGCCGGCACGCCAAGCCAAGATCAAAAAAATCAAAAAACGGAAGGTGAGCAGCCAGAATGACACTTCGCGCCGTGGTCAAGGGCGTCGGGCACTATCTGCCCGAACGCGTGGTTCCGAACTCGTATTTCGAAGACATTGTAGACACATCGGACGAATGGATTCGCACCCGGTCAGGGATCGAGCGCCGTCATTTCGCTGCAGAAGACGAAACCACCTCGAAAATGGGGGCAAACGCGGCGCGTGCAGCCCTTGCTGATGCGGGACTGGAGCCTGATGACATCGACGCCATCGTTCTGGCCACCTCGACCCCGGACCTGACATTCCCATCTGTCGCGACGATGGTGCAGAACGAATTGGGCATGACGCGCGGCTTTGGCTTTGACGTTCAGGCTGTCTGCGCGGGCTTTGTTTTCGCCCTGACCAACGCAAACGCACTGATCTTATCGGGTCAGGCCAAACGCGTGTTGGTTATCGGGGCCGAGACGTTCTCGCGCATTCTGGACATGAAAGACCGCGCCACCTGCGTGCTGTTCGGCGACGGCGCCGGTGCGCTGGTGCTGGAAGCCGAAGAAGGTGCCGGAGAAAACACCGATCGCGGCATTCTGTCAGCGGACCTGAACTCGGACGGACGCCTGCGCGAGATGCTGTATGTGGATGGCGGTGTGTCGACCACGCAGACCTCTGGCCACCTGCGCATGCAGGGCAACCCGCTGTTTCGTCAGGCGGTCGGCAAACTGGCGCAAACCGCCGAAACCGCCCTGTCCAAAGTGGGCCTGACCGACGATGACGTGAACTGGATTGTGCCCCATCAGGCCAACATCCGCATCATTCAGGGCACCGCCAAGAAGCTAGGCGTCTCGATGGATCGCGTTGTGGTTACCGTTCAAGATCATGGCAACACATCGGCCGCGTCGATCCCGCTGGCCATGTCTGTGGCGCGTAGCGAGGGCAAAATCAAAGACGGAGATCTTCTGGTTGCAGAAGCCATCGGAGGCGGACTTGCCTGGGGTGCTGTGGTTCTGCGCTGGTAAAAACGCGCCCCAGTATGTCATTTTTCCCTAAATTGCGCAGGCAAGCTTCTGCTTTCGCAAGCCATTGATATTGACTCGGAATTTCAAAAATTCCATGCTCCACTTCAATAACTGATCATGCCCGGTGCCCATGCACCCATAAAAAGGGCAGAAAAAGCCATTCAGGGGGACAATATGAGTGAAAAGACTTTGACCCGCATGGACTTAAGCGAGTCCGTGTTTCGTGAGGTCGGCCTGTCGCGCAACGAAAGCGCGCAACTGGTCGAAAACGTCTTGAACCACATCTCAGACGCGCTGGTGTCTGGTCAAAGCGTCAAAATCTCGTCATTCGGCACGTTTTCCGTCCGCGATAAAGCGGCGCGCGTTGGCCGTAATCCCAAGACCGGGGAAGAAGTGCCGATCCTGCCGCGGCGCGTCTTGACCTTCCGCCCCTCGCATCTGATGAAAGATCGCGTTGCGGATGGCAACAAGCGCTGATCGGGGCCTCTGACGGCACCCAAGCGGCACAGAGTAGAAGGCAGGCACACCCATGGACAAGAAGTCTCCGGACGCGTTTCGCACAATCAGCGAAGTGGCCGATTGGTTGGGTGTGCCCACGCATGTTCTGCGCTTCTGGGAAAGCCGTTTTACCCATGTGAAGCCCGTCAAACGCGCCGGAGGGCGGCGGTACTATCGCCCTGCGGATATGGAGCTTCTGGGGGGCATTCGGAAGTTGCTGCACGAAGACGGCATGACCATTCGCGGCGTCCAGAAACTTCTGCGCGAAAAAGGTGTGAAGCACGTGGCGGCCATGTCGCCACCGTTGGACAGCAACGAGATGCGGGCCACGGACGGATCGAATGTCGTTCCGCTGACGCCGCCGTCCAAGGGCGCAGAGGACACCGCTCAGGTCGAACCACAGATCGATCATCAGGAGCCCGCCGACGACGCCCCGATGGCTGCGTCGGATGACGCAGCACCAGTTGACGAAACGCCGCCGACTTTGACCGACGCTTCGGATGACGCGCCTGAGATCGAAGCAGTGCCTGAAGAAACAGCCGAAGACGGCCCATCGGAACCGGATCTGTTCGCCGCCGAATTCCTGCAGGTCGCTGAAAAGATTGAAGAAACGTCACCCGATCCGGAACCTTCTGCGCCCGAACACCATGTCGAGCCGACCGAGCTGGACGCCGACATTGCCGCGTCGCATCCTGACGAGGACACCCTGACCTCTGTCGAGGACGAGGTGACGTTCACTGACGACGACACGGCCGTGGCAGAGGTCGCACAACCTGTAGAACAAGACCCGGTGGCAGAACCTGATCCCGCCCCCGAAGCCCCTGCCCCCATCGACATCTCGCATGTTGCAGCAGACGTTTCGGATGAGGCCTTCACCACCGCGCCAGACGCTCTGACCAGCGCACGCCTTCGTGCACTACGCGCCGCAGGCACGTCGTTGCCGGAAGACACCCTGCGAAGCCTGACCGCGCGCCTGTCCGATCTGGCAGCCCGTATGGCCCCTGCCCCGTCTGACAATGGGCGGGCAGAATGACCCCGCAAAAGGCTTGGGCAACTTCATTGGAAAGAATGCGCATTTTCCGCGCTTTTCCCGCTTGCCCTGCCCGTGAAAATCACTATGTAAGGGCCTCAGTCGGGCTATGGCGCAGCCTGGTAGCGCGTCCGTCTGGGGGACGGAAGGTCGCAGGTTCGAGTCCTGCTAGCCCGACCAATTCAAAAAACGCCCGCCCGGGTTTCGGGCGGGTGTTTTTGTATCTAACAGGCGACACGGGTGGCATCCCGACGGCCTGCGACGAAGGAGGAACGCCATGAAATCCGGTGTGCTGGCCGATCATCAGATCCGGCAGATGATCACGGAAGGCGGTATTTCCGCGTCCTCGCCCATTCTGAACGAACAGATCCAACCGGCCTCGCTAGATTTGCGTCTGGGCGAAAAAGCCTATCGCGTGCGTGCGTCCTTCCTGCCCGGCAAAGACGCCACCGTGGCCGACCGCCTGTCCGAACTGACCATGCACGAACTGTCTCTGACCGGCGGCGCAGTGCTGGAAAAGGGCTGCGTCTATGTGATTCCCCTGATGGAGCAGTTAAACCTGCCTGAAGGCATGACCGCCGCCGCCAGCGCCAAAAGCTCGATTGGCCGGGTTGACCTGATGACCCGCGTGATCACCGATCAAGGGATCGAGTTTGATCGCGTGCCTGAAGGATACAACGGCCCGCTTTATGCCGAGCTCTGCCCGCAAAGCTTTTCTGTCGTCGTCCAGCCCGGTCAACTTCTGAACCAGATCATCTTCCGCCAGGGAAAAACGATTCTGTCTGACGACGAACTGCGCGAAGTACATACCCGCAGTCCGATCGTATCAGGAGATCCTGTCATCTCGGAGGGGTTGGGCTTCTCGGTCGATCTGAAGCCTGCTGACGGCGATCTGGTCGGCTATCGCGCCAAGCGCCACACTGGCGTCGTGGACCTGTCGAAACTGGCCCATTACGACCCGGCCGAGTACTGGGAAGAGGTCCGCACCACCGAAGGCCGCATCATCCTGGACCCCGGCGCGTTTTATATCCTCGTCAGCCGCGAGGCGATCGCCATCCCACCCGATTGCGCCGCCGAAATGGCCCCCTATCTGGCGATGGTCGGCGAGTTCCGGGTGCATTACGCAGGCTTCTTCGACCCCGGCTTCGGCTATGATGCCGCAGGCGGATCAGGCTCGCGCGGGGTGTTGGAAGTGCGCTGCCACGAAGCCCCGTTCGTGCTGGAACACGGGCAGGTCGTGGGCCGCTTGGTCTATGAAAAGATGAGCGAAATCCCCGAGGCCCTCTATGGCGTCGACATCAAGTCGAACTATCAGGGCCAAGGGTTGAAGCTGTCCAAACACTTCCGGTGAGCCTGCCCATCAAGGCATTGGGTATCCAAGAAGATCGAAATCCTGTTGATAGAGATTGCAGATCGTCTGCAATTCGCCCTTTGACAGTTCCGAGCGCCGGATTGTGGTCCAATCATCCGGCACAACTCCCTCGATGGACTTGTTAGAATGCGGCAAGGTAATCGGCTCGATCCGTAGCGCAGCCGCAACCTGCTGGATATCCTGATTAATCGCTTCAAGGCGTATCATGTTGACCAGCAACGCACCTCTATCATCAACGAGAAAATCACGCTGAGGCATCCACTGGACATGCTGAACCTGTCGCGTGGCATCGAGATAGCGCTGAAAATCTCGATCTTGCCCAAGTTCAAGAAGTTCAAGCAAATCAGGTCGTCGGTTCAAATAGTTAAATTGCGAGATCATGCGATCCACCGGATCTCGCACAATCGCGAACCGATAGCAGCGACGGAAAGTCCAGCGCCCAACTTCTTTCCGCACCAATTGGGCCGTCAAATGCTGTAGCCCCCCGGTCTGGTGCTTGTTGACACCAGGTTGAACATATCCAGCCCAAAGGTCGCTTTCGGATCGGGGTTTGGGCCAGAAATAATCCTCGACCGAGGTCCCCCCCGCCTTGGGAATGTGAATAAAGATTAATTTCCGTTTGCGGCAAATCAATTTACTGCCCTCGTGTCTTCAAGGCGGCAAGCATTGGATGATTACCGGCCTGCAAAGTTGTCTGAGATCCATACGAAAATCGCAATCCGTAGATCATCAGACGACGCTACTTCAATTTGCGAAATGCTCGGAAAAGAATTCAGCAAAGCCGGTCAACGCACCCAACGGATCTATCGGAAAAGTCGGCGCGTGATACGTCCTGCTTGTCGGGCGCGATTGGTCACGTCCTTGGCCCGTTTAGCCTGATCGCGCTCCTCGGTGGTCATCTCGGCGTTTGGTTTTCCACGGCGTGCAGCCATATCGATCCCGGTATTCACCCCTTTGTTGATCAGGCGACGCGTTACCCTGCGGATGACCATATTAATCAGCTGATTGGCATTCATAGCGTTAATCCTCGAATAGTTCGGACTGGCCTTCGGGGCTTTCGTCCTCATCATCGCTGTTGGGGCCGGGCATCGCGCCGGGGGGTGGACGGCTTTCCAGAAGGCCGGCCGAGCGCAGTTCCTTCAGACCCGGTAGGTCGCGTGCGCTTTCCAGACCGAAGTGATCCAGGAAGCCCGGCGTGACCACGAAGGTGACCGGACGGCCGGGCGTCATGCGGCGGCGACCGAAGCGGATCCACTCCATCTCGATCAGTTGGTCGATGGTGCCGCGACTGACGGACACTCCGCGGATTTCTTCGATCTCGGCACGCGTAACCGGTTGATGGTAGGCGATAATTGCCAAGGTTTCGATCGCGGCGCGGGAAAGCTTGCGCTGCTCGACCGTTTCCTTCTGCATCAGATAGCCAAGGTCGGGTGCGGTGCGGATCGCCCAGGCATCCCCCACTTTCACGACAGTCACGCCACGGCCTTCATAGCGTTTGCGCAGATGCACCAATGCCTCGGCCGCGTCACAGCCATGGGGCATTCTGTCTTCCAGTTCTTTCACACTGACAGCTTCGGTGGACGCAAAGAGGATGGCCTCGACCATACGTTCCTGTTCACCCATCGGTGGGGCCTCGAACAGGCTTTCCTCGCGCGCGTTCAGCCCCTCACTGGGCGTGTCCCTGATCACATCATCCGTCATTCGATTTCCTGCGGATTTGAATGGGCGAGAACGTGTCGCCCTGTCTAAGTTCAAGCTCGCCGCGTTTCGCCATTTCCAACGTGGCAGCGAAGTTTGCGGCCATGGCCGAGCGGCGCTTGGCGGGGTCGACCTCCCACCCTTCGGGTAGGTACGAGGTCAGCTCGGTCCAGTCGCCCGCATAGTTGATCAACCCGCGCATCCGGTCCAGTGCCTGCTCCATTGTCATCACCGCGTCGCGGTCCATGACGAAGGGGCGGAACTCATCCTTGGTGCGGATACGGGCATAGCCTTGCATCAGGTCCAAAAGCGTCGCGGTATAGGTTACGCGGCGCACGCGGGTCACGTCTTCGGGAACGCCACGCGCAAAGAAATCACGCCCCAATTGGTCTCGCGCCATTAGCTTGGCGGCAGCGTCACGCATCCCTTGAAGGCGTTCCAGCTGGAAGGCAAGGTGGGCGGCGAGTTCTTCGCCGGACGGGCCTTCTTCGGTGGGATCAGGCGGTAGCAACAGGCGCGATTTCAGGAAGGCCAGCCACGCCGCCATCACCAGATAATCGGCGGCCAATTCGATCCGCAAATGCCGCGCGCGTTCTACGAAGGCCAGATATTGCACGGACAATTCCAGAACCGAGATCTTACGCAGATCCACCTTTTGCGTGCGCGACAGCGTCAGAAGCAGGTCGAGCGGGCCCTCAAACCCCTCAACGTCAACAATCAGCGCCTCGGCGGCCAACCGCTCGGACACTGACATTGCATCTTCTTGAAACTCTTCAGTCTCGCTCATTACCTGCCTGTGGTGCTGTTTCACCAGTCATCAGGCTTTGAAATTCAGCGTCCAAGGCTTCAATGTCAATGGGAACGGGCGGTTTACGCCATGAAAGCGCGGTCTGGGCACGTGAAAGCGCCTCTCCGGCCAGATCTCCGCATGCGTCGGCCACCTCTTCCATCTGCTCAAGCACGCCGTTGCAGTGCAAGACGATGTCACAGCCCGCTCGCAACGCGGCGCGGGATCGCACCGACAGAGCGCCTGACAATGCCTTCATCGAGATGTCGTCGGTCATCAGAAGCCCGCCAAACCCGATTTTGTTGCGGATCAGCGCAATCATATCCGGGCTTTGGGTGGCGGGGTGGTCAGGGTCGATATCTTCAAAGATGATATGGGCGGACATGCCCAAGGGCAGCCCGGCCAGCGGCTCGAACGCCATGAAATCGGTCCAGCCAAGCTCTTTCGCCTTGGTTTTGACCCGTGGCAGCTCCAAATGGGTGTCGAGCGTGGATCGCCCGTGGCCCGGGATGTGCTTGACCACCGGCAACACGCCGCCATCCAACAAGGCCTGCGCCACGCTGGCGGCACGTTCTGCCACTTTGACCACATCCTCGCCGTAGCAGCGGTTGTGCAGGATCGGGTGGGTCTCGGCCGAGGCGATGTCGGCCAGAGGTGCACAATTGCCGTCAATGCCCACCGACAGCAGCTCATCCGCGATCAAACGATAGCGGATATAGAGGCTGCGGACCGAGGCTTTTGGATTCAGCTTGACCTGATCCAAGGCGGGTAGCCATTCACGCCAGTAAGGCGCGCCCATGCGGGCAACGCGGCCGCCTTCCTGATCGATGAAAATGGGCGCGTCCCGCCCAACAGCGCCGCGCAACTCGCTGGTCAGCGCGCGCAGTTGCGCGGGCGTATCCACGTTGCGCGCAAACAGGATAAAGCCCCACGGCTGTGCCCGTTCAAAGAAATCCCGTTCGGCCTGCGACAGCGTGGTGCCTTCGCAGCCCAGGATATATGCACCAACGCGGGACATGGTTTACCGGGTCACAACCGGGATGCAGGCGGCTTTGTCAGCCATCAGCACCGAGCAGAACCGACGCGAGTCCGCCAGATCCGCAAAGCCCATCGCACGCAGGCGATAGAAGGTCTTGCCGCCGGTCTGGGCTTTCTCGATCACGCGGGTTTTGTCGCCCATATAGTCCTCGAACCGGGCCGACAGAACATCCCACTGTTCACGGGCTACCTCGGCACTATCAAAGGCACCCAACTGTACCAGACGCGTTCCGGGGGCAAGGGTCGTGGGCTCGACCTCTTTCACAGCTGCAGGGGCCGACGGCGTTGGGGCCGAAACCTTGGTGTTCAGATCGGCAGGCCGCACGACGGGGCGCAAGGATTTGCTGACACCGGGGACAGAGGCCGGGATGATCTTGACGCTTGGGGTCGCCAGTTCTTCCACCGCAGCCACCAAGGGCATCGGAACTGCCGTCGGAGCAAGCGAGGCAATGACCTCGGTCGGTTCGATGTCTGGCTCAACGCCCAGCAAGGGGCTGTCGGCAGCAATCTGTTCGGCGATGGCCAGTGCGGCGGCGACCGGATCGACGTTCGCAGCAGTATCCGTCACGTAGGCCTGAATGGCGGCGGCGGGAAGTGTCAGGTCCGTGTCAGCGCGGGCAACCTCGGCCACAGATGCGTCTTCATCGGTCAGCGACGCGGGCTGGGGGGCCAGAACAAGACGATCGGCCGGGGCCGAAGCCTCGCCTTCCGCCTGTACCGCGTTTACGGCCAGACCCTGATGGTCAGCCGATTGGCCGCCGGGGTTTTCAGGTTGCACCCGCATCGGACCTTCAAGCGCACGCACGACCGGAATACCCGTCACATCGCGCACGGCCAGTTTATAGCCCCACACGCCAAGACCGACGATCAGCGCCAGCGAGACGGCGGCACCCGCATAGTTCAGAAGCCCGCCAGCCCCGCCACCACGTGGTGCGGTCGGCTCGGCAGGTTGGGCATAGTATCCCTGATCCGCATAAGGCGCGTCTTGATAGCCAGCATAATCAGCCTGCATCGGTGCCGGCTGCATCTCTGGGCCTCCATGTGCCGGATGCACATAGGCCGACCCGGCTGCCGATGCAGATCGCATCACAGGTTCAGGACGATACCCATAGTCGGGATGATTTTGATACGCCGGATTCGGGGCGCTATGCCCCCAATTTGCTTCTGCCATCTTGCCTCACACCCGGTATCACCAGGGGCTTGGCCTTTATGGCTCTTTCCACACCCTGCACCGGTCAAACTGCTCTACTCGCACTCGACCGGGGCGCATTTTGTCAGCGCATTTCCTCGGCCGGAGTTACGCCCAAAATACCCAATCCCGAAGAAATGACAACGGCGACTGCACGCGGTAGGGCAATTTTTGCCGCCGATGAGTCATTATTACCATCTTGCAGGAAGCGCAGTTCCGGCTTGTCATTGCCACGGTTCCACAGCGCGTGGAATTCCGAGGCCAATTCATACAGATAGAACGCGATCCGGTGCGGCTCATGGGTGCGAGCGGCGATCTCGACCAGACGCGGCCATTCGGCCAGTTTCTTGGCCACGGCCAGCTCGGCCTCGTCCTCAAGGTTTGGCGTATCAGACAGGGTCACGCCCTGCTCTTCCGCCTTACGCAGAACCGAACGCACACGCGCATGGGCGTATTGCACATAGAAGACCGGGTTGTCCTTGGACTGCTCCAGAACCTTGTCGAAATCGAAGTCCAGCGGCGCGTCGTTCTTGCGCGTCAGCATCACGAAACGGGTCACATCCGAGCCCACCTGCTCGACCACGTCACGCAGGGTGACAAAATTGCCCGCGCGTTTCGACATCTTGAAGGGCTCGCCGTTTTTCCACAGCTTCACCAGCTGGGTCAGCTTGATGTCCAGCGGCACCTTGCCGTCAGACAGCGCCGAGACCGCCGCTTTCATCCGCTTCACATAGCCACCATGGTCGGCGCCGAAGACGTCGATCAGCGCGTCATAGCCACGTTCAACCTTGTCGAAATGATAGGCGATGTCCGGCGCGAAATAGGTCCAGCTGCCATCCGATTTCTTCACCGGGCGGTCGACATCGTCGCCATGCTCGGTCGACTTGAACAGGGTCTGCTCGCGCGGCTCCCAATCCTCGGGCTTCTTGCCCTTGGGCGGCTCCAGCACGCCTTCATAGATCAGGCCCTTATTCTGCAGCGTCTCCAGCGCGCCTTCGATCCGGCCTGTGCCGTACAAAGATTTCTCCGAGAAGAAGACGTCCATCTTCACGCCCAGCTGCGCCAGATCTTCGCGGATCAGGTCCAGCATGGCTTCAGTGGCAAATTCCCGGATTTCAACCAGCCAGTCAGCTTCGGGCTTGCCCACATAGGCATCGCCCACCTTGGCCTTCAGGGCCTCGCCCACCGGCACCAGATAGTCGCCGGGATATGTGCCATCCTCGAACGCAACCTCTTGGCCATGCGCTTCCAGATACCGCAGGTACACAGAACGGGCCAGCACATCGACCTGCGCGCCACCATCGTTGATGTAGTATTCGCGCGTCACGTCGTAGCCGGCGAAGTCCAACAGGCTTGCCAGCGCGTCGCCAAACACCGCACCGCGTGTGTGACCCACATGAAGCGGCCCCGTCGGGTTGGCCGAGACATACTCCACGTTCACCTTCTGCTCAGCACCCATGGCCGAGCGGCCGTAATTCGCATCTGCCAAAACGCCTGTGACCAGACCGGCCCAGACCGAGGTCGGCAGACGCAGGTTCAAGAACCCCGGACCAGCCACTTCGGCCACGTCGATGCGTGCATCTTCGGCCAGCTTGGCAGCCAGTACATCTGCGATGTCACGCGGCTTCATCTTGGCGGGCTTTGCCAGAACCATCGCCGCATTGGTCGCCATATCCCCATGCGCCGCATCGCGCGGGGGTTCGACCGCCACATTGTCAAAGCTCAGCCCCTCGGGCAAAGCGCCTTCGCTGACCATCTGGGTCAGGGCATCAATCACAAGCGCGCGAATATCGGCAAACAGGTTCATCGGTTTGGTCCTTTTCTCTCAGCCGCACTCCTATCAGCCCCGCCCCAAAGGTCAAGCGAAGCAGAACCAGAACCCGGCTCCTGCGCATTTTCTTGTCGTAAATATCCTGGGGTGAATTGGCCAACGGCCAAGAGGGGCAAAGCCCTTACCCGCCCAGCCCCAAACGCGCATGTTCCTGCAACGCGAAGCGATCGGTCATCCCGGCGATGTAATCCGACACCAACCGCGCCAATGCGGTCTCGCCTTCGGCTGCCTCAATCTCGCGGCACCATTCCTCAGGTAACTCCATCGGATGCGCCATGAAATGCCCGAACAGGTCCCCCACCACGACGGTGACGCGGGTGCGCATCTCGACAACGGACGGCGCGCGGTACATGCGGGTGAACAAAAACTTGCGGATCACTTTCAGGTCGCTCCACAACGCGGACGAAAAGCGAATGACCGCGTGATCCAGCGCGCGAATGTCCTCGACCGATTGCGGCTCGGCCGCTTGCAACAACGCCTGCGAGGTGTCCAACACATCCTCGACCATCACACCAAACACGCGGCGCAGCGCCTCGTGCCGGCGACGGCCCGCCTCCAATCCGGGATAGAGACCATCCACCTCGGCAATCGCGGCGCCCACAATGGGCAGCTCTGCGATCTCTTCCATCGTGAAGAGCCCCGCGCGCAACCCGTCATGCAGGTCGTGATTGTTATAGGCGATGTCATCAGCCAACGCGGCCACCTGTGCTTCTGCCCCCGCATGGGTGGACAGTTCCAAATCATGGATCGCGTTATACTCGGCCAGCGCATAGGGCAGTTCCCCTGTCACCGGGCCGTTATGCTTTGCAATCCCCTCGAGCGTTTCCCATGTCAGGTTCAGCCCGTCCCACTTGGCATAGTGCCGCTCAAGCGAGGTCACGATTTTCAGCGCCTGCGCGTTGTGGTCGAACCCGCCAAAGGGGGTCATCAACTCGTCCAACTTGTCCTCGCCCGTGTGGCCAAAGGGCGTGTGGCCAAGGTCATGGGCAAGCGCAACGGCCTCGGTCAGATGGCTATTCAGCCCCAGCGCCCCCGCGATGGTCCGCGCCACCTGCGCGACTTCGATGGAATGGGTCAGGCGGGTGCGGAAATAGTCGCCTTCGTGCTCCACAAACACCTGCGTCTTGTGTTTCAGCCTGCGAAAGCCCGAGGAATGGATAATCCGGTCGCGATCCCGTTGATAGGGCTCGCGAAATTCGCTTTCCCCTTCCGCGTGAAGTCGCCCCCGGCTGGCGCCGGGATGGGTTGCAAAGCTGGCAAGCATGGCTGCCCCTTTCCGCCTGTCATTTCCGGCCCCTCGCGGATGTCCCGTCCACGTGCGCCTGTCCGGGGCGTCTTGTCGCGCCCGTCAGGCCAACCTATATTGCGTTTTGCGTGAACATGAAACGGATTTCCCGATGGACCTGACCCTGCCCCCCAAAGTCACTGACCGAGCTTTCGCCCGCCTGTCCGAGATCGGCGCAAGCGCGCAGGGCAAAGCGTTGCGCGTCGCTGTCGAAGGCGGCGGCTGTTCGGGGTTTCAATACGAGATCTCGCTGGATGACCCGGCCGAGGGCGATCTGGTCCTGTCGGGTGGCGGCGAACAGGTGGTGGTGGACGAAGTGTCACTGCCGTTTCTTGCAGATGCTGTCATCGATTTCACCGAAGAACTGATCGGCGCGCGCTTCGTGATCGACAACCCGAACGCCACGGCCTCTTGCGGCTGCGGCACCTCGTTCTCGATCTAAGCGTCACGCGGCCATCAACTCTGCGCCAAGCGCCATCGCGTCCAGCGCCTCTTCCTTGGCAATCCGCCAAGCATAGGCGAAATCCGCCTGCCACGAGTTGCCCAACTGGCGTTTCAGCGTCCCGATCAGCGTATTGGCCAGCAACTCGGCATGGTCCGCGCCCATGCCCCGCATCGCCATACGAAATCCGATCAGACGCAGCCCGGCGGTCAGCGTCACTTCATTCCCGGCAAAACACATCATCAGACGATAGAGCACCCGCACCTGTTCGGCGTGGTCGTCGATACCCGCTGGGAACAGCACTCTCAGTTCGGGCGCACGCTGAAACAGCAGCGGGAAAAACGCGCGGGAAAAACCCTCTTCCTGCCCAACCAGAAGGTCCAGACTGTGCAGGCATTGGGCGCGGGTCAGATGGTCCATGACAGTGATCCTTCCAGTGAAACGTCAGATTTGCCTCAAACTTGACGGGTCTCGGTTAACAATTCCTGAGCGCACCCGCAGAAAATCACCTCCTCGCGCATTTTTCTTCCCCCCATCCCGCGAACAGGTTACGACGCGCGCATGAAAACGGAATGGCATACGATCATCATTGGTGCAGGCGCGGCGGGGTTGTTTGCCGCCCCCTTTGCGGCCAAGGCGGGGCCCACGCTGGTCATCGACCACGCCAAGAAACCCGGCGAGAAGATCCGGATTTCCGGCGGCGGGCGCTGCAATTTCACCAACATGTATGCCGAGCCGAAGAATTTCGTGGGGCAAAACCCGCATTTCCACAAATCCGCCCTTGCCCGTTTCAGTCAATGGGACTTTGTCGAGCTGGTCGATCAAGCAGGCATCGCGTGGCACGAGAAAACGTTGGGCCAGCTCTTTTGCGACGGGAAGTCCACGCAGATTGTTCAGATGCTGACGGACCGCTTGGCCAAGGCCGGGGCGGAGCTGGCCCTGAACACCTCGGTCAGTGCAGTCGCGAAGGCCGAAGGCGGCTTCCAGCTTGAGACCTCGCAGGGCCAGCTCACCTGTCAAAACCTGATCATCGCAACGGGCGGCAAGTCGATCCCCAAGATGGGCGCGACGGGCTTTGCCTATGACATCGCGCGGCAATTCGGGCATCAGATCATCGACACCAGCGCCGGGCTTGTGCCCTTCACCTTCCCCGACGGGCGGTTCGCCGCGCTATCCGGCGTGTCTTTGCCCGTGCGTGTCTGGAACGACCGTGCCAGCTTTGAAGAAGCGCTTCTGTTCACCCACCGCGGCCTCTCTGGCCCGGCGATCCTGCAAATCTCTTCCTATTGGCAGCCGGGAGAGCCCGTGCATATCGACCTGACCCAAGGGCTAAACCTGCGCGAGGTGCTCCGCACGCAGCGCCAGACCGAAGGACGGCGGCAGTTGTCGACGGAACTCTCGCGCCACCTACCCGGCAAGCTGGTCGATCACCTCGCCACAGAATGGGCGGACCGTTTCGACCTGACCCAGCGGTTGGCTGATCAATCCGACACCGCGCTGGACGCGCTGCTAGGGCAGTTGTCCGATTGGCAACTTACCCCCTCGGGCACCGAGGGCTATCGCACGGCCGAAGTTACGTTGGGCGGCGTGTCCACTGATGCGCTGGACAGCAAGTCCATGATGTCGAAAACCATCCCCGGCCTCTATTTCATCGGCGAATGCGTCGACGTGACTGGCTGGCTGGGTGGCTTCAATTTCCAATGGGCCTGGGCCAGCGCCCATGCCGCCGGGCGGCATATCGCCGAAGCCTGACCCGCGCTGCTTGCGCCCACCCGCGTTTGCCCCCACAGTGACCCCAACATCAGGAGAGCCTCATGAAAATCGCCAGCTTCAATATCAATGGCATCAAGGCCCGTTTGCCCGCTTTGATGGACTGGCTGGACGAGGCGCAGCCGGATGTGGCGATCTTGCAGGAAATCAAATCAATTGACGAGAACTTCCCCCGCGAAGCTTTTGAAGACAAAGGGTATAATGTCGAAACGCACGGGCAGAAAAGCTTCAACGGCGTGGCGCTTCTGTCCAAACTTCCGCTTGAGGATGTGACGCGCGGATTGCCCGGTGACGACGAAGACGAGCAGGCTCGTTACATCGAGGCAACCGTGGTCGGCGATCACGCCGTACGGATCTGCGGGCTGTACCTGCCAAACGGCAACCCGGTGCCCGGTCCGAAATACGACTATAAGCTCGCGTGGATGGAACGTCTGCGCGCCCGTGCCGAAGCGCTGTTGGCCGAGGAAATCCCCTTCCTGATGGCGGGCGACTATAACATCATCCCGCAAGCCGAAGACGCCGCGCGCCCGCAGGATTGGGTGGAAGACGCGCTCTATCGCCCTGAAAGCCGCGAGGCATGGCGCAAAATCCTGAACCTTGGCCTGACCGAGGCCTTCCGCGCCCGCAACCAAGCCCTCGAGCAGTATTCCTTCTGGGACTTCCAGCGTGGGTCATGGCAGCGCAATGACGGCATCCGCATCGACCACTTCCTGCTATCCCCGGAATGCGCAGATCTATTGGTAGATTGCCAGATCGACAAAGAAGTGCGCGGACGCGAGAAGCCCTCGGACCACGTACCAATTTGGGTGAAGCTTGCCGCGTAAGGGTTTGGAATGAAACGTAAGATCATCATCGATACCGACCCCGGACAGGACGACGCGGTCGCCATTCTTCTGGCCTTGGCCAGCCCCGAAGATATCGAGGTTCTGGGCATCACGGCAGTCGCCGGAAACGTGCCCTTGGCCCTGACCGCCAAGAACGCTCGCATTGTCTGCGAGCTGGCCGGAAAGCCCGAGACGCGCGTGTTTGCAGGCTGCGACCGTCCGCTTCGCCGCGAACTGGTAACCGCAGAATACGTGCACGGCAAAACAGGTCTGGACGGGCCAGAGCTGCCTGATCCCACCATGCCGCTTCAGGACCAGCACGCGGTCGATTTCATTATCGAGACCCTGCGCGCGGAACCTTCGGGCACCGTCACGCTCTGCCCGCTTGGGCCGCTAACCAATATCGCGACCGCATTTGAGCGCGCACCTGACATCGTCGAACGCGTGCAGGAAATCGTTCTGATGGGCGGCGCGTATTTCGAGGTTGGGAATGTCACCCCAACCGCTGAATTCAACATCTATGTCGACCCGCAAGCTGCTGATATCGTGTTTACTTCCGGCGTTCCCCTTGCGGTCATGCCACTGGACGTTACCCACAAAGCGCTGGTCACCAAACCGCGCAATGACGCTTTTCGCGCCCTGCCCGGAGACGTCGGTCATGCGGTGGCCGAGATGACGGATTTCTTCGAACGGTTCGACATCCACAAATACGGCTCGGAAGGTGCGCCTTTGCATGATCCAACCGTCATCGCCTATCTGATCCGCCCGGAGCTATTCACAGGCCGGCACATCAATGTGCAGATCGAAACCCAGTCCGAGCTGACCATGGGCATGACCGTTGCAGACTGGTGGGGCGTGACCGATCATCCCCCCAACGCCACCTTCATCGGCGACCTTGATGCGGATGGATTTTTTGACCTTCTGACCAAAAGGATTGCCCGATTATGAGCAGCCTGCGCCTTGCCACAACGGACGACCTTGATCGACTTCTGCCCCTTGTGGCCGGGTTCCATGCCGAAGCGGGCATTGAACAGAATGACGAGACGCGGCGCGGCGCTCTGACCCCACTTTTGGAAGGCTCGCCCCATGGGGCCATCTGGATGATCGGCCCACGTGTGGCCCCGGTTGGATACATCGCCGTCAGCTTCGGTTGGTCGATTGAGTTCGGAGGCATCGACTGCTTTCTGGACGAAATCTATGTCCGCGAACGCGTGCGTGGGCGTGGTATGGGCTCGGAAGCCTTGGCCGCGTTATCCCGTGCCTTGTCCGACCAGGGCGTGAAGGCGATGAACCTCGAGGTCGATTCTGACAACGACCGGGCGCGTGCGCTTTATGAACGCATGGGCTTTCAGTCGCGTAACCGCTATTATCTGATGACACATATCTTTTGATACGCCCGCGCGGGCAGCACTGCTATGGACTTGAAAGTCGCCACATATAACATGCGCAAGGCCATTGGGCTGGACCGCAGACGTGATCCGCATCGTATTCTGCACGTGCTGAACGAGCTGAATGCGGATGTGCTGGTGCTGCAAGAGGCCGACCGCCGCCTTGGCCCCCGCCCCTCAGCCCTGCCCTTCAAATTGATCGAGGGCGAGACCGATTTCATCCCCGTCCCCTTTGCATCGAACGGCCTGTCCCTTGGCAGCCACGGAAACGCGGTTCTGGTCCGCAAAGGACTGACCTTTCACGACGCGCGCACGTTAGAGCTGCCGGGGCTGGAACCACGTGGCGCGGTGTCTGTCGGGATCGAGGGCAAGATGCAGGTGATCGGCACCCATCTGGGCCTGCTGCGCCCCTATCGGCATCAACAAATGCGCGCGCTGGCCAAGCATTTCGACCATATAGAGCTGCCTACCGTAATCCTTGGCGATTTCAACGAATGGTCCCCCCGGCGCGGGTTTGAACCGCTTGAGCAGCATTTCAACATTCACAGCCCCGGTCGGTCCTATCACGCCTCGCGTCCCGTGGCGGCGCTGGATCGGATCGCGACCTCGGACGGGGTTGAGCTTCGGGATGCTGGCGTCGACCAGTCCAAGCTTGCGCGCATCGCCTCGGATCATCTGCCGGTCTGGGCCAAGCTGCGGATCACAGACTGAGTAAATCCGTCGCAATTTCCGATATTTGTCAGCACCCGCGCACGTGCTATGAGGCACGCAAACACGACTTACGGATCATACAGGACCGACAATGACTTTTCTGCAAATTGCATCTCTTTTGATTGTTCTGGCCGGCCTTTTTGGCGCCATCAACTATCTTTTCCTAAAACTCCCTTCGGCCATCGGTATCCTTGTAGTATCGCTGGCGGCTTCTGTGGCAATCCTGCTTCTGGATCTGGTGGCGCCCGGACTGGGCGTAGCCGATCAGGTGCGCACGCAGGTCACAAGCATCGACTTCTCGGACGCGCTGCTGGAAGGCATGCTGGGGCTGCTCTTGTTTGCAGGCGCGCTGCACGTGAAAATCTCGGATCTGCGGCAGCAATGGCGGCTGGTCTTTCTGATGGCTACGATGGGCGTGGCGCTGTCGACCGCCGTGGTCGGCGTGGGCTTCAGCTGGATCACCGGCATGCCGCTGCTGATCGCGCTGGTCTTTGGGGCGCTGATCACCCCCACTGACCCTGTGGCTGTTCTGGGCGTGTTGCGCGAGGCAAACCTGCAGAAGTCTTTGGAAACAAAGATCGCGGGGGAAAGCCTGTTCAACGACGGCGTCGGCTATGTGGTCTTCCTTGTGTTGGTCGGGTTGGCTTTCCCGCATCACGGAGGCCATGGCGGTGGTCACGAAGAAAGCGCGGCGATGGGGGCTGTTATCCTGTTCCTGCAGGAAGCCGTCGGGGGCGCGGTTCTGGGCGTCGCCCTTGGCTGGCTGACCTTCCGCGTCATGCGCCTGATTGATGACTACTCGCTTGAGGTTCTGTTGACCCTTGGCCTTGCCTTCGGGGGCTATGAACTGGCGGTTGCTTTGCATTTCTCGGCACCGATCATGGCGGTCTGTGCGGGCCTTCTGATCGGTGACGTGGGCGCCAAACACGGGATGAGCGAAGAGACCCGCAACTATGTCGACGCCTTCTGGAAGCTGATCGACGAAATCCTGAATGCCGTCCTCTTCCTGATGATCGGGTTCGAGGTCTTCGCCGTCGCCTTCACCATGGACGCGGTCGTTGCGGGCACCATGGCCATCGCGCTGGCGCTGGTCGCACGTCTGACCGCCGTGGCGGTGCCTGTGCTGCTTCTGAAGCCCTTCCGCAGCTTCTCGCGCGGGGTCATTCCCATCATGACCTGGGGCGGGTTGAAAGGCGGGATTTCCGTTGCGCTGGCGCTGTCGCTGCCCGACAGCGAGTGGAAACCGCTGATCCTGACCGCGACCTATATCGTGGTGATCTTTTCGATCATCGTGCAGGGGCTGACCGTGGCACCGATGGCGAAACGGATCGGTCGCGAACCGGAGCTGATGTGATGCGCGAAGGGACCGGGTTGTTCCCCGGCAACCACGACTTCGCGGTCTATGCGTGGGTCGAAGACGCTGACGGCACGATCCACGCGCGCATGTTCGCGCACTTGGATGGCATCCCGGAAGACCCGGCCACCGGGTCGGCAGCGCCCGCCCCTTGGCTGTGCTTCTCTGCGCGGATCGCGGCGAAAACCAAAGCCTGACCATTCATCAGGGATATGACATGGGCCGTCCGTCACAGATCCACCTGAAAGCTGAACCGGGGAAGGTCACTGTCGCGGGATCGGCCGTGCCTGTGATGTCAGGAAGGCTGATCCTCTGAATTCTGGCTCATCACAGCCTCAAGGATCAACCGCGCTGCGGGCTCAAAACTGGGCACAAAAGCATAGCGCGAGAACGCCTCGCGGATATCCTCTGGCAGCCCTTTCGGATCGCGTTGCGATGACAGGTCGAATTGGGCCGCACCTTGAAGGCTCATCATAAGGGCTTTGGCCAACGGCTCGACCATATCTGGGGACGCGCGCGTCACATGGGCCAAATGCGCGGCCCATTCCGCGCTTAGCGCAAGCAACTGACGCTTGGCGGCAAAAAGTGGTTCATCTGCCACGTTCGATTCGATCACCGCCACAAGACGCGCGTACATTGGCAGGAAAAGCGGCGTGGTCTGCGCATGATCAGTCATGCAGCGTGCGATCTGGGCAGCACTATCCCCAAGCGTCACATCTTGCTTGAAACGTGCCACGACCGTGCGCATCGCCTCGAGAAACAGAAGCAGAAACAGCTCTTCTTTCGACCGCACATACAGATAGAGGGTCCCCTTCGCCAGACCAGCCCGTTTGGCCAGCGCGCTCATTGTCACGCCGTCAAAGCCCGTTTCGTCGATCATGTCACGCGCAGCGGACAGGATTACAGCCTGCCGTTCGGCCTTCTGATCCTCGGATCTTGCGCGCTTGATGTTCTGGCCAACCGTCATGGTTTGCAGCCTCTTCCCCACATTGACTGCGGATCAAATAACAGTCCTTACCATTTCTATGAAACAGAGGGCTGAAAGTCACCCCATCCACTAGATTTTGCCGCCCCCCTTTGCCTGCCCGAGTTTTCGCGGCATAAGGGGCGGGCATCAAAACATCGAGGGGCATATGTCAGGCGCATCCATTTTGAAACGTTGTGAAGAAATGGGGCTGCGCATGACCGATCAGCGCCGCGTGATTGCACGTGTGCTGGAGGATGCCCATCACGATCACCCGGATGTCGAAGGGCTGCATGCCCGTGCCGCCGCTGTGGACCATCGGATTTCGCTGGCGACGGTCTATCGCACTGTGAAGCTGTTCGAAGAGGCCGGCATTCTGGTCAAGAACGAGTTCGGTGACGGGCGCGCGCGCTATGAAAGTGCGGATCGCGATCACCATGATCACCTGATCGACCTGACTACCGGAGAGGTGATCGAGTTCCTCGACCCGGAAATCGAAGCGCTTCAGGAAAAGATCGCCGCCAAGCTGGGGTTCGAGCTGAAGGGGCACCGGCTGGAACTATACGGCGTGCGCAAGAAAGACTAAGGCGCACTGCCATCCATCACGCACCGTGATTGGATACATCACCGAATCCCCCCTTGCCGCAGTTCAGCAAATCGGTTTCTGTCGCCGGACGCACTGAACGGATCGGAACATGCAAAACATTCGCGGCATCATTCTTATTACCTTTTCGATGGCGGCTTTCGCTGCGGAAGACACGTTCATCAAATCGATGTCGCGCGGCATTCCCGTGTCCGAAGTGCTGATCTTTCTGGGATTGGGCGGGATGATCGCGTTCGGCGTCATGACATATATTCAGCGCGGCACGTTGGCCCCGTTGGTACATCGCGACATGCGCTCGCCCATCATGCTATGGCGCAATGCATCCGAGGCCGTGGCCGCCATGTTCTTCATCACCGCCCTGTCGCTGGTGCCGCTATCCACTGTTGCCGCCGTCTTTCAGGCCACGCCGCTGGCCATCACCGCAGGGGCAGCCTTGTTTCTGGGTGAACAGGTTGGCTGGCGCCGCTGGAGCGCCATTGGCATTGGTTTCATTGGCGTCTTGATCATCATCCGCCCCGGCGGTGACACGTTCCAACTGGCGGCCCTGCTGCCGCTGGGGGCAGTGATCACGATCGCCGTGCGCGATCTTCTGACCCGCCAGATGGATCCCTCGATCCCATCCGTCAGCGTGGCCTTCTATGGCTTTGCGTCGGTTGTTCCGGCCGGGATCATTCTGGCGCCGATCAATGATCCCTTCGTCATGCCTCAGGGCATCGAATGGGCCTACATGCTGGGGGCCGTCATCTGCGGCGTCTCGGGCTATTACGCCATCGTGCAGGCCATGCGTATCGCTGAAACCGCGATCATCATGCCGTTTCGTTATATGCGGCTGATCTTCTCGATGATCCTGGGCATGCTGATTTTTGCCGAGCGCCCCGACAGCTGGACCTATCTTGGTGCGACCATTGTCATTGGCACGGGAATTTACATGTTCGTACGCGAACGTCAGACCCGCGTGCGCTAACAATTCACCTGCGCTGTTGTCGTGCCGCGCGGAACGCGCTAAAGACGCCTCAACTGAAGTTTTCTTCTTATTGGGAGCGCTAACATGAGCACCATCGTCGATATTTTCGCCCGCGAGATTCTGGACAGCCGCGGCAACCCCACCGTCGAGGTGGACGTCATTTTGGAAGACGGCACGCTGGGCCGCGCCGCTGTGCCCTCGGGCGCGTCGACCGGTGCCCACGAGGCCGTGGAAAAGCGTGACGGCGACAAGGCACGCTACATGGGCAAAGGCGTTCTGGCCGCTGTTGAAGCCGTGAATGGCGAAATCGCGGACATGCTGATCGGTTTCGACGCGACCGAGCAGGAAGCCATCGACGCCGCCATGATCGAGCTGGACGGCACCCCGAACAAGGGCCGTCTGGGCGCCAACGCCATTCTGGGCGTGTCGCTGGCCGTGGCCAAAGCGGCTGCTGACGCATCGGCTCTGCCGCTGTACCGCTACGTTGGCGGTGCCTCGGCCCGCGTTCTGCCGGTTCCGATGATGAACATCATCAACGGCGGCGAGCACGCCGACAACCCGATCGACATTCAGGAATTCATGATCATGCCGGTCGCTGCGGAAAACATCCGCGAAGCCGTGCGCATGGGTGCCGAAGTATTCCACACCCTAAAGAAAGAGCTGTCGGCCGCTGGCCTGTCGACCGGCATCGGCGACGAAGGTGGCTTTGCCCCCAACATTGCGTCGACCCGTGATGCGCTCGACTTCATTATGAGCTCGATCGAGAAAGCAGGCTACACCCCCGGCGAAGACATCTATCTGGCCCTCGATTGCGCCGCGACCGAATACTACAAGGACGGCAAATACGTTCTGTCGGGCGAAGGCAAATCGCTGACCTCGGAAGAAAACGCTGCCTATCTGGCCGCCCTGTGTGACGACTATCCGATCATCTCGATCGAAGACGGCATGTCGGAAGATGACTGGGACGGCTGGGTCGCCCTGACCAAAGCCATCGGCGATAAGGTCCAACTGGTCGGCGACGACCTGTTCGTGACCAACCCGGCCCGTCTGGCCGAGGGCATCGAAAAGGGTGCCGCCAACTCGATGCTGGTGAAAGTGAACCAGATCGGCTCGCTGTCGGAAACGCTGAAAGCCGTCGACATGGCCCACCGTGCGCGCATGACCAACGTCATGTCGCACCGCTCGGGCGAGACCGAGGACGCCACCATCGCCGACCTCGCCGTTGCCACCAACTGCGGCCAGATCAAAACCGGCTCGCTGGCACGATCGGACCGGTTGGCAAAATACAACCAGCTGATCCGCATCGAGGAAAGCCTAGGCGCGACCGCGGAATATGCAGGGCGTTCGATCCTGAAGTGATCAGCCCCCAGAACGACTGGAAAGCCCCGCTGGAAACGGCGGGGCTTTTTGCTTTTGGGGCCAAGCAACCCGAGCAAACCCGGGCTTCTGGGCAGGTTGATCCACGCCATGGCCCCGGAAATGGCATTACGAGCAGAATGAAGTTGTCCAACAAAGAAGGAGATACCTAAATGCTTAGATTGTTTTTTGCCCTCCTTGCGTCCTCCACACTATTGGTCGCTTGTGCCGACACCGAGACCTATCCGTTGTCAGGCGAGGAATGCACGGCGAATGATCCGGTTCTGGATCTTGATGCTGCAGACTGCACCGTACCGGGCGTATAAACACGCACGCATCTTTGCCGAGTTAAGGCCCCATCTTAAAGGCGGGGGGCATCTTGCCTCCCCGCTCAGTATTTCATTTGCATCAGACAGTCTGATAGTTCGCACGCCCCTTGGCAGCGGCCTTCATCGCATTCATCGCCTCTGCGCTGGTCATCAGCTTGGTCGTGGATCCGCCCGACATCATGCCCGAGGCCCCGACCACCAAGGCGCAAGCGGCCATGGTTTCGTCATCAGGCGCTTCGATCAGCGCCACAACATCATCGTCTCCGAAACAGAAAAACAGGTGATGCAGCTTGGCCCCCATGCTGTCGATCATCGCCCCAGCCGCCGCTTCGCGGTCCTGCGGCTTGTCGACCAACGCACGCAAACTGTCCGTGCTGTAGCGGCCCCGAAATAGATAAAAAGACATATCAACCTCCTGATTGGAAATGGATGATAGGTCCCTGCCCTGCCTCGACCACTCGTGAATGGGGCGGATTTTACCACAAATTACAGATGGCGCGTATTCGTCGAAAGGCTATAGTCCTGCCCCATGACCCCAGACCAGATCATTCAGCACCTCGACCTCGCTCCGCATCCCGAAGGTGGGCATTATCGCCAGACATGGGTGGATACGGATGCCGACGGGCGCCCCAGCGGCACCTGCATCTATTTCCTGCTGAAAGAGGGCGAGAGCAGCCATTGGCACCGGGTCGATGCGGGCGAGATCTGGCTGTATCACGCAGGCGCGCCCTTGGTGTTGTCGACGGCAGAAACGGATGCCGGGCCTGCCACGGATCACATGCTTGGCCCCGACCTTGCGGCGGGACAGGCCCCGCAGATCATCGTGCCAAAGGATCACTGGCAGGCGGCGCGCACGACCGGAGCCTATACGCTGGTCAGTTGCACGGTTTCGCCCGGATTTCAGTTCGAGGGCTTCACACTTGCCGCGCCCGGTTTTGACATTCCGCGCGCGTGATCAGGTTCCGCCAAGCAGCACTGTTGACACCGGCACCATCGAGACCGAGCTTGCGCGGTTGCCCACGCTCCATTCCACCAAGGCGGCAAGTGTTTGCGGAACAGCACGCCCCATCAAGATCACACCTTCTTCTTGATCAGCCTTGAAGGCTGCATTGTCCAGAAAGCGGCGGATCACCTTGTTGTCTTGCCCGTTTCCATCAAGATCACGGAACACCAATCCAGCGGGCACCCCCGTTTTCAGCGCGTTCTTGTGGCCGGTGTTCAGCCCCTCGGGCTGGGTGATCAAGCCATGCCCTGATGCCACAAGGATTTCCGAAACCTGACGCGACAGGGGTGCGTTGGTTTGAAATCCACTGTCGGGCGCCATATAGACCGCAACGCCCATGTTCAGCTTGGGTTGTTGTACCTGCAGGTTCACCTCGGCATCGGTCGGAGTGGCTTCAGGCGGCAGATCGGCCTGCATCACGATCTCGGCGCCCGCGGCACGATAGAAGGCAATGGCATCGTTCAGATCCGGGGCGGTGACATCCAGAATGACACTGACCGGGAAGGGCAGATTATCAAGGCCTTCCAGCTTTGTACGCTCTGGCCCCATATCCTTCAGCACAACCGCCATCAGAGGGCGCCCCCCGATGTCCAACGCAGGAACCGCGTTGCGCTCGATCGCCAAGGGCGACGTGGACAGATCGAACAGAGCCGTTTCAAGCGGTTGTGCTAAATCGATCGCGGGCGCGTCTTGCGTGGCGTCGGCCGAGCCGATGCTGGGCAGACGATTGGTGGTCACGCCGGGGGCCTGATCTTCAAGGCGCGCAACGCTTGTGCCAAGTCCGCTGCGCCCATCCGTAGTCACCTCTTGCTTTTGAGGGGCTGGCACGACGACTTCGGCAATTTCGGGTGCGGCAATTTCGGGTTCTTCGATTGCGGAGTCCGAGGTCCCAGCTTCAGGCGCAGCAGGTTGAGGCTGCGCTTCAATCTCAGGGGCGACCTCCTCCTCAGGGGCAATGACGGGGGCTTCGGTTTCGACCGTATTGCCAGCCGCGGGCGTATCTTCTTCAACCACCTCTTCGGTCATAACCTCTGGGGCTTCCATCGGCTCGTCGGCGGGTTCGGTCGGCGTGGCGGTCTCTTCCGCCACCTCTACAACCGGCGCGGCCTCCGCCTCGGGCACGGCAACTTCGGCAGGCGGTTCCGCGACCACTGGGGCGTCAACCGGGGTCGGCGCTTCGGCCTGAGCAACGGGCGCGGGCGCCGTCTGGATTGGCGGCAGCATCGGTGACACGAATGCCAAACCGACCGCCGAGACAACTCCGCCGCAAATTACGCCTGTTAGGAAGCCTTTTGCCATGGCTTTTACCCCCTGAATACTCGATTGATCCCGCGCCGCTCTTGACCCTCGGCGCATGCCTGGACCATGTATAGCCCGACAAGGGCGTTACGTAACCCCTTCTGATACAACTTTGGCGAAAGGCCGCGACATGATCCTGCTGATCGATAACTATGACAGCTTTACCTACAACCTCGTCCATTATTTCGGCGAGCTTGGGGCCGATGTGGTCGTGCGTCGCAACGACGCTTTGAATGTGCAAGAGGCGATGGGCATGGGCGCGGATGGGATCGTCTTGTCCCCCGGTCCCTGTGACCCGGCACAGGCGGGCATCTGTCTGCCTTTGACGATGGCCGCTGCCGAAGCAAAGGTGCCGCTCTTTGGTGTGTGCCTTGGCCACCAGACCATTGGCGAGGCGTTCGGCGGAGATGTCGTCCGCGCACCCGAAATCGTACATGGCAAGATGGGTACCGTTCTGCACGAAGGCAAAGGCGTGTTCGAAGGCCTGCCCTCTCCGCTGCAAGCCACCCGCTATCACTCGCTGGTGGTGGATCGCGCCACCCTGCCCGACTGCCTTGAGATCACCGCCGAGCTGGACAACGGTTTGATCATGGGGCTGCGCCATAAAGAGCTTGAGATCGAGGGCGTACAGTTCCACCCCGAAAGCATCCGGTCCGAGCACGGCCACGCGATGTTGGAAAACTTCCTGAAGAAAACAAAGGTGGCGGCATGAGCGACGCGATGAAACCTCTGATCTATGCGGCCACCGAAGGCCCGTTGTCGCGTGGTCAGGCCGAAGACGCCTTTGAAGAGCTGTTCGAAGGCCGCGCCACACCTGCCCAGATGGGTGCGTTGCTGGCCGCCATGCGCACGCGTGGGGAAAGCGTGGCGGAGTATTCGGCTGCTGCTGCTGTCATGCGGGCCAAGTGCAACGCGGTGAACGCCCCCGAGGGTGCGATGGACATCGTGGGCACCGGCGGCGACGCATTGGGCACTCTGAACATTTCGACCGCGACGGCCTTTGTCGTGGCGGGCGCAGGTGTGACCGTTGCCAAGCACGGCAACCGCAACCTGTCGTCGAAATCGGGCGCCGCGGACGCACTGACCGAGATGGGCGTGAACGTGATGGTCGGCGCCGATGTGGCCGAACGCGCGATCAACGAGGTCGGCATTGGCTTCATGATGGCCCCGATGCACCACCCGGCGATCAAACACGTCATGCCTGTGCGCCAGGAAATGGGCTGCAAGACCATCTTCAACATTCTTGGTCCGCTGACCAATCCGGCAGGCGTCAAACGCCAGCTGACCGGCGCTTTTGCGGCGGATCTGATCCACCCAATGGCTGAAACGCTGTTGGCACTCGGGTCCGAGAAAGCGTGGCTGGTGCATGGGTCCGAGGGGATGGACGAGATTTCGATCACCGGCACGACCGCTGTGGCGGCGGTCGAGGATGGCGCTGTGCACACCCGCGAAATCCACCCCGAGGACGCGGGCCTGCCGGTGCATCCTCTGGCCGCGATCCTTGGCGGCGAGCCCGCCGAGAACGCCGTCGCCTTTCGCGCGCTGCTTGATGGTGTGCCGTCTGCGTATCGCGATGCGGTGCTGTTCAACGCCGCCGCCGCCCTGATCGTAGCCGACAAGGTGGACGATCTGAAATCCGGCGTCGAGATGGCCGCCGAAAGCATCGACAGTGGTGCCGCGAAAGCCAAGATCGAGGCGCTGGCCGCACTGACCTCGGCGGCATAAACCTTTCGCCCGGCGGCACGCCGGGCAACGCCCGTCCGCCCCCACCGGGCAGGCGTTATACGCCCACCCGACGGACGGTCGATGCCCTTCGCGCAAATCCTGCACGCATTCCGCCTTCCATCCGCCCCCTGCCCGCGCTAGAACCAGCGCATGAGCACTGTTCTGGATAAAATCAAAGCCTATAAACTCGAACATGTGGCCGCGTGCAAAGCCGCCCGCCCCCTGTCCGAGGTCGAGGCCGCCGCCCGCGCCGCAAGCCCCACCCGTGGCTTTGCAGCATCCCTGATGAAAGACGCCGAAACCGGCTATGGCCTGATCGCCGAGGTCAAGAAGGCCAGCCCGTCCAAAGGCCTGATCCGCCCGGATTTCGATCCGCCCGCGATCGCCAAAGCCTATGAAGCTGGCGGCGCGTCCTGCCTGTCGGTCCTGACCGACGCACCGTCCTTCCAAGGCGCCGACGAGTTCCTCGTGGCCGCCCGATCAGCCGTGTCGCTCCCTGCCCTACGCAAGGACTTCATGTATGACACCTATCAGGTCGCCGAGGCCCGCGCCTTGGGTGCTGACTGCATTCTGATCATCATGGCATCCGTTGAAGACAACCAAGCACAAGAGCTTGAAGACGCAGCCTTTTCCTGGGGCATGGATGTTCTGGTCGAAGTGCATGACGAAGAAGAACTGGAACGCGCCACGATCCTGAAGTCCCCGCTTCTGGGCGTGAACAACCGCAATCTGAAGACCTTCGAGACCACGCTCGACACCACCCGCCGCCTGTCGAAACTGGCGGGAAAGGAACGTCATCTGGTCTGCGAAAGTGGCCTCTTCACCCCGCAGGATCTGGCCGACATGGCCGCGCACGGCGCCCGCAGCTTCCTGATCGGTGAAAGCCTGATGCGTCAGGACGATGTCGAGGCCGCAACCCGCGCCCTCCTTACGGGTCCGGTGCCCGCATGAGCGACAGCCCCCTGACCCATTTCGACGCCGAGGGACAGGCCCATATGGTCGATGTCTCGGACAAGGCTGTGACAGACCGCGTCGCGCTGGCTGAAGGCTTCGTGCGGATGACGCCCGAGACGCTCGCGCTGGTGACCTCAGGCACCGCCAAGAAGGGCGACGTTCTGGGCATCGCGCGTCTGGCCGGGATCATGGGGGCAAAGAAAACCTCGGACCTGATCCCGCTGTGCCATCCGCTGCCGATCACCAAGGTCGCGCTAGAGCTGGAACCTCAACCCGACTTGCCCGGCGTGCGCATCACTGCCACGGTGAAAACCGGCGGCCAGACCGGCGTGGAAATGGAAGCCCTGACCGCCGTGTCGACCGCCTGCCTAACGGTCTATGACATGCTGAAAGCGGCGGAAAAGGGGATGGAAATCACTGGCATTCGCCTTCTGCGCAAGCAAGGCGGCAAATCAGGTATTTACGAGGCAGACTGATGATCACGGTGAACGAGGCGTTGGACGCAATCTTTGAGCTGGTCACGCCTTGTGGAACCGAAGAGGTGCCGCTGGCCGAAGCCGCGGGTCGCGCCCTTGCCGCCCCTGTCACGGCCACCCGCCTGCAACCACCCTTTGCCGCCTCGGCCATGGATGGCTATGCGCTGAACGGCGTGGAAGCCGACCCCGAAGCGATGTTCCGCGTGATTGGCGAAAGCGCTGCGGGCCACGGGTTCGACGGCCGTGTCGGCCCCGGCGAATGCGTCCGCATCTTCACCGGTGCGCCTCTGCCCGAAGGCACCAATCGCGTCATCATCCAGGAAGATGTGACCCGTAAGGGCAATCTGGTCACGCTGGCCCGCAAGCTGGACAAAGGTCCGCATGTGCGCCCGGCAGGCGCTGATTTCAAACCCGGCGACACGATCCCCGCACCCCGTGTGCTGACGCCTGCCGATCTGGCGCTAACGGCTGCGATGAACGTGCCCACCCTGACCGTGTCGCGCAAACCTGTCGTGGCGCTTTTGGCCACCGGGGACGAGCTGGTCATGCCCGGCGAGGTCCCCGGTCCAGATCAGATCATCGCCTCAAACAGTTTCGGTCTGAAAGCCCTGATCGAGGCGAACGGGGGCCATGCCCGCATGTTGCCCATCGCACGCGACAACGCCGACAGCCTGCGCACCGCGCTGAATTTGGCGGCAGATGCAGATCTGATCGTCACCATCGGTGGCGCGTCGGTTGGGGACCATGACATCGTTGGCGCTGTGGCGGCCGAGATGGGCATGGATCAAAGCTTCTACAAAGTGCTGATGCGCCCTGGCAAACCGCTGATGGCCGGACGGATGGCCGATGCGGTGATGATTGGCCTGCCCGGAAATCCAGTCTCCTCAATGGTTTGCGGTCACGTTTTCCTTGTCCCGGCGCTGCGTGCCATGCAGGGACTGGGGGAAGCAGCCGCTCCGCGACACCATGCCGTGCTTACCGCAGATATCGGCCCGAACGGTCCCCGTGAGCATTACATGCGCGCCCGCGTTGATAACGGCGAGATCACCGTCTTTGACAGCCAGGACAGTGCCCTTCTAAGCGTGCTTGCCCAAGCCAACGCGCTGCTGGTACGCCCGGTCTCGGCGCCGGCACTCGCGGCAGGCGCGCAGGTTGAGTATCTGCCGATCTGACCCTGACGGCGCCCACCGACCCGCGCTTGACACAAAAAGAGAACATGGGTAGAACATAGCTTGAACGCCCCGCGACGAGGGCCTCGGGCTTAAGGTTATTAATTACTCCTTTCGCCCCTTGAACGAGGACGGAGGAACGCAGATGCTGACCCGCAAGCAGTTGGAACTTCTGGAATTTATCCACAAGCGTATGCAGAAGGATGGGGTATCGCCGTCCTTTGACGAGATGAAAGAGGCGTTGGACCTTCGCTCCAAGTCCGGCATTCACCGCCTGATCACAGCGCTTGAGGAACGCGGCTTCATCCGCCGCCTCGCCCACCGGGCGCGTGCGATCGAGATCGTGAAGCTGCCTGAAACTATGGAAAACTCCGGCCGTGCCGGGTTCGAACCACGTGTTGTTGAAGGCGGACGTCCTGAAAGCACTCCCAAAACCGCGATGCCGCTAGAGGCGCTTGGCGTGAACGAACTGCCGCTCTTGGGCCGTATCGCCGCGGGTGAGCCGATCGAGGCGATCACCGACGGCACGCAACACGTATCCGTCCCCGGTGCCATGCTGGGCGCAGGTGGGCGCCACTATGCGCTTGAAGTTAAAGGCGATTCCATGATCGACGCCGGGATCAACAATGGTGATGTCGTCGTAATCCGCGAAACCAATCAGGCCGAGAATGGCGACATCGTGGTCGCACAGGTGGATGGCTATGAGGCAACCCTGAAACGCTTCCGCAAGAACGGCGACATGATCGCGCTTGAGGCGGCAAACCCCGCATACGAAACCCGCCTTCTGCCCGAAGGTCAGGTGAAGGTGCAGGGCAAGCTGGTCGGGTTGATCCGCACTTACTAAGCCGTCAAGCAACATGCAAAACGTAGAAAGCCCGGTCTGTTGACCGGGCTTTTTTATGTGATCCTTGACGCGTGCCTAAGCGCGTTTTGGGATAAACTTGAGGAACAAGTTTGTCGCGAAACACCACAGCACTGATATCTTGCGCTGCGTTCCGGCTTTCCCTGCGTCTGGTTAAAACCGAAACATCTTAGCTGAGTTTGGACAGCTTCGACTGCAGCTCGACCAGCTGTTTCTTGATCTTGTCCAGCTCGTCCGCGTCTCCAGACTTCTCCTCGGATTCGCCGTCCTGCGCAGGGCCCGAAGATCCGGAAAAGCCGCTCATCATGGCTTTCATGAAGGCTTCTTGCTGGGCTTGCATGGCCTCGAACCCCGGCATGTTCGCCATCGGATTTCCTATGCCACCAAAATTCTCCATCATCTTCGACTGACCATCACGCAGCATCTCGAAACTGGCCGCAAGGAACTGCGGGACGATGCTTTGGGCTTGCGTGGTGTAGGAGCGGACCAAATCGGTCAGCACGTCCACTGGCAAGACACTTTCGCCACGACTTTCGTGTTCAGCAATGATTTGCAGCAGATACTGACGTGTCAGGTCATCACCCGACTTCAGATCGATGATCTGCACTTCGCGGCCATCGCGGATGAAACCCGCGATGTCGTCCAAGGTTACGTAATCGGACGTTTCGGTGTTGTAGAGCCGCCTGCTTGCATATCGCTTGATCAGCAGCGCGTCCTGAGACTTGTTCATGTTACCTCCCCGCAGAAATTTTCCTTTCTGCACTGCAAAACCTAACAGCGCAGGAGGTAAAGGCAAGGGTTTTGCTCAAATTCCGTTCAACACCCAAAAAGAAAAGGACGGGTCAATGACCCGTCCTTCAGGAAGTTGCCGGAAGGGAGGAGTGCTCCGGCGTTAATCCTTGCTTACTTCGAAGTTGCCTTTTTGGCAGCTTTCGAAACTTCGTCGGTTGCTTTTTTAACAGCAGCCTGAGCTTCTTCGCCCAGCTCTTTGCCGGCAGCCATCATCAGCTCAACGGTTTCAGCTTGAACTTTTTTAGCAACTTCAGCGAAAGCGGCCATGTTTTCGGCAGCCAGCTCGGCCTGAGCCGAAGCAAAATCGGTCATGGCTTTGGTGTAGTCGGTTGCTTCTTCTTTAGCAGCAGCAACATCGCCCAGTTTGGCCAGAGTTTCTTTGGTCCATTTGGTCGAGATCTCAGCCGACTTGTCAGCAGCCTGCAGGGCAACTTTCGACATTTTCTCACCCAGGGCAGCCTGGTTTTTGAAAGCGTCTTGAGCGATCGACATGTCCATCGGGAAGTTGGCCATCATGTCCTGGAACATTTTGTTGAAGTCTTGAGTCTTGGTCATCTTAAAGCTCCTAGAGTAGCGGGGGCGCCGGGAGAAAGCGCCGTTCTGTTTCTGCAAACAATATGTATGCTGCAGTGCAGCAAATCAAGCTTTTTCTGCACTGCAGCATGTAACACTTTTAAGTTGTTGATTTCCAAGTCTTTAGACGGGGTTATGCCTTAGGAACCGCCTTTACGTAGGTGCCAGGCGCCGGTGCAAGCGGCTTGTGAGTCGAATCACCGGGTGCACGTGCATCAACCTTTTGGCCGGATTTCTTCGCCAGCCACTTGTCCCAGCGGCCCCACCATGATCCTTCATGGAAGCTTGCACCTTCCTGCCAGTCCTCGGGCGCGTCGGGCCAATCCTTATTGGTATAATGCCCGTACTTCTTCTTAGAGGGCGGGTTCACGATCCCCGCGATATGGCCGCTTTCAGACAGGATGAAGGTCTTATCCTTGCCCGACATCTGCCGCATCCCGCTATAAGAAGACTTCCACGCGGCGATGTGATCGGTCTCGCACGCGATGGCACAGATCGGAGTCTCGACATCCGACAGCCTCAGGGTCTCGCCCAACAGGTCAAACCCATCCTCTGCGAATTCGTTACCCACACACAGCCCGCGCAGATACTCTACGGTCATTTTCGCCGGCAGGTTGGTGCTGTCGCCATTCCAATACAAAAGATCAAAGGCTGGGGGCGTCTTACCCAGCATGTAGCTGTTGATCGCCGGACCATAGATCAGATCATTCGGCCGCAGATACGAAAAGGTCCGCGACATGAAGAAACTGTCCAGATAGCCACGTTCGGTCACCTCTTCTTCGATCCCGTCGACAAAGTCTTCATCCAGAAACACGCCAACCTCGCCCTGATCCGAGAAATCAGTCAGTGTGGTGAAGAATGTGGCCGAGTTCACGGACTTGTCGCCGCGCTTCTTCATCATCGCAAGCGTCAGCGACAGCGTGGTACCTGCAATACAATAACCAACCACGTTTACTTTTTGCTGCCCGGTGATCTCTTTCACTTCGCGGATTGCAGCCATATAGCCGTCCTCCACATAATCCCCCAGCCCCACATCTCTGTAAGAGTCGTCCGGGTTCACCCAGCTGACCACGAAAAGCGTATAGCCCTGATCGACGATCCATTTGATCAGGCTGTTCTGCTCTTTCAGGTCCATGATGTAGAACTTGTTGATCCAAGGCGGGAAGATGATCAGGGGCCGCGCATAGACCTGCTCGGTGGTGGGGGTGTATTGGATCAACTCGATCATGCGGTTGCGATAAACAACTTCTCCGGGGGTAGTGGCGATGTTGCCACCAACTTCGAAAGCGCTTTCATCCACCAGCCTGACCAAAAGCTCGCCATCATTGGCTTCCAGATCTGACACGAGGTTTTCCAACCCGTCGACCAACGACTGGCCATTTGTCTCGATCGCGCGTTCCATCGCGTCCGGGTTGGTGCCCAGGAAATTGGTTGGGCTCATCATGTCGATCATCTGCTGGGTAAAGAAGTCCAGCCGCTTGCGTTCGTCTTCGTCCAGACCTTCCACACCGTTCAGTGCCTCAGCCATAGAGCTCGATGTGATCTGATATTGTCGCTTAAGATAGTTGAAATAGGGATGCGTTTCCCAAAGGGGGTTTGAAAAACGGCGATCCTTGGGGGACGGGTCTTCAGGCGCCTTGAACTCTCCGCCAATCAGCGCGGCCTGTGCCTCGACCGCATGTTCCAGCGTTTTGCCCCAGAAAGCGGCCTGTTGTTCGATCATTTTGGCGGGGTTGGCCATCATGTCCGACCACATCGAATTGGCCGCTTTGATATAAAAGTCCTGCCCTGGCCCCTGAAGGCTGGGACGTACAGGTTTTCGGTGTGACATGATCTCGCCCAAGCGAGTGGACAGCGCCTCAATCTTAGCGAGATTCGCGCCCAATTCGCTGGTATCCGGCACCATACCTGCCGAAGTTTCCTTTTGATCAGTTGTCATAACACGAATTCCCCCCTATCATTTCGCTACTGCAGCATATCAAAAACCGCATGTGTTAAAGACTATGCAAACGCAGAAACAAAAAAGCAAAGGCTAATTAGGGGATTGCGCATGCGCTATATGGCGACCTACGACCTGATGGAGACCATCCGGAACACGAATCAGTGGCTCGGCGCCACGGCCGCAGCAATGGGTTCGTACCCGGCGACCGCTCTGTTCCCCAGCCCAGTATTTCAAATGATGGCCGCTTGGGGCGAAGTTACCGAGCGGAGCTTTCACCGTATGACTGTTAAGCCTGACTGGGGCATTACCAGCGTTGTAGCCGAAGACGGGCGCGACCACGTGGTTCAGATCGAAAAGCTGGTGGAACGTCCCTTTGGCGATCTGATCCAGTTTAAAGTTCTGGGCCGCCCTGAGAAAGAACGCCGCGTGTTGCTGGTTGCCCCAATGTCAGGCCACTATGCAACGCTTCTGCATTCGACCGTCGCAAGCCTTCTGCCCGATGCCGAGGTTTATATTACTGACTGGCACAATGCCCGTGACATCCCGGTCAGCGAAGGCAAGTTCGACGTCGAAGACTACACGCTCTATCTTGTCGATTTCATGCGCGCCCTTGGCCCGGACATCAACGTTGTGGCTGTGTGCCAGCCCGCCCCCCTGACGCTGGCCGCCACCGCCTATCTGGCCGAGATCGACCCAGAAGCACAGCCGCAGACCCTGACCCTGATCGGTGGTCCGATCAACCCGGACGCCGCCGCCACCGACGTGACCGACTTTGGTCGCCGCGTGACCATGGGCCAGTTGGAAGAACTGGCGATTCAGCGCGTGGGCTTCAAATATGACGGTGCGGGCCGCATGGTCTATCCGGGCCTGTTGCAGCTGGCGGGCTTCATGTCGATGAACTCCGAGACCCACTCGAAAGCCTTTGCCGACCAAATCATGCGCGTCGCCAAAGGCGAGGCATCGGATCACGACAAGCACAACCGTTTCTATGATGAATATCTGGCCGTCATGGACATGACCGCCGAGTTCTATCTGTCGACCGTAGAGCGCCTGTTTAAAAACTGTGAGATCGCCAAAAACGAGTTCGTCGTGGATGGTCACAAGATTGATATTGGAGCCATCACAGATGTTGCTGTGAAAACCGTCGAAGGCACCAAGGACGACATCACAGCCCCCGGCCAATGCATCGCAGCATTGGACCTGCTGACGGGTCTGTCGGATGACAAGAAGGCCAGCCACGTGGAAGAAGGTGCCGGGCACTATGGTATTTTCGCAGGCAAGAGCTGGCGCAACAACATCCGCCCGCTGGTTCTGGACTTCATTGACCAGAACGCCGGTCGTCACGCTGCACAAGCTGCCAAGAAAAAGGCCGCAAAGAAGGGCAAGCCGGTTGCTGTGAAAGCCGTGAAAAAAGCAGCCAGCTAAGCCAGCTGCGACAGACACTAAAAAACGCGCCTGCCCACCGGCATGGCGCGTTTTTTCATGTCTTGTAAGATGCGTCTCACGCGATGGCGCGCACCCTCAGTTGAAGTGGCAACTCCATCCACGCGCGCAGGCCGATTGTTACATGCTCGGGCGTTTCCAGCGTCGGCAGATGGCCTGCGTCTGGCAGAATGACCAGCTCGGCATCCTGGATCAGTTCGGCCATGGTTTCATGGCGCTTGGGCGGCGTCATCTTGTCATGCGCGCCGCACATCACCATCGTCGGCACTTTCAATCGCTGCAACGTGCGCTGCGCATCTGATCGACGTTGTAGGGCGCGGGCCTGACGCACGAAGGTCTCGGGCCCGATGTCACGCGCCATTTGGAATACAAGCTCCATGATCTTGTCGCGCGCGGGCCCGGGGGCCAGTACGTCGGGCGAAAACGCCTCGGACATGGCTTGGTCCAGCCTGCCGATATTGGCATGCACGATCTGCGGCTCGCGCCATGCGGCTTGACTGGGAGAGTCCGCCAAGGGCGAGGTCGAGATTAGCGCCAGCCGATTCACCCGGTCCGGGGCACGCCGCGCCATCTCCATTGCGACGATTCCGCCAAGGCTTAGGCCTGCAAGCGCAAAGCGCTGCGGCAGCTGATCAAGGATCAAGGCTGCCATCTCGCGCACGGTTTCGCCTTGCGTGGGTGCGGCCACAATTACCGTGTAGTCACGTGATAAGTCGTTGATTTGCGGCCCGAAAACGCGTGCGTCACACATCATTCCGGGGATCAAAACCAATGGTTCCCTCATGCCTGCCTCGTATATTTTTTATATTTCTTTAGCAGAACTGTGGGCGCCCATCCGGATGGACGCAAGTTATAACCCGCGCGCCCAGTCCAGAATTTTTGCAACCGTGGGATCTGTGCCATTCGGGCTGACAATGTCGCCCGCCAGTACATGCGCCATCGGATCAATGCCCGCCGCAGGGGACACAACGTGCCGATGCACGATCCCGCCCCAGCCTGATGCGACAACTTCGGTCGCCTCGGCCGAGACCACCTGATCCTCTTTCGAATAGATGAACAGTGCCGGTACATCGACGATCCCATAACCCGAGTTCGCGGCGACCTTCACCATCGCCGCCATCGGCATTAGCGCGGTGGTCGGATAGCTTTCGGTCCAGTATTTGGCTTGTGCGTCGTTCATCGGAGTAAAGCCGCGGTTGGTGCCCACGATCAGGGGCACCCAGTGGCGCGCGGCCGGGAAAGTCAAAAGCGCTGCTTTGGAATCCTTGATCCCGAAATTCGGCGCGATGAAGGTGATCCCTTTGACGCCTTTCGACGCTGCCTCGTCAAACATGCCAAGCGCCGTGACGGTGCCGCCAGTCGAGGTCGAGATTATCAGAACCTCTTCCCCGATGGCGCGCCCGATCGCCATCGCCTCGCTGAAATCGACCATCCAGTCGTTGACGGTGGGACCCGCCATGGCCTCGGCGCTACGACCGTGCCCTGCGAGACGGGCGTTAAAAAGGTTTGCGCCTAGCCCTTCGGCCACACGTTGCTGGACCGGGCTGATTTCCTGACGGGTCGCGGAAAAACCGTGGATATAGACGACGGATAGGGGCGTCTTCTGCCCTGCCTCGCCAGCCCAAACGATCTGCTTTTCAGCACCGTCGACCAGATCGTCGAACACTGCTTCGCGTTGCGCCAGATAGGCGTCGGGATCCGGGCCAATCGCGCCTTCATCAAACTGAACACTCAGATCCACCGGCTCGTACGGGCCGATTACGAACAGGGCCGCAACAACAGCGGAAACGCCCATGGCGGTACGCAATACTCCGTTCATGCTGCACCTCGGGTCAGAACGACCTTGACCATTTTCTGGATCGTGCGCAGGCATTCGTCGTCCGAGAACCGGTGATCCGCGCCTTTCACAAGGATCAGGCGGATGTCGTCGCCTTGGGCATGCTCCAGCAATTTCACAGCTTGCGAGGTCGGCACCGCGTCATCTTCCGTCCCTTGCAGGAAACGCACCGGCATATCCAACTTCAGCGGCGAACGCAGGACGAAATTGTCGCGACCATCTTCGATCAGGCGTTTGGTGATGATGTAATCCTCGTCATAGTCCGAGGGGATCGACAGGAAGCCTTCGCGCTCCATCTCGGCTTTCTGCGTATCGGTGAACCCGGCCCAGTATCCGTCTTCTGTGAAATCAGGGGCCGCAGCAATCGTCACCAACCCCATAATCCGCTCGGGCCGTGCGCGCGACAAGAGAAGTGACTGCCAGCCCCCCATCGAGCTGCCCACCGCCAGAATGGGGCCGTCAATCAGATTGTCGACAACTTCCAGCGTGTCTTCGTGCCAATCGCCAATGGTGCCCTCGGCAAATTCGCCCGAGCTGACGCCGTGGCCCGAGTAGTCAAAGCGCAGGAAGGCCCGGCCTTGCTCTTTCGCCCATGCCTCAAGCGCAACAGCCTTGGTGCCTTCCATGTCCGATTTCAGACCGGACAGGAACAGGATCGTTGGCCCCTGCCCTTCCGTTTTCGCATAGGCGATGCGACGCCCTTGCTTGGTGTCTAGGTGCTGGATTTCGGACATATTGGCTCCCTCGTCTTTCGTTGGCGACGACAATATCCACCCCTTGCCCCAGTGCAATCCCGCTTGTGACGGGTCCGGCGTTGACAGAGCTGTCTCAAGCCGTCAAAAGACCCGCACACATTACCCGCAACCGGGCGTTCCGTGGGCGCCAAAACGACGAGGAGCTAGGCTGATGAGCCAGATTTCCCTTACATTTCCCGATGGCAATGCGCGTGAGTTCGACGCAGGTGTGACCCCTGCCGAAGTCGCCGCCGGCATTTCGAACTCGCTGGCTAAAAAGGCCATTTCCGCCACTGTGAACGGGGCCCATTGGGACCTGCAATGGCCGATCAATGAAAACTCTGACATCGCCATCCACACGATGAAGGACGCCGATCAGGCGCTCGAGCTGATCCGCCACGACTTTGCCCACGTGATGGCGCGCGCCGTGCAAGAGATCTGGCCGGACGTCAAAGTCACCATCGGTCCGGTAATCGCAAACGGCTGGTATTATGACTTCGACCGCGAAGAGCCGTTCACACCGGAAGATCTGGGCGCGATCGAAGCCAAGATGAAAGAGATCATCAATAAACGCGATCCCGTCACAACCGAGATCTGGGAACGCGACCGCGCGGTGAAGTTCTATCAGGCCAACAATGAACCTTATAAGGTCGAGCTGATCGAAGCCATTCCGGGCGACGAACCGCTGCGCATGTATTGGCACGGGCATTGGCAGGATCTCTGCCGCGGTCCGCACCTGCAGCACACCGGCCAACTACCCGCAGACTCGTTCAAGCTGATGAGCGTCGCTGGCGCCTATTGGCGTGGTGATAGCGACCGCGCCATGCTTCAGCGTATTTATGGCGTGGCCTTCCAGAACAAAGACGGGCTGAAAAAGCACCTTCATATGCTGGAAGAAGCTGCCAAGCGCGACCACCGCAAGCTGGGCCGCGAGATGAACCTGTTCCACATGCAGGAAGAAGCCCCGGGCCAGATCTTCTGGCACCCGAACGGCTGGACCATCTACACGGAACTGCAGGACTATATGCGTCGTCAGCAGAAAAAAGGCGGCTATGTCGAGGTGAACACGCCCCAGGTTGTCGACCGCAAACTGTGGGAGGCCTCGGGCCACTGGGACAAGTACCAAGAAAACATGTTCATCGTGGAAGTGGACGAGGAGCACGCCCGCGAAAAGGCTGTGAACGCCCTGAAGCCGATGAACTGCCCCTGCCACGTGCAGGTCTATAACCAAGGTCTGAAATCCTATCGCGACCTGCCCTTGCGCATGGCCGAGTTCGGATCGTGTAACCGCTATGAGCCGTCGGGTGCACTGCACGGGATCATGCGCGTGCGCGGCTTCACGCAGGATGACGCGCATATCTTCTGCACCGAAGCCCAGATCGAAGACGAAACGAAGCTGTTCATCGAATTCCTGTCCGAGATCTACAAAGATCTCGGATTCGAGAAGTTCTCGATCAAGTTCTCGGACCGTCCCGAGAAGCGTGCTGGATCGGACGAGGTTTGGGACAAGTCCGAAGCCGCGCTGATGGCCGCCACCAAGGCTGCCGGGTGCGCGTTCGATTTGAACCCCGGCGAAGGTGCCTTCTATGGCCCGAAGCTTGAGTTCGTTCTGACCGACGCCATTGGCCGTGATTGGCAGTGTGGAACGCTTCAGGTGGACTTCGTTCTGCCGGAACGTCTGGACGCGAATTATATCGGTGAAGACGGCGCCAAGCACCGCCCGGTCATGCTGCACCGCGCGACGCTGGGCTCGTTCGAGCGCTTCATCGGCATCCTGATCGAAGAACACGCAGGCAAGCTGCCCTTCTGGCTGGCGCCGCGTCAGGTGGTTGTGGCCTCGATCGTGTCGGATGCGGATGACTATGTGCACCAGGTCGTCGAGACCCTGAAAGCCCAAGGCATCCGTGCCGAGGCCGACATCCGCAACGAGAAGATCAACTATAAGGTCCGCGAGCACTCGGTCGGTAAAGTGCCGGTCATTCTGGCTGTCGGCATGAAAGAAGTCGAAGACGGCACTGTGTCGATGCGTCGTCTAGGCGAGAAGAACTCGAAAGTACTGCCGCTGGACGAGGTCGCCGCCGATCTGGCCCGCGAAGCCACTGCGCCTGATCTGGCCTGATCGCCTTAAACCCCAATTCAAGCGCCCTTTGACCCGGTCAGAGGGCGCTTTTTTGTGCTTTGCGCTGTTACATGGGTTCACAAAGGGCGTGAACCAGCCGCCGCCGCAGGGCAGAAAACTGTAACATTACAGAAATTGGCGTGGCCAATTCTGAAAGATGTGAACAGCAAACAGCTGAATTTCGTTACAATCCATTACGACACGCCGAAAGCTAACCAGACGGAAACTCAAGTTTTCTTGGGATTTCGGAATTTTCCCTTGGGCTGCCCCCCTCACGCCCGCGTTATATGCTGCTCGCGCTGACCTGACAGGCGCGTGATCCACGTTTTCGTGAGTGGAGACGTCCCACTCCCACGACTAGCTTTTCCTTACCGCTTCGAGGCGGAACGAATTACAAACCCGAAAGGAAATACGATGTCGAAGAAAACTGTAGCCATCCTGGGCGCCGTCACTGCTGCTGTAGCTGCCAACGCTGCTCCTGCTTTCGCTGATGGCGATCAAGAAAAATGCTTCGGTGTTTCGCTGGCAGGTCAGAATGACTGCGCCGCTGGACCCGGCACCACCTGCGCCGGATCGTCGACCGTGGATTATCAGGGCAACGCTTGGAAACTGGTTCCGGCCGGCACCTGCGAAACCATGGAAATCACCGATGCAGACGGCAAAAAGCACATGGGTTCTCTGGCCGCGACTGAGATGAACCTGCCCGGCTAATCCGCTCGGATATCTGACTAGTCCCTAAAAGACCGCTCTGGCCAAGGCCGAATTGGCCAGAGCGACCCAATCACACAAGAACACGAAGGGCTTTGATATGCTGGACCAACGCACAAACACGACGCTCCCCGATGGCGCGGGCGTTGGATATAAGCCGCAGCATTTCCAAGACCTTCTGAACGCGCCCGGAGCAGTGACATGGCTGGAAATCCACGCCGAGAACTATATGGGTGATGGCGGCCGCCAGATCGCGCAGCTACGTCATCTGGCCGAGAACTTTCCGATCTCCGTCCACGGAGTGGGTGCCTCGATCGGTGGTGAAAGCCGTCTGGATCCCGAACATCTGGCCCGTCTGAAAAAGCTGCTGGATTGGCTGAACCCTGCAAGCTTTTCCGAGCATTTGGCGTGGTCGACCCATGACAGCGCATTCCTGAACGACCTACTTCCTCTGCCCTATACGAAGGACACGCTGACGCGAGTCACCGCGCATATCAACGAGGTGCAAGAGCTTCTGGGTCGCAAGATGCTCTTGGAAAACCCGTCATCGTATTTGGCCTTTGCGGAAAGCACCTGGTCCGAGCCTGACTTCATCCGTGAAGTCGCCCGCCGCACTGGCTGTGGCCTGCTGTTGGACGTGAATAACGTTTTCATCTCGGCCACCAATCTGGAGTTTGAGGCGCTGGATTATCTGGACGCCTATCCCTTGGATCTGGTCGAAGAAATCCACCTTGCAGGTCACGACGAAGATGCGGACGAGCTGGGCCGCAAGCTGCTGATCGACAGTCACGGCAAGCCGGTGGACGAACCCGTCTGGGCGCTGTTTGACCACGTGATCGCCCGCACCGGCGCGCGCCCTGCGTTGATCGAATGGGACAATGACGTGCCCAATTGGGATGTGCTGGAAAACGAAGCCGCCCGGGCCACCGCGCAAATGGCAGCACAGACACAGAAGGTGCCCGCATGACCCAAGACACTCTGACCCAAACACCTGCCCGCGCCACCGTTTCACAGGCCGAGTTCCGCGCCGCGATCCTGAACGCGCAGGCTGATGTGCCCGAGGGGCTGGTCAATCCCGATGGCCAACAGGCCTCGAAACGTTTCTCGGTCTATCGCAACAACGTGGTGCACAGCCTGTCCGAGGCGATGCTGACCGGATTCCCGGTTCTGACCAAGCTGTTGGGCGACGAGTTCTTCCGCGAGATGGCCAAGGTCTATCTGCGCATTCACCCGCCTGCCTCGCAGTTGATGATGCATTACGGCGCGGCCCTGCCCGGCTTTCTGGAAAGCTTCCCCGGCACGCTGCACCTGAAATACCTGCCCGACGTGGCGCGTCTGGAACTAGCCCTGCGCCGCGCCTATCACGCGGGCGACGCAGACCCGATTGATCCGGCCGAGCTCACCTCCCTCGGCCAACACGACTTGATGGAGGCCCGCCTGACGCTGGCCCCGGCGTGTGAGGTGCTGCAAGCCAAGTGGCCCGCCAAGTCCATCTGGGACTTCAACATGGCAGATGGCCCGCAGCCCAGTGCTGGTGGCGAAGACATTCTGATCTCGCGTATCGGGTTCGAGCCAAAGACCTTTTTGCTGCCCGAAGGCGCGGCCGAGTTCATTTCGTCGCTGTTGAAGGGCCGTAGTTTTGGCACTGCTCTGGGATTGGCCACGTCCAACACCCCGGATTTCGATCTGACCGCCACGCTGACCGTTCTGATCGCGGCGCAAGCAATAACCGGCATAGACCGGGACTAAGAAGAAGGAAGGACACGCCATGCAAGCCTTGGTGAACATTCACAATCGGCTGGCCGGACTGGCCGACCGCGCCGCCCCCGAGGCCCTGCCGCTACTGGCGCGCTTCACCTTTGCCGCGACACTGCTTGGTTATTTCTGGGCGTCGGCCCTGACCAAGGTTGGACCGGGGCTGTTCGGGATCTTCAAGCCTTCACTTGGCGCCTACGCGCAGATATTCCCCAAAGCGATGGAGGCCGCCAGCTATAACGTGGGCGAGTTGTCCTTCTTCCACTGGGCCGTCGTCTTCGCTGGCACCGTGGCCGAGTTCATCCTGCCGCTTCTGATCGTGATCGGGCTGTTCACCCGGCTGGCCTCGCTGGGGATGATCGGCTTCGTCATCGTACAAAGCCTGACCGACCTTTACGGTCATGGTGGCATCCAACATGCGGAAACGCTGGGCGCGTGGTTCGACCGCATTCCCGACAGCCTTATTCTGGATCAACGCCTGTTCTGGGTCGTCGTCTTGCTGATCCCTGTCTTGAAAGGCGCCGGTTCCCTATCAGTGGATCGACTGCTTAAGCTTAAGTAACCAGTGTTGTGTTTGCTTTTGGGAAAGAGCGCCCCTTGGGGTGCTCTTTTTCATTAGAACCACTTGCGCATAAAAAAACACCCGCAATGCCATATCGCGGGTGTCCAAAATTCAAGCGTCCTAAAAGACTTAATGCGGGTCTGGCTTCACCGCCGCCAGCGCCAGAATGCCCCCAAGCGCGGCCAGCGCAATCGGGAACATGGTGAAGACGCCATAGCCAAACGCGAAATACATCCCCGCGGCCGAGGCCAACATCAACCCCCCTCCAATCTGCGCCACCGAGCGCGCCATCGCGCCACCCGCCAGCGCCAGAAGCGGTGCGATCAGGGCGAAGGCCCGCACGCGACCGGGATGCTCGACCTGTTCGGCCAAGTCCGGAAGCTCGCCAAAGCGGTCGATCACTTCCGTGTACCCATATCCAAAAAATCCGACGATCATGCCCAACACACCAGCAATCACACCCAAAACCAACGCGGCATTACGCATCACAATTCTCCTGCTCTTTCGTCCCAGATAAGGGATCAGACGCCGTTCTCCAACCATGTCGCCTGAGTTTTTGCGTCCCAACCTAGCGTCAACCGACCGCCTGCTTCGATCACCGGGCGCTTCATCAACGTTGGGTGCTGAGCCAACAGGGCTACCGGATCCCCGGCCCGTTCATCTTCCGACAGCCTACGCCACGTGGTCGAGCGTTTGTTGACCAGCGCCTCGCCGAAGGCTGCAAAGAACCGCTCAAGATCGGCCGCCGCAACCCCATCGGCGCGCACATCCACATAATCAGGCGCCCGCCCCGCAGCGTCCAACGCCTTCACCGCTTTGCGGCACGTGTCACAGTTTTTCAGTCCCCAGATGCGCATATTGCCCCCTGTCATATTCCTGTCACGCGGCCCGCCCATGGTGCCGCCAGCACTTGTTATGGCGATAAAAAGTGCAAAACGAAAGGATGCAAAGACCCGCTGCATTACAGGCAATCACAAGGTTTTCCTTGCAATTTGCCGCCCCTTACCCACATTGGGAAGAGTAAGACAGAACTATCTACCGCCTCCTTTCATGCAGTCGGACGATACCTGATTGCGAACGAAGACCCAGCAATCCGCAGGGTTACATATAGGAGAAGCGGATATGTCCGAGAAACAAACCGGCACCGTAAAATGGTTCAACACCACCAAAGGCTACGGCTTCATCGCACCTGATAACGGCGGCAAAGATGTGTTTGTACATATCTCGGCTGTTGAGCGTTCGGGCCTGACCGGTCTGGCCGACAACACCAAAGTTGCCTACGACCTGCAAGAGGGCCGCGACGGTCGCCAGTCGGCGATTGATCTTGAGGTTCAGGGCTAATCAGAAGCAAATCCTGATACGATCATAGGTGTATTCACCGACCATTCGAGGCAGCGATTGCCCGCAATCGCGTTCGAATGAGAGGGGAATGCCGCTGATCGGATTTGCTTTGCCCTACCGTTAGAATTTTGAAACCCCGCGGAGTGAAAACTCGGCGGGGTTTTTCTTTGGGGAGTGCACCATCCGTTGTGGGCCGCGCCTGACCCTCGGTGGATGCGTTGCCAGTCTATCACCAAGCTTGCTAAGGGCATCGCCCGGCCCTGGGTGGGCGCAAAGCGCCCTCCCGTGGGGAGGGTCGGGCGCTGCCCGTGCACGGCACGGGGCTACTAGAAGGGAACCTCATCACTGAAGCTGCCGCTTGTGGCCTCGAAGTCACCTGCCCTAACTCGGAAACCCATTCCAACTTCCTTCTGTTCAGCTAACAGAAAACGGTCGGAATACGCACGTCCTCGCTCGGTGAACACTTCGCCCGGAACATCAGACAGAATTCCGATCTGACGGCAATAGGCGAGCGCTTTTTTCTCGCTCTCATCCGACAACTTATAGCTTCCCTTACTAGTGGGGCTCAGTCGATTTTTTATTGCACAACCGACACTTAATGACCAATCTCCGCGATCAAACCACCTAAAGTCACCATCATCGTCATGAGAAACTCGCACCTCGATACCAGAAAACACCAGAGGTAAAAACTCCCTCCAAGTTGCTTCAACTGAAATAGCAGTACTATCGTAACCACCGCCTCTGCTTTCGAGGAAGATCAGAACACTACTGTCAAGCGGAGGTACGTTAGGCAAATCTAACTCAACAGTGTCAAATGTAAGTGATTTCTTTAGATGTGAATTCTCTTTTCTAAGCTCTTGCATTTCACGAAGCAATTCAGCAGACGCAATTCTACCTCCGCGCACCCACCCTTCCCTAGGCTTTGTCGCTTTTGCGTGATTGAGAGCCTCGAATACCACGAGCTTTAGCCCATCGGTGGTCTCCCAGTTCTTGCGAACTCGCTTTGCAGAAACCTTTCTACGAAATGCGTCGAGTTTCTCTCTAAGAACTGTATCTTGCTCACACTTCTTAGCAGGTAACTCCTCCGGCGAAGAGTGTACCATCACGAGCACCGGCAGACCTTGATCCACTGCATAATTATACTCTTTCTCAGTGTAGCTCACACCGTAGGGATCAACTGTGCCGTATCGCCCAGCGATGATCAGCACATAATAGTCAGAATCATCGATGACTGACTTAATGTATTCAAACTGCTCGTCATCAGTAGCTGGAAATAACTCCATACCAATTGGAATATCTCCACCTTGCAGGATTACTCGTTCGACTGCGGCGCGTTCTTCCTTCAAATCTTCGTACGTAGAGCTAATAAATATTTGATATCGCTTCTTTTGAGACAATCGCTATTCCTCGCTTTCAGGCCGCGCCTCGCGGCGCGCCCGTTCGCCACTTCAATCGCTCCCCCGGAGCGATTGATCAGGGCTTAGCCCTGACCGTTAAGCTCACCCTCAAACTCGCGCCACTCCCCCTTGGACATGCCCGAGTTCTCCTGCGTGACCTCCTCGCCCTTCAGCATCCGACGCACACAATCCATCGCGCGGCCGGACAGGTTGGCTCCACCAAGACGATAATCCTCGAACGCGCCGTAAGCCGCCGGAACCCAGTCGGCGACGACTTTGCAGATCGCGTCCGCATAGACGCGGATTTCGTATTGGGCGTGGTGGTCGGCGCGCAGGCGCAGGAAGTGAAACAGGTTGTGCAGGTCCACTTTCCAATACCATTGGGTATAGATGTTGGCGGGCAGGTTCATGCGGGCCAGTTCGCGGGCCAGACCGTCCTGCCCCTCGTCGGAAATCATCTGTTCATAGTGATCATAGGCGCGGTTGCTGTCGGCCTTCAGGATTTCCAGCACGCGGGCGGCTTCCTCGCCCTGTAGCGTCGCGCCGCGGCCTTGGTTGTTCACCACCGATTGCGCGGCGACATGTTCGGGCGCGGGGATATAGAACTCGCGGTCGAGGATCGAATAGCGCGCCGAGTATTCGTTCACATTCGCGGTCCGGTGGCGGATCCACTGGCGCGCCACGAAGACAGGCAGTTTCACATGCAGCTTGATCTCACACATCTCGAACGGGGTCGAGTGCCAGTGGCGCATCAGATAGCGGATCAGCCCTTCGTCGTTCTGCACCGATTTGGTGCCCTTACCGTACGACACGCGCGCGGCCTGACAGATCGCGGCGTCATCGCCCATATAGTCGATCACACGGACAAAGCCGTGGTCCAGCACTTCATGCGCGGTATAGAGGTGTTTTTCCATCCCCTCGCTGATCGCGCGGCGGGTGGTGCCGGTCTGGGCGCGTTGCTCTTCGATTTCCTGGATCTGCTCGGGGCTCAATGACATTGCGAATCTCTCGTGTGTTGGATGCCCCGCCACTATATCTAGTTGGGGCTTTCGGAAAAACAGCCATATGCCGTGGAATGCGTGTTTTGGCTGTTCTCGCCGCGTTCACCTGATAGGCTGGCCGGGAAACTTGTCATTCATCTGGGATACATCAATGAAACTTCGCTATTTGCACACGATGGTCCGTGTGAAGGATCTTGAGGCCAGCATTCGATTCTTTGAGCTGCTCGGGCTTGAGAAAACCCGCCATTCGGATTTTGAAGAAGGGCGGTTCTCGCTGATATTCATGGCGCCTCCCGGCCAGCCGGAATGCCCGGTCGAGCTGACGTATAACTGGGATGGCGATGACGGATTGCCGTCTGACAGCCGCCATTTCGGTCATGTGGCCTATGAGGTCGAGGATATTTACGCCATGTGCCAGCATCTGCAGGACAATGGTGTGGTGATCAATCGCCCGCCCCGCGATGGCCGGATGGCCTTTGTACGCTCGCCGGACAACGTGTCGGTCGAGCTTCTGCAGGCCGGAACGCCCCTGCCCCCGCAAGAACCTTGGGCCAGCATGGAAAACACCGGGCACTGGTGATGCAGGTTCGGGCCAAATTCGATGCAGGTGTCATGCGCCTTGTCAGGCGTGTGGCAGTGATCGGTCTGGCCTGTACGCTCCCACAATTGGCTTTTTCGCAAACCCAATGCCGGCAGGCGCTTGCGTTGGGTTTGGACGTGTCCGGGTCTGTGGATGGTCATGAATACCGTCTGCAACTGGATGGGTTGGCGGCCGCACTGGAAAGCCCTGAAGTGGTCGAAAAGCTTCTTGCGTCGCCCACAACCGTGATCAATCTGAGTGTATACGAATGGAGCGGCCCAGGGCATCAGCGGATGCTGCGCAGCTGGACCCCGCTAACGTCGAGATCTGTCATCGCAGATATCGCGGACGGCTTGCGTCAATCCACGCGTATTCCGGCGGACCCCTCGACCGGATTGGGACGCGCAATGCTGTTCGGGGCGGAGCTATTGGCACAGCGCCCCGACTGCTGGTCGCACAGTCTGGACTTGTCTGGCGATGGCCAATCGAATTCCGGTCCTCGTCCGCAAGATGTCAGGCAAAACCCGCTTCTGAAAAACGTCGTCGTCAACGCACTGGTCATCGGTGCATCAGTTCCCGACCGCGATCTGACCTCGTATTTCGAGGCCTATGTCCTGCACGGCATCGGAAGCTTCACCATTCAAGCCGTCAGCTTCAAAGAGTTCGAGGCCGCCATGATCAAGAAGCTTTTACGCGAAACGCAGGGGGTTATGGTCTCGGACGCGTCCCCTTCTGTGCCTGTGGCGACTTCACCTCAGTAGATATAGCGGATCTGATCGGTCCAATAGCGTTCCACACGTTTCAACGCAGTATTGATGTCGTTGATCCCATTCGAGGACAACACATCGCGCGACTGTAGCCCATCGGCGTGACGCTCGAACAGGCCTGCGACGGTGTCACGGATCGAGCGGCCCTTTTCCGTCAACCGCACCCGAACCGAGCGGCGGTCAATCTCGCAGCGTTGATGGTGCATATAGCCCATCTCGACCAGCTTCTTCAGGTTGTAGGAAACGTTCGAGCCCTGATAATATCCGCGGCTTTTCAGCGCGCACGCTGTCACCTCGTTATCGCCGATGTTAAACAGCAAAAGCGCCTGAACCGCGTTTACTTCCAACACGCCAACGCGCTCAAACTCATCCTTGATCACATCCAAGAGCAATCTGTGCAAACGCTCGACCAATGCCAGCGCCTCAAGATACTGCACAACAAAGCCATGATTGACCGATTGCCCGATTTGCAAATGCATGCTCATGCGTCTCTCCGAACCGTTACTGAGACGACTCTTGAGCCGGAAAAGAGAACATTCGGTTAAATATCTCGGAAAACTGCCCCGGAGTTCAGGACAATTTTCGGAAAATCACTCGCCACTCAGCGTGACTGCATGTGCTGCGCGATCCGCGAGATCAGCTCGGACAGCGCCTCGGGGGCGTCCTGTTGGCCCGACACCCACTGATAGAGATCCTGATCGTTTTCACCCAACAGCGCCTCGTACAAATCCAGCTCTTCCGGGGTCATATCCTCCAGATGATCATCCGCATAGCGCGTCAGGATGATGTCCATTTCCTTGATCCCGCGCCGCATCGACCGCATGGCCAATCGCTTGACGCGATGTTCAGGCGTTTCGTCCACACGCGCGCCAGGGGTTTCCTTCAGCTGATCATAGGGAATGCCGGTCATGTCTTATCCTTCCAGCCGCTTTCGCAGGCGTTTTTCAAGCCGCCCAAGCTGGTCGGCCGAGCGGTTCATCTGCATCTTGATATCGCGAATTTCAAGCAAAAGATCACGCACTTCCGGGGCTTCGCCATTCTCAAGCCCCGGCTCTTCAACCCCTTCCCCTTCACCGGTCAAAAGCCAGCGCATGGAAACGTTCAAGACGCCCGAAACCATCTGTAGTTTGTTGGCGCGCGGTTCGGAAAGATCCTCTTCCCATCCGCGCAAAGTTTTTAGCTTGATACCCAGTCGTCTAGCCAAGTCGGATTGCGACATATTTACAGCTTCGCGGGCAGCAGCAAGGCGATCCCCAAAGGTCGCAGCATCCTCGGAAAACCAGTCACCGTTTGTTTCAGTTTGTTCCATGGCTGTCTCTCCTCATACAATGTCGATACGCGGCACCTGATGATGCTTGATCAGCTTCGCGGCGCACCCTAGAAGAATTGCGACCAACATACAAACCGAGGCCGCCATGTCTTTCCTCTCCGCGACACTTGACCGCGTAAAACCTTCCCCGACCATCGCCGTTTCGACCCTTGCAGCCGAGCTGAAAGCAGCGGGGCGCGATGTGATCGGCCTTGGCGCGGGCGAGCCTGATTTCGATACACCCGAGAACATCAAAGCCGCGGGGAAAGCTGCGATTGATGCGGGCAAAACGAAATACACCGCCCCTGACGGCATGCCCGAGCTGAAGCAGGCGATCTGCGACAAGTTCAAGCGCGAGAACGGGCTGGAGTATACCCCCGCGCAGGTCTCGGTCGGGACAGGCGGCAAGCAAATCCTGTACAACGCGCTGATGGCGACGCTGAACCCGGGGGACGAGGTGATCATCCCGGCCCCCTATTGGGTGAGCTACCCGGACATGGTGCTGCTAGCTGGCGGCGAGCCCGTGGTGGTTGAATGCCCGATCGAGACCGGCTTTCGCATGACGGCTGAGCAACTTGAGGCCGCGATCACGCCAAAAACCAAGTGGCTGATCTTCAACTCGCCCTCAAACCCGACCGGTGCAGGCTATTCGCGCGACGAGCTGAAGGCGCTGACGGACGTTCTGATGCGTCACCCGCATGTCTGGGTGATGACGGATGATATGTATGAACACCTTGCCTATGATGATTTCGAGTTCTGCACCCCCGCCGAGGTCGAGCCGGGTCTTTATGACCGCACGCTGACCTGTAACGGTGTGTCGAAAGCCTATGCCATGACCGGATGGCGGATTGGCTATGCCGCGGGTCCGGTGGAATTGATCGCTGCCATGCGCAAGATCCAGTCGCAATCGACCTCGAACCCCTGTTCGGTCAGCCAATGGGCCGCCGTTGAGGCGCTGAACGGACCGCAAGACTTCATCGCCGAGAACAACAAGATGTTCGTGCGTCGTCGCGATCTGGTGGTCGAGATGCTGAACGCCGCCCAAGGCATCGAATGCCCGGTGCCGGATGGGGCGTTCTACGTCTACCCATCGATCAAAGGCTGCATCGGCAAAACCTCGGCCGGTGGCGTGAAGATCGACGACGACGAAACCTTCGCCAAGGCGCTTTTGGAAGAGAAAGGCGTGGCCGTGGTCTTTGGCTCGGCCTTTGGCCTGTCGCCGAACTTCCGTGTCAGCTATGCCACGTCGGACGAAGCACTGAAGGAAGCGTGCACCCGCATTCAGGATTTCTGTGCGTCTTTGGTATAGAACCAAAGGCGCTCCGAATCGAAAGGTCCCAGATGTCCGCTGTCCTGCCTGACTATTATTTCCGTGTCCGTGAAAACGGCGCTTTCGTGTTCAAGGTGGATACGGAAAACCGGCAGCGCCGGATCGAACTGGACCAGATTGCGGTTTTGAACATCAAAAACGGCGACGTGAAACCCCAAGGGGGTCGCGAATTGTCCGACGAGGACAATGCCGCGATTGCCGAGTGGATGGAGCAGCGCCGTGCGCATCTGAAGCAGCGCGATATCGATGATATTCTGCGCACTGTCGATCACCTGAACCTAACAACGCATTGGGCGCAGGCCCGTGCATCGGACGAAGATCTGGAACAGGTGACCGACGCGCTTTTGCTGGCCATGCATGACCTGCGCACGATGTTGGTGCGTAAAAAGGCGGATCGGCTGATCAAGGGCTAGGGCGGGTCTATGTCGCACGCAGCGTGGGCGTGAGGGGCTCTGCCCCTCGCCTCGTTGAGGCTCACCCCGGGATATTTTAAGCAAGAAAATGCAAGATGTTGGCCGCCGACTGCATTAGCCTCGGACGCCGATGCGCGAAGACTGGAGCCAGAAACGCCACGACATGAAGGCGCCTGCGCAGAGTAGGCCCAGAAGCAGCCCCCACCAGACGCCCACCGCGCCAAAGCCCAGCGTGATCCCCAGCACATAGGACGATCCCATCCCGACCAGCCAATAGCTGAGGCTGGCGATGATCATTGGCACCCGCGTGTCCTGCACCCCGCGCAGAAGCCCCATGGCGATGGCCTGTGCGCCGTCGGCGAATTGGAACAGAGCGGCAACCACAAGGAGCGAGGTGCCAAGGACGACGATCTCGGTGCGCAAGACCTCGGCCGGGTCCAGGAACAATTGGATCAGCGGCGCGGGGAAGACCAGGAACAGAATGACGGTCAGCCCACCAAACAGGACGGATGCCAAGGTCACGGCCAGCGCACCGCGGCGCAGACCCAGTTCATCCTTGCGGCCTAAGGCACGCCCGGCCCGTACTGTGGCCGTCATCGACAGGCCCAGATGCACCATGAAGAACAGTGCAGTGATCTGAAGCGCAATCCCATGGGCCGCCAGTTCCAACGTGCCAATCAGCCCCACAACGATGGTCGAGGCCGAGAACATCCCAACCTCGGCCAGGGTTGTCATTCCGATGGGAATGCCCAGTTTCAGCAGGTCGATCAGGGCCTCCCAATCTGGTTTCCACAGACGTTGGAACAAGGCTTGTTCCGGGTTCAGGCGCGCGGCATAGACCCACAATACAATCCCTGCTGCGATCTGAATTGTGACCGAGGCAATCGCCGCGCCGCGCACACCCAACTCGGGCGCGCCCCAATTGCCGAAGATCAGTGCGTAGTTGATGACCCCGTTCATCACCGCAGCAATCACCGTCGCCCAAAGGACGATGCGTGCGTGTTCCAGCGCGGACAGGTAGCTGCGCAAAGACATCACGATCAAAGACGGGATCATGCCAAAGCCAGCAATCCGCAGATAGTCCTGCGCAATCAGGCTAAGCGCTTCATCCTGCCCCATCGCCTGGAGGATCGGGCCAGACATCCACATCAGGGGCAGTACCACCAGCGCAAATCCCACCGAGATCCACAGTGCCATCCGCGTCAGGCGTCGAACGCGCACCTCGTCCCCGGCCTCTTCCGCCTCGGCCACCATCGGCATCAAGGCAAACCCTGGTCCCGCCCCCATGATCAGGAAAATGAAAAAGAACGTGCCCGCCAGTGTGACGGCGGCCAGTTCCTCGACCCCGTACCAGCCCAGCATGATCGTGTCGGTGATCTGCACCGAAAACTGCGCCAGTTGCGAGGCCACCAAAGGTGTGCCCAGAACCAGAACTGCGCGCATGTGTTGAGGGAGAGTCATTACCTGTGTCATTCTCCACCTCTATTGTGGGGGATGCGGCGGAGCAAGCACAGAGTGTTGGCGCTATCGCAGCATCGCGAGCAGCGCTTTCGATGGTGTGCCTGTCACCCGAAGCCCACGCGCGCGCTGAAACGCCTCGATCGCGGCGAAGGTCTTTTTGCCCAAGACGCCATCGGCCTCGCCCGTGTCAAAGCCTGCGCGGGTCAGCCCGCGTTGCAGGGCCTTTCGATCCTCTAGCGTCAGCCCGTGTTCATCTGGTCCGAACGATGCGCGCAGCGCGGGGCGCCCGACCAGTCGGTCGGACAGATGCCCGACGCCAATGATGTATTTCTGCGCGTTGTTGTAGCGGGCCAGAACCGCGTAGTTGTGATACACCTCAAACACCGGGCCACTGTCACCTGCAGACTTGACCACGCGGCCCCTGCCCGACGGCGCACGCCCGGTGATCTCTTCGCCCCATCTTTGCCCGCGTTGCCAGCCGGATCGGCTGAGATAAGCAGCGGTCGAGGCCAGCGCGTCCGTGGGGTCATCCGACCAGATATCTGCCTTGCCGTCGCCGCGGAAATCCACCGCATAGGCAAGATAGGACGAGGGGATGAACTGCGTGTGTCCCATTGCCCCTGCCCAGCTTCCCACCATACGCGCGGGTGTGATGTCGCCGCGCGCAAGGATCTTGATCGCGGCGGCCATCTGTCCTTCGAAGAAACGGCCACGTCGCCCGTCAAAGGCCAGCGTCGCCAACGCGGACATTACCGGCACATCGCCGCGTCGTTCTCCATAACGGCTTTCCACGCCCCAGACGGCGACGATCACCTCTTTCTCGACGCCATATCTGGCTTCAAGCCGGTTCAGCAGGCTTGCGTGTTTAGACAGCATGGCGCGCCCCTTCGCAATCCGCGCGTCCGAGGCGGCGATGGCCAAGTAATCCTCGAACGAGCGCACGAATTCGGTCTGAGTGCGGTCGCGTTCCACCACGCCGGGCAGATAGCCCACATCGCGGAAGGCTCGGTTGACGGCGTTGGCGGGCAGCCCTCGCGCGATCATCCGTTTCCTGGCCCCAAGCACCCAAGCGTCAAACCGTGCATTGCGCACAGCGCGCATTCCACCAGACGCACTGCGCGGAACGCTGCTTACTGCGCCTCCAGATTGGCAAGCCCCAAGAGTAACAGCCGACAAACCGGCCAGAATGAAACGTCTGGAATGGGGCATAAAATCACCTGCACTGCTAGTATACGAAGCGCTCCGGGGTTCGTGCGCTATTCTATTTTCTCCAGACTACTGCGTTTAAACATAGGATTGAATGAAAAAGGGGCGCAGATCGCGCCCCTATCATTCAATGCTGTTCGACGGATCAACCGCGACGTTGATCCGGATGCAGGCTTGCGCCCAAGATATGGTCCGAGTTGTGGATCACTTGGCTGGCATGTCCAACGATCAGCGGATCAGGAGAGCGCACCAGATTATAATCCTTGTCCGGATAGTCGACGGTCGAGAGGAAGTGGCGCATGCACTCCAGACGCGCGCGCTTCTTGTCGTTCGACTTGATGATCGTCCACGGCGCATCGGCGGTGTGCGTATAGAAGAACATCGCCTCTTTTGCTTCCGTGTAGTCATCCCATTTCGACAGGGACGCCACGTCGACCGGACTAAGCTTCCAGCGCTTAAGCGGGTCATCCTTGCGGCTGTCAAAGCGGCGTTTCTGCTCTTCGCGGGTGACCGAGAACCAGTACTTGTACAGACGAATGCCCGAGCGGGTCAGCATGCGTTCATATTCAGGCGTCTGGCGCATGAATTCCAAGTATTCGCTTGGATTGCAGAAGCCCATCACGCGCTCAACACCCGCACGGTTGTACCAAGAGCGGTCATAAAAGACCATTTCGCCTTCGGTCGGCAGCTGGCTGATGTACCGCTGATAGAACCACTGGCCACGCTCTTCGTCAGTCGGCTTGTTCAGCGCAACAACGCGCGCTTCGCGAGGGTTCAGGTGCTCCATGAAGCGTTTGATCGTGCCACCCTTACCGGCCGCGTCACGGCCTTCGAACAGAAGCACGAACTTCTGACCCGTTTCGCCAACCCAGCGCTGCACTTTCAGAAGCTCGGCCTGCAGCAGCGCCTTCTCGGTTTCGTATTCCTTGCGACCCAGCTTGGTGTCATAAGGATACTTGCCGTTCTCAAATGTCTCGCGGATCTGATCTGCGCTTACTTTCGGAAACGGTTTTGCCACGGGCTTGGCTTCGGCTGCAGGCTGGGCTGCCGCTTTTGCTGCGGTTTTCGGCGCACTATTACGGGTCTGGCTCACACTCATTCGCGTCTCTCCTTCATTGTCCGGTTTGCCTCTAACAAACCGGGCCGCAGCGCGCCTTGATCCGCATCAAGAAATTCAAAGATGTTCAGGCCTATCCCGCAAAACCGACGAAAAAAGGCCCTCCGACGGGAGGGCCTTTTCTTTTGCGTGTCAGACGGGTTTGTCCGTGCGCAGCGTCACATGCACCGTCCCGCGCACTGGCTTTGACCATTGAAGTTGTGCCAGTTTCGCGCCGGCCCCCTGATTCACCAGAACATGCGGATTGTCCCATACCAGATTGTTGGAACTGTCCCGCAGATCGCCTTCGATCACCACAGAGCTGACCGTCCGGGCATTTCCACCAAACGGGAAAAAGGCCGAGCCATCCAAGCTCCAAGTACTGGCTTCCGTGTTTTGATTGAACTCGAGCGTCACCGGCGAGATCGTCCTCTGATCGACCCCCACGAAGGCATTGTCCTTGAAGGTCACGTCACGCATGCTCCAACCGTCCAAGGTGCCATGAGTGGTCGACACGCTTTCGACCCGATCAATACGTCCATTCAGCGACCGGAAAGTGTTGTTGCTGACATGCAGGCCCGACAGGTAATGCCCGGTTCCGAACGGTTTGATCATGATCCAAGTGAACCAGGGCGCAACATCATTTGCGGTAAAGATGTTGTCTGTGATCGTCATCCCACCAAAGGCATACTCGTTGCTGAAATCTGGCTCGGCGTCATGTTCGTTGTTCCACTCGACCATGCAATTATCGATGTAATTTCCGGTCAGTACGGTTTTGTTGTTTTCAAGGGTAAACACGATGCCCGCCACGCGCGGACCATCCGTGACCTCGTCCCCCTGATACAGGTGATTGCCCTGAATAATATGGCCCGAGCCATACATCACCATCGACGTCCCCATGCGTTGGAACTGCGTGTCTCGGATCTTGGAATCGTTGGCATTCACATTCACCGCCACAGACACGCGGTCCGTTGCGGCGGTACTTTGCTCGGCCGAGATGAACTGGCAGCGATCCACCTGAAGCCCCTGACAGGCCCGCCCGGTCGAGCTGATCCCGTGGTTCTTGGGTTTGATGAAGTGACAGTCCTGGAACACCATGTTCTCGCCGTTGCGCGCCAGCATCACTGCCGAAGCATGCGAGTTACATTGGAACTCGATCTCGATCATGTTCAGGCGGCGCAGCTCGGCGAACCCGCCGAAATCCAGCACATATTTGTGTCGGGTGAACGTATAGGTCTGGTTAGGATCTGCGCCCCAAAGCGGGCGGCTCAGCTCAAGCTCGGACGCGCTGACATCAACCGATTTCACATAGACCTCACGCCCGACCCCGTTGCCGGTGACGATCGAGCCCGGCTGAATGGCTGAAATCCCCGGCACATTGGTCAGCTTCAGCGGGTTGGCCGGGCTGTACTGCGCCGTTGACGTCGTCACCTCGTCATCCCAGGCAGCGCCCCCGATGACGTAGAACTGACCGTTACGGATCGCGCGCCGGATCAGGAACGTGTCCGACGTCGCATACGCCGCCTGCATATCAATGGGTTCAGTCACGTCAATGCGGCGTCCGCCCATGTCCAGAACCTTGTGGTCGGCATAGTGCAACAATGCCTGAAACGCCTTGCGGAAGCCCAGAAGCTCACTGCCGAACGCATCGATATAGTTGGGCAAATCGAAGCTTCGTGTCATGGACAGATACACATCGTCTGCCATCGTCACGGTGCCTTCAAAGCGGATATCCGTGTGCAAGGTCAGGTTCGCACCGATGTAGAAAACACCTTCGGGCACAAGCAGGGTCCGCCCGCCGGCAGCCGCATCGGCGGCCTCGAACGCGGCGCGGTCATCGGTGACGCCGTCCCCGACCGCTCCGAAATCGCGCACATCGACCCAGTCCATCATATCACGGAGATAGGCACCGGTGACGTCCTCGATAATGATGTCGTCAATACGCACCGCCGCACCATTCGACCCGGTCAGATCCAGCCCAACATGGGCATAGGCGACATCTGCGCCCCACACCATATCAACGCTCGACCGGCTGCCCGACCCGATGATGGCCGAGATCTCGACCACCTCACCATAAGAGGTCAGCGCGACCTCAGGCCCAGTTTCGACATAACCAGTGGCGTGACCACCGCCCGACAGGCTGGGACGCGTCGCAATACGGACCGACGGCAACGGGCCCGAGATCGCCTTGACCCGCGCGCGCACACGCAAATAACAGCCCTGCTCGAATGGCGTTTGCCCCATATAGCGTAGCGTCTGAGTATTCTGGTCCTTGAACAGCTCAAGACAACTGTCGAAATCCTGATCCGCCGGTACGATGGCCGCATTTCCTGCCCCGTCATAGGTCAGGCTGCCGGGGGTGCCATCCTCGCTTGACCAAACATCCAGCCCGTCCGTAAATTCAGGCGGCATGAACACCACCCCTTCGGTAATCGCCTTGTTCATCAGGTTCCCTTTCAGGTCGAAATCCACGCAATGCCCCGCGCAGACGCGTTGGGCGCGCAGGACGGGGCGAGAAACGTCAAAAGGGGTACGCGGTGGGGGTTAACGGGCGTTAAGACGGGCGTGCGTTGCACAGGGACCAGAATAGAAAACGGCGCCCGATCTCTCGGACGCCGCCAACCATTTCAATGCCTTGCAGGTCTTACTTCACCAGCTCCCCAGCCAGCGCTTTGTCGATCAGGGCGGCCGTTTCCTCGGCCCCATAAAGAGCCGCGAAGCCCCCGAAACGCGGGCCTTGGCTGGCGCCCAGCAGCACTTCATAGAGTGCCTTGAACCAGTCGCGCAGGTTTTCGAACCCGTGCAGCTTGCCCAGCGCGAAGACGACGGACTGCAGGAACTCGTCCGATCCGAAATCGACTTCAGGCAGCGGATCTTCGTTGCCCATCATCTCGTTTTTGCGCGCAACCGCGTCCAGCGCAATGTCACCATCTCGCAGCGCTTTCGCCAGCTCTTCCAGCGCGCCACGTTCTTGATCGGTGGGCAGGCGGAAGACCTTCGCGGGCTCTACAAAGTCCTCGTAATACTTCACAGCATAGCCGGCCGCCGCATCCAGATCCGGATGGGTTTCCGGCGTCGCGTCCGGCGCATAGCGCTGGATGAAGCCCCACAGCTGTGCCTTGTCGTGGGCCGAGGCTACCGACGCCAGATTCAGCAGCATCGAGAACGGCACAACCATGTTCGACACCGGCACATCGCCGCCGTGGATGTGCCATACCGGGTTGTTCAACTGCTGCTTCAGATCCTGCTTGTGATAGGCATTCAGCTGCTGGTGATATTCGTCCATCGCCTTGGGGATCACATCAAAATGCATCCGTTTCGCGGTTTTGGGCTTTAGGAACATAAAGTATGCCAAGCTCTCGGTCGAGGCATAGGTCAGCCATTCGTCGATCGAAATCCCGTTACCCGAGGTTTTCGAGATTTTCTGCCCGTTTGCATCCAGAAACAGCTCATAGGTAAAATGCTCTGGCGCCCGCCAGCCAAGAATACGACAAATGCTGTCATAGATCGGCGTGTTGGTGCTGTGGTCCTTGCCGTACATTTCGAAGTCTACTTCCAGCGCAGCCCAGCGCGCGCCAAAGTCCGGCTTCCACTGAAGCTTTACGTTTCCGCCGGTGACAGGCAGCGTCCATTCCTTGCCGTCTTCATCGTCAAAGGTGATCGTGTGGTTCTTGGCGTTCACCTCTTTCATCGGCACGTACAGAACGCGACCGGTTTCCGGGTGGATCGGCAGGAAGATCGAATAAGTCTGGCGACGCTCTTCGCGCAGAGACTTCAGCATCACTTCCATGACCTCGTCGTATTTCTCGACGGCACGCTTCAGCACTTCGTCAAACTGGCCCGACTGATAAAACTCCTGTGCAGAATAGAAGTCGTATTCAAACCCGAACGTATCCAGGAACCGGCGCAGCATGGCGTTGTTGTGATGGCCAAAGCTTTCGTGGGTGCCGAACGGATCGGGCACGCTGGTCAGCGGCTTTTGCAGGTGTTCATGCAGGCTTTCTGCATTTGGTACGTTGCCCGGCACCTTGCGCATCCCGTCAAGATCGTCCGAGAAACAAATCAACTTGGTTGGAATATCCGAGATCACTTCGAACGCGCGCTGGATCATCGTGGTGCGCGCGACCTCGCCAAAAGTGCCGATATGGGGCAGACCCGACGGGCCATAGCCCGTTTCAAACAGCACATACCCCTTCTCTGGTGCGCCCTTCTGGTAACGTTTGAGCACCCGGCGTGCCTCTTCAAAGGGCCAGGCTTTCGAACTCATCGCGGCGTCACGCATTTCGGACATGTGCTTTCCTTTCATCTCGCGCTTATTGCGCGTGAACATCTCCCTATTGCGAAGGGAGTTCGGGGTCAATATTCTGCACCGCAACAGAGGAGCAATTCCAAGTGCAAGATATTCCCCATTCCCTGACCCCGCAGGACTGCTTGATCGCCGTGATGATGGCGGTCTCCGCCTCGGATGAAGAGATCACATCAGCGGAGCTTTTAACGATCGAGCGCATCGTCAATCACCTGCCGGTCTTCGCGACCTATGATCCCGACCGGTTCAAAACTGTATCGCAAACCGTGTTCGATCTGTTCGCAGTCGAAGATGGTCTGGACGCGCTCTTTGGCCTCGTGCGTGACAACCTGCCGGAAACCCTATGGGAAACTGCCTATGCGCTAGCTTGCGATGTGGCCGCCGCTGATGGCGTTCTGCAGGGCCCGGAACTGCGCATCTTGGAAGAGATCCGGTACGAGCTGAACATCGACCGGCTGCACGCTGCTGCCATTGAACGGGGCGCACGGGCACGCCATATGACGCTGTGACCATCGCGGCGCCAGCGCCGCATACCATGACCACAGTAACATATGGGAAGGGCCGTCATGCTCGACAGCTTGAAGATTGACCAGTTTGAAATCACCCAGCGTTGGCCGGCTAAAGACCCCAACGTTATCCAGCTTTATTCGCTGCCCACTCCAAACGGTATCAAGGCCTCGGCCATGCTGGAAGAGACCGGCCTGCCCTACGAGGCGCATCGCGTCTCGATCATGGATGGCGACCAGTTCACCCCCGAGTATCTGTCGTTGAATCCCAACAACAAGATCCCCGCAATCATTGATCCCAACGGCCCGGACGGGAAACCCCTGCCCCTGTGGGAAACCGGCGCCATCCTGATCTATCTCGCTGAAAAGTCGGGGAAGTTCCTGCCCACCGACCCGGCGAAACGTGCCGAGGTGCTCCAGTGGCTGATGTGGCAGATGGGCGGCTTCGGCCCCATGTTGGGGCAGTTTGGATTCTTCTATGCATCCGGTGGGAAGGACATCGAAGACAAGCGTCCGCTGGAACGTTACCGCGCAGAAGCCAAGCGCCTGCTGGGCGTTCTGGACAAGCGTCTGGACGGGCGCGAGGTCGTGGCAGGAGACGATTACTCGATCGCAGACATCGCCATCTGGCCTTGGGTTCGTGTGCTATTCACAGGCTATAACGCGGGCGATGCGCTGGAGCTTGAAAGCTTCTCGAACGTCCTGCGCTGGCACACCATGTGCGCCGATCGCCCGGCTTCGAAAATCGCGGTGAATATGCCGCCGAAACCCTGAGAAGGGTAAGCTGTTAGAAGCGATAAAGGGGCCGTGCGGCCCCTTTGTCATGTTCCGAACAACACCGTCCAGCGGGCAATCAGATCATGCTGCAATCGCCGCGACCGGCGGCTCCACCCTTTTGCGCCCTCAGGCCGTTCCCGGAACGCTTTCTGAATGGCACCCCGCCGCTCCATGTCCGCGGTGAAAATGGCAAATGCCAGTTCGCGCCCGTTCGGCACCGTGACATAGCCCGCGAGCGCCGACACGAAGTTCAGCGTCCCAGTCTTGGCGCGGATCACGTGGGTTCCGCCATCAGGCAATAGCTCGGACCTGGGCGGGATGTTCTTCAGAAGCGGTGCAAGCTCGCCTTCCGGGGACAGCGTGACCAACGCACGCACCATGTCGCGCGCCGTCACAATGGACTGATCACTCAGCCCACTATGGTCCGCAAATCTCAGCCGCCGCGTGCCCAGCGCGTCCTTTGCCCAGTCGGACATCTGATCCGCCGAGCCTGCCAAATCCGCGGGCGCGCCGCCCGCCTCGACACTGGCGGCCATCCCGACCACTTCTGCCGTCAGGTTGGTCGAGTATTTCAGCATGCCTTGCACGATCTCAGCGACCGGGGCGGACGCGTGCGACACCAAAACGTCGCCCTCCGCCACGCCATCTTGCGACAGCGGGCGCGGCAGTTTCACCCCCTGCCCGCGCGCCAAAACCTGAAAGACCTCGCCCGTGTAGATGTCAGGCCGCCGTACCGGCAACCAGCGCGATCCCCCTTTGCCCAAGGCCGCCTGCGCAACTGTCCAACTGTCAACGCCCGCCGCATCCCTATAAGTGAAGATCGGAGACTTCCTATCCACGACCTCCATCCGGGCCACCTTCACCGCAGGGCGCAACGTTTCGGACCGCGCATCCATCGCCACGGCCCAGCTCTGCCCCTCGCGTTTCCATTCGAAATGTACGCGGTTGAAATTCAAGTTCAGCCCCGAAATCGACGGGTTATACCCCAGATGATCCGGCTGTCCCGGGTCGATCACCCGCTGATAGGGCAGATACGCGCCGTTCACATGAAACTTGCCTGAGATCCCGGTCACGCCTTGCGCACGCAGTTCTTTCGCCATCTGTGACAACGCGTCCGTGTCCAGCGTCGGATCGGCACCGCCCACAAGGATCAGGTCGCCCTGAATAACACCGTTCAGGACGGGGCCGGTCGTAACCAATCGCGTTTGGAAGCGGTGCGTGCCACCAAGCGTCGACAGCGCATACGCCCCGGTGATCGCTTTCGCGACACTGGCGGGCGGCAAGGGCAGCACGGGATTGTGAACTTCCAGAACCTCTCCGGTGCGCGCATCCGCCACCATGAAACCAATCTTCCCGCCCAGACCAGCATCGGCCACCAAGGCCGCGACAGAGGGCAGACCTCGCTTGGCGTAGTCGCCCGGTTTGGGCGCGGGAAAAAGCGACGTAGCGGGTGCGTTGGCGAAGGCAGGCATCCCTACCCCGGCCCCCAATCCCGCCAGAAATGCGCGTCTTGAAAAAGGGTTCGTCATGGGGCGAGTTAACCCGCTGGCTTTCGCGCAATCAAGACGGAAACCTGTTGATCAGCACAATCTTTCTGACAGGTTCACCAGTCACCGCGCGCGCGGATCTGGGACGACGAGACTTCCAGCATTGGCACATTCACCAAAGACCAGGCCGGGGCTTCAGACACACGCAATTTTGCGGCCTGCCGCCCCGAGATCTGAGCCGACCGGAAACGGCGGGCTGCCTTGGACATGCGGGCCGCGCCCCGATCGCCCGGCCGGGCCAAGATGCCAACGGGTACATTTGACATGATCCAGTTCCACCGCTCCCACCGATGAAAATCGGCCAGATTGTCGGCCCCCATCAGCCAGACAAAATGGACACCGGGATAAAGTGCAATCAGTGCCTCGAGCGTTTCCGCCGTATAGCGCGTTCCTGTGTGTGCCTCGATCTGTGTGACCTTCACACGCGGGTGCTGCATGATGGATCTCGCTTGCGCCATCCGCTGCTCCAGCGGCGCCGGCCCGTGTGATTTCAAGGGGTTGCCCGGCGTCACCAGCCACCACACCTGATCCAACCCGAACCGCTTCAACGCCTCGCGCGTGATGTGTACGTGCCCCTCGTGGGCCGGATCAAAGGATCCGCCCAATAGGCCAATCACCTGACCGGGGCGTGCATATGGAAATTCATGGCGCATGGGATTAGGACTTACCCGATAGATATCTGAAATTGGAACAAAAAATGTCGAATCGCATGAGATTGACCATCAAAGAACCACACATCGAGCTGTACAAAGATGGCTTTGAAGGCAACTGCAAGCTTCAGCGCGAGGGAACAGGCAAGCAACTCTCTCAGCTTGTAGAGGATTTTGATGAAAGCCTTGTCATTGCGTTGGATGGAGCGTGGGGGTCGGGCAAGAGCTTCTTCCTGAAATGCTGGGTGGGGCAACACCTGCAGGACCACGGAGCGGCAACACAAACGGTGTATTTCGACGCGTTTCAGCACGACTATTTGGATGACCCGCTCTTCGCTTTGACTCTTCGCGTGAAAGAGATGCTCGAAAAGGACGGCGTTGCGAGTGATGCCGATGGCAGCGCAGATAAGGCACGGCGCCAAAAACGGAAAGAGGCCGCAATCAGGCTCGGGAAGGCAGCGCTTCGTGTTGGCGCAGCCATCGCCACATTCGGCGCAACTGAACATCTGGGCGACTTGGGGGATGCAGCGGCGCTCGCCATCAAGGACGAAGCGCTGAACGCAACCAACTTGGAAAGTCCAGAAGAAGAAAAATTCTGGAAAGCACAACACGCGCGCGTGAAGGCGATGGTTGAATTCAAAGCCGCATTGACGCTGCTGACGTCACCTGACGAAGCGGGCGCACCCACCCAAAAGCTTGTCATTGTCATAGACGAACTGGACCGCTGCCGCCCGGATTACGCACTATCTCTGCTTGAGATCATCAAGCATTTCTTTGCCGTGGACGGGGTGCATTTTGTTCTGGGTGTGAATTTGAAGGAGCTACAGAACTCGGTGAAGGCGCGGTATGGGGCGGGCGTGGATGCAGCGCTGTATTTGCAGAAGTTTGTGACGCTTGGACTTCGGCTGGGTGAGCCGACAAACCACGACCTACCATCTGACTATCTACGTTATTTTTCGGCAATCGCGAATGAGATGGGTATATCTCATCATAACGGAACTAGCATCGCTCGGGACTACCTACACCTCATGCAAGGAAGCGACGTTCTCTCTCTAAGAGGCCTGCAAAAACTAGCGCGCCACATCGCCCTAACTTCGACTAGACTAGGCAACCCACATGACGGATGGGGCACGGATACAACACGATATCACCCATTCCTGACAATTGGTCTGTTTATCCTAGATTCCTTTAAACCAGAGCAGCTTGGGAAAGTTCGTTCACGATCGGAGCAATGGAGTGAGATATCTTCCTTCTTCCACCTAGTGGTTCCTGAGAGTTCTTCCGCACGCGGCCTCCATATCTCTACCGCTTGGCACCTCTGCTACCAGCAAGAATCGGATTATCATCATTGGGGGGAGTTGCTAGGACAAACCGATTACCAAAACTGGACGGAAAGCTATGATCGGTCTGTTCTGCGACACCTAATCGAAACACAAGTAGACCAAATTCAATTCTATTCGAGCTAGCCACAGCGGCGAAGGAATTGCCCTTTCCTTGCACATTCGCTAGACCACCGCAAACCGCGACTTTCAACGGAGCATTCACATGGCCGCTTATCAATATGTCTATCACATGGATGGAGTTTCCAAGACCTATCCCGGTGGCAAGAAATGCTTTGAAAATATCCGCCTCAGCTTCCTGCCCGGCGTAAAGATCGGCGTCGTTGGCGTGAACGGCACTGGTAAGTCGACGCTGATGCGCATCATGGCGGGCATCGACAAAGAATTTCAGGGCGAGGCTTGGGCCGCCGAAGGCGCCAAAGTCGGCTATCTCCCGCAGGAGCCCGAGCTGGACGCATCCTTGGATGTGCGTGGCAATGTCATGCAGGGCGTGGCCGAGAAGAAAGCGATCCTCGAACGCTATAACGAACTGGCCATGAACTACTCGGACGAAACCGCGGACGAGATGGCCAAGCTGCAAGACGAGATTGACGCCCAGAACCTGTGGGATCTGGACGCGCAGATCGACGTCTCGATGGAGGCGTTGCGCTGCCCCCCCGATGACGCCGACGTCACAACCCTGTCGGGCGGTGAGAAACGCCGCGTCGCGCTCTGCAAGCTGCTGCTGGAAGCCCCCGACATGCTGCTGCTCGACGAACCGACCAACCACTTGGACGCCGAGACCATCGCGTGGCTGCAACAGCACCTGATCGACTATAAAGGCACCATCCTGATCGTCACCCACGACCGTTATTTCCTGGATGACATCACCGGCTGGATCCTTGAACTCGACCGCGGGTCGGGCATTCCCTACGAAGGCAACTACTCGGCATGGTTGGAACAGAAAGCCAAGCGACTGGCCCAAGAAGCCCGCGAGGATAAGTCCAAACAGAAAACGCTCGAACGCGAATTGGAATGGATGCAGCAGGGCCAGAAAGCCCGCCAAGCCAAATCCAAGGCCCGTATCGCTGCCTATAACGAGATGGCGAACCAGTCCGAGCGTGACAAAGTGGGCCGCGCCCAGATCGTCATTCCCAACGGCCCCCGTCTGGGCGGCAAGGTGATCGAGGTCGAAGGCCTGAAGAAACACATGGGCGACAAGCTGTTGATCGAGAATCTCGACTTCTCGCTGCCCCCCGGCGGCATTGTCGGCGTGATCGGCCCGAACGGCGCGGGTAAGTCGACGCTGTTCAAAATGCTGACCGGTCAGGAACAGCCCGACGAAGGCACCGTGGAACTGGGCGACACCGTGAAACTGTCCTATGTGGATCAGTCGCGTGATGACCTGAACGATGGCGACACCGTCTGGGAAGCGATTTCCGGCGGCGCCGAGATCATCGAACTGGGCGACGCGCAGGTGAACTCCCGCGCTTATTGTTCGTCATTCAACTTCAAAGGCGGCGATCAGCAGAAGAAGCTGAACCTGCTGTCGGGCGGTGAACGCAACCGCGTCCACATGGCGCGTCTGTTGAAAGAGGGCGGCAACGTGCTCCTCCTCGACGAACCGACCAACGACTTGGACGTGGAAACCCTCCGCGCTCTCGAAGACGCACTGGTGGATTTCGCCGGCTGCGCCGTCGTCATCTCGCACGACCGCTTCTTCCTTGACCGTATCTGCACCCACATCCTCGCTTTTGAGGGCGACGCCCATGTGGAGTGGTTCGAAGGCAACTTCGAGGATTACGAAGAGGACAAGAAGCGCAGGCTGGGACCGGATGCCCTAGAGCCCAAGCGCTTGAAGCATAAGAAGTTTACGCGGTAGGAGAGCGGCCCCTTCGGGGCCGTTTTTTTTGGGGGGGCAGCGTGAAAGCAAGTTTGATTTCAATCTCTCGTTCGCGCATAAGTTTATTCAAACGTATTTCAAACAGGTGTCTCGAATGAGCAAAGGCAGATCAGTTCGTCTCTATTTGGCTGAAGGAACTCCGACAGGTGTTTTGACTGCAGAGATTGTGAAATGGACAGGCCATGTTCTCTCAGCCCCAAGATCCAAGCTGGATGTGGCGCTCAAGCGAGACGAACTTCGGAGGACAGGTGTTTATATCCTCTTTGGAGCTCCCTTTGAGGCAGATTTACCAAGCGTCTATGTCGGAGAGGGAGATGACATTTCAAAACGTCTCTACTCCCACTCGAAGGATGAGAACAAAGATTTCTGGGATCGCTTTGTCGCTGTTACCAACAAAGACCTAAACTTGACGAAGGCTCACGTAAAATACCTCGAAGGTCGGCTCATTTCGTTGCTGATCGCAGCGAAGAAAAGCGAAGTAGTAAACAGAACCGAGCCCGATTTCGACAGGCTACCGGAAGCGGACATTTCAGATATGGAGACTTTTCTGGAAGAAATTCAGCTGATACTCCCGGTTATAGGCGTTGAATTCTTCAGAAAAGCTGGGAGCTCTGCGTCTAAATCAGCAATTCAATCAGAAGCTCAGGCTCCTGAATTCTTTTTGCGCCACAGTAAGAAGGGAATCAACGCGACTGCCACAGAGATTGATGGTGAGTTTATTCTCAAAGCTGGATCGGTAGGTGATCTCAAAGAAGCCTCGTCTTTCCACGAGCGGATTGCGGAAGTCAGGAAGCAAGTTCTTTTATCCGGCAGAGCTGAAGAGATTGGAAATGGTAGCTTCAGACTTGTTGATGATGTTGCATTCTCCAGCCCATCAGCTGCCGCTGTGTTCTTGTTTGGAACCTCGAGAAACGGTCGTACTGATTGGCTATTCAAAGGCTCCAAGCAATCATATGGAGATTGGAAATCTGGTCAGCTCTGACTAGGTATCGCTTCACTTGTCCACCATCCACGCCTGACCCTGGGTGGGCGGAACGCCCTCCCGTGGGGAGGGTCGGGCGTTGTCCGGCCTGTCGACCGGACGTAAGGGCAAAATGCAAACGCTACTCCTTCTTCACCGGAACCGGATTGCCATCATCATCCAGTGAGACGAAGACGAAGACGCCCTCGGTCACCTTGTGTTTCGACCGGCCACGGTCACGTTCGGACCACGCCTCCAGCGTGATCGCCATCGACGTGCGGCCGACCCGTGTGACCTCGCCATACAGACACAACACATCGCCCACCTTGACCGGCGAGATGAATTTCATCGCGTCCACCGCCACGGTCGCCACGCGCCCGCCTGCGTATTCCGCGGCCAGCACACCGCCCGCGATGTCCATTTGGGACAGGACCCAACCGCCGAAGATGTCTCCGGCCACGTTGGTGTCCTTGGGCATGGCAAGCGTGCGCAGGATGATGTCGCCTTCGGGGGCGGATTGGGTGTCAGACATGGTGGCCTCGTTCATTGCTTACCATTATTGTTAACTCGTGGGTAAGCCGCGCCAAGGCCCCATGCAAGAACGCCGTTACGTGACACGCGGTTCACGCGGCGCGGGCGACGTCGTAAAGCTCATTCAGCAGATCCAGAAGCGTTTCCATCTTCTCGGTCCCGAACTTCTCTTCCAGATCCTCATAGATCCCTGCAGCCTTCTGCGACATGGCGAGGTACTTTGCCCGGCCTTCCTCGGTGATCTGAACGCGGCGACGGCGGGCGTCCGTGTCTGCCACACGCTCGATCAATCCACGCTCGGTCAGGGTTTTCAGGATGCGCGACAGGCTGGGCGGCATCAAGACGCAGCGCTCGGCCAGTTCGGTGGCGCAGCAGGGTTTGCCTTCGGCCAGCACGCGGATCACGCGCCATTGTTGGACCGTCAGACCGATATCATCAAGTTCCTGACGGAAGGGTTTGAGGGTTGCCTCACGGGCGTGAAGCAGGGCCAGAGGCAGCGCGCGATCGAGTTTCTTCATCATGGTCAGTCCTTTCGCGGATGGCCGCGTGGATCGTGCTCCAACCTTTGCGGCTGAAGCGGGTTTCGATTTCCTGAACCTCAAGACTAAGAATGAAGGGCGTGTCGCCCATCTGCGGGCGCAGCGCGTCCTCAACCGCGCTGTAAAGGGTGTCGGCGATGGCCTCGCGCGTGGCCTCGTCCCGTCCCTGCCCTAGTCTGAGGATCATATCCAGGAAGTGATACCCACCTGCCCCGTTGCCAATGGCGTCGATGTCAGCCTCGAACCCACGTACGCGGATGCCGCCAATGGGGCATTTCCCCGTGGCGACCAAAGCCGTGCGCATGGTTTCGGCCAGAGCGGAAAGATCCGCGTGCTGGCCCAGCCCGTTGCTGAATTCGAATGACAGGTGTGGCATGTTCACTCCTTAACACCGACAATAAATACCCGTCGCGCCTAGATTGCAAATCATTGCGGGTGCAACAAGTTGTCTCAGGGGGCGATTATGCCTGCCGCCACCCACGCATCGAAATCCGCCAGCACACGGTCCGAGAACGCGGCGTCGTTGATATGGCAGTCCAGCTCGATTAGGGACACGTTGTCCGGGCAATGGGTGCGGATCTCGTCGACGAACGCCGCAAGCCCCTCGGCGTCATGCAGTGGCCCACCGGGACGGTCCCATTCGTTGCCACCTTGAAGCGGCAAGATCAGGTTCACCGGGCTTTTCGCGCCCGATAGCTGACGGCACATTGCCTGCGCCATCTCGCGCCTCTGGTCGGGGGTCATCATAACCGAGGACAGAAGCCGGTTATGTGCATGCACCTCCTGCCCCGCCAGTTTCGGCGGTACGTCCTGCCAACCGATGAAATCCACCAGATCATAGCACCCGATCGAGACCATTTGCGGTGTGCCAGACGCGCCCGCATTGGTCATACGGTCCGGACCGGCAGAGATGCTCGAGCCCATGATATGATTGCCCAGCTCTTGCGGGGCGAAATCCAGAACGGCAGCAAAGGCGCCCTCGCTTGCAAGGCTTTCAAAGGCGCGCCCTCCCATGCCGGTGGCGTGGAACACAGCGACTTCGAACCCACGAGCTTCAAGTGCGGGTTTCAAGCTGACCATGTAACGCAACACGGTTTTACCAAAGCTGGTCATGCCGATGAGCGGCTTTTGGAAGTCCGGCTTCTCGACCGCACGCGCCGCACCCAGCACGGCACCTGCCGCCTGTGACAGCGACGCCTTACAGATCGAGTTCAGCCCGTACAGCCCGCCTGCCCAGAGGATCATCTGCACATCGGCCGGTAGACGCTCAGGCGGGATCAAGGGCGAGAAACTGACCGTCGAGACCACGTATTTCGGCACCCCAATCGGCAGCGCCTGACACAGGTCCAGCGCCGCATCCGTGCCCATTGTGCCGCCCAGAACGATCAGCCCGTCAAACACGCCCTCGCGGTAGAGTTTCAGCGCTAAAGCGGCCGAGCCCTGCGCCATGATCTGCATGGCGGTGTTTTCGTCCCCGCTGTCGATGGCGGCTTGGATCGACGACCCACCCGCCTCGGCCACGTCATGTTTGGAATAGTCACACGGCGCAGACGGATCACCCAGTACCGAGATGTCCATCGTGGCCACGCCACCGCCCTGCGCCCGGATCACATCGGCGATATAGTTCAGCTCGTCATCTTTGGTGTCATAGGTCCCGACGACCAGAATTGTTTTGTCGCTCATAGCTGCATCCATGCTGTCTTGAGGTCGAAATACTTGTCGAAGGCGTGCATCGATTTGTCGTGCCCGTTGCCCGATTGCTTGACGCCGCCCAAGGGGACCGTGCCGTCCGGACCGCCATAGGTGTTCACGTGGACCACGCCTGCCTGAATGTCGCGCACCATGTTATGTGCGCGTGATAAGTTCGAGGTCCAAACCCCTGCGGCCAAACCAAACTTGGTCGAGTTGGCAATGGCGATCGCTTCCGCATCTGACTTGAACGGGGTCACGGCCAGAACCGGACCGAAGACCTCGTTCTGGGCCACGTTATGCTCGGGCTTCACACCTTTCAGCACCGTCGGCTCCATGAAATAGCCACCCGTGTCTTCCATGATCCGCGAGCCACCCAATGCAACCTCTGCGCCTTCTTCAATGGCTTTTGTCACGAAGTTCAGGTTGCCTTCCAATTGGGTCAGGTTGTTCACCGCACCAATATTAGTGTTCAGATCCAGAGGGTTGCCCACCTTCATCGCAGCGGCGTGACGTGACAGCGCCTCGACGAACTCGTCATGAATGCTCTCTTCGACCAGCAGGCGCGAACCCGCCACACAGACCTGCCCGGCGTTGCGGAAGATACCGGCCGCCGAGACCTTGGCCGCTTGCTCCAGATCAGGGGCATCGGCGAAGACCACGTTGGGGGATTTGCCTCCCAGCTCTAGATAGCAGCGTTTCAGGTTTGAGCGTGCGGAATACTCCAACAGCCGCCGCCCGACCCCGCCCGAGCCGGTAAAGACCAGAACATCTACGTCCATCGACATTGCCAGCGCTTCGCCCGTGACGGACCCGGCACCCGTGACAACGTTCAACACGCCGTCAGGCAACCCTGCCTCAGCGGCCAGTTCTGCGAGCTTGAGAAGCGACAGCGACGCGGTTTCGGCCGGCTTCAACACGACCGAGTTCCCCGCCGCCAGCGCAGGTGCCAGTTTCCACGCGCCAATCATCAGCGGGAAGTTCCACGGTACAATCGCGCCCACAACGCCCACCGGTTCCTTATGCACAAGGCCCAGAATGCCGGGCGCGGTCGGGGCAATCTCGCCATAGACCTTGTCCAGTGCCTCGGCATAGTACCGGAAGGTCCCTGCCGCCGATCCCGGCTCGGCCTTCAGTGCCATGCCAATCTCGGTCCCATTGTCGCGCACGCCAAGAACGGCCAGTTCCAACGCGTTGGCCTCGATCAAGTCGGCCAGCTTGTGCAGGACCTTCTTGCGATAAGCTGGCGCTGCCCGCGACCAACGCCCGTCGTCAAACGCCCGCCGTGCCGCCGCAACCGCCCGGTCCACATCGCGAGCGGACGCCCGTGCAATCGTGGTCAGTCTTTGTCCGTCAATCGGCGAGAGAACGTCTTGCGCTTCGCCCTCAGCTTCTTGCCACGCTCCGTCAATATATAGTTTCTGCGGCGCGATAGGATGGCGGGAAAGCTCGTTGATGCGTGACTGATCTGCCATTCGTCGGTCTTTCTTTCTTTGTGGTCCAGCCAGACCCGGCGGAAATGCAGGATCAGGACCAGAACGATCATTGCAAACAGGATCGCCGCGATGGGGCGATCAATAAAGTCCAAGGGGGTCTTCACGCGCGCCATGGCGCTGCGCAGTTTGACCTCCATGATGCCACCCAGAACCATGCCCAGAACGATGGGCACGACGGGCAGTTGCATGCGCTTCATAATGAATCCGAAGATGCCAAAGGCAGCGGCGATGATGCAGTCGGTCAGCGAGTTGCGAAGGCTGTAGACCCCCACAAAGCTGAGGATCAGAATGCAGACGCCCAAGAAGCGGTTCGGGATCTTCACCACTTTGATCAGCTGGTTCGTCGCAATCAAAAGGAAGATCACCACCAGCACGTTCAGGATCAAAAGCGCGAGATAGAGCGCGACCACAAAATCCATGTCGTTCTGGAAAAGCTGCGGTCCCGGGATCACGTTATGCACATAGAAGACGGACAGCATCATGGCCGTCAGCGCCTCGCCGGGGATACCCAGCGCCAGCAGCGGCACCATGGCAGCACCTGGGACCGCGTTGTTGGCGGTTTCGGCGGCGATCAGGCCTTCGCTTGATCCATGCCCGAAATCCTCGGGCCGCTTGGAGGATTTCTGCGCATAAGTGTAGGACATGAACTGCGCGGTAAACTCGCCCACGCCGGGGATCATGCCCATGACCACGCCGAACGTGGCCGAGATACCCGCGATGCGCGGATGGCGCGCCAGCTCTCGGAAGCCTTGGAAGAAGCTGCCTTTCAGCTTGGTCAGGCGGACTTTCTCATCATCGCCATGCAACAGAGTGAAGGCTTGGCTTAGCGCGAAAAGTCCCAGCACCACCACGATCAGATTCACACCGCCCGACAACCAGCTTTGGTCAAACGTGTAACGCTTTGAATAGCTGGCTGGGTGCAGGCCAATGGTGTTCAGCCAGATACCGAAGCACGCCATCGCCGCCGCGATCAACGTGTGTTTGCGGTGCGCGGTGACAACAAGGATGATGCCCAAAAGGGCCGCCAAAAAGATCTCGCGCGAGCCGAACATGGGGGCGATTTTCGCCAAAATGGGCGCGAAGAGGATCAAGCAAACGACCGAGAAGATGCCACCAAAAAAGGACGAGCTATAGGCCAGCGACAGCGCCCGTCGCGCCTCGCCCCGGGTGGTCATCGGGTAGCCGTCATACGTTGTCAGCGCGTTTACAGCAGTGCCCGGCGTGTTAATCAGGATGGCCGGGATCGACCCGCCATACATAGAACTGCCGTAGATACCCAACAGCACCGTCAACCCGACAATCGGGTCCATCGAGAACGTCGCGGGCAACAGGATCGCGATGGCCACCGCGGGGCCAACACCGGGGATCGCGCCGATCAAAACACCGCCGACCGAGCCCACCAGAAGCGCCAGAACCACGTCCCAGCGGGCCAGATAGGACGAACTGGCCTGCACTTGGCTCAGGAAATCGAAAATCAGGTCCATGCCGCCCTCAGAAATTCAGGATGAAGAACGAACGCAGCGCGCCCGGAAGATATTCGTAGATCGCCGCGCCGGGGATCTTCACTTGCAGGAAGCTTTTGAAGACCAATACGACCAAGACAGCGAAGACACCCGCGCTCCACATCATCAGACGCGAACGGTAGCCCACCCGCCATGTCAGGATCAGCGAAAACGCAATGGTGACCGGCAGATACCCGATCAATGGCACCAGAAGGACATAGGCCAAGAACCATCCAGCCCATTCGAAGACCGAGACCCAGATCTTGGCCTCGCGCCGGTCGGTCCAGTGTTGGTACAGCCACGTCACGCGGACGATGGCGACCAGAAACACCATGGGCGCTGCCGAAATCGGGCCAAGCCAAAGCGCCAACCCGATGGCCAGAACGGCCCAAAACAGGCTCTCGGCCCATTGGAACCAGTCGGCCTCGCGCATCCAGCGCGGCAGGCGACGGGGTTTGCGCGGCAGATGCCAGAAATGCAGCGCGGTAAACAGCACCATGCCCCCAACGCCAACAGCGGGCCAGAACCGCGGCTGTGCGAAGAAGTCTTTCCCTTTCAGCCACTTGGTCTGATCTTCAATGGCAGCCAACAGAAGCGTGGCGCAGATCAGAAACAGGGCCGCGAACAACACCTGACCGCGCTGTGGTCGGTCGGGATGTTCTGTGATTTCGTCGCTCATAGCAGGCGCTTTCCGGGGGGCTTGGTCGTCACGCGGGGCCAGCCAAAGCCAGCCCCGCAAAAGGTCATATCAGAGCGGATTACTCAAGGATTCCGCTGATCACCGCACCGGTTTCCTGATCAGCCGCAATCCGTGCAGCCGACGCTTCGGCGTCCATCCAGTAGACCAGCGCACCGGTTTCTTTTGCGACCGCCTGAGCGCGCTCGCTCATCACAGTTTTTGCAGCCACGGCAGCGATCTTCTCGCGTACGTCTGCCGGGGTGTCTTTGGTCACGAACAGGCCATTCCACAGGGCGATGTTCAGCTGTGCGTCGAGCTCGCCAATGGTGGGAGTGTCCGGCACAAGGCTGATACGCTCGTCAGTCACGGCCATCAGGACTTTCACGTCATCAAGGCAAGGCAGGATCAGCTGCAGCGTGGTGTTGATCACATCCGCATCGCCCGAAGCCAGCGTGTTGCAGTCCAGAGCGTCAAACGCCGCGTCCGAGCCCCACTCGAAGCCAGCATTCTTCGCGTAGGCCTTGGTGACCTGCGTCGGCGTCAGGACGTCGCCAAAGTGACCCAGCGCGACGTCGTTTTCCTTGGCATAGTCGGCCAGCTCAGCCATCGAGCTGTAGGGCGCGTTGCCCGAAGTCGCCACCACAAAGGGATAGGTCAGGAAGATGCCGATCGGGTCAAACTTGGCTGGGGCAAGCTCGTCGATGCCGATCTCGTGGCCGATCACGGGTACGGCAGGCACGAAGCTGCCGATGGTATATCCGTCAGCAGGCGCCGTTGCCACGTCGATTGCACCGGGGAACGGGCCACCGCCGCCACCGGGTTTGTTCACGACGGCAGCCGAGACGCCGTATTCCGCCTGAAAGTCTTCCGCGATCATGCGGGTCAGCACGTCTTCCAGATCACCCGGAGGCCACGGCACAATGAAGCTAACCGGCTTTTCTGGATATTCGGCCATGGCCGGTGCAGCGACCATGGTTGCGGTTACGGCCAGCGCGCCAGCCAGAATGGATTTGGTGTTCATGACGGTCTCCCTATTTCGTCAGATCAAAATTCATGTCGCCGGTTCATTATTTGAACCATCGGTTTTAAAATAGATTGACAGACCGGAGTGATTCCTGTCAACAAATCATTGAACATGTGAACGAAAAACTGCGCAGTCCGTTAGCGGACAGGGGCAGAAACCAACCGGAAGACCCTATGGGAACCGCATCCAAAGCTCTGACATTGCTGAATTATTTCAGCCGCGCCCACTCTCAGATTGGACTAAGCGATCTGGCGCGCCTATCGGGAATGAACAAGGCGACCGTCTATCGCCTGATGGGTGAATTGGCGGATCATGGATTCGTTGAACAGATCGGTGCGGGGCGTGAATATCGTCTTGGCCCAGCCTTTCTGCGGCTCGCAGCCTTGCGTGAGAAGGCCGTTCCCATGCGCGAATTGGCGCTGGCTGAACTGACAAAACTCAGCGAGCTGACCGGCGAAACATCACATATGTCGCTCTTGAATGGCGAGGTCCTGTCCAACCTTACCTATAGCTACGCACACAAGCATGGCACGATGGTGATGATGGAAGACGCCGAGGTGCTCGAACTGCACTCGACTGGATCGGGCCTAGCCGTCTTGGCCTTCTCCCCCGCCCCCTTCGTCGACGCCATTCTCAGCAAACCACTTATCGCGCGCACCCCTGAAACCGTCACTGATCCCGCAGCCATTCAAGCTTTGCTGCCAAAAATTCGCCAACGCGGAATGGCATGGTCGATCGGCGGCTATGAACGGGATGTCTATTCCCATGCCGTGCCGATTTTCGACGCCGGATCGCATTGTATCGGAGCGATGGCGGTCGCGGCCCCGGTATCCCGCATGACCGACGAGCTGCGCGCCACGATCCAAACCGAACTTGCCCTTGCAGCCCGGCGCACGACGCGCGTGCTTGGGGGCTTCCCGCCTGACAGTTTTCCAAAATTCAAACCCACAGACTCTCCTGTAGAAAGCGAGCTGACATGAAAGATTCCAACTTTCTGAAAGAAAAGAACGCCCGTTCGCTCTGGCATCCGATGGCGCATCCCGCCGACAGCCTTCAGAATCCGCCCACCATCATCACCGGCGCATCCGGCGTGAAGATCAAGGACGTAGACGGGCACGAGGTCGTCGACGCCGTGGGCGGGTTGTGGAACGTGAACCTTGGCTTTTCGAACCAGCCGATCAAGGATGCAATTTCGGCCCAGCTGGACACCCTGCCCTATTATTCGACCTTCCGCGGAACCACCAATGACAAGGTGATTGAGCTGTCGGAAATCCTGCGTGATTTCTTTGCGCCGGACGGACTGACCCGCGCGTTTTATACCTCGGGCGGGTCGGACAGCGTTGAGACCGCTCTTCGTCTTGCACGCCAGTATCACAAGGTGAAGGGCGACGCTGGCCGCACCAAGTTCCTGAGCCTGAAGAAGGGTTATCACGGCACCCATATGGGCGGCGCATCGGTGAACGGGAATGCCAACTTCCGCACCCAATACGAACCGCTTCTGCCCGGCTGCTATCACATCCCGGCGCCGTATACCTATCGCAACCCGTTCAACGAAACGGATCCCGAGCGTCTGGCCCAACTGTGCCTGCAAGCGATGGAAGACGAGATCGCGTTCCAAGGTGCGAACACCATCGCTGCCATGATCATGGAGCCCATTCTGGGCGCTGGCGGCGTCATCCCTCCCCATGAAAGCTTCATGCCCGGCGTGCGCGAGATCTGTTCGAAACACGGCATTCTGCTGATCGCGGACGAGGTCATCACCGCCTTTGGCCGCACCGGTGGCTGGTCGGGCAGCCGGTACTGGGGCGTGCAGCCAGATTTCATGTGTACCGCCAAAGCAATCACCAACGGCTATTTCCCCTTTGGCGCGGTGATGATCGCGGACCACGTGGTTGAAACCTTCGAGAAGGACACCACAGGAGCCGCTGCTATCGGCCACGGCTACACCTATTCGGGCCATCCGGTCGGGGCGGCCGCTGCGGTTGCCTGTATGGAAGAAACCGTACGCCTGAAGGTGAACGAGAACGCCGCTGCTCGTGGAGCCGAGCTGTTCGCAGGTCTGCAGGAATTGGCCGCCGAACACGATATCATCGGAGATGTGCGTGGCGGCCACGGGTTGATGTGCGCGCTGGAGCTCGTCTCGGACCGCGCCACCAAAGCGTCCATTGACAAAAAGACCATCGGCACATTGCAAGAGGTCGCCTATCAGAACGGCGCGATGGTGCGTGTCTCTGGCCCGAACGTCATCATGTCGCCGCCACTGGTGCTGACGTCGGACGATGTGCAGACCATCCTGACCGCGCTGAAGGCGGGTTTCGCCGCCGTTTAACCCGCAGACATTGAACGCACAAAGGCCGCCCCAAACGGGCGGCCTTTATCTATGCTGGTCGATTAAAATAGGAAAGCCGTCAGGATCGGTGACGACAAAGCTGCCCGGCCCCTCTGCCCCGCCCTGTTCCTGCGCGACCGCGATCCCTGCTGCTGCAAGCTGCGCCTTGATCGCACGCACATCGTCAAACGGGTCGACATTGGTGGCGTTCTGATCCCAGCCGGGATTGAAGGTCAGCATCGCGCCTTCGAACATCCCCTGAAACAGCCCGACCAAAGTGTCGCCGTTCTTCATGATCAGATAGTTGTGTTCTTCCGTGCCGGCGTAGGCCGTGAAGCCCAGCGCCTCGTAAAACACGCGCGAGGCGGCCAGATCTTTGACGCCAAGGCTGACCGAAAACGCTCCGAGTTGCATGATGTGATCCTCCCTTTGCTTTGAGTGTAGCACAGGAAGGGATCACACCAGATTCAGACCGGGACGATCAGCCGAATACCGTCCAAGTCATCCGAGGCTTCGATCTGGCACGACAGGCGTGAAGCGTCAGTGACTTCCCCGTCCGCCATGTCCAGCATGGCCTCTTCGAAATCGCCCTTTTCGCCGGTTTTGGACAACCAGTCGCCGTCCACTTGCACATGACAGGTCGCGCAGGACAGAGAGCCTCCGCATTCGCCTTGAATGCCAGCGATATTGTTCGCTTGGGCGGCTTCCATCAGGTTCACGCCCGTCTGGACGTCAGCCACAACTTCCTCGCCCCCAGGCAAGACCCAGGTTACTTTCATCTCGTATCTCCTTGTTTTTGCTACGCCTTGATCAAAGTCGATTAAGCGGGATCAGAATTCGCCGCCTCTCAATCAGCTAGGCGCTGATTTCGAACACGATTTCTGATGCGCATTTGGTTTGGTGAAATCGACATTGATCTAGACGAAGTTCACATAAAAATCGCGCAGCCCGTCACCTTCGAGATCACGGGTTTTGATGACCTCTTTGCGCTTCATGAAAATGTGGTTATCGACCAGCAGACGCCCCACGCGGTCGCCCAGCACGGTGTCAGCCTCCAGATCATTCATTGCAACCTTCAGGTTCACCGCCGTGCCCTCCTTGGCCTCGGTCCGGTCAAACCCATCGCCGCCCTCGATGGGACCGAGCGGGTAGTTGTTTTCCAATCCCAGAAGCGACGCCTGCAACACCGCAGCCACCGCCGTATAGGGGTTCGCCGTGGCGTCTGCCATCCGGTGCTCCAACCGTGATTTCGCGCCACCCTCGCCGGAAATCCGGGTGGTGACGTTTCGGTGATCCCCGCCCCAGTTGCGCCAATAGCCAGATAGCGATCCCGGCTGCAGACGCTGGTACGAGTTTGTCGTCGGTGCCACCAATCCGGCCAGCCCCTTGTGGTGATGCATCAGGCCCGAGATACAGCCGCGCGCCAGATCGTTCATGTGATCTGGTCCGCCGACGGGGCCATTGTCCAACGCATTGCCGCCCGAGCGATCACGGAAGCTGTAATTGATATGCATACCCGACCCGCCTGCCTCGGCAATCGGTTTGGGCATGAAGGTCAGGACAAGCCCGTGCTCCAGCGCCACTTCGCGGGCCATCTGGCGGAACAGCACAATGTCGTCCACATGCTTCAGCGCCTCGTCAAAGGTCAGCGTGAACTCGAACTGCGGGCTATCGTATTCGCCCGTCATCATCTCAAGGTTAAAGCCCAGCTTCTCGGCGCGTTCCCAAATGTCATCGGTAAAGCGCAGCGGGTCGGTAAACGGTCCTGTGCCATAGACCACGCCCCCCGGCGCGTCATAGGGCACAAGGCGGCCGATTTCGTTGGCCATCAGGGCAAAGCACTCCAGCTCGATCCCCACCATCGGAGTCAATCCGCGTTCTTCCCACGCCGCAATCGCACGCTTCAGGGCCTGACGGCCGCACAGCTCCAAAGGCACGCCGTCTTGGTCATACAGGTCACCGATGACAATCTGCGTCGAGGCCTCCCACCCCTCGCGAATGTCTTCGGCCCGCCAGCGCAGTTCCATATCCGGCAGACCTTCCTTCATCATCGCGCCCGGCGCATCCAGAAGGTCCTTGTCGTAATGCACGCCATACGTAGACCGGCAGAACCGCGTCTCGCCCGTACCGATTTTCGAGCCGGGCAGGTATTTGCCGCGCAGAATGCTTAGGTGATCAAGCCATAAGGCCCGCAAACGATCTTTCATGTATCCTCCCTGCCCGGTTTTCCGGGTCACCCCGCGGGGTTATTTGGCCTGCATGGTGACAGGCAATTCCTTGATCCCACCCACGAAATTCGAGCGCAGGAATTTGTGGTCGCCGGCAGGTTCCACCATTTTCACACGTTTCGCCAGTTCTTCGAACAGAACCCGCACCTCGAGCCGCGCCAGATGCATGCCAAGACATACATGTGGGCCGCCCTGCCCGAAGGACATGTGACGGTTGGGGCTGCGGAACAGATCAACGCGGTTGGGATCGTCAAACACCTGTTCATCGCGGTTGGCGGATGACCACCAGTAAAGAACCTTGTCGCCTTCCTTGATAAGCTTCCCGTGCATTTCATGATCGCGCGTGGCGGTGCGGCGGAAGTAAAGCGCGGGCGTGGCCCAGCGGATAATCTCATCCGGCGCGGTGGCCCAGATATCCCCGCCCTCTTGCATCTGACCGAGCAGTTCCTGCTGATGCGCCATCGCCTGAATGCCCGCGGCAATCGAATAGCGTGTGGTATCATTCCCCGCCGCTACCAGCAGACAGAAAAAGTTGCGAAACTCCTGCTCTGGCATCACGTTGCCGTCCTTGTCTGGCTGCAGGATCATATGCAGCACGCCGTCTGTGTCGCCCTTGCGGTTCTTTTCCTCGATCAGACGCTTGGCATAGTCAAAGAGCTCAGCTCCGGCGGGCGAGTTGAACGGCATCATGCGGTATTCGTCCGTCTCCATCTTGTCCAGGACGTGATCGGTAAAATCCGGGTCGGTGTTGGCGATCAGCGCGTCGCCTTTTTCAACCAACCACGGCAGATCCTCGACCGGCGTCCCGATGATCCGGCCCAGCATCATCATGGGCAGTTGGCGGGCGATCATCTTCGTGGCATCGAACGTGCCAGCCTCAAGAGCAGCGTCCAGAATTGGGTGGCACAGCTCGCGGATCTGATCCTCGAACCCGGCAACGACAGGGCGCGAGAAGGCTTTCCCCACCTTCACGCGGGTCTTCATATGCTCAGGAGGATCGGTTTCCTGAAAGGTCCGGCGGGCCAGATATTCCTCGTATGTCTGGTCCTCCATCCGGATCCCGCGGGCCGAGGACATCAGCTCGTAATTCCGGTTCAGCTCGGTGATATCGGCGTGACGCACCACGTTCCAGAAGCCTTCGCCCCCGTCCCAATCGGTCCAGCTCAGCGGGTCTTCCCGACGCAGGCGTGCAAAGGTGTTATGCGGGGCGCCATTCACAAAGGTGTCGTGGCTGGACAGATCCGCAAATCCATCATCCTGTGGGGTCCAAACGGTCATGCGCACCTCCGTGGCGTTTTTATATTGTACTTAGCGCGTCTATAAATATATTAAGGAACATGTTAAGTATGTAAAGGGCGAATTCATGCGCATCGCAATTCTGATGGCAAACACGGATGAAAGCAGCTTTGCCGACCAACACCCAAAGGACGGCGAAAAGTGGACCGCGCTGCTGGCTCATCAGCGTCCGGACTGGGATTATGTGACCTTCTCTGTGAAGGACGGTGATTTCCCGCAAGACCTTGAGAGCTTTGATGGTTTCGTGATTACCGGCAGCCCAGCTTCAGTCCATGATACTGCCGCGTGGGTCGGGCAGCTCTCAGAGCTGATCCGCACACTGCACGCCCAACAAAGACCGCTATTTGGTGCTTGCTTCGGACATCAGGCCATTGCGAAAGCCCTTGGCGGCAAAGTCGAGACCAACCCGGGCGGATGGGTTTTTGGATCAACTGAGATGGAGATCAGCACGCCTGCCCCGTGGGTCGATGCGCAGCAATTCCGGCTCTATGGCGCCCATATCGAGCAGGTGACCCAGATGCCAGAGGGCGCCACAAACATTATGACGTCTGAAGGATGTCCGATTGGTGGGTTTCGCATGGAAGATCATGTCTTCACCACGCAGAACCATCCTGAAATGACACCAGACTTCATCGCGGCCTTGATCGACGAATTGGAAGAAGAAAAGCCCGCCGAGGTGATCGCGTCCGCCCGTGACACGCTTTCAAATCCAGCCAACGGCCCGCAATTTGCCGATTGGATCGTCAGGTTCTTCGAACACGCAGCAACGGCCAAATCCTAACCAAGTGCCGCCAGCAGATCCGTCACGGTCACCCGATCAAACAGAACATGTTCAGTCATCAAGGCGCGTGCCTTTTCGGCGTCATGGGCAAGGATCAACTCGGCAATCTGGCGATGCTCGCGCGCGCTTTCGGCAATCGCGCCGGGGTTGCGATAGCGGGCACGATAATAGGCCAACAGCTTGCGCCCGTTCATCTTGATCATGTCCAAAAGGAACGGATTGCCCGCCGCCTCGGCCACCGTTTTATGGAACGAGAGGTTTAGCGCATAGTACCCATTCGGGTCGCCATCCCCCTTGTCGCGGGCATGGGCTTCGCAGGCTTCGACGATCCGCATCAAGGACGCGCCATCTTTGGCCGCAATCCGACGCGCGGCCAGGCCTGCCGCCTGCCCTTCCAGCTGAGCGTTCACTTCGAGTATAGCCAGAAACTCTTCGAAGCTGGGCTTGAACAGCACCGCCCCTTTACGCGGAGGGCGCACGACCAGCCCCATTGCTTCAAGCCGCAACAACGCCTCGCGAAGCGGGGTACGCGATACCTCGTATTGCGCGATCAGCGCATTCTCATCGATCGTTTCTCCGGGCGACAACTCGCCCCTGTCGATAGACGTCAGGATTGCATTCAGAACGATTTCAGTTTGACCAGCCATGCGGGCAGTTAAGCAAATCCTGCGCTGATTTCCAGCTTTCGCTGACATTCCGTGCTATATTTCAATAGGTACAATCCGACGTCCCCCGCGCAATCCACGTTTCTGCGCCAATTCTGGACATATTTTAATAGCGGGCTGGCCCTATTTTCGTTCTCGAATTCCGAGAAGATATTTGATCAAAGAATCTCTGTTCCCACGGCCCGCTTCGCACGGGGAACCTTCAGCACCGGAGGACGTCATGGACGGTCAAATCAAAGAAAACGATATCAGCCACGTTGTCGAGGCCGACAAGGCCCATGTTTGGCACCACCTGACACAGCACAAACCCTTCGAAACCGGTGAACCACGCATCATCGTGGAAGGCAAAGGCATGCGCGTTTGGGACCAGAACGGCAAAGAATACATCGACGCCGTTTCGGGTGGCGTGTGGACCGTGAATGTTGGTTATGGCCGCGAAACCATCGCGGACGTCGTACGTGACCAGCTGGTGAAGATGAACTATTTCGCCGCCGCCGCGGGTTCGATCCCCGGTGCGCTGTTTTCCGAGAAGCTGATCGAAAAGATGCCGGGCATGAGCCGCGTCTACATCACGAACTCGGGCTCGGAAGCGAACGAAAAAGCGTTCAAGATGATCCGCCAGATCGCCCACAAGAAATACGACGGCAAGAAAACCAAGATCCTCTATCGCGACCGCGACTATCACGGTTCGACCCTTGCCACCATGTCGGCCGGCGGTCAGGACGAGCGCAACGCCCAATACGGTCCCTTCGCACCGGACTTCATCCGCGTGCCGCACTGCATGGAATACCGCAAGCACGAACTGGGGCTGGAGCATCTGTCGGGGGCCGAGTTCGGCCGCGCCGCAGCTGACGCCATCGAAGATGTCATTCTGCGTGAAGGCCCGGAAACCGTTGGCGCCCTGTGCCTTGAACCCATCACCGCAGGTGGTGGCGTGATCGAAGCGCCCGAGGGCTATTGGCCGCGCGTGCAAGAGATCTGCGAGAAATACGACATCCTGCTGCATATCGACGAAGTCGTCTGCGGCCTGGGCCGCACCGGTACCTGGTTCGGCTATCAGCACTATGGCATCAAGCCGGACTTCGTCACCATGGCGAAGGGCGTCGCCTCGGGCTATGCGGCGATTGCCTGCTGCGTGACCACCGAGCGCGTGTTTGACATGTTCAAAGAAGACGCCTCGGACCCGATGGGCTATTTCCGTGACATCTCGACCTTTGGTGGCTGCACCGCCGGCCCCGTCGCCGCGCTGGAGAACCTGCGCATCATCGAGGACGAGGGCCTCTTGGAGAACACCACCAAGATGGGCGAACGCATGCTGGCAAACCTGAACGCTCTGGCCGAGAAGCACGCGGTCATCGGCGACGTGCGCGGCAAGGGCCTGTTCCTTGGGGCTGAGCTGGTCAAAGACCGCGAAACCAAGGAACCGGTTACCGAAGCCGAAGTCGGCGCTGTGGTTGCAGATTGTGGCGCGCAAGGCGTGATCATCGGCGCGACCAACCGTTCGCTGCCGGGCCGCAACAACACGCTGTGCTTCAGCCCGGCCCTGATCGCGACCGAACAAGATATCGACCGGATCTGCGAGGCCGTCGACAACGCTCTGACCAAGGTTTTCGGCTGACATAGCTGCCCTTTGGCATCATAGTTCATAGAAAGGCGGCCCTGTCACCGGGGCCGCCTTTTTCGTGAGACATAGAAGGATACTGCCATGTGGCCCGCGCCCATTACCCTGACCGGAGATCACGTGATCCTCGCCCCTCTTAGCATGGACCACGCGCCTGCCTTAAAAGAGGCCAGCGCTGATGGAACGCTGCACCGCCTATGGTACACCTCGATCCCCAAGCCAGAAGACATGGAGACCGAAATCACCAGGCGCCTATCCTTGCAACAGGCCGGTTCGATGCTGCCCTTTTGCGTGATGACACCCAATGGCACGCCCGTTGGCATGACGACCTTCATGAACATCGACGCCACCAACAAACGGGTCGAGATCGGCTCGACCTGGTATCGGAAATCCGTGCAACGCAGCCTTCTGAACGCCGAGGCGAAAAGGCTGCTTCTGTCTTATGCCTTCGACGATCTTGGATGTATCGCTGTCGAGCTTCGCACCCATTTCATGAACCACCAAAGCCGGGCCGCCATCGAAAGGCTGGGCGCCAAACTGGACGGTGTGCTGCGCAGCCACATGGATCAAGGCAACGGAGTTTTGCGCGATACGGCCGTGTATTCGATCATCGCATCAGAATGGCCCGCCGTTCGGGCAAACCTAACCTGGCGGCTTGAGAAACCCAGAAAATAAGGGGCGTCACCAACACGTGACCCTTTGGGGCTGGACAATTAACCAGTTTGTTCTATATTTGTTCCCATGCAGTAAGAACAAAGGAACGCGCTATGGCCCAGTCCCAAAGCCTGCCCCCGACGCCAAAACAGACGGATTATGCCCGCACGATTGCCTCAAAGCTGGGCGCGGCAATTCCGGCAGATGTGGCGCAGGATCGTGCTGCCTTGTCAGGCTGGATTGGAGAACACCAAGCCCGCCTGAAAGCCCGTGCAGCGCAGCCGCTTGACACACGAGCGACCTCGAAACAGGTGGCCTATGCAGAACGGATCGCACGCGCCAAACGCCGATCTGTCCCAGACGAGTGCTTTCGAGATGCAGGTTTGATGTCGGCCTGGATTTCGTCAAATCGCTAAAGCGTTTCTCATCAACCCGACACATCGGGATGGTGAGAAACGTCGCAACATCACTAAATTTGAGGGACGGTTTTCGCAAAACCCGTACCAGGTTTTACAAAAACCGCTTTAAGAAGTTGAGTATATCCAGATTGCGTCCCAACTAGGTCCAATATAAGGTGCCCTCTATGGCAGCACCTGTAGAGACATTCTTTCTGGACCCCGACGCCCAAGGCACGCTTCAGGCGCAGATACAGCAAATGATCGCCGAAGCCATCCTGTCCGGGCGCCTGCCCCGCGGGGAAAAACTGCCCTCGACCCGGAAATTGTCAACGCATCTGGGCGTCAGCCGGATCACTGTCACGCTGGCCTATACCGAACTTCAGGCGAACGACTACCTGTCGTCCAAGGGGCGGTCCGGCTTCTATGTCTCGGAAAACGCGCCAGAACCGCCCAGCTTCCAGCCCCGTGCACGGGGCGAAGACAAGGTCGACTGGCATCGTGCCATCGGCAACCACTTCACCGGTGGCAGCACGCCCAATAAACCGCAGAACTGGCGGCAGCAGAAATATCCCTTCATCTATGGGCAAACCGATCCCAAACTGTTTGACCACAACGCTTGGCGCCTCTGTGCCCTGCGTGCGCTTGGCCACAAAGACCATGAAGTGATGATGGGCGATTACTATGATCAGGATGATCCGCAGCTGATCGAATTCATCGCTCGCCACATCTTGCCTCGTCGCGGCATTCTGGCCCGACCGGAAGAAATTCTAATCACATTGGGCGCGCAAAACGCGCTGTGGATGGCCGCACAGATCCTTTTGACCCAGCGCCGGACCGCTGCAATTGAGGACCCATGTTATTACTCGCTGCGTGACGTCCTGACCCAAAGCCGCTGCCATCTGGTCGACATCCCGGTTGACCGCGACGGCCTGCCACCCGAGGCCTTACCGGATGGCACCGATGTCATCTTCACGACCCCTAGCCATCACAGTCCGACAACGGCCACTATGTCAATTGAGCGGCGCAAGACCCTTCTTACGCGCGCCAAGGAATTGGACGCGGTAATCGTTGAGGACGACTATGATTTCGAGATGTCGTTCTTGAAGCCCCCCTCGCCCGCGCTGAAATCCTTGGACCGCGAAGGGCGCGTGATCTACGTGGGAAGTTTCTCGAAATCGCTGTTTCCGGGGCTTCGCCTTGGCTACATGGTCGGGTCCGAACCCTTCATCCGCGAAGCGCGCGCGCTGCGCTCGGCCGTGCTGCGCCACCCGCCCGGATTGATCCAACGCACCGTCGCCTATTTCCTGTCCTTGGGCCACTACGATGCCCTGATCCGCCGCATGGGGGGCGCGTATCAGGAAAGGCGCGAAGTGATGAACCAAGCCATCGACGATGTGGGCCTGAGTATTGCAGGGCGCGGTGTTTTTGGCGGATCGGCCTTCTGGATGCGCGCGCCAGAAGGGGTGGATATGGGACGATTGGCAGGCCAGCTCAACGCCAAGGGTGTCTTGATCGAACCCGGCACACCCTTCTTCCGCGGCCCCAACCAGCCCACCAATTTCTATCGGATCGCCTATAGCTCGATTCCAGCCTCACGCATTCCCGAGGGGATATCCCTGATTGCAGACGAGATCACAGCAGCCGTAAAATCTGGCGCCAGATAGCTAAGACAACTGGCCCTATAGGCATAGGGGCCCGCTGCCTAAAAAAGAGTCAGGAAAACCGACAGGGCGGACGAAGTGCTTTCGCCACCCCACCACCATTTCAAGGGAGAGCGTCACAATGAAAATGACGACAGAAGAAGCCTTCGTAAAAGTGCTTCAGATGCATGGGATTGAGCATGCGTTTGGTATTATCGGGTCGGCGATGATGCCGATTTCGGACATCTTCCCGGACGCTGGCATCACC
>NZ_JALKBE010000003.1 GCF_023015885.1 Aliiroseovarius sp. S1123
CGTGGATCCTAGTAAAACCAGAACCCAGAGACAAAAACCAACCAGATACGCCGCCGTTTCCTTTAGCGCGTCCCGCCGATAAGCCTCTGTATTATAACCAAACTTTGCTTCTTCCTGTGTCTCTCGACCCTGTCGTCCGCGCCGTCTGGCGTCCCGTTGTGCGCCTCAGCGCCGCCGGTGAAGTGGGTTCTAAGGTTACTGACCGACAGCCGCAAGCGCTTTTTTCAAGAAATCTGCATTTTTTTCGAAAACCCTGATTTTTTCTTTAAAAACGGTATGTTGCGCAATCTATGGCAAGAGAAAACCCATTTTTGCGCAATAATGTTTGCGTCTAAAATGCAAGTTTTCAGCCGCACTGCCAGTTATCCACAGACTCGAATGTCCGAACAGGCCGATTCAACGAAAATGCCCGGCCGATTCAGGTGAATCGCCGGGCATTTTTCCGAGTCATTTCCAGATTACGGGCAGATTCTAGGCTGGCTTCGCCGATTTCCCCCGGTGAATCGCCCGCGACCGCTGTTTTTTCCGCGAGTCGTGTACCCGCCACCCCAGCAGCGCCAGAATCACAGCCATATATATGAGCGATTCAGCCTCCCACGTCTTTCCGACCATTATATAGTGGATGCCGCCCAGCGCCGCAGTCGGATAGATCAGCTTGTGCAGCTTGCGCCACCGCGGACCCAGTTTGCGGACGGACCAGTTGTTCGAGGTGATCGCAAGGGGTGTCATCAGAATGAACGCCGCCATGCCAACCGTAATATAGGGACGCTTCAGGATGTCCTTCCAGATCTCAGACAGGATCTGCACATCCAGCACCAGCCAGACCAGCAGATGCGCCGCGACATAGAAGAAGGTCAGCACGCCGATCGCGCGACGCAGCCGGATCAGGTTCACCCCCGTAATGGCGCGCAACGGGGTAACCGCCAAACCAAGGATCAGCGCTTGCAGCCCCAGCTCTCCCAGCTCGTGTTCCAGCGCTTTGATCGGCTCGACGCCCAACCCCCCGGTCAGTCCCAGATAGAGATACCAAAACGGAAGCGTCGCGCCGAGCGTATAGACAAGCCAGACCGGAACTTTGCGCAGTCCATGATTTAGATGGTCAGCAAGTTTCACGAACAACAGCTTTCTCCGTTTTGGATGGGCGGGCACGCGACAGTCCCATAGGAACAGAACACGCAGCAATCACCGGGTTTCGGGCGCAGGACTTGGTGGCAGCCTTTGCATTCGTAAAAGAACATGCAGGCGTCGGTGGGCATTTCCTCGCGCGATTTATGTCCACAAGAAGGACAGGTCAGCTCAGAGATGCTCTCGATCTGCATCAGAAGTTCTTCGCCAGGTCCATTCCGGCATACAGCCCGGCGACCTCATTCTCATATCCATTGAACATCAGCGTCTCTTTGCGCTTGGCAAACAGCCCGCCGCCAATGGTGCGTTCGGTGGCCTGCGACCAGCGGGGGTGGCTGACTTCAGGGTTCACATTGGAATAGAAGCCGTATTCGCGCGGTTGCAGCATGTTCCACGAGGTTAGGGGCTGCTTGTCGGTCAGAGTGACACGCACGATCGACTTGATCGATTTGAAGCCATATTTCCACGGCACCACCAGACGCAGCGGCGCGCCGTTTTGTTTCGGCATGGGTTTGTCGTAGATGCCGGTGGCCATGATGGTCAGCGGGTGCATGGCTTCGTCCAGACGCAGACCTTCGCGATAGGGCCAGTCGACATTGACGGTGCGGATACCCGGCATTTCCTCTTTCCGGACGAGCGTTTCAAACGCCACATATTTCGCGCCCGACTGCACGCCTGCCAGGTCCAAGAGCTGGTTCAGTTCAAACCCGTACCACGGGATGACCATCGACCAGGCTTCAACACAGCGGAAACGATAAATGCGTTCCTCTTGGCTGACCTTCGCCAGAATGTCTTCCAGCCCATAGCTGCCGGGCTTGTCGACCATCCCGTCGATCTGCACCGACCACGGATCGATTGTCAGCTGATGGGCGTAGCGGGCGGGATCGTCCTTGCCGGTGCCGAACTCGTAGAAGTTATTGTAGCTCGAGATCTCCTCGAACGTGTTCGGCGTCGCGTCGGTCGAGTACTTCGAAGCGCCCAGCGCCGGGCCCATCGCCATCCCTGCGAACAACCCGGCAGCACCGCCCATCAACTGGCGGCGATTCATGTAGTCCGCCTTGGGCGTCACGTCCGAGTATTTCAGCACATTCTTATAGGCCATTTCGGGCACCTCGTCTTTTGATCTTATTCTGATCTAAGACGCCTCGCCCGCAAAGCCAAAGCACAATGGCTCACGTCCGCGCCAGAGGATTGTAACAATTCATTCCGCAGGCAGCTGGACCGAGGGATAAATCTCGTTCATCGGGACCGAGCGCCCACTGTCCTGCACCAGCCGCACATGACGGCGGCGCATCTGGCGTGGTTCGGCCACGCCGACGGAATGGGCGATGGTTTCGACCTCTTTCACGATGCCTTTGGCGTAACGCGCGACCTTCACGCATTTGTCTTCAGGCACCAGACCCTTCTGGAACCGGGGATCGTGGGTGGTGATGCCGGTCGGGCAGGTGTTCTTGTTACACTTCAGCGCCTGAATGCAGCCCAGCGAGAACATGAAGCCGCGCGCTGACACCACAAAGTCCGCCCCCGCGCAGATCGCCCACGCTACATCGCCGGGATTTACCAGCTTGCCCGAAGCGATGATACGGATGCGATCATGCAGCCCCCGCGCATCGCGCAGGTCCACGATCTGTGGCAAGGCCTCGCGGATTGGCATGCCAACCAGATCCATCAAGGGCATGGGCGCGGCACCGGTGCCCCCCTCCCCACCATCAATGGTGATAAAATCGGGGGCGGCATCGGCCCCGCGCGCGACGATCCGATCAAACAACTCTTCAAACGGTTCGATCGCGCCGATCACGGTTTTGAAGCCCACGGGTTTTCCAGTGACCTCTCTTATATGTGTCAGCATATCCAGCAGATCGTCCCAATCGTCGACCTCGGGGTGACGGTTTGGCGAGATCGAGGCCTCGCCCTCGCGGATCCCCCGGATCTTGGCAATCTCGGCGGACACCTTTTCGGCGGGCAGAATCCCCCCCTTACCGGGCTTCGCCCCCTGCGCCAGCTTCAACTCGAACATCTTCACTTCAGGATGGGCCGCAGCCTCGCGCAGCTTGTCGTCGGACAGGTTCCCGTCATGATCACGCACCCCATATTTTGCGGTGCCGATCTGGAACACGATATCTCCGCCACCGGTCAGGTGATAGGGCGACAAGCCCCCTTCCCCAGTGTTCATCCAGACGCCAGCCTTGGCCGAGCCAATCGACAGCGCCTCGACCGCCGGGCGGGACAAGGCACCATAGCTCATGCCGGACAGGTTGAAGATCGACTTCGCCTCAAACGGAGACCGCGCATGCGGGCCGATGATCATCGGGGCCGTTTGGGCAAATTGATTGTCCAGCGGGGGGAAGGCCGCATTCACAAAGATCGGAGTGCCAACCACGCTTAGGTTTCGCGTCGACCCAAACGCCAAGGTGTTGCCGTGCCCCGCCGCCGTATGTTCGACCCAATGACGCTGTGCCCGGTTGAACGGCAGCTCTTCCCGATCCATCGCGAAGAAATACTGCCGAAAGAACTCGCCCAGCGACGAGAACAGCGCACGAAAACGCCCGATCACCGGATAGTTCCGGCGCACCGCATCGTGGGTCTGCAGACGGTCTATTATATAAAGTATCGCGATCGCGACGAGGATGACCCCAACCGCAAAGATCAACACCTGAGCCAGAAGCTCGATTGCCCAGAACATCGACTGCATACCATTCCCTCCGTTTCGGGCCGAGTGTAGCGCAGATGCCCGGAAGGGAAAGTCACGGGCGCTGACATTTATGTGGGGGGATTCGGGGGGCAGACAAAATCCGCCGAGCCACTCATGTCGGGTTTTCTGGGCAAAGCCCCGCCGAAATACGCGCCCCACGTCGGAGAAGCTTCGCCGCCCCCGGCCCGGCCCCCTTGCATGACCCATTCCTCGCCTATGGGTAGACGCTAAACTCGCGGTGCTCTGCTGATTGCAGCCCATTTCAGCGATGGCCACTGTGCCGCCCGGTCCCCCGTGCTTCTCTGCCCCTGCGTTCATTCAGACGCAGACAGAATTCCAAAACTCACGGAGCTACATATGAAACTCGCAACTCTGACCAGCGCCATCGCCCTGACCGCCGCCACCGCCGCCTTCGCGGAAGGCTTGGATGCGAACGAGGACGGTATGGTGACGATCGAAGAAACCGTTGCCATGTATCCGGACGTCACCGCCGAGGCGTTCTCGGAGGCCGACACCAATGATGATGGCGTGCTGGACGCCGAGGAACTGGCCGCCGCGCAAGAGGCCGGCCTGATCCCCAACGAAACCTAATTACCCCACCCCACCACTCACACAAGAAAGCGCCCGCCGATGAAAGTCGGCGGGCGCAATTTGTTGGGAACCGTGTTCGGAGTTTTGTCGGATCACTGCAGATTGACGAAAATCTGCGATTCAACACCCGCTTGAAGCAGAGCCTTCGAGATTTCGTCGATCGAATTTGCGTCGGCTGAGCTGACAATGACAACATCGTTCACAACCAGCGAATACAGATCTTCTGCAGGCTGCGCGATGGGCGTCAGGTTGCCCAGATATTCAGCAGCAGCACGCCGGGACATCGGGCCCCATTTTCCGTCATAAGCAACGCCAACCGTATACTGCACGTCCATGGTCATTTCTTTGCTGACGGTGCGACCGCTATTCAGGTCAACGACGGCCTGCGTAATAACGTCTGCATCTGTGATTTTCTCAGGGATGAAAACATTCCGGCAGGTCTCGACCTCTTTGTATTTGGTGACCGTCTGCTGGCTGTTGTTATGGCCGATTGCCCCGCCGATGATCGCGCCAGCGGCCGCGCCACCGGCATCATCTGTGACGACTTTACCAATCACGCCACCAATAATCGCGCCACCGATGACTTTTTCAGGCTCTCCCCCTTTGACAGTTTCCTCGTAGGGGACAGAGCTGGTCTGGCATCTTACTTCATAAGATCCAGCGAAGGCCTGGGATGCCATCAGAACAGTCGCTGCCACCGTTGTCAGAATCTTCATAGTCTTGCTCCTTTTCTGCAAGTCGCTGCTATCTGTCATAGCATGTGCGACAGCTATTTCCGTTTGCCGTTTAGCGACGGCATTGCCATGTCGCGTATGCAAAACTGTACCCTTCCAGCTAACTCCCCCCGCGCGTGTTATACAATAGCAGAGCGGATTTCTTTGGGGGCAAGCTTTTAAGGACACCCAGATCGTTGCTCGTCGAAACAAACCCGATTCAATCTAGCTTTCCGATAAGACATACACACTAGTGAATTATTTGTAGAAGCTCTAAGTATCTCAGTATGGATTCAACAAACGGCAAGTTTCATTTCTACTGGTCTGGACCTTTTAGCCAGTGGCAGCGTTCCGAATTTGAGTTGGACGGTTGCCAATTCGTTACAGCTGAACAAGCTATGATGTACTTTAAGGCCGTCCTATTTAAAGACGCGGAAACTGCAGAACTGATCCTAGAGGCTGCTGACCCCGGACGACAAAAAGCATTGGGGCGACGCGTTCGGAATTTCAGCGATTCCGTTTGGGACGCAAACAAGTGCGATATAGCGTATCGAATTAATCTAGAGAAATTCCGACAGAACAAAGGGCTTCGACGAAAGCTGTTCCAAACGGGTGAACGCAAGCTCGTCGAAGCCAGTCCTGTTGATACCATTTGGGGTATCGGCCTCGAAGCTTCCGTCGCCGATGTGACTCCAGAGGCACTTTGGCCAGGCCAAAACCTTCTGGGGGAAACACTCACCAAGGTTCGAGATGATTTGCGGGCACTTTTTCCTGCTGAGATCGTCCAAGTTTAGTAGATAGCTAGCCCACATGATCGAACAACAAATGTATGGTTTATGCTGAACCTTGTGCCGGAACACTGGTCACCTTGGACACACATCTTCCTACAAAAAAGAGCCCGCCGGAAAGCGGGCTCTTTCTGTTTTTGGGTTAATGAACCACCGCGTCCTCGGGCGGTTGCCGGTTCGAGCTGGACACCCGATCCCCGACCAACAGCCCGTCGGCGCCGGCGCTGACGGTGATCGTGTCGCCGTCCATCACGTCGCCAGCCAGCAACATCTCGGCCAACTGGTTCTGCAACGCGCGTTGGATGACGCGCTTCAAGGGGCGGGCACCAAAGACAGGGTCATAGCCCTCGTCCGCCAACCACTTTTTCGCAGCCGCATCCAGATCCAGCGCGATATTGCGGCGGCCCAGACGTTTGGTCAGGCGGCCCAGCTGGATATCGACGATGCCATCCATATCCTCACGGCTCAGGCGATCGAAAATGATCGTCTCGTCCAGACGGTTCAGGAACTCGGGGCGGAAATGCGCCCGCACCGCGTCCATCACATCCCGCTTCGCGTCCGAGGCATCGGCCCCATCCGGCAGCTGACTTAGCGCCTGCGCGCCAAGGTTCGACGTCAGGATGATCAGCGTCTGCTTGAAGTCCACGGTCCGCCCCTGCCCGTCGGTCAGGACCCCGTCGTCCAAGACCTGCAGAAGCACGTTGAACACGTCCGGGTGCGCTTTCTCGACCTCGTCGAACAGCACGACCTGATAGGGCCGACGCCGCACGGCTTCGGTCAGCACACCGCCTTCGTCATAACCGACATAGCCCGGAGGCGCGCCGATCAGACGGGCGACCGCGTGTTTCTCCATGAACTCGGACATATCAACGCGTACCATCGCGCTGTCATCGTCGAACAGGAAGTCTGCCACGGCCTTGGTCAGCTCGGTCTTACCCACGCCGGTCGGGCCGAGGAACAGGAAGCTGCCCAGCGGGCGGTTCTCGTCATTCAGACCGGCACGCGCGCGGCGCACAGCGTTGGACAGAGCGGTCACAGCCGACGTTTGACCAATCACACGACGCCCAAGCTCTTCTTCCATACGCAGAAGCTTCTCGCGTTCGCCTTCCAGCATTTTCGAGGTTGGAATGCCTGTCCAGCGTTCGACCACGGATGCGATCTGCTCGGGACGCACGGCTTCCTCGACCATCATCTCGGCCTCAGCGCCTTCAGCTTCTTCCAGCTTCTTTTCCAGACCCGGAATAACGCCGTAAGACAGCTCGCCAGCTTTCGCCAGATTGCCTTCACGCTTGGCAACATCCAGTTCAGCACGGGCGCGGTCCAGCTGTTCCTTCAGCTCGCGCGCGCCTTCCAGCTTATCACGTTCCGACTGCCACTTGGCGGTCAGGCTTGCCGATTTCTCGTTCAGGTCCGACAGCTCGGCTTCGAGCTTTTCAAGCCGGTCTTTCGACGCTTTGTCATCTTCCACGCGCAGCGCTTCAGCCTCGATCTGCATTTGCAGGATCTGACGGTCGAGCGCGTCCAGCTCCTCGGGTTTCGAATCGACTTCCATCCGCAGACGGCTGGCCGCTTCGTCCACAAGGTCGATGGCCTTGTCCGGCAGGAAACGGTCGGTGATATAGCGATGCGACAAGGTCGACGCGGCCACCAAAGCGCTGTCCGAGATCCGCACCCCGTGGTGCAGCTCGTACTTCTCCTTGATGCCTCGCAGGATCGAGATTGTGTCTTCCACCGTCGGCTCTTCGACCATCACCGGCTGGAAGCGACGGGCCAGTGCCGCGTCTTTTTCCACATACTTGCGGTACTCATCCAGCGTGGTGGCACCGACGCAGTGCAGCTCGCCACGGGCCAGCGCAGGTTTGATCAGGTTAGCCGCGTCCATCGCGCCATCCGACTTCCCGGCACCCACAAGCGTGTGCATTTCGTCGATGAACAGGATGATCTCTCCAGCCGCGTCGGTGACTTCGTTCAGAACCGCCTTCAGACGCTCTTCGAACTCGCCACGATATTTCGCGCCAGCGATCAAAGCCCCCATGTCCAAAGCCATCAGCTTTTTGTTGCGCAGGCTTTCAGGCACGTCGCCGTTGATGATGCGCAGGGCCAAGCCTTCCGCAATCGCGGTCTTACCCACGCCGGGCTCACCGATCAGAACCGGGTTGTTTTTGGTACGACGCGACAGAACCTGCATCGTGCGGCGAATTTCTTCGTCACGTCCAATGATCGGGTCAATCTTGCCCTCTGCCGCAGCAACAGTCAGATCGCGTGCGTATTTCGACAGCGCTTCATAGCTATCTTCGGCGCTGGCACTATCGGCCGTGCGCCCCTGACGGATCTGATTGATCGCCGCGTTCAGCTTCATGGCATCCACAGCGCCCGCGTCCAGCGCTTCGCGCGCACCTGATTTCACCACGGCCAAAGCCGTCAGCAGGCGTTCCACGGGCACAAAGCTGTCGCCAGCCTTTTTGGCCAGCTTCTGCGCCTCATCAATCACGCTGGCCGTCTTGTTATCCATATAGACCTGAGCGCCATCGCCCGTCACTTTGGACAGCTTGCCCATGGCCGCGTCAACAGCCGCGCGCACGCGATCCGGCGCGCCGCCTGCTTTGGTGATCAGGTTGGCGCTCATACCCTCTTCATCATCCATGAGGGCTTTCAGCAAATGTTCGGGAACCAGTCTCTGGTGGTTTTCGCGCATGGCGATGGTCTGTGCAGCCTGAATGAAGCCGCGTGACCGTTCAGTGAACTTCGACAAATCCATGTCACTCTCCTTTTCAAGCGCCCTATTCGCAGATGCCCGCTCTTGCAGCACATCTTATTGGGCCTCGGGATTAATTTGGGGTTTTCGGGGGGATATTCAAGGCAACCAAGCGCTACAGATTTGCGTTTTTCGTCGCATGGGCGTAGGAACTCGCGAACCGGAACGGAGACCCCAGACATGACCGATGATCGTTTGATTGTAGCCCTCGATGTGCCTAACGCGCTGGCAGGGTTGAAACTGGCCGAAACACTTGGCGACGCCGTGAATTTCTACAAGATCGGGCTGGGGATGCTGACCGGCGGCGGGCTGGCCTTGGCGAACGAACTTAAAGACGAGTTCGGCAAGAAGATCTTTCTGGACATGAAACTGTTCGACATCGGCAACACGGTCGAGGCCGCTGTGCGTGGTCTGGCCCAGTTCGATCTGGATTTCCTGACCGTCCACGGCGACCCGCATGTGGTGCGCGCGGCGGCAGAAGGCAAAGGTGGCAAGGATATGAAGATCCTGGCCGTGACCATTTTGACCTCGCTGGATCGTTCGGATCTGGATGCGGGCCTGATCAAGCCCGGTAACGTGCAGGATCTGGTGCTGGAACGCGCCGCACGCGCGATGGAGGCGGGTGCTGACGGCGTCATCGCCTCGCCGCAAGAGGCCGCGCTGATCCGCGCCCTGCCCGAGGCAAAAGGCAAACTGATCGTGACCCCCGGCGTACGCCCGGCAGGCGCCGCGTTGGGCGACCAGAAACGCGTGGCCACACCTGCGCAAGCCATCAAGGACGGGGCCGATCACATCGTGGTGGGCCGCCCGATCCGAAACGCCCCCGACCCCCGCGCCGCAGCACAAGCGGTGCTGGCGGAACTGGCAGCAATCTAAAAGCAAAACACCCCGCTCGGATCAGAGCGGGGTGTTTTCGTTTCGAAAGTGGTCGGGCCTTACAGCTCGTTGATGTCAGTGTCCCATTTCTTGGTCTGCCCCTTACGCACCCCGAAGGCCATGCGAAGGACCAGCCAAGACGCAAGCGACACTGCGCCGAAGATCACCAGCAGGATTGGCAGGCTAAGACTTGCGCCGAGCGCCAAAAGCACCCCAACCGCCGTTGCGCCAATCGCGAAGCCAAGGAAGATATAGCCCGGCGCGAGGATTTCGAGGATGACTAGCGCGATCGCCCCACCGATCCACGCCCACCAGACGGACCAAAGCATCACGCTTTTCCTTTCAACAATTTGAAGGCATCGCCAAAGGCATCCAGCGCGTGGGCGGGCAGGATAATGGTTTGCTTGCCTTCACCTGCACCCACAGCGGTCAAAGCTTCGACCTGCTTCAGGGCAACCTGATACTGTGCGGCTTCGATGCCGTTTTCTTTGATCGCCTTGGCCACGACTTCAGTCGCATAGGCTTCGGCGTCAGCGGACACACGGCGCGCCTCGGCAGCCTTTTGAGCGGCGTAAAGCTCGGCGTCGGCCTGAAGCTCGACCGCGCGACGGGTGCCTTCCGCTTCGGTCACTTGCGCACGACGGGCGCGTTCGGCGTTCAGCTGCTGCAACATCGCTTCGCGGGTTGCCGCATCTAGGTTCACGTCCAAGATCTCGGCACGGGTCACTTCGATACCCCAGTCATCCACGGCATCGGCGACCTGCTGCTTGATCTGCGAGATCAGCTGCTGACGGTTGGACTGAACTTCGTCCAGCTCCATCTCGCCGATGCCGGCACGCACGATACCAGCAACAGTCGTCGCAATTGCGGCGTCCACGTCGCGGATTCGATACACTGTCTTTTCCGGCTCAAGAATGCGGTAGAACACACTGGTTTCCACCTGCACCAACACGTTGTCCGACGTGATCGCATCTTGACTGGCGGTCGGAAGCTGGCGTTCGAGGATCGACACCTTGTGGCGCACGCGATCCAGAAACGGCACGATAAAGTTGATGCCCGGCCCAAGGACCGACTGCAAACGGCCGAAACGCTCGACCACATATTTTTCACTTTGCGGGACGATCTTTACGCCCCGAAGAACTGTTAAAATCAGAAATGCGGCCAGCAAAAGCAAAACAATGTTGCCGCCGCCAATGCCGATAATAATTTCATCCATCAAGATGGCCTTTCACTGTCCACGTTTGGTTGATAGATGGGGATGAAATGCCCGAATTTCAACTGTTAATGCGCGAGATCGCGTCCAAACCGGCCTGAACGCGCGGCTTGAAATGGGCAATAGATTGCGGGTCTGACAACCAGTCTTCAGGGGCCATCACGCGCCAGCATTGGCCTTCGCTTCCAAGCGCAACCTGCGCCGCCGCTTCCTTGGGCATTTCCGCGCCGAACCACCACGAAAAGGTGCCCGGAACATGGGGGCTTTCAAAACGCTGCCTCCAGATCAGTTGATCCGGCGCGATCACCAAAGAAAGCTCCTCACGCGTCTCGCGCAGCACACAGTCTTCGGGTGTTTCCCCCGGCTCGGACCCACCGCCGGGCATGTCCCACATATTTGGGTAGGGGATATCCTGCCGATCATCCCGCAAGATGGTCACAAGCTGCCCGCCGATCAGCAGAACCAGTTTCGCGCCGATGAAGTCGTCTTGGGTCATAGCCTCAGACTAGGCCTGTTCCCCACCCGCCGCATCCGCTAATTTCGCGCCATGCCGTCCTTATGCCGCAAATGCCTGACCCAGTTCGATACGGGCCGTCGCTGCCCGTCCTGCAACAGCCCCCGCGTGCTGTCGCATCCGGAACTGTTTGATCTGTCGATTGCGCATATGGATTGCGACGCCTTCTATGCCTCGGTCGAAAAACGCGACAATCCCGCGCTTGCGGACAAACCGGTGATCATCGGCGGCGGCAAGCGTGGCGTTGTGTCCACGGCCTGCTATGTCGCGCGCATTCGCGGCGTGCGATCCGCGATGCCAATGTTTCAAGCGCTGAAGCTGTGCCCGGACGCGGTGGTGATCCGCCCGCGCGGCAGTCACTATGCCGCCGTGTCCAAGCAAATCCGCGCGATGATGGACGAGTTGACCCCCGCGATCGAGCCCCTGTCGTTGGACGAAGCCTTTCTGGACATGACCGGAACCGCCGGGCTGCATGGCGTGCCGCCTGCAGTGATGCTCGCACGGTTGGTCAACCGGATGGAGGACGAGTTGGGCCTGACCGGCTCCATCGGCCTCAGCCACAACAAGTTTCTGGCCAAGGTCGCGTCCGATCTGGACAAACCGCGCGGGTTTTCGGTGATTGGCAAGGCCGAGACGATGAGTTTCCTGCGCGACAAACCCGTGGGCCTGATTTGGGGCGTGGGGGGCGTCAGTCAGGCGCAACTGGACAAGGCGGGCGTCCACACGTTCGAGGATCTGTTGCGGTGGGACAAAGAAGATCTGGTGGCCCGTTTCGGCGGCATGGGCGAACGTCTATGGCATCTGGCGCGCGGTCAGGACAAGCGGCGCGTGACCGCCAATGCGCCGATCAAGTCGATCTCGAACGAAACCACGTTTTTCGAAGACACCGCCAACCCCGACCTGCTGGACGGCCACCTGTGGCGTCTGGCCGAGAATGTCTCGGACCGGGCAAAGGCGCGCGACATGGCGGGGCAGGTTGTGACACTAAAGCTGAAACGTGCCGACTTCCGCGCGCTGAGCCGCCAAAGCAATCTGGGCGACATGACCCAAAGCGCCGACCGAATCTATCGCACCGCCCGGGCGTTGCTGGACACAGTTCTGGACAAGGGACCATTTCGCCTGATCGGGGTCGGGATCAGCCATATCGGCCCCGCAACTCAGACCGACATGACGCAAGACTTGCTGGACCCCAACGCCGAGCAGCGACGTCAGGCGGAAAAAGCAACAGACACCATCCGCGCGCGGTTCGGGAAAGATGCGATCAAAAAGGGGCGCGGACTGCGCTGAGGGCTATTCGGCCGCCAACGCCGTGTCCTGCCGCCCAATGTTCGCAATCCGTGCGATGACCGTGCGCAGACGGCTCTGCACCTCGGTAAAGCGATAGTTCGGCGTGATCGACGCCTCGTCCATATAAAGCGAGCGGTCGATCTCGATCTGGATTACGTGGCGCCCGGCCTGAGGGCGGCCATAATGCTGCACCATGAAGGCGCCCGCAAAAGGCATGTTGCGCGCAGTGCGGAAGCCCGCATCCTGAAACGCGGTCTCGACTGCATCGACGATCTCGGACCCTGCTGATGCCCCGAATCTGTCGCCCAGAACGATCTCGGGCATTTCCGAAGCATTGCGGCGTATACTGGCCAGGGCCTCGTGCGGCATGGAATGACAATCCAGCAAGATCGACTGCCCATAGCGTGACACGTTGGTATCCATCAGCTGCCGCAATGCATTGTGATAGGGATGCCAATGGGCGTCCAGACGCTTCTGCGCTGCCCCAAGGGTCATCTTCCCGCGATAGATCGCACGACCGCCAGCAACGACACGGGGAATCACCCCAAGCCCAGACGAAATACGTGGGTTCAACGTCGACCGACGCAGCCCTGAAATCAGCGCTGGGTCCAGCTCGTCTGCGCCGCGATTCAGATCCACATAAGCGCGGGGCGTATTGGCACACAAAAACGGGGCACCGCATTCCGTCGCAAAGGCATAAAGCCTGTCGACATAGGCATCTTCCGAAGACCTGATGCTGCGTTCGTCGAGGATGGTTTGGTTCAGAAACACCTGATCATAGTGCGCCCCACTATGCGGCGACGCGAAAACGACGCTCGTGTCCTCGAACCGTGGACGATACAACGAAAATGTCTGCTCGTGCATCTTTGCCTCCTAACCTCTTTATAAAGTAAAAAACTCTTGCCAAAAGCCCTTGCGCGCAGCCCCGACTCCTTTTATAGCAACGCGAACCGGCGCGGGGTTTCCCGCGTCTCATCGTTTGGATCGGCCTGAAAAGGTTGTTTCGACACAGAATTTCGGGCGATTAGCTCAGCGGTAGAGCACTTCGTTGACATCGAAGGGGTCACTGGTTCGATCCCAGTATCGCCCACCATGAACCGCCAGATGACCGAAAGGTCAGAAGGTATAACTGAAGCCTAGGCGCAACCGCAGCGCCGCGTAGAAGGAGATCGACCATGAAAGTTCGCAACTCGCTCCGCTCGCTGAAAAACCGTCACCGCGATTGCCGCGTCGTGCGCCGTAAAGGCCGCGTATACGTGATCAACAAGACGCAGCGCCGGTTCAAAGCCCGTCAGGGCTAATCGCTTCAGCAGCGTTACAGAAAAAGCCGCCCAATGGGCGGCTTTTTTGTGTTTGAGGTCTGGAATGTCGCGACTCCAGCTGTGATTACAAACGCGGAAAGGGCCGGGTTGCCCCAGCCCCATCCGGGAGGAAACTGTAAATAGCCTCAGTCGTAGACGCGCTGGTCGTCGATGACGATACCGTCATTCGGCAGGCTGCCCGGCGCGACCAGTTCGATCTTACCCTTCAGCTTCAGCGTATCCGCCACAGACTTGGCAAAGGCATCGGCATCGCCACCGCTGGCCTCGACCTGAACGGTCATCGCGTCCATCTCGCCTTCACGCGTTGCGATGACGCGGGCCTTGGCGATCTCGGCGTGTTTGGCGACGAAATCGGCGACCTGTTCGGGACGGACAAACATACCCTTGATCTTGGCTGTCTGGTCCGCACGGCCCATCCAGCCCTTGATCCGCATGTTGGTGCGGCCACAGGGGCTGACGCCCGGTAGTACAGCGGACAAATCGCCAGTTGCGAAACGGATCAACGGATAGTCGGGGTTCAGCGTGGTCACGACAACTTCGCCCACCTCGCCCGGAGCAACGGGATCGCCAGTGCCGGGGCGGACGATCTCGACGATCACGCCTTCATCCACGATCATGCCTTCCATGGCGTTGCTTTCGTATGCAATGTTGCCCAAGTCGGCAGTCGCATAGCTTTGCAGGCAGGTGATGCCACGATCAGCGTATTCCTGACGCAGGCTGGGGAACAACGCACCGCCACCTACGGCAGCCTTGGTGATTTTCAGTTGCACGCCATCTGCATCCGCACGATCCAGAATGATCTTCAGATAGTCGGGCGTCCCGGCATAAGCCGTGGTGCCGATATCGGCAGCAGCACGGACCTGAAGCTCAGTCTGGCCAACGCCAGCGGGCACAACGGCCGCACCAACAGCGCGGGCGCCGTTTTCAAAGATCATGCCGGCAGGCGTCAGGTGATACCCAAAGCAGTTCTGCACGATATCGCCCTTGCCGATACCACATGCGTTCAGGAAGCGACCCATGCGCCACCAATCATGGCCAACCCCACCGGGTTCATAGATCGGACCGGGGCTTTGGAAGATATGTGCGAACTCGTGAGTCGGCAGACCACCGAACCCGCCCAGAGGGCCGTCAGCCGCCTGCGCTTTGCCAATCTCGGACTTACGCAGAACCGGCAGCTTCGCCAGAGCCTCGGTCGAGGTAACGCCTGCCGCATCGACATCCGCCAGAAGGCTGGCATAGCCAGACAGGGCCTTGGCGCGTGCGATCTGCTCGGGCAGGGTCGCGGCCAGACCAGCGGCGCGTTCATCTTCCGAACGGGTCTCGAGCGCATCAAAATAGTTGGACATGGGCAGAACCTCTGTCTGCGCCGACCGGGATCGGCGTTAAATCATGATAAAGTTGGGTCGCCTTGGGGGCGGCGGGCCTGATTAGGCCAGCCAACGCTTACGGCGGCGATACGAGCGCACGTCGCGGAAGCTCTTACGACCTTCATCCGACATACCCAGGTAGAATTCCTTAACGTCCGGGTTTTCGCGTAGTTCGGCAGCGGGGCCGTCCATCACGATGCGGCCATTTTCCAGAATGTAACCATAGTGGGAATATTTCAGCGCCACGTTGGTGTTCTGTTCGGCCAACAGGAACGTGGTGCCCTGCTCTTCATTCAGACGCTTCACGATCTGGAAGATCTGTTCCACCAGCTGCGGAGCCAGACCCATCGAGGGTTCGTCCAGCAGGATCATCTCGGGGCGCGACATCATTGCCCGACCCATGGCGACCATCTGCTGCTCACCACCCGAGGTATAGCCAGCCTGCGATTTGCGACGCTCGGCCAGGCGTGGGAAGTACTCATAGACCATTTCCAGGTCTTTCGCGACTGCGGCGCGGCCATCTGTGCGGGTGTAGGCACCGGTCAGCAGGTTCTCTTCCACGGTGAGGTGTTCAAAGCAGTGACGGCCTTCCATCACCTGAATAACACCGCGTTTCACCAGAGCGGCCGGGTTCAGTTCGGCGATGTTTTCGCCCATGTGGTCAATCGTGCCCTTGGTCACTTCGCCGCGCTCTGCCTGAAGCAGGTTCGAAATGGCCTTAAGGGTCGTCGTTTTCCCTGCACCGTTACCACCAAGAAGCGCAGTGATGCCGCCCTTGGGAACAGACAGGCTTACGCCTTTCAGCACGAGGATCACGTGATTGTAGATGACCTCGATATTGTTGACCTCAAGCAGGGTCTCTTCGGTCTTAACAGTGTCCAGCATATCAGGTCGTCCTGTTCGTAATCGTTTCTAGGGGTCGTCCGGGCCCGAAGGCCCGAACGCGTTCCGGTGTATTAGTTACACTGCGGATCGATTTTGTTTTCAGCAGCATAAGCAGCCGAGTCAGCGTCGATCAGCGGCTGGATCACATCCATGTCCGATCCCGAGAAGTCGGTGATCAGCGACCACTTGCCGGCAGCACCATCCCACTGCTGGATCGCAATCGCGCCCGGGCCACCGTGGTTCGCACAGCTTACTTTGAACTCAGGACCAAAGCCTTCCATGCCCAGTTCGGCCATACGTGCGTTGGTGATTTCCAGCTGTTCCAGACCATCACGCATCTGAGCCGAGGTGATGTCTGCTACACCGTGGATTTCCTGCGCATTCTTCGCAGCTTCAGCCAGCATCATCGCGGCGTAAACACCACGGTTGTAGATAACAGTACCAACGTTGGAACCGTCGCCAGCTGCTTTACCAGCGTCTACAACGTATTTCTGCAGGTCGCCGAAGACCGGATAGTCCGAACCAACACCGTGGAAGGTCATCGCCTTATAGCCGGTGGCCTTTTCGCCAGCAGGCTTCACGTCATGTTCAGCACCCGACCACCATACGCCGATGAACTGGTCCATCGGGTAACGGATGTTCGCGGCTTCCTGAATGGCAACCTGGTTCATCACGCCCCAGCCCCAGAACAGAACGTAGTCGGGCTTTTCACGACGGATCTGCAGCCACTGAGCTTTCTGCTCTTGACCCGGATAGTCGATCGGAATGGTGGTCAGGTCGTAGCCGTGCTTTTCGCCCAGTTTGGTCAGGGTCGGGATCGGCTCTTTACCGTATGCGCCGTTGAAGTGCAGCAGAACGATCTTCTTGCCCTTCAGGTCGCCGCCGTTCAGGTCCAGAACGTGGTTGATCGCAGCCGAAGCACCGTTCCAGTAGTTGGCCGGGAAGTTGAACACATGGCTGAACACGTCGCCGTTTGCAGCCGAGGTACGGCCGTAACCGGGGGTGTAGAGCGGGATGTCATCAGCAGTCGCTTTGGGGATCAGCTGATAGGTGATACCGGTCGACAGCGGGTTATAGGCCAGAGCGCCCATGCCTTTGGTCGATTCGTAGCATTCCACACCCTTCTCGGTGTTGTATGCGGTTTCACATTCAGGAACCTGAACAGCTACACCACCGATGCCGCCGTCACGTTCGTTCAGCAGGGTCATGTAGTCGGCGAAACCGTCAGCGTAAGGAATACCGCCTGCGGCGAAGGGGCCAGTCCGGTAGCTGAGCGACGGGAATACCAGATCCGCCATTACCGGTGAGGCCACCATGAGTGCGGCTACTGATGCCGCGGCAACACGTTTAAAAGTCATTTGCTTCCTCCCTAGATTAGCAAAATAGTGTGCCCTTTTTGGGCAACGCTTCGTTTGGACACCCGACCCTCCTCTTGGCCGGATGTCCGGATCTTTTTCCCCGCTTAGTGCGGGAAGGGCCACAGGCGCAGCTTCTCTTTCGTGAGACGCCACAGTTGGGCCAAACCATGGGGTTCGAGGATCAGGAAGATCACGATCAAACCACCAACGATGATGAATTCGAGCTCGGCAGCGATCTCTGTGGGCCAGCCCATAGTACCGACCAGAACGTTCTTCAGAAGGACCGGCATCAGGACCATGAAGGCCGCACCAGCAAAGGATCCGAAGATCGAGCCAAGGCCGCCGATGATGACCATGAAGAGCACCAGGAACGACTTGGTGATACCGAAGCTTTCACCAGCTTCTGCAGCGCCCAGATAGACGGCGAAGAACAGAGCGCCGGCAATACCCACGAAGAAGGACGAGACAGCGAAGGCAGACATCTTGGCCATCAGCGGGTTCACCCCGATGATCTCGGCTGCGATGTCCATGTCGCGGATGCCCATCCATTTACGGCCAGTCATGCCGCGTGTCAGGTTGCGTGCAACCCAGGCAACACCCACCAGGAACACCAGGCAGATCATGTATTTCGCCCAGGCTTCGGTGTTGGGGCCAGTTACGATGATGCCGAACACGGTACGCTCAGGGGCGTTGATCTGACCCGAGGCCGAGTAGTTGTAGAACCACGCCACCTTGTTGAACAGCCACACCAGAAAGAACTGAGCGGCAAGGGTCGCAACCGCAAGGTAGAACCCTTTGATGCGCAGCGACGGCAGACCGAAGGCAACCCCAACGGCGGCGGTGATACCGCCTGCGATCAGCACGTGGAACACGATGTTGATATCCGGGAAGGCCACCATCAGCTTGTAGCAAGCGTAAGCCCCTACAGCCATGAAGCCACCCGTACCCAGCGATACCTGACCAGCATAGCCCGTCAGAATGTTCAGCCCCAGCGCCGCAATGGCGTAGATGAAGAACGGAGCAAAGATCGAGTTCACCCAGTAATCGTTCACAAAGAACGGGATCACACAGAAGGCGACGAACAGGACGATCCAATATCCAGCCCGATCAAGGCGGATCGGAAAGGTCTGGTTGTCGTCGCGGTAGGACGTTTTGAAATCACCAGCTTCGCGGTAAAACATTGATCAGACCCTTTCGATGATTTTCTCACCAAACAGCCCCTGCGGGCGGAAGATGAGGAAGACAAGTGCCAGCACATAGGCGAACCAGGCTTGGGTTGCGCCGCCCACAAGGGGACCGATGGCAAATTCGAACAGCTGCTCGCCCACACCGATGATCAGACCGCCGATGATGGCGCCCGGGATCGAGGTGAAGCCACCCAGCATCAGAACCGGAAGTGCTTTCAGTGCAACTTCAGCCAGCGAGATCTGTACGCCCGATTTCGAGCCCCACATGATCCCGGCGACAAGGGCTACAAAGCCAGCAATCGACCAGACCAGAACCCAGATGAAGCGCAGCGAGATACCGACCGACAGAGCTGCCGAGTGGTCATCCGCCACAGCCCGCAGGGCGCGGCCTTGCTTGGTGTATTGCGAGAACAGAACCAGCGCGGCCACCAGAAGGGCAGCAACGATGGCTGCAACGATATCGAGGTTGTCGATAAAGAAGCCATAGCCGAACCAGTTATAGGTGGTCGTATCAATCGTTTCGTTGATACCTTGCGCCAGACCCACGTCCAGCTTCATCACTTCCGAACCCCACATCAGCGGTGCGAAACCGTGCATGAAGTACCACATACCGATCGTGGCCATGAACAGGATGATGTCAGGCTGACCGATCAGGTGCTGAAGGATGTATTTTTCGATGATCCAAGCGACAAGCACCATTGCAGCGCCTGCCACGATAATCGCCAGAATCGTCGGCACGGTCCATCCGAAGTGGTGGATTTTGGTGCCGAAAATCGTGTTGATCAGGTGCGCGAAGGGGATTTGCCCCGTCTGAACACCCACCAGGGTCATAGCGGCGAACACCACCAGCATACCCTGAGCAAAGTTAAAGATGCCGGATGCCTTGAAGATCAAGACAAAGCCCAGCGCGACGAGTGCGTAAAGTACCCCGGCCATCAGGCCGTTCAGGGTGACTTCCATCGCAAAGAGTAGTTGTTCAGGCATAGTCTCCCCCCTTAGTCGTGTGACACGCCGAGATAGGCGTCGATCACATCCTGGTTGTTGCGCACCTCGTCGGGTGTGCCGTCCCCAATTTTCTTGCCGTAGTCCATGACCACGACGCGGTCGGACAGGTCCATAACAACGCCCATGTCGTGCTCGATCAGGGCGATCGTGGTGCCGAACTCGTCATTCATGTCGAGGATGAAGCGGGACATGTCCTCTTTTTCCTCGACGTTCATGCCAGCCATCGGTTCGTCGAGCAGAAGCAGCGACGGTTCCGCGGCCAAGGCACGCGCCAATTCAACACGCTTTTTCAGACCGTAAGGCAGACGCCCAACGGGCGTTTTGCGGATGTGCTGGATTTCAAGGAAGTCGATGACTTTCTCGCACGCTTCGCGGTTTTCCAGCTCTTCCTTTTCGGCTTTGCCTTTCCAGATCGCCTGCTGAAGCAGGTTGGCGTTCATCTTGTTCAGGCGGCCGGTCATGATGTTGTCCAGAACGGTCATGCCGTCAAACAGCGCGATGTTCTGGAAGGTCCGTGCCAGACCCTGCTGCGCCACCTGATAGGGGCGCATCTGCGGGCGTTTGGAACCACGGAACCAGACCTCGCCTTCTTGGGGTTTGTAGAACCCCGAGATGACGTTCAGCATCGAGGACTTACCAGCACCGTTCGGGCCGATGATCGCGCGGATCTCGCCTTCGCGGATGTTGAAGCTGATGTCCTTGATCGCAACCACACCACCAAAGCGCAGTGTGATATTTTTAAGGTCCATGACAACGGGGCCAATGGTGCGCCCGTCTGCGGTGACGTAGCTGTCGGCGTTCATATCGGTCGTCATTCTGCCGCCATCCCCTGAGTGTTACCCACCACAGCCGCATCGCGGATTTCCAGGGTGGCGTTGATCGAACCCTTGCGACCGTCTTCATAGGTCACTTCGGTTTCGATATATTGCTCGGACTTGCCGCCATACAGCGCGTCGATCAGCGGAGCGTATTTCTCTTCCACGATCTTACGACGTACTTTACGCGTACGGGTCATCTCGCCGTCATCTGCATCCAGTTCCTTGTGCAGGATCAGGAAGCGATGGATCTGACAACCCGACAGCATTTCGTCTTCAGCAACCGATTTGTTAACCGTTTCAACGTGTTCCTGAATGGTCGAAACCACATCCGGGTGCCCTGCAAGTTCCTGATAAGAACCATAAGCCACGTTGTTGCGTTCAGCCCAGTTGCCAACGGCGGTCAGGTCGATGTTGATGAAGGCCGTGCACATGTTGCGGTCATTGCCGAAGACAACTGCCTCCAGAATGTCCGGGTAGAACTTCAGTTTGTTCTCAACATATTTGGGCGCGAACATCCGGCCATCAGCCATCTTGCCCACGTCCTTCGCACGGTCGATGATGCGCAGGTGGCCGTTGTTCTTGTCGAAGAAGCCAGCGTCACCGGTTGCAACCCAACCTTCGGGATCCTTGGTGTCGGCGGTCGATTCGGGGTTGTTGTAGTACTCAACAAAGGTACCCGGCGAACGATAGAAGATCTCGCCATTGTCCTCGATGCGTACTTCCACACCCGGCGCAGGCACACCAACAGTGTCGTTGCGCACTTCGCCATCCGGCTGCACGGTGATGAACACGGTGGCTTCAGTCTGACCGTAAAGCTGCTTCAGGTTGATCCCCATCGAGCGATAGAACGCGAAGATTTCAGGACCAATGGCTTCACCAGCGGTATAGCCAACACGAATGCGGCCAAAGCCCAGCGTGTCTTTCAGCGGACCGTACACCAGCACGTCACCACAGCGATACTTGAAGTATTCCTGCAGGCTGCCACGATACAGCTTCAGACCCAGCGGATCCTTGGCTTTGAAATGCTTGCGCACGTTCTTGCCGTGACGCAGCTTGGCAAAGGCCAGACGAATGCCGTTCTCGATGATGGTCTCAGCCGCAAAGCCGATACCCATCGCATAGTTGAACCCGTGACGGATCTTCTGTTCCAGAGTTTTCTTCTGGGTGGTCACCTTGCGCTTCGGCATGCCGTGCTTTTCGCCGGCGCCGCTTTTCGCAAACTCCATATAGTGATGGAAAATGGCGTATTTCAGATCGCCACTGTCTTCCATACGGATCATCACGTTGGTCAGCTGGGTTTCGAACACGCGCGGCGGGGCAAAGTAATAGGTCGGCCCGATTTCGCGCAAGTCCGACATCAGCGTGTCTGCCGATTCCGGGCAGTTCACGCAGAAGCCACACCACATGGCCTGACCCAGTGAGAAGATGAAGTCACCAACCCATGCCATCGGCAGATAGGCCAGAATGTCTTCGTTCACACCCAGGTTGTCGAACTCGGACGAGTTCTTCGCGCTTTCGACGATGTTGCGGTTCGACAGAACCACACCTTTGGGGCGACCGGTGGTGCCCGAGGTGTACAGCATTACGCAGGTGCTGTCATAGGTCAGCTCGGCTTCGCGGACAGCCATCTCGTCTTCAAGACGGGCATGGGCCACGCGGCCTTCTTCCTGAATGTCGACGTACCAATGCAGATGGCTGTGGTCGTATTTCCGCAGGCCACGCTTGTCATAGTACAACACGTGTTCGATGTGCTGGATCTTGTCCTGCACCTCGATCACTTTGTCGACTTGTTCCTGGTCACCGCAGACGACGAAACGTGCGCCGCAATGCTCCAGAACGTATTCCATCTCTTCCACAACCGCATCTTGGTAAAGCGGTACCGGAACGGCGCCTACCTTCTGCGCTGCAACCATCGCCCAGTAGTGGGCCGGACGGTTACGGCCGATGATGGCCACGTGGTCCCCACGGTTGATCCCCAAAGCCAAAAGACCCAATGCAAGGTTCTGAATTTCTTCAGCAGCCTCTGCCCAGGTCCAGCTTTGCCAGATACCGAATTCTTTCTCCCGATAAGCCGGGCGATCTCCATATTCCTTCACATTCCGCGCGAGAAGCGCTGGAATTGAGGCAAACGCGCCAGAAGCGACTTGATCCTGTGCCAAATTTTCCTCCCACCGTCGGTCGACCGACGTTCCAGTCATCGAACGAATCCTGCTCGACAACCCTGACGAAAAAAATCTCGCCGTCAAAGGTTTCGGCACTTTTTCCCAATCCTATCGAATTGTTACAAGATCAGATGAATCCTTACACGGGGGCGCATTCCTCTTTTCCCTAGACAAATCAGGTGCTAGCGATAGATGCAGGAGGGGATTGCTTGCCACTACAATCTTCAGAAACGGCCGCGTTGACCCAAGCCGGGCTGAACCTGATTCAGCAGGCACTTTCCATCTATGATCGACGCCTGACTTTGGTCATCGGGAACCGCCAGTTTCAGGATATGTTCGATCTGCCCGATCATCTGGTGCAACCCGGTGCGCCATTTTCCGAAACCATCCGCTATCTTGCTGAGCGTGGCGACTATGGAGCGGTCGGAGATATCGACGCATTTGTCCAATCGCGCGTCGATCAGGCGCTGGATTTCCAACCCCACTACATGGAGCGCACCCGCGCCAATGGGCGCGTGATCTCGGTCGAGGGGCACCCGCTGTCGCAGGGGGGATGGGTAACGGTCTATACTGATATTACCCCGATCAAGCGCCAGGAATCGCTTTTGCGGGCCCGGTCCGAAGAGCTTTCTGATCAGGTGCTGACCTATACCGAGGAATTGGCCCAGACCAACCGTGCATTGACCTCGTCCAACATCGCGCTCGAGGAAACCAAACGGCAGCTGACCGTCATGGAAAGCCGCACGCGTCTGACCGCAGAAATGATGCCCGCGCACATCGCGCGGATTGACCATGATCTGCATTACACCTTCTCGAACCGGCGCCTGGGCAAGGTTTTCCCGGGCCGTCCGACCGATCTTTTGGGCCTACATGCCCGAGACGCGCTGGGCGACGAAGCCTTTTCTAAGATCAGCCCCTATTTCAACCGCGCGTTTCATGGCGAATCCAGCGTATTCGAGTTTACGCACGAGGCATCGGGCCGCCGCATCCGCGTGGCGTTGACCCCCGACAAGGGCAAAGATCAGATCACCGGCGTCTACATCCTGTCGATGGACGTCACCGAAGAGGCTCAGTCCCGCGCCGCCCTCGCCCAGACCCGAAAGCGCGAGCTGGCCGCACATCTGACATCCGGCGTTGCGCATGATTTCTCGAACCTGCTGACCATCATCATGGGTCTGCAAAGCCGCTTGGCCCAAATGGACATCGGGGATGACGCACAGGAGTTGGTCCAAGCCACCAACGCTGCCGTACGCCGGGGTGGGACACTTCTGGAACGGATTGCCACGATCTCGGGTCGGCGCGACGTTCATATGGAACCGGTGAACATCCCAGACATGTTGAAAGGGCTTGAAAGCCTTGCAGGACCGACCCTGCCTGCAAACATTAACCTGAAGGTCGAGGTTTCCGATCTGGACCAGCGTGTTGTCCTTGATTCTGGTGCCGTGCAGGATGGCATTCTGAACCTGATCATCAACGCCACACATGCGCTTGGCGATGCGGGCGGCGACATCCACCTGACTGCCCGCCCGATCCGTGAAACCTGGGTCGAATTTCGTGTGACCGATACTGGGCCGGGCTTCGCGCCCGTGGCGTTAGAGCACGCGCTGGACCCGTTTTTCACCACCAAAGGCGGCGAAGGTTCGGGGCTTGGCCTGTCTATGGTCTATGACCAAACCAAGGTCGCAGGTGGTCAGGTTAAGATTTTCAACAGCGAAGAAACCGGTGGCGCCGTCGTATCCATCCGTTTGCCTCTGCGCATCCCCGCCCAACCCATCTCGCCGCGTCTTGTCCTTCTGATCGAAGACAGCGAAGCGATCCGGACATCGGTCCGCGAAATGCTGATCAGCATGGGCCATCAGGTGATCGAGGCGAACTCGGCCGAGGACGCCCTGTCCCTGACCGGAATCGAGGGGCTGGGCCTTATCCTGTCTGATGTTATACTGGAAGGCGCGCAGACCGGGCCCGAATTCCTGGACGCGCTGGCGCAGACCGGGTTGGATGTGCCAATGCTGCTAATGACTTCCCTGCCGCTCGACGACCCACGACGCAAGAACGCCGGGTTCCCTGTTTTGCCCAAGCCATTCACCACCGGTGAGCTGGCCACATTCCTGTCGCAAGAGGTTCCATCGTGACCCAACACATGATCGCTATTCTGGATGACGAACCCGAGATCCGCCGCATGTTGTCCCATGCACTGGAGGAAGCTGGATTCCGAACCGCGGCCTTCGCCCGCGCGACAGAATTCGAGGCTGCGCTGAACACCATGTCGCCGGATGTCTGCCTTGTGGACCTTGGCCTGCCAGACCGTGATGGGCTGACCTTGGTGCACCGACTGGCCCTTGAACGGGGCGCATCGATCATCATCATCTCGGGCCGCAGCTTGGTACAGGACCGCGTGACCGGATTGGAACTGGGGGCCGATGACTACATCGTCAAACCCTTCGAGCCGGCCGAGGTCGTCGCCCGCGTGCGCGCCCGCCTGCGCAACCAAAAACCCGGCAACACGGCCTCGAACACGGCGCACTTCAATGGCTGGACAGCCCATTTCGACCGCTATGTTCTGGAAGACGAAGACGGCACCGAGACCGCGTTTTCTCATGCGGAAGGCGAGGTACTGCGCCTGTTCCTAGACGCCCCTAAGCGTTTGATTTCACGTGCACAAATGCAGGAAACGCTGGGCGGCGTGGCGGGTGAAAGCTTTGACCGCGCGATGGATGTTCGCATCTCGCGCCTGCGGACAAAACTGCGCGAAGACCCCAAAAATCCGCGCCTGATCAAGACGATCTATGGGGCGGGCTATATCTTCTTGGGCGACGTGCGCTGGGGCTAGACCCGCGTGACCTTGGTGCCGCTGCTGTCACACAGCGCGGCGCAGTCCTTTGGCAAGGTCTGATCGGTGAAGATCACATCCACATCTGCCATACTGCCGATCCGAATAGGGGCCTTGCGCTCGAATTTGCTGTGATCTGCGGCCAGCCACACTTTGTCACTTTGGGCCATAATGGCGTGGCTCACGCTGACCTCGTGCAGGTCGAAATCCAGCATGTCGCCCGCGTTGTTCAACGCCGAGCATCCGATCACCGAGATATCAAAGCGGAACCGACGGATCAGGTCCGTCGCCAACTCGCCCACCAGCCCGCCATCCGACCGGCGCAGGCTGCCACCTGACACGATCACCTGCACGTCCGGATTCGCCGACAGAATCACCGCGATGTTGATGTTGTTCGTCACGACCAGCAGACCCTTGTGGTGCAAAAGCTCCTGCGCGACGGCCTCGGTCGTGGTGCCGATGTTCAGGAAGATGCAGCAGTCGTTCGGGATCTGCCGCGCACAGGCCCGCGCGATGTCGACCTTGGCGGACTGATTCAACTGCCGCCGCGCGTCATAGCCAATATTCGCGGTCGAAGACGGCAGCACCGCGCCCCCATGCACCCGATCCAACGCGCCTTCATCCGACAGTTCCGTCAGATCACGGCGGATGGTCTGAGGCGTCACCCCCAGCAGCTCGACCAAACGGTCGACCGTCACCTTGCCCTCGCGACGGGCGATGTTCAGGATTTCGGATTTTCGCAAGGTGGTGCTCATCACGCCCTCATGTTCGTTTTCACGTCATATGACCTGAAACCACGCCTGAAATCCAGAGTTTCGATCACAATATCGCAATTTTCGAACATTTACGAACCCTTCTACCTTCTCTTTGTCATCATTTTCGCGCAAGCTCTGCGTGAGTGCGACTCAGTTCTGGAACCGACATGCAAAGCGACTTCGACCTTCTGATCATCGGCGGCGGCATCAATGGCTGCGGCATCGCGCGCGACGCGGCGGGGCGCGGCCTGTCCGTCTGTCTGGCCGAGATGGGGGATATCGGCGGCGCGACCTCGTCGTCGTCGACCAAACTGTTTCATGGCGGGCTGCGGTATCTGGAATATTTCGAGGTCCGACTGGTGCGCGAGGCGTTGAAAGAGCGTGAAACCCTGCTGCGGGCCATGCCGCATATCTCGTGGCCGATGCGGTTCGTGCTGCCCTATCACCACTCGATGCGCTTCGACAGTACGACGCCCACGTCGCGGCTGCTGAACACCGTGATGCCGTGGATGAAAGGCCGCCGTCCGGGATGGCTCGTGCGGTTGGGGCTGTTTCTGTATGACCATCTGGGCGGGCGGAAAATCCTGCCCGGCACCACCCGCGTGGATTTGCGGACCGCGCCAGAAGGCCAGCCCCTGAACCCCATGTTCGAAACCGCGTTCGAGTATTCGGATTGCTGGGTTGAAGATGCGCGTCTGGTTGTCCTGAACGCTCGCGACGCCGAAGCGCGTGGCGCCGAGATCAACCCGCGCACCAAGGTCACGAAAGCCGAACCTCAGGGCGCCGGTTGGCGTGTCACCTTGACCGACACCAACACGGGCGAGGCCCGACAGGTCACCGCGCGCATGCTGGTCAACGCCGCGGGTCCGTGGATTGCCGACGTCTTGGGCGGCACGCTTGGCAGCGATGCGCCTGCAAACATCCGCCTCGTGCGCGGCAGCCATATCATCACCAAGCGCCTGTTTGATCACGATAAATGCTATTTCTTCCAAGGGCAGGACGGGCGGATCATCTTCGCCATTCCGTACGAGACCGACTTCACCCTGATCGGCACAACCGATGCGGATCACGTCGATGCCGACACGCCCCCGCACTGCACGGAAGACGAACGCGACTATCTGATCGCCTTCATCAATGGGTATCTGAAGGATCCGATTGCGGCGGATGATGTGGTCTGGACCTATTCCGGCGTCCGTCCTCTGTTCAACGATAGCGAAGGCTCGGCGGCGGCGGTCACCCGCGACTATGTGCTGCGCACCGACCACGTAGAGGACGCGCCGGTTCTGAACATTTTTGGCGGCAAGATCACCACCTATCGCCGCCTTGCCGAAAGCGCACTGGATAAGATCGGTGCGGTGCTTGACCCGTTACCTGACAAGTGGACGGCAGGCGTGCCCCTGCCCGGCGGAGATTTCCCGGTGGACGGGTTCGACGCACTGCTCGGTCAGATCAACGCGGCCCATCCCTTCCTGACCCCGCGCCACGCGAAACGTCTGGTCCGCGCCTATGGGACCGAGGCACGAGAGATTCTGGGTGATGCGACATCGCTGGACGATCTGGGCCAGGATTTCGGCGCCACCCTGACCGAGACCGAGCTGCGCTGGCTGATGAGCAAGGAGTACGCCCAACGGGCCGAGGACGTGGTCTGGCGGCGATCGAAGCTAGGACTGTTGCTGGATGCGGATCAAATCGCCGCCATTGATGCGTGGATGCAGAGCGCCCGTTAGGCTTTGGTGGCTCACTTCGTGAGCCTGAGGGGCGTTGCCCCTTGCGCCAAATCTGCGATTTGACGCTACCCTAGGATATTTAAGACAAGAAAAAGGGCGCCGGGTGGGGCGCCCTTTGTACATGATCTGTAGGAGAGATCACTCTGCAGCGATCTGGGTCGGCACTTCGACCTTCACCGCGCAGAACTTCATCTCGGCGATCTTGCCGTAGGGATCCAGCGCCGGGTTGGTCAGCAGGTTCGCTGCCGCTTCCACGTATGCGAAGGGCAGGAAGACCATATTTTCGGCCACCGCATAGTCCGCTCGCGCCATCACGTCGATGGTACCACGGCGGGTGGTCAGGCGGACCATGTCGCCCGGCTCCACGCCCATTTCACGCAGGGTTTTCGGGTTCATCGAACAGTTTGCCTCGGGCTCGATCGCATCCAGAACGGTGGCGCGGCGGGTCATCGATCCGGTGTGCCAGTGCTCCAACTGACGACCCGTGGTCAGGACCATGGGGTATTCGTCATCCGGGGTTTCTGCCGGCGGGATGATCGAGGCAGGCGCGAACCGGGCACGCCCGTTTTCACGCGGGAATTTATCCCCGAATACAACGGCTTGGCCGGGATCTTCAGGCGACAGCGACGGATAGGTCACGGCGTTCTGGCTTTCCAGACGATCCCACGTGATGTTGGCCAGCGACGGCATCACCAGCTCCATCTCGGCATAGATTTGGCTGGGGTGATCATAGGTCCAACCCATGCCCATCCGTTTCGCCAGCTCGGTCGTGATCTGCCAGTCTTCCATCGCCTCGCCGGGGGCGGGAACGGCCGGGCGGCACATCTGCACCTGGCGGTTGGTGTTCGAGGTCGTGCCGGTCTTTTCCGCCAGCGCCGCCGCCGGGAAGACGACATCTGCATAGCCCGCCGTCTCGGTCAGGAAGATGTCTTGGCTGACAAGGAACTCCATCCGGCGCAGTGCTTCGCGCACGTGGTTCACATCCGGGTCGGACATGGCCGGGTTTTCGCCCAGTATATACATGCCCTTGATCTTGCGATCGTACACCGCGTCCATGATTTCAACCACGGTCAGGCCGGGGTTCGGGTTCAGCTCGTCCACGCCCCAGACGTCACGATATAGCGCCTGAACGCCTTCGTCCTTCACCGACTTATAGTCCGGATAGAACATCGGGATCAGGCCCGCGTCCGACGCGCCCTGCACGTTGTTCTGACCGCGCAGCGGGTGCAGACCCGTGCCGGGACGACCCACATTGCCGGTCATCAGCGCCAGCGCGATCAGGCAGCGCGAGTTGTCGGTGCCGTGCACGTGCTGGCTGACGCCCATGCCCCAGAAAATCATGCCGTTCTTGCCGCTCGCAAAGGTGCGGGCAGCGGCGCGCAGCTCGTCCGCGTCGATACCGCAGATAGGCGCCATTTCTTCCGGCGTGAAGGCTTTCAGATGCTCGCGCATCGCCTCCCAATTCTCAGTATGCTCAGCGATATAGGCGTCGTCTTGCAGGCCTTCTTCGGCGATTACATGCATGATCGCGTTCAGCATCGATACGTCCGCGCCGGGCTTGAACTGCAGGCGGTGCGTTGCGAAACGGCCCATGCCCACGCCGCGCGGATCCATCACGATCAGCTTGCCACCGCGCTGGGTGAACTGCTTGAAATAGGTCGCGGCAACCGGGTGGTTTTCAATCGGGTTCGAACCGATGACGATTGCGACATCCGCGTTTTCGATCTCGTTAAAGGTCGCGGTCACAGCGCCCGAGCCGACGTTTTCCAGCAGCGCCGACACGCTTGATGCGTGGCACAGGCGCGTGCAGTGGTCGACGTTGTTGTGGGTAAAGCCCTGACGGATGAACTTTTGGAACAGGTACGCTTCTTCGTTGGTGCATTTGGCCGAGCCGAAACCGGCCACAGCCTCGCCGCCATGTTCGTCGCGCAGACGCGTCAGGCCTTTGGCGGCGGCGTCCAGCGCCTCGTCCCAAGTCGCTTCACGGAAATGGGTCAGCGGGTTGGCCGGGTCCACATTCATGCCCTTCTCGGCGCCTTCCTTACGGATCAGCGGTTTGGTCAGGCGATGCGGGTGGTTGATATAGTCAAAGCCAAAACGGCCTTTCACGCACAGGCGACCTTCGTTTGCGGGGCCGTTAATGCCCTCGGCATAGACGACCTTGTCGCCTTTGACCTTCAGACTGACCTGACAACCAACACCACAGAAAGGGCAGATGCTTTCGACTTCCTTGTCGAAATCCGAGGTATCCTGCACCTTGGCTGGCATCAGCGCGCCGGTCGGGCAGGCTTGCACGCATTCACCACAAGCCACACAGGTCGAGGCGCCCATCGGGTCGGCAATGTCAAATGTCGGGAACGCGTCATGTCCGCGACCGGCCATGCCTATCACGTCGTTCACCTGAACTTCACGGCAGGCGCGGACGCAAAGGTTGCAGGAAATACAGGCGTCCAGATTGACGCTCATCGCGACGTGGCTGTCATCCAACAGCGGCACGCGGCCCTCGTCCATCTTCGGGAAGCGGCTTTGCTCGACCCCGTTCAGATCAACCATATCCCAGAAATGAGCGGCGGCGTCGTGGCGTTCTTCCGGCTGGTCGGCGACCAGAAGTTCGATCACCATCTTGCGGGCGGATTTGGCGCGGGCGTTGTCGGTGGTAACCACCATGCCCTCGGCGGGTTCACGAATACAGGATGCCGCCAGCGTGCGCTCGCCCTCGATCTCGACCACACAGGCGCGGCAGTTGCCGTCGGCGCGCAGGTTGGGCACATCCTTGTGGCACAGGTGCGGGATAAGCGTGCCTTCACGCTTGGCCACATCCCAGATGCTTTCGCCATCACGCGCAACAACTTCGCGCCCATCCAGGGTGAATTTGATACCGTCGCTCATCCGTACCTCCGTATTCCGACTCTCAGTATAAACCATGCAAGCCGCGGCGTCAGTTCGCCATTCCCGACGCAAGGCATCGTTTTTGCGCCAGCCCCCTTTCCGAATTGGATCCAATTCTCTAGCAATGGGCGGAAAGGAGTCGCCAATGACCACCATCACCCTGATCCGACACGGACAAGCGAACAACACCGCCACGGACGAGGCAGGCTATGACCGGCTGTCTGATCTGGGCCGCCAGCAGGCGCGGTGGCTGGGCGAACACATGCGCGACACGGGGCAGCGATATGCCCGGGTTTACACGGGAACGCTGACCCGCCACCAGCAAACCGCACAGGAATGGGGCGCTGCGAGTTTCACCGCAGATGCCCGTCTGGATGAAGTCCGCTATTTCGATCTGTCCGAACGGATGCACGCGCAGTTCGGCATTCCGCACCCAACCGGACATGGCGATTTCATCGACCACCTGCCACTGACCTTTGCCGCGTGGCAGGAAGGCAAGATCGAAGGGGCACCCGAGACCTTCCACGACTTCCAGACCCGCGTGTCCGAGGTAATTCACGAGATTGCCGAAGGTGGCGAGGATGCGATCATCTTTACGTCTGGCGGGTTTATCGGCATGGCCACGCGGGTGGTGATGGGGCTGGATCTTGGCCCATTTACTCGCACCATTTTGCCGATCATGAACAGCTCAATCCACCGGATGCGGCTAATGCCCGCCGGGCTGACGCTGACCCAATACAACGCGGTTCCGCATCTGGAACACAAAGACCGCCACCACGCGCAGACCCATTTCTAAGGGCGCATTTCGAAGGAGTTCACCCCATGACACATCTATGGGTCCGTGCAGAACAACGCGAAAACGAAGACCGGGTTGGCCTGACGCCAGACGGTGCCGCCGCGCTGATCAAGGCAGGCATTCGCGTGACGGTCGAGGAAAGCAGCGTCCGCGCCATCAGCATTGATGGCTACAAGGATGCTGGGTGCGAGATCACCGCTGAAAACAGCTGGCCCGATGCGCCGCTCGACGCGATCATCTTCGGCCTGAAGGAACTGCCCGAGGACAGCACCCCCCTGCCCCATCGCCACATCATGTTTGGTCACGCTTTCAAAGGGCAACACTCAGGCCGCGCGTTGCTGGAGCGCTTCAAGGCAGGCGGCGGGACGCTCTATGACCTTGAATATCTGGTGGACGAAACCGGCCGTCGCGTGGCCGCATTTGGCTACTGGGCCGGGTTCGCCGGTGCGGCCGTGACGCTAAAAGCGTGGGCGGCCCAACAGCATGGCAAGCTGTGTGGCCCGGTTGGCGCCTACAAGAATAAAGACGCCATGATGGACGAACTGCGCGCGGAACTGGACGCCACCGGCGCCGCCCGCCCCAACGCCATCGTGATCGGCGCCCTTGGTCGTGTCGGCACTGGCGCGTCGGACCTGATGGAAGCGATGGGTGTCACAGTCACCAAATGGGACATGGCCGAGACCGCCAACGGCGGACCCTTCCCCGAAATCCTGACCCACGATCTGTTCATCAACTGCATCCTTGCGGGCCCGCAAACGCCGGTCTTCGTGCCGAAAGACGCGCTGACCGCTGACCGTAGACTGACCGCCATTGGCGACGTGGCCTGCGACCCCGACAGCGACTACAACCCGGTGCCGGTCTATGACAAAGCCACCAGTTGGAACGCCCCTGCCCTGCGCGTGGCGGATGATCCCGTGCTGGACGTCATGGCGATCGACAACCTGCCCTCGATGCTGCCCTTGGAAAGCTCGATCGACTATGCGGGGCAGCTTCTGGCCTCGCTCGAAACCCTGACCGACCTGACATCGGGCGTCTGGGGTCGGGCCGAGGAAACCTTCCGCACCCACATGAAAGACATCTGATGGAAACGCTGATCGGCACCCTCGCAGGCATCGTCAGCACGATCTGCTGGATGCCCCAAACTATCCGCACTTGGCGCACGCGACAGACCAAAGACCTGTCGCTGTCGACCAATCTGCTGGTGCTGCTGTCGGTCACGCTCTGGCTGATCTACGGCGTCATGCTGGCCGCGTGGCCCATGGTTGTCGCAAACGCAATCGCAATCGCGCTGGTCGGCTCGATCATCATCGCGAAACTGAAATTCGGCTGAAAAGGAGCCCTGTTATGACTATCCACTGGTGTGGCACCGGCCTGTCGGCCATCCCCGGCCTGCGTCGCCTGATCGAAAATGGGCGCGAGGTAACCGTCTGGAACCGGACTGTCGAAAAAGCGCAAGAGGCCGTGGGCGACCTGACAGACGACATCCGCGCGTTCTCGCTCGAAGCTCTGGCCGACGCTTTAAAACCCGGCGACATCGCCGTGTCGATGCTGCCCGGCGACCTGCACGTCCCTGTCGCCAAGTTGTGCCTTGAAAACAAAGCGCATTTCGTATCCTCCAGCTATATCGCGCCCGAGATGAAGGCGCTGGATGGAGACTTCAAAGAAGCCGGTCTGGCCTGTGTGAACGAGATCGGTCTGGACCCGGGCATCGACCACCTGATGGCCCATTGGCTGGTCGCGGATTACCGCGCCTCAGACGCCTATGACGCTGCCAACAAGCTGAGCTTCATTTCCTATTGCGGCGGCGTGCCGAAGATCTCGAACCCGTTCCGCTATAAATTCAGCTGGTCGCCGCTGGGCGTGCTGAAAGCGCTGCGTTCGCCTTCGAAATCCATCAAGGACGGTGCACCTTTCGACGTGGCCCGCCCGTGGGATGCGATCAGCAGCTATGACGCGCCGCTGCAACAGGCCGAAAGCTTCGAAGTCTACCCCAACCGCGACTCGCTCCCCTTCATGGAGGACTACAAGTTCGATCCTGCTTGGGACGTCGACACCTTCGTGCGCGGCACCCTGCGCCTGAATGGCTGGGCCGATGCGTGGAAAGACGTGTTTGCCGAGGTCGAAACGCTGGAAGGCGAAGCTGGCGACGCCCGCCTGAAAGAGATGTCAGACCAGTTCTGGGACGAAAACTCGTATGACGACGGCGAGCCCGACCGCGTGATCATGTGCGTGGCGCTGAAAGCCGAAAAAGGCGGCGCGCCTGCCTATCACAAAACCTATGTGATGGACGCTTGGGGTGACGACCGCGGCACCGCAATGGCGCGTCTGGTCTCGACCCCCGTGTCGCTGGCCATCGACATGGTGCTGGACGGCAAAGCGCCCGCAGGCGTCACCGCCGCCACCGCCGATCCCGAGATGATCGAGACATGGATGGGCCATGTGAACGAACTGGCCCAACACGTCGCCGTGGTTGATCACACCGCCTGATCGCGACGTCGCAAACGAACCAGCATGGCGGATTGGCCGTGTTAGGCTTCCCCAAAAAGGAGGCCGCCATGCTGGATAAATCAAAGCCGAAATGGACAAGTTTCGAGACCGCCACCAAGGAAGATTTCCTTGCTGTCATGGACTATGACGAGGCCTATGCGAACGCCGTACCTGATCGCCTTCTAACCGCCCTGAAAGAGCTGGACGAAGAAGACACCCCTTACCCGATCAACCGCTACCAGCACTCGTTGCAGTCAGCCACCCGCGCCCATGAAGCGGGCGAGCCCGAGGACCTTGTCATCGCTGCCCTTCTGCACGATCTGGGCGACACTCTGTCCCCGTTCAACCACGGCGAACTGGCCGCCGCCATCGTGAAGCCTTACGTAAGCGAGCGCACCCACTGGATCTTGAAACACCATTGCGTTTTCCAAGGCTATTATTACAACCACCACCTTGGTGGAGACCGCCACGCCCGCGAAAAATATCGCGACAGCCCGCATTACGACGCCTGCGTGACATTCTGCCACGACTACGACCAAAGCTCGTTCGACCCGGATTACCCCACGAAGCCGCTCGAGTTTTTCGAGCCGATGCTGCGTCGCGTGTTCAGCCGTACAGAGGGGCATATGGAGCTAAACGAAACGCGCGACGAATAGGCAAACCGCACGACACTGGACAACAGCCGGGTTAGCGGACACCATTCCATCCATGCTGCGTCTTGCTACAGTCATTTTGGCCAGCCTGCTCGGGGCCGGGGCCGCATTGGCGGGGGAAACCTGCATACAGCTGCGCGCGCCAACCCCGGAAACCGCAGAACAGCACTGGCTGTCCGAACTGCTGGACACGCTACACCCGTATGCAAGCAGCTTTCCGTTTCTGCAGGAAACCCTTTGGTCCGAAGGGACTCAGCTGTGCCTGTCCGACCAGATGGACACCGCGCTTGGCTATCTGGATGTCGCCCAGAACAAGATGGTCATCGCCACAACCGCACCGCGTAGCCTGCAAACCGGCATATTGCTGCATGAATTGCGTCACCTCTGGCAGCACACCCATGCGCTCTGCCCGACCAGCGACCTGTCCATGAAGGAATACGCGCGGGCGACCCTTGCGCTTGAGGCGGATGCCAGCGCCGTGTCTTTGCTGATCGCCTGGCATATGAAAGAGCGGGGCCAAGACGCCACATGGGACGCGCTGTCCAACTGGGCCTCGCATACCGACATCGCCGCCACATTCGAGGACACCATGCGCACCACCGGTGACGAAGAACAGGCCGTGTCCTTTGCGTTTTATCAGTGGTACGCGTCCGACGCGCGGCAAGACCGCTATTATATCGAGACCTGTAGCGGCTATCTGGATCGACAGGACGCCGAGCACCTGCTCCCGCGTTACGGTACGCTCGACGCGCGATTTTACGAGAACCTGTGCAGACTACCGGACGGGCGCAGATACCTCTGCGCGGATCCGCAAGAAACGAAAGACAATTAGCCCGCTTTCGGCCCGTGGAATGCAAACTGATAGGCCAGCGCGACACCGGCACCTCCGCCCAGAATATTCCCGATCGTCACGCTGATCATGTTGTTCAGCGCTCCGCCGACATTCACCTCGGCCCCCGCCGCCCAGCCTTGCGGAAAGAAATACATGTTGGCGACCGAGTGCTCGAGCCCCAGAAGCACGAAGCCCGAAATCGGCCAGATGATCGCTAGGACTTTGCCCGCTGCCGTGCGGGCCGCGAAGGTCAGCCAAACGGCCAAACAGACAAGCGCATTACATAGTGCGCCGCGCATGATGCCTTCGAAAAACGGCAGGTTGGCCTTTGCCTCGGCCAGCTTTACCGCCGTGGCACCCATCGGCGCATCCAGCAGTCCCGACAGGCCAAACGCGACCGCCAGCCCCACGGCGCCAATCAGGTTTCCGACATAGACAACGCCCCAATTCCGCAGCAATTCATGGACCGAGATCTTGCCGTCCACCGTTGCCATGATCATCAACGCATTGCCGGTAAACAGCTCTGCCCCGCCGACGATCACCAAGATCAGCCCAAGGCAAAACACCACCCCGCCCAAGAACCGCGCGGGACCGTAACTCGCGTCCACCCCGGTCATGACCATCGTATAGGCCGCGGCCCCAAACCCGATAAACGCGCCCGCCAGCATCGCCAGAACCAGCATCTGCTTCCACGGAAGATGAGCTTTCGCCACGCCCGCAGTCTCGATCAACTCGGCGATCTCGGCGGGCTTGTAGGCGTCAAAAGAGGGGCGGTCAGTCATGCGATCGGTGTCCTATCCGTTGGGATTAGACGAGCATCTGTTTAATGATCCGTCAAGGTTGGAAGGTGCAGCACGCAACTTATCCCGTTGCCTGCTTAGTCAGTCGGCGGGGCATAGAAAGTTGAACTAAGGATTGAGGAAGCGATAACGCTACACTCTCGATTAATCCCAAGCGCCTCTCAAAGTCGGATTTCACACCTTCCAAGAAAGTTTATGTTCAGAACGCAGTTTCAGTACCAGTTGGTATCTTTCCAACCAATTCTTTGGTTTGCAAGCCTTTGGAAAATAGTACTGGAGTCAAACATTAAGAACTTTTTCACAGAGAATACGTGAATCTCAAGATAAGGTTGGGTCTCGTACAGAATTGCGTTCTGTCGGTCGATGAACTGTTGGGATTCTCCGTCGCATAAGAACTTCTCCAAATGCGTTTCTATCGACGCAACTGGAGCTGAAGCGAATTGATCGCCGCTCCAAATCAACTCCGATATCCCACCGATGTAGTTTTGGAAGAATCGACTGAACTCACGTCGCAGTAAATTCTGTCTAGTCTGGTCGTTCTCTTCAAAAGTCATTGGAAGGTTTACAAACTCGTCTTCCGAAAGCACTCTCTCGTAGGGTGAGATTATAGACAGCAGCATGGTGCCGTCCGCTTCCGCCAACCCAAACCATTCACGACTAGTTTGCTCTGAAAATTCGATTGGCACGTTTATCACTACTATTGCTGTTTACCAATGCATCCGTCAGGTGCATCGGGTCACCCCTTCCCAATCGGCACCACGGTCTGGTCTTCTTCCGTGACCTCTTCAAAATCAAAGTTGTCCAGCCGTTTCGCGCGGTTGCCTGCTTTCTCGGCCGAGATCTTGATTTCCGAAATATCCTTAGAGGCCTGATGGAAATGACGATCGAGGTTTGCCACGCGGTCTCCCAAGCGCCCCACATCGGCGGACAGCAGGTGCAGTTCCTTGCGGATCGCGCCGGCCTGTTCACGCATCCGCGCATCTTTCAGGATCGCGCGCATGGTGTTCAGGGTCGCCATGCAGGTGGTGGGCGAGACGATCCAGACGCGGGCCTCGAACCCTTCGCGAACCACCTCCGAGAAATTGGCGTGTAGCTCAGCATAGACGGCCTCGGACGGCAGGAACATCAGCGCGCCGTCGGCGGTTTCGCCCTCGATGATGTACTTATCCGAGATCGCTTTGATGTGGGCGCGCACGGCGGTTTTCATCGCGCGGGCGGCAAGCGTCAGCTCTTCCGGCGTGCCGGCCCGACGCAGCGCCTCGTACGCTTCCAACGGAAATTTCGAGTCGATCACAATCGGGCCCGGAGGGTTTGGTAGGTGGATCAGACAATCCGCCCGTTTACCGTTCGACAGCGTCGCCTGCAGGTCGTAACTGTCCTTCGGCAGCGCTTTTGAGACGATGTCAGTCAGCTGGATTTCCCCAAACGCGCCGCGGGTTTGCTTGTTCGACAGAATGTCCTGAAGGCTTAACACGTCGCCCGACAAACGGGTGATGTTGTCCTGCGCCTTGTCGATCACCTTCAGCCGTTCCTGCAATTGCGTCAGGCTTTCGGTCGTCTTCACCGCGTTGCCTTGCAAGCTTTCCTTCATCCGGTCCTGAAGCTCCGACATGGCGCGGGCAGATTTCATCGCGTTGTCGTGCAGGCGATCATTCATCTGCTGCTGCACATGGGCCAAGCGGGTTTCCATCGCCTGCAATACCTGCGCCTGCCCGCTGGCCTGCGTGTCTGACACCGTGCGCAACCCGCCCGACAGTTGATCCTGCCCCGCGCCCAGAACCTGTACCGCCTGCCCCAGACCGCCCATCTGCAACGCCAAATCCTCGGCAACGCGGGTCGAGCGGCCAGCGCGGCGCAGCACCACGAGCAGCAGAATGAAGATCAGAACCGCAAGCGCGATGCCGCCGAGTGTCAACAACACCAGCGGGTCAGAGAGGTCATAGGTTATGTCACCGATCTGGATCATGTGCGTCCAAACAGCCTTTCGATATCCGCGAGCTTCAGCTCGACATAAGTGGGGCGCCCGTGGTTGCATTGGCCGGAATGGGGCGTGGCCTCCATCTCGCGCAGCAGGGCGTTCATTTCTTCGGGGCGCATCCAGCGGCCAGAGCGGATCGACCCGTGGCAGGCGACGCGGGACAGCACGGCCTCGATCTTGGCCTGCACCATGTTGCTATCGCCCAGATCGGCCAGTTCATCCAGCACATCCTTGATCATCGCGGTTGCGTTGATCTCGCCCAAGATGGCGGGGGTCTCGCGCACGGCGACGGCGTCTCCGCCGAAGGGTTCGATGACAAGGCCCATGCCTGCCAGATCGTCCGCGACCTCAAGCAAACGCGCCACATCACCTGCGGACAACTCAACAATCTCGGGGATCAAAAGCGCCTGACGGGCGACACCGTTTTCCGCCATCTGACGTTTGAGCTTCTCGTACACCAGACGTTCATGCGCCGCGTGCTGATCGACGATGACCATGCCCGTTTCGGTCTGCGCGATGATGTAGTTTTCGTGCACCTGCGCGCGGGCCGCACCCAAGGGCAGTGCTTCTTGCGACGCTTGTTGTTCTGGTTCCACCACCGGATCGAACCGGGCCGAGGGCGCGGACATTTCCGCGAAACCCGGTGCTTCGGGCGCGGGCATTTGCGCCTGATAGGACGATCGCATCGCCCCAAGGCTGGGCCGGTCCATTTGATAAACGCGGGGTTCGATCGACTCGGGCCGCATTGCGCCCAATGTCGCGCCTGCCACAGTCGTCGACGCACGATGTCCTGCATTCGCCAGCGCGTGACGCAGGCCTGACACGATCAACCCGCGCGCCACGCCGGGCTCGCGGAAGCGGACCTCGGATTTCGCGGGGTGGACGTTCACATCGACCAGATGCGGGTCGCAGCTGACAAACAGCGCTGCCGCCGGGTGGCGGTCGCGGGACAGGAAATCAAAATAAGCGGCCCGCAGCGCACCCGTCAGCAGTTTGTCTTTCACCGGGCGGCCATTCACGAACAGGAATTGCGCCACGGCGGCCCCGCGCGAATAGGTCGGCAAGGCGGCGAATCCTGTCAGCCGCAGACCATCGCGTTCGGCATCAATCGGGATGGCGTTTTCGGCAAAATCTCGGCCCAAAATGGTGGCGAGGCGCCCTGAAAGCGCATCGAACATGTCGCCGGTTTCCGGGTCCGCGCGGAAGGTCACACGGCCCTCACCTCCACCAGAAACATCGCGCAGGGTGAAGCCGATCTGCGGCTCGGCCATCGCCAGTCGTTTCACCACATCAGAGATCGCCTGCGCCTCGGCCCGATCCGTGCGCAGGAATTTCAGACGCGCGGGGGTGGCGTAGAACAGGTCGCGTAGTTCGACCACGGTGCCGCCAGACAGGGCCGCGGGTTTCACCGGGTCCATCTGTCCACCCGCCACGCGGATCACCGCCGCGTCAAAGCCTTGCGCGCGCGAGGTGATAGTCAGGCGACCGACCGCGCCGAGCGATGGCAGTGCCTCGCCCCGGAAGCCAAATGTGTGAATATCCAGCAGGTCCGACCCGTCGATTTTCGACGTCGCATGGCGCGACATCGCAAGCGCCAAATCGTCGGGCGCGATGCCGCAACCATCATCACTCACACGGATCAGCGTCTTGCCTCCATCCGCATAGGTGACGTCGATCCTTGCGGCGCCTGCATCTATGGCGTTTTCCACCAGTTCTTTGACGGCAGACGCCGGGCGCTCCACCACTTCACCGGCCGCAATTCGGTTGATTGCAGCATCATCCAACTGACGGATAACTGGACGGCGGATCGACCGATCCGGGCTTATATGGGGGCTGTCTTCTGGCATGGCACAAAACTTAGCATACCCACGCCCGATTCGACCATTCCGCAAATGGGCTTAATTCGACACGACGCCTTCGGGCTGACCGACCACCACAAAGTGCAGCGCATCGGGCTTGTACAGCTCAGCGGCTACACGGTTTGCGTGCTCTAACGTGACAGCCATAATCTGCTCATTCCGGGTCGCGATATAGTCGATTGGCAGGCCAATCAGTTGCATCGATGCCATGATGTTGGCGATGTTGGCATTACCGTCAAAGCGCAGCGGATAGGACCCAGTCAGATAGGTCTGCGCGGCGGTCAGCTCTTCCTGCGTGATACCGTCACGAGCAATCTTCGCCCACTCCTCTCGCACCACGTCAATCGCCTGACCCATTACCGCGTTCTGGCTTGAGAACTGCCCAACCACGCTTTCGGTCCAATCCGCCGGGATCAGATAGGACCCAATCCCATAGGTCAGCCCGCGCACTTCCCGCACTTCGTTCATCAGGCGAGACAAAGAGCTTGGCCCACCCAAAATCGTGTTCACAACAAACGCGGCAAAGAAATCGGGAGCTTCGCGCTTGATGCCGTCATGGCCGAACAGCGCGACAGATTGCGGCGTGTCGAAGGGCACGACGGTGGTGCCACCCGGCAGGCCAAACGCGACCCGGTCGGGCATAGCAGCACCTGTCGCGGGCAGACCGTCAAACAGTTGGTCCAACAGGGGGCCAAGCTGTTCTGCGGTGATGTCCCCGACAACAGCCACATAAACCCGGTCCAGCGCCATGGTGTCACGATACGCGTTCACGATGTCATCACGGGTCAGCGCGGTAACGCTATCGACTGTGCCGCCGTCATAGCTGCCATAGGGATGGTCACCGTAGGCGACGTCATCAAACGCATCAGCTGCAAGCGAGCGTGGCTCGGTCGCACGAGACGCCAGATGCGACAGCACCTGTCCCCGCACGCGTTCAAGCGCTGTTTCGTCAAATGTCGGCGCGGTCAAGGCTTCGTGCAGCAGGGCCACCGCCTGATCGCGGTTTTCCGTCAGGAACTGTGCTGAAATCCCGATGCTGTCTTCGCCGCCGTCAAACCCGAACGAGGCCGCCAGTGCCTCGCGCGCTTCGGCAAAGCCCTGTGCATCCATATCACCGGCACCTTCTTCCAGAAGGCCGGCCATCAGGTTCACAGCCCCCCGCTTGCCGGGACGATCTAACGTAGTGCCGCCCTGAAAGCGGATTTCAAGCGCGGTGAACGGAAGGGCCGGCTCATGAACCAGCCATGCGACGTGACCGTTTTTCGAGGTCACTTCCTGAATGGCCACTTCGGCGCGGGCGGGAAAGGTCAGGGCAATAAGCCCCACCAGAACAAGAGCGATTCGTTTCATTACATGTCCTCTCCGCCTTCGGGCACCAGCCAGCCGGTAACTGCCCTGCGGTCGTCAAAAAGGTTCCGCGCGGCCTCTATCACGTCTTCGGGCGTCACCGCCTGCAGCACATCGGGCCAGGCCTTCACATCCTCGATCGTCAAACCCGAGGTCAGCGCCTCGCCATAGCGCTCGGCACGCGCCATGACGTTATCCTGCGCATAGACGTCATTGGCGCGGATCTGGAATTTCACACGCTCGAATTGGGCAGGGTCAATTCCGGTCTCAAGGAACGCGGCAATCTCGCGATCCAAGGCCGCTTCTGCATCTTTCAACGACACATCAGGAGACGGCATGACGACCAGTGTAAAACTGGTGTCATCCAGCGCGACCGCGCCATAGCCCGCCCCCGCATAGACCGCGATTTGCTCGTCAAACTGCAACGCCCGCCCAAGGACCGAGGTCGCGCCATTGCCGCCAAGGATTTCTGCCAGATAGACCAGCGCGGCGGCCTCTTCCTGCGCCCCACTGTCCCGCTCGGGCGCTTGATAACGGCGCAGCAAATAGGGTTGCGCCACGCGCGGATCGGCAAAGCGCAGGCGGCGTTCGGCCAGTTGTGGGGGCTCTTGCACCCGCACGCGCTTGCCCAGATCGGGGGTCGGCGCCAACGGGCCATAGTGCGTTTTGGCCAGGTCCAGCACCTCGTCTGGTGCGACATCGCCTGCCACGACCAAAACCGCGTTATTGGGCGCATAGAAGCGTTCATAGAATGCCAGCGCGTCGGCACGCGACAGGTTCTCCATCTCGTGCCGCCAGCCGATGACCGGAATACCATAGGGGTGGTTCAGATGAGCCGCGGCATTAAGCTGCTCGCGAAACAGGGCGCTTGGATCACTGTCGGTGCGCTGCGCGCGTTCTTCCAAGATCACGTCACGCTCGGTGGCGATGTCGTCTTCGGACAGAATCAGATTGCGCACGCGATCCGATTCCATTTCCATCATCAGACCCAAGCGATCCGCCGCGACGCGCTGGAAATAGGCCGTATAGTCCTGCGAGGTGAACGCATTGTCCGACCCGCCGTTTTCCGCCACCACACGGCTGAGCGCACCGGCTTCGTAGTTCTCGGTCTCTTTGAACAGCAGGTGTTCAAGGAAATGCGCAACGCCGGACACACCGGGTTGTTCATCCGCAGCACCGGCCCGATACCACAGCATGTGGACAACGACGGGGGCGCGGTGATCTTCGATCACGACGACCTCAAGCCCGTTGTCCAGCGTGAAATGGCTGACATCTTCCTTGGCCAACGCGGGTGCGCCCAGCCCAATTGCCAACAATCCTGCAAGAATGAAACGCATATAATGCTCCTTCTGTGTCGGATTAGAATTATCCACCCCAGCACCCGCTTCAAGCCTTGGCAACGCAGATGTGATCAACGTTAACCCAGCGCACGGCCCGGAAACGAAAAAAGGGCCCGAAGGCCCCGTTCTGTCATGCATTACCGATCGGTCACCGCCTCGGGCGGAGCAGCCGGGGTCCAGATGCCCAAACGGCGCAGGCGTTCCAGTTCAAGATGCTGGTTCAGATGCATGGCTTCGTAGGCGCGGTAATAGACGTTCACGTTGAACAGACGTTCCAGCACGCGGCCCTTGTTGTCTTTACGCCATTCAAGGTCAGATGTGGCCAGAACCTCGCGGATATTTGCCGACACGCCGTAACGGCTGGCCGCGCTGACCAGCGCGCCCTCGCTTCGGCGCAGCTTGCCCGACCCCAGTTTACCGCCCAGCGCAGCAATGGCATCCGCCTCGGGCGTCGGATCGGTCAAATTCGCCTGACCAGGGGTCGGCGTTGGCAGGTCAGTATAGTTTTTCGGCTCTTGCAGGGGTTTCGTCGGCAGAATCGCAAACTCGTCCGGGCCATCCTGAGTTGCGCGCAGGTTCATCAGCGACGGATCGCTATTGGAACATGCAACCAGCCCCATGAAAACAGCGCCAAAAGTCAGAAATTTTACAGACGAAATACGCATTTCACGCCCAATCCCCAAGGTAATCTATGGGTTTATTAGCCCATCTGGAAAGCCGCGTCACGGGGTCTTGTTGGACGAGGCGAAAAGAACCAGCCCGATGGCCCCTGCAAAGACGAAAATATCTGCGACATTAAAGGAATAGGGATTTCGAATTCCGCAGCACGAGGTGTTCAGAAAGTCGACAACCGCGCCGTAGTAAATGCGGTCTACAACATTGCCCAGCGCCCCCCCGACCAGCAATCCGGCCGAGATCTGGCCCAGTTTCCCGATCTGCTCTTTCACCACCCACCAGACGACCCAGACCGCGATGATCAAAGCGATTGCGATCAGGAACCAACGGGTGACGTTTGGGTCAGCGCCGCCGAAAAGGCCAAAGTTGATGCCGGTGTTCCAGCCCATCTGATAGACCAGAAAGGGCGGCCAGATCTGGACCACGCCGACGCGGTCCAGATCAAGGATATACAGCGCATGATACTTGGTCAGCTGATCCAGAACGAACGCCACCAAAGCGGATATGCCGATCACGCGCATCATGGGCTTAGTGCCGGAAGTGGCGCATGCCGGTGAAGACCATGGCCAACCCTGCTTCGTTAGCCGCGTCGATCACTTCCTGATCGCGCATCGAGCCACCGGGCTGGATCACACAGGTGCCACCCGCAGCGGCTGCTTCCAACAGACCGTCGGGGAACGGGAAGAATGCATCCGATGCCACGGCCGAGCCTTTCGCAAGGCTTTCGTCCAGACCCAGTTCAGCAGCCATCCGCTCGGCTTTCGAGGCGGCGACGTTCGCGCTGTCCAGACGGCTCATCTGGCCAGCACCCACGCCCACGGTGGCTTGGTCTTTCACGTAGACAATCGCGTTCGACTTGACGTGCTTGGCGACTTTCCAAGCGAACAGCAGGTCTTGCATCTGCGCGTCACTCGGCGCTTTCTCGGTCACCACTTTCAAGTCATCCATGCCGACATAGCCCACGTCCTTGTCCTGCACCAGAACACCGCCAGCAACCTGCTTATAGGCCGTCAGGGGCGCACGCGTGTCCGGCAGACCATCGGTCAGCAGCAGGCGCAGGTTCTTCTTGGCCGCGAAGATTTCCTTGGCTTCTTCCGATGCACCGGGGGCAATCACCACCTCGGTGAAGATCTCGACGATCTTGGTGGCGGTTTCCGCATCCAGCGGTTGGTTCAACGCAACAATGCCGCCGAAAGCCGAGGTGCGGTCGCAGTCAAATGCCTTTTGATAAGCTTCGACCAGCGTCGCGCCCTGGGCCACACCACAGGGGTTTGCGTGTTTGATGATCGCGACAGCGGGGCTGACAGCAGGATCAAACTCGGCGACGAGTTCAAACGCCGCGTCGGTGTCGTTGATGTTGTTGTAGGACAGCTCCTTGCCCTGCAGCTGGGTCGCAGTCGCCACACCGGGGCGGTTCGACCCGTCGGTATAGAACGCCGCTTTCTGGTGGCTGTTTTCGCCATAGCGCAGGGTTTGCTTTAGCTCGCCGGCAAAGGCACGACGGCGCGGGGCTTCCAGCTCCAGTGCGCCTGCCAGCCATGTCGACACAGCCGCGTCATAGGCAGCCGTACGGGCATAGGCGGTCTGGGCCAGCTTCTTGCGGAATTTCGGGCAGGTTGCGCCACCGTGCTGGTCCATATCGCCCAGCAGTTTGTCATAGTCCTGCACGTCCACAACCACGTTCACGAAAGCATGGTTCTTGGCAGCAGCACGGATCATCGCCGGGCCACCGATGTCGATGTTTTCGATGCAAGTGTCATAGTCGGCACCCTTGGCGACGGTTTCCTCGAACGGATAGAGGTTCACCACCAGAAGGTCGATCGCGCCGATGCCGTGCTCCTCCATCGAGGCGACATGCGCGTCGTTGTCACGCAGCGCCAGCAGGCCACCATGTACCATTGGGTGCAGCGTCTTTACACGACCGTCCATCATCTCGGGGAAGCCGGTGACCTCGGCCACGTCTTTCACGGCAACGCCAGCGTCGCGCAGGGCTTTGGCAGAGCCGCCAGTGGACAGGATCTCGACCCCGCGGGCCTCGAGCGCCTGGCCCAGCTCAATCAGGCCGGTCTTGTCGGATACGGAAATCAGCGCACGGCGCACCGGATGAAGGTCAGTCATGTCAGTTGGCCCCCCAAGGCCTGAAGTCTGTTAACTTGGCAGCTCCGCCCGGTCGCCCGTTTCAAGGTCACGCAAAACCGTTGGGGTGTCTTGCGCCTTGGCTAGCGTCCAGCGGATGCGTGTCGCATAGTCCATTGCGACGCCCGAGAGAACCACTTGTTTTGTTTTTCGCGGCTTCAGGCGTGACTTTTCCAAGTAAATGCTGCTTTGCAGCATCAGTTCACCGCGCCCTTCGAAGCGGAAGACCCAAATCTCGCCGGATCGCAGCGCCAAGGACACCGCCGTACCGCCCATATCAAGGGTGGCGTCGACTTCGGGGTGCAGATGGAATCGCACGGTGAAGGGCACGCCTTGCAGCGATGTGTCGTCCAGCGCTGTGTCGAACACCTCTTGATCCGCTTCGGTGACGGCTGCCAACGTGTCTTCACCCGACAGCTCGCGCCCCGACACGTTCAGCTCCAACTTGCGCATATGGGTCAGACCGTAGGTCGCCACATAGCCGTCATGGGCGGCGACAACGCCGTTGGTTCCGACCCCAACCACGCGCTCTAGCGGCACCTGTTTTGGGGTCTGCGCCAAGAACGTCCGCGCGATCCCGTCCAGCACTTGCGGCGCCGACAGCCGCGAAGAGGACATGCCTTTCACGCCCAACACAGAATGCGATGGCGTGGCGCGCCCCGCCTTGTGCCACTCCGGCCCAAACTGCACGCCAGATCCGCAATTCACAATCACCGGACGCCGGCCCGAGGTCAGCTCGAACGACAAGGTCGATGCGTGCCCATTGGCCGAGGCATTCCCGACAGGCGGCGGCGCGCCGTCCATGATCACACTGGTGCGCCCGGCGGACAGACGGGAATAGCCCATCGCCAATCCTTCGTTCACGCCCGCCCGCACGCCCGAATTCGCCAGAGCGTGATCCAAACGACCATCCAGCCCGCGTCCGCCGCCGTGGAAACGGGCAAGCCCGCCATCGGCATGCCGTAGCGCGCGCAAGGTCGGCGCGATCCGGTTGATGGCGTCCAGATGGGCGGATTCGGGCTCACGCCCGCTTTCGCGCAGGGTCAGGGCGGCCCAGTTCAGAAGGGTGAAGACCTCAAGCAGCTCTTCTGGGTTCCGGGTCGGAATTCCGCCCTGGTCATCAATCTGGTCGGTGCATTCCTGCGCCAAGGCCCGAATGGCGGCCTCCACATGAACATCAACACCGGTCAGGCTGAACCCGGCATAGATCAACCCCGTCAAAGCCTCGAACCTCGGCAGGCCGGGTGTCGCGCCGCGCCAACGGCGGGATAGAAACAGGGTTTGCTGACCCAAAGATCGGAAGAATCGCTTGCTTTGCTCGGACGACATACCTCGCATCAGGAACAGCGCATGGCTGATCCAGCGGATCAGCCGCCGCCCGGTCAGATCCGGGGTCCAGCCCTCGCCGCGTCCGTTGCCAAAGGCGTCTATCCAGCCAAACACCCATTCCTGCGCGCGGTCACGTGCCTCGGCGTCGCCAACGCTGGCCAGATCATCCAGCCAAGCAAAACCTTGGGTTTCTTCGATAAATGCAGGATTGGGCGGTGGAATGTCCCACAACATGTGATCCGGCGCATTCACCAGATGCCCTGCGAACAGGAAATTGCCGGCTAAAAGCTGTTTGCCACGCGCAAACGACCCGATGGTCCGCGGTTCGGGTTGCGATACAAACCCCGCCGCAGGCCGCGCCCGCGCCGCCCGTTTTGCGTGCCAACGATTTGAAAATCGGGTGCCTAACCCGGAAGAACCGATCTGTGGAGCCACAGCGCGCCTCGCCTCATGTCATTTGCTCGTGGTCATTTTGACCCGCCCCTCTGTGTGGGCTTTGGCAAAGCATACCAAGACGGCCCGCACCTGTCATGGCGAAATCAAGCGCGTGCGATTATTTCCGGCGTAGGCAGGTGATGAAGAACCCGTCCATGCCGCCCTGATCCGCCATATAATGCGGGAACAAGCGCAGCCCTTCGGGGCCGATCCAGTCGGCATCCACACCCGGCAGGCGCAGAGCGTTCAGATCAACCGCCAGCCCCTCGTGGCGGGCCAAAGCGTCGCGCACCTGTTCCTCGCCCTCATCAATCAGCAGACTACAGGTGCAATAGACCAAACGTCCGCCGGGCTTGAGAAGCCCCAACGCCCGGTCGATCATGTATTCCTGAAGCTCGAACAACCCCGGGAACTCGCCACCATCCTTGGCATAGGGCAAGTCGGGGTGACGGCGAATGGTGCCAGTGGCGGTACAGGGCGCATCCAACAGGATCGCGTCGAACGGCCCGCCTTCGTATTCCAGCGCATCACTTGTGACCAGTTCGGCGGAAAGTTTGGTCCGTATCAGGTTTTCGTCCACCCGCTTCATGCGGCCTTCAGACACATCCAAGGCGGTGACATTGGCCCCAGCTGCCGCAAGCTGCATGGTTTTCCCACCGGGGGCGGCGCACATGTCCAAAACGGACTCGCCCGTCTGCGCGGCCAGAACTTTGGCTGGCAAGGCGGCGGCGGCATCCTGCACCCACCAATCGCCGTCCGCATATCCCGGCAGGTTGGTGATCTGCCCGGCATCCGCCAACCGGACCGATCCCGTCGGCAGCAGTTCGCCCTTCACCGCCCCGGCCAGCGCTGTCGCATCGCCTTTCGCGGTCAAATCGACCGGAGCACCTGCGAACTGTGCAGCTTCCATCGCGGCCACGGCCTCTTTCCCGAAGTCCGCCAGCAACGGCTTGCGCAGCCATTTGGGCAGACGCGGGATGGGCAGCGTGTCCCACTTGTCTTTCTCGCGGTCGATCTTGCGCAGAACGGCGTTCACCAAGCCCCGCGCATGTTCCGTTTCCGCCTGCGCCTTCGCGATCTCGACACAGGCATTCACCACCCCATGCGCAGCCCCGCCATTGCAGATCTCGGACACACCCAGCCGCAGAATGTTCAACACACGCGGCACAGGACGCTGGCGCAGAAACGGCCCAAGCATCCGGTCGCAGCGATCCATGCCGCGCAAGGCCTGCATCACCAAACGCTGCGCCCGCGCGCGATCCTCGGCCGGCAGTTTCGCCAGACGTTTCGGCAATGCCTCGGACAACAACCTCTTCTCAACGGTCACATCATCCAGAAGGTCCACCACTACATGCCGCACGTCTTTCGGGTTGCTCATCTCACGTCCTTTGCGTTTCGCTGCTTTGCGCCCTATATCATCCCCAACACCGAAACAAGGAGCGCCGCATGTCAGACGATAGCCCCAAGGCCGACCAATCGAAAGAAGCCGCGCCTGAAACCCCCAAGCGCGAGCTTCCCCCTGCCGCCATCCGCGCACTGGCCGAAGCTGAAGAGCGCCGCAAGAAAGCCGAAGCCGAAGCGAAAGCTCTGCCCACTGAACTTGGCGGACGCGACGGGCCCGAGCCGGTGCGTTTCGGTGATTGGGAAAAGAAAGGCATCGCCATCGACTTTTGATCGATGGGTTCAAGCCCGCATTTTCTTGTCAGAAATATCCTCGCCGAAGGCATGAAATTCACCGCGCGTCAGCGCGGCCACCCCCAAGCCTGTTGACCGCAAGGTCATAAAGGCGCGGGAGCGTTACTGGTTGAACACCCGGCTGGGGTGCAGTTCGCCTGAACGATAGGTGCCGACCGCAACCGCCTTGCCCTCGTAAGACGCCCAGGCTTCATCGCCATATTCCACGTCTGATGACAGAACCATGCCGGGATTGCCGTGCTTCAAGCGCGTCGCGCCCTCGGCGCTGGCTTTCAGTTCGGGCAGATCCTGCAACCCTTCCTCAAGCGGGCGCAGATAGGCGTCCAGCTCTCCGGTTTTGGCAAGTTCTTCGATCAGCTCGATGGTCACACCGTCCTCGGCATCAAACGGCCCCGACCAGATTCGGCGCAAATTGCGCACATGACCATGACAGCCCAGCGCCTCGCCCAGATCGCGCGCGATCGAGCGCACGTATCCGCCCTTGCCACAGGTCATTTCCAGCGTCACGTGATCAGCATCCGGGCGCGAGACCATAACCAGTTCCTCAACCCACAACGGGCGGGCTGCGATCTCGACGTCTTCGCCATCGCGGGCCAGCTTATACGCACGCTCGCCATCGATCTTCACGGCGGAAAACTTCGGCGGCACTTGCATGATGTCGCCAGTGAATTGCGCCAACGCGGCCTGAATATCTTCATCCGAAGGGCGAGCGTCGCTTTCCAAAATCACCTCGCCCTCGGCGTCATCGGTGTTGGTCGCCTGCCCCAGACGCACGGTGAATTCGTAGGCTTTCAGCGCGTCGGTGATATAGGGAACGGTCTTCGTCGCCTCGCCCAAAGCCACGGCCAAAACGCCGGTCGCTTCCGGATCAAGCGTGCCCGCATGGCCCGCCTTCTTGGCGTCCATCGCCCAACGTACCTTGTTCACAACGGCGTTCGAGCTGATACCAGCGGGCTTGTCCACGACCAGCCAGCCATGGATATCGCGCCCCTTCTTGCGGCGTCCCATCAGTCTTCTTCGGCCTCGTCACTGTCGGACTTGCGCAGATCGCGCTGTACCTCTTCCTGCTGCAACAGGCGGTGGGTGTGGTCCATCTGGTCGAAGGTCTCATCCACCAGAAAGCGCAGCTCCGGCGTGTGCTTGATCTTGATCGCGCGGCCGACGATGCGGCGCAGCTCGCCTTTGTTGCGCGCCAAAGCCTTCACGGCCTCAGCCCCGCCCTTGCCGCCCAAGGGCAGCGCATAGACGGTTGCAATCGACAAGTCTGCGGACAGTCGCACCTCGCCGATGGTGATGGACATGCGCGACAGGTCAGGGTCGTGCACTTCACCACGCATCAGGGCTTCGGACAGGGTCCGGCGGATCAGTTCAGCCACGCGCAGCTGGCGCTGGTTGGGGCCACGTTGGTCTTCAAAACGGTTCTTTGCCATATCCGCCATGTATTCCTTGATGCGCTTGTGCGCAACAGGGCTTTGCCAAGCGGGCGCACTCGGGTTAGACACCCTCAAACGAAATTCGGAGACCAGACATGAGCGATTTGCCGGGCATTGTAGTGATGGGCGCATCAGGCCGTATGGGCCAAATGCTGATCAAAGAGGTGCTGGCCAATGACAAGGCGCGCCTTGTGGGGGCACTGGAGCGCCCCGGCCATGACTGGGTCGGACGCGACGTAGGCGAATGCATGGGCGGCCAGCCCGTCGGCGTTGCCGTGACGGATGACGCGCTGGAAACCATGGCGAAGGCACAGGCCGTGATCGACTTCACCGCACCTGCCGCCACCATCGATATGGCCGAGATCGCCGCCCAAGCCCGCGCCGTCCACGTGATCGGCACCACGGGTCTGACTGACGAAGATCTGGAAAAGATCGCGCTGGCTGGCCGCCACGCCACCATCGTGCGTGCCGGCAATATGAGCCTTGGCGTGAACCTGCTGACGCTGCTGACCAAAAAGGTCGCGGCCGCGCTGGATGAAGACTTCGACATCGAGATCATCGAAGCCCACCACCACCATAAGGTCGACGCCCCATCCGGCACCGCGTTGATGCTGGGAGAAGCCGCCGCCGAAGGGCGCGGCGTGGATCTGTCCGAGGTCTCGGACCGGGGCCGCGACGGCATCACCGGCGCCCGCAAGCGCGGGGACATCGGCTTTCACGCGGTGCGTGGCGGCGACATCGTGGGCGAGCATGACGTGATGTTTGCCGCCCCCGGCGAGCGCATCGTGCTGCGCCATCTGGCCACCGACCGCGCCATCTTTGCCCGTGGGGCCGTAAAGGCCGCGCTGTGGGGGCAAGACAAAAAGCCCGGTGAATACAGCATGTTGGACGTGCTGGGCCTATAAGTTGGTGGCGGCGTTCTCCCGCCCAGCGCCAGCCCTGTCGGGCCGCGCTGGTTGGGGGTGGCCCGTGCCTGCGGCACGGGCGGGCGCTTAAGTCAGAACTTCGGCGACCACAGGTCCGGGCGTCGGTGCCTCCCCGATGTGATAGGCCGCAGACAGCTGCGCCTTCGCGGCCTCGGCATCCGCGTCCGAGGCCGCATGGATCACCGCAATCGGATCTCCTCTTTCCAGTTTCGCGCCGAGAGGTGCCAAACGCGTCAGGCCCACAGCCGGGTCAATCTTGTCAGCTGCACGGCGGCGTCCCCCGCCCAGTTCGACCACACACAGCCCAACCTCGCGCGTGTCGATGACGCTGACATATCCCGCTTCAGTCGCGCTCAGTTCGGTGATCACCGGCGCTTTGGCCAGATGAGCTTCGGGGCGTTCGACAATATCCGACGGGCCACCCAATGCGGCCACCATCTGTCCAAATTTTTCCGCCGCACGACCGCTCTCCAGCACAGCGCGGACCCGCGTTCTCGCAGCCGCCCCATCGCTTTCGACACCCGAGGCAACCAGCATCTGTGCGCACAGGGCGGTCACGACCTCCTCCAGCCGAGCTGTGCGACGCGTGCCAGTCAGGAACTCAATTGCATTCAGCGTCTCGACGGCGTTACCTGCCGCATCGGCCAAGGGTTCGTTCATATCGGTCAGCAAAGCGTGACAGCGCAGCCCCGCCAAGTGCGCAACGCGCTGGATTGACGCCGCCAAGTCGCGGGCATCGTCAAAATTCGACATAAACGCGCCATTGCCGAACTTCACATCCATCACCAGAGATTCCAGCCCCGCCGCCAGTTTCTTCGACAGAATCGAGGCCGTGATCAGCGGGATGCTTTCCACAGTCGCCGTCACGTCGCGGATTGCGTAAAGGCGTTTGTCGGCAGGGGCGAGGTCTCCGGTCTGGCCAATAATGGCGCAGCCCACGTCACGTACGACCCGGTCAAACAGCGCATTGTCGGGCTGCGATGTATAGCCGGGAATCGCGTCCATCTTATCCAGCGTGCCGCCCGTGTGCCCCAGGCCGCGGCCCGAGATCATGGGCACATACGCCCCGCAGGCGGCCAAAATGGGCGCAAGCATCAAGCTGACATTATCACCCACACCGCCGGTCGAATGCTTGTCCACCACTGGGCCGGGCATGTCTGGCCAGTCGAACACATCGCCGCTGTCGCGCATTGCCAAGGTCAGCGCGGCGGTTTCGTCCGGCGACAACCCTTTCAGCCATGACGCCATCGCAAAGGCCGCGACCTGCGCGTCGCTTGCCCCGCCCCCGGCGATGCCGTCGACCATTGCGGCAATGTCGGCGTCGCTCAGGGTCTGGCCATCGCGTTTCTTACGGATCACTTCGGATATCAGCATGGTCGGCTCCGTTTTCTTTCACCTTCCGCCCAATCCTGTGGCAACGCAAGGGGTTGCCAAGGGTTAGGTATCGCCCCAGAAAGCATCTATGATCACGCGCGAATTTCAAAAGGGCGACGCCCATTCCACTGCCGTTTATTCGGACTGCGAAAAATACCGCTATACGCTGACGCGTGTATGGGAGCCCGCTGGGCGCAAGGCGCTGTTTATCATGTTGAACCCGTCAACGGCGACCGAAGTGCAAAACGACCCGACGGTCGAACGCTGCGAACGGCGCGCACGCACCCTTGGATTTGGGGCGTTTCGGGTGACCAATATTTTTGCATGGCGCGACACAGATCCGCGGAAGATGCGGGCAGCAACGGATCCCGTAGGTCCGGCGAACGATGCCGCCATTTTGGAAAGCTGCCCCTGGGCCGATCAGGTTATCTGCGGCTGGGGCACCCATGGCGCGCATTTGTTACGCGGGCCAGAGGTAGAGCATCTTCTTCGGCAAACCAATCTGCCGACATATCACTTGGGCCTGACCAAAGATGGGCACCCGAAGCATCCGCTGTACATCGCCTATGCCCAGCAACCCGAACGCTGGTTCTAAGCCCCTACCCTAGGCAAAAATGTTCTCGCGCAGCTCGACATAGATGTCGTGCACGGTCGCGTCCGGGGCACCCTGCAGGATGGCAACCACCTGCCCGCCCACAGTGACCACACCATCTTTCCCGTCGTCTGAGGGGTTAACTTCGCAGGTCAGATCGGAATGCCCCTCATCCTCGTCCAACGAAATGCGCAAGAAATCGCGGCCGGTTTCGAAGTCTGTGACCTGCGCCACCGGCATGCCGTCTTCACCATCAGGGTACAGCCAGAAGATGTCACTGCCTTCCCCCCCGGTTGCCACATCCGAGGCCCCGAAGATCAGGGTGTCATTGCCTTGCCCTCCATCCAGCACATCTGACGCGTGGTCGTTATGCCAGGCATAGTCATGCTGCTCGGCGCCGCTTTCTTCCATGGCATGACCGAAGTGATCGATCACATCATCGCCGTCTCCGCCCAGCAGCCAATCCTCTCCAAGTCCACCTTTCAGGATGTCATCCCCATCGCCGCCATCAAGAATATCGTTGTCCGTAAAATCCAGATCGCCCGATGGCTGATTTTCGTGTGCGCCACCGAAAAGCTGGTCGTCGCCGTCACCACCTGTCAGAATATCATCGCCCGTGCCGCCATCCAGATAGCTGTCGATGCTTTCCGAGCCGTCCAGATGGTCATCACCCTGCCCGCCATAGGCCGCAAGTGCGCCATCGCCCGCAATGATCGTGTCGTCCCCGTCATTTCCGAACACATAGGCTGCGTCATCACCCGCCCGGATCGTGTCATTGCCCGCGCCTGCGTCATACACGTCAACCGGCCCATCGCCCGTGACAACTGCAGTTCCCCGAAAGGTCGAGATCGCCCCAGGGTCGGCCCCGGCACCAGATGCGCCAAGGGTCACGTCATCGTCCCCACTACTCAACACATGTTCGGTTGTCCCGGCCACAAAGCTATCCAGGTCTTCACGTCCGTAATGCAAATCGGTTTCGGTGCCGAGAAGCTGATCCAGCAAGGTCTGACCTTTGTCGGGGCTATCATCGTCCCCCAACCCGTCGTTGGGGGTCAGAATACCACCCCCCACATCGTCATCATCGGAACCGCCGCCGTTCCCTTCAGGACCGTTGCTTACGTCATCGGTGAAACTGTCCGCCAACACTACCACCGGCAGGAGGCTTAGAAACAATAACCCAAATAGCATTCGATACGCCGCCTGTTTTTACTTACCCGCTTAACATCCACCACAATGATGTAGATCACCGCTTGCGAATGTATGAAACACCACGCATTCTTTGGCGGGTATTTGCGGACAAGTTTATTCAAACCTAAAGTTAACAAAGTGTTAACGCCCGCGCCGCAGCGCAAAACAAGGATCAAGTGATGCAAGAAAAGGACAGTGACGCGACAGACCAGCTGACCCAACGCGAGGAACAGCTCTCGCAAGAGGTGCGCGCGCTGCGGGCCGAAGTCGAGCGGATGAACAACCACCGCTTCATTCGCCTTCATGACAGCTTGCTCAAACTGGGCCTATTTCAACTGTATCGCGGGTTGGCGTTTGGTCTGGGATCCGTACTGGGCGCCACCATTCTTGTGTCCTGGGTGATCTATATGCTGGGATCCATCGACTTCATCCCGGTACTGGGCGATTGGGCCAGCCAGATCATCGAGGAAATCCAGGTCATGCCGACCGAGCAATAAGGGTCTTGGCGATTTCCTTTGCGTTTAAGGCAGAATCCTTCTATACGCCCCCATCCGTCAGAAAATGGCGGGTATCTCCATGGGCCTTGCTGGACGACATCCCGGCCTGCGCCATCCACTCTAACCTATGAAGGAGACCCCGATGTCGATTACTGCTGAAGAAAAGAACCGCCTGATCAAGGAATTCGGCACCAAAGAAGGCGACACCGGTTCGCCCGAAGTTCAGGTTGCCATCCTGTCGTCGCGCATCGCGACCCTGACCGAGCACTTCAAAACGCACAAGAAAGATAACCACGGCCGCCGTGGTCTTCTGAAAATGGTTGCCCAGCGTCGTAAGCTGCTGGACTACGCCCGTGCGAAAGACGAAGCACGCTATCAGGACCTGATCAAGCGTCTGGGTCTGCGTCGCTAAGACCAGAGTCATTCGGACAGAAACGCCCGTCTTGCAAAAGGCGGGCGTTTTCTTTTGTGGGTCTGCGCAGAAAGGGCATCCCACCTGCTTTACGTTTGGTCTGGCTTGAAATGACCCGCGGTCATCGCTCACCCTATGCACAGGTGAGGAGAAAACGATGAAAGAAACCATCCGCGTCCTGATGAACATGGGCAGCTTGCAACGGCTGTTTCCGTTCTGGCTTTCGGGCCTGATTGTGCTGGGGTTCTGGTTCACCCCGTGGCTTTTGCTGGCCATCGCCTATGGCGTGCTGGCGCAGTTCTTCGTCGAATACGCCATGCACCGCTTCCTTCTGCACCGCGAGTCGCCCACCGATCAGGGCGTCTTTAACGAGCTTTACCGCAGCCATATCGGCCACCATGAGTTCCCGAACGATCCCGAGTTCTTCACCGGCGGCGATCATTGGTATCCGCTGCGCTTTGGTACGTTGTCCTTCGTGGCACACACCCTTGTCCTGTGGCCCGTCCTTGGGTTGGGGCCGGCGGCGCTGTTTGCATATGTCGCCCTGTTTGTCGGCTCGGTCAGCGCCTTCACCTTCTATGAATACTGCCACACGCTGGCCCATGTGAACGTGCCGAAAGGCTGGTTCGGGCAGCGCGTGACGCGCACCCATCTGGCGCACCACTTCCAAGATCACGAGGCGACCTTCCACGTCAGCTTTGGCATGAACTGGATCGACCGGCTGTTCGGCACGAAGCACGACGCGCAGGTCGCGCGGGAACGCTTCGACCGCGAAACCATCCTGTCGATGGGCATGGACCCCGAGGATCTGCGCCTTGTCACCGCCCGCAAGGCATTTGGCATCACCAAGCACCCGCGCCGCCGCCACAGCCAGGCACATCAGCGCTAACGGTTTTGCTTTCCAAACCCCTTGTTTTCCTGTAAGGCGCACGCATCTGAGACGTGACGCTTCGACCCCGGCGCATGAAAAAGGTATAGGGGTCGGTGGCAATGGGGCCACCACGAAAACGGAAGACCCGGAGGGCCGGGAGTGCTTCCAACTAGGAAAACATGATGTTTGACGTAACTAAAAAATCGATGGAGTGGGGCGAAGAAACCCTCACTCTGGAAACGGGCAAGGTTGCCCGTCAGGCCGACGGTTCGGTCATCGCCACTCTGGGCGAGACCTCTGTCATGGCCAACGTGACCTTCGCGCGCCAGCAAAAGCCCGGTCAGGACTTTTTCCCGCTGACGGTTCACTACAACGAGAAATACTATGCCGCTGGTAAAATCCCCGGTGGCTTCTTCAAGCGCGAAGCGCGTCCGACCGAAAAAGAGACGCTGACCTCGCGTCTGATCGACCGTCCGATCCGCCCGCTGTTCGTTCCCGGCTTCAAAAACGAAGTTCTGGTGATCTGCACCGTGCTGTCGCACGACCTGGTCAATGACCCCGACATGGTTGCCATGATCGCAGCTTCGGCAGCCCTGACGATTTCGGGCGCACCCTTCATGGGTCCGATCGGCGCTTGCCGCGTTGGTTTCGAGGATGGCGAATACATCCTGAACCCGACCTGCGACGACATGCACGATCTGCGCAACAACCCGGACCAGCGTCTGGACCTTGTTGTGGCCGGCACCAAAGACGCCGTGATGATGGTGGAATCGGAAGCCTACGAACTGTCGGAAGCCGAGATGCTGGGCGCCGTGAAGTTCGCACACGAACAGATTCAGCCGGTGATCGACCTGATCATTGATCTGGCCGAAGACGCTGCGAAAGAGCCCTTCGACTTCCAGCCTGCTGACTACTCGGAACTGTACGACGCTGTTAAAGCCGCTGGCGAAGACAAGATCCGCGCCGCATACGGCAACACCGACAAGCAGGAACGCGTTGCTGCTGTTGCTGCCGCCAAAGAAGAAATCATCGCATCGCTGACCGAAGAGCAGCAAGAGGACGCAAACCTCGGCACCGCTCTGAAGAAGCTGGAATCGGCTGTTGTGCGTGGCGACGTTGTGAAAACCGGCAAGCGTATCGATGGCCGCGCACTGGACACTGTCCGCGCCATCGACAGCACGGTTGGCATCCTGCCGCGTACCCACGGTTCGGCCCTGTTCACCCGCGGCGAGACCCAAGGTCTGGTAGTGACCACTTTGGGCACCGGCGACGACGAACAGATGATCGACGCGCTGACCGGCACCTACAAGTCGAACTTCCTGCTACACTACAACTTCCCTCCCTATTCGGTTGGTGAAGTTGGCCGCTTTGGCCCTCCGGGCCGTCGTGAGATTGGTCACGGCAAGCTGGCATGGCGTGCGCTGCAGGCTGTTCTGCCGTCGGCCACCGACTTCCCCTACACCATCCGTCTGGTCTCCGAGATCACTGAATCGAACGGATCAAGCTCGATGGCGTCGGTCTGTGGTGGCTCGCTGTCCATGATGGACGCCGCTGTTCCGCTGAAGGCTCCGGTTGCTGGTGTCGCCATGGGCCTGATCCTGGAAGATGATGGTTCCTACGCTGTTCTGACCGACATTCTGGGTGATGAAGATCACCTGGGTGACATGGACTTCAAAGTGGCTGGTACCGAAAACGGCATCACCTCGCTGCAGATGGACATCAAGGTCGCAGGCATCACGCCCGAGATCATGGAAAAAGCCCTGGCGCAAGCCAAGGATGGCCGCCTGCACATCCTGAACGAGATGGGCAAAGCCCTGACCGAAGGACGTCAGGAATTCTCGGCGCACGCACCGCGTATCGAGACCATGAACATCCCGACCGACAAGATCCGTGAAGTGATCGGCTCGGGCGGTAAGGTCATCCGCGAAATCGTGGAAGTGTCGGGCGCTAAGGTCGACATCAACGACGATGGCGTGATCAAGATCGCATCACCCAACGGTGACGCCATCGCCAAGGCTTACGAGATGATCCACGCGATCGTCGCCGAGCCGGAAGAAGGCGCGATCTATACCGGTAAAGTTGTGAAGATCGTCGACTTCGGCGCCTTCGTGAACTTCTTCGGCAAGCGCGACGGCCTGGTACACGTATCCCAGATCGAAAACCGCCGCCTGAACCATCCTTCGGACGTTCTGAAGGAAGGCCAGGAAGTTAAAGTCAAACTGCTTGGCTTCGACGACCGCGGCAAGGTTCGCCTGTCGATGAAAGTTGTCGATCAGGAAACCGGCGAAGAGGTTGCTCCTGAGCCGAAAAAGAAAAAAGACGAAGACTAAGCCCTCGTCTTTCTGAACAGAAAGCCCCGGTGGAAACACCGGGGCTTTTTTTGTGGACGCCTGCTTTAGTCCAAACTAACGAGTGCGGCACATTCACCAATCTCGGCCTTCTTGTTGTGGATAAGGATGCTTGCAAAACTCAGCACATATGATGTATTTACATGATGTAGTCACATCTATATTGGATCGATCATGGATCAATGCATCTTCACAGCCGTAAGAAAGGCAAATCGCGTCCTATTTCGACACTATCAAGATGCGATGTCCGAAACGGGCATCAGCATCGTGCAACTCTCTATTCTGCGGGCACTTGAACGGCATGGTCCAATGACTTTGTCACGGTTGGCCGATGATCTCGCGATGGAACGCACGTCGCTCTACCGGACTATCGATCCGCTAGTTGAAAGCACCGCTGTACAGGTGAAGAGCGCACCAACGGGGAAATCAAAAGTCGCAAAACTCACCGCAAAGGGACAACACACAATCGAGCGTGTCATGCCTTTTTGGGCAAAGGCGCAAGCGCAGGTTCTGGAGGAAGTTACATTGACCGAACTTCCCGATTTCCAACGCGCGTTAAATGCAATCGCAAAATTGTCAGCTTGAGGTGGGAAGCTTGAATATCAATCGCGCCGGGCTGGCTTGGCTTTTACTTGGACTGATCTGGGGCACCAATTTTGTCTTGATCAAATGGTCAACCGAGGCCGTCACCCCAATGCAAGTTGCACTCGTGCGGGTCATTGCCGGGTTTCTGACAGTTGCGGCCTATGCATTGATCACTAAACAACTAAAGCTATCTCATCTAAGGCATAGCATCCATTTTGTCGTGATGGCCTGTCTTGCTGCAGCGCTCTATTTCTACGGATTCGCCGAAGGAACCGCCCTGTTGGAATCAGGCTTGGCCGGCGCGGTCAGTGCTTCAATTCCACTCTTCTCGCTACTGGCGGCGGTTCTGTTTCTGCCTGAAGAGAAACTCTCCACCAATCGGGTTCTGGGTTTGCTTGTCGGATTGATTGGCGTGACCCTGATCGCGAAACCATTCTCCGGGGGGCTCGGCGAGAGTTACTTGTTGGGAGTGTTGTGGATGATGCTTGGGTCGTTCAGCCTTGGTGTCTCATTTGTTTATGCCCGTAAGTTTGTCACACCTCTCGACCTACCACCCGCCGCGCTCACAACTTACCAGCTCGGGTTTGCAGCGTTGATCTTGATGGTCGTGACAGAGAAAGCAGGCCTTGGCCTGCTTTTCGATAGGCCGACCTCTTTCGCGGTTTTAGTTTTTGGCCTTGGGTTCCTGGGAACGGGACTGGCCTATGTGCTTTACTACTATGTCATCGGCAGGCTTGGCGCAGTGCGTGCGTCAGCACTGACCTATGTTCCGCCAGTCGTTGCTCTCTTTCTCGGAGCGCTGTTTCTCGGCGAGGTCATCATAGTTTGGGACTACGTAGCTACCGCACTCATCTTTGCGGGTGTCATACTGGTCAACAAACGCCCCAAGTCGCAAAGCTGACATAGGATAAATACCGCCACCTCATACAGGGAATAGTGGCTTTTCTTTTGCCACCTCTTCCCGCCCAGCAGCCCCCAGCACCCACGCATCGCGCCCCTCGATCACCACGGCCGAGATGGCTTTGCCGTGTCCGGCGCCGGTATCGATGTTCAGGCGGTTGCCATAGTGCGTGACCGCGTCCACCGGTGTGTGGCCGTGCACGATCAGCGGGCCGTGATCGACGTTTGATTGGTGAAATTCTTTGCGGATCCAGCACAGGTCATCCTCGGTCTGTTGATCCAAAGGGGCACCCGGACGGATGCCTGCATGGGCGAAATAGAGATCCCCCAACCGATAGCTGGACGGCAGGTTTGCCAGATAGTCGCGGTGGCGTTCCGGCACAGCTGCGCGGGCTTTGGGGTGCAGCTGATAGGTGCGGATCCCTTCGGGCACGTCGACCCCATAGCTGGCAAGCGTTTCAATCCCGCCGATCCGGGGATGTAGCCAATTGTGGTCGATCAGAAGTTGGGTATCGACCATCGGATGTTCGCGCAGGAACATCTCCATCATCCGGTCGTGGTTGCCTTTCAGCACCACCCAGTTTTCCCCGCGCGCCTGCCCGTCGATCAGATACTGGACCACGCCCTTGCAGTCCGGGCCACGGTCCACGAGGTCTCCGATATGCACCACGGGTGCATCCATATCGCCACAGCGCGCGCGGTCTTCCGCGATCAGCGCATGCGCCGCCTCCAGCTTGTCCAGATGGCCGTGAATGTCTCCGATCGCATAGGCGCGCATGGGGGTGCTCCTTCTTCTGTGGCCAACCTAAGCATATGCCCCAAAAAGAAAAGCCCCGGCGTAGAACCGGGGCTTTCCACTGTATGATTGACGCTTAAACGTCGAATTCAAGCGGGCTGACCGAGTTGAACAGGCCAGTGTCGCGCAGCGTGTTCAGCACGTCATCCGAGATCCGGTCGTCCACGTACAGCAGCGCAATCGCGTCACCGCCGGTTTCCTTACGGCCCAGGGTAAAGTTCGCGATGTTCACGCCGTTTTCACCCATGGTTTTCCCCAGCGTGCCGATGATGCCCGGCACGTCGTCGTTGGTGGTGTAGAGCATGTGGCTACCGATCTCGGCGTCGATGTTGATGCCTTTGATCTGGATGAAGCGCGGCTTGCCGTCCGAGAAGACAGTACCCGCGATCGAACGCTCGCGGTTTTCGGTCACAACGGTCACCTTGATGTAACCATCAAACGCGCCGCCCTTGGCTTGCGTGGTGGTCGAGGTCTTGATGCCGCGATCTTTCGCGACAACCGGCGCCGACACCATGTTCACGTCGGGGGTCTGCGGCTTCATCAGGCCTGCGATTACCGCGCAGTCCAGCGCCTTCAGGTTCATTTCCGAAGCAACACCATCATAAAGGATGTTCACAGCTTTGATCGGTTCGTCGGTCATCTGACCTACGAACGCACCCAGATGCTCGGCCAGTTTGATCCACGGACCCATGACCTTGGCTTCTTCAGCGGTGACCGACGGCATGTTCAGGGCGTTCTGAACGGCACCAGTCAGCAGGTAGTCCGACATCTGCTCGGCCACCTGAAGCGCCACGTTTTCCTGGGCTTCAGTCGTTGCCGCGCCAAGGTGCGGGGTGCAGACAACGTTGGGCAGGTTGAACAGCGGGTTCTCGGTGGCGGGTTCAACGGCGAATACGTCGAAGGCAGCGCCAGCAACGTGACCCGATTTCAGCAGATCGGCAAGAGCCTCTTCATCCACCAGACCACCGCGGGCACAGTTGATGATGCGCACGCCGGCTTTGGTTTTCTGCAGATTCTCGCGGCTTAGAATGTTGCGGGTCGCGTCGATCAGCGGCACGTGCAGAGTGATGAAGTCAGCGCGGGCCAGCAGCTCGTCCAGCTCGACCTTTTCGACACCCATGCTGTCGGCTTTTTCTTCCGACAGGAAGGGATCGTAAGCGACCACTTTCATCTTCAGACCCAGCGCACGGTCGCACACGATGCCACCGATGTTACCTGCACCAATGACACCAAGCGTCTTGTTGGTCAGCTCGACCCCCATGAACTTCGACTTTTCCCACTTACCGGCATGGGTCGAGGCCGAGGCTTCGGGGATCTGACGCGCCACGGCGAACATCATCGCGATGGCGTGCTCGGCGGTGGTGATCATGTTGCCGAAGGGCGTGTTCATGACGATCACACCGGCTTTCGATGCGGCAACTTTGTCGACGTTGTCGGTACCGATCCCGGCGCGGGCAACAACCTTCAGGTTGGTCGCGGCTTCAAGAATCTTGTCGGTCACTTTGGTGGCCGAGCGGATTGCCAGACCGTCATATTCGCCGATCCTGGCAGCTAGCGCGTCCTTGTCTTTACCCAGCGTGGGTTCGAAGTCGACTTCGATGCCACGGTCGCGGAAGATCTGAACGGCGGTTTCCGAAAGCTTGTCGGATACGAGAACTTTGGGGGCCATGTGTTTGGTCCTTATTTTAGAGAGCGGGGCACCGGAGTTTTTGAAAACTCCGACGAATTTTCTTCGAAGAAAATTCCCTGCCCGAAATATGTTTACTGAGCTGCGATTTCGGCGTTGAACGCCCAATCAAGCCACGGCATCAGAGCCTCGACGTCCGACGTCTCGACCGTACCGCCACACCAGATGCGCAGACCGGCAGGGGCGTCACGATAGGCGCCAACGTCCAGTGCAACACCTTCAGCTTCCAGACGCTTGGCAACAGCCTTGGCGAACGTGGCGCCATCCTTGATGCGATCGTCGGTGAACTTCAGGCAGACCGAGGTGTTCGACAGCGTGGTCGCATCTTCAGCAAGGAAGTCGACCCAATCGCGCATCTCGACAAAGTCGGCGACGGCCTTGGTGTTGGCATCTGCGCGGTGGATCAGGCCTTCCAGCCCGCCAACCGAACGCGCCCAGTCCAACGCGAACAGATAATCTTCGACAGCCAGCATCGACGGCGTGTTGATGGTCGCACCGGTAAAGATACCCTCGATCAGCTTCCCACCTTTGGTCAGGCGGAAGATTTTCGGCAGCGGCCAAGCAGGCGTGTAGCTTTCCAGACGCTCAACAGCGCGGGGGCTCAGGATCAGAATGCCGTGAGCCGCCTCGCCGCCCAGAACTTTCTGCCAGCTGAACGTGGTCACATCCAGCTTGTCCCACGGCAGGTCCATCGCAAACGCGGCCGAGGTCGCGTCACAGATGGTCAAGCCTTCGCGGTCATCCGCAATCCAGTCACCGTTCGGAACGCGCACGCCCGAGGTGGTGCCGTTCCACGTAAAGACAACATCATTGGTGAAATCGACGGACGCCAGATCAGGCAGTTGGCCGTAATCGGCGGTCTTGGCGACGGCGTCCAGTTTCAGCTGTTTCACAACATCGGTGACCCAGCCCGAGCCGAACGATTCCCAAGCCAGCATCTCGACCCCGCGGGCGCCCAGAAGCGACCACAGTGCCATTTCAACCGCGCCGGTGTCCGACGCAGGAACGATGCCGATCTTGTAATCAGCGGGGATGCCCAGCACTTCGCGCGTACCTTCGATGGCCGCTTTCAGCTTGTCCTTGCCGATGGCGGCACGGTGCGAGCGACCCAAGGCGGCGTCAGCCAGGGCATCAAGATTCCATGTGGGGGGTTTGGCGCAGGGGCCAGAGGAGAAACGCGGGTTTGCCGGCCGCGTTGCCGGTTTCGAAATAGCCATCGATGCTATCCTTCCAGATAAAGCGCCCCTCGTTGGGGAGGGGTGTCCCACTGACCGAATTAAGGCGCGTTTTGATGCTGCACAAGCAAAAAAGCGTCGGAATTAACATTCGATAGGTCGAAAACGGGCGCAGAATGACCACTATCGGAAACTTGCGACGCGGCTGGAAACGGGGATTTCACGCTGCTGGCGCCGCAATTCTTCGGATTCGGCCTTGTGAAACAGGCGTGATCTGCCGCATGAAACGGGAAGCTTTAATCTGCCCAACAAAGGCCCGCCCCATGTATTTCGCCACGCTGATCGCATCGCCCTCTGCCCGCAACCTCGAGCCCGCTTTGGTCGAAAGCCTGCGCAACGCGTGGGGCGGCGGCGACGCGGACTGGCTGGCCCCGGACGAAGCAACCGAGTTTTCGCTGGACGCTCTGCCCGACAATCGTTGGGACGTGTGGGGCGACCTGCAGAAAATGGGTGTCGACCTGATCATTCTGCCTGCCGAGGGGCGCAAAAAGAAGATGCTGCTGGCGGATATGGACTCGACCATGATCCAGCAGGAATGCATTGACGAACTGGCGGACGAGGCAGGTGTGGGCGAGCGTGTGAAAGACATCACCGCCCGCGCCATGAACGGCGAGCTGGATTTCGAAGGTGCCCTGACCGAGCGTGTTGGACTTTTGAAAGGTCTGCCGGAAAGCGTCATCGGCGACGTGCTGGCCAACCGCATCACCTTGATGCCGGGCGGCAAGGCTCTGCTGTCCACCATGAAAGCCAACGGTGCCTATGCCGCGCTGGTGTCCGGCGGCTTCACCGCCTTCACTGCACATGTCGCCGCCACGCTGGGCTTTGACGAAAACCGCGCCAACACGCTGAACGTCGACGGTGGCGCGCTGACCGGCACGGTGGGCATGCCCATTTTGGGCCGCGAAGCGAAAGTGCAGGCGTTGAGAGAGATCACCGCCCGCCTTGGCCTGTCCCATGACGACGTGATGGCTGTGGGCGACGGCGCGAACGACCTTGGCATGCTCGATCTGGCGGGTGCTGGCGTGGCGCTGCACGCCAAGCCATCCGTCGCGGCCGAATGCGATATCCGCATCAACCACGGCGACCTGACGGCGCTGCTATACATTCAGGGCTATGCGCAGTCAGACTTCGTAGATGGCTGAGTTTTCAGCAGAAATCCTAATCATCCTGCTGGCCGCAGGGTTTGTCGCCGGGTTCATCGACAGCATCGCAGGCGGAGGTGGTCTGATCACCGTCCCGGCCCTGTTGATCGCGGGTGTGCCGCCGGTGACGGCGCTGGCCACCAACAAGGTGCAGGGGCTGTTCGGCGCAGGCATGGCAGCGGTGACCTATGCGCGCAAAGGCCACGTGAACCTGCGCAGGCAGTTGAAATCCGCGCTCATTGCCTTTGTCGCCGCCCTTCTGGGCGCGCTGTCCGTCAACGCCCTGCCGACCGAGCTGATCCGCATGGTGCTGCCCGTTTTGCTGGTGGCAATCGCGCTCTTTTTCGCGCTGAAACCGGGCTTGGACGACGTGGATCGTCACCAACGACTGACACCAGCTCTGTTCTCGCTCACCTTCGTTCCACTGGTCGCGTTCTATGATGGCCTCTTGGGACCGGGTGCAGGCGCCTTCTACATGCTGGCCTTCGTCGCCATGGCGGGCCACGGCATCCTGAAAGCCACAGCCCACACGAAGCTTCTGAACTTTGCCTCAAACGTAGGCGGATTGGCCGGATTCCTGCTCGTCCTCTCCCCGCTTTGGCTAGTCGGACTGGCGATGGGCGCAGCCCAAATGGCAGGCGCCTACGTCGGCTCCTCGCTCGCCTCGCACATCGGCGCCAAGCTGATCAAGCCGCTGCTGGTGATCGCTTCATCCGCCATGGCGTTGAAGCTGATCACCGATCTTCTATAGCTTTTTCTTGCTCCAAATATCCTGGGGGAGTGTGAAGCCCACGCGGGCTTCACACGGGGGCAAAGCCCCTTATACCGCCAACACAGCCTCGGACGGGCGGATGAAACCCGTGTTCAGTCCCGCGAAGTTCAGGACATCCGGGTTCAGACGCTTCTTTACATCCGGATGTGCGGGATCCAGCACGCCCAGCTTCACCAAGATCGCCGCAATCGCGCATTCAGACGCCCGGGTCGAACCGTCCTCGATCTTCAACGCAACCCCCATCTCAAGCTCGGGGATAATCGCGACAAAGAACGCCTCGGCCCCGGTTTTCAGGGCCACCTTGCCGGGGGCCGCGCGCATCAGTTCGGTACAGGCGCGGGTTTCACCGGCGACAAGCTCGGGGTGCAGCATCATGGCTTCGCGCAGACGAACGGATGCCTTCTGGCGCGCGTCGCCGCTTTCCCTCGCGGACGCAAAGCCGGCCATGGCGCGGCCCATGCCCAGAAGGGTGCTGGCGTGGTTCGGGGCCGAGCAGCCGTCGATACCGAAGCCGGGGCTGGCCTCACCCGTGACCTCTTCGAACGCTTGCTTGATCGCCACCTGAATGGGGTGATCCACCGCGACATATTCCGGGTCGCTCACCCCCATATGGCGGCTCAGCGTCAGGAACCCCGCATGCTTGCCCGAACAGTTGTTGTGAATGCGGCAGGGGCTATCATCGGTCTTGATCAGACCCACCTTGGCAGGCTTGTCGGCAGGCCATTGCGGGCCACAGCACAGATCGTCATTCCCAAGCCCCATATCTGCAAGCCACCGCGAGACACGATCAGTGTGAATGGCCGCACCCTGATGGCTCGCGCAGGACAGGGCCAACTGCTCGGTTGTCAGTCCGGCCGCATCCGCAGCCCCGCTTTCCACCAGCGGCAACGCCTGCAACATCTTGGCCGAAGACCGCGGCAAAATCACCTGATCTGGGTCACCCCACGCGTGCACAATCGCGCCGGTTTTATCGACGACAACCGCGTGCCCCCGGTGCTGGCTTTCCAGAATGTCGCCGCGCCAGACCTCGACCAGACGCTCTGCCTTACCCATATCGCTCTCCTTCAGCCCGGAAACACGCGGAAATCCGCCACCGGGGCTTTCATTACCCTGTCTTTTGGCGCTAGACTGCGCGTGCAGACATGGAAACGACCTGAGCGGTTTGGTCAAGAGCCACTTAAGATGGCCGGGGGCAGCGCAACGGTCCGAGGCAGAGGCAGCGGAGGCTGTATTAGACATGAATCGTTTGATCTTGGGTGCAATTGGCGCCTTTGGCCTGTCGATGGCAGCGACAGGTGTCATGGCGCAAGAAAGCTCGAACCGGGTGTCGGCAAACACCGATTGGAGCGTTTTCGTCGAAAATAACCCGACCGAGTGCTGGAGCGTCTCCAGCCCGAAGGAAACCGTGAACACCAAAAACGGCCGTGCCGTTGCGGTGAAACGCAGCGACATCCTGCTGTTCGTCAGCTATCGCCCGAGCAGCAATGTGAAGGGTGAAGTGTCGTTCACCGGCGGCTATCCTTTCGCGCCCGGCTCGACCGTCGATCTGACCATCGGCAGCAACAGCTATCAGTTGTTCACCGACGGCGAATGGGCCTGGGCGGCCAGCCCTGCCGATGATGCAAAGATCATCACGTCGATGAAGGGCGGAGCCAATGCGGTTCTGTCGGCGCAATCCGCGCGCGGCACCAAGACGCAGGACACATTCAGCCTGCTGGGCTTCACCGCTGCCGTGGACGAAGCCGGAAAACGCTGCGCCAACTAAACCTGATCCAAATCGGGCAATCTGCCACGCGGGGGTGAAAACCTTCGCGTGACAAGCTATATGTGTTTCCCTATAAGCTGCCGCCTTGCACAGTAAGGAACGCGACATGGACCCCAAGGCCCCGATCACTCAGGATGTGATGACCATCCCCCGCAAGACCGACGAAGGTGGCAAGCGCAACCTCGTGGGCCTGACGCGCGACCAAATGCGTGATGCGTTGATCGAGATGGGCACCCCCGAAAAGCAGGCCAAGATGCGCACCGGTCAGATCTGGCAGTGGATCTATCAGTGGGGCAAACGCGACTTTGCCGACATGACCAATCTGGCCAAGGCATACCGTGCCCAACTGGCCGAGCATTTCACCATTGAGATCCCCGAGGTCGTGACCCGTCAGGTGTCTGAAGACGGCACCCGCAAGTACCTCTGCCGCATCGCCGGCGGGCACGAGGTCGAGGTCGTGTACATCCCTGAAGAAGGCCGCGGCACGCTGTGCATTTCCAGCCAAGTTGGCTGCACGCTGACCTGTTCCTTCTGCCACACGGGCACCCAGAAACTGGTGCGCAACCTGACGGCCGCTGAAATCGTCGGGCAGGTCATGATGGCGCGCGACGATCTGGACGAATGGCCTGTCCCCGGCGCACCGAAAGACGAAACCCGCCTGCTGTCGAACATCGTTCTGATGGGCATGGGCGAGCCGCTTTATAACTTCGACAACGTGCGCGACGCGATGAAGATCGCGATGGACCCCGAGGGCATCCAGCTGTCGCGCCGCCGGATCACCCTGTCGACCAGTGGCGTCGTGCCAGAAATCGCCCGCACTGCCCAAGAAATCGGCTGCCTGTTGGCCATCAGCTTCCACGCCACCACGGACGAGGTCCGCGACGTGCTGGTTCCGATCAACAAGCGTTGGAATATCGAGGAACTGTTGGGCGCGCTGTCGGCATACCCCAAAGCCTCGAACAGCGAGCGGATCACGTTTGAATACGTAATGCTGGACGGCGTGAATGACTCGGACGAGGACGCACACCGCCTGATCGAGCACATCAAGCGCCACAACATCCCGGCCAAGATCAACCTGATCCCGTTCAACGAATGGCCCGGTGCGCCCTATAAACGGTCGTCCAACAACCGAATCCGCGCCTTTGCGAACATCATCTATCAGGCCGGTTACGCCAGCCCGATCCGCAAGACACGCGGCGAAGACATTATGGCCGCCTGCGGTCAGCTGAAATCGGCCACCGAACGCGCACGCAAATCGCGCAAGCAAATTGAAGCCGAGGCAGGCCTGAGGGGGTAACCCCCCCTCTTGGTTGTTTGCAAGCTTTTTACACACCCTGCAGTTGACTTGCTGTGACTTGGGATATTTAACACCCCCAAGTATCGGGTGCGCCTGCGCCTGAGAAACGCGAACACATAAACTGACACCACCCGCATTCCACGTCGCGGCGCCTTCTCGGCGCCCGGTCCGACACGCATGCGCAATCCCCATGAGAGCCCCATGAAAACCTCTGTTTTTTGCAGCCTGATCCTTTTGACCGCCAGCCCCGCCTTTGCCGCGGGCCGCAAGTTCGAATGTACCTCGGTTGAAGATGGCAGCGTGATCAAGCTGTGGCAGGATGAAGAAGGGCGCCACGGACATCTGGACACCCCCATCCTGTCCAAAGACGCGCAGGTGCTGCACGGGTTGCACGACAAAAACGACGATCTTGCCGCCGAGACCTTTCTGGTGATCGACGATGACACGGTGCTGACCTTCACGATCGACTTCGGGAAACTGACCTATGAAATGTTTGTCAAAGGGCTGGTGAACGACACCGACCACGGATCCTGTGTCGAACTGACCGGCTGAGAACGCTCACCCTTTTGGGGTTCTCCGGCAGATTTAGGTGATTTTTAAGGGAAATTTGACAGACACATGTTCAATTGGCTAAATGAAGTTGCTTTCTGAGTACTGGGGAGAGGTGGGCTCAATCCCAGAGAGAGTGAGTGTGTGCGGGGTATAAACATGGCGTCATTAACGCTTACGTTTCCGCCGGGGACTGTTGCATATGTTTCTAAGTCAACCGGTGATTGGTATGTAGATTCTGTCAATGCCACTGCGGTGGTCATTACCGTCGAGGATTTCGACGGCGACGGGTTCATTTCGAATGACGAGTGGGATGCAGCGGTATCTGGCGATGGCAATGATATTGGCGATTCAGGGTATCTGTATCGCGATGGTGGTGTGTCGGGTACGCTTTATTCGACCGACGGCACCACAACCTTCACCGAAGGCCAGAACGTTACCTCCATTCGCGCTGCGATGTCGAACCATTTCGAGGCGGATGTGTCGGCCATTGTCTGCTTCGCCACGGGGACACGGATCGCCACCCCCACCGGCCCACAGCGGATCGAAACGCTGACCGAAGGGGACAAGGTTCTGACCGCCAATGGCGACAGCCGCGAGATCCGCTGGATCGGACGCCGCGAAGTCTCGATGTTCGAAATGCTACACGCCCCGAAATTGCGCCCCGTGCGCATCCGTGCAGGTGCCTTGGGCAACCAGCTGCCGGAACGCGACCTGCTGGTCAGCCGCCAGCACAGGATCCTGATCCGCTCCAAGGTCGCCGAACGCATGTTTGGAACGAAAGAGGTGCTGATCCCCGCCATCAAGCTTGTCGGATGCACAGGCATCGCGGTCGAAGACCAACCCCGCGCGCTGGAGTATTTCCACATCCTTCTGGATGAGCACGAGATCCTGCTGGCAAACGGCGCCCCGGCCGAAAGCCTGTTCACCGGGCCGGAGGCACTGAAATCCCTATCACCCGAGGCGGTCGAGGAAATCGCGACCCTGTTCCCCGAGGTGCTTGAACGGATCGCTCTACATGGCCCCGCCGCTTTGGTGCCGTCCAACAAGAAAATCAAGCGCATGGTCGAACGGCATATCAAGAACGATAAAGAGCTGATCAGCGGTTGACAGTCTACACGTTCCAGCCCGCGATGGCTTATCGCCTTCTAAACTCACTTACATAAGTCGCCTTACCCACATGCGCGCCGCGGGTCTCGATTACCGTGTCCACCAGCTCCAGCCCACAGGCGACAAATGCCTCAACGTGATCGCGGGTTAACACCCATGGCGGGCCTTTCGCAAAATCGCGCTGCGCGTCGCTGACTTCGGCGACCACAAGCAACTTGCCACCGGGCGCGACGAAATCCGAGATGCTTTTAATCAACTGCTCCTCGTATTTCGGAGGCAGAGCTTGCACCGTGAAGATCTCAAGCACGAAGTCAAAAGCACGGCGCCAATCCGGCTGATCCTCCAGCAAATCCGCTTGCAGAAACTTGACGGTGCTGTCCGGAAACCGCTGTTTGCAAAGATCAATTGCGGATGCGGCCACATCAAACGCCGTGACTGTAAACCCCCGGCCCTCAAGCTCGATTGCGTCATCCCCCAAGCCACAGCCAACGACAAGCGCGGTCTGCCCTTCACCGGATACCGGATGCGCCTCTAACCACAGCGCAAAAGACGGATGAGTCGCCATATTGGCCCACGGCACACCGTCTCCGCTTTTGCTCGCGCCCGAGTAAAGTGGCTCGAACCAATCCGAGGGGCGGTCCTCGTCAATCGAAAAGGGCGGACGGGACTTGGAGGGCGTGTCTTGCATACTGTGTCCTGATTTCTTGCTGGGATGAGGTGGATCGACTTACCGTCCCGGAAGTTCGTCCCGCGCCTCGCGGCTTGGCCAGTTGTCGATCGCGTCCACAGCTTCCTGTGCGGTTTCGACGAACTTGAACAGCTCCAGATCCTCGGCGCTGATGGTGCCGGCGTCGGACAGGGCCTCCCAGTTCACAATCTTGGTCCAGAAGTCGCGGCCAAACAGCAGAATCGGCACCTTCTTCATGCGGCCGGTCTGGATCAGGGTCAGGCTTTCAAACAGCTCGTCCAGTGTACCGAAGCCGCCGGGGAAGATGGCGATCGCCTCGGCGCGCATCAGGAAATGCATCTTGCGGATGGCGAAATAGTGGAAGTTGAAGCACAGGTCGGGCGTCACGTATTCGTTCGGCGCCTGCTCATGCGGCAGCACAATGTTCAAGCCGATGGAAACACCGCCCGCGTCTTCTGCGCCGCGGTTGCCAGCCTCCATCACGCCGGGGCCGCCGCCGGTGACGACCACGTTCTCGCGATGGCCATTCACCTTCGAGCGCAGGGTCAGCAGCCGGGCGAACTCGCGCGCTTCGTCATAGAACTTGGACAGGTCGGCCAAAGTCTGGGTGCGGGCGCCGTCCTTTTTCGACGGTTCGGGAATGCGCGCGCCGCCGAACAGGACCACGGTGCTTTCCACGCCATATTCCTGCATCATCAGTTCGGGCTTCAGAAGTTCCAGCTGCAAGCGCACCGGGCGCAACTCGTCGCGGCACATGAAATCCTGATCGTCATAGGCCAGCCTGTAGGCTGGCGCGCGGGTCTGTGCTGTATCGGGCGTCTGATGCGCGGTTTCGCGGTCCTGATGACTGTCACGAAGCGGATGGTTGCGGTCGTCTTTCATGGCACTGGTCCTGTCACTTTCTGCGTCTCTACCCCAAGGCGTAACGGCTTTGAGCCGCAAGGACCAGAGCCTGATGGTCACCTTCCCGCGATGAAAACGTCGCTTGAGAGAGGCTTGTCGCCGCAGATGGGCGCACCCGGCCCAATCATCGTTGCGAAAAAGGGGCGTGGGCCTTATAGCCCTTGTGGAACATTGACGCGCCTACGGAGATACCGACATGTCGAACGCCCAATTGGAAGCCGCCATCGAAGCCGCCTGGGAGGCGCGCGACACGATTACCCCCGCCACCACCGGTGAAACTCGCGAAGCCATCGAAGACACGCTGAACGCTCTGGACAGCGGCAAACTGCGCGTAGCCGAGAAGCTGGAAAACGGCGACTGGCACGTAAACCAGTGGGCCAAAAAGGCCGTGCTGCTGGGTTTCCGCATCAAAGATATGGAAGAGCACGCGGGCGGTCCGCAAGGCGGCGGCTGGTGGGACAAGGTCGACTCGAAGTTCAAAGGCTGGGGCGACAACCAGTGGAAAGCTGCTGGCTTCCGCGCCGTACCGAACGCCGTTGTACGAAAGTCGGCCTATATCGCACCGGGCGTGGTCCTGATGCCGTCATTTGTGAACCTTGGTGCTCACGTTGATGAAGGCACCATGGTCGACACTTGGGCCACCGTGGGTTCGTGCGCCCAAATCGGCAAAAACGTGCACCTGTCGGGTGGCGTTGGCATCGGTGGCGTGCTTGAGCCCATGCAGGCCGGCCCGACCATCATCGAAGACAACTGCTTTATCGGCGCGCGTTCGGAAGTCGTCGAAGGCTGCATCGTGCGCGAAGGCTCGGTTCTGGGCATGGGCGTGTTCATCGGCCAGTCGACCAAGATCGTCGACCGCGAAACCGGCGAAGTGATGTATGGCGAAGTACCGCCCTATTCGGTCGTTGTGGCTGGCTCGATGCCGTCGAAGAACGGCGTCAACCTGTACTGCGCTGTGATCGTGAAACGCGTGGACGCCAAGACCCGCTCGAAAACGGGCATCAACGAGCTGCTGCGCGACTAATCTTACGACTTTCGGCCCGCACCTTGGCGGGCCTGAAACCTGTATTCGGCGGTCATGCGATGGTTATCGCGGGCCGCCGAACCACTTTACGGACAGATCTGAATAGACGCCGGTTTCGATCAGGCGCAAAAGCGCGACATTGATGTCTTCGCGCAGAGGCGTGCCGGTCGGAAGCGCGATACCATAGCTTTCCGGGCGGAATACGCTGTCCAGCACCTCGCCATAATAGGCACCTTCATTCTGGGCATAGTGGGCCAGAATGGGACCGTCAAAGATGACGGCGTCCAGCTCGCCCTGCTCGAAATCGCCAAGCAAAGCATCCAACGAGTCATAGCCCGAATAGACCATGCCGCGATCTTCCAGGAAGATCGACGCGGTGGAGCCTTCGGTCGTACCGACGCGTTTTCCGTCCAGATCGGTCACCGAATGGATCGAGCCCGAAATCGCGCTGACTGTGATGGACGCAGTGATATGGGCGACGAAGACCGACACGACAAACAGGCTTGAGATCACAAGGAACGTGCCGAACAGCCGCCCGAAGATCGACCGCGGCATGCGCTCTTCGAAGCCACCATTCACCACCAGATTCAGCGCCCACCAGAACGCGGGAAACATGGCCTGTTTGGCGTCGCCCTCGAAGTAAGGCTGCTTGTCGCGCTCGAAGTACCACATCAGCATCCCGCCGCCCAGCAAAAGCGCGAAGGCGGCCAGAATGGCCAGCGCCAGATCAAGACTGATCAGCGTGGACCAAATGCTGACCGCAGCCTGATCGCGCGGCACCATGATGCGTAGACCGCCGTGATAGATCGGCTGCGAGAAATCCATACGGGCTTCCCGGTCACGCGTGATTGATATATTGGCAATCGCCCCATCGACCTGTGCGGATTCGACCATCTGCAACATCTCGGGGAAGCTATCGGCGATCTCGAAGCTGACTGTCTGCCCCATCTCGGTGGCGATGGCGGTCATCAGATCGACGGCAAACCCAGTTGGCGCATCCTCGCCGGACATCGCGAAAGGAGGCCTCTCGACCGTTACAAATTCCAGATCAGATGCCTGAGCATATGACACCGTGGCCATACAGATTGTTGCCAGACACACAGCGGCCAAGTGGCGGAGCCTTTGTGCAATCATCGCGCTTTCCCCAAAACTACACTTCCCACATACCGCGACCGGCGCAAACTTCCAACTGTTAGCGTTTGACACTTGTGCTTTCCGTGGCGTTCTGGCACCCCTTTTTTCATGACCAAGACAACCAAAACCAAGAAGCCTCACAAAGTGTATACACTGCTGGTTGAGGTGGGACGGAAAGACGATGACGGCCTGCCCGAGGGTGCCACGGGGGCTGCGCTGGTGTGCTATGCATCCGGCGTGGACGAGGCCGAGGCCGTGCGCGAGACCGTTGCCATTCTGAAGCAGGCCGATTTGGCCCCGCTGGATGTCAGCGGATACGGATCTCTGGATGACCGTCTGGCCGAGGGCCACGACATCCCCGCCGAGGAACGCAAACTGATGGGCCGCGCATTGGCCGAGAACAGCGTGATCGTCGCTCAGATGACCCCGTTTTACGACGACGAAAAGCGGCCCCTGCAATGATCTTTTGGGATCTGGATGGCACGCTGACGGATCCCAAGCCGGGCATCACCGGCAGCGTGATCAAGGCGTTGCATGATCTTGGCCTGCCTGCACCCAGCGCAGACGATCTTGAATGGGTGATCGGCCCGGCGCTCTTATGGAGCTTCGAAAAGCTCGGCGCCCCGGACCCAAACGCCGCGCTCGACGCCTACCGCAAGTACTATAATCACGGCGGTGGCATGTATGATTGCACCGTTTATGACGGCATTCTGGCCGTGCTGGACGATCTGTCGACGCGCCATAAGATGAGCATTGCGACCGCCAAGCCCCACGCCTACGCCCGCAAGATCACCGCGCATTTCGGACTGGCCCAGCACATGGCGCACGAGTTCGGCCCCGAGCTGGACGGCACCCGCAATGACAAGGCCGAGCTTTTGGCCCACGCGCTGACGATTACCAAAGACGACCCCGCGCGCTGTGTGATGATCGGGGACCGGCACTATGACTTGAAGGCAGCCCGCGCCAACAACATGGCGTTCATCGCGGTGGATTGGGGTTATGGCGGGCAGGACGACATGTCCGACGCGGATGCCCACGTCAAAACGCCCGACGAATTGCCGGGCGTCATCGCGTCTCTGATCGGATAACGCGTTAGGGCGTCACGATCGTGACAAAGCTGTCCGGGATCGACGGATCCTGCATCGCGAACTTGTCCAAGGGAATGATCAGCGTTGCCATGTCCCCGCTGTCCGACAGCGTGCCATTGGTTTCGACGATCTGACCTTCGATCGTAAAGGTCAGGTTCCGCCCCACCAACATCTGCTGCATCATCGCCAGCATACCGGGGTCCATACCACCTTCCGCAACGCTGGCTTTCATCTCGGCCAAATCGAACGAGACCCGCAGGTTGCCGTCCTCCAGCTTCTCGATTTTGGCGGTCTGGTCCGGGTCCATCCCTTCTTTCGAGGCTTCCAGCTCGGCGATCATTTCATCAACCGTACCCGACATCTCGGTCGTGCACTGATAGTCGCCGTTGTCCAGCATCGTGCCGACACCATCCGCGCACATGTCCTCGCCGCTGGATGCCATCATCTGATAACCTTCCGGACCCATCGTCACCGTCGACGAAACGGTCGCGTTATCGCCGTCGATCTTCAGGGTCAAATCCATGTCGACGCAGGCTGCAAGTGGCAAAAGGCACAGAAGGAACAGGAGTTTACGCATCGGGCGCTCCAATCAGGGGTTGCAATTTGCAGGCAGGTTAGCGGCAGCGTGGCGCAGGGTCCAGCGCGACAGGGCACAGTGACGCCTCACGGGCAAGGTTTCGCAGGCAAGGGACGTTTCCACCGGTCGCGGCACCTGTTAAGGGTGGGGGGAATGGAGAATGTGATGACGACGACCCAACCTGCCCCGCTAGATCCTGTGGACCTGACCCAACGACTTGTACGCTGCGCGTCGGTCACGCCGGACGAAGGCGGAGCTTTGACGCTGCTTGAGGGCATTCTGACCGGTGCGGGCTTCACCTGCACCCGTGTGGATCGGGGCGAGGTATCGAACCTGTTTGCCCGCTGGGGGTCGAAGAACGCGCGCACGCTGGGCTTCAACGGTCACACCGATGTGGTGCCAGTCGGCGATGTCGGCGCATGGAGCGTCGATCCCTTCGGCGCGGAAATCCGTGACGGATACCTTTATGGCCGGGGTGCGACCGACATGAAATCAGGCGTGGCCGCGTGGGTGGCCGCCGCCGTGGATTTCACCCGCCACGCGCCCGAGGATGCGTCCTTGGTGATCACCATCACGGGTGACGAGGAAGGCCCGGCCACTGACGGCACCGTCGCCATTCTGGACTGGATGGAGGCACAGGGCGAGAAGATGACCGACTGCATTGTCGGCGAACCCACCTGCCCCAACGAAATGGGCGAGATGATGAAGATCGGGCGGCGTGGGTCGATGACCGCGTACTTCACCGCCCGCGGCGTGCAGGGCCACGCAGCCTATCCGCATCGCGCGCTGAACCCGGTGCCCGCGCTGGCCCGCCTGATGGCCGACCTTGCCGCGCATGAGCTGGACAGAGGCACCGATCACTTCGACGCCTCGACGCTGGCCGTCACCACGATCGACACCGGAAACCCTGCCACCAACGTGATCCCCGCCGAATGCCGCGCCACGGTGAACATCCGCTTCAACGATGCCCACAGCTCGGACAGCCTGACCAAGTGGTTGCAGGCCGAAGCCGAGCGCGTCGGCAACGACACCGGCGTGGATATCGAAATGGTCGTAACCGTTTCGGGCGAAAGCTTCGTGACGCCTCCGGGTGAGCTGTCCGAGCTGATCTCGAACGCCGTGCAAGCAGAAACGGGACTGGTGCCCGAGGCCTCCACCTCCGGCGGCACATCGGACGCGCGTTTCGTGCAATATCACTGCCCGGTGGTCGAATTCGGCCTTGTCGGGAAAACCATGCATGCGGTGGACGAACGGGTCGAAGTCGCCCTGATCCCGCAGCTCAAATCCATCTACAGCCGCATCATCCAGGATTATTTCGCATGAGCAAACTGCCCACCAAGAAAGCCATTCTGGACTGGATTTCGGAAAACCCCACCCAGACCGCGAAGCGCGACATAGCGCGGGCCTTTGGCATTCGTGGGGCGGCCCGGATCGACCTGAAACGCATCCTGAAAGAACTCGAAGCCGAGGGTCATCTGCAGAAACGCAAGAAGACCTATCGCGACGCTGACAAGCTGCCGCCGGTCTCTGTTCTGAGTGTCAAAGGCCCAGACGCCGATGGCGATCTGTTTGCCTATCCTACCGAATGGACCGGCGAGGGCGCGGCCCCCCGCGTGCTTCTGGTAGCGAAAGACGGCGACCCCGCACTGGCGGAAGGCGAACGTATTCTGGCCCGCCTTACCGAGGTTAAAGACGAATCTCACGCCTATGAAGGCCGCCTAATCCGGCGCATCGGCACCAACCCCCAACGCATTCTGGGCATCTTCCGCAAAGGATCGGAAGGTGGGCGGATCGTGCCTATCGACAAGGGTGCGGATAAGGAATGGATGGTTGCCCCCGGCGACGAGGATGGCGCCAAGGATGGAGAGTTGGTCGAGGCGCAGCGCTCGGGCCCCAAATCGCGCATGGGCCTGCCCCGTGCGCGGATCGTGGCCCGTCTGGGCGACCCAACCGCACCCAAGGCGGTCAGCCTGATCGCAATCCACCAGCACGGCATCCCCGACGCTTTCCCAGATCGCGTGATCGAGGAAGCTGATGCCCAGAAACCCGCGGGCCTGAAGAACCGTGAAGACCTGCGGCACCTGCCGCTGATCACCATCGACCCTTCGGATGCGCGCGACCATGATGACGCGGTCTATGCCCATGCCGACGATACCCCCGGAAACCCCGGCGGTCACGTGGTTTGGGTCGCGATTGCCGATGTGGCGCACTACGTGACACCCGGTTCGGCCTTGGATAACGAGGCACGCAAGCGCGGCAACTCCAGCTACTTCCCGGACCGCGTGGTACCTATGCTGCCCGACCGCCTGTCGGGCGATCTGTGCAGCCTGCACGAAGGTGTCCCGCGCGCCTGTCTGGCGGTGCGTATGGTGCTGGACGCGCAGGGCAACAAGAAAAGCCACAGCTTCATTCGCGGGCTGATGCAGTCCCATGCCTCGCTGAATTATACCGAGGTGCAGGCCGCCCAAGACGGCCAACCGAACGAGAAATGCGCGCCCCTGATGGAGGACGTCATCGCGCCGCTCTATGCCGCCTATCGGTCCGCCAAACTGGGCCGCGCGGCACGACAACCACTGGACCTGGACCTGCCCGAACGCAAGATCGTACTGGGCGAGGACGGCAAGGTCGCCTCGATCGATTTTGCTGAACGGTTTGATGCGCATAAGCTGATCGAAGAATTCATGATCCTCGCCAATGTCTCGGCCGCGGAAGAGCTGATGCGCCTGAAGCGCCCGCTTCTGTTCCGTGTCCACGAAGAGCCCAGCCCCGAAAAACTGGAGGCCCTGCGCGAGGTTGCACAGGCATCCGGCTTTACGCTGGCCAAGGGGCAGGTTTTGCAGACCCGGCACCTAAACAACCTGCTGGCGCAGGCCGAAGGCAGCGAGTTTGATGAGCTGATCAACATCTCGACCCTGCGGTCGATGACTCAGGCCTATTACTACCCCGAAAACTTCGGGCATTTCGGGCTGTCGCTGAAATCCTACGCGCATTTCACATCACCCATCCGGCGCTATTCCGACCTGATCGTGCACCGCGCGCTGGTGTCCGGGCATGGCTGGGGGGATGACGGGTTGTCGCCGCAGGACGTGGAAACGCTGGAAGCGACCGCAAAACATATCTCGGAAACCGAGCGACGCTCGATGTTGGCAGAACGCGACACGACCGACCGCTATCTGGCGGCCTATCTGTCCGAACGCGTGGGCGGCGAGTTCACTGGCCGCGTGTCTGGCATTGCGCGGTTTGGACTGTTCGTGAAGCTGGATGAAAGCGGCGCGGATGGGCTGGTACCTCTCAGCACGCTGGGCAACGAATACTTCCGCTACAACGCCGACGATCAAACCCTGACCGGCGAGCGGTCGAACTTCACCCTTGGGCTGGGTCAGCGCGTTGTCGTGCGCCTGACCGAAGCCATTCCCACCACCGGCGGGTTGGCGTTAGAGATGCTAGAGGTCGAAGGCCGCAAGCTGCCCCGCACATCAGCCCGCAAAGGGGGGAAATCTGGACACAGAAAACCCGTGAACAATGCGCGAAAAAAAGCCAAACTCAATCGAAAGGTGAAACGATCCCGGCGGTAACGTCGGTTGGGATGGCGAGGTCGATTGTGACAGAAGCATTTGGGGACGCAGAGAAACGCTTTGATCAGTGGCGGGAAGGCTACATCGAAAAGGCAACGCAGTCGGGGATTTCGCAAGAAACCCTAGATCGCGCGATGCCTTATCTGGTGCTCGATCCCAGCATTCACGAGCAGCAATGCAATCAATCCGAGTTCGCCCTGAATATTTCCCAGTATCTTGACCGCGTCGTCACGCTTGATCGGGTCAGCAAAGGCCGCGCTACGTTTCGCAACCAGCGACAGATCCTGAACGAGATAGCCGAAGCTTATCATGTCGATCCTCAGGTCATTCTGGCGATCTGGGGGGTCGAGACCGACTATGGCCGGGTGCGGGGCGCGCATTCGGTTCTGACCGCACTGGGCAATCTGGCCCATAACGGCCACCGCGCGGAATTCTTTGAAACCGAACTGACAACGGCCCTGTCAATCATTGACGGGGGACATGTGGATGCAGATGCAATGCTCGGATCCTGGGCCGGTGCGATGGGGCATGGGCAGTTCATGCCCTCAAGCTTTCTGAATTTTGCGGTGGATCATGACCATGACGGCAAATCAGATATCTGGTCAAAAGATCCGACAGATGGATTGGCGTCGATTGCCAACTATCTGGCCCGGCATGACTGGCATGAAAGCCAGCCTTGGGGGATCGAAGCGCGGTTGGCTGACGGGTTTGACTTCACACTGACGGGCCCCGAACATCGCCTGTCCATTTCCGATCTGAACGGGATGGGCGTGCGCACGATGGAGGGAACGGCCCTGCCGGATTATGGCGATGCATCCGTGCTGTGCCCCTCTGGCGCCACCGGTCCGGCATTCGTGGTCAATCACAACTTCCATGTGATCCTGACATATAACCGGGCCGAGGCTTACGGCATCGCAGTTGGGTATCTGTCGGATCGGCTGGCCGGCTCGCGCGCCAAGATCACCCCTTGCCCCGAGGGCCTGCCGCCCCTGACCCGCGGTCAGATGGCCCAGCTCCAATTGCGCCTGACCGCTGCCGGGTATGACACGCAAGGGGCCGACGGGTTCACCGGCCCGAACACGCGCATGGCCCTACGGGCCTATCAGAATGACATAGGTTTGATCCCGGATGGGTTCGCAACACTCGCCTTGCTGAACGGACTCGCCCCCTCCGCCTGACCCCTACGCTTTTTCTTGTCAGAAATATCCCGGGGTGAGCGCGCAGCGCGAGGGGCAGAGCCCCTTTCTAGCCGCGCCTATTCAAACTCCATCTCGGCAAAGACCTGACCCGCATTCTTCGTGGCCAGTTCCCCGAACGTATCGTGATGGGCGAAGGGGGACTGGTCGACGTAGTAAGCTTCGTCCAGCGTACCGCCATCTTCCAGAAGCTTGCCAATCTCGCCGCGCAGGTGCTTGAGGTACCCGATCGTGTGCTCTTCCACTTGCGCCATATTGGTCGGGTAACCGTGGCCCGGGATCACATAGGTCGCGCCGATAGGGGCAAAGACGGTCTCCCATGTTTCGATCCAGCAGCTGGTGCAGGTGTCTTCGAAAATCGGCGGGATACGATTGTGAAAGGCCATGTCGCCGGCGATCATCAGGCTGTCTTCGGGCAGCCAGACCTGAATGTCGCCGGGGCTGTGGGCGGGGCCGGAATAGAGCACCTCGATGGTTTTATCGCCCATCGTGATGACCTCTTTGTCCTCAAACGTGCGGGTCGGGCCCATCGGCTCGGTGCCTTCCCAGTTTTCCTGCGCATAGCGCTTCATACCTTCGAAAAGCTGACCGGCGTATTCCTCGAACTCATGGGCGGCATCCACATGGGCCAGAACCTCGACGCCCTGATTAATCCAATAGTTGTTGCCCAGCATCGCGTGACCCTGACCGTTCTCGTTGATCACGAGCTTCACGGGCTGGTCGGTGATGGCCTTGATTTCAGAATGCAGCGCCTCGGCCAGTTTATAGTTCGCACCCGCGTTCACCACGATTACCCCGTCGCCCGTCACGATGAACGACAAGTTGTTGTTATGGCCCACGTTTTCATAGGTGGGCGGCGCGGTTGCACCGATGGCGGACCAGACGTCCGGGATGACCTCGACCGGCTTTTCATAGAGGGCCGAGTCCGGGTACTGGTCGGCGATGTTTTCATCCGCAAGCGCAGGCAGGGCGAGGCAGGTCAGGATGGCGGTGGTGATGCGAAACATGGGATCCTCCGGAAATCAGTTCCGGATAGATTGTCACATTCGCATGTGTTGTTCTAGCAAAAAGAGAACGCGCCCCGCCGGGGGGTTTTAAGCCTCCGGCGGGGATATTTTCGACAAGAAAAAGAGGTCAGCCTTGCACGGCGGCAGCGGCGTCGCGCAGCGCGCGGATGTTGTCGCCATAGACCTCGGGCGTGTCGACCGAGCCGCCTTTGAAGACCGCCGAGCCTGCGACGAAGCAGTCGGCGCCGGCTTCGACCAGCGGGCCGATGGTGGTCGGGTCAACGCCGCCGTCCACTTGGATGTGGATGTCGCGATCGCCGATCATCTCGCGCACTTGACGCACTTTCTCGACCGAGGACGGGATGAACTTCTGACCACCAAAACCGGGGTTCACGCTCATCACCAGCACCATATCGCAGAGCGGCAGAAGGTGTTCGATCACCGAGGCAGGCGTGCCCGGGTTCAGGCTGATGCCTGCTTTCGCACCGGTGGCCTTGATGGCTTGCAAGGTGCGGTGCGGGTGGGGGCCGGCCTCGTAATGGGCGACGATCATGTCGGCGCCGGCATCGGCATAGGCCTGAATATAGGGATCGACGGGGGCAATCATCAGGTGCACGTCCATGAAGGTTTTCACATGCGGACGGAAGGCTTTCACGGCGGGCGGGCCGAATGTCAGGTTCGGTACGAAATGGCCGTCCATCACATCCACGTGTACCCAGTCGGCACCTTGCGCTTCGATGGCTTGGATTTCCTGGCCAAAATTGGCGAAATCAGCAGAAAGGATCGACGGCGCGATCTTGATGGAACGATCAAAAGACATGAGGGACTCCGGGCAGCATGGATTTGCCGCCCTTATAGAGGGTTTCGCGCGTTTGCGAAGGGTGAAAGCGCGGGCGGTCTAGCGCCGAGGCAAATCTGGGTCGCAGCGTTTGCCCTGCAAGCAGGCCGTGACTTTGGACAGGGTGCCTGCGTCCGGGTCTTGGAAGGCCATCCCTCCACACGGGTTGGTTTCCAGCAGATAGCTGTCGCCCACCTTCTTTAGATAGACCAGATAATCTTCCCCGTTACTCAGCCCCGCGCACCACGGGCCAGCACACATTACGTTGATGTCGATATCGCGCACGAATTGCGCGGTAAACCCGGCGCGCGTCAGGGATTGGCCGTCGATACGCCCGGTCAGGAAGTTGTCCGGCTTGACGTCTTCCTGATGGTCCCAATCCACCTTGGGCAGCTTGCTTTCATCGAAGCGCAGCGTGCCGTGGGCGACGACGTAGGCGTCATCCGAATCTGCTGCATCGTTAAACGCGGCGATGGCGTTGTAGGGCCGACACGACAGGGCCGAGGCCGCAGTAGGCACCGCCATCACAATCGCCAGTAACAAAGCACGCATCACAAATACTCCCGAAATCCTTCCATTACCTTGGCATAGATTTCGCGTTTGAAGGGAACGATATTATCGACGACCTCGTTTGCGGCCATCCATTGCCAACGGCTGAATTCAGGGTGGTCAGTTTCGATGTTCACTTGCGCGTCGTCACCGTGGAAGCGCAGAAGGAACCAACGCTGTTTCTGGCCGCGATAGCGCCCCTTCCAGATCTTGGGCACGATGTCATGGGGCAGGTCATAGGGCAGCCAATCGGGCAGCTCGGCCTCGATCGTCACAAGGTCTGCGGTGATGCCGGTTTCCTCCCACAGTTCGCGCAAAGCGGCGTCGCGCGGGTCTTCGCCATCATCCACCCCACCCTGAGGCATCTGCCACGCGGTCTGCGTGCCCAGCTTGGGCGCGTCCAGACGCTGGCCGACGAAGGCCTTGCCGTCCATGTTCAGAATCATGATGCCCACGCAGGGGCGGTAGGGAAGTTTTAAGATCTCTTCGGGGGTCATCTGGGCCTCGTTTTTTTTGCGACCCTAACGAGAGGGACGCCAAAGGAAAAGGGCCACCCGAGAGGGCGGCCCTTGATGTTCATGCGACAGCGATCAATCGTCCGTCTTGATCGTCGCCAGGCCCTTGATCAGATCGACGGCGTAGGACAGTTGGAAGTCATCGTCACGCAGCTTGGCGGCCTCTTCGGCGGCTTCGCGTTCTTCCTCGATCTTGCGACGTTCATCGTCGGACAGGCTGTCATTGTTCAGGCTGCCGCGCAGGTCGGCTTCGCTGCGCTGACGGCCGTTATCCTCGTCTCCGTCTTCGCTTTCCGGCTGACGCGGCGGCTGTTCTACGACGATGTCGGGCGACACGCCCAGCGCTTGGATCGAGCGGCCCGACGGCGTGTAGTAGCGCGCGGTGGTCAGGCGCATCGCCCCTTCGGACGCCACCGGCATCACCGTCTGAACCGAACCTTTGCCGAAGCTTTTCGTGCCCACGACGATGGCGCGACGGTGATCCTGAAGAGCGCCTGCCACAATCTCGGACGCCGAGGCCGAGCCGCCGTTGATCAGCACCACGATGGGTTTGCCTTCGGCCAAATCGCCGTTCTGAGCATTCACACGCTCGCTTTCTTCCGGGTTGCGGCCACGGGTCGACACGATCTCGCCGCTGTTCAGGAAGGCATCAGACACGGCGATGGCTTGGGTCAGCAGACCGCCAGGGTTGTTGCGCAGATCCAGCACGACGCCGTCGACATTTTCAAACCCGCCCAGCGCTTCGACCTCGCGGGCCAGACCGTCTGCCATGTTGGGATAGGTCTGATCGTTGAAGGTGGTGACGCGCAGCACAACCGTATTGCCGACGGTGCGCGCGGTGGCGGCGGTCAGCTTGATCGTGTCGCGGATGATCGAGACGTCAAAGGGCTCGTCCACACCTTCGCGCACCACGGTGATGATGATCTCGGACCCGACCGGTCCGCGCAGCTTGTTCACCGCCTCGTCCAGCGTCAGGCCCAGCAGGCTTTCGCCATCCACATGGGTGATATAGTCGCCGGTCGCCATACCCGCGTCATCGGCAGGCGTGCCATCCATCGGCGACACGACACGTACGAAGCCCTCTTCCTGCGTCACTTCGATGCCCAGCCCACCGAACGACCCACGGGTCTGCACGCGCATATCCTCGGCATCCTTGGGCGACAGATAGCTGGAATGCGGATCAAGCGAGGACAGCATGCCGTCGATGGCGGCTTCGATCAGATCGCCGGGCTCGACCTCTTCCACGTATTGCGCGCGGATGCGTTCGAAAATATCGCCAAACAGGTCAAGCTGCTCGTACACCGTTGCGTTTTCGCTGGCGTCTTGCGCGACTAGGGGGCCGGCAACCTGTGTGGTCAGAATGGCGCCTGCCAAGGTTCCGCCCAGCGCGGCCATTACGAGTTTCTTCATTCCATCAATCCTTGCCTGCCGCGAACCAAGTCGTGGGATCCACGGGCTTTCCGTCTTTTCTTAGCTCTATATAAAGCGTTTCCGAGCGTTCTGCGCCAGTTCCTTCCTCAGAAGCGATCAAAAACGCTTGATCATCGCCGGAGTTCACGGTCGGGTCGGCCCCGCCCATCAGCCCGACAGGCGCACCTTGGGCCAGCACTTCGCCAACGTCTCCGTAGAGCTGCCCCAGCCCGGCCAGCACCAGCAAATAGCCGTCACCGGGTTCCAAAATGGCAACGTTGCCATAGTCCAGCAGCGGGCCAAGGTAGCGGATCGTGGCGGGCCACGGGGTTGTGACGATGGACAAGGGACGCGTCGCGACAATCAGGCCGGGGCGCTGAATGCCTGCCGCGTCACGCTCGCCATAGCCGCGCAGCACGCGGCCCAGAACCGGCATCGCCAACCGCCCGCGCACGGATGCGAAATCGGGCAGTGCGGTGGCGCTGGCAGTGGCTTTTGGGTCTGACATCAGACCTTCGGCAAAGCTGGCCAGTGTATCGGCGCTTTCCACAAGAGTCTTCATCCGTGCCTCGTCCGCGACGAAGCGGCGGGGCAGTTCGGTCCTGCGGGCAAGCGCAAGGCTCAGTTCAAACCGCGCTTCCTGCACGCCAGTCAGTCCCGTTTGCAGCGTCTCGACGGCGTTTTCCTGCAGCGCGCGCAGGGTGCGTTGTTCTTCCAGCCGGGCGCGCAAATCCTCGGCCTGCGCTTGCAGGGCGGGCGTCACCTCGGACAGGATCATGCCGGACCGCGCGGTGCCAAGGGGGCCAGACGGGTGCACCAAAAGCGCGGGCTCGGGCGCTTTCCCTATGGCTTGCAACACGCCCAGAAGCTGGCCCAGACGGTCGCGCTCAGCCTCGAACGCCGCCTGCAAGGCAGCTTCGCGCAGATTGATCCGGCGCAATCCGTCACGCAGCGCGGACAGAGCTTCCTCGTAGGCTTGAACGGTCTGGGTCAGGGCCGCGATGCGGTCCCCCGATTTCTGCGCCTCTTGCAGGGCAAGGGTTGCGGCCTCAAGCTGCTCCATCGCCGCGCGGGCGGTCTGGGTCGGGTCGGTTTGCGCCGACAAAGGCCCAGCGCACACCGCAAGGGCAAGGCTCGCCAAAAGGGGCTGGAGGGCGCGGCGCAGGATCACGAACGGATCAGGCTTTCGCCGGTCATCTCGGCGGGTTTCTCAAGGCCCATCAGCTGCAGCACCGTTGGGGCCAGATCCGCCAGACGCCCATGCGCCAGAGAGATCCCGTCCGGTCCGCCCATCAGAACCACCGGCACAAGGTTGGTCGTATGCGCGGTGTGGGGGCCATTTGTGGCGTCATCCCACATGGTTTCACAATTGCCGTGATCCGCGGTAACGATCATCGCGCCGCCGACCTCTTCCAAAGCTGCGATCACCTTGCCCAGACCATCGTCCACCGCCTCACAGGCTGCAATCGCCGCGTCGAGGTCTCCGGTATGGCCCACCATGTCGGGGTTGGCGAAGTTGGTGACGATCAGGTCAAACCCGTCATGGATCGCTTGCACGAAATGTTCGGTCACATCGGGGGCCGACATCTCGGGCTGCAGGTCATATGTCGCGACCTTGGGCGACGCCGCCATATAGCGGGTCTCGCCCTCGACCGGGTCTTCCTTGCCGCCGTTCAGGAAAAAGGTGACATGCGGATATTTCTCGGTCTCGGCTGTGTGAAACTGGGTCTTGCCGTGCTTCGCAACCCATTCCGCCAGCGTGTTCACGATTTCGCGCTTCGGGAAACAGGTGGTCATATAGGCGTTGTGCGCGTCCGAATACTCGACCATGCCCAAAAGTGCCGACAGGATCGGGCGGGTACCTACGGCAAATTCGTCAAAGTCCGGCTCGCCAATGGCGCGCAGGATCTCGCGGGCGCGGTCTGCGCGGAAGTTGATGAAGAACAACCCGTCACCTTCTTGCAGGCCAGCATGTTCATCAATGATCACCGGGCGGATGAATTCATCCGTGGTTTCGTTGTTATACGCAGATGCAATCGCTGCATCGACCGAGCTGAAGATGTTCCCGGTGCCGTGCATGATCGCCTCGTACGCCAGCGAGACACGCTCCCACCGGTTGTCGCGGTCCATCGCGAAATAGCGGCCAGACAGAGTCACGATTCGCGCGCCTTCAGGCAAATCGGACTGGAAGGCGGCAAGCTGTTGGCGGGCGGATTGCGGGGCCACATCGCGCCCATCGGTGATGGCGTGGATGGCGACCGTGAGGCCCGCATCGGTCAGCGCCTTCGCCGCGGCCACAAGGTGGTTCTGGTGGCTGTGCACGCCGCCGGGGCTGACAAGGCCCGCGATGTGGGCGGTGCCGCCAGCGGCTTTGACCTTCGCGGCGAACTCTTGAAGGGCGTCGTTTTTGAAGAAGCTGCCATCCTCGATCGCCAGATCAATCTGCCCCAGATCCATCGCCACCACCCGGCCCGCACCGATATTGGTGTGGCCGACCTCGGAGTTGCCCATTTGGCCGGTGGGCAGGCCAACATCGGGGCCGTGGGTGATCAGGGTATTGTTGGGACAGGTGGCCATAAGCCGATCAAAGTTCGGCGTCTTCGCCAGCGCGGGCGCGTTGAACGCGGTCTCCTCGCGCAGGCCCCATCCATCCAGAATGCACAAAACAACGGGTTTCGGGGTGGTCATGGCGGAGTCCTCTGTCTGCTCGCCTTCTATCTATGGGGTCAGGGGGGCGTGTGCAACGGTTGAGGCGCCCCCACGCTACTCGGGCACGATCTGCAGCGCATCATTGAAGCGATTGAACGCGCCGGTCAGGGCGATGCGCCATGTCAGCTCGACAATCTGGGCCTCAGACAGATTGGCGCAAAGGGCGTCGACCTCGGCGTCCCTCATCTTTCCGGCGCGGGTGGTGACGGCTTCGGCGTAGCGGACCACATCGCGTTCAAGCTCGGTCAGCTCAGGGTGGTTTTCGACGTCGGGCAGACGGTCGATCCCCTCGGCGCTCAGGCCCGTAACTTGCAGCTTGGGGCCGTGGTTCGTGGTGCAATAGTCGCAGGCATTGATCTTGGACACGGTGACCATCGCCAGTTCGGACAGGCGCGTGGGCAAGGTCGAGCCATCGCGCAGCGCGCTCAACATGGCGCCCACCTGATCCAGAACCGGCGGGTGATGGGCGGCAATTCGTGACCAGTTTTCGAACGCGCCATAGGCGGCCATCCGGTCAAAGGCGGCGCGGGTTTGGGCGTCAAAATCGTGGTCGGGTCTTTCAGGCAAACGGGGCATGGGCGCGGTCCTTCTTTGTGGGGAAGGTGCGGGGTCATGCGCGAAGGTTCAAGGGCGCGGGTGCGGGATCACTGGAAGGTGATTGGGGCGACGGTAGAGGAAATTCACATAGGGCTGCATAGACCCGCGGGGTGGCGCATTTGCGCCGCCCCATGGGGGCGGGTCGGCGCAGTCCGGTCTGCCGACCGGACGGGAAATCGCCTCTAGACCCTGTGATACGGGCTGCCTGCCAAAATGCTCGCCGCACGATAGAGCTGTTCGGACAGCATCACGCGGACCAGCATGTGGGGCCAGACCATTTTGCCGAAGGACAGGCTGGCGTCGGCCTTGGCGCGCAGCGACGGGTCGATGCCGTCCGCACCGCCGATAACAAAGGCGACGTCTCCGCGCCCCGCATCGCGCCAGCGGCCAAGTAGGTTGGCAAAATCAGGCGAGGACATGACCTTGCCGCGCTCATCCATCGTGCAGATCAGCGCACCTTTGGGAATGGCACGTTCCAACAAGGGCGCCTCGGCAGACATGCCGCCGCCCTTCTTGTCTTCGACTTCATGCAGAGAGAGCGGACCAAGGCCCAGCGCCCGCCCGGTCCGGTCGAACCGGGTGGCGTAGTCGTTGATCAGCTCAAGTTCGGGCGATTTGCGCAGCCGTCCGACCGCGCAGACATGCACACGCATCTTATCGCCCCCAGATCAGTTTTTGGCGTCTGCTGCGCCGGGTTCCATCCACATCTTTTCAAGCTGATAGAACTCGCGCACTTCCGGGCGGAACACGTGGACGATCACATCGCCCCCATCGATCAGCACCCAGTCGCCCTGACCCTTTCCTTCGACCTTCGAGAAGACGCCCATTTCCTGCTTCAGCTTATCAGCCAGCTTTTCAGAAATGGCACCCACCTGACGTGTCGAACGGCCAGAGCAAACGACCATGTTGTCGGCCATCTGCGATTTGCCGCTGAGGTTGATCACCACAACGTCTTCGGCTTTGTCATCTTCAAGGGACTTCAGGACAAGGGCCAGCATCTGCTCGCTGGCGGTATTTCCGGGGTTAGCCGTCATTTCGGGATCCCCTGCGGCTGCGCCTGATGCAGCCTCTGTTTGCAAAGACAGGACATTGTCCTCCTAACATTACACACCGTTCCGCCCCGGTGCTGGGCATGTGAGAATCGTATCACCGCGAACAGATAAGCTCAATCCACAGTGTTTCAAGCAAGCGTGAAGGGTGTGTAAACAGGTCACGGGTCGATTTTGGGGCCTAAATCTTCCAGCATCCGCACCTCGCGCTGCGGGAATGGGATCGAGATGCCATGTTCCTGGAACGCATCCCAAAGCGCCAGATAGACATTGCCGCGAATATTGGTCAGCCCGCCGGACGGATCGTCGATCCAGAACCGCAGGATGTAATCGACCGAGCTGTCCCCGAAGCCGACGATATGACAGACCGGAGGCCGGAAGCTGAGCACGCGATCCACGCTGCGGGCGGCATCGATCGCGATTTTGCGGACTTGATGGGGATCGTCGCCATAGGCAGTGCCAAAGAAAATGTCCAAGCGCACAAAAGCATTGGTGTGGGACCAGTTCACCACCTGCCCGGTGATCAGGTCTTCGTTCGGGATCAGATACTCTCGCCCATCGCGTGTGACCACGGACACATAGCGCGCACCCAGCTGTTCAATCCAGCCGAACGTATCGCCAAGACTGATCACGTCGCCGGGCTTGATCGACTTGTCCAGAAGGATGATCACCCCGGACACAAGATTCGACACGACCTTTTGCAAACCGAAGCCAAGACCCAGACCGATGGCACCAGACAGGAAGGCAAGCCCGGTCAGGTCCACTCCCACCGCTTTCAGCGCGATAAAGAACGCGGCACCGTAAAGCCCCATCTGCAGGAACTTGACCGCCAGCACCTTCATCGAGGGCGAGATGTCGTCATTTTCCTGAATGCGCGCGGCAGACCCGCGACTGAGCACCCGCGCCAACGCAAACAGGATGCCAAGAATGACCGCCACACGCAGAGTGGTCCAAATCGAGATGCGGAAATCCCCGACCTCGAGCGCGAGGTTATCCAGAACGCTGGCGGTTTCCTCGGTGATGCCAAGGAAATACAGCGTCACGTAGATCCACATCCCCCACATGGCCGTGCGGCGCAGTGGGCGGTTCTCAATGGCAAATGCGGCAAGGCCGACCAGCAGCCACGCCGTGACTATCGTGGCTACGAGCGCAATCAAATAGCTGCGGGACGGCCATGTGGCCTCGCGCATCACGGACACGGTGCCCCATGACAGCACGATATAAGCCATCATCGCGATGCGATTGCGCAGGTGGATGGCAAAGCGCAACTTGCGTTTGGACCACCCCTCACGGGTGCGCAGCCACGTTTCGACCTTGGGAATCAAAAGCCGGGAAAGGATATACGCGGTCGCCGCCAACCCCAGCATGATCAGAACCTGATACAGGCGCCATGTCTGGCCAAGGCTGATCACAAAGTCGCCACCGTCCTCCCACAGCGACCAAAGCTGTTCGGTCAAGGACGGACCCGCCGGTTCTGCGGGCACCTCCGGTTTGACTTCTGCTGCGGGATCCTGCTCCATTCCCCCTCCTTTTTTGGCAGCATGGCATGGTCCAATGCGGAAGGTCCAGAGCCTCTGCCCTTGCCCTGAAGGACGGGAACGGTTATCTGACCAGCATGACTCGGATTTTTGACATGGATGACCACGCGTTCTTGCCGTGGCGCTTCTTCGGCGCCCAGAACGCTGTGCTCGCCCGACTATAAGTTGCTGCCACCCGCACGGGTGGCTGCTCATCGCCTGTATTCGGGCCGATGATCCCTGTCACATTTCACACCTTTGACCATCCACGGAGAGCGACATGACCGCCCCGAAGACACTCTATGATAAAATCTGGGATGCCCACGTAGCCCACGAAGCTGAAGACGGCACCTGCCTGCTGTATATCGACCGCCACCTGGTGCACGAAGTCACCAGCCCGCAGGCGTTCGAAGGCCTGCGCATGACCGGCCGCAAGGTACACGCACCGGACAAAACCATCGCCGTGCCGGACCACAACGTTCCGACCACCGCGGGCCGTGAAGACCCGTCGCAGATGACCGAGGAAAGCCGCATTCAGGTGGCTGCACTGGACAAGAACGCCAAGGAATTCGGCGTACACTACTATCCGGTATCCGACGTCCGTCAGGGCATCGTGCACATCGTTGGCCCGGAACAGGGCTGGACCCTGCCCGGCATGACCGTTGTGTGCGGCGACAGCCACACCGCGACCCACGGTGCGTTCGGCGCGCTGGCCCACGGCATCGGCACCTCGGAAGTTGAGCACGTTCTGGCGACGCAAACGCTGATCCAGAAGAAGTCCAAGAACATGAAGGTCGAGATCACCGGCAAGCTGAAGCCGGGCGTGACCGCCAAGGACATCACGCTGGCCGTGATCGGCGAGACCGGCACCGGCGGCGGCACCGGCTATGTCATCGAATACTGCGGTGAAGCGATCCGTGATCTGTCGATGGAAGGCCGTATGACCGTCTGTAACATGGCCATCGAAGGCGGCGCCCGCGCTGGCCTGATTGCCCCGGACGAAACCACCTTTGAATACGTCAAAGGCCGCCCGCACGCCCCGAAAGGTGGCCAGTTCGAGCAGGCTTTGGAGTACTGGAAAACGCTGTTCACCGACGAAGGCGCGCATTTCGACAAGGTTGTCACGCTGAAAGGCGAAGAGATCGAGCCGGTTGTAACCTGGGGCACCTCGCCCGAGGACGTTCTGCCGATTTCCGGTGTGGTCCCCAGCCCCGAGGATTTCGAAGGCGGCAAGGTCGAAGCGGCCCGCCGCTCGATCGAGTACATGGGCCTGACCCCCGGCCAGAAGCTCTCGGATATCGAGATCGACACCGTATTCATCGGGTCCTGCACCAACGGCCGTATCGAAGACATGCGCGCTGTGGCCGAGATCGTGAAGGGCAAGAAGATCAAGGACGGCATGCGCGCCATGATCGTCCCCGGTTCGGGTCTGGTCCGCGCTCAGGCGGAAGAAGAAGGCCTGGCCGAGATCTTTGAAGAGGCCGGTTTTGAATGGCGTCTGGCGGGTTGTTCCATGTGTCTGGCGATGAACCCCGACCAGCTGTCCGAGAACGAGCGCTGCGCCTCGACTTCGAACCGCAACTTCGAAGGTCGTCAGGGCTATAAAGGCCGCACCCACCTGGTGTCGCCCGCCATGGCCGCCGCAGCTGCCCTGACCGGTAAGCTGACCGACGTTCGTGAACTGATCTAAGAGGACCGCAATATGGAAAAGTTTGAAAAACTCCAAGGTATCGCGGCCCCTATGCCGCTGGTGAACATCGACACGGATATGATCATCCCGAAAGTGTTCCTGAAGTCGATCGCCCGCACGGGCTTTGGCAAGAACCTGTTTGACGAGATGCGCTATAACCGCGACGGCACCGAAATCGAAGATTTCGTGCTGAACAAGCCGCAATACCGCGACACCCAGATCCTGATCGCCGGTGACAACTTCGGCTGTGGCTCGTCGCGTGAACACGCCCCGTGGGCGATTGCAGATTTTGGCATCAAATGCGTCGTGTCGACCAGCTTCGCGGACATCTTCTTTAACAACTGCTTCAAGAACGGCATTCTGCCGATCGTCCTGCCGCAGGAACAAGTTGATGTGCTGATGGCCGACGCGGAAAAAGGCGCCAACGCCCGTATGACCGTGGATCTGGAAGCGCAGGAAATCACCACGTCGGACGGTGAAACTATTGCTTTCGAAGTCGATGCGTTCAAGAAGCACTGCCTGCTGGAAGGTCTCGATGACATCGGTCTGACCATGGAAAAGAAAGCCTCGATCGACGCTTTCGAAGCCAAGGCATCGGCGGCCCGTCCCTGGGTCTGACCGCTCAAAAACAACTAGAAGTAAGGGGCGATCCAATGGATTGCCCCTTTTTATATGCCTGTTTGGTGCATTCCGGCATCATTTGTGGCGTTTTTGGGGCAAATCTCCTTCGGATTGTTCGCAAGGCCTTGCGGCCCCCTGCATTTCCCGCGCAATCTGAATGAAACCACCCTGGTTTGACCCTGGCGAGGGGACAAGCAGCGGAACAAGGATGCGGCACGAACCGCACCGTCCGTATAGCGGAGGAAGAGGCATGGTTAGACGATTGTTCGGCGCCATCTTGCGCGCTGGTCTTATGGTGATGTTGGTCGCAACACCTTCGGTCCTGGTTCCAGGAGTTAGCACCGAGGGTGGGCAAGTCGTGGCTATTCTGGCGCTTGCCGCCGCCGCACTGACAACATTCGAATATGCAACAACCTATCCCAGCATTGTCGAGTTTCGGAACGCCCCACCCTTTAACCGTATCCGGTTCCTGTCGCTGTTTGCCTCGATCCTCTGCCTGTCGATCATTGCCCGCTCGCAAACCGACCCGTCGATCGCGGTCGAGTTTCTGACCTCGATTGGCATTCTGATCGGACAGGCGATTGATTTCCCCTATAGCCCTGTGCATGCGGTGGTCTCGATCCTGCCTGCAGACGCCCCGTTCAAGGATTTGGTCCAACTGCGCGCCTTTGCCGGGATGAGCTATCTGATCTCGCTTCTGTCGGTCGCGGTTTTCCTGATCGCGCTGCGCCTGACCAACTGGCCCTTTTTCCGGCAAGAGACCTTCAACCTGTGGGTCAATCTGCCTACGTTCAGCCCGACCCGCAGCGGCGACATCGTGCGCCGTCTGAAGCGGGACGCGCGCTGGAACATTGCGCTTGGGTTCTTGCTGCCGTTCCTAACCCCGATGATCGTCGTCGAAACCGCAGCCCTGTTTGACACGTTCGAGACGATCGAAACCCAGACGATCATTTGGACCGTTGCCGCGTGGGCCTTCCTGCCCGCCAGCCTGTTCATGCGCGGAATCGCGATGCAGCGTGTTGCCATCATGATCAGCGCGGTGCGCGAAAAGAACGGGTCTCCGGCCCGCAACGGACAGCCTGTCACCGCATGAAACGATCCCTTCTGGCGTTGTGGCTGGCGCTTGTTCCCTGCACTGCTCTGGCCGAGGTGTTGCGCATCGCGACCTATCACGCCGACATTCGCAAAAAGGGGCCGGGTCTGCTCTTGCGGGACATCCTGAAAGACGATCCGCAGATCGTGGCATTGGCGCAGGTGATTGCCCATGCCAAGCCGGACGTCCTGGTGCTTCAGGGGTTTGACTACGATTTACAAGGCCACGCGCTTGCCGCGTTTCAGGACGTATTGAAATCCGTGGACCATCAGTTGCCGCACAGTTTCGCCGCCGCGCCCAATACCGGGATCGAAACCGGGTTTGATCTGGATGGCGACGGGCGGCTGGCCGAACCCGAAGACATGCAAAGCTATGGCCGCTACACCGGCGAAGGCGGGATGGCAGTGCTGTCACGCGTGCCGATTGGGGATGTGCGCGATTTCTCGGACCTTCTGTGGAAAGACCTTCCCGGCGCACTTCTGCCCGGCCCGGACGAGGCACCCTTCCCCACACCCGCGGCGCTGACGGTCCAGCGCCTGAGCAGCGTGGCGCATTGGGATGTCGAGATGCGGCCCGAAAACGCGCGCCCGTTCCACCTGCTCACCTTCCACGCCAACACGCCGGTGTTCGATGGCCCTGAAGATCGCAATGGCCGCCGAAACCATGACGAGGTCACCTTCTGGGCCAAGTATCTGGACGGCGTTCTACCCTTCCCGCCCCCCGACGCCCCCGTGGTGATTGCCGGAAATGCCAATCTGGACCCGCTGGATGGGGACGGTCGGCACGACGCAATCGAAACGCTTCTACAGCACCCGCAGCTCCAAGACCTCCATCCGCAAAGCGCCGGGGGAGCAGCCGCCGCAGACACAGACCATCGCGCCGACCCGGCGCTGGATACCGCCGACTGGCCGGACCAGAAACCGGGCAACCTGCGGGTCAGCTATGTCCTGCCCGACGCCCGACTGCGCATCATGGACAGCGGCGTCATCTGGCCCCTGCCCGACAATCCGTTTGCGCAAACGGTCGAAACCGCGTCCCGTCACCGGCTTGTCTGGGTCGATATTGCGTTTTGAGCCGTTGTTTTCTTGACCCTGCGTGCCGGGCAGGCTAGGCCCGTCTGCGACGAATTCAGTGCAAGGAATGCCCCCATGACGAACCCCTCTCTGCTTATTCTGCCCGGCGACGGCATTGGTCAGGAAGTGATGGCCGAAGTGCGCAAGGTGATCGACTGGATCGGCGCGAAACGCGGCGTGACGTTTGATGTCAGCGAGGATCTGGTGGGCGGTGCCGCCTATGACAAACACGGCGTGCCGCTGGCCGACGAAACCATGGCGAAGGCACAGGAAGTCGACGCTGTTCTTCTGGGCGCCGTAGGTGGTCCGCAGTACGACGATCTGGACTTCTCGGTGAAGCCCGAGCGCGGCCTTCTGCGCCTGCGCAAGGAAATGGACCTGTTCGCCAACCTGCGCCCCGCGCAGTGCTTTGACGCGCTGGCCGACTTCTCGTCCCTGAAAAAGAACATCGTGTCGGGTCTGGACATCATGATCGTGCGCGAGCTGACCTCGGGCGTGTATTTCGGCGAGCCGCGCGGCATTTCCGAAGTCGACGGTCAGCGCGTGGGCGTGAACACCCAGCGTTACACCGAAGCCGAGATCGAACGCGGCGCGCGTGCGGCTTTCGAACTGGCGATGAAGCGCGACAAGCGTCTGTGCTCGATGGAAAAAGCCAACGTGATGGAATCGGGTATCCTGTGGCGCGACGTTGTGACCGAGGTGTCGAAAGACTATCCCGAGGTCGAGCTAAGCCACATGTATGCCGACAACGGCGCCATGCAGCTGGTCCGCGCCCCCAAGCAGTTTGACGTGATCTATACCGACAACCTGTTCGGCGACATCCTGTCGGATTGCGCTGCCATGCTGACCGGCTCGCTGGGCATGCTGCCCTCGGCCTCGCTGGGCGCTCCGATGGAGAACGGTCGCCCGAAAGCCATGTACGAGCCCGTCCACGGCTCGGCCCCGGACATTGCCGGCGAAGGCAAGGCCAACCCCTGCGCCTGTATCCTCAGCTTCGCGATGGCCCTGCGTTACAGCTTTGACATGGGTGAAGAAGCAACCCGTCTGGAAGCAGCGGTTGAGAAGGTTCTGGCCGACGGTGTACGCACCGGTGACCTGCTGAACGAAGAAGGCAAGACCCCGGTTTCGACCAGCGAAATGGGCGATGCCGTTATCGCCGCGCTGGACGCCAGCCTCTAAATCTCTTTCCCTTCGGCCTTTTCCGGGGCCGAGGGGAATCCCCGCCGCGCGATGGCCTGATAATGGGCGACACGTTCGGCATGGTGCAGACTTCTGTCCAGCCAGCGCATCGCATCCGTATGCGCAAACACCTCCTGCAGATCATAAATCCCCGCATGTTCGCCCAGCAAAAGCCCGCGACGGTGCTTGTTTTTACGATGCTTGACGATGTCATGCAGACGGGTCAGGCGTGCGGCCTCGCGCGGGTCGAAATCGGCTTCGGTAAAGCGCCGCAACGTGGCCCCAAGCGCCAAGGTGGGGCGGCGCAGAACGTGGTCGTCTAGCAGCTCGTTCACATGGGTGGTCTTGCTGGCGCGGTTGATCAGGCGTGACATGTGGTCTGTCTGGTGCAACAGCGCGGAATAGGTGTCCTCTTCGACGCGACTGTCCCGTTCCTGATGGATATGCGACAGAAACTCGGACAGTTCCTCGAGTGCGCCCTGAAATGGGGCCAGAGCCGAGATACCGCGATAGTCCGGAGGGGTGTTCATCGCCTGACCCAAAGCGCCAAACAACCGCTTTGCGATCTTCTCACTTGCACCCTGCGCCGCAATCAGCGCCGCGTCCGTGTCTTTCAATAGACTACGATCCAACGAGATCAGCTTGTCTTCCGCTTTCTCGGGCACCAGTCGGGCGACCATCGCCGCGAACTTGGGCGTTATGGGCAAAAACGCCGCCGCGCCGATCAAGTTGAACCCGGTGTGGAACACCAAAAGCGCGGTGAGGTTGTCAAAGCTCTGCGCCAAACCGTTCAGCATCGGAAGGAACAGCAGAAGCAAAGGGAAGGCGAACCCAGCCGTCACGCAGTTGAAGATCAGGTTGGCAATCGCCGTTTGCCGCATCGGCAACGATCCCCCGACCGAGGCCAGAATGGCCGTGAAGGTGGTCCCGATGTTCATGCCAATCACAAGGGCCGCGGCCTGAACCAGCTCGATCGCGCCGCCTTGAAGCAGCACCAGCGCAAGTGCCATTGCCGCGCTGGACGATTGCATAACGATGGTCATGACCAGCCCTATGCCGACCAGGAACAACAGCCCTCCGATGCCGCTGCCGGGTAGGATGTCCGGGGTGACCGAATCCTTGAAGCCGCCAAGGCCCGTCTGCATCATCTCAAGCCCGATGATCAGCAGACACAGCCCGGCAAGCCCGCGCCCGATCCGCTTCCACATACCTTTGCCCAGCAGGTCCAGAAGGCTTGCGGGCAGAAGCAGCGCCATGGCGGCGATATCCAGATCCAGTTTGAACCCGACCAGCGACACCAGCCAACCCGTCGCCGTCGTCCCGATATTGGCGCCATAGATAATCCCCAGCGCCTGCACCATCGTCAGAAGCCCGGCGCCTACAAAGCCCACGGTCAGCACGGTTGTGGCGCTAGAGGATTGGATAACCGCTGTACCCAAAGCCCCGGTCAGAACGCCGCGCAGGGGTGTTGTGGTGAAGCGCGCCAGCATCCGGCGCAAATTCGATCCTGCAGCATCACGCAGCGCGTTGGTCAGGATTTCCATCCCGACCAGGAACATTCCGACACCGCCAATGGCATAGTAGACCTGCAAGGGCTTACCCCTTTTTGTTTCACTTCAGTCTGGCCCAATCGACATAAGTTCACAAGAAGCCGCGATAAGGACTTTCCGTGTGGAAAACGCGCTTGCAAATCAGCCCAACGAGGTATAATTCACGCGCCACGGTCGGGCTGTAGCGCAGCCTGGTAGCGCACCTGCTTCGGGAGCAGGGGGTCGGAGGTTCGAATCCTCTCAGCCCGACCAATGACAAAGGCCCCTCGCGGGGCCTTTTGTTGTTCTTGGGGTCCGTAGGCAGGGCGACACCCTGCCCGGACATTATTCCGCTGGCGCGTCCGAGTACGTCGCGACGTAGGCGACGATATCCTCGGCGCCCTTGCGCAGCTTCACACCCATGTTCGGGCGCGCTTTGGGGTCGTTCAAGAATGTCTGAATGAACCCGATCGGGTCTTGCGTGTATTCAACCAGATTTTCGATGGTCCAGACCAAGCCCTCTTCGCCCGCACGGATCATATCGTCGGTGAACATCCCAACCGGAAGCCGTTCACTTCCGTTACGATAATCGCCTTCCGTCCCGGCCAAACGGCCAACAACGCCATACAGGTTCGGCCCGGTGATGCCACCTTTGACCAGCACCTCGCCTTCCGGGCTGATGATGGCGTGGCACGCCGAGCAGCGATTGTACATTTTTTCGCCCTTGGCCGGATCGCCTTCTGCACCCGCCAAACCGGGGAAGAGAAGCAACGCTGCCAGTGCAGAATACAATTTGGTCATGTGAGAGCCTCAAGTGATGGATTCGCCTGTTAACTAGCTGACTGCGCGTAAGCGCAATTTGTCGCAGATCAAATGGACGTATTTTTTTCATCGCAAGGTTGATTGAGCGCACAACCAATCGCACGCGGTTGAACGCCATCAGTCGCAGCTGATTCTGCACAATGTTCAGACCATTTTTTTGGACAGAATGCGCGCAAATAAACATTCATATTTATGGGTGATTTCATCAAAGCCGCACTGTGGCATTACCGTATAACGAGATCTTACGCTCGAAGACCCAAAACCAGCTACGCGCGAATCGGTGCGGAAAGGGAAATCTGCACCAAGAAACGCCTTAATTGCTTATGTTTCCTGAAAATATTGGCCCATGCAGCACCAATACTGAAAATTCTCAACGCTTACACACACCTTCACACGATCCCTTAACGGTGGAAACAAAAGCATTTTCCGTTCGCCATAATTGCGCCCCAATTGGGACTTAAACAACCCTCAATTGTGTCTCAATTACGCCCCGTTCTGGGTCACACTCGTTGAGGTGTATTTATGAGTTCTCGACCTCTTGTTTCCCGAGGTCTGTCCGGTACCCCACTCTACCTAACGCCGAGGACCATACAGTGCACGCTTCGTCTAATGTTGTTGATATTCAGGCAAACGCAGCCTTTGTCATGCGCAAAGGTCTCAGCGATAGGTTGAAGTATATCAGCGCAGAGTACCCTCAGGTCGGATTTGGCGTCTCGCTTGTTACCAAGCGCGGAGACCATTATATGCTCGCCAATCCCAAGATGGCACTTCCTGCCAACAAAGCGGATGGCTTTCCGAAGGGCGAACAGGTCGCCAAATACGAAGGCGGCGAGCGATTTCAGACCATTCAAGTCTTTGCGGACATACCGGACGGGCCCGTCCGTCAGGATCTGCCAGAAATGCAGCTGATCCTTGATGTCATCAATCTGGTAGAGCTGATCGACGCACCGTCGGCCCTGCCCGCCGGACAACTGCAAACGGAAACTGGTCAGAGGAACGTCTTAAACGGTACCGAGGGTTAAGCCATGGCGCGAAACATACATCTCCTGGCAACAGGCAATGAAGCTTTGGACCCGCTGAACGATGCGTTTGGCGGGTTGAACGCGACTATTGACCAGCTCACAGCGATCGCAGACGCACGCAGTTCGGCCCGACTGGCCAAACTGAAATCGCGGATGGACGAATTCACCGCCAACGTGACCTTTGTGGGTCAGGTGAAGGCGGGCAAGTCGTCGCTTGTGAACATCATGGCAGGACGCCCCGGGCTGCTGCCGTCGGACGTCAACCCGTGGACCTCGGTCGCGACGACCCTGCACGTGAACACCCGGACGCCGGGCGACACGAAAGCAAAGTTTACCTTCTTCGATCACGATGAATGGCAGAACCTGACCGCCGGTGGCGGACGTCTGGGTGAACTGGCCCACCGTGCTGGTGCCGATGACGAAATGGACGACATTCGGAAGCAGGTTGAAGATATGAAGGCCCGCTCGGAAGAGCGGTTGGGCAAGCATTTCGACCTGATCATGGGTCAAAGCCACTCGTATGACTATTTCGACGACGATCTGGTGCAGCGCTATGTCTGCATGGGCGACGAAGATGACCCGGATATCAGCGCCGATAGCGGACGCTTTGCCGATGTGACCAAAACAGCCGAACTGTATTTGGACATCCCGCAATACCCGATGGCGATCAATCTGAGCGACACGCCGGGTGTGAACGATACGTTCATGGTCCGCGAGCAGATCACCCTGCGCAGCCTGCGCGGGTCCGAGGTCTGCGTGGTTGTGATGGCCGCCAGCCAGGCTTTGACCACGATGGATCTGGCGCTGATGCGCATGATCTCGCAGTTTGAGAACCGCCAGATCATCCTGTTCATCAACCGTATCGACGAGCTGCACGACCCGGTCCGCGAAGTTCCGGAAATCCGCGACCGCGTGACCGAGATGCTGAAGCAAAGCAGCATCAACGCCGATGCGGGCGTGATCTTTGGCAGCGCGCTCTGGGCTGAAGCCGCCCTGACCGGAGATTCTGACGTTCTGACCGATCACGCAGCATCGTCCTTGAACAAGCTTTATGCGGCCGCCGGGTTTGACAGTGGCAGCGTGACGCTTGAACAGATCTGGGCCCTGTCCGGTCTGCCGGATCTGCTTCTGTCGATCAACGAACGCATCGCCGAGGGCGCAGGCGCGCGCCTGTGCAACAAGGTGCGTAACCGCGCCCGCAACATGGCCAGCCAGATCCGTGCAACCTCGGTCGCCAAGACGCTGACCGACACGGGCACGATGGTCTATGATATGGACGGCAAAACGCCCGAAGACGCCATCCGCACCGTCGCATCCGAATACGAGAATCGCGTGGCTGACCTGACCGCATCGCTGCGGGACAAGGTGATGCAGCGTCTGGCTCGCACCGAAGAAAACTTCATCAAGCGTGCTACTGAATCGCTGCTTGAGCATCTTGAACAGCACGGCGAAGACGGCACGTGGCAATACGACCCGGCCGGGTTCCGTGCGCTTCAGAAATCCGCCTATTTCAACTTTGCCCGCGCCATGCGCAAAGAGGTCGGCGCGCTCTATGCCTCGGCCGCACATGACGTCGAGGCCGTGTACCGCAACATGCTGGGGCAGCACCTTGGCGAGTTCTCGATCGAACCGCCGATCGTGCCCAACGTCCCGCCCCCCCTTGCAATCGGACGCACCATCGCGCTGGATCTGCAAAGCACATGGTGGCGCCGCTGGTGGCAGCGTCGTCGGGGTGCGGCCTCGTACGCCGCGGATTACACCCGGCTTGTGGCATCCGAAGCCAGCTCGATTACCAAGGACATTGAAGAACACCAGATCGCAGCTGTGTTGGAAAACGCCCGCGCGTCGCTGGCAGAGTTCATGGTAGAGCAGCAGGAAACACTTCTGGGAATTTCACAGACGGCTCAGGCGCAAATGGACGAGGAAGCCTTGAAAGCGGCTGGCCTTCAGCCTGCGAAATCCCCAGACGAACTTTTGGGAGACATCCTGAAGGATCTTGGCACCGAGGCGGCCTGATACAATGAAAGATCATATCCCCCAGCGTATTGTCACAGCAGAACAATGGAAGCGCCTGAAGCGCTGGTCACACCGTAAGCCGGTCTTCGCCCTGATGGGCGAGTTCAGCGCCGGCAAATCGACGCTTTTGAACTTCCTTCTGAAAAAGGAAACCCTGCCCACGCAGGTCACGGCGACGCAATTGCCGCCCATCTGGTTCTCGTGGGGCAACAAGCAGTCCTATGTGCAGAACTTGGATGGCAGCCGCGAACCGATCGAGTTGAGCGAGATTGGCGAAGTTGGCGTTCAAGGCGCGCATTTCGTGCGGGTCTATCTGGAAGCCGAGATTCTTGAGGCTGTGGACCTGATCGACACGCCCGGCATCTCGGACCCGAAGATCTCTGAAGACGTCTGGCGACGCGCGGTGGGGCAGGCCAACGGCGTGTTGTGGTGTACCCACTCGACACAGGCGTGGCGCGAAACCGAACGCGCGACCTGGGCCTCGTTGCCCGACCGTCTGCGCCAGAACTCGCTTCTGCTGGTGACGCGCGCCGATGCGTTGAACGAGACCGATCAAGCCAAGGTGCTGCGCCGTATCAACCGTGAAACGGGCGAGATGTTCCGCCGCACGATCATGATCTCGGCCCGCGATGCGATCATTGCGCGTGAGCACGAAGAGCATGCACATCTGTGGGCCGGAAGCGGTGGCGGCAAGCTGGTGGACAACTTCCTGACCATCACCGCCGACATCATGGCCGCACGCGCCGAGATGCTGGCACGCTATCAGAAAGACGGCTCCAGCGAAGAGATGAGCACAGATGCGCTTCATTTGGGCGAGGAGACCTCGACCCGCATCTGGAGCCCGCCCGTCATGTCGGTCGCAGATGATGCCGAGCCAGCACTCGGCGATGCAGGCAACGTCGTGCGCATTCGCCCTGCCCGCCCGCGTCGCGGTGTTCAGGCCGGCGACACATCCGAGACCCGGCAGCGCATTGATGCAGACGAAGCCGAAAAGCTGCGCGCGAAGGTGCAAGCAGACGCGCATGAAGAACAGGATATGCGCGAGCTGAAATCCGTCTTCCATGTCGAGGAGCCCGCACAGACGGATGCGGTTACCGAGGACGACACGCCGGAAACTTTGACTCTGGTAGATGCGCTTCCTGAACAGCGAGACGACTTCGATGACGAGACCGCGACTGAATGGGATGAGGCCGAACCGCTTGACGCCCAAGACGATGTGGCGATCGATGAGACCGAAGAGCCCGCTCAGGACATTGAAGAGGATGATTCCGAACAGCTAATCGCGTCGATCACCGATCTGGTTTCCGACCGGGGGCAGGACTATGAAGATCAGGCAGAAGATGCCGACGAGGCGCTTACCGCCGAGACGATCGCCTTGGCCTCGAGCCAATCTGTCTTCAGCATCCCGGAAACTCAACCGCTAAGCGCATCGGAAGCGTGGGCCGAACACCTGTCGACCCTTGGCGATGTTGACGACCCGGCTGCATTGCACGAGGAATTCGTAACCTTCCTGAAGCTTTTCGACGACCGCGCCCGCGAACACCATGCGCAGCAGTCCGAAGGCGCCTTGCAATCTCTCAGCGACACGGCATCTGACAGCGATACTGTCTGGCACGTGCTTTAATACAGATGATACATACCAACACTTTGGCTGACGTAACATTGTCCCTGGACGATGCGCTTTCAGCGGGCATGCAAACCGTCCCGAACTGCGTTGCGGCCGGATATGTCGACATGCAAACGGGGTTCCTTCTGGGCGTTCAGGGGCGTGATGACGACAGCATTGCCGCGCTCGAGGCCATGTCTACCTCGATCGCCAACCTGATCCTGGGCCGCGGCGTGAACGCTGTCGAACAGCTTTTGTCCGGCGGCGGCACCCAAGGCGCAGGCTTTGGCGAGATCGCAATCTGCTCGGGCAAGCGCCTGTATCTGCTGCTCAGACGTCCAGATCAGCCGGATCACCTGATTTGCTATGTCTCGGATGACAGCACAAATGTTGGGCTGGCTCTGGCCAAGTCCGCGGCGAATATGAAACTGATCTCGGCTGCGGTGTAGACAGAAATGACTGTAATCCAATCAGATGTCCTTGACCGGCTTGAACGCATTGTGGACGACGCAAAGGCGCGGCGTGAACAAAGCGTGCAACTGACCCAAGATACGGCCGAGACCCGCAGCAAAGCAGCGCTTGAGGTCGTGCGGACAACGTTTTTGCCGCGTATTGTTCAGATCAGCAATGATCAGGACGACGCGATAAAACTGGCAGTCAACAATGGCCGCGTGGCCGCCATGACTGAGGCCCTGATGGACGGGGTACAGGCAACCCCGCCTGAAGCCACCGCCCTGAATATTGCCCAGATCCTGAACACGGTTTGCTCTGGTTCTGGGGTACGGATGCTCAGCGCTCCGACCGAAGAGGGTGCGGACATTGTCGCAACGGGTTTGCCGGTTTCTGCGATTGACGCAGCCCTGAATACGCTTGAACCCACCAGCCCGCCTCCGGCGCCGTCCGAACCCTCGGGTCCGGAAGCTGTCGAACCAGACATCGACATTCCTGTCACAAAGATCGCCGCGCCAGCACCATCTTCAGAACCGACCACAGAAACACCGGCCGACGACGAGTTTGGCGATGGCATTGCCGCTCGGTTTTACCAAAGCGCAACGCGGGTCAGCGATCAGCGGATCCTGATCCGTCACACAGACTCTACCGTTGCCGGTCCGGACGGTATTCTGTCGCAGAATTTAGACGCTGTTCAGCAGCTGATGGACGACCTGTCAGCCTGGGACGCTGACCACGATGAAAAAGATGCGGGCCCACAGCTGATTATCCTGCGCGCTCAGGATCAGGATATGCCCAGTTTGACCATCTGTCGCGACGCGGATGCGACAACTATGACCGCCCACCACACGCGTAGGTTGGGTTCGGCCGTACAATTGTGGAAATCATTGACTTCGAACGAGAATTTTAGCTGAATACTATGAAACGCCCGCTTCTCACGTTGGGATTTGGGTCTGCAGTTTGCTTTGAATAACGAGTTGGAAAACAATAATGGACGAGGGACGCCGACAGGAACTGCTTCGGATCGCCGAACAGATGTCACAAACGGCTAGCGATGAAGCCAAGCCGTTCATTGCGCGCATTCTGGCGGACCTGAAATCGTTGAAGCCCGGCGTCGCCTTTGTTGGCCAGATTAAGGCGGGAAAATCGCGCCTGATCAATGGCTTTACCGGGCAAGCGAACTTCTTGCCCTCGGATGTAAACCCTTGGACCACCGTTGTGACCGATATGCATTTCGGGCATCCGTCCGGACGCACCAACGGCGGAATCTTCCATTTCTTTGACAATGCCCAATGGCAGGCACTTTTGTCCGAAGGGGACGAAATTCGTGATCTGCTGCCAGATGGCGAAGACAACTACAAGCGCCAGATCATCGAAGAGCAGATCGAAGCGATGAAAAGTCGGGCGAAGGCGCGGCTTGGTGCCCGCTATGAGGAGCTGCTGGGGACATCCCATGACCTTGAGGACCTGACGCAAGACGATCTGGCGCGCTATGTCAGTGCCGGCGCCGATCCCGAGGATGAGCCGACGCAGCGCGATGACGAAGCCCCCTATTACAGCGACCTCACCCGCAAGGCCGAGGTCTTTTTCAAGCAGGGCCATTTCGCGTTCCCCCTGACCGTGACCGATACGCCGGGCATCAATGACCCGCTATTGATCCGGGAAGAGATCTCGCACCAGTATCTGCGCAATTCCGACTTCTTCGTCGTGGTTCTGTCGGCACATCAGGCGCTGTCACAAGCGGATCTGAAGCTGCTTCGTCTAATGCAAGCGCTTGAGCTGGGGCAGATGGTGGTCTTCGTGAACCGGGTGGACGAGCTGAACCGAGGCGTCGAGGATGCCGCCAGTGTGCACGCGGACGTGCATGCCGGGCTTGAGCGCGCGCTGGACAGCAGCCGCATGACGGTGATCATGGGCAGCGCGCAGTGGGCGCATTATGCGCTGACCGGGGACTTAACCGGCATCGACCACGACCAGATTTTGGCGTGGCTGAAAGCCCATCCGCAGAAAATGCAGCGTTTCCTTGAGGGCGTTGAACAACTGAAACAAACCAAGCGGGACGGCGCCGCCGAAAGCGCGTTGCGCTTGGCCGCCATGATTGCCTCGGGCCTGCCTAACCTGCGCAGCCACGTGATGCGCGAAATGTCGATCGGCCCCCGCAGCGAACGCATTCACATCGCGGCGCAGCATCTGCGCAACTTCGCCAATAGCGAGCTGGAGCGCCGCCGCGTGCACCTGAAGATCGTCGACGACGATACCGCGGACGCCCATTTCGCCCAGACCGAGGACCAAATCCGCACGCAGCTAAGCCAGATGGTGATAAATACCAAGGATAGCCTTGCCAGTGGAGTCCAGCATGACATGGCCGCGCTGCGGCAAGAGCTTGATGACATCGTCCGGTCCATGGTCTCGACCGTGGTACAGGGCGAGGATGGCGTGTCGCCGTTGTTGTCCACCGGCAGCGCGACTGAACTGGACTTTAGCGACCTGCGGCAGGCGATGCGCGACCGGCTGCTGGATGCGGCACATGCCCAGCGCCAGAAAATGCTGAACGAGCTGTTTGCCTTGGACATGCGGTCCAACGCTGCGCTTACGGAAGGCGACTCAGACGCTACGGACACCCCTCTGAATGTGGATGCCAGCGCGCTGCGTTGGTACCGCCCGGACACCAGCATTCTGACCCGCGGCATCACGGTCGAACTGCGCGTCTCGTGGTTGGCACGCCTGCTAAAGCAGCAATCCGTCGTGACCCGCGCGGAACAGATGATCACACGCGAGTTTCAGTCGATTGCAACCGACTTGGTGAACCAGTTTCAATCCGACCTGACGGGACGTCTGAATACGGTGATCGAGCATCATCTGGCAGTGCTGGCGACCCGCTTCGAAGAGCTGGACAAGACCCAACCTGCCTCTCGCCCGGACGCACATGCGGCATTGGAAAACGCCAAGAGGCTTGCAAATGAGTTGGAAGAGTTGTTCGAAGAGGGTATCGAACCTGTACAGCAACTCGAGGCGGTAACGTGATCAACTTTCCAGAAACAGATTCGGTTCTTGGTCAACTGAAGGCGTTTCTTTCTAAAACCGAAGCTGCGCCACGCTCGGCCCCGCTGGATGGCATGCGCACGCTGGCACGGGGTCACATCGACCAGTTGACCAGCGCCGTGACCATCGGATTTGCGGGCGAGTTTGGGGCGGGCAAGTCCAGTCTGGCCAATATGCTGGCCGGCACCGACATCCTGCCCACGGGGCCGCAGCACCTGAAGCTACCCTTGGTGATCGTGCAATACGCGCCCGAACCCGAGACCACGGTGGGTTGGTGGGAAAAGGCCTCTGAGAGTTTTCCCGGGATCGATCTGGAAAAAGCGGCCGAGTACGCGCCCGACTTTATTTCGGTGGGGTTGCCGTCTGAAGCCCTGCAAGAGCTGGTGCTGTTCGACCTTCCCGGATCAGGCGCTTTGGATGAAAGCTATAAGCAGACACTGGAACTTCTGAAATTCGTCGATTGCGCGATTTGGTGTACCAACGGCACGAACGCTTGGCGCGAAACCGAGCGGTTTCTGTGGTCACATGTCGCCAAAGAGCTTCAGGAAAACAGCCTGCTTGCGGTGACCCACACAGACCTGACCGCGGTGCAGGAAGCTTTGCCGCGACTTATGCCCCATCTGGAACGCGACAGCGACGGCATGTTTCAGGCCGTTGTTCCCATCGGTACGCCCGTCGCCGTACAGGCGATGGCGCAAGAGCCGGAACCCGATTTCGAACTGTGGTCCGAATGTGGCGGAGAAGATCTGGCGCAGCAGGTGCTGGGTCTGGCAGCCACTCGCAAAACGCGGGATCTTGAGACGGCCAAGAACGACCTTGAAACGAAGCTGACCCCCGCATTGGCAGCTCTGGGTGTCGCAGAAGAGCCCGCCGAAACCGATCTGAAAGAAGCAGCGGCAGCTGTTGCTGCGGCCGCCGCAGCAGCAGAGAACGCGGCAGCTGCTTCCGAACCGGAGCCCGAAGAGCTCGATCTGGACAACCCCCTGCTGGACGACTGGAAGGCTGCGTTGCGTGACTTGCTTACGGACCTGCGCGACACCCCGGATCTAGAGGTTACAGACCTGCTGCAGCGCTGCCAAGAACTGGTCGACGACTTCACCGAACAACTTGAACCCGGCCAAAGCATCACCCCCTCGGCCGAATGGATCGTGGGTGAGTTCGAGAACGCCTCGGACCTGCTGACATTGATGCAATTCGAAGACACGCCGCATGCAGCTGAAACGGTCCTGAACATCATGACCCAGCTCAGCGACAACCTGTCTTGGGCGGGAACGCAACGCGAAGATGCATAAGCGCTGATATCGACGAGTTATCCACAGAATCGCGTCAACTTCTGGCGGAATCACCTGATCCTTCGCCGCGCAATTAACCCAAAGAAAGTCTCGGCCCTGGACGGATTCCACGACTGTCACGAAGCAGATGCCTCGTCGATCTTCTTTGATTCAGCAACAAAGAGGTTACATCGCCTATTTTGTCGCCCCGAGTCATAGCGAAGCCATGTGGCCGCCACAGTTTGGTCTCAATTCCTAAGTCTAACTTCGATGGCATCGCTGGTTGAATTTACCTTGATAAATTGACCCGACGGTTGGGGAATCCCACTGCCAGAAAAAAAGAGACGCAGGTAAGATCAAATGAGCCATAATCAGGCATCGGGGCAGACAGTCGAAAACACTCAGATTGCGGCGTTGCAGCCGGGTGAAAAACTGCTGCGCGACCAGTATGAGATCATTCGCTTTCTGAACAATGGCGGTTTTGGCATCACCTATCTGGCGCGCGACAGCCTGAACCGCAATGTCGTCATCAAAGAATGCTATCCAGGTGCTTTGTGCCGCCGCGTCGGCAACAATGTCGAGGCCTCGGACCCGGCTTTTGAAGAAGATCTAAGATCAATTATTGGGCTGTTCATTCAAGAAGCCCGCAACCACGCGCGTCTGGTTCATCCGAACATCGTGAATGTGCATCAGGTCTTCGAAGACAACCAGACTGCTTATATCGCCATGGATCTGATCAATGGCGGTGATCTACTTGATTATGTTCAGGATAAACGCAACACGGTGACACCGGACTTCATCGTGAAAGTCACCGAGAAGATGCTGTCGGCGATCTCGTTCATCCATGACAACGGGATGCTGCATCGCGATATTTCGCCCGACAACATCCTGATCGACGAAGACGGCGAGCCGGTTCTGATCGACTTCGGCGCGGCGCGGGAACGCGCGGCAAATCGCTCGGCGGCGCTGCTGACGCTGCGGGTGATCAAGGACGGATATTCTCCGCACGAATTCTATGCGCGCGGCGCCGATCAGGACGCGACAAGCGATCTGTATGTCTTGGCGGCCACGCTCTATCACGCCATCAGCGGCGAACGCCCGATCGATGGCAAGTCGCGCCTCGAGGCATTCAACGCCGGCGAAACAGATCCCTATACACCGCTGTCTGGCCGCTTCGACGGCTATCCTGACGGCTTTCTGGAAGCCTTGGACAAGGCGATGGAAGTGCACATCGTTAACCGTCCGCAATCAGCACTGGAATGGCTGCGGATGTTCCGAGGCCCGGCCGTTGTGTTCGAGGAATTTGGCTATCGACCCAGCTCGGTGATCGTGGCGCTGGAACGCCCGGAAGACCGCAAAGCGGACTCGGAAAACGCCGAAGCAATCGTTACCGCGCTTCTGTCTAGCAACGATGATGTCGCAACAACCGCGCAGTCAGAAGGGCTGACGCAGGCACAACCCAAAAGCGATCCGTCGGTCACAGTTGTCAAAAACAGCTCAGGCGGAGGCGGCAAGGCCATTGCCGGTGTGATCGCTCTGGTCGTGCTTGGTGCTGGCGGATACTTTGCCTTTAGTGGATCCGACGGAACCGATGGCTCTGACCCGGTCGAGGTAGCAGCTGTTACCCCGGCACCGGTCGCACCTGCACCGACGCCCGAACCAGAAGCCAAGCCCGTTGTTGATACGGCACCCGCTGCCGCAGTTGAAGCATCACCCGCAGCGGCGGAAGACAGCGCGACCGATGCCATTGGCGCCGAAACCGCTGAGGCTTCTGTTCCCGCGGCACCTAAGACGGTCCCGGCACCTGCCCCCGTCGCAGCCGAGGATCTGTTAGAGCAGCAGATCGCCTTTGGCCACTGGGACGTCGAGATTCCTTTCGCCACCAGCACCCGCCGCCTGTCCACGGGCAGCGCTGTTGCGATCACCGGCGTTGATCCGAAGCAGGACTTGTCAATCATCGGGAACTGGGTCAGCCGCGGCGCCGTGATTTACACGATCAATGGTGAACCTGTCACTGACGGCGCCAGCTTTGTGACCCAAATTCTGAACGATGTTAAGGTCGATCCAGACGGGTATATCCGCGTCGGCGCGCGCTATCGCGCCAACAGCAGCACACGTCCGTTGAACGGCCTGCTTGCATTGCCCGCGATCCGTTTCTTTGGGCTTGAGAATGGCGTAACCTTGACGGCACATAACGCAGACAATGGCAACTGGGCGGTTAGCGTCACCCGCTTGCCCGCAGACTATGCCGACGGTCTGCGCGTCGGCGACATCCTGTTGTCTGAAAACACGACGGGTCAGCAAATCAACGCCATCGAAAGCTTTGATCGCATTCTTGAAACCCTCGTCGCTGACGGCGTGTCCCAAGCACGCCTGACCGTCTTGCGCGAAGGCGGTGAGGTTCAGGTCACCATGCAACTTGCAGGGAGATCCTGACACCAACCAATGACCTGACTGCCAGATAGTGTTTCCTGCGAGCCCATGCGGCTCGGGCGGGTGTTGGATCCGCCGCAGAAATTAGCAAGTAACCGAGTATCCACATCAAACTCTGTCTGGGCATCCTGCCCGACTGGAATGAGACGTCATGAACCAAGGCCTTTGCCTTGGCGAAGAGAGTGAAAGGTGAAGTTGCCATGTTCAAATACAAAAGCCCGCTGAGCCGGCTGCTTGAAGGTAGCGCTAAACACGCGAACAAGGACGATTCCCACGAGGATGATCGCGACGAAGCCACGGAAGAGCCCATTGCCGATCTGAACGCCCTTCGTCAGGTTTTGGCCGGTGGCAATCTGGCCGCCGAAGCAGAGTCCGAGGCCGAAGACCCCGCAGAAGAGCTGATTGCGGAAGATATTCAGATCGACGAGATCCGCGCCCAAGACATCGCACCGCTCGTGGTCGAAGATGTTCCTCAGGATATCCCTATGGTCGAGGACAGCACCCCGGCCGAGGACGATGCCGCAGATGCAATTGTGAACACGATTCTGGCTGAAGATCTGCCCGGTCGGACCCCAAGCATCGAACTGACGGAAACGCCGGAAGTCGCAGAGATCCCGCAGGTCGAAATTGCGCCCGAACCGGTACAAGCTGAAGCCCCTACCCCCTCTACCGATCGAAGCGAACGTGTCAAAACCACGTTCCTAGGCTTCGAACGTCCCGACGCGCATGTGCAGGACAGCATGGACGCTGCCCCTGTGCCGAAGCAAGCGGTTGAGCAGAACACCTTCCCAGTAGGGTGGCTGGTCGTCACTCAGGGGCCGGGTCGCGGCACCAGCTTCACGCTGATCGCAGGATTGGCTCAGATTGGCCGCAACGATGATCAAGCGGTTCAGCTGGACTTTGGCGACAACGGCATTTCGCGTGCCGGACACGCTGTTGTGGCTTACAACACTGAAGATCGGACCTGTTACTTGGGACATGGCGGCAAGGCCAATCTGGTCCGTCTGAATGGCGGCCCGGTTCTGAGCACGGTTCCCCTGACAAATGGCGATATGATCCGCATCAGCGACACCACCCTGCGGTTTGTGTCGTTCTGCGACGACGGCTTCGACTGGCAGGACAGCTAAGCATGTTGGCCAACCCGGCATATGATATCGCCCTCGTGGCGGATCAGGGCAAACGTGACGCTCAGGAAGATTCCATTGCTGCGCGTTTCTTTGATGCCTTGGATTCCGGCTATGTCGTCATTGCAGACGGCATGGGTGGGCATGATGCCGGGGATGTTGCCTCGGGGCTTGTAAAGACCACGTGGCAGACCGAACTTGATGACCTGTTGGAAAATGGCGTGTGTGGTGATGATCAGGTGACAGAAAACCTGACCCAGATCGCACTGCGCACCAACGATGCCGTGGCAGCCTATCTGGAAGAAAACGACTCGGAACTGCGGATGGGTTCGACCCTGCTGGGCGTGCTGTTGCGCGGCAAGCATATGAACTGGGTTTCGGTCGGGGACTCGCCGCTGTATCTGTGCCGCAACGGCTTCATGATGCAGATCAACGAGGACCACTCGATGGCCCCGATGATCGACGCGCAAGTCTCGGACGGCACCCTGTCCGAGGAAGAAGCCCGCACCCATCCTGACCGCAATCAGCTGACTTCGGTGATCATGGGCGCCCCCGTGCCCAAGCTGGACTGCCCCGAAGCGCCGGTTGAACTGGCCAAAGGAGACGTGATTTTGGCAGCAAGCGATGGGCTTCAATATCTGGACAACGACCAGATCCAGTCCCTTGCCAACACCTACAAAGATCACCCCGCCCGTGACTTGGCGGTAGCCCTTGTTCAGGCACTTCGCGCCAAATCCCACCCTGATCAGGACAACGTCACGATCGCCGTGATCAAGCCCCTGAACATCTGAAACGACGCTTCTAACTAAGGACCCAAAGGAAATATGAGAAACCTTTTCTTCGCATCCGGTCTGGCCCTGACTGCAATCTCCGGTTCTGCCTTCGCCCAAGAGGCGTGCTCGAATTATGTGGTCGAACGCGGCGACAGCCTGCGCCAGATTTCGCTGCGTGTGTACGGCAGCACGGATTTTCGGGCGATTTACAACGCGAACAAGGATGCGATCGGGAAAGACCCCAACATCATCCGCTTGGGCATGACTTTGAAGATCCCCTGCCCGACCGCGCTTGCCGCATCAAAAGCAGCGACTGTCACAGAGGCCGAGAAAATGGCCCGTGACATGTCGGCCGAGCTGATTGCCGAGGCCGAAGCCCGCGCCGCCGCAGCCATCGCCGAGGCCGAAGCCCGCGTTGCGAATGCCGAAGCAGAAGCGTTGAAAGCCAGCGAAGAAGCCGTCGCCGCAGCCAAAGCAGAAGCTGCTTCTGCCATCGAAGCCGCCCGCGCCGAAGGTGCCGCGCTGATCCGCAAGGCGGCTCGCCCCGGGACGTCGCCCGTAGACGAGCGACAGATCCTGCTAATCACCGGTGGCAACTATGCCCCCTTCACCGACGAAGCCCTGCCCAATCGCGGCCTCTATACCAAACTGGTCGAGACCGCTTTCCTGCGCGCCGCACCCGAGCAAGCCTACAAGATCCAGTTCGTAAACGACTGGAGCTCGCATCTGGACCTTCTGATGCCAACCCTTGCGTTTGATGGCACGTTCCCTTGGTCGCGCCCCAATTGCGAAGAGGCTGAAGCCCTGTCGGAAAGCGACCGCAACCGCTGCGAGACCTATGATTTCTCGAATCCGTTCTACGAGGTGGTCGACACCTACTTCGCGCTGAACGGGTCGGGCTATGAAGAGGCGATGAGCCATGCTGATTTTGCCGGGACGACGATTTGCCGCCCCGAAGGCTGGTCGTTGACCCATATGGACGCCGTTGGCCTGTATGAACCGGCCATCACGTTGCTCCGCCCCACCGAGCCGGATGCCTGTTTCGACGCTGTCGCCAATGGCACCGCCGATATCGTCGCGATCGAAGCTCACCTCGCCGTCGAAGCCATCAGCCGCCTTGGCTATCAGGACGAGATTCTCGAAAATCCCAACTTGGCGGCAATCAAGGGTCTGAACGTAATGACCCATGTGAACAACCCGGACGGGGAAGCGATCCTAGAGATCCTGAACCGCGGTCTGGAAATCATGCAACAATCTGGCGAATGGCGGGACATCGTGTCCACAGCTCTGCGCCACCAAATGGAAAATAGTTAAGGCCACATCAGGCCGATAAGAATACCTGGAGGATAGGAAATGTTTAAACAAACTGCGAAAAAGCTCGCAATCGCGACAACTGCCGCTGTGGCCTTGTCGGCTGGCATGGCAAGCGCTCAGCAGGCCTGTACCAACTATACCGTTGCCGACGGTGACACGCTGGCGACGATCGCAATCACGGCCTATGGCACCTCAAACTATCAGCAAATCTTCAACGCGAACCGTAACATCGTGAGCAACCCCAACGACCTCGAACAGGGTCTGGTGCTGGCTCTGCCCTGTGAGGATGGCAGCCTGCCCGACGGTCGTTCCGCGCAAGAAGTGATCGCCGCCGAGGAAAACCGCTTCGAGACCACCCGTCGTTCGAACGTCTATGAGCCCCCCATTCGACTGGTGACCGGAGGAAACTGGGCACCATTCAGCGATGAGGGCCTGAATGGTGGTGGCTTCGTCACTCGCTTGGCAACGACTGCTTTGCACCGCGGTGGCAACTCGCGCGATTACTCGGTCAGCTTCGTCAGTGACTGGGGCGCGCACCTTGAAACCCTGTTGCCGTTGGGTGCCTTTGACATCTCGATGGCATGGTACATCCCGGATTGCAGCAACCGCACGTATGAATGGTCCGAGAACACACACCGCCGCTGCACGCAGCTGGATGGAACCGTAAGTGTGTACGATACCGTTGTCGGTTTCTACACCTTGCCGGAAAGCGAGTACGCACGTGCTGGCAGTTTCGAAGAATTTGAAGGTGCCACAATCTGCCGTATGGACAGCTGGTTCACCCACGACCTTGAAGAAAAAGGTATGGTTTCTCCGAGAGTCGAGATGATCCGCCCGATTACAGCGCGCGAGTGTATTGATGCAGTTCTGAACGGAACGGCAGATATTGCTTCGTTCGAAGTTCAGCTGGCCGCCGACGCAATGTCAGATATGGGTCTGACTCAAGGCGAATTGGTTGAAAACCCGTTTGTGAACACCTTTGCAAGCCTGCGTTTCGTAACGCATAAAACCAACCCCTACGGCCGCCAGTACATTGCGATGCTGAACCGCGGTCTGAACGAAATGCGTGAATCGGGTGAATGGTACGCGATCATCTCGGACACTCTGCGCGAACATAACGAGCGCATGATGGCTGCTGCCGGCAACTGATCATCGCAGCGGATCTGAAACAGAAACGGCCGGCAATTCGCCGGCCGTTTTCTTTTGCGTGCAGTCAAGTCGCGTTAGCTGTCTTGCGCCTCGGCATAGCTCAGCACCATGTCCCGCAGCGTGACCAGCCCACAGGCCGAACCATCATCGATGACCAAAGCGCGGCGGTGGTCCAGTCGCGACAGAAGTCGCACGGCGTATTTAACCGCCATGTGGTCAGCGACAGTCAGGGCGGGCTTGTCCATCACCTCGTAGACATTGGTGCGGTCCAGGGACTTGTTCACCGCAATCGCCCGCTCGGCAATCATCTCGATCGAGACGATGCCGTATTCATCATCCTCATGCCGCCGCTCGATCACCAGTGCGGTGACGCCCTTGGCGTCCATCTCGTTCACGGCTTCGCGCACGGTTGCCAGACCACTGATCATATAGATCGTGCCCTGCATCACATCGCGGACCTTCTTCTTGTTATCGTCCATCACAAGTCCTCCTTGCTGATTTCCTCTTGGATCGAGGCGATCTGGCCAGACAGGCCGATTGCGTCCTCGATATCCAGTTGGAAGGCAACCCCGGTACCGGGATCTTCGTCAAAACGGCACGCGGCGCCGATGCTTTCAAGGATCAGGCGGCTGTGGTGTTCTTCGACCAGAAACAGAATTACGTCCCGCTGCCCCGCGACGGTCAACCCAAAGAAGCTCTTGGTCGGGTTGAGCCCTTCTCCGCGCGCCGAGGTGATGACGGTACACCCGGTTGCGCCCTTTTCGCGGGCCGCTTCGATGGCGGTGTCCGTCAGTTCATCCTGTGTCATCACAATGATCAGTTTAAACTTCATGGTTCTCTCCTTGGCTGTCTTTGTCGGCCTTGCGGCGCGATAGCCAGTTGCTGATTTGGGCATAGCCCATCACGGTAATCATGGGAAATAGGCTGGCCAAGGCAATCAGGCCGAACCCGTCCAGAAGGGGGCTGCGCCCCGGTACGGTGCTGGCAAGGCCCAGTCCAAGGGCCGCCACCAAGGGCACCGTCACGGTCGAGGTCGTCACCCCGCCGCTGTCATAGGCCAGCGGAATGATCATGCGCGGGGCCATAAGCGTCTGGATCACGACGATCACATAGCCCACGATCATGTATTGATAGAGCGGCGTGCCCGTCACGATGCGGAACGTCCCCACCGCAAGGCTGATCGCCACCCCAAAGGCCACGGCGATGCGCAGCCCATTGGCCTTGACCGCCCCACCGGATGCCTCCTGCGCTTTCAAGGCGACGGCGATCAGGGACGGCTCGGCGATGGTGGTCGTAAAGCCGATGGCAAAGGCAAAGATATAGACCCAGTAGTAATCCAGCCATTGAACGACCCCGCCGGGCTCGATCCCAAGGAAGGCCGGATCGGTCAGCTGCGCGGCCATTTCGCGGCCCAGAGGGAACAGGGCAAGCTCGAGCCCCGACAGGAACAGCGCAAGCCCCAGCAGCACATAGAACATGCCCAAGGCTACTTTCTTGGGGTGGGGAATGGGTTTGCGCAGGATCACAAGCTGGAACAAGAGCAGCACCGCCGCAATGGGCAGCACGTCACGCACAACGCTAAGGAAGGTCCACAGAAGGTCAGTCAGGATCGTGATCATGTCGCCACCACCAATCCGAACACCAGCACGAAAATGATTGGCATGAGCGAAGCAAAGGCGATCAACCCGAACCCGTCGATCATCGGGTTCCGTCCCTTGATGACCGAGGCCAGACCAACGCCCAGCGCCGTCACAAGCGGTACGGTGATGGTCGAGGTCGTGACACCCCCGCTGTCATAGGCGATGCCGATGATCTCGCGCGGGGCGATGGGGGTCAGGGCAACCACCATGATGTAGCCGCCAATGATCAGCCATTGAATCGGCCAGCCCATCAGGATGCGGAAGACGCCCAAGACCAAGGACGCACCGACGGACGCGGCCACGGTATAACGCAGCGCGGTGGCCATGAAGTTCATCTCGGCCTCGCTTTGGCCGATCACACCAGCCTCGGACATTACGGTCGCGGCCTCGGCCCCGACGGCGATCAGGGCGGGCTCGGCAACGGTGGTGCCAAAGCCAAGGCTGAAGGCAAACAGGACAAGCAAGGGAAGCGAGCCACGCAGGGCCAGTGCGTTCGCCAGCGCCTCGCCCAGTGGAAACAGCGCCATATCCAGACCACGGATAAACACCGTCAGACCCAGCAGGACAAACAGGAAGCCCAGCGCGAATTGCCCAATATTATCAATCGGTTGCTTCAAAACCACAAGCTGGAAAAAGCCCACGATCAGAAGGATCGGGGCAAGGTCGCGGGCGGTCCCGCCCAAATAGCCGAACAGCTTTCCAAGCGTATCGGTCATATGCCCCTTCCTGTGTCGCGCCATAGGTTATGCATTCATACCAAAGATGTAACAGCCATGTGGCAGCGGCGCGAGCCATGATTGAAATCAAACTACAATGGCAAAAAAACACCCCCGGACAAACCGGGGGTGCATGTGTTCAGTCTGTGGCTTGGATCAGTCGTTCGACCAGCCCGACACGGCTTTGACTTCCAGAAAGTCCTCGATCCCCAGAATGCCGCCTTCGCGTCCATTGCCGGACTGCTTGTAGCCGCCAAAGGGCGAGCCTGCAGCGCGCGAAGTGCCGTTCATCTCGACCATGCCCGAACGCATCTGGCGCGCAACACGGTTGGCGCGGGCGCCGTCCTGCGTCTGGATATAGTTGGTCAGGCCATAGACGGTGTCATTGGCGATCTCGATGGCTTCTTCTTCCGTGTCGAATTTCATGATCGACAGAACCGGGCCAAAGATTTCCTCGCGACCGATGGTCATATCGTTGGTCACGTCGGCAAAGACGGTGGGCTTCACGTAATAGCCTTTATTCAGGCCGTCAGGGCGCCCGGTACCACCCGCCACAAGGCGTGCGCCTTCGTCGATGCCCTTCTGGATCAGATCCTGGATCTTGTTCCACTGAAGCTCGTTCACAACGGGACCAACATGGCGGCCTTCTTCCGACGCAGGCCCAACCTGCACTTTGCCAGCCACTTCGGCAGCTTCTTCCACCACGCGATCATAGATCGAGCTTTGGACCAGCATACGCGAGGGCGCGTTACAGCTTTGGCCGGTGTTCTGCATCATGTGCAGGACGCCACGCTTCACGGCTTTCTCGTCCGCATCTTCAAACAGGATGTTGGCACCCTTGCCGCCCAGCTCCAGCGCCACACGCTTGATCGTATCGGCGGCGGCTTTCGAAATGGCGATGCCTGCACGGGTCGAGCCGGTGAAGCTGACCATGTCCACGTCGGGATGCGAGGTCAGCTGGCTGCCAACGCCCATGCCGTCGCCATTCACCATGTTGTAGACGCCAGCGGGGGTGCCGGCCTCGTCCATGATCTCGGACCAGACAATCGAGGACAGCGGCGCGACTTCAGAGGGTTTCAGCACCATGGTGCAGCCCGCCGCGGCCGCGGCCACAACCTTCAGCGTCACTTGGTTCATCGGCCAGTTCCACGGGGTGATCAGCGCGGTCACACCGATGGGTTCATAGAGCAGGCGGTCGTTCGGGGCACGCTCGCTCAGCATCTTGTCGAACTCGAAATCCTTGAAGGCACGGATGAAGTTCTTGATATGCCAGCTGCCAGAACCCACCTGCGAGCTGCGCGACAGATCAATCGGCGCGCCCATTTCAAGGCTCATGGCTTGGGCCAGATCTTCGGCGCGGCGGTTGTAGATCTCGAGAATGCTCTCGATCAGTTCCAGACGTTCGGCCTTGGATGAAAAGCCCCAAGTCTTGAAGGCTTCCTTGGCGGCGGCTACAGCGGCATCCGTGTCGGCCTGATCACCAAGCGAAATGACCGCGCAGACCTCTTCGGTCGAAGGGTCAATCACATTGCAATCGTTGGCGGCGGCGGGGGCGACCCATTTGCCGTTGATGTAAAAGTCGCGTTTCTCGATCATATTCCTGACTCCTTGGACGGGTTTGCGGCACTGTGGCACCACCGGGCTGGTTTCGCAACCCACGGAAATATAATTTGATCAAATTATCAATGGAAATCAAGATGGATCAAAAAGAAAGGGCCCGCGCAGGTCTGCACGGGCCCCTTTTCATGTCCAAAACGAAGCTTACAGCCTTATTTCTCGGCGGCTTTCAGCGCTTGGCTTAGCGCTTCACGGTCACCGACATGGTTGGCCAGAACCAGCACAAGGCGCGCGTTCAGCGCGTCGCTGTCTTCTTTGGTCAGACCTTCATGCGCGGCCAGAAGCTCGGCATAGAAATCGTCCACACCGTCGATGTTCGGGGTCAGGATCAAATCAGTCATGGGGCTTACTCCTTACCGATGGCGCGACGGATCGCGGCGCGGATCTGGTTGTCATCAAAGCTAGGGCGACGGGCTGCAACGTGCTGATCCGGGCGGATCAGATAGACGGCGCTGTCATTGTCACCCAGATAGCGTTCACGCAAGGCGCCGGTCTTGTCGTCAGTGGTCGACAGGGCCAGACGGGTGACCTGAATGCCGCTTTCCTCGATCATGTCGGGGGCGTCAGCGTCGATGGTCAGCAGGATGAACTTATCCCCCAGCTTCGACAGCAGGAAGTCGTCCCCCAGCGGCGCATCGGGGCAGACCGAACCGGGACGCGAGCGGGCGGGGCCGTCCAGCGCATCAGCCGAGTTCAGCGGCGAGCCATCATAGGTGCAGGGCACCGACAGACGGCCCGAGTTCACCATCGGGCGCGCAAACTCGTGCTTTTCCGACAGGTCCAGCACGGCGTCGCGCAGAAGGCGGCTCATTTCCGATTTCGGGGTGATGAAATCGGTCGACCGGGTCGAGTTCAGGATGTTCTCGTCCGCACCGTGGATACGCTCGTAGTTATAGGTAGCCAGCAGGCTGTCGGGTGCTTCACCGCGCATGACCATGCCCAGTTTCCAACCCAGATTGTCCACGTCCTGCATACCCGAGTTCGCACCACGTGCGCCGAAGGGCGACACTTGGTGGGCGGCGTCGCCTGCAAAGAACACGCGACCATGACGGAAGCTGTCCATGCGTTTGCACTGGAACGTGTAGATCGAGGACCAGACCATATCGTACTGCACGTTTTCACCAAGGAAGGCGTCCAGACGACGGCGGATGTTTTCCTCTTTCATCTCTTCCTTGCGGTCGACGTCCCAGCCAATCTGGAAGTCCACGCGCCAGACATCGTCGGGCTGTTTGTGCAGAAGGGTCGAGGCACCGCCACCGTGGGTCGGTTCAAACCAGAACCAACGCTCGGTCGGGAAATCGTCGTTCTTCATCTTGATGTCAGCAATCAGGAAGCTGTCTTGGAAAACCTTCCCGGTGAAGTCCAGATCCAGCATCGTGCGCAAGGGTGACGCGGCACCGTCACAGCCGATCAGCCATTCGGCTTCCAGCGTATAGGGGCCATCCGGCGTCATGATCTCGAGCGTGACATAGTCGTCATGCACTTCGACGTTATCGATGCGGTTTTTGCCGCGGATCTCGATCGGCGCGCCGTCCTTCTGCAGCTCTTCAAAGCGGTCCAGCTGGAAGCTTTCATAGTAAGGCTGCTGCATGTTGATGAAGGCGGGGTATTCGTGGCCTTCTTCGGGCAGAAGGTTGAATTCAAAGACCTGATCGTCCTTGTTGAACACCTTGCCGATGTTCCAAACAACGCCCTTGTCGACCATCGGCTTGCCGCAGCCATAGCGGCCAGCAACCTCAAGGCACCGCTTGGCGAAACAGATCGCGCGCGAGCCCATGCCGACGCCTTCGTGGTCGTCCAGCACCAGCGTTGGAATACCTTGGCGACCAAGGTCCAGCGCGGTCGCGATGCCGATGGGTCCTCCACCCATCACCACGACCGGATGGCGCACGGGCGACGCCGCATCCTGATCGGCAGATTTCTTATAAGGATAGCGCTTATAGGCAAGCGTGTATCTATCGTCGAACATCGGGTTCTCCTCCGGCTGCGCGCGTTTCGTGTGGGGTCCGGCCCTCATGGCCGAACCCCGAAGGTCTTAGCCCTGCAGGGCGGCCCACATGTCCAGATCGCGCTGTGCGGTCCAGATGCGGGGGGTGTCGATGCCGCGAGCCTCGTCATAGGCGCGGGCGACGTTGAAGGGCAGGCAGTGCTCGTAGATGGCATAGTCTGCGAATTTCGGATCACACGCGGCGCGGACCGCGTCCCATGCTTCTTTCAGCGAACCACCACGGGCAGCCACTTTGGCGGCTGGGGCGTAGGTGCTGTAAACGAAGTCACGGGTGCTTTCGATGGCGCGCTCGACGGCTTCTTTGCCGATCAGGGCGCCGCCACGACCGGGCGCGATGGCGTCCACGTCGAAGGACGCGATGTTGTCCAGCGTGTCGCCCCAATCCGAGAAGTGACCGTCGCCACAATAGCAGGCCGAGTGATCTTCCACGATGTCGCCGGTGAACATGACGTTCTGGTCCGGCACGTGAATCACGATATCACCCGCAGTGTGGGCACGGCCCAGATGCATCAGGTCAACGCGGCGGTTGCCCAGATAGACGGTCATGTCGTCCGAGAAGGTGGTGGTCGGATAGGTCAGGCCGGGGATCGACTCGTGGCCTTCGAACAGGCGCGGGAAGCGCTGGAATTCGCTGTCCCAGTCTTCCTGACCGCGTTCCACAACCATCGCACGGGCTTGGTCGCCCATGATGATCTGATCCGCACCATAGGCCGACGCGCCCAGCACGCGCACGGCGTGATAGTGGGTCAGAACCACGTGGCTGATCGGCTTGTCCGTCACCGAGCGTACGCACTCGATCACTTTATTGGCCAGACGCGGGGTTGCCTGCGCTTCGACGATCATCACGCTGTCATCGCCAATGATCACGCCCGAGTTCGGGTCGCCTTCGGCGGTGAAGGCATAGAGCCCCTCGCCGATCTGGTCGAAGGTAATTTTCTTTTCGGTCATGTCGCCTTGCGACGCGAATGCCTTTGCCATGGTTGTCAGTCCTTGATGAGATAGTCGATTTGAATCACGCCGCCGCCATGGGTCTGGCTGGAGGCGAATGAGAGGTTGTGTTGTGGTCCGTCGGTGAACAGTTTGCGCCCGCCACCAAGAATGGTCGGCATCACGAAGACGCGCAGAGTATCGAACAGGCCCGCGTCAAGTGCTGCGCGCTGGGCTGCTCCGCCCCCCATGACCCAGACCTTCTTGTGCCCAGCCTTTTCGATGGCTTTGCGAAGGGTCTCGATGTCTCCGGCAGCGGTGACGTGATCTGCGGAATAATCGGCCTGATGGGTCAGGACATAGCTGGCGCGATCCTCGTAGGGCCACCCCCAGCCAAGCACCTGCTGGTGCGTTTCGCGCCCGGTGATCAGCGCGTCCACCTCTGAAATGAACGCGCCATATCCTCCGTCGCTTCCGTCGGCACCCATCGCCTCGTTGAACGGATCAAGCCATGCCACGCCACCGTCTGGGGTAGCGATGTAGCCATCAAGGCTCATGGCGATATATCCAACGTATTGCGTCATGCGCGGGGTACCTTACTTGGGCCAGCTAACGGCAGGCAGGATCTGCCCGACACAGTCGCCAAAGCCGATCTGGAAGCCGTCACCCTTGGCGGCACCGCGCAGGGTCAGGGTGTCGCCGTCCTCGATGAACGTGCGGGTTTCGCCGGTGTCGAGCGTGAAAGGCTCGCGGCCCGCCCAGCTCATTTCCATCAGCGAGCCATATTCTGTCTTTGTCGGACCCGAGATCGTGCCCGATCCCAGCAGGTCGCCCACATTCATAGCACATCCGCCAATCGCATGGTGGCACAGCTGTTCAGCGGCCGAGTAATACATGCGGGTGTAGTTGGTTTCGCCAACCACCGAAGCTTTATCCGCGCCTTCGGGCTGCATCAGCACCTGAAGCTCGATGTCATAGAGGCCGTCCTTGGAGCCATCCAGATAGGGCAGCAGTTCTTTCTCGCGTTCCGGCGTTGGGGCGCGGAACTCTTCCAAAGCGGCGGCGGTCACGATCCACGGGGAGATCGAGGTGCCGAAGGCTTTTCCCTGGAACGGGCCAAGCGGTTGGTATTCCCAACCTTGGATGTCGCGGGCAGACCAGTCGTTCAGCAGCACGTAGCCAAAGATCATGTCGTCGGCTTCGTCCACGGTGATCGGCTGACCGAATTCGGAGGGCTTGCCGACGATTGCACCCATTTCCAGTTCGATATCCAGACGCATCGAGGGTCCAAAACTTGGCATCTCGGCGTCGGGCGCTTTGCGCTGACCGTTCGGGCGGTGGATCGGGGTGCCCGAGATCACAACGGACGACGCGCGACCGTTATAACCGATCGGAATGTGCAGCCAGTTGGCCGGCAGATCGGGCGAGCCACGCAGGATCGCGCCCATGTTGGCGGCGTGCTGACGACCGGCGTAGAAGTCGGTGTATTCCGACACAAGGAACGGCATGTGCAGCTCGGCATCGGCTTGGGCCACAAGCAGAGGCGCAACCGCGTCACGCTCGGTCGAGCCTTCGCCAAGCAGTTGCCCAAGGCGGGCGCGCAGGGCGGACCATGCGTCCGATCCCAGCTCCATCAGCTCGTTCCAGAAGGGCACGTCGAAGACGGGTTCATCACCGATCTCGATCAGGCCAGCTTCTTCGGCGGCCTGCATATCAAGGATCATGTCCCCGATGGCCACACCACAGCGCGGCTCGCTATCCGCGGTCGAGAACACGCCATAGGGCAGGTTGTTCAGGGGAAAGGGGGTCTCGGCAGAGTTCGCGCTGTCCACCCATGACTTTTTCAGTTGGCTCATGTGATCCTCACTCGGCATCCGGCTGTGCCTCGGGTCGCGCATCGGCGAAGGCGGGCAGGGCCAGACAGGTTTCTTCGATTTCGGTCAGACGCGGATAGGCGGTCAGATCCACCCCCCAGCGCCGTGCGTTATAGTACTGTGCGACAAGGCAAATGTCTGCCAGCGTCGGCGTGTCGCCAAAGGCAAACTTGGTGCCCTTGTCGACCATCTGTTCAAGGGCGGCAAAGCCCGTGTCCATCCAGTGGACCATCCATTGGCGCTTCGCCTCGGCATCCGCACCGAACGTGTCGCCCAGATGCTTGGCCACCCGCAGGTTGTTCACCGGATGAATATCCATCGCGACGACATGCGCGGCGGCCATCACCTTAGCACGTTTGACTGGATCTGCGGGCAGCAAGGCAGGCTCGGGCTGCACGGCCTCAAGATAGTCGATGATCGCCAGCGACTGGGTCAGGACAGTGCCGTCCTGAAGCTCCAACGAGGGCACCAGATGGGTCGGGTTCTTGGCCACATAATCTGCCGCGTGCTGCTGTCCGCCATCTTTCACAAGATGGACGGACACGTGATCCGCGCTAAGCCCTTTCAGGTTCAGCGCAATCCGCACGCGATAGGCCGCAGTGGACCGCCAGTATCCATACAGTTTCATCATTTCTTGCCGGGCGTCCCGTCGAACTTCTTCTCAAGGCTGTCCCAGCAGTCGATGTAATCGTCCTGCAGCGGGGCTTCGTTTGCGGCGAAGGCTGTCAGGTGCTGCGGGAAGCGGGTCTCGAACATGAAGGACATGGTGTTGTCCAGCTTCTCGGGTCCAAGGTTCGAATTCGAGGCACCCTCGAACGCATCACGATCCGGCCCGTGCGGCAGCATCATGTTGTGCAAGCTGACACCACCGGGGACAAAGCCCTGCGGTTTGGCGTCGTACTGGCCATAGATGTTGCCCATCAGCTCGGACATGATGTTCTTGTGATACCACGGCGGGCGGAAGGTGTTCTCGGCCACCATCCAACGCTCGCGGAACAGAACGAAGTCGATATTCGCGGTGCCGGGCTGGCCCGAGGGCGCCGTCAGCACGGTGAAGATCGAGGGGTCCGGGTGGTCAAACAGGATTGCGCCAACCGGGCAGTACGTTGTCAGGTCGTATTTATAGGGCGCGTAGTTGCCGTGCCACGCGACGACGTCCAAGGGCGACTGGCCGATCTCGGTCTTGTGGAACTGACCGCACCATTTGATGGTGATGGTCGACGGCACTTCGCGGTCTTCAAACGCAGCAACAGGGGCTTTGAAGTCACGCGGGTTGGCCATGCAGTTGGCACCGATCGGACCGCGGCCCGGAAGCTCGAATTTCTGGCCGTAGTTTTCGCAAACGAAGCCGCGCGCGGGGCCTTCCAGCAGTTCAACGCGATAGACAAGGCCACGGGGGATGATGCCGATTTCCTGCGGGGCAAGGTCGATGACACCCAGTTCCGTATAGAAGCGCAGCTTGCCTTCCTGCGGCACGACCAGCAGCTCGCTGTCAGCCGAGAAGAAATAATCATCCACCATCGACTCGGTGACCAAGTAGACGTGGGTTGCCATGCCGACTTGGGTGTTCACGTCGCCCGCCGTGGTCATGGTCCGCATGCCGGTGATCCAGTTCAGACCTTCGGCGGTGGGCACTGGATCCCAGCGATACTGGCCCAGCGAAATCACGTCCGGATCCACGCAGGGCGCGGATTTCCAGTACGGCACATCAATCTTGGTGTAGCGCGCCGAGTGCTTCACCGACGGACGGATGCGGTAACACCACGTACGCTCGGGCGGGTTGGCAGTGAAGGCGGTGCCGGACAGTTGCTCGCCATACAGGCCATATTCACATTTCTGCGGGCTGTTCATGCCTTGCGGCAGCGCACCGGGCAGAGCCTCGGTTTCGAAATCATTCGCCCAACCGGGCATGTAATACGTTTCGGTGCCAACGGCTGACACCGCGCGCTGCATCTCGCGCGAGGGGGTGTGCGTGTTCATGTATCGATCCGTTTCAATGCCCAGAAGGGCCATCCTGTTGCGCCGCAATGATATCGTTGCATGTGAAACGAAGTCAAGAAAAAGCGATACTTCACATGAGAAGTAATGAAATCGCAACAATTTGAATAGTTAAGCCGATGGAAACTTGCGGCTGCTATCCCTGATCTCGGGTGAAAAATGAGGTGGTGGGATGCGTTCGAATGAGCAAGCTCCGGTAATAATCAAGAAAGTGAAAAAGGTCAGTGGTGATGGCCATCACGGCGGCGCGTGGAAAGTGGCCTATGCGGATTTCGTGACCGCCATGATGGCGTTCTTCCTGCTTATGTGGCTGTTGAACGCAACCACAGAAAAGCAGCGCAAGGGCATTGCGGATTACTTCAGCCCGACCATTCCGATTACCCGCGTCTCGGGTGGTGGCAGTGGCTCGTTCGGGGGGGATAGTGTGCTCAGCGATGAAAGCCTGTCGCAGACCGGCACAGGCGGCGTTCCACGCGATCCCGCAACTTCCAAGGATGGCAATCAGGCCGACAACTCGGGCGACAGTGGCGAAAAGGAAACCGCCAAGCTGAAAGAGGTCGAAGAGATGCTGCTCAGCCGCTCTGGCGAAAGCATGACCAGCGACCAGCTTCGGCGCCATGTCGTGACCCGCGTCACCGACGAAGGCCTGTTGGTCGAGATTTTCGCGCTGGACCACGCCCCGCTGTTTCACGCTGGCACCACGACGCCTGCACCGATCCTGGAAGAGATCCTGATCACCATCGCCGAAGTCTTCGACTTGGCCAAGAACGGTGTCGCGATCGAGGGCCACGTGGCCACGCAACCGGTCGTCGTGGCCGAAAACACCGCGTGGCAGCTATCCTCAGGTCGGGCCGATGCAGTGCGAAGGCTGTACGAATCGCTGGGCGAATCCCCGGACAAAGTGCAGCGCGTCACCGGTCACGCAGATCATGAACCGGTCACGCCGAACCCGATGGCCGCGCGCAACAACCGGATCGAGCTGATCCTGCTGCGCTCGAAAAGGTAATGTATTCTTATAGATACAAGGAATTGCTGTGGATCTCGCCCCTATTAGGCGGCTGTTAAGGGCGCTCGGTCCAATCTGTCCCAGATACGAGGTAGATGCAGCAGAAAGGCGCACCATGACGATTTCCTCCTCACTAAGTGCCGGCGTGTCCGGGCTGAATGCGCATGCGACGAAATTGGCGACGATTTCTGACAACATCGCGAACTCTTCGACGTTTGGGTACAAACGGGCCACGGCTGACTTTCAAAGTCTTGTCATCGGCGGGCATGCCGGGTCAGGCACCTATTCCGCCGGCGGTGTGCGTACCACGACTCAGCGCCTGATCGATGAACACGGGCCCTTGATCTCGACGTCGAACCCGATGGACATTGCGGTCGGCGGGCGCGGCATGCTGCCCGTCACCCAAGAAGTCTATGCCGATGCGAACCCAGGCGAACGGCCGATGATGATGACCACAACTGGATCATTCCGCACGGATTCCGAAGGCGTTCTAAAAACAGAAACCGGACTTGTGCTTTTGGGATGGCCAGCAGATGCAGACGGCAACGTTGGCACTTATCCGCGCGATACCGGTGTTGGGTTGGAACCTGTCGTCATCAACGCCAACCAGACAGCCGGCGACCCAACCACGGACATGAAGCTTGGCGTCAACCTGCCAGCTGTCGAGACCGAAGCAGGTTCTGCTGGCACTCCGTTGCCTCTGTCCGTCGAGTATTTCGGCAACCTTGGCACATCGGAAACGCTGGATTTCAGTTTTACCCCAACCGTGCCGGGCACTGGATCGTCGAACACTTGGACGATGCAAATCACCGACAGCGCCTCGGGCGGGGCGGTGGTTGGCGAATACACTCTGGTATTCGATGACAGCCGTGCCGACGGCGGCACGCTGGCATCCGTCACAGTGGTTTCGGGCGGTGCCTACAATGCCATCGACGGGACACTGGATCTGACGGTCGCGGGTGGTCCGCTGTCGCTGACCATCGGCGGGATCGGAGATCCCAACGGCCTGACCCAGTTGTCGGACAGTTTTGCCCCAGTGGCCATCACCAAAAACGGCTCTCCAGTGGGCAACCTGACTGCGGTGCAAATTGACGAACACGGCTTCCTGAAAGCGACCTATGACACCGGGTTCATCCGCACGATCTATCAGGTTCCACTGGTGGACGTATCGAACCCAAACGGCCTGACCTCGATGTCAAACCAAGCCTATCAGGTGTCACCAGAAAGCGGATCGTTCTTCATGTGGGATGCAGGTGACGGCCCGACAGGCGAAGTTGTGGGCTTTGCCCGCGAAGGATCGACTACCGATGTCGCGGGCGAGCTGACCAACCTGATTCAGACCCAGCGCGCCTATAGTTCGAACGCGAAGGTGATCCAGACCGTCGACGAGATGTTGCAGGAAACCACCAACATCAAACGCTGACCCGGTATAGCGAAGTAACCTCCAATGACCCTCAACAGCGCCCTCTACAATGCACTGACCGGCCTCGGCGCAAATGCACGCGCGGCTCATGTCGTGTCCTCAAACGTCGCCAACGCGACGACAGAAGGGTATGGTGTCCGATCCCTTAGCCTGTCGTCACGTACGTTGGGCGGGGCGCCGTCGGGGGTCGTAATCGAAGGGGTCAACCGCCATGTGGACGAACGGCTTCTAGGCGACCGCCGCCTGTCGGACGCGGCGGTGGGATACGGAAGCACCCGGTCGAATTTTCTGGACGGGCTTGAAAAGGCGATCGGCACCCCGGATCAATTGGGGTCGCTCTCGGGTCGTATGGCCAAATTTGAAGCTGCCCTGATCGAAGCCGCCGCCCGTCCCGATAGCGAAGCGGCCTTGAATGCCAGCCTGAACGCAGCGCGCAACATTGTGTCCCATCTGAAAACCACGTCCGATCACATTCAGGACGCACGGCTGACGGCAGATCAGTCCATTGCGCAAGAGGTCGCCCAACTGAATCAGGGCCTGAAGGATGTGCAGGATCTGAACACCAAGATTCAGGCGGCGATCGTACGCGGTGCGGATCCCTCGGGGCTGATGGACCAGCGACAGCAGGCCATCGACGCGCTGTCCTCGATCATCCCGATCAAACAGGTTCCGCGCGATGGGGGGCAGGTCGCCCTGATCTCGAGCGGCGGAGCCATTCTGCTGGATGGGCGCGCCGCAGAGCTTGGGTTCTCACCCGTCAACACAATCGTCCCCGAAATGACGCTGGGCAGTGGTGCCCTGTCTGGGCTGACCATCAATGGCCAGCCGATTGACACTACCGCCGACCGCAACGCGATCACTGGCGGATCACTGGCGGCCCATTTTCAGGTCCGTGACGATCTGGCGGTAACCGCACAGGAACAGCTGGATGCCTTTGCCCGAGATCTTGTGGAACGTTTTCAGGACCCGGCCTTGGATGCGACGCGCGCACCGGGGGCGCCGGGTCTGTTTACTGATGCTGGCGCGGTGTTTGATCCCGCAGATGAAATCGCTCTCAGCAGTCGCCTCACCTTGAACGCCGCCGTTGACCCGGCACAAGGCGGCGCGGCTTGGCGGCTTCGCGACGGGCTTGGGGCCGCGGTGCCAGGCAATGTCGGCAATGCCACGCATCTTGGTCAGCTGGTCGATGCATTAGACGCCCCGAAAGTTGCCGCCTCGGGTGGGTTCTCGGGCACAGCGCGATCCTCGGCGGGCTTGGCAACGGACCTGCTGAATAGCGTCGCGGCGAGCCTGTCCCATAGCGAAGCACAACTGGGTTTTGACGCGGCCCAGAATGACAGCCTGCGCGAGATGGAACTGGCGCAAGGTGTCGATACGAATGCTGAAATGCAGAAGTTGATGGTCATCGAACAGGCCTTCGCCGCCAACGCTCAGGTGGTCACTGCCGCCGACGAAATGCTGCAACTTCTGTTAAGCATGTAAGGAGCGCAGGATGAGCATTTCCACTTTCGGCGACATGGCCAGCACCTTCCTGACCCGGAGACATAGCACGCAGTTGCGTCAGGATCTGACGCGGCTCAGCACGGAACTGTCCACAGGACGCAAAACTGATTTGGGAGCACACACGACTGGCGGCTACGGTGCGCTCGCGGGGCTGGAGCACAGCCTCAAACTTATGTCGGCGCACGTGCAAGCCACGAACGAGGCGCGGCTGATGGCAGAGACCACGCAGGTCGCGTTAACCACGATTCACACACAGGCGCAGGATCTCTCAAGCGGGTTGATCGCGGCGCGCAGCGCAAACAACGTGACCATGCTGCAAACCACAGCACTGGATGCAGAGCAGAAGTTTGCCTCGATCATTTCGAAGCTGAACACAGGCGCCGGGGGGCGGTCGCTATTTGCTGGTTCGGCCACCGACGGCCCCGCCCTTGCTAACGCTGACACGATCATCACCGAACTGATGACCGCCATCTCGGGCGAGGTTACCGCCACCGGTGTTTCAGCCGCCATCGACGACTGGTTCAATACGCCCGGCGGCGGGTTTGATACGCTTGGCTATCTGGGGTCAGACGAGAGCTATGGCCCCATTCGGTTGGGCAATGGTGAAATCGCAACACTGCCCGTTCGCGCCAATGACCCCGAGATACGCAACCTTCTGGCTGCCGTCGCCAAGACAGTAGTGCTGGCCGAGGGCGCGCTTTCCGGTGATCTGGATCAACAGAAATCCCTGGCCGAAACGTCGTCAAACGCCCTTCTTAGCGCTGTCGATGACACCACGATGTTGCAAGCACGGGTCGGTGCCGTCGAGGCACGGATCGAAAACGCGGTGGCACATAACACAGCCGAACAGCACGCGTTGGAGCTTTCCTACAACGAACTGACGGCCGCGGATCCGTTCGACACCGCCGCAAGGCTGGAAGAACTCTATGGCCAGCTCGAGGCGCTTTACACCACCACCGCACATCTCTCGAAACTTAACTTCACGGATTACATGCGATGAAACATCTGCTTGCCTGCCTAGTTGCGCTTTTCGCTTTGGCGACCGTCGCCCATGCGAATTCGATCCGCATCAAGGATCTGGTGGAATTCGACGGCGTACGCGGCAACGAGCTGGTCGGCTACGGGCTGGTTGTCGGATTGAACGGCACGGGGGATGGCATCCGCAACGCGCCTTTCACCGAAGACATCATGTCGAATATTCTGGAACGGCTGGGCGTCAACATCACCGGCGAACAGTTCCGGCCTAAAAACGTGGCGGCGGTGTTCGTCACGGCCTCGCTGCCCCCGTTCGCGCGCGCAGGATCGCAGATCGATGTGACGGTCTCGGCGATTGGAGACGCGAAAAGCCTGCTGGGTGGCACGTTGATCATGACACCCCTGAATGCCGCAGATGGCGAGATCTATGCCGTCGGGCAAGGCACTGTGATCGCGGGTGGGGCAAGTGCCGAAGGCGATGGTGGCTCGGTGACCAAAGGCGTTCCCACCAGCGGCGTGATCCCCAGTGGCGCACGTGTTGAGCAAGAGATCGACTTTGACTTCACCAAGCTGAAATCCATCCGGCTGGCCCTGCGCACCCCGGACTTCACTACCGCAGAACGGATCGAACGGGCAATCAATGGCAAATACGGTCGCGTTGTGTCGCGCATGTTGGACAGCGGCACCGTGGTGGTCGACATCACCGCAACGCGGGCGATTTCACCAGCGCACGCACTGGGGACCATCGAAAACATCGGGGTTGAGCCCGAGCGCCGCGCCAAGGTTGTGGTCGACCAACGGTCAGGCACCATCGTGATGGGCGAGGATGTGCGGATCAGCCGAGTGGCAGTGTCTCAGGGCAACTTGACCTTGCGCATTCAAGAGCAACCCATCGTGGTTCAGCCCAACCCGTTCTCGGACGGCGAGGCCATCGTGGTGCCACGCACCAAAGCCACGATCGAGGAAGAACCCGGCATTGGATTGGCCGAGGTCAGCGGCGGTGCGTCCTTGTCTGAACTTGTGGCCGGGTTGAACGCCTTGGGCGTGGCGCCGCGCGACATGATCGACATTCTGAAAAGCATCAAAGCCGCCGGTGCGCTTCATGCAGAATTCATCGTGCGGTGAGGTAAACGCCTAACCTCAGGCGCGGCGCACCACAACCGACCCAACCGAGTAGCCTGCGCCGAACGAACAGATCACGCCGGTATCACCCGGCGCCATGTCGTCCGAATATTTCGAGAAGGCAATGATCGACCCGGCGGATGAGGTGTTGGCGTAGTCTTGAAGAATATTGGGCTGCTCATCGGCCTCGGGCGTACGGCCCAGCACCTTCTTCCCGATGAAGTCATTCATCGACTTGTTGGCCTGATGCAGCCACAGCCGCTTCAGATCATCCTGCCCCACACCGATATCCGCGATGTGCCCCAAGATGTGCTTCGACACGATCGGCAGCACCTCTTTGAACACTTTGCGCCCGTTTTGCATGAACTGCATGTCGCGCCGGTCGGGAAGGTCAGCGGTCTCTTCCCGGGTGCGGCGCAGGAAACCGTTGTTGTTGCGAATGTTATTCGAAAATTGAGTCAGGCAGCGGGTCGACAGGATCTCGAAATGATCGCCTTGGACATCTTCCTTGCGCTCGATCAGGGTCGCGGTTGCCACGTCCCCGAAGATGAAGTGGCAATCACGGTCGCGCCATTCCAGATGGGCCGAGCAGATCTCGGGATTGACCACCAGTGCGCGTTTGACCGACCCCGAGCGGATCATGTCAGCGGCGGCCTGAATACCGAATGTCGCTGACGAACACGCCACGTTCATGTCAAACGCAAAGCCGCCCGCGCCCAGCGCCTGTTGGATTTCAATCGCGATGGCCGGATAGGCGCGTTCGTGGTTCGAGGCTGCACAGATCACCAGATCTACGTCCGCCGCGTCACACCCTGCCTGCGCCAAAGCTTTGCGGCAGGCAACTACGCCCATTTCCGTCATGATCCCCGGCTCGTCATCCGCGCGTTCGCGCAGGGTTGGATGCATCACATCGGGATCCAGAACCCCGGTTTTATCCATGACGTAGCGCTGATGAATCCCCGAGGCCGACACGATAAACTCTTCCGAGGAATGGCCCATCTCAGCCACGTCGCCCGCCGCGATGCCATCTGCATTTGCTGCGTTGAACTTGTCGGCATAGGCGTTGAACGCCTTCACCAGTTCAGCGTTTGTAATGATCTGTTCGGGCGTGAATACGCCGGTGCCGGAAATGACGGGCTGATGCATTGGGGCCTCCTTCGCAGGTCGTGCCAGTCAATCAGGAAGCGCGCCGGGCGGCAAGACTTACTGCCCCAAGGTCAAGCCGTCAGAACGGGCATTTCGCCTTGATGGTGATCCCTTTTCCGCCGTCCGGGTGGCGCAAGCGCAGGCTTTCGGCATGCAGCATCAGGCGCGGGGCGTCCAACGCCTCGCCTGTGGCATAAAACGGATCGCCCAGAATGGGATGGCCGAGTTCCAGCATATGCACGCGCAGCTGATGGCTACGGCCCGTCTGCGGGAACAGCCGCATCCGAGTGGCGTTCTCTTCATAGCGCAGGACTTTCCAGTCGGTCACGGCAGGTTTGCCGTTCTCGAAATCCACATGCTGCTTGGGGCGGTTGGGCCAGTCAACGATCAAGGGCAGATCGACGGTGCCTTCCCGTTCTTCAACGCGACCAAAGACCCGCGCCAGATAGGTTTTCTTGGTCTGCCGTTTCTCGAACTGAAGCCCCAGATGGCGCTGCGCGTGTGGCGTCAGTGCAAAGACCATTACGCCCGAGGTATCGCGGTCCAGACGATGAACCAGCAGTGCTTCGGGAAACACCGCCTGAATGCGCGCGATCAGGCAATCGGCCAGATGCTCGCCCTTGCCCGGCACCGACAACAGACCCGAGGGCTTGTCCACGAACAGAAGCTCGTGATCGTGATGCAGGATGACCAAAGGATCCTGAGGCGGGTTGTATTCAGACGACATGCGCGCGGGATAGCGGCTGAGACCCCGCGCCGCAAGTCACCGCTTGCGCCGCATCTGCCGAAACATCGACGTCGTATAGACGATCAGCGCCAGCCAGATCAGCGGGAAGGCGATCAGCTTGGCGCCTCCGAACGGTTCGCGGAAGATGAAGACGGCCACAAGGAAAATCATCGTCGGTGCGATGTATTGCAGGATGCCGATGGTCGACAGACGCAGCAATTTCGCGCCGTTCGCATAGACCATCAGCGGCACAGCCGTCACCAGCCCGCAGCCCATCAGAAGCGCCGTATCCCAAGTCGAAGTGAACAGATGCCCCTGCCCGGTGGCGCCCAGCCAAACGACATAAGCCAGCGCGGGTGGCGTTAGGATCAGCACCTCAAGCAGGAAGCCCTGATTGGGCCCGATGGGCAGCGACTTTTTGAAATAGGCATAGAAACCCCAGGTCAGCATCAGGCTGAGCGCTACCATCGGAAGGCGGCCCGTTTCGACCGTCAGGACGATCACGGCCAACGCCGCCAAAATCACTGCCACCCATTGCGCAGGTGACAAGCGTTCCCCCAACAGCATGGCGCCCATCAGGATCGAAAACAGTGGGTTGATATAATAGCCCAGCGCGGCCTCGACCGTTTGCCCGGCACCAATCGCCCAGATGTAGATGCCCCAGTTGACCGAAATCAGCGTTGCCGTGACCAAGGCCAGAAGCAGGCTTCGGCGATCCATCAGAACGGTCTTCAGATCACGCGTGCGCCCCATGGCAATCAGCACGGCGCCCGCGACGGGGACGGACCAGATCACGCGATGGGCCAGCACCTCGGTTGCGGGCATGTGGGTCAGAAGCTTCAGGTAGAGCGGCAGAAAACCCCACAGCACATAAGCCGTGATCGCAAAGGCAAGCCCTTGCGGCGTATCCACATTTTCGGGTTTGGCAGTAGCTGTCATATCGCGTTCCTCACCCAGCCTTTATGCAGGCCGGATGAGGGATTGGGTAGCGTGAATGTCGTGACACCACGCATCACGTTTCGTGATGGCATCAGACCTTGGCGCGCTCACCTTTCGGGTCGTACATCGGCTTCAGTGAGGCTTCGGCCTTCACACGGGTGCCCGCCACGTCGATCTCATAACTCGACGCCAGCACATCCGCAGCCGTTTCGCCCTTACACGGCACGTAACCCATGCCCATCGCGGCCCCCAGATGGTGCCCGTAGGACCCCGAACTGAGGAAGCCCACGATCTCGCCGTCGCGCAGGACGGGTTCGTTATGATAGAGCAGCGGCTCGGGGTCGGTCAGTTTGAATTGAACCATCCGGTTTTCCAGCCCGCTTTCCTTCTTGGCCAGCACGGCCTCGCGGCCGATGAAGTCCGGCTTGTCGGTCTTCACGGCAAAGCCAAGCCCGGCTTCCAGAACGTGATCTTCGCAGGTGATGTCGTGGCCGAAATGGCGGAAGCCTTTTTCGATCCGGCAGCTGTCCATCATGTGCATGCCGCACAGCTTCAGGCCCATGTCCTGCCCGGCGTCGTACAGCGTTTCGAACACGTGCCCCGCCATGTCAGCCGAGGCATAAATCTCCCACCCCAGCTCACCGACATAGGTCACGCGGTGGGCGCGGGCCAGACCCATGCCGATCTCGATATCCTGCGCGGTGCCGAAGGGATTAGTGGCGTTGGTGAAGTCGTTCGGGCTGACTTTTTCTAGCAGCTTGCGGGCGTTGGGGCCCATCACGGCCAAGACGCCTTCGCCCGCGGTGACATCGGTGATCACCACGCGGAAGTCGCCCACATGACGCTGCATCCATGTCTGGTCGGCCAGACGTGTGGCGGCGGGGGTGACGACCAGATACGAGGTCTCGGTCAGGCGGGTGACGGTCACGTCGGCCTCGATCCCGCCGCGACGGTTCAGGAACTGGGTATAGACGATCTTGCCGTTGGGCACCGCGTAATCGCCGCCACCCACATAGTTCATGAACGCCTCGGCATCCGGGCCTTCGACGCGGATTTTGCCGAAGGACGACATGTCGTACATGCCAACATTCTCGCGAATGGCTTTGTGTTCGGCGGCGGCGTTGTCGAACCAATTGGGGCGGCCCCAAGTGTATTCATACTCCGCCTTCTGACCTTCATTCGCAAACCAGTTGGCGCGTTCCCAACCGGCGAGTTCACCAAAGACCGCGCCCTGTTCCTTCAGGTGGTGGTGGAACGGGGTCCGGCGCACGCCGCGTGCGGTGGCCTTCTGGCGGAACGGGAAGTGGTCGGCATAAAGCAGGCCCAGCGTCTCTTTCGAGCGTTCATACAGGTAGTGCTTGTTGCCTTGGAACGGCTGCATTCGGCTGATGTCGACGTCGCCCAGATCGAAGGGCTTGTCGCCATCCTCCATCCATTGCGCCAATGCCATACCTGCGCCGCCTGCCGACTGAATGCCGATCGAATTAAAGCCCGCCGCGACCCAGACATTGTCCATCTCGGGCGCAAGGCCAAGGTGATAGGCATCGTCAGGCGTGAAGCTTTCCGGGCCGTTAAAGAAGGTGTGGATGCCAGCCTCGGCCAGCATCGGCATACGGTTACAGGCGTTTTCCAAGATCGGCTCAAAGTGGTCGAAATCTTCGGGCAATTGGTCGAACTCGAACGTATCTGCGATACCGTTCATGCCCCACGGTTTCGCGTTTGGTTCAAACGCACCCAGCAGCATCTTGCCTGCGTCTTCCTTGTAATACGCGCATTCGTCCGGCACGCGCAGCACCGGCATCTGGGTCAGGCCAGAAATGGCTTCGGTCACGATATAGAAGTGCTCGCAGGCATGAAGCGGGACGTTCACACCGGCCATACGGCCAACCTCGTGCCCCCACATGCCTGCGCAGTTCACGATCATGTCGCAGGCGATGTGACCCTGTTCCTTACCATCATCCGACGCCCAGTCCACGCCCGTCACCTTGCGCCCATCGCGCTGGATGCCGGTGACCTTGGTGCGCTCTTTGACGGTCGCGCCGCGTTGACGTGCGCCCTTGGCCAAAGCCAGCGCGATGTTGGCCGGGTCGCCCTGCCCGTCTTTGGGCAGCCAGACACCACCGACCACGCCGTCAATGTTCAGATGTTCATAGCGCGACAGGGCTTCTTCGGCGGTGATTTCTTCCACGTCGACGCCAAAGGCGCGGGCCATAGCGGCCTGACGGGCCAGTTCTTCCATCCGCTCAGTGGTCAGCGCCACGCTGATCGAGCCCACACGTTTAAAGCCGGTGGCAACGCCCGTTTCTGCCTCAAGATCGCCATAGAGCTCCTGCGAGTATTTCGCCAGCTTCGTCATGTTCGCCGTCGCGCGCAGCTGGGCAATCAGACCTGCAGCATGCCATGTGGTGCCGGATGTCAGTTGCTTGCGTTCAAGCAGCACCACATCTTTCCAGCCAAGCTTGGTCAGGTGATAGGCGACAGAGCAGCCGATGACGCCGCCACCGATGATGACAACGCGGGCTTGTGTGGGCAGGGACATGACATCACTCCTTGATGGATTCGGGTCGAGATTTGCACGCAGCATCGCGACCAAACATCTTGTTTTCGCCAAAATTGACGGAAATTAGCTATTATAGGCAGGCAAGTTTCCGGTCTTGCGCAGCGACATGGGGGTCACGCCGAAATGGCGGCGAAAGAGCGACGAGAACCCGTTGGGAAAGCCACAGGCCAGCCCGACATCGCGCACGCTCATCGCGGTTTTCAAAAGCAGCGTGTTGGCGTGGTTCAGGCGCAGCTCGCGGTAGTACGCGTTGGGCGTGGTGTGGAAATGCGTGCGGAAATGACGTTCCAGCGAGCGTTCGGAAATCCCCAGCAGCGCCACCAGTTCCGAGATGCGCAGCGGCTCTTCCAGATTGGCCTGCATCAGCTCGACACATTGGTCCAGCGCGCGATTTCCGGTTAGGGTAAGTTCCTTCCCGCCAAAGGGTTGCAGGGTCGAGAATGTGCGGATCTTCTCGTGCAGCATGATGTCGGCCACCGTCGCGACCGAGGCTGCGGACAGGTGGCTACCCAACAGCGCCAGCACAAGGTCATGGGTCGATCCCATCCCCGCGGATGTGATGATGCGACCATCGTCAGCAACCAGCGCATAAGACCCGACCCCAGGCGTGCCGCGTTCGTTCAGAACCGCGCGGTTTTCCCAATGGGTGGTGTGGCTCATCGTTTGTTCGCCGGTCTCGGCGATGTGACGGCTGGCCGCTTCGGACAGCAGGATCACGCGGGCTCCGGCCCATTGATAGGCTTTGATTTCCTTTTGCAGTGACAGCTCTTTCGCGTCGGGGTCGGAATTGCCCAGCACAAATACGTAATGCGCCGACGGTTTGGGGTGGAAGGGCTGGGTCGCTACATCGATCCCAGCACGACAGCGCACATCCCCACCGTGGCGCGACAGATTCTGCCAGCGAAACACCTCGCGCGCGGTGACGCGGTTGGCGATGCGCAGAAGCTCAAGAATGGCGGACAATTCGGTCAAGACAAAGCCGTCTGACATCAGGATGTCGACCTGAACGGGATGTTGGATCATGTCCTTCATCGTCTGTTCCTTCCCTGTTGGTGTGCCCCGCGCATCTTGGCGCGCGCGGGGCGGTTTTATCATGCGATCAGGCGCGCAGACGCTCGTTTGCCGGATCCCACAGCGGTTGGTCTTCCTGCACCACGGCTTTGAACTTCTCGCCGTAGATTTCGACCTCAAGCACGGTGCCGGGGGTGGCCAGTTCGGCACGAACCATGCCCAGCGCGATCGACTTGTTCACGCGATGGCCCCACCCGCCCGAGGTGGTTTCGCCGACGATCTCGTCGCCCGACCAGATGCAGGACATATAGGGCGCGTCGGCGTCCCCGGCCTCGACCGTCAGGGTCACGAAGGATTTCTTCACGCCCTGCTGCATCTCGTTCTGGATCGCGGCCTTGCCCGGGAAGTCCTGTGGCTTGTCCAGCTTGACGAAACGGCCAAGCCCGCCTTCCAGCAGCGAGTAATCCGTCGACAGATCGCCCTTCCACGCACGATAGCCTTTTTCCAGACGCAAAGAATTCAGCGCGTACATGCCGAAGGGCTTGGCGCCACCGTCCACGATCGCGTCATAGATCGCGGGCATGTCCTCGTTCAACGCATGGACTTCCCAGCCCAGCTCGCCCGCGAAGGACACACGCACCAGATGCGCAGGTTTACCAGCGACGGTAGCCGCCTGATGGGTCAGCCAGCCAAGGCTCAGATCCGCATCCGACAAACCTGCCAACAGATCGCGCGACTTGGGTCCGGTCACAATCAGCGTGTCGCGGGTGGTGGTGACGTCCTCGACCGAAACAGTCGCAGGCATCGCTTGCACCAGAATGTCCCGGTCATGCCACTGAGCTGTTGCGGCGGTGATCATGACGAAGTCGTCTTCACCCAGACGCATGCACGACATTTCGGTCAGAATGCGGCCACGGTTGTCTGCGATATAGACCAGGTTGATACGCCCGATCTTGGGCAGGCCACCGGTCACTAGACCGCGCAGAGCCTCGGCAGCACCGTCGCCTTTGACAACAAAGCGCGAGAAGCCCGGCAGGTCCAGAACGCCCACGCCGTCACGCACGGCTTCGCATTCTTCTTTGATACGCGCCTCCCACGGGCCAGAGCGGCCCCATGTGTGCGTCGCTTCTTCCGAGGTATCGTCGCCATCCTGCGCAAACCAGTTGGCACGTTCCCAGCCGTTATATGCCCCCATGACGCCACCAGCAGCGATCACGCGGTCATGAACAGGCGACAGTTTCTTGTCCCGCGCGGCAGTCCATTCGTGATGGGGGAAGTGCATGGCGTATTCGTTGCCGTAGACCTCCATCCCTTTCTGATCGCAGTAATCCTGATCGGTGTAGTCGGTGTAGCGGCGCGGATCGACCGCCCACATGTCCCATTCGCTCGCGCCATCGACGATCCATTCGGCCATGACCTTACCTGCGCCACCGCCTTGCGCGATGCCGAAGGTGAAGACACAGGCCTCGAACGCGTTCTCAACACCCGGCATCGGACCCATCAGGGGCAGACCATCGGGGGCATAGGGGATCGGGCCGTTGATCACGCTGGACACGCCCGAGGTCTCCATCAGCGGCACGCGGGCCATGGCGTCGACGACGATATCCTCGATCCGGTCCAGATCTTCCTGCCACAGCTGGAAGCTGAAATCGTCGGGCATCTTGTCATCACCCAGCCAATGGGCCTTACAATTCGGCTCGTACGGGCCAAGGTTATAGCCGTGCTTTTCCTGACGCAGATAGTACGACACATCCACGTCGCGGATCAGGGGCAGCTTACCGCCATGTGCCTTGGACCAAGCCTCGATTTCCGGGATCTGTTCGGTCAGCAGGTACTGGTGCTCCATCACCATCATCGGCACGGTGCGGCCGCCATAGGGCTTGAACCACTCGCCAACGCGCTGGGCATAGTACCCGGCAGCGTTCACCACGTAATCCGCCTCGATATCACCTTTCTCGGTGTGCACGATCCACGTCTTGTCTTCCTTCTGGGTCACGCCCGTCGCCGGGGTGAAACGCAGAATCTTCTGGCCCAGATCACGCGCACCTTTGGCCATCGCTTGGGTGACCTGAGCCGGATCGATATCGCCATCCGACGGATCCCACAGCACGCCCATCAGGTCGTGAGTTTCAAGGAAGGGATAACGTTCTTTCGCCTGCTCGGGCGTCCACATCTCCATCTCGATGCCCTGATAGCGGCCCATGGAACAGGCGCGTTCAAACTCCTGCATCCGTTCCTTGGTATGCGCCAGACGGATCGAGCCCGTCTGGTGATAGTTCATCGGATAGTCGACCTCTTCGCCCAGACGCGAATACAGCTCGGTCGAATAACGCTGCATGTTCATGATCGCCCAGCTGGTCGAGAACGTCGGCACGTTGCCTGCCGCGTGCCAAGTGGACCCTGCCGTCAGCTCGTTCTTTTCAAGCAACACGCAATCGGTCCAGCCCTTCAGGCCGAGGTGATACAGCGTCGAGGCGCCGACAACACCGCCGCCGATGATGACGACGCGTGCTTTGGTGGGGAAGTCGGACATTGAGGTCTCCATGTGATGCGAGTGTTCGTTGTGTCTGTGGTCCGTTGCGGGTCTGTCGCGCGGCAAGCGTGCGAAAGTGTTGGGCCAGATGCATGGCAATCAATACACCGGCGGCGCGATCACCCAGATCGCAACGGCGGGTTCGTCATAGGGATTTGCCCAGTCATAGGTCTCGTGCTTGATGCGGAAACTGTCGCCGGTCTGCACGGTGAAACTGCGCCCGCCAATGGTCAGGTCCAACTTGCCCGAGACCATATAGCCGACCTCTTGCGTGGGACGGCTGGCGGGGGTCTGCATCTTCGAGTGCGGTGCGAAGGTGGAATGCACCATCTCGAAATCATCAGTCAGGTCGGGGGACAGAAGCTCTTCCCGCAACCCTTCGTGGCTTGCGCCCATCGGGCGTCGATTGCCTGCGCGCACGATCCGCCCCTGCTCGCCCGCGGGCGAGGACTTGTGCGCAAAAAGCAGCGACATGGGCACGCCCAGCGCCTCGGCGATTGCGCGCAGATCGGAAATCGAAGGCTCGGATTTGTCGCGTTCCACTTGACTGACCCACCCAACGGACCGCCCCAAAGCTTCGGCCAGATCCGAGATCGTCATGCCACGCGATTTGCGCAAGGCCCGCAGGTCAGCCCCCAGACTGGTCCGGTTCAGGTGCTGTGGATCGCTGTGTAGCATGTGACCTCCGCATGAATGTTATCGTGAAATTTTCACGCTTTTTTTCATGCTGGGGCAGAAAGGTGATTCGTGGCAAGCCCGAATACGACGAGGAAATGTCGTGTTCAGGCCGCCAAACGGGGCAGATCTTCGGGGATTCGGCGGGAAATCGACCTAGCGCGCGAAGGTCTCTGACAGGATTTTCGCAAGCGCCTCAGCGTCGTCCTGCGTGAAGGCGGCAGGCTGATCGCTGTCGATATCCAGCACCGCAATCAGCGCACCATCTGCGTTCCAGACCGGCAACACGACTTCAGAGCGGGTCGAAGACGCGCAGGCGATGTGGCCGGGGAAGGCGTCAACGTCATCGACCAATTGAACCTCGCCCGTGCGTGCCGCAGCACCACACACCCCGCGCGAGAACGGGATTTGCAAACAGCCATGCCCGCCCTGATACGGCCCGATCTTCAACATCTCGGGCGCGGCCACGCGGTAGAAGCCTGTCCAATCGAACCGGTCATCTGCGTGATGCAGCTCGCACGTGACAGTGGCCATCAGGGCGACCTCGTCGGTCTCGCCTTCGGTCAGCGAGGCGATGATCTGGGCGGTCTCAGAATAGTTGATCTTCATGGTGTTTTCCAAATGAAAAGGGCGCGGAAACCCGCGCCCAAAAGCATCCGACTTTCAACTTGAAACATACTGCGGCGCGAATGTCCCGAAAATGCGAAGCATGGCAGGGTATTCGTGCCTCACGTGAAGGTCGAATGCTTTAATCTAGCAGGTCTATGTGACCTTACACGCGTTCGATCGCGATGGCAGTACCTTCGCCACCGCCGATGCAGATCGCGGCCACACCACGTTTCAGACCACGCTTTTCCAGCGCGTTCAAGAGCGTGACCATGATGCGCGTGCCCGAGGCACCGATCGGGTGGCCCAATGCACAAGCGCCACCGTTCACGTTCACGATGTCACGTGACAGGCCCATTTCATGCATGAAGGCCATGGGAACAACGGCGAAGGCCTCGTTCACTTCCCACAGATCCACGTCGTCTTTGGTCCAGCCCAGACGGTCCAGCAGCTTTTGCGCAGCAGGCACGGGGGCGGTGGTGAACAGGTTGGGCTCTTGCGCGTGGCTGGCGTGGCCCATGATGCGCGCGCGGATTTTCAGACCCGCTGCATTGGCGGCCTCTTCCGATGCAATGACCAGAGCCGCCGCACCGTCCGAGATCGACGAGCTGTTGGCGGGCGTCACCGTACCATCCTTGCGGAAGGCGGGCTTCAGGGTCGGGATCTTGTCGGGGCGTGCGTTGCCGGGCTGTTCGTCCTCGGCCACCACAACGTCGCCCTTGCGGGTCTTGATGGTGACGGCGGCAATCTCGCCTTCAAACGCACCGGTCTTCTGGGCTTCCAGCGAGTTCGCCAGCGACTTCAGCGCATATTCGTCTTGCGCTTCGCGCGTGAACTGAAAGCTCTCGGCGCAATCCTCGGCAAAGGTGCCCATCAGGCGGCCCTTATCGTAGGCGTCTTCCAGACCATCCAGGAACATGTGGTCGACGACCGCACCGTGGCCGATCCGCGCGCCGCTGCGCATCTTGGGCAGAATGTAGGGGGCTTCGGTCATGCTCTCCATGCCGCCGGCAACCATGATGTCGGTGCCACCCAGCGCGACCTGATCATACGCGATCATCGCGGTCTTCATGCCCGAGCCACACATCTTGTTCAGCGTGGTGGCGGGAACCTCTTTGCCCAGACCGGCGGCAAAACCGGCCTGACGCGCCGGTGCCTGACCCTGGCCTGCGGGCAGTACGCAGCCCATCAGCAGCTCTTCGATCTGGCTGGCCTCGGCGCCTGCATCTTCCAACGCCGCCTTGATCGCCGCGCCGCCCAGTTCCGAAGCCGTCACACCCGAGAATGCGCCCTGAAATCCGCCCATGGGGGTGCGCGCCGCCCCTGCGATAACCACGTTTTTCATCATAGCCTCCAACCAATGCTTTTCCCGTACTCGCTTACCGAATGGTAAGGATCGCCGTCTAGACTGTAGTTCTACTAACCGCGAGGAAGGAGCGACCCTGTGCAGCTTACCTATCAAGACGGGCCCGAGGCCCGAGTGATCACTGTAGACAACAGTCGACTTGACGCCGCCATCGCCATCAAGTTCAAAGACCAGATGCGCGACATGACGTCGGATGGCCCGCAACGTGTTGTTGTGGACATGACGAAAGTCGACTTCATTGACTCAAGCGGCCTTGGCGCGATTGTCGCCGCCATGAAGCAAGTCCCCGAGGGACGCAGTTTCGAGCTGGCCGCCCTGTCCAAAACTGTCGGCAAGGTCTTTGCGCTGACACGTATGGATTCGGTCTTTACCATCCACGATAACGTGGATGCGGCCCTTGATGGCGGTCTTGCCAACGCCAGCTGACAATACCGCACTTACAGGAGTGCTCAGACCTTGCAGAACGCGGCGACGCCACTTTCGGATCAGAACCTGCAGCTGGAAATTCCAAGCGATAACCTGTCTGTGCGGCAGGCCTTGGGGAAGGTGCTTTCCCTGACCCTGTCCGCAGAAGAAAAATCTGTGGTCGAAATTGTGCTTGCTGAGGTTCTGAACAACATTGTCGAGCACGCCTATCAGGAAAAGCCTACGGGACGTATCGATCTGTCTGTCGACCAATCGGACACGGGGCTACGCGTTCAGGTTCAGGACGAAGGGCTGCCTTTGCCGGCAGACCTGCCCAATGCGCCGGTCGAACATAATCTAACCTGTGAAGTCAGTGACTTGCCCGAAGGGGGATTCGGCTGGCTTTTGGTGCGCGAGCTGACCGAAGAACTGCAGTATGAACGGCGCGATGGACGAAATATCCTGTCCTTCAGGATCCCAAAACCCGAGGACGAACAGGCCTGATATTGGGTCTGAACGCGATCTCTCAGGGTGGCGAAAAAGATAGGAAAACGCGCGCCTGCCAGCGGGTTGGCCGCGTTTCGAAACGGGGTGGCGCTAGTTCAGTTGAACCTGCAGCGGGTACTGGCCGTCTTCGAAATCGCCGAAAAGATCAGGCAGATCAGGATGTTCAATCGGCTCGCCCGAGTGATCTTCGACCAGGTTCTGCTCGGACACATAGGCCACGTAGTAGCTTTGATCATTCTCGGCCAGCAGGTGATAAAACGGTTGATCCTTGGACGGGCGGCTGTCTTCGGGAATGGCGTCATACCATTCTTCGGTGTTGGAAAAAATCGCATCCACGTCAAAAACCACCCCCCGGAAGGGATGCTTCCGGTGGCGCACAACTTGGCCCAGATGATATTTCGCGTGTGTCTTCAACATTACTCCAACCTTGTCCCATGACTAACGCCGAACACCTTGGCTTGTCCATGCGGCTTGGTCGGATTTTTTGGAAACAGTTTGGGCATCTTTGCCCCGGCAGGTTTCGCTCTGCCCCGATCAGCAAAGATGCGCCGCGGGTGCGAAAAAGGCCGATCAGGTGATTCCCACAGCCCCCAAAATCCGTTAGAATGGTGAAAAACATACGAGCAGTAGGCAGATGAAAAAACTCATTCTCGCGACCATGGTCGTGGCGTTCGTGGCGTCATGTGGCGGTGGCTCCAAGGCTCCGCGCAATCTGGACAATGCGTGCAGTATCGTGCGCCAGCAGCCCAAGATCTTGCGGGCCATGAAGAAGACCGAACGGAAATGGAATGTCCCAGTTCACGTCCAGATGGCGATCGTCTATCAGGAATCGAAATTCGTACATGATGCGCGCACGCCGGTGAAATACGTGTTGGGCGTGCTGCCTATGGGGCGCCAAAGCTCGGCCTATGGCTATGCGCAGGCGCTGGACGGTACATGGAAAGAATACCAGCGGGCCGAAGGCGGCCGCGGTGCCAAACGGACCAGCATTCAGGACGCGACGGATTTCATGGGTTGGTATATGACCAAAACGAACGAGGTCACGGGCATTCCGCTACATGATGCGCGCAACCAATATCTGGCCTATCACGAGGGTCGGACCGGTTACCTGCGTGGCAGCTACAAGTCGAAATCCTGGCTGGTGCGCGTGGCGGACGAGGTCGCAAGCCGTTCGATCATGTATCAAATCCAGCTGGCAAACTGCCGATAAGCCAATCTCTGACCCGGAAAACCCGGGTCAGATTTTCCGTTTCGGCGCTTAGTTGCTCGACCGTTTGTTGATCGCAGCCGTGATCGAAAACAGCGACGCGCGAAGGTCCATGCCTTTCTCAAGCTCGCCCAGAAGAACCGTCGTCTGCGAGCCCGCGTTGTCGGTGATCACCCACTGGCGCAGCTCGGTCGGATTTGCGGTGAACTTCAGCTCGATCGTCCCGACCTCGGGATTCTCAGGGTCCTGCGCCACAACCGTGGTGGCCGTCCCATCATAGCCGTGACCCACCACCATGTTGGCCTGACCCAAATTCACATTGCGCGCCAGAATCAGGTTCAACGGCGTGCGTTTCAACGGGTACTGCTGCGGTCCCGCGTTGGATTTCCCATCAAAGATCGCAACTTGCGATCCGCCTGCCACGACCAGCGCATCCATCGGCGGGTTGTATTCAAAGCGCGCGCGCCCCGGACGTTTCAGATAGATCGTCCCGGTCGAAATCGTGCCGTCGTCATTGATCTGGGTGAACTGCGATTTGGCGGTGCTTAGACCGTTCAAATAGCTGGAAATCGCATTCAGGCTGATCTTTTCGGCCTGAGCCGGAAGCGCCGTGGCCATCAGGGCCAATGCGGCGAAAGTCATACGCAAGGGGGTCATTCATCCTACCTTTACTGCTCGGGCTTATCTTATCCCGTTTGATATGGGAAATTTAAGCCCGAACAGTAGATGATAGGCGATAACGCGCCTTTCAAGGTGGGCGGTTACTCGATAACCGCGGCGGTCACGATCACTTCAACCTTGTGATCCGGGGTCGCCAGTTCAGCCGAGCCGGTGGCGCGGGCAGGCGCGTGGCCCTTGGGAACCCAAGCGTCCCAGACCGAGTTCATCTCGGCGAAGTCTTTCATGTCGGCCATCCAGATGATCGCCTGCAGCATGTGCTTGGTCGAGGAACCAGCCTCGTCCAGCAGCTTTTCGACCTGCTCAAGACATTCGCGGGTCTGCTCGGCCACGCTGTTGCCGGGGGTGCCGACCTGACCGGCCAGATAGACGATACCCTTGTGGGTGACGCTTTGGCTCATACGGTCGGTTGTGTGACGACGTTGAATCATAGGTTTGCCTCAGTTGTGTTGTCGTTTGTTGTCGTTGAAAGTCGCGCCGCCCCCAAAGGGACGGCGCTGTCCGGATCGCTGTCCGGGCGGGGCGTTACTGCTGTTCTGGAATTAGGATTTCGCGTTTTCCGACATGATTTGATGCGGAAACGAGGCCTTCGTCCTCCATCTGTTCGACCAGACGCGCGGCTTTGTTATAGCCGATGCCAAGCTTGCGCTGGATATACGAAGTCGAGCATTTGCGATCCTTGATCACAATCCCAACCGCCTGATCATAAAGCGCATCTTCGCCGTTGGTGTTGCCACCGGTGTTCAGCCCAAGAACCGCGTCGATATTGTCAGCCTTGTCTTCCGACGGGCCATCCGACACGCCGCCCACATATTCGGGCGGGCCGAAGCTTTTCAGGTAGGTGACGATTTCCTCGACTTCCTCGTCGGACACGAACGGACCATGCACGCGGGTGATTTTCGAACCGCCCGCCATGTAGAGCATGTCACCCATGCCCAAAAGTTGCTCGGCGCCTTGCTCACCCAGAATGGTGCGGCTGTCGACTTTCGAGGTCACCTGGAACGAAATCCGGGTCGGGAAGTTGGCTTTGATCGTGCCGGTGATCACGTCAACCGACGGGCGCTGCGTGGCCATGATAATGTGAATGCCGGATGCACGGGCCATCTGGGCCAGACGCTGGATGCAGGCTTCGATTTCCTTGCCCGCGACCATCATCAGGTCCGCCATTTCGTCGACCACAACCACGATGAAGGGTAGCTTCTTGGGGGCGAACTCTTCGCTCTCGAAGATCGGTTCGCCGGTATCGTCGTCAAAGCCCGTCTGAACGGTGCGCTCGAACATCTCGCCTTTGGCCAGCGTGTCGGCGACGCGGCTGTTATAGCCTTCGATGTTGCGCACGCCCATTTTGGACATCTTGCGATAGCGTTCTTCCATCTCGCCCACGACCCATTTCAGGGCGACGACCGCCTTTTTCGGATCGGTCACAACAGGCGACAACAGGTGCGGAATGCCATCATAGACAGACAGTTCCAACATCTTCGGGTCGATCATGATCATCCGGCAGTCTTCCGGCGTCAGCTTATAGAGCAGCGACATGATCATGGTGTTGATGGCCACGGATTTACCTGACCCGGTGGTCCCTGCGATCAACAGGTGGGGCATCTTGGCAAGGTTCGCCACGACGGGTTCGCCGCCAATATCCTTGCCCAGCGCCAGCGGCAGGCGCTGATTACCGTCGCCAAAGTCTCGGGTCGACAGGATCTCGCGGAAGGACACCATCTCGCGGCGTTCGTTGGGCAGTTCGATCCCGATGACCGAACGACCGGGCACGGTCGACACACGCGCCGACAGGGCCGACATCGATCGCGCGATGTCGTCGGCCAGACCGATGACACGGCTGGCTTTCAGGCCGGGGGCGGGTTCCAGTTCGTACATTGTAACGACGGGACCGGGACGGACGGACACGATCTCGCCCTTCACGCCATAGTCATCCAGAACGGTTTCCAGCATCCGCGCGTTTTCTTCCAGCGCCTCGTCCGACAGAACGTGACGCTCGATCGTGGTGGGGTTCGCCAGAAGGTTCAGCGGCGGAAGCTCGTATCCCGGATGGGCATCGTCAAATTTCAACGCGGGCTGGGATTCAGCTTTTGCACGGGTCGAGGGCTGGGTTGGCTTCTTCGGCGGGTGCTGCACAACTTTTTTGGCAGGCTGGGTGAAGCCCGAATGCTGGGGCGTATAGACGCGCACCTCGGGTTCCACCGACGGAGCCATCAAATCTTCGACGATCATGTCGTCTTCTGCCAGTTCTGCCTCCAGCGATACGTCGACCATCGGAGCCGCATACGGGTCTTCCATCGGGACAGCCATGTCCGGCTCGGCCGGCATCGAGGTATTCAGAATCATCGGATCCGGGCTGCGGCGGTGACGCGACACGGCACGCTCTAGCGGCGGCTCGGCGCGCATCGGATTGGCAATGGGCATCTGACGCGAGCGGTTCTTCAGGGCCGACGCGATCTTGGCACGAATACGATCTTCACCGCCCAGTTCTTCCGAAATTTCGCCTTCGAAAACAGCGGGTTCTACCAGCTCGGGCTCGGGCTCGACATTACGGCGCATCAGGGATGCCAGCAGACCCTGCTTTTGCGGCGCCGGGGCGGGCTCTTCATACTGCATAGCTTCGGGCGCGCCATGCATCGGAGGTTCCGGGCGCAGCACACGCGCGGTGCGCAAGGGCGGCGGGGACGAGAACTCTTCCTCGAACAGTTCTTGATATTCTTCTTGCGCCTGCTGCTGTTCCTTGCGGGCCGCGTACCGGTCCTGCATGTGGCGCGCCGTGGCGGCGGCGCCTGTGGCCGCACCTTTGGCACCCCTGCCCATCAGGGATACAACGCCCGCATAGGTCATGATGACGCCGACCACCAGGAAATGGCCGATGCGTTTCAGTTCGACCCGGTCCAGCCCGACCACGAACATAGTCATGGCGATGGCCGCAATGGCCGCAATCACCGACATGGCTTTCAAGCCTGCGCCAGCGCTAATCGGCAGCGCCGACAGCAGCGCGCCCAGCACGGTGTCGCCAAACAATCCGCCCAGGCCAAACGAATGGGTCCAGCCAGCGCCCGGCACCAAGGTCGATGCATAGACCGAGCACAGCGCCACAGCGATCGGCGCGAAGATCAGGCGCGCAACGGCGCGTTCTTCCCCGTAATGGAAGGTCATGCGCAGCCCCCAGACCACAAGGATCAGCGACAGCGCCCAAGAACCAAGACCCGCGATCACCGACAGAGGCGAGGCAACAAAGGCACCAAACCGGCCCAGTGCGTTCTGCGCAGGCGTATCGGTGGCCGACATCCAGCCGGGATCTTCAGGCGAATAGCTTCCAAGGATCAACGCAATCACGATGCCAAGCGCAATCAGACCGATGCCCAAAAGCTCTTTCCCGCGTCGTTCCAACACCGCTTGCGTGGTGCTGTCGAAAATCGGATCTCGTTGTTTCGCCTGATACGCCATACCACCTCGTCCTTACTTGTACAGTCCGTCGCGGATCTGGATCAGACCACGCGTCATGTCTTCTTTTGGGGCCACCATGGCGACCCGGATGAACCCCTTTCCGGGGTTTTCTTCATTCACGTCCCGCGACAGATACGCGCCGGGCAGAACCCGCACGCCAGTCTCGGTCCACATTTTCATCGCTGCAGCCTCGCCGTCCTCGACGGGCAGCCACAGGAAAAAGCCGGCTTCTGGGGGCCTGTAGCCCGGAACACCCGCAAAAATCTCGTCCGCGATAGCGTACTTTTCTTGGTACAACCGGCGGTTCTCGATCACGTGGTCTTCGTCGGTCCACGCCCGTTCGGCCACGCGCTGCAAGGGCAACGGCAAAGGCGCACCAGCATAGGCGCGCAGCTGGCGCACCCGCTTGATGCTTTCCGGGCCACCAGCCACAAAGCCAGAGCGCAGGCCGGGCAGGTTTGATCGTTTCGACAGTGAATGGAAGATCGTCACGCGTTCCGGGTCAGCGCCGCCTTCGCGGGCAACCTCAAGCGCGCCGGGGGGCGGCGCGTCACGGTAGATCTCGGAATAACACTCGTCCGCAAAAATCTTGAAATCATACTTCTCGGCCAGCGCAATCAGGTTCGCCCAGTAATCGCGGTCTGCAACGGCGCCTTGCGGGTTGGTGGGCGAACAGATGAAGGCAACCTCGGTCCGGTTTAGGATCTCGGGCGGAAGCTTCGAATAATCGGGCAGGAAGTTGTTGTCGGGTGTCGCGGGCAGAAACACGGGTTCTGCGCCCACCGTCACGGCGGCAACCGCATAGACCTGATAGAACGGGTTCGGGATCAGAACGACGGGCTTTTCGCCACGCGACGTCTGTTCCGGGCAAAGGGCAATCAATGCGTTGAACAGACCTTCGCGGGTTCCGTTCAGCGCCATGATTTGATCGTTGGGGACATCCACGCCATAGCGTCGATCCAGCCAGCCGGAAATCGCATCCAGCAGCTCGGGTGCGCCGTCGTTGGGTGGATATTTCGCAAATCCATCAACGGCTTGGGCCAACACTTCGGGCACCCAGCTTGGGAAAGGATGTTTGGGCTCGCCAATGGTCATATGCATGACCTCTCCGCCCGGCGCATGAGCGTCGAGAAGGGTCCGCAAACGCGGGAATGCATACTCGGGCAAGCCGGAATACCGCTCGGGAAACGTCATTGGAACGTCTTTATACTGCCTCAGTTTTCGGGATCATGTCGCCCCGTTACCGATGACGATAGCCTGCAAATCCCGGCTGGTCCAGAATTTCGCCGTAAAAATCGACGCTTGGAGAGTTCAGTTGTGGCTTTTAGGACAACACCGCCTCGCAAGCCGCACCAAGACGCAGCAGGCGTTCTTCACCCATCGGTGCGCCCAGCAGCATGATCCCGGTCGACGGCAGACCCGTCGGCAAGCTGAGACCGCATAGTCCCAGCAGGTTGCCGATCCGCGTGTTGCGCAGTGCCCAGAGGTTCTCTTCAACGTAGTAGTCATGGTCCGACATCAGGCGATCGACATTGGGTGGCATGATGGCCGAGGTCGGAAGGACCACCGCGTCATAGCCGGCGATTTCGGACAGGAACTCGGCGCGGATGTCGTCAAGCCGCTGCCACGCCGCTACAAAATCCGCACCCGAGAAGGACGCACCTGCCATGAACCGCTCGCGAATTTCGGCGAACATCAGGTCGGGCTGGGCTTTGATCTGTTCGCGCCACGTGGCGTAGGCTTCGGTGGTGAACAGAACGCCAGACATGGCCAACGCCTCGTCCACGATGGGAAGATGCTGGCGTTTGACCGTCGCGCCGCCATCCATCAGACGGCCCAGCGCGCTGTCGAAACCGGCCAGCGGTTCATCGCGACAGCCCTCGAACCCGTTTTCCAGCACCAGAAGACGGGTGTTTTTCAGGGATGCGCCGCGCAGATCGGCGGGCGTCCCGCCTTCAAGCGTCGCCAGCATCAGGGCGGCGTCTTCAACCGTACGGCACAAGGGCCCGACCGTATCAAAGCTGGCCACCAAGGGCACAACGCCCTTCAAGGACACTCGGCCCGAGGTCGTTTTCAACCCCACCAGATCGTTCCACGCCGACGGGATTCGCACCGATCCGCCCGTGTCCGAACCGATCCCACACGGCGCCAATCCAAACGCCACTGAGGTCGCCGCCCCGGACGAACTGCCGCCCGATACGGCGTCATGGTCGTTCACACAGGGGCTGGTCGCGGTGACCGGATTCAGGCCAAGGCCCGAGAAGGCAAGCTCGCTCATATGCGTTTTGCCAAGGCAGATCATCCCGGCGGCTGTGGCGTTGCGCAGAACCTCGGCATCCTGATTGGGTACGCGGTCTTTCAGAAGGGCGGACCCGGCTTCGGTCGCGACACCCGCCGTATCAAACAGGTCTTTCCAGCTGATCGGCACACCGTCCAGCGGACCAAGACGGTGGCCGATCCGTACACGTTCTGATGCCGCGCGGGCCTCGGACATGGCGCGATCCTCGGTCAAGCGGGCATAGATGCGGTCGCCAAACGGATGGGCCTTGATGGCGTCCAGATAGGTACGCGTCAGGTCCACCGGGTCAATCTCGCCCTTGGCAATGCCCCGGCCCAGATCTGCCATGCTCATGGTCAGCCATGCGTTGCTCATCCCTGCCTCCGTTTTTCCCTGTTCGATGGACGGTAACGACAGGACGACGCATGGACAATCCCAAACAGCGGGGGCAGAAAGAGGGTATGACACATGATGCCGATATCCTGATCGTTGGCGGAGGCCTGAACGGCCCTGCCCTTGCGCTGGCTCTTGGAGACACCGGGTTCAAGGTGACCATGATAGACGCGTTGCCGAAGGGCGCGCGCGGGGGCGATGACTTTGACGGGCGCGGTTATGCGCTGGCGTTGGCGTCGCAACGGCTTCTGGTCGCGCTTGGCGTTTGGCCGCAAGTTTCAGAAAACGCACAGCCGCTTCTGGACATCCGCATTTCCGACGGTCGCCCCGGCGAAGGCCCCGGCCCGTTCGTGTTGGAGTTCGACCACGCCGAGATCGACGAAGGCCCGATGGGCTATATGGTCGAAGATCGCTTCCTGTCCCGCGCCTTCTTGGACGCAGTCGAGGCGCACCCGAATATCACGCTGATTGATCAGGATACAGTGGTGGATCAGGTGATCGAACCTGCCTCGGTCACGTTAGAGCTGGCCTCGGGCAAACGTCTGACCGGGAAGATGGTTGTCGGCTGTGACGGGCGCAAGTCCGGCACCGGAGAACGCGCGGGTATCAAGCGGCATGGGCATGATTACGGGCAGACATCCTTGGTCTGCGCGATTGATCACGAGCTGCCGCATAATGGCGTCGCGCACCAGTTCTTCATGCCCGCTGGCCCCTTGGCGATCCTGCCGCTGCCGGGCAACCAGTGCTCGATCGTCTGGACAGAAACCCATGACGAGGCCGCACGGATTCACGCGCTGGACGACGAAGGGTATCTAGAGGAACTGCGTCCGCGCTTTGGCTCGTTCCTGGGCGAGATCAGTCTGGCCGGAAAACGCTTCACCTATCCGCTGAACCTGACGGTCGCGAACAGCTTTATCGCGGATCGTCTGGCATTGGTGGGCGATGCTGCCCACGGGATGCACCCGATTGCCGGTCAGGGTCTGAACGCAGGTTTCAAAGACGTGGCAGCGCTGGCCGAGGTCCTGACTCTCGCCCGCCGCCGTGGTGAAGATATTGGCCGTCTGGACGTGCTGGAACGCTATCAGCAATGGCGCCGCTGGGATGTATCGCAGATGGTGATGATGACCGAGGCGACCAACCGGCTGTTTTCCAACGACAATCCCATCCTGCGCGTGGCGCGTGACATCGGATTGGGCGCGGTGAATGCCATGCCCGGCCTGCGCCGCAACTTCATCCGCGAGGCCGCCGGCCTGACCGGAGACCTGCCGCGCCTTTTGCAGGGCCGCCAGATCTGATCGCCCATTGCTGATCAGCCTCCCCTGCCCTACCGTGCCGGAAAGGCTCACGGGAGGACAGACATGAACATTCTTTTCATCATGTATGACCAGCTGCGGTTTGATTACCTCAGCTGCGCTGGCCACCCGACGCTGAAGACCCCCAATTTCGACCGCGTGGCGGCGCGTGGCGTGCGCTTTACCAATTGCTATGTGCAATCCCCGATTTGTGGCGCCAGCCGGATGAGCACCTATACCGGGCGCTATGCCTCGTCCCACGGGGCGCAATGGAACGGCTTCCCGCTGCGCGTGGGCGAGCACACGATGGGCGATCACCTGCGCGCGGCCGGGATGGACTGCTGGCTTCTGGGCAAGACGCATATGAAGGTGGATGCCGAAGGGATGAAACGCCTTGGCATCGCGCCCGACAGCGTCATCGGTGCGCGTCAGGCCGAGTGCGGCTTTGACGTTTGGGTCCGCGACGATGGGCTGTGGGCCGAGGGGCCGGATGGGTTCTATGATGAAAAACACTCTCCCTATAATGCGTACCTAAAGTCGAAGGGTTACGAGGCCGAGAATCCGTGGTCGGTCAATGCCAATGCGGGCGTCGAGGGTGGAGAAATCGCCAGCGGCTGGATGTTCGACAATGCCGACAAGCCCGCCAATATCCGCGAGGAAGACAGCGAAACCGCGTGGCTGACATCGGAAACCCTGCGCTTCATGGATCAGGCCAAGGGGCCGTGGTGCGCGCATGTCAGCTATATCAAACCGCATTGGCCCTATATCGTACCCGCGCCTTATCACGACATGTTCGGGCCGAACGATGTGCCGCCCGCAGTGCGCTCGGATGACGAACGCCAGAACGCGCAGCCCGTGTTTGACGCCTTCATGCACAACAAAATCGCCGCCGCCTTCCAGCAGGACGAGGTCCGCCGCAAAGTGATTCCCGCCTATATGGGGCTGATCAAGCAATGCGACGATCATCTGGGGCGTATTCTGGATCATCTGGACGCCACCGGGCAGGCCGATGACACGATGATCGTGCTGACCTCTGACCATGGGGATTATCTGGGCGATCACTGGCTGGGCGAGAAGGATTTGTTCCACGAACCCTCCGTGAAAGTGCCGCTGATCATCGCCGACCCTCGCGCGTCCGCCGATGCCACGCGTGGCACCACCTGCGACGCGCTGGTCGAGGCGATCGACCTTGCCCCCACCTTTGTCGAGGTTGCTAGCGGAGACGTGGCCGATCACATTCTGGAAGGTCGCAGCCTTATGCCGTGGTTGCGGGGTGAGACACCGGATTGGCGTGATTTTACAATCAGCGAGTACGACTATTCGTCCACACCCGTCTGCGACAAGCTGGGCGTCAGCCCCCGTGATGCACGGCTGTTTATGGTCTTTGACGGGCGCTACAAATTGATGCACGCGGAAGGCGGCTTGCGCCCGATGCTATTTGATCTGGAAACCGACCCGGACGAGCTGAACGATCTGGCGCGTGGCAACACCCATCAGGATCAGATCGCGCGGCTATACGAGATGCTGGGCCAATGGGGCCGGAGGATGAGCCAGCGTGTCACCAAATCCGACGCCCAGATCGAGGCAGGACGCGGGCGGTCGATGCGCCGTGGCATTCTGCCCTTCCTGAAAGACGGTTCCGAAGTGCCGGACGAGCTGACCGCCGCTTATCGCGGCCCAGCCCCGGACAACCATGTGCAGGACGACGAGGCGTGATCCGGGCGCATCTGGCCACCTTTCCGAAGCGACAACACCTGCTGCTGGACGCCGTCAAAAGCATCGCGCCGCAGGTGGACAAGGTCTTTGTCTGCCTTAACGAATACACCGCGCCGCCGCCCGGCTTGGACACAATCCCCAACGTCGAGGTTATGATCCCGGACGCGGACCTGAAAGACGCGGGCAAATTCGCGTTTCCGGTAGCGGCGGATGACATCGTCTTCACCATTGATGACGACATCATCTATGCCGGTGACTATGTGGCGCGTACGCTCGCCTTCACCGACAGGCTGGACCTCGCGACAAATACGCTTGGATATCAAGCGCATGCCTTTGTTTTCAAAAAGCAGCAAGACAGCTTTGGCTGGCGGAACTTTGCGTTTGGGAAGAAGTGCCCTCAGATCTTCAAGGTCGACCTTCTGGGCACCGGGACCGCGTGTTTTCTGGGCAAGAACTGCCCGACATTGGCCGAAATTCACCCCTGCGCCGGGTTTGTCGATCTGCGGTTCTCACGGCTTCAGACAAAGGCGGGCGTAACCATGTGGGCGCTGCCCCGGGACGAAGGATACCTGACCAACAACCTGCCGGACGCGCTGTGGGAGACCTCGCTGTTCAATACGGTGAACCTGAAGCGGCCCGAGAACCTGAAGCACGAGGTGCGCCAGCTGTTGCAGGAGCGCACGCCGCATTCCGGGCTGAAGCTAGACAAGGTCCTGAAAGAGCGCAGCGCATAGAAAAACCGGCCAGACGCAACGCGCCCGGCCGGTTTCTTTAAAGCACGATCTTAGTAAGCCATACGGAAGTATTCGGCTTCGTAGATGTTGGTCATCCCGGTGCCGCAGAAGCCCATATCGCCATTTGCGGTCCCGTCAATTTCGCCCCCTGCGATAAAGGACGCACCCTCGATCCCATTCGCGTTCGCGGTGAATGAAATGTCGTCTTTGGCGATAATCTGGCTGCCATAAACATGGATTTTCGAGGCAACCGACACACTCCCCAGTGTCATCAACACGCTACCACCACCATCAGCACAACCATCATTCTTGCCGAGGGTAAAGCTGGAGCTCGAATTGATGGATTTGGCATCGGTATTGGTCGTTGCGATCACCGAATTTTCAATGCGCAATGCCTGACCGAACTTGATTACACAGTCGGTCACGATCACCACATCAGAAATCGCCGTCGGCTCGTCGATCGTCAGAGTACCGTTTTTACCGCACCCGACCACGTGAACCCGATCCTTGGTCAGATCCGACATCATAAGTTTGTCGCTGTTCTTGAGCGTTAGGTACTTAACTGTATCCAGCGGATCAATGAAGTCCGGCAGGTATTCGGGATCCCGGTCTTTCAAACCCTGAATGATATAGGGCAGTTTGTTGACAAGGCGCAGGCGGTAATAGCCATCACGCAGTGCCGCTTGCAGACCCTCGTTCTTTTCCCACCCGGACGATGGCAAATCAACGTCACCGATATCGGGCATCGAGACGACTGTACCCGTTTCAAACGTGTTGTTGTTGTTCAAAGATACGTGGTCGTTCGAATGGATGCAGAACCCGTTCTTATAGGCGTTGTTCGACTGCACATCGATGCGATCATCCGCCACGAACCCTTCACGGAAGCAGGTGGGGCGGAAGGTGGTGAACACCGACTGGACCGACATGTCATAATTCACATAGCCCAATACGCGCAGAACAAAGGTCGACACAGGGTTCGACTTCGAATTCAGACGCGTCGAATAGACATGGACAGCCGATCTGGAATTGGCGCTGGGGGTGAACTTCTCGGTCGAGGGGTCCCATTTACCGAAGGTGATGTCTTTTGCTTCAATGACATCGCCATACGTCGCTTTCGGCATACTTGCTTGAACCAATGCCAGCGCTTGTGTTTTCGCTTTGGCGGGATCGGTTTCAAAATCACGGCGATACAGCGCCGCATGCGCCGTCAAGTCGGCCGAGATCTGCAGCTGCGTGCGCGCCGTCATCAGGTTGTGCATGTCGATCGCCAGACCTCCGACCAGAACGATCGCAGCGAAAAGGAACAATCCGAAAATCGTGATGGCTCCGTTTTCATCTTGTCTGAAGCGGCGGATGCGGCGGAGGGCGAAAGAGGTATGGGTCATGGCGGTCACATTAATACTCTACGAAATGTTGCGATTGGGCAGAGATCGAGAAGCCTGTAAGAATATTGAACTTTCCATTAAAGATCAGATCTGACACCGGAATCGACGCCGTTGTCGTGATCACCCCGGTCGACGAATTGATGGTGGTCTTTACCGTCCCATTGCTCGAAAAGCCCGAAATCCGATCTTTGATATAGGTCTGCGTGGCGGCCTCAGCCGCGGCTTTTTCGAGCCCGCCTCCGATGCGTCCAACCGACAAAGCGCGGTTCGCGTCTTGAACAACGCGCATCATGATCGATTGCTTATAGAACACGAAGGACGCGTTAATGATCAGAATGAAAATCATGAATAGCGCCGGCAGCCACAAAACCGTCTCAACGGTTGCAGTCCCATCCTCGTTCAAGATTTTATCTTTGGTTCGCTTATTCATCTCACCTGCTCAGGATTCGAAAGCTCAATACCGTTTAAACTTTAACTGGTAACTTTGCCGTCAAGAAGGAAAAAAGAGCCAGGAATGTGTGCAAAATGTGGCATTTCACCCAATCACCTGTACTTTTGTATAGGTTACCGTATCGCACCTGCCTAAAAGGTTAAAATCAGCGGCACACAGCCGTCACATTTCGGCCCAACAACCATGTCGACACGAATCGGCCAAAGCTTTGATCCGGGTGAAAATTCCGCTGTAATGAGAGAGTGGTGCCCAGAAGAGGCAATCGAACTCTATATCAATATTTTAATATCAATGAGTTAGGTGTCTGGTGTTTCGAGAAGCGGTCCAAGGAGTGGTCCTTAGCAACCTCTAGACATCCAATCCCTCATACAGGTGAATGCTGTTCTCATGCACTTTCCTCAGCGCGCCTTCACCCAATGCCAGAGTTGGGATATCTCCTTTCCTCCTATGCCAGGTAAGCAGTGGCACTGTTTTGTTGACGATAAGGCAATGAGCACAAAATCCATCAGCTCTTTTGGCATGTTACTAGGAGCACTAATGCTTGTATTGGGCTTGGTTAACTCGGTCCCCTTGGCAAAGACTGCCGAAACATATGCGACTGAAATCGCTTCTGATTCAGTTAAAACCTACATTACGCTACGCGCGCTTAATGCTGTTCTCTCTTTCGCCCAAGAAGTCGAAGTCAGTGGGGGAGTGGTGATGGCTTCGGGAACAATCCAGCCATTCAAGGTCCTTGAGCCCGTAGATGATGCTGTTGAACGTCTATCAACAGCGATTTTCTTAACAGGATCAATCGCCTCACTCGTAACTGTTCTTCTTCCGATACTCGGGCATTCTAGTTTCATCCTGCTCGGTTTGGCTATTTTCGTTTTGTCAGGAATCCGTTTCATGGATGCATCCCGTCACCTTCACCCAGTGATCGTACAAAGCTTGGGAGGCTTTGCTCGAGTGGGCTTTCTTATCTATGCGGCAATCCTTGCTTTTGCATTTGCGAGCTGGATAGGCGACCGAGTATCCGAGAGTTCTTGGAAGGAATATTCAAACGTGCTGGAGGAAGTGACAAGCCAAATGCAAGTCCCAAATCCAGAGGAAGAAAATCAACAGTCAGATCTTAATTTCAACGACACTGAGAAACCGGAAACAGAAAGTGAAGATGTAGAGGGCAGCATCACTAATTCGCTCTCCGAAACTTGGTCTAGTGTATCAAGCTCGATTTCTAACGCGGGTGAGACGCTTAACTCGGGCGTAGATGCTGTTAAAGGCGCTTCTGGTCGAGTAATGAGCGCCGCAAACACCGCGCAGAAGTCAGCAAGAGTTATACTCTCGAGATCAGATGAACTCGTGTTTGCAATGATTTCCGTGTTGGCGGCCTTTTTGTTCAAACTCGTCGTTCTACCGTTGGCTATCTTCTTCGTTGTTGTTCGTCTAGAGGGCGCAACAAGACCTACTCACATGGTGAGTGCCACAGGTTGAAGTCTGAATTCATGCATTGTTAGCTATCGGGCTCGAAAAAAATAATGAGAACCATCCGCCCGAGCCCCACATAGGGACCCGGGCGAAGTTTTGGTTTGGTGATTAGCGACTCTCCAAGCTTCTGGTGACCACGTAGTCTGCGAGGGTTTGCCAATAGTGGTCAGCGTCACGGAATCCTTGGCATTGGGCAGCTAAATTTTCTGCCTGCTTGCGCGTAAGGCCACCATCGTATTCAGCAATGGCAACCCGCTCTTCGAAGGCGTCAATGTCAGGAACAGGATTACTCATTGTGTCACCGTTGGCGGCAATCTGATCTGATCGATGATTTGCCGCTTCTGGCTATTGCTGATCCCAGCAGAGTAGAGCCGATACGTGAGCTTGTTCCCAGAACGACTGGACTGATGCCCAACCAAGGACGCCGTAAAGTGTTCAGGAACACCCGTGCGCTCACACTGGGTGATGAACCACTTACGCGTTGAGTGGAACACCAATCCCGGGCGATCGAGACCCAGCTTCACCCGCATCTTCGCGAACTGCTTTGTCACGCGATCAACTGTAATACCGGGAAAGAGAGGTCCCTCCTTTGGAAGGTAGGGTAGCACGTCGTGCTGAATCACATCATGCACTGGCACGTCCCGCTCAGCTGTCTTGGTCTTCAGGGATCTCAGTGCGTTGGACCTGATCCGGTAGAAGCTCCCCAGATTGCCCTTGTTCGCGAGATCCTCCGCCAGAAGCCCACAGACTTCCCCAGAGCGCATCCCTGACAACAACGCGATGCGTAGGATACAGTCAACCCAATGGTGACGACAGGCAACAGTTTTCGTTCGCCCAAAACTGACATGTTTCGGTTCGATTTTGACGAAAGCGGTCCCATAAGTGGTCCCGAGCACAATGCTAAAGCGCTGTTTTCGTTTAACTTCATCGAGATAGCAGGGGGGAAATGGTGCCCAGAAGAGGACTCGAACCTCCACGTCCATACGGACACTAGCACCTGAAGCTAGCGCGTCTACCAATTCCGCCATCTGGGCACGGGTTGGTGAAGGGGGATTTAGTGTGACCGGTGGAGAGTGTCAACAGCATTTCTTTGCTTTTCTGCGATTCCGTTTGCGCCTTGCCGAAACGCGCTTTGAAAGCTATGCAAAAGCCAAGGAATTCAAGGAGAGCTTCCATGTCCAAGCTGGTCACGATTTATGGCGGTTCGGGTTTTGTCGGGCGCTATATCGCCCGCCGCATGGCTAAGCAGGGCTGGCGCGTCCGCGTTGCCGTGCGCCGTCCGAACGAAGCGCTGTTCGTAAAACCCTATGGTGCCGTCGGTCAGGTCGAGCCGATCCTGTGCAACATCCGCGATGACAACTCGGTCCGCGCCGCGATGCAAGGTGCAGATGCAGTTGTGAACTGCGTGGGTGTCCTGAACTCGATCGGGAAGAACAGCTTTGACGCGGTACACCATGACGGCGCAGGCCGCGTGGCCCGGATCGCAAGCGAAGAAGGCGTAGGCCAGTTGGTTCAACTGTCGGCCATCGGCGCGAATGCAGACAGCGACAGCGAATACGCCCGCACCAAGGCGCAAGGCGAAGCAGACGTTCAAGCCGCCTTCCCCGGCGCAGTGATCCTGCGCCCCTCAGTCATCTTCGGAACCGACGACCAGTTCTTCAATCGTTTCGCCAACATGACCCGCTTTGGGCCGGTCCTGCCAATCACCGGCGGCAACACCAAGTTCCAGCCGGTTCACGTGGACGACGTGGCCAAAGCTGCCGAGATGGCCGCTCTGGGTCAGGTCGAAGCGGGCATCTACGAACTGGGCGGCCCCGATGTGGAAACCCTGCGCGAGTCGATTGACCGGATGCTTGAAGTGACTCAGCGTCGTCGCCTTGTTCTGAACCTGCCCTTCGGCATTGCGCGCCTTCAGGCCGGGATCTTTGACTTGATCCAGTGGATCTCGGGCGGGCTGATTGCCGCGCCGCTGACCCGCGATCAGGTGACCAGCCTTGGCTATGACAACGTGGTTGCAGAAGACGCCAAGGGCTTTGCTGATCTGGGCATCACCCCGCGCGCCATGGCCGCGATCCTGCCGGACTATCTGTGGCGCTTCCGCGCGGGCGGGCAATATGCCGCCATCCAGAGCTCGGCCAAGAACCTGCGCACCGACGGCTAAGCCGACGGTTCATCAGTTAGGAAAGGGCGCGGTCTTCCGCGCCTTTTTTCGTTAGAGATAGGCAATGCCCAGCAACACCACGCCCAGCGCGATGCGGTAGATCACGTAAGGCGTGAAGCTGACCGAGCGCAGCAGCCGCATCATCAGGCTGAGCGCCAGAAGCGCCGCGACGAAGGAAAACACCGCCGCGATGGCGCCGTCGCGGGCCACCTGCGCATCTGCTGTGGCCGCAACCTCGACCCCCAGCAATACACCCGAGGCGATGATCGTTGGGATCGACATCAGCATCGCCAGTTTCGCGCCGTCTGACCGCTCGTACCCCAACGCCCGCGCACCCGAGATCGTGGCCCCGGACCGCGACGTGCCGGGGATCAGTGCAAGCGCCTGCCACAGACCCATGATGACGGCGTCCCGCAAGCTCCAATCATCCGCATTTTTCTGAACGCTGCCCTTTTGATCAACCCAATATAGCACCAGACCAAACAGGATCATCGTCCAGGCGATGACCTTGATCGACCGCATCTGATCGCTCAGCCCGGTTACTTTGAAAACGAGCCCAAGGAGCACGGCCGGGATCGTCGCAATCAGCAACAGGAAGGCCAACTTCGCACCCGGCGTATCAATCCGCCCCGTCAGCATCCGCGGGATACCGGCCAAACCGATCTGCACATCGCGCCAGAAATACAGCATCACCGCGCCCAGAGTGCCAACATGCACCGCCACATCGATCGCCAAACCCTGATCCGGCAGCCCGGTCAGATGGGGCACCAAAACCAGATGGCCCGAGGACGAAACCGGCAAAAACTCGGTGATTCCCTGTATGATGGCGACCAGAAGAATATGGGCAAGCGACATGCGCGGATCCTTGAAAACAAAGCTGTGCGGCAAGCTAAAGCAGCGGTCCGGAAAGGGAAGAGGCTTTATAGGTATGCATTGCTGTCCTAATTTTTGTCGCCACGACTAAGATTTAGCCTGCTTCGCACTATATTTTCGCATTTAGGTAAGTATTACTGCCTTTTCATTTCCAGCGAGTCCCCTTAAAAGCCAAACTCCAAGCCAAGAGTCTGCCCGAAAACGGGCCAGCCGAGGGAGAGCCAGGATGGCAAAGCAGCCTATGTTGAAATTCGTGTCGGTCGATCGGGACATGCCCGAAAAGCGCGCCGCCGAAACCCGTAAAGAAGACTTCAACGAGATCTACGCCGAGTTCGCCGCGCAGAAGGCGGCCGAGCAGGCCAGCCGCTGTAGCCAGTGCGGCGTACCTTATTGTCAGTCGCATTGCCCGCTGCACAACAACATCCCCGACTGGCTACGCATGACCGCCACTGGCCGCCTGAAGGAAGCCTATGCCCTCAGCCAGGCCACCAACACCTTCCCGGAAATCTGCGGCCGCATCTGCCCGCAGGACCGTCTGTGCGAAGGCAACTGCGTGATCGAACAGTCGGGCCACGGCACCGTGACCATCGGCGCGGTCGAGAAATACATCACCGACACCGCCTGGGAAAATGGCTGGGTCGAAGACATTACCCCTGTTGCTAACCGCTCGGAAAAAGTGGCCATCATCGGCGCTGGCCCCGGTGGTCTAGCCGCCGCTGACGTTCTGGTGCGTGCTGGTGTGAAAGTCACCGTCTATGACCGCCACGACCGCGCTGGCGGGTTGCTGACCTACGGCATCCCCGGCTTCAAGCTGGAAAAAGACGTGGTCATGCGCCGCGTGAAGCTGCTGGAAGATGCGGGCGTCGAGTTCGTTCTGAACTGCAATGTCGGCGAAGACATCACCTTCCAAGACATCCGCGCCCAGAACGACGCCGTTCTGCTGGCCACCGGCGTCTACAAAGGCCGTGACCTGTCGGGTCCGGGTGCTGGTGCTGACGGTATCGTTCCCGCGCTGGACTATCTGACCTGCTCGAACAAGCTGAGCTTTGGCGACACCGTGCCGGAATATGAAAGTGGCGAACTGAATGCCGAGGGCAAGAACATTGTCGTCATCGGCGGCGGTGACACCGCGATGGACTGTGTCCGTACCGCGATCCGTCAGGGCGCCAAGTCGGTGAAATGTCTGTACCGCCGCGACCGCGCCAACATGCCGGGTTCGCAGCGCGAAACGCAGAACGCCGAAGAGGAAGGCGTGGAATTCGTCTGGCTGTCGGCCCCCAAGGGCTTTACCGGCAATCCTGTGAACGGCGTGATCGTGCAGAAGATGCGCCTTGGCGCGCCCGATGCCTCGGGCCGTCGCAGCCCGGAAGTGATCGAAGGCTCGGACTATACCGAAGACGCCGATCTGGTCATCAAGGCACTGGGCTTCGAACCCGAAGATCTGCCGACCCTCTGGGGCGAACAGGATCTGCCCGTGACTCGCTGGGGCACCGTGAAAGCCTCTTTTGGCACCCACAAGACCGACCTGGACGGTGTTTGGGCCGTCGGTGACATCGTGCGCGGTGCATCTCTGGTGGTCTGGGCCATCCGTGACGGTCGTGAAGCAGGCGCCAACATTCTGGACAGCCTGAACGCATCCGCCGCTGTCGCTGCTGAGTAATCAAATTCAAGGGCCTGCAGGGCATCACCGCCCGCGCCCATCCGCAAGGAGAACCGAAATGACGAAATACGATGAAAACTGGGTCCGCCGCGAGGAAGCCAAGCGCGCCTTTATGAACGAGCACAGCCTCTATCGCGAAGAAGACGAGCACAGCTCGTGCGGTGTGGGCCTTGTGGTTGCCGTGGACGGCAAACCAACACGCAAAGTGGTCGAGGCCGGCATCGATGCGCTGAAAGCCATTTGGCACCGCGGTGCTGTTGACGCTGACGGGAAGACCGGCGACGGCGCGGGCATCCACGTGCAGATCCCGGTTCCGTTCTTCTATGACCAGATCCGTCGCACGGGCCACGAGCCGCGTCAGGACCAGCTGATCGCGGTTGGTCAGGTCTTCCTGCCCCGCACCGATTTCGGCGCGCAGGAAACCTGCCGGACGATCGTGGAAACCGAAGTCCTGAAAATGGGCTATCACATCTATGGCTGGCGCCACGTGCCGGTCGACATTGACTGTCTGGGTGACAAGGCCAACGCCACACGCCCTGAAATCGAGCAGATCCTGATCTCGAACTCGAAAGGCGTCGATGAAGAGCAGTTTGAGCGCGAGCTTTACGTAATCCGTCGCCGGATCGAAAAAGCCGCCAACGCAGCCCAGATCAGCGGCCTGTATATCGCGTCGCTGTCCTGCCGCTCGATCATCTATAAAGGCATGATGCTGGCCGAACAGGTTGCGGTCTTCTATCCCGACCTGATGGACGAACGCTTTAAGTCGACCTTCGCGATCTATCACCAGCGTTACTCGACCAACACGTTCCCGCAGTGGTGGCTGGCGCAGCCCTTCCGCATGCTGGCCCATAACGGCGAAATCAACACGTTGAAGGGCAACCTGAACTGGATGAAATCGCACGAGATCCGCATGGCGTCGGACGTGTTCGGAGATCTGGCAGAAGACATCAAACCCATCGTGCCGGGCGGGTCGTCGGACTCGGCTGCGCTGGACGCGGTGTTCGAGGTGATGGTGCGCGCTGGACGCTCGGCCCCGATGGCAAAAACCATTCTGGTGCCGGAAAGCTGGTCCAAGCAAGCCATCGACCTGCCGCAGGCGTGGAAGGACATGTATTCCTACTGCAACTCGGTTATGGAACCGTGGGACGGCCCCGCCGCCTTGGCCATGACCGATGGTCGCTGGGTCTGTGCCGGTCTTGACCGCAACGGCCTGCGCCCGATGCGCTATGTCGTGACCGGCGACGGCCTTGTCATCGCAGGTTCGGAAGCGGGCATGGTTCCGACCGACGAAGCCACGGTTGTGGAAAAAGGCGCACTTGGTCCGGGTCAGCTGCTGGCCGTGGATACCAAGGACGGCAAGCTGTACCACGACGTTGAAATCAAAGACAAATTGGCTGCGGCCCAGCCCTTCGGGGAATGGGTTGGCAAGATCAACGACATGGAAGAAAGCCTGTCGCAGATCGAAGAAAAGCCGCTGTTCCAAGGCGATGAACTGCGTCGCCGTCAGGTGGCTGCCGGTTACACGCTGGAAGAGCTGGAGCAGATTCTGGCCCCGATGGCTGAAGACGGCAAGGAAACGCTGGCCTCGATGGGCGATGACACCCCGTCGGCTGTTCTGTCGAACAAGTACCGCCCGCTCAGCCACTTCTTCCGCCAGAACTTCAGCCAGGTGACGAACCCGCCGATCGACAGTCTGCGTGAATACCGCGTGATGTCGCTGAAGACGCGTTTCGGCAACCTGAAGAACGTGCTGGATGAAAGTGGCGCACAGACGGAAATCGTCGTGCTGGAAAGCCCCTTTGTTGGCAACGAGCAATTCGTGAAGCTGACCGAGGCATTCAACTCGCCCATGACCGAGATCGACTGTACCTTCCCGGCAGGCGGCGATGAAAGCGCGCTGCGTATTGCGCTGGAAGACATCCGCGCCCAAGCGGAAGAGGCCGTGCGCTCGGGTGCTGGTCACCTTGTTCTGACCGATCAGGCGCAGGGCGGAGACCGCGTGGCGATGCCGATGATCCTAGCAACCTCGGCTGTGCACAGCTGGCTGGTCAAGAAAGGTCTGCGGACGTTTACATCGCTGAACGTACGCTCGGCCGAATGTATTGACCCGCATTACTTCGCGGTTCTGGTGGGCTGTGGTGCGACCACTGTTAACGCCTATCTGGCCGAGGATTCTCTGGCCGATCGTATCGAACGTGGCCTCTTGGATTGCTCGTTGACCGAAGCTGTCAGCCGTTACCGCGAAGCCATCGACCAAGGTCTGCTGAAGATCATGGCGAAGATGGGTATCTCGGTCATTTCGTCCTATCGCGGCGGCCTGAACTTCGAGGCCGTCGGCCTGTCGCGTGCGATGGTTGCGGAATACTTCCCCGGCATGACCTCGCGCATTTCGGGCATCGGTGTCAGCGGCATTCAGAAGAAACTGGTGGCGATCCACGCAGCCGGTTTTGGCGGTGGCGACAAAGTTCTGCCCGTTGGTGGTTTCTACAAGGCGCGCCGCTCGGGCGAGACGCACGCCTGGGAAGCCCAGACCATGCACCTGCTGCAATCGGCTTGCGACCGCGCCTCGTTCGAGATGTGGAAGCAGTATTCCGCACGTATGCGGGCGAACCCGCCGATCCATCTGCGTGACCTGTTGGACATCAAACCGATGGGCAAGCCGGTTCCGATCGAGGAAGTGGAAAGCATCAACGCGATCCGCAAGCGCTTCGTGACGCCGGGTATGTCGCTGGGGGCGCTGTCGCCCGAGGCACACAAAACCCTGAACGTCGCGATGAACCGCATCGGTGCCAAGTCGGATTCGGGTGAGGGCGGTGAAGATCCCGCACACTTCCACCCGGAACCCAACGGCGATAACCCGTCAGCCAAGATCAAGCAGGTGGCATCGGGCCGTTTCGGTGTGACCGCCGAATACCTGAACCAGTGTGAAGAGCTTGAGATCAAAGTCGCTCAGGGTGCCAAGCCCGGCGAAGGTGGTCAGCTGCCCGGCATGAAGGTCACCGACCTGATTGCGCGCCTGCGCCACTCGACCAAAGGCGTGACGCTGATCTCGCCGCCGCCGCACCACGATATCTACTCGATCGAGGATCTGGCCCAGCTGATCTATGACCTGAAGCAGATCAACCCGCGCTGTAAGGTGACGGTGAAGCTGGTTGCATCGTCCGGTGTTGGTACGATTGCGGCTGGTGTTGCGAAAGCGAAAGCCGACGTGATCCTGATCTCGGGCCACAATGGCGGCACGGGCGCATCGCCTGCGACCTCGATCAAGTTCGCCGGTCTGCCGTGGGAAATGGGTCTGACCGAGGCACACCAAGTGCTGGCGATGAACAACCTGCGCGACCGTATTACGCTGCGAACCGATGGTGGTCTGCGCACCGGTCGTGACATCGTCATGGCCGCGATGATGGGCGCCGAGGAATACGGCATCGGCACCGCCGCGCTGATCGCGATGGGCTGTATCATGGTCCGCCAGTGTCAGTCGAACACCTGCCCCGTTGGCGTCTGTACGCAGGACGAAGAACTGCGCGGCAAGTTCACCGGCAATGCCGACAAGGTTGTGAACCTGATCACCTTCTACGCTCAGGAAGTCCGCGAAATCCTGGCCGAGCTGGGCGCGCGTTCGCTGGACGACGTGATTGGCCGCGCTGATCTGCTGTCGCAGGTTTCGCGTGGGTCGGCGCATCTGGACGACCTCGACCTGAACCCGCTTCTGCTGGTGGTCGATGGTGCGGACAAGATCGTCTACAACCGCGACCGTGATCGCAATGCCGTGCCAGACACGCTGGACGCCGAGATCGTGCGCGATGCGCAGCGCTTCTTGGAAGATGGCGAGAAGATGCAACTGTCCTACACGGTGCAGAACACGCACCGCACGGTCGGCACGCGGATTTCCTCGCACATCGTCAAGCGCTTCGGCATGCGCAACTCGTTGCAGCCCGATCACCTGACGGTGAAGCTGCAAGGCTCGGCCGGTCAGTCGCTGGGTGCCTTCGCGGCCCCCGGTCTGAAGATCGAAGTGTCGGGCGACGCGAACGACTATGTGGCCAAAGGGATTTCCGGCGGCACCGTGGTTGTGCGTCCGCCGCTGGTCAGCCCGCTGGTTGCATCCGACAACACGATCATCGGCAACACGGTTCTGTACGGTGCGACCGACGGCTACCTGTTCGCAGCAGGCCGCGCGGGCGAGCGTTTCGCGGTGCGGAACTCGGGCGCGAAAGTGGTGATCGAGGGCTGTGGCTCGAACGGGTGCGAGTACATGACCGGCGGTGTCGCCGTGATCTTGGGCTCGATCGGTTCGAACTTCGGGGCTGGCATGACGGGCGGTATGGCGTACCTGTACGATCCCGACGGCGAGGCGCAGGACCATATGAACATGGAAAGCCTTGTGACCTGCCCCGTTGCAGTTGATCACTGGGAAGCCCAACTGAAAGGCCTGATCGAACGCCATGTCGAGGAAACCCGCAGTCAGAAGGCCACGGAAATCCTGCGTCACTGGGACAGCGAGAAGGCCAACTTCCTGCAGATCTGCCCGAAAGAGATGCTGAACAAGCTGCCCGCGCCCTTGTCGCTGGAAGCAGACGCAATTCCCGCCGAGTAACTTCGGCGCAGCAGACACACACAGGGCGGCCTACGGGCCGCCCTTTTTTGTTACAGGCGTGCCAGCCCCACAACATAGTTCTTGCCATAGACCTTCGCACAGCGCGGACAGGTGGTGTAGAAGAACCAGACCTCGGCATTTTTCGTGCCATGCTCTGCCGCAAGCGCCTGCATTTCATTGTACCAGTTCTTAGCCTCGCGATACCCGCCTTCAAAAACCTTGGTGACGAAATCACCCGACAGGGTGGTCATCTCTTCGGCGTCCACTGGCTTGTTTGCAGCGAACAGATGTTCTGCTTTCCACGACGACAAATCACGGCTCATCACGACGAAGTCGGACGCCTCATACACCCCACTGTCTTCCATATGCTTGAAAACGCGGGAAAACACCTTTCCCATATCGACAGGTACATGAAGAACCGAATGCGTTTTGGCCCTGACAAAGGGCTTATCCTTAAAATGAAGCGTCACGCCTTCCCAGGTGTCAGGTTTGAAAACGGGGCAACACCCGGTTGGATTATCGCTCATGTCATAGAACGGAAGCTTATTCATTTCCATTGGATCCTCCTTTCCTATGGGCATTTTGGCACGCCCCGAGGACCCGCGCTTTGATCCAGACCTTGACCCCCGCACGTTTGTCGTGGTCTGAAAGGTCTGTGGCACGAGCAATGAAAAAAAAGCCGGCGGCCAAGAAAAAGGCGCCGAAGACGAAGACAGACAAGACCAAGCCCGGAAAGTGGTTCAAACCAATCCGTTGGCTGCGTCGTGGGGTCTTGGCTGTGGTGATTCTTGTTGGCCTGACTGTCACCTCGTGCACGGTGATCAATCCGCCCACCACGCCCTATATCATTGCTGAAAAGATGCGGCTGGGCGACGTAGACCGGCAGTGGGTTGATCTGGACGACGTTGCTCCGGTCATGGCGCGGTCCGTCGTCGCCGCCGAAGACGCGAACTTCTGCCAGCATTGGGGCTTTGACATGGGTGCGATTCGTGCCGCGATCGAGGATGGCGGCAACCGCGGGGCGTCGACCCTGACCCAACAAGTCGTGAAGAACACCTTCCTATGGCATGGTCGTTCATGGCTGCGCAAAGTGATGGAAGCCGGGCTAACCCCGGCGGTCGAGCTGATCTGGACCAAGCGCCGGATCGTCGAGGTCTATTTGAACATTGCCGAGTTCGACGAAGGCGTCTTTGGCGTCGAAGCCGCCGCCCGCCATTACTTCGGCGTCGGCCCCGAGGAACTGACCGCCACGCAGGCCGCGCGGCTGGCGGCCCTGCTGCCCAATCCCAAGGAACGCTCAGCCTCGCGTCCGTCCCCCTTCGTGCGCAAACGCGCCCAGTCCATCATGGACGGAGCGGCCACGATCCGCGCGGATGGGCGCTCTGACTGCTTCGAGGATTGATCCCGTGACGCGTTCGGGGCAATACGGGGCATACTCCAAGACCAGAAGTTGCACATGAACCGCCTTTTCCACGTTCCCCTGTCCCCGTTCTGCCGCAAAGTGCGGCTGTCCCTTGCCGAAAAAAAGGTCGAGGTTGAGCTTGTCGAGGAACGCTATTGGGAGCGGAACCCCGAGTTTCTGCGTCGCAACCCGGCGGGCAAGGTGCCGATCCTGAAAATCGACGGGCGGCTGCTGACAGAAAGCGCGGCGATCTGTGAATATCTGGAAGAGAAATTCCCCGAGCCCGCACTTTTGCCCCGCGATCCCGAAAACCGGTACGAGGTGCGTCGGCTGGTCAGCTGGTTTGACGACAAATTCCATAACGAGGTGACCTCGAACCTGCTGTATGAGCGGGTGAACAAGAAGGTCATGGGCACCGGATATCCTGAAAGCAAGAACGTGAAAGCGGGTGCCAAGGCGATCAAGTACCATCTGGATTACATGGGATGGCTCTTAGAGCAGCGCCGCTGGCTGGCGGGGAACGAATTGTCGCTGGCCGATTTTGCCGCCGCCGCGCATCTGTCATCGCTGGATTACATCAGTGACGTGGACTGGAACCGGAACGCCAATGTGCGCGACTGGTACGCCAAGATCAAATCCCGCCCGGCGTTTCGGTCGATCCTTGCTGACCAGATCCCCGGCTTCCCCCAGCCCGCGCATTACGCGGATCTGGACTTTTGAGCCCCAGACCATCGCAGGGGGGCCGTCTGCCCGCCGATCCGGGTAAACCCGGCTCTCCCCCCGAGGATATTTCCGACAAGAAAAACGAGATTGTCGCGCAAGCGCAGGCCGAAGGCTTTGCCTTGGCGCGCGTGTGTCGGCCCGATGCGGTGCCCGAGATTTCCAAACGGCTGGAGCAGTTCGTGGCCGAGGGGCGGCATGGCGATATGGCGTGGATGGGCGAGCGGATGAACTGGCGCGGCAATCCTGCCGCCCTGTGGCCCGAAGCGCGGTCCGTGATCATGCTGGCCGAGCCCTATACGCCGGATCATGACCCTATGGCGGTGATCGGCCAGCCGGACCGGGCCGCGATCAGCGTTTACGCGCAGAACAAAGACTACCACGACATTGTGAAAAAGCGGTTGAAGCGCGTTGGGCGCTGGATGATCGATCGCTTCGGCGGCGAGATCAAAGTCTTCGTCGACACCGCACCCGTGATGGAGAAGCCCCTTGGCGCGGCGGCGGGTCTTGGCTGGCAGGGCAAGCACACCAATCTTCTGTCGCGCGAGTTAGGGAACTGGTTCTTTCTGGGGGCGATTTTCACAACGCTGGAGCTGCCTGTGGACGCGCCGGGGCGCGAGAATTGCGGGTCCTGCACCGCCTGTCTGGACGCCTGCCCGACCGACGCCTTTCCCGCGCCGTTCCAACTGGATGCGCGGCGCTGCATTTCCTATCTGACCATCGAGCACAAAGGCCCGGTGGACGAAGAATTGCGCGCGAAACTTGGCAACCGGATCTATGGCTGTGACGACTGTCTTGCAGCGTGCCCGTGGAACAAGTTCGCTTCTGATGCGCATGAAATCCGCTATGCCGCACGCGAGGATCTGTTGGCCCCGAAACTGGCTGAACTAATGGGGCTGGACGATGCCGCGTTCCGCCAGAAATTCTCGGGCAGTCCGATCAAGCGTATTGGCCGGGATCGGTTCCTGCGCAACGTGCTTTACGCCGTGGGGAACTCGGGCGATTCCACGTTTTTGCCTACGTTAGAGCCGCATGTGAACGATCCGGACCCGGTGGTCGCAGATGCAGCACGTTGGGCCAAAGCGCAACTACAGGCGGTCTAGCTGTCAGGCGTTTCAGGCGGCACGACCATGCGATAGGCCCCCACGGCTGCGTTGATCCCAGACGAGGCGTGCGACGCTGAATAGGGCCCGATGGTCGAGGCGCCGATCAGATAGGTCACCGTCATGTCCTGCCCTGGCACCGGCAGGCGTTTGACACTGCCAATCACACCCTTCGCTTCAAGCGCGCGTACAATATTCGCGCCCAACGCCTCGCTGGCTTTAGCGTCCTCATTCGGATCAAAGCGGATCACGATTGTCAGCAGCCCGCTTTCCTTGGCGGTCTTCTCGACCAACGCGCGTTTGGTGATGCCTAAGGGGCGAATCGTCGGGTCCTTGGTCACCCAATACCATGTCAGGGCCGCCACGGTCGGCAGCACCACGACCACGATGATCGCGATCAGGATTCTGAGATTTCTGGACAGCAAAACGCCCGCCCCCTTTGAATGGCATCAGCCTAGGGGACGGGTGTTCAAAAAGCGTTAAACGTCGTTAGCTGCGGACCAGCTTTTCGTAGCTTTCCGAGATGTCGCGGGTCAACGCACCCACTTCAAACGTATAGTCGCCGATCTGCCCAACTGGGGTGACCTCGGCCGCTGACCCGGTCAGCCAGCACTGTTCGAAATCAGCCAGTTCCTCGGGCATGATGTGACGCTCATGCACAGTGATGCCTTTTTCCTTCAGCATGCCGATCACCGTCTGACGGGTCAGGCCGTTCAGGATCGCGTCAGGAAGCGGCGTGTGAACTTCGCCATCCTTTACGAAGAAGACATTGGCACCGGTCGCCTCGGCCACGTAGCCACGATAATCCATGAACAGCGCATCCGAGCAGCCTTTGGCCTCGGCCGCGTGCTTGGACATGGTACAGATCATGTAAAGACCGGCGGCCTTGGCAGCGGTCGGGATGGTTTCGGGCGACGGACGCTTCCACTTGGCGATGTCCAGCTTGGCGCCTTTCATCTTGGCGTCACCGTAATAGTCGCCCCAAGCCCACGCAGCCACAGCCATACGCACCGGGTTTCGGGCAGAACTGACACCCATGTCTTCCCCCGCGCCACGCCACGCAACAACGCGCACGTAAGCGTTGGTCAGGCCGTTCGCCTCGACAACAGCCTGCTTGGCCGCTTCGATTTCATCCACCGAGTAAGGGATAGGCATGTCCATCATTTCGCCCGACTTCAGTAGGCGTTCCGAGTGCTTGCGGCTGAGGAAGATTTTGCCGTCATACAGGCGCTCGCCTTCAAAAACCGACGAAGCATAGTGCAGTGCGTGGGTCAGAATGTGGACGTTCGCATCGCGCCATTCGACCAATTGGCCGTCCATCCAGATCTTGCCGTCGCGATCATCATATCCGCTCATGTTTCCGTCCTTTCCAAGTCTGAGCCACAGTCAACTTTGTGGCGTTTTTCCATTTGTTGCGCGAAATCGGTCCGCATCGGACATAATATTTCGCGAAATCCGCAAATCGCTAACAATTGATTCTTGGAAAGTCAACAACACTGACATAAAATTGGAAACTGTAACATGATTTGTGATGAGGGCGTAATGAGCGAACGGCAGTCCCCCGGCGGGCAAAGCCTTCTGTTCCTAACGGACGAGCAGTTGCGCAAAGGCATCGAGGCAATGTTCTTTGCCTATCGCGGTTTTACTGCTGATCCCGATCGCATTCTGAACAAGTATGGATATGGCCGCGCCCACCACCGGGCGCTGCACTTTATCAGCCGTGCTCCGGGCACGACGGTGAACAATCTGCTCTCCATTCTGGGCGTAACCAAACAGTCGCTGAACCGCGTGCTGCGCACGCTGATCGAGGACGAGCTGGTCGAAAGCCGCGTTGGCACCCGTGACAAGCGCGAGCGGCATTTGTTTCTGACCGACGCCGGCACCGCGCTGGAACAAGAGCTGTCCGACGCCCAGCGCGAGCGGATGCGTCAAGCCTATCGCGAGGCCGGGCCCGAGGCCGTACAAGGGTTCCGCACCGTGCTAGAAGCAATGATGGATCACGACATGCAGCGCCATTTCACCCGGATGAAGGACAGCGGACATGACTGACGCGCCCGAAGCACATCTTCTGATCATCGACGACGACGAACGCATTCGCGGGCTGCTACAGAAGTTCCTGGTGCGCAATGGCTTCTGGGTCAGTGCCGCACGCGACGCCGCCCATGCCCGCCGCTTGTTGGCCGGGTTGGATTTCGACATGATTGTCACCGACGTCATGATGCCGGGCGAAGATGGGATCAGCCTGACCCGATCCCTGCGCGAAACCCTGACCACGCCGATCCTGCTTCTGACCGCCAAGGGCGAGACCGAAGACCGCATCAAGGGGCTTGAGGCGGGCGCCGACGACTATCTGGCGAAACCGTTTGAGCCGAAAGAACTGCTTCTGCGGATCAACGCCATCCTGCGGCGCATGCCCGCCGCGACCGAGGATGCGCGCCCGAAATCCCTGACGCTTGGCGACAAGACCTATGACATAGAACGGGGCGAGCTGTGGTGCGGCGAGGAATTGGTGCGTCTGACGGCCACGGAAAACCAGCTGATGAAGATCTTCTCGGCTACCCCGTCAGAGCCGGTCAGCCGGACGTCCTTGGTGGAACAGCTGGGCCGCGATCAGGGGCAAGCGCAGGAACGTGCGGTGGATGTGCAGATCACCCGTCTGCGTCGCAAGCTGGAAGCGGACCCGAAACAGCCACGCTATCTGCAAACGGTGCGCGGGGCGGGCTATATGTTGGCGCCGGATTAAGGCGTATTCAGTCAAACAGCGCTTCGCACTCCGGCGGCATTTCGTAAAGCCAGTCCTGAACCGCAAAGGCCGGGGTCGAGACGGATATCGAACGCGTTGCATCGTCCTGTCCCAACGAAATCTCTCCCTTCCCGGTGAGAAGGTTCAGGTCACAACTGCCGATATCGTCAAGGTTCAGCGTGTCATACCAGCGATACGTATACCCGACGACCCTCATCGCGCCTTCACGCCAAGCAATCGTATGAATCTGCTCCCACCGGTTCCGACCAATTGAACTGTTGTGGGACATCACCTGAAGCGAGCCTTGTGGCGTAACGGTCAGCGACGGTTGCTGCCCGAACCCGCCAACCCAGATCAGGTTCTGCAGCCAAACTGTTTGCAAACCATCACCCAACTTCAAAAGAAGATCGGCTTGGCCGTGGTCCCCAAAATCAATCAGCGCCACGTGATCCGCTATACCATCAGCGTTAAAATCGCCGCTAACCTGCGTCGAAAACCCTTCTGCGAATACCGGGGGTGCGACCAATAGAAACGGTAGTATCCAGCGCATGGGAACCTCTCTTGTTGTCGGATCAGTATTGTCCTAGCGTCGCGCCATGACAACGCTGCTTTACACCCATCCGGTCAGCTTCGACCACATCACCCCGCCCGGCCATCCCGAGCAGGTGGCGCGGCTGGAAGCGATCGAAACCGCCCTCTCCGCCCCCCATTTTCAGTCTCTAATCCGGCCCGAACCGCCGGTTGCGTCACTGGACCACGTGCGCCTTGGCCACTCCCGCGCCTATTTCGAGCGGATCGAGAACGCGCAGCCGGTCGAGGGTTGGGCGCAGTTGGATGGCGACACCTTCATGGCCCCCGGATCGTTCGAAGCCGCCCTGCGCGCAATCGGTGGCAACATCGACGCCGTGGACCGCGTGATGGCGGGCGAGGCGCAGAATGCCTTCATCGCCTGCCGCCCCCCCGGCCATCACGCCGAAAAAGCCACCCCGATGGGGTTCTGCCTATTTTCCACCGTCGCCATTGCCGCCATTCACGCGGCCAACGCGCACGGGCTGGACCGCATCGCGGTGCTGGATTTCGACGTCCACCACGGCAACGGCACGCAGGATGTTCTGTGGCATGAAAGCCGGGTACGGTTTGTATCGTCTCACCAGATGCCGCTCTATCCGGGATCGGGTGGCATCCACCAGAAAGGCGCGTTTGGGCAGGTGATCAACCTTCCCCTGAAAAGCGGCACCGGTGGCGCAGAGATGCAAGATGCCTGGGAGCGTGTGTTGACCGACCAGATCGAGCCTTACGCCCCCCAAATCGTGCTGGTGTCCGCCGGGTTCGACGCCCATAGGCGCGACCCTCTGGCCAATCTGCATTGGGAAACCGAGGATTTCGCCTGGCTGGCGCATCGCATCTGCGATCTGGCGGATAAATGCTGCGATGGGCGGGTGGTATCGTCGCTTGAGGGCGGCTATGATCTGGAAGCCCTTGGCGACAGCGTCGGGGCCTATATCAACGTGATGATGGAGCGCGGCGCATGAGCGACAAACCGGTAAGCGAAATGTCCTTTGAAGAGGCCATGCGGGAACTCGAGGCCGTCGTTGGCCAGCTGGAACGCGGTGACGTGGCGCTTGAGGATTCGATCAAGCTCTATGAACGCGGGGCCGAGCTGAAAGCGCGCTGCGAAACCAAGCTGAAAGAGGCCGAAGAAAAGGTCGCTGCGATCACCTTGGACAAAAACGGAGAGCCAAGCGGCACCACTCCTGTCGAAGGGCTGTAAATGTTCAAGACACGTTTGGACGACACCGCGCGCGCTGCGCGGGCACATCTGCACGCAGCGATTTCGGACAAGGGCGCCTTGGCCGAGCCGATGCGCTATGCCACGGCGGGCGGCAAAGGTCTGCGGGCGTTTCTGGTGATGGAAAGCGCACGCATTCACGGCGTGACCGAGACCCGCGCGCTGTGGCCTGCCGCCGCGATCGAAGCGATCCACGCCTATTCTCTGGTGCATGATGACATGCCCTGCATGGACGACGACGATCTGCGACGCGGGCTGCCGACCGTTCACAAGAAATGGGACGACGCCACCGCCGTTCTGGTGGGTGATGCGCTGCAAACCTTGGCGTTCGAGTTACTGACCCATGACGATGTGGGCGAGGCCCGCGTTCCTCTGGTATCATCGATGGCACGCGCTGCCGGGCAGCTGGGCATGGTGCATGGACAGGCGCTGGATATTGCAGCCGAGACCGCCGAGACCCCACTGAACTTGGACCAGATCACTGAGCTTCAGGCCGGTAAAACCGGTGCGCTGATCCGTTGGTCTGGTGAAGCAGGCGCCATGTTGGCCGGGGCAGATATTGCCCCAATGCGCGACTATTCCACCGCGCTTGGGCTGGCCTTTCAGATCGCCGATGACATTCTGGACGTCGAAGGCGATGCCACCGCTGTTGGAAAGGCCGTGGGCAAGGATGCGGACGCAGGCAAAGCCACTTTCGTTTCGCTTTTGGGGCTGGAAGCGGCAAAGACCCGCGCAAAAGAGCTTGTAGATCAAGCCTGTGATGCACTTTCCCCCTATGGTGAGGATGCCGATACCTTGCGAGAGGCCGCGCGCTTCGTTATCCAGCGTGACAGATAGGCAAACGGGGCATTAATGTCTGACCGACCCGAAACACCCATTCTGGACCGCGTAGCAGTCCCCGCCGACATGAAATCCTTGTCGGACCGCGAGCTTGAGCAGCTGGCCCATGAAGTCCGGGCCGAGACGATCTCGGCCGTGTCAGAAACCGGCGGGCATCTGGGCGCAGGCTTGGGCGTCGTTGAACTGACCGTGGCGCTGCATGCGGTGTTTGACGCCCCGAAGGACCGGATCGTCTGGGACGTCGGCCACCAATGCTATCCCCACAAAATCCTGACCGGACGTCGTGATCGCATCCGCACCCTGCGCTGTGAAAGTGGCTTGTCGGGCTTCACCAAACGCTCGGAAAGCCCGTTTGACCCGTTTGGCGCGGGGCATAGCTCGACCTCGATCTCAGCCGCGCTTGGGTTCTCGGTTGCCCGCGACCTTGGTGGCGCGCCGGAACATGGGATCGGCGACGCGGTTGCCGTAATCGGTGACGGATCCATGTCAGCAGGCATGGCGTTCGAAGCGATGAACAACGCAGGCCACCTGAACCGCCGCCTGTTTGTGATCCTGAACGACAATGACATGTCGATTGCCCCGCCGGTCGGTGCGCTGTCCAGCTATCTCAGCCGGCTTTATGCAGAAGAACCGTTTCAAGAGCTGAAAGCCGCCGCCAAAGGCGCGGTTAGCCTGCTGCCAAGCCCCTTCCAGGAAGGCGCACGCCGCGCCAAGGAAATGGTGAAATCCATGACCGTCGGCGGCACCCTTTTCGAGGAACTGGGCTTTTCTTACGTCGGCCCCATCGACGGGCATGACATGGACAGCCTTCTGTCCGTCCTGCGCACCGTCCATGACCGCGCCACTGGCCCGATGCTGATCCATGTGATCACCAAAAAGGGCAAAGGCTATGCACCCGCCGAGGCTGCGCGTGATCGCGGTCACGCCACCGCCAAGTTCGATGTGGCCAGCGGCAAGCAGCACAAAGCGCCCTCGAACGCGCCCAGCTATACCTCGGTCTTCGGGAAAGAGCTGGTCCGGCTGGCAACCGAAGATGACAAAGTCTGCGCTGTCACCGCCGCGATGCCGGACGGAACTGGGCTGAACCTGATGGCGGAACGCTATCCCTCGCGCTGTTTTGACGTAGGCATTGCCGAACAACACGGCGTGACCTTCGCCGCCGCGCTGGCCGCTGGCGGCATGAAGCCCTTCTGCGCCATGTATTCGACCTTCCTGCAACGTGGCTACGACCAAGTTGTGCATGACGTAGCCGTGCAACGCTTGCCCGTCCGCTTTGCCATCGACCGCGCCGGTCTGGTGGGCGCCGATGGGGCGACCCATGCCGGATCCTTCGACATTGCCTTCTTGGCCAACCTGCCCGACATGGTGCTGATGGCCGCCGCAGACGAGGCCGAGTTGATGCACATGATCGCCACCGCGCATTCGATCAACGACCGCCCATCCGCTTTCCGCTATCCGCGTGGCGAAGGTGTTGGCGTTGAACTGCCTGAAAAAGGCGAAGTGCTGGAAATCGGCAAAGGCCGCATGATCCGCGAAGGCTCGCGCGTGTCCATCCTGTCTTTTGGTACCCGCCTGTCGGAAGCCGAAGCCGCGGCCGAGGCTCTGACCGCTCGTGGCATCACCCCCACCGTCGCTGACGCGCGGTTTGCCAAGCCTTTGGATCGTGAATTGATCCTGACCCTGGCAGAAAACCACGAAGCCCTGATCACCATTGAAGAAGGTGCTGTCGGTGGGTTCGGAAGCCATGTGGCGCAGCTTTTGGCCGAGGAAGGCGTGTTCGACACCGGCCTCAAGTACCGCTCGATGGTTCTGCCCGATACGTTCATCGACCACGCATCCCCCGCAAAGATGTACGAGGAAGCCAAGCTGTCCGCCAAGGACATCGAAGCCAAGGTGCTGGACGTTCTGGGTGTGGCGCAGATCGGTGAAAAGCGGGCCTAACCCTCGGCTTTTAGCAGTGCTTTCAGCCCGTCCTGATAGGTCGGATAGCGCAGCCTGACCCCCAGCTCTTCCCTGATCCGATCGTTCCGAACACGCTTCGATTCCGCATAAAAGCTGCGCGCCATCGGGGTCATCTCGGCGGTCTCGAAATCTATCGCGGGGGGCACAGGCAAGCCCAGAAGCTCGGCCGCATAAGCCAGCACATCCTCGGGCGGGGCGGCGTTGTCGTCGCAAAGGTTATAGATCCGCCCCGGATTGGGCTGCGCGATCGAGGCCGCCAACACCTGCGCGATATCGGCGACATGGATGCGTGAAAACACCTGATCTTTCTTGATGATCCGCCGCGCAGTCCCCTTGCGCACCTTGGAAAACGGACCGCGCCCGGGGCCATAGATCCCAGCCAGTCGGAAGATATGCAGGGGCAGCCCCGCCTCCGCGGCCAGCGCCTGCCAGTCCGCTTCGGCTTGCACACGCAGTTTGCCCCGCCGCGTGGACGGCGCAAGCGGCGTATCTTCGTCGACCCAACCCCCTTGATGATCGCCATAGACCCCGGTGGTCGACAGGTATCCGACCCATTCAAGCTGCGGGGCGAGGGCTACGATTTCGTCTCTAACCCGGCGCAAAACGGGGTCGCCGTCCCCATCTGGCCCGGCCGAGATCAGAAGATGCGTCGCCTGAGATAGCGCATGCGAAATGTCGCCCCCCGGCCACCTGATCACATCCGGCCCCGCCTCGCGCGAGGTGCCGATCACGGTGAAATCGCCGGGTAGTTCTGCCGCCAATGCGCGCGCCGAATAGCCGTATCCGAATACAAACAGTGTCTTTTTCATGCGCGCAGTATCGCCGCCCGCGCACGATTTGAAAGCGCAAAATCACCGGCCCCGGATAGGGGGTTGCGCTAACAGAGGATTTCGGAACAATTGATCCATGGAAAGACCAATTCTTAAATCATGGCCCGAAAGTGCGACGCGATTGATTGCCGTCGCCGCAGGGCGCGAAGCAGCAGACACCGTAATTCAAGGCGGCCGCGTGGTGAATGTTCACACGCGCGAGGTTCTGGACTGGCACGTCGCGATGGCCGATGGGCGCTTTGCCTATGTCGGCCCAGACGCAAGCCATTGTATCGGACCGGATACACAGGTGATCGACGCAGGCGGGCAGTATCTAATCCCCGGCCTTTGTGACGGGCATATGCATATCGAAAGCGGGATGCTGACCCCAGCCGAATTCGCCCGCGCCGTCATCCCCCACGGCACCACCACAATGTTCACCGACCCGCATGAGATCGCGAATGTGCTGGGGTTGGAAGGTGTACGCTTGATGCATGATGAGGCTCTAATCCAGCCTGTGAACATCTATACACAGATGCCGTCCTGCGCGCCGTCCGCGCCGGGGCTTGAAACAACAGGCTTTGAAATCACCCCCGAGGACGTGGCCGAGGCGATGACGTGGCCCGGCATCATCGGGCTGGGCGAGATGATGAACTTCCCCGGTGTGATCAACGGCGACCCCAAGATGCTGGCGGAAATGGCTGCAACACAGAACGCGGGCAAAACCATCGGCGGGCACTATGCCAGCCCCGATCTTGGCCCGAATTTCCACGCCTATGCGGCGGGCGGTCCTGCGGATGATCACGAGGGCACCTGCGAGGCCGACGCGATTGCCCGTGTCCGTCAGGGGATGCGCTCGATGATGCGGCTGGGCTCGGCCTGGTTTGACGTGGAAAAACAGATCACCGCCGTGACCGAAAAGGGTCTGGACCCGCGCAATTTCATCATTTGCACCGACGATTGCCACTCGGGCACGCTGGTCGAGGAAGGCCACGTGAACCGCGCCCTGCGCTATGCGATTAGCTATGGCTGTGATCCTTTGATTGCGCTCCAAATGGCGACGATTAATACGGCAACGCATTTCGGGTTAGAGCGCGAAATAGGCTCTATTACACCCGGAAGACGTGCTGATGTGATCTTTACCAACGACCTGACCACCCTGCCGGTCAACCGCGTTTTCGCCCGTGGCGTCAGCGTCGCCGAAGGCGGTAAGATCACCGTCGACTGCCCGCATCTGGACTGGCCAGATCATGCGAAGGCCACGATGCATATGGGCAAAACAATCGTGCCGGATGACTTCATCGTTGAAGCGCCTGCAGGGGCGAACTCCGTCACTGCGAAAGTCATCGGCATTGTCGAAAACCAGGCACCCACAAAGGCTCTAACACGGGATCTTTCGGTGTCTGACGGCATCGTGCAGACCGATGAAGCACAAGATGTTGCGCAGGTGGCCTTGGTCGAACGCCACAAAGGCACCGGCGGCGTGATCAATGGGTTCGTGAACGGGTTCGGGTACACGGGCCAGATGGCCATGGCATCGACCGTGGCGCATGACAGCCACCATATGATCGTGGTCGGAACGTCCCGTGACGACATGGCGCTGGCCGCCAACCGTCTGGCCGAAGTCGGTGGTGGTATGTGTGTCTATCAAGGCGGAAAAGAGCTGGCTTTGGTCGAATTGCCCGTCGCGGGTCTGATGTCCGACGCCCCCGCAACCGAGGTCGCCGAGAAGGCAAAAAGCATCATTGACGCCATGGAGACCTGTGGCTGCACCTTGAATAATGCCTCGATCCAACACAGCTTCTTGGCCTTGGTTGTCATCCCCGCGTTACGGATCTCTGATTTAGGATTGGTGGATGTGACGAAATTCGAACTGACCGATTTGTTGAAGGAAAATTAATGACCCCCAGCGCACCCTCTATCCCCGTGGTCAGCCCCGGTGGCGGCGCCTATCAGGTGTTTACCGACCCAAAAGCCGCGGTGGACGAGCTGAAATCGCTTTATGAAAAGGCCTGCGACTTTCTGTGTGAAACGTTTGAACAGAACGCCAGCGGCGCGCAGCCGCCCAGCCGCTTTCGCGCCTTTTACCCCGAGATCCGCCTGACCACGACCAGCCACGCGCAGAAGGACAGCCGTCTTAGTTTTGGCCACGTCTCGGCCCCCGGTACCTATGCCAGCACAATCACCCGCCCGGACCTGTTCGAGAACTATCTAGAGCAGCAAATCGCGCTTTTAATGCAGAACCACGGCGTCCCGGTGCAGATTGGCTATTCGACCACCCCGATCCCCGTGCATTTCGCTGTTTCGCGTAATCCGGACATCACCGTTCCGCAGGAAGGCGCAATGACCTATCCGCTGCGCGATGTGTTTGACGTGCCGGATCTGTCGACCACGAATGATGACATTGTGAATGGTGTGGCTGAGCTGGATGATAGCGGCGCGGCCCCCTTGGCCCCGTTCACGGCGCAACGTGTGGACTATTCCCTTGCGCGCCTGTCGCACTACACCGCGACCACGCCCGAGGATTTCCAGAACCACGTTCTGTTCACCAACTATCAGTTCTATGTCGAGGAATTCGAGGCCTATGCCCGCCAGATGCTGGCCGACCCCGACAGCGGCTATGATGCCTTTGTCGGTCCGGGCTATCACCGGATTACCTCTGCTGACGAAGAGCTGCCAACCCCGGCGAAGCTGCCGCAAATGCCCAGCTATCACCTGAAGCGCCCGGACGGCTCGGGCATCACGCTGGTCAACATCGGCGTCGGCCCCTCGAATGCGAAAACTGCAACGGACCATATCGCGGTTCTGCGCCCGCATGCATGGTTGATGGTTGGGCACTGTGCTGGCCTGCGCAACAGCCAGCGTCTTGGCGACTTCGTTCTGGCCCACGCCTATTTGCGTGAAGACAAGGTGCTGGACGACGATCTGCCGATCTGGGTGCCGATCCCGCCGCTGGCGGAAATCCAGATCGCCTTGGAAAAGGCCGTGGCGAAGATCACCGAATACGAAGGCTATGACCTGAAGCGCATCATGCGAACCGGCACCGTCGCGACGCTTGATAACCGCAACTGGGAACTGCGCGACCAACGTGGCCCTGTTCAGCGCCTATCGCAATCCCGCGCCATTGCGCTGGATATGGAAAGCGCCACCATCGCCGCGAACGGTTTCCGCTTCCGGGTGCCCTATGGCACGCTACTATGTGTGTCCGACAAGCCCCTGCACGGAGAGCTGAAACTGCCCGGTATGGCGTCCGATTTCTATAAGACACAAGTTGCGCGCCATTTGCAGATTGGCATCCACGCGATGGAGACCCTGCGCGACATGCCGATCGAGCGTATCCACAGCCGGAAACTGCGCAGCTTCGAAGAAACGGCTTTCCTCTGAATCGCGGACAAATAGCCCTAAGAGGGTGAATTCAAACCTGACCCTGGGGAAGGCATGCCATTTTTTGGCGAAAAAGCGCTATTTCCTAGGAAAATAGGGGTAACTAACGATTGTGTCGCCCTGCTACATACAGTTAAATGCCCGCAATGAAGCCCAAGAAATGGGCAATTGTGAGGAGTGTTATACATGTCGAAACCGATGACCAAGACCCAACTTGTTGCCGCTCTGGCTGAAGAAATGGGTTCGGACAAGAAGTCCGCTGCAGGTGCCCTGGAAGGTATCATCAACATCATCACCCGCGAAGTTTCGGGCGGTGGCGCTGTGACCCTGCCCGGCGTTGGCAAAATCTATTGCCGCGAGCGTCCGGCACGCATGGTGCGCAACCCCGCCACCGGCGAGCAGATCCAGAAAGAAGCCGACAAGGTCGTCAAGATGACCATCGCCAAAGCGCTGAAAGACAGCGTAAACGGCTGATCTGGTCACAAGGGGCCTTGCCCCGCTGCCAGAATTCGGAAAGGGTCGCCAAATTGGCGGCCCTTTTTCATTAAAGCGTTTCGAGATCAACTTGAGGCACAAGTTGGTCGCGAAACGCCCGCGACACAACAATCTTGCACTGCGTTTCGGTTTTCGCCGTGTCAGACAAAAACCGAAACGCTTTAGGAGACGACATGGATCTGCGCGCAATTTTCATGGGGCTGGCGTTCGCCCTGATGTGGAGCTCGGCCTTCACCTCGGCCCGGATCATCGTCTCGGACGCGCCGCCGCTGTATTCCCTGTCTTTGCGCTTCCTGATCTCGGGTCTTTTGGGCGTCATCATTGCACGTGCCTTGGGGCAAAGTTGGCAACTGACACGGAACCAGTGGCGGGCCGTGATCATCTTCGGGTTTTGCCAAAATGCGCTGTATTTGGGTCTAAACTTCGTCGCCATGCAGTGGGTTGAAGCGGGGCTTGCCTCGATCATCGCGTCGACCATGCCGCTGATGGTTGCCTTCGCAGGGTGGAGCCTGTTGGGCGACCGCCTGCGTCCGATGGCGGTGGCAGGGCTGTTTGCCGGCGTTGTCGGCGTGGCGCTGATCATGGGATCTCGGCTATCGGGTGGCGTGGACATCACCGGCGTCATTCTGTGCTTCATCGCAGCGGCCGCGCTGACCGCCGCCACCTTGTCGGTGCGCACCGCATCCTCGGGCGGCAACCTGATGATGATCGTCGGTCTGCAAATGTTCGTCGGGTCCGGTGCCCTGTTCATCGCGGCGCTGTTTTTAGAAAGCCCGGCCTTCACGCCCAGCCTGCGCCTTGGGATAGCTTTTACCTATACCGTGCTGGTGCCCGGGCTTATGGCCACATGGATCTGGTTCGCCCTTGTCGGACGCATCGGCGCGGTCAAAGCCGCCACCTTCCACTTCCTGAACCCGTTTTTCGGCGTTGCCATCGCGTGGCTTTTGCTAGGCGAAGCGCTGAGCATGGTCGACTTCATCGGCGTCGCCATCATCACCGTCGGCATCCTTGCCGTGCAGCTTTCGAAACAAAACCCCACAGCAACGTGAAGCCGCTTGCCCGCTTCGTGAGATGACTTTCGCGGCAATTTCCAACACATTCCAAGCATGGAACTTGTCTTTGGATACCTTGCCGGGCTTCTGACCCTGATCAACCCCTGCGTCTTGCCGGTGCTGCCCATCGTGTTGGCCACCGCATTGCAGGCCAGCCGCTTTGGCCCCTTGGCGGTCGCAGCGGGGATGAGTGTATCTTTCGTCACGCTTGGCCTTCTGGTCACGGTGCTGGGCTATACGATCGGCCTGACCGAGGACATGGTCGCGCGCGCAGGCGCAATCTTGATGGTGGGCTTTGGCCTGATTCTGATGACCCCCGTCCTGTCAGAACGCTTTGCCATCGCCACCGCCGGCGTCTCATCCCACGCGGACACAACGCTGGATGACGTGAACCGGGGCGGCTTGTCCGGTCAGTTCCTTGGCGGCATATTGCTTGGCGCGGTCTGGAGCCCCTGTATCGGCCCCACGTTGGGCGGCGCGATCTCGCTGGCGTCACAAGGCAAGTCGATCCCTTGGGCGGCCGCCATCATGGTGACCTTTGCCCTGGGCGTGTCCACAATCATCATCGTTTTAGGCTATGGCGCGCGTTCCGCAATCATGCGCAGACAGGCTCTCATGCGGCGGATTGCGCAGAAATCCCGCCCGATCATGGGCGTGATCTTTGTCGCCGTCGGCACCGCCATTTTATTCCGCTTTCACCACACGCTCGAAGCCTGGGCCGTGCAAATCCTGCCTGCATGGCTGAATGACTTCTCTGTATCCCTCTGAAAGGAGACCACCATGAATCGCCGAGACTTCATCTCTCTCACCGCTGCCGTATCTCTTGTCCCCGCCTTGGCCCGCGCCGGTGCCATGGACTATTCCCGCGGCCTTGTCGAACAGGCGCTGGCAAACGGCGAAACCGTGTTTCTGGACTTCAAAGCCAGCTGGTGCTCGACCTGCGCGGCGCAGGGACGCGTGATCAAAGCCCTGAAGGCCGAGAACCCCGCCTATGACGAGGCGATTACCTTTATCGACGTCGATTGGGACAAGTATGGAAAGTCGAAACTGTCCCGATCCCTGCGCATCCCGCGCCGCTCTACCTTGGTTGTCCTGAAAGGCGAGGAAGAACTAGGGCGCATCGTGGCGGGCACCAGCAAAGCCGATATCAAGGCCCTGATGGACACGGCGCTGACGGCTGCGACCGCCTGATTGGGCGTTCCTGCCTTAGATTAATAGGCTAAGAAATAGGGTCAGCGTTATGAAGGCCCCAACGGTAGTGCCCAGCAGCGCGAGGGAAGCAACGCCCTCGCGTCCGTGCTCCATCGCAAAAACAGTGTAGATGGTGAAGATCGGCATGGCGGCAGAGAGGATCACCGCCGATTGTAGTTCGGGCGATAGACCAGCACCCAGCACAAGCAGTGCCACGAAGACCATCGCCGGATGCAGGAATAGCTTGCCCAAGGTGATCTGCATGGCCAGCGCCCGGTTGCCGATCAGCGGCAAGCCAACCAAGCTTCCGCCAATTACGAAAAGCGCCAGCGCCGAGGCTGAAGCCGCCAGCATTCCGAACAGCCGCAGGGCCGGTTCGGGCAAGGTTAGACCCGAAATTGACACCACAAGCCCGGCTGCAAGAGCGACGACCATGGGCCGTTTCAGCACGCTTAGGATTACACTACGCATCTTGGCGGCAGGGCTTTCGTGCGGTCCCTCGCGCCCCATCTCCATGATGGCCAGCGCGATGGGGATCAACACAAAGTTCTCCACCAGCATGTTCATCGCCAGAATTGACCCGGCCAAGTCGGGAAACGCCAACAGCATGACCGGATAACCTACGAATCCCGTGTTCGGGCAGGTCGTCCCCATCACCGCCACGCCGCGACGCGAGGCATCGACGCCGGTAACACGAAACCACCCCCAAGCCAGCGCAATAGTTGCGAGGCCCCCAGCCATGAACACTGACATGTAGGCGAGGTTGAACACCTCGGCGACCGACCGAGTCGCCACCGCATGAAACAACAACGCGGGCAGCGCGATGTTCATCACGTAGCCGCCAAGCACGCGCATATCGGCAGGTTTGAACCAGCCGCCGCGCGTGGTCGCATAGCCCAGCGCAATGGCGGCATAGATTGGAAAGGTGATGGCGAGGATCGCCAGCATCAGCCGATTTGACCGCGCGGTCCTTCACCGATCTGTGCGCGGTGCAGCATCAGGTGATCAAGGATCACGCAGGCGGCCATTGCCTCGCCCACCGGAACAGCGCGGATGCCGACGCAGGGGTCATGGCGGCCCTTGGTGATCACTTCGATGGCTTCACCCGTCTTGGTGATCGACTGACGCGGTGTCAGGATCGAGCTGGTCGGTTTCACCGCAAACCGCACGACAATATCCTGCCCGGTCGAGATGCCGCCCAGAATACCGCCTGCATGGTTCGAACTGAACACAGGCTGCCCGTCATTCCCCATGAAAATCTCGTCCGCATTTGCCGTTCCACGCAATCCTGCGGCGGCCATGCCTTCGCCAATTTCAACGCCTTTTACCGCGTTGATCGACATCATCGCGGCGGCCAGATCAGTGTCTAACTTGGCATAAACCGGCGCGCCCAGCCCGACGGGGGCGCCACGCACCACGACCTCGACCGCGGCGCCGACGCTGTCATTTTCCTTCACGCGCAGGAACTGCAGATAGTCTTCCCATTCCTGCACGGCGGTGGCATCGGGCAGCCAGAACGGGTTGTCATCAATCGCATCCCAATCGAACTTCGACCGGTCCAGATGCTTTTCGCCCATCTGGGTCATATAGCCCTTGATCTCGAGCCCCGGCACCAGCGCCTTCAGCGCCTCGCGGGCAACGCCACCAGCAGCCACGCGCGCCGCCGTTTCACGCGCCGAAGACCGACCCCCGCCACGCGGATCGCGGATCCCGTATTTCTGCCAATAGGTGATGTCAGCGTGACCCGGACGGAAGGTCTTTTCGATCTCGCCATAGTCTTTCGATCGCTGGTCGGTATTCTCGATCATCAGCTGGATCGGCGTGCCGGTGGTCTGTCCTTCATAGACACCCGACAGGATGCGGACCTGATCGGGCTCGTTGCGGGCCGTGGTGTTCTTGTTCTGACCCGGGCGGCGCTTGTCCAACCAGACCTGCAGCATCTCGGCCTCGAGCGGCACACCAGGGGGGCACCCGTCGACGGTCGCGCCCAAAGCAGGCCCGTGGCTTTCACCCCAGGTGGTGACACGGAAGATATGACCAAAGCTGTTCATCGACATGGGCGCGCTCCTTCATTCCCAAGCGTGATAGCGAAGGGGGAAACGAAAGGGAAGCGCCCCAAGGGCCTAGCTTTCGCTTTGTTGCGGCCTGCGATGTTTTGGCTTCGGCGAGGGGCCGGCATCGTAGCGCGGGTTCGGGTTGCGCAGGATCGGGTTGCGGATCGATACGGACGGGCGGCTTTCCCGCCAGACGATGAACACACCCGAGGCGATGATCACCGCGGCACCAATGCCCACCCACATATCCGGAAGCTCGTCAAAGAACAGCGCGCCAAAGGCGGTCGCCCAGAGGATCTGGCTGTATTGCGTGGGCGCGACGACGGCGGCGGGGGCGGAACGGTAAGCGATGATGATCATCATCTGCGCAAACACCGACATGGCGCCCACGCTGGCGGACAGGCCCAGATCCACGATCTGCATCGGCACATAGACGAAGGGTAGGATCACCCCCATCGACAGAATGGATGACAGCATCGGGTAAAGGATCATCACGGCGGTGCGTTCTTCGCCCCCGATCTTGCGCATGATGATCGAGCCAAGCGCCGAACAGAACGCCGCGATCAGGCCGCAGATATGCCCGAACGAGATCACGGTCACGCCGGGGCGCAGCACGATCAGAACCCCGATCAGGCCGACGATCACCGCCGCCCAACGCTGACCGCGCACGGGTTCGCCCAGAAGCCAAGCAGACATGGCCGTAATCAGAAGGGGCGTCGCGAAGAGAAGCGCATAGACCTCGGCCAGGGGAAGAACGGTAAAGGCGTAGAACGCCGCAGACATTGCGATCACCGTGGTCGCCGAGCGTATCAAGATCAGCCACGGGTGATGCGGGCGGAAATTGTCCACCTGACGGTCGGCCAGCATCATCACTGCCATCGGAACGAAGGCAAACAGCATCGCGAAGAAGATGATCTGGAACACGGCAAATTGCGCGCCGAGCAGTTTGATTACCGCGTCATGGGTGGCAAACAGCCCAAAGGCTGCAAAGGCGAAACCAAGCCCGCGCAGGGGGGATTGAGATGTGTCCGACATGGACCGCTCCGAAACTGAAGGTGTTAGCGATCACATTGCTGATTGTTGCGCCTGGGTCAAGGGCATGGCCGCTATGCGTTTTCGCTCGTATCCTTGTCTACCTCGTCTGGTGCTATGAGTGCGCGAAAACAGGCCTTAGGTAAAATAGGGTTTCTTTTCATTGGGTTGCAATGAAGTGGTCCACTCGACTCGAGCCCAACCTGCAAATCTGCTTGCTAATCTTCTGCGCATTGTGCACGTACGGGGCACCTCGGGGTGCTGTGATCCCACAGCTGAGATGCGCAATGCGCGGACCCGTAGAACCTGAACCGGCTAACACCGGCGGAGGGAAGGTGATTTGGACATCCCCAAATGCCCCCATCCGTTCGGCGCATATGGAGGACCCAATGAAGACAGCCCTTTCATTTGTCGCAGGACTTGCTTTGACCACGACCGCAGCCTTTGCTGCGGATAAACCCGTGCTGCAAGTTTATGCTCCTGACTATTTCGCATCCGAGTGGGGCCCCGGCCCCTCGATCGAGGCGGGCTTTGAAGCCCAGTGCGCCTGCGATCTGGAATTCGTCACCGGCGACGTGATGCCCCGCCTGATGCTGGAAGGCGAGCGTACCGAAGCGGACGTTGTGATCGGCCTGAACACCGACGTGACCGCCCGCGCCCGCGCTTCTGGCCTGTTTGCCCCGCACGGTCTAGATGTCAGCGGCCTGACCCTGCCCGTCGACTGGACCGACGACACGTTCGTGCCGTTCGACTACAGCTACACCGCCTTCATCTATGACAACACCAAGATCGCGCACGCGCCCACCAGCTTTGACGCGCTTCTGGCGATGCCCGACGACACCAAGATCGTCATTCAGGATCCGCGCAGCTCGATCTCGGGTCTGGCGCTGCTTCTGTGGGTAAAATCGGTTTACGGCGACAAGGCGGATGAGGCTTGGACCAAGCTGAACCCGAAGATCCTGACCGTCACCAAAGGCTGGTCCGAGGCTTACGGCATGTTCACCGATGGCGAAGCCGACATGGTACTGTCCTACGTCACCTCGCCCGCCTATCACATCATCGCCGAGGAAGACCTGACCAAATCGGCAGCCATCTTCGACGAAGGTCACTACCTGTTCGTCGACCTTGTGGGCAAAATCGCGAACACGGACCAACCCGAGCTGGCCGACGCCTTCATGGCCTATGTGCTGAGCGAAGAGTTCCAGTCAGGCATCTCCACCACCAACTGGTCGTTCCCGTCGAAACTGGCGACTGAGAAGCTGCCGGAAGGCTTCCAGAACTTGCCCGTGCCCGCAAAAGCACTCGTGTTCTCGGAAGAGGAAGCCGAGGCAATCCGCAAGCCGGCTCTGGACGAATGGCTCGCCGCCGCGTCCAAATAAGCACCACCACCATCCTTGGCGTTTTGGCGCTTGGGGTGGTGGTCTGCCTGACCCTTGGCACGCTGATCGCTGTTGCGATGCGGGCCGAGGGTGCGGGCAGGCTTGGCCCAGCCGATTGGGCCGCCATTCGGTTCACGCTTTGGCAGGCAGCCGCGTCAGCCACCCTTAGCATCCTTCTGGCGATCCCTGTCGCCCGCGCGCTGGCGCGGCGCAGCTTCCCCGGTCGTTCTGTGCTGATCACCCTTCTGGGTGCACCTTTCATCCTGCCAGTCATCGTCGCCATTCTGGGCCTGATCGCCGTCTTTGGCCGCACCGGGCTGATCTCGCAAGCACTGGGTCTGTTCGGGATCGAGCCGATATCCGTCTATGGCTATCACGGCGTCATCCTCGCCCATGTGTTCTTCAACCTGCCGCTGGCGACCCGCCTGATCCTACAAGGCTGGCTGGCCATCCCGTCCGAGCGCTTCCGCCTCGCTGCCTCCCTCGGCATGGGCCCCTCCGACATCGCCCGCACCCTGGAACGCCCTATGCTGCGCGAGGTCGTGCCGGGCGCGTTCTTGGTCATCTTCCTGATCTGCTTAACCTCATTCGCAGTCGCGCTGGCCCTTGGCGGCGGGCCGAAGGCGACCACCGTGGAGCTGGCAATCTACGAGGCCTTCCGTTTCGACTTCGACCTTGCCCGCGCGTCGCTGCTGGCGCTGGTCCAGTTCGCTTTGGGCGCGGCGCTGGCTCTGATCGCCCTGCGCGTCGCGATGCCGTCGGACATGGGCGCGGGGCTGGATCGCGCCGTCACCCGCTGGGATGACCGCCCGGCCCTGTTGGTGCAGGACATCGCCGCGATAACTCTGGCCACGCTGTTCTTGCTCCTCCCGCTGGGAATGGTCATTCTGGACGGCCTGCCGCGGCTTCTGCACCTGCCTCAGGTGGTCTTTGGCGCAGCCCTACGCTCTGTCATCGTCGCACTCGTCTCGGCGGCCTTAACGCTGGCCCTGTCCCTGCCCATCGCCGCCCTCGCCGTGCGCCACAACTCGCGCGTGGTCGAGGCATTGGGCTACTTAACCATCGCCGCCTCGCCGCTTGTCATCGGCACGGGGCTGTTCATCATCACCTTCCCCTTCGTGAAGCCCTCCGACCTCGCCCTGCCCATCACCGCTATCGTCAACGCGGCCCTCAGCCTGCCGTTCACCCTGCGCGCTCTGGTGCCCGCCTTGGCGGCGGTCGAGCGTGACTATGGCCCGCTCGCAGACGGGCTGGGCATGACCGGCCTGACCCGTCTACGTCACCTGTGGCTGCCTCGCCTGCGCCGCCCGATGGGCTTCGCCTTGGGGCTGGCCGCCGCGCTGTCTATGGGCGACCTCGGCGTCATTGCGCTGTTTGCCGACGGCGACAATGCCACCCTGCCCTTGCAACTATTCCGCCTGATGGCCGCCTATCGGATGGAGGACGCCGCCGCCGCAGCGCTGTTGCTCTTGTCCCTCTCGCTACTGCTATTCTGGATCTTCGATAAAGGAGGTCGCGTGAATGCTGACCGTTGACCAACTGCGCATCAAGATGGGCGATTTCAGTCTGTTAGGGGACTTCACAATTACGCCCGGCGCACGCGTCGCGGTGCTTGGCCCGTCTGGCGCGGGGAAATCCACGCTGCTGGCGGCCATTGCGGGGTTCCAACCTCTGGATGCGGGGGCAATCCTCTGGGACGCACAGCCCATGCCCAAAGACCCCGCCGCGCGCCCGATCAGCATGGTTTTTCAGGACAACAACCTGTTCCCACACCTGACCGTCGCGCAGAACGTGGGCCTTGGCCTGCGCCCGAACCTGCGCCTTTCGGACGAGGATCACACAAGCGTCGCCCAAGCCCTGACCCGCGTGGGGCTGGAGGGGATGGGCGATCGCAAACCCGCGCAGCTTTCCGGTGGCCAAATCGCCCGCGTCGCCCTTGCCCGCGTCCTTCTGCGCGACCGCCCGGTGCTGCTGTTGGACGAACCCTTCGGCGCGCTTGGCCCTGCGCTGAAAGCGGAAATGCTGGCGCTGGTCCGAGACCTGCTGAACGAGACCGGCGCAACCCTTCTGATGGTCAGCCACGACCCCGAAGACGCCCGCGTGCTCTGCGATCAGGTAGTGCTGGTGGCGGATGGAGTGGCCCATGCGCCGGTTGCGACGGAGGAGATGTTTGCCAACCCGCCAGAGGTGATGCGGGAGTATTTGGGGGGGTGAAATCCACCCCTTTTTGAGAGAATCCCCCGTTTGTGGTATCCTCTGCCCCTTCAGGGCCTTCGGGCCGTAATCAATTTAAGGAGGGAGTTATGTTTGCACGTGTTACTGAATACAAAATGAAATCTGGTTCCCGAGACGCCGCAACCGAAAAGCTGAACGCGATGAAATCTCAGATCATGGCGATGCCGGGTATGTTGCAGTTCATCAATGTGATGAACGAGGACGGATCAGGCTGTGTCATCGCGCTTGTCGATAGCGAAGAAACATCCAACGCCAATGCCGAAGCAGTCGCCGCCGCATGGGCCCAGTTTTCAGATGTCCTTGAAGCTGCCCCGTCAGCGAAAGGGTTTGATGTGATTGCCAATTGGACAAATTGAGTTAAGCGCATGAGGGCAAGGGATATTCCTCTCTTTGCCTCGATACAAGAAGGGCGCCCACGGGTGCCCTTTTTTTGTGTCATCACACCCCATGCCAAGACAGGGACGCGTTCACGACGCGGCACGCGCCTGCGGGCTCTGTGAACAGATGTTGCTGGTGGCGGATGGCGTGGCGCATGCGCTCGTTGCGACGGAGGAGATGTTGCGCACCCGCCGGAGGTGATGCGGGAGTATTTAGGTGGATGATGGAACGGCCGCTAAGAGCCCTTTTCGGCGTTCAGAAATGCTGGATTCGATAACGTCTACGAAGACTATGGGCGGGCACACTCATTCGTTACGAGGCTCATTGCTTGAGCAAATCCATCGACTCGAATCTTGACACGAATTTGGCCTTTCTGACCTGCAAAAACAATTCGTTCACTCGGTTGCTTTGCTTGCGAAACTTTCAATAGTTCCGAGATTATCCTCTTGTCGGCATTTGGTGGTGGCCAAGCACTCACCCCGTCAGAGCGCATACGATAATTTCGGCCAGCAACTTCTATGTAAATCGCGGAAGACTTCCGCATTCGCTTGTCCGAGTAAATCGATACTTGAGGGTCCCTTATTCCACGAAACCTCGTCACTGCTAGGAAGTAGTTTTGATCGGTCTCTGGATCATGCAATATCCTTGTTGCAACCCAGCAGGTCTTTGGTTTGGGTTTGACTTCAACGAAAACCGACCATTTTTTGAATGTTTTAATAGCGTCGGCTGCTGTGGCGGGGGTTGCTGCAAATGCTATCAGAAAAGCGAGCAGAACTTTGATGCGGCAGAGCTTTGCTGAAGATACTGGGTTATTTTTGCGGGATGAATTGGCTTGAGGCGTCATGCTCTCATTCTACGCCCAGATACTGGGTTGACGCAAATTCAGGCAGATGAGTTCCGGATTGTCCCGCAGAGCGGATATTTCTCGGTCTTAAACTGACCAGAAAAAAGGGCGCCTTGCGGCGCCCTTCTCTATTCCGTCAAACCCGAACGCTTATGCGTTGAATTTTTTGCCCTTGTGCGGGGCCCAGAGCTTCTTGTTCGTCAGGTACAGAAGCGAGGTCAGCAGGACCAGCATCAGGACCGAGATAAAGCCAGCTTGTTTGCGGGCCATCATCTTGGGCTCGGCGGTCCACATCAGGAAGGCTGCAACGTCTTCGGCCAAGTGGTGGGCCGAGTTGTTGTGGCCGTCGTCATACTCGACCGAGCCATCTTCCAGCTGCGGAGGCATCGACGTCCAGCCGCCCGGGAACACGTCGTTGCCGTTCAGGTACTGGCCAGCAACTTCCTGTTCCTTGCCGTTAAAGGCAGTCAGGAAAGACGCGATGTATTCCGCGCCACCCATGCCTTTAACCAGCTGGTTGATGCCGGTACCAGCAGGACCGTGGAAACCAGCGCGGGCTTTGGCCATCAGCGACAGGTCGGGACCCATGCCTTCACCCGATACGGTCGGGAAGAAGTCAGCCGGCACGCGGGCGCGGTCGTCATCCAGTTCCGGATCGTAGATGGTGAAGTTTTCGGCTGCATAAGCGCGCACTTCGTCCTCGGTGTACTCGGGGCCGCCTTTGTCCGACAGGGTACGCAGCGGAACGTAGCGCAGACCGTGACAGGCCGAGCAGACCTCGGTGTACACTTTCAGGCCACGACGCAGCTGTTCTTTGTCGTACTTGCCGAACGGACCCTCGAACGAGAAGGCCGTGTCATGGACTTCGCCGCCGGCGCCTGCGGCCTGAGCCGCGCCAGTGGCGAGACCCAGAGCGACGATCGCGGATGCTGTGAGTTGTTTGATCATTGTTCTCAATCCTCTCACTCGGCTGCGCCGGGATAGTGGGCGTTGAAGTCTTCCTCGATCGTTGCCGGGGGGGTGCTCGGTTTCTCGAACAGACCCAAGAGCGGCAGGATAACCAGGAAGTAGGCGAACCAGTAGGTCGACCCGATCAGCGAAATCCAGTCATGCGGGAAGTTCGTGTCACGAGCGCCAACCCACATCAGAACGACGAAGTCGATCAAGAGCAGGCGGTACCACCATTTGAAGGCCGGGCGATACTGACCCGAACGTACCGACGAAGTGTCCAGCCACGGTGCCAGAGCCATCACGATGATGGCGCCGAACATGGCCAGCACGCCGAAGAACTTCGCGTCAATGATGCCACCGGTCACGAAGCTGACCAGCTGCACAACCCAAACGTCTGCGGTGAAGGCACGCAGGATCGCGTAGAACGGCAGGAAGTACCATTCCGGAACGATGTGTGCGGGCGTCGCCAGAGCGTTTGCCTCGATGTAGTTGTCGGGGTGACCCAGATAGTTGGGCATGAAGCCGACGATTGCGAAGAAGCCAACCAGGATCAGGCCCAGCGCGAACAGATCTTTGATCACGAAGTAGGGCCAGAACGGCAGGGTGTCTTTCTTGGCTTCTTCTTTCGACCCACGGCGAACCTCAACACCGGTCGGGTTGTTGTTGCCCGTGGTGTGGAAGGCCCAGATGTGAACGGCGACAAGCGCAGCAATCACGAAGGGCAGCAGGTAGTGCAGCGAGAAGAAGCGGTTCAGCGTGGCGTTGTCCACAGCAGGTCCGCCCAGCAGGAAGGTCTGCAGCGGCTCGCCGATGAACGGGATCGCACCGAACAGGCCGGTGATAACCGTCGCACCCCAGAACGACATCTGACCCCAAGGCAAAACGTAACCCATGAAGCCGGTGGCCATCATCAGAAGATAGATGATCATGCCGACGATCCATGTGATCTCGCGGGGGGCCTTGTACGAACCGTAGAACAGGCCACGGAAGATGTGGATGTATACGGCCAGGAAGAACAGCGATGCGCCATTCATGTGAATATAGCGGATCATGTGACCGCCGTTCACGTTGCGCATGATGTGTTCGACCGAGGCAAACGCCAGATCAACATGCGGGGTATAGTGCATCACCAGAATGATACCGGTGACAATCTGCATCACCAGGCAGAACGCCAGTACGATGCCCCAAATCCACCACCAGTTCAGGTTTTTCGGGGTGGGGATCATCAGCGTGCCATAGGCAAGGCCAACGATGGGCAGACGCTCGTCCAGCCACTTTTCAAAGCCCGACTTGGGCTCGTAGTGATCGTGAGGAATTCCAGACATGTAAGCCTCCCTTATCCCAGTTTGATCGTCGTTTCGTCGACGAACACGGCGACGGGAACGGGCAGGTTTTCAGGTGCCGGACCTTTACGGATACGGCCCGAGGTGTCGTAGTGCGAACCGTGGCAGGGGCAGTACCAGCCGCCGAACTCGCCAGCGCCGTCGCCAAGAGGCACACAGCCAAGGTGGGTACACACACCCATCATCACCAGCCATTCGCCAGCTTCATCCATCGCACGGTTTTGGTCGTCAGCCGACAGGGCCGCATCGCGGTTGTCGTTACGCGCAAACGCATCGATCAGGTTGTCGGCGGCGTTGTCCGCACGGGCCTGTTCGATTTCTTCTGCGGTACGGCGGCGAATGAACACCGGCTTGCCCAGCCATTTCACGGTGATCTGGCTGCCGACAGCAACGTCAGCAATATCAACGCGGATCGAGCTGAGCGCCCGAACATCGGCAGAGGGGTTCATTTGATTGACGAGCGGCCAAACAGCAGCACCAGCCGTTACGGCTGCGGCGCCACCGGTCGCATAGTAAAGGAAATCCCGGCGGGTTCCTTCGTGGTCGTCGGCGTGTGACACGAGCGCATCTCCCTAGCTAGGTTGCAATATGGCAACCGACACGACTTAAGACCGCCTTTGCAAGCGGTCCGTTTCGCGGCTGTTTAGCTAACGAAACGCGCTCAGTCCAGAAGTCATTAGGGCGCAGGGGGTGGTTTTCAAGGATATGATACCCAGAAAACATGCTGCAGCTGCACTGTTGGCGCGAACATCTAAAATGTCAGAGATTATTTCGCGCAAACTTAGTCGCGCGCCCATGACTTAAATCAAATGGCGCGCGACAATTTGGCGCGTGAGTCGTTTGGGGATATTTTCGGCGCGGGGCTAGATCTACAAGCTTTCGCTCATAGCGCGCCGCCAGACCGAAATGAATTCCTCGGGGAGCCTTCGCTTACTAGGGTGCCCCCCACCTCCCCAGAGAAATTTTCCTCCTCGCGATGCCCGGTCTGGACTAGGGAACGCATCGAACTCGAGATAGTAGCGCAAGCATATCTCGCGCGCCTTCGGACTTGTTTTCCCAAATGACAACTGCGCAGAGGTAAGAGCATTTCCCACCGTATTCATATCCACTGAACAAGAATAAACTTTACCCTCAAACTCAATCTCATCGAATGCGGTGTAGGGGTCAGCCTCAACAACCAATATGGTCTCACCGATTTCACCTTCAACCCAAATATACCCAAGCAACTTGTCATAATTTGAAGCGTCTTCAAACCAGACATCAGGACGCTCTGAAAGAGCCTCTAAAGAAATGTGCTCGACGTTCAATACGCCGGGATTGTCAATACCAACACAAACTGTAGCCATTATGTAGCGCTCATACTCAAATCAAACCGGCTTCGTCGCCTTCATGCTTTCCCGCTCGCAGAAAACGGCGAACCAGTCGTCCAGCGCATCACGGCCCTTGCGCCAGCCGCGGGCGTCGTGGCGGAAATCCAGATAGCCCAGCGCGCAACCGACCGCGATTTGGCCCATGTCCAGCGGGCCGGACAGGTGGCTCATCCAGCGGGTATTCAACGCGTCCAGCGCGCCCTCGATCTTGCCCCATTGACCTTCGATCCAGTCCTCGAACCGCATCCCTTCTGGGCGCAGGCGTAGTTCGTAGGTCATCAAAACGGCGGCATCCATCATCGCGTCTGCCGTCGCCTCCAGCGTCAGGACGTCCCAAATCTGGTGCTCGGGATAGAGCTTCCCGCCACTGCGCGCGTCCAGAAAGCGGGTGATCACACGGCTGTCATAAAGCGTCGGGGCGTCGGGCCGGATCAAAGCCGGGATTTTCGACAGGGGATTTGCCGCCGTCACCGTGGGGTCTGGGGCGGTCGGCAAGGTGGCCGCCATGATCTCTTCCACGTCGCCCTCTTGGCCGGTTTCTTGCAACAGCACGCGCACCTTGCGCGCAAACGGGGACGTCACGGACGAGATCAATTGCATGGCTTATACCTTTCGAAAGCGAATGCGGGTCAGGCCGACGGCGTCAATCTCGACCCCCGGACCATTTTCCCCAAGTCGGATCACACGGCGCATCCGTGCAGTGGCGTTGACTTGCTCGTGCTCGTCTGACTTTTCGCGCCGCGCGGTCAGCCCTTCGGGCATCTCGTCCAAGGCGTCTTCATGACGCTGATCCCGCCGCCCACGTTCAACCGAACGGGCGATGGCATAGGTGGTCAGGGCGACGGCGCCATAGCGCAGCGCAACGGCAGCAATTGGGGCAAGCGGTAAGGCCATAGGATCCTCCTTACATAGAAATGTAGGTGGGCCGGGGGCTTATGTCCACTTACGCGGGCGGATCGTCCATCAGTTTGGCGATTTCGGCAAGCTCTTGCCCAAAGCCCGTATGCATCTGCGCGGCCGCAGCTTCGCGCACCGGATCATCCTTGTTCTGACCCAGTTTCCACGTGCCGTCGATGGTTTCGACCTCAAGTCGCATGGGGACGATCATGCTCTCCATCTTGGTCACCACCTCGGGCGTCATCTTGTCGAAGGTCCAGGGGGCTTTGCCGTCAATCCGCGCTTCATAGGCGGCGGTCTGGCGGACCAGAATGTCATGCAGCGCGTCGTGTTCCAGCGGCACCAAGCGCCCGCGCAGATGCACGGCGACATAGTTCCACGTGGGCACCTGTTGGTCCGCCCCGTACCAATCGGGCGAGACATAGCCGTCTGGCCCGGTCACCGCGATCACCGCATTCACCGCACCCACCCGCGCGATGGGGTTCGAGCGGACCAGATGGAACTCAGCCAGCTTCCCGTCATCGGACAGCAGAAACGGGATATGGGACAAAAGCGGCGCATCCCCCGCCACGCAGAGCGTGCCAAAGGCGCGGGTCTGGGCGAAGGCGATGTTCTGGTCGCGTTGACTGCGGCGAAAGACAGGGTTCGGGTGCATGGCGGGTCCTCTGACAATGCTGAGGACAGGTGATCAGACAACCAGCTGTTTGTCTACGATCCGTATGGGCGTGGCGGTGATCAGCGCGCCCTCTTCCTGAGGCGTATCGAACACAACTTCGGCGAAGTGCGCGGTGCGGCCCATCGTTGGGTTCTCCATCAGAATCTGATGTTCCTGCCCTACTTGCGCTTCCAGATGCCGCTGAACCTGCGCATCACCCGCCGCCCGCAGTCGCGCCGCGCGCGCCTTGATCACGTTGCCATCCACGGTGTTGGGGATTTTCGCGGCAGGCGTGCCTTCGCGTTTCGAATAGGGGAAGACGTGCAGCCATGTCAGGTCGCAATCCTCGACCAGCTTCACGCTGTTTTCGAAATGCGCATCTGTTTCGGTGGGGAAGCCCGCGATGATGTCGGCCCCGAAGGTGATGCCCGGGCGCAACTTGCGCGCCTCTTCACAGAAGGCAATCGCATCGTCGCGCAGGTGCCGCCGCTTCATCCGCTTCAGAATCAGGTCATCCCCGTGCTGAAGACTGAGGTGCAGATGCGGCATCAAGCGCGGTTCAGACGCGATGGCCAGCATCAGGTTCTCATCCGCCTCAATCGAATCGATCGAGCTGATGCGCAGGCGTGGCAGATCCGGCACCAGACGCAGGATGCGCATGACCAGATCGCCCAAGCGCGGCTCTCCGGGCAGATCGGCGCCCCAGCTTGTCAGGTCCACGCCGGTCAGGACGACCTCGTTAAAGCCACGATCCACAAGGCGTTTGATCTGATCGACCACGACGCCCGCAGGCACCGAGCGCGAATTTCCGCGGCCATAGGGGATGATGCAGAAGGTGCAGCGGTGGTCGCAGCCGTTTTGAACCTGCACATAGGCGCGCGACCGGGTGCCGAACCCATCGATCAGGTGGCTGGCGGTCTCGGTCACGGACATGATGTCATTGACCTGCACGCGCTCCGTCTCTCCGATCAGGTCGGGGGCAAGGCCCGCCCAAGTCTCGGGTGACATCTTTTCGTGGTTGCCGATGACCGCGTCGACCTCGTCCATGTTGGCGAAGGTCTCGGGTTCGGTCTGCGCCGCACAACCGGTGACGATCACCTTGGCGTCGGGATTTTCCCGGCGAAGCTTGCGGATTTCCTGACGGGCTTTGCGCACGGCCTCAGCCGTCACAGCGCAGGTGTTTACCACCACGGCGCCCTCGACGCCGGCCTCGTCGGCCAGACGCTTCATCGCCTCGGTTTCATAGGCGTTCAGGCGACAGCCAAGCGTCGCGAAAATTGGGGGTTTCGCGCCCATCTTACAGACCCTTCAGAAAGGCTTGCGTCAGCTGGCCACTATAAACAAAGGCGGTGGGGCCGGTCATCCAGACGCCATCCTCGCGCCAATCCAAGGTCAGCCAGCCGCCATCCAGCTCCATCCGCACACGCTTGTCGGTCAGGCCGCGCTGATGGGCGGCGACGGCCGTGGCACAAGCGCCCGAACCGCAGGCCAGCGTAATGCCCGTGCCGCGTTCCCAGACGCGCATCCGAATCTCGTCGCGCGACCGGATTTCAGCAAACTCGACATTGGTGGCTTCGGGGAACAGCGGATCGGTCTCGAAGCCCGGCCCGATACCGGCGACATCCACAGCATCGGCATCGTCCACAAAGAACACGCAATGGGGATTGCCCATCCCCACAGCGACAGGGTCGCCTTCCAGCGGCAGGTGCTGCAGATCCACGTCTTGCGCCAGAGGCACCTCTTGCCACGTTAGCTGAGGTTGGCCCATGTTCACCGCGACCAGATCACCATCTGCGCGTGCTTCAAGCACCCCGCGCGAGGTGCGGATGGTCAGGGCATCCTTGCCGGTCTGATCCATCATATAGCGCGCCACGCAACGGGTCGCGTTTCCGCACGCCCCGGCCCGACTGCCATCCGAATTCCAAAAATCCAGATCAATATCGGCCACGTCCGAGCTGCGAATCTCGGCCAGCTGATCAAAGCCAACGCCGCGATTGCGATCACCCAACCCAGCCGCCAATTCGCGAGTCACAACAGCATCGCGCCCCCGTGAATCAATCATCACGAAGTCATTGCCCGCCCCATGCCATTTCATGAACTCAAGGCCATTCATATGTGTCTGCGCATCTGCCATGAGCCGCGATATAAGCCCTTGGCAAAACTTTTGCCAGAGATCGTGCAGATTCATTCGAAAATGGGGTTGACCCCACCCGCCACTCCCTTTAGTCACCGCGCTCACAGAGTGGGCCGTTAGCTCAGTTGGTAGAGCAACTGACTTTTAATCAGTGGGTCGAAGGTTCGAATCCTTCACGGCTCACCACTTTTTCAAAGGCTTAGCCAGAGATGGCTGGGCCTTTTGACGTTCTGGGTGCCAGAATGGGTACCAAATCTACTGAACTCCTTGTCTGGCTATGCGACCAGATTCGTCGGCGTATGATTTGACCATAGAGGATCACGCAAACCTCGTCCGCCCCCCAAGGGCTTCCTTTCACCCTCTCCTCTATGATCGCTCAGAATACATGGGATGATTTTACCATTGCTCGGAAACGGGCTTTCAATCCGAGCCATGCCTCCCCCTCCGGCTGTGCTCTGCTGACTGAGAGAGGAAGAAACCGATCCCGGGCAACAGGAGTGAAGAGTAGCCCAAGCTACGCCGGAAACTGTCTAAACATTGGGTAGTAGCTCAATCCCCATGGGCAGTCCAAGCGTTATTGGTTGCAGAGAGGCACAAAAAATAGCCAGAGATGCATTTGTCGATGGAAAACAGTTTGATCATCCACTAACAGAAGAAGGCCTCATTGAGGCCGTGCTAACAAAGCAAGATGCGCTTTGGGAAAAGTCTAAAAGAGAGAAGTGGCTATGGCAGATTTGGCTCAGGAATTGCATGATCTGATCACGGAAGAAACCGGCATGGATGCCAGTGAATTTACGGCTGACACATGTTTGTTTTCGGAAGGGTTCATCGACAGTTTCACGATGACTTCGGTCATTGCGTATATCGAAGAAACCCACGCGGTTGAGATCCCTCAGTCCGAGATCACGCTTGAGAACTTTGACACGATCAACAACATGGTTGGGTTCATCACGCGGGCGAAGGGCTGACATCCGGCCGAGAGGCCGTCGCGTTCAAGTACAAGGCTTGGTTGGGTCACGCCAACTGGTGCGTCAACAGTGTCGCTTGGGTCCAAAGCGACCTGACCATTCCCTCAGAGCGACCCCATGCGTAACCCGCGCAGATTTCGGCTGTGCTGCCACGGCTTCTTGCCCTTGATGTCAGGTAGAAGAAGCATGTCGCTTGTGAAAGAACGCGAGGCGCTCTTGCAGCTGATTTCGCTGATCATCAGAAAGGAAGCTTTCGGGAACGCATGTCAGAAGGTGTTCTAGCTGCTTCATGTCAGCCTGTGATCGGCATATGTTTGCCAGAACTCTTGCATTCATGCCTTCAGCCCCTTCTGCATCGATCAACGAAAGCGCGCGATCAATTGCCTCGCCGCCACGATTAAGTCGCGCTGCCGCTTGCAGGTTGGTCGTATCAGTTAAGCGTCGTTCCTGTTCAGTCAAATCACGCCGGATGTCGTCAGATGCTTTGACAAGCGACAAAACGTCCTCGTCCCGGCGTTCGCGATATGCGGTTTGAATCGCGGCAACATCGGCGCGCAAATCAAGTCCGCGTGCCTGCCTGCCTGCCTCAATCGGATCAATCTTAAGGTCAAATTCAGCAACATAGCGATTGAATAGCGCGCACTGCTCTTTGTCCCCAAGAGCGCGAACAAGGTGCGAGAGCGTCCGCATCATCATGGCCATGGGTTTTCCATTCTTGCACTTGCTGAGGATACCCTCGCTTGCATCGGGCTGGCTCCCTTCGCGGGCTTCTGCCTCTCTTGCCTCATCGATTGCGTGCAGGACACTAATTCCATGAGAGAGCCCCTCTTGGCGTCTCTTCTGAGACTGTAGCGCCAAGATGAAGTCTCGGTGGATCCAAGACATCTGCAGGTTATCGCGCCGCACGTCTCCGTTTTTGTCGTATAGAATTGGAGCCAGCAACCGTTCGGTGGCCTTGAAATCTTGCGAACGCAGCAGGGCTTGCCCATAACCACTTGCTGCAACACGTTCATATCGAACGTCGGTGATCCCACCCGCCTCAAGCATGTCAGCGGCGATCCGTGCTGCGACATCGGGCTGGGTATGGTGCAGGCTGTTGGGTATGAAAGCGTGCTCGAGGTCACTGAATGTCACAACTTCATAGGCAGGCAGATAGTCCACGTTCGGATTTCGGGCGATGACATTGTCGATGGCGACACGCTGCAATGACTTGCCAACGGTCTGATCGACAAGCGCGTCGACACTGCAGAATGAGCTGTGCTGATACACTGGCGAGTTCACCAGCATAATATGCGCGTTGGGATTTGCGTTCTCCACCAAGGAAATTGCACGTTCAATGCGCTTTTCAGCTGCCTCCAGATCCATGCTGTGAAGCTCAAACCGCCCCGGATATAGCTGCGTCATTTTCCGGGTCGGCATCGCATTAAGGTACAGCTGGTTCTCGGCATCATACCAATAGCGCCGCCCGCCAACGGTCATAATCACCACATCCGCTTGGCTAACCGGCGCATACAATGCATTGAACGCCGCCCGGCGCTTGAGCATCTCTTCACGCGGGCCGGCAACCGTAAAGTGGATCTGCATATCCACCCATTCATCGCCGACTTGGATCAGAGACTCGCTCATTGCGTCAGCCTGCCCGGTTGACCAGGCGATCTCGTTCGAGAGCACATCAATGTTGAACGCATTGAAGTTTTGGAACTGTTTCACCGCGTCCCCTGGCAGATCCGAAGAGAAGACACTCGACAAAACTTGCATATCGCTCGCGCGTAGAGCTTTTTCCATTCCACGTGCAAAACAGTTTCCTGCGACGAAGAATGAAGGGGCGCTGCACAGCGGACGCGAAAGTGTTGTCGCAGGCCGGGGAAAGGGAACCAGTCGCTCGTGCCCATGTTTATGCGATGGGAAGTTACGCAGCCGGTTGCCGCGCATCGCATTGTTCACTTCACCGATACTTTGAATCTGCATATCCAACCTCAACTACTCGACAATTCAGACATCAATGATGGGTAATCCACTTTCCCAACTGGGGTCCGGGGAAGGGCATCACGTTCATGGAAACGGCGCGGGCGCATATGTGGGGGAAGGCCACGGTTGGTGTTGCGGCGGATCTCGCGGATTGAAGCCTCGCTTTCGGGGACGACAAAGGCGATCATTTCTGTGCCATGTATATCGTGCTGCCGCGCAAGAACGGCGGCTTCTGCAACACCCTCAAGCGCGCTCAGTGCCTCTTCAACATCGGTCAGGCTGATGCGCACGTCCTGAGATTTCACAAGCCGGTCGCGGCGACCCAACAGCGTCAGGAAACCATCCGCATTCAGCACACCCACATCGCCGGTAAACACGGCATGCTGGCCATCCAGCAATCGGCGCGCGCGGGCGGTGGCCTCGGGATCATCAAGGTAGCGATCAAAGGTGCCCGCACCAAGATGGACGATCTCTCCTTCCTCGCCGGGGGGCAGCGGAGTCGCAGAATCGTCAACAATGCGCAGTTCGACGCCTTCGATTGGTCGACCGATGCTTCCAGGATACCGTCCTGCATCGTCCGGATGCAGCGTACAGCTGCGATAGGTTTCGGTCAGGCCATAGTTAAGCAGCACCCGCGCCTGAGGGACGCGGGCCTGAAGTGCAGTGATCACCTGAGAAGAAATTGCAGAGCCAGTCGAGGTCATCAGCCGCAAGCTGCTTGTGTCAGCGGTTTCGAAACCCGAAATCCCAAACAAAAGACCCGAATACAAAGAGGGGACACCAGCCAAGACGGTCGGGCGGTGCGCATTGATGGCGCGCGGGATGTCTTGCAAAATGTCCCGCTCTGGCAGGATCAGGACATGGCCGCCTACCAAGGCAGATAGCATCTGCCCCCAACCATAGTCATGCGCAAATGGGATCGGGACAAGAATGCGCTCGATCTTGGAATAACCCAGCGTGCGCGTCACTCGGTCGACACCTGCGGAAAGCGTTCCGCCTTTCTGGACCACACCTTTGGGCAACCCTGTTGAGCCCGACGTGAACACGACAGAGGCGTCGCTGTGGGGTTCCGGCCGAAACGATCCAAGCCCCCCCGGTGCAGCGACAAGCGCGTCCAGAAGGGGCTGATCAACCACAAGGTCGGGTTTGTAGTAGGCCTCGACTTTCGCGCGCTGCGATGCGGTTGCCTTGGCCGACAGGAACATCGGAAGTGCGCCCATCGACCAGATCGCGGGCAGCATGGCAATCATGTGCGCAGAGTTCGGCAGAACAATCATCACACGCTGTTCGCGCTGGTTCCCGATGCCCCGCATCGTCAGCGCGGACGAAAGCGCCCCTGATAGCTCGAGGATGTCACCCCGGCTCCAGGTCTTTTCGCCTTGTATCGCCATAGGTGCGTCAGGCGCATCCTCGACAAGCCGAAGAAATGCGACAAGAGGATGAGGATACGTCATGGCAGGTCTTTATCCTTACCCTTTTCCGGGGATTTGGCGTGGTCATGTGCAGATAGCGCCATCTGCTTGGCGCGCTTGTATTGAACGATCCGTTGCTGTCGCGTGACTGGCGCGGAAATGCGCGGCAGATCATAATCCAGCTCTTCCATAAGCGGCCCTACCACCTCCAGAGCGGCTTTGGCCGACGAACGCGGCAGCGACCGGCGCCATCGCGCGACCCTAGTCTTCTCAACGCCATCCGTGTTGAAGATCTTCCAGTCACCCAGACCGATCTGCGCCTTCTCGGGGGCAACTTTGCCCGCAAAGGGCGGCAGTTCTGCAAAGTCGGTAATCCGGCGCAGCTCGGCCTCCGGGTCGGCGGTCAGATCCTCATAGCGGCACAGCAGAGAACTGGCCCCGAGCCTCATGTGCATATCCAGCATCGCACGGTTCAGGTCATTCCAAGCAGCCGCCCAAGCCAGATAGTAGTTGTCATACTGCGCCATCCACGGACGCATCTCGGGAACGTTCTGGCCCATCTGGTCTGTCAGATCTTTCATCGACGCGACCACGTCCAAGGGATTTCGCACAAGGCAAATGAAGCGGCAGTGACCAGACAGCAGCGTCTCGATCCCATCCAAATCAAAGATATCGAAGGCCGATTTTTCAGCCCAGAGGGGCTTGCCTTCTTTTTCAGCGGCTTCGTCCAAGAAGCTGAAACACAAGGCGCGCAGCCGTGCTAGAACATCTGCCTCCTCAAAGCCTGCAAAGGCCAAACCCGTCAGCATACCCAGATCAGGTCCTTCACCGCTGGACTCGCGGATCATCCGGGCAGCGCCGGAAAAGACATAGGTTTCGGGTGGGCAGTGGATCTTCGGGTGCGATGTCAAAAGACGCTGCAAAAGAGACGTCCCTGATCGAGGGAATCCAATGACTTTAATTGGCTGCATCATCTGCTCCTGATGGTGCCAGGAAGGTTCAATGCGCTTTCGCTGATGTCGCGCAAATTTCCGTCCTCGATCATATACTCAGCCGGTTCGGGATGGCTGATAAAACGGGTGGGGCTTGCTGTCAGGCCATAGGCGCCAGACATCAGAACCGCCAGAACATCACCTTTTGCCAGCAGCGGCAGCGTGATCTTGCGGGACAGCTGGTCGATCGAGGTGCACAGCGGACCTGCCAGCATTTGCTCAACCGGCGCCGGATCGCCCTGATGCTGCAACACTTCAAATGGGTAGTTCTTTTGGAACACCGATCCCATCATGCCGCACGCAGCGAGGTGATTGTTGAAACCCGCGTCGCACACTGCAATGGGCAGTCCCCGGCTGACTTTGGCAGACAAAACGCGCGTTACAAGCGCGCCAGAAGGGCCGCTGATCCATCGCCCAAGTTCCAGCAAACGTGTCGCGGCGCCAAGGCGCGGATCCTGCGCAAGCGATTCGATATGCGGGGCGATCAGCGCTCGTACCTGTTCAATGTCCAACGGCACCTGCCCGTCATGCAGCGGAATACCAAACCCCGCGCCGAAGATCAGTTTCTCGGGCGGGGTGCTGGCACATTCGGCCGCGCGCGAGAAAATCGCGCAAAGGTTCTCGATGTTTTCAGCAATCGGCTCGGGTGCGAGGCACATAGACCCCGTGTAGGCGTGAAAGCCGGTCAGTCGAAGGGACGCGCGTGCATCAATATCTGCAATAACCGCAGGCACTTCGGGCTCGTCGATGCCAAACTGGCTTGGCTTGCCCGACATGCTGGCGCCAAACCCTTTGGGAACATGGTCGGGATTGATCCGCAGAAGCACGTCCTGCTGGATGCCCTTCTCAGCGCAAATCGCATCCAGCATGTCGATTTCGTCAGATGACTCGACAACGATGGTCAGCCCAAGCCCAGCGTATTCGCGCAATTCTCGGTCGCGTTTTCCTGGACCGGACCACGTAATTTGCGAAGGGTCCAGACCGATCGCCAAAGCCCGTTCGACCTCCATCGACGACGACGCGTCGATGTGATCCAGCTGGGACATGACACTGCGCAGAACCTGCAAGTTCGGGTTCGATTTGATCGCATAGCTGGGGGCAAGAAGCCCCTCGAACACCGTTTTAACCAGCGTGGCCCGTTGTGAAAGTTCTTCGGAATCGTAGATGTAAAAGGGTGTCTCGATCTTGTGTAGGTCAAGCGCAGAGAGCTTGGACAAGAAGGTCTTCTCGTTGCGGTGTTTCAATTCGTGGCCTTTTTGGAAGAAATTTTTTCGCTCGGCTTGCTCTGTTTTGGCGCTCGTATGCCGCGTGTATGCCATCTTCTGGAGGTACCAGTAAAGATATAGAGCATATAACAATATGCCCTATTGTCAGTTTTCGAGGGCTCGAATGATACTCACTACAAGAGCTAGAACACCTAACGCTCCAATCCGCTAAATTGTTATTGTTTGTTAAAGGTCGCCGGTTGAGAGCTTTCACTCAAGCATCCGCAGAGCATAAAGCTCCAATCGCTTGTCCAGTGCTTCCTGGAATCGTCGTTTGAACTCGGGCGACGCTGTGATCCTACCGACGTGCCAGCGAGAATACCCAGTGGCCTTTGCGCACTCATACTGCTTGCCGCCTGGATTCTGGAGCAACCAAAACAGAACCGCTTCATGTCGGCGCTGACAAGCTGGGTAAGGGCGCCTACTCATTCCGCAAGCCCTCCATGAATTCCCTGATCTCCGGATGGTGAGTAAGCCCATAGCCGGTCAACGTGAAAGGTGAGAGGGGGAGCTATTATGCTCTTCTGCTAAAAGCTTTCGTCGACAACAACTAAGGCCGGGCGAGGAAATCCTTTCCCATCTCGCGTCGGTTTGGGAAGATAGACATATTGGTGGACAAAAATTCTGAATGCTGGTTGCTCATCAGCCCATTGCTTCAGATATGGGCATTCTTCAAAGAGCGGGCAGTATTCACCACTATCCCCGGAGCCTTGTTGGCAACATGTGCGATAGACATTCAGTCCGGCTTTCGCCGCTTTATCAGCGATTCTATATCGAGCGCAGTGACCTGCACTTCCTTGGGAGGAATTGCGTCCTGCTAGCTCTAGCACTCGAAAGCCAAGATCCCGTGCAATTCTTGCGACTTCCGCCGCATGTTTGTTGTCCGGTACGTAGAAGTGAATCTCCGAGTTTTGATAACTGGGATCACTTGCGAGGCTGGAAATTGTCATCTGTGTCTTACCCAGCCCCGTTGTCGCTTTGATCTGAATTGCTTCAGAGATGTCTGCGGGATTTGGTTCTGCAGGGGGCCAAGAATTCCTCCACCACACAGTTTGATTGCGGCGATAACCACTCACCCCCCGCCTGCCAACACGAACTGGACCGACATTTCACCGAATTGTGACCGCATTATGCGTTGACCTTCCCCCGGGGGAAGCTGGCTGTTGCATCGAAATGAAACCAGACGTTCCTGCGACGATGCAGCTTGATGGGGGGCACATGAACTTAAACACATCCAGAAGACGTTTCCTGTCGGGATTGGCAGCAGGTTGCGCCCTTCCTGCGCCAATGCTCCTTGCTCAGACTGGGCAGGTGGAAACGGAACGTAACATTTCCTCGTTTCGCATGCACCGCTGGCAAGACCATTTCGACAGTCTGAAAAACGGGGTGATCCTGTCGGACACCACGTCGCGCATGCTGCAATACTGGTCCGAGGACGGGACGGTTGCAAAGATCTATCCAACCAGCGTGCCGCTGAGCGATGACCTGACACGCCTTGGATACACACGCGTGGTGCGCAAGGTGGACGGGCCGTCATGGAGGCCCACGCCTTCGATGAAACAACGCAATCCGGAATGGCCAGACTATGTCGGCCCCGGGCCACAAAACCCCTTGGGGACACATGCGCTTTATCTCAGTTGGCAATACTATCGGATCCACGGCACCAACGACACGCGCAAGATCGGGCGACGGTCCTCGAACGGGTGCATCGGACTTTATAACGAGAAGATCGCCGAGTTGTTCGCATTTGCGAAGGTTGGCACACAGGTCAAGCTGATCTGATCTGCAAGGAAAGAACAAAGAATATGACCATCAAAACGTGGAGCCTGATCGGGATTGCGGCCCTCATTGCCATTTTTCTTCTGGCGCGTGGCGGGGCGAATGACGGGGCGGACCCCGCAGCGGAAATTGCCGCAGGCGCGCCGATGGTGACGGTGCAACTGCCTGCCGAGCTGAGCGCAAAGGCGGTGATGGGAAAGCGCGCCTTCGACGCGGTTTGCGCAGACTGCCACGGGACCGATGCAGCGGGGCAGCAGGGCATCGCACCGCCGCTTGTGCACAAGATCTATGAACCCAGTCATCATGCGGACATGGCCTTCATGCTGGCTGCGCAAAGGGGGGTGACCGCGCATCATTGGGGCTTCGGCAACATGCCGCCGGTCGACGGCTTGACCCGGGCCGACGTTGCGAACATCATTGCGTACGTACGAGAATTGCAACGCGAGAACGGGATCAACTGAACGGTGCTTGGGGAAATTCGCAGATGGATCGGGCCCATGTTCGTCGCGGTCGGCATTTTTGTCGCCAGCCTGCTTTTGTCAGGTGGCGTTGCTGAAGCGCATGGCAAACATGCGCCCTCAGCAACAGCGGTCACCGCGCAGTCGGATACCGTTGATTTCGCTGATGACAATCAGGGAAACTGCTTTGGTGGTGCTTTTTGTTCTGGCCCTGCCATCGTCCAGCACAACTCTCTGCCTGCAGGCACAAGCGCCCACCGCGAGTGCTCTGCGCTACCTAGCAAGTTCCTGGGCCTTCCCGTCATATCCGGGATCGATCCACCACCTCCGCGCTTCCTGATGTGATCCCTTCCGTGCGCCGGTGGCGTAGAGATACAATCCAATCAGGAAAATCCGATGAAAACCAACAAACTACTTATGGGCGCGATGGCTGCGTCCGTACTTGCCGTGGCTAGCCAGTCCGTTCTTGCTCATGGGGGTGCCATGGGCATCGTCAAGGAACGCATGGATGGTATGGGCGTCATGAAAGAGGCCATGAAAGTTCTGACCCCGATGATGCAGGGCAAAGTCGACTACGACGCCGACGTGGTGCGTGATCGTGCAGGCGACATCAGCCAACATGCCGGAACGACCATGACGAAGCTGTTCCCCGAGGGCAGCACGGATGCCCCCTCCGAGGCGAAGCTTGAAATCTGGCAGGACTGGGAGAGTTTTGCGGCGCTGGCCGAGCAATTGCGCGTGACGGCTGACGGGCTGGCGGCGGCGTCCGATAACGGGTTGATGATGGCCGGCAACGCGCCTGCTGACGGTGGAATGATGGCTGGCCAAGGGGGCGCCATGATGGGCAGTGGCATGATGGCTGGTCAAGGCACGGGCATGATGGGAAGCGGCATGATGGGCGGACAAGGCGCAGGCATGATGGACTTCGCCGATATGCCAGCCGATGGCGTCTTTACCATGATGGGTCAGGTTTGTTCTGCTTGCCACACCCGTTTCCGGGCCGAGAAATAGGCCAAGACGATGCGCAAACTCTATCGTCTGGGTTTGGCTGGGGTGGTGGCTGCCTCGGCCAGCCTATCGGCACTGATTGCATGGCCAATTGGCCTACCCCCTACGCCGATAACACTGCAAGGCAACGTGGAACGCGGCGCGTATCTTGCGCGTGCATCTGGGTGCATCGCTTGCCACACCGACATCGCTGGCGGAGGCGCTCCCCTTGCCGGGGGGCTGGCCCTTGAGACCCCATTTGGGGCGCTGTATTCCCCGAACCTGACCACCGACCCCGATCATGGGATCGGCGGCTGGACGCAGGCTCAGTTTGCCCGCGCTGTCCGCGAAGGGGTCTCGCCCGAAGGGTACGCCTATTACCCGGCCTTTACCTACCCGTTCTATGCGAACTTCACGGATCAAGAGATCGCCGACCTCTGGGCTGCGTTCCAGACGGTACCCCCCGTCGCCACGCCGTCGCGCGCACCCGAAATGCAGTTTCCTTTCAACCAGCGTTGGGGCTTGAAGCTGTGGCGTGCGGCCTATCTTGAACCACCCCGGACCGAGCCCGTCGAAGGCAAGGACGAGATTTGGAACCGTGGCCGCGAACTGGTCGAAGGTGCCACCCATTGCGCCGCCTGCCATACGGGGCGGAATTTCGCAGGGGCCCGCAACTCGGATACCGAGCATTTCCAAGGAAGTGATACCCTGCCCGGCGGCGAGAAAGCACCCGCGATCGACCACGAAACTCTGACCAAAAGAGGATGGGATGTGGCAAGCATCGCTTACGCGCTGCGCACCGGCATCACGCCCGAGGGCGACGCCTTTGGCGGGACCATGGGTGAGGTCGTTCTATATGGCACAAGCTTTTTGACCGAAGCAGACCGAACAGCCATCGCAACATATCTGATGGATGAACACGAAGGTGGGTAAGTGCATGGACACATCACAGAAAGCCCAAGTGACTTCTGGGCCAAAACTGAACCGCCGCACATTTCTGGCCGGAACCGCCGCGCTTGCTGCGACGCCGGGATTTATACATGCTGAAACCATACCTCGGTTGGTGGCCCGCCCGGCGACCGCGCGCCTGCGGCCAGCTGAATACCCCGAGACACCGATCTGGGGATATGATGGCGGGGTACCTGGCCCTCTGTTGCGCCTGAAACAGGGCGAACGCTTGATGCGCAGACTGGTGAACGAGCTGCCACAGCCCACCTCTGTTCATTGGCACGGTGTGCGGGTGCCGAATGCGATGGACGGTGTTCCGGGTATAACGCAGGAGGCCGTCGCACCCGGCGGGCAGTTTGACTATGACTTCACCCCACCAGATGCGGGCACATTCTGGTATCACTCGCACAACCAATCCACCGAGCAGATCGCAAGGGGGCTCTATGGTTTGTTGATTGTCGATGAGGCCGAGCCGCCAGAAGTCGACCATGATATTTCTGTGGTGCTGGATGATTGGCGGCTTCGTGAAAGCGGAGAGATCATCGAAGATTTCGACCAAATGCATGACTGGACGCATGCGGGACGGATCGGAAACTTCGTGCAGGCATCCCTTTTGCCGCAGATATCGCAACTGCGCCGCCATGAGCGGCTGCGCCTGCGGCTGGTCAATGTCGCGGTGGACCGCGTCATGATGATTGGCATTCATGGCCTAAGCGGCGCCATCGTGGCGTTGGATGGCATGCCACTGCAAACGCCCGAACACACCGACCACGTTGTCCTTGGTCCGGCCCAAAGGGCGGATTTCATTGTAGATGTCACTGCTGACGAAGGTGACCAGGCGCTGATTGCCATCCATGAACGTGACGAGGCTTTCGTACTTGCAGATCTCCATGTTTCGGCCGGGGGCAGTTCGTCCGCGCGCGGGGCAATCAACCCTTTGCCATCCAATCCGCTTGTCCCTCTTGAGACAGCGCAGGCCACGACCGAGGCGCACTTGATCATGGAAGGCGGCGCGATGGGGGGGCTGCGTCAGGGGATTTGGAAGGGTGAACGCCTGTCGATCCAGCAATTGGTCGAACAAGGGCAGGTTTGGACTTTCAATGGCGTCGCAGGTCTGCCTGAAGCCCCATTGGTTGAGGTTGCCGTGGGCGACATTGTCGAAATTCCGATGCAAAACGACACGGCGTTTCCACACGCCATGCACCTGCACGGGCACCATTTTCAGGAACGTCTGGCCGATGGCTCGCTTGGCCCTCTGCGCGACACACTTCTGATGGATCGTGGGGAAACGCGCAGCATCGTGTTTCGGGCGGACAATCCGGGGGACTGGCTTTTGCATTGCCACATGCTGTCACACCAAAAGGCGGGTATGAAAACCTGGATCCGGGTGGCAGCATGAGACGCGGAACACTTGTTGCACTATGCGCTCCCGGGTTGATGGCCTTCGGCATCGCGTTCACAGCATTCAGCCCCGTAAATGCGCAAGCCAAGCCTGCACAGCAGCCTGTGGACTCGGATCTTGTTGCGGGCAAGGTCCTGTATGCAGAGAACTGTGCCGCTTGCCATGGCGCGAAGCTTGAGGGCCAACCCGACTGGCGGGCAGCGGGCGAGGACGGCGTCCTTCCTGCCCCACCCCATGACCAAACCGGTCACACTTGGCACCACGGCGATGCGTTGTTGTTTGACTATACCAAACGCGGTGGACAGGCTGCGCTTGAAACGCGCGGTGTATCTGGATTTGCCAGCGGGATGCCGGGGTTTGAAAGCAGTCTTAGCGATCAACAAATCTGGGACATCCTGGCCTTTATAAAATCCACCTGGCCTGAACGCATCCGCGAGATGCAGGCCACACGCACCACAGGTGAACAAATGCAGGGCGGTTCATGATTGCCCGGCTCGACCATTATCATCACATCTCGCGGCGGCCTCGGCCACAAGGGCCAAGATCATGCTGTCTGCGCGAACAACAAAGGAAAAGACATGACCAAACCGACACTTGACCGGCGCCTGTTTCTTGCGGGGCTTGGCGCCTCTTGCATCGGACTTGCCACGCCAATTAGTGCCTCTTCTCGCCCTCTGATACAGGTTCTAAAGGACCCGGATTGCGGCTGCTGTGGCGCCTGGATGGCAATCATGCAGCAAGAAGGCTTCGACCTGGAAGTTCAGAATGCCTCGTGGGATGCCCTGTCACGCTATAAGGAAACGAACGGTATCCCGCAGGACATGGTGTCATGTCATACCGGCGTGGTGAACGGGTACTTCATCGAAGGGCATGTACCCGCCGCTGACATCCGTCGCCTGCTGGCCGAGCGCCCTGATGCGGTGGGGCTGTCCGTTCCCGGAATGCCCTTTGGATCACCCGGCATGGGGCCAGAGAACGAGCGAGACGCCTATGTCGTCTACCTGATCCGCAAGGATGGTAGCACCGAGGTTTTCAACAACTACGACGCCGCCTGATCGGTGCGCTTTAGACAATAGACGCCGCGGGCGGGGCGTTCGACCTGCCCGTCGCGTACCAGATCCGACAGCACACGAAAGACGACCTCGTGGCTTAGCCCAAGGTCGCTGGCGAAAGCCACCACCGTTCCGGTCATCCACCCATCTGCAAGGCCCGCAAGAACCCGGTCCTGCGCAGACCGGATCGCCAGCAACTCTTGCTTGCGGCGATAAGACTGGACTTGCGCCGACAGCCGTTGAACCAGACCGATTGCAAAAGCAGTGTCCTCTGTCATGGCGCCCAACACGATGGCCTTGTCGAGTACGCGAACGGTACTGTCCCGGTCAGCGATGGCGTCACAGTGATAGTGGTCGCTGAATAGCGACGGCTCGGCCAGCGTGTCGCCTGGCCCTGCCCTGAACATCGTGACCAGCTGCCCCGCTTCCGTGTGGCGCACCAGACGCACCTCTCCTTGTTCAATAAAGAACATGCCGCGCGCCCTATCGCCCTGATGAAACAGATGCTCTCCGCCCGTCAAACTGCGGCGCGGCAGATCGGACAGGGGCAGGCCATCAAATGGCGCTGGGAGTGGGATCAAACTGCTCATTGTGATTCAAATCATATCCAACAGGCCCAAATGACGCCAGCTTTTGGAGCCACGCATTCGATCAAGAGGTCAAACATGCTCCGACACACAATATTCGCGATTGTCACATTGTTTGCAGCCGCGCCGATCTACGCACAGCACAGTCACGACCATGCGGGTGATATGCCGCAAACTGTCCTGCCGACCGAACCCGGTCAGGGCGCATTTGCCGCCATCGCCGAGATCGTTGCCTTGCTGCGCGCCGACCCAGAAACAGATTGGTCAGCGGTCGATATCGCGGCCCTGCGCCAGCATCTGATCGACATGGATGACTTGGTGACGCATGCCGACGTAACAACAGAAGACGTGCCAGAGGGCGCACGGTTCCACGTGCAAACCACCGGGATTGGAGGTGGCGCAGTCTCGCGCATGGTCCCCGCGCATGCGCCGGTGTTAAGTGCCGACACGGGCTGGACAAGTCAGGTGCTTTTGAACGGGGATGAAATTGTTTGGACCGTTACCTCATCGAAAGACGCTAAGATGATCCGGGCGCTGGGCTTCTTCGGCCTGATGGCCGTCGGCAATCACCACCAACCCCACCACTTGGGCATGGCGACAGGTACCATGGCGCATTGATCTAGACCAAAATTGTCGCTGGATAGCCTTCCTTGGCGAGCACGGCGAGCAAATCGTGATCCGTTAAGTCACTGGTGATCCTGACCTTGTGGGCGTCAAGATCAAACGCCAGTTGCGCCTGCGGATCAGCGGTCAAGACAGCTTTCTCAATCACGGCTTTACAGTGTCCGCAGCTCATGTCGGGGACATCGAATGTAAGCATACAAGGGCTCCTCTTGTGGCTTCACGTTTGCAGGTGGGGCTTCCCAAGGGGGAAGGTCAATGCTCAAGAAAATGTGTGGTTTCGCCCTTGACCCTCCCCTTACTGGAACCCCCATGTGTGACTCGAGAACCCGTTTAGTGGAGGGCACCATGTCCGAGAAATCCCAAATCCGGCTGTCCGTGGACGGCATGTCTTGCGCATCTTGTGTCAGCCGCGTCGAAAAGGCTTTGACGGCCGTTCCGGGCGTCGATAGCGCAGCGGTCAATCTGGCCTCTGAAAGCGCTGACATCGTGTTTTCCGAACCCGCAACCCTAACGTCTTTGGCTGACGCGCTAGAGCAATCCGGGTATCCGGCCCAGATGGCCGAGGTCACGTTGCAAATCGAAGCAATGACCTGTGCAAGCTGTGTCAGCCGTGTCGAGCGTGCCTTGACCGCAGTGCCCGGCGTTCTGAGCGCATCGGTCAATCTGGCCACCGAGACAGCGCAGGTAAGATACGCTGAAGGCGTTGTCACCCCAGCGGATTTGGCTCGTGCGGCCAGCAAATTGGGCTATCCAGCACAGGTCAAGCAAGGAAGCGATTCCGATCAGGCGAGCCGAAAACTGGCCGAGATCACCCGGCTGGGGCAGCTCACATTGGTGGCCGCCATTCTGGCCCTGCCCGTCTTTGTGATTGAAATGGGCAGTCATCTGTTTCCGGCCATGCATATGTGGATCGAACGTAGCATCGGCTTGCAGACAAGCCGCCTTCTGCAGTTTGTATTGACGACGATCGTGCTGTTCGGCCCCGGGTTGCACTTCTACACCAAGGGGTTTCCGCTGCTGTTTCGGGGCGCACCGGACATGAACTCTTTGGTCGCCTTGGGGACCTCGGCCGCCTACGGCTTTTCGGTCGTTGCAACCTTTGCGCCCGGCTTGCTGCCCGAGGGCACAGCAAATGTCTATTTCGAGGCAGCTGCAGTGATTGTCGTTTTGATCCTTCTGGGCCGTTGGTTTGAGGCGCGCGCCAAGGGCCGCACTGGCGAAGCGATCCGCAAATTGGTCGGGCTACAGGCCAAATCGGCCCGGGTCGAACGAGGTGACGACATCGTTGAAGTTCCGATTGATGACATTGCGGTGGGCGACGTGATCCATGTACGCCCCGGTGAAAAAATCGCCGTCGACGGAGAGGTCCTGTCTGGAAGCTCTTATGTTGACGAAAGCATGATTACCGGAGAGCCGGTGCCGGCTGAGAAAACCACGGGCGCCGAAGTGGTCGGGGCCACCGTGAACGGCACAGGCGCGCTGCGCTTCCGGGCGACCAAGGTGGGTGCCGACACGATGCTGGCCCAGATCATTCAGATGGTGGAACAGGCGCAGGGCGCGAAGCTGCCGATTCAGGGTCTGGTGGATAGAATTACCGCTTGGTTCGTTCCTGCCGTTATGGGCGTGGCCGCCGTGACCATCGTGGCCTGGCTGATCTTCGGCCCCGATCCCGCGCTGAGCTTCGCTCTGGTCGCAGGGGTTGCGGTCCTGATCATTGCCTGCCCGTGCGCAATGGGTCTGGCGACCCCCACCTCGATCATGGTGGGCACCGGACGTGCCGCCGAGCTTGGGGTGTTGTTTCGCAAGGGTGACGCGTTGCAAATGCTGGGGGAAACACAGGTGGTTGCTCTGGACAAGACCGGCACGCTGACGGCCGGGCGGCCGGAACTGACCGACCTGATTGTGGCAGATGGCTATGATCGTGATGAAGTCTTGCGGCTTGTTGCTGCCGTTGAAGCCGGATCCGAACACCCGATTGCCGAGGCCATCCTGCGGGCGGCCGAAGGGCGGGATCTGTCCCTTCCAACCGTCGAGAAATTCGCGTCAATCACCGGATACGGAGTAACCGCGACTGTGGAAGGGCGGCAAATTCTGATCGGCGCGGACCGACTGATGGCCCGTGACGGTATCGCGTTGGGCAAACTCGGCGACACCGGAACCGAGCTGGGGCAGCAAGGACGCACCCCGCTTTACGCCGCCATCGACGGCAAGATTGCCGCTGCCATCGCCGTATCGGACCCGATCAAACCCACAACACCCGCAGCGATTAACGCTCTGCACGATTTGGGTTTGAAAGTCGCCATGATCACAGGCGACAATCAGGGCACAGCCAATGCCATCGCGCGCAGTTTGGGCATCGATCATGTCGTGGCCGAGGTGCTGCCCGAGGGCAAGGTTACGGCCCTTGGCAACCTGCGGGAACATGGCAAACTGGCCTTTGTCGGGGACGGGATCAACGATGCCCCCGCCTTGGCGTCGGCCGATGTGGGGATTGCCATTGGCACCGGCACCGATGTGGCCATCGAAGCTGCAGATGTGGTGCTGATGTCCGGCGATCTGACCGGCGTGGTCAACGCGTTCGACATTTCGGCCCGGACCATGCGCAACATTCGCCAGAACCTGTTCTGGGCTTTCGGCTACAATACACTCCTGATCCCGGTGGCGGCCGGGGTGCTATATCCTACGTTTGGCCTGCTTCTGTCACCGGTTCTGGCCGCCGGTGCAATGGCGCTGTCCAGCGTGTTCGTCCTGTCAAACGCCTTGCGACTGCGCTGGGTCCGGCCTGCGATCGGCGCGGGAACATCGCCATCAGCGGCGCGCCCCGCAACTTTGAAACCTGCCACCGCCGCCAACTGAAGGGGAGGCTACCATGAACCTGAATATCGGAGATGTGTCCAAACGCACCGGCCTTCGCGCAAAAACCATTCGTTACTACGAGGATATCGGTCTGGTTAAACCGCTTAGGGATACAAACGACTACCGTGTCTTTCGCGAAATCGACCTGCACAAGCTGACCTTTCTCAGCCGCGCGCGCGCCTTGGGCTTTACCATTGACGATTGCCGCAACCTTCTGGCCCTCTACGAGGATGAAACGCGCGCCAGTGCAGATGTGAAAGAGATCACCAGCAAGCACTTGAAAGAGATCGAAGCGAAGATCAATGATCTTCAGGCCATGCACGCCACGCTAAGCCATCTGTCTAAAGAGTGTGCCGGCGACCACCGCCCGGATTGTCCCATTCTTGAAGGTCTCAGCGGTGATGACCGCCGCTAAGCTTGCCCATCAGATCCATAAGGAAAGTCGAACATGATCTCTCGTCGAACTCTGCTGTCCGGTCTTGGCGCCGCTGCTTTGATACCGCAGCTTCCGGTCCGCGCTTGGGCCACCACGCCTTCAAAGCCCCTGCAGATGCCGCCCTTGGTTGATGCCACTTCAAGCGGACAGTTCTCGCTGACCGCACAAGCAGGCGAGACGGATTTCCTGGGTCGTGCGTCAAGCCGAACCTGGGGGTTTGACCAGCCCTTCCTGGGGCCAACCGTCAGGTTGAACCATGCGGGCAACACTGCGGTCGCTGTTCACAACGCGTTGGACCAGGCGATCTCGGTGCACTGGCATGGGCTTGTGGTGCCCGGCGATGTGGATGGTGGTCCGCATCAGCTGGTTGACCCCGGCCAAACCTGGTCCCCTGTCCTTCCCATCGACCAACCCCCTGCAACCGTCTGGTATCACAGCCATACGCACGGCAAGACCGCGCAACAGGTGCAAATGGGTCTGGCGGGTGTTCTTCACCTGACGGACGGGCAGGACGATGCACGCGGTCTGCCAACCACCTATGGCACAGATGACCTGACCGTGGTCCTGCAGGATCGTCGCTTCGATCAGGATGGGCGCATGTCATATCGTGTGACCATGCATGACCAGATGATGGGGTTCCTTGGGGATACCATGGTGGTCAATGGGCAAGTGGGTGCCACCGCCATCGTCCCAAAGGGGGTGGTCCGCCTGCGCCTGCTGAATGGCTCGAATGCGCGGATCTATACTTTGGCGCTGTCTGATGGCCGCCCCATGCATTTGATCGGCACCGATACGGGCCTGCTGGACGCCCCCATCACGCTGGAAACCCTAAGCCTTGCGCCGGGCGAGCGGTATGAAGTTCTGGTGGATTTCGGCAACGGGAAGGACATTTCGCTTCTGAGCGGACAGAACGTCAACGAAGGGATGATGGGTGGCATGATGGGGCGGCGGCGCCCTTCTGGACCACCGTTCGAGGTGCTGCCCTTTGTCGTCGATCCGGCGGCGCCAGTCCGGATAACCCGAGTGCCCGATGCGCTGGGTGGATCGCGTCCGAACATGGATGCGAGTTCAGCCGCCCGACGCCGGATCACGCTCGATATGGCCATGGGTCCCGGCATGATGATGCGTCGCGCCGAAGACCGGTTCTCGATCAACGGTCAAGCGTTCGACATGTCGAAGATCAACTTCAAAACACAGGTGGGGCAGGTCGAAAAATGGCGGGTATCGGCCAACATGATGATGCACCCCTTCCATGTCCACGGTGTCATGTTCCAGGTGCTCAGCGAAAACGGACGCCCCCCACTTCCACAAAACCTGGGCTGGAAGGACACGATCCTGATTGATGGTGAGGCTGAGATCTTGATGCGGTTCGACCGTCCGGCGACAGAAGCACTCCCCTATATGTTCCACTGCCATATTTTGGAGCACGAGGATGGCGGCATGATGGGGCAGTTTACCGTGAGTGGTTAGGGCATTGCTTGCGCAAATGGCATTGGACGAAAGCAGTCATTCGCCACCTATGTCTCCAGATGCATAGCAATTGGTTGGGTGCTCAATAATCTGCAACTCTGTGGCCGTTGCAGCCATGGTGTTGGCTCGAACAACTTTCTGCACCTTTGCCAGGTTCGCCGCTTTTCGCGCTACGCCATTAAGCGCGGCTTTCGTTTGTCTGGACGCAGGTTTGGCCCTGACGGGGGGAAGGCGTGCGGCCTAGTTCCGGGACGTCTCTTCATCCGGGCGAGGAGGATTCATCCACAGCACGACAAGACGGGCGAGAAGGATAAGGCCGAACGTTACAAGCGTCGCCGTCGATTCCCCCATAAACTGGGAGAACGCCAAATAGGCGGCACCTCCTGCCAACGAGATCGTAGCATACAGGTCTTCACGCAAGACGCTTGGGGTAATGTTGCACAAGAGATCGCGGATCATGCCACCCGCCGTACCGGTTACGCAGCCGATTACGATGGTCAGAACCGGCGCAACCCCGGCTTCCAAGGCAACCTGAACGCCGGTCAGGGTGAACAGCGCCAACCCGACCGCATCCAGATACATCAACAGGGCCAACCGCCGCCCGTTGCCTGTCGGCATGCGTGCCGCGACGAAGAAACTCAGCAACGATGAAGGGACCGCCACCATTAGAAAACGTAGGTCAGAGATCCAGAAAACCGGGGTCAGCCCCAAAAGCAGATCCCGCAGCGTGCCCCCGCCAACAGCGGTGACAACGCCCAGAACGGTTGCGCCGAATAAATCAAGGTTGAAGCGACGCGCCTGAATTGCAGCTGAGGCCGCCATGACCGCAGTTGCGATCAGCGATAGTGGCACGAAGAGAAGTGTAAGCGATTCCATCGCTCGCAACTTAGCCGTCGCAGGCACCGGTGACGAGCAATTCTGCCATAAATGCGTCGCGGGCCGGTGTGGCGCAGCGCTGGTGCATTGGACAGGCAGAGCTGATCCCCCAGCACTCTGCACAGACCGCAACCTGACAAAACGCTGACACTCTCATTCAGACTTTTGACGCGGCCAAGGTGCTATCAGGGGTAGAGGCGCCCGAATCAATAGCGCCCGAATGGAAAACAAAGGACAGAGCAAATGACCAAAGAAGACGACAAGGTATTTTCCCGGCGCAAGGCGCTGACCCGCATTGGTGGGCTGGCATTGGCCGCCTACTCCGTACCCGCGCTGACCACGCTGTCGGCTGCCCACGCATCTTCGGCGCCTTCGCCGGCCAGCGCTCCGTCGCCTGCAAGTGCACCGTCGCCTGCAAGCGCGCCGTCGCCGGCAAGCGCACCTTCCGAAGCCAGCGCACCTTCCGAAGCAAGCACGCCTTCCGAGGCCAGCGTACCTTCCGAGCCGAGCGGCCCGAGCGGCCCCCGCGTGGCAACGGCTGAAGAATGCACCAGCGGCGGTGGAACGGTGGTTACGCGCGCAGATGGTGTTAAAGTCTGTGAAAGCTAAATCGATCTGGGTTATCCCCACCTGATCGACGGCCTGCCCGCACAGTAATTGTGGGCAGGCCAGATTGCGTTGACGCGCAAGGGGGAAATCGCTGGTATGATCAGCGACAAATAGGAGCGGAGCGTGGTGGAACCGCAGTATGTGCAATTTGAGGGTCTGAAGCATCCCGTCGCGTTGGAAAACGCAGACGAGATTGCAGCGATGCTGCCCACAGTCCTTTCTGCCTGGCCGCACCACACCCTGAACACTCCACCAAGTGATCCGCCGTTCGTCACCATCCGTCCCGCTGGGCCAGACCGCTGGGACGTGATCCGTGCGGACCAGCCCGAAACGCCCCGTACCTGGGATGGGGTCAACACAGTCTGCGACATCGTCGCCGAGATGGCGTGGGAGCGGCTGCGCTCGGACCCTGATTTGCTGTGCCTGCATGCTGCGGCTATTGATTTTAACGGGCGTCTTGTGGTGATGCCTAACGCCAGACGCGCCGGCAAGAGCACCTTGGCTATTGCCTTGGCGCGTCTGGGTAGACCCCTGTATTCAGATGATTTTCTGCCCGTGCGCGTGGATGCGACCACGCGAAGCTGCGCGGGCATCGCGAACGGAATTCAGCCGCGCCTGCGTTTGCCTCTACCTGAAGGCTTCAGCGACAGCTTTCACGATGATGTTGCGCAGGATCCCGGCCCGTCGAACCGCCAATACAAATATCTTACCAAAGCACCCGTCGCCCCATGGGGCGAAAGCCTTCCCTTGGGCGCGATGGTGATGCTCGAGCGTCGCGACGCGCCGCAGCCGCCGCAGCTTAGCCCGATGGCACGCGAAGACGCGCTGGCCAGCCTGATCACCCAGAACTTCGCACGCACGCGTCACGCGGGGGCGATCCTGCGCTCGGTCGACCTTTTGACGCGCCACTTGCCAATCTATCGGCTGAGCTATCATTGCGCCGAAGAGGCCGCCGAATACCTGTCGACCCACCCGGATCTGGCAGCTCTGCCTGCCGCCCAGCTGCCCGAGCTTGCACAAGATGACCGTCAGGCGCCCTTAGACCAACTTAACCGCCCTGCCCCCGACTTCACCAAAAATCAGTGCTATGTACAGGCTGCAGGCGTGGCCGAAAGCGTGGTGGGCGACGAGGCGTTTCTGGCTGATGGATCGGGGCTTGGCATTTTCCGCTTGAACCCGGTATCGGCCGCGATCTGGGCCTTACTGGAAGAGCCGACAGACCTGGCCGAGGTCGTCGAGATCCTGTCCGAGGCGTTTCCAGATGTCCCCGTTGACCAAATCACGACAGACAGCGAAAACCTGATGCGCAGCTTGGCCCGCGCGCGTCTGATCACCCCTGCCTCTCACAGCATGGCAGCGCAATGAGCGGCAGCAAGCGCATATCACGCCGCGCCGCGTTGCTTCGGTTGGGACTGGGGGCCGCCAGTGCCTATATGGCGCCCAGCATGGCTGGACTAAGCCTAGCCCGCGCTTCCTCTAGCGCGCCTTCCCCGGCCTCGTCGCCCAGCCCCGCCTCTTCTCCGTCCCCGGTCAGCCCGGCGTCACCGCCCTCTCCGGCCAGCACGCCAAGCATACCCAGCGGGCCAAGCATTCCAAGCGGGCCGAGCATTCCAAGCATTCCAAGCGGACCCAGCGGACCCGGAACCTGCCGAAGTTCTTCCATCGGCGGCAGCGCCCAGATCTCGCGTCAGGACTATCAACGCGCCCAACGCGCGATTGCGCGTGGGGATGCACGACCGCTACAAGAGGTCTTGAAGAACGTGCAGTCCAAGCAGCCCGGCAAGTTGCTCCAAGTCGGGTTTTCTGACACAGGAAAGCGAACGAAGTTTAGAGTGCTGATCGTTGATCGGTCCGGCGCGGTCGTCTCGGTCTCGGTTGATGCGGGCTCGGGGCGGATCACAAGCATACGGAAGTGCTGAATGCGTATCCTCATCGTAGAAGATGAACAGAAGATCGCCGAGCTGATCGCGGATGTTCTGGAAGGCGAGAGCCTGATCCCCGAGATCGCCAACGACGGAGAGCAAGGCTGGTTTCTGGGCAGCACCGAAAGCTATGCGGCTGCCATCCTTGATATCGGCCTGCCCAAACGTGACGGCCTATCGGTCCTGCGCGCATGGCGAGACGAGGGGCTGGACCTGCCCGTCATTTTGCTGACCGCCCGCGCAAACTGGAACGAGCGGGTCGAAGGGATCGACGCAGGCGCCGACGACTATCTGGGGAAACCCTTCCAGATGGAAGAGCTGGTCGCGCGTCTGCGTGCCCTGCTGCGCCGGTCCGGCGGTCAGAAAGCGACGATCCTTGAAGCCGGGGCGCTTCGGGTCGATTTGCGGCAAATGCGTGTCTCGGTCGACGGGCGTCCGTTGAAGGTCACACCCTTGGAATATCGGTTGCTGAACTATCTTCTGCATCATCGCGGCGAGGTGGTGACACAGGAAGAACTGGTCGAGAACATCTATTACCGGGATCAGGAACCTGACAGCAACGCAGTCGAGGTTCTGGTCGGCCGCCTGCGCCGCAAAATCGGCGGCGGTGTAATCGAAACACGGCGCGGATTTGGGTACATGATCGCCGGGGAAGACGCATGAAGCTTTCCCTAAGCCTTCGCTTGTTGCTGGCAGCGGCCATGACAACGGCGATTGCCTTGGTGGCGACGGCCATCGTCTTTAACTTCCTGTTCCGGCTCTATTTCGAAGACCGCGCGCGGAGCGAACTTGAGACCTATCTGATCCAGCTTAGCGGCAATGTCTCGGCCAATACCGCGGGCGAGGTCGAGATCATTCCGATCCCCGATCCGCGGTTTAATCAGGCCTTGTCCGGTTACTACTGGCAGGTGCAGATCGACCGGGACGAGCCGCTTCTGTCGCCGTCCTTCTGGGCCGCACCGCTGGAACTGGCGCGCCCGCAGACCGCAGGGTTGATCACCTATACCGATGTAACCACCGGATCCGGCGATGCCGTCGCCGTCGCCAGCTGGATCATCACGATGGGCGAAGACGACACACGGAAAGAGGTCTTTTTGGCGGTCGCCATCGACCGTGCAGACTTGGATATGTCGGTCGCGCGGTTCACAACGAACTCGGTCTTCTGGCTGGGCGTCTTGGGCTTGTTCCTGATGAGCGCAAGCTGGTTTCAGGTGCGCCTTGGACTTAAGCCGCTACAGAAAATCCGCTCCGAGATCTCGCGTGTGTCCCACACCCCGAACGGGCGGCTGTCGTCGGAATATCCGTCCGAAGTTCTGCCGCTGGTCGAAGAGGTAAACCAGCTTCTGAACGTCAATGCCGAAGCGTTAGAGCGCGCCCGCTCGCGGGCGGGCGATCTGGCCCACGGGCTGAAGACTCCCCTGACGATCATGCACGGGATCGAGCGCAAGGTGCGGCGAACCGGAAACGATTCCTTGGCCGACGATCTGATGACGGAAATCACCAGCATTCAACACATCGTCGAACGAGAGCTTGCCTCGACGCGTGACAGTCATCAAGCGCTGCTGAAATGCGACGCGGGTCCGATCATTGACCGCCTGCACAAGGCACTTGGCCGCCAACCCGGCGCCGAACATATAAAGTGGGACATCGACGTACCCAGCCCGCTGTTCCTGCCTTTCGACGAATATGATCTGACCGAGCTTTTGGGCAACCTTCTGGACAACGCGGTAAAATGGTCGGACAGCCGGATTTCCGTGCGTGGCGAACAGGATCAGACACAGGTGGCCCTCTGCGTCGAAGATGACGGCCCCGGCATCCCGCAGGAAGAATGGGATGCGGTGCTTGCGCGCGGAACACGGCTTGACCCGGACCAGCCGGGCACAGGCTTGGGGCTGAGCATCGCACAGCGTATGGCGCAGGCGCATGGATGCACCCTGTCGCTGGATTACTCTGATCTGGGCGGCGTGAAAGTGTGTTTGGTACTTCAGCCCGCGATCAACGACGCACCGTAAGCCAATCCACAATGGCGCAGAACTGGTCGATCACTACGGGCAGCAGCGCGTCTGGGAAATCATAGTCCGGGTTGTGCAGCTGCGGCTGATTCACACCCGAACCCACATAAAGCATTGCCGCGCTGGCCCCATCATCTGCGAAGCGACCAAAGTCCTCGGACCACGGCATCGGGGCGGTCATCTCGTGCGTCTCGTGCCCCAGCGCCTGCGCCACATCGCGCGCGATCTGCACGGCGTCTGCGTTGTTAATCACCGCACGGAACACGTCATGCCAATGCAGTTGGACTTTCAGATCGCCCCGCGCCTCGGAAACCAGTGCCTGAGCCTTGGCCATCAGACGCTCCATCCGGTCGTTGGTCACCGCGCGCAGAGTCACCCGCAACTCACCATCCGCTGGCGCAATCCCGAAGGTCGGCTCGCCCAGCTTGGCATGGGTCAGGGTAGAAAGGGCAAAGCCTTCGTCCCCGATCTGGCCCGAGCCCAGCGCCGGAAGCGCCTCCATCAGCGTGGCCATCGCCGCCGCTGGGGACAGCCCGTCCTGCGGTGCCGCCGCGTGCGAGCTTCTGCCCTCGAACAAGATCTGCATCCCGCGCGACGCGCAATTGCCCGGCCCCGACCGCAAGCCGATCTCGCCCAGAGGGCGTCCGGGCAGGTTGTGATAAGCGAAGGCAAAGTCTGGCTTGATCTCGGCCCAGCGTGGATCGTCAATCACCGCCTGCGCGCCTGCCCCGGTTTCTTCGGCGGGTTGGAACAGCAGGATCACTCGGCCACAGGCAGGACGGCGTGCCAGATACATCGCGACCCCCAGCATCGACACCATATGCCCGTCATGGCCGCACAAATGCCCCTTCCCCTCGACCTCGGACCGATAGGGCAGATCCGAGATCTCGCGGATTGGCAACCCGTCCAGCTCGCAGCGCAAAAGCACCGTGGGGCCGTCGGACGCGCCGGTGAACTCGGCCGCCACACCATGACCCCCCAGCCCGCGCCAGATGCGATACGCACCCAGATTTGTCAGCTCGTCCGCGATGACCTCTGCAGTCTCGGCCTCTTCCCCTGAAATCTCGGGGCGGCGATGCAACGCGTGCCGCAGAGCGGTCAGCTGGGACAACTGATCTTGAGACAGGACAGGCATGAAACCCCCATTGGACAAAGCAACAACAGACCCGAAGATCGTCGCAGATCATCTGCGTCGTCAAGCCGGGTTCTTTGGGAACGGGATGGGCAAACAAATGTTCCCCTAACCACGACACGTGTGAAACACCCTGCGCGAAACACTAGATTGCCCCCCACTCCAATCCAAACTTGCCAAGATACTTCCGCAACCGATCCGCGTCGTTCTGCGTCCTGCGCTTACCCCGAGACACCGCAAACAGCACCCGGCCTGCTGCGCTGAGGCTGGAAGAATTGCGACAGGTCCGAATGACCTCGGCCAGTTGCACAAGGTCGAATGGGTCCACGTCAGTCACCGCATCCCCCAACACATCCGCAACCAGTTTGTAGTCGTCGTTTGCATGCGCCGACTGCCAATCCACTCGCAGCGCGTCGATCTCAGAGGACACCATCGTCCGCGTGATCCGCCCTCGGGGTGCCAGCGTGCACAGGCGTCGAATCGAGCCCGAAAAGTCTCGGAAGTTCCCCGGCCAAGGCGTTGACGGATCCTTGGCGAAACTCAAATACATCTCGCGAGCGTCCGAATTGAAGCCAACATTCGTACCCAAATCCCGCTCGCAGCGGTCCAGCTCGTGCAGCAGATTGGCCTCGATATCCTCGGTGCGGCGACGCAATGCGGGCAGGGTGAAGTTCCAGGTGTTCAGGCGGGCCAGAAGGTCTTGGCGAAACTGCCCCGACGCAGCCAGACTGCGCAAATCACGGTTTGCACCGGCGATCAGGTGGAACCGGCTGGAAATCTCGTGATCCGAGCCCAGCGGATAGAACCGCCCGGTTTCAATCGCGTGTAGCAGAACCGACTGCATGTTGGAGTTCAGTTCATCCACGTCGTCCAGAAACAGAACACCGCCATCTGCCTCGCGCAGAAGGCCACTCCGTTCAGTGCCCGCCGTGCCAAGATAGGACCGGCGCTGACCAAACAGGGTTGCCATGGCATCCGGCCCGTTCAAGGTCGCACAGTTCACATGAACCAGCCGCCCCTTGATGCGGCGGCGATCAAGCTTCAGGCTGTGAATGCGCTCGGCCAGCTCGGTCTTGCCGGTGCCGGTTTCGCCCAGCAGCAAGATCGGTTCGTCCGAGTTGCTGGCGACAAGCTCGACCCGGTCGATCAGATCGTTGTACTGCGGATTTCGGGTCTCGATCCCGCCCTTCAACTGGTCACTATATTCCCGCGACAACTGGTCAAACCGCTGCTGCAACGCGTTGTAGCGGCTGAGGTCCAAGTCAATGACATCGAATTTCGGCGTGTCATCTTCCGGACCCGGAGGACCGGTCTGGATCAAGCGCGCGGGCACGTGGCGGCTTTCCGTCAGCAGGAACCAACAGATCTGGGCCACGTGGGTCCCGGTGGTCAGATGCACGTGGTACCGCTCGCGTTCGTCGTCGAACCCATAGGACCGCGCGAAGTCAAACAGCTTGCCGTAGACCTCTTGGAAGTCCCACGGGTCGTTCAGGTCCAACTGCTGCAACAGGACATCTGTGTCGGGCGACTTCTCTTCGATCTCGCGCTTCACCTGCTTGGCCAGACGATTGAACCGCATGTCGTACAGGATCTCGAGCCGATCCACCTTGAAGTGGTCATGGCTGACAAGGCTTAGGGTCGGCCTCCAGCGGCGCTTTTTCCCCATATCCATTTGGGTTCCGAGAAAACCAATCACGACATTCTTCATTGGATTATCCAAATTTATAATAGTCTATATGGCTATATCGTATAAGGCGGCGCGCCGACTGACAATGCTGTGTTTTCTCAAGCATTATCAATACCCTATGCGGATTTGCGATTTTCCTCTCTACGCCACAGTCCCCGTGCCAAAACTCTGTCATTGAAAACAAGACACAAGGATCGACGCGATTGCGAACCGGAAGGCCGAGGGGGAAGAACTCGCTCCGTGCCGGCGCCAAACAAACCGTATCTGCCCATTCAGATGCGCGGCGGGCCTTCCGGTGGGGTTATTTGGTCGCATCTCTGCAAACGAAAATGGAGCGGTCAGGGGACCGCGTAAGTAATGAGGACTGGTGAGCAAATGAAGACGGCTCTTTTTTGCAGCAACTGCAACTCGCGTATTTCGAACTGGCTCGACGAAATCGAGACCATTTCCGAAATGAACCGACTTTGCGACCTGAGGAATGATGACAGATACGTAGAAGAAGTGCACCCGGTTCCAAAAGGGTACGTACTTCGGGTCACTAACAGCGTTCTTGCTGAACGTCAGCGGCTGGTCCCCGGCTGGAACGAGGAAGGACGGTCGGAAGACTGGATGAACCTCGGCGACGTACTCGAGCGCGTTGGCCTTACCGATGATCTGTCACGGCTGAATGGATGTTGCGGGTTGGATGGCGGCGACGGCCCTAACCGCGTCTGTAGCTGCGGCTCTTTGGTTGGAACTGAAAACTCAGATTGCTGGACATGGCATCAATTCGTTCCAAACCCCAAAACGACGTATTGGAAGAAAAATGACTGAAGAAACTCAAAACTACCCCGTGACTGGGGATCATTTGAAAGACTGGGGGCATCGCCCCGGCAAGCAATTCCCTGCGCTTTTGGCGAAGGCCAACGAGATGCGCACGGAAGGGTTTGGGCTGGTCCGTATCCGGCAAGAGCTGGACAGCGAGATTGTGCCGTTGCCTGAAACCATGGATCTGCGTGCGCCGGGGGACGTGTCGTTTCACGAAAACATCGACGTGGGCCATCCGGACGAGGACGACAATGTCGCGAAGGTGCGCGAGACGATGACCGCGCTGATGCGTACCCCGACGATCGAGGCAGGGGCCATCATGCCTGATGCTTGTCCGGCGGGGCCTGTGGGCACCATTCCGGTCGGCGGCGTAGTGGCGGCGCGCAATGCGATCCATCCGGGGATGCACTCGGCTGACATTTGCTGTTCGGTGATGATCACCGATCTGGGCAATGCGGACCCGAAGGCAGTTCTGGATGCGGCGCAGGCGGTCACGCATTTCGGGCCGGGTGGGCGTCCGCAGGGCAAGCGTTTCACCACGTCATTGAAGCTGCTGGATGCGTTTCGTGAGAATCCGTTCCTGAATAGCCCCAAGCTTCTGCGTATGGCGCAGGAACATATGGGGACGCAGGGCGACGGGAACCACTTCCTGTTCGTCGGACGCTCGCGCAAGACCGGGCGCACGGCGATCGTGACCCATCACGGATCGCGTGGGCCGGGGGCCGTTCTTTACAAGCACGGGATGCATGTGGCCGAGAAGTTCCGCAAGGAGTTGTCGCCCGAGACCGCCAAGCAGAACGCCTGGATCCCGGCTGATACCGAGGAAGGGCGCGACTATTGGGAAGCGCTGCAGCTGATCCGCAAATGGACCAAGGCCAACCACAATGCGATCCACCAAGCGACGGTCGAGGCCGCGCGCGTGGGGGATGTGGGCGACCGGTTCTGGAACGAGCACAACTTCGTCTTCAAACGCGACGATCTGTTCTATCACGGCAAGGGCGCGACCCCCGCGTGGAATGGATACGCCGCCGACGCGACGGGCCTGACGCTTATTCCGCTGAACATGTCCGAGCCAGTGCTGGTTGTACGCGGCAAAGATGCGGATCACGGCCTTGGCTTCAGCCCGCACGGCGCGGGGCGCAACTTCTCGCGCTCGGAACACAAGCGCCGCATGGGCTCGGTCACGCCGGATGAGATGCTGAAGGCGGAGACCGAAGGTTTGGACGTGCGCTTCCATGCCGGTGGCGTGGATGCGTCGGAACTGCCGTCGAGCTATAAAAACGCAGACAGCGTGGTAGCGCAGATCAAATCCTATGATCTGGCCGAGATCGAGGACTACATCGATCCCTACGGCTGCATCATGGCGGGCGATGTGCCGCCGTTCTGGATGAACAGAAAAAAGGGGCGCCGGTGACACGGTTTCCGGCGCCGCTATCACGGGCCACCCTTGCAACCAAAGGTCGATCTGGATAGGTCTGGATCGACTATTGGAGCTTTGTTTTATGTATTCGAGATTTGTGGCGATTTTCGCATTTGTTTTTGCAAGCCTATCGGTTCAGGCACAGGCACAAAGTGTCGATCAATATGTCTCCATTTCCCCGCCCGAAGATTGGGTCCTGCATCATCAACCGGCAAGCGGGCCGTTCGATTTGGCGGCGGATGAGGACCGGATCTATCGCTTGGTCGACAAGCAGATGTTGGCGACAGACACGGTCGAAAAATTCTTCTATCGCGATGTGACCAGCCTCCGCAGCAGCAGCGCTGTTGACGATTATGGCTCCATCATCATTGCCTTCAATCCTGTGTATGAAACCATTGCGCTGCACCATGTTCGGATCATCCGCGCGACGGGCGATGTTGTCGACGTGACCCAGCAGGGCGAAATGCAGCTGTATCGGCGCGAGAGCGATCGCGAGCAGCGGATCTATGACGGCAGCCTCGAGCTTGCCTTCCTTGTGCCGCAGCTCAAGCAAGGGGACACGCTGGACTATGCCTATACGGCTCACGGTCGCAATCCCGCCTTGGGGCCGCACTGGCAGTACCGGTTCAGCCATAAATACAGCCGCCCGACCCAAAGAACGCGGGATCGGTTGCTGGTCGCGACCGGAACGCCCGTCTTTCTGAAGGCGCATGGCAACGCGCCCGAGCCGACGATCACGCAACAGGGGGACTTCACGGAATACGCCTGGTCTGCCGAAAACGTACCGGCGCAATCCGTCGAGGATGACATCCCCAAAGGGTATCGCGTCTGGACGTCGACCACCGCCAGCAGTGTCGAATTCTGGAGCGATATCGGCAGGTTCTTTGCCCCGCATTATGACCCGGCCCAGTATCAGAACGCCCAGATTGTCGGGGTCGCCGACGCCATCCGGCTTGCCCATCCCGACGACCCGAAAGCACAGCTGCGCGCGGCGCTGGCCTATGTCCAGAAAGAGGTACGTTATACCGCCGTACAGCTTGGCGTGGGCGGTTTCATCCCCCGAGACCCGGCACGCGTCCTGAGCAGAGGTTTTGGCGACTGCAAGGACATGACGGTTCTTCTGACCTCGATCCTGTATGCACTGGACATCGACGCGACACCGCTTCTGGTGAACACCGACTACGGGGCGGGACTTGGCGACGACATCCCGCGTATCCGCGCCTTCGATCATGTCGTGGTGCGGGCGACCGTTGGCGAACGAAACTACGTCCTTGATCCGACCCGTGGCGAACAGCTTGGCGATCTGGACCATCTGCAACAGGGGCTGTTTGGCAAAGGCGTGATCATCGCCCCCGACAGTGTCGGCATGATCACGACCTATGTCCGGCAGCCTGAATACTACAATGATGTGGTCGACACATTTGATCTGCGAACCGAGCCCGACGCCATCCTGTTCACGTCGAAGGCCACCTATGTCGGGTCCGAGGCAGACGGAATGTTGGACTGGGCAAACTCCGCAGGCGAAGACGAGATCGAAAAAACGTTCTTCGACTATTTCAAGGGGATCTACCCCAGCATCGAAATCACCAGCCCGCTTGAGCTGACTGTTGACGAGACACACGCCTCTTTGACCGTCACCACACATTACCGGCTTCCGGATGAATGGGAAGACGACGCCGAAACAGGTGGCCAAGTGTTCTGGTCTAGCCCCAAAGACCTGCTGTCAAAACTTCCAAAGCTAGAGGAAGACACACGCAAAGCACCCTTTGCAATCGCGCATCCGGTCCGCTTTCGCCATCAGTTGAAATACCTGACGGATCCGTCCTGGGGGTATGAAAACAAGACAGATCTATTCAACACCGCAGCCTTCGACTTGAAGCTTGAAGCGCGCGGAAAACCGGGAACGTCCACGTGGACTTATTTCTATGTCACCAAATCTGATCGCATTCAGTCGAAAACCTGGCAAGATACCCGGCAAGCACTGAAAGACCTCGACGACACGCAATGGATCCGCTTGGACCGCCCGAATGAAGACGCGCTGGTCACGCGCATGGGTCTGGACAGCTTGTCCGACGACGAATGGGCGGTGGTCGTGGCCGTCTATATCATCGTGGTTCTGCTGATCCTGCTTATCTACATAAGCTATCGCGCTTCGCCCGCAGAAGCCGAGATGAAGCTGCAAATCCTCTATCCCGTCTCGACTGCGAAATTTTTGATCATGTCGGTCGGAACCCTGGGATTCTATTCCTTTTACTGGTTCTGGCAAAACTGGCGCTGGCTGCGTGACGTCGACAACCAGAATGTTTCGGCCTTTTGGCGTGGCCTAGTGCTTCCAGCGTTCTGGAACTTCAGCCTGTTCCGCCGCATCGCGACGCAAGCCCCCGCAGCACGGCCTGCCCTGTCGCGCGTCGCAATCCCGTTGGCGATACTGTATTTGCTGATCAGCATCGCAAGCCAAGTTTTTGACGGGGATGACTCGCCCTTGTCGCTGACGCTTATGTTCATGCTGCTGCCGGTATTGGTCGTCCTTCCGTTTCAACGCGAAGTGTTGCGCAAGAACGCCGAAAATCCCAAATGGGTGGCCCGCAACTCGCGCTTTGGCTGGCAGGCGATTGCGGCCCTCATCCTTTTGGCGCCGCTCGTTGCTCTTGTCGTTTACGGAGCGGTTACGGGCCTCTGACATCAGGACCGCCTTGTCCTCCGGTCATTGTCTGCTGACCGCATCACGAACCGGGAAAGACAGGGCGGACATAAGGGTGGAGACAAACCGATCCCCGCCAGAAGCCACAGACTCCAGTTCACTTAGTAGGAAAAGGGGTGGTGCCTCAAGAGGGACTCGAACCCCCGACCTTGTCCTTACGAAGGACCTGCTCTACCAGCTGAGCTATTGAGGCGCACAGGCTGCCGGGCGAATTCCGCTCCGCAGCGTTGGGGGTTTTAGACGCGACACGATCTTTGCGCAAGCAAAAATGGCGTTCGGGGTGGGCAGGCCAAACAGGATCAAGCGGCGACCAAGTGACGCCGCCTGATCTGATCTTTACGCGGCGGGCTTGTCGTCCGCCTCTTTGACAACTTCACCGTCCAGAACGGCGGGATCGTCGCTGACCTCTTCAGCATCTTCAACTGCGTCCACCGGGGCGTCGCCGACGACCAAAGGCAGCATCTCGGCGCCCGTGGGAACGGCACCCTCGGCCTCGGGCGCTTGTTTCCACGCCAGCGTGTCAAAGCCATCGCAGTTGTTACAGACCGGCAGCCAAGCGGCGTGCACGTGGTTGCAGCTTTCGCACACCCACTGCGGCCCTCGCGGTGCGGTTACGGCACGGGCCAGCGTGGCGCGCACATCGTGGTCCGAGGCACCCTCGCCCCGTTCAATCGCCGCCAGAAGCGTCAGCGCACGTTGCGTCGGCATCGTGTCCGGCAGGTCGCCCAGCGCGGTGCGGGCGCCGGGATAGTCTTCGGCTGCGATGTTCAGCTCGGCCAGCAGCATCCGGGTTTCCGGGTTTCCGTCCTGATGCTTCGTCAGCGCACGGAACCGCTTGATCCGCTCGGCTGGGCTTTCATCCGGGGCGATGTCCGCAAAGGCCGCGGCCAGATCCGGGTGCGGCTGCGCCGACCACGCTTTGACCAACACGCGCGAGGCATACTTCGGTTTCCCATCCGCAATATACCCACGCGCGGCCATCACGGCGGCGGGCACCAGATCGGGCGACAGGCGGTTGGCTTCGATCGCGGCGACACGCGCTTCGATCGGGTTGCCTTCCTTCATCACGCCCTTGGCTTCGGACAGCGCCAAAACCGCATCGCGGCGCTTGTGCACGTCACGCGGCAGGGCCCCGTATTTCAGCTTGGCCCCCAGCGTTTTGCGCGCGCCAGCCCAGTCGTTATTCTGCGCCTGAAGGCCCAGCAGCACATCCTGTGTTTCGGTGTGGCGCGGCTTCAGCGCAAAGGCTTTCTCGGCCAGCTTCATCGCGGTTTCGGTGTCGCCCTCTTCCAGCTTCTGCTTCATGATCCCGCGCACGCCAACAAACTGCGTGCGTTCGTCCTTCAACAAACGCTTATAGACCTGAGCCGCCTTGCGCTTGTCGCCGGACATCTCTGCGGCCTGCGCGGTCAGCAGGTTGGTCAACTCGGGACGGCGCAGATATTTCTCGGCCCGGGCGGCTTTCGACATCGCGGTCGAGCTTTCGCCCGAGGCGATTGCCATCATGCCCTCGGCCAGCGCCTCGTATCCCTTGCGTTCACGCGAGCGGTCGAAATAGCGCGAAATCGCGGTTTCATCACCATTCACGAAGCGGACAAACGCAACCAGAAGCCCAAACACAATCAGCGCCAGCCAGATCGCGATCACCAGAAGCACCCCGGCGATGACGGCCTGTAGGGGCTCCATGTTGAATTCAGTCCCGCCAACGGCAATGCGCACGCCACCTTCGGTTTCCATGAGGATCCCAGCGCCCACTGTCAAAAGTGCAATCGCTGCGATGAAAAGGACAATCTTAATCAAAGACCAAAGCATCGGCGGTTCCTCAGTTCGTGTTCATTTGCTGGGACAGATCGGCTGCTGCGGCCAAGGCATCGCGGCGCTGCGTAGCACTTGCGATCCACGGGGCCAGCGCTGGCTGTCCGGCGTCGGGCATCGCGGCCAGTTCCGTCAACGCGGTGTCCAGCTGCCCAGCTTTCAATGCCGCTTCGGCGCGCGACAGGATGGCGTCGGGGTCGTCACCCTCTTTTGGCTCCAAAGACCGCGTGCCCAGCTGAGTGCGGAAGAAGGCCGAGACGCGATCCATCTCGCCCGCTTCCACTGCGGCGCGGATCGAGGCATCGAGCGACGCGCGCGCGGCTTCCGGGAAACTTGTTTGCAGTGATTGCTGCGTGGCCACACCATCCGCCGCAATGGCCGACAACGCATCCGGCGCAGCAAGGCCTGCATTTTCCGTCAGATCAAACAGCGCATCCCCAAAGGGCTGGCCAGTTTCCAACGCTGCATGCACCCGTGCCATTGCGGCACGTGCTGCTGCTGCCCGCGCCGTTTCAGCGGCAGACACTTCCAACGTCTGCGCGTCTTCTTTCTGGCTGGTGATCCGCGCAAGCTCGGTATCCAGCATCTGACGCATTTGCTGTAATTCACGTTCATACGCAGCGGCAGCAGCTGCAGCTGCTTCCATGCCCGAGCCTTGGGGCAGCTTCTCAACCGTGTGAATTCGATTCTCTAGCGCGTCCAGCTTGGCGGTCATCCCGTCAAGCTGCGTGCGCAACTGGTCCATCGTGCCTGCGGTCTCGTCCCGCAGTCGATCCAGCCCATCATCTGCTGCCAAGGCCTGAAGACTGTCGCCCTGCGCGGCGGTGCGGCTTTCCAGACCGGCAATGCGGTCCTGAAGCGCGGCCATCTCGGCGACCATAGGATCCTCAGAAGGCTGACCAAATGGCCATTGATCGGGGAAACGCGCGGCGCCAAATCCGATGGCTGCGGCGACCGCGCCGCCCAAAAGAAGCGGCACAAAGCCGGACCCGCTTTTCTTTGGGTCTGCGGAGATAGGGGCTGGTTCTGCCGGGGTTTCGACCTCTTCAAAGGTCTGCTCAGCAGTCTCTTCAGTGTCAACCTCGTCTTTCGGCAAATCTTCGCCGTCCGCGCCTTCGGCATCCTCGGAAACCTCCGGCGCATCCTGCTCAGACTCCGCCGCGGGCGTGTCCTCAGTCGGGTTGTCAGGAAGAGTATCCTGTTCCTCGTCCAGCTTGGTTTCTTCGACGACGACGGCGTCTTCCACCGTTTCCGCCTGTTCCTTGGCTGTTTTCGGAGACTTGGCCAAAATCACGAACCCCTCGAATCTTGCTCTAAAATGCTGCAGCTGCGTAGAACAGCCTATCGCTTGCTTTGGTGCGGCTCAAGCGACGTGACCGCCCAACGCTGCGACAATCCCGCTCACCATCGCATCACCGGTCGGCGTATCGACAAATTCGGCGGTTTTGCCCGTAGTTGCACGCCACTCTGCTGCAACTGCATCGCTCATACCAATGACTTGGAGGTGCGGCCCCGGTTTCGCAATGGCTTCCGCAACCAAACGCGCTGAACGAGGCGAAAAAAGGGGAAGCAGGGCGGGGTCTTCCCCTTCCAACGCAGCGCGCGCTTCGTCGGTCAGGGGCTGCGCCGCCTGCGCATAGACCTGAAGATCTCGGCACGACAGCCCCGCCGCAGTCATACCGGCCGAAATATCGACCGCTTTATGCGAGCCGCAGAGATGTACATAATTGGCCGATCGCGTGCCCAGCTTCTGCAACAGCTCTTCTGCATTCACCGCGACGGTCTGAACCTGTGCGCCTTGCGCTGTCGCGGCCTCGGCAGTACGCCTGCCGACGCAATGGGCAGAAATGCCGGACAAATCCCACCGCGCCGCATGTTCCGAGGTCAGGATCACCTCAATGTCGTCGGACAGCGCGGGCCAATCCCCAAACGGCTGAATCTGCAAAATCGGCGAGATCACATGCGGCACATCCCGGCCCAGCGCGGTCTCGACCTGCGTCAAAAACCGGTGCGCCGCCGCTTCTGGGCGCGTCAGGACAAGGATTGGGAACTTTGACATATACTGGCCGGGATTGTCTGCGAACTATCTAGGTGTTACCCCGAGCCGACCCGTTCCCGCAACAGATCGCAAGCGTGATGACTGAAACTGATCAACCCCTTACCGTTCTCGGGCTGGAAAGCTCGTGCGATGACACGGCTGCGGCGGTGGTGCGCCATACGCCCGGCGAAACGCCCGAGGTGCTGTCGTCGGTGGTCGCCGGCCAGACCGAGCTGCACGCAGATTTCGGTGGCGTCGTGCCGGAAATCGCCGCGCGGGCGCATACGGAAAAGCTGGATAGCTGCGTCGAACAGGCTCTAACACAGGCGAATATGGCGTTGGCAGATGTCGACGCGATCGCCGTCACCGCTGGCCCCGGCCTGATCGGCGGCGTGCTGGCGGGCGTCATGTGCGCCAAGGGGCTGTCGATTGGAGCGGGCAAGCCCTTGGTCGGTGTGAACCACCTTGCAGGCCACGCCCTGACCCCACGCCTGACGGATCAGGCAGCGTTTCCTTATCTGATGCTGTTGGTCTCGGGCGGTCACTGCCAGTTCCTGATTGCCAAAGGGTCCGACGAATTTACACGTCTTGGCGGCACGATCGACGATGCCCCCGGCGAGGCGTTCGACAAAACCGCCAAACTTCTTGGCCTACCCCAACCCGGCGGTCCCTCGGTCGAGGCCGAGGCAAAGAACGGCGACCCCAAACGCTTCAAATTTCCGCGTCCGCTGCTGGATCGTCCCGGCTGCGACATGAGCTTCTCTGGCCTAAAGACTGCCCTTCTGCGCGAACGTGACCGGCTGGTGGCCGAACATGGCGGGCTTAGGGTGCAGGACCGCGCGGACCTCTGCGCGGGTTTCCAAGCTGCCGTGCGTGATGTTCTGGCCGAGAAATCGCGCCGCGCGCTGAAAGAATATCTATCCCTGAACCCAGCCGACCCCACATTGGCCGTGGCAGGGGGTGTGGCGGCAAATATGGCCATTCGGGGTGAATTAGAGACTGTTTGTGCACAGCACGACACAGCTTTCCTTGCCCCGCCTCTGGCGCTGTGTACTGACAATGCTGCGATGATCGCATGGGCCGGGATCGAGCGGTTCCGCGCGGGGCAGCAAGATGACATGACCCTGCAAGCCCGCCCGCGATGGCCGCTTGACCAACGTGCGCCCGCAATGTTGGGATCAGGAAAGAAGGGGGCAAAGGCATGAGCATTTCGGTTCTGGGCGCAGGCGCATTCGGCACGGCATTGGCGATCTCTCTGGCGCAAAGCGGACGCGCGGTTGGTCTGTGGGCGCGCGATCCGGGCGATATGGCATCCGCCCGCGAAAACACGCGCCGCCTTCCCGGTTTTGCGTTTCCCGACGGCCTGACGGTGCTTAAACAGATCGAGGATGTGCAGACCTCGGACATCATCCTGCTGGCCGTTCCCATGCAAAAACTGGCTGGGTTTCTGGCTGAAAATGCGACCCTATTTCAGGGCAAAACGCTTGTTGCCTGCTGTAAGGGCGTCGATCTGCAATCCGGGCTTGGTCCGGCAGAGATCATTCAGCGGACCTGCCCTTCCGCCACGCCAGCGATCCTGTCTGGCCCCAGCTTTGCCGTGGATATCGCAGCCGGATTGCCCACCGCACTGACCTTGGCCTGCGAAAACGGCGAGGCGCTGCAAGCGGCGCTGTCCACCAACAACATCCGCGTGTATCGCAGCAGCGACCTGATTGGGGTCGAGATCGGGGGCGCCTTGAAGAACGTCGTCGCCATCGCCTGCGGCATCGCGATTGGCGCTGGGCTGGGCGAAAGCGCCCGTGCGGCCCTGATGACCCGTGGCTATGCCGAAATGCAGCGCTATGCCGCCCTGAAGTGTGCGCAGCCTGACACGCTGTCGGGCCTATCGGGCTTCGGCGATCTGACGCTGACCTGTTCGTCCGAGAAGTCCCGCAACTATAGCTTCGGACTGGCGCTTGGCCACGGCGATCCCCTGCCCGAAGGTACCACCGTCGAAGGGCGCGCGACCGCCAAAGCAGTCTCTAACTTTGCCCAAAACGCCGGGATCGAGATGCCCATCGCGCAGATGGTCGTCGCCGTGCTGGACAATCAACTGACCATAAACGAAGCTGTCGACATGCTCTTGTCACGGCCGCTCAAGGAGGAATGAATGCTCGTAGCCGTCATCTGCACTGACAAACCCGGTGCCATTGAAACCCGCAAAGCCAACCGCGATGCGCATCTGGCCTATATCAAGGACACCGGCGTGGTCGCACAGGCGGGCCCGTTTCTGGACGCCGACGGCATGATGTGCGGGTCACTTCTGGTGCTGGATGTCGATGACATGACCGCCGCACAGGCATGGGCCGATGGCGATCCCTATGCCAAGGCCGGTCTGTTTGCTGACGTGCGCATCGAGCAGTGGAACCGGGTGGTCGGCTAATGGCGTATTGGCTGTTCAAATCCGAAGTCTCGACCTGGAGCTGGGACCAACAGGTCGCAAAGGGTGACGCGGGCGAGGAATGGAACGGCGTGCGCAACTATCAGGCACGCAACCACATGCGCGCCATGAAAATCGGCGATCTTGGCTTCTTCTATCACTCGCAGAAGGAAAAAGAGATCGTCGGCATCGTCGAGGTGATCGCGGAAAGCCATCAGGACAGCACCACCGACGACGAACGCTGGGATTGCGTGGACATCAAAGCGGTGCGCGCCCTACCCAAGCCGGTGACGCTGGCCATGTGCAAAGACGATCCGCGTTTGGCCGATATGGTGCTGGTCAACAACACCCGCCTGTCGGTCCAACCGGTGACCGAGGCCGAATGGGCCATCGTGCTGGAGCTTGCGGGCGACGCTTGACAAACACCCTGCCCGGCTGATCGCATAAGGTCAGTCGAACAGGAGGAAATCATATGTTGGAAGTCATCGTTGCTGCCATTGCGGGCTATGCGTTCGGCGCAGTTTGGTACATGACGCTGTCAAAACAGTGGGTTGAAGCCTCGGGGATCCAAACGGATGACGCGGGCAAACCACAGAACGCATCCGACCCAAAACCCTATATCGTAGCCTTTGTGGGCGCGCTGGTTGTCGCCGGGATGATGCGGCACATGTTCAGCATGGCGGGCATCGATGGGGCGGGCAAAAGCCTGATCGCCGGACTGGGGCTTGGACTTTTTGTGGTCGCACCGTGGATGATCAACAACGTCATGTTCAGCGACCGGTCCAAATCCTTGATCTGGATGGATGGGGGCTATGCCGTTGGGGGCTGCACCATCATCGGGCTGGTTCTGGGTGTGATGTAAGAAACAAGAAGGGGCCCGACGTCTCGGACCCCTTCCTCACCCCACGTGCTCCCTCAGCACCGCACGTGTCTCTGAATTCAAGGTCCGACCGTCCTGGTCTTCGTAGATGAAGCTAGCGCAGGTTTCGGCACCGCGCAATTGAATTGACCGTAAAATACCGTTCAATTGCAGTGGTTTACATTCACCTTCCGTTAAAGACTCAAAAAGCGCGACCCGAGGGGCCGCGCTTTGAAAAGGTCAGGTGTCTGGGCGGTTTAGCCGTAGACGGCCTCTTTGCCGAAATGCTTTACCAGCATGTAGTACACAACGGCGCGGTACTTGTTGCGCTCGCTGCGGCCATAGGTTTCGATCACAGCGTTGATCGCGTCCATCAACTGCGGACCATCTGTCAGGCCCAGCTTCTTGATCAGGAAGTTGTTTTTGACGGTCTCAAGCTCGCTTTCCTGCGTTGCAGCCACGGTCGAGGCATCGTCATTATAGATTGCAGGACCACAGCCAATTGTCACCTTGGTCAAAAGATCCATATCCGGCGACATGCCGCATTTGTTCTTAAGGTCATCTGCATATTTCGCGATCAAGTCGTCACGCTTTCCCATCTGTGTCTCCCAATTTTATGGACGTTCAATGATTTTCATCGAAACTCTAGGCGCAATCAGGATTTCCACAAAGGAAAAGTTTGCCGCAGCTTTCCCCCTATGTTTTTCCGCCTATCTGGCACAGGATGTCGACGACACATATTGCTCAAGGAGAACAAAATGGGCCTTTGGAGTTTCGTAAAAGGTGCGGGTAAATCGCTTTTTGGTGGTGACGAAGCCGCATCCGCTGACACCCTGAACAAAGAAGTTGCCGATCTGGGCATCGACACCTCGGGTCTGGATATCCAGGTCGATGGCGACAAAGTCACCGTCAAAGGCGGCGAAAACCTAAGCGCGGAAGAACGCGAGAAGGTCATTCTGGCCGTGGGCAACGTCGAAGGTGTGGCCGAGGTCGAGGCAGATCTTGAGGACGAGCCGACCTTCCACACCGTTGAAAAGGGCGACACGCTTTGGGCGATCGCAGAAAAGACCCTTGGCAACGGCGCCCGCTATAAAGAGATCTTTGAGGCCAACAAGCCGATGCTGAAAGACCCTGACCTGATCTATCCGGGTCAGAACCTGCGCATTCCCGGCTGATTTCGCTGAAATTACCTTTGATTGCGGCCTCGCACCTGTGGGGCCGCAATTTTATTTTAGATAATCATTGTAAACCGCAACTTTCGACTTGTGACGCCCGCCGTTTCCTTGTCTCATCTCGTGGACAAATTACACGAGGGACAACAGGACATGGCTTCATATCTCAAATCCACACCGACACGTGACGGCTTTTTCGGCGAGTACGGAGGCGCAATGCTGCCGCCCCCGCTGGAGCCGCATTTCAAAGAAATCCGCGAGGCCTATGACCGGATTTCGAAGTCAGCCGACTTCATCGCCGAGCTGCGCCACATCCGTAAGCATTTCCAGGGCCGTCCAACCCCAGTGTCTTATCTGAAGAACCTGTCCGAACAGTGCGGCGGCGCGCAGATCTATGCCAAACGTGAAGATCTGAACCACACTGGCGCGCACAAGCTGAACCACTGCATGGGCGAAGGCCTGCTGGCCAAGTTTATGGGCAAGAAAAAGCTGATGGCGGAAACCGGCGCGGGTCAGCACGGCGTGGCGCTGGCGACTGCCGCCGCTTACTTCGGTCTGGAGTGTGAAATCCACATGGGCGAGATCGACATCGCCAAGGAAGCCCCCAACGTGACCCGCATGAAGCTGCTGGGCGCCGAAGTTGTTCCCGTAGGCTTTGGTGGTCGTTCGCTGAAAGAGGCCGTCGACAGCTGTTTCGGCAGCTATATGGAGCAGGCCGACCGTGCCCTGTTCGCCATCGGCTCGGTCGTGGGTCCGCACCCGTTCCCGATGATGGTTCGTGACTTCCAGCACGTCGTTGGTGTCGAAGCGCGCGAGCAGTTCCTCGAGATGACCGGCGGTCTGCCCGACATGGTCGCCGCCTGTGTCGGCGGTGGCTCGAACGCGATGGGCCTGTTCTCGGGCTTTATCGACGACGAAGACGTATCGCTGCACGGCGTTGAGCCCATGGGCACTTCGTCGAAACTGGGCGAGCACGCCGCGACGATCACCTTCGGCGAAGACGGCGACATCCACGGCTTCCGCACCATGGTTCTGAAAGACGAAAACGGCGAGCCTGCCCCCGTGCACACCGTTGCCTCGGGTCTAGACTATCCGGGCGTTGGCCCGGAACACGCCCACCTCTATCGCACCGGCAAGGCAAACTATTCGGCCTGTGATGACAAAGAAGCCCTGAATGCCTTCTTCACTGTCAGCCGCACCGAAGGCATCATCCCGGCACTGGAAAGCGCCCACGCGGTGGCCTTCGCCATGCGCGAGGCCCCGAAGAATCCGGGCAAGTCGATCCTGATCAATATGTCGGGTCGTGGTGATAAAGACATCGATTACGTGACCGAGAACTTCGGGTTCGGCGAAGACCTGTAAGTCTTTGTAAATATTCGGATTAGGGGCGCCTCGGCGTCCCTTTTTCGTTTACCGGCAGAAGCCCCAGCCATTGGCCTGCAGGTGGAAGTGATCCGCGTGGAGCCGATTGTATTCGGGGCCCAGAACCAAACGGAACCACGTGCAGGATCCGCGCCAGATCTGACGCAGGAACACGGCTTCCTCGGGTGCACCATTCCAGTTCCGCAGCAGGGTCAGCCTGCGCCCGTCGGACAAAAGCGCACCGGTGATGTCGAAGGCGCCTGCGGTGGCATGACTGCTCCACGCGCTTTCCGTGCCGCGTGCGGTGCGCATTTTGCGACAGTTATAGCTGCCGATATGTAAAAGCTGCGCCACATCGGTTCCCAAATGCTGACGCGCGGCGGGTTGGACGTCGTGATGCTCCCACATGGCAAGACGCAACGCGGTGGAACAGCGGGTCTCGACCGGCGATAGCTGCGCGCCGACCAGCGACGACAGGCTGCCGCGCTGCGCGATCCCGCAATGCTCGCCCGAGGTCAGAGGCTCCATCTGCGAGAACCCGACCCCTGCCTGCGCCAACACGTCCCGGCAGGTGGCCTCGTCCCGCGTGGCCATGCGCAGCTGCCAACGGGTCACGGGCGTCACGGGCGCGGTGATCGACAAGGGCCGCGTGGGATTCCAGTGATCGGGCAACACGCTGTCAGGCCGCAAGAGTACCCACAGCGCGACCAACCCCAGAAGCACAAGTGACAACACCGAGGACAAAAGAAAAAGCGCCGCCCGAAAGACAAACGGGCGGCGCTTTTTTGTGTCTTCTTCCATCACCGGACGATCAGTAACGATAGTGTTCCGGCTTGAACGGACCTTCGGTCGAGACGCCGATATAGTCCGCCTGTTCCTTGTTCAGCGACGACAGTTTCACGCCGATGCGGTCCAGATGCAGACGGGCGACTTTCTCGTCCAGATGCTTGGGCAGGATGTAGACGTCGTTGTTGTATTCATCACCCTTGGTCCACAGCTCGATCTGGGCCAGCACCTGGTTGGTGAAGCTGGCCGACATCACGAAGGACGGGTGGCCGGTGGCGTTGCCGAGGTTCAGCAGACGACCTTCCGACAGCAGGATGATGCGGTTGCCCGAGGGCATCTCGATCATGTCTACCTGTTCTTTGATGTTGGTCCACTTGTGGTTCTTCAGGTTTGCCACCTGAATTTCGTTGTCGAAGTGACCGATGTTGCCAACAATCGCCATGTCCTTCATCGCGCGCATGTGCTCGATCCGGATGACGTCTTTGTTGCCGGTGGTGGTGATGAAAATGTCGGCGCTTTCGACGGCATCTTCCAGCGTCACAACCTCGAACCCATCCATGGCAGCTTGCAGCGCGCAGATCGGGTCGATCTCGGTCACTTTCACGCGGGCACCAGCACCGCGCAAGCTGGCGGCCGAGCCTTTGCCAACATCGCCATAGCCACAGACCACGGCGACCTTACCGGCCATCATGGTGTCGGTGGCGCGGCGGATGCCGTCGACCAGAGATTCCTTACAGCCGTATTTGTTGTCGAATTTCGACTTGGTGACACTGTCGTTCACGTTGATCGCGGGGAAGGGCAGTTGGCCGTTCTTCACCAGATCATACAGGCGGTGCACGCCGGTGGTGGTCTCTTCCGAGACACCTTTGATCTGGTCGCGCATCTTGGTGAACCAACCGGGGCTGGCTTCCATGCGCTTTTTGATCTGCGCGTGGATCACGGTTTCTTCTTCCGAACCGGGAACGCCAAGGTCTTCGCCAGCTTCGGCGCGGGCACCCAATAGGATGTACAGCGTCGCGTCGCCGCCATCGTCCAGGATCAGGTTCGGGCCGTCCGGGAATTGGAAGGACAGGTCCAGATAATCCCAATGCTCTTCCAGCGACTGGCCTTTGATGGCGAAGACCGGAACGCCGGATTGCGCGATCGCTGCAGCAGCGTGGTCTTGGGTCGAGAAGATGTTGCACGAGGCCCAGCGCACATCGGCGCCCAGCGCGACCAGCGTTTCAATCAGAACCGCAGTCTGAATGGTCATGTGCAGCGAGCCGACAATGCGTGCGCCCGTCAGGGGTTTCGTTTCACCGTATTCGTCCCGCAGGGCCATCAGGCCCGGCATTTCGGTTTCAGCGATGTCCAGCTCTTTGCGGCCAAACTCGGCCAGAGCGATGTCTTTGACGATATAATCCTGGGTCACGGTGTTTCTCCGATCCTGATCCCGTTACTGTTGCGCGTGCCGTAGCATTCTAACCACGAACACGCAATGAAGGCCAATTGACTTGCCCGTGAAAAAGGCGACATTGCGGGACGAAACCCGCAGGAAGGACCGAAAATGCCCGCAAAACCCCGCGCATGGCAACGTATGCTGTCCGGTCGGCGGCTGGATCTGCTGGATCCGACCCCCGTCGACATCGAGATCGAGGACATCGCCCACGGTCTTGCCTTCGTCGCGCGATGGAATGGGCAGACGTTCGGGGATTTCCCTTATTCCGTGGCCGAACACTCGCTATTGGTCGAAGCGCTGTTCACCCGGATGAACCCCAAAGCGCCCGTGAAGTGGAAGTTGGCTGCCCTTCTGCATGACGCGCCGGAATATGTGATTGGCGACATGATTTCGCCTGTGAAAGCCTCGGTCGGTGCGGGGTACGGAGAGCTGGACGATCGCCTGACCGCCGCCATCCACATCCGCTTTGGCCTGCCTGCGAAAATCCCGGTAGCTGTGAAAAAAGCCGTCAAGCGGGCTGACAAGATCTCGGCCTTTCTAGAGGCCACGCAGATCGCCGGGTTCAGTGTCGAGGAAGCCGGGAAGTTCTTTGGCGTGCCAGACCCCACGATCACTAAGGGGCTGGACATCACCCTGCGTCCGCCCGCCGAAGTCCGCGCCGATTTCACCGCCCGTCACAATAGCCTGTTAGAGCAGATGGGGTAGTCACTTCAGAGACTATTCCAGCCTAAAACGCCTAGGCGCAGACGCGGCCGTGCTGCTCTGTGCCACGTTTCCATCCCACGAACCGCTCGGCTGTAAAACTTAGCTCCAGTTCCCCCCAGCGCAGACGTTGGGTGATGCCTGCAGGGCATCCGGTCAGTGGCAAGGGTGTTGGGCGGCCAAGCTCTCGGGTCAGGGCGGGGATCACGCCCTTAGGCGAGCGTCCGAAATCCACGCGCTGATTGCTGGGCAGAACAGCCATTCCCTGCGCGTCGGGCGCGAAGGTGGCGGCTTGGCGGGGTTCGGGTGTCGGCGCGCCGGGCTGCACGCAGGCAGACAGCAGCGCAAGGCCCATCAGACCCGCGAACAGCCTCATTTCGGGCTGCGTTTGGCCAGAATGCGCTGAAGCGTGCGACGGTGCATGTTCAGACGCCGCGCGGTTTCCGAGACATTGCGGTCGCAGAGTTCATACACGCGCTGGATATGCTCCCACCGGACGCGGTCAGCGGACATGGGGTTTTCCGGCGGCGGCGGCAGCTCGTCCGGCATCGCAAGCAAAGCAGCGGTGATGTCATTGGCGTCTGCGGGTTTCGACAGATAATCTGCCGCGCCCAGCTTGACCGCCGCAACCGCAGTCGCAATCGCGCCATAGCCTGTCAGAACCACAATGCGGGCATCCGGGCGCCGGTCACGAATGGTTTCGACCACATCCAGCCCGTTGCCATCCTCAAGCCGCAGATCGACCACGGCATAGGCGGGCGGGCGGGCGGTGGCGATGGCCTTGCCAGCGGTGACTGATCCTGCCGTCTCAACGGCAAACCCACGCTTTTCCATCGCACGCGCCAAGCGGCGTAGGAACGGTTCGTCGTCATCCACCAATAGAAGGGACGCGTCTTCGCCAATCGGCTTGAGTTCCTCAGTGGTCATCGCAGCAACCTCCGGTTTGCATCTGCACTCAGATACGTAGGTATTAATGACCGTAAGGTCAATTTTGACGCTACGATGTCTGCTATGCGCCTGCGTCAATGAAGCAGCTTACCCGCTTGGCCATCGACTCGGGCGTCTCGTCCCGCTTGAAGAAATCGGCAAACCCGCTGTTGGGGAACATCAGATAGGTGAAGGTCGAGTGATCCATCAGGTAATACTCCTCCATCCCCTCTTCCGGTTCCTGCTTGCGGTAATAGGTCTTATAGGCCTGACTGGCGGCTTTGACCTGTTCTTGCGTGCCGGTCAGGCCAATCATGTTGTCATGCATGTAGCTGGTGAAGTCGGCCAAATGCTCGGGCGTGTCACGCTCCGGGTCGACCGAGATAAAGGCCGCCTGTACGTCATAGCCTTGACCGTCCAGAATGCGCATCGCAGCAGCGTTGCGGGCATTGTCCAGCGGGCAAACGTCGGGGCAGAACGTATAGCCGAAATAGACCAGCGTGGGCTTGGTGATCACGTCTTTCTCGGTCACAAGAGCGCCGGTTTCATCGGTCAGCTCGAACGGACCCCCGATTGAAGCAACGCCGGTTCCGATGGCACCTGCACGGCATTCAGCAAACGCATCCTCTTCCCCGCTGGTGACAAACCATGTCACCCCGACCAGCGCCACAATCGCCGTTGCGGCCGTCACAGCATAGATGCGTTGCATAGAAAATCTCCGGTTTGTTCGCGTGGGCATTGATCCTGCCTTTCGTCACGACTAGCAAGAGAACACATTGACGCAACCGAAAAAGCTAACTCAGTTAATCACAAATGGCGGAACAACAGACAGACCCGGCCACTGATGCCGCCCTTGGCAGCCAGCACCGCAGCTGGGTGCGCCTGCGCACTCTGATCCTTTTGCGCTGGGCAGCGATTGCGGGTCAGATCGTGGCAATTGCCGTGGCAGTTCAGTTCTTTACGGTTCAGATCCCGTTTGGTTTGGTCGCCGCTGTCATTGGGGTCGCGGTGACCGCCAATCTTGTCTCCAGCACGCTTTTCCCGCGCAACACCCGGCTGAACGAACGTCAAGCCACCGGCATTCTGGTGTTCGACACGCTGCAGTTGGGCCTGATGATGTTGCTGACGGGCGGCATTCACAACCCGTTCATGGTGCTGATCCTTGCCCCGGTAACTGTTGCTGCGACCGCGTTGTCGACACGCTCGACCATCATCGTCGGTGCTGTCGCTGTCGCCGCGACCAGTTTGGTGACGTGGGTCAACATTCCGCTTCAGACCGCAACTGGCGTTCTGCAAATGCCCGAGCTGTTCGTGTTCGGCCTTTGGGTCTCGGTTACGATCTCGGTCGGGTTTATCGGACTTTACACGCACCGGATCTCGTCCGAGATGCGTTCGATGTCCGAGGCGTTGCTCGCCACGCAAATGGCCCTGTCCCGCGAGCAGAACCTGACCGATCTGGGCGGGGTTGTGGCTGCCGCCGCACACGAACTTGGCACCCCGCTGGCGACGATCAAGCTGGTCTCATCCGAGCTGGTTGAAGAACTGAACGGCGACGACGAACTGCGCGACGACGCCCGCCTAATCGGCGAACAGGCCGACCGCTGCCGGGACATCCTGCAATCCATGGGCCGCGCCGGCAAAGATGACATGCTGGTCAAGCACGCCCCCCTGATCGCCCTGATCGAAGAGGCCGCCGAGCCCCACCGCGAACGCGGCAAGGCGCTTGAGATCGAAATCACCTGCACCGAGGCAGACCCCCTTGACCAACCCATCCTGATGCGCCGCCCCGAGATCATCCACGGGTTGCGCAACCTGATCCAAAACGCGGTGGATTTCGCCTCGACCAAGGTCTGGATCGAACTGTGCTGGAATGACGAGCGCATCATCATCCGCATTCTGGACGACGGCAAGGGATACTCGCCGCAGGTGCTGGGCTGGATCGGGGACCCGTTCATTCGCCGCCGCAAATCACAGGCAGAGCGCGGCCAGCGTCAGGCCTATAAAGGGATGGGGCTGGGTCTGTTCATCGCCAAGACGCTTTTGGAGCGTACTGGGGCCACGCTGCATTTCGCCAACGCCTCGTCTCCCTATACCGGCCGCCCCCACCCGCGCGAGAAATCTGGCGCGATTGCGCAGGTGGAGTGGAAACGCGGCACACGCGGGCTCGAGGCCGCGGACACCAGCGGCGCGCTGGGCGAGAACATCCATTTCACCCACGATGCGGGTTGAAAAACCCTGTGCGAACAAAGCGTTCGACCGGATTAAGCCTTCATTAACCACACTAGCTTAGAGTTAACCCGTTGATAACGCGGGTGGCAGACCGCCGAAACGACAGGTGTGGACATGATGAATACTCTTTACGCGGTGGGGCTGGTGCTGACGGCCCTGACGATCTCGATCGCGGCGCTTTACATCCTTTCCGTGCTGGACCCGGCGCGGGATCGCAAGCTGCGCAAACGGACCTCGCAGGAAAAAGACAGCGTCGTCTTTCTGTTTGATGATCAGATGCTCACGGATGTGACCCCGGCAGGGCGGCAGATCCTTGACGCGCTTCCACGACACAACTCCGGGTCCGACTGGCAGCATCTGTCCCAAATTCTTGACGCACGTTTTCCCAACCTCTCGGATCAGGTCGCAGATCTGGCCGAACTTGGCACCCTGTCCATCCCATCCGTCGACGGGGCGCATCGGATAGACGCGGAATGGCGCGATGGGTTGGCCCGGATCCAACTGGTCACCTCCGGCACCGAGGGCACGGCCCCCACCGTCGACCGCGTCAGCTTTGACGCCATGCGGGACGAGTTGGACGGGCTGCGCGCGATTGCCCATCATGCACCGGTTATGATGTGGCGCGAGGATGCGAACGGCAAGATTACGTGGGCCAACAAGACTTATCTGGATCAGGCCGCCGACCCGGATGCCGCGGACGGTGTCGCCAGCTGGCCCCCGCAAAAGCTGTTTGATCGCCCCCGGCTTGCGGATGCCAAGACCCTTGAGACCCCGCGCCGTGTGGCCGTGCAACTTCCCACCGATGGTGAACGCCATTGGTTCGAGCTTCACGACGCCCCCTTGGGGACCGAGACCCTGCTGACCGCCATTCCCGTGGATCGCGTGGTGAATGCCGAGAGATCACGGACCGAATTCGTTGCGACCCTGACCAAAACCTTCGCGCATCTTCCCATCGGTCTGGCCATTTTCGACCGCAAGCGACAGCTGACCCTATTCAACCCGGCCCTCACCGACATTCTGGCGCTGGACGCCTCGTTTCTGGTGGGCAAACCGACGCTGTTCACCTTCCTGGATCGTCTGCGCGAAAAGCGGATGATGCCCGAACCGAAGGACTATGTTTCGTGGCGTCAGCAGATGTCAGATTTGGAAAGCGCAGCGGTACACGGCACGTACGAGGAAACATGGTCCCTGCCTACCGGCCAGACCTATCGCATCACCGGGCGCCCCCATCCGGATGGCGCCGTGGCCTTCCTGTTCGAGGACATTACCTCGGAAATCTCGCTGACCCGCCGCTTCCGCCGCGAGCTTGAGATGGGCCAGTCCGCGCTGGATTGTATCGAGGATGCAATCGCCATCTTCTCGCCCGGCGGCGTGCTGTCAATGTCGAACGCGGCCTATACCAAGCTGTGGGGTAATGATCCGTCGACCACGTTGGACGACATCAATTTGGGAGACGCGATCCGCACATGGCGCGGCACCGCCGGCGACACGCCCGTCTGGCGTATGCTGAAGGAATTCGTGGCTGCGCACGGCGAACGTCAGACATGGTCCGACCATATCGCCCTTCTGGACGGGCGACAGGTCGAATGCCATTTCGTCCCCTTGGTGCGCGGCGCCACAATGGCGCGTTTCCATGTCCGCCCCGCCCAGCGCGACCTGAAGCCTGCACCAAGCACGGCCTTGTCTTTGGCCCCCTGACACCGGGCAACGTGATCTGGCCTTGCACCGACGCGCAGGGCGTCTAAAACTCGTGCCATGACGCACGCCTTTCATCATGATCTTGCATTTACAACCCCGGATCAGACCACCGCATTTGCCGAAGCACTTGCCCAGCAACTGGTGCCGGGCGATGTGATCCTGCTGTCCGGTGGGATCGGGGCGGGAAAGACGCATTTTGCCCGCGCAGTGATCCAATCCCGCCTTGCCGCGCAGGGTCTGGTTGAAGACGTGCCCTCGCCGACCTTCACGTTGGTGCAGACCTATGACGACACCACCTGCGAGATCTGGCATTCCGACCTTTATCGCCTGACGCACCCGGACGAAGTGGAAGAGCTGGGCTTGATCGACGCGTTTGAGACCGCCATTTGCCTAGTCGAATGGCCCGACCGTCTGGGCGAGCTGCTGCCGCAAAGCGCGCTGTTCCTTGAGTTCTCGACGGGCGACGCATCTGAAGACCCCGACCTCAGGCACGTCCAAATTTCGGGACCCGCAGAGAACTGGGAAACCCGCATCCAAAAGGCGCTGCCATGAGCGATGATCGCGCGCAGGAGCGCCGCCAGTTCTTGAACTCGACCGACTGGGCCGATGCGCCCTTCCTGCCTCTGACCGGGGATGCTTCGTCCCGCCGCTATTTCCGCGCACATGGCGCACACCCCGCGATCCTGATGGACGCCCCGCCGCCGACCTGCGGTTCGATGCAGGGTTTTGTCGATATCGCGCGTTACCTTGCGGGACTTGGCCTGTCCGCCCCGAAGATCTATGCAGCAGATCTGCAAAGCGGCTTCCTGCTGCTTGCGGATTTCGGGGATGACGATTTCGCGTCCATGATCAACCGAGACCCATCGCTTGAAAATAGTCTCTACTCCGCTGCAATTGACGTAATTCATACCGTTCTGGACGCAACGCCCGCGCCGGTCGTCACCTATGGCATCAGCGAAATGGCGCAAGCTTGCGACTTGGCTTTCCTGCACTATACGCCCCAATCCGCCACCGTAGTGAAGGACGCCCTGGGTGCCATCGAAGAAGCGCTGGTCCCCTTCGACACCACCCTTCGCACATCCCTGCGTGACTTCCACGCGCAGAACCTACACTGGCTGCCGGATCGAGAGGGCACCTCCCGCGTTGGGCTGCTCGACTTTCAGGACGCAGTGAACACGTTGCCCAGCTATGATCTGGTCTCGCTTCTGCGCGATGTGCGGCGCGATGTGTCGGTCGATTTGGCCCAATCCGCACGAGCAGCCTTCGCGATACGCCGTGGGCTCGATCAGAGCGCATTTGAAGACGAGTTCCACATTGTTGCCGTACAGCGCAACCTCCGCATCCTTGGCATTTTCTCCCGCTTGTCGCAGCAGATGGGCAAGCCGCATTATGTTGACCTGATCCCAAGGGTCTGGACCCTGCTGCAGGACGACCTTCGCCACCCGCCGCTTGCGAAACTACGCACCCAACTAAACGCGATCCTGCCCGAACCCAGCGCCACCCATCTTGAAAGGCTCAGACAGCCATGCCCGACACAGTGATGATCTTTGCCGCCGGGCGCGGCACCCGCATGGGCGCGCTGACCGCAGCACAACCGAAGCCGATGATCCCCGTCGCCGGGAAACCCCTTCTGGACCATGCGCTGGATATTGTGGACGCGGCAGACGGCGTCTCGCAGATCATTGTGAACACGCATTATCTGGCAGACCAGATCCACGCGCATTTGGCTGGCCGGGACATCCTTTTCTCACACGAAGATACGCTGCTGGAAACGGGCGGAGGTCTAAAACAGGCTCTAACCTTGCACAAAACCGCCTCACTGTTCACCCTCAACGCCGATGCGGTCTGGTCCGGCCCCAACCCGATGCAGACCCTTCTGCAAGCTTGGGATCCCGACCGGATGGACGCCCTTATGTTGCTTGTTCCGCCCGAAAACGCCATCGGACATTTGGGACAAGGCGACTTCACGATGGCCCCAGACGGACAACTGACGCGCGGGCCGGGGCTGGTCTATACCGGGTGTCAGATCATCAAGACGCCCCCGGTAACGCAGGTCGAGGACGATGTCTTCTCGCTGAACGTCGCGTGGGATGCCATTCACCAAGCCGACCGCCTGTTCGGCCTGCCCTATCAGGGCGCGTGGTGTGATGTCGGGCATCCTGACGGGATTACGCTGGCCGAACAAATGCTGGGGGTCGCCGATGTTTGAGCCCTCGTCCTCAGCGCGCGTGTTCGGTGTCCCGCTCGGCGTCGACTTTCCCAAGGCGCTGGTCGAAGGGTTGCGCCGCCGCATGGATGACCGCCCACCGCACGAGATGGCGCGGATCGAACTGTTCGTGAACTCCCGCCGCATGCTGAACCGCGTGCAAAGCCTGTTTGACGATCAACCCGGATTTGTTCCGCGCCTTCGGCTGATTACTGACCTCGCGCAGATGCCGCTGGACAGTTCGATCCCAACCGCCGTTGCGCCCCTGCGCCGTCAACTGGAACTGCACCAGTTGATCCTTGCCCTGCTCGAGCAAGAGCCCGACCTTGCCCCGAAAAGCGCCGCCTTTGATCTGGCCGACAGCGTGGCAAAGCTGATGGATGAAATGCACGGCGAAGGCGTGAATCCTGCCGCGTTAGAGACACTTGACGTCCAAGACATGTCCGAACATTGGGCACGCAGCCTACGCTTCCTGTCTCTCATCAACCCGTTTTTCGACCCCAGCGCCGGGCATGCTCCTGATGCGGAAACGCGGCAGCGCATGGTGGTGTCCAAGATCATCGAGGGCTGGCAGCACACTCCGCCCGATCATCCGATCCTGATTGCCGGCTCGACAGGGTCACGCGGCACAACCGCGCTTCTGATGCGCGCTGTCGCGCAGCTTCCTCAAGGTGCGTTGATCCTTCCGGGGTTCGATACAGACTTGCCAGATCACACATGGCGCGCGCTGGAAGACGCCCTGTCCGCCGAGGATCACCCGCAATACCGTTTCGCCACGCTTTTGAAGCAGTTGGACCTATCCCGAAGCGAAGTTCAGAACTGGTCAGAACTGCCCTCCGTCGCGCCGGAGCGCAACAAACTGATCTCTCTGGCATTGCGGCCTGCCCCGGTGACGGACCAATGGCAGATTGAAGGGCGCATGTTCGAAGGCATCGCCCAGGCCACCGAAGGGCTGACCTTGATCGAGGCGCAAAAACCGCGGGACGAGGCGCAGGCGATCGCCGCGCTGCTTCGCCGCTCGGTCGAAGACGGGGTCAGCGTGGCTTTGATCACGCCAGACCGAAATCTGACCCGTCAGGTCACAGCCGCGCTGGATCGCTGGAACATCGAACCGGACGACAGTGCGGGGCGCCCGCTGGCTTTGTCCGCACCGGGCCGGTTCCTGCGTCAAATCACTCTTATGATGTGCGAGGCTCCGGCGGCGGATCGGCTGCTGACATTATTAAAGCATCCGCTGACCAACACGGGCGGAGACGCGCGGGGCGACCACCTGCGATGGACCCGCGATCTAGAGCTTCAGGTGCTGCGCGGCTCGGCCGCGGTCCCGGATCGTCAGACGCTTTTGGACTGGGCACAGAAATTCGAGGAAGAACCGGAACGCGCGATCTGGGCCAACTGGGTGGCCACTGTCTGCCTTGCCCCGCCGCTTGAAGGCGAGCTGCCACTGCCGGATCTTCTGACCCACCATCTTGATCTAGCGCGTGAGATCGCGCGTGGTCCGAACGGCGAGGGAACGGGCGAGTTGTGGAACCGCGCTGCGGGGCAATTGTGCCAGGATATCGTCTCGAACCTTGCGGAGAACGCAGAACATGGAGGGGATCTCTCCCCCCTTGCCTATCGCGACCTGTTCCGCTCTATCCTGTCAAAGGGCGAGGTGCGCGATCCGAATACGCCCCATCCCGGCGTGATGTTCTGGGGCACGCTCGAGGCGCGTGTGCAGGGGGCTGACCGTGTCATTCTTGCCGGGTTGAACGATGGCATCTGGCCCGAACTGCCCGGCCCAGATCCGTGGCTGAACCGCCAAATGCGGATGCAAGTGGGCCTTCCCCTGCCCGAACGCCGCGTGGGTCTATCGGCCCATGATTTCCAGCAAGCAATCGCCACGAAAGAGGTGATACTGACCCGTTCGGTCAAGGACGAGGACAGCGAAACCATTCCATCGCGCTGGCTGAACCGCATCTGCAACCTGATGGCTGGGATGTCGTCCGAGGGCGAACGGGCGCTGAAAGATATGCGCGCGCGGGGAACGCAATGGCTGGAATTTGCGCGACAGATTGATCAGCCGAACGAGACTATTTCGCCTGAAAAGCGACCGTCCCCGTCCCCACCCCTGTCCACGCGCCCACGGCAGCTGTCGGCAACGGGTGTGACCAAACTGATCCGCGATCCTTTTGCGATCTATGCGGACAAGGTGCTGCATCTGCGCGCGTTGGATCCCCTTCTTCGCGGATCAGACGCCTTGATGCGCGGGACGGTGCTGCATGATGTGTTTGAAAACTATGTGTCGTCGCTGCCCGACAACCCCGACCCCGTGCTCGAACAGGAACGCTTGCGCCAGATTGCAGACGACATCTTGGCCGAGCACGTGCCCAACCTTGCGACCCGCATACTATGGAAAGCGCGAATTGACCGGATCGCGCCGTGGTTCGTTCAGCAAGAGCTGTCGCGTCGTGACTTCTCGCGCAATCTCGCGAACGAAACCTGGGGGCGCACACAGTTTGATGACCCGGATTTTGAGCTGGTGGCCAAGGCCGACCGAATTGACCGACATCAGGACGGATCACTTCTGATTTACGACTATAAAACGGGCTCGCCTCCGAACGAGAAGCAGCAAAAGCACTTCGACAAACAGTTGCTGCTCGAGGCCGTAATTGCCGAGGTCGGAGAGTTTGAAAACATCGATGCCGCGCCCGTGTCCTTGGTCAGCTATATCGGGCTGACGCCGCAGAAAGAGGTCACAACTGACCTATCCAGCGCTGACATCTCTGCCGTGAAAGAAGAGCTTTTGGGCCTGATTAGAGCCTATAATGACGACGCGCAGGGCTATACCTCGCGCAGGGCAATGCATATGCAGCGCTTCGCCGGAGACTATGATCATCTTGCACGCTACGGCGAATGGGATGACAGCGATGCCCCTGTGATCACGGAGGTCGGTCGATGAAGTTTGACGACGCAACCCGCGCCCAAATCCGCGCGGCGGACCCCACAGCCTCGACCTGGTTATCGGCCAACGCGGGGTCGGGGAAAACCCGCGTTCTGACCGACCGCGTGGCGCGCTTGTTGCTGGACGGCGTATCGCCGCAAAACATCCTGTGCCTCACCTATACCAAAGCCGCCGCAAGCGAGATGCAGAACCGCCTGTTCAAGCGTTTGGGCGAATGGGCGATGAAGGATGACGCCAGCCTGACGCAGGCTCTGGCCGAGCTGGGCGTCGAAGGCACGCGTGATCTGTCGTTGGCCCGTCAATTGTTCGCCCGCGCAATCGAGACGCCCGGCGGGTTGAAGATTCAGACGATCCACGCCTATTGCGCCTCGCTTCTGCGTCGTTTCCCGACCGAAGCAGGCGTGTCCCCCCAGTTTGCCGAGATGGACGACCGCGCCGCCAATGATCTGCGCGCCACTATTCTGGAACAGATGAGCGACGGGCCGCACAAAGGTGTGGTGCAAGATCTGGCGCAGCTGTTTACGGGCGAGGATCTGATGCGGCTGACGGCGGGGATCACCTCGGCCCGGATGTTGTTTGCAGATGACAGGGACGCAGCGCAGATCAACGGCTGGTTCGGCGTGGCGGCTGGCGATAGTCTGGACGCCCTGCTGGACACGTGTTTTGCACCGGATGACCTGAAGCTCTTGTCGGACCTGATCGCGAGCCTCAGAACCGGCGGCGCGACCGACATCAAGCACGCAGCTATGCTGGACGGCGCTGATTTCAGCCAGCCAAATCTGGACCTTCTGGTACGGGTCGAGAAGGTGCTTTTGAAGCAATCTCCGCCGTTTTCCGCAAGAATAGGCTCTGTTCCGACCAAAAAACTTCAGACAGGTATCTGCGCGCCGATCATGGATCAACTGAATGATCTGATGGCGCGGGTCGAGGATGCACGGCACAAGCGACTGGCCCTTCACAACGCACGGCGCACGCAGGTTCTGTACCGCTTTGCACACGTTTACGTCCAAGACTACGAGGCCGCAAAACTGGCGCGTGGTTGGCTGGATTTTGACGATCTGATCCTGAAAGCGGGCGCGCTTCTGACCGACCCATCCGTGGCGGCTTGGGTGCTGTTCAAACTGGACGGTGGCATCGATCACATTCTGGTGGACGAAGCACAGGACACCAGCCCCGTGCAATGGCGCGTGATCGACAGCCTTGCGCGCGAATTCACCACCGGATCAGGCGCCCGCGACGACGTGGAGCGCACGATTTTCGTAGTGGGCGACCCGAAACAATCGATCTATTCGTTCCAAGGCGCAGAACCGGCCGAGTTTCAGCGGATGCAGCACAGTTTCGCGGATCGCTTGCAGCAGGTTGGGCGCGCCTTGGCGGTTCAGCCGCTGGAATACTCGTTCCGATCCTCTCCCGCCGTGCTGGGCTTCGTGGATATGGCGCTGGAAGGCCGGTCAGGTCTTGGGGGCGGCTTCAAGCACCGGGCGTTTTTTGGCGACAAGCCGGGGCGCGTGGACCTGTGGCCGTCGATCGAGCCGGTGAAACACGAGGAAGACCGCGATTGGAACGATCCGGTCGACCGCCCCTCGCCGCGTGATCACCGCGTGCAGCTGGCGGATAACTTGGCGGATGACATCCAGCGGATGATCCGTGAAGAACGTTTGCCCGACGACAAGGGTGGCTCGCGGCCCGTCGATCCGGGCGACATTCTGGTTCTGGTCCGATCCAGAAGTGAACTGTTTCACGAGCTGATCCGCGCCTGCAAAGCGCGCGACATTCCGATTGCTGGGGCAGACCAACTTCGCATCGGGGCAGAGCTTGCGGTGAAAGATCTGACCGCGCTTTTGTCTTTCCTTGCCACACCCGAGGATGATCTGTCGCTGGCGGCTGTGCTGCGGTCCCCCTTGTTCGGGTGGAGCGAAGACGACCTGTTCCGACTGGCGCATTATCGCGGCAAGAATAAATTCCTGTGGCAGGCTTTATCCGAGCAATCAGAGCAATATTCTGCAACGTTAGAGACACTTCATGACCTGCGCGACCGCGCGGATTTCTTGCGACCCTACGAGCTTTTGGAGCGTATCCTGACCCGACACGGCGGTCGCAAAAAGCTGCTCGCGCGGCTGGGCCAAGAAGCCGAGGACGGCATTGATGCGCTGCTGCATCAAGCGATGAACTATGAGCGGCTTGAGATCCCCAGTCTAACCGGATTTATCACGTGGCTGGAAACCGGGGACATCACGATCAAGCGGCAGGTGGACAGCAAGGGGCATCTGGTGCGAGTGATGACGATCCACGGATCGAAAGGGCTTGAGGCGCCGATTGTGATGCTGCCAGATTTGGCGGCGCGGCGCGCTTCGGACACGCCGCAGGTCGGCAAGCTGCCGTCGGATCGGCCCTTCTGGTTCCCATCGAAAGCGGACCGGACCGAAACGATTGACGAAGTCGCCGAGGGCTTGAAAGAGGCCGAGATCGAAGAACGCACAAGGCTGCTTTACGTCGCGATGACCCGCGCCGAGCAGTGGTTGATCCTGGCCGCCGCCGGGGACCTTGGGAGGGCCGACACTGGCTGGTATCGCGTGGCCGAGGCTGCGATGGAGCGCGCGGGTGGGGCTGATTGTGTCTTCCCGACAGGCACGGGCAAACGCTATGCTACGGGCGATTGGCCTGAACCCGGGGTGAACGACCCCACCGCACAGGACGCCGCGCCAACCCCGCTGCCGGATTGGCTGAGCAGTCAGGCTGCGCCGCCTGTCAGCGCGCCAAAACCGCTGTCTCCGTCCGATCTGGGCGGCGCGAAGGCGCTTCCCGGTGAGGCAGAGCTGGCAGACGGGCAGGATCCTTTGATCCGCGGACGTCAAATTCACGCGCTGCTGGAGCATCTGCCGAACGTCGCCTCGGAAAGCTGGGCAGGCGTTGCACAGCATCTGTTGTCCAACGGCCCGGATGCGGCGGAAGCCCATGTGATCGACGCGCTGACCAACGAGGTCTCGGCCCTGCTGACAGACCCGACGCTGGCACATCTTTTCGACGAACGTAGCATCGCCGAAGCCCCCATCACCGGGCATCTGCTGGATGATCCCATGCGCATCCTGCACGGGTTTATCGACCGGCTGATCGTTGCCGATGATCACGTGCTGGCCGTGGATTTCAAATCCAACCGCATCACCCCGGATCGTCCCAACCAAACGCCCGAAGGTGTGTTGCGCCAGTTGGGCGCCTATCGTTGGATGCTACGCGCCATTTATCCCGATCGACCCGTCCACACCGCGATCTTGTGGACACAAACGCGCGAGCTGATGCCTTTGGACGACCAACTTGTCGATGACGCATTTGGTCGCCTTGACGCTGAGGGTCAGGCTACATAGGTTCTGATCAACCAAATTTTTAGGAGAACACACATGGCAACCGTCGCTGTCACCGATGCCACCTTTGACGCAGAAGTCCGCAACTCGGACATTCCTGTCGTTGTTGATTTCTGGGCCGAATGGTGTGGCCCTTGCAAACAGATCGGACCGGCCTTGGAAGAGCTGTCGACCGAGTATGAAGGCAAGGTCAAAATCGTGAAGGTAAACGTGGACGAAAACCCGAATTCGCCGGCCCAGATGGGCGTGCGCGGCATTCCGGCACTGTTCATGTTCAAAGACGGTCAGGTGATCTCGAACAAAGTGGGCGCTGCGCCGAAAGCTGCGCTACAGTCGTGGATCGACGAAAGCGTTTAATCCCGGCACATAGCCAAAAGAAAAGCCCCGCAAATTGCGGGGCTTTTTTGTATCTACGGTGCGCTGCAGTCAGATCAACAGAACCTGCGCGCCATTCTTCGTCAGCGCGAACAGCTCGGCGATATGTTCGTTATACAGGCCGATGCAGCCGTTCGACGACTGACGCCCAATCTTGCGCGTGTCGTGGGTGCCGTGGATCCGATAGTATTTCCACCCCAGATACAGCGCATGGGTGCCCAGCGGGTTGTCGGGGCCGGGGCCAACAAAGGACGGCCATTCCGGGTTGCGCTTCTGCATCGCAGGCGTCGGCGCCCAGGACGGGCCTTCCACCTTGCGGATCACGCTGGTGCGGCCACGGCGGGTCAGATCTTCGCTGAGCGGGACCGAGGTCGGATACAGGCGATAGGTCGATTGATCCTCGGACCAATAGTGCAAACAGCGCGAGCTGATGTCGACAAGGATCACACCGTTCTTGGTGTTGCTGAAATAGGGCTGCCAATCCAGCGTGCGGAAGCTGGAAATATTCCGCTTCACCACTTCAGTCAGATCGCGTTCAACCGCAGTCGAGTTGTCAAACTGCGCAAGCGCAGGCGACGCCACACCGCCCGCTGCGGCGGCAACACCGGTCAAAAACGTACGACGGCCAATCTGTGTTTTGGGGGTGTCACTCATATTGCCACTCCAATGAACTAACTTTTGTTAATGTACCCTATATTGCGCGACGGCATCAGTCGCAAATCAAACCGGCGTGAATCGGCAATATCACGCACCCGTTGTTTGAATTCGTTTCATAGTGTCTATAGTGAAGCGCCTGAACAAGATTATTTTGATGAGAGTACCCATGCGCGCGATTTTGTTGGCTTTGGCCGCAGCAACAGCTCTGACAGCTTGTACGACCAGCACAGGTAATATCGGAGACGGCACCAAAGTGTACCGGATTTCGTCTTCGCAAACGTCGCGCGTTCAGTACCGCATGCTGGATTCCGTGAACGAACTGCGTGCCGCGTCGGGCGCCGTGCCGCTGCAACTGGACAGCCTGCTGACCGCTGCTGCCAAAACCCATGCCCAAGACATGGCGGTACAGAACCGCCCGTGGCATTTCGGCTCGGACGGGTCGTCGCCACTGGATCGCGCCAATCGCGTCGGCTATCCGGGGCTTTATTTGGGCGAGACGATTTCCGAGACCTTTGAAAGCGAGCTGACCACCCTGTCGGCCTGGATGGCGAACCCGGACACGCGTCGCATCATCATGGATCCGCGGGCGCGCAACATGGGGTTCTCGTGGCATCAGGAATCCAATGGCAAGATCTGGTGGGTTCTGGAAACCGGCGCCTAAACCCTTCGAAACAAACAAAAAGCCCGCCTCATCCGGCGGGCTTTGTCTTAGGGGTTGATGTCGATAACTGTCCCCAGCCGAACCATCGTATAGATCTCGCGCATCTCACGATCCTTGACCGAGATACAGCCCGCCGTCCAATCCGGGCCATTCGGGTCCTTGGGGCGCGGACCACCGTGGATGAATATCTCGCCGCCGGGCGGCTTTCCGCGTGCCCGCGCATATTCCACGTCTTTCCGATTGGGATAGGAAATACCGATCGACAGATAGAAGGCGCTGTTGGGATTGCGGCGGTCGATGACATAGCGTCCCTCGGGCGTCTTGCCGTCGCCTTCGAACTGCTTGTGCCCATTGGGGGCGAAGCCAAGATCGATGTCATAGCGCTTCAGAATCTCGGTGCCGTGCAGAAGATACATCTTCCGAGCGCCCTTGTTCACAACAATCCGCGTGACCTCGGGCCCGTCATACCGGGTTATCTTCTCGCCGCAGGACGCGGTAAAGAGAAGGGCAAGCACTGCTGCAACTGCAACGACGATTCTCATGGGTCACCCGTAGTTTTTATTGGGCAGGTCCGACTTATCCGCGCCGGAAACTGGCCACCTGCTCGGTATGTGTGGACCAGCGGAACTGGTCCACGACCTGTATCCACTCCATTTCAAACCCTGCATCAAGCAAAATCTTGGCATCTCGCGCAAAACTGACCGCGTTGCACGACACCATTGCCACAACTGACAGGTCCGAGGCCGCAATCTGTTCGATCTGTGCCTCGGCCCCGGCACGCGGGGGGTCGATAACTGCGGCGTCGAAGCGTTTCAGGTCCTCGGCATAGAGCGGGTTTCGGAACAAATCGCGGGTTTCAGTGGTGACCTTGTGCAGACCCTGCGCATGACGCCAGCCTGCATCGAGCGTTTTCAACATGCTGCCCTCGCCCTCGACCGCGTGGACCACGGCGTTTTCCGCCAAGGGCAGCGCGAAGGTGCCGCAGCCCGCAAACAGGTCCACAATGTGGTCGGCGTCACCAACGGCCTCGCGCACGGCGGCCAGCAAAGCGGCTTCGCCTTCGCGGGTGGCTTGCAGGAACGCACCGGGCGGGGGTATCACGGCGGCGGGTCCAAAGCTTTGCGTCGGAGGGGTTTCCATCGCGATCACCTCGCCGTCCCACGACAGGCGCGCGAAACCGAACCGATGTACGGCCTGCCCCAACTGGGATTCAAGCGCGCGGTCCAGTGGCTTGCCGCCCGTCACAGAGACATCCAGCCCCACATCAGAAACCGTCGCGTTGATCGACAGCTCGCCCTTGCGCGAGCCGCCAATCACCGTCAATTCGCCCAGCGCGGGCAAGGCTTGCAAGATCTCTGAATGGATCAGATGACAGTCCGAAACCTCGGTGATTGTGCCGGAGCGGCGGCCATGAAACCCGACAATCGGGGCTTTCTTCCCCCGCCGAGCAGACAGCACCGCACGGCGTCTGGACCGCGCGGACGAGGTGTGGATCGGCCTGAAATCAGTTTCTATTCCATGGGAACTCAGCGCATTTTGGACAATCTCGGTCTTCCAGTTCGCCACGAATTCATCCGAGGCATGCATCAACGAACACCCCCCGCATGTGTTGTAATGCGGGCAGGCCGGTTTGACCCGGTCGGCCGAGGGCGTGACGATCTTTGGTGTCTCGATCCGGTCGCCCACAACGTCACCGCGCACCACCTCGCCCGGCAGGGTGCGGGCGGCGAAGATCGGCCCTTCGGCAATCCCATCGCCCAAATGGCCCAGACGGGTGATGGTGTGCGTCATATCGCTCATTTCAACAGTTCCTCACGCGTCAGGGTAAATTCCGATGCGATCCAACGGGTTTCGAGTTCACGCAGCTTGTCGCCCAGCGCGGGGCCGGTGATGCCCGGCATCAGGTCGGCGGGCTTGATGGGGAACTTGGCTGCGGTTCCGGCGTCAATCTGGCGTTCCAGCCCATCGGCCAGCGGCATTTCAAGCATCACAGCGCGCAGAAGCGCAATGTTACGTGCTTGGTCGGGGCCCAACCGGAAGGCCAGTTCTCCGACAGCGGCGGATGACCCAATCTCATCGCGCAAGTTCTCAAGCTGCTTCGCCTGTTTCTTAGACAAGCGCAGCGCCTTCGCGACGCCTTGCCCGCCCAAAAGCGCCAGTCGCCGCAAGGGGTCTGCGGCCAAATCTGCTTCCAGATGCACCAAAACGGCCAGCTTCGAGGCATCAGCACCGGGCAAAATACACGCCAAAACGCCCGACTGCTCCATGGCAGCCATGGCCGGCGCAGGATCAGGCGCGGAGAGGATTTTCAGCATCTCCAGCCCGACACGTTCCTTCGAAAGCGTCTCTAACCCATCCAAATTTGCCGCACAGGCCGCCAAACCATCGGGATCAATCCCCGCTGCGACATCGCCATACCAAGCGTGAAACCGGAAGAAGCGCAGCGTGCGTAGGTAATCCTCGCGGATGCGTTCACCCGCATCGTCAATGAACCGCACCCGGCACGCCTGAAGATCGGGAAGCCCGCCCAAAGGGTCCAAAACCTGCCCGGTTGGATCGGCATAAAGCGCGTTCATCGTGAAATCGCGGCGGTGTGCGTCATCCTCGATCCGATCCGAGAACGCCACGACCGCGCGCCGCCCATCGGTCTGGACATCTTTGCGATAGGTCGTGATCTCGTACGGTTCGTGATCAATGACAATCGTCACCGTGCCATGCTCGATCCCCGAGGGCAGAACGCGCAGGCCCGCAGCCTCGGCCAGTTCCATCACGCGCGCGGGCCGCGCATCCGTACACATGTCCAGATCCGAGATCCCGACCCCCAACAAGTCGTTGCGCACGCATCCGCCGACGAAATAGGCCTGATATCCCGCGTCAGACAACAACGCACAGACACGCTGCGCGCCCGGGTCGTTGATCCAATCACCCTGAACACGCGTCATTGTGCCAGCCTTTCAGCCAGCCCACGCAGCATCCGCGCGGTCGCGCCCCAGATGTAATATGGGCCAAGCGGCACGGTTTCATACCAGCGCATTTGGCCCTGCCAAAACCGCCCCTGCCTGCTGAACTTCGCAAGGTCAGCGACATGGTCAAAGGGCACACGGAATGCTTCTTCGACCTCGCCGGGTTCAACGATTGGAGTGAATTCAGTGGTCACCAAGCCCAAGACCGGAGTCACCGTGAAGCCGGTGACGGTCTCGTGCTCGGGCAATTGGCCCAGAACTTCGACATGGGTCGGGTTCAGGCCGATTTCCTCATGCGCCTCACGCAGGGCGGTGGCGCGGATATCAGTGTCTATTTCGTCCCGTTTTCCGCCTGGAAAGGCGATCTGACCGGGGTGGTGCTTCAAGGCCGAGGACCGTTTGGTCAACACCAAATCCAACCCCGTTCGGGTTTCGACAAAGGGCATCAGCACACCCGCCGGGCGCAGTTTCCGCCCGGCAAGAGATTGCACGCCGGGCGACAGATCAAAGTCCGAGCTTCCCGTCCCTGACAGGGACAGGGCAGCCCGAAGGCGCGCGATTTGATCAGGCGCTGTCACCATCCACGCCCTTCGCATCCTTGCCAACGGTGGCCGGATCCAGATCGTAATGCGCACCGCAAAACTGGCAATCCGCGGTCACGCGTCCGTCTTCATCGGTCATGTGGCCGATGTCTCGTTCCGAATAGATCGACAGGCTGTCACGCACGCGCTGTTCAGAACAGGGACAACCGAAAGTGACGGGCTGTGGATCATAGACGCGCGGCGCTTCTTCGTGGAAGAGGCGCACCAACAGCTCGGTCGGCTGAACCGAGGGGCCGACAAGCTCCAGCTCTTCCACCGAATCCAGCAGGATGTTGGCGCGGCTCCAGTTTTCGCTGTCTTCGTCGGTCAGCAGGTCGCTGGGCGCCAGAAGCCCAGCTTCGCCCGACCCACCTTCGCCCGTCACGTGCGGCGAGGACTTTGGCATGTGTTGCAGCATCACACCGCCCGCACGCCAGCCTTCCTGACCACCGCCCCAGACCGATTTGCCAAAGGTCAGGTGAAAGCGGGTTGGCAGCTGCTCGGATTGCGCGAAGTAAGCCTGCGCACAGTCAGACAGCGAATTACCCACCAGCGGCGTCATACCCTTATAGGGCTGCTTGCCTTCCTTCTGCTGGATCAGGATCGCGAAGATACCTTTGCCGATCTGTGGGAAGCTGGGCCCGGTGGGGTCCAGACGCTCGTCGTCATAGCTGGCATAGGCGCGGATTTCGGCGGGCTCGCCTGCTACTTTCGGCGCGTAGTAATCAGTCGCGATCAGGCGCGCAGGTCCATCGCCGCGGATCTGCAGCGACAGTTTCCAGCTTTGCTTGATGGTCTGCCCGATCATCGCGGTCAGCATGGCGGCTTCGGCCACCAGCGCTTCGATCGCGGGGGGGTAATTGTGTTGGGACAGGATCGTGTCCAGCGTTCCGTCAAGGCGCAGAAGGCGACCACGGATGTCGCTGTTGTCCAGTTGGAATGGCAGAATGGTGTCATCCCATGCGATTTGAGATCCAAGGGTCATTGGGGTTTCCTATCGGCGTTCAGCTTGGCATACCGCGTCTATATGGTGGCAGCAACCGGATGGAAAAGGGATGATCCGAAGATTTGGCGCTCCTAAGCAGAGAAATCGGGCCTACACCCCGCGGCCGGGCGCCTATGCGATCCTTCTGCACGGGCGGGATCTGCTGCTGACACATCAGGGCGGGGCGTTCGACGAATACCAGCTGCCGGGCGGCGGCATTGATGCGGGGGAAAGCCCGATTGCCGCCCTGCATCGTGAAGTGATGGAAGAGACGGGCTGGTCCATTCGCAATCCGATGCGACTGGGCACGTATCGGCGGTTCACCTTCATGCCGGAATATGACCTGTGGGCCGAAAAGATCTGTCACATTTATCTGGCGGTGCCCGTTCGGCAAATCTGCGCACCAATTGAGGCGGACCATGATGCAATCTGGAGCACCGCGCGCACTGCGGCAAAGATCCTGCACAGCCCGGGTGACAGGCATTTTGTTCAGACCTACGTAGGCGACTTGTAGGTCACCATCACACAGGACAGATCATCGCCAAATTCCTGTCCGCCTGCAAAACAGTCCAAATCCCAGACCATCGCGTCGAACAACATCTCGTTGGTCAGGCCGCTATTCTTTTCAATGATTTCGCCAAACCCTTGTTCTTCAACCTGTTCTTTCTGCGTATTTTCACATTCCGTAAAGCCGTCCGAATAGAAAATCAGCCGTTCTCCGGGTTGCAGCAGCAAGGTTTGGCTTTCGAATTCTGCGCCCGGGATCAGGCCAATCGGCATCCCGCCCTCTCCTATAAACTGCGCCCGACCAGATCGGTTCAGGACCACCGCATTCGGGTGCCCGCATTGGGTAAACTCCACATGGCCGGTCGTCATGTTAAGATAGCCAAACAGCATGGTGAAATAGTGCTCGGACAACATGTCCTTGGTTAAGAGTGTGTTGAGCTGAGCCGCGACCATCTCGGGCGGTTGCCGGTGGTGATTGCCGTCCTCACACTCGATCAATGCGATGTTATGCGTGGGGGACCCTTCTGACAGGTATGACGCCAACCGCGCGGTCAGCAGCGCCGAGGCGATCCCGTGCCCCGACACGTCAATCGAATAGAACGCGATGTGGTCCTTTCCGGCATCAAAAAACCCGACCAGATCGCCGCCCACATGCCCGCAGGGCTTCAACAGCACGGACACTTCTGCCCGGCCCCAGTCGCGGAAGGATTCACGCACCAAGGACTGCTGCATCTTCCGCGCCTCGACCAAGTCGCGATCCAGCGAATCATAGAGCGTCTTCAGCTCTGCCAGCGCCGAGGACACCAGCCGGTTGGTTTCCTGAAGCTCCCGCTCCATCGACAGAATACGCCCACCCGCCGCGATCCGTGCACGCAGTTCGTCCGGGTTAAAGGGCTTGGCCAGAAAATCATCTGCGCCAACATCCAGACCCCGCGCAACCGCGCCTTTGTCCGATTTCGACGTCAGCAGGATGAAATAGACATAGCCCTTCGCATTCTGTGCCCGGATGGCTTGGCACAGCTCCAGCCCGTCCATACCTGGCATCATCCAGTCGCTAAGGATCAAGTCGAATTCCTGCGTACCAAACAGTTTAAGCGCTTCAATCCCCGATCCTGCTTCGGTCACTTGATAGCCCTGTTTCACCAGTGATCGTGACATCAAGCTGCGTTGGGCGCGGCTGTCATCAACAAGCAGAATATGTTGAATCGCCTCAGGCCTGCGCCCGTCTTTTTGCGCAGCACTGGTGCTGTTCGCTTCGAGTTTATGTGGATTAGCTATACTCAAGATTGCCCCAAGACTCATCAAATAAACGACATACTGATCATCACTAGGGCAAGCGCTTTAACAGGTCTTTAAAGCTAAAATTCAACACTATCTGTATTTATAACAGTATTTTAACCCCTATTTTGGAAAATGGCCCCGGACAAGCAGGAGGCGCCCATGATCAACTGGGGTCGCGTAAACGAACTGAAAGACGAAATCGGGGAAGAAGATTTTGGCGAGGTCGCCGAGATCTTTTTGGAAGAGGTGGACGAGGTGATTGCCCGCCTGAAATCCAGCCCGAATCCCGCACAGTATGAACAGGACATGCACTTCCTGAAAGGCTCGGCACTGAATTTGGGGTTTCAAAACTTGTCTGAGATATGCGGTCAGAATGAGCAAGCCGCCGCAAACGGTCAGGCCCACCAGATCCAGCTCGATCCGGTATTCACCACCTATGATCAGTCCAAGGCCGAGTTTCTGGCGCAGTGCTAGACTACAAACTCGGCGATGGTTTCGTCATCCGTGATGTCCGAGAAGGCAAAGCCGTGTTCTTCCAACCGCTGCTCAAGCAGGTCGAAGTTCTCGGGTCGGCTGGTTTCGATGCCCAACAAAACTGACCCAAAGTTGCGCGCGCTTTTCTTCATGTATTCGAACCGGGCAATATTGTCGTCCGGACCGAGGATCTGAAGGAAATCTTTCAGCGCGCCGGGACGTTGCGGCAGGCGAAGCAGGAAATATTTCTTCAGCCCGGCAAAACGCTGACCGCGTTCTTTGACATCGGGAAGACGTTCGAAATCGAAGTTCCCGCCCGAGGTGACACAGATCACGGTCTTGCCCTGAATGTCATCCCTCAGGTCTTTCAGCGCGTCGATCGACATCGCGCCGGCGGGTTCCAGCACGACCCCTTCGACGTTCAGCATGTCCAAGATGGTCAGGCAAATCCGATCCTCGGGCACAGTCAGAACATGCGCCGGATCGACTGATTTCAGCACCTCGAACGTCATCGCGCCAATCCGCGCGACCGCGGCGCCATCGACGAAGTTGTCCACATAGTCCAGTGTGACCGGCTGCCCGGCCTCCAGCGCGGCACGCAGGCTGGCGCCCCCTGCGGGTTCGACATAACGCAAAGAGGTTTCCGGCGCAGTTTCGCTCAGATACTTGGTAACCCCTGATGACAGCCCGCCGCCGCCAACAGGCAAAATGACCAGATCCGGCGCACGGCCAAGCTGCGACACGATCTCGGCGGCGACGCTGGCCTGACCTTCGATCACATCCGTATCGTCAAAAGGCGACAGGAAATGGCCGCCCTCGGCAGCGCAGTAGTCTTGCGCGGCTTTCAGCGTGTCGTCGAAATAATCCCCAACCAAGCGGATCTCGATGTTGTCCCCGCCGAAGATGCGGGTTTTCTCGATTTTCTGCTGAGGTGTCGTCACCGGCATGAAAATCACACCCCGAACGCCGAAGTGGCGGCTGGTAAAGGCCACACCCTGCGCGTGATTGCCTGCGGATGCGCAGACAAACAGATCCTGCGACGGATCCGCAGCCAAGGCCTTGCCCATCGCATTCAATGCACCACGGATTTTGTAGCTGCGAACCGGGCTGAGGTCTTCGCGTTTCAACCAGATATCGGCGCCATACATCGCAGACAGATGGTCATTGCGCTGCAAGGGTGTTGCAGGGAACAACGCGCGCATTTGCTGTTCGGCGACGCGGGCTCTTTTCAAAAAATCGCTCATGCGTGATCTCTCCATCAAGACGTATGCCTTGGCAAGTCCAACCCGCGAGGGGGCACGCGGAAGTTGTGTCGGTTTGGAAACAGTGATGACAGAATGTCGCTCATTGTGTGCGTATTTGAACAAAATACTTGTCAGAATTGTCTGGCAAACTAGCGTTTCGTCAATCAGAACTGGTTAACACACCCAGCACTCACGGAGAGCGTGTAAATGAAGAACCTCACCAAAGCCGTCATGACCGCACTGGTCACCACCCTTGCTGTCCCCGTCGCAAGCACTTCGATCATGCTTGTGTCTGCCGAACCTGCTCTTGCCAAAGGCAAAGACAAAGAAAAAGGCGGCGGCAAAGAGAAAGGTGGATCCAAGTCGCAAGGTGGAAGCAAAGCGTCGAACGGCAACGGCGCGGTTCGCAGCACGCTAAAAGGGGCGAATGCCTCGAATGCCAGCGCGCGCGCTTTGGAAGTCGCCAATGAAAACAGCCGCGTCGGCAAAGCGGCCGCCTATCGCGATGCAACGGTTGCCGCTGACGAAGCGGAAGGGACTGCCGCCGCCGCAGCCGCAGCAGTTGAGGCCCATAAGGAAACTGATCCCGGTGTCACCGAGGCCGAAGCGCAGGCCGCGGTCGACGGTCTGAACGGCGATCTGAGCACCCTGAACGGCGAGAAAACCGCACTCCAAGAAGAGCTTGATGCGCTCAACGAAAAAACCGAGCTGACCGAGGACGAAGCCGCACGCGTTGCTGAACTGGAAGGCGAACTGACCGCAAAGGACGACCAGATCGCGCAGACCGAAACCGATCTGGCAGCCGCAGAGGCCGATCTTGAGGTCGCCAAAGCCTATGAGGAAGAACTCGCACGCCTCGAAGCTGAAGAAGCTGAAGCTGCCGAAGCTGCCGCCGCTGCGCAACACGACTCGCTTCTTGTGCTGACCGATGGCCGTGACATTTCCGAGGACGAAGCCGCGATGGAAGAGCTGCACGGCAACCTCGGGCTCTGATCCGTTCCGCCACAGCGCGAAAATTACCAAGGGCGGTCCGATGGGCCGCCCTTTTCCGTGCAGAACACGCCCTGTGATCCTTGCTCTTTCCCTTAAAAACATATAAGCGCCGCGCGATACGCTCGTGAAAGGGAAACCGATGATTTCGACCAATACTGCACCGCAGAAGGCACCTAAGAAAGTTGTTCTGGCCTATTCCGGTGGCCTTGATACCTCGATCATCCTGAAATGGCTGCAGACCGAGTATGGCTGCGAAGTGATCACCTTCACCGCTGACCTTGGTCAGGGCGAAGAACTGGAGCCCGCACGCAAGAAAGCCGAAATGCTGGGCATCAAGCCTGAAAACATCCACATCGAAGACCTGCGCGAAGAATTCGTCCGTGATTACGTCTTCCCGATGTTCCGTGCCAACGCGCAGTATGAAGGCCTGTACCTGCTGGGCACTTCGATCGCGCGCCCGCTGATCTCGAAGCGTCTGGTGGAAATCGCTGCCGAGCACGGCGCGGATGCCGTCAGCCACGGCGCGACCGGCAAAGGCAACGACCAGGTGCGTTTCGAACTGGCGGCTTACGCGCTAAACCCCGAGATCGTCGTGATCGCCCCGTGGCGTGAATGGGATCTTGGCTCGCGTACCAAGCTGCTGGAATTCGCCGAGCAGAACCAGATTCCGATTGCCAAGGACAAGCGCGGCGAGGCGCCGTTCTCGGTCGACGCAAACCTGCTGCACACCTCGTCGGAAGGCAAAGTTCTGGAAGACCCGGCCGAGGACGCACCGGATTACGTCTATCAGCGCACCGTGCACCCGGAAGATGCGCCGGACACACCCGAATATATCGAGATCGAGTTCGAAAAAGGTGATCCCATTGCCATCAACGGCGAAAAGATGTCGCCTGCAACCATCCTGACCAAGCTGAATGAATACGGTCGCAAGCACGGCATTGGCCGTCTGGATCTGGTGGAAGGCCGTTATGTTGGCATGAAGTCGCGCGGCATCTACGAGACCCCCGGCGGCACCATCCTGTTGGACGCCCACCGCGGTATCGAGTCGATCACCATGGACCGCGGCGCGATGCACCTGAAAGACGAGCTGATGCCGAAATACGCCGAGCTTCTGTACAACGGCTATTGGTTCTCGCCCGAGCGCGAGATGCTTCAAGCAGCCATCGACCTGAGCCAAGAGCACGTGACCGGCACCGTCCGCATGAAGCTGTACAAAGGTCTGGCCCGTGTGGTTGGCCGTTGGTCGGATCACTCGCTGTACTCGGAAGAGCACGTGACCTTCGAAGAGGACATGGGCGCTTACGACCAGACCGACGCCGCTGGCTTCATCCAGCTGAACGCGCTGCGTCTGAAACTGATCGCGATGCGCAACAAACGCGTCAAGTAAACTCGCGCCACGTCACTGTGGACCAAATTGAAGCGCCCTCGTATCACACGAGGGCGTTTTTACATGAGGACCCCCATGCCCCTGACCCCCATCGTCGAAAAGATCGAACGCGGCCTGACCAAGGTACCATTTGATGAAAGCCTGAAGCTGGATTGCGGCGAGGATGGCGTGATTGTTTTGCAAGACGGGGCAGTATCGCGCGAGGATGCAGATACGGACTGCACGATCTCAATGTCGCACGCCAATTTGCAGAAGCTGATGAAGGGCGATTTGAACCCAATGACCGCCTTCATGATGGGCAAGATCAAAGTGTCCGGAGATGTGTCGATCGCGATGCGTCTGGGGCAGCTTTTGAAAGGGTAGAAGTCTCTAACCTTGTAGAAAGCGGTCTACTTCGTCCCGCGACGGGATCGCGTCTGCGGTACCAAAGCGCGTGACTTTGATGGCGGACGCCGCCGCCCCAAGCCGCATGGCTTCTTCGCGTGACATCCCCTGATCCAACCCCGCGGCGACATAACCGATAAAGCAATCCCCCGCGCCAGTCGTATCAACCGGCGTCACCGGGAAAGCCGGAACTTGTGCGGTCTCCACACCATTCTCGATCCAGACCGCTCCATCCGCCCCTTTGGTGATCAGCACCACGGGCACCGGAAGATCCGCCAGCCCCACGCCCAGCGCGCCGGTCAGTTGCTGCGCCTCGACCTCGTTCAACACCAGCATATCCGTCACGGGCAGCATCGCCTTTGCATCCTCGGCCACAAAGGGCGCGGCAGAGTAGATGACGCGCAGACCTTTCGACTTGGCCAGCGTTGCGGCCTCGACCGTCAGGGCGGTTTCATTCTGCAAAATCAGCGTGTCCCCCGGTCCCGCGTCTGACAAAGCCCTTGCCACATGATCCTGCGAAAACGCACGGTTTGCGCCAGGATAGAGAATGATTTGGTTCTCACCCTCGGGATCAATTAGGATGTTGGCGTGGCCCGTTGCCACTTTCGACCGCGCGATGTGGCGCGTGTCGACCCCGGCCTGCGTCAGCACCTCGACACACCATTCACCTTCCGGCCCAACCGCCCCGATATGACACACCCGAACCCCGGCACGCGCGCTTGCGACTGATTGATTGGCGCCCTTGCCGCCCAAACCAACGGAATGCTCGTTCGCTGCCAAGGTTTCGCCCGGCGCGGGCATGTGCGGCACGCGATAGAAGTTATCAATGTTGATGGATCCGAGGTTGAATAGGGTCACGCGGCGCCTCCTTGCCTGTCCACGTTAGCGTGCTTGCCCGCAGGCGCAAGTCGTGCGTAGCATGACGGGGAAACGCCTTGTTTTATTCACCCTTTTGAATGTCACTTCGCTATTGTATTCCATTGTATACCGTATATATCAGACGCAAACGCGCGCACCACCATGGAGATGACCATGACAAAGATCCAAGCCACCTTGATCCCCGGCGATGGGATTGGCCCCGAAATCACCGAAGCCGTCACCGCTATTCTTGATAAGATGGGCAGCCCGTTTGAATGGGACGTGCAGCAGGCCGGGATGACCGCATTTGAATCCGAGGGCACCCCCCTGCCCGAAGCCACGCTGGACAGCATCCGCAAAACCAAACTGGCGCTGAAGGGTCCGCTGACCACGCCCGTTGGCGGTGGGTTCAAGTCGATCAACCTGCAACTGCGCCAGGCGTTCAACCTGTATGCCAACGTCCGCCCGACCAAGACGATCAAGCTGGAGGGGCGTTTTGACAACGTCGACATGGTGATCTTCCGCGAGAACCTTGAGGGGTATTACATCTCGGACGAAGGGTACATGGAGCACAATGGCGACCCCGAGGGGAAGGTGTTCTCGACCAGATATAACACCAAGGAAGGCGCCCAGCGCATCACCCGCGCCGCGTTCGAATATGCACTGGCGAACGGGCGCAAGAAGGTCACGATTGTCCACAAGGCCAACATCCTGAAGCTGCTGTCCGGCATGTTTCTGGAAGAAGCCCGCAAGATCGCCCAAGAATATGAAGGCCGCGTCGATTTCGACGAACGCATCGTCGATGCCTGCGCCATGCAGATGGTAATGTACCCCGACAGCTTTGACGTGATCGTCACCACCAACCTGTTTGGCGACATCCTGTCCGATCTGGCCGCCGGTCTGGTCGGCGGTCTGGGTCTGGCCCCGGGCGCCAATATCGGCAAAGACGCCGCGATTTTTGAGGCCGTGCACGGATCGGCCCCCGACATTGCGGGCCAACAGAAAGCCAACCCCTGCGCGTTCCTGATGGCCGCGGGCCTGATGTTGGAGCATGTGGGCAAACCCGAAGACGCCCAGCGCCTGAAGAAAGCGGTGATCGAAACCGTGCAGGCCAAAGATCGGGTCACGCCTGACCTTGGCGGCACCGGCAACACGATGTCCATCGCCGAGGCCATCATGGATCGACTTTGACCACTCGTTGGGGTCGCGGCTTGGGCTGCGACCCTTTTTCTTGGGGCTGTTAGCGCTCCGCCCTTTTTTTCTTCACGGGTTTTGTGTAAGGGAAAGGGGAAATCTCACCTATCGACCTTCTGGACCTTGGTCCGTTGGCGAACCTTTCCGCGAAAAAAGAGGTGCTCTAAAATGACCGATAAATCGCAAGCAGACATTCTGTATACAATTGTAGACGAAGCGCCCGAGCTAGCCTCGGCCTCGTTCCTTCCGATCATCCGCAAGTTCGTTTCCACCGCGGGAATCACCGTTGGCACGCCGGACATTTCGCTGGCCGGCCGCATCATCGCGACCTTCCCGGAAAACCTGACCGACGATCAGCGTCAGTCGGACGATCTGGCCGCGCTGGGCGAGCTGGTGAAGACCCCCGGCGCGAACGTGATCAAGCTGCCGAACATCTCGGCCTCGGTCCCGCAGCTGGTTGCCGCCATCGAAGAACTGCAAGGTCAGGGTTACAACATCCCGTCCTACCCGGAAGATCCGCAGACCGACGACGAAAAAGCCATCCGCGCCCGTTATGACGGCATCAAAGGTTCGGCTGTGAACCCGGTTCTGCGCGAAGGCAACTCGGACCGTCGTTCGGCCCGCGCCGTTAAGAACTTTGCCCAGAACAACCCGCATTCGATGGGTGCTTGGGAATCGTCCTCGAAGACCAAAGTGTCGTCGATGCCGGGCAACGACTTCTACGCCAACGAAGTATCGGCCACCATCACCGCCGCTCAGGCAGGTGACGCGAAGATCGAGTTTGTCGGTAAAGACGGTTCGACCACCGTTCTGAAAGACGGCTGGTCGCTGGAAGAAGGCACCATCGCGGATGCGACCTTCATGTCGGCAAAAGCCTTGGGTGCGTTCCTGGCCGAGGCCATCGAAGACACCAAGAAAGACGGCACCATGTTCTCGCTTCACATGAAAGCGACCATGATGAAAGTGTCGGACCCGATCATCTTCGGCCACGCTGTCAAAGCATGGCTGGGTCCGGTTTGGGACAAGCACGGTGCCGCGATTGCTGCTGCCGGCGGTTCGCCGAACTCGGGTCTGGGTGCGGTTCTGGACGCCATCAACAGCTTGGACAACGCAGACGAGATCAAAGCGGAAATCGTCGCGCTGGACCGTCCGTCGATGTACATGGTCGACTCGGACAAAGGCATCACCAACCTGCACGTGCCGTCGGACGTGATCATCGACGCTTCGATGCCCGCCGTGATCCGCGCTGGCGGTAAAGGCTGGGATGAGGCTGGCAACAAAGGCGACACCAACTGCGTGATCCCCGACCGCTGCTATGCCACCGTCTATGACGAAACCATCAACTTCTTCAAAGCCAACGGCGCGCTGGACGTGACCACTGCGGGCTCGGTCGCAAACGTTGGCCTGATGGCACAGAAAGCGGAAGAGTACGGCTCGCACCCGACCACGTTTGAAGCCCCTGCAGACGGCACCATCCGCATCGTGACCGCCAATGGCGACACGCTGCACAGCCACGACGTCGAGGCCGGTGACATCTGGCGTTCGTGCACCGTGAAGAAAGCCCCGATCGAAAACTGGATCGAGCTGGCCCTTGACCGTCAGCGCCTGACCGGTTCGGAAGCGATCTTCTGGCTGGATGCAAACCGTGGCCACGATGCCGAGCTGATCAAATACGTAACGCCCGCATTGGAAGCTGCTGGCAAAGCCGACCTGTTCCAGATCATGGCCCCGCGCGAAGCAACGGCTCAGTCGCTGAAAACCATCACGGCTGGCAACGATAGCATCGCCATCACCGGCAACGTGCTGCGTGACTATCTGACCGACCTGTTCCCGATCCTGGAGCTGGGCACCTCGGCCAAGATGCTGTCGATCGTGAAGCTGATGAAAGGTGGCGGTCTGTTTGAAACCGGCGCTGGTGGTTCGGCTCCGAAACACGTTCAGCAGCTGGTCGAAGAAAACCACCTGCGTTGGGACTCGATGGGCGAGTTCTGTGCCTTGGGTGAAAGCCTGAACTTCCTGGCGGACGTTAAAGGCAATGCCAAAGCGGGCGTTCTGGGTGCCGCTGCCGAAGCCGCGACCCAAGGCATTCTGGACAACAACAACTCGCCGTCGCGGAAAGTTGGTCAGCCGGATAACCGCGACAGCCACTATTGGTTCGCCCGCTACTGGGCCGACGCTCTGGCCGCTCAGTCGGACGATGCTGATCTGGCAGCCGAGTTCGCTCCGGTTGCCAAGGCGCTGGCGGATGGCGAAGAAGCCATTCTGGCCGAGCTGGCAGCAGTTCAGGGTCCGGCGGCTGATATCGGCGGCTACTTCCGCCCGTCGGTCGAACTGAAAGCCAAAGTGATGCGCCCCTCGGCCACGCTGAACGCGATCATCGACTAAAGCGTTTTGGGATGAACTTGAAACACAAGTTCGTCCCGAAACGCCCGCGATGCAGATATCTGGCACAGCGTTTCAGCTTCCTCCTACTCAGGCCAAACCTGAAACGCTTTTGATACGTCTCTAAATCACCTGAAAACCCCGTCCTTGTGGCGGGGTTTTCTGTTTTAGGGGGTCAGCGTCACGACGCCAGATTGGCGCAATAACACGTGTTCTGGGAACCAGATGTCGCTGGATGGGGTGTCGTACACACGCGCGATAAACTCCACTGACACACCCTGCCCCTGCATAAACTCCCGATCCCGCGCTTGCTCGGCTTCGATATCAAACCCCGGCAACCGCTGCGCGTCTTCCAGCGAGTAGCTGTGAAACCCCAGACGTGCGTCTGGTCCAAGTTGCCGCTGGCTACCGGCGATGAACATCAATGTACAAGCCGAGCTGCACGCATCGTCCACTTGGGTCTGAAGGCCATGCGTCGTGATCAATTTGGCAAGGCCGCGCGCTTCGAACACATTGCCGCCTTCGCTGCTGAGGGTAATGCGATTAGGGGCAGGGCCTTGTGTCAATTCCCGTCCCAGCGCCTTGGTCGCACCCAGAACAATTTGCCCCTGAAACAGAAGGCTGCCATCAGGCTGGCGAATAATTTGATACTGCGCCTGCCGCTCTTGCGCCTTACGTTCGGCGAAGCTGGGTCCGTCATCAACTGGACGCGTCGCCAACCCCAAGGCCCACCATTGCGACACCACGACAAACACCGCGATAATCAGGGCAATCATCCCACCCCACGTGGGCAGCATCGACCCGGTATCGCGCACGCGCAGATCCGCCGCACGGAAATATCCGACAGCTTGCCACAACAAGCACAATGCATCGGCACCAGCCAGAACCACGGCCACCCAAAGCGCAATCGGAGCGTCGCGCAAAACCATCAAGATCAAGGCATAGGCCAACAGCCGGACCCCAACCCCGTTGACCCAGAAGCTTTGCCAAAGCGGATGCTTTCCGCGCAGATGATCCACTGCATATCCCATGGGCAACCCTAGGGCCGTCCCGTGAAACAAGTCAAACCGGGTCAGAAGCGATCCCGGTCATGGGGGCGATCAAAGTCCAGCGCCGGACCTTTGGGTACCACGCGCGTCGGATTGATCGTCTCGTGCGAGTAATAGTAGTGGGATTTGATGTGCTCCATGCTCACCGTCCCGGCCACGCCGGGATGTTGATACAGCTCACGCAGATAGTTCGAGATATTCGGGTAATCCTCAATCCGTTTCAGGTTTGTTTTGAAATGCCCGTGATAGACCGCATCGAACCGGATTAGCGTGGTGAACAGACGCCAGTCGGCCTCGGTCAGTTGATCGCCGACCAGATAGCGGCTTTCGGATAGGATGGTTTCCACCCGGTCCAGGGCCTCGAACAGCGCGTCGAAGGCCTGTTCATACGCCTCTTGCGTGGTGGCAAACCCGCAGCGATAGACACCATTATTGATGTTTCGATAAACGTCATCGTTGATCGCGTCGATCTGGCCCCGCAGCGCTTCGGGATAGAAATCCAGCGTGTTTCCGGTCAGCCCATCAAAGGCCGAGTTGAACATCCGGATGATTTCCGAGCTTTCATTGCTGGCAATCCGTTTTTGCGCTTTGTCCCACAGAACCGGCACCGTCACCCGGCCCGAGTAATCGGCCTTGTCGGTCGTATAAACCTGATGCATGAAACTGTGCCCGAACAGCGGGTCGGGGTCGGCGGGATCAAACTCCCACCCATTCGACAACATATGCGGATGCACCGCAGTTACACCAATCAGATCCTCAAGCCCCTTCAGCTTGCGAAAGATCAGGGTGCGGTGCGCCCAGGGGCAAGCGAGCGATACATAAAGATGATAGCGCCCGGCCTCGGCCTTGAAGCCAGCATCGCCCGTCGGGCCGGCGGCACCATCCGCGGTGACCCAATTGCGAAAGCGTGCGTCTTCGCGTCTGAATTTACCGCCGGTTTTCTTGGTGTCGTACCAAACGTCGTGCCAGACGCCATCCACAAGCTGACCCATCAGAGCCTCCTATCTTCACCAGAAAAGATAACAACCTCAGGTCAGCAAACAATTCAGCGCAATACGCGTCAGACCTGTTCAACCCTGCACAGAAGAAAACGGCCCGCGGGATGTTCCGCGGGCCGAAAACGTCTCTAACTTGGCTGAATTAGCGCTTTCCCAATCGGGTCGCGGCCAGCATCGCCATGTTCAGAATGTCGTTCGAGGTCGAGTTGGTCGAACAAATCTGGATCGGCTGATCGATGCCCGACAGGATCGGACCGATGACCGTGGCGCCGGCCAGTTCCTGCATCATCTTCACCGAGATCGACGCCGAGTGACGGGCCGGAACCACCAGAATGTTGGCTGGGCCAGACAGGCGGCAGAACGGATACTGTGCCATCACGTCAGAATTCAGGGCAACATCTGCGGTCATTTCGCCTTCAAACTCGAAGTCTACGCCGCGCGCTTCCAGAATGGTCGGTGCTTCATGCAGTTTCGACGCGCGCTCCGAGACCGGATAGCCGAAGGTCGAGAAGCTGACGAAGGCCACGCGCGGCTCGAGCCCCAGACCACGGGCTACGGCGGCAGCACGTTCAGCGATATTTGCCAGATCTTCGGTTTCGGGCCATTCATGTACCAAGGTATCCGCAATCAGAACGATGCGGCCTTTGTGCAGAACGGCCGTCACACCCACGGCACCATCCGAAGCGCGGGCGTCAAACACGTGATTGATGCGATCCAGAACATAGGCCGACTTCCGGGTCGCGCCCGTGATCAGGCCGTCGCCATGCCCATGCGCCAGCATAAGCGACGCGAAGACGTGGCGGTCGCGCGCGGCCAGACGGTGGATATCGTGGCGGTCGAAGCCCTGACGCTGAAGGCGCTCGTACAGGAAATCCTTATAGGTCTCCAAGTGCTCGGTATTCGCGGCGTTCACAATCCGCAGCTCGCGCACGGCGTCGCCCAAACCATCGGCGGTCAGCTTGGCTTTCACATCTTCTTCGCGCCCAACAACCAGCGCCTGACCATAGCCATTGCGTTGATACTGAACAGCAGCACGCAGCACTTGCGAGTTGTCGCCCTCGGCAAAGATCATCGTTGCCTGGTTCTTACGCGCCCGTGCAGTGATGCCGCGCAGGATCGAGGCCGTCGGATCCATCCGCGCCTTCAGGCTTTGCTCGTACCCGTCCATGTCGATGATCGGGCGACGCGCGACGCCTGTGTCCATCCCGGCCCGCGCAACCGCTGGCGGGATCACGTGGATCAGGCGCGGATCAAAGGGTGTTGGAATGATATAGTCGCGGCCAAAGGTCAGCTTCTTGCCGTAAGCCATGGCCACTTCGTCTGGCACGTCTTCGCGGGCGAGTTCGGCCAGTGCCTGCGCACAAGCGATCTTCATCTCGTCATTGATGGCGCGTGCGTTGATGTCCAATGCACCGCGGAACAGATACGGGAAGCCCAGCACGTTGTTCACCTGGTTCGGGTAATCCGAACGACCAGTCGCAACGATCGCGTCATTGCGCACTTCGTGGGCTTCTTCCGGCGTGATTTCCGGATCGGGGTTCGCCATGGCGAAAATCACCGGATTGTCGGCCATCGAGGCAACCATGTCTTGCGTCACCGCGCCTTTGACGGACACGCCAAGGAACACGTCGGCTCCGTCCATCGCCTCTTCCAGCGTACGGAGTTCGGTGTTGGCAGCGTGGGCCGATTTCCACTGGTTCATACCATCGGTACGGCCCTGATAAATCACGCCCTTGGTGTCACAGACGATGCAGTTGTCATGCTTTGCGCCCATCGACTTGATCAGCTCGATACAGGCAATGCCCGCCGCGCCCGCACCGTTCAGCACGATGCGGCAATCCTCGATCTTCTTGCCCGACAGATGCAGCGCGTTCAGAAGGCCCGCCGCGCAGATCACTGCGGTGCCGTGCTGGTCGTCGTGGAAGACCGGGATATCCATCTCTTCCTTCAGACGCTGTTCGATGATGAAACATTCGGGCGCCTTGATGTCTTCAAGGTTGATGCCGCCAAAGGTCGGTCCCATCAGCTTGACCGCGTTGATGAAGGCTTCGGGATCTTCAGTATCCAGCTCGATATCGATCGAGTTCACGTCGGCAAAGCGCTTGAACAGAACGGCCTTGCCTTCCATCACCGGCTTTGACGCCAGTGCGCCCAGATTGCCCAGACCCAGAACCGCAGTCCCGTTGGAAATCACCGCCACAAGGTTACCCTTGTTGGTATAGTCATATGCCGTCTGCGGGTTCTCGGCGATTGCCTCACAGGGTACCGCAACACCCGGCGAATAGGCCAGGGAAAGGTCGCGCTGTGTGGTCATTGGAACGGACGGCGTGACCTCGAATTTGCCCGGCGTGGGGTCAATATGGAAGGCAAGAGCCTCTTCATCTGTGATCTTGGCTTTGGGCATGGTTCGGGCCTTTGTCATCTTCTTACGAAGTCAAACCCTTACAGGGGGAAAATCCGGGCCTCAACCGGTATTGTGCTACTATTCTGTCTTTTATCGGGGGTTTTTGGGTAATTGTTGGAAATTATATTCGTTTGTTAGCGCAATAAACGCAATTCCGCACCACCCTGGCATTCCCACGTGCCTTTCGACCCGATCCATCCTATATCTCGATCAACAGATTTGGAGGCTTCACGTGGCACACAAAGTCCTTTTGACCGGCGGCGCAGGGTTCATTGGCTCGCATACTTTCGTCGAACTGACCAAAGCCGGGTATCAGGTTGTGATCCTTGATAACTTCTCGAATGCGGATCGGGGCGTGCTGGACCGGCTCGAGGTCATCAGCGGCGAAAAAGTCGTCCACGTGGACGGAGATGTGCTGGACCAAGAGCTTCTGACCCGCGTGTTTGCCGAACACAAGTTTGACGCCGTTATCCACTTCGCCGCGCTGAAGGCCGTTGGCGAAAGCACCGAAAAGCCGCTGGACTATCTGACCACCAACATCTCGGGTCTTTATGCGCTTTTGAACGTGATGAAAGCGGCGGGTGTGTTCCGTCTGGTCTTCTCATCCTCGGCCACCGTGTATGGCCAACCCGATCAGCTGCCCGTGCCTGAAACCGCGCCGCGCAGCTTCAACAACCCCTATGGCTATACCAAGCTGGTCTGCGAACAATCGCTTGAACAAGTTGCCGCCGCCGATGACCGCTGGGCCTTTGGAATCCTGCGCTATTTCAATCCTGCCGGTGCCCATGAAACGGGCCTGATCGGAGAAGACCCGAACGACATCCCCAACAACCTGATGCCCTATATTGCCAAGGTCGCCACCGGTGAGCTTCAGAAGCTTTCGGTTTTCGGCAACGACTACGACACGCCCGACGGCACCGGCGTGCGTGACTATATCCATGTGATGGACCTGGCGCGCGGGCATGTGCAATCGGTGGATGCGCTTCTGAAAACGGGCGAAGGTCACACTGTGAACCTTGGCACAGGCACCGGGTATTCCGTTCTGGATATGCTCCGCGCCTATGAAAAAGCCGCTGGGAAAGAGCTTCCCTATCAAATGTCCCCACGCCGCGCGGGAGATGTGGCCAGCGTGTATGGCGATCCAACCAAGGCCCGTGATGTGCTGGGGTTCAGCGCGACACGCGGTCTGGATGACATGTGCGAAAGCAGCTGGAACTGGGTCTCGCGCCGCAAAAATAGCTGACCCCTCTTTCACCCCGACGCCCGACATTCTAGTCTGTCGCAAAGCAAAACGCCGGGGGGCAGCAGGTGAGCGATAAACCAGCCAAGATCACGCCGATGATGGCGCAGTTTCTTGAGATCAAAGAAGGTTATAAAGACGCCCTTTTGTTCTATCGTATGGGCGATTTTTACGAACTGTTCTTTGATGACGCCGTCGCGGCCGCCGCGGCTTTGGACATTGCCCTGACCAAACGCGGAAAGCATCTGGGCGAAGATATTCCCATGTGCGGCGTGCCGTTTCACGCGGCCGAAGGATATCTTCTGACGCTGATCCGCAAAGGGTTCCGCGTCGCCGTCTGTGAACAGATGGAAAACCCTGCCGAGGCGAAGAAGCGCGGCTCGAAATCCGTTGTGAAGCGCGATGTGGTGCGGCTGGTCACGCCCGGAACGCTGACGGAAGAAAGTCTTCTGGACGCACGCCGCCACAACTTCTTGGCCGCCTACAATGTGGTGCGTGACGAAGCGGCGTTGGCCTGGGTTGATATTTCGACCGGTGCCTTCCGCGTAATGCCCTGCCCGCCCATACGTTTTGGCCCCGAGCTCGCCCGCCTCGCCCCGCGCGAGGTGGTACTGTCCGAGGCAGATTTTCCTGATTGCGCGGGAATAGTGACTGAATCAGGAGCATCCCCGACCGAGCTGGGCCGCGCAGCCTTTGACAGCACCGGGGCTGAAAAACGTCTTCTGGATCTCTATAAAATTAGGTCGCTTGATGCATTCGGCAGCTTCTCGCGCGCTGAACTTGGGGCGATGGGGGCCATCGTTGAATATCTGGACATCACCCAGAAAGGAAAATTGCCGCTTCTGCGCCCACCGGTGAAGGAGCTGGCGCAAGGCACAATGCAGATCGACGCCGCAACCCGCCGCAATCTGGAACTGACGCACAGCCTGTCCGGTGGACGCGATGGATCGCTTCTGTCAGTGATAGACCGCACCGTGACCGCAGGTGGTGGGCGTTTGTTGGAACGTCGCATCTCCAGCCCCTCGCGCACCCTGTCAGAAATTAACGACCGGCTGGATGCGGTACGTTTTCTGGTGGAACAGAGACTGATTTGCGAGAGTACGCGCGAGTTTTTGCGGAATGTCCCCGACATCGACCGCGCGCTGTCGCGCCTCGGACTGGAACGCGGAGGTCCCCGCGATCTGGGCGCCATTCGCAATGGCCTTGCTGCCGCAAATGATCTGGCCGACAGCCTGTCTCAGTCCGATCTGCCCGCAAAACTGGCGGAAGCCTCGCAAAATCTGCGTGGACATGACGATCTGGTCGACCTTCTGGATCAAGCGCTGGTCGCCGAACCGCCCCTTCTGGCCCGTGACGGAGGTTTCATCGCCCCCGGCTATGACGAAGACCTCGACGAAGCGCGCCAATTGCGCGACGAAGGCCGTGGTGTGATCGCCGCGATGCAGGCGCAATATGCCGAGCACACCGGCATCAGCTCGCTGAAGGTGAAGCACAACAATGTGCTGGGTTACTTCATCGAAACCACGGCAACCCATGCCCAGAAGATGCTGAACCCGCCACTGTCGGAAACCTATATTCACCGGCAAACTACAGCAAACGCGGTGCGGTTCACGACTGTGGCGCTCAGCGATATGGAGACCAAAATCCTGAATGCGGGCAATCGGGCACTTGAGATTGAAAAACGTCTCTATTCCAGCCTAACGGCCGCAATCTTGGATCAGGTTGGCGCGGTTTCAGATACCGCCCGCGCCCTGTCCGAAATCGACGTGGCCACCGGTTTTGCGGATCTGGCGCGCTCCGACAATTGGTCCGCTCCGGTGGTAGATGACAGCCGTGTGTTTCACGTGGAAGGCGGCCGCCACCCTGTGGTCGAAGCCGCGCTGCGTAAAACGGGCGAAGCGTTTGTGGCCAATGACTGCGACCTTGCCGATGGCGCAAAAGCAGCCGATGTCTGGCTTCTGACCGGCCCGAACATGGCCGGCAAATCGACCTTCCTGCGTCAGAACGCCCTGATTGCCCTGCTGGCACAGGCCGGCAGCTTTGTTCCGGCAATATCCGCGCATATCGGGCTGGTCTCGCAACTGTTCAGCCGCGTGGGTGCTTCGGACGATCTTGCGCGGGGTCGGTCGACCTTCATGGTCGAAATGGTCGAAACTGCGGCCATTCTGAACCAAGCCGACGACCGTGCGCTGGTCATTCTGGACGAAATCGGGCGCGGGACGGCAACCTATGACGGCCTATCTATCGCTTGGGCGACGCTGGAGCATCTGCACGACGTCAACAAATCCCGCGCGCTGTTTGCCACGCATTATCACGAGATGACCCAGCTGTCTGACAAGCTGGATGGGGTCGAAAACGCCACAATTGCGGTGAAAGAATGGGAAGGCGAGGTGATTTTCCTGCATGAAGTCCGCAAAGGCGCGGCCGACCGGTCCTATGGTGTGCAGGTTGCCAAACTGGCAGGCCTTCCGGAAAGCGTTATCGCCCGTGCAAATGTGGTTCTTGAGGCGCTAGAGAAAGGCGAGCGCGAAGGATCAGGTCAAAAGGCCATCATTGACGACCTTCCGCTGTTTTCCGCCGTTGCCGAGCCAGTTCAAGCAGCACCCTCTGGCCCCAGCGATCTGGATAGGGCCCTGAAGGATATCCACCCGGACGACCTGAAGCCGATCGAAGCGCTGAACCTGCTTTATGAACTGAAAGAACTGGCTGCAGAAACGTAAACGCCCCCGGAAATCCGAGGGCGGTTTAAGTGTTTTGTGGTGAATTAGAGACTTATTTGGGGGTCGACGACACGCCAACCTGCGCCGGACGCAGCAGGCGGTCATGCAACATGAAGCCTTCAGCCATCACCTGAATGATGTCGCCCGCTTTGGTGCCGGGCACCGGGGCTTCAAACATCGCTTCATGCACTTCGGGGTCAAACTTATCGCCAACTTCCGGCGCCAGCAGATGAATGCCGTGCTTGTCGAAAATGCCCAGAAGCGCACGCATGGTCAGCTGGACACCTTCCAGCAGAGCCTTGTCCGCTTCGCCAGCTTCGCTTGATGCCTCCAAGGCACGCTTCATGTTGTCGTATACCGGCAGCATGTCGCGGGCCAGCTTCGATCCACCATAGTTTTCAGCCTCGCGACGGTCACGTTCGCCACGCTTACGGGCGTTTTCAGCATCCGCCAGCGCACGCATGAAACGATCTTTCATCTCGTCACGCTCTGCACGTGCGGCAATCAGCTCGTCTTCGAGGCTCACCTCGTCTTCCATGGACACTTCTTCGGTCATCAGTTTGTCGATGCCCGGCTCCAGGTCCTCTGCGCGTTCGGTTTTCGCGTCCGTCATAGTCTTTGCCTCTATCCTCGGCCTTTATCCTCGATCCGAGATCATTTTGCCGATCAATTGCGCGGTATAGTCCACCACCGGAACAATCCGCCCATAGTTCAGCCGCGTCGGGCCAATCACGCCCACAGCACCAATGATCTTTCGATCAGCGTTCATATAAGGGGAAACCACCAAAGAGGAACCCGAAAGTGAGAAAAGTTTGTTCTCAGACCCAATAAAAATGCGCACGCCCTCGCCCTGATCGGCCAGATCAAGGAATTCGGCGATATCACGCTTACGCTCAAGGTCGTCAAACAGGGTGCGAATACGCTCTAGATCGACCTCGGGCCCGCCTTCGGTCAGCAGATTCGAGCGTCCGCGCACGATCAGGCGCTCGTAGGGCTGGCCTTCGTTTTCCCATATTGCGGCGCCACTTTCGATTAAAGCCTGCGCCAGGATGTCGAGCTCTTGCCGACGATTCACGATTTCGGTGGAGATAATCCGCTGAAGCTCGGAAATCGTGCGGCCCTCGGCCAGAGCATTCAGAAAATTCGCCGCTTCCCGCATCGAACTTGGGGTTTGCCCCACGGGCGGTTCGAACACGCGATTTTCCACATGTCCATCCGCAAAGACCAACACGGCAAGCGCGCGGTCGGGGCCAAGCGACACGAACTCGATATGCTTTATCGGCGCTTCGTGTTTGGGTGTCAGAACCAGACTGGCCCCCGCCGTGATCCCGGACAAAGCCGCGCCCACCCGATCCATCATCGAGTTGATATTGCTTTCATTTCCGACGGTTGCATCGATTTTCTGCCGATCGTCCATCGTCAGATCCGACACCTCCAACAACCCATCTACGAACATCCGCAAGCCAAGCTCGGTCGGGATCCGCCCGGCCGAAACATGCGGGCTGTTCAACAACCCCATGTACTCTAGATCCTGCATCACATTGCGAATGGTCGCCGCGCTGACGTTCTCGGTCAGGCTGCGCGTCAGGCTGCGCGAGCCCACCGGTACACCGGTTTCCAGATAGCTTTCAACGATGCAGCGGAAGACCTCGCGCGAGCGATCGTTCATGTCTTCCATCAAATCAGAAGCGTCTGCCATCAGCTTAGCCTTGCCTTTTTGCCGGACCCATGGCTATCACGCTTTCAAAGCGGAAACAAAGGAAGAAGCCATGCGTCCCTCAGGTCGAGATTTAGATCAAATGCGCCCGATTTCAATCGAGACCGGTGTCACAAAACACGCCGAGGGATCGTGCATGATCCGTGTGGGCGACACGCATGTGCTGTGCACCGCATCGCTTGAAACCCGCGTGCCCCCGTTTCTGCGCAATTCTGGCAAGGGCTGGGTGACGGCAGAATACGGCATGCTGCCCCGTTCGACCGGGTCGCGCATGCGTCGCGAGGCTGCCTCGGGCAAGCAAGGCGGTCGTACCGTTGAAATCCAGCGCCTGATCGGCCGCTCGCTGCGTGCGGGCATCGATCTGGTGGCCCTGGGTGAGCGTCAGATCACCGTCGACTGTGACGTGATCCAAGCCGATGGCGGCACGCGCTGTGCGGCGATCACCGGCGGTTGGGTTGCCCTGCGTCTGGCGGTGAACAAACTGCTAAAAGCGGGTGATATCACCACCGATCCGCTGATGGATCCGGTCGCCGCCGTGTCTTGCGGCATCTATGCCGGTCAGCCGGTGCTGGACCTGGACTATCCGGAAGACAGCGAAGCGGGAGTGGATGGCAACTTTGTTCTTTGCGGTCCTAAACTGATCGAAGTACAGATGTCGGCCGAGGGTTCGACCTTCACCCGCGATCAAATGAACCAGCTGATGGATCTGGCCGACAAAGGCGTGTCCGAGCTGGTCGCAGCACAGCTTCAGGCGACAGCATAATGCGGAAGTTTGACGGCGATAAACTGGTCGTTGCGACCCACAATGCGGGCAAGTTACGCGAGATTTCCGCCTTGTTAGAGCCTTTTGGCATCGTCGTCACCTCAGCCGGCGCGCTGGGCTTGGAAGAACCGGAAGAAACCGAAGACACCTTCGTCGGCAACGCCCGGATCAAGGCCCATTTCGCCGCCAAAGCAAGCGGATTGCCCGCTCTGTCCGATGACAGCGGCATCATGGTCGACGCGCTGGACGGCGCGCCGGGTGTTTACACCGCGGATTGGGCGGAAACACCGAACGGGCGCGATTTCCCCATGGCGATGGAGAAAACCTGGACGCATCTGGAAGAAAAGAACGCCCCCCTGCCCCGCACGGCTCGGTTTTGCTGCACTTTGTGCCTTGCCTGGCCCGATGGGCATGACGAGGTTTTCGAAGGCAAAGTCGAGGGGTCGCTGACATGGCCCATGCGCGGCGATCAGGGGTTTGGCTATGACCCGATTTTCGTACCCGAAGGCTTTGACATTACCTTTGGCGAAATGGACCCCGACAAGAAGCACCAGATGAGCCACCGCGCCGATGCGTTTGCCAAGCTGGTGAAGGGCGCCTTTGCTTGAGAATTGGCAAATCGGGGGCTTTGGGCTGTATGTCCACTGGCCCTTCTGCGCCGCCAAATGCCCCTATTGCGATTTCAACAGCCATGTCTCGGCCTCCATTAACCAAGATGAATGGGTGGCGGCCTATCTGAAGGACCTGGCGCGCTACGGGGCTGAAACGCCCGGTCGTGTACTGGATTCGATCTATTTCGGCGGTGGCACCCCCAGCCTGATGGACCCTGCGACGGTCGGTGCGATCATCGAAAAGGCCGCAGAGCTGTGGACCTTCGCCAATGACATCGAGATCACGCTAGAGGCCAACCCAACCTCGATCGAGGCGCAGAATTTCGCAGGCTATCATAACGCAGGCGTAAACCGTGTCTCGATGGGATTTCAGGCGCTGAACGACGCGGACCTGCGCAAGCTGGGCCGGATGCATTCGGTCGACGAAGGTCTGCGCGCGCTCGACATTGCCCGCACCCATTTCGACCGCGTGAACTTTGACCTGATCTATGCGCGTCAGGATCAAAGCCTGTCCGACTGGCAGGCCGAACTTGATCGCGCGCTTAGCTTCGCGCCGGATCACCTATCGCTTTACCAACTGACCATTGAACCCGGCACGGCCTTTGGCGCGCGGTTCGAGGCGGGGAAACTGTCCGGCCTGCCCGAGGAAGAACTGGCCGTCGACATGTTCTTCCACACACAGGACGCCACCGAAGCCGCCGGCCTGCCCGCCTACGAAGTCTCAAACCACGCGCGTCCCGGTGAAGAGAGTCGGCACAATTTGATCTATTGGCGCAGCGGAGACTGGATCGGGATCGGTCCCGGCGCACATGGGCGGCTGTCCTTTGGGGGGAACAGGTGGGGAACGGAAACCCCTCTCTCGCCGAGCAAATGGCTGGAGAACGCACTGGGGGACGCTGACCTGCGCGAGAGAGCACCTCTTCCCCTGCCCGAACAGGTAACAGAATACCTTTTGATGGGTCTTCGCACCGTTGAGGGGATCGACCTAGAACGCCTGAAAACCCAGTTTGATTCCCAGCTAGATATTAATAAAATCAAAGACTTAATCGAACTTGATCTGGTTTCCGTCGATCAGAAAACACTTAGGGCGACCAAAAATGGCCGCCCCGTTTTGAATGGTATTTTGCGAGAGCTTTTGCCGGACTAAACGGACAGTTTTCCGCAGATATCGTCCAGCTGATCGAGGTTTTGATAGCGAATTGTGACCGTTCCGGCCTCGCCTCCGGCTTTGTGGTCGATCTGAACTTTCATGCCTGTCGCCGCCGACAGATCCGCCTCGAGCGCTTTGGTGTCGGCGTCTTTCTCGGTCTTTGGGCCTACCGCGCGCGGTTTACGCGGGGCCCCTCCCTTCGCCAGCTTCTCGGCCGCACGCACCGACAGACCTTTGTTGATGATCTCGCGCGCCAAGGTCGACGGGTTCTCTGCCGTGACCAGTGTCCGCGCGTGACCCGCCGTCAGTTGTCCGTCGCGCACAAAGGCCTGAACATCGTCAGGCAGGTTCAGAAGGCGCAAAAGGTTCGCGATATGCGAACGGCTTTTCCCCAGAGCTTCCGAGACCTTCTCCTGCGTGTGCCCAAACCGGTCCATCAGATCACGATAACCAGCAGCCTCTTCGATCGCGTTCAGATCGGCGCGCTGAATGTTCTCAATGATCGCGACTTCCAGCGCCTCGGTATCGGAATATTCCCGGATGACGACAGGCAATTGGTGCAGTTTTGCCATCTGAGACGCGCGCCAGCGGCGTTCACCCGCGACAATCTCGTATTCACCTTCCACACCGGGCCGTGGACGCACGATTAGGGGCTGGATCACCCCCTTTTCCTTCACCGAGGCCGCAAGATCGTCCAGCTGTTCCTGCGTAAAGGTGCGGCGCGGCTGTTCGGGGTTTGGTTTGATCTTCTCAATCGGAACCATCATGTCGGCGCGACGCGGTTCGGGCGATGTATCCTTGGACGAATCCTCGACAACCACATCCGCCATCAGGGCCGACAAGCCGCGGCCCAGGCCGCGATTCTTAGTTGGTTTGCTCATTACTCGTCTCCGATTAACGTTTGATCAGTTCCGCAGCCAAGTTGCGATAGGCCCGGCTTCCCTTGGACGTCGGATCATACATCAACACAGGCAGTGCGAAAGAGGGCGCCTCGCTGACGCGGACATTGCGCGGAATCATGGTCGTGAACACCAATTCGCCCAGGTTCTCGCGCGCGTCAGCCTCGACCTGACGGGACAAGTTGTTGCGGCTGTCATACATGGTCAACACAACACCTTCGATCCGCAGGTCAGGATTTGCGGCTTGGCGCACCTCGCGTACGGTCAAAAGAAGCTGCGACAGCCCTTCCAACGCAAAGAATTCGCTTTGCAACGGGATCAGAACACTGTCGGCCGCGACCAGCGCGTTGACCGTCAGAAGGTTCAAAGACGGCGGGCAATCAATCAAGATATAGTCAAGATCAAGCTGCTCTAACGCAACATCTCGCAATGCGTCACGCAAAAGGTGGCTACGCTTCTCATTCGAAACCAGCTCGATATCCGCCGAGGACAAGTCAGTTGTCGCGGGTGAAATCAGCAGATTCTCGATGCTGGTTTTCTGGATGACGTCCAACACCGATGCTTCTTCCAGCAGAAGGTCATAGGTGCTCATCTCGCGGTCGTCGGCGGAAACGCCCAATCCGGTCGATGCGTTGCCCTGAGGGTCCAGATCGATCAGAAGAACGCGCTTTCCGGCCTCGGCCAGCCCCGCACCCAGATTGATGGTTGTTGTTGTCTTCCCAACCCCGCCCTTTTGGTTGGTGATGGCAATAATCTTCGGCCCGCGTACTTGGAATGGGTCAGACACGTGAGATTTCCTTAATCTTCAGAATAACGGCGCTTGGATGGGTCTTGCTGGGATATGTATCAAGCTGAAACGACCAGTTTTCAAGGGCTTCGTCGATTTCCTGACGATAGTTTTCACCCTTGGGGAAAATGGCAACGCCGCCGGCCTTCAAGTGACGCTCGGCAAAGCCACAAAGCGCATCCAGAGACGCCAATGCGCGTGCTGACAGAACATCGGCGTTCTGAGGCTCGGCTTTTTCGATTCGCTCAGACAGAACGGATAGATTCAATTCCAGCTCGCGCGCGACGGTCCGTAGAAAGGTCGCCTTGCGCAAGTCGCTTTCGATGCAGGTCACCAAAAGATCGGGGTTGGCATCCTTCGCCATAATCGCAACGACCAAAGCTGGTAGCCCCCCGCCCGATCCCAGATCACACCATATATTGGGGCTTTCCGGTTCAAGTCCATATATCTGGGCCGAATCAAGAATGTGGCGCGTCCAGATTTCTGAGATTGTACTGGGTGAAACCAAATTAATCGCCGAATTCCACTTCTTCATCAAGGCGACATAGGCTTCGAGGCGCTCGAATGTTTCACGTGAAACATCGACGTGACGCTGAAATTCGGCGTGATTCATGCTGTGCGCTTCCGCTCGAACTGGCGAATCTTCGACAAAAGCAACGTCAAGGCTGCTGGGGTCATCCCTTCAACACGGCTGGCATGGGCCAAAGTACGCGGACGGGCCGCTTGTAGCTTCGACGCGAGCTCGTTCGAAAGGCCGCTCAGCCCAGAATAGCTGAAATCGTCTGGGATCACGTGCGCCTCGTCTCGCTTCAAAGCTTCGACATCTTTCTGCTGACGCTCGATATAGTTCGCATACAGCGCATCGCGCGCGACCTGAAGCTTCACTTCATCGTCAATCTGATCCAATGCGGCGTCCAGTTGAACCAGCTTTTCAAAGCTCATATCGGGGAACGCGAGAAGTTCGTAGGCAGTGCGTCGAGTACCATCCTTGCGCACATTACGATCAAGGCCCACAAGATCTTGTGGGGTGTACGTAGTCAACGTCAGCTGTTCTTTCGCGCGCGACAGGGCGTCACGCTTCGCTTCAAACGCCGATTTGCGCGCATCTTTCACCAATCCAAGTTCGATCCCAAGCGGCGTCAGGCGTTGATCCGCATTATCCGCACGCAGCGACAAGCGGTACTCAGCACGCGAGGTAAACATGCGATAGGGCTCGGTCACGCCGCGTGTAATCAAGTCGTCAATCATCACGCCGATATAGGAGTTCGAGCGCGAAAAGATCACCGGATCCCTGCCCTGTACCGCCAGCGCTGCGTTGGTGCCGGCGACCAACCCTTGCGCCGCAGCCTCTTCGTATCCGGTGGTGCCGTTGATCTGTCCGGCCAGATACAGGCCGGGCACATCCCGCAAAGACAGCGTTTCCGTCAGGGATCGCGGATCGACGTAGTCATATTCAATGGCATAGCCGGGCTGAAGGATCTCTACCTGCTCAAGTCCGACGATCGAACGCACGTAGTTTTCCTGAACCTCGACTGGCAGAGAGGTGCTGATCCCATTCGGATACACCGTGTCATCGTCCAGACCTTCCGGTTCAAGGAACACCTGATGGCTTTCCTTGTCCGCAAAGCGCACGATTTTATCTTCGATCGACGGGCAATAGCGCGGGCCAACACCGTCGATATGCCCGCCATACATGGCGGAGCGATCCAGATTGGCACGAATGATGTCATGGGTTTGCGCGTTCGTATGGGTGATACCGCAAGAGATCTGCCGCGCGATGGGCGACTTGTTCATAAAGGAAAACATCGCGGGATCATCATCGCCTGGCTGCGTGTCCAGAATGTCCCAGTTGATCGTTTTCCCGTTAAGGCGTGGCGGGGTGCCCGTTTTCAGGCGGCCGAGCGGAAGCCCAAAGGAATCGATGCGCTCTGCCAGCTTGACCGACGGGCGATCCCCCATGCGGCCGCCTTGGCTTTGCTTGTCGCCGATGTGAATGATCCCGCGTAGAAATGTGCCTGTGGTCAGAACCACGGCACCCGCATGCAGCTGTGATCCATCCTGAAGCACAACGCCGCTGACGCGACCTCCGTCCATGATCAGATCGGTCGTTTCGCCTTCGATCAAGGTCAGACCCTCGGTCGACAGGATCTCGGCCGACATGGCTTTGCGATAAATCGCACGGTCTGCTTGCGCACGCGGGCCCTGTACGGCGGGACCTTTGCGGCGGTTGAGCAGCCGAAACTGGATGCCGGCCTGATCTGCGACGCGGCCCATCAAGCCGTCCAGCGCATCGATCTCGCGCACCAAATGTCCTTTACCCAACCCACCAATGGCAGGGTTACAGGACATCACACCCAAGTCTTCTTTGCGCAATGTGATCAGCGCCGTCTTCGCGCCCATGCGCGCGCTCGCGTGGGCAGCGTCGGCACCCGCGTGCCCGCCCCCAACAACAATCACATCGAAATCCAGATGTTTCACGTGAAACACTCCTTCGCTACGCACACGCTATTTTCCAAGACAGAAGCTGGAAAAGATCTCGTCCAGCAGATGCTCTACATCGACATGGCCGACAAGACTATCAAGAGCCCGGATGGCGGTTCTGATTTCTTCTGCGGCAAATTCGGCGCGTTCGGGGCCGTGTTGTACCTCGATTCGCGCATCTTCCAAAGAGTACAGCGCACGCTCCATCGCGATGCGGTGCCGTTCACGCGTGGCGATCCCTGCGCCCTGAACCCGAGTTTCCAGAACGGACGAGATCCTTTGCACCAGAAGATCCATCCCCTGCCCGGTTTTCCCCGAGACAACCAGATCTCCAGAAGTGCCAAGATCGGCCTTTCCGTGCACCACAAGGTCATCTTTCAGAGGGTCCATCGCGGGCTGATCATCGGGCCCTTCCAGCAGGAAGACCCGCAGGTCCGCCGCCTTCGCACGCTCCAGCGCACGGGCGACGCCGATGGCTTCAACCTGATCGTCGGTGTCGCGTACACCAGCGGTGTCCAGCACGGTCACAGGAAGCCCTGCAAGCTCCATATGCACTTCGATCACGTCGCGGGTGGTCCCAGCAATATCCGAGGTGATCGCCGCCTCACGCCCCGCCAGTGCGTTCAGAAGCGTGGACTTCCCGGCATTGGGACGGCCCACGATAGCGACCTCGAACCCCTCGCGGATGCGCTCGGCAATTCGGGTTCCGGCAGTCTCGCGCTCAAGACTTTCCAACGTCGTGTCCAAGAGCGCATTCACCTCGGGCGAGACGTCGACGGGCACGTCTTCATCTGCGAAATCAATCGTCGCTTCCAACAGTGCAGCGGCGCGGATCAGGTCGGTACGCCATGCGCCTGCGAGGTCTCCCAGAGCGCCAGAGAGGACGCCTACGGCCTGCTTGCGCTGTGCCTCGGTCTCGGCGTCCAGAAGGTCAGAAAGCCCCTCTACCTGCGCCAGATCAAGGCATTCGTTCTCAAGCGCACGGCGGGTGAACTCTCCGGGCTCGGCGGGGCGCAGCCCATCTTGCTTTGACAGCTCGGCCAGCACCGCGCGAACGACGGCGGTCGACCCGTGCAACTGAAGCTCGACCACGTCTTCGCCAGTGAAGCTGGAGCCCACTTCAAACAGCAGCACCAAGGCTTCGTCCAACAGCGCCCCATCCGCGCTTGTCAGACGGCGCAATCCGGCGCGGCGCGGCGCAGGCAGATCGCCTGCCAAAGCACGGGCCGCCGGAAACGCATGTGGCCCGGAAATCCGGACCACCGCGACGCCCGCTTTCCCGCGGGCACTGGCAAGAGCATAGATCGTGTCCATTGGACTAACCTATTGTATTAGTTAAATATTAAGTGTTCATCGAGTCGAAGAAATCTGAATTCGACTTGGTCTGCTTCAGCTTCGAGATCAGGAACTCGATCGCGTCCGTGGTACCCATCGGGTTCAGAATGCGGCGCAGGACATAGGTTTTCTGCAGGTCTTTCGGATTGACCAACAGGTCTTCTTTCCGTGTGCCAGATTTCAGAATGTCGATGGCAGGGAAGACGCGCTTGTCTGCAATCTTGCGATCCAGAACGATCTCGCTGTTGCCGGTGCCTTTGAATTCTTCAAAGATCACTTCGTCCATGCGCGACCCAGTATCGATCAGCGCGGTCGCGATGATGGTCAGCGAGCCGCCCTCTTCGATGTTACGTGCCGCACCAAAGAAACGCTTCGGGCGTTGCAGCGCGTTGGCGTCGACACCACCGGTCAGAACCTTACCCGAGGACGGAACCGTCGTGTTGAACGCGCGGCCTAGACGGGTGATCGAGTCCAGCAGGATCACAACGTCGCGTTTATGTTCGACCAAGCGCTTGGCTTTCTCGATTACCATTTCAGATACGGCCACGTGACGGGTTGCGGGTTCGTCGAAGGTCGAAGACACAACCTCGCCTTTCACGGACCGCTGCATGTCCGTCACCTCTTCCGGGCGTTCGTCGATCAGAAGAACGATCAGATAGCACTCGGGGTGGTTCTTTTCGATCGAGTGGGCGATGTTTTGCAGGATCACCGTCTTACCCGTACGCGGCGGGGCCACGATCAGCGAACGCTGGCCTTTGCCGATCGGGGCAACCAGATCGATCACGCGGGCCGAACGGTCTTTGATGGTGGGATCTTCGATCTCCATCTTCAGACGCTCATCCGGATACAGAGGTGTCAGGTTGTCGAACGCAACTTTGTGCTTAGCATCTTCAGGATCTGCAAAGTTAATGCGTTCGACCTTGGTGATAGCAAAGTAGTTCTCGTTCTCGCCCGGCGCTTGAATGACAGCTTCAACAGTGTCCCCGGTGCGCAGCGAATACTGGCGGATCATGTCAGGTGAGACATAGATGTCATCGGGACCGGGAAGATAGTTTGCTTCAGGCGACCGCAGAAAGCCAAAGCCATCTTGCAGCACTTCCAGCACGCCATCCCCGCCGATGGTCCATTCTTCATCCGCGCGCTCGCGCAGGATCGAGAACATGATGTCCCCTTTACGCATGGTCGAGGCGTTTTCAATCTCGAGCTCTTCAGCCATGGTCACCAGCTCTTTCGGGCTTTTGGCTTTAAGATCGGATAGGTTCAGACGGTTTTCAGACATGGAATATCTCGGAAATAGATCATGACGGCGCCTACGCGCGGTCTATGTCGAGTTGGGAAAAACACATGGCCGGACGGCCTGCTTGACAGGTCAGATACGCGCTGGACGCCCGCGAGTCAACAAAATCAGTATTTGAACACGACCGAGAAGACGATGACGATCATCAAAAGCGTCGGGACTTCGTTCATCATGCGATAGCGCCGACCGGTCAGCGTATTGGTGCCCGACATGAAATCTTTGCGTCGCGCAGCCAACCACATGTGAAACCATGTCATGCCGATGATCGAGATCCCCTTGGTCCAGGGCCAGATCAACGACCAGTCAACGACACCAGGCGTTGCCACAAGGCACAGACCAAAGATCCACGAGGTGATCATGGCCGGGTTCATAATCGCTTTCAGAAGCCGGCGCTCCATCGTTTGGAACAGATCATCTGTTTCATTGCCCGATCCCACGACCTCGACATGATAGACGAACAGGCGCGGCAAATAGAACAGGCCCGCCATCCATGCGATCACGGATACGATGTGCAGCGATTTCGTCCAGAAATACGCGTCTGACAGAAAGTCACCCATTCTAAGCCTCTTACATGCGATGCCGCTTCGATCTTCATAAATTAAATAAAGAAGAAGAAAAGATGATGTTGTTGTTAGGCCTGTGGATAACGGGGATTATTGATCTGTCCCGTGATTTATTCACAGGTGGATAAACGGCGACCCGGAATCTGGACGGAATCTTTTCGCCGTTGTTTCACAGGAAAATGTGCGTTTACGATCTGGGGATAAGTGCAGGGATGAATTCACGCTCTGGGGATTCGCCCACGGGGTGCGTTGGGCAAAAACCAACAGTGGAAGAATTGTGAAAACCATCTTAGTAAAGGTGGGACTTATCCAGCTGTTCTGGGGCGGGCCGAGTTATCTGCTGATTCCAGAACAGGATTACACAGAGTTTTTCCACAGGGTTATCACATGACCGCTTCCCTGATCCTGGCGTCCGCTTCGCAGATCCGCGCCGATCTGTTGCGTAACGCAGGTATCGACTTCGACATCATCCCCGCCCGCATCGATGAAGAGATGATCCGCGCCTCGCTTGAAGCCGAAGGGGCTAGCCCGCGCGATCTTGCCGACGCGCTGGCCGAGTTTAAAGCCCGCAAGATCAGCGAGAAACATTGGGGGTCTCTGGTTCTGGGCTGCGATCAGGTGGCCGAGCTGGAACAGAAGGTGCTGTCCAAACCCAAAGACCCCGAAGAAGCGCGCGCTCAGTTGGCGGCGATGTCTGGCAAAGTGCATCGGCTGCTCTCTGCCGCCGTGCTTTACGAAGACGGCAAGCCGATTTGGCGGCATGTGGGCTTGGTTCGTTTGAAAATGCGCGAACTATCAAGTGGTTACATTGAAGACTACGTTGACCGAAACTGGGACAGCATCCGCCATTCGGTCGGCGCCTATAAGCTGGAAGAAGAAGGTGTGCGGCTGTTTGCCAAGGTGGACGGCGACTATTTCAACGTGTTGGGTTTGCCCCTGACCGAGCTTCTGTCATATCTGATCGTGCGAGGAGATCTTAAGATATGAGCGACACACGAATTCCCCTGGCGGGCGTCATTGGTAACCCGATCGAGCACTCTTTGTCCCCAAGGCTGCATGGCCATTGGCTGCGCACGATGGGACTGGCAGGCCACTATATTCCGATGCGGGTCGAGGTGGATGATCTGGAAACGGTCATTCGGACGCTGCCGAAAGCTGGTTTTGTCGGTTTGAATGTCACGATCCCCCATAAAGAGGCCGTGCTGAAGCTGGCCGACATCGTCACCGACCGCGCGGCGCTGATCGGGGCGGCGAATACGCTGATCTTCCGCGATGATGGCAAAATCCACGCAGACAACACTGATGGATTTGGATTTACACAGAACCTCCGCCAATCCGCGCCGGAATGGGCGCCGGAAACCGGACCCGCTGCTGTTTTCGGAGCAGGCGGCGCTGCGCGCGCCATTTTGGCGTCACTGATTGAACTTGGTGTGCCTGAAATCCGCCTGGCCAACCGCACCCGCGCCCGTGCGGACGCCTTACGCGCAGAATTTGGCGCCCGGATCGTGGTGTATGACTGGGTTCAGGCGGGCAATATGCTGGATGATGCGGTGACGGTTGTGAACACGTCGTCGCTGGGTATGACCGGAAAGCCCGAGTTTCGTGTGCCACTGGATGGTTTGATGCCGGGCGCGGTCGTGAATGATCTGGTCTATTCCCCGCTGAAAACCGATTTTCTGCAACAGGCCGAGGCCGCCGGTTGTCACGTGGTCGATGGTCTTGGAATGCTTCTGCACCAAGCCGTTCCCGGGTTCGAACGCTGGTTCGGCACACGCCCCGTCGTCGATGACGCGCTGCGCCACGCGGTTCTGGGCGTATGAGCGGGCCGTTTATTATCGGGCTGACTGGCTCGATCGGGATGGGGAAATCCACCACTGCGAAAATGTTTGCCGATGCCGGCGTTCCGATCTGGGACGCGGATGCGGCGGTGCACCGGATATATGACGTGGGCGGTGCGGCGGTCGAACCGATCCGCGCGGTCTGTCCGGATGCGATCATTGATGGCGCCGTTAGCCGCGATGTGTTGAAAGACTGGATGTCGAAAGACGCAGATGCGCTGAAAAAGCTGGAAGGCATTGTGCATCCGCTGGTCGGACAGGACCGGGCGGAATTTCTGGCCGACAGCACCTCGCCCATCGTCCTTCTGGACATGCCGCTTCTGTTTGAAATCGGCGCGCATGAACATGTGGATCTCGTCGTCGTCGTCTCGGCCCCTGCTGAATTACAGCGCGACCGCGTGCTGGCGCGCGGCACCATGACGGAAGCACAATTCGAGACTATTCTGGCCAAACAGGTCCCAGATGCCGACAAACGCGCCCGCGCGGATGTGATCATTCCGACCGAAACACTGGACGGCGCGCGTGCCGCAGTGGACGAGGTTATCGCCCATGTGAAGGAGCAGTTGGATGCGTGAGATCGTCCTCGACACCGAAACCACCGGCTTTGATCCCCAAAGTGGCGACCGGATTGTGGAAATCGGGTGCCTTGAGCTGATGAACCACATGCCGACTGGGCGGACCTATCACCAGTATATCAACCCCGAACGCGGTATGCCGGACGAAGCCTTCAGTGTGCACGGCATCGGCCCTGATCTGCTGGCCAGCCCCCGCCCCGCCGAACCGGGCGAAGTGATCCTGAAAGATAAGCCGATCTTCAAAGAGGTCGGGCAAGCGTTCTTGGACTTCATAGGCGATGCGCAGCTGGTGATCCATAACGCCAGCTTCGACATGAAATTCCTGAATGCCGAGCTGAAATGGATGGGTCTGCCGCAAATCCCGTGGGAGCGCGCTTTGGATACGCTGGCGATGGCCCGCAGCAAATTTCCCGGCTCGCCCGCGTCATTGGATGCGCTCTGCCGCCGCTATGCGATCGACAACACATCCCGGACGCTGCACGGCGCACTTTTGGACAGTGAAATTCTGGCCGAAGTCTATCTGGAACTGATCGGGGGCCGTCAGCCGGACCTTGTTCTGGCGGGAAATCAGGCGACCTCGGGTTCTGGCGGTGCAAACAACGATTGGCGCCCGCGCCCGCGTCCAGAACCCCTGCCGTCCCGGATCCACGAAAAAGAAACCGCCGCCCATGATGCTTTCGTGGAAAAGCTGGGCGACGGTGCAATTTGGAAGAAGTTTCAGTAACTTCTTGGCAGATCAGCTAATCGGAGCGCCTGCCTGCTCGGCCGCAGCGCGGCGTTCGATTTCCTGACGGTACAGGGCCAGGAAGTCGACGGTGTCCAGGTTCAGCGGCGGGAAGCCACCGTCACGGGTCACGTCCGACACGATGCGACGCACGAACGGGAACAGCATGCGCGGGCATTCGATCATCAGGAACGGGTGCAGCTGCTCTTCCGGGACGTTCTCAACGTGGAAGATGCCCGAATATTCCAGCTCCATCAGGAACAGCTGTTCGCCGCTTGCCTTGTTTTTCGAGCCGATCGTGTATTTCGTGATCACTTCGAACTGGTGATCCGTCGGGCGTTTCTTGGCGTCCAACGCAACTTCAACACTGATGTCGGGCTGTACTTCGCCCTGAATGCCTTTTTGCGCCAGAATGTTTTCAAACGACATATCGCGAATGAATTGGCCCAGAACCTGCATCTTAGGCGGAGTGGGGGGAGTCTGTGGGGTGGCTTCGTCGGCCATGTCTGTCTCCTTCAGGAAAAACTGTCGGAGATGTCCTTATCAGGTTGGGAGGGGACCCTCAACTAAGGGTTTCGTCAGAGCGAATTTGACGCTATCAGCGCGCCATGACAACGATGATCCCAACATGGGTGGACGGCACCCTGACCCCGGTCGAAAAGCTTGAAGCGCATGTGAAAGGGCTTCGGCACAAAGCCGTGTCCGTGTTTCTGATCTGCGATGGTCAGGTGCTGATTCAGCAGCGCGCGGCGGGGAAATATCACACGCCGAACCTGTGGGCGAACACCTGCTGCACCCATCCGTATTGGGGGGAAGACCCGCGGTTCTGCGCGATCCGCCGGCTGGAGGAAGAGCTGGGGATCACAGGCGTCGATCCGGTCTGGGTTGAAAACTTGGAATATCGCGCGGATGTGGGTGGCGGGTTGATCGAGCACGAGGTCGTCGATCTCTTCGTCATTCACTGTGACGCCCGCCCCGAAATGGACCTGAACCCGGATGAGGTTCAGGTCGTGGATTGGCTGGATCGTGGCGCGTTAGAGACGAAAATCGCCGAGAGCCCGGATCAGTTCACACCATGGCTGAAAATCTACATGTCGAAGCATTCGGCCTCAGTGTTTGGTCCAGCCTGACGGGCCTTCGACGCCGGGATGGGTCGGACGCTTTTCGGGCGTCACATCAGTGAAATCCCCATCAATCACATCTTCATCCTGCCCGGGCTGGCGGCGTACATCTTGATCTGCCATTCCCCCCATCGAGAATGTTTGAACCTTCACACGTGACCGCGCCCAGTTGAACATGGCGCTGCGCACGGCAGGGATCAGCAGCGCAAAGCCCACAAAATCAGTGAAAAAGCCGGGTGTCAGCAGAAGCGCGCCGGAAAACAGGATCATTGCGCCATGGGCCAGTGGCTCGGTCGGGTCATTCAACTGCCCAAAGCTGTCGCGCAGTTGCGACATTGCAAGTGCCCCCTGCGCACGCATCAATTGGGTGCCGACAACGGCGGTTAACACAACGATCCCAAGGGTCCACCACAGACCAATTGCACCGCCAACCTGGATGAACAGAGCGATCTCGATCAGGGGAACGGCGATGAACAGTGCAAAAAGCCACATGGCAAAAGATCTCCTTTTCGTGTGACCGGTGGACTTGGCCCGGTACTGCACCTACATATGTCACCGATGAACGCGTTTCCATATGGCGCTTGAAAAGAGGTATCCATGAGCTCTTCCCTGATCCAGCTTCTTGTACTGGCCGGTATTGCCCTGTTTTTGATTTTGCGCCTGCGCGATGTGCTTGGCACGCGCGAGGGGTTCGAGAAGCCCGTTGTGCCGCGTCAGGACAATCGGCGACTGGACCGCAGCAACCTTGAAGTGATCGAAGGTGGCCCGGATCGGGACATTCTGGATCACGCAGAAGAGGGCAGCCCGTCGGCTTTGGCGCTTGCTGCCATGAAAACCAACGAGCCCAGCTTTAATGTTGGCGAGTTTCTGGGCGGCGCGCGCGGTGCTTATGAAATGATCCTGATGGGGTTCGAAGCGGGCGAGATGTCCAAGATCCAGCCTTTCCTGTCGGAAGAAGTGTACGAAACCTTCGCCAGCGTGGTTGAAGCCCGCGAAGCGCAAGGCCTGTCGGTCGAAGCCAATTTTGTTGGCGTGCGCGAGCTGAAGCTGGAAGAAGCTGCGTTTGATACCACCACCCGCGAAGGTGAGATCACCGTGAAATTCGTGGGCGAGCTGACCTCGATCGTACGTGACAAGGGCGGCGACATCATCGAGGGTAACCCGAACGAGGTTAAGCGTCAGAAAGACGTTTGGACCTTTGCCCGTATCATGGGCTCGGACAACCCGAACTGGCAACTTGTCGCCACGGGTGGCTGATGTTTCGGGGGCTGGCATGTGCGCTGGCCCTTTTGGGCATGCCTGCCTATGCTGGTCTGGAAGACGCGCGCATAACTCTTGTTCCGTTTGAAGAACTTGATGGTTGGAACGATGACAACCATCAAGATGCACTGCGTGTGTTTCTGGACACGTGTCGGGATCTGGACGACCCGCAGTGGCGACCGATCTGTGCCTTGGCGCAAACGCAGGATGACGGAAAAGCCTTCTTCGAGCTGTTTTTCCGCCCCCTTCTGATCGAGGACGGTAATACCCCCCTGTTCACCGCGTATTTCGAACCCGAGCTGAAAGGCTCGCGGGTTCAGACCTCGGTCTATCGCTATCCGGTCTACGCCAAGCCGCGCGAGGTCATTGGCCAAGTGTGGCTACCACGCCGCGACATCGAAGACGGCGACGTGATGAAGGGTCGTGGGCTGGAAATCGCTTGGGTTGCGGATCCGGTTGACCTTCAATTCCTGCAGATCCAAGGCTCGGGCCGTATTCGTCTGCCCGATGGTAGCAGTATCCGTCTGGGCTATGGCGGCTCGAACGGGCACAGCTTCATGTCGCTGGGGAAAGAACTGGTCCGGCGGGGCATCTATAACGAGCATCAGGTCTCGCAGGCGGTGATCAAGAACTGGGTGCGGCGCAATCCGGAAGCGGGGCACGACCTTTTGATGTCCAACCCGTCCTATGTGTTCTTTCGCAAGATCGGGGATGTGTCCGCCAGCAAAGGTCCGCTGGGGGCGATGAACCGATCCATCACAGCGCACCGGTCGCTGGCGGTTGATCCGAAATACACACCACTGGGCGCGCCGATCTGGCTGGAAAAAGACGGGACCGAGCCGTTTCGTCGATTGATGGTCGCGCAGGATACGGGCTCGCGGGTCAAGGGCGCGCAGCGGGCGGATATTTTTTGGGGCACTGGCGATCAGGCCGGAAAGCTGGCGGGCAAGATCAAAGATGACGGGCGCATGTATGTGCTGCTTCCCATCCAGCGCGCCTATGCGCTTTTGCCCGAGGATCAGTGACATGGCGAAGCGGCCCAAGAAACTGACCGAGGACGACAAAGCGCTGTGGCAAAAGGTGGCGGACAGCACGATCCGGCTGCGCCCGCCCAAGCCGTCGCGCGAGAAAACCGAGACTATTTCAGCCGAACCCATTCAAAAGCCACCCAAACCGGTCAAGGTGACCCACCCGAGATTTCGTGTGGGTGAGCGGGGAAAGAAACCCGGAAATCCCAACGATCTGGCACCATCCATGCGCGATCATATCGCGACCGCTCCGGTTGCAATGGATCGCAAGACCTTCGGCAAAATGAAGAAGGGCCGTCTGTCGCCCGAGGCGCGGATCGACCTGCACGGCATGACCATCGCGCAGGCGCATCCGACGCTGACGCGGTTTATCCTGAACGCGATTGACGCCGACCGGCGGCTTGTTTTGGTGATCACCGGCAAAGGAAAAAACAAAGATGAGGGTGGACCGATCCCCGTGCGTCATGGCGTTCTGCGCCATCAGGTGCCGCATTGGCTGAATACGGCACCCCTGCGCCAACACGTTCTTCAAATCACTGAAGCGCATTTGAAGCATGGAGGCCAAGGCGCCTACTATGTCTATCTGCGCAGACAGCGTTAGGGCGTGCTGTTTGGGATCACCAAGCGGGTTGCGTTCTGAACCACCAGGACCGTTCCGGGCAACAGGCCGGGTTGAACGGTTGGGCTGGCACTGATTGCGGCAGACAGATTCGGGATGCTGTTGATCAGGCGCAAGAACGCGGGCGACGCGAAGGCGACGCTGTGGTCGGCCTCGCCATCTGAGAAGGCGGACAGGTCAACCAGCGTCACGTCCAGATCTGCCAGCTCTTCTACATCCGTGTTGTTGCCAAGCCGCGTGGTCTGGCCGGTCAAGCGGGCAGACAGCTGCAACGCGCGGTCGCGAGAGGATGTGAAGATAAAGAACGGTTGCGGCAGTTCCCCAATGCGCTTTGCTTGCTGCCGGAACAGATCCAGATCGATATCGGGCGAGATCAGGACGACACCGCCGATTTTGCTTAGCCCCTTCTGGCCGTCCGCAATCGCCATCTGGCGCAGGGCCTCCATCGACAGAAGCGCGCCCATCGAATGGCCCACCAGCAGAACTTCATCCACACCGGACCGGGATACCGACCGCAATGTCGCCTCAAGCCCATCACGTGCATAGAGCATCGAATCGCGATCATACCCGTATCCAAGCGGGTGCCCCGCGCTGGGCCAGGAATAGTGTACGGGCAGGAAAGGCAGATCCAGATCCGCGTTCAGCTGCGCAAAGCGATAGAGCCCTTCCGAAAAACGGTTATTGAAGCCGTGAACAAACACGGTTGCTGTGCGTTCTTCACCACGTCGACCGCGCAGGGCGCGCGCCATTGCGGCCTCGAATGCGTGTCGCGAGGTGTATTGTTCGTAATTGTCGACAAGGAAATGCTGAGCGGGGTCCGGGGTCTTACGCCCAGGCCAATTAATCTCGCCCGGTTCGCGGATTTCGGGGATCGAAACCCCAACATGCCCGAACAAAAGCTCGCCACCCCGATTGCTCGTAGGTGCGCCATCTTCATCAAGTTCGCGGGTCGAGGCGACAAAGATGTTTCGCACATCGCCGATCTGTCCGGCGCCCGGGAAATAGGTGATGGTGCCGCGCGGGGCACAGGCGGAAAGCGCCAAAACAATAGTAAAAACCAGAAAGCGCACCAGAGAACGCATTGGGCAGGCTCCTTAAATACAGCTCTTGATTAGCTGAAGAACCCGCCCCTGCCTAGGTTAAAGCACGTAGCGGCTGACGTCGGTCGAGGTCATAAGCGCGCCGAGGTGCTTATCGACAAAGGCATTGTCCACGACCACCTCTTCCCCACCACGATCCGGAGCCGAGAAACTGAGCTCTTCAAAGACGCGCTCCAACACGGTATAAAGCCGCCGCGCGCCGATGTTTTCCACACTTTGGTTCACCTCGGCGGCGATCTTGGCAAGCGCCGCGATGCCATCATCGGTGAAGCTGACCGTTACGTCTTCGGTGCCCATCAGGGCGGTGTACTGGCGGGTCAGCGCGTTATCGGTTTCGGTCAGGATGCGCACGAAATCCTCTTCGGTCAGGGCACGCAGTTCGACGCGGATCGGCAGACGGCCCTGAAGTTCCGGCAGCAAGTCCGAGGGTTTGGCGACATGGAAAGCGCCCGAGGCGATGAACAGGATGTGGTCCGTTTTCACCGCGCCGTGCTTGGTCGAGACAGTGGTGCCCTCGATCAGCGGCAGCAGGTCACGCTGCACACCTTCGCGGCTGACATCGCCACCGCGGTTTTCGGTGCGGGCGCAGACCTTGTCGATCTCGTCCAGAAAGACGATGCCGTTTTGCTCAACCGCTTCTAGCGCAGATTTAGTGACTGTTTCATCGTCCAGAAGCTTGTCGGCCTCGTCGGAAATCAGCACGTCATAGCTGTCACGCACGGTCATCTTTTTCTTAATCGTGCGCCCACCGAAAGCCTTGCCGAACATGTCGCCCAGATTCAGCATTCCCATGCCCTGCCCCGGTTGACCCGGCACGTCGAGCATCTGCATCGGGTTCGAGGTATCGGCAATTTCCAGCTCGATCTCGTGGTCGTCCAATTCGCCGGTACGCAGCTTCTTGCGGAACATCTCGCGTGTGGCGTCCCGGGCATCCGTGCCGGCGATGGCTTCGATCACGCGATCTTCGGCGGCCTGTTCGGCGCGGGCCTTCACGTCTTCGCGCATATGCTCGCGGGTTTGGATGATGGCAGCGTCCACCAGATCACGTACGATCTGTTCCACGTCACGGCCGACATAGCCGACTTCGGTGAACTTGGTGGCTTCGACCTTCAGAAACGGCGCGCGGGCGAGCTTTGCCAAGCGGCGGCTAATCTCGGTTTTACCGACACCAGTAGGCCCGATCATCAAGATATTCTTCGGATAGACTTCATCGCGCAGGTCATCCGCCAACTGCTTGCGACGCCAGCGATTGCGCAGCGCCACGGCGACGGCGCGTTTGGCGTCGTTCTGGCCGATAATGAAACGGTCAAGCTCGGATACAATCTCGCGCGGGGTCAGATCGGTCATTGGCTGATCTCCTCAACCGTCAGGTTTCCGTTGGTATAGACACAGATATCGGCGGCGATCGCCATGGCTTTGCGCGCGACGGTTTCGGCGTCTAGGTCGCCCTCCATCAAGCCGCGTGCGGCGGCCAACGCGAAGTTTCCGCCCGATCCAATCGCAGCCACGTCATGTTCAGGCTCCAACACGTCACCTGCACCGGTGATCACGAACAGATCCTTGCCGTCGGTGACGATCAGCATCGCTTCCAGCTTTTGCAGATATTTGTCGGTGCGCCAGTCCTTTGCCAGCTCGACCGAGGCGCGGGCCAGTTGGCCGGGCGTCGCTTCCAGCTTGGTTTCCAGACGTTCCAGCAGCGTGAAGGCATCCGCGGTTGAACCCGCAAATCCGGCCACAACATCAAACCCGCCGGGGGACAGCCGCCGCACTTTCCGTGCGGTGCCCTTGATCACGGTCTGACCCAGACTGACCTGCCCGTCGCCTGCAATCACAACCTTGCCACCTTTGCGCACGCCAATGATTGTCGTGCCATGCCAGCCGGGAAATTCGCTTTCTGCCATGTCGCCTCCAAATTCGGTTTCATCCTATATGGACACGGGCGACACGGCGCACAAGCATTGGCCTGAGCGAAGCGCCGTTTATTCAGATTTGCGTGGGCTTATTCCAGCCAGCCACCCAGATTACGCTCGGCCACGCCAATCAGCGCGTCGATATGGGCGTCGTCGTCATTCAGGCAGGGAATATAGGTGAAGCTTTCGCCTCCGGCCTCGACGAAGGCCTCTTGGATTTCTTCCTGAATTTCTTCCAGCGTCTCGATGCAATCGGCGGAAAACGCGGGCGCGATAACGGCGATGTTCTTCTTGCCGGTTTCAGCCAGACGGGCGACTTCCTCGACCGTATAGGGTTTCAGCCATTCTTCCGGGCCAAACACCGACTGGAAGGTGGTGGTAATGGCGTCGTCGGACCAGCCCAGACGCTCTTTCAACAGGCGGGTGCTTTTCTGGCATTGGCAATGATAGGGGTCGCCCTGCATCAAATAGCGTTTCGGCATCCCGTGATAGGACACGACCAGCAAGTCGGGCTTCTTGTCCATCGCGGCATAGCCCTTTTCCACCGACTGCGCCAAAGCATCGACATAGGCGGGATCGTCGAAATAGGGTTCGATCGTGCGCGACGCGGGTTGCCAGGTTTCTTCCATCAGGGCGCGGAAGAACTGGTCGTTTGCGGTGCCCATCGTGGCGCCGGCATATTGCGGATAGAGCGGGAAAAAGAGGATGCGGTCACAGCCCGCAGCCACCATTTCTTGAACCTTCGATTTGGTCGACGGATTGCCATAGCGCATGCAGAAATCGACCATGACTTCGGCACCGTATTTGGCTTCCAATGCGGCGCGAAGCTTGGTGATTTGCGCCTTGGTGATGGTCATCAAGGGGCTTTCGTTCTGCTCTTCATTCCAAATCGACTTATACGCTTCGCCCGAGGAAAACGGGCGTTTCGTCAGGATGATGGTCTGCAGAAGCGGTTGCCATTTCCACGCCGGATAGTCGATCACCCGCTGGTCTGACAGGAACTCGTTCAGATAACGGCGCATCGGCCAATAGTCGTAACCATCGGGCGTACCAAGATTGGCGAACAGAACGCCGACTTTGCGGGCGGGGAGTGTGGGATGATCCGTGGGCTTTTGCATAATCATGGCTACGTCCTTGTTCGCGTCTCAGATCACTTAAACAGAATATATTTCAGGTCAATTGGACAATTTGGTCTCGTCCGTGCCCAGGGCGTCCGCCAGGCGGGCTGCGGCGGATCCTGGGCGCAGCGGTTTTTGCTGGCTTTCATCGGGCGCCCAGCCGGTCAAAAAGATCATCTCGAAACTGGCGGTGATGCGGTTGTCATCTGCTGGGAAGTGCTGGGCATAGCGGGTTTTGACGTCGTCAAAGAAAGCGCGATTCAGGGGGGACATCAGTCTCTGATCCAGCGCATTTCGCTCTCCCATCGCCTTCAGGTCGCGCATCAGGGCATAGGTGTCCGCGTATGTCACCTGCCGCACAGCGCTGTCGGCGACGGGCAGCGCAAGTCCCGAACGCTGCAAGAGCGCACCAAGGTCGCGGATCTCGCCCATTGGGACGACGCGCGGGGATAGGCCGCCGGTGCGCGCGACCTCGACCTCGGACAAAATGGCGCGGAGCTCGGACAGGGTTTGCCCGCCAAACATCACCCCCATGAACAGCCCGTCATTGATCAACGCGCGACGGCTTTGGATGATCTGTCCCACCGGGTCGTTGGCCCAATGCAGCGACAGCCCATGGATCACCAGATCATGCGCGCCCGGTTCCAGCGACAGGATGTCATCATCGGGGACAATCACCGCGTCTGGGAAGCTTTCGGCCCACACTTCGGGAAAACCGGTGACGATCGCAGGCTTGGTAAACGTTCTGTTAACCTCTGTCAGGCGATCCTTCACCTCATCCGCGGCCAGTTCTTGCAGGAACATGCCATCCGCCGTCGCGCGGCGGCGGTTTTGCACCAGTTGGGCGCGGTTGGTCAGCTTGGGCGGTGTGTCGTCAGGCAGTCTCATGGCGGCGGACCATAGTTGGAAAGGGCGAAAATGCAATCAGCGCTGCATCTGATCTATCCGCCGCAATGCGTCAGTTGCGATGCACCGACAGATACCGACTTTGCGCTGTGCCCGGACTGCTGGCGGGATACGCCGTTTATCAGCGGGTTGTCCTGCGATCTGTGTGGCGAACCCCTGCCCGGTGAAGATGAGGACGGCATCGTGCATTGCGACACGTGCATGACGCGGGCGCGACCGTGGACACAGGGCCGATCCGCCCTGCTCTATCGCGGCAACGCGCGTCGGATGATCCTTGCCTTGAAACACGGCGACCGGCCCGAGCTTGCCCGCAGTTTCGCCCCGTGGCTGGCCCGCGCGGCACAGGATATCCTGCACGATGACCTGCTAATCATCCCCATTCCCATCCATTGGACCCGTCGATTGAAGCGGCGCTATAACCAATCGGCCGAACTGTCGCGGGCCTTGGCGCGCGAAACCGGGTTGGAGCACGCACCACAAGCCCTGATCCGCCCGCGCCGCACCGCCATGCATGATGGGATGAGTGCTGAGGATCGCTTTGCCAACATGGATCACGCTATTGCGCCACATCCAAAGCACGGCAAAACCTTACAGGGGCGCGATGTTCTGTTGCTGGATGACGTCATGACCTCGGGCGCGACATTTCATGCGGCGGCGCATGCGGCAATTCGTGCCGGTGCCGCATCCGTGAAGGTTCTGTCCCTTGCGCGCGTTGCGCGCGATGCCTAACTGGCTGTAAACCTATTCCCAGATCCCTCGTACGGAGCCTCTGATGCAGCCTGTCACCATCTATTCCTCGCCGCTTTGCGGGTTTTGCCACGCCGCCAAGCGCCTTTTGAACAGCAAGAACGTCGAATTTGACGAGATCAACGTGTTGATGCAGCCAACCAAACGGCAGGAAATGATGTCGCGCGCCAATGGCCGCCACACCGTGCCGCAGATCTTTGTTGGCGATATCCACGTGGGTGGATGCGATGACCTGTATGACCTCGAGCGCAGCGGGAAGCTTGATCCGCTGCTGGCGGGCTGAGCCATGCGCGTCGCGCTGATCCAGTTTACGGCCGGGGATGATCCGGCCGCGAACCTTGGGCCACTGCGCGACATGATCCGGCAGGCGGCGCAAGACGGGGCGGAGTTTGTTTTGACGCCCGAGGTGTCGAACATCATCTCGACCAGCCGCCGCCACCAACAAGACGTTTTGCACCACGAACAAGATGATCCCACGCTGGCTGCCCTGAGATACGAGGCGCACGCGTTGGGCATCTGGCTGTTGATCGGATCGCTTGCGCTGAAAACCGACGACCCGGACGGGCGCTTTGCCAACCGGTCTTTCATGATCTCTCCGCTTGGTGACATTGTCGCGCGTTATGACAAGATCCACATGTTTGATGTGCAGATCGACGAGACGGAAAGCTATCGTGAGAGCGCTGGTTATCGCCCCGGAGACCGCGCCGTCGTGGCCCAGACCGAGTTCTGCCCGATTGGCATGACCATCTGCTATGACATGCGCTTCCCGCATCTCTATCGTGCTTTGGCCAAAGCTGGCGCGCAGATCATCACGGTGCCTGCCGCGTTTTCCCCCGTCACCGGGGCGGCGCATTGGGAAAGCCTGCTCCGCGCCCGAGCGATTGAAAACGGTGTGTTTATTCTGGCCCCGGCGATGTGCGGGCAGCATGGGCCGAAGCGCGCGACCTATGGGCATTCCTTGGTTGTGTCGCCCTGGGGCGATGTTTTGGCCGACGCAGGTGTCGCACCGGGCATCACAATGGTTGATCTTGACCTTGCAGACGTGGGAAGGTCGCGCCAACGCGTCCCGTCTCTGACGCATGATCGAGAATTCAAAGGCCCCTGATGTCCGAAAGCTCTGCCGAAACCCTGTCTGTCGCCCTGTTCAGCGAGATGTTCATGGCCGACCAGCTGGCGCGTAACCGCCTGTCAAAAGCGCTGCCGAAAGGTATGGAGCTGAGCCATTTTTCCGTGCTGAATCACCTCGCGCGCGTGGGCGAGGAAAAAAGCCCTGCGCAGCTGGCCAAGTCGTTTCACGTCACGCGCGGCGCGATGACAAACACGCTGAACAAGCTGGAATGGGCGGGGCATGTGCATATCCGACCCGACTGGGACGACGCACGGCGCAAGTTCGTCACGATTTCGCCGTCGGGCAAGGCGGCACGGGATGCGGCGCTGGCGGCAATCACGCCAATCATCTCGAATATGGTACGTCAGATCGGGGCGGAAAACGTGCGCAACGTGCTGCCAGTCTTACGCGAAATGCGTAGGATCCTTAGCGACGTTGAATGAACGCGCTTGAGTTCACCACTGACCTATTGGTGCAATCCAGCCGGTACAGGTTGGACACCCACCCCGATCGCTTTGTACAGATCACCCCGTCCGAGCCGAATTTCTGGTTTGGAAACCGCGTGATTTTCCGCACCGTTCTGGATGACGCCAAGGCGCATCTCGATCACTTCCACACCGATCTTCCCCAGGCGCGCCACATCTGTATCGGATGGGATATTCCGGGACTGGACCGGGCAAAGATCGTGGCGATGTTTGATGGAACCGGCCTGACGGTGGAGCAGGCGGATACCCTGACCCTGACTGGCCCCCTGCGCCGAAGCGCGGCGCCCGCGGGTGTCACGCTTCGCCCCTTCCAAACGCCAAGTGACTGGCACCAATCCGAGGCGATCGCCAAGGATCAGCATATCGAAGATGGGCTGCCTGAGGCTGGATTAGACACGTATTTGGCCGGACACAGTGCCACGCGGCGGGCGTTGATTGCCCGAGGGTTGGGGCAATGGTTTGGTGCTTTCAAGGGCGATACCTTGGTCGGCGATATGGGCGTTTTCCACGATCAGCGCCTGATCCGCTATCAGTCGGTGCAAACCCACAAAGATCATCGGCGGCAAGGGATCTGCGCTGCCCTTCTATGCGCCTGTCTGGATTGGGCTAGGTCGCGCGCGCCAGACGCGCTTCCGGTGATCGTGGCGAATGCGGATACGGATGCCGGACGGCTGTATCGCCGCGCCGGGTTTGCTTTGGCGGAAACTACAATCTCCGCCTATCGGCCCACGGAATAGAGACTATTTTGGCTTTACCGAGGTCATCGCGTAGTTCACCGAAAGATCCTGAGACGACAGCGACCAGCTCCACCCCAGCGGGTTGAAAACCATGCCCATGCGATCCACCACATTCAGACCGGCGGTGGCGATCAGGTCGGCCAGCTCGTCCGGGGTGATGAATTTCGACCATTCATGTGTGCCTTTGGGCAACCAACGCATGATGTGTTCGGCGCCGATAATGGCCACAAAATAGCTTTTCGGATTGCGGTTCATAGTCGAGGCGACCATCAGCCCGCCCGGTTTCAACAGCTGTTGGCAGGCGGTCAGATAGGCCAGCGGGTCGGCGACGTGCTCGACCACTTCCATGTTCAGGACCACGTCGAATTGCTCGCCTGCCGCGGCAAGGCTTTCGGCGGTGCAATTGCGGTAATCAATGTCCAATCCCATCTGCTCGGCATGGACCTGTGCGACCGGGATGTTGCCCGCCGCGGCGTCCGCGCCAATGACAGTGGCGCCAAGACGCGCCATGGGTTCGGACAGCAGGCCACCACCACAGCCGATGTCCAGCAAACGCAGACCCTTGAATGGCTCGACATCGTTCAGATCGCGACCAAATTCAGCGGCGATTTGGTTTGTGATATAATCCAGACGCACCGGGTTCATCATGTGAAGCGGTTTGAACTTGCCCGTGGGGTCCCACCATTCGGCGGCCATGGCCTCGAATTTGGCGACTTCGGCAGGATCGACGGTGGTCTGGTTTTCGGCAGTCATCGGATACCTTCTTTCTGATGGCGGGCGCGTTGTGGTCATTATATAGAGGTCATATGGATAAGGCCGCAGGAAAAAACAGCGCAGCCGCAAGGTTGTATCCTCCGATCGACCCGTTTAACCGGCATATGCTGGATGTGGGCGACGGCCACAAGATCTATGTGGAACAATCGGGCAATCCCGACGGTATTCCGGTGGTTGTTTTGCACGGCGGACCGGGTGGCGGATCTTCGCCCGCGATGCGGCGGTTCTTTAACCCACGGCTCTATCACATCATCCTGTTTGACCAGCGCGGCTGTGGCCGGTCGCGTCCGCATGCCAGTATTGATCACAACACAACGTGGCATCTGGTGCGCGACATTGAACAGATCCGCACTATGTTGGGCATTGATCGCTGGATTGTATTTGGCGGAAGCTGGGGCGCGACGCTGTCCCTGATTTACGCGCAGGCGCACCCGTCGCGCGTGGCGCATTTGGTGCTGCGTGGCGTGTTTCTTGCCACGAAATCCGAGCTCGACTGGTTCTATGGCGGCGGCGCTGGGCGGTTCTGGCCCGAGCTGTGGGACCGCTTTGAGACCCTGATCCCCGAGGCCGAGCGTCACGATATGATCTCCGCCTATCACCGGCGTTTGTTCTCGGGCAACTATGCCGAAGAAGCGCGCTTTGCCCGCGCGTGGACAGGGTGGGAAAACGCGCTGGCCTCGATCCACAATATAGGTGTGACGATTGACAGCCCGGCAGAATACGCCCGCGCGTTCGCCCGGTTGGAGAACCACTATTTCCGGCACGGCGCCTTTCTGGATGAAGACGGCAAGATCCTGCGTGACATGGAACGCATCGCGCATATCCCCGGCACCATCGTGCAAGGCCGCCATGATATGATCTGCCCGCCGAAGATGTCGTGGGAGCTGCACCGCCGCTGGCCCGCATCCGATCTGCGGATGATCCATCTTGCCGGACACGCCCTGTCGGAACGCGGTATTGCGGACGAGCTGGTGACGACGATGGAGAAGTTGGCGGTTAGTCACGCCTCGTAGGGGCGTGGGTCATTATGACTTTCAATCGCGCATGTTCCATTGTAAGCCCGGATCAATCCATCGGCAGTTGTGCCTTTTTGTGGAAGCTGGGATCATCGTCATGACACACTCTTCATCCGGGAATACGTCCCCAACACTCGAAGAACGTATCTCGACGCTCGATTTTGCGTTGGTCATTCCCATGAAGAATGAAGAGGAAGTGGCCGAAGGTTTTCTGCGCGAATGCTATGCCGCCACCTTGGATCTGGGCGAGCCGCCCATCTTCGTGACGGATGACGGATCGGATGATCGTACGCTGGAAATCCTGAAGGCGCTTCAGGCGGACATTCCCAAGTTGCAGATCGTGCAGCACGCAAGCTCGGCCGGGCAGTCGGCAGCGGTGCATTCTGCGGTGTTGGTCGCAAAGTCCGATTTCATCGTTACGCTGGACGGAGACGGGCAGAACCCGCCCGACCAGATTGCAGGCCTGTTGGCGAAGTTTCTGGATGCAGACCCCGAGCTGGCCTTGGTCGCAGGACAACGCGCCAAGCGGAATGATACGCTGGCCAAACGTTGGGGGTCCAAATTTGCCAACTGGCTGCGGGGGGCTTTGTTGAAAGATGGAACGCGCGATACGGGCTGTGGTCTGAAGGCCTATCGCCGTCAGGCGTTTCTGGCGCTGCCTTATTTCGATCACATGCACCGCTATCTGCCCGCGCTGTTCCTGCGCGATGGCTGGAAGATTGATCACGTCGACATCACGCACCGTCACCGGGAAGCGGGCCAGTCCAAGTATAATAACTTGAATCGGGCTTTGGTGGGGATTTCGGACCTGTTGGCCGTGTCATGGCTGATCCGCCGTCGCAAAAAGGTACGCCGCAACGACGTCAAGATCATTGCCTCGAGTGGGCCGAGCGCATGAAAGAGGCGGTTTTTCAATTCCTGTCCATTGGCGACTGGACCGAGTTCTGGTGGGTCGCGCTGGGCCTGACGGCGCAGCTGTCGTTCTCGGCCCGCTTCATCGTGCAGTGGATCGCCTCCGAACGCGCAGGCCATTCCTATGTGCCAGTAGCCTTTTGGTGGATTTCCATTGTGGGCGGGTTGTTGCTGCTGTCCTACGCGATTTATCGCAAGGACGTGGTGTTCATTCTGGGCCAGTCGATGGGCGTGATCGTCTATGTGCGTAACCTGATGCTGATCTATCGCACCAAACCAAGCTCGATGTCCGAGAAGACTTAATGAGACCTGCCAGTATCGCGTCTGTCGCCGTTCTGTTTGCAGCGGTCATTATTCTTGGGGTGCTCCTGCGCCCGCTCTTTCCGATTGACGAAACGCGGTACGTGTCCGTCGCATGGGAGATGTACCTCTCGGGGGACTATTTTGTTCCGACGAAGAATGGCGAGCTTTACGGCCACAAGCCGCCCCTGCTGTTCTGGCTGATCAATCTTGCGTGGTTCTTTACCGGGGTTGAAGAGCTGTCAGCGCGCCTTGTTGCGCCCGCCTTCGCGATCTTCAACATCTACCTGACCTATCGTCTGGGGCGTCATCTGTTCCCGGATCGGACGGACGTTGCCACCCGCGCCGCGATCATTCTTCCGTCGCTGATCGCCTATACCATATATACCAGCCTGACGATGTTTGACGCCCTGTTGACCACGGCGTCTTTGACCGGGCTGATCGGGATCTGGCAGGGGGTGCGGCAGGGCACACTGCGGGCGTGGCTTTTGGTTGGGGTCGCGATTGGCGTGGGCGTGCTGGCCAAGGGGCCGGTCATCCTGTTCCATATCGCCCCTGCCCTGATCGCGTTTCCTCTGTGGAGCAAAAATGCCCGGCCTGCGGGCGGCCTGCTGTTTCGGGGTATGGGGATTGCGCTGGCGGTTGGCTTGGCGATTATCCTGTGCTGGCTGCTGCCCGCCATCATTTTGGGCGGAGATGCCTATCGTCACGAGATCCTGTGGAAGCAATCCGCCGGACGCGTCAGCAACGTCTTTGATCACGCCCGGCCCTTCTGGTTCTTCCTGATGCTGGTGCCCGTCTATCTGTTCCCGTGGGGGTTCAACCTGAACTTCTGGAAAGGCGTGCGTGGCGCTGGGCGCGATATGGGTGATCGCTTTCTTCTGGTGGCGGGTCTGTCCGCGCTTCTTCTGTTCAGCCTGATTGGCAGCAAGCAGGCGCATTACCTCGTGCCCGAGATGCCGGTGTTGGCGCTGCTTGTCGCGTCGGCGCTTGGTCGGGTCACTTGGCGGCGCGCGCTGGACTGGTCCACGCCGTTGATCGCCATTGGTGCGCTTGTCCTTGCGGTCCTGCTTGGATTTGGCCTGATCGACACGGCCGAGATTTCCACCGCACCCGGCACGCTGGCCTTGGCGCTGGTCGCGCTGGCCTTGGTCGCCTTGGGTGGCTGGGTTGTGGGATCTGTGCAGGCAGCGACGGTCTGGTCGCTGGCGTTGATCGCCGTCGTCAATGTCGGGATCAGCACAACGCCCACCTTGCCGCAGTATCGCATGGATGCGTTCGTGTCGGCGTTCGAGGGTCGTCCGGGGCACCAAATCGCCTATTTCGGCGACAAGTATCATGCTGAGTTTAACTTCCTCGCGCGGTTTGAGACGCCCGTCTATCTGCCCAACAGCCAAGCGGACATCCTTGAGTGGGCCGCGTCCCAACCGGATGGACTGGTTGTGGCCCGCGAAGACGCGGTGGCGTTTGACCTGAGGCCCCAACAGACTATCGTGTATCGCGGAAAAGCCTACGGTATTTGGCGCGCGGCAGACCTGCTGCGCTGACGCGTCGCAAAGGGATATCTCAATGCAAAAAGCCAAGTTTTGGGACGAGATCGCCGACAAATACGCCAAGGATCCGATTGCGGATATGGCGTCTTATGAACACAAGCTGAAGCTGACGCGGGATCATTTCCGGCCCGACATGTCCGTTCTAGAAATCGGCTGTGGAACTGGCAGCACCGCGATCCTGCATGCGCCGCATGTGGCGCAGTATCTGGCGGTCGATATCTCGGAGCGGATGATCGAGATCGCACAGGCAAAAGATGCCCCGGAAAACCTGAGCTTTCAGGTCGCAGATGTCGACGAGATGCCGCCGGAGTCCGGCAGCTTTGACATGGTGCAGGCCCATTCCGCGCTGCATTTGCTGGCCGATCCGAAGGCGGCGATTGACAAAATGTATGACGCCTTGAAGCCCGGCGGGCTGTTCGTCAGCTCGACCACCTGCGTCGGGAGCATCTGGTGGCTCAAGCTTGTCGCGCCGATTGGTCAGGCGCTGGGCAAGTTTCCGCACCTTGCGTGGTTCACCGAGGATGACTTGCGCCAGATGATGCGCGACGCCGGGTTCGAGATCATCGAAGACTGGCGCCCGAAGGGCAAAATCACGGCGCTTTTCCTGATCGCAAAGAAGCCAAGCGCGTAAGGCTTGCAGACTCGCCCGCTTTCCCCTATATCCCTTTTCAACAGCGGCGCTTCGGCCTCCACCCCCGAAGCTCCACCGGATAAATCCGACGGGCCCGCTGGCCCGTTTTTTTGTTTTGGAGATACGTGTGAGCAACCTTGTTGCAAAATCCGCGATTGACCGTCGTCTGGCTGAAATTGTCGGCCCCGTGATTGAAGACATGGGGTTCGAGCTGGTGCGTCTGCGTCTGATGGGCGGCAATACGCCCACGCTGCAGATCATGGCCGAGCGTCCGGAAGGCGGGATTGAAGTTGATGACTGCGCCCAGATCTCGACCGCGATTAGCGCGATCCTGGATGTCGAAGACCCGATCGAAGACAACTATACGCTTGAGGTCGGCTCGCCCGGCATCGACCGTCCGCTGACCCGTCTGAAGGATTTCGACGTGTGGTCGGGCTATGTCGCCAAGATCGAAACGTCTGAACTGATCGACGGACGCAAGCGCTTCAAGGGCAACCTTGCAGGCGTTGAAGGAAACGAGGTTCTGATCGAAATCGAGAACCAGGGCGAAGAGGTCACCATTGGCCTCGATTATGATTGGCTGGCGGATGCCAAGCTGGTCTTGACCGACGAACTGATCCGCGAGGCGCTGCGTCAGCGTAAGGATGCGGGCCAGATCGACGAAGCCCAATTTGACGAAATTCAAGAAATCACCGGTTCCGAGGAGGACTGAGAATGGCAATTACTTCTGCTAACCAGCTTGAGCTTCTGCAAACAGCCGAGGCCGTGGCCCGCGAGAAGATGATCGACCCTGCGCTGGTCATCGAAGCGATGGAAGAAAGTCTGGCCCGTGCGGCCAAGTCGCGCTACGGCGCGGAAATGGACATTCGCGTGACCATCGACCGCAAGACCGGTCGCGCCACCTTCACCCGCGTGCGTACCGTCGTCGCCGATGAAGATCTGGAAAACTATCAGGCCGAGTTCACCGTCGATCAGGCCAAGCAGTACATGGAAAACCCCGAAGTGGGCGACGTGTACAGCGAAGAGGTTCCGCCGGTCGAAATGGGTCGTATCGCTGCCCAGTCTGCCAAGCAGGTGATCCTGCAGAAGGTGCGCGAAGCCGAACGTGATCGTCAGTACGAAGAGTTCAAAGATCGTGCCGGTACCATCATCAACGGTCAGGTCAAGCGCGAAGAATACGGCAACGTCATCGTGGATGTGGGTGCTGGCGAAGCCATCCTGCGCCGTAATGAGAAGATCGGCCGCGAAAGCTATCGCCCGAACGACCGTATCCGTTGCTACATCAAGGATGTGCGCCGCGAAGCCCGTGGCCCGCAGATCTTCCTGTCGCGCACCGCGCCTGAATTCATGGCCGAGCTGTTCAAGATGGAAGTTCCGGAAATCTATGACGGCATCATCGAGATCAAAGCCGTGGCCCGTGACCCCGGTTCGCGCGCCAAGATCGCAGTGATTTCCTATGACGGGTCGATCGACCCGGTGGGTGCCTGTGTTGGTATGCGTGGTTCGCGTGTACAGGCCGTCGTGAACGAGCTTCAGGGCGAGAAAATCGACATCATTCCGTGGAATGAAGATCAGCCGACCTTCCTGGTGAACGCGCTTCAGCCTGCCGAAGTGTCCAAGGTTGTTCTGGACGAAGAAGCCGGCAAGATCGAAGTTGTTGTTCCAGATGAACAGCTGTCGCTGGCCATTGGCCGCCGCGGTCAGAACGTGCGTCTGGCAAGCCAGCTGACGAAGCTTGATATCGACATCCTGACCGAAGCTGAAGAAAGCGAACGTCGCCAGAAAGAATTCGCTGAACGCACCGCGTTGTTCATGGATACCCTTGATCTGGACGAGTTCTTTGCCCAGCTATTGGTCTCGGAAGGCTTCACCAACTTGGAAGAAGTCGCCTATGTCGAGGTGGACGAACTGCTGGTTATCGACGGTGTCGACGAAGGCACCGCCAACGAACTGCAGACCCGTGCCCGTGAATATCTGGAAGCTCAGGCCGCCAAAGCGTTGGAAAACGCCCGTGCGATGGGTGTCGAAGACAGCCTGATCGCGTTCGAAGGTCTGACGGCTCAGATGGTCGAAGCCCTGGCTGAAGATGGCGTGAAGTCGCTGGAAGATTTCGCAACCTGTGCGGACTGGGAACTGGCTGGTGGCTGGACCACCGTAGACGGCGAGCGCATCAAGGACGATGGGTCGCTTGAAAAGTTCGGCATCTCGCTGGAAGAGGCGCAGGACATGGTCATGACCGCCCGCATCATTCTGGGGTGGGTCGATCCGGCTGAACTGGAAGCGGAAGCTGCCGAAGGTGAAGAAGAAGCTGAGGCCGCTGAAGAAGAGGCCGAGGCCTGATCTCAGGTCTGAAAGGGCAACGCATGACGCGTGGTGGACATAATAAGCGGCCGGAAGAGCCCGAACGGCGTTGCATCGCAACCGGAGAAACTCAGCCTAAGGCCGGGTTGATCCGCTTTGTGGTGGGGCCGGATGACATGGTGGTGCCTGACCTTTTGGGCAAGCTGCCGGGTCGTGGGATCTATGTCGCTGCAAACCGTGCTGCGATTGCCACGGCGATCAAGAAAGGCCTGTTTTCGCGCGCCGCGCGCAAGCCGGTCACCGTGCCAGATGGCCTTCTTGATCTGCTCGAGCGTAGCTACGCCGATCGGGTGACGCATCTGATCGCAATGGCGCGCAAAGCGGGTCAGGCGGTCGCCGGGTATGAGAAAGTTAAAGACTGGCTGATGAAAGATCAGGCGCATGTTCTGATCCAGGCCTCGGACGGGTCCGAGCGCGGCAAGTCGAAACTCAGACCGCCCCGCGAAGAGGGACGGTTTATCGAATGTCTGACTGGCGACGAGCTGGGTTTGGCGTTTGGACGTGAAAATGTGATACATGGCGCGCTTGCGTCTGGCGGTTTGGCCTCTCGTGTTGTAGAGGAAGCCCAGAAACTGACAGCGATGCGTGTTGTGCAAGACAACGACGGCGGGAAGGCTCGCCGGAAAGGTACGAAGACCAGATGAGCGATAATGACGGCAAAAAGACCCTTGGCCTGCGCGGAAGCCGCCCCGGCCAGGTGAAGCAAAGCTTCAGCCACGGGCGCACCAAGAACGTCGTGGTCGAAACGAAACGCAAGCGCGTTGTCGTGCCCAAGCCGGGTGCGGCAGCTGGTGGTTCGGGTAAGGCACCCGCAGGTGGAGATCCGCGCAAGCGTCCCGCCGGGATTTCGGATGCCGAAATGGAACGCCGCATGAAGGCGCTTCAGGCTGCCAAGGCCCGCGAAGTCGAGGAAGCTGAAAAGCGCGTAGCCGAAGAAAAAGCCCGCGATGAAGAGCGTAAGCGCCGTCGCGAAGAAGCCGAAGCCAAGGAACGCGAAGAGCGCGAGCGCGAAGAGGCGCTGAAAGCCAAGGCAGAAGAAGAAGCGCGCAAGAAGCGCGAAGCTGAAGAAGCCAAGACCCGCGCGAAACCAGCTCCGGCTGCCCCGGCCGCTGATCCGGCTGCGGCGCAGGCTGCTGAACAGCGTGGCCCCGGCAAACCGTCGTCCGCGCCGCGTAAGAAAGACGATCGTGGCGGTGCCACCGAACGCCAGAACCGTGGCAAAGGTAGCCGTGATGATGGTCGCCGTTCGGGCAAGCTGACCGTGAACCAAGCGATGCGTGGTGGCGATGGCCGTCAGCGCTCGGTTGCGTCGATGCGTCGTAAGCAAGAGCGCGCACGCCAGAAAGCCATGGGTGAGAATGTCGAGCGGGAAAAGATTATCCGCGACGTTCAGGTTCCCGAAGCCATTGTTGTTTCGGAACTGGCCAACCGTATGGCCGAACGCGTTGCTGATGTCGTGAAGTCGCTCATGAAAATGGGCATGATGGTGACGCAGAACCAAGCCATCGACGCCGACACCGCGGAACTGATCATTGAAGAGTTCGGTCACAAGATCGTTCGCGTTTCGGATGCGGATGTTGAAGACGTGATCGACTCTGTTGAAGACAAAGAGGAAGACCTGAAAGACCGCGCCCCGATCATCACGATCATGGGTCACGTTGACCACGGCAAGACCTCGCTTCTGGATGCGATCCGCGATGCGAAGGTAACCGCTGGCGAAGCTGGCGGCATCACGCAGCACATCGGTGCCTATCAGGTGAAAACCGATAGCGGCGCAACGCTGAGCTTCCTGGATACGCCCGGCCACGCCGCGTTTACCTCGATGCGTGCCCGTGGTGCGCAGGTGACGGACATCGTTGTTCTGGTTGTGGCTGCTGACGACAGCGTCATGCCGCAGACCATCGAAGCCATCAACCACGCGAAAGCGGCTGGTGTTCCGATGATCGTTGCGATCAACAAATGCGACAAGCCGACCGCGAACCCCGATCAGGTCCGCGCCGAGCTGCTTCAGCATGAAGTGATCGTCGAGAAGATGTCGGGCGAAGTGCAAGACGTTGAAGTGTCCGCCATCACCGGTGCCGGTCTGGATGAACTGCTGGAAGCCATCGCGCTGCAGTCGGAAATTCTGGAACTGAAGGCCAACCCGACCCGCGCCGCATCCGGTGCCGTGATCGAAGCTCAGCTTGACGTGGGCCGTGGTCCGGTTGCCACCGTTCTGGTGCAGAACGGTACGCTGAAACAGGGCGATATCTTCGTCGTGGGCGAGCAGTGGGGTAAGGTCCGTGCGCTGGTCAACGACCACGGTGAGCGCGTGAAAGAAGCTGGCCCCTCGGTTCCGGTCGAGGTTCTGGGTCTGAATGGCACGCCCGAAGCAGGTGACGTTCTGAACGTGGTGGACACCGAAGCTCAGGCACGTGAAATTGCCGAGTATCGTGAACAAGCCGCCAAGGACAAACGCGCCGCTGCCGGTGCTGCGACCACGCTGGAACAGATGATGGCGAAGGCGAAAGCCGATAAGGATGTGGCCGAGCTGCCGATCCTGGTCAAAGCCGACGTTCAGGGTTCGGCCGAAGCCATCGTTCAGGCGATGGAAAAAATCGGCAACGACGAAGTCCGCGTGCGTGTGCTGCACTATGGTGTGGGCGCGATCACCGAAACCGACGTGGGTCTGGCGGAAGCCTCGGGCGCGCCGGTTATCGGCTTCAACGTCCGTGCAAACGCCTCGGCCCGTAACTCGGCCAACCAAAAAGGCGTCGAGATCCGTTACTACTCGGTCATCTATGACCTTGTGGATGACGTGAAAGCGGCGGCCTCGGGTCTGTTGTCGGCAGAGGTTCGCGAGAACTTCATCGGCTACGCCGAAATCCGCGAAGTCTTCAAGGTGTCGGGCGTCGGCAAGGTTGCTGGCTGTCTGGTCACCGAAGGTGTTGCCCGCCGTTCGGCTGGCGTGCGCCTGCTGCGCGACAACGTGGTGATCCACGAAGGCACGCTGAAGACCCTGAAGCGCTTCAAAGACGAAGTGAAAGAGGTTCTGTCCGGTCAGGAATGCGGTATGGCGTTTGAAAACTACGACGACATCCGTCCGAATGACGTGATCGAGATCTTCGAACGCGAAGAAGTCGAGCGTACGCTGGACTAATCGCACCGCCGAGTGATGAATAAGAAAAGGGGACGGTTTTCCGTCCCCTTTTTGCATGTTTTGTTGCGAGTTAACGGCTCACAGAAGCTCGCGCAGCACCGGGATCAGCGGGATGTCAGCGGGCGGCATCGGGTAGTCGCGCAGCTGGTTCACCCGCGCCCATTTCAGCACCTGCCCTTCACGCGGGGTCGGCGTACCGTTCCACTTGCGACAGGCAAACAGCGGCATCAGCAGATGAAAATCATCATAGCTGTGGCTGGCGAAGGACAGGGGGGCAAGGCAGGAGTTCCACGTCTCGATCCCTAGTTCTTCGTGCAGTTCACGGACCAGTGCGGCCTCGGGTGTCTCACCCTGTTCCACCTTCCCGCCCGGAAACTCCCACAGGCCTGCCATGGATTTCCCCTCGGGCCGTTGGGCCAGCAGGATCCGCCCGTCCGGGTCGATCAGCGCGACGGCAGAAACAAGGATGGTTTTCACGAGCGATAGTCCGCGTTGATTTGGATATAGGCGTGGGTCAGATCGCAGGTCCAGACGGTGGCCGTGCCCTCGCCAACCCCTAAATCGACGTCGATTAGCAGGTCGTCTTGCTTCATGTAATCCGCGCCATCTTCCTCGCGATAGGCGGGCGAGACCCAGCCTTTTTCAGCCACCAAAGTATCCCCAAAGCGGATCGTCAGAAGATCGCGGTCGGCATAGGCGCCGGATTTGCCGATCGCCGCCACGACGCGGCCCCAGTTGGGATCTTCGCCCGCCACAGCGGTTTTCACCAATGGCGAGTTGGCAATGGCGAGCGCGTGCACCTTGGCGTCTGCATTCGATTTCGCGCCAGTCACGCGGACCTCGACGAATTTCGTGGCACCTTCGCCGTCGCGGACAACCTGATGGGCCAGATCCAGCATCACCTCGTTCAAGGCGGCGCGGAAGGCGGCGTTGGTCTGGTCAACCTCAACACCCGAAGCCCCCGTCGCCGCCAGCAGCAGCGTGTCCGAGGTCGAGGTGTCGCTGTCCACCGTGATCGCGTTGAAGCTGTCTTCGTTCAGCTCCGACAGCATCGCCTGCAGGTCTGCCTGTGCGATTTTCGCGTCGGTGAAGATGAACACCAGCATCGTCGCCATATCCGGTGCAATCATGCCCGAGCCCTTGGCGATCCCCGCGATATGTACGATCCGGTCGCCGATCTTCACCTCGGCCTTGGCGCCTTTGGGGAAGGTGTCGGTGGTGCGGATCGCTTGGGCAGCGTCCTGCATCGCGTCGGGGGTTAGAAGCCCCTTCAGCTCGTCGATTTTGGCGGTGATGCGGTCATGGGGCAGTGGTTCGCCAATCACGCCGGTCGAGGCGGTGAAAACGCGTTCCTGCGGGACATCCAGCGCGCTGGCCACGGCCCCAGTAATGGCCGCAACCGACCCATCCCCAGCGGCGCCGGTGAAAGCGTTCGAGTTGCCTGCGTTGACCAAGAAGGCCGCACCCTTATCCGATGCACCGCCCAGCTTGGCCTGACAATCCAGAACCGGGGCCGAGCGAGTGGCGGATGTGGTAAAGACGCCAGCAATCGAGGTGCCCGGTTGAAGCTCGGCCAGCATTACATCCAGCCGATCTTTGTATTTCACACCCGCCTTGACCGCCGAGAACTTGGCCCCGGCAATCACGGGCAGGTCGGGAAAGTTCGCGGGCGCAAGCGGCGAAACCTTATGTGTGTGATCGTCTGCTGCAGCCAGCTTGGCCTTCAGCTTCGATACCTTCTTCTTCAGCTTATTAATTTTCGCCGTCTTGCCCATCTTTGTCCTCTAAAGATCAGTTGTCCAACAGTGTCATATCACGCGAAACGGCGGGGTCGATCCCCTCCAGCGCAGTACGTTCGATTGTTGCACCATCCAGCAGCGTTTGAAGGGCATTTTCAACCGCATCGTTTTCGATCTGAGCGGCAAGTTCGCCGCGAACTTCATCAAGTTCGGGGGCGCCGACCATGCGGGTGTCGTTCAGCTTGACCACGTGCCAACCGAACTGGGTCTGGACGGGGGCGGAAACGGCACCTGTCTCAAGCGCGAAAACGGCGTCTTCAAATGGCTTCACCATCATACCGGGACCAAACCAGCCCAGATCTCCGCCACCGGGGCCCGACGGGCCGGTCGAGAACTCTTTCGCCAGCTCGGCAAAGTCCGCACCACCGTCCAGCTTGGTGATCAGCTCTTTCGCTTCGTCTTCGGTGGCGACCAGAATATGCGCGGCGCTGAACTCTTTCGTGGGTTCGGCATCTGCATATTGCGCGTCATAGGCGGCCTGCAGGGCGTCTTCGGTCACGGCCTCGGAGACAATCGCATCAACCTGCTGGGCAGCGGCCATTTCGCGGCGGGTGTTTTCCAGAATGATCTCGTTCCGGCGGCTGATTTCGTCTGCGGCCTGACCCAGTACGGTCTGCTGGATCAGCTGTTCGACCAGGCCGGGGAACAGCACGTCATCGGGCAGCTGCTGATACTGCTGCGCAAGCCCCTGACGGGCAGCGATCACATGTGCCACGGTGATATTCTCACCGTTGACGATCGCCAAAACGGTGTCAGCCTGGACCTCAACCTTGGGCATTGCGTCTTCGGTTGCGGTTTCCTGCGCAAAGGCAGGCGCACCCAAAGTCAGCGAGAGGGCGAAGCCAAAGGCGGCCGCGTGGCGATAAATCATGAAAATATCCTTCAAAACAGGCCGGATTCCCCGGCAACATTGACAGTTTTACACCCGACGCTTACATCGCTAAGGGCTTAAGAGCGTGGGTTCTTGAGCACTTAGATAGGTGGCTGGATCGGGACGGGCAAGTTTCCTCTGGTCAAACCAGCGTTAAACCGCATTGAGGCAAAAAAAACATGCTTGGAAAAATCGCGCGTAAAGTCTTTGGCACACCGAATGATCGCAAGATCAAGGCCACGCGACCCATTGTCGAAAAGATCAACGCGCTTGAGGACGAATTCGCCGCTCTGTCGGATGACGGCATCGTCGCCAAGACCGAAGAATTGAAGAAACGTGTGGCGGATGGCGAAAAGCTGGACGCGATCCTGCCCGAGGCCTTCGCCAACTGTCGCGAAGCCGCCAAACGTGCCCTGGGTCTGCGCGCTTTCGACACGCAGCTGATGGGCGGGATCTTCCTGCACGAGGGCAACATCGCGGAAATGAAAACCGGCGAGGGCAAAACCCTTGTGGCGACTTTCCCCGCTTATCTGAATGCGCTGTCCGGCAAGGGCGTGCACATCGTCACCGTGAACGACTATCTGGCGAAGCGTGACGCGGAATGGATGAGCAAGGTTTACGGCGCTTTGGGCATGACCACCGGTGTCGTTTATCCGCATCAGGCTGATGACGAAAAGCGTCAGGCCTATGCTTGCGACGTCACCTATGCCACCAACAACGAACTTGGCTTTGACTATCTGCGCGACAACATGAAGTCCGAGCTGAAAGACATGTCCCAGCGCGGCCATAACTTTGCGATCGTGGACGAGGTCGACTCGATCCTGATCGACGAAGCGCGGACGCCGCTGATCATCTCGGGCCCGTCCGAGGACCGCTCGGAACTGTATGTTACCGTTGACGCGCTGATCCCCGAGCTGACCGAAGAACACTATACGATTGACGAGAAAGCCCGCGGCGCCACCTTCTCCGAAGAGGGTAACGAATTCCTGGAAGAGCTGCTGCACGCCCGTGGCCTGCTGCCCGAGGGTCAGTCGCTTTATGATCCGGAAAGCACCACCATTGTGCACCACGTGAACCAAGGCCTGCGCGCCCACAAGCTGTTCACCCGCGACAAGGACTATATCGTCCGTGATGGCGAAGTGGTTCTGATCGACGAATTCACCGGCCGAATGATGGCCGGGCGCCGTCTGTCGGAAGGTCTGCATCAGGCGATTGAAGCTAAGGAAGGCTGCAAGACCCAGCCGGAAAACGTCACGCTGGCCTCGGTCACGTTCCAGAACTATTTCCGTCTGTATGGCACGCTGGGCGGCATGACCGGTACAGCCCTGACCGAAGCCGAGGAATTTGCCGAGATCTATGGCCTTGGCGTGGTCGAAGTGCCCACCAACCGCCCGATTGCCCGTATTGACGACCATGACGCTGTGTACCGCACCGAGCGCGAAAAGTTCGACGCCATCGTCAAGGAAATCCACGCGGCGAATGAAAAGGGTCAGCCGGTTCTGGTCGGCACGACCTCGATCGAGAAATCGGAACAGCTGTCGCAACTGTTGACCGATGCCAAGATCAAGCATGACGTTCTGAACGCCCGCCAGCACGAGCGCGAGGCGCAAATCGTCGCCGACGCCGGTAAGCTGGGCGCGGTAACCATCGCCACCAACATGGCCGGTCGTGGTACCGACATCAAACTGGGCGGCAATGTCGAGTTCAAGGTGATGGAGGCCATCGCCGCCAATCCCGACGCGCACCCTGATGACATTCGCGCCAAGATCGAAGCGGGACACGAAGCTGACGAGCAAGCGGTGAAAGATGCGGGCGGTCTGTTCGTTCTGGCCACCGAACGTCACGAAAGCCGCCGGATCGACAACCAGCTGCGCGGTCGTTCTGGCCGTCAGGGTGACCCGGGCCGCTCGGCCTTCTTCCTGTCGCTGGACGATGATCTGATGCGCATTTTCGGGTCCGAGCGTCTGGAGAAAGTCCTGTCGACCCTCGGCATGCAGGAAGGCGAAGCCATTGTGCACCCGTGGGTGAACAAGTCGCTGGAGCGTGCGCAAGCCAAGGTCGAAGGCCGCAACTTCGACATTCGTAAGCAGCTTCTGAAATTCGACGACGTGATGAACGATCAGCGTAAGGCGATCTTTGGTCAGCGTCTGGAAATCATGGAAGCCGAGGATCTGTCCGAAATCGCAGGCGACATGCGTCATCAGGTGATCGACGATCTGGTCGATCAGTACATGCCGCCGAAATCTTATGCCGATCAGTGGGACACCCAAGGCCTTCAGGCCGCTGTGATCGAACATCTGGGCTTTGAAGAGCCGGTGGTCGACTGGGCTGCCGAAGAAGGTGTGGATGACGACCTGATCCGCGAGCGGTTGTATGATGCCTCGGACGCGTTCATGGCCAAAAAGGCGGCGGATTTCGGCCCCGAGACCATGCGCACGATCGAAAAACAGCTGATCCTGCAGACCATCGATTCGAAATGGCGCGAGCACCTCTTGACGCTGGATCACCTGCGCTCGGTCGTTGGGTTCCGCGGTTATGCGCAGCGCGATCCGCTGAACGAATACAAGACCGAAGCGTTCCAACTGTTTGAAAGCCTTCTGGACGGTTTGCGCTCGGACGTGACCAAGAAGCTGTCTCAGATCCGCCCGATGACGGAAGAAGAACAGCAGGCCATGATGCAGCAGATGCTTCAACAGCAGCAGGCTGCGATGCAGGCTGCCGCGGTGTCTGAAGCCGCCGCAGAAGGCTTTGACGAGAATGACCCAACCACTTGGGGCAACCCGTCGCGCAACGACACCTGCCCCTGTGGATCGGGCAAAAAGTTCAAGCACTGCCACGGCAGACTGGCCTAATATTGTCGCGCCCGCTCGCGGCGCGACAGCACCACATAACAACAATTTCTTGCAGGACTGCCGATAGCTGACCTATCGTTAAGCGGTATTTGACAGGACTTCGTTGATTAATGATTTATCGGCCAGAGATTGATGGCTTGCGCGCGGTTGCCGTTTTACCGGTCATCTTGTTCCATGCGGGCATTGGCCTGTTCGAAGGTGGATTCGTCGGCGTCGATGTCTTTTTCGTTATCAGCGGCTACCTGATCACCTCGATCCTGATCGAAGACATCGTGCGCGGACGCTTCAGCCTTCTGAGGTTTTATGAACGTCGCGCGCGTCGCATTCTGCCCGCGCTGTTCTTTGTTGTGGCCTTTACCATCCCCTTCGCGATCTTGTGGATGCTGCCTGCGCAACTGCGCGACTACTCCCAAAGTCTTGTGGCGGTTAGCCTGTTTTCCTCGAATTTCCTGTTCTGGATGGAAAGCGGGTATTTCGAGGCCGGTGCCGACCTGAAACCGCTTCTGCATACGTGGAGCTTGGCCATCGAAGAGCAGTTCTATGTGGTCTTCCCCGTCCTGCTGTTCGCGCTGTGGAAACTGGGCAGGCGGGCGGTGCTATGGATTCTGGCGCTGATCGCGGTGTTCAGCCTTGGCCTTGCAGAATGGGGCTGGCGCGACCACCCAGCCGCCAATTTCTTCCTCGCCCCCGGCCGCGTGTGGGAGCTTTTGGCCGGCTCCTTCTGCGCTTTCGCCCTGCACCGTCGCGCCCTGCCCGGCAATGACGCTGCCGCTGTGTTGGGCCTGTTGGCCATCACTGTGGCGGTCTTTCTGTTTGACGACGCAACACCATTTCCCAGCCTTTATACCCTGCTGCCCGTGATGGGCGTGCTGCTGATCATCCTGTTTGGACAACAGGGTACACGGGTGGCCGCGCTTTTGTCCGCAAAACCCATCGTCGGGATCGGGCTGATCAGCTACAGCGCCTATCTGTGGCACCAACCTCTTTTCGCCTTCGCGCGTATCCGCAGCCTGACCGAGCCCAGCCTTGCCCTGATGCTGGGGCTCGCGGTGGTCTCGTTGATCTTGGCGGCTTTCAGCTGGCGTTACGTCGAGCAACCCTTCCGCGCGGGGCCCAACACGCGTCTGAAAACGCAATCCGGCGTTTTTGTGACCAGTATCTTGGGGCTGGCTCTGATCGCAGGGATCGGCGCCTGGGGGCATGTGAACAGGGGGCTTCCCGACCGGTTCTCGCCCCATGCGCGCGCGGTATTGACGTTGAACACCGACCAAATCGCCCGCACTTGCCATTTCGACGAAAGGCTGGCGTGGGTTGTCCCGAAGCAAGACTGTTACCACACCGTGCCGAATGCCTCGGGTGCGGTGTTGTTGTTGGGGGACAGCCATGTGGCGGCGATCTCGCAGCCGGTGGTTGCAGCCCTGAACGCCAGCGGGCGCAATGTCTATGTCGGGTCCTATGGCGGCTGTATTCCGCTGCCGAACATGGAGCGCGTGCACAAATCCACCGCCCATGAATGTGCCGAGTTCATCGACGCCATCCTGTCCCACGCAGAAGAGATCAGCATCGAGACCTTGGTTTTGGTTGCCCGTTTTCCTGCCTATCTATACGGAACGCGCTTCAGCAATACCGAGGGCGGGGTCGAGCACGGGATCCGCATGGATGTCCGTGACCTCGACGCCTCATCGAACAATGGGCAGCTCGAATTGCTGCGCGCCAAGCTGGAAGATCTGGCCGCGCGCTTCAATCTGGTGCTGGTCGAGCCGATCCCGGAAGCTGGCTGGAGCGTGCCCGAGCTGATTGCGAAGCGCATGTATTTCGACGGAAGCGATGATCAGTCGCTGTCTACACCCTATGCGGCCTATGCGGCGCGGACGAATACGCTGCTGTCGATGTTCTCAGCACTTGATGCTGGGTCAGAAAACGTCACGATTGCGCCCGTGCATACGCGGTTTTGCAACTTCTTGACGTCAAGATGCACAAACGCGGATGCGACCAAGATCCTCTATCTGGATGACGATCACCTTAGCCCAGCAGGGGCCGCGCTGATCGCGCCTGACATCGTTGACGCGGTTGCGTCGCTTCCCCTTAAATAGCGCGCGGGGCGTTGTCAGATGGGCCACGCCGCCCCTTGGAAAATCCACCTTCACGAACAGAGCCTCTGGCGTTGGGCGCGGAAATATCTATGGTCCCCGTGTGACTCGAATTCTACCTGATATCTTTGTGCGCCTGCTGGGCGCAATCTGCGCGATTGCGCTGATCGGCAGTTCAGCGGCCCAGGCGCAGGACGTGACCCTGACGTCGCGCGACGGATCTATCGAGTTGACCGGCTATCTTCTGACCTTCGATGGCGAGTTTTATCGCGTCGATACCGAGTTCGGCATCCTGACCGTCGACAGCTCGGGCGTCAGTTGCGAAGGACCGGGCTGTCCCAGCCTTGGCCCGTTCGTGGCCGAGCTGACGATTTCGGGGGCCCACAATATGGGTGCCGTCCTGTTCCCCGCGTTGGTCGAGGGCTTTGCTCTGCGCAACGGTTACGCCCTGAAACGCGAGGAAATACAGGGGGTTGGCACGCTCTATACGCTTCTGGAAGGCGGATCCGGGCAAGAGGTCGCGCGCTTTACCATCAAGATGACTACCAGCTCGGAAGGCTTTGCGGATCTTCTGAGCCAGCAGGCCGATATGGTGCTGTCGATGCGGCAGGCCACCACCCGCGAACGCAGCCTTGCGCGCGATGCCGGGCTGGGCGATCTGCGGATGGCACGGCAAAGCCGGGTGGCCGCGCTGGATGCGTTGGTGCCCATTGTCGCACCGGGCAATCCGGTGACACGGATCTCGATCTCGCAACTGGCGGCGATCTATGCGGGCAAGATTACGAATTGGTCCGAACTTGGGGGCGAGGACGCGCCAATTACGCCCTATATGATGGATATCGAAGAGGGGTTCGGCCCCGTCTTCATGCAGGATGTTATATCGGCACAGGGGGTCACCCTCTCCGACAACGTGGTGATCCATCCGACCAGCCGAACCCTTGCCGACGCGATTGCACGCGATCCCTATGGCATCGCGATGACCACCTACACGCAGCGCGGCAGTGGCGAAGTGGTCGAGCTGTCAGGGCGCTGCGGTTTCTCGGTCCATGCCTCGCGCGCGTCGATCAAGTCCGAGGATTATCCCCTGACCATGCCGATGTTCCTGTATCTGCCGGAACGTCGCCTGCCCCAGATTGGGCGCGAATTCCTATCTTATCTGCGGACCGATAGTGCGCAATTCGTCACCCGTCGTGCGGGCTTTGTGGATCAGGCGCTAACCCGCCAGCCGCTGCGTGCGCAGGGGGATCGCATGGCCAACGCGATCACCGCCGCCGGGGACGAGGTCGCGCTGGACGAACTTCAGCGCATGATCACCACCCTGACCGGGTCCGAGCGCCTGTCGATCAGTTTCCGTTTTGAGGGTGGTTCGACCCTACTGGATGCGCCTTCGCGGTCGAACGTGGCCTTGCTGGCCGAGGCGCTGGAGAGCGGCCATTTTGACGGTAAGCGCTTGTCTTTCATTGGATTTTCTGACGGCCAAGGCGCTGCCGAGCAAAACCGAAGACTGTCCGAGCGTCGCGCGCGCGCCGTACGGGATCAGGTGTTGGGGCAACTTGAAGCCTTTGATCTGTCCCGTGTCGAGATGCAGATCGACGCCTTTGGCGAGGCGATGCCGATGGCCTGTGACGACAGCGCCTGGGGGCGGGGTGTAAACCGCCGGGTCGAAATCTGGGTGGACTGAGGGTTTACAAGTAGCCTTCGGACCGAAAGCTCAGTTCAGTCGATTTTCCGATGATCAGGTGATCGTGCAGCGCAATGCCAAGCGCCTTCGCTGCGTCATTCACCTGTGCCGTCATCTGAATATCGCTGTCCGATGGGGTCGGGTCGCCTGACGGGTGGTTATGCACTAAAATAAGCGCCGAGGCGTTTAGCGCGAGCGCCCTCTTCACCACCTCGCGCGGGTAAACGGGAACATGATCCACGGTGCCCTTGGCCTGTTCCTCGTCTGCGATTAGGACATTCTTGCGGTCCAGAAACAGGATACGGAACTGTTCCGTATCGCGATGCGCCATGGTGGTGTGGCAATAGTCCAAGACCGCGTCCCAGCTGGAAATTACATGCCGCTGCATCACCTTGGAACGCGCCATGCGATGGGCTGCAGCCTCGATGATTTTCAGATCGGTGATGACCGAGTCGCCGATGCCTGATACCGCCCTTAACCGATCAGCGGGGGCCGTGACCACGCGGTTGAAATCTCCGAACGTGTCCAACAGCGCGCGCGCAATGGGTTTGACATCGCGGCGGGGGATTGATCGGAACAACAGCAGCTCCAACAGCTCGTAATCTGGCATCGCCTGCGCCCCGCCCTCGTTAAAGCGCGCGCGCAACCGCTGGCGATGATCCTTGATATAGGACGGCAGCTTGCCAGCGGTCATCGCAATCGGTGTCGCGGGTGCCTCGTCCGTGTCGAACAGGCTTTGCGGCATCTCGGCGAAGTGGAAGTCACGCTGGTCGGTCATGGGATCAGCCTGCCCCAAAACTGGTGAATGATAGGTTAACACTTCCCAGATACGAAAACGCCCCGGTGTTTGTGCAACACCGGGGCGCTTGGTTTTCTGAACGGGGCAATTAGCCCTTCATGCTGTCCCAGAAGCTTCTGACTTTCGTAAAGAAATTCGAGCTTTCGGGGTTGTTCTCTTCCGACAGTTTCTCGAACTCGCGTAGCAGCTCTTTCTGCTGCGACGTCAGATTGACCGGCGTTTCCACCGCAAGCTCGATATACATGTCGCCGATGGGTCCACCGCGCAGACCGGGCATGCCTTTGGAGCGCAGACGCATCTGACGGCCTGACTGGCTGCCTGCAGGGATCTTCACGCGCGAGCGGCCACCGTCGATGGTCGGCACTTCGATGTCACCACCCAAAGCGGCGGCGGCCATCGACACGGGAACGCGGCAATGCAGATGCGTGCCTTCGCGGTCGAAAATGGCGTGATCGGCCACTTCGATGAAGATGTACAGATCGCCCGACGGCCCACCGCGCATCCCAGCCTCGCCTTCGCCAGAAAGACGAATACGGGTGCCGGTCTCAACACCGGCAGGGATGTTCACCGACAGCGAGCGTTCCTTCTCCTTGCGCCCTGCCCCGTGGCAGGATTTGCAAGGGTTCTGGATCATCTGACCGGTGCCCTGACAGGTCGGACAGGCGCGCTCGACAGTAAAGAAGCCTTGCTGCGCTCGAACTTTGCCCATGCCCTGACAGGTTGGACACATGGTCGGTTCGGACCCGGATTCTGATCCGGTGCCACTGCATTCATCACAGGCGACCGAGGTCGGCACGTTGATGGTTTTCTGGATGCCCGAGAACGCCTCTTCCAGTGTCACACGCAGGTTGTAACGCAAGTCTGACCCACGCTGAGCGCGCGCGCGGCCACCGCCACGTCCGCCCATGAAGTCGCCGAACAGATCGTCAAACACATCCGAAAATGCGCTGGAGAAGTCGCCTTGGCCATGATGGCCGCCGCCGGGACGTCCGCCCATACCGCCTTCGAAAGCAGCATGGCCAAAGCGGTCATAGGCGGCTTTCTTTTCGGCATCCTTCAGAACTTCGTAGGCCTCGTTCACTTCCTTGAACTGAGATTCGGCATCGGGATTGTCGGAGTTTCGGTCTGGGTGAAGCTCTTTGGCCTTCTTGCGATAGGCTTTCTTCAGCTCGTCCGCCGAAGCACCTTTCGAAGCGCCAAGGACCTCATAGTAATCACGTTTTGCCATGATGGGGTCGTCTCCACTTGGGAGGGAGGCAGGGCAGCGTGGCCGCCCCGCCATTCACCTATGCGACTTAGCGTTTGCTATCGTCGAGGTCTTCGAAATCGGCATCGACGATGTCATCGTCCACGGCCGAGGGGCCGTCTGCTTCTTCCGCAGGTTCGCCAGCAGCGTCTTCTTGCTGCGACTTATAGATCGCTTCGCCCAGTTTCATGGCCGCTTCGGTCACGTTCTGAACACCGCCTTTGATCTTGTCAGCCGATGCGTCGTCTTTTTCCAGATCGTCCTTCAGAGCAGCGATTGCCAGCTCGATGGCTTCGATCGTGGTCGGATCGACCTTGTCGGCATGCTCTTCCATCGACTTTTCGGTCGAGTGGATCAGGCTTTCGGCCTGGTTGCGGGCTTCGACAAGCTCTTTACGCTCTTTATCGGCCTCGGCGTTGGCTTCAGCGTCTTTCACCATTGCGTCGATGTCGTCATCCGACAGACCGCCCGATGCTTGGATGGTGATTTTGTGCTCTTTGCCGGTGCCTTTGTCTTTGGCGCCCACTTCAACGATGCCGTTGGCGTCGATGTCGAAGGTCACCTCGATCTGAGGCAGGCCACGCGGTGCGGGCGGGATGTCTTCAAGGTTGAACTGGCCCAGGATCTTGTTGTCCGCAGCCATTTCACGTTCGCCTTGGAACACACGCAGGGTCACGGCGTTCTGGTTGTCTTCCGCGGTCGAGAAGATCTGCGACTTCTTGGTCGGGATCGTCGTGTTGCGGTCGATCAGGCGGGTGAACACGCCACCCAGCGTTTCGATACCAAGCGACAGCGGGGTCACGTCCAGAAGAACAACGTCTTTCACGTCGCCCTGCAGAACACCGGCCTGAATGGCAGCACCCATGGCAACCACTTCGTCCGGGTTCACACCCTTGTGGGGTTCTTTGCCGAAGAACTTGGAAACCTCTTCGATCACGCGCGGCATGCGGGTCATACCACCGACCAGAACCACCTCGTCAATGTCGCCGGTCGACAGGCCGGCGTCTTTCAGAGCGGCTTGGCACGGCTTGATCGAACGCTTGATCAGGTCCGACACAAGGCTTTCCAGCTTGGCGCGGGTCAGCTTCATGACCATGTGCAGCGGTGCACCATCCGAACCCATCGAGATGAACGGCTGGTTGATTTCGGTCTGCGAAGCCGACGACAGTTCGATCTTGGCTTTCTCAGCGGCTTCTTTCAGTCGCTGCAGAGCCATCTTGTCTTTCGACAGATCGACCTGGTTTTCCTTTTTGAACTCATCGACCAGATACTGAACGATGCGCATGTCGAAGTCTTCACCACCAAGGAACGTGTCGCCGTTGGTCGATTTTACTTCGAAAAGGCCGTCGTCGATTTCCAGGATGGTCACGTCGAAGGTACCACCACCAAGGTCATAAACCGCGATGGTTTGGGTCTCTTCCTTGTCCAGACCATAGGCCAAGGCGGCAGCGGTCGGTTCGTTGATGATCCGCAGCACTTCCAGACCAGCGATCTTGCCGGCGTCTTTGGTGGCCTGACGCTGAGCGTCGTTGAAATATGCGGGCACGGTGATCACGGCCTGAGTGACTTCCTCACCCAGATAGCTTTCTGCCGTTTCTTTCATCTTGCCCAGAATGAAGGCCGAGATTTGCGAGGGCGAATACTTTTCGCCAGCAGCCTCAACCCATGCGTCGCCGTTGCCGCCATCTACGATAGCGTAGGGAACCAGCTTCTTGTCTTTTTCGACAGCCGGGTCGTTCATGTTGCGTCCGATCAGACGTTTCACGGCGAAGACGGTGTTGTCGGGGTTGGTGACAGCCTGACGTTTTGCCGGCTGGCCTACCAGTCGCTCTTCATCTTTGAAGGCGACGATCGAAGGCGTGGTACGTGCACCTTCTGCGTTTTCGATGACTCGCGGCTGCGAGCCGTCCATGATGGCAACACACGAGTTGGTGGTGCCGAGGTCGATACCGATGACTTTGGCCATGCGTAATATCCTCTCTTAAGGCGATGTTGTCAGGACCGACCTTGCAAAGCATCGGCCCCGGATCCCAGATTTTTACCGGTTCAGGAATGATCCATCTCCGGCGTCTGGGCGTATATAAGTAGGCGAAATGAGGCCTGCAAGCGGTCGCGTGCCTCTGTTGGCGCAAAAATTCCGAGTCAATTCGAGGATTTGTGCGCTTTTCGCGTTTTAGTACCCGGAAAACGCGCGCTTGCAGCTACTGTCGGGCCGACCAGCTGGCCGAAACATGTTTCCGCGAATAGCTTTCGCCCATCAGGCCCAGCAATGTCGCCACGCACGAAAAGATCAAAGGATACATCCAGTTCGTGTAGTGCGGATTGTAGTTGATAAAGATGTAGCCGCGTCCCTGATCCACGACGTGGAACAGTGGGTTCCAGATGAATATCGCAACCAGATAGTAGGGCGCTGAATTGGCGACGAACATCTTCCCAGATGCGAACATGTTGGCCCGCATGTAAATCTTCCGAGCGATGCCAGTAAATTTTGGGAACCACGGTCGCAGTGCCAAAAAGATCAGCCCAATGGACGCCCCATTGAACCAAGATAGTATCACCATCAGCAGCGCCTTGACGGGGTGTTGTATTTCCACCGGCGTGACGGCGATGTGATAGATGGTCAGTATCACCACGATGCTGAGGATCTGAATATACAAAGATCCCAGGGCAGAGGATACAAACGCGACAAAAGTGTTCATCGGCGTATGCATCATCATCGGATGAGATGGTCCCGACGATGCCATCACAGCGCCCATCGCTTTGACGTTTGTGAAGAACAGGAAAATCCCTGACATAATGTAAAGCAGAAAGTCGCCACGCAAGGCGGCGCCACGCAAACCAATAAATGTCATCATCACATAGAATATGGCAATCAACAGCATCACCTGAAACAAGTTCAGCACCAGTGCTGCAAGGGCGTTCGTTTGCTCGCTGCGAACGCTGTGCGCGGTCATGTGGAAGATGACCTCGAACATGGAGAACGCTGCAGACAGCCGCGATTGTTTCTTCTTTGCCTCGAACATGGCGCCACCTTGAACGGTTATGCGGAGCTTTTAACAGGGATTTCTTGCTGATCCTTTACCGGTTGATCATAAGGGGGGTGCAAAATGTTATCAACAAGGCCGGATCTGGCCGAATTTAAGGAGCTTCGACTTGGATTTTGAGCGTCTGGAAACTGTTATGCGCACGCTGGCCCTGGAAGCGGGCGACGTGATCATGGAGATCTACAACTCGGAAGATTTCGACGTGCGCGCCAAGTCGGACGACAGCCCGGTGACCGCGGCGGATGAAGCGGCGGATGCGCTGATTTCTGCCGGGTTGCGTGCGGCTTTCCCGGATGTGCTTTTGGTGACAGAAGAACAGGCCGACAGCCACAGCGAGCAGGCCAGCGAATTCCTGATCGTGGATCCCCTGGACGGCACGAAAGAATTCATACACCGCCGTGGCGATTTCACCGTGAATATTGCCTACGTCAAAGACGGCACCCCCGTGCGCGGCGTTGTTTACGCCCCCGCCAAGGGCCGCATGTTCTTCACTCGCGCCGGTGGCGAAAGTGTAGAGGAGCAAGGCCCGTTCGCGAAAGAAACCGTGGGCACCCTGTCGCCGATCACCGTGTCCAAGCCCGACAATGACGCGCTGTTCATCGTTGCATCGAAATCCCACCGCGATCAGGCGACCGAGGATTACATCAACAAATACAACGTCAAAGACAGTAAGTCGGCGGGCAGCTCGCTGAAGTTCTGTCTGGTCGCGACGGGCGAGGCCGACCTGTATCCCCGCGTGGGCCGCACGATGGAATGGGACACCGCAGCGGGTCACGCCGTTCTGAAAGGGGCTGGCGGGGATGTTGTGCGTTTCGACGATCATACACCGCTGACCTATGGCAAGCCGATCTATGAAAACCCGTTCTTCATTGCCTATGCGCCGGGTGTCGAGCTGAAGAAGGCCTGAACCCGCATGGCGACGCTGATTGTCATCCCGGCGCGCTACGCCTCGACCCGGTATCCGGGCAAGGCGCTTGTGCCGCTCAGGGGGGCGACGGGTCAAAACAAGACCCTGATTCACCGCAGTTGGGACGCCGCGCAGGCTGTGCGCGGCGTGGATCGGGTCGTGGTCGCCACGGATGATGACCGCATCCGGGACGAGGCGGAAGGGTTTGGCGCCGAGGTTGTGATGACCTCGGACACTTGTGAAAACGGGACCGAGCGATGCGCCGAAGCCCTGACCGCGCTGGGCGAAGAGTACGAGATCATCGTCAACTTGCAGGGCGACGCGCCCCTGACGCCACCGTGGTTCGTGGAAGAACTGGTCGCTGCGCTCAAGACCCATCCAGCGGCCGAGGTCGCAACGCCGGTTCTTCGCTGCGATGGCCGCGCGCTGAACGGCTTTCTGGAAGACCGCAAGGCGGGACGTGTCGGTGGAACGACGGCGGTCTTCGGATCAGAGGGACACGCGCTTTATTTCTCGAAAGAGGTGATCCCCTATACGCAGGGCAATGGCTGGTCCGACCACGATCAAACGCCGGTGTTTCACCATGTCGGCGTCTATGCCTATCGCCCGTCCGCCCTTGCCGCCTACCCGCTCTGGTCCGCTGGCCCTCTGGAACAGCTTGAAGGGTTGGAGCAGCTGCGCTTTCTTGAACGCGAGAAGCCCATTCAATGCGTCGAAGTCGATGCCCGTTCCCGCCAGTTTTGGGAGCTGAACAACCCCGAAGACGTCTCGCGGATCGAGGCCATCTTGCAAGAGCTCGGCGTTGCGTAATTCATCGGCAGCGCTGGGGTTTTGGAAAAGAGTCGAGAAAAAAACCGCCGTGCTATAGAATAGCGAAAAAAGACCATGATGTTTTCAAATTTATCAATTAGAGAATGACGAGTAAGCGCAACCCTAACAAGATGCCGTCGATTTTTCACCAGATGATAGCAGATCGAGCAGAGTTGCCGCGAATAGTACAAAGGTGAAGTTCATGAAGCGTAAGGTTACCAAAGCGATTTTTCCTGTGGCGGGGCTTGGAACGCGGTTCCTGCCTGCAACGAAATCCATCCCGAAAGAAATCATGACGCTGGTTGACCGGCCCCTGATCCAATACGCAATTGACGAAGCCCGTGCCGCCGGCATCAAGGAATTCATCTTCGTGACCTCGCGCGGCAAAGGCGCGCTTGAGGATTACTTTGACAACTCGCCCGTGCTTGAGCAGGAGCTGCGTAAGAAGGGTAAAGACCAGCTTTTAAAGATCCTGAAAGACACCAACATGGAATCCGGTGCCATCGCTTATATGCGTCAGCACAAGGCGCTGGGGCTGGGCCACGCGGTCTGGTGTGCCCGCCGTTTGATTGCCAACGAACCTTTCGCCGTAATCTTGCCCGATGACGTGATTGCCGCCGAAAAGCCCTGCCTTCAGCAGATGGTTGAAGCCTATGAAAACACGGGCGGCTGCATGGTTGCAGCGATGGAAGTTCCGCCCGAGAAGGCCAGCGCATACGGTGTGCTGGATGTGAAAGAAGACATGGGCGACCTGGTATCGACCCGCGGCATGGTCGAGAAACCCTCGATTGACGAAGCCCCGTCGAACCTTGCGGTGATTGGCCGCTACATCCTGACCCCGGATGTTCTGAAAAGCTTGGACCGCAAGCAAACCGGTGCCGGTGGGGAAATTCAGCTGACCGATGCCATCGCGAACGAACTGGAACAGGGACGTGATGTGTTTGGCTATCGCTTCCGTGGTCAGCGGTTCGACTGTGGCTCGAAAGCTGGGTTCCTGCAGGCCACCGTGGCCTTCGGCATGGCCCGAGACGAGCTGCGGGACGAGCTTATGGGCTATCTGCACGATCTGGTGGCCCAGAACAAAGCTGCCGAGTAATTCTGCGTGACGGGGGGCGTGTCCGGTCTGATCTCGCGATATCGGATGCGGCTGAAGCGTCGGCGCCTTTTGTGGCGCTCGATCCGGTCCCGGCGACAGTTGACCCCAATAAATGTGCGTACGAACCTGATCCAGCGCGATCAGGTTCTGGCCTTTGTCGTGCTGCGCAACGAAATGCAGCGTCTGCCCTTCTTTCTGACGCATTATCGCCGCCTCGGCGTTGGGCATTTCCTGATCGTCGCGAATGACTGCACCGATGGCAGTGCCGAGTTTCTGGCGGAGCAGCCCGATGTCTCGCTCTGGCGTGCCGATGCCAGCTATAAATCCGCGCGGTTCGGGGTGGATTGGCTGACATGGCTACAGTTTCGGTATGGGCATGGCCATTGGTGCCTGAGCGTCGATGTGGACGAGCTTTTGATCTATCCGCATCACGACCAACGCCCCCTGCCCGTCCTGACGCAAAGGCTCGAGGCCACGGGCGCAGAGGCGATGGGCGCGTTGATGCTGGATCTTTATCCCAAGGGGCCGCTGGGGTCCGGGACGGTGAGCGCGGATGATAATCCTATCGACGCACTTCCTTGGTTTGACACAGGCCCCTATCGCACGGTCCGACAGGCTCCGATGCAGAACTTGTGGCTTCAGGGCGGTGCGCGTGAACGGGTGTTCTTTGCAGATAACCCCACACGCGGCCCGACCCTGAACAAGCTGCCTTTGGTCAAGTGGTCGCGCCGCTATGCCTATGCGAACTCGACCCACTCTATCCTGCCGCCGGGCCTGAACCTCGAGTGGGACGGTCCGCCCGCGATCAGCGGCACCGACCAGCTTTCCGGCGTTCTGCTGCACACAAAATTCCTGCCCGGCGTGCTGGATCGGTCCGAGGAAGAGAAAGCCCGGCGCGAGCATTTCGGCCAGCCCGACCAGTTCGACGCCTATTACGATGCGATCGGCGCGGCCCCGGATCTGTGGCACCCCGGCGCGCAGCGGTTCGAGGACTGGCAACAGCTGACCCGGTTGGGGCTGATGTCGGCCGGAGGGTGGACGTAATGCCGACAGTGCGTGAAAGGATTTACGCCTGTATGGAAGACGTTTAGGATTTGGATATAAAGAGTTAGTGGAACGCGCCTTGTGCCTGCCACGGGCAGAAGCGCGCGCCAATTGATACAGGCATTAACAGACAGGATAAGATTTGGGCGCTTTGACGTCATATCGCCTCAGGCTCAAGCGCAAGCGCCACCAGATCCGCGCGTTTCGCAAACGACGCGAGCTGTCTGCGGTGCAAAACCGCACGGCGAAGATCGTGCCGTCTGACATCCTTGTCTTTACCACCCTGCGAAATGAACTGGTGCGCCTTCCCTATTTCCTGAAGTATTACAGGGACTTGGGTGTAAATCACTTTCTGATCGTGGATAATGGGTCGGATGATGGTTCGCGGGAATATCTGGCGCAGCAGGATGACGTGTCGCTGTGGACCACGCAGGCCAGCTATAAGCGCGCGAAGTTCGGCGTGGATTGGCTGAACTGGCTGCAGCGCAAATACGGGCATAACCACTGGTGCCTGACCGTCGATACGGACGAGTTCTTTGTCTACCCCTTCTGCGACACGCGCCCCTTGCGCGCCCTGACTGATTGGCTGGATGCAAGCGAGATCAAGAGCTTCGGCGCGATGTTGATGGATATGTATCCTGAGGGCCAGATCGGGGCTGAACCCTATCAGGCTGGCCAGAACCCGCTTGAGATTACGCGCTGGTTCGACAGCGGCAATTACTCCATTCGAAAGAACAGCCAGTTTCGAAACCTGTGGATCCAAGGCGGCGTGCGTGCCCGTGTCTTCTTTGACGACAACCCGGAACGCGCCCCGGCCCTGAACAAGATCCCCTTGGTGAAATGGCGCCGGTCTTACACTTATGTCAGCTCGACCCACACGCTGCTGCCGCGCGGTTTGAACCTTGTTTACGACGTATCCGGGGGCGAGAAAGCCTCGGGCTGTCTGTTGCACACCAAGTTTCTGGACACGTTCGAGCAAAAGTCGAAGGAAGAGCTGCAACGCCGCCAGCATTATGCCAACAGCCACGAATATCGCGCCTATAACACGCGAATGGCGGATGATCCGGTCCTTTGGTGTGAGTGGAGCGAAGAATACATCAACTGGCGACAGCTTGAGGTATTGGGCCTGATGTCTAAGGGGAACTGGGCATGAGCTTGGGCGTCGTCATGATCGTGCACGAGGCGCTGCACCGCGCGACCCAACTGGCGCGCCATTGGTCCGATCACGGCTGCCCCGTGGTGCTGCATGTCGATCAGCGCGTGGATCGTGACACCTATGATCGCTTCGTTGAAAGCTTGGCGGATCGCGACAACGTGTTGTTTTGCGCCCGACACCGCTGCGAATGGGGCACGTGGTCGCTTGTCGCCGCCAGTCAGACCGCGTCGGAACTGATGCTCGAGCGGTTCCCGGATGTGCAACATGTGCTTTTGGCTTCGGGAAGCTGTCTGCCCCTGCGCCCAGTGGCTGAGCTGACGGATTACCTGCGTGACCGGCCCACCACCGATTTCATTGAAAGCGTCACGACCGAGGATGTGCCGTGGGCTGTTGGCGGGCTGAACACCGAACGTTTCACCCTGCGGTTTCCATTCTCGTGGAAGCGCAGGCGGCGGATGTTTGATGCCTATGTGCGGCTTCAGCGGCGGGTTGGGTATCGGCGACGTATCCCTTTGGGGATCTCGCCGCATCTGGGCAGTCAATGGTGGTGCCTGACACGGCACACACTGTCGGCGATCCTGAGCGATCCGCGACGCGCAGTGAATGATGCCTATTTCCGGCGGGTCTGGATCCCGGATGAAAGCTATTATCAGACCCTATCCCGCCAGCATTCGAAGAAAATTGAAAGCCGATCCCTGACCCTTTCGAAGTTTGACTATCAGGGCAAACCGCATGTGTTCTACGACGACCACTTGCAACTTCTTCGGCGCTCGGACTGTTTTGTGGCGCGGAAGATCTGGCCACATGCGGATCGGCTTTACGACAGTTTCCTGTCAGACGCACCAAGCCTGAGCCACGGCGCTGAACCCAACCCTGGCGAGATTGATCGCATCTTCGCCAAGGCGGTTGAGCGCCGGACCAAGGGGCGGCCCGGTTTGTTGATGCAAAGCCGCTTTCCGCATCAGCGGTGGGGCAACAGGGTGACGGCGGAACCCTATGTTGTGTTGCAGGGCTTCACCGAGATGTTCCGCGGCTTCGAGCCCTGGCTATCCAGCTTTGGCAAAGTGCGGGTGCATGGGCATCTGTTTGCGCCCGATAGCGCGCATTTTGCCGGTGGTGGGGCCGAATACTTCGGGGCGCTCTCATCCTCGGCGGCGTTGCGTGATTATGATGGCACTGCGTTTCTGACCAACCTGATTTGGAACACGCGGGGCGAACGCCAGTGTTTCCAGTTTGGCCCTGCCGACACGCAGGATATCACATGGAACATCGCGCGCGACGCCAATGCGCGGATCCATGTCATTTCGGGCGCATGGGCGGTGCCCTTGTTCCTGTCGGAAGGCCGGTTTGCCGACATGCGCCGCACCGCTGCGCGCCTGCAAAAGACGGAAAGCGCGTTCTTGAACGTCCTTCGGTCCGATCACTGCCGCGCCCGCGTTACAATCCAGACCCTGTCCGACTTTGTCCGGAACCCGATCGAGCCGTTGCAGGATGTTTTGGACCAACTGGCGACCCGCGACCGCCCCAAGCTGACCGCCCCGCCCGAGATGGTGCATCTGGGCGGGTTCGGAGAGTTTTTGCAGAATCTGAAAAATCAGGGCATGCATCTGCATCTTGCGGGTGATTTCCCAACCGATTACGCGCCCGAACCCCCTCAGGCCGAGCGCGCCACGCCCTATTTGGTGACAAAGTAATATGACCAAGAAATTCGACTGTTTCATCATCCTTGCTGAAATGCGCACGGGGTCCAACTTTCTGGAAAGCAATCTGGATCAGTTCGACGGGATCCAATGCTATGGAGAGGCCTTCAACCCCTATTTCATGGTGAAGCCCGAGCTCAAGGATCTGTTCGGCGTCACTGTGAAACAGCGCGATAAGAACCCGGTGAAGTTGCTGGAGCGAATGAAAGAGGGCACCGACGGTATCCCCGGGTTCCGCTTCTTCCACGACCACGACATGCGCATCTTCGAGCACGTGATCGACGACCCTCGATGTGCCAAGGTGGTTCTGACCCGCAATCAGGTGGAAAGCTATGTCAGCCGTCGGATCGCTTGGGCGACGCAGCAATGGGCGCTGACCAACGGCAAGGATGCCAAGAAATTCCGCGTGAAGTTCGATTCAAGCGAGTTCGAGAATTTCTTCTATGAATACAAAGCCTTCCAGCTGAAGATCAAAGGCCGGCTGCAGAAGACCGGCCAGACGGCGTTCTATATCGACTATGAAGACACGCAGAATATCGACGTTGTGAATGGGCTGGGCAAATTTTTGGGCGCCGAGCATGAGATCACCAAGTTTTCGGGCAAGTACAAGAAACAGAACCCCGAGACGCTGGCCGACAAGGTCCGCAACATGGACGAGCTGGTCGAAACCGTCCGAAACATCGACCTGTTCGACCTTGGTAAAGTGCCAAACTTTGAACCCGCCCGCCCACCGGCCGTCCCGACCTATGTGACCGCCGAAAACGCGCCTCTGATGTTTCTGCCCATCAAGGGTGGCCCGGTCGAGCGTGTGGAAGGCTGGATGCAGGGCTTCGGCGCGCTGTCCTCGGAGTTTAACCAGAAATCTCTGCGCCAGTGGAAGAACCGCAACAAAGGGCACCGCACGTTTACGGTGCTGCGCCACCCGGTTGCGCGGCTTCATGCGGTGTTCTGCACGCATTTTCTGCAAGATGGTCCCGAGACCTATTGGGAGATCAAGAACGCGCTGCGCGAAAACTATGACGTCCCCCTGCCCGAGCATCTGCCAGATGACCGCTGGGACAAAGCGGCCCATCGTACCGCCTTTATCGCCTTTGCAGACTTCGTGCGGCGCAATCTGGCGGGGCAGACCGGTATCCGTGTGGACGCGTCATGGGCGACGCAATCCGCTGTGATCAAAGGGTTTTCCGACTTCCAGCTGCCCGATCGTGTCCTTCGGGAAGACGAACTAGAGAATGGGTTGGCGGCACTTGCCCAAGACGTCGACCTAGGCGCCCCAAAACTGCCCGCGCAGCATAAAGATACGCCATTCACGCTGGATGAAATCTATGATGACGAGGTCGAGGCCGCCGTTAAGGCAGCTTACCAACGCGACTATATGATGTTCGGCTATCGGCCTTGGGGCAAATCCTGACGGGCGGCGATTAAGCCGCCTTGTTCGACAAGCTGTCCGTCAACAGCGCGTGCAACGCGGCGGTGTCCGTGTTGGCGCGCAGCTTTGCGCAGATCGACGCGTCGCGCATCGAGCGGGACACCAGCGCCAGCGCTTTAAGGTGATCCACGCCGGAATCTTCCGGGGCAAACAGCGCAAAGATCAAGTCTACGGGCTGACGATCCACAGCGTCGAAATCAAACGGCCTTTCAACGCGGACAAAGCAACCGGTGACTTCGGTCACGCCAGCCAGACGGGCGTGTGGCAGGGCAACGCCGCGACCAACGCCGGTCGGGCCAAGGTTTTCACGCTCGGACAGGGCGGCAAACGCATCTTCTGCGTTGATGCCATAGCAATCCGCAGCGATGTCGCCCAAGTCCTGAAAAAGACGTTTCTTGGACGACACCGTCGACAGAACCTTTACGGCGGACGGTGCCAAAATGCTCGCAAGTTCCATTTTTGACCAATTTCCCGCCCGCCAAGGCGGGGGGCCTACGCTTCGTTGTTTACCGGGTCGATCCAGCCGACATTTCCGTCTTCACGACGGTAGACGACATTCATACCCTGAGTTTTCTCATTCTTGAAAACCAGTACGGGGGCGTGGGCCAGCTCCATCTGCATGACAGCTTCACCAACGGAAAGCGACGGGATGCGCGTTTCCATTTCGGCGATGATCATGGGCTGGAGTGTAGCGTCCTCTGCCTCGTCTTGGCCTTCTTCGTTGGCGAGGATATACGAGGATCCACCGAAAACTTCAACCGGATCGACGCGGTCGCGGTGATGGTCCTTCAACCTGCGCTTATAACGACGCAGTTGCTTTTCCATTTTCTCGGCACATTGGTCGAATGCCGCATAGATTTCGGTCGCGTGACCCTTGGCCTGTGCGGTCAGTCCCGTAGACAAATGAACAATGGTTTCACAGACATATTCATGTGCGTTTTTCGAGAAGATGACCTGCGCATCGGTCGGGCGTTCAGCATACTTCTGAACAATCCCGCCAAGATCTTCTTTCACGTGAATCTGAAGGGCTTCACCAATGTCGATCTGCTTGCCACTGATTTGATATTGCATCCTATCTCCTTTGATCGTGTAGGAATTTGGCCCTATGCCACGGGGGCATAAAGCGGGAAAATCGTTTGAAAACATGGGGATGTTTTGTCTTTGCAGAGATTTGTCCGCCCGATCAGGTCTGGGGCGATCAAATGTGCGAGCCCACGGTGGGCACGGCACGAACGAAGGTTTGCGTGTTCATGCATCACCTTCATTTGGCGACGAGTCGGTGGGGATTGTCAAGCGACCCGGCGTCACTTTCGTCAGTTGATCGAGAAATTCTGACCCAGATAGACGCGGCGGACGTTCTCGTCCTTGACGACCTCGTCGGTGGTGCCGCTCATCAGAACATGGCCGTCATGCAGGATATAGGCACGGTCTACGATTTCCAGCGTTTCACGGACGTTGTGATCGGTGATCAACACGCCAATGCCGCGGTTTTTCAGGTCATGGACCAGTGTGCGAATTTCGCCGACCGCGATCGGATCGACGCCCGCGAAGGGTTCATCCAGCAGCAAATATTTGGGATTCGAGGCCAAGAGTCGCGCGATTTCACAGCGGCGACGTTCCCCGCCTGACAGGGCCAGCGCTGGGGTGCGGCGCAGGTGGCTGATCGAAAATTCGTTCAGCAACTCTTCCAGGCGCTCGCGGCGCTTGTGCCGGTCCTTGGTCGAGATCTCGAGGATCGACAGAATGTTGTCTTCGACGCTCATGCCCCGGAAGATTGACATTTCCTGCGGCAGATAGCCGATCCCGCGGCGCGCGCGGCGATACATCGGCAAAAGCGTCACGTCTTCGCCGTCGATGATCACCTGCCCCGCTTCGGGCGTGACCAGACCGGCGATGGCATAGAAGGTTGTGGATTTACCGCAGCCGTTTGGGCCCAGCAGCGCAACAACCTCGCCCCGATTCAGTTCCAGGTTCACCTCGCGGATCACCGGCTTTTTGCGATAGCTTTTGCGCAATCCAATGATGCGCAGCCCTGCATCGCCGTTTTGAACTGTCAGGTTGGGGGTGGCCATCAGTTTGCCTCGGTCTGGATGATCGACTTGACCCGTCCGTCCATTTGGCCGGTGCCATTCTGCAGGTTCACCGTCAGCTTGTCCGAGGACAGCGCGTTCTGGCCCTGCGTCAGGATTACGCTGCCCGTCATCACAACCATGCCCGTAGCGATGGTATAGACGGCCTCGCGTGCTTCAGCGGCTTCGGCGCCATTCACAAGGGTGACTCCGCCCGTGGCATGCAGGCGCGAAATTTCGCCGGTCGTGTCGGCACCCGTCGCGTATTCCACGCGCACCTTGCCAGCACTCAGGCGCATGTCGCCCTGACCAATCACCACATTGCCCGAGAACGTCGCGGCCCCGCTGGACTGGTCCACGGTCAGCTGATCGGCCGAGATTTCGATCGGAAGGCTGCTGTCATGTTTCAAACCGCCAAAGGCAACATTTGCTTGTGCAAAAGCGGCGACCGGCAAACAGATCGCCATTAAAATGGAATAGATAAAACTACGTTTGATCACCGGGGTTCCCCCTTGTCTTTCGGATCATATACCAGCTTCACCCCGTCCTTGAAAACAAGAACATATCCGCCGTCTTCACCTTCTGCGCGGGAAATCACCGCATCGCCCGCCGACAGATCGCCCATCGGGCCTGTGGCTTCAACGGGTCCGTTGCTGGTGACATAGGTGCTGTCCATCAATGTGGTCAGCGTTTCGGTCGAGATCCAGTAATCCGTTGAGGTGCGCAAAGACACACCGCCGGACAGGTCGATTTGGTGTGCGATGCCATCAATGTCGGCCTGTGCCGCGCGGATATGTACCTGCGCACCGTCTGGGGTCTCGATATCAGCCTCTAGGTCTAAGGCTTTGAAATAATTGGCGCGTTCCTCGTCCGGGGCGGCGCTGGCAGCCTTGAACTGGATCGCGGTCCCGTCGTCTGTCACGCTGGAAAACTTCGGGTTGGTGATCTTCTGTTCGCCCGTCAGCTCGTCCAGATTGATCCGCGCATAGGTCAGCGATGTGGTGGGATCGACGGATTTCGACAGCAGAAACATCAGCGACAACAGCACAAGCGCCGCGGCTGGCAGAATGATCTTCAGCCAGTTCACAAGACGCGTATATGTGATGCGGGTGCCGGACATGCTGGGCCTTCCGTTAGGGTTGTTTGTTATCTAGCGCGGATGCACCGGATTCCAAGGCACCCTTTAGTGCGCAAAGATGTCCTGCTCGGGCCAACCGGCAAGATCCAGCTGAGCGCGCATAGGCAGAAAGTCGAAACAGGCCTGCGCCATTTCGGTCCGACCTTCGCGGTCCAAGCGCATGTTCAGCTCTTCGCGCAGGCGGTGCAGATGCAATACGTCGGATGCTGCATAGTCCAGCTGCGCCTCGGTCAGCTCTACCGCGCCCCAGTCGCTCATCTGTTGTTGTTTCGAGATGTCGACCTTCAGCAGTTGATCCAGCAGATTCCGCAGCCCATGGCGATCCGTATAGGTTCGCACGAGTTTCGAGGCGATCTTGGTGCAATAGACAGGCGCCGTGACCACACCAAACGCGTTCAGCATGGCGGCGATGTCGAACCGGCCAAAGTGAAAGATTTTCAGCACATTGGGGTCGGTCAGCATCTTCTCAAGGTTCGGGGCGCTGGTCTGGCCTTTCTCGACCTGCACCATATGGGCATTGCCGTCCCCGCCCGACATCTGCACCACGCACAGACGGTCGCGATGCGGGTTCAGACCCATGGTTTCACAGTCGATGGCTACGACCGGACCAAGGTCCAGCCCATCGGGAAGGTCGCGCTTGTAAAGATGGTTGGCCATGTCGCCCTCGTAATCCGTTTCCCCTCTGCATAGGGCCAGAGGGGATCAGGTTCAACGAAAAGGCTTACTTGCCGTAATAAAGCCCCACAACATGCTCGGCTTCGGCGAAGAACAGCCAACGGCCAACGATTGCGCCCGCAAGATGCAGCGCCAAAGCGATAAAGGCGGTGGCGTGGCCGGCCGGGGTCAGAAGCAGAATGGCGGCGGGAAGGACAGCGCCCGCGCCCAGCGCGATCATGCGCAGCTTCTGTGCGTGTTTGCGGCCGACGCGATAGACCATCTCGTCCAACACATAGTTGCGGGCGGTGTGACCGCTTTCGAACATTCGCACCTCGCCCAGATGGCCCAGCCCGGTGGCGTCGCCCAGCGTGCCTCGGTTCGCGGCGCGCGCGTCGCCCTGTTGCCAGTGTAGCCACATAACAACGGCGAGGGCGGCCAGCAGCACGCCTGCGATCTTAACCTCACCCGCCAAGAGTGCCCCGCCTGCAATCGCGTGCAGGAGGAACAGCACTGGTGTAAGTGGCTGGTTCCAGCGTGAGATCGTCTTGAGCTGGGTGTAAATCATCGAGGTGGTGAAGACGGTGACCAGCGCCAAAACAGAGCCTATTACACCTGAAAATGCCATTTCAGCGCCCATAAAGATCTGGGCCAATGCAATCAGTCCAAAAAGCAGAAGTGTGACGACCGAGGCCACGCCCTCGCGGCTCAGCCAGCTGGTCCGCCATTGGCTGAAGGCGTAGATCGCATTCTTTTTGTTCCCAAGGTGGAAGGTCGAGGCCAGCAGTCCGCCCGCCGCCAACACATAGGCGATGACGAAGAACGCCAGCAGCGTCATGCCGCCGACATCAGGAATACCAAGCCCCATCCAGGCCAAAAGCCCGAAGCCAAGCCCGGAAAAGGTGGTGAAGATGATAACACTGGGTGCGGGATGCATCCGTTTCCTCCGTCAGAGCTTGTCGAGCGCTTTGTCCAGCCAGCCAAGGAAGCCTTTGGGCTCGTCCGCAACCGTGTCCAGCGGCGCGGTGTCCAGCTGATCTTTGGGGCGGGGCGGCAGGTATTTGTTTACGGGCTTGGTGCCCAGATCTGGCATCAGGTCAAACCCGCCGCGATCAGCGACAAGTTTCGACACATCGCTGTCCGGGTCGCCCAGATCGCCGAAATGGCGAGCACCGGAAGGGCAGGTGCGTACGCAAGCGGGCACGCGGTCTTCTTCCGGCAGGTTTTCATTGTAAATCCGGTCCACGCAGAGGGTGCATTTCTTCATGACACCCGCTTCACGATCCAGTTCGCGGGCGCCGTAAGGGCAGGACCATGCGCAGAGGCCGCAACCGATGCAGCGATCCTCGTTCACCAGAACGATCCCGTCTTCTTCGCGTTTATAGCTGGCGCCGGTCGGGCAGACGGTCACGCAAGGCGCGTCTTCGCAGTGCAAGCACGACCGCGGCATGTGCACGGTTTGCGAGGCGCAGCCAGACTGCTGGGCTTCATAGCTGAACACACGGTTCAGGAAGGTACCGGACGGATCCGCGCCATAAGCATCCTGATCGGACAGCGGCGCGCCGTAGTTCTGCGTGTTCCAGCCCTTACAGGCCGTCACGCAGCCATGGCAGCCCACGCAGGTATCAAGGTCGATGACCAGACCCAGCTTCTTGTCGGTTTTCGAAGGCAAAGCAGTCATCAGATCTTCCTCGCCACGGTTTTGGGGCCTTTGCCCACGGGGGACTTGATTGGCGGGTGCGCAGGTTGGCTTTCGGCTGGTTTAGGGTCTGCTTTCTCGATTTTCACGCGCAGATCGAACCACGCCGCCTGCCCGGTGATCGGGTCCGAGTTCGTCCAGCGCAGCCCATCGCCTTTTGGCGGCTGAAGTTCGCTGATCAGGTGGTTCAGCAAGAAGCCTTCGGTGGCCTCGGGCGCGTCTTCGTCCAGTGCCCAGGCGCCTTTGCGTTTACCAATGGCGTTCCAGGTCCAGACTGTATCGCCGTTCAGGCCCGCGTGATGCGCGACCGGGACGGTGATCTGGCCATGGACAGACGAGACTGTCGCATAATCGCCGTCTTCAAACTCATGCTCTTCCCAGAGTTTGGTGGGCAGATAGAGGTAATTCTTGCCAGTAATCTGACGCAGCCACGCGTTCTGCGTGCCCCACGAGTGATACATATGCATCGGGCGCTGGGTCAGGGCGTGGATCGGGTATTCTTCGGTGTCGACATTGCCCTCTTCAAACGGTTCGTACCAGATCGGCAGGGGGTCCATCGTTTCGCCAATCCGTGCACGCAGATTGTCAGGCGGCTGGCGGTCTCCGAACCCTTCAGCGGCCAGCTGGAACTTGCGCATGGGTTCTACATACAGGCTGAAGACATAGGGGCTTTCCACGTCGAAAATCCCGCGCTTTACGGCCCATTCCTGATAGTGCTTGTTCCACGGCTTATAGAAGCTGGCATTCTCGGGCACGTGGTTGATCCAGAACCCGCCGTTTTCGATATATTTGTCGATTTGGGCTGGATTAGGCTCTCCTCGGCCCTTGCCGTTGCCGTCTTCACCGCGCCAACCGGCCAGCGGCCCGACGCCCGGGCGACGTTCGTGATTGACGATGTAATCGGCGTAATCTTCGTACTTGGCGGACCCGTCTTCGTTCACAAAACCGGGCAGGCCCATCTTCACGCCAAGCTGGATCAATACGGTCTGGAAGCCGCGCACGTCGCGGTCGGGTTCGACCACCGGCCAACGGATCGCATCGGCCGCGCCATCGGCCTCGCAAATCGGGCGATCGAGCAGAGAGATACAGTCGTGACGCTCAAGATAGGTCGTGTCGGGCAGGATCAGGTCCGCATAGGCCACCATTTCCGAGCTATAGGCGTCGGAATAGATGATGTGCGGAATGACATAATCGCCATTCTCGTCCTTGTCGGTGAGCATCCGCATCACCTCGGACGAGTTCATCGACGAATTCCACGCCATGTTGGCCATATACATGAACAGCGTGTCGATCTTGTAGGGATCGCCCGCATGCGCGTTCGAGATCACCATATGCATCAGCCCGTGGCTGGACATCGGGTTTTCCCACGTGAACGCCTTGTCGATCCGCGCGGGGCTGCCGTCGTCCTTCAGCGCCAAATGCTCGGGCCCGCGGACGAACCCAAGATGTGGGCCGTTCAGCGGCTGGCCGGGTGTGACGCCAACATGCGGGACGGGGTGTGCTTCGACGGGTTTGGGGTAGGGCGGTTTGAAGCGGAAGCCACCCGGAACTTCGACCGATCCCAGCAGGATTTGCAACACGTGCAGCGCGCGGCAGGTCTGGAAGCCGTTCGAATGCGCCGAGATCCCGCGCATCGCGTGGAAGCTGACCGGACGCCCGATCATCTTGTCGTGTTTCTCGCCCTTCCAATCGGTCCAGGGCTGGTCCAGAACGATCTCTTCCTCGAACGCCACACGGGCCAATTCCGCTGCAATAGAGCGTATTTTGTCGGCGGGGATGCCTGTGCGTTCGGCCACGGCATCGGGGGCGTAGTCGTCCGACAGATAGCGTTCGGCCATCAACTGGAATACGGGGCGGTGCGTGTGGCCGTCAGACGTATAGGTCGCCGCCAGATCGGGCATCACACCCGGTGTGTCATAGTCCGCAAGCTTGCCGGTTTCGCGGCAGATGACCTGCGGCTTGCCCGTCGAACCACGGATGAAAAGGCCGGTTTCTGCTGTGTTAGGCTCTTTATTCACGATGAAGCCCGCGTTGGTGTAACGCGACAGATAGTTCAGATCGACCTGTCCTGCGCGGAACAGTTCGTGCACCAGCGCAAGGATAAACAACCCGTCCGTGCCGGGGGTGATTCCGATCCATTCATCCGCAATCGCGTTATAGCCCGAGCGGATCGGGTTCACGCCAATCACGCGCGCGCCGCGTTCTTTCAGCTTGCCCAGACCGATCTTGATTGGGTTCGAGTCGTGATCCTCGGCCACGCCAAACAGCATGAACAGCTTGGTGCGGTCCCAGTCGGGCTGGCCAAACTCCCAAAACGCGCCGCCCATCGTATAGATGCCGGCCGCCGCCATGTTGACGGAACAGAACCCGCCATGCGCCGCATAGTTCGGCGTGCCATAGCTTTGCGCAAACCACGACGTGAAACTTTGGCTCTGATCGCGCCCGGTGAAAAACGCCAGCTTCGACGGATCTTCGTTGCGTAGGGGGCCCATCCAGCCAACGGCCATCTCAAGCGCTTCGTCCCAGGAAATCTCTTCAAACTCACCCGACCCACGCGGACCCACGCGTTTCAGCGGCGCACGAAGGCGCGACGGGGCATAGTGCTGCATGATCCCGGCCGATCCTTTGCCGCACAAAACACCTTTGTTCACGGGGTGATCGCGGTTGCCCTCGATATAAGCGACCTTGCCGTCTTTCATATGCACATTGATCCCGCAGCGGCAGGCGCACATGTAGCATGTCGTCTTGCGCACCTCGTCCGAAACGGGCGGAGAGGTGTCGATCTGGATGTTTTCAGGTTTGCTCATCACGTGTTGCTGTTCCTTGGCCGCATTGGCGGTTCGGTTGGCGGGCGCATCTTCGCGCGATCCTGTTGGTCTTGCTTTTAAAATGCCGAGTTAAACAGGGGGTGCGGTAGGTCCAGAAGTCCTTGCGGATATAGCCAGATTTTGCACTTTGGCGACTCGGTGGAGTCCGCGAATACGCCGCAAAAACGGACCAGAAATATCGCCAAGAATGGAACAATGACCTTTCAAGATGCCTACGATGCGCGTTCCGTCCTTTTCGGAACGTCCTGATGGGCGAATCTATGGAAATATTTCCCAACCAAGTGCATATCACACGCAACTCATCGGAGGCGCGATATGGATCACCTGCCAATATTTCTGGATATAAAGGGCCGAAAAGTGGTCATAGACGGGGGCGGTACCACCGCCGCCCGACGTGTTGAACGTGCCTTGGATGCGGGCGCTGCCGTACATGTGTTCGAGCCCGACCCGCAGGCCGAACTGCTGAGATTGCTTGGGCGACCGGGCGTGACGCACCATGCGCGCCTACCGGAAAAGGACGATTTCAAGGACTGCATCATCGCGTATGGCGCGTCCGACATCCCGGAACGGGACAAGTTCCTGCACGCCGCTGCCAAGGCCGAAGGCGCGCTGGTGAATGTGGCGGATGTGAAGCCGCTGTGTGATTTCATCACCCCGTCGATTGTCGATCGCAGCCCCGTCACCATCGCCATCTCTACCGGAGGTGCCGCACCTGTCATCGCACGTATTTTGCGCGCGCGGATCGAGTCGCTTTTGCCGTCCGGATACGGCCGCCTTGCCAGCTTCCTCAGCGGTTTTCGTGGCAAAATCGAAGATCACATCACCTCAGGCCGCGCCCGTCGCCGGTTCTGGGAGCAGATGATCGAAGGCCCGATTGGCGATGCCTTCCTGGCGGGCGACGAGGTTCGCGCGGAAGAACTGATTGACCAGTCGTTGACCGGCGAAGACCCGGATCAGAAGGGTGGAATCTGGCTGGTGGGCATCGGATCGGGTGCGCAGGATCTGCTGACCTTCCGCGCGCTGTCTGTAATGCAGCGGGCCGATGTGATCATCCATGATGCGTCGGCCAACTCTGACATTCTGGCGCTGACCCGCCGTGATGCGACTCGGATAACTGCCGATGACGCTGTGCTGACCGACTATGCCGGGATGGCAAATGCTGGCCGTCGCGTGGTCTGGCTGATCTCGGGCGACCCGGCAAGCCGGGCGGATGCGAAGTCGTGGATTGCCCGTTTGACGGGGCAGGGGGCCGAGGTTCAAGTGGTTCCAGGTGTCTCTAACACAGGCTATTCCACCCATTCTCAGGGCAATGTCATTTCGTTGAACCAGACTTCGGAAACCGCGTCCCACGCGATGAGCTTGTCCCCGCGCGCCTCGCTTTGACCCCATTGTTTGCGACGTCATAAATCTGTTACCCCTTCGACGTATCCCGCGTGAGCAGGAACCAATGAAAGGGGCATGACATGACACGTATCGCAATCAACGGACTTGGCCGCATGGGCAAACTGGTTCTGCGGGACCTGATCGACAACGGTGCCCCCGGAGAGATCGTTCTGCTGAACGACCCCGTGGGCAATGCCGAACAGCATGCGCATCTGCTGGAATGGGACACCGTGCATGGGCGTTGGCCGGCCGAGTTCTCGGCGGGTGAAGACAGCATCACGATCAACGGCCAGGAAATGAAGCTGACCGGGTCGTGGACGCTGGACGCACTTCCGCTGGAAGAGCTCGGCATCGACATGGTGATCGACTGCACCGGCGCGTTCAAAACCAATGAAAAGCTGGCCCCCTACTATGCGGCTGGCGTCAAAAAGGTGATCGTCTCTGCCCCCGTGAAGGAAGAGAACGCCCTGAACATCGTTTATGGCGTGAACCACGACCTCTATGACGGGCATGATCTGGTGACAGCGGCGTCCTGTACGACGAACTGTCTGGCCCCGGTGGTGAAAGTGCTGCTGGATCGGATCGGCATCAAACACGGTTCGATGACCACGATCCATGACGTGACCAACACGCAAACCATCGTGGACCGCCCCGCCAAGGATCTGCGCCGCGCGCGTTCCGCGCTGAACTCGCTGATTCCGACCTCGACCGGGTCGGCCAAGGCGATCACGCAGATTTTCCCCGAACTGACCGGGCGTCTGAACGGCCACGCCGTGCGCGTGCCGTTACTGAATGCCTCGCTGACCGATTGCGTGTTCGAGGTCGAGCGTGAAACCACCGCCGAGGAAATCAACGCCTTCTTCAAAGAGGCCGCCGAGGGCGATCTGAACGGCATTCTGGGCTACGAGGAACGCCCGCTTGTGTCTGCCGATTACACCAACGATCCGCGCAGCTCGATCATTGACGCGCTGTCGACGATGGTAATCAACGGCACGCAGGTGAAGATCTATGCTTGGTACGACAACGAATGGGGTTACGCCTGCCGTCTGGCCGATGTCGCCCGCATGGTCGGAGCCTCGATGTGACCCTAACCGAGCCCAAACAGGGGCTTGCCGCATATATCGCCGTCACAGCCGCCTATTGGGCGTTTATGCTGTCAGATGGCGCGCTGCGGATGCTAGTACTGCTGCATTTCCACACGCTGGGCTTCTCGCCCTTCACCTTGGCGTGGCTGTTCCTGCTCTATGAGTTCATGGGCGTTGTGACCAACCTGTCCGCGGGATGGATTGCCGCGCGGTTCGGCCTGACCTCGACGCTCTATGCGGGTCTATCCTTGCAGATTGTGGCCCTTATTGCCTTGTCGCAGCTATCGACAGAGTGGGCAGTCGCGACTTCGGTCATCTATGTGATGGTGGTGCAGGGCATGTCCGGCGTGGCCAAGGACCTGTCCAAGATGTCGTCCAAAAGCGCTGTGAAGCTGCTGGCGCCCGAGGGCGACGGGCTGTTCCGCTGGGTGGCGATCCTGACGGGATCGAAGAACGCAGTGAAGGGATTTGGCTTCCTGTTGGGGGCTGCTTTGCTGGCGCTGATCGGCTTTACGCCATCCGTTATCGCGATGGCCATCGTGCTGGGTGCGATCCTGATTGGCGTGGTTGCCTTCATGCCTGCCGGACTGCCAAAAGGCTCTAAATCAGCCAAATTCTCGCAAGTTTGGTCGAAAGACCTGCGGATCAACCGCTTGTCCCTCGCACGGATGTTCTTGTTCGGCGCGCGCGACGTGTGGTTCGTCGTGGGCATTCCGGTCTATTTCCACGCCGTGGTCTCGGACGGGACGCATGCCGGTGATCGCAGCGCGTTTTTCCTGATCGGCAGCTTCATGGCGGTGTGGATCATCGGCTACGGGGCCGTGCAGGCCTGGGCGCCGAAACTGTTGAAAGCGTCGCAACGCGATCCGCACGATTTTCCCCGCCTTGCTACGCTCTGGGTCGGCATCCTGACCGTGGTAATTGGTGCGCTGGCGCTCGCCGCCCTGTTCCCCGGCGCTTGGCTGACCCCGGTTCTGGTCGCGGGTCTTCTGGTGTTTGGCTTTGTCTTCGCGGTGAACAGCTCGCTTCATTCCTATCTGATCCTCGCCTTCACCAAAGCCGAGCGCGTGACGATGGATGTGGGCTTTTACTATATGTCCAACGCCGCGGGCCGTCTGATCGGCACGCTTCTGTCTGGTCTATCCTATCAGATTGGGGGTCTGCCCTTGTGCCTAGGGACCGCCGCCGCAATGTCCGCTGCCAGTTGGCTGTCTGCACGCCAGCTTGCCAAGTTGGATCATGCCGCCTAGCGTGCGGGTATGGATTATTCAAAGCTGATCGACGACGAAATCTGGCGCTTCATTCGCGAGACGGACGCCCACTATCCCCCCGACGCGGTGAACCGAACCGCTGCCCAGCAGCGCGAGGTCTACAACACCATGTGCCGCGCCTTCTTTGCGGGCTATCCCGAGGGGCTGAATGTGCGGGACGAGCGGATCGAGACCGTTCCCACGCGCATTTACGAACCGGGTGACCCGCAGGGCACCGTGATCTATTTTCACGGCGGCGGGTTTGTGGTCGGCGGGTTGGAAAGTCACGATGATGTCTGTGCCGAAATTGCAGATCAAACCGGGCTGCGTGTGGTCAGCGTCGACTATCGCCTCTGCCCCGAGCATCCCCATCCCGCCGCGTTTGAAGATGCGTTGGCTGTAGTCAAATATGTGTCTCTAACTTGGCCCAAACCACTTGTTTTGGTCGGTGATAGTGCAGGTGGGAATTTGGCCGCCGCGTCTTGTCATGCGTTGCGCGGACAGGCCGATATCGCCGGACAGGTCCTGATTTATCCGGGTCTGGGTGGCGACATGACGAAGGGCTCCTATATCGACCACGCAAATGCGCCAATGTTGTCGATGGAGGATCTGAAATTCTACAACAAGATCCGCTTTGCGACTCCGCCTGACGGCCCAGACCCCACGGCAGCGCCGCTCGAGGATACGGATTTCGGCGACCTACCTCCAACAGTCTCTATTACGGCAGAATGTGATCCCTTGGCGGATGATGGGCGCGACTATCGTGACTCCATTCTGAACGCCGGCGGAAAAGCGGCTTGGTTCAACGAAGCTGGGTTGGTACACGGCTATCTGCGCGCCCGCCACCAGTCCGAGCGCGCCCGCCGCAGTTTCGCGCGGATCACGCAGCAAATCACCATGTTGGCTCGCGGCGAATGGCACCACTGATCACGCCTTTCCCCCCGCCGTTGCTTCCCGTAATCTGACACTCGGTATCTGCGCCGGTTCGGCGTGTTAGGAAAAGGCAGGCCATGTCGCTGATCCGATCATCGCTGTTGCGGCGCTTGCAAGCCTTGCAGGGCAAGACGTCTACCAAGACCCGCGCGACCAAGCGCGAGGCGCAGGACAGCGCCGCGTTGTCACTTGCGCGTGCGCGGCAGGGAAAATCCGATCAACCGCGCCCAGATGGGTTGCTCATCTGGGCTTGTCTGCCCGATCTGACCGAAGCCGAGGCGCTGTCGTCGCTTCTTCCGCCCCTGCAGGCAGAAATGGGCGACGTGACCCTTCTGCTGACCACGCATGACCCGCAACACTCCGATGCCATTCCGCATGATGCCCGGCATCAGGTCAGTCCAAAATTCGAGCCCGCCGCGGTTCGCAATTTCTTGGAGCATTGGCAGCCAGATGTTGTCGTCTGGATGCAGCCCGAACTTGATCTTATAACACTTGGCGCGCTGAAAGCGTCTGGCGTCTCGGTCATTTGGCTTGGCGCCGGCGCGCCGCAAGATCGCGGTTTGACGCAGCGGTTCAAGCTGTCTGCCTTGCGCGATGCGGTGGTCGAACTAGACTCTATTCTGCCCAAAGACGGGGCATCGCGGCGCGAGTTGCTGCAGCTTGGCGTTCCTGCCGAGAAGATGGACGTCACAGGTATTCTTCAGCCTCTGAGTCAGGTGCCCGGTTGCGATATCGAGGAACGAGACCGAATTGCACAGAAGCTGGACGCGCGACCGGTCTGGCTGGCCGTAGGGGTGGAGCCGCGTGAGGAAAACGCCATTCTGTCCGCGCATCGCATTCTGATCCGTAAATCGCATCGACTTCTTCTGGTCATGATCCCGCAGGACCCTGCCCGTGCCGCTGACCTGACTGCACAGCTTGAGACCGACAGCTGGATTATCTCGTCGCGGTCAAAGGACGACCACCCACATCGCGACGACCAGATCTTCGTCGTTGATCGCGCAGATGAATGTGCGCTTTGGATGCATCTGGCGTCGATCACCTTGATCGGCGGGACCTTGGCAGGTGGGGCAAACCGGAATCCGCTAAGCCCCGCGGCATTGGGCTCGGTTGTGCTTTTCGGTCCTGAAGGGGGGCGGCACGCAGCGTCTTTTGATCGTTTAATGCGTGCCGGTGCGGCCCGTCGGGTGCGTGACGCGGCAACCCTAGCGGTCGAGATCGAGCACCTTCTGGCCCCCGACAAGGCGGCCGAGATGGCGATGGCCGCTTGGGATATCACCACAAGGGGCGCGGAAGTTGGCGAGTTTTTGATGCGGCGGCTGTTGGATTTACTGGACGAAGCTGAAAGTCGAAAGGGTTTTTGATGCGTACACCCAGTTATTGGTTCACTGACCCCGAAGCTCCGGACTGGCGCGCGCGCCTGTTGTCCCCGTTGGGCTGGCTCTATGGGTTTGGCACTGCCCGGCGTGTCGCGCGCGCAGACGGTGCCTATCGCGCGTCGGTCCCTGTGGTCTGTATTGGCAATATCAATGCAGGCGGAACCGGGAAGACTCCAACCACGATTGCGCTGGCTCAGAGACTAATATCGCAGGGCAGGGCGGTCCATATCGTGTCACGCGGCCATCGCGGAAGCGAGGAAGGGCCGCTGCGAGTTGATGAACGTCAACATAAGGCCGATCAGGTCGGGGATGAGCCGCTGTTGATGGCCGCTTTTGCGCCGACCTGGATTGCCCGTGATCGCGTGAAGGGGGTGCAAGCCGCCGAAGCGGCAGGTGCCGAGATCATCCTGATGGATGACGGATTTCAGAACCCGAGCGTGCACAAGACCCTGTCCATCGTCGTGGTCGATGCGGTGAAAGGGTTCGGGAATGCACGCTGTATTCCGGCTGGTCCGCTGCGTGAACCTGTACATGCAGGGATGAAGCGTGCGGATCTTCTGCTGTCTGTCGGTCATGCCCGCGCGCAGACCCTATTCCAGCAGAAATGGGGCAAAACGATCCCCTGTCCGCATGTCACCGGGCAGCTGGAGCCGCTTCAAACGGGCATGGATTGGCAGGGGATGAATGTACTGGCCTTTGCCGGGATTGGCTTACCCGAGAAGTTCTTTGCCACGGTAAGTGACTTGGGCGCAAATCTGCTGCGGGCCGAGGCATTGGCCGATCACCAACCCCTGACCGACGCGTTAATGAAACGGCTTGAGATTGAGGCCGCCGCCTTGGGTGCTCAGTTGGTAACGACCGAGAAAGATGCCGTGCGTCTGCCGGACGGATTTCGCCGTAAGGTGCTGACCGTGCCCGTGCGATTGGAGCTTCAGGATTGGAGTGCAGTTGACGCAGCTCTTTCGCGTATCCTTATGGGGTAACGCGTTTCGAGAAGTCGTTAGATATTCAGATCGCCAATGTCCTGAGAGCGCGAAGCGCGACAAGGTATTGGCGATGCTATTTCTCTCGAAACGCGTGGACTATTTGCCCCTAACCCGATCGATTTACGATCCCAGCTTTTCGTCCAGAATAGCCGCGAAATCGTCATAGCTCATGTTCGAGTATTTGGTGCCGTCGATGATGAAGGACGGGGTGCCTGTGATCTCGTCCGCGCCAGCGTTTTGCTGATAGGCAGTGACCAGGCTGCGGGCCGAGTCTTCATCCTGCAGGCAGACATCCATCTGCTCGTCCGTCATGCCGGCGGTGCGGCCCAGTTTCTTCAGATTGGCCACGATGGTGGTGGGCGATCCGTCGGCAATCCAGTCTTTCTGGCCGGAATAGATCAGGTCAGCCAAACCGAAATAGCGCTCGTCACCACCACAGCGGGCGATCATACCTGCCCACAGTCCGAACTGGTCGAAGTAAACCTCGCGGTGGACGAACTTAATCTTGCCGGTGTCGATATAGTTCTGCTTCAGCTTCTTGAACGCGTCTTTGTGGAAGTTGGCGCAGTGGGGGCAGGTGAACGAGGCATACTCGATCACGGTAAGCGGCGCATTTTCATCACCAAGAAACATATCGGCGGCCGGCTCAACGGCTGCGTCGTTGCTTTGCGCTTCGGCCACGGACACGCCGGGAAGCGAGCCGTTGTTCTGCGTCATATAGAATGCGCCGCCAATGGCGATCACCGCTGCGATCAGGATCGGAAGGATACGATTCATCTGTATTATGCCTTGTGTTTGTTTTTAGTTATGACGTTCCGCGCCAAAAGCTCGAGCGCGGATCGAAGCCCCTCATCACCTATGTCTTTGGTTGCGTCCGTCGCGCGGGCCAAGTCTTTGGGGTCAGGTTGGGGATGTTTCTTCGGGGCGTGCGTGAACTGGGCCTGCCCTTCGGCAAAGCCCGTTGCCGCCGTTTGTGTAATCCGAATGCGCGAGATGGCGTTATAGCCATAGACCGCGTTTACCTTTTCGCGCAGTTGGTCCTTTTGCATGTCCAGCATCGGCGCTTGCGCGCCGGTGGTCAGTACCGTCAGCGTCGCGCCCATGCCGCCGCGCCCATAGGAAATGTCCACGGGACGCGAGATTGTGGCCGTCGCCTCGCCCACGATCTCTGCCCAATGGGTCAGCACACGCGTCACCGCAAAGCCGCGCGTTTCGCTGGCTTTGCGAATCCGGGCCGACAGCAGGGACGAGGTGCGCTCGAAACCCTTTTTGCGGCGGGGATATGCTTTGGGTTTTTCCATCTGACAGATAGGTGTGACTCGTTTCTTTTCGCTTATTCTAGGCTGTTCACTTTGCTATGCCAGAACAAACGACGGATAGGAGATAACACGTGCGTGACGTGCCGAAAACTGCTGATCTTCTGGACTGGTACGATCGCCATGCCCGCGATCTGCCGTGGCGCGTCAGCCCGGGCGACCGGGCACAGGGCGTGATGCCGGACCCGTACGCCGTGTGGTTGTCCGAAATTATGTTGCAGCAGACCACCGTCGCCGCAGTAAGAGACTATTTCACCCGATTTATGTCCATTTGGCCCACGGTTCAGGATCTGGCCGGGGCCGATGATGATCGAGTTATGGGCGAATGGGCTGGGCTTGGATACTACGCTCGGGCGCGCAATCTTCTGAAATGCGCGCGCGAGGTGGCCCAGTTGGGCGCTTTTCCCACGACCCGCGATGGGCTTCAGGCGCTTCCGGGGATCGGGCCCTATACCTCGGCTGCGATCTCGGCGATTGCGTATGATTTGCCGGAAACGGTGGTGGATGGGAATGTCGAACGGGTGATGTCGCGGGTGTTTCACGTTGAAACACCTTTGCCTGATGCCAAGGGTAAGCTGACGCAATTGGCCGAAACGCTAACCCCGCAGGAAAGGGCAGGCGATTATGCCCAGGCGGTGATGGATTTGGGCGCCACGATCTGCACGCCGAAATCGCCCGCATGCGGTATTTGCCCTTGGAATAGAGACTGTTTGGCCCGGAAAGTGGGTGTTCAGGCTGAGCTGCCCAAGAAGAAGCCCAAAGCCAAGAAGCCCACGCGGTATGGCGTCGCGTATCTGGCCCGAAACGCGGCGGGAGAATGGTTGATGGAGCGGCGACCCGAGAAAGGATTGCTGGGCGGGATGCTGGGATGGCCGGGCGCCGATTGGGGTGACGTCGCGGTCGAGCAGCCGCCTTTTGACGCCGACTGGCAAGATCCCGGCGTGGAAGTTCGGCACGTTTTTACGCATTTCAACCTGCATCTCTCGCTACGGGTTGTGCAGATAGAAGGCCTGATTCAGCCTAAACAGGGTCTATTTCTGGACATCAAACGCTCGGATCTGCCGACGGTGATGCGCAAAGCCTTTGACGTGGCGACAACGCATCTGTCGCATTGAGCGGAGGCGGTTTCACCGCTAACCTGTGCGTCAACAGAAGGACAAACGCCATGCTTCCTGCGTCCACGATCTCGCGCTTTCGCAACGCCGCGCCCTTCGGCATCTCGATCGCTCTGCCCCTGTTGGTGATTGTCGCCGTAACGCAAGGCGGATGGTTTTTGCTACTGCCGCCGCTGGGCACATGGTGGCTTTATACCATCCTCGACGCGATCACCGGTCGCTATACGGAAAACGCGGACCCGATGATCGAGGATGCGGATCTGTTCTGGTATCGCTTGATCACCATGATCTGGTTCCCGATTCAGTTCGTAATGATCTATGGCATGATTTGGTACGTGACCGGGGCCGAGCACCTGTCGACGGCTGAAAAATTCGCGGCCTTCTTTGGCGTTGGCGTGCTGTCCGGCACGGTTGGCATCGTCTATAGCCACGAGCTGATGCACCAATCCAATCGGTTCGAGCGCTGGTTAGGTGATCTGCTGCTGGCCACCGTGCTCTACAGCCATTTCCGCACCGAACATCTGCTGGTTCACCACCCCCATGTTGGCACCACCCGCGACGCCGTGACCGCGCGGTATAACGAGGGCTTCCATCGTTTCTTCTTCCGCGTTCTGACCGAAGCGCCGGTCTCGGCGTGGCGGGCCGAGAAAGCGATGCTGGCGCGGCGTGGATTGTCGGCCTTTGACCGCGCTAACCCGTTCTGGCGCTATGGCACCTTGCAGTTCGTCGCGATCATTCTGGCAGTCTGGATCGGCGGCTGGATGGGCCTTTCGCTGTTTGCGTTTCAGGCCTTTGTCGCCGTTTGGCAGCTGGAGCTTGTGAATTATGTCGAACATTACGGCCTGACCCGGAAACATCTGGGTGACGGCAAATACGAACGCGTGATGCCGCATCACAGCTGGAACGCGGATCACAAGGCGTCAAATTGGCTGTTGATCAACCTGCAGCGGCACTCGGATCACCACTATAAGCCTGCGCGTCGCTTCCCGCTGTTGCAGACCTATCCCGACAACGAGGCGCCACAATTGCCTTATGGCTATCCGATCATGACGATGGCGGCGCTGATCCCGCCCATCTGGCGACGTGTGATGAACCCGCGCGTGCGCGCTTGGCGCAAGCAGCACTATCCCGATGTGAGTGATTGGAGCGCGTATAAGGCGGGCACCCTGCCGCCGCCGGTGATCCGTTAGGGGAACATCAAGGGCGTGTCACCTTCCGTCCAAACAGCGTTCTTTTTCATTACGAAGGACAGGCGGTCACTGGCTAAAAACGTCTCTAACCATGCCGAAACGTGGGGTGTTGCCTCGCTGTCGAAGCGTGCCCTGTCGATATTCGCGAACTGACGGACGAAGGGTAGGATGGCCAGATCTGCCAGCGTCGGGCGAGCGCCGAACAGCCAGCCTTCGGCCAGTTGATCCTCCAGCGCACTAAGCATCTCCATCGCTTCGGCCCGCGTCTCTTCTGGATCACTGCCCGGATGTCGCACCGCGTATTTCGTTAGGTCCAGCGCACGTTTGAACGGGCCGTCGAAGCGGTCGATCAGGGCGTTCCCGGCCTCGGGCATGTCCAACAGACCCTCGGGGTCGGACTGGCCCAGAGCCCATGTCATCACGTCCAAGCTTTCGTCCAAAACCCCTGAATTAGAGACCAAACACGGCACCGTCGCGCTGGGCGACGCATCTAGAAACGCGGCGGGTTTATCGCGCAGCAGGATCTCGCGCAGTTCAACTTGAACACCGGCGCTGGCAATCGCCAGACGGGCGCGGATTGCATAGGGGCAGCGGCGGAAGGAATACAGGATCGCGGTCATGCCACCACAAACCAAAAAAAACCCTGCCTAACAAGTAGGCAGGGTCAGTCAGGTTGTGCTGTGGCGGCGGGCCACAGGCACAGGCGGTACCTGATGATGCGGGCGCGTCTATCGCGCGCCACGCAAATTCTGTTGTGTAAGGAAGTCTGGCTTAGTTCATTTCCGCGCGGATCTGCTGGCGCAGCAGGTCGATCGGAGCTTTCTTTCCGTCCTGCTTGAAGTGCCAGTATGTCCAGCCGTTGCAGCTGGGTGCGCTTTCCAGCGCAGCACCCACCTGGTGGATCGAGCCACGGGCGTCACCGGAAATCAGCGTGCCGTCAGCGCGCACCTTTGCGGTTTTTCCACGCGGGCTGGTCAGAACTTCGCCCGGACGCAGCATGCCGCGCTCAACCAACTGGCCGAAGGGGACGCGCGGTTCGGCGCGTTTCGACGGCGTGGTGGTGAGGGCTTCTTTGTCGAACTTGCGCACCTTAGAGATGCGTTTCGCGGCCACCTTGCGATAGGCCTCTTCGCGTTCGATGCCGATGAAGTCACGGCCCAGCATCTTCGCAACCGCACCGGTGGTGCCGGTGCCAAAGAACGGATCAAGGATCACGTCGCCGGGGTTGGTGGCGCCGACCAGAACGCGATGCAGAAGGCTTTCGGGTTTCTGAGTCGGGTGTGCTTTGTCGCCGTTTTCGTCTTTCAGGCGCTCGTGGCCTGTGCAAATCGGCAGAACCCAGTCGGAACGCATCTGAACGCCTTCGTTCAGCGCCTTCAGGGCTTCATAGTTAAACGTGTACTTGGCGCCTTCGGATTTCGAGGCCCAGATCATCGTCTCATGCGCGTTGGTAAAGCGCTTGCCGCGGAAGTTCGGCATCGGGTTCGACTTGCGCCAGATGACGTCGTTCAGGATCCAATAGCCTTGGTTTTGAAGCTCGGCGCCCATGCGGAATACGTTGTGATACGAGCCGATGACCCAAATCGCGCCATTCGGTTTCAGGATGCGGCGCGCGGCTTTCAGCCAGGCGCGGGTAAACTGGTCGTATGCTTTGAAGCTGTCGAACTGGTCCCAGTCGTCATCGACGGCGTCGACTTTCGAATTGTCCGGGCGGTGAAGTTCACCTTTCAGCTGCAAATTATAGGGGGGATCCGCGAAGATCATGTCGACCGAGTTTTCAGGAAGACTGTTCATCACCTCGATGCAGTCGCCATCAAGAATCTGGTTCAGGGGCAGCTCTACAGCCGCCTTTGTTTTGGTTTTGGTTACCATTTCTGCCTCATGTACCGGCGCTTTAGCGCTCTATCAGCGGCGTGTTTTCACGCTCGTTTTGATGAGAACAGGATGAGTCAAAGTGGATTCGCCGTCAAATTCTTTTTTGAATCAGCAACTTACATTTTACTGTTGATACAAGATATTGTGTACCGGTTTGAATGAACGTCTATGGTGTGGGGTAACACCAAGATTTTGAAGCGCCAACCTGTGGCTTTTTGACGGGTATCCTGCGTTCGTCTCCCAGCCATAGCCGGGGAACTGTTGCGCCAAATCCACCATGATCCGATCGCGGGCAATTTTAGCCACGATGGATGCGGCGGAAATCGACACGGATCGCGCATCGCCCTTTACGATGGTTTCAGACGGCCCGGTCAGACCGCGCGGCGTCTGGTTTCCGTCGATCAGCAAGTAGTCTGCCTGTTGCGACAGCCCGGCCACCGCGCGCTCCATGGCCAAATGGCTGGCACGCAGGATGTTCAGCTCGTCGATTTCTTCGACCGAGGCGTGCGCGATGCAGACACAGGCCTTTTCATGGATCGCGTCCCACAGCGCTTCGCGCCGTTTTGCGGACAGCTTTTTGGAATCGTTCAGCCCTTCAGGGATGTCATCAGGATTCAGAATGACGGCGGCGGCGGTGACAGGACCGGCCAAAGGGCCGCGTCCGACCTCGTCCACTCCGGCGATATATTGAAAGCCACGGGTCATCGCGGCGGCTTCGAAGCTGAAATCAGGAACAGTTTTTGTCATTCTCTTGGGGTGACTCAAACCGCTCGGCCCCGCAAGTAAAAAGGGCAGAGGCCGAAGCCTCTGCCAAGTTTAGCGGCGCGTAAAGTGAAAGGGACCGCCACGCCGCTGCTCGATATGCTTAATAGTGACGTGTGGCGCGATAGCCGCGTTCGCTGAGGCATTCGGGCTGGTACCCCCGGCGCGTCACGTAAATGCCCTTGCGGCTCTTCACGACCAGGTTGCGCTTGCAGGTGCGGGGCAGGCCGCTGGCATATTTGAAGTTCTTGTTCAGGCAATTGCTGCTGAACATAATTTTGCGACCGGTCTGCGTGCGGTATTCACGCAGGCAGCTTGCCGGCAACGAACGGTACTTGCTGACCCGGTGTGGGCGGTGCGGGCGATCAGGATAGGTCGGCTTGTAGGGGCGCGAGACATGACCATAGGGGGTGGACGGCTCGTCATCATTCCCGGACAGCAGAACGCCAAGCGTGACCAGACCCAGAAGGGCGGCGATGATGGCGGCGGTGTCGTCTCTGTCTGTGGCGTCACGTGCCTGAACAGGGGACGCGGCCAATGTGGCCGCCACGGCTGCACTGAGAATGAGCTTCATAAACGAACGGGGCATTGAATACTGGATCATCGGACCCTCCTGTCTGTTGGATCGGCGCGGCAGGCGCTTGTCATGCCCCCAACATGCGGATCCCCCTTAAAGACAGGCAATAACGGGGCGGTGTTATCCCCTATCATGGCGTTCAGGCGGGGTTTGTTATTGAATAACCAGCGCCTGCACAGCATGGTCAGGGCATGATGAAAAAAACAGCACTCACTCTTATCCTTGTCGCAATGGCATCGACGGCTCAGGCCGCGTGCTATGCCGACTACAAGGCCAAACGGGATAACCCGCTAAAGCTCCACTATGGTGTGATCGAGCTGCCCGATGACGCTTGCGACAATCGCAAAGCCGCGCGTCGGCAGATAAGTGACCGGTTGGAGGCCAATGGCTGGTCTCTGCTGAAGGTCCAATCCATATTCGACGCTACGGGCCTTGAGGAAAGGAAAGACAGTGCCGGAAAATTCTTCCTTCGCTACTGATGCGCTGAAGCGCTCGAATCGGGTGGTTGTCATCGGGATCGCGGCGATTGTCGTGATTCTTCTGCTGGCGGCCGTGTTTCTGTTCATGACCTTGCCGGATGCCAACGCTTTTAACGCGCGGGTTGAACAGATATTTGTAGAGAATGACGGGCTGAACTCGGGTGCGGAAATCAAGTTGCTTGAAATTCTGGCTCAGTCAGGCACGTCTTTTGCCGATACGCTGACCAGCTATCGCATGGTGATTTTCGTGTTGCTGATTTTTGCCACCGCACTTTTGGTGGCGGCGCTTGTGTTCCTTCTGACCATTGTCGGCCTGAACCGCCGCATGAGCGAGATCGAGCGCGCGGGCATTCAGGTGAATTCGCTTCTGATCAGCCGCGAGGAACGCACCGTGTACCTGAACAACATGGAGTTCTCGCTGACCGAAGCGGCGATTGAAACCCTGTCTGCATTGGCCGAAGCGCGTATGGACGAGGATGTTTTGTCTGGCTCGCAGCTTGAGGGGCTGATCTCGGGCCGTGACCCGTCCGAATGCGACGAGGCCGCCGGAGCCACCCGCATCAAGCGTCTGCGCGACGCGCTGGGCAACCAGCTGATGAGCGAGCTTTTGGTGAAAACCATCGCCCGTCGCGGCTATATGCTGTCTATTGATAAAGACGTTATTCGGATGATCTGACACGTGCGGATCGCGCGTTAGGACGCTCATTTCACATAAAACACCAAGCAGGTCGGTCCATATCGGTGCAGACCTGCTTTGCTTCGGTGGGTCAATCGGCCCCTCAATTGAGGCGAGAATGTGGCCCAAAGACGGCGGAAAATTGGACTTCCGGGCTGATCTTGAGTAAACTGAGCGGCGCAACCAGACATTAGTACCCGCGTGGTTGGGCGGAAAATTTATTAGGAGGGGGAATTATGAATTCAAAGATTCCTGGACTTTTTGCAGCGCTTTTGGCCGCTGTTCTGATGATGCCAGCAACTCAAGCCACAGCCGAAACGGGCTGCACGACCAGCTGCGACGGCAGTGGTGGTACCGGCGATGGCAGTGGCGGCGGCACTGGTGATGGTACTGGTGGCGGCGATGATGGAACCGGTGGCGGCACCCCTGATGGTGGCGGCGGCGGTGATGACGGAACCGGCGGCGGTACACCTGATGGCGGCGGCGGCGGAGACGGCGGCAATGGCGGCAACGGCGGCGGCAAAGGTTCGAAAGCCAATAACGGCTTCGGCAATGGCGGCGGCGATGGCGTACCCGGTAAGTCGAACAAGAACGACAACGGTCGCTAATATCCAAGGCCATGACCTATGGGTCAAGCCAAGCAAGCTAAAAAGCGTAGCCCGGCAGAAGGAAGACTTGTGCCGGGCTATTTCGTTTCAATGGATGTAGGCGCGAAGCTTACTGAAGCTGCATCCCGTTGGCGAAGACCGATCCGTCGGGGGTGACTTCAAGCGTGGTGATACGGGCATCGTCTCCGTTCGCGGCATCGGCAGCCGAGAACATTTCCAGCATCATCATCGACCCTGTAATCTGCTCTGCCGGAATGCCCATCTGAACCAGCTTCTGCGACAGGGCGGTCAGCCCCTTGGCGCGCAGGGTCAGCTTGCCTTCGGGACGCGGCAGGCCGTCGAAAGTCTCGAGGTCTGTGGCGTCAAAGGTAAAGGCACCTTCGCCGGTGACCTCGGCCCCAACGGCCGACAGGCGCAGCGCGTTCAGCGTCGCGCTGCCCGGCTCGACCGGCAGCATGTCACCCAGCGCCTCGAGATTGGCTTCAAGGTTGGCGAAGTCCAGCCACTCGACATTGTGCTTCAGCGTGCCGGTCAGATCGATGGTCAGGTGGATCGGATCGCGCGGCAGGGCACCCATCGGGTCACCCATCTCCCAGACCATATCGTCCAGCGTCAGTCCGTTCAGGTCGAGGTTGAACGCAACGGGGCCAAAGCTGTCATCCGCCAGAAGTGGCGCTTGCATGGTGGCCGACATCGACGCAATGTTTCCGCCCAGCGGCAGACCCGGCATCATCGGCATTTCCATCTGAAGACGGAAATCTTCAGCCGGACCCGAGATCGTGATGCCGCTTGCATCCAGCTTCATCGAGGAATCATAGGACTTGGCCGAAGACGACTGCGCCATCATCAGCGTATCCCCCTGCGAGGTCACCTGTTCGGTGCTGTAATCGGTCATGCGGGTGGTCATGTCCATCACCAGCCCGTCGCGCAACGCCTTGGCAAGGTTGGTAAAGTCGATCCCGGCGGACGGGCTCACCATGCGCATTTCGCCCTCGATACGGCCCGATTTCATGACCGACGCCGCCGTGATCGGACCGGTATCGTCGACCATCATCGACTGGTTGAATGTGATGTTCTGTTCGTCCGCAGCGAAGGTCATGTCCGAGGTCGTCATCTCGCCCGATTTGGTCACCGACTGACCCACAAGGCCAAGATACGTGCCGTTCATCGAGAAGCCCGTGATCTCTTCCGGCGCGCCATCAAGCTCGACCGCGATATCCAACCGGGCGGCTTTCTGGTCAAAGGTGATCTCTTCCGGGCTGCCCGAGAAGATGTTGGTGAACCCTTGGTGGGTCATCGTCATCGCGCCGCCGAAGCTTTCCCCATCCGTGCCGGAATAGGTCAACGTATACGTGCTGTTTTCGGGCACGATCATCTCGACCCGGCCATCCCCCATATCGATCAGATCAAACGCGCCCAGATCTACGCTTACCGATCCCATATCAAACGGCAGCATCATGTCGAAAGTCACGTTCTGCAGCGCAAGGCCGTCACCGCGCGCCGAAGTCTCTGCGCTGAGCGCGCCACCGAAAACGGTCGAGCTTTGCTGAAGATGCGTCCAAACATCACTGGTAGAGAGGTCTGCGAATGCAGAACCGGGCAGGAAGGTTGCGCCAAAAAAAGCGGCGCAGGTCAGCCGGGTGGCAAGAGTTTGCATGTGCGATAATCCTTTGCACTCAAAGTTCAATTGGCGCGAAGGTATGTCAGTGATTTTGGGGTTACAACACCTTTCAGGGTATTGACCGAAGCAGATTCAATGCATCCGGGCGGTCCGCTGGTCTATTGCACAGTGTCCAGCAAAACATCCTTGATCAGCGCCAGTTGATCCGAGCGGGCCATCTTGGGTGACAGGTGTAAGACTAGCTTTCGCGGAAGGTCAACAATGCCTGCGAAGGGGCGCACCAGCTCGCCGCTGTCCAGAAAACGCTGCACCAAGGCTTCGTGCGCCATCAGAACGCCGCCGCCGTGCCGCGCTTCCTCCAGCGCGACGGCGAACAGCGAATGCTCTGTCCCGCCAGAGGCGATGCCGCCAAGATCGGTCTGCGCGGACAGCCAGTGCTCCCAATCGTTGGACCATGTGCTGTCGCGAAGTAGTGTTTCGTTGCGCAGGTCTTCAAGGCGGGTCAGGCGCGCGGCTACGTCCGGGGTGCAAATCGGGAAGATGCGATCCCGCAGCACTTCGATATCGTTTGGCCCCAAGGGGTCCGAGGTGAAAAACAGCGACATATCAATGGGTTCGCGCACCAGATTCGGCGGCTCTTCCAGGGCGATGACGGATACCTGCAAATCCGGGGCGATCTGGCGCAGCTTTCCCAAACGGGCGGGTAACCAGTACTGCGCCAAAGACGGCAGCGTCGCCAGTTTGATCTTGTTGGGTGCGACCTGCTCGCGCAGCGCATGGACGGCGAGGCCCAGTTGGTCAAAGGCGCGGGTGAACTCGGGCACCAGCGTTTCGGCCATCGGAGTCAGCGCAACGCCACGGGCGCTGCGGACGAACAGCGGGGTCTCTGCCCAGGCTTCCAACGTCTTGATGTGCTGGGTGATCGCGCCGGGCGTGACCGACAGCTCCTCTGCCGCTGCCGAGAAACTGCCCAAACGCGCCGCGGCCTCGAACGCGCGCAGGGCGTTCAGATGTGGGCCTTTCGGACGGGGTGGCGAGACGGGCATGGCGCGCTTTCAGTTAGATTGAGTTTTTCTACACCAAAATAATAGCAATACTGATTTGCGCGATCCAGCCCCTCTGCTTGATCCTGAATGCGACACCTCTTCAGGAAAGCGAGGACGCTATGACTTTTCAATTCAATACGCCGGTCGCCCAAACCGATCCACTGATTGCGGATGCGCTGAACAATGAAAAGCAACGTCAGCAGGATCAGATCGAGCTGATCGCGTCCGAAAACATCGTCAGCCGCGCGGTGTTGGACGTTCTGGGGCACGAGATGACGAACAAAACGCTGGAAGGCTATCCCGGCAATCGCTTCCACGGAGGCGGTCGTTTCGTGGACGTGGTCGAGCAAGCCGCGATTGACCGGGCAAAGGCTCTATTCCGCTGCATTTACGCCAACGTGCAGCCCCATTCCGGCTCGCAGGCCAATCTGGCCGTGTTCTTTTTGCTGCTGAAACCCGGCGACAAGGTTTTGTCTTTGGATCTGGCTGCTGGGGGGCATCTATCGCACGGGCTGAAAGCCAACCTCTCCGGCCGCTGGTTCGAGCCGCACCATTATGGGGTCGATCCGGAAACCGAGGTGATCAATTATGATGAACTGGAACAACAGGCCATGTCGCTGAAACCAAAGCTGTTGATCGCCGGCGGATCAGCCTATCCGCGAGAGATTGATTTCGAGCGCATGGGCCAGATCGCCAAGAAAGTGGGCGCGTGGTTCCACGTGGACATGGCGCATATTGCGGGGTTGGTCGCGGGTGAGGCGCATCCCTCACCGTTCCCGCACGCGGATATCGTCACCTGCACCACCACCAAAACCCTGCGCGGCCCGCGTGGGGGACTGATCCTAACCAACAACGAGGACTGGTTTAAGCGCCTGCAATCCGCCGTATTCCCCGGCGTTCAGGGCTCGATCCACACGCAGGTTCTGGCGGCGAAAGCGGTCTGCTTGGGTGAGGCGATGACCGACGAGTTCAAAGCCTATGCGCATCAAGTCAAGGGCAACGCCGCCACCTTGGCCAGCACGCTGGCTGCGCGCGGAATTCGCATCGTTTCTGGTGGAACAGACACACATATTGTGCTTTTGGACCTCAGCGGGACGGGTCTGACCGGCAAACGTGCCGAGGTGGTTCTGGAGCGTGCCAACATCACCGCCAACAAGAATGCGATCCCCAATGACAGCCCCCGCCCGCCCGAATGGGTCGGCCTGCGCCTTGGGGCAAGTGCTGCCACCACGCGCGGCATGAAAGAGGCCGAGTTCGCCCAGTTGGGCGAGATCATCGCAGATTTGATTGACGTCGAGGCTGCCGGGGATGACGCCGCCCGTGATGCGGCTTTGTCCACGGCTGCGGGCAAGGTGGCCGGACTCTGCACTGCCTTCCCCGCCTATTCCGGCTGATGCGAGCCCTTTGCCGACTTGCCGTGCCCCGCCTGTGAAATCAGGCGGGGTTTCCGCGTTATCTGACCGACGCGCAGGTGTCGTTTTCAGAGAAGTCAGAGGGTGATTTGCCACTAGAGTGATTCGTAACAGGAATGCTGAACCGGAGGGATCCCATGCAATCTCATGCGAAGGTCGTTGTTGTTGGGGGTGGCTGCGTTGGCGCCTCGATCCTGTATGGGCTGACGGAACACGGGTGCTCGGATGCGGTGATGTTGGAGCGCACGCAGCTGACGGCGGGATCCACCTGGCATGCGGCGGGGCTTCTGGTGACCTTTGTGCGGTCTCACAATGTTTCGAAAATGACGCTGGAAACGATCCGCATCTATACCGAGGTCGAGAAGAAGCTGGGCATGTCAGTCGGCCTGAAGAAGGTCGGACAGCTGCGCGTGGCCAACACGCCGGAGCGTTGGGACGAGTTCCAAAGCTATCTGTCCGTGGCCGAGGCGGCGGGCGTTCCCTGCAAACTGCTGACCCCGGAAGAGATCGCCGAGGTGCATCCGCTTTTGAACCAAAGCAACAGCATTCAGGGCGGCATCCTGCATACCGAAGACGGCTATGTGAACCCGGCCGACATCACGCAAGCGATGGCCAAGCTGGCGCGTGATGCGGGGGCGAAGATCTACCAGAACACCGAGGCGCAGAGTTACGAAAAGCTCGAGAACGGATTGTGGAAAATAGTCACTAATCAAGGCGAAATCACTTGTGAGCACCTGATTTTCGCCACAGGTAACTACGCGCGGGAAAACGCCCGTCGGGTGGGTCTAGACCTGCCCTGTATCCCGATCGCGCACCAGTACTGGACCACCGAAACGGTGCCGCATCTGATCGACCGCAAGAAAGAGGGGCTGCCGGAATACCCGATCCTGCGGGACGAGGATTACGGTGCCTATCTGCGTGAAGACACGGGTGGCCTTCAATTCGGTCCTTACGAGTTCGAGAAAGACCTGAAGCTGTTCGCCGAGGACCGTGTGCCGCCAGAATTTGGCGCTGACCTTTTGCCCGAAGACTTCGATGCCGTGGAGACCCAGTGGGAACGCGCCATCGAACGTGTGCCGGTGCTGGGCGAGGTTGGCATCAAGGCCAACACCCGCGGCCCGTTCCAGATGACGCCCGACGAACTGCCCTTGGCCGGCCCCGCGCCGGGGCATGACAACCTGTGGCTGGCCGAAGGCATGCCCGGCGGCATCCTGTGGGGCGGCACCGTGGGCAATCAGCTGGCGCAATGGATTCTGAATGGGCAGCCGGGCATTGATATGTCCGAGCTCGATCCGCGCCGGTTCGGCGACTATGCCTCGAAACGCTGGACGATGGATAAAGTGCGCGAGACATGGGGCACGCATATGCATGCGCACATTCCGGGCGAGGATCTCTATTCCGCGCGCCCGATGCGCACTGTTGGGTCTTATGACCTGCTGACGGCCAAGGGCGCGGTGTGGACGACCTATAACGGCTATGAGTTCCCCAAATGGTTCGCGCCGACGCACGAGGAAGCGATCCCCGTGGCGTCTTTCCGCCAGACCCACGCATGGGACCATGTCGCGGGCGAGGTGAAGACGACCCGCGAAGACGCAGGCTTCATCGAAATGTCCCCCATGACCAAGTTCACGGTGCGCGGGCCGGGGGCGGCGGCGTGGCTGGACGGGTTGATGGCGAACAAGCTGCCCAACGTGGGACGAATGACGCTGTCATTGATGCTGAACGAGCGCGGCGGCATGGATGCCGAATACACCATCGTCCGCGACGCCGAGGATGCGTTCTATCTGGTCTCGACCCCCAACGGGCAGGTGTACAACTGGGACGAGCTGTCCAAGCGCCTGCCGGAGGATGGCTCGGTTCAGATGGAAGACATCTCGGAACAGTACGGCGTGGTCGCGCTGGCTGGACCGAAATCGCGCGAGATTTTGCAGCCGCTGACTGACAACGACCTGTCGAACGAAGCCTTCCCGTGGCTGACCGCCCAGATGGGCGAAGTCGGCTATGCCAAGGGCGTGCGCCTTCTGCGGGTCAGCTATACCGGAGAGTTGGGTTGGGAAATTCACCATCCCGTCAACTACAATCGCCACATCGTTGATCTGCTTCTAAAGGCGGGCGTGCGGCCCTTCGGGGCGCTGGCATTGGAAAGCATGCGGCTGGACAAGTCCTATCGCGCAATCAACCGTGAGATTTGTAAGGACATGACCCCGTTCGAGGCCGATCTGGGTCGCTTCGTGGCGATGAACGACCGCGACTTCATCGGCAAAGGCGCTTTGCTGAAACAGAAGGAAGAGGGCAAATATAAGACCCTAATCACGCTAAAATTGCCCTTCTGCGAGACATCGGTGATCGCGTACGAGGCGGTTTATCACGACGGGCAGATCGTTGGACGTGTCACGTCCGGCGGGTTCTCGTATCACTGTCAGCATGACATCGCGATGGCGCTTGTGCCGCAGGAGCTGACCGCTCCGGGCACCAAGCTTCAGGTGAAAATCCACAACGAACTGCGAGAGGGCGAGGTGATCGACACCTGCGCCTATGATCCGGAAAACCTGCGCCCGCGCGCCTGATCGGATCGTTTCATTTGCAAGAAAACAGTGGACGTTGCCATGTTAGCGCCCATACATAGGGACCCAGAATAGAAGTGAGGCCGGCTAATTCCGAAAGCCGGGTCTATTTAAGGGAGTCCCATAGATGAGCGCCTCAGCTTATGTATATCAATCCATCGCGCAGTCGCTGGTGGATCACGACCACACAACCATGTTCGGCCTGATGGGCGATGCGAACCTGTTTATGGTTGACCACTATGTCCGCGAATGTGGGGGTGAATTCGTCCCCGTCGCGTTTGAAGGCAGTGCCGTATTGATGGCGCTGGCCTATGGCCGCGTGTCCGGCAGCGTTGGCATTGCCACCGTCACCCACGGCCCCGCCCTGACCAACTGTGTCACCGCCCTGACCGAGGGCGTGCGCGGACGTGTTCCCATGGTGCTGTTGGCGGGCGACACGGCTGTCGCTAACCCGCAGAACCTGCAAAACATCGACCAACGCGAGACGGTGAAGATTACCGGCGCGGGGTTCGAGCAGATGCGCTCGCCCCAGACAGCATCCTATGACGTGGCGCATGCCATTTACCGCGCGCAGGTCGAAAAGCGGCCCATCGTGCTGAACATGCCCGCCGATTTCATGTGGGAAGAGGCCACGCATGAAAAGCACGTCTTCCCAGCGTTCTCGGCCCCCGCACATGTGCCCGAGGGCGACGATCTGGACGAGGCTATCGGCATGATCGCTTCGGCCAAGCGCCCGATTATTCTGGCGGGGATCGGCGCAAAGGATTCGGTGGATCAGATCATCAAACTGGCCGACCGTTTAGAAGCACCTCTGGCGACCACGCTGAAAGCCAAGGGGATGTTCAACGACCACCCGTTCAACATTGACATCTTCGGTACGCTCTCGACCCCCGCCGCGTATGAAGCCATCGCCAAGGCGGACTGTGTTGTGGCGTTCGGGACGTCCTTGCATCACTTCACCACCGACAAGGGTGCGCTGATGAAGGGCAAGCGCGTGGTGCAGGTGAATGACACCGTGACCGAGGTGTCCAAGAACTATCACCCCGACGCGGCTTTGGTCGCTGATGCGGGCCTGACCGCCGACAACATCGTCTGGTGGCTGGACGAGGCCGAAATCCCCCCCAGTGGTTTCACCGCCGAGCTGGATATTGATGCTCTGACTGCTCACCCGAAAGGCAATCCCGACAAATCCGCGCCCGGTTTTGTGAATTTTGAATACGCGCTGGACCGTCTGGACGCAGCGTTGCCCAAGGACCGCTTCCTGACCACGGATGGCGGCCGCTTCATGACCGAGGTCTGGTGCCGTGTCGCCGCCCCTAACGCGGAAAGCTTCATCGCCACGACCAATTTCGGCTCGATCGGGCTGGGACTTCAGGTCGCCATTGGCGCGGGGTTTGCCGTGAAGGACCGTCCTGTGGTTCTGTTCACCGGGGATGGTGGCTTCATGATGGGCGGCATCAACGAATTCAACACCGCCGTGCGCATGAAGCAGGATCTGGTTGTGATCGTTGCCAATGACAGCGCCTATGGGGCTGAGCATATCCAGTTCCTCGACCGTAAGATGGATCCGGGCCTGTCGATGTTCGACTGGCCGTCTTTTGCGGAAATCGGCACCGCGCTGGGCGGGCAGGGCATCTATGTGGACAGTGTCGAGACGCTGGAAAGCGCCATCACCGCGATTGATACCCGCACGAAACCGCTGCTGATCGAGCTGCGGCTGGATCCGAATGACGTGCCACGGATGCGTATCTAATCCGGGCGCTTAGGCGCTTAGATCGGTCAGGATCCGGTCCATCATCGCGTCGCAGGCGGCCAGTTCCGACAGGTCTACGCCCTCGTCCGCTTTATGGCCGTCGCGCGCCATGTCGCCGGGTCCGATCACCACGGTGGGGATGCCTTCAGCAGCGAAGAACCCGGCCTCGGTTCCGAAGGCGACCTTGGTGGTGTCAGGGGTGTCCGCCATCTGACCCGCCCAGCCGACAACCGGATCATCGATGGGCGTTTCCAGCCCGTAATAGGCATTGGTTTGTGTGATCTCGACACTGTCGGGGCGGTCGAACGCCGTGCTAACGCGTACAGCGATTCCATTCAGTTCGGAAAGGATGTCTGCTGCCGGTACCTGTGCCAGATGACGAAATTCCATCTCTAACTCGGCCAAATCCGGGACTATGTTCAGCGCGCGGCCTCCGGTCATACGCCCGATATGAACGGTCGAGTAAGGGATGGAATAGGCCGCATCGGTCGCGCCCATTGCCAACCGATCCTGAAGCGCGCGAACCTCGTCGATGAAGGTTGCGGCGACATGCAAGGCGTTGGTGAAGTTCGGCGCCAGCGCGCTGTGACCTGCCTCGCCGTGACAGGTCACGGTCAACGCCACCTTGCCCTTGTGCCCCGTCGCTACCTGCATCGCGGTCGGCTCGCCCACGATCAGCGCGCGGGGGCTGCCCAGAAGGGGTGCCAGCGTCGGCATCATCTGGCGAATGCCCACGCAGCCGATTTCCTCGTCATAAGAAATCGCAAGGCTAAGCGGTTCGATAAGCGTGGCTTTCGCAGCACGTTCCGCCATCGCAAGCGCTGAAGCGAGGAACCCTTTCATATCCGTGGTCCCCCGCCCATGCAGGCGATCTCCACGGCGGGTCAGGGTGAACGGGTCGCTGGACCAGTCCTGCCCGCTGACCGGCACCACATCCGTATGCGCGGACAGGCAAACGCCGCCCATTTCAGGCCCAATCCGCGCAAACAATCCGGCTTTCTGACCGCAGGGCGACGGGATGCGCACCACGGCGAACCCAGCGCTTTGCAGCAGGTTTTGCACATAGCGGATCAGCTCTAGATTGCTGTCCTTGCTGACGGTCGGAAAGGCGATCAGCCGATCCAGAATGTCTAGTGTTCTCATGCGGTACTTCCGTCTGGTGTCGGCGGGATGGCGTGCCCCGGATAATTCCAGTCACGAATGACCGTCGCGGCGTGGTCGATAAAGGCGTTGACCGTCAGCACGTTTCGCGCGCCTTCGGGGATGATCAGGCCCAGTTGCATGGGGCGCTGTTCGCCTTTCAAAGGGATAAAGACCAAGCGCCGCCCGTCCGGAGAAAGGTCGGAATAGGGTCTAATATTGGCGATTGCATAGCCAAACCCGTTGGCCACCATCGACCGCATCACCGCCATATCCCGCGTGCGTTCGACAATGCGCGGCTTGCGGCCTGTCTGGTCAAAGAAGCTGAGGAAATAGTTGCTGCTCAGCGGCAGGTCCAACAGGACCATCGGATAGTCCAAAAGCTCGGCCACCTCGACCTCGTTCTGGCGGGCAAGGGGGTGGCCTTCGGGCACCATCGCGTAAGGGGGCAGGGACCGAAGCGGCACAAACTCAAGATCCGGCGGGATTTCAAGGTCATAGGACAGCGCCACGTCGATCTGCGCCCGACGCAGCTGCTCGATCAGGGTCAACTGGTCGGTTTCGATCTGGCTGACGCGGACATCCGGGTATTTCAGTTCAAACTGCCGTCGAATCGCGGGCAGAAGCACCTGCGCGAAGGTCACAAGGCAGCCGATGCTGAACGGTCCCTGCACATTGCCCGAGATATCCCCCGCCAGCCGGTTCAGCGCGTCCGCTTCCTGTAGCACCAGCTTGGCCTGCGCCATGAACTGCCGCCCGGCCTGCGTCAGGCTCAGCCCATGGGCGTGCTTGCGCACGAAAAGCGGCAGGCCGAACTCGTCTTCCAATTGGGAAATCGCCGCCGAGATCGACGGCGACGACACATTCACCCGCGCGCTTGCCTGCGCGATCGAGCCTTCCTCGCCCACGGCGACGAAATATTCCAACTGACGAAGAGTGAACCGCAAAGCCATCGTGCGATTATGCCTTACGGTTCATATGGTTCAAGCCTGATACGTGTGAGGTATGACTTAACATCACTCTCCTATTCGGCGGCCACGACATCCCTGTCTTGGCGCGCCAGCCAGATCTGGAAGTCACGGATCGTTCCTTCATAGTCGTCACCCGCCAGTGGGCCCTCGAGCGCGTGTTCAGAGCCCAAGGCCACCTGCATCCGCTCAAGCTTCTCACGATCCTCGCGGTTGACCTCTTCCCACAGCTTGATGCGGTCGGCGATGGTCGCGTCGTCCAGATCCTCGCCATAGACGGACATGGTCCACTTCACGCGGATTTCACCAGCGCTGAGCGGGAAAATCGACAGCGAAACCAACAGGCTGGCCGCTTGGCTGGCGACCTGTGTCGGGAATTTCGCAAACAAGGTCGAGCGCATGCGTTCGTCACTGCTCAGCCCCTCGGCCCCATATCCGCGTGGCGGGATCGTGTCGGGATAATTCGCGGCATATGAGGTGAAATCCTCGCCCGCCAACAGCTTGCGCGCCAGTCCGGTGGGGGTGTAGCCATGCAGGGTTTGCGGGTGCACCACGGACAGGTGATAGCCTTCCATGAAGTTCTCGACGAGGCATTTCCAGTTGGTCTGCCAGTTCTCTTCGGCCACGTGGACCAGACGGAAATTCTCGGTCTTGTAGGGGGCCAGCAGGCCGTCCAGATCCGGGTGGTTAAACGGCGCCGCGTTGATGTCCAGGTTGACGTAAACAAAGCCGTTCCACAGATGCACATTATGCCCGTGCAGGCGGCAGGTCTTGCTGTCAAACCCGGCGTTTTCCATCCGCGCGGCACGCAACAGCGCCCCGTCGCGGCCATAAGCCCAAGCATGATAGGAACACACAAACCGCTTCACATTGCCTCGCCCTTCGGCCAGCGGCATGCCCCGGTGGCGGCAGACATTGGCCAGCACACGGACATTCCCATCGTCGCCGCGCACGACGATCAGCGGTTCTTTCAAAAGCTGCACGGTGAAGAAGTCGCCCGGCTCGGGGATTTCGTCCGCGCGACCCAGACAATGCCAGTTCCAGCGCAACACCGTTGCGGCCTCGTGCTCGAACTGCGCCTGACTTGTGTAATACGCCCCAGGCATGCCCATCGGGCGATCGGCCGGCAAGGCGGCCAAATCCTGAAGCTTCGTTCTTAAATCACCCATCTTACCCTCCGTTTCCTGTTGCGTTTTGGGGTTATTCGTCGCCGGGCACGCCGTAGGACGGCGCCTCGCGCGGGTCGAGCGCGCGTTGGACATAGGCGTCCAGCTGCGGCTTATAGATCTCCCACACGGTGGCGATGTTTTCGATCGGACAGTCCTCGGTCCAGTCGCAGCGCAGATCGGCGACGGGCCATGCGACCTTGTCGACCAGCATCATGCCTGCCGAATGCACGGGACCCGCCTCGCCGCCCGCGGCAAGGCCTGCGCGCATCGCGGCGATCAGCCGGTCGCCCAGATGGCCGGAACTGGCCAAGAACCCGTCCACGATGGCCTGCGGCACGCCGTCATTGGCCAACAGGTTCCCACCCGAGGCCACATCCGGCCCCTGCGCCTGCGTCCAGATGCCAAGACTGTTTGGGCCGGAATGAATTGCCGTCGTGCCGTTTTTGTCCACCGCCAGAACCTGCCGGTATTCGATGAACCGGCCCAGATCCTTAACGCCGGCAATCGCCTCGCCCGCGGACATGCCGCCCTGCATGAGATCCAGCGCCAGCGGTCCCAACATTGGATCCGTCACATTCTGCGATGCCACCGCGCCGACGCCCGCCCGTGCATAAGCGCACCGCGCCGCTACTGCTGGGGACGATGATGATATCGCCACTCCGAACATGCCAGTCTCTGCGCAACGGGCTACCAGTGAAAACGTCATCCAAGTTTCCTTTTTCTTGTCCGAAATATCCTCGGGGGAGCGCGAGGGGGCAGACAGCCCCCTCGCTTACCGTTTAGTCCGGGATCACCGCCGTCCCGTCGATTTCCACCAGCCATTCAGGCCGCGCCAGCGCCTGCACCACCAGACCCGTCGAGACGGGGTACACGCCTTTGATATACTCGCCCATGGTGCGATAGACGGCCTCGCGGTGGCGAACGTCGGTGATGTAGACGACCACCTTCACCAGATGTTCCATCTCGCCGCCGGCCTCTTCGATCAACTGGCGGATGTTCTGCATCACCTTGTGGGTCTGTTCGACCGGATCATGGCTGTCGATGTTGACGGCATCGTCCAAGTTCTGCGGGCACTGGCCGCGCAGATAAACGGTTTTGCCGCCCTGCGTGACAACCGCCTGACACAGGTCATTGTCCAGATTTTGCTCGGGGTAGGTGTCCGAGGTGTTGAACTTGCGAATGCGGGTATGGGCCATGGGGCGTCCCTTTATGTGGTTGTCAGGTGGCGGCGCGTCCGGCCTCGATCCGGGCCATCAGATACTGCGCGAAGTCATAGTTGGGGCGTTCCAGATGGCTTAGGTGCCCCGGAACGGCGCGGTCCGAGGACAGGCCTTTGAACACTTTCTCGGTGCAGCCGCGATCTTCGACATTCACGTCATCCAGAAGCGCCTTCAGATCCGCGAAATTCTGGTCGATATCCGCGTCATCGGCAAAGTCGTTGGACATGCCGCCACCAAAGCGGATCTGTACTTGGCCCGGTCCTTTCGGATGCAGCGACAGATACCAGAAATAGCCCGGCGTCAGGGTGATCAAGAGGCTTGGATAGAGCGCCAATAAGTATGTCGTGCGCCGCTTATCGCCCTTGAGGCGGTCATTATTCGGATGCGCCATGGCGATGCGCAGCGATTCTTCTTTCAGGATTGTGTGATAGTTAAACGCGGGCAGGCCCGGCGGGCAGATCATATCCTCGAGCTTCGACAGACCGCCGATCGTGCCCGCATGACAAACCGGCAGGTGATAGCTTTCCATGAAGTTCTCGGCCAGCACCTTCCAGTTCGTGTCCCAGACGTGCTCTTCATAGAACGCCTCGGTGTAGTTGGTCATGTCATAGCCTGCGATCATCTCTTCAACTTGGGACAGCTGATCAGACACGTCGGGCGCGTCTTGGTTCAGGGTGATGAACACCCAGCCCAGCCATTCCTGACATTTCACCTGCGGCAGCTGGTACTGGTCCTTGCAGAACCCTTCGTTCAGGGTCATCGCCGGGGCGCCGCGCAGGCTGCCGTCCAGATTGTACGTCCAGGCGTGGTAAGGGCAGACGATTGCGCGGGTCTTGCCGTTGCCGTGCAAAAGCGTCGACATGCGATGCAGGCAGACGTTCGACATGGCGCGCAGTTCACCGTCCCGGTCGCGGATGACCAGAACCGGCTGACCGGCAAGCTCGCAGGTGGTGTACTGGCCCGGTTCCTTCAGCGCATCCGCCCGGCCCACACAGAACCAATCTTTCGAGAAGATATGCTCCAGCTCTTCCTTCAGGAACGCGTCGGAGGTGTAGACCGAGGGCGGCATGGCATGGGCTTGCTCGAACGGTTCGGCGGTGTTCTGGCGAAGTTCCTCTACGGGGTCGATGTGATCTTTGGCCATCTGAGTTCTCTTTCGTTGAGCTTATTCTGCAGCCGAGGACACAACAGCCGCCGGGCCGTCATAATCCAGATAGGCGCGCTGGATTGCGATCTGATCTGCGACGTGTTTCGCGTCGTGCCAGACCCCCCACAGGAAGGTCGAGCCGCGGCGGGATTGCCACGGCAGGCCAAGGAAATAGACGTCCGGTTCGACCGACACGCCACGCTGGTGGATCGGCGCGCCTTTGTCGTCGAAGGCGTCGAATTTCATCCAATTGAAATCCTGCCGGAACCCGGTGGCCCAGATGATCGTCGTGATCCCTTCCTTGGCCAGATCAACGGTGCGGATTGGGTTGGTCAGGCAGTCGGGATCGGGGAAGGCGATGCGGGCCTCGGGCTCTTCCGGCAGGGACAGGCCGGTGCGGTCCAGATAGGCGTCGGCGGCATCCAGCATTTCGCTGTAATTGGCGTCACCTGCGGCCACATTGGCTTGCAGGTCGTCGCGGAAGGTCAGTGTGCCATCCTCAAACCCGTCGGCCATGCCCAGAAGCGTGACGCCTTCGCCCGCCAGACGACGAAAATCCATTGTATTGCCGCCATATGCCCCAGAGACCGAGATCGTTACATGTTCCGTCCCCGGATTCGGCGCGGCCAAATCCCACAGGCCCAGCACACCCAGCCACCAGACGAAATCGCGACCACGATAGCGGCGCGGCGGGCGGTCATGCGGCCCGACCGACAGAAAAACTTTACGCCCCGCGCGGTTCAGCTCGTCCGCGATCTGGGCACCTGATGATCCGGCCCCAACCACCAGCACCGCCCCCTCGGCCAACTGCGCGGGGTTCTTGTAGTGGTAGGAGTGGATCTGCGTGACCTTCGTGGTCTCTGGCACGATGGGCGGGATCACGGGATGCTGGAAAGCACCGGTTGCAGCGACAATGCGCTTGGCGTGGATCTCGCCGTCCGAGGTTTCGACCCGGAACCCGGCTTGATCAGGCAGGCGTTCAGCTTTCAACACCTCGACCCCGGTGCGCACGGGGGCGTTTACCATCTGCGCGTATTCTTCCAGATAATCCGCAACACGGTCCTTGGTCACGAACTCGTCCGGGCCGTTGCCCTTAAATTCAAGGCTAGGGAAGCGGTCGTGCCAAACGGGCCCGTTGGTCACCAGCGCGTCCCAGCGCCCTGTCCGCCACGCCTCGGCCACGCGGTTCTTTTCCAGAATCAGATGAGGCACGCCGCTGTTTCCAAGGTGTTCGCTGAGGGCAATTCCGGCCTGTCCGGCACCAACAACAAGCGTATCAATGGTTTCAACGGGCATGTGTCTGGTCCTTATGTCTGAATGTCGTCTCGGCGCAGGGGAAGGGCGGGGCGCACCTTCTGTTTGCGGTCGCTTTACATTGTCACTTTGGGACCAACGGAAAAGAACGTTATGAGTCAGCATTGATTAGGCTAAGACTAATATCAATGCGCATTAATAAGGTCTGACCTAAGTCAAAGCGCGGGGCGTACCAGCGCACGCCCCGGCCTATGTCAGCGCATCACAAATGGATTGGCCATCGGCTTGTCCGAGGTGCTAATCCATGTGGTTTTCGTGCGCGTGTAATCCAGCACCGCCTCAAGACCGGCTTCGCGGCCATAGCCGGATTGGTTATAGCCGCCGAACGGCGCGATGGGCGACACGGCGCGATAGGTGTTTACCCAGCAGATCCCGGCCTTCAGACGCGACGACACACGGTGCGCGCGGGCGACGTTTTCGGTGAACACACCTGATCCCAGCCCAAACGGGGTTGAGTTGGCGATCGCAATGGCTTCCTCTTCCGTGTCGAAGGGGATCAGGGACATGACCGGCCCGAACATCTCGATCTTCAGGGTCTCAACGTCGGTATTGGGACATTCCACCAGCGTCGGCGCCATGTAGTTGCCGGGACGATCCAAGGGCGCGCCTCCGAACCGGATGGTTGCGCCGCCATCTCGGGCGGCTTGCAATGTCGCCTCGATGGTTCGCACCTGTGCCTTGGTGCAGAGCGGGCCGATATGTGTGTCTGCTGACAGGGGATCACCCACGACCACCGACTGCATTTTCTCTTCGATCCGCTGGGCGAGTGCATCAAAGATCGAGCGATGCACCAACCCGCGCGACCCGGCCACGCAGCTTTGCCCAGACGCGCCAAAGTTCCCGGCGATCAGCCCATTGGCCGCGCCGTCCAGATCGGCGTCTTCAAATACCAGAATAGGGGATTTGCCGCCCAGTTCCAGCGAAGTGACCGCGAAGTTTTCGGCCGAGTTGCGCACCACATGCCGCGCGGTTTCCGGACCGCCGGTAAAGGCGATGCGGTCCACATCAGGGTGACGGGTTAGCGGAATAGCGCAGTTTTCCGCGTCCCCCGTGATGACCGACACCACGCCGGGCGGGAAGCCTGCCTGTTCAATCAGGCGTGCGAATTCCAGCATCGGCGCGGGCGCAATCTCGGACGCTTTCAGCACCACGGAACAGCCCGCCGCCAAAGCCGGACCAAGCTTGGTCGCGGTCAGGAACATCTGCGCGTTCCACGGCACGATGGCGACCACCACACCGATGGGCTCGCGCCGGGTGAACACATGCATGTCGGGCTTGTCGATGGGCAGAACCGCCCCTTCGATCTTGTCCGCCAGACCGGCGTAATAGCGGTAATAATCCCCCACATAGGCTGATTGAGACGAGGTTTCGGCCAACAGCTTGCCGCTATCCGTCGTCTCGATCTGGCCGATGCGCTGGGCGTTCTCCTCGATCAACTCGGCCAAACGATAGAGTAGCTTGCCCCGCTGGGTTTGCGTCATGTCGCGCCAGACGGGATCGTTCAGAACCCGACGCCCGGCCGCGATGGCACGATCCACGTCCGCGGGCGCAGCGCAGGCAAACGTCGCCCAATCCTGACCCGTCGCCGGGTTTTGCGTGGCCATGACCTGACCGTCGGCCCCATCGACCCACTGGCCGTCAATGAACAGCTGATAATGCGGTTTCTGTTCCATCTGTTCCCTCACTGAAACGCTGGCATGACGTCGTCGATGAACCGCGCCAGCGACTCGCGCTTGCGCTCAAAACTCATGCCGCTGTCGATCCAGAACGAATACTCATCATAGCCCAAATCTTCGTAGCGTTTGATCTGGTCGATGACCTCCTGCGCGGTGCCGATGGTCAGATCACGCTTCAGGTTCTCGGGCGCCATCATTGTGTTCGCGGCCATTTCCTCGTCGGTCAGTTCTTGGATCAAACCCTGGCTGACCGGGCGCTTGTTCTGGAACCACGCGCCGAAATAGCAATAGAAGCGCGACAGCTCTTTCGCCGCCTGATCCACATCCGCCGCGTCTTTGCCCACATAGGTGTGATGCAGCAGCATGATTTTCGGGCGCTTGCCGTCATAGCCGTCACAGGCTGCGTTGAAGCGATCCATCAGGCTTTCGATCTCCTCAATCCCCTGCCACAGCGGGGTGACCTGAATGTTGAAGCCATTGTGCACGCCGAATTCGTGGCTGTTGGGGTCACGTGCAGCGATCCAGATCGGCGGGCCGTCTTCCTGCAGGGGCTTCGGGGCCGAGGTCGTGGCGGGGAACTGGAAGAACTCGCCTTCATGGGCGCAATCGCCTTTCCACAGCTGCGGAACCAGCGGGGCCATCTCGCGCATCCGCTGCCCGGCCTCCCACGCGTCCAGACCCGGCATCAGGCGTTCGTATTCATAGGAATACGCACCGCGTGCGATGCCCAGCTCGATCCGCCCGCCGGTCATCAGATCGGCCGACGCGGCCTCGCCCGCCAGCTTGATCGGATGCCAGAAGGGGGCAATAACGGTGCCGGTGCCAAGACGCACATGCTTGGTGTGGTGGGCCAGATTGACCAGCGTCAGAAACGGGTTCGGCGCGATGGTGAAATCCATCCCGTGATGTTCCCCGGTCCAGACCGCCCGCATCTTGGCGTCGTCGGCCATCTTGCACAGTTCGATGAACTCGTCATTCAGCTGCGCGTGCGACTGGTCGGGGGTGATGCGCTCCATATGGGCGAACAGCGAAAATTCCATGGATCAGGTCCTTTCTGACAGAGCATGCACATCGCCGCGCTTTGCGTCGCCCAGATAAAGGCCAAAGCTGCGGGTGCGGAATTCAAGGGCGTAGCGCGCCATCATGTCGGCGATGGCGGGTGTGGTGTAGGTGAGGCTGGGCAAGTCGGCGACAGGGATGGCCTGAAGGGGCGCGTCCACTTGCGCGTTATCGCTGCTACCAAGGAAATAGGCGAAATGCTGGCCACGGCTGGCGTCGTCATAGACGGAATAGGCTGGCCCCAGCCGCGCCGATATCCCGCGTGCGGCCAGATCGTCCTGCAAGTCTTGCCGTAGCTGTCCGCGATCCGAGCGTTCGATCTGTGGCAGGCGGAACCCGTCGGGCGTCTGTTCCAGAAGCACCTCGTCCCCGACCGAGATAATCGCTCCGCAGATCGCGCGCCCTTCGGTCTGTTCCAGCGCGGCGCGCTCCAGCCCAAGGCTGAAATACTGCCCGCCCGCATAGCCAAGGCCGCGGCCCTCGGACTGGGCGAAATCTGTCACCTGCCCGATCAGGATCTGGTGGTCGCCTGCGGGCATGGAGTTCCATGTGGAGCACGAGAACTGCGCAATCGCGCCGTCGATCAGGGGGATGCCATTGGCGTCTTCGCGGTGGCTGACTTGGGCAAACCGATCGCCCTTGAAGCTGGCGAAGGTGTTGGACACGTCTTCTTGCCCCTCGGCCAGAATGTTCACAGCGAAATGCGTGCAGCCGGCGAAGGCGTCAAACGACGACAGGAACTTACCGGGGCAGACCAACAAAAGGGGCGGATCCATCGACACGGATGAAAACGAGTTCGCGGTGAAGCCATAGGGCGTGCCATCGGGCGTGCGGGTCGTGACCACGGTGACGCCAGTCATGAAGCGGCCAAAGGCTTGGCGCAGGGCGCGGGGATCAAATTCGGTCACGGCCAAATCTCCTTTGCGAAGTCCAGAAGGGCCGCGTTGACGTCAGCGGCGTGGGTCATCGGCATCATGTGCGCGGCGCTCTCGGCGATCTGTGCGCGGCCCTGCGGGGCCAACGCGGCCATGGCTTGCGACATGGCTGGGGTCGAATTGGGCTCGTCCGCGCCGGTCATGAACAGGGCAGGGCGGGGCAGGGTGGTCAGGGCGTCCGTATCCGGTCCGTCCTGATGCGCGAAGATGGTGTAGGCGGATTTGTACGCCGCCGGGTTCACCTCGGTCAGCCACCCGTGGCAGGCATCGCGTTCGGGCGAGGCATCCGTGCCAAACCACCGCTCCAACGTGCCATGGGGATCGGCCATGCTGACCCCGTCCAGGCTGGCGGCACGGGCTTGCACCGCCTCGGCAGCATCAGGGCGGCGCCGGAAAATGGCGTTCAAGGCGACCACTCCGCGCACTTTTTCCGGATACCGGATCGCCATGTCCAACGCGATCATTGCGCCCATGGAATGCCCGACCACCATCACCGGGCCGTCAATCCCGGTGGCGATGGCGTCAGTGTAGTCGACCAGACCCAGTTTGCCCGAGGGCAGAGCGCTTCCCCCATGCCCCGGCATGTCCACCGCCACCACGCGATAGTGCGGCGATAGCGCGTCCAGCTGTGCCCCCCACGCCTCGGCCCTGAGGCCGACGCCGTGGATGAACAGGATGGTCGCCCCCTGCCCAGCGGAGATCGCGGACAGGGTGGCGTGATCAGACCGCGGCCGGGTTGTCCAGGTCATGGCCCAGATCCTTCAGGTCCTGATAACGGTCACCAATGCGGTGATGCGGGCGGCCGGTGGTCGCTGCACCCAGCACCACGACGATCTCGTCCGCGCGGGGGGCGTCGGGGATCGCGAATTGCAAAGTCAGGTAATGCGAGCGGCGCCCCGCGTCGTTCTTGTCCATCAGCGGCACCATGATCGGTGCGTTCGCTGGACCACGGGTGTTGGTAAACGCCAGATAAGACTTCGCGCCCACGGCCTCGCGATAGAAATTGCCGAACCGCAGCGTGTGGATCAGGCCCGAGGCATGCTCGACCTCGCCATCCAAACCGACGACGGCGGCCTTGCCATAGGCTTCGATCGCGTCGCCGCTACCGGCCAGCGCAATCATGCGTTCGGTCATCATCTCGCCCAGCACGGGGCCAAAGGCGTGGATTTCCGGCTTCAGGTCTTCAACGAAGCGCCCGGCCCACGGGTTCTTGACCACGGCGGCCACGGCGAACATGCGCCACGGGGTGTCGGCGGGCTTGAACCCTTCGATCAGAACCTCTTCGTCATAGGTCACAATTTTGCGGATTTCGGGCGTCATTTGGGTCTCCTATTCGCTTGGCGACATCATCGGAACGCCCTGATATTTTGACAAATGATAGATTTACGGGCTTAGGTATTAAAAAGACTAATGGCTGGTTTGACCCATGAAGAAATCACTTCCCCCGCTGACATGGTTTCGCGCCTTTGAAGCCGCCGCGCGACACCTGAGTTTCACCGCTGCGGGGGACGAGATTGGCTTGACCCAATCCGCGGTCAGCCAACAGGTCAAAGCGCTGGAATCCCGGCTGCGCGTGTCGCTGTTCACCCGTCACGCGCGCGGGCTGTCGCTGACCGATGACGGGCGCAAGCTGTTGCCGCAAGTGGGCGCGGCGCTGGGCACCCTTGCCGCCGCGACCGAGGTGTTTGACGCGGGCCCCACCCAAAACCTGTTGACCATCGCGACTTCGGTCAGCGTCGCCCAATGGATCATCGCCCCGCATTTGCAGAACTTCACCCGAACGCACCCAAACGTCCGCGTGCGGTTCCTGAGCGCGATCTGGCCGGACGAGTTCAACGCCTCGCGCGCCGATGTGGAAATCCGCTTTGGGTCCGCCAAGCAGGTGGGCAAGAACGCAGAACTTCTGACGCCAGACGGGCTGGTCGCGATGAAATCCCCCGCTCTGACCGGTGCCCTGCAAGACTTGCCGCTGATCGAGGCCGTCGGCACCTCGGGCGGGTGGAAAAGTTGGTCCGCGCAGATCGGAGGGCGGTGTGAACCCACGCTGTTCGCGGACTCGTTCGGCATGGCGCTGCACCTTGCTGCGGAAGGAAACGGCGTTGCGCTGGTCAGCGAGCTTTTGATCCAGAATGCGCAGCGAACGGGCCAGTTGACCCGCGCCCACCCGGCCTCGATCCCCAGCAACGAGGGCTATTACCTGTCGGTGAATGACCAGAACCCTGCCGCCGCCGAGTTCCGGTTATGGCTGCTGGATGTGCTGTCGAACGCGGCGGGTCAAGCCTAGGAATAGGACGGATGTATCGCGCCACCGCGTGCCAGCACCCCGGCCAACACCAGACCGGACACTGCGTGCCAGATCCCCCAGAAGGCCGCGACCACCGCCATACCGCCCAGCCCACTGAAGAATCCGAAAATCAGGATCAGCCCAAGGCCCGAGTTCTGGATGCCCGTCTCGATCATGATGGCGCGGCGATCAAAGGCGGACAGCCCGGCCAGCGTGGCGACGCCAAACCCGGCCCCCAGTGCAAGGGCGTTGTGGGCGATGACCAGAGCGGCGACGGCCTCGGCATACTCTAGGAACAGCGCCCAGTTCGCGGCCAGCGCCAGCACGACGAAGGCGATGAAAATCCCCATCGACAGATATTGAAGCGGTGTGCGCAGACGTCGTGTGATGTCGGGCCGTTTGGCGTTCAGGATCACACCAAGGCACAAGGGCAGCACCAGCATGACGCCCACGGTGATCGCCACTGACACCGGATCAATCGAGGTCTGCCGCAGGATTGCCCGCGTCGGTTCATAAAGGCTGCCCCAAAACGCGATATTGAGCGGCGTTAGCAGGATCGCAAAGATCGTCGCAAAGGCGGTCATCGACACCGAAAGCGCCGCGTTCCCACCCGCGCGATGGGTAATGAAGTTCGAGATATTGCCCCCCGGACAGGCCGCCACCAGCATCAAACCCAAGGCAATCGACGGGCGCGGGGTGGTTGCCAGCACAAGGGCGAAGGTCAGCGCGGGCAGCACAAGGAATTGCGATGCCAACCCGGTCAGCAAGGGCTTCGGCTTGCGGGCCAGCTTCCTGAAATCGCTTGGTTTCAGGTCAATCGCGATCGAGAACATGACGACGGCAAGCACGGCATTCAAAATCTGCAGGCTTGTGGGCGAGAAGTTCAGCATCACCTCGTCAATGCCAGCTTGTGCTGGTGTACTCATGCTGCTCCCCCGTCCCTTGTTTGCCGTTTTGGCCTGTAACCGATTGGTGACACGTCAAGTTTTGAACGCCCACCACCCTTTGGGCAAGCAATAAACGAATTGACCGCAGGTGCAGTGGGGTTGCAATCTGCAGGTCTACCACTCAGGCGCAGATACGCGTTTGGTCCGACAACTCGATATCGCAAGGCTGATTTTGCCCCGACCGAAGACCGAAAACCCCATGGACGAGCTGCTTCGTGCGCGCCTTCGACTCACGGAAAGCGCGCATCTCCGGTTGAAGGGGTTGCGCCTGCTGATGGGCTCGGTCGATCTGTTCAGCCGCACCCTGACGGGGCAGGCCTTCTTTGCCCTGCGCGAGACCGAGCAGGTGCTGCGCGCGCTTGACGGGCGCACCGGTCCGGAACTTGTGAAGGCGCTTTTAGAGATGCAGGGCGGTACGCAGATTACTGCGCACGGGATCGAAAACATTCCCGCCCAAGGGGCCGTGGTCATCGGCGCGACGCATCCCGTCGGGACGTTCGATTTCATCTCGCATGCGGGCGCGTTGCTGGGCCATCGACCGGACCTGAAAGTCGTCGCCAACCGCGAGGCCGAACGGTTTCTGGGGGCCGAGCGCATCGTCGCCGTGGACCTTGACCGGTCGGACAAGGTGCTGGGCGCGCGGCAGACCCGGGCCGATATGCAGGCGCATCTGGACCAAGGCGGCGCGTTGCTGGTCTTCGGTTCCGGGCGCGTGGCGGATATGGCCGGGGGGCTGCTGGTCGAACCCCCGTGGCGCACCGGTATCACCCGTGTGTCAGAAGCAACCGGCGCCCCGATCGTGCCCGCGTCCGCCGGTCTACGAAACTCGCGCCACTATTATCGAACCCGAAAACTCGCCCGCATTCTAAGCGGCAACAACGAATATATCGGCCGCGAGGTCGCCTCGCTGCGCTATGTGTCCGAGCTGTTGGCGAAATTGGGTGGAAGCTACGAGGTTCACTATGGGGCGACGCAACCACCGGGATCTTCCCCGGATGCATTGCAAGCTCTGGCCGAGGATCTGATCCCCGGACTTTATCGATCTAAATAAGGGCAGGACGTTAGACACAAAGACAGTCTAATCCAGCCCCAAACGTCAGTTTCACGGAAAACGCATGGCGACCCCGGCAGGATTCGAACCTGCAACCTGCCCCTTAGGAGGGGGCTGCTCTATCCAGTTGAGCCACGGGGCCGTTTGCGCAGGAAATAGGCAAGCGGGTCGGGCTTGTCTAGCGGCGTTTCAGGGTCTCGCCTGCTTCGATCTTGGGCGTAAGCTCGATCCGTTCGCCGCCACCGGTGTCACCGGCCTCGGTGCTGCGGTCGGCGATGATTTGCGCCGCTGCGCGGCCGATTTCTTTACGGCAGGCGTCCATTGTGGCCAGTTGGCGCGGCAGGCCGTCCAGTAGCTCGACCCCGTTGAAGCCCGCAAGACCGATCTGGCCGGGCACGTTGATGCCTTTGTCCAGACAGTACAGCAGCCCGCCCGCGCCGATCATGTCGTTCGAGTAGTACATGAAATCCAGTTCGGGCGTGCGTTCCAGCATCACCTCGGTCATCTCGCGGCCTTTGGCCAGCGCCGATCCGCCTTCATAGAACTCGCGATCTGCGATCTCGATCCCTTCCTTGGCCAGCACCTCGGTGAAGCCTTCAAAACGCTTCCGGGCGCGGTGGTCCAACGGCATCTTGGTGCCAAGGAAGCCAATATTCTTGTAGCCTGCTTTCAGAATGGCCTGGGCCATCTTACGGCCTGCACGGCGGTGCGAAATCCCAACGCAGGCGTCGATGGCGTCGCCGTCGGTGTCCATGATTTCGACCACCGGAATACCGGCAGCTTTCAGCATGGCTTTCGCCGCTTCAGAATGCTCTAACCCTGCGATAATCACGCCCGAGGGGCGCCATGACAGCATCTCGTACAGCACTTTCTCTTCGCGTTTGGGGTCGTAATTCGTGACGCCCACAACCGGCTGCAGCGGCGTTTCGTCCAGCACTTCGTTGATGCCCATCATGACCTCTGGGAAGACCATGTTCGACAGCGATGGGATGATCACCGCCACTAGGTTCACCCGTTGCGAGGCCAGCGCGCCCGCGATCTTGTTCGGCACGTAACCCAGTTCCTTCGAGGCCTCCAGCACGCGGTCACGGGTTGCCTGGCTGACATCGCCCCGGTTTCGCAACACCCTGCTGACCGTCATTTCGCTGACGCCTGAAGCTTCAGACACGTCACGAAGGGTCAGTGGGCGGCGGTTCGGGGGGGGCTGTCTGTCTGTCACTTAGGCATCCTTGAACATATGGGGGTTGTTGTATGTTAGCGATAGATAGGCGCTTGGCAATGCCCCAATTCCAAAGGGATGTTAGACTAACGGTTCCGCTAACCTTGAGACCAGTGCGTCCTGCACCGGCGGAGTGCCCGCGACCATGCCGCGCAGCTGCGGATGCGGGTTGTTAAAACGCGCGGATCCCTTGACCTGATCTGTCACGGCGCCGCCGGCCTCTTCGACGATCAGCGCCCCGGCGGCGACGTCCCATTCCCATGTGGGGCGCAAGGTCATCATCGCGTCAAAGCGCCCCTCGCCCACCAAAGATAGGCGATAGGCCAGAGAGCTGCGGAACACGCGCTCGATCGGAGGAACGTCTCTATTCCGCCAGAAACTGGGGTCCAGATTGGGCTTTGCGGCCAGAACCGTGGCACCTTCTATCCGGGTCTTTGGACTGACACTCAGCGCGGCGCCATTCAACGTCGCGCCTTGCCCACGCGCGGCGGCATACAGCTTGCCACGCTCGGGCAGATAGACCACGGCGGCCTCGACAATCCCGTTCCGGGCGATGGCCAGAGAATGCGCCCAAGTGGTTGAGCCCTCGATGAAGGACCGCGTGCCGTCGATCGGGTCGACGATAAACACCTGTTCGGCGTCAAGGCGGGCGGGGTTATCCTCGGTCTCTTCCGACAGCCAGCCATAGTCGGGGCGGGCGCCAGTCAGCTCGTTCCGCAGCATCCGGTCCACGGCCAAATCCGCTTCGGTCACGGGACCTTGGCCGCCGGGTTTGTCCCAGCGTTCGGCCGCACCGTGGAAAAAGCCCGAGGCGATCTTGCCCGCCGCTTCTGCCGCGTCGATCAGAAGTCTCAGATCATCAGTCACCGGCAAGGGTCATCCCTTCGACCAGCAGGCTGGGGATCATACGGCTGAGATGCGGTTCCGCGTCATTGGCCGGGATGATCCGCTTCAGCATGTCGCGCAGATTGCCTGCGATGGTGCATTCGTTGACGGGATAGGCGATCTGCCCGTTCTCGATCCAGAAGCCGGACGCGCCGCGCGAATAGTCGCCCGTGTTCGGGTTGATCGTGGACCCGATCATCGAGGTCACCAAAAGCCCGGTGCCCATCTGCGCGATTAAATCCTCTTTCGTCGATTTCCCCTGTGTTAGGGCCACATTCGAGATTGACGGCGAGGGTGGCGAAGAGGTTCCGCGTGACGCACTGGCGGTGCTTCGCATCCCAAGTTGACGCGCCGTGGCGATGTCCATCGTCCAGCTGGTTAGCTGCCCGTTATCGACGATCTTGCGCATCTGTGTGGGCAGACCTTCCCCGTCAAAAGGACGCGAGCCGGAAATGCGTTTGCGGTGCGGATCCTCGATCAGGTCGATGCCGTCGGGCAACACCTGTTCGCCCAACGCATCCAGCAGCCACGACGATCCACGCGCAATCATCGCCCCGTTCGAGGCGCTCAGCAGATGACCGATCAATGACGCCGAAATCCGTTCGTCATACAGCACCGGATAGGCGCCCGTGGGGGGCTTCTTCGCGCCCAGACGTTCGACGGCGCGATTGCCCGCCTTGGTTCCAATTTCCTCGGCGCTGGGTAGATCGGCCTGAAAGGTGCGCATTTCGCCAGCATAGTCACGTTCCATCGTCGCGCCTTCGCCGGTGATTGCCACCGAGGAAATGGCCCGGTGAGTACGTCCATATCCGCCAGAAAACCCGTTCGAGCACGCCAGGTGGAACTGATGCCGCCCATAGCCCGCCGACGAGCTGCTGACCTGCGACACGCCTTTGACGGCCAGCGCGGCGGCCTCGGCCTCGAGCGCGTCGCGTTCCAGCGCAGCGGGGTCCGGTTCGGCGCTGGGGTCGGCCATTTCCAAGGCCTCCAAATCCCAGTCCGTCGCCAAATCCGCCGGATCAGCCTGCGCGATATGGGGATCTTCCGGCGCTTCCTTGGCCATCGCCACGGCGCGCTCGGCCATCGCGTTGATCGTTGCCTCGGACACATCCGATGCCGACACACAGGCCTGGCGCTGCCCCAGCATCACGCGCAGGCCGATGTCTACGCCCTCGGACCTCTCGGCGTGCTCCAGCTTGCCGTTCAACACGTCAATCGACACCGATGTGCCATCTACCGCCAACGCATCGGCCCGGTCGGCCCCCGCCTTACGGGCGGCGTCCAAAAGCTGTTGTGTCAGGCTATCAAGCGATGCGCGCATGGGGCGTCCTTTCAATTACGTGCCTTTCAGGTAACCCCTGCACCCCGCGCTCGCAAGATGTGTCTCTGGCATCTGGGCGAATGCTGCGCTAGCATCAACGGAAGGGAGGGTTCCATATGCATGATATGACAGGGAAAACCGTTGTGATCACGGGTGCAAGCCGCGGGATCGGAGAAGCCGCCGCGCACATCTTTGCGCAGGCCGGGGCCAACGTGGTGCTGACCGCCCGCAGCGCGGCGCAGATCCAAGCCATCGCGGAATCCATCGGCGAGCGTGCCTTGGCCGTCACCTGTGACGTGTCGAACTGGAGCCAAGTGAAAGCCGCCATTGATCTGGCGCATGGGCGCTTTGGAACCGTGGATGTGTTGATCAACAACGCGGGGGTGATTGAACCCATTGGGCCACTGGAGACCTCGGACCCCGAGGGGTGGAGCCATGTCATCGATGTGAACCTAAAAGGTGTCTATTATGGCGCAAGAGCCGCCTTGCCGCATATGATCGAACAGGGCGGAGGCTCGATCCTGACGATCAGTTCCGGCGCCGCGCATCGCCCGCTGGAAGGCTGGGCGCATTACTGCACCTCGAAGGCGGGCGTTCATATGTTTAACGAGGCGCTGCACCTCGAAACCTCGGGCAAGGGCATCCGGGCCATCGGTCTGTCGCCGGGTACGGTAGCGACGCAGATGCAGCGCGAGATCAAGGCCTCGGGCATCAACGCGGTGGCGCGGCTGAACTGGGAAGAACACATCCCCGCCGAATGGCCCGCGCGCGCGCTGTTGTGGATGTGTAGCGAAGATGCGGACGAGTTTCTGGGACAGGAAATCTCGCTACGCGACATGGATATTAGGAAACGAGCGAACGTATTCGGATGATTGAACTAACGAAAGAAAATGGCGTCTGGGTGGTGACAATTAACCGTCCGGACAAGGCGAATTCGCTGACGAAAGCGATGTTGGAGCGGCTCGCTCAGATCGCGCAGGACGCGGCGGGGGACGCGCGCGTGTTGGTGCTGACCGGCGCGGGTAAGGTGTTTTCCGCTGGCGCGGATCTGGACGAGGCGAAGGCCGGTCTGGCCACCGACGATGTGTGGGAGCGCCTGTCTGGCGCCATTGCCGCTGCGCCCTGCCTGACCATTGCCGCCCTGAATGGCACGCTGGCGGGGGGCGCCTTCGGCATGGCCTTGGCCTGCGATTTGCGCATTTCCGTGTCCAGTTCCAAGTTTTTCTATCCGGTGATGAAGCTGGGCTATCTGCCTCAGCCATCCGACCCCGCACGTCTGTCCGCGCTGGTCGGTCCTGCGCGGGCCAAGATGATCCTGATGGCGGGCCAGAAAATCCAGACCGACGAGGCGCTGTCATGGGGTCTGATTGATCGCGTGGTCGCGCCAGAGGGCTTGATGGACGCCGCGTTAGAGCTTGCCGACCACGCCCGATCGCAAAGTGCGGATCACGTGGCGGCGATGAAGCAGATGATCCCCTGATATAGGCCCTAATCCAGCCTAACTTCGCCCTTTTCGACGTCGCGCCCCTTTGGTGATGGCATAGAAATCGGGCGGGCGTTTGGCGACCCAGCGGATGAACTTGGCCAACTCGGGATGGGCGCGAAGCGCTTCCGGCGTGTGATAACTGCGCGCCAGTTCGGCCTCGCTAAGCTCAAGGTGGATTTGGTTGTGGCAGATCTGGTGCAACAGCACCGTTTCCCCGCCTTTCCCGCCCTTCAACCTCGGCACCAGATGATGCTGGCTTTGCGCCACATCCGGCGGGATCACGCGCCCGCAGAGCGCGCATTCCGGCAAGGAAGCCTTGCCCTTTGAGGTCAAACCGCTATCCATTTCCAAAGGTTTTATCAGTGATCGCGTGAAGGCAAGGGACAGCAGATGGAAAATCGACCTCAGATCGTGGACACCGCGCTGGGCTATCTGAACCAAGGGTGGGAAATCGCCGAGGGCTGGCTCCTGTCACCTGCCGCGTGGTCTCAGTTGGGATTGCTGGTCATTGCGTATCTGGCTGCGCGTTTTACCGATAAGAAGCTCGAGCCGTTCCTGACCCGCATCCTGACCCCGAATGGCGACCGCAATCACCCGATTGCCAAGGTCCGCCTGTTTGCGCTGATCTTCCTGCCGCTGACCATGCCGCTGCTGGCGTGGGCGTTTACTGCGATGGGCGAACAGGTCACACGCTCGATCTTCGGCTCTGGCGCCGTGATCGCCTTCGGGAAACGCGTGTTCCTGTTCTTGGCGGTGCGCGCCTTTGCGCAGCACATCATCAAGGATCCGTTCTTGAAGCTTCTGGCCAAGTACATCCTGATCCCGATGGCTGCGCTCTATACCGTCGGGCTGCTGGATCTTGTGACCACCAAGCTGGACGAAACCGTCGTTCCGCTGGGGAACATGAGCTTCTCGCTGCTGTTCGCCATCCGGTTCTCCGTGCTGGGCGGTGTCATCTTCTGGCTGGGCCGGTGGTCAAACGACCAAACCGCTCAGGCCATCAAGAAACAGGAAGAGATGCGCCCGGCCACGCGTGAATTGGCGGTCAAAGCCGCCGAGATCGCGATTTTCGGTGCCGCCTTCTTGATTCTGATGAACATCATGGGGGTCAATCTGACCTCGCTCGCGGTGCTTGGGGGTGCGATTGGCGTCGGGCTAGGCTTCGGGTTGCAGCAGATCGCCTCGAACTTCATTTCGGGAATCATCCTTCTGCTGGAAGGGCAGGCGACCGTCGGGGATTACGTTGAACTGGACGGGGGCGAGGCCGGCACCATCGTTAAAATGACCGCCCGCGCCGCCATATTAGAGACATTTGACGGCAAATGGATCGTCGTCCCGAACGAGCATTTCATCACAACTCGTGTTGTAAATTATTCGGATGCGGGCAGTGCGAACCGCTACGAAGCGCCGTTCTCGGTCAGTTATAAGGCCAATATCGAGGCCGTGCCGGACATCATCGAAAAGGCCGTGGCCGAGCTGGACTTCATCCTGACCGACAGCGAAGAGCACATGCCCGATTGCGAACTACGCGCCTTTGGTGACAGCGGCGTCGATTTCGCCTTGGAATTCTGGGTGAACGGCATCGACGATGGCCGCAACAAGTTCACGCCGCGCGTCATGATGCAGATCTGGAAGGCGCTCAAGGCCAACGACATCGAAATCCCCTATCCGCACCGCGTGGTCGAGATGCTGGGTGACGGGGTGAAACCCTCGTGACATCCGCACTGGTCATTGGGGCGGGCCCGGCAGGGCTGATGGCAGCCGAGGAGTTGGCGATGGCGGGGCTGTCCGTTATCGTTGCCGACGCCAAGCCCTCGCCCGCGCGCAAGTTCCTGATGGCCGGGAAATCGGGTCTGAACCTGACGAAATCCGAGCCTATTTCAGCGTTTTTGGCCCATATTCACGGACCAGATAGCCTGCGGAAGATCGTGGGCGGTTTCGGTCCCGAGGAAGTTCAGGAATGGGCGAAAGCGCATGGGCAAGAGGTCTTTACCGGGTCATCGGGGCGCGTTTTTCCGAAGGTGATGAAGGCGTCCCCCCTGCTTCGAAATTGGCTTGCGCGGTTAGATCAGGCCGGAGTGGAGCTGCGCCGGAACTGGCGGTGGGTTGGTATCGCAGACGGTGCGATGCAGTTTGACACGCCTGAAGGTCCGCAAACCTTACGGCCAAACGTCACCGTCCTCGCGCTGGGCGGGGCCAGCTGGTCGCGCTTGGGGTCTGATGGAAAATGGGTCTCTATTCTTGCCCAAAATGGCATTTCTTGCGTGCCGTTCCAGCCTACCAACATGGGGTTCGTCGTCGCGTGGAGCGACCATATGGTGCGTCACTTCGGACACCCCGTGAAATCCGTACGCGTCACCGCCGGGGATCAATCGGTTCTGGGCGAGTTCGTGATTTCATCGCAGGGGATCGAAGGGTCTGCGATTTATGCGGTCAGCCGCGCGATGCGCGAGGGTGCGCCATTGACGTTGGATCTTCTACCCGGCCGCTCACTCGACGATATCACCGCCCGTTTGTCCCGCCCCCGTGGCAAGGCCAGCTTGTCCAACCACCTGCGCAAAACGCTGAAGCTGGATCCCGTAAAAACGTCTCTATTACAGGAGTTTTCGCGGCCTTTGCCGTCTGATCCCACCCAGCTGGCCGCTCTCATCAAAGCCCTGCCGATCACTCACCAAGGCCCGCGCCCGATGGACGAAGCGATCTCGACCGCAGGGGGGCTACCGTTCGATGCGTTGGACGACGGGTTGATGATCAAGGCGCTGCCGGGCGTGTTTGCCTGCGGTGAAATGCTGGATTGGGAAGCCCCGACCGGCGGCTATCTGTTGACCACCTGTTTCGCGACCGGGCGTCATGCCGGGCGTGCTGCAGCGGCATATACCTTAGCCTAACGCTGGCCACTCATCATTGCCAGTCGGATCAAGGTCCGCTCCATCAGCGCCATCTGCGGGGCCTTCTGGGCGGAACGCAGCTTCAAATCTGTATCAATCAGCACCTCAAGTGCTTTTTCTAAGCGCCGCAGACCCCATTTGTTGGCCTGCCGAACCATCCGGTCGCGCGATTTGAAATGCACGGGCGGGCGCAGGCGGTTGATGCCTTGCCCCGGTCCTGCCGGATCGGAACTTGCCCCATGAAGCGCGCGGAAATGGCGGGTGGCACCAATGCACAGCCCGACAGCCGCGACGCCTTGGGCCTGTAGTTTGGCAAGAATAGGGCCTATTTCACCCGCGCGACCCTCGGCCACGGCATGTAGAAGGTCGTCAAGCGCGGCCTCGGTCGAGGCCGGGGCAACGGCCAGCACATCGTCGGGCGTGACGGGCGCGGGATCGGACAGCTTATACAGCCCCAGCTTTTCCACCGTCTGCCGGAAATCCCCCGGATCCAGAGCGCGCGACAGACCCATCAGGTCGTTCATCGCCTCGGGGCTAACCTGTCCGACGCCAGAGCGTTTCAGATCGGCCTCGATTTCATCCCGCGAGGGCGGGTCATCATAGATGCCGGCGGCAAATGCATTCGGGTGCCCCTCGAACAACTTCCGCAGGGCCGAGCGGGCGGTCAGCGATCCGGCGGTCACCACGACTTGTGCATCGCCTTCCTGCCAGTCGGCAATGGCGGGGGTGATGATCTTGGCCAGCATGTCTGTGGCGTCTTCCACGAAGGCCACACGCGGGCCGGGGAAGAAGCCTTGCGACTTGATCGCATCCGACAGCATTGCGGGGTCTTTGCGCAGATCGGCGGCAGGAATGCGGGTCAGGCGCATTTCCTCTTCGCCATTTGGGCCGATCAGGTTGGCAATCAGCTCTTGCCGTTTCAGCGCCACGCGCATCGCGTCTGCCCCGAAAATCAGCACGCCCATCTGCCTGGGATCAGGCTTGGCGAAATAGCCGCTGGCGTCCCGGGGGGAGAGCTTCATTCGGCCCAGCCCGAGAACGTGGCCGAGAAGCGCGTGGTGATCTGATCGGCCAACAGCACCATCAGACGGCGATTCGCGTCGCGTTCGACGGCGGCGGTCGATACGGTCGAGCCTTCGGTCGAGTAAGACGTGAAGTTCGAGACAGCACCTTTTTCAACCACGTCACCCGTCGCGACCGAGGTCACGGTGAACTCGACTGCGCCCATCACCTGCGTACGCGTGATTTCCTGCGCGGGCGTCACACCGACGCCTTCCGAGCGTGTGGTGATCGTATAGCCCAACCGATATGGCGCAGCCAGATTGCGGCCCAGTCGTTCTTCCATCCGCTTCACGAACTCGTAGCTGTTGGAATCGCTGGGTGCGGCGATGGTCACCGCCCCACGCAACCCGTCAGCCGAGCCGCCCGGCGCATAGACCGGGGTGAAGCCGCAGCCGGACAAAAGCGCGGCAGCGGCGGAGATTTTCAAAAAATGGCGGCGATCAGACCACGACATTCACAATACGTCCCGGAACAACGATGACTTTTTTCGGGGCCTTACCATCCAGCGCCCTGACGACAGCTTCCTCGGACAGCGCAAGTTTTTCAACCTCGGCTTTGTCCATGTCCTTGGGCACGCTGATTTCCGCACGGCGCTTGCCGTTGATCTGGATGGGCAGGGTGACGGTGTCCTCGACCAGCATGGCCTCGTCGGCGACGGGCCACGCGGCCTGTGCGACCAAACCTTCGCCGCCCAGCATCGACCAGACCTCTTCCGAGAGGTGCGGGGTCATGGGCGACATCAGTTGCGCCATGGTGCGCATGGCCTGCTTCTGCGCCTTGCCGCCTGCTTTCGATTTCGAAATGGCGTTTTGGAAGGCGTAGAGCTTGGCGATGGCGGCGTTGAAGCCGAAGCTTTCGATGCCCATGGTCACATCGTGGATGGCCTTGTGCATGGCGCGCAGCAGCTCTTCGTCATTGCCGTCGGCGTCATCCATATCTGCGATCTTTACGGCGGTGGCGAACACGCGGGCCAAGTGCTTGGCGGCGGCTTCTGCACCGGATGCGGTCCATTCAACGTCACGCTCGGGGGGCGAATCGCTTAACACGAACCAACGGGCGGTGTCAGCGCCGAAGGCCGAAATGATGTTCACCGGGTCGACCACGTTGTTTTTCGACTTCGACATCTTGGCCGAGGGGATAATCTCAATCTCCGTCCTACCAACCACTTCAACGTAGTCTGAGCGTTGCTGTTCGTCAGTGGGGTCGACATTATCTTCCACCATTTCAGAAGCAAGGATGGCTACCTGTTCACCATTTTTCGATGCGAATACGACTTCTTCGGGATAGTGGTACTTTGAGTATATAACTCCTTCACCACGTGGATCCCCGGCTTCTGTTGTTGCAATCGACTTATAGATCGCGTGGGTCACCATGCCCTGCGTGAACAGCGCGTTGAACGGCTCGCGGGCTGAATCCGGCAGATGGCCGCAGATGTTCATCGCGCGGGCAAAGAAGCGCGAGTACAGAAGGTGCAGGATCGCGTGCTCGATGCCGCCGATATATTGGTCGACATTCATCCAATAGGAGGCTTCTTCCAGATCGGTCGGCGTCGCAGCGTTCGGAGACGTAAAGCGCGCGTAGTACCAAGACGAATCGACGAAGGTGTCCATCGTGTCGGTTTCACGCTTGGCGGGCTTGCCGCAAGACGGGCAGGCGCAGTCGCGCCAGGTCGGGTGACGGTCCAGAGGGTTGCCGGGCACGTCAAATGTGACATCCTCGGGCAGTTTGACCGGCAGATTTTCTTTCTTCTCGGCCACCACGCCACAATCGTCACAGTGAACGACGGGAATCGGGCAGCCCCAGTAACGCTGGCGGCTCAGGCCCCAGTCGCGCAGGCGGAATTTTTCGACGCCTGTGCCCCAGCCGGCGGCTTCGGCGAATTTCACCGTGGCGTCGATGGCTTCCTCGCCAGTCGCCTCGTCCAGACCGGCGAAGTGGTCGACCCATTTCACCTTTTCGGTTTTCGGCGGCACGAAGGCTTCGTTTTCGACGGGTGCGGGGTTTTCCAGCGACAGGAAGGTGTCGACGACCGGCAGGTCATACTTGCGACAGAAGTCCAAATCGCGCTGGTCATGCGCCGGACAGGCGAAGATCGCGCCGGTGCCGTAATCCATCAGAATGAAGTTCGCGATCCAGACGGGCAGCTCCCAGTCCGGGTTCAGCGGGTGTTTCACGCGGATGCCGGTGTCATAGCCGAGCTTCTCGGCGGTCTCGATGGCCTCGGCGGTGGTGCCGCCCTTGCGCATTTCGACAAGCTGTGCGGCGATCTCGGGGTTTTCGGCCTCGAGCGCCTTGGAAATCGGGTGATCGGGCGAGATGCCGACGAAGCTGGCACCGTTCAGGGTGTCGGGGCGCGTCGTATAGACCTCGATCGACTCGCCGCCATCGGTGCGCTCAAAGCTGAACTGAAGACCTTGGCTGCGGCCAATCCAGTTGGCCTGCATGGTGCGCACTTTCTCGGGCCAGTTGTCCAAGCCATCCAGCGCGTCCAGCAATTCACCCGAGTAATCCGAGATCTTGAAGAACCATTGCGTCAGGTCGCGACGTTCGACCGGCGCGCCGGATCGCCAGCCGCAGCCGTCGATGACCTGTTCGTTGGCCAGCACGGTCATGTCGACCGGATCCCAGTTCACCGTGGCGTTCTTGCGATAAACCAGACCACGCTCCATGAAGTCGATGAACATCGCCTGCTGCTGGCCGTAATATTCCGGGTCGCAGGTGGCAAATTCACGGCTCCAGTCAATCGACAGACCCAGCGGACGCATCTGGCCCTTCATGGTCTTGATGTTGTCGTAGGTCCATGTGCCGGGGTGGCCGCCCTGCGCCATCGCCGCGTTTTCAGCAGGCATCCCGAAGGCGTCCCAACCCATCGGGTGCAGAACCGAGAACCCGCAGGACGATTTATAGCGCGAGATCACGTCGCCCATCGTATAGTTGCGCACGTGACCCATATGAATCCGGCCTGACGGATAGGGGAACATCTCGAGCACATAATATTTCGGCTTCGATTCATCGCGCTTGGCGGTGAAAATTCCGGCCTCGTCCCAGGCTTTTTGCCATTTCGGTTCGATATCTGCGGCAGTGTATCGCGACATTCGTCAGGTCCTTGATGTGAAAACGCCGGGCTATGGGCCCGGCGCATGTCTTATAAGTCTGGTCGATCCGGGTCTAGGGCCTTCGGCCCTATTGGCTGATGACGCATGTCCGAGAAGCTCAAAACCGGTTCCCACTTTTGAGCGACATGCTTTTACAGCTTGCCGTCACGAATACGTAGCTGGCGGGCACGAGTCAGGATCGCGTCCTCGACCTTGCGGACGGCTTCGGCGCTGGCAGGGCCGCTGCGCGTATATAGTGCGACCGACAGCGAGCGCGCGTCCAGCGCGGGGTCACGCACATATACTGTGGCTTTGTACGACGCACCGCCACCCGGCGGGCGGCCATAACCAAACACGATAATGCCCGAGAACGGATCAGCGGCCTGAACGGGCATAAAGCTGAGCACATCCAGCGATGCATTCCAGATATAGCGGTTAACTTCGACCGTGGTGTTGGGGTCGTCTACGTTCTTGAACAGATCCCAGATGGTTTCGCGCGGTTCTTCAGCCTCAGGGGTATGGCCAAGACCACCGCCTTGTTGCTGCGCGTTCGAGCCGCCCCCGAAAATATTGCCCGATCCGGCAGAGCCAACAGATCCACGGCTGCCACCACAGGCAGAAAGACCAAGCATAGCGATCAATGACAGACCAAAAGCAGACGTTTTAAGGATGCCCATGAAACAGCCCCATAAGTAAAATTCCTCTTGTTAGTATATAAGCCCCTGCGGGCGGGCAAGCGTTTTCCCAAGCGCCTTATATGAGTCATATATTTAGAGAATCGCTTGATATTGCGGGTTTTCGCCGACTGCGAGAATGAAACTGTGGCATGAAAGCACCAATACGCCCGACTTTCGGTTTTCGACGTTTCAGTCGGCTTGCAATGAGCAGCGGAAAGGTGGATTGAACGATGCATACTCAATTCGGATTCCCCTGAATTGAGGCGAACTCTTAAATTCATGAGGGAAAACGAAATGAAAAAGATTCTGATCGCTTCGACCGCTCTGGTCGCAACCGCTGGTATCGCTTCTGCTGAGATTGGCTTCTCGGGCGCAGCTGGCTTTGGTGTTGTATACGACGGTTCCGACTGGAACCCTGACTACTACACCACTCTGTCGGTTTCGATGACCGGTGAAACCGACGGCGGCCTGTCGTTCGGCGCAGACTTCGACATCACCCAAGACAACGGCGGCACCGCTGTTGGTGACACCGAAGTGCACGTTGAAGGCGGCTTCGGCAAACTGACCGTTGGCGCTGTTGGTTCGGCTTCGGACGCTAAACTGGGTCTGGGCGACATCGGTTACTCGGGTCTGGGTACCGACAACGTTGCAGAAGTTCTGATCGACGCTGCTGACCAAGGCAACATCATGTACACCGGTTCGTTCGGTGACTTCGGTGTAGCTCTGTCGTACGACATGCAGGACACCGAAGTATTCTCGGTTGTTGCAACCTACGCCATGGGCGACTACAACTTCGGCATCGGCTACGATGACTGGGGCAATCTGGCCGCAGGTAGCGCTTTCCACGTAAAAGCTGGCGGCAACTTCGGTGACGTAGCCCTGAACGCTCTGTACTCGCGTTCGAGCGACGTTGACGTCACCGCTATCGGCGTAACCGCTGGTTACACCATGGGTGCAGCAACCATCACCGCAGCTTACTCGAACCTGAGCGATGGCGTCCTGTCGGCCGACGTTTACGGTCTGGGCGTTTCGTACGACCTGGGTGGCGGCGCTTCGATCGACGCTGGTGTTGCAGACGACGGCACCACCACTGTTGCCGATCTGGGCATCAACATGTCCTTCTAATCCTAACGGATTATTTGGTAAGGGAAGAGCGGGCCTTGCGCCCGCTCTTTTCTTTTGGGAAACCTGTTTGCAAGTATAAGACAGGATGACCCATGGCACTTTCAGACATTCAAACCCGCATCGCCAAGGAAGAGGCGCGCATGGGCCGCACCCCGGGATCGGCGCAACTGATTGCCGTGTCCAAGGTTCAGCCTTTGGAGCGCGTGGTTGCGGTGTTGGAAGAGGGCCATCGCGTCTTCGGTGAAAACAAGGTGCAAGAGGCCGCAGGCAAATGGCCCGACCTGAAGGAAAAGTTTGATGGAGTCGAGCTGCACCTGATCGGCCCGCTTCAGACCAACAAGACCCGGCAGGCGATTGAACTGTTCGACGTGATCCACTCGGTCGACCGTCCCAAGCTGGCCCGCGCCATTGCGCGTATTGCCGAGGAAGTGGGCCACTGCCCCCGTCTGTTCATTCAGGTGAACACCGGCGAGGAAGAGCAGAAAGCCGGCGTGTTGCCCAGCGACTTGGCCGAGCTTGTCGCGCTGTGCCGCGAATTGAACCTGCCGGTCGAGGGGCTGATGTGCATCCCCCCCACGGACGAAGAACCCAGCCTGCATTTCGCGCTTCTGGCCAAGCTGGCGAAGAAGCACGGGCTCAAAGGTCTGTCGATGGGGATGAGCGGCGATTTCGATCGCGCGATTGCGCAGGGCGCGACCTATGTGCGGGTTGGCTCGGCGATCTTTGGCGAACGGGACTATTCCTAGGGGCTTTGCCCCTCGAGCCTGCGCTTGTGGGCTCCGCCCGTTCTCAGGCGAAACTGTCCCCCGGACAGTTTCCAAGAAGCCTTCGAACCCCAGGATATTTTTGGCAAGAAAATGCGCTTAACGGACGATGATCCGGCTGTGCGGGGTCCAGTGCGCGAGGATCCAGCGCAGGTCTTTCGGCGCGAAGGCCAGACAGCCCGCCGTTGGGTGGCGCGGTTTGCGCCACTGATGCACGAAAATGGCCGAGCCTTTGCCGGGCGTGGCGTTCGGATAGTTCCAATCGCTGAACAGCACCACGTCATAAAGCGGCGCGGTCATGCGCAGTTTCTCGTGGCTGGGCGCATAGTTTTGTGCGCGTAGCCCGTGATTATAGGCGGGATCTGCGGGATCGTCGGACCAGATGTCCATCGGGCCAATGGTGTTCAGGTCGAACAGGGTATCGGGATGGGCCAGCCGATCTGCGCGAAAGCTGCCGCCCACCAGCCGCCAAACGCCGCGCGGGGTTGCGCCGTCGCCCTCGTGCTTGTTATCGGTCATGCCGCCGCGCCCGATCGCCACGGGAAAACGCCGCCCCATGAAGCGCGCACCCCAACGGGTGACGACCATGTCGTGGCGGCGTGGCAGTGTCACAGCAGGTGCCCGGATTTCTTGGCTTTCGTCGCCAGATAGGCCGCGTTATGCGCGCCTTCGCCGACTTTCAGCGGCACGCGTTCAGCCACTTTGATGCCGTTGTCTTCCATCATCGCCACTTTGCGTGGGTTGTTGGTCATCAATTTGACCTGAGTGAACCCCATGGATTTCAGGATCTCGGACCCGATACGGAAGTCGCGTTCATCGTCTTCGAAGCCAAGGCGGTGGTTGGCTTCAACCGTGTCAAACCCTTGATCTTGCAGGGAATAGGCGCGCATCTTATTTGCCAGTCCGATGCCGCGACCTTCTTGGTTCAGGTAGAGCAGTACACCCGCACCACCAGCCCCCATAGCCGCCAGCGCCGCGTTCAACTGCGGGCCGCAATCGCATTTCAGGCTTCCCAGAACGTCGCCGGTGAAACAGGCCGAATGCAGCCGCGCCAATACCGGTTTGTCGCGTGCGGGGCGGCCGATTTCCACGGCATAGTGTTCCTCGCCGCCGTCTTCGGGGCGGAAAATGTGTAGTCGCCCGGCCTCGGATACCTGCATGGGCAGGCGGGCATGGACGACGGGCGCCAGATGTAGATCGCGGAGCGTTTCCGGGTTCAAATGCACCAGTGTCAGGCCATACGACAGGGCCAAGGCATCGGCATCCTGCGTTTCAACCACCAAAGCCGAGGGCAAAAGCTGCGCCGTTTTGCACAGCGCGATGGCGTGCGCTTCTAGCGCATCGTCGCCGCCGCGACAGGTGCGGAAAGGGCCCTTCATCGGGTGTGATAGGTCATCCGCCGGGTCAGCGACCGAGGCGATCCAGCGTGTATCGGCATCGGACGGCAGTTCGATCCGGGCCACGCGGTCGGAATAGGCACGCGCCTTCAATGTCTCGGCGCGGCGCGGCGTGATCGCCAGAACAGCGTCCCCCAAGGCGCGCAGGCTGTCCAAGCGCCCGGCAGATAAGGTCTCGGCCGCCGCTGCGACGACATCGCGGCCATCCAGTCGTAACACGACCGGCACCCCCATGCGCAGATCGGCACGGGCGCGGGCAAGAAGCTCGGTCTGGTTCGGGGCAAGCGTCATCATGATCCTCTCGTGCCCTAGATAGGCGGTTCTGACACGATATGAAACATTTCCCGGTCAATTGACACGAGGCCGTGAGAGTTTTGTTGCATATCTTGTCATTTCCGTGCGCGCCCACAAATCTGAAGGCAACACGACAAAGGAGGGCGCCATGTCCACGTTGAAGAAGATTTTGCTGGTAGATGACGACGAGGATCTGCGCGAAGCGCTGGCCGAGCAGCTGCTAATGACCGAGGATTTTGACGTGTTCGAAGCCGGAAACGGGGCCGAGGCGATCACCAAGTCCAAGGAAGCACTCTATGATCTTGTGATCCTCGACGTGGGCCTGCCTGACACCGATGGGCGCGAGCTGTGCCGCGTGATGCGCAAGCAGGGTGTGAAATGCCCGATCCTGATGCTGACGGGTCATGACACCGATGCAGATACCATTCTGGGTCTGGACGCGGGCGCCAACGACTATGTGTCCAAGCCCTTCAAGTTCCCGGTGCTTCTGGCGCGTATCCGCGCCCAGCTGCGCCAGCATGAACAGTCCGAAGATGCTGTCTTCCAGCTTGGGCCGTACACCTTCAAGCCGTCGGTGAAGATGCTGGTGACCGAGGATGACCGCAAGGTCCGCCTGACCGAGAAAGAGACCAACATCCTGAAGTTCCTTTATCGCTCGACCGATGGCGTGGTGGCGCGCGATGTGCTCTTGCACGAGGTCTGGGGTTATAACGCGGGCGTCACCACCCACACGCTTGAAACCCACATCTATCGTCTGCGCCAGAAGATCGAGCCCGACCCCTCGAACGCGCGGCTGCTGGTGACGGAAAGCGGTGGCTATCGTCTGAACGCTTAGAATCCTCCTGTGCCCGAGGTTATGGGCACATTTCCTCCCTGAAAGACTGACCGGGCTCATTGGGCCCGGTTTTTCGAGTGCTAAAGGACTGTGTGCAGTTCGGGATCGAACTCTTTGTCGATCTCTAGGCATTGAAGAACAAACGTACCATCTATCACAAGGTCGCTTTCGGGATCCTGGAAATAGCTTTTCTCGGCGTGCTTACACGCAGCCTCCAACGCGTTGATATACCTGTCAACAAACGCCGGTTCCGAAACTAGATGAAGCTTGGCTTCATGCGCAATCTTCCGGTTTGTGCTATCTCCGAAGTCACTCTGTTGATGGGTCGAGATGTAAACACGCCCACGAATGTCTGCCTTCACGACTTGGTGGTAGTATCCATTTGCAACCTCCCCACCTTCACCGCCAAATGAGGTGTCGGAATGCGTTCGGTTGTTGTTAAGCAGGGCGGCTAGGTTGGTGATGTTCTCGCGAATGCTCTGAAGGTCAGTGTAAACCGTGTTGCGAAACAGATTTCCATCCACGCTCACGGTGACTTCAAACTCAAGCAACCTGTCGTCACTCCATTTTTGCTTGAGTGATATAAAATTATTGGGCAATTCAATTTCGTCTTTACTAAATAATCGGCTTAATGGGTTTCAAAGCACTAAATGGATCAGTGTAGATAGTCCATTTGTTTCGAGACGCCCCTTATGTGTTGAACAAACTTCCCACCCCATATGCCAGTGCCGCCGCCGCGCCTCCGATCAGCAGGGTCTCAAAGGCTGACCGCCACCACGGGCTGAGCGACCAGTGGCTTTTCAAGGCGCCGATGGCGAAGAAGCTGGCCATGGTCATCCACGCGGACACGGTGAAGGCATCCTCGAGTTTGAGGATGAATGGCAGCAGGGGGACCATGCCGGCGATTAGGAAGGCAACGAAGGTCGTTGTGGCGGATCGCAGCGGGTTAGGGTCTATTCCGCCCAACCCGTATTCGCCCTCCATCATCATCGCGATCCAGTTTTCCTTGTCCTTGGTGATGGCGTCCGTGGCCTCGTCCAAGATTTGGTCTGACAGGCCTTTCTGCGACAGGATCTCGCGAACTTCGCGCCATTCCCCTTCGGGATTGCGCGCGATGTGATCCTCTTCGATCTTTCGGATGCGCTGGAAATTGTCCTGTTCCGCCTTGGTCCCGGAATAGGCCGCGGCGGCCATGGAAAACCCGTCGGCCAGCACGTTCGCCAGCCCCAGAATGACGATGATCAACGGCGACAGCCCGGCCCCGGCCACGCCCGCCACGATGGCGAAGGTGGTTACTGCGCCGTCAATCGCACCATAGACTGCATCCTTCAAAACGCCGCGCCCGGGAGGCGATCCGATGCGGTCGGTGATTTCCTGTTGGCTGTGTCCGTGATCGGTCATAGGTGCTCTCCTTCAGGGAAGCTTGAACCAGTATCCCTTGTGCCGCCTTAAGGCAGATCAAGGGATGCGAACCGAATTTAGTCCTCGGGCCTAACCGCCTCATCCCCCATCAGATACCGCGGCCCCGCGCCCTTATCCGCTGCTACATCGTCGGGGTTATACAGAGCACATCGGTCCAGAGACAGACAGCCGCAACCGATGCAGCCGTCCAGCTTGTCGCGCAGGCGGGTTAGAGCCTGTATCTGTTCGTCCAGTTCCGCGCGGAAGTCCTGCGAGATTTCGGTCCAGTCCTTGGCGGTGGGCGTGCGGCTTTGGGGCAGGCGGGACATGACCTCGCGGATACGATCCAGCGTGAAGCCGAATTTCTGCGCGATCATTACAAAGCTCAGGCGACGGATATCAGACCGCAAAAACCGCCTTTGCCCGCCCGCATTGCGTTCCGGCGCGACCAGACCCTGGGTTTCGTAATACCGGATCGCGGACACGGCGAGCCCGGTGCGGTTGGCCAAGGTGCCAATGGAAATCTCGTTTCTGCGTTCCATGTGAATCCCCTTGAAAGAAAAAGCTTGAGCTAAAGTTAGCTTTAGGAATTATCAACCGAGTCGCACCAAAGATCAAGGAGGCCAAAATGGCAAATCTAGAGCATGTGAATGTGACTGTATCAGACCCGAAAGCAACCGCCGCATGGTTGGGCGCCGTGTTCGGATGGACCACCCGGTGGGAGGGCGACGCGATGTCTGGCGGATACACCGCGCATGTGGGCGACGAGGGGTCATATGTGGCTCTATACACGCCCAACATGGCGATGAAGGACCCGCAGCATTCCTATACGACCCGCGCCGGATTGAACCATGTGGGGGTGGTCGTGGACGACATCGACGCGACCGAAACACGCGTAAAGGCGGCTGGGTTCACCCCGCATAACCACGCCGATTACGAGCCGGGAAAGCGGTTCTATTTCGATGATCATGATGGCGTCGAATGGGAGGTTGTGTCCTACGCTTGATGCATATGGATCAGATCCCGGGCCGGTGTTGCTCTAACCAAGTTTTCACGTCCGACAGCCTGCCGCGCGCGATGGGCACGGCGGTGGCATTGGACAGAAGCAGCACCGGATTTCCGTCCTGACGCTTGCGGCCGGTCACCGCCTTCCTCGCCACCCAATGCGAGCGATGACACTGAATGCCATGGCTGTGGTCGCACAGTGCCACGAAGTCCTTCAACGCGCCGCGCAGCAGGAATTTCGTCTGCTCGAAGACGAATTCCAGATAGTGTTCCTGTGATTGGACATGCAGAAGCGAGGGAAGGTGAATGTCCTTATCCTCGAACCGAATGGTGTCGAGCTGCGGGGCTGGTTCGGGCGCATCAACCAGTTCTGGCGAGGGCGGCGTGCCTTCCCAGAAGAAAGGAAGAATGCTTGTGACGGTTAGAAGTTCGACCAATGCAGCGATCAGCAGATTGCGAGAGAAATCAGCCCAAGTCAGGTTTTCATAAAGGAACGTGCTCTGCGTCAGCAGGTTGATCAGGAAGGTGCTGACGAACACGGCACCAATGGTTGCCGCTGCGGTAACGGGATAGTTGATCACGGCAATGTTGGCTCGCAGGCGATTCAGGATCAGATGGATCACACGGATCATTGCGTACCAAAACACGACGGTCAGATAGACCCCGATTACCCAGAACAAGATCCGGGTCAGGTAGGGGGTGGGGATCTCGAACAGGGTGGATTTGAATGTCGCCAGCGCAAGGGCGACCAAAATGAACGTGCCGTTCATTTGCCCCGAGAGGATCAGCCGATGCAGTACGCCCCAATGACAGCGCACGCGTGTGCCGTTGATGGCAATTACATGCATTTCATTCCAACGGGCTGTATTTGCTTGGGGTCTCATGCGATCAGATTCTTAGTCATGGAGCGTGCAGGGGCGTCATTATGCTGTTTGGCATGTTGGCTGTTTCAGGATGGGTAGAGTAACTGGTTTCACCATGATGTAAGAGCGCCATTGTGCCAACGCACTTGGCGCTCTTTTCTATACTAAAGTTGCAAAAATTTCTGAATGGTGCCAGCCCCGTTTTTCTGGCAAGACTGTTGGCTCATGCGACCATCAACAGGAAGACGCGCGATGAGCTTTACCCTTGCCACTTGGAACATCAACTCGGTCCGTCTGCGCGAGCCGATCGTGCTGAAGTTGCTCGAGGAAGAAGCGCCGGATGTGCTGTGTCTGCAGGAATGCAAAAGCCCGGTCGAGAAGATCCCGCTCGAAGGGTTCAAGGCGCTGGGGTATACGCACATGGTGGCCCGTGGGCAGAAGGGCTATAACGGCGTTGCGATCCTATCGCGTATCCCGATGGTCGAGGCCGAGAGCTTTGATTTCGCTGATCTGGGCCACGCGCGCCATATTGCTGGGCAGCTGGAAAATGGCGTGACGGTTCACAATTTTTATGTTCCTGCGGGCGGCGATGTGCCGGACCGCGAGCTGAACGAGAAATTTGGCCAGAAGCTCGATTACCTCACCGACATGCGTGACCATTTCGGGCGCGAGAAACCGCAGAAGTCGATCCTTGTGGGCGATCTGAACATCGCCCCGCGCGAAGATGACGTCTGGTCGCACAAGCAGCTTTTGAAAGTGGTTAGCCACACGCCGGTCGAAGTTGAAGCGCTGGGCGATGTGCAAGACGCGGCTGGTTGGGTCGACATCACCCGTCAGGATATTCCCGAAGGGCAGCTTTACAGCTGGTGGTCCTATCGCGCCCGCGATTGGGATGCCGCCGACAAAGGTCGTCGTCTGGATCACGTTTGGGCCACGTCCGATATCTCGAACGCAGGTCACGGCTCGCGGGTGGTGCGCGACGCGCGCGGCTGGGAAAAGCCGTCGGATCACGCGCCGGTCTTCGCGACGTTTGACCTTTAAAACTGGCCTGACACGCGCCATATAAGCGGTAAACCTATTAAACGGAGCCAAAGCCATGGAATTCGGACTGGACGGCGCGTCTGCGGGCGTGGAACTGATCAAGGATGTGGGCGAAGCGACCTTCATGCAGGACGTGATCGAGGCCTCGCAAGAGGTGCCGGTGATCGTCGATTTCTGGGCGCCGTGGTGCGGCCCGTGCAAGACGCTTGGCCCAGCTTTGGAAGCTGCCGTGACCGAGGCTGGCGGCAAAGTCCGCATGGCCAAAGTTAACGTGGATGAGAACCAGATGATCGCAGGCCAGATGCGCGTGCAGTCGATCCCGACCGTCTATGCTTTCTTTCAGGGCCAGCCTGTGGATGGCTTCCAAGGCGCAGTGCCGCCCAGCGAAATCAAGGAATTCGTCAACCGCGTTGCGGCGCTTGGCGGTGATGGTGGTCTGGCGGATGCCATTGCTGCTGCCGATGAGATGCTGGAGGCAGGCGAAGTTCAGGACGCCGCCCAAACCTATGCCGCGATCCTTGAAGAAGACCCGAACTCGGCCGCAGCCTATGCCGGTCTGGCCCGCACCCATTTGGCTGTTGGCAATGCCGATGACGCCGAGGCGACTCTGAATGGCGCCCCCGCCGAGATCTCGGACGCGCCGGAACTCGAGGCTGTCCGCGCCCAGATCGAACTGGCGCGTCAGGCCGAAAACGCGGGTCCCGTGGCCGAGCTGCGTGCGGCTGTCGACGCCAATCCCGACGATCACCAGTCGCGGTTTGATCTGGCCGTTGCGCTGAATGCAGACGGTGATGTGCAAGGCGCCGTGGACGAGCTTTTAGAGCTTTTCCGCAGGGATAGAGACTGGAATGACGCGGCCGCCAAGCTGCAGCTGTTCACCATTTTCGACGCTTTGGACGCCAAGGACCCGATCGCCTTGACCGGTCGTCGCAAGCTGTCGTCGATGATCTTTGTGTGAATGGAAAAGTCGCGCTAGACTGGTGTCATGATCTCATCAGCTGACTTGCCGGATACCCTTCCGATCTTCCCCTTGCCGGGCGCGTTGCTTTTGCCCCGTGGCCGGCTTCCCCTTCATGTGTTCGAACCGCGCTATCTTGCGATGGTCGACGATGTGCTGAAAACGCCCCAGCGGCTGCTGGGCATGATCCAGCCCATTGGCGAAGAATGCGGCGAGGATACGCGGCTGCACAGCATTGGGTGCGCTGGTCGGATCACCTCGTTCACGGAAACCGAAGACGGGCGCTATATGGTCACGCTGACTGGCGTGTCGCGTTTTCGTTTGGGGCAGGTCGAAACGGGCTTTACGCCCTATCTGAAGGCGCAGATGGGGTGGGACAGCTTTGACCGCGACCTTGGCCAGCCCGAACATGATACAGGCCTAAACCGCGAGACGTTTCTGGCGCTGTTGACCCGCTATTTCAATCTGCAGGAATTGCAGACCGATTGGGAAAGCCTTGAATCGGCCGAGGACGAGCTGTTGATCAATGCCCTGTCCATGTTGTGCCCCTTTGCACCCGAAGACAAACAGGCGCTGCTTGAGGCACCATCGCTGCCCACGCGCCGCGAAACCCTTGTAACTCTTATGGAATTTGCGTTGCGCAAAGGCGCGGGCGAGGAGAAAGTACAATGACCACCCCAGCTGAAACCAAGTTTGATCGTCGCATGATCGAGGCGCTTGTCTGCCCTGTGACGCAGACGCAGCTGACCTATGATGCCGACAAGCAAGAGCTGCTGTCGAAAGCTGCCAATCTGGCCTTCCCGATCCGTGGCGGCATCCCGGTTATGCTGGTGGATGAGGCGCGCAAGATCGAAGAGTGATGCGCAGCAACGCCTGCCCCTTAACTTAACTTCCCACATAAAAGAGTTCCGAAATGTCCCCTAAATTCGGCACAAGCGGCCTGCGTGGCCTTGTCACAGACCTGACGCCTGACCTGGTCGGCGCCCATGTTATGGCCTTTCTGCGCGCTTGCCCGGTGGGAACGGGGTTGTTCGTGGGCCGTGACCTGCGGCCCTCTTCGCCCGACATTGCGGGGATGGTGGCGGATGCGGCGCAGGCTGCGGGTATTCAAGTGACGGATTGCGGGGCGGTGCCTACCCCGGCGCTGGCTTTGGCGGCGATGGGGGCGGGCGCCTCGGCAGTCATGATCACCGGCAGCCACATCCCGGCAGACCGCAACGGGTTGAAATTCTATACGCCCGAGGGTGAGATCACCAAAGCCCATGAATCCGCGATTTTGGCTGCATTAGACACTTGTATGGACCCAATTGCGGGGCCAGAGGTGATCCAAAACACCACGGCGGGGGCCGACTATGTGACCCGCTATGTCACCGCCTTTGGGCCAGATGCGCTGGACGGATTGCGGATCGGTGTCTACAGCCACTCCGCCGTTGGGCGTGATCTGCTGTTAGACATGATCCCGGCGCTGGGCGGTTCGGTTCTGGAGCTGGGTCGCAGCCCGTCGTTCATTCCAGTCGACACCGAGGCCGTCGCCCCCGAACTTCGCCAACAGCTGCGCGACTGGGCCAGCGCGCATGATCTGGACGCGATCATTTCCACGGATGGGGACGGGGATCGGCCCTTGCTGACGGATGAGGCAGGTCAGGTGATTGTGGGCGATGTCCTGGGCCAGATCACCGGCGCCGCGATGGGGGCCGATGTCGCCGTGACCCCGGTATCGTCGAATACGGGCGCGGAAGAGGTGTTCGGCCAGGTGATCCGCACGCGCATCGGCTCGCCTTACGTGATTGCGGGCATGGAGCAGGCCAACGGACGCGTCGTCGGGTACGAGGCAAATGGCGGCTTCCTTCTGGGGTTCGAGGCACAGGGCTTGCCGCCCTTGATGACCCGCGACGCGGTGTTGCCGTTCCTAGTGCCTCTGACGCGCGCACGGGCTGCGGGCGGTCTGTCGGCGCTGGTCGCGCAGCAACCAGCCCGCTTTACCGCCGCCGACCGCCTGCAAGAGGTGCCGACCGAGATCTCGCAGACATTGGTCGCAAGATTGGATGCCGACGCAGATGCGCGCGACGCGTTTCTGACGCGCGTCGGTGGACGCTGTGCCGCCGTGGATCGGACCGATGGCTTGCGCATGACGCTGAACGACGGCCGGATTGTGCATCTGCGCCCCTCTGGAAACGCCCCCGAACTGCGCCTGTATGTCGAGGCCGACAGTGCCCCTGCCGCAGACCAAGCGCTTGCCGTCGGATTAGAGGCATTGAGGGCAGAGCTGGGGCAAAACTGATACCGATCTATGCACCCAAATTTCGTATCGTCAGGCTTTCCGACTTTCGGCTGGCCCCGCCTTTCTGATCTGAGTAGGGTTGCGCGATGAAACAGGCTGATTTGAAGAGCAGTATTATTGCCCACCGCAACGACCGGATGGGCGCGCGCATTATCTCGATGTTGAACGCCATTCGGATATCGCGTGACTATGACATTCCGTGGTTTTGTGGCTGGACCACTGGTGGGCGTACCCACGAGGAATGCCGTGATCCGACCTATATTTTCAGCGAGGATTTTGTCGAACGGAAGTTCTTCGACGGCGATGTGCTGCATCAGGTCTATAACGATCTGATCGATATCAGCACGGTGGAAGGCAGCGGCACGACCCGCGGACAATTCCTGAAGCCCGTCGCAAAGGGTGAAAGCTATCTGGCCGGTGCGGCGATGGGGATCACCGTTTTGCCATGGGAAGATATGGCCAAAGTGCAGGCTGCCTTGCCCCTGTGTCTGGACGAGTTCGAGTACTCCCCCCCGGTTCAGGCGATGATCGGCGAGATCAAAGAGATGTTCGCCGGGTCCAGCCTGACTGCGCTTCACATCCGCCGCGGGGACATCATCTATAATCAGGTGACGTCGAACAAGCTGTGGCCCAACAAGTACATCCCGCGCGAGTTCTACGAGGTGTTGCTGGAACGGCTGCTCGAAGATCCGACCCAGCGTATTCTGGTTTTCTCGGACACCCCGCAAGAGGTGGACCGGCTGAAAGAAAAATCCGATCGCGTGATGGGGATCTCGGATCTGTTCGGCGAACGTGACTTTACCAGCGGCGCACGCGATTTTCTTGAATTGTATGCCATGTCGCTGTGCAAGCAGATCTACGGGCCGCCGTCTTCGGCCTATAGCCAGACGGCCATGACAATTGGCGGCTGCAACTTGCGGGCTGTTCAGGATGCCCTGACCCAAGAAGAACATGACATCGCGATGGAGCGGATGTCTCAGCGGCTGGAACAGAAATCAGACCTGTTCATCAACATGGGGGATGTAGGGCAAAGCCTGCATTTCCAGATCGAATACCAGTTGTCGCGTAACGACCCCGCGCGCGCCAAGCGGATCATCAGCGCGTATATGGAAGACGGGCTGGATAAAAGCTTTGCCTATCAGCTGCTGTGCGAACTTTCGGTGACCAGTCAGGATCTGCCCTATGTCGAAGAGGTGCGCAAGATGGCCTATGCGCGCCCGGTCTATGTCGATGATTCCATTGCGGTCGTGAACGCATATTCGGCCATGAACCAGTTGGTGCAGGGGGATCATACGGCGGCACGCTCGCGTCTGCAGGCGGCGACATGGTTCCGACCGCTCGAGCCTTTGGTGCAAGGCGCGCTCAGCTCTGCGCTGGGGGGCGGTGCGATCACGCCAGATAATTTCTATCCGTTTGATCCGGATCTGGTGCGTAAAAAAGGCGGCGTGTTTCCCGTCGGCAAAGCGTCTTTAGCTGCGCTAAACGGCCTTGTACCGCACGGGATGAAGCCGGAAGATCGACCGCTTTTCCACCCGTGGGAGATCGTCGTGCGCGACTGGCGACTTGTTTCTGGCAAGCGTCTGAATCGGGCGTTCACCAACATCTCGAAGATCGCCAAAACCCGTGACATGCTTCGTCGCTCATTTAACAAGATGAAGGGTGAGCCCGCGTTGATCTCTGCGCTGGGGGTCTATGATCATGCGATGGGTAACACGCGGGCCGCGCTGGATGCGCATCTGACGGCGGTCGAACAGGCGCCCGAGAATCCGATTTACTACAAGCGTTTATCGGACATCCTGTTCGAAACAGGCGAGGCGAAGGACGCGCTGCCTTATCTTGAACGGGCCACCGAGCTGTCCGGCAACCACCCTTGCTATGCGGCCTGTCTGGCTGACCGCTTGTGGTCTGACAGGGATCGTCGTGATGACGCCCGGGCCATTCATGACCGGCTGGCAGATCATGATCATGAATTTATCGAGATCCGCATCCTGACCGCCAACATGTTGCGTCGCACGGCAGATCGTCTGCCCGAAGCGTTGGTCGAATTGGACAAGGCCGAGAAGCTCGCCCATGGCGCCGTGCGGATCATGACCCCCAAGGCCCGGTTCCTGATGGCCGCAGATCGCGCCGACGAGGCGTACGAGATCTATGAAAAGATCGTCGATTGGGGGCTGGAGTCTGTGCACACGCTTCAGGACATCTATCGGCAGTTTGACCGGCTCGGTCGTCCCGAGGTCGCGCGCGAGCTGATCAAGCGCAGCACGTTCGACACGGATATGGTGCTTGATCTGGCCAAATGACGGGCGCGCTATGGTCTTTGCATCACAGTGGAAATGGCAAGCAATGCGTCAAAGTAAGGTGCTAGCAATTAGAAGATACGATGTCTAAGTTGCCGCCAATTAAACGACGCATTGGCAATCGGTGCGTTCTACGACAGGCATAAGGTATCAGGCGATGTTCTATCCGCTGGCAAATACAACTTGGGACGACGCGGAATACGCGGCGCTGCAAGAGGTGATCGCATCAGACCGTTTCACAATGGGCGCCCGTGTCCGCGAATTTGAAGAGGCATTTGCCAAGAAGTTTGGCAAGAAATACGCTGTCATGACCTCGTCCGGATCGACGGCCAACTTGCTGGGCATCACGGCGGCCTTCCATCACCCGGATTTCGGGTTTCAGCCCGGAGACGAGGTGATCGTTCCTGCGGTCAGCTGGTCCACCACCTATTTCCCGATTACCCAGAACGGGATGAAGCTACGCTTTGTCGACATCAACCCCGAGACGCTGAATATCGATGTTGATCAGGTCGCCGCCGCAATCACGCCGCGCACCAAGATGGTCTTTGCGGTGAACCTGCTGGGCAACCCGATCGAGGCGGATCGTCTGCGCAAGATCTGTGCCGATGCGGGTGTCCTTCTGGCAGAAGACAATTGCGAAAGCATGGGTGCCAGCCTGAATGGCGAAAAGGCCGGTGCTTTTGGGCTGTTCGGGACGTTCTCGACCTTTTTCAGCCACCATATCTGCACGATGGAAGGCGGGCTTGTGATCACCGATGATCGCAAGCTTTATGACAACATGCTGTCGATCCGCGCCCATGGCTGGGTCCGTGATCTGCCCGAAGATACGCATCTGCCGATGGACCCTGACCCCTTCGTGCGTCAATTCCGCTTCGTGCTGCCCGGCTACAACCTGCGCCCGATCGAAATGGAAGGTGCGCTGGGCATTCCTCAGCTTGCGAAACTGGACAGCTTCGTTGCCGAACGGCGCAAGAACGCGGTGCAGTTTCAGTCGCTATTTGGCGATCACGAGCATCTGACCATTCAGCGCGAAACCGGCGAAAGCAGCTGGTTCGGCTTTGCTATGGTGCTGCAGGGCAAGATGCGCGGCCAGCGCGCGGCCTTGGTCGACGCCCTGAAAGAGGCCGAGATTGAATGCCGCCCCATCGTTACCGGAAACTTCCTGCGCAACCCTGTCATCGACAAGCTGGACCACAACGTCTTTGGCCAGATCAAGGCCGCAGACGTGATTGATTCCGAAGGGTTGTTTGTTGGCAACCACCACCACCCCATTCCCGCGCAACTGGATCGTCTGCGCGAGGTCGTCGACGCGACCTGTGCCAAATTCTAAGAACAAGGACCAGACCTAGGGCCGATAAGAAAACCGCCTATATCACGGGCATCACCGGACAAGACGGCGCCTATCTGGCCGAGCTTTTGCTGGCAAAGGGCTATGAAGTGCATGGCGTCAAGCGCCGCTCGTCTTCGTTCAACACGGCGCGCATTGACCACCTGCAGATCGACAATCACCGTCCCGGCAACCTGCATCTGCACTATGGTGACATGACCGACAGCACCACGCTGATCCGTCAGATCGCCGACATCCAACCGGACGAGATTTATAACCTTGCTGCACAGTCGCACGTGCAAGTCAGCTTCGAGATGCCGGAGTATACCGCGAACGCCGACGCCATTGGCTCGTTGCGTATTCTGGAAGCCATCCGGATGCTGGGTCTGACCGAAAAGACCAAGTATTATCAGGCCTCTACGTCGGAACTGTATGGCAAGGTGCAAGAGGTTCCACAGCGCGAAACCACGCCGTTCTATCCACGCTCGCCCTATGCGGCGGCGAAGCTGTATGCCTATTGGATCACGGTCAACTATCGTGAAGCCTATGACATGTTTGCCACCAACGGCATTCTGTTCAACCACGAAAGCCCGATCCGCGGCGAGACCTTTGTGACCCGCAAGATCAGCCGCGCGGCGGCGGCGATCAAGCTGGGCCTGCAGGACACGCTCTATCTGGGCAATCTGGACGCTCTGCGCGACTGGGGCCATGCCCGCGACTATGTGGAAGGCATGTGGCGTATCCTGCAACATGACGTGCCCGAAGACTTCGTGCTGGCAACCGGCGAAATGCACTCGGTCCGCGAATTCTGTGATCTGGCCTTTGCTGCCACCGATGTGACGCTGGAATGGAAAGGCGAAGGCGTGGATGAGAAAGGCTATGACGCCAAGACGGGTCAATGTCTTGTGCAAGTCGATCCGCGCTATTTCCGCCCGACCGAGGTTGAACAGCTGTTGGGTGATCCGACAAAAGCGCGCGAAATGCTGGGCTGGGAAAGCTCTACGCCTTTCGCTGATCTGGTCAGCGAAATGGTGCAGGAAGATTGGAAGCTTCTGGAAACCGAGCGTCTGGCACGTCGTGCCTATGGTGTTGTGGAATAAGAGCGGGGCAAGCCACTCATGAAGCTTCTTCTGACCGGTGGATCTGGCATGTTGGGCAGCGCATTGCAGCGCTTGGCCCCAACCGTTGCGCCCGACCTTGAGGTTCTGGCCCCGACCCGGGCCGAGCTTCCCTTGACCGACGCGCAGGCCGTATCCGACTGGTTCGCCGCCAACCCGGTGGATGCAGTCATCCATGCAGCGGCGCGTGTGGGCGGCATTCAGGCCAACATCGATCACCCGGTCGATTTTCTGGTCGAGAACCTGAGGATGAACGACGCGGTCATCATGGGCGCCCATCAGGCAGGTGTTGAGCGTCTGGTGTTCCTTGGATCATCCTGTATGTACCCGCGCGACTATCGCCAACCGCTTGAGGAAGGCGATATCCTCGCCGCGCCGCTGGAACCCACGAACGAAGGCTATGCGCTGTCCAAAATCACCGGCGCGCGGTTGTGCGATTACATCACCCGCAGCCACGACAACAGACACTATAAAACGCTGATCCCGTGCAACCTGTTCGGGACCGAGGACCATTTCGGGTCGGTCGCAAGCCACCTGATTGCCGCCATCGTGACCAAGGTCGTGCAGGCGCGAAATGCGGGCGAGGATAGCGTCGAGATCTGGGGCAGCGGCAACGCCCGGCGCGAGTTCCTGTTTGTCGATGATCTGGTGCAGTTCATGCTGACGTCGCTGCCGCGGCTGGACAGCCTGCCTCAGGTTCTGAATGTCGGCTATGGCACGGATTATTCGGTCAACGAGTACTATCAGATGATTGGCGAAATGGCAGGCTATACCGGCGCGTTTCACCATGATCTGTCCCGGCCCGAGGGTATGATGGCGAAATGCATGACCTCCGAACGCGCCAAGGCGCTGGGATACGCCCCCCAAACCCCGATGCCACAGGCACTTGCCGCCGTGATTTCGGCGTATGAAGGTCAGATTGCGGCTGGCTGAGGATTGCTTGAAGAAGACATCCGATTGCCGCCTTTCTGTCCGAATTTGAAAAGATAAGCAGGGCAAGAAGGAACAGTTCAATGATTACTCCAGTATTGCTGTGTGGCGGCTCTGGCACCCGTTTGTGGCCCCTGTCGCGTAAAAGCTATCCCAAGCAGTTCTCGCCCTTGATGGGGGACGAAAGCCTGTTTCAGGCCAGCGCCCATCGCTTGTCTGGCCCTGCCTATGCGGCCCCTCTGGTCGTCACGGCGAATGATTTCCGCTTCATCGTGACCGAGCAGCTGGACGGCGCAGGGATCACGACCGGGGCAGTTCTGATTGAACCCGCCGGGCGCGATACGGCCCCTGCTGTGCTGGCCGCAGCGTTGCATTTGGCCGCCACCGATCCGGACGGCATGATGTTGGTCGCGCCGTCTGATCACGTGATCCCGGACACGGACGACTTTAACGCCTGCGTGGACGCCGCTTTGCCCGCCGCGCGCGCGGGCCAGATGGTCACCTTCGGCATCAGCCCGGACCGCCCGGAAACCGGCTATGGTTATCTTGAACTGGACGCGGCGCCGACCGGCAACATGACCGCCGTGCCGCTGAAATCATTTGTCGAGAAACCGGATGCGGAAACCGCCGCCAGCATGCTGGCCGAAGGGCGGTACCTGTGGAATGCCGGGATTTTCCTGTTCTCGGTTCCAACCATTCTGGCGGCCTTTGAAACCTACGCGCCCGAGCTTATGGCGGCTGTCAAAGGCGCAGTGGATGGCGCCAAGCGGGATCTGGGCTTTACCCGTCTCGACCCCGTGGCATGGGACACGGCCAAGCCGATCTCGATCGACTATGCGGTGATGGAGAAAGCCGACAACCTGTCCGTCGTTCCCTTCGCCGGGCGCTGGTCCGATCTGGGGGATTGGGCGGCTGTCTGGCGTGAAACCCATTCGGATGGCCTGTCTTTGTCCGGTCCGGCCACGTCGATTGATTGCCAGAACACACTCTTGCGCTCGGAAGTGGAAGGTCAGGCGATCGTCGGCATCGGGCTTGAGGATATCGTCGCGGTCGCCATGCCCGACGCGGTTCTGATCAGCCACAAGGACCGCACGCAAGAGGTCAAACAGGCGGTCACCGCGCTGAAGGAACAGAAAGCCCCTCAGGCCGAGGCCTTCCCCAAGGATCACCGCCCGTGGGGCTGGTTTGAAAGCCTTGTCGTGGGGGACCGGTTCCAGGTCAAACGGATTGTCGTACACCCCGGCGCGGCCCTGTCGCTGCAGTCCCACCACCACCGGTCCGAACACTGGATCGTGGTCGAAGGTACCGCCAAGGTCACCGTAGATGACGAGGTCAAACTGGTCAGCGAAAACCAGTCCGTCTACATCCCGCTGGGCGCCACCCACCGCATGGAAAACCCCGGCAAGGTGCCGATGGTCCTGATCGAGGTTCAGACCGGATCTTATCTGGGGGAAGATGACATTATCCGCTACGAAGACGTCTACGCGCGGGACTAAATCCGTGCGCGCGGCCCTTCTTGGGCGACCAATCTGCGATGTCTGGAGTTTCTGGAGCGGGCGGCGGGAATCGAACCCGCGTCATTAGCTTGGAAGGCTAAGGTCTTACCACTACACAACGCCCGCTCAGTGAAAACAGGACATATTTCATGTGTTTCTGGGCGTCAAGTGTACCCATTAGCGTAATCTAATGAATAACCACCCCAAAATCAGCTTAGGAAGCTCACCATGCCACACCGATTCGCGTTAATATCGGCTGAGCGATAACCCTTCCTGAAACGAGGTTCCCTTGGTTTCACTGATCTTCTTCGCAGTCACGACTTCTGTTCGGGCTGTGATCTAATAGATCAGACGGTTTCCTTGCGAAATCAACTGCACAGGTGACCAATTCTAGCGCCCTCAGACAGTGGGATGTCGTGCTTTGGATTCCAATCGACTTCGCAGAACAAAGGGCTTTTGCAAAATGATTCAATCATCGTGATACTACGTAGATAGCCTTCAAGGCAGGTGAGTAGCCCTATCTGACGGGTCCAAGTTGATTGTTCGTGCATGATCGGGCTGGGTTCCATTGGTGTGATGGCTTCTGGAGCCGGAAGTGATTGTCTTGAAGTCACGGCAGGCTGACGTTCTGACGGGACAAGGAATGGCTCGTCTGGATGCGATTAGACAGATTGTAGGGAAGCTGAGAATGGTAGATGTTTTGACACCCGAAGAGCGTCGGAAGCACTTGCTGCCGCTGGGAGATGCCGGCTGGGGAGCGGTCACAGACCGTGATGCCATCCGGAAAGTATATATTTTTTCCAATTTTGTAGAGGCTTGGGGCTGGATGTCCCGCGTCGCGATCTGGTGTGAAAAGTGGAATCATCACCCGGAATGGAGCAATGTCTATCGCACCGTTGACGTCACGTTGACGACACACGACGCAGACGGTCTAACCGATCTGGATATTAAGCTGGCAAAAAAAATGGACGCACTTGCGGGCGCGTCGAGCGCTGCAACATTCCAATCGGACCTTTCGGAACCGATCGCCTGTCTTTGTCACCCGGACGCGCCTCGTTGAGAGCAATGCGCTCAGGCGTGAAACACAAAAGATCGCATCGAAACGGATCCCAGGTCGAAACTGTCATTCAGAAAGGTCAGCGCGTCACGACTGTCCGAGGCCCCGGCGATGGTAAGCGCGGGTACATAGTGTTCGGTCGTCGGATGTGCCTGACGTAGCAAACTGCCCATACCCTTTCGGTCTGTCAGTGCAGCAAAATCGCGCTCGGTCAGGCGCTCGGTGAACATCGTGTCAAAGGCCTGAGCGAAATCTGGCGGCGGTCCCGATGGGGTCAAGGCGCGCAGATTGTGCACAATGTTTCCCGATCCAAGGATCAAAACACCGCGGTCACGCAACTGCGACAGTACGCGGCCGATTTCCATGTGCCACTCGAAATCCTGAGACATGTCGATCGACAACTGAAAAACCGGAACGTCAGCCTTTGGGAACAAGAACTTCAGAACCGACCAAGAGCCGTGGTCCAGCCCCCATGTGTCGTCTTCCTGCCCGTTGTGGCTGGACAGAAGCGATACGACCTCGCGGGCGAGTTCGGGGTGGCCATCAGCCGGATAGTCTTGGTCATACAGTTCGTTGGGGAAGCCATAGAAGTCATGGATCACCGCAGGCATTTCTGACACGTCGACCAGAGTGGTGCCGGTCGTCACCCAGTGGGCCGAGACCACCAAGATCGCTTGCGGGCGCGGCAGTTGGCGGCCCAGTTCGGTCCAGCCGCGGCTATACTTGGTGTCCTCGATGGCGTTCATCGGCGACCCGTGCCCCAGAAAGACCAAGGGCATCCGCTCGGATGCCGCAAAGCGGTCACGTAGTGACTGAAGGGATTGAACGACTTTCATGTTGCAGCTCCTGCAGGGTGGGGTGCCGCCAGAAGGCAGCACCGCTGGATTAAGCGTATTGGCCCAGGGTTTTTTCGACAATCGGCAGTTTCAACGCGAAAGCGCCGTTTCCAAGAAGCGCCAGTGCAATTTGTGCCACGGCCCAGAACAGCGGGAATTCCCAGCCGCCACCTTCGTTCGAGAACATCCACCCGGCACCAGAATGTGCCCAGATCGCCCCTAGCAGCACAGGCAGAACAGCCAGTGATACCAGTCGGGTGGCCACGCCCAGGATCAACGCAATCCCGCCACCAATCTCGGCGATGATGGTCAGATAAGCGAGGATGGCGGGCAGGCCCATGCTTTCAAAAAAGCCGACCGTTCCGGGAATGGTAAAGACCAGCAATTTGGTCAGTCCATGTGCCAGGAAAAGGCCACCGGTCGTCAGGCGCAAGGCCAAGGCGGCATAGGGAGCAGTAGTTTGATCGATCATGTCGATGATCCTTTCATAAGATGACCCGCAGAGTGTTGCTGTCGGGGTCGTTGTTTTGCTGGGATCAACATAGGGCTTGTCAAAAATCCACAAAATGGCGAAGTTATTGTATGACTATCGCCATTATGTTCTTAATGGAGCCCGCATGGATCTGATTGACGGGCTAAAAGCCTTCGTGGCAACGGCCCAAACCGGGTCGTTTACGGCTGCGGCCCAGCAGCTTGGGATATCGAACCGGCTTACCTCGAAATATGTTGGCGCGCTTGAGGATCGCCTTGGTGTGCGGTTGTTTCAGCGCACCACGCGCAGGGTGGGGCTGACCGCAGCAGGCGAGGATCTGATGGCCCGTGCCCCGGCCTTGATGGACGATTTGGACGACATGCTGGCCGAGGTGACCGAAGACATCCGCGGCTTCACCGGGACCATCCGCATTTCGGCCCCGGTTACCTTTGGCGAAGTCTATGTGAACGGCATGCTAGGGCGTTTTGCTGCGCAGCACCCGGACCTTTCCATTGATCTGCGGCTGACGGATGGCTTCTCGGATCTGGCGAGTGACGGGATTGACGTGGCAATCCGGATTGGCACCACCGAGACCCTATCCGTGAAGACGCGCAAATTGGGGGCGTTTCGGACCCAAGCGGCGGCCAGTCCCGCCTATCTGGCCGCGTATGGCGATCCGCAGCACCCGCGTGATCTGGCGACGCATTGCTGCATCTTGGATACCAACCGCCGCACCCCCACGCGCTGGGCGTTCTATCACAACGGTGTCGAAGAGACGGTCAACGTAACAGGGCGCTTCCGGGTGAACTCGGCGCGTGCCGCCTGTGAATTGGCGGCCGCCGGGCGGGGCATCGCCTATGGCCCCAGCTTCGCCCTGCAAGACGCCATAGAGGATGGGCGATTGGTGCCGTTGCTGCCGGATTACGACGGGGAAACAAGCCCGATCTCGGCAGTCTATCTTGAGGGGCGCGCCTTGCCGCGCAAGCTTCGCAGCCTGATCGACTTCATTCAGCAAGACATCCGACAGTCCAGCTTTCGCTGACGCGCCCAAAGGCTTTGGGTCAGGGTTTGGTGTCGCGGATCACGAAATGCTTGGTGCAGGTTTCCAGCACTTCCCAAAAGCCCTTGAACCCGTCCGGAATGAAAAACGATCCGCCTGCGGTGAACTCTTGTCGCGTTCCGTCTTCATGGATCAAGGCGCATCGGCCCGACACAATATAGCAATACTCGTCCTTGCCCGCGAAAGCGTGCCATTTGCCGGGGGTCGAGGTCCAAACCCCAACGGTCAGCTTCCCATCCGGGCTTGTTGAATGAACCCAGATATCCTGATGCGGGTCGCCTTCGACGACGCAGTTTGGGATATCTGCAAGACGGCGCGAGGTTTTGGCGTCGGACGTTTTGCTAAGGTCGACAACGTGAGGGGTCATGCGTCTTCTCCTTTGGCTTCAGCTTTCAAGATATCTGCGGCGTCGGCCTGGGCGGCAGTGACGGCGATCATGTGCAGGATGTCCTCAGCAGAACACCCGCGTGACAGGTCGTTGGCGGGGCGGGCAAGACCCTGAAGGATCGGGCCGATAGCCGCGGCTCCGCCCACGCGCTGGGCGATCTTGTAGGCGATGTTACCGGCTTCCAGATTGGGGAAGACAAAGATGTTCGCATCGCCCCCCAATGGCGACCCGCTGGCCTTGGACGCTGCGACGTCCGGAACGAAAGCCGCATCGAACTGCAGCTCGCCATCAATCAGCAGATTGGGGTTGGCTGCCCGTGCCAGTTCCGTCGCCGTAACCACTTTCGACACTTTGTCATGCGAGGCACTTCCGCGCGTCGAGAACGACAGCATCGCAACCCGCGGCGTGTCGCCGGTCAGGGCCACGAAGGATTCGGCTGATGCCTGCGCGATCTGGGCCATTTCCTCGGCCGTGGGGTCCACGACAAGGCCGCTATCAGTGAAGATATGCGCGCCTTTCTTCGCGTGGTGATCCTTGCAGAACAGCATCAGGAAAAAGCTCGAAATCAGCTTTGATCCCGGCTTGGGGCCGATCACCTGAATGGCCGTGCGCACGATCTCGGCGGTGGTGGCGACAGCGCCGCCAACTGTGCCATCGGCGTGGCCCGATTTAACCAGAAGGGCTGCGAAGACATGCGGTGATTTTGCGGCGTCGCGGGCCATCTCGGGTGTGACGCCCTTGTGCTGGCGCAGTTCGTGAAACAACGCTGCCAGTTCGTCCAACAAAGGCGAGGTTGCCGGATCCTGAATCTCGATCCCATCGCCGGGTGCGGCGCCCGCGCGGGCAAGCTCGGCCTGCACATCGGCCTCAGACCCCACCAGCACAATCCGGGCGATCCCTTGCGCGCGGGCATCAATGGCCGCCGCCACGGCGCGCGGATCGGCGCCTTCGCTCAGCACGATCTTCTTTTGCGAGCGCGCTGCATTTTTCAAAAGCATTTCAAGCGGTTTCATCGTCTGATCCTTTTCGACGGATTAGCTTAGTGGCCCAACATCAGGACGCCAGCGAGGACAAAGAGCGCGATAAAGATCGTCTCGACCACGATCATCGCAATGGCCTGCCCGCCCACTTCCAAAATCCGCTTAAGCGAGGTTTTCATGCCCACGGCGGCGATCGACACCAACAGCGCCCAACGGCTGAGCGACGACATGGCGTCGACCAGCGCGGCCGGGATCAGCCCAAGCGAGTTCAGGGTGGCGAAGATCAGGAAGCCGACGACGAATGTCGGCAGGATCGGGGGGCGCTTGCCCTCAGCGGCATTGTCCTCGGCAAAACGGCGCACAAGGATCGAGATGATCAGAACCACCGGGGCCAACATCGCGACGCGGATCAGCTTGACCATCGTGGCCACTTCCCCGGCTTGATCCGAGACCGAGAAGCCAGCGCCGACAACCTGGGCCACATCGTGGATCGTGCCGCCAAGGAAGACGCCCGAGACTTCGTCGTTGAAGTCAAACGCCTCGGTCAGGATCGGATAGGCGATCATCGCAATGGTCGACAGCACGGTGACCGACAGAACGGTGAAGATCAGGTTGCGCTCGGAATGTTCGTTTTTTGGCAAAACCGCGGCAATGGCCATCGCAGCCGATGCCCCGCAGATCGCCACCGATCCGCCGGTCAGAAGGCCAAACCGCCAGCCGCGCCCAAGGACACGCGCCATCAGAAGGCCAAAGAGGATGGTCAGGATCACGCCCAGCACAACGACCGAGATCAGCTTCGGCCCAAGGCCCACCATCAACTCGACACTGATGCGGGCACCCAGAAGTGCCACACCAAAGCGCAGCACGGTGCGCGCGGTGAACTCGATCCCCGCTTTACAGGCCCCGCCGCTGTCTTCGGCCAAGAAATGAAAAGCAATGCCCAGAAGCAGCGCCATCAGCATTGCAGGTGCGCCGTAATGCTCTGACAAAAACTGCGCTGCCGCAGCCACGACGACTGACACCAGAAAACCGCGCCAGTTGTCCTGCAGAAACGCCATCACACGGGGTGCAAATGCGGGGGCTGTGCTGTCCTGCATCATCACTTTCATCCTTCAAAAAAAGAAAAGTGCGCCCCCTCTTCTTCAAGGGTGGATGAAGAGAGGGCGCAGGAAATGCCGGGACGTAGGCCTGCCCCGACAAGGGAGGGTTCATCAAACCTGTTGCGGTTTCATGTCGTCTTTGCTGATGCCAGCGACTTTGACGGGTTTTTTCATCGCGTCGCGGCGGAAGGGTTCGCCCAGTTCCTGGTTGATCATCGCTTCGATCAGGGTGGTGATGCCGT
>NZ_JALKBE010000004.1 GCF_023015885.1 Aliiroseovarius sp. S1123
ACTACAACACCAAACGACCGCATAGTGCTCTGGGCTACCGCCCACCGGCCCCTGAAACCATCGTCCCGATGGAACAAACGCCAATCATGCACTAACATTCAAACTGGACCATTTAGGTGGGGCTGATCAATCCATGCGACGACGTTCACTACGTGGAAGTATTTCCATGATCAGCTTTCGATAAAAGGCCTCGGAACATAAAGTTCCGAGGCAGTCGGGGAAGAGTTCAGCGAATTGGTGCAGCGTAGCGTAGACCGCCATTCTTCCATGTATCGTTCAGGCCGCGACCCAACCCAAGCGGCGTGTTTGGGCCAACATGGCGTTCAAAGGATTCACCATAGTTGCCAACGTTTTTCAGGATCTGATAGGCGAAGTCGTTGCTCAGCCCCAGCGGCTCACCAAGGTCGCCATCGACGCCAAGGATTCGTCTGATTTCAGGGCTGGTGGTTTCCGCTCTGATCTGGTCAACGTTCTCGGATGTGATACCCAGTTCTTCGCCGGTATCCATCACCCACAGAGACCACCGCACAACATCACCCCATTGGTCATCACCTTGACGCACAACCGGACCCAAAGGCTCTTTCGAGATAATCTCGGGCAGGATCATGTGTTCATCGGCATTTGCCAATTGCACACGAGCGGCTGCAAGTGCAGATGCGTCGGTGGTATAAACGTCGCAACGACCGGCCTCGTAGGCCGCAACCACTTCCGCTTCTTTTTCGAACGCAACAATCTTATAGTTCATGTTGTTGGCGTCGAAGTAATCCTTCAGGTTCAATTCAGTGGTTGTACCGGTTGACGTACAAACGGTAGCGTCGTTCAGTTCGAGCGCACTGGAAACACCAAGGTCTTTACGCACCATGAAACCCTGGCCGTCATAGTAGGTAACGCCGGTGAAATCGAGACCCAGGGCCGCGTCTCGGCTATAGGTCCAAGTTGTGTTGCGCGACAACATGTCGATCTCGCCACCCTGCAGTGCGGTGAAGCGTGTTTTCGCGGTCACAGACGTGTAGTCAACGGCGTCCGGGTCGCCGAAGACAGCTGCAGCAACGGCACGGCAGACATCAACGTCCAGCCCCTGAAAGTTACCTTCGTCATCTGGTGCGGCGAAGCCTGCCAACCCAAAATGCACGCCGCAGACGACTTTACCATTTGCGCGTACGTCATCCAAGGTTCCTGCGTTCGCAAAGCCCGCTGTCAAGGCAAGGGCAGCAGCCGTGCCGATTGTTTTGTACGTTTTCATTATATTCTCCCAAGTTTTGTTTGCAGGTGAGAAGACATCTCACCCACGCTGCTCAGTTCAGCAGAGTTCAGGGGGAATTGGTCTTTTGTAGACTTGCATCCGAGGTGCGCTAGTCTAATGCATTGTAGCGTCTGTTAGCATCATAAACCGGAATTGTTTGATTCCTTGGCTTGCTTCGAAATTCACCTCATCTAAAGCGGTAAACATGGCCCATAGGAGGATAATGATGAGGCACGAAACAGACGCGTTGGGAACCCAGGACATTCCTGATCAGGCGAAATACGGCGTCCACACGAAGCGCGCCCATGATAACTTTTACATCTCCGGTCAACCTCTGGCCGCCTATCCAGAACTTGTCAAAGCCCTTGCCCAAGTGAAGTTTGCAGCCAGCCGCGCGAACAACACGTTAGGCGTATTGGACCATGAAAAGGCCACCGCCATACAAGCCGCCTGCGATGAAATCATCGAAGGAGAGCATCACGCAGAATTCATCGTGGACATGATCCAAGGTGGGGCCGGGACATCGACAAACATGAATGCCAACGAAGTGATCGCCAATGTCGGGTTGCTGAAACTGGGGCATGAACTGGGGGAGTATCACCATCTGCACCCGAACGATGACGTGAACTGCTCTCAGTCCACCAATGACGTTTACCCAACGGCCTTGCGTCTGGCCATTCTGTCCAACATCGAAAGCTTTACCGCCGCTCAGACCCATTTGCGTGACGCATTCGAGGCGAAAGCCGTTGAATTTGACCCGATCATGAAAGTTGGGCGAACACAGCTTATGGATGCCGTGCCAATGACGCTGGGACAGGAATTCCGTTCGTTCTCAAACACAATTGATGAAGATATAGACCGGTTGCGAGAAGCCGCGCTGCTTTTGCACGAGGTCAATCTGGGCGGCACCGCGATCGGAACCCGAGTAAATGCTCCAGAGGGGTATTCTGATCTCGCAATCACCGAATTAAGCAGGAAGTCGGATTTCCAGCTAAAGCCCGCTCTGAATTTCATCGAAGCGTCTTCTGACCTTGGGGCTTTGATCACGTTTTCCGGTATCCTCAAAAGGATTGCCGTGAAACTCTCGAAAATCTGCAACGACTTGCGCTTGCTTGGCGGCGGGCCGCGTGCAGGACTTGCGGAGATCAGTCTGCCCGCCGTGCAGGCCGGGTCGTCGATAATGCCGGGGAAAGTCAATCCAGTGATCCCTGAGGTCGTTAATCAGGTGGCGTTTCAGGTCATCGGCAACGATCTAACGGTCACAATGGCGTCTGAAGCCGGTCAATTACAGCTGAATGCAATGGAGCCTGTCGCGATCCTGAACATCTTGCAGTCTTTGCGCATTCTTCGACGGGCGATGCGAACGCTCGCTGATAAGTGTGTTGTTGGCATTGAAGCAAACATTCCGCAATGTCGCAAATCTCTGGACAACAGTCTTGTTCTGGCGACTTTCTTGGTGCCGGAAATTGGATATGCGGCCGCATCGAGATTGGCAAAACATGCCATGGCAAATGGGGTATCCCTGACCGAATCCGCTCGTGAGCTCCAGATGGAGATTGAAGACAAACTTGTGGCCCTGAACTCAGAGTAATCCAGAAACGGTTCCTTGTTCACATGACAGACTAAGAGTGTCTCGTGGGATCGTGCCAACATGTTAAACTGCGGGACAGGTCAAGAAAATTACTACTTGGTCAAAGGCGGTAACGAGGCATTCGTTGAGTTCAATAATGATCTAGCCTCTCGACTACTGCGTTTGATGGCTGTGAGACATGTCCAATTCATAGGTGATATCTGTGTGGGTGGAACTGAGCTCAGCTCAGTCCACGCTTCGAGTGCCCATTCCACTAGCAGTGAGCGGAAAGCTGGAGAGCGTTGACAACTACACCTTTGAAACGCAGTAGTTGTGATCTTTGCTGCATTGCGGAAAAATTTGCTGCGCTTGCGAAGAAGTGCTGCGCCAGCGCAAGCCGAAAATCCAATGTCGGGTTTGTCCGCATTGCGGTCCTTGGTGCTTCGCGCAGCGAATGACGGCATTCCGCCCTTTGTGACAGATGTCGGGTCGATCAGTTAGCCACACCTCAGCTCGATGCAGCGGTTCACGATAAACCGAACTGGATTTGCATTGTGTGTTCCAAGTTCCAACGATGAAGAATATGTGCCGGCAAGTAAATTGATGATGAGTAGGCCGTTTCGGTTCTAAGAATCAATCCACAATGTCCCCTGCCCCGCACTTGCTTAGCAAAGCCATGTATACTGGTAGCTAAGCGGTAGCTATTAGAATACAGAGCGAGAAATCTCCGACATGAAAATCTTAAAGTTTCTGATATTACTTTATAATATGGCGATCCCTGAAGGACTCGAACCCTCAACCTGCTGATTAGAAGTCAGCTGCTCTATCCAGTTGAGCTAAGGGACCGCTGGACGAAGCATTACCCCCGCCGGCGGTCCACTTTCAACCTGAAAACGCGGCTTAGCCGTTGATCTGCTTGGCCACGACCCAAGATACCGGCAGCGCGACCACGAATCCTGCCATCGCGGACCACAGGATCGGTTGCAATGTATCCTGCCCGATGGTCAGGGCTGCGACCATGAAAATCCCGGCCAGAGTGGCGCCGAGAAGGATATAGATGACGGCGGCAAGACGTAACATGTTAATCTCCTTGCATAATATTTGCTGAGAGATTTGTGCGCACCCAAAGGCACCACGGCTTTGATCCTGATCAATCGCCCGCCATTGCACGCGCGACATAGTAACTCACCGGCAGGCCGATCACGAAGCCCAACGCCGCCGCGCCCAGAAGCGGCCACAGACCCGTCACGCCGTTCACCAATGCGATCACCACCAGCACCGACGCGACGGTCGAGCCGATGATGCCGTAAAACGTGGCGACGATTTTCCAAAGCGGTGCGCGCATGGCGGGTCTCCTTCGCAGGCGGCATAGCCCACGGGGCCCGCGCTGCCTACTTCTTCTTCACAAACTGCGTCAGAATGACAATGCGCTGCCCTTCCACGCGGCCCTCGATATGCTCGGGGTTGTCCGCGACAAGGCTGATCCCCCGCACCGCCGTGCCGCGCTTCGCGGTGAAACCGGCGCCCTTCACCGGCAGATCCTTGATCAACACCACGTTGTCCCCCGCATTCAGCGTGACCCCGTTGCTGTCCTTATGCTGCGAGGCCGCGGCCACATTGTCGACCCACGCCTGCGTGTCCTCGTCCAGATAGACCTGATCCAGCAAATCCCGCGCCCACGCCGCATCCAGCCGCTTCAACATCCGCACCGACAACACCTGAACCGCCGCATCCTCGGACCACATCGAGGACGCCAGCCCACGCCAATGATTTTCATCCGACGTGCCGTCGATCTGAGCAGCACAGGTGGCGCAGATCATGACCGAGGCGTCAGCGGGTCCGCCGGGAACGGGGAAAGAGGAAAGAGGCGCGTCAGCGGCGCAGAGGGGGCAAGGCATAGGGGCTCCGAGGTTGGGTGAGGGAGCTATAGGGGGGATTGGGAATGGAGGGAAGGGCACCGCCACCCTTAGAAGGAGCTAGCGTCACCCAACTTGCCACATAGCCTCTATCAAGCTTCATTGGAGCTATTGTCTCTGATTAGTCTAGGGGATTTTTGCGATCTCAGCCGCATCTGACCACCGCATGTAAAACATCAGAAACGGATTTGTCAGGTAAAGGTAATCATCAGACCATTCCAAGACCGGTTCGCCTTTGAGCTTTCTACGGGCAATAATTTCCATCTGCCCAAGAGCATTTGAGACTTCGTGCTTTTGAGGAACATCCACGTCCCGCAACAAATTCTGGAGTGCTTCACGAATTTTATCATAGTGCAACTTCGGCTTCGGGCCTGTGTTGCCCACCGCAACCAAAATCGCCTGATAGATGTCCAAAGAGCCCGTACCATCTCTCAACCGTCGAGGATTTCTCTTTGACCTTGACTGTGGGCCCTTCGCCAGTTTCTCAAAGGTCGGGAAACCAAACTGCTCGGAGACTTGCCGATAAATTGCTTCCCTGACCGTTTTTGTGGGCAGATAATCTCTGGCAGGTTTGATGGTCTCAGTTACACTGTAATTGAGACATAACCTGCCACAAAATCTCTGCATCAGAAGCGGGCTTCCCAACGATTCCGAACAAAACTCATCGATAGTTTCAGAAGCCATCTGCATCCCCAGTTTGGGAAATCCAATACTTGCAATCTCTTTGAGATCATTTTCCGACCACTCAGGGATATTGATATGCGAGTACCGCCCCTCCATTTCCGGCTCCGCACTAATTGCATCAAACGCTCGATGGGGCACTGCAATAAGGACAACTTGCAAGCCTTCAAATACTTCAGACTTCAAGGACCTCACCACCTCTGTCTGAAGTTTGTCTTCGAGGTAGTGAAAGTCGTCCACGATGAGGGACAGGTCACGTTCCCTCATCACTTGTAAGATTTCCTTTTTAGTGGCACCGTTAAACTTAACGGTCTTTCCATCCGAGACTTGTGTCTTTAGGCCAATTACGGCTTTGAAGCTGGCTGAAATGCTAACTTTCTCGGAAATAGTTTCTTCATCGGGCAAATCAAGATTGCGAAGAAGGCCGCCCCAAAAGTCATCGCTTCCGTCAACTTGACCGCCATCAATCCAAACTGAATCCCGCTCAGAAATTACTTTCTTACAGAGAACCGTTTTGCCTGATTTTGTCGGACCTGTAATCGCAACAATCTTATAACCTTCAGCAAGTTCATTTCTCAGCGAACTTTCAAGGCTTAAATGTTCTCGATCAATATAAGTAACCGTCGGCATTCCACCTGCCACGAATACATTTTTCAGCTTCATTCTCTTCAAAAACCTCATGTAAGCCTCGATTGAGAAACGAGCAACCAACTAGCTCGCGATCCAATCTTTGGACGTATTGAAAGCACACTAGATAGTGACTTTCAACGCTAGAGAGAAACTCAATCTGGACTTCGCGGAACACCAAGATGAGAACTCACTATTTTCTCCGAAGTTCCCTTCCCCAACGGAATAAAAAAGGCCGCTGACGCGGCCGTTTTCATTCTCAATCGTCCATCTTCAGCGCGTTGATAAACGCTTCCTGCGGGATATCCACCTTGCCGAACTGGCGCATTTTCTTCTTACCGGCCTTCTGCTTCTCCAGCAGTTTCTTCTTCCGGGTCGCGTCGCCGCCGTAACACTTGGCGGTCACGTCTTTGCGCATTGCCGACAGCGTCTCGCGGGCGATGACTTTGCCGCCGATGGCTGCTTGGATCGGGATTTTGAACATGTGGCGCGGGATCAGGTCTTTCAGCTTTTCGCACATGGCGCGGCCACGCTGTTGGGCGCGGTCGCGGTGCACCATGGTTGACAGCGCGTCCACCGGCTCGTCATTCACAAGGACCGACATTTTCACAAGGAAATCCTCGCGATAGCCGAGCATCTGGTAGTCGAAGCTGGCATAACCTTTGGTGACCGATTTCAGGCGATCATAGAAGTCGAACACAACCTCGTTCAGCGGCAGGTCATAGACAACCATCGCGCGCGAACCCGCATAGGTCAGGTCCATCTGGATACCGCGGCGGTCCTGACACAGTTTCAGCACGTCGCCCAGATATTCGTCGGGCACAAGGATGGTCGCTTTGATGCGCGGCTCTTCCAGGTGGTCCACAACCGAAAGGTCGGGCATGTCGGCGGGGTTGTGCAGCTCGATCATCGAGCCGTCTTTCAGATAGACGTGATAGATCACCGAGGGGGCAGTGGTGATCAGCTCGATGTCATATTCGCGCTCGATCCGGTCGCGGATGACTTCGAGGTGCAGAAGGCCAAGGAAGCCACAGCGGAAACCGAAGCCCAGCGCGGCGGAAGTCTCCATTTCATAGCTAAACGACGCGTCGTTCAGGGCGAGCTTTTCGATGGAATCGCGCAGGTCTTCGAACTCGGCGCTATCCACGGGGAAGAGGCCACAGAACACCACGGGCTGGGCAGGCTTGAAGCCGGGCAACGCGTCTTCGGTGCCCTTCTTCTCATGCGTGACCGTGTCGCCCACGCGGGTGTCACGCACCTGTTTGATCGATGCAGTCAGAAAGCCGATCTCGCCCGGGCCCAGCACGTCAATCGGCTGCATCTCAGGCGTGAAGACACCGACGCGATCAACGGGGTAGACAGCGTTGGTCGAGAGCATGCGGATCCGCTCGCCCTTCTTCAGCTTACCGTCGATCACGCGGATCAGAACGATCACGCCCAGATAGGCGTCGTACCAGCTGTCGACCAGCATGGCCTTCAGCGGCGCATCGGGGTCGCCTTGCGGGGCGGGCAGTTCGTTGACGATGGCTTCCAGCGTCTCGCGGATACCCTGCCCGGTTTTGGCGGAGACCTGAATGGCGCCGGACGCATCAATACCGATCACATCCTCGATCTGCTCGGCCACGCGGTCACAGTCGCTGGCAGGCAGGTCGATCTTGTTCAGAATCGGCACGATCTCGTGATCCGCATCGATGGCCTGATAGACGTTGGCCAGCGTCTGGGCTTCCACACCTTGGGTCGAGTCGACAACCAGCAACGACCCTTCGACCGCGCGCATCGAGCGGCTGACCTCGTAGGCGAAGTCAACGTGGCCGGGGGTGTCGATCAGGTTGAGGATATAATCCTCGCCATTCTCGGCCGTGTATTCGATGCGAACCGTGTTCGCCTTGATGGTAATCCCGCGCTCGCGCTCGATATCCATACTGTCGAGCATCTGCTCTTTCATGTCCCGGTCGGCAACGGTGTTCGTCTCTTGGATGAGACGATCAGCCAACGTGGATTTGCCGTGGTCAATATGCGCCACGATCGAGAAATTGCGGATGTGTTTCAGGTCGGTCATAAGAAGGGGATATGAGGCGCTTTCGCCCTCTCGTCAAGCGCGCCAAACAACACTGAGCAGCGGCACTCCTCAGAGTTTAAGCTATCCTGCGGAATAATTGGCCTGAAAGTGCCATTCGTGGTAGTTTTGACGGTACTCATACATTTTTTTAAACACACTATGGATTTCACGATGCCTTTGACAGAATTGCCGAGCCACACCTTTTCCGGGGCCATGTACAACCCGGACCTGATTCACGCGAACACATTGAACGCATTGCTGGGAGAAGAGAGCGAACCCGCCGAGAAGGAAGAAAGCAGTCTTCCGCAAGATCTGGCCGAATTGCTAGACGAAGGGGGGACTCATGAACAGGCCATGGCGGCACTGGAAAAGGCGGTTCTATCCGGAACATTCTTGGACGATGATGATTTCGTGGTCAAAACCAACTCGGAGAACCCACAGGCCATATGGAACGACATCAAAAATGACATTTCAAATGCGCCCGTTCTAACGAGAGTTGACCCAAAACTGGTTGAGCAAAACGTCGACAGTTTCCGCATCTTCGAAATCACTGAAGAAGATGACCGAATGCATCTGTTTATCAATGGGGCCTTGGCGGCAGATCTCCCTTTGGGGGCCATCAGCAAGACAGATTTTGAGAAAATTATTGTTTTCATTCAGGGTGTCCTCGATTCAATCTCGCTTGCCTTCGCCTTGCTGGGAATTGGCGTCGCCAAAGGAAAAACATGGGCCACGGATCTGGCTGACAATCTAAAACGGCCCAAAAGCTGGTTAAGCACCGCAAAATCCGCTTTCGGGAAATTCACAAGTGCTTATGCCAAATACAAAAGATATTTGGCCGACAGCCCCGAAGAAACAAAGAAGGCCCGCAAGCAGGATGCCGCGACGAAAGCCATGGACCTGTTCGCAAGCGCTTATCTTGGTTTCGTAGGTGTGATTCTTAAGACCGCTTGGCGCATCGTAAAGATGGTCCTCACATTGATATTCGGGAATATCAGAGAAGTTCTGAGGCTCCTGTGTCAATTGACCAAAGCCGCGATTGAATGGGCGGGAATGGGCGCGGCCAAGCTTGCATTTGCTATCATTGACGCCATTTTGGCAGCAATTGCCGTCTGGGATGATGTGGCCAAATGGAAAGAGCTAAAGTCCTAGCCTCAGGGCTTATGGTCCGGCAGCCCCTACCCCATCGGCAGCACATTCCGCTTCACCATTGTCCGCAAGGTAAAACTCGACCGCATCCGTGCGATGCCGTCGACGCGCATCAATTTCTCTTCCATGAAGTGGTCGAAGGTGGTCAGGTCGGCGACGACGACGCGCAGAAGGATGTCTCGGTTGCCGCTCATCAGGTGGCACTCCATCACCTCGTCCATGCGCGATACGGCGCGTTCGAATTTGGTGACGGCCTCGCCCATTTGGCTTTCCAGTTCGACCGAGATGAAGACCGTCACAGGCAGGCCGAGCTTGGCTTGATCGACGCGCGCGCCATAGCCGGTGATCACCCCGGCCTCTTCCAGCGCAGTGATGCGGCGGGCGCAGGGTGTCGGGGACAGGCCGACAGCGCTGGCGAGGTCGCCCAGCTTCTGGCGCCCATTCTCTTGCAGGGCGGCGATGATGCGGCGGTCGATGGCGTCCATTAGGTTTTTCTCGTTATGGCGTCTTTTGCATAAGATAATCTCTAACATTTCACGAGTCGACGCCTGATTTTGGTGAATTTCCCCCAGTCCACGTTGTTAGCCTGTTAACAACAGGGAGGACATCATGAACATTACACAAGTGGCATCGCACACCCACGAAAGCGTCTACCGCGTCGAAGCAGCCGAGTTTGGGCTGGTCGGATTTATCGCTATCCACTCGACCGCGCTTGGCCCGGCGGCGGGCGGGTTGCGGATGAAACCTTACGGGTCCGAGGGCGAAGCGCTGACCGATGCGCTGCGTTTATCCGAGGGCATGACCTATAAGAACGCGGCGGCGGGGCTGCCCTTGGGTGGCGGGAAATCGGTGATCATGGGCGATCCGAACACGCTGAAAACACCCGAACTGCTGCGCGCTTTCGGGAAAGCCGTTGAGGCCTGCGAAGGCCGCTACTGGACGGCCGAAGACATGGGTATGACGCCGGCGGACATGGCCGAGGTAGCGAAGGAGTCGCGCTACGTCGCCGGGCTGGCGGACGGCAAGTTCGCGTCGGGCGACCCCTCTCCGATCACTGCGCGCGGGATTTTCAACGCGATCCGTCAAGTGTCCAAGCACGCTTTGGGCGATGCGTCGTTGAAGGGCCGCGTGATTTCGGTTCAGGGGTTGGGGCATGTGGGCTGGAACCTGTGTCACCGTCTGAAAGCCGCGGGCGCCGAGCTGATCGTCACCGACGTCGACCCGGCCCGCGTACAGGCCGCCGTCACATCATTGGGGGCAACGCCCGCATCGCTGGACGAAATCTATGCGGTCAAGGCCGACATTTTTGCGCCCTGCGCGATCGGCGGCATACTGAACGCGGATACAATTCCGATGTTGAAGGTGAAAGCCGTGGCGGGCGGCGCCAACAACCAACTGGCCACGCCTCAAGACGCCGAGCTGCTGCACGGCCGCGGCATCCTCTACGCTCCTGATTTTGTCGCAAATGGTGGCGGCATTATCAACGTCGCGACCGAGATCCTTGAGATCGAAAACCAAACCGACTGGGTGAACGAGAAACTGCGCGCCCTGGACAAGTCCATGGGCGATATCCTGACAAGCGCGTGCCAAGCTGATGTCAGTCCGGTCGTGGTGGCACAGGATGTGGTCACGCGCTCGATGACCTCTTTCGCGGCATAACGTGAAAGGCGCTGTCCGCTCCGTCGTACGGACAGCGCCGACAACCGAGTTTTGAACTTCGAGGAAATTGCATCTGGCGCATTCTGTCGGTATCCTGTGTGCAAATCGGGCAGCAGACCCGAACAGGCAGACTTGTAAGGTGATGGAATGAAACGAGCAGTTCTTGCAGTGACCTTGACGGCCGCGATGCTATCAGGACCATCGGCCTATGGCGGCACGATTGAACGCGCCTGCTTGAAGGCGGATCGCCCCGATGCCACGCGTTCCCTGTGCCGCTGCATTCAAAAAGTTGCCGATGCAACCCTGTCGGGCGGTGAACGTTCGAAAGTGGCCAAGTTCTTCAGCGACCCGCACAAAAGCCAATCTACACGCCAGTCCGACCGGCGCTCGGACGAGCAGTTCTGGAAAAGATACAAGCGGTTCGGCGAACTGGTGTCGCAAAACTGCAGTTAAGACAGCTGCGCGATTAGTCCCAATGATGCCGCCTGAACCAGATCCAGTGTCTGGTCAAAATCACGCGTGTAATACGGGTCCGGCACGTGATCCACGCCGACCTCGGGTGCGAAATCAGTGAAGATCTGGACGGGCGTTTGCGATCCCTTTGGCCGCAGACGTTCGATATTGTCGAGATTGCTGTCATCCATACCGATAATCAGGTCGAACGTCTCAAAATCGCGAGACGTGAACTGACGTGCGCGCAAGTCGGATAGGTCGACCCCCCGCGCTTTAGCCGCGGCCTGCATCGGTGCATAAGGTGCTTCCCCAACATGCCAATCCGACGTCCCGGCGCTGTCGGTCACAACCTCAAGCCCTGCTTCGGCGGCAAGCGTGCGAAAGACACCTTCGGCGCTCGGGGAGCGGCAGATATTACCGAGGCAGACGAAAAGAACACGTGTTGTCATAGGGGCGTTGTAGCGGCGCGGGTCGGGGCTGTCACCTACCCGTCCTTGCGCCAGACCATTTTCATATAAAGGCGCCCGCCCCGCAGCTCGTCACACATTTGGTCAATGCGCTTTTGCCGTGTCTCGGGGCGTTTAGCCCGGGCGATCCAGCCAAGATAGTCGTTCCGCTGATAGGGCGGGCGCGCGTCATAGGCGGGCCTCAGCCCTTCGGCGTCCAGACGGGTCGCAATATCATCTGGCATGGGGTGGATCGGGCGTTTCAAGGTCATTGGATTAAATTGCAATACACATAGTTCGCAGGTCAACGGGCGCCCTTTCGCTTAACATGAAGATCGTGTCTTGCGGCGCCCTTTGCACTGGGTCAAAAGCACTGCATGTCGCGTGCAAAACCTTACTCTTTGAACTGTCCAATTTCCCTATCCCTTGACCTTCTGGGCAACCGTTGGGCGCTGCATGTCCTGCGCGAGCTGCATGCGGGTCCATCCGGCTTTGGCAAGCTGCGTGATGGGTTGCCGGGGATTGCGACCAATATGCTGTCTGCCCGTCTGGCCGAACTGGTCGAGGCAGGCTTGGTCTCGAAATCCGGGCGCGTCTATGCGCTGACGGAACGCGGACAAGCGACACGCGGGATCCTGTTCGAACTCGCGCGGTTCGGCCGGGATATTTCTGCACCCCAGGATGCCGCCTTAACCGATGCGCCCTCGTCGCGGGTCGCCGTGCTGGCAGGTGCGATTGAACGCGCCGCTGGGCCGCTCGATGAGTTGCGCGCCGAGATCTGGCTGGACGATGCGCCGTTCTCGCTGACGGTTTCGCAGGGGCGGGCGGCCATGGTGGCGGGCTCTATGCCGCTGGCGCCAGTGCGGCTTGGCTTTGCGTGGAAGGACCTCGAGGCCGTTGCACAGGGCGAACAGCGCGTGGCCAATTTCGCCGCCCAAGGCGAGATCGCCGCGCAGGATCCCTTGCAAGTGGCCGCGTTGCTTGATCTGTTGCAAAAGGCAATGGACATCTATGGCGGCTTTAAATGACACATATCCTGATCCTGACCGGCGCTGGCATTTCGGCTGAAAGCGGGTTGGGAACGTTTCGCGACGTCGACGGGCTTTGGACGAAATACGATCTGGAAGACGTGGCAACGCCCGAAGGCTTTGCCCGTGATCCCGCGCTGGTGCACGCGTTCTATAACGCCCGACGCGCCAATTGTCTGGACGCTGCCCCCAACGCTGCCCATGACGCTTTGGGCCGCTTGCAAGCCCAGCACACAGGCCGCGTGACGCTGGTCACGCAGAACGTCGACGACCTGCATGAACGCGGCGGCGCGACAGATGTGATCCATATGCATGGGGAACTGGCGGGGGCACTCTGCGCGCAGTGCGACCATCGTTGGCCCGCCCCGCGCGAGATGTCTCCGTCCGCCCCCTGCCCCAGTTGCAACGTCCCGCGTACCCGCCCCGATATCGTCTGGTTCGGAGAGATGCCCTATCAGATGGACATGATCTATACCGCGTTGGGCGAGGCGGACCTGTTCGTCGCCATCGGCACCTCGGGCACGGTCTATCCTGCCGCTGGGTTTGTGGGCGAAGCACGCGCCATGGGCATTCCGACGCTGGAACTAAATCTGGAACCCTCAGACACAGCTGGCATCTTTGACGATGCACGCTTCGGCCCCGCGACTACGATCGTCCCCGCTTGGGTGGACGAGGTATTGGGCTAGTCCGCCAAAAAGGAAAGGCCGCAGCGATACGCTACGGCCATCCGAGGGTGACGAACCCCCTTAAGGGGCACGGGGCTGGGGACGCATAATCGCCCCGCACCCCCAATTCTGAATGGCTGTCCTTAGTTGGAGACCGCAGCGCCGTGGTTCATGGCGCCTTGACCCTCGCCCATTTTACCATCTTCAGGCTTGCCGTGCTGCATGCCGCCACCCATCGGGTTGCGATTCAGATCGACCGGGATCTCGACGGTCATCTCACCGGCTTTTTCAAACACCAGCGTCACAGTCAGGGTTTCGCCATCCACGAAGGGCGCGTTCAGGCCCATGAACATCACGTGGTCGCCACCGCGCTTCAGCGCGTGCATGCCGCCAGCGGCAATGGGGAAGCCCTCTTCGACTTCCATCATCTTCATTACGCCGTCACCCAAATCTTTGTGGGTATGCAGCTCGACCCGCTTGGCGGCATCAGATTTCGCGGCGATCAGGCGATCATCTTCTGCGCCGTGGTTCATGATCTGGAAGAAGGCGGCACCGGCCTTGGCATTCATGCCCGAAGCACGCGCATAGGCGTCGTTGATCATGATGTCACCCGCGAAAGCAGGCATGGAAAGAAGGGCAGCTGCACCGGCAGCCAGAACGGTTTTCATACGGAACATAGTCTTGTCCTTAGGTCTTTGGGTTGGTCTTGATTGAAGGGATCAGACCAGCGCCGGGGGACCTCGGGCAGACGGGGACAGTTCATCCCGACCCGGCATGGCGACAGCACGCGAAGGGACGATGCGCGCAATCACCCGTGTTTCGGGCATATCCAGGGATGGAAGGAAAAATGAGACCGCAAAGATCGACGTGCCATCGGGGCACAGGTGCACCGATTCGATGGGCTCGCCATCGGGACCAAGCGTGATGGTGGTCATGCCGGTACCGGTACACAGCACCATTTCGAACGCACCATTCATATCCGGGTTTTCACCACGGGCATCCGCCAGCGCAAAGCTGGTGATTGTCAGCGCAAAGGCCAGAACATATGCAAATACCGCACGGATCATGTCCCCTAGCTATGCCGCTTTTTCAGGGGCGACAAGTGACAAAATGTAACAGGTAGGGCACACGCGAAAACCGCCCGCAGCCAAGGGCCGGGGCGGTTCAAAATCTGGTCGATCCAGAAAAGCGCGGGGCTTAGGCGGCTGCCTGAGCTTTCGCGATTTCTTTCTTGATCTTCAGAGCGTTGGCCGACAGCTCAACGTCTTTGGCTTTTGCCAGGAACGCGTCCAGACCACCACGGTGGTCAACCGAACGCAGGGCAGCAGCCGAGATGCGCAGTTTGAATGCGCGACCCAGTGCTTCCGACTGAAGCGTCACGTCGTTCAGGTTCGGCAGAAACCGGCGGCGGGTTCTGTTTTTGGCGTGGCTGACATTGTTGCCAGTCATCGGGCCTTTTCCGGTCAGTTCGCAAACACGCGACATGGCTCTTATCCTTGCTCTCTCGGGCCAGATTGGTGAGATTTCAGCGCGCCCTCGCGCCGCTCACGTCCAGCCGGTCAATACAAACGGGCACTGCCACGGCAGCGCCCCGAATTCCGTCCGCGGTGAATAGACGCCTTATCGGGGGACGTCAAGTGAGTCGCGGGGCAGCGGGGCAGGAAATTTCCGCCCCACCGCAATTGTTTACTCTTCGGCTAGGAAACCGCCGGATTGGCGCTCCCACAGACCGGCATAGATCCCTTTGGCGGCCAGAAGTTCATCATGGCTGCCGTCTTCGATCACCCGGCCCTGATCCAGCACCACGATCCGGTCCATCTGGGCGATGGTGGACAGGCGGTGCGCGATGGCAATCACGGTTTTGCCCTCCATCATCCCATAGAGCGTTTTCTGGATCGCGGCCTCGACCTCGCTGTCCAGCGCCGAGGTGGCTTCGTCCAGCACCAGAATAGGCGCGTTCTTCAACATCACGCGTGCGATGGCGACACGCTGACGCTGACCACCCGACAGTTTCACACCGCGCTCGCCCACATGGGCGTCATAACCGGTGCGCCCTTTCGGGTCTTCCAGCGACTGGATGAAGGCATGCGCCTCGGCCCGTTCGGCGGCGGCAATCATCTCGGCCTCACTGGCCGAGGGACGACCGTAGAGCAGGTTAGCCCGCACGGATCGATGCAGCAGCGAGCTGTCTTGCGTGACCATCCCGATCTGCGCGCGCAGGCTGTCTTGCGTCACGCCCGCCACGTCCTGACCGTCGATCAGGATGCGCCCGCCTTCCGGATCGCGAAAACGCAGAAGCAGATTCACAAGGCTGGATTTGCCCGCACCCGAGCGCCCAACCAGACCAACCTTCTCGCCCGGATGCACCGCCAGTGTCACGTTGTCCAACCCACCCGAGCCTTTTCCATAGTGATGGGTCAACCCGTCGAACTGGATCTCGCCCTTGGTCAGCGCCAGCGCCGGGGCGTTCGGAGCATCAACCACCTCATGTTCGACCGAGATCGAGCGCAGCCCTTCACGGATCACGCCCGCATGTTCGAACAGACGCACCGTGACCCACATGATCCAGCCGGACATGCCGTTCAGACGAATGGTCAGGGCCGAAGCCGCAGCAACCTCGCCCACGGTGACGACGCCGCGGGTCCAGAACCAGATCGAGGTGCCCAGAACGCCGGTGATCAGAAGCCCGTTCAGCACGTTCAGGCCAAAGCTGAGTTCCGTCATCAGGCGCAGGAAGCGCTGGAACCGCAGGCGGTGGCGCTTGAGGGCAGACAGGACATAGCGTTCTTCGCTTTCACCCTGAGAGAACAGTTTGACGCTTTCGATATTGGCATAGGCATCGACGATCCGCCCCGACAGAAGCGACCGCGCGTCAGACCATTTTTCCGACGCGGACGCCACGCGCAGGGCAATCCAACGCGTATAGGCCACGTAAAGCACCAGCCAAATCAACAAAGGCACCGCAAGGCGCGGGTCGATCTGGCTGAGGATCATGGCCGCGGCGATGACATAGGTCAGGGCGAACCAGATGCCTTCGAACGCCATATAGGTGCCATCCTCGACCGCGCCACCCAACTGCATCACGCGGTTGGACAATCGCCCGGCAAAGTCATTCTGGAAAAAGCCCATGCTTTGCCCCAGCAGATGCTTATGCGCCCGCCAGCGGACCTGATCGTGCAGGTTGCCCACAAGGGTTTGCTCCAGCAGCAGGTGGTTCAGCCCGATGGTGGCAGGACGCAGGAAGAGGATAAACAGGGCGGCCAGCAGCAGCTCAAACCCGTGGGAGGCGAAGAAGCTTTCGGTGGTACTGCTATCCATCAGGTCGATCACGCGACCCGAGTAGAAGATCAGGCTGGTTTCAATCAGGGCGACGATGACGCCCGACATGGCCATGAACGCCATCAGCCTACCGAAACCGTCATATTGTGATTTCAGATAGGGCCACAGCGTGGTGGGAGGTGTTTCGTCCGACGAAGGACGGAATGGGTCGATAAGATTTTCGAAAAACCGAAACATGGTGCGCTCCGCGCGCTAAAGGGTAATACAAAGGATAATCGGGGCTAACGGCAGCCCAACAGGACCAGCGTCTAGTGTCGCGGTGGGGTCCTGAACTGATTCATCCTGCATTCTCCTGCATGTTTCGAGGTTACGCTAACCCAGCTGTTGGCGCCAATCAACCCCTGATGGCAGAGCGCTATATTTCAACTGTCAGACGCCAGTTTTTAAGAAGGCCAGCATCTCGTCCGCAGCGCGCGAGGCGGACAATTCGCCTGCCGCCACCTGCCCGCCCAGCGCGTCAATCCGCGCGCGGGCGCTGCCGGTTTCCAGTGCAGACAACAGGCCGATGCGCAGATCTTCTTCGAACCAATGACGGGCCTGCGCGGCGCGGCGCTTTTCCCAGTGGCCATGCTCGCGCCGCCATGCGACCAGCTCTTCCATCGTCTCCCACGCTTGGGGCAGTCCATCATGGGTAACGGCGGATACCATCAACGCCTTGGGGAAGCCTTCGGGGTCATAAACACGCTTGCGCAACAAGCGCAGGGCACCTGCATAGTCCGCACAGGTGCGCATCGCGGTTTCTTTCAGCGGCCCGTCTGCCTTGTTCACCAGGATCACGTCGGCGATCTCCATGATGCCGCGCTTCACGCCTTGCAGCTCGTCTCCGCCGGCAGGGGCCAGCAGCAAAAGGAACAGGTCCGACATCTCGGCGACCATGGTTTCGGATTGGCCGACGCCCACGGTTTCAATCAGCACGATGTCAAATCCTGCGGCTTCACACAGCGCCACGGCCTCGCGGGTGCGGCGGGCCACCCCGCCCATTTGTGCCTGCGACGGCGAGGGGCGGATAAAGGCGTTCTTCTCGCGGCTCAGGCTTTCCATGCGGGTCTTGTCACCCAGAATGGACCCGCCCGAGCGGGCCGAGCTTGGGTCAACGGCCAGCACCGCAACTTTCAGGCCCTTTTCAATCAGGAACATACCGAAGGCTTCGATGAAGGTCGATTTACCAACGCCGGGCGTTCCGGACAGACCGATGCGCAGGGCCTGGCGGTTTTCAGGCGCAGTGGCTTCCAGAAGCTCGACCGCCTGCGCGCGGTGATCGGCGCGGCCGCTTTCCACCAGCGTGATGGCACGTGCCAAGGCACGGCGTTCGCCTGCAATCACCCGTTTGGCCAGATCCTGAATATCCATGTCGCCTCCCTTTTCCGGGTCTGTTCATGCCGTGCCGAAACGCCCCTGTCCAGAGCCTCGGCGGATGTTAGCGCCGATGTGCGGTGTGATCTGGGCTGGACCCGAGGTGCAGAGCGTCGGATAAGGACGGAATGACGACCCAATTGCCCATACACGACGCCATTCCAGCGCTGCTTCAGGCGCTGCGGGAACAGGGCCGTGCAGTGCTGATGGCGCCCCCGGGCGCGGGTAAGACAACGGTCGTGCCGTTGGAGATGCTCAAGGCGGGAGCCTTTGACGGACGGCTGATCATGCTAGAGCCACGACGCTTGGCTGCGCGTGGGGCCGCCGAACGAATGGCGCAGACGCTGGGCGAGAAAACCGGAGAAACCGTGGGCTATCGCATTCGCGGCGAGGCAAAGGTATCCAAATCCACCCGGATCGAGGTTGTGACCGAGGGCATCCTGACGCGGATGCTGCAATCTGACCCCTCGCTCGAGGGCGTCGGCGCGGTGATCTTTGACGAGTTTCACGAGCGCTCTCTGAACGCCGATTTGGGGCTGGCGCTGACATGGGAAGCGATGGGCGCGCTGCGGGATGACCTGAAACTGGTTGTGATGTCCGCCACACTGGACGCCGACCCGGTGGCACGACTATTGGACGACGCGCCGATTGTGCGCTCGGAAGGGCGGGCCTTTCCGGTCGAAACACGGCATCTTGAGCGGCCTTTGTCGAAGGGCGCGCGGTTGCCGGAAGCCACCGCAGATCTGGTGCTGAGCGCGTTGGCCGAAACCGAGGGCGGGGTGCTGGTCTTCTTGCCCGGCGAAGGTGAAATCCGCCGCTGTGAAGCCGCGCTAAAGGGGCGGCTCCCAAGCAACTGCCACCTGCACACGCTTTATGGCGCGATGGATTTCGCCGCGCAGCGCGCAGCCATTCAACCCGCGAAAGACGGACGCAAGATCGTGCTGGCAACCGCGATTGCCGAGACCTCTCTGACCATTCAGGACATTCGTGTGGTGGTGGATGCAGGACAGGCGCGGCGCGCTCGGTTCGATGCCGGTTCAGGTATGTCCCGACTGGTGACCGAACGCGTATCGAAGGCCGAAGCCGAACAACGCCGTGGCCGTGCGGGTCGTGTCGCCCCCGGCACATGCTATCGGCTTTGGACCAAGGGCGAGGATGGCGGGATGCCCCCCTTTGCGCCTGCCGAGATTGAAACCGCAGACCTTGCCCCCTTGGCGTTGGAACTGGCTGGCTGGGGCAGCCCGGATGGGTCGGGATTGGCGTTTCTGACACCGCCCAATACGGGCGTATTGGCGGAAGCGCAGGCGCTTTTGCACGGGCTGGGCGCGCTGGATGATGCTGGGCGGATCACAGATCACGGAAGGAAACTGGCGCGCCTTCCCCTGCATCCGCGCCTTGGGCATATGCTGCTGACCGCCGGTCCAGACGCCGCCGATCTGGCTGCGCTTTGGAGCGACCGCGACCCCCTACCCCGTGGATCCTCGATGGACCTGACCCTTCGGCTTGAGGCGATCCGCGACCCAAGGGGCTTTGCAGCCAAACGGGGCATTCAGGCGAACCGGGGTGGTATTGAACGCATCCGAACCGAAGCCAAGCGCCTGCGCCGGATGGCAGGGGATGCGTGCCCTGATCTAAGCACAGCACAGATGGCGGCTTTGGCCTATCCCGACCGGGTGGCCTTGCGCCGCCCCGGTGACATCCCGCGTTTTGTAATGTCCGGCGGCAAGGGTGCCGTCATGGACGAAGGCGACGTGCTGGCCGGATCGCGTCTGCTGGTGATCACCGACACGGACGGCAACCCGCGCGAGGCGCGCGTGCGACAGGCGGTCCAGATCAGCGAAAACGAATTGCGCGAACAGTTTGAAGATCAGATCCGCTGGGTCGACAGTTGTGCGTGGTCCAAGCGCGAGGGGCGTGTGATTGCGCGGCGACAGGAATGTCTGGGCGCGGTGGTGCTGGATGACCGGATCTGGAAGGACGCGCCTAAAGATATCGTGGCCCACGCGATGCTCGACGGTGTGCGCGATCTGGGGTTGCGGCCCTCGGACGCTGCCAAGCGCTTCATCGCACGGGTCGAGCTTGTGCGGGCCGGTGGGGACAGTCTGCCCGAGATGACCGAGCCCACATTGATGGGCACGCTCGAGGACTGGCTTCTGCCACACTTGTCTGGCGTGAAAACCACCGCCGACTGGAAGAAGTTCGAGATACTCGATGCCCTGCGCGCGATGCTGGACTGGAACCAGATGTCGCGACTGGATGCCGAGGCGCCAGCTCATTTCATCACGCCGCTGGGGCACAAGACGCCCATCGACTATTCCGGCGACACGCCCGAGATCAGCCTGCGCCTGCAAGAGATGTTCGGCGTCACCCGCCATCCCACAGTGGGCAAAACTCCACTGCGGGTGACATTGCTGTCACCCGCGCGCCGACCAGTACAGACCACGACGGACATCCCGAACTTCTGGGCGACCAGCTATGCTGACGTGCGCAAGGACATGCGCGGACGCTACCCAAAACACCCCTGGCCCGAGGATCCCACGGTCGCGGACCCGACCCTACGCGCCAAACCGAGGGGCAAATAGCCACATAAACCGGCCCTAAATACCTGATCACGGCCCATTTACTTGCAATTCAGTCGCAATCAGCTATTTAACAGCGCAACATATATAAGAACGAGCAAGAATACCGCAGGCCCACCATGTCGTCGCTTTTGAAACAAGCTTGGGACGAAGTCCTATCGCCAATGCTGAAACGCCCCAGCCGTCCTCAGGTTGCGGCGCTGTGCTATCGTGGCCAAGGCGATGACAAGGAAGTTCTGCTTGTGACGTCTCGTGGAACCGGACGCTGGATCCTGCCCAAGGGCTGGCCAATGGAAGGCGTGAATGACGCCGAAGCCGCTGCTCAGGAAGCCTGGGAAGAGGCTGGCGTCAAGAAAGGTCAACTGGATCGCGCCCCGATCGGCGAATACAGCTACCCCAAGGAACTGGATGACGGCAGCCTGACGCGCTGTTCCGCCACGGTATTTCCGATGAAGGTCAAGAAGCTGGAAAACGACTTTCCCGAGGCCGACGAACGCACCCGTGCGTGGGTGTCGCCCGAAGAGGCTGCCGGAATGGTCCAGGAAAAAGGTTTGCGCAAACTGTTGCGCGATTTCTAATTTCCCTACGCCACATGGCATTTCCATCACAGAATCTGTTGCAATCGTTGGCCTGACAAGCTAGCGCGGGCGCTGAATTGTGACGGTCGTGTAACGACCGTGTGACAAGCAGCTTGCGAGGATGGGACATGAGCGGCGAGAATAGCGGCAACCAGTGGAAGACACTGGACAAGGACCTGAACAAGATCACCCAGGTGGAATATGCAACCCAACTGGTGGCGCGTCCGCTGGTCGGCATGGGCGTGGCTTTGGCGTTCATCGTGATTGCTGCCCTGGGTGCGGCTGTGTTCTTTGGTCAGACCCCCACATCGCTGGTTGTCGTGATCGCCGCCGCCTTCGGCGCCTATATGGCGCTGAACATCGGCGCAAACGACGTAGCAAACAACATGGGGCCTGCGGTAGGTGCAAACGCGCTGACAATGGGTGGCGCCATCGTGATTGCTGCGCTGTTTGAAAGCGCTGGCGCGCTGCTGGCAGGTGGTGACGTTGTGTCGACCATTTCGAAGGGAATCATTGATCCGTCAGGCTTTGAGCACTCGCGCACATTTGTCTGGGCGATGATGGCTGCGCTGATTTCGTCGGCGATGTGGGTAAACCTTGCCACGTGGGTTGGCGCGCCTGTATCGACCACACACTCGGTTGTGGGCGGCGTCATGGGCGCGGGCATCGCAGCCGCGGGATTTGCCGCGGTCAGCTGGCCCACCATGGGCAAGATCGCTGCAAGCTGGGTGATCTCGCCGGTTTTGGGGGGCGTCGTTGCCGCCATGTTCCTGGCCCTGATCAAACACAAGATTGTTTATCAGGAAGACAAGATCGCCGCTGCCAAACGCTGGGTGCCGATCCTGATCGGGATCATGGCCGCTGCTTTTGGTGCATATCTGTCGATCAAAGGCCTGAAGCGGGTCGTCAAGATCGACCTCGGCACAGCACTTTTGATTGGCGCGGCAGTTGGGGCCGTCGCTTACGTCGTTACCGCGCCGCTCATCGCCCGTCAGGCTGAAGGGCTTGAGAACCGCACCAAATCGCTGAAGACACTCTTTGCCCTGCCGCTGATTTTCTCGGCAGCCCTGCTGTCCTTCGCGCACGGCGCCAACGACGTGGCAAACGCTGTCGGTCCGCTGGCCGCCATCGTGCACGTAGAAAGCGTGGGCGACTTCGCCGCCAAGGTTTCAATCCCCACATGGGTCATGGTCATTGGTGCGTTCGGGATCAGCTTTGGCCTGATGCTGTTCGGCCCGAAACTGATCCGGATGGTGGGCAGCCAGATTACCAAACTGAACCCGATGCGCGCCTATTGCGTTGCGCTTTCGGCAGCGATCACCGTGATCGTCGCCAGCTGGCTGGGCCTGCCCGTCAGCTCGACCCACATTGCTGTGGGCGGCGTCTTTGGCGTCGGCTTCTATCGCGAATTCCACATGGAGCGCCGCCTGCGCAAATCCATGGCCGCACGCCCCGAAGTGAAACGCGTGCCACCGGAAGAACGCCGCCGCCGCAAGCTGGTACGCCGCTCGCACTTCATGACCATCGTGGCAGCATGGGTGATCACAGTACCCGCCGCAGCGACAATGTCGGCAGTGATCTTCTATCTGCTGAACGCCCTCGTGGCGTGATCAACGGAAACATAGAAACGAATAAGGGCGCCCGTTGAGGCGCCCTATTCTATGGCAAATATAAAAACTGCGAAGGTTTCACATCTTAGCCATAGTGCAGACTTAGCACGATCATGAAGTAAGCTATGATTATCCGCAGTATTATAAGCGCCGAAACCGATAGCCAAAAGGCCCACCGAGAGACGTTTCGAGCCAACATCTCATAGCGTTTGCTTGCCAGCTTAACGTAAGCAAAGTGACCTGAAACACCGATTGCGACGAACCAAACAAGCCAGAACCAAGGCCGAAACTAAACTGGCTAGTTCCTCAAACACTCTCGATCCTTCCCAGTAGTTCGCCCGAAGACGGTCCCAAAATTACTCTATTTACTTCCCCAAGCACCAGCGCATCACGGCCTTCTGCGCGTGAAGCCGGTTCTCGGCTTCGTCGAAGATCACCGATTGCGGACCATCCATGACCGAGTTCGTGACTTCTTCTTCCCGGTGCGCGGGCAGGCAGTGCATGAACAGCGCGTCGGGTTTGGCGTGCGCCATCAGCTCGTCATTGATCTGATAGGGGCGCAGCAGGTTGTGGCGACGTTCACGAGCGGACGGCGCGTCGTGCATCGAGACCCACGTGTCCGCAACCAGAAGGTCGGCACCTTCCACGGCTTTCACCGGATCGCGCACAATCTCGACATTCACGCCTTTGGCGCGCGCTTCTTCGACAAAACCCATTTCCGGATCCAGCGATTCCGGCCCGGTGAAGGTCAGGTCGAACCCGAACTGGCCCGCGGCATGCAGGAAAGACGCGCAGACATTGTTGCCGTCGCCGGCCCAGACCACTTTCTTACCCTCGATCGAGCCGCGATGTTCTTCATAGGTCAGGATGTCGGCCATGATCTGGCAGGGGTGCGAGCGGTTGGTCAGCCCGTTGATCACCGGCACGTCAGCGTATTCCGCCATCTCAAGCAGCGTCGCCTCTTCAAAGGTCCGGATCATGATCATGTCGACATAGCGCGACAGAACCTTCGCAGTATCCGCAACGGTTTCGCCGTGGCCCAGCTGCATTTCCGAGCCGGACAGAACCATGGTTTGCCCACCCATCTGGCGCACACCCACGTCAAAGCTGACGCGGGTCCGGGTCGAGGGCTTTTCAAAAATCAGCGCAACCATATGACCGTCGAGCGGCTTTTCGTCGTCCAATGCACCCTTGGGGCGACCTGCGCGCGCGGCTTTGATCCGGTGTGCTTCCGAGATGATGTTTTTCAGGTCGCTCGTATCGGTGGCGTTAATGTCAAGGAAATGTGTCATGTGCTCTGGCCCTCCACGGCCTTGGCAGCGGTTTCAAGGCGGGTGACCGCCTGCGAGATGTCTTCGTCTTCGATGGTCAGTGCGGGCAGGATGCGCAGCACGTTGTCGCCCGCGGGCACGCACAGCAACTGCGCGTCATAGCATTTCGCCAGCACGTCCATATTGGTCGCCTTGCATTTCAGGCCCAGCATCAAGCCCGACCCGCGCACTTCTTCGAATACAGCAGGGTGCTCGGCCACAAGGCCTTCCAGCTTCTGGCGGAACAGACCTGCCTTGCGGCTGACCTCGGCAAGGAACGCAGGATCGGCGACGATCTCGGTCACTTTCGAGCCGACCGCACAGGCCAGAGGGTTGCCGCCATAGGTGGATCCGTGGGTGCCAGCGACCATGCCGCTTGCCGCATCTTCGGTCGCCAAAACAGCGCCCAGCGGGAAGCCCCCGCCGATGCCTTTGGCAACCATCATGATGTCCGGCGTGACGCCCGAGAACTCGTGCGCGAACAGCTTACCGGTCCGGCCCATGCCGCACTGTACTTCGTCAAAGATCAACAAAGCGCCCGCATCGTCACAAGCGGCACGGATAGCTTTCAGCTCGTCATCCGGCACGGGGCGAATGCCGCCCTCGCCCTGTACGGGTTCGATGATCACGGCGGCCACGTCGCCCTCGGCCAGTTCATTGGTCAGACCATCAAGGTCACCGAACGGCAGATGCGTGAAGCCCGGCAGAAGCGGGCCGAAACCTGCGGTCAGCTTTTCGCCACCTGCAGCGGCAATGCCTGCGGACGACCGGCCATGGAACGAACCGTCAAAACCGATGATCCGCGCGCGCTCCTCGCCTTTGTCAGACCAGTACTTCCGCGCCATTTTCACGGCGAGTTCACAGGCTTCCGTGCCCGAGTTCGTAAAGAACACTGTGTCCGCAAAGGTCAGATCGACCAGCTGATCCGCCAGCCTCTGTTGCTGCGGGATCTTGTAAAGGTTCGACACATGCCAAAGCTTCGCACCCTGTTCGGCCAGAACCTGAACCAGCGCAGGATGGGCATGGCCCAGCGCATTCACCGCGATGCCCGCGCCCAGATCCAAATATCGCTCGCCCCCATCCGTAACAAGCCAGCTGCCCTGACCGCGCTCGAAAGCAAGGTCTACACGGTTATAGGTCGGCAGAAGCGACGGGATCATGGTCGTATCCTTTACAAAAAAGAAGCCTTTGCGTGCCGGATGGCGGGCTTCAAGTCAACATTTTCCAGAGGGTTTCTGAGGGGTTTGCGCAAACGGAGCGCAGGATCAAACGAACGGGACGTCAGGCGCGGGTGCGTCGGCGTCGGGTTTCAGCGATATGCAGGCGTTTGATCATGGGGGCGGGATAGGGGATCGCACCCGTGCTGTCCAGCCTTTTCAAACCAGATACCTATGCGTAGGAGAGAAGGATGGAAACGCGCAACGCTCCCCTCGCTGCCGTCGGCTTCATGCTGGTGGCCACCGTGTTCATCGCGGGCACGACGCTGATGGCGAAGCTGGCGGGGAAAGATCTGTTGGGCGATCCGCTGCACCCGGTCCAGATCACGCACGGACGGTTTACCTTTGCGTTTCTGGCGATTGGCAGCTTCGCGTTGTTTCGCCGGTTGCGCATCACGCGCCCGAACATGAAACTTCATGCCGCGCGGTCTGCCGCCGGATTTGTGGGCGTGACCTTGATGTTTGCCGCCGCCACGCTGATCCCGTTGGCGGATGCCACTGCGATTTCGTTCCTGAATCCGGTCTTCGCGATGCTGCTGGCCATCCCACTGCTGGGTGAACGTGTCGGCCCGTGGCGCTGGCTGTCTGTGGCCATGGCGTTGACGGGCGCGCTGATCCTGATCCGCCCGGGCGCCAGCAGCTTTGACCCTGCGGCGTTTCTAGCCCTCGGGGCGGCAGCGCTACTAGGGCTCGAGACCATCTTCATCAAACGGTTGGCCGGGCGCGAAGCGCCCTTGCAGATCCTTGTCATCAACAACGCCTTCGGTCTGACCATCGCCACGTGCGCGGTGCTGTTCGTGTGGCAAGCGCCCACGCCCGCGCAATGGGGCGTGCTGGCAGCGCTTGGCTTCATGATGGCCGCGGCGCAGGCGTGCTATGTGCAGGCGATCCGGCGCGCCGATGCCAGCTTTGTCGTGCCGTTCTCGTATGCAACACTGATCTTCGCCGCCCTCTATGACTTTGGCCTGTTTGGCGTGGCGCCCGGGTGGCTCAGCGCGCTTGGAGCGGGGATTATCGTGGCGGGTGGTGCCATTCTGGCGTGGCGCGAAGGACGACAGGCCAAGTAAAGCGGCTTCTTGGCTTGTATCCGCCGCGTGGGTGACTAGTATAGGGCCTTGTGAATTCAAAGGGGCCTGACCGAGAACGGCCGCCCCCAAGCAGACGGGAAGAAAGCATGTCCTGGACCGACGAGCGCGTAGAAATCCTGAAGAAGATGTGGGGCGAGGGTCAATCGGCCTCGGTCATCGCGAAGGAACTTGGTGGTGTGACCCGCAATGCGGTCATCGGCAAGGTGCATCGTCTGGGCCTATCCAACCGCTCGAGCGGTGGCAGCAAAGCCCCTGCTGGCGACAAGGCAACGGCCAAGACAGCCGCCAAGCCTAAGGTAGCGGCCAAGCCCAAGGCTGCCCCGAAGAAAGCCGCTGAACCTGCGCCGAAAGCCGAAGAGGCGCCAGTGGCGGACGCCAAACCAGCAACGCCCGCGCGCAAGGCGATCATTCCGGCAGGCCAACCCCTGCCCCCGCAGCCTTCGGCCAACGAAATCAGCCCCGAGGCCCTGGCCAAAGTTAGCGAAGTGGAAAAAGGCGCCAAGCGTCTGAACCTGATGGAACTGACCGAGAAGACTTGCAAATGGCCTGTGGGCGACCCGGCCACCGATGACTTCTGGTTCTGCGGTCTGGGCGTCCAGCAAGGCAAACCCTATTGCGAGGCGCATGTGGGCGTGGCGTTCCAACCGATGTCCTCGCGCCGCGACCGCAAACGGTAAGCGACCGCGACACAGTTTTTCGAAAGCGCGTCCCACCGGGCGCGCTTTTGCATTCCACCCCCGCGCCCTTCCCATCGCGCACAGCTTTAGCTATACGGCCCGCCATGACTGATCCTGTAAATCCGCCCAACCTGCGTCCCGACCTTGCCCCCAAGGCCCGCTTTTCCGAGCCCGCCCGCGCGGGTCAGCCCACCGTGGGCATGGTCAGCCTTGGCTGCCCAAAGGCGCTGGTCGACAGCGAACGCATCCTGACCCGCCTACGCGCCGAGGGCTATGCGATCAGCCCCGACTACTCCGGTGCCGATGCAGTCATCGTAAACACCTGCGGGTTTCTTGATTCAGCGAAGGCCGAAAGCCTTGAAGCGATCGGAGAAGCCCTGAATGAAAACGGCAAGGTGATCGTCACCGGCTGTCTGGGCGCGGAAGAGGATTACATCCGCGGCACCCATCCCAGCGTCTTGGCCGTCACCGGCCCGCATCAATACGAGCAGGTGCTGGACGCCGTGCACGGCGCCGTGCCGCCCAGCCCCGACCCGTTCATCGACCTGCTGCCCGCCACCGGCGTCAGCCTGACCCCGCGCCATTACAGCTATCTGAAGATCTCGGAAGGCTGTAACCACAAGTGCAAGTTCTGCATCATCCCCGACATGCGCGGGAAACTGGCCAGCCGCCCGGCCCATGCGGTCGTCCGCGAGGCCGGGAAACTGGTGGATGCGGGCGTGAAAGAACTGCTGGTGATCAGCCAAGATACCTCGGCCTATGGCGTCGACATCAAGCACGCGGAAGAACGCGGCCACCGCGCCCACATCACCGATCTGGCGCGTGACCTTGGCGCGCTGGGTGCGGGTAAAGACCTGTGGGTGCGCCTGCACTATGTCTATCCCTACCCGCATGTGCGCAATCTGATCCCGCTGATGGCCGAGGGGCTGATCCTGCCCTATCTGGACATCCCCTTCCAGCACGCCCACCCGGACACGTTGAAACGCATGGCCCGCCCGGCAGCAGCATCCAAAACGCTGGACGAGATCGCCGCGTGGCGCGCGGACTGCCCGGACATCACCCTGCGCTCGACCTTCATCGTCGGCTACCCCGGCGAGACCGAAGAAGAATTTCAGACCCTTCTGGACTGGATGGACGAGGCCCAATTGGATCGCGTCGGCTGCTTCCAATACGAAAACGTCGATGGCGCACGCTCCAACGACCTGCCCGACCACGTCCCCGCCGAGGTCAAACAAGACCGCTGGGACCGTTTCATGGAGAAAGCGCAGGCGATTTCCGAAGCCAAACTGGCCGCGAAAGTCGGACAGATGATGGACGTGATCGTCGACGACATCGACGAAGACGGCATCGCCACCTGCCGCACCAAAGCCGACGCGCCCGAGATCGACGGCAACCTGTTCATCGACGACGGCACCGAGGGGCTTTCGGTCGGGGATATCGTGTCCGTCGAAGTGGATGAGGCGGGGGAATATGATCTGTGGGGGCAGCTCACGTCATAAACCAAGGGTTGCCCCTACCACCACCTCGGCTAGATTGTGGCCGAACCAACCGGAGGCATTTCCACATGAAGCGACGTATCGGAATGGCATTGGCCCTTAGCTTGGCCGCTTTGGCGGGGTGCCAATCGAACAGTGGCCTGGAAAGTCAGTTTATGCTCAGGACATCCACCGCGACTGCCTGTGGTCCAATGGCAGCCGCCCGGGTCGAGCAGGAGCTGGCGGCGGTTGAGACGCTGCGCCGTGGCTATGACCGGTTCCAGATCCTCCGTAACACCGTGGCCAACAGCACCCGCGCATCCGTGACGGGTCCAACCCATGCGAACCCCTATGCCACCGCCGACACATCCAGCCCCTCGGCCAATGGCAATGTCACCTATTTCGGCAACCAGCGGGTTGTTATGACTGGCGCGCATGAGGCTATGATGTATGTCCAGATGTTCAAGCCACGCGACCGCGGCTACAAGACTGCGATCGACGCCCGCGAGGTATTGGGCCCGGATTGGAAAGCCACCGTCGCGCGCGGCATCTATTCCTGCAACTGATCCAAACCGCAGCTCGCTCCGTATTCGTCTTCGTAAAGGAGGTGATACACATGAGGTTTCCAACATCTCTTCTGCTGGGCTTGGCGTTGATGCTGACCCCAGTCTATGCACAAGACCAAAGCATCGAGGATGTGATCTCGTCCCAGATCGACGCGTTCGGGGCGCAGGATGCGGACACGGCATTTTCCTATGCCTCGCCTAATATTCAGAACCTGTTCGGCACGCCCGAAAACTTCGGCCTAATGGTGCAGAATGGCTATCCCATGGTGCAGAACCCGTCCGAGGTGGAGTATGTCGATCAGATCACCAATGGCAGCTATACGCTTCAACGTCTGCGCATTCAGGATCAGTCCGGCAAGGACCATTGGTTCGCATACGAAATGATCGTTATCGATGGCAAATGGCGGATTAACGGCGTCTATCGGATCGACCCGATTGGGCTGAGCGCCTGAACTTTGGCGCACTCTCGCAAAACGAGAGTTCCCCACATATTCCAGAATTCGCTTGATATGTTGACGCGATAGTCTATCCGAATGGCCTGACACCACAAAAGCAGGCCAATGACAGAGCTCTCAAGCATTCCGCTCCCGCAAGACGAAGACCTTACCGCCCGCGATTGGGTCAGAACGCTGGCCAAGTATCGCGAACCCAGCACGCTACGCAGCTCGTTCGAGCTGGTCGTCAGCGCGGTTCCGTTTCTGCTGCTCTGGGCGCTCGCGTGGTATTGCCTGTCGATCAGCCCATGGCTGAGCCTGGGCATTGCGCTTTTCAACGCGGCATTCCTGTTGCGCCTGTTTGCCATCCAGCATGACTGTGGACATGGTTCGGTCTTCAAAAGCCGGACCGTCAGCGATTGGGTTGGCCGGGCGATCGGGGTCGTCACCCTGACGCCTTACGACGTCTGGAAACGCACGCATTCGATCCACCACAACTCCGCCGGCAATCTGGGCAAGCGCGGGATTGGGGACATCATGACCCTGACCGTCGCCGAGTACAAAGCGCTGTCGCCACTACGGAAGTTTCAGTACCGGGTGTATCGCAACCCCATCACGCTGTTCGGCTTTGCACCCGGCTATCTGTTCCTGCTGCAAAATCGTCTGCCTTTCGGCTTGATGAACGCCGCGAAATACTGGATCAGCGCCATGGGAACAAACCTCGTCATCGTCGCAGCGCTTGTTTTGATCTGGTATTTTGGTGGGCTGATGCCTGTCCTTCTGATCTTCCTACCCACCACGCTTCTGGCCGCCACCGCAGGTATGTGGTTGTTCTATATCCAGCACCAGTTTGAAGAGACACACTGGAAGGCCGAGGAAGACTGGCAGCTGCACGATGCGGCGTTGCATGGCAGCTCGCACTACGTAATGCCCGCCATCCTGCAGTGGTTCAGCGCGAATATCGGCATCCACCACGTGCATCACCTACACAGCCGCATCCCGTTCTATCGCCTGACAGAAGTCCTGAAGGAAAACGAATATCTGGCGACGATCAACCGGATGACGATCCGTGAAAGTCTGGCCAGTGCGCGACTGCATCTGTGGGATGAGAAAAGCAAGAAACTGATGTCATTCAGCCAGGCGCAGCAGCTTTACGGTTAGATCCCGCTTGGGACGCTGAACAGAACCCAGCCATCGATCCGCGCGACCTCGACGCCGCCGGTGTCCACTTGGAACACGCCCAGACCTTCATAGTCTGCTGGGCAACCGACCAGTGTGGCCGTGTGGTCCAGATAGTTGATGGTCAGTTCGTTCTCGCCCAGCTTTTCGCATTCATCCGCCGGGTCGCGATATCCACCCATCAACGGCAGGTCCGTGACGTTGGTGGTGGGCGTCGTGGATGGCTGCATCAGCTGACATCCGGACAACAGACCGACAACCGCGACGGGCAAGACCATGGGGGCAAGGGGTTTCATCACTGCTCTCCTTCTTGTTGGGGAAAGCATAGCACAGCCCGCCCATATCAAACGAGATTTTCGCCAAACCACGAAAAAGGGCGCGGAATTGCCGCGCCCTTTGCTCTGTCTTGTCTGGTGGGCTTACGCCTCTTGTAGCGCCTTGACCGTGATCTCGCGTTCACCGCGGACCTTCATCGCGCGGGCGGCGGCATGGCTGCCTGCCAGCGTGGTGAAATAGGGGATCTTGTCCATCAGGGCGACGTTGCGCATCTCGCGGCTGTCGCTGACGGACTGCGCGCCCTCGGTCGTGTTCATGACCAGATGCACTTCGCCATCTTTCATGATGTCGATGATCATGCGGCCCGGCTCATAGGCTTTCGCCACAACATCAGCCTCGACCGCGTTTTCAGCCAGGAACTTGGCCGTGCCCGAAGTCGCGATAATGCGGAAGCCCTGCTCGATCAGCATCTGGGCGGTCTCGACCAGTTGCGCGGTCTTGTCGCCATCCTTGATCGACAGGAACACGGTGCCTTCGGTCGGCAGCATGGTGCCTGCGCCCAGCTGTGCCTTCAGGAAGGCCATCGCAAAGTCCTTGTCCGCGCCCATAACCTCGCCGGTCGAGCGCATTTCCGGGCCAAGGATCGTGTCGACGCCGGGGAAGCGGGCGAAGGGCAGAACGGCCTCTTTCACCGCATAGGTGTCGATGTTGGGATCAACCAGATCGAACGCGTCCAGCTTCTCGCCCGCCATGACGCGCGCCGCGATCGAGGCGATGGGCGACAAAACCGCCTTGGCCACGAAAGGCACGGTCCGCGAGGCACGCGGGTTCACTTCGATCAGATAGATCTCGCCATCTTTCACGGCGAACTGCACGTTCATCAGGCCAACCACGTTCAGGGCCAGCGCAAGCTCGCGCGACTGGCGGCGCAGCTCTTCGATGATGTCTTCCGACAGGCTGTAGGGCGGCAGCGAACACCCCGAATCGCCCGAGTGGACGCCGGCTTCTTCAATGTGCTGCATGATGCCTGCGACGTGTACGTCCTCGCCATCGGACAGCGCATCGACATCAACCTCGATTGCGCCGGACAGATAGCTGTCCAGCAGCACCGGGCTGTCGCCCGACACCACAACAGCTTCGGCGATGTAGCGTTTCAGCTGGCCCATGTCGCGGACGATCTCCATCGCGCGGCCACCAAGTACGTAGGACGGGCGGATCACCAGCGGGAAGCCAATGTCCTCGGCAATTTCAAGCGCCTGTTCATCGGTCGAGGCGATGCCGTTCTTCGGCTGTTTCAGGCCCAGCTTGTTGACCAGATCCTGGAACCGCTCGCGGTCTTCGGCCAAGTCGATGGCGTCCGGGGTGGTGCCCAGGATCGGAATACCTTCGGCTTCCAGCGCATTGGCCAGTTTCAGCGGAGTCTGACCACCGAACTGCACGATCACGCCATGCAGCGTGCCGTTGTCCAGCTCGACACGTAGGATTTCCATCACGTGTTCAAAGGTCAGCGGTTCGAAATACAGACGATCCGAGGTGTCATAGTCGGTCGACACGGTTTCGGGGTTACAGTTGATCATGATGGTCTCGTACCCGCGTTCGGTCAGCGCGAAACAGGCGTGACAGCAGCAGTAGTCGAATTCGATCCCCTGCCCGATACGGTTCGGGCCACCGCCCAGAATGACGACCTTTTTGCGGTCGGACGGGCGGGCCTCGCATTCAACCTCGCCCATCATCGGGGCTTCATAGGTCGAGTACATGTAGGGCGTTTGCGCTTCGAATTCCGCCGCGCAGGTGTCGATGCGCTTGAACACAGCGTTCACGCCCACGTTCCGGCGTACGTCGCGCACGTCTTTTTCGGTGCGGCCCGACAGCTTGGCCAGGCGTGCATCGGTAAAGCCCATCATCTTCAGCTTGCGCAGACCTTCAGCGGTCAGCGGCAGGCCGTTTTCACGCACTTCGTTTTCGACATCCACGATCTCGCGGATGCGATCCAGGAACCACGGGTCAAACGCGGTCACGCGCTGGATGTCGGAGTTCGACATGCCAAGGCGCATGGCTTGCGCAATCTTCAGGATGCGGTCGGGACGCTGCTCGGAAATCGCTTTGACGATGGCAGCCTCTTCCGGCGCACCTTCGATTTCGACCTCGTCAAAGCCGGTCAGGCCCGATTCCATCGACGCCAGCGCCTTCTGCATCGATTCGTGGATGGTGCGGCCGATCGACATGGCCTCGCCCACGGATTTCATCGCGGTGGTCAGTTCGGGCTTGGAGCCGGGGAACTTCTCGAAGGCGAATTTCGGAATCTTGGTGACGACATAGTCGATGGTCGGCTCGAACGAGGCAGGCGTGACCTTGGTGATGTCGTTGTCCAGCTCGTCCAGCGTATAGCCAACAGCCAGCTTCGCAGCGATCTTGGCGATCGGGAAACCCGTGGCCTTGGAGGCCAGCGCCGAAGACCGCGACACGCGCGGGTTCATCTCAATCACGACCATGCGGCCATCAGCCGGGTTCACAGCCCACTGTACGTTCGACCCGCCGGTTTCCACGCCGATCTCACGCAGCACGTTGATCGAGTGCGTGCGCATCAGCTGGTATTCCTTGTCGGTCAGCGTCAGCGCGGGCGCGACGGTGATCGAGTCGCCCGTGTGCACACCCATCGGGTCCACGTTTTCGATCGAGCAGACGATGATGGCGTTGTCGGCAGTGTCGCGCACGACCTCCATCTCGTATTCTTTCCAACCCAGCAGGCTTTCATCCACAAGGATCTGGTTCACCGGCGAGGCATCCATGCCAGTGCGGCAGTAATGTTCGTATTCTTCGCGGTTATACGCCACACCACCGCCGGTGCCGCCCAAGGTAAAGGCGGGGCGGATGATCGCGGGCAGACCGATGTCGTCCAGCGTCTCCAGCGCCGTCTTCACGCCAGCGTCCAGATCAGCTTGACCCTTTTCATTGGTCGGTGCGGTCACGATGGTCGCGCGCGGGTTCTCGATGCCCAGACGGTCCATCGCTTCGCGGAACAATTTGCGGTCTTCGGCCATCTCGATGGCGTCGCGCTTGGCGCCGATCAGTTCCACGTTGAACTTGTCCAGAACGCCCAGATCGTCCAGCTCCAGCGCGGTGTTCAGACCGGTCTGACCGCCCATGGTCGGCAACAGCGCATCGGGGCGCTCTTTCTCGATGATCTTGGCGACGACTTCTGCGGTGATCGGCTCGATGTAAGTGGCGTCGGCCAGACCCGGATCGGTCATAATCGTCGCCGGGTTCGAGTTCACCAGAATGACACGGTAGCCTTCTTCGCGCAGCGCCTTACAGGCTTGTGCACCCGAGTAGTCAAACTCGCAGGCCTGCCCAATAATGATGGGCCCCGCGCCGATGATCATGATCGAGTTGATATCGGTTCTTTTTGGCATGGTATCCCCCATCGGCAGACTGAACGCGCGCGGGAATCCCAACCGCGCGCAAATTGTCGTGGGTTATAGACACCAGCAGGGTTTCTGCAAGCCCTGTTTGCTGTTTCAACCACGATGATTTCGCGCCGTCAGCAAAAGGGCAAGCGCCACGGCTGCGATCAGGGCCAGATGCAGATAGACCTCGCCGTAGCCCGCAAGCGGTGTACCCAGCAGCCACAAGTAGACCGGCAGGCTGGTAAGAACCGCGCCGCCCAGCAAAACAAGGCGCACGCGGGGGCTTGGCGAAAGACCAAGCGAGATCAACGCCAACAGCGCGGGCAATATCAGATAGTGAAGCCACGATAGCGATGCGGTTGTCACGACCAACAGAAAAAGCAGCGTAAACCGGACCCACAGTCGGATCGGCGGCAATACGGCGCGCGTGCAGAACCAGATGGCAAGCATTCCGACGATCAGAATGGCGCGGGCAGCGATGCCCAGCCAAACGGGTTTCCCTATTAATTCAGGACGTTCGATCTGCCACTGAACGTCACCCGTCGCCGCTTGCCCGATATGATAGAGTACCGTTTCCATCCCGATCCCCAACCGACTGATCGAGATCTGTGTCGACAGATGCCCGACCCGCTCTAGCAAGGCCTGATGCATCGGCCACCCTGCGACGATCACCGAAAGACCGGCCAACAATGCCCCCGCCAGCACGAATGCACCCAGCGCGCGCCAGCGATTTTCCATAACGAACAGCACTACCAGCATCGCGGGCATCAGTTTGATCGCCGCCGCCAATGCCAGCACGGATCCCGCCGGGATGTCTTTGCCAAGGCCGAGCAGGTACAGGCAAAGCATCAAAAGGAACGAGACCAGGATCTGCGGCTGCCCCAACTGAAAGGAAAGCGAACCAAACGAGGTGTATCCGGCCAGAATGGCTCCGATCAGGCAAAAGGTAGCGAAGGGAATCATACGCGTGTGGGCAGCAGATGCGATCCGGCAGGCCATTTCATACGCCATGAAAATCATGCCGATGATCGCCCCTAGAAAAGCGATCAGACAGCTGTTCGCGAAGCTTGCAAAGGACACGGCGCCGGCCCACGGCCCCAGAACCGCAGCCCAAAGCGGCGGATAGACATAGGCCGGCAACAGGTTCGCCTCATACCCCTGCGCCCGCGCCAGTTCGCGCCACTCGGGATGGGCCTGATCCCAGAATGCCTGACCATCCGGGGCGTAAACCAGATCATGCGCCCCGGCGTCAAAGAAATAGGCTGCGAAATAAAGCGCCGACAGATCCACCGGCCAGTTGCCCCAATAACTGCGAACCGCCAAGGCGACGAAACCGGCAAGAACGACGACGCCCAAGACCCTGTCCATCCGATCCGTCATCGGGCCAGCCTTTCAGGTTGGCGCGTCTCGGGGGATATAACTGCGTGATCAAATTGCCCGACCATTCGGTCTTTGCCTCGAAACCTACTGCCCAGCCGCCAGAGTGGGCCAATTGGTTTTTTCTAGCCAGCGCCGAAGCTGACTCCAAGAAAATTGCACCTTGTGGCGGCTCTTTTGCGCCATTGGTGCCGCTGCGGCTTGACTTTGCCCGCCAAGGCAGGTGTATCGGCCCGAGACTTAAATCCGCTCGTGGGAGCCTGACATGCACGCCTATCGCAGCCACACCTGTGCTGAACTGAACAAATCCAACGTCGGTGAGACCGTCCGCCTGTCGGGCTGGGTCCATCGTGTCCGCGACCATGGCGGCATCCTGTTCATCGACCTGCGCGACCACTATGGCGTGACGCAGGTTCTGTGCGACCCCGACAGCCCCGTCTTCGCCGAGATGGAGAAGGTGCGCTCGGAATGGTGTATCCGCATTGACGGCAACGTGAAGGCACGCGACGCAGATCTGGTGAACGACAAGATCCCGACCGGTGAAGTCGAAGTCTTCGTCCGTGACCTTGAAGTGCTGGGCGACGCGGGCGAGCTGCCGCTGATTGTCTTTGGCGATCAGGAATACCCGGAAGAGACCCGCCTGAAATACCGCTATCTGGACCTGCGCCGCGAGGCGATGCAGGAAAACATGAAGCTGCGCTCGGACGTTGTGGCCTCGATGCGCAAGCGTATGTGGGATGCGAACTTCCGCGAATACCAGACGCCGATCATCACCGCCTCGTCGCCTGAAGGCGCGCGTGACTTCCTGGTGCCGTCGCGCCTGCACCCGGGCAAGTTCTATGCCCTGCCGCAGGCCCCTCAGCAGTTCAAACAGCTGATGATGGTTGCTGGCTTCGACAAATATTTCCAGATCGCGCCGTGCTTCCGTGACGAAGACCCGCGCGCTGACCGTTCGCCGACCGATTTCTATCAGCTGGACATGGAGATGTCCTTTGTCGAGCAGCAGGACGTGTTCGACACGATCGAGCCGGTTCTGAAAGGCGTGTTCGAGGAATTCGGCGGTGGCCGCAAGGTCGATCAGGACTGGCCGCAGATTTCCTATAAGGACGCGGCGCTGTGGTATGGCACCGACAAGCCGGACCTGCGCAACCCGATCAAAATGCAGATCGTCTCGGATCACTTCCGTGGCTCGGGCTTTGCGATCTTCGCCAAGCTGCTGGAAAACGAAGGCACCGAAATTCGCGCCATCCCCGCCCCGAAAGGCGGCTCGCGCAAGTTCTGCGACCGCATGAACAAATTCGCACAGCAAGAAGGCCTGCCCGGCATGGGCTATATCTTCTGGCGCGAGAAGACCGCCGATGGCGTCGCACAAGAACTGGGCATTTCGGTGAAAGAGGCTCAGGCCAAGCTGAAATCCGGCGAAGTCGAAGGTGGCATGGAAGCCGCTGGTCCGCTGGCCAAAAACATTGGCCCGGAACGCACCGAAGCCATCCGTCAGCAGCTGGGCCTGAACGTGGGCGACGCTGCCTTCTTCTTGGGCGGCAAGCCGAAAGCCTTTGAAGGTGTTGCAGGCCGCGCCCGCGCCGTCATCGGTGACGAGCTGGGCCTGACCGACAAGGACCGCTTTGCCTTCGCTTGGATCGTGGACTTCCCGATCTACGAGGCCGACGAAGAAACCGGCAAGATCGACTTTGAACACAACCCGTTCTCGATGCCGCAGGGCGGTATGGACGCGCTGAACGGCGATCCGCTGGACGTACTGGGCTATCAGTACGACCTGGCCTGTAACGGCTACGAGCTCGTGTCCGGTGCAATCCGGAACCACAAGCCTGAAATCATGTTCAAAGCCTTCGAACTGGCTGGCTACGGCAAGGACGAGGTCGAGAAGCGTTTCGGTGCTCTGGTCAATGCCTTCCAGTACGGCGCCCCGCCCCACGGTGGTTGTGCTGCCGGTGTGGACCGTATCGTGATGCTGCTGGCGGATCAGGAAAACATCCGCGAAGTGGTGATGTTCCCGATGAACCAGCGCGCCGAAGACTTGATGATGAACGCGCCTAGCGATCCGATGAACGAACAGCTGCGTGAACTGCACCTTCGGGTCATTCCGCAAGAATGATCTGATCACTGTCATCGCATATCAATAATTCCCCTGGCACAATCGGGCTTGCCTGCACATGTTGTGCACGCCAGTCTGGTGCCAGGAGATCTTGATGTCTTTCGACCCACGTATTGCACAGAACCGTTTCGGGTTTGGACCGGGACCGGGCTTCGAACCACCACGCTCTGCTCAGCAGATGCTGAACCTGTTGGCGGAACCGGACAAGCAGGCAAAACGCTTTCCCATCGCGGGCTTTGTCGACATATACGGTGATCTGAAAGAGATCCGGAAACTGAACAAAGCCCTTCGCAAAACGCGCGGCGCAGGAGGCACCGGCTTCAAAGCCGCTAAATCCGCTCGCAAAGAAAAATACCGCGAGATGGGGCACAAGCGGGACGCGTGGTTTCTGGCTGCAGTGGCCCGCTGCATCACGGCCGAGGATGCGTTTCGCGAGCGCCTGGTGCGTTTCTGGGCCGATCATTTCACCGTCGTCGGCAAAGGGCAGCTGTTCAGAGGCGTGGCCTCGACCTTTCCCGAAGACGTCGTCCGCCCCCATGTCACCGGACGTTTTTCCGACATGCTGCGTGCCAGCACCACCCATCCGGTGATGCTGCACTATTTGGATCAACTGTCCTCCGCCGGGGAAGGAAGCAGGCTGGCCACGCAGGGCAAACGCAGTTTGAATGAAAACCTGGCGCGCGAAATACTTGAGCTTCACACGCTTGGCGTTGATGGGGGCTATACCCAGACCGATGTGCGCGCCTTTGCCAATCTTCTTACCGGGCTTTTCTTGGGGAAAGATGGCCGCTTTGTTTTTCGTCCACACAGGGGTAATCCGGGGCCAGAAGTCATCCTGGGAAAATCCTATGGGGTGCAGGCACCTCGGGCCGACGACATTTTCGAGGCGCTGGACGACATTGCCCGCCACCCGGCCACTGCGCGCCATATTGCGCGCAAACTGGCCACGCATTTTGTCGCCGATGACCCGGACCCGGATCTGGTAGACGCCTTGACCGTCAGCTTCATGGACAGCGATGGCGATCTGATGGCGCTTTATGAGACCTTGTTGACCCATCCTGCTGCATGGGTGCCCCAGCAGACAAAGATCAAGCAGCCCTTCGATTTCATCGCATCAGCGGTGCGGGCTTTGGGCGTGCCGGTCAACACGCTGTCAGCCCTCAAGCCCAACGAGCGCAATCTGCTGTTCTTCGGGCCATTGAAACTGATGGGGCAACCGTGGGAAAGCCCAAGCGGCCCCGATGGCTGGCCCGAGGACCCCGCCCATTGGATCACGCCACAAGGTCTTGCGGCGCGCATCCAGTGGGCGGTCTCGGCCCCTTCATCCTTTGACACCAAGCTGCCTGATCCGCGCAATTTTGTGCAGACTGCGCTTGCCGGACAAGCCTCCGAGGCGACCCTATTCGCAGCCCGCGCCGCCGAAACCCGCTGGGAGGGGATCGGGATCATCCTGTCCTCGCCCGAATTTCAACGCCGCTAGGAAGGAGAACGCCATGACGAAACACAACTCCCTGTCCCGACGCGGTTTTCTGAAAAATGCTGGTGTTCTGGGCTGCTCGCTGGCCGCAAGCCCGTTGGTCACGCCGGTCAGTCTGGCCGCAACCCCGGGCGATCTTCGACTGGTAGTCATCGTCTTGCGCGGCGGGATGGATGGCCTTGATCTGCTGCGCCCGGTGGGTGACCCCCTGTTCTCGGGCCACAGACCGGACCTGTCGTCGACGGACCCGAAACTTCCACTGACAGATTTCCATGCACTGCACCCGGCGGCAGACAAACTGTACGATCTCTGGGCGGCGGGCGATCTGGCCTTCGGCCAAGCGGTCTCGACCCCTTATCGCGACAAGCGCAGCCATTTCGATGGGCAGGATATTCTTGAGGCGGGTATTGGCGCGGGTGGCGCGATACGGGATGGGTGGCTGAACCGATTGGTCCAGACGATGCCCGACACACAGTTCCGCACCGCACTGGCGGTCGGTCATGAGGATTTGCTGATTCTCAGCGGGGCTGCTGCAACGTCTGGATGGTCCCCGGATGTAACCCTGCCTCTGTCCGAAGCCTCCCGGCTGTTAATGACACGGGTATACGAAAATGACCCGCTGTTCTCTGCCGCTTTGGGCGAGGCCGTCAATCTGACCGATATCCTGCGTCCAGAGCTATTGCTGAACGCTGATGATGGGCCGAACGACCCGTCGGGCATCATGTCGGACGCCGTGATGATGGCCAAGGAACACGGCGGCACCAAGGGCGTCGCATCGTTCACCGCCGACATGCTGAAACAGGACACACGCATCGCGTCGTTCTCGATCGGGGGGTGGGACACTCATGTGGCGCAAGCGGGGAATTTCAAGCGGGCCCTTGGGACATTGCAAGACGCGATCATGACCTTGAAGACCGAACTCGGCCCGATCTGGGGCAAGACCACAGTCTTGGCTATGACCGAGTTCGGGCGCACGGTTCGCCAAAACGGTAGCAAGGGTACGGATCACGGGACCGGAGGCACAGTGATCGTGGCCGGCGGTGCCGTGCGCGGTGGCAAAATCTACGGAGATTGGCCAGGGTTGGCGGAAGAAGATCTGTATGGTCGCCGCGACCTGATGCCGACTGCTGACATCCGCCTATATGCGGCGGCGGCAATGCAAGGGCTGTTTAATGCAACCCCATCCGAAATCGAAGACACCATCTTCCCCGGGTTGGACCTGTCGCCCGGCCTTCCCAAGATCATCGTGTAATTGGAGAAAAAGAATAGGGCGCGCTTTGTTAGCGCGCCCGATACTCATAACAGCAGAACAACTACAATAAGGTCAGGTCAACCTGCCAAAGACTGCATTTCGATGATTTGGCCCGTCGCCTCGCCCACCGGCGCATTGGGTTCGACCACCGCAAGAACCACAGCCGTCACCATCATGACCGCGCCCGCAATCAATACGGTCCAGTCAACAACGGCGTTGCCCAGCTCTTCATCAGCAAATTTCTTGATCAGGTTTTGCACGATATCAACCTCGCAAATTGAATCAAATACCTTTCCTCATTGTCTAGAGTGCCCCCGAAAAGGGGCGGAAATGAGGAAGGCCGAGGTTTATTTCGTGCCAGAATTCCCGAATTCACTACTTAGAGATGCCGTCGCTCCCTCAATCGGTCTTCTACAATATGCGTCACATGGGCCATGTCGGCCCCCGTGGATCGCCCGGCATTTCGGGCGGCAGCAAGTCGTTTGGCGGCAGCTGCAAGCGCCTGATCATGGGCAGAGCACGCCAGCCCACCCAGAAACTGCGCGACATAATCCTGTGTCGCACCGTCGTCGCCCGCGCGCATGATCTGCGCCAGGTGCGACAGGTCATCCTGCAGCGCCAACGCATCCGGAGCGATCACATCATTCACAAGAGTGCGTGGACTGACGGACCTTTCCTGATGTGGCAAGATACTCAGAATCGCCTGCTGAAACGCGGCAAGGCTTTCGACGGGCTTCTCAAGGAATCCATCCGCCCCTGCATCAAGCGCGGCATCGCGGGTGCCGGCATCACCGCTCATCCCAAGGATCACGGGCACGCGGATGGCATCGCCCGAAAGCTCTTCGATCAAGTCCGCGCCGAACCCGTCCGGCAGACCCATATCCACAATAACGACCGTGGGTCGATAGACACGAAGATGTCGATGCGCGGCGGCCAGATTGTCGGCCCGCCGGATCCGCGCGCCAGAACGCAAGCACAACAGGCGGATCGCCTCGGACGCAAAGCGGCTGTCTTCGACCACCAGAACAGTCATCCCGTTCAGGGGGCGCTCGGCGGTCGGCGGTTGGGTCATCATGAAGGCTTCCAGATCATCGCTCATCTTCATGCTCCTTTCGGAATCAGCTTGCCGCAAAACTGCCTAACAACCGGTTAACCTGTGAAACGCAGCGGCATTCCCGGCCTGTGGCACAGTGCCGCTTGCCCTGAGGGGGCCGCTTATGCATAAGCAGCACAGCATTTGAATTGGGAGAGACAAAGATGATCGGACGCCTGAACCACGTAGCCATCGCCGTACCGGACCTTGAGGCCGCAAGCGCACAATACCGCGACACGCTGGGTGCCAAAGTGAACGCACCGCAGGACGAGCCCGACCACGGTGTAACCGTTGTGTTCATCGAACTTCCCAACACCAAGATCGAGCTGCTCTACCCGCTGGGGGACAACTCGCCCATCGCTGGCTTCCTGGAAAAGAACCCATCGGGTGGCATCCACCACATTTGTTACGAGGTTGACGACATTCTGGCCGCACGTGACCAACTGCAAGCCTCGGGCGCCCGTGTTCTGGGTACGGGCGAGCCGAAGATCGGCGCGCACGGCAAGCCGGTTCTGTTCCTGCATCCGAAAGACTTCACCGGCACTCTGGTGGAACTGGAACAAGTCTGATGTCGATTACCGCCGCCGCCGTCCTTTATGTGGTGATCTGGTTCGTGACCATGTTCGTGGTCCTGCCGATCCGTTTGCGCACCCAAGGCGACGAGGGCGAGATCGTACCCGGCACCCATGCCGGAGCCCCGGCCAACTTCAAACTGGGGCGTACGCTTGTGATCGTGACCATCGTAGGGACGATTGTCTGGGCGATCATCGCTGGCATCATCATGTCCGGTTGGATCGGGGTCGAGGATATCGACTGGTTCGACCGCTACGAGGACACCAGCTGATAAGAAAAGAAAAGGGCGCCTACGAGGCGCCCTGTTTCGTTCTAGCGCCCTGCAAGGCGGTGGAACATATGCGTGAAGCTTGCCGCCCCCAGAATGGGGATCAGCAGGTTCACCAGCGGCACCGACAGCGGCACCGCCAACAAGCACCCGGCAAACCAAATCTGTGCATTATGGCGGCGGCGCAGGGCGTGGGCGTCTGCGCGGGGCATCCTGCGCATGGCCGCCATGGTGAAGTATTCTCGTCCCAGAAGGTAGCCGTTCACCGCGTAGAACAGGATCGGAGCCAGCGGACCCACGAAGAAGAACAGGATCAGGGCGATCAGGTTCACGCCGACAATCACGCCGAAAAAGCCAAGGCTCTCGCGGATGTCGTTTAGAAGCGACGTCTCGGGGTTGGGCGGCAGGTGCGGATAGTGCTTGGCCTCGACCGCGTCGGCGACCTCGTCCAGAAACAGACCAGTAAACGCACCCGCGACAGGCACCATCAAGACGACGGACAGCACCAGCATCAAAAGGATCGACGCCCAAAGCGCCAGCCCGTTGACCCACGAGATCTCGCCCACGAAGGGTAGCGACAGCGTGTCGGGAACCAGAAAGCCCACAAGCCATGTCATCGCGATGGTGATCGCGGCCAGAAGGCCGACGGTCAGGCCAAGGCCCTTCAGCAGAACATTACGAAAGCGCGGGTCGCTAAGTTGGCCGAGGGCGCGGAAGAAATCGTCAAACATTAGCTTTCAATCCAAGTGGTGATGGCGTCCAGATCCGGGCGCGGGCGTTCGGGCGGGGCAACGGTTTCGGTGCCGATATGGATGATGCCTGCAACGCTTTCGTGACTGTCCACGCCAAAGGCAGCACGGGTAAAGTCTGCGTCAAAGCTGGCCCAGCCAGACAGCCAGTTCGCCCCCCAGCCCGAGGCCAAGGCGGCGTTCAAAAGCGCCAGACAGACGGCACCTGCGGAATAGGTCTGCTCGATCTCCGGCACTTTCTCGCTGTCTACCGGGCTTGCCACAACGACAACAGCCGAGGGGCTGCGGTCATAGGCGATCTGCTCTTTCTCGATCTTTGCCGCATCAAGACCCAACGCGGCACCGCGTTCCGCCACAAGCGCGTGCGCGCGCATAAGCGCGGGCTTTTCCAGCACCACAAAGCGCCACGGCTCCAGCTTGCCGTGATCCGGCGTGCGGGCGGCGGCGGTCAGGATGGTTTTGATGGTCTCGCGATCCGGGCCGGGACCGGTCAGGGTCTTGGCTGGGCGGGACCGGCGGGTCAGAAGGAAATCAAGCGCCGCTTGGTTGCGTTCAGGCATTGTTTTGTCCTTGGTCAGAGCAATATCTTGCTTGGCCGCGGGACGCGGCTGGCTTGGGGGATATGTCGGGTCTGCGCGGCCCGACGTCAAGATGTTAAGTCACTTTACATTGAAGAAATCAGACAGGTCGGCCAGCTGATCGGAAAAGAAGGCTTCCGCCTTGGCGTTGGGCTGCCGGATGGCGAAAGCCTCGGCCAGAGGATCGGGGGCGTGAATGCCTGCGCCCGACATCTCTTCCAGCACGGCGTGGCCGCAGAAGGGGACGTAGACCTCGGAATAGCCACCTTCATGCGCCATCATCACACGCCCGTCGCAAATGTCATCCGCCAGCGCCATCACCATGCGGGTCATCTGGCGGAATGTGTCGGCGGTCGCCAACATGCAGGACAGCGGGTCAATCACCGCCGCGTCATAGCCGTTGGCGACCACGATCACCTCGGGTTCATGGGCGCGGATGGCAGGCAGGATGATCCGCTCCATCGCTTCCAGATAGGTCGCATGCCCCGCGCCCGGCGGCAGCGGAAGGTTCATATTGGCCCCCTGCCCTTTCCCCTCGCCCCGCACATCCGCGTCACCGGTATCCAGCGGATAGTTGCGTTCTTGGTGAATCGAGATGGTCAGCACATCAGGATCATCCAGAAAGATCGCCTCGGTCCCGTTGCCGTGATGCACATCCCAATCCAGCACGACAAAGCGCTTGGCGAGGCCTTTGGCCTGCGCATTGCGGATCGCGATGCCCAGATTAGCCAGCAGGCAGAACCCGTTCGGGAAATCCGGCAGACAGTGATGCCCGGGCGGGCGAGAGAGGGCATAGGCGTTGTCGACATCGCCCCGAAGAACGGCTTCCAGCGCGGCGACGGACAGACCTGCCGACAACGCCGAAATCTCGAACCCGCCTTGGCCGAAGGGGGTGCGCAGGCCCAGCTCGCCTCCGCCCGTGTCCGAGGCCGCTTTGAAGTCGGACAGGAATGAAGCTGGATGGACGCGAGCGAGGGTTTCGATATCCGCCACGGCAGCAGTGCGCAGGTCCAACGCGCCAGACAGCCCGGTGACGTCCATCAGGTTCTTCAGGCGCCGCTTGGTTTCGGGGCTTTCCGGCAGACCGCCCGCAGCCAAAGGCTGCACCAGCCCACCCACGGGCAGCGTACCCGCATAATTGCCGCCCGAATGCCAAAAGCACTTCTCGTCCCAGAAAAACCCTGTCTTGCGCATGCCGCCCTCCGTCATTTCCTGCACAGTGACCCACGGCCCTTGCGCCGTCCAGCCCCGCGCGGCACTCTGCGCCCATGAAGAAGGGCGAGCTGTCATATCTGGCGAAAGAAGGCGCGCGGATCGCTGTCCGGGTCACCCCGAAAGCATCGCGTAACGCGGTCACGCTGCGCGACGGTCAAATCCGCGTCCAGACCACCACCGCGCCCGAGAACGGCAAGGCTAACAAGGCGGTCGGGAAGCTGCTAGCCGACGCGCTTGGGATCGCAAAATCGCGCCTTGAACTGGTCCAAGGCGCGACATCGAAAGATAAGGTGTTTCAGATCAACGGGTGATCAGTCACCGACAGTCGGGATCGACGACGGGGCATAGTCTCTGTCATCATAATCCGCCGGGACATCGTTGAACGGGTCATTGCCGAATTGGTTCGGACCTTGGGTGCCGGGCTGGCACATCCAATAGATCAGAACGATCCAGCCAACGATCGGCACAAGGATCAGCAGCATCCACCATGCGGATTTGTCGATATCATGCAAACGGCGCGACGTGACGGCGAGGCTTGGCAAAATGGTCGCTAGCGAGAACAGGTCGCTCAGCGGCGAGAACATGCTTTCCCAGCCAAAGAAAATGCTGTCCACAATTCCCAGAGCGATCGACGCGAGGACAAGGAACAGGGAAAACCACCAGTATTCGCTTCGGATCGCGCGGCCCGAGAAGGTTACGTATTTCTGAAGGCAGGTTCTAACAGATGTCTGAAAATCCATCGGGACTATTCCTTATTACGTGGGACGCTACTTGCGCCCAATGCGTGGCTCTTCGCCAGAGATGATGCGCGCAATATTCGCGCTGTGGCGGTAGAAAATCAAGGCAGCCAATGCAACTGAAATTAGAACAAGGCTGTTCCAGCCAAACACCAAAGCGATGACCGGCGACAGCGCCGCTGCGACCAACGCGGCAAGCGAGGAGATGCGGAAGATCAGCGCAGTAACCAACCATGTGGCACAAGCGGCCAGCCCCAGTGGGAAGGCCAGCGCCAGCATGGTGCCCAGCCAAGTGGCAACGCCTTTGCCGCCTTTGAAGCCCAAAAATACCGGGAAACAGTGACCAAGGAACGCCGCGAAGCCTGCCAGTTGGGCGGCGTCCTCGGCAAAGAGCGCGCGGGCCAGCAGAACGGCGGCGCCGCCTTTTCCGGCGTCTCCGATCAGGGTCAAGAAGGCGGCGGGTTTGTTCCCAGTGCGCAGCACGTTGGTGGCGCCGATATTGCCCGACCCGATCTGGCGCAGATCGCCCAGACCGAACAGCCGTGCCATAACGATGCCAAAGGGGATCGAGCCCAGCAGATAGCCTGCGACGGCCACACCAATCAGCAGCGGAAACGAGGTGAGCAGATCAGGCATCTTCGCCCCCAAACACACGTTCTCCGCCGACCCATGTGCCCAGCACCTTGCCCTCCATCCGCGCGCCGTCGAACGGCGTGTTCTTGGATTTCGAGTTCAGCTTGAAGCGGTCCAGCACGAAGGGCGCGTCCGGGTCGAACAGGACCAGATCGGCGGGGGCGCCGATAGTCAACTCTCCGCCCGGCAGGTTAAAGCGTCGGGCCGGGTTCAAGGACAGCGCGCGCCAGAGCGTAGGCAGGTCGATCAGACCCGCATGCACCAGACGCATCGCGGCGGGCAGAAGGGTTTCCAGCGCCACCGCGCCCGAGGCTGCTTCCTCGAAAGGAAGGCGTTTGCTTTCTTCATCCTGCGGCGTGTGCATGGACGAGATGATGTCGATCAGGCCCGAGGCCACGGCCTCGACCATCGCAAGGCGGTCATCTTCGCTGCGCAAGGGCGGCTTCACTTTGAAGAAGGTGCGATAGTCGCCAACGTCCAGCTCGTTCAAGGTCAGGTGGTGGATGTTCACCCCGGCCGACACGTCAACGCCCGCCGCCTTGGCACGTTCCAGCGCAGGCAGCGATTTCGCGGTGGATAGGCTGTCAGCGTGATAGGCGACGCCCGTCATCTCGGCCAGCACCAGATCACGTTCCAGCCCCATTCGTTCAGCCTGAGGGCTAACGGCGGGCAGACCGCGCAAGGATGCAAACTTGCCCGAGGTTACGGCTGCCCCTTTGGACAGCTGCGGATCCTGAGGGTGGCCGATGATCAGCGCACGCAACGAGCGGGCATAAGTCATGGCGCGGGAATAGACTTTGTTGTCGGTCACCACATGGTCGCAATCGGTAAACGCAATCGCGCCCGCATCCAGCATAAAGCCCATCTCGACCATCTCGCGGCCTTCGCGGCCTTTGGTCAGGGCGCCCATTGAATGCACGTTCACAGGGGTTACCTGCCCCGCGCGGCGGGTGACGAAGGACAATGTCTCGGGCGTATCCACAGCGGGGGTGGTGTCGGGACGAATGACCATCGTGGTCACGCCGCCCGCCGCAGCCGCCAGCCCGGCGGTGCGGAAGCTTTCCTTGTGCCGCTCGCCCGGCTCGCCGATCTTCACGCCGATATCCACGATGCCGGGGGCCAAACATTTGCCGCCGCAGTCGATGACATCGCCTTCCTCGCCCGCATTCACGCCGGTGATCAGACCGCCTTCGATGGTCAGGCTGCCAATCTCGTCCGTGCCGGTTTCCGGGTTGATCAGGCGGGCATTTGTGAAGGTAGTGGTCATCTCAGTCTCCTTACGCGCCTCGCGCACGATCAATCGCGGCTTGGGTGGCCTTGGCGTCGGCCTGATATTTCAACATGTATTTGTCGCCAGACAGGGTGACCAACTGAGCCGCAGTGAAGATCACGTTCACCTTGGCGATCGAGGTCAGCAGAATGGTGCGCCCATCCGGACCGATCATGCGGCGGTTGGTCAGGTGCCACGTGAAGCCCAGCTGTTCCTTGGCGACATAAAGCCCGCGCACAGCAATCGCAGCGACAGACCCGATGATACCCGTCCAGGCATGCGGATTGCCCATCGCCATCAGCGCGCCCGAGATCACGAGCGCCCCCAGCGCGGCCAGCATCACGTGCTCTTTCACATAGGTCGGCGTGTTGCCCGAGAAGCTGTCGATCAGCTTTTCACCCGGTTCAAGCTCGGGGCTGACCTGGCTTTCCAGACGGGGTTCCAGTTCGAACTCTTGCTCAGACATAGACACCCTCGGTCCGGTTTTCGCGTTCGGCTTTCAGGTTGCGCGCCAGAAGGTCCATCGCCGCCATGCGTACGGCGACGCCCATTTCGACCTGCTCTTGAATAACCGATCGGTTGATGTCGTCGGCGATGGTGCCGTCGATCTCGACCCCGCGGTTCATCGGGCCGGGGTGCATGACGATGGCGTCATCCTTGGCGTGGGCCAGCTTTTCAGCGTCCAGACCATAGCGGTGATAATACTCGCGCTCGGAGGGGATAAAGCCGCCATCCATCCGCTCGCGCTGAAGGCGCAGCATCATGACAACGTCGGCGTCTTTCAGACCCTCTTCCATGTCGTCATAGACCTCGACCCCGAACTGGTCGATCTGGCTGGGCATCAGGGTCGGCGGGCCGACCAGACGCACGCGGTTCTCCATCTTGCCCAGAAGGATAAGGTTCGAGCGGGCAACGCGGCTATGCGCAATGTCTCCGCAGATCGCGACGGTCAGGCGGTGCAGACGGCCCTTTTCGCGCCGGATGGTCAGCGCATCCAGAAGTGCCTGCGTCGGGTGCTCGTGCTTGCCATCGCCTGCGTTCAAGACGGCGCAGTTCACCTTCTCGGCCAAAAGGTTTACCGCGCCGGAATGAGGGTGGCGCACGACCAGCAGATCCGGGTGCATCGCATTCAGCGTCAACGCCGTATCAATCAGCGTCTCGCCCTTCTTAATGGACGACGCCTGCATCGCCATGTTCATAACATCCGCACCCAGACGCTTGCCGGCGATCTCGAACGAGGCCTGCGTGCGGGTGGAGTTCTCGAAGAACATGTTGATCTGCGTCAGTCCTGCCAGCACATCCGAGCGTTTCTGCGCAGAGCGGTTCAAATCAACATAACTGTCGGCAAGATCGAGAACAGTTTTGATCTCTTCGGGGTGAAGCTGTTCGATCCCCAGAAGATGTCGTTGGCGGAATGTCATACGGGCCTCCGTCCTGTGTTCCACGCGCTTATAGTTTCGGGCGCGGGGTTCGTCTATCCCTTGTGTGCGCACATGGTGCAATCGTGGGGCGTTTACCTTCCCTGCGGCTGCACTTAGGCTGCGCACATGGAATCGGCACAAGACTGGCACAGCGCAAAAGCGCTTTTGGAATGGCAGATCGAGCTGGGCGCGGTGGATGCAATTTCCGACGCCCCGGTGGATCGCTATGCCTTGGCGCCAGCCGAGCCGAAACCTGCACCAAAACCTGCGCCCAACGCCCAGAAATCCGCGCCGGTCGAGCTGCCGAAGCGCGCCGCCCCGACACCTCCGCCAGCCGAGCCTAGGATCGACTATGTCGCGCTAGCCAAACAGGCCGCTGCGGGCGCTCAGGATCTGGATGGGCTGAAAGCCGCAATGAAAGCCTTTGACGGCTGCGAGCTGAAGAAAGGCGCGCGGAATACGGTGATTTCCGACGGCAACCCCGCCGCCCGCGTGATGATCATCGGCGAAGCGCCGGGCCGGGACGAGGATATCGAGGGCCGCCCCTTCGTGGGTCGCGCAGGCCAGCTTCTGGACAAGATGTTCGCCGCCATCGGCATGGGGCGCGATGTGCCCCTGTCCAAGGATGCCGTCTATATCACCAACGTCATGCCGTGGCGCCCGCCGCAAAACCGCGATCCATCGCCCGAGGAAATGGCCATGATGGTCCCCTTCCTCGAACGCCACGTGCAACTGGTCGCGCCCGAGCTGATCGTTTTGATGGGCAACACCCCTTGTCAGGCCGTCCTCGGCAAGCGCGGCATCACCCGCCTGCGCGGCAACTGGGACAGCCAGTGGGGCAAGCCGATCATGCCCATGTTCCACCCCGCCTATCTGTTGCGCAATCCCGCCGCCAAGCGCGAGGCATGGGCAGATCTTCTCGAAATCCAAGCGAAATTGAACGAGGGCGCATAGCCCACTTAAAACAGGCCACACCATGTCCCACATCCCCGCCGACAACCAACGCGAGTTCATCCCCGTCCGCATCGCGGTATTGACTGTCTCGGACAGCCGCTCGATGGACGAGGATCGTTCGGGCGACACCTTGGTCAAACGCTTGGAAGATGCCGGGCACCTGCTGGCAGATCGCAAGATCATTCGTGACGAGCGCGGCGAGATTGCGGACCAACTGCGCGCGTGGTCGTTGGACCCCGAAATTGACGTTGTGATTTCCACCGGCGGGACAGGCCTGACCGGGCGTGATGTCTCGGTCGAGGCGCATCGCGATGTCTATGAAAAGGAAATCGAGGCATTCGGGACGGTCTTCACCATCGTCTCGATGAAAAAGATTGGTACCTCGGCGGTGCAAAGCCGCGCCACCGGGGGCGTCGCCAACGGCACGTACCTCTTTGCGCTGCCCGGCAGCCCCGGTGCCTGCAAGGACGCGTGGGACGAAATTCTGGTGCATCAGCTGGACTATCGCCACCACCCCTGCAATTTCGTCGAGATTTTTCCACGTTTGGACGAACACAAGCGACGGAAGTAATCCGCTCATCCGTTTGATCCGTATGGATCATATAGGCCGACGCTATCGCACCTGTGACCACACGCCGCTTGCCCCGGCCTGTGGGCCACGTCAGGATGGCATCGGATGAGACGGAGAGATGTATGCGATTTCTGGGACGCAGCCTGATTGGGCTTTTCCTGCTGGCTGCCACGATCGGCCTTTTGGCGATGGCCGGACTGATGGTGCAATCGGCCTTCAAGGCGCGCGCGGATCGCGACAACGCCGCCCCTTCGGGCCGTGAACGGGTGTTTTCGGCCAACGTTGTGATGCTTGAGCCGTCGACAATCACTCCGATCCTGTCCTCCTTCGGAGAGCTGGCCACACGCCGCAGTCTGGACATCCGCGCCCGTGCCTCGGGCACCGTGGTCGAGATGTCGGAGGCTTTCGTGAATGGCGGACAAGTCGACGAAGGCGCGTTTTTGCTGCGCATCGACCCCACAGATTACAAAGCCGCGCTTTCGCTGGCGGAAACTGATCTGACCCAGTCCGAGGCCGAGCTGCGCGATGCGACAGCCGCTTTGGATCTGGCGCGTGACGACCTGGACAACGCCCGGCGTCAGGCCGAGCTACGCGACGCCGCGCTGGCCCGCCAGAACGATCTTGTAGGCCGGGGTGTCGGCACCGAAGCAGCCGTTGAAAACGCAGCACTGGCGGCAGCATCCGCTGCGCAAGTCGTGCTGGGCAAACGGCAAGCCGTGATCACCGCCGAAGCCCGTGTCGCCACTGCCGAAGCCACCCTGTCGCGTCGCGAAATTGCCCGTGACGAGGCCCAGCGCCGTCTGGACGAGACCGAGATTCGTGCCGCATTCGCAGGCACCCTGACAGATGTAACCGTTCTGCGTGGTGGGTTGGTTGCACCAAATGAAAAGCTGGGGCGGCTGGTCGACCCCAACAAGCTCGAGGTCGGATTCCGCGTTTCGACCGCTCAATATGCGCGGCTTCTGGCAGACAACGGCGCGCTTTCTGACCTGCCGGTAACGGTCCGGCTGGAAGCCACTGGCGTGGACCTGACCGCCACTGGCCGGGTGGACCGCGAAAGCGCAAATGTGGGCGAAGGGCAGACGGGCCGGATGCTCTTTGCCAATCTGGACGCCACGCCGGGCTTGCGCCCGGGGGATTTCGTGACGGTTGAACTGTCCGAGCCGCCGCTGGACCAAGTGGTGCGCCTGCCCGCGACCGCGCTGGATGCGTCCGGCAGCATCCTCCTTCTGGGCGACGAGGACCGCTTGGAACGCGCACAGGTGACGTTGCTCCGCCGCCAAGGGGACGACGTTCTGGTGCGTGGTACAGGCCTTAACGGGCGCGAGGCGATCACCAAACGCAGCCCGGTTCTGGGCGAAGGCATTCGCGTACGCCCCGTACGCGATGGCAAGCTGGCCCCGGAAGCCAAGCCCGAAATGGTTGCCTTGGACCCCGCCCGAATTGCGCTGTTGAAAAGCTTTGTGGAAAGCAACACACGGATGCCCGAAAGCGCCCGCGATCGCATCCTGCGCCAGTTGGACGAGGGCGAACTGCCCGCTGACACCTTAGCGCGGCTTGAGAAAAATATGGGGAACTGATCCATGACCCCAGCCACCGGCATCCTGTCATATTTCACCCGCCACGCCACGGTCGCCAACCTGCTGTTGGTGATCCTGATGGCGCTTGGCATCGCCAGCTATCCGCAAATGCGGGCGCAGTTCTTCCCCGATGTGATCGTGGAAAGCGTCACGGTCACGACCAGTTGGCAGGGCGCCGGGGCCGAAGATGTTGACACCGCCATCGTCCAAGTGATGGAGCCTTCGCTTCTGGCTGTGGACGGCGTGTCCAGCGTCAGCTCGCGCGCCTTCGAGGGCCGCGCCCGGATCGAGATGGAGTTCGAACCCGGCTGGGACGTCAATCAGGCTGCCGATGACATTCAGGCCGCGGTGGACGAAATCACTGACCTGCCCGAGGACGCCGACACGCCCCAAGTGCGGCGCGGTGTGTGGCGCGACAGCGTGACGGATGTAGTGATCTCGGGCCCTGTCGCCATCGAACAACTGGGCCGCTTTGCCGACGAAATGGTGATCCGCCTGTTCGAACGCGGCGTAACCCGCACCTCGATCCGCGGCTTCGCCGCCCCGCAAACCGTGGTCGAAGTCACCTCGCTGTCGCTGATCGAAAACGATGTGACCATGGCCCAGATCGCCGAGGTCATCGCCGGCGCGGTCAGCACGAACCCGGCGGGCAACGTATCTTCGGGTTCGGCACGGGTGCGCACGGGCGACCCCAAACGGACGCCGGATGACATCGCCGCTCTGGTCCTGCGCGCCAATCCCGACGGGTCGAACCTGACCATCGGAGACGTCGCAACCGTCCGCGTCGAAGGCGTGAACCGCAACCGGTCCTATTTCGTGGGCGACGATCCGGCGATGGCGCTGAACGTCTCGCGCTCGGCCCAAGGGGACGCGATCGAGCTGCAAGAGATCGTGGAAGAAATCCGCGCCGAGATGCTGGAAACCTTGCCCGAAGGTGTCGAGATCGAGCTGATGCGCACGCGATCCGCCCTGATCTCGGCTCGTCTGAAAATGCTGACTGAAAACGGGCTTCAGGGGCTTGGGCTGGTGCTGCTTCTGCTGTTTCTGTTCTTGAATGCCCGCACAGCATTCTGGGTGGCGGCCGGCATTCCAGTGGCCATGACCACCGCCGTTTTCTTGATGTATATGTCCGGGATCACGATCAACATGATCTCGCTTTTTGCGCTGATCATCACGCTGGGGATCGTGGTGGATGACGCCATCGTGGTGGGCGAACACGCCGATTTCCGGGCGCGCAGGTTGGGCGAAAGCCCGTTCACCGCTTCCGAGAACGCTGCACGGCGGATGTTCCCACCGGTCTTTTCCGCCACCCTGACCACGATCATCGCGTTCTTCGGCCTGACCTCGATCGGGGGACGGTTCGGAGACCTTATCACCGATATCCCCTTTACGGTGATCGTGGTGCTGGCGGCGTCCCTGATCGAGTGCTTCCTGATCCTGCCACACCACATGGCGCACGCACTGACCCACACCGCCAAGGAACATTGGTATGACTGGCCCTCGCGGCAGGTAAACAAAGGCTTCCGCTGGGTGCGGGATAATCTGTTCCGTCCGTTCATGGCGCTGGTGATCAAGGCGCGCTATCCGGTGATTGCGGCGACCATCGTGATCCTTGCCAGCCAAGCGTCGATCTTCATTCGGGGCGACCTGACCTTCCGCTTCTTCAGCGCGCCTGAAAGCTCGTCAATCACCGCGAACTTCGCGATGGCCGAAGGCGCAACCCGCGCCGACACCCGCGCCATGTTGGACAACGTGCAGCGCGCCGTGGAAGCAACCACCGCCCAATTCGAAGCGGAATATGGCGCGGACCCCGTGGCCAGCGCACTGGCACAGATCGGCGGCAATGCGGGGCGCGGCCTGTCGGGCGTGGACAACAAGGACGCCGACCTTCTTGGGTCCATCGTGGTCGAGCTGATCGACGCCGACCTGCGCCCCTACTCCACGTTTGAACTCGTCTCGGCCCTGCAGGACGCGATCGTGAATCACCCGCTGCTCGAGGTCCTGTCCTTCCGCGGTGGTCGCTTCGGTCCGGGCGGAGACAGCCTTGACGTCGATCTGTTCGGCGCAACCTCGGAGGCATTGAAGGCCGCCGCAGAAGACTTGAAAATTCAACTGATCCAGTATCCTGAAGTTTCAGCGCTGGAAGACAGCCTGAGCTATGACAAGGAAGAGCTGATTTTGGACCTGACCGCGCAGGGCAAGGCGCTGGGGTTCACTATTTCAGACCTCAGCCGCGTGTTGCGCAATCGCTTGAACGGGGTCGAGGCTGCGACCTATCCCGATGGCACCCGCTCCGCTGAAATTCGGGTCGAAATTCCGGACGGCGAGCGCTCCGCCGATTTCCTTGAACGGATGCAGCTGCGCACGCAGGCGGGCGCCTATGTCAGTCTGGCCGATCTGGTGTCGGTCCAAACGCGTCAAGGCTTTGCCACGGTCCAACGTGAAAATGGCATTCGGATGGTCAATGTTTCGGGCGATATCAGCGAAGACAATCCGGCCCGCGCCGAGGAAATCCAACGCACGATCGAGACCGAGATCCTGCCCACCTTGGCCGAGACCCACTCGATCGAATACCGCATCGGCGGGCTGGCCGAACAGCAGAAAGATTTCCTGTCGGATGCCCGCACCGGCCTGATCTTGGTGTTGCTGGGGATCTTCCTGACGCTCGCTTGGATTTTTTCAAGCTGGACACGGCCCTTGGTGGTGATGTCGATTATTCCGTTTGGGCTGGTAGGCGCGATTTACGGCCATGTGCAATGGGGTGTTCCGTTATCCATGTTCTCGGTCGTGGGTCTGATCGGGATGACGGGGATCATCATCAACGATTCCATCGTGCTGGTGACCACCATCGACGAATACGCGAAGGAACGCGGGATCATTCCGGCGATTATCGAAGGCACCGCCGACCGCCTGCGCGCGGTGATGCTGACCACCTTGACCACCGTGCTGGGGCTGATGCCTCTGCTTTATGAAACCTCGCGGCAGGCACAATTCCTGAAGCCCACGGTGATCACGCTGATCTATGGGCTTGGGTTCGGGATGGTTCTGGTGTTGTTGATCGTGCCGTCGCTGATCGCCATTCAGACCGACATCGGCAAGATGCTGGCCACGCTGCGGCGTCTTTGGCAGGGGCGCGGACGTGCTGCGGCAAAACCCGCGGCCCGTGTGACCGGGCTGGCCGCAGGCGCAATGCTGCTGACGTTTATTGGATCCGTCGCGATGTGGGGCGCAACCAACGGCGCAATCCTGCGCGCGGTTTTGATATGTGGAGCGATTGCGGTGATCAGTATGGCGGCGGCCTATGCCGGCCAACGCCGCGCAGGGTGATAGAGTCCAGAGGGGGCTTTGCCCCTCTGCGCTTCGCGCATTCACCCCAGGATACTTGAAACAAGAAAAAGAGAGGGCGTCGCCCTCTCCTTCAAGCTTGCGCTTTTCCTTGTGCGGTCATCGGCGTCCCCGCCTGTACCGCCCCTCTACGATGACACGTAATGGTTAAGAAACTGTACTCGCTTTTCTTGTTAGAAATATCCTCGCCGAAGGCTTAGAATCTGCCGAGCACAGCGAGGCCACCCCCAACCGGGTGACATGCCGTCAGGCATGGCGCACGGGCGGGAGGGTTCAGTCGAACGTTCCCGTAACGCGCCCCAACAGCATAAAGGCCCGCGCGGTACGGGTATCCGCCATGGCCGCCAAATCCGCGTCTGATGCGTTCTTTTCAAACTGCGCATAGGTCTGATCGAAGCGGCGCAGGAAATGGTGGGCCGTGTCGCGGAAGACCGGATCCTTGCGCATCCGCCCAGCCGTCAGAGCCAGAGAAGAGCGGTCGCGGATCCCGCCCAGCGCGGCAATCTCTTTTCCACGTTCCCCTGCGGCAAACTTGCGCCAAACTTCGGGGCGGGCGCGGTCGGGACGTAGGTCGTCCATATAGATACCGTCCTGCGATAACAGCGTCAGAATATCTTGCGCCGCCTGTACCAGCCCCGCGACCTGCCGGTCTTCAAGTGCGCGGCGCAGCGCGCGGAAGCCTTCGGCGTCCTGAGCATGTTCAGGGAAATGCATCGCGCGGATGAAATCCTCAATCGACAGGGGCGGGATCATATCCTCGGCCGGGGTGCCAAGCTCAAGCTTCGTTTGATCCCCCGGATCTTTCGGCGTTTCTTCGGGGCCCATTGCGGGCGCAATTGGCGCAGGATGCGGGTTGGTCAGGCTGGGCATTCCGGGGCGAATCGACACAAACGTGGCCAGCGCCGTTTCCGTCCGGCGCGAGACCTTGGCGATTTCTTCCAGTTTCTGTTCGACCTTCGAGGCCTGCGCACCGGTGCCACCCATGCTTTGTTGCTGCTGCAGATACGCGGTGCGCATCCCGTCGATCGCCGCTTTCAACCGGGTACTTTCCTGCCGCATGATCCGGGCCGAGCGCATCGCGGCAACCGCCACCCAGATCAACGCAACGGGCATTGCAATCGCCACGACGACCATCACGAACCGCAGCGGGTCAAACTCACCCTCAGCCGGACCGGTCCCCATTACGATGAAGAACATTGTACAGGCCGCGAGCCAGACAAAGGACAGGGCAAGGCCGATCACTTCGGCCACGGAAAGCGAGGACGCCTCGTCCAGCAACTCCAAAGGAGCGGTCCCCTTTGGCGGGAACCGCTTGGTGTCCTGTGTCTGGGGCTTGTCTGCCACGGTCAGATCCAGTCGATGCTCAGGATTTCATATGCTTTCTCGCCGCCCGGGGTGCGGACCTCGACGCTGTCGCCTTCTTCCTTGCCGATCAGGGCGCGGGCCAGCGGCGACTTGATGTTCAGCTTGCCGCTCTCGATGTCGGCCTCGGGTTCGCCAACGATCTGATAGGTCTTCTCTTCGTCGGTATCTTCATCCACGATGGTGACAGTCGCCGAGAACTTGACGGTACCGGACATGTTCGACGGATCGATTACCTCGGCCAGCGACAGGATGCCTTCCAGCTCTTTGATGCGGCCTTCGATGAAACCCTGCTTTTCGCGGGCGGAATGATACTCGGCGTTCTCTTTCAGGTCGCCAAGCTCGCGCGCGGTGGCGATCGCCTCGATAATCGCAGGGCGTTCCACAGACTTAAGCTGCTTCAATTCGTCATTCAGCGCGGTGTGGCCCGCGCGGGTCAAAGGTATTTTTTCCATCAAACCTGTTCATTTATTATCGCCCGGCGCCATGGCCCCTGACAGCGTGTCCTCATTACGGCTCGGTCGGATTGAAAATCTCGCAATTCGGCGCGGTTTGCAACGGCCTTGTTTGCCTGCGCGATTGGATCCGAAATTGAGCAATCCGACCCCTTGTCGCCAGTGTCAGCGCAAACAAGGGCGTGGTTCGGCAAATTTGTCGGAAACACGCCCTTGTAACGTCGTGTCCTGATTGACCCGACCTGTGCGTCAAGCTAACGATCTTGCGAAACGGATCGACCGGGGAAAAGATTATGAGCGACATCGAACGCGAAAGCATGGAATACGACGTGGTCATCGTGGGCGCAGGCCCCGCAGGCCTGTCCGCCGCCATTCGTCTGAAACAACAAGACCCAGACCTTGAGGTCGTGGTGCTTGAGAAGGGCTCGGAAGTGGGCGCACACATCCTGTCGGGTGCCGTGCTGGACACCTGCGGCCTGGACAAGCTGATCCCGGACTGGAAGGACAAGGGCGCACCGATCAAGACGGAAGTGAAGAAAGACAACTTCCTTGTGCTTGGACCGGCAGGTCACCTGCGCGTGCCGAACTGGCCGATGCCGCCCCTGATGAACAACCACGGCAAATACATCGTGTCGATGGCGAATGTCTGCCGCTGGATGGCCGAGCAGGCTGAAGAGCTGGGCGTGGAAATCTTCCCCGGTATGGCCGCATCGGAACTGGTCTACGGCGAAAATGGCGAAGTAAAGGGCGTCGTTGCCGGTGTCTTCGGTCTGGAAGCTGATGGTTCTTACGGCCCCAACACCGAGCCGGGCATGGAACTGCACGGCAAATACGTCTTCATCTCGGAAGGTGTACGCGGATCGCTGGCGAAAGAGATCATCGGCAAGTACGACCTTCAGGCTGGCCGCGACGTTCAGAAGTTCGGCATCGGCATGAAAGAGATCTGGGAGATCGACCCCGCCAAGCACCGCGAAGGCACTGTGACCCACACGATGGGCTGGCCGCTGGGTTCGAACGCCGGTGGTGGCTCGTTCATCTATCACCTGGAAAACAACCAAGTGTTTGTCGGTTTCGTTGTTCACCTGAACTATAAGAACCCGCACCTGTATCCCTACATGGAATTCCAGCGCTTCAAGCATCACCCGGAAATCGCCAAGCTGCTGGAAGGCGGCAAGCGCGTGGCCTACGGCGCGCGTGCGATCTCGGAAGGGGGCTATCAGTCGATGCCGAAAGCATCGTTCCCCGGTGGCGCACTGCTGGGCTGCTCGGTCGGTCTGGTAAACGTGCCGCGCATCAAGGGCAACCACAACGCCATGCTGTCGGGCATCGCTGCTGCTGACGCGGCTGTGAAAGCCATCAAGGCAGGCCGTTCCAGCGACGAGCTGAACGATTACGAAGAAGAGCTGCGCACCGGCGACGTCGCGAAGGACCTGAAGAAGGTCCGCAACGTGAAGCCCCTGTGGTCGAAATACGGCCTGACCGCATCGCTGATGCTGGGCGGTCTAGACATGTGGGTGCAGTCGATCTTCAAGTTCTCGCCCTTTGGCACCGTGAAACACGGGAAAAACGATGCGGAAGTCACCGGCAAGGCAGCGGACTATCCCGAAATCGACTATCCGAAGCCCGATGGCACGCTGTCGTTTGACCGCCTGACCAACGTGTCCTTCGCGGCCACCAACCACGAGGAAAGCCAGCCCTGCCACCTGAAGCTGGCCAACCCGGACCTGCCGATCTCGGTCAACCTGCCCGAGTTCGCCGAGCCCGCGCAGCGCTACTGCCCGGCCGGAGTCTACGAAGTGGTGGAAGAAGAAGGCAAAGACCCGCGCTTTGTCGTGAACTTCCAGAACTGCGTCCACTGTAAAACCTGCGACATCAAGGACCCCAGCCAGAACATCACCTGGACGGTTCCGCAGGGTGGCGACGGACCGAACTATCCGAACATGTGATCGTAACCGATCAAAAAAGCGACAAAGAGGGGCGGCCAAGTGCTGCCCCTCATTGTTTTCAACTGGAAGGCACATTAGGTTTTACGAACGTAAACCTGCTGCGACTTAAGGAATTTATGCCCTTGTTCCGCCTGACATCTTCGGCCCTGCGCCGCCTTGCCCTTCCGACCCTTCTGGCCGCACAATACGTTGTTGGAACTGCCGCCTATTCGGACAGTGCGGCGGGGGCATATCTTGCCGCACGGCACGCCGATCTGTCGCGCAATTTCCCGGAGATGGTGGATTACGGCACCCGCGCGATCGCGCAAGACCCACAGAATTTGGACGTGCTTGAAGGGCTGATCGTCGCCCAGATCGCGCTTGGCAAGCTGGACGATGCGCTGCCGTACGCGCGTAGACTGGCCTCGGTCAGCGCGGACAACCAGATCGCCGCGCTTGTGCTGTTGGGCGATGCGCTGAAGAATGGCGACTGGGACACGGCGACCGCGTTGGTGGGCACCAAAGTGTCGATCGCCCCTGTGATTGACCAGATGATTCAAGCCTGGATCCGCATCGGCCAAGGCAAAATGTCGGACGCGCTGGCGATTTTTGACGCGATGGGTGAAGACAACGCGAGCCACGGATTCACCCTGTATCAAAAGGCGCTGGCGCTTGCCTATGTTGGTGACTTCGAAGGCGCGGCACGCATTCTGGGGGGTGAGAACGGCGCGCTGCAGCTAAACCGCTCCGGCCTGCTTGCTCATGCCCAGTCACTTAGCCAAAGCGACCAGCAGGACAAAGCGATTGAGCTGATGACGGCCGCACGCACCGGCATGTCCGATGCCGAAGTCGAACAAATGATCGCGGATCTCGAAGCCGGGAAGACGCTGGACTTCACCATCATCCGCGCGCCACAGGACGGCATTGCCGAGCTTCTGTTTGCCGTGGCCGAGTCGGTCGGCCCTGAAGGCGACCAAACTGGCATCCTTCTGTACAACCGAGTGGCCGAGCATCTTGCGCCAACCCATGCCGGGGCTCTGGTCCTGTCGGCCCAGATCCTTGAAGACATGGGCCACCATGATCTGGCGATCGAGAGCTATGGCCGGGTGCCGCAAGATAGCTTTGCCTATCAACACGCCGCTCTTGGCCGCACCGATGTGCTACGCCGCGCCGACCGGCTGGATGAAGCGACCGGCGAGTTGCGCACGCTGGCCGAAACTTTCCCGGACACGCTGCGTTTTCGCGTGGCGCTTGGGGATACGCTGATGCAGCAGGACCGCTTTGCCGAAGCCCGCGATGCCTATGACCTTGCCATCGCCGGATTCGAAACCGACATTCCCACCCAATGGCCCACCTATTTCCAGCGCGCCATTGCGGCCCACAAGCTGGGTGACTGGCCCGCCGCCGAGGCAGGTTTCCGCAAGGCGCTAGAGCTCAGCCCCGAGCAGCCCACGGTCCTGAACTATCTAGGCTATTCGCTGGTTGAACGTCGCGAGAAACTGGACGAGGCACTGAACATGATCGAACGCGCCGTCGCGGCACGCCCTGATCGCGGCTATATCGTAGACAGTCTGGGCTGGGTGCTCTACCGTCTGGGCCGCTATGACGAGGCCGTCGTGCAAATGGAACGCGCAGTAGAATTGGATCCGGTGGAACCCATCCTGAACGACCATCTGGGCGACACCTATTGGGCCGTTGGCCGCAAACGCGAAGCCGAGTTCCAATGGAGCCGCGCCCTGAGTTTCATCACCGATGACACTGACCTGACCGAGCTGGACCCCGACCGCATCCGCCGCAAGCTTGAGGTTGGACTGGACGCGGTTCTGGAAGAAGAAGGGGCAGATCCCCTGAGCGCCTCGGAATGAGCATCACCAAAGTTTTCGCCCCCGCGAAGGTGAACCTGACCCTGCATGTCACAGGGCAGCGACGCGATGGGTATCACCTGTTGGACAGCCTTGTGGTCTTCGCCGATGTAGGCGACCGGATCACTGTGATGCCTGCTGAGTCGAACCGACTTGAGGTTATTGGCCCGCGCGCCGAGGGCGTGCCGGCGGATGGCACGAACCTTGTCGCCCGCGCGGCGGATCTGTTTGGCGTGCCGGTACATATCGTCTTGTCGAAACACCTACCGGCTGCGGCGGGGATCGGCGGCGGAAGCTCGGACGCGGCGGCGACCATCTTGGCGCTCTCTGACTTAGTCGGCGACACGCGTCTACCCGAAGGCGTCGCAGAGCTTGGTGCAGATGCGCGCGTCTGCCTGATGCGGCAAGCCGCCCGGATGCGCGGGATTGGCGAGGACGTCGCCCCCTGCCCCGGCCTGCCGCCCTTGTTTGCGGTGCTGGCAAATCCGGGTGTGGACGTGCCAACCCCAGAGGTGTTCAAAGCGCTGGAAAACAAGCAGAACCCGCCCATGCCCAAACGGATCCCGCAGGGCATGAAAACGGGTGCGTTCATCGACTGGCTGGCAACCCAACGCAACGATCTGGAAACCCCAGCCATTGCGCGGTCTGGGATCATTCAGGTTGTACTGGACGCCTTGGCAGCCTTGCCCGGTTCACGACTGGCGCGGATGTCGGGGTCCGGGGCGACGTGTTTTGCGTTGTTCGAAACCGAGGACGCGGCGCACGCCGGGGCGGCCGCGCTGGCAAAGGCGCAACCTGACTGGTGGGTCGAAGCTGCGAAACTATCGTAGGGCTGCCGGTGGCTCACTTCGTGAGCCTAGGGGGCTCTGCCCCCACGCCTAAAGGCGTCCCCCCGGGATATTTCTAGCAAGAAAATGAGCGCTTAGTTCAGGCGCGCGACCACGTAATCTGCAATGTCGTGCAGCATGTGGCGGATCGGGGCGTCGGGCAGTGCAGTCAGGGCGGATTTGGCTTTGTCCGCCCAAGCGATCGCTTCGGCGCGGGTGTCTTCCAGAGCACCGTGCTTGTTCAGCAGCTCCAAAGCATGCTCAAGATCGCCCTCTTCCTGACGACCTTTTTCGATCGTGCGGGTCCAGAAGGCGCGCTCTTCGTCGTTTGCCTTGGCCACAGCTTTGATCAGCGGAAGCGTCAGTTTGCGTTCGCGGAAATCGTCGCCGATGTTCTTGCCGGTGGCGTCGCCGCCCCAATAATCCAGAAGGTCATCCACGATCTGGAAGGAAATACCCAGCGCGTCGCCGTAGTCGAACAGTGCCTTCACCTGATCTTCGGGTGCACCCGCAATGACACCGCCCACCTCGGTCGCGGCCGAGAACAGCGCAGCGGTCTTGCCGCGGACAACCTGACGGTAGATCTCTTCATCCGTCGACAGGTCTTGGGCGGCGGTCAGCTGCAGCACTTCGCCTTCAGCGATCGTGGCCGAGGCGTTGGACAGGATGCGCAGCACGTCCAGCGAACCGGTGTCGGTCATCAGCTGGAACGAGCGCGAGAACAGGTAGTCACCCACCAACACGCTGGACTTGTTGTCCCACAGCAAGTTCGCGGTCGGGCGACCACGCCGTTGGGCGCTTTCGTCCACCACGTCATCATGCAGAAGGGTTGCGGTGTGAATGAACTCGACCGTCGCCGCCAGATGGATGTGATAGGGGCCGTCATAGCCACACAGACGCGCGGCCGCCAAGGTCAGCATCGGGCGCAGGCGCTTGCCGCCCGCATCAACCAGATGCGCAGTCACTTCGGGAATACGCGGCGCATGTTTCGAGGCCATCCGCTCGCGAATCAGCGTGTTCACGGACTCCATATCCTCGGCCAAATGCTGGCCCAGACGCTCATGCGGTTTATGTGCAGCTTCGATCAGCATCTTCACCTTCCCGTCAACCGGCTCGACAAATGGGCGGGGATGCCCTTATCTCCGAAAGCATGAAAGAGCTTCTGAGAACCACGGATCCAACCATGATCCCCTTCGTCACCGCCCTTCTTACAGGCGAGGATATAGCTTGCTTTGCGATGGACGTCCATATGAGTGCACTGGAAGGATCCATTGGCATTTTGCCGCGCCGTCTGATGGTGCGTGACGAGGATCTGTTCATCGCCCGCGCCATCCTGCGCGACCATGACATCGCCTTTGAAAGCTAAAGGGACATGATGCATCCCGACGATCTGACACAGGACGATTTTCTGGGCGGGCAACTTGTGTTGACGCAGCCCAGAACGGGCTATCGCGCGGGCGTCGATCCGGTGTTTCTGGCAAGCGCAGTCTCTGCCCAATCCGGTCAGTCGGTGCTGGAATTGGGTTGCGGTGTCGGGGCGGCGTCCTTGTGTCTTGGGCGACGCGTGCCGGGGTTGGAGCTTCACGGGATTGAGCGTCAGGCAGATCATGCGGAAATGGCGCGCAAGAATGCGGAAGACAACGGAATTTCGCTGACCGTACATGATGGGGATTTGGCGCAGATGCCCGAGGCTTTGCGTGCCCAAAGCTTTGATCATGTGATTATGAACCCGCCCTATTTCGACCGGACACGGGGCAGCATGTCGCCGCATGATGCCCGTGAACAGGCAATGGGCGAAGAGACACCATTGGCGGCCTGGATGGATCAGGCCACACGGCGCCTGAAACCGCGCGGGATGCTGACAATGATCAACGCAGCCGAGCGGCTGCCGGACATTCTGTCGTCGCTAGATGACCGGCTGGGGTCGGTGGTCGTACAACCTTTGTCCCCGCGCTCCGGGCGCGCCGCGAAACTGTTGCTGCTGCAAGCCCGCAAAGGCGGGCGCGCGGCGTTTCGACTGGCGGCACCGATTGTTCTGCATGAAGGCGCGGCGCATACTTCGGATCGCGAACATTATACGCCTGCGATACAGGCCACCTTGCGTGACGGCGCGGCGCTGAACTGGGGATAAGCCATCCCCGTTAAACCCTGTGCAACCACGTCGGCGATTCCCCGCAAAGATTTGCAACGTTTTCGTGACAAGCGGGAAAAAGTGTGGTGCACTCGGTACGTTCTATAAACCAACAGGAGGATCGCCATGAGCATGAGTTCGCATCTTGAAGAGCTGCGCAGGAAACACGAGGTCCTCTCGGATAAAGTCGAAGAGATCCAGCGCGCGCCCGGCACCACAGATGCCGAGATTACCGAACTAAAGAAGCAAAAACTCCAAATCAAAGAAGAGATTGAACGACTGGCTACGGCCTGACGACTTTAGGCTCGGGTCAGGTCTGTTTTGTCGTACCGGCACTGGCCCGTGCCGCCATCAAGGCGCCCGCAGTAATCAACACCCCGGCGATCAGCAATGATGGGTGTGGTTGGGCAACCCCCGCCAAAATCAACACAAGCGTAGACAGCAAAGGCGCGCCATAGCTTGCGACGCCCAAAAGCTGAATGTCGCCACGTTTGACCCCCACATCCCAGACATAGAAGGCCAACCCGACAGGCCCCAGTCCAAGCCCCGCGACGGACGCCCAACCCATTGTGCCGTTGGGCCAAACTGTGTCCTCCCACAGAAGATGCGCGCCGGTCGATAGGATGGCTGTGGCCAGACAGAACACTACGACAGACGCGGTGGGTGTGTTTCCAAGCCGCCGCGACAGGACCGAGTATCCCGACCATGTCAGCGCGCACAGGAAGGCCAGCGCAAAGCCCGGCAGCGCAGCGGTGTCAAATCCGGTGGCACCCCCCAGCACGATCAGCGCCGCACCCGCAAAGGACACCAGTGCGCCGATCACATGCATCGGACGCAGTGTTTCCCCCGGCAACAGTCCCGAAAACAGCACGATAAAAAGTGGCCACAAATAGGCGATCAACCCAGCCTCGGCCGCAGGGGCCATGCGCAGGGCCGAGAAATACAGCGCGTGATAACCGAACAGGCCCAAGGTTCCGAATGCGTAGACGCGCCAACTGACCGTGCGCAACACGCCCAGACCTTCGGTTGTGGCGATCCAGATCACGCCCAACGTTCCGCCGATCAGAAAGGTCATCGCAGCCAGTTGGAATGGCGGAACTGGATCCGTCCCGACAGTAAACAGCGCCAGAAGCGACCAGAGCAGCACGGCGATGAATCCGACGAAAGTGGCAGTTTTCCGCGTCACGACAAATCCTCGACCGAAACAATTTTCAAGCTGTCCGTCACATGCGTGTTCTTTGCAATCTCGGCAAGCACCCAATCGCGGAACGCCGCGATTGCTGGTCGGTTCTCTTGTCCACGACGGCACAGGAACCGGAATCGAGCCTGGGTGGACAGGGCCAGACCATAGGGGGCCACAAGGCGACCCTCGGACAGATATTTCACCACAAAGGCGCGTCGCCCCAACACAATGCCGACCCCTGCCATCGCAGCATCCAGCGCGTGATCGGGTTGCGAAAATACCGATGAAATGCGGGGCGTCCCTTGAACCCCCGCAGCGCGCAGCCACGCGGGCCAATCACATGGTGGGTTCAGGAAGTCATCTGATGTGTTGTGGATCAGCGGCGCATTCAACAGGTCCTTCGGCTCGGGATATTTCTCGGCCAAGGCGGGCAGCATCACCGGGGTCAGCCATTCGTTCGCCAGGGGATGAGAATACAGCCCATCATCCGGCCCGTATCCAAATCGGATGGCAACATCGACCTCGTCCCGGTTCAAATCCACAAACTTCAAACCGGCCGCGAAGCGCAACTCGATCTCGGGATGGGCCTGGGCAAAAGCATAGAGCCGGGGCGCAAGCCACTTCGACGTGAACGCCGGGCCCGCCGTCACGGTCAGCGTATTGCTGTCTAAACTGCGCCGCGCATTGCGCCAGGCGCTGGTCAGCATCTCGAACCCATCCGCCGCACCGGGGGCCAAAAGACGGCCCGCTTCGGTCAACTCGACTGCGCGATTCAGGCGCAGGAATAGCGGCGCACCGAAATGTTCCTCCAGCGACTTGATCTGAAATGACAGGGCCGCCGGTGTCACGTTCAGCTCGGCCGCGGCGTTCTGAAACGACATATGGCGGGCAGCGGCATCAAAAGCGCGTAGGGCGGTTAACGGAGGCAGGCGGTCACTCATTTCAGTCAAGTATCACTTATCTGAAACCTTTGAAAGTCTCGTTTGTCGCTGGCATTTCAACGCCCCATATTAGGATCACTCAAAGATGACTTAAGAGGACCAGGACCATGTTGGAGACCGCGACAAACCAGACCGAGCTTCACGCCGCCTATCAGCGCGCACATGAAGAGCGCGCCTTGGTCTTTCGAAACATTGGCCGTAGGATGCTGGCGCGTTTGGCATCGCTGATACCCCAGCTGCCAACAAAAAGGGCCAGCCAAAGCGGCCAGCCCTTAAATTGTGATTGTCCTGCGTGATTAGACGAAGAACTGTGCACCGTTGGCCGAGATGGTCGAGCCGTTGATGAAGCCCGCATCGTCCGAGGCCAGGAAGGCCACACAGCGTGCGATTTCTTCCGGTTCGCCCAGACGGCCTGCCGGGATGCCCGCAACGATCGAGTCGCGCACTTTTTCCGGGATCGCCATAACCATTTCGGTCGCGATGTAGCCGGGGCAGATAGCGTTGGCAGTGATGCCTGCGCGTGCACCTTCCTGAGCCAGCGACTTGACGATACCCAGATCGCCCGCCTTGGTCGCAGCATAGTTCACCTGAGCAAACTGACCTTTCTGACCGTTGATCGAGCTGATCACGATGATGCGGCCGAACTTGCGCTCGCGCATGCCGGGCCAGATCGGGTGAACGGTGTTGAACACGCCGGTCAGGTTGGTGTCGATGACTTCCTGCCACTGCTGGGGGGTCATCTTGTGGAACGGTGCGTCGCGGGTGATGCCAGCGTTGGCGACAACCACGTCGATCGGGCCAAGGTCAGCTTCGACCTGTGCGATACCGGCGGCGCTTTCTTCATAGCTGCCGACGTTCCACTTGTAGGTCTTGATGCCGGTCTCGGCAGTGAAGGCGGCAGCTTTCTCTTCGTTGCCAGCAAAGGTCGCGGCGACCTCGTACCCTTCAGCTTTCAGCGCTTTTGAAATTGATGCGCCAATACCGCGCGAACCACCGGTGACAAGTGCAACTCGGGCCATGTTTTTCTCCACTTCGAATCTTGAGCCTGAAACTCTGTTACATTTTCAATTTAACTTGCGCAATATTATTGCGCAAACATTTTGCCGCAATGCAGAGTTTATTTTGCATATGCGACAAGAGGACGACAAAACGTTTAACAAAAAAGGCGCCCGAAGGCGCCTTTTCTATCGTTCATTTCGACCTTACGGACGCTCAAGGCACATGGCCACGCCCATACCGCCGCCGATGCAGAGGGTCGCCAGACCCTTCTTGGCGTCGCGGCGCTTCATTTCGAACAGAAGCGTGTTCAGGATACGGCAGCCCGAGGCGCCAATCGGGTGACCGATGGCGATGGCGCCGCCGTTCACGTTGACCACATCCGGGTTCCAATCCATGTCTTTGTTCACGGCACAGGCCTGAGCAGCGAAAGCTTCGTTGGCTTCAACCAGATCCAGATCCTGAGCTTTCCAGCCCGCCTTATCCAGCGCCTTGCCCGACGCGTGAATCGGGCCAACGCCCATGATCGACGGGTCCAGACCTGCAGTGGCGTAAGACGCGATGCGTGCCAGCGGCTCCAGCCCGCGCTTCTCGGCCTCATCAGCCGACATCAGCAACACGGCAGCCGCGCCATCGTTGATGCCCGAGGCATTGGCAGCGGTGACCGAACCGTCCCTGGTGAAGGCCGGGCGTAGTTTCTGCATAGCTTCCATGGTGGCGCCGTGGCGAATGTACTCGTCCTGATCCACGATGATATCGCCCTTGCGTGTTTTCACGGTGAAGGGAACGATTTCGTCTGCGAATTTGCCGGCTTTCTGAGCGGCTTCCGCCTTGTTTTGCGAGGCGACAGCGAATTCGTCCTGCATTTCGCGGGTGATCTGCCACTGCTCGGCCACGTTTTCAGCGGTCTGGCCCATGTGGTAGCCGTTGAACGCATCCCACAGACCATCTTTGATCATGCAGTCGATAAATTTCATGTCGCCCATTTTGTGCCCAGCGCGCAGGTGTGCGACGTGGGGGCTGAGAGTCATGTTTTCTTGGCCACCAGCGGCAACGATGGCGGCGTCGCCAAGCTGCACGTGCTGCGCGCCCAGCGCCACGGTGCGCAGACCCGAGCCACACACCTGGTTGATGCCCCAAGCCGAAGCCTCTTTCGCGTAACCCGCATTGATATGCGCCTGACGTGCCGGGTTCTGACCCTGACCGGCCTGAAGCACCTGACCCAGAATGGTCTCGCTGACCTCTGACGGGTCGATCCCAGCGCGGGCCACGATCTCGGCCAGAACGGCAGCGCCGAGGTCATGGGCGGGCGTGTTCGCGAACGAACCCGAGAAACTGCCCACGGCGGTGCGCGCGGCCGATACGATTACAACATTGGTCATGATGCTTCCTTTTCCTCCAGTCTGACGATCAGCGACACAGCACGTATTTCAGAAATTTCCAAAACACGCACCACCCCGCACGATCATTGCTGGGCGCATCCTGTGCTGCATTGCAGAGAAAATCAAGCCGCGTAAACATGGTCGCGCTATCACGCGCGCCTAGGCCGCTTTCCGCCAGTAGGGATCCAAAGTCGGCACGCCGAAATAGTACCCCTGCATGCAATCCACACCGATCTGGGTTAGAAAGGCAGCATCTTCGGCCGTTTCAACACTTTCCGCCACGGTAAACATATCGAAATGCCGCGCGACCGAGACCATGGCCTGCGTGAGGATCTGATTGTCCGGATCACTGTGGATCCCGCGAATGAATTCACCATCGATCTTGATGATGTCGAAATAGAAATCTTTAAGGTATTTGAACGAGGTATAGCCTGCCCCAAAGTCATCCAGCGCGAAACTGATGCCGTGGCCCTGCATCTCAGCCATGAAGACCCGCACAAGTTCCGGCATGGTGATTGCAGTGCGTTCCGTGATCTCGAGGATCAGCCGTTCGCCCAGATGCGGGTCGTCTTCCAGCCCCCGCTCTAACACCTTCTTCCATCCCGGATAACCGATCGATCGGGCAGACATGTTGATGGCCAGACGCAAGCTGGGTTCGGCCTGCAACGCCTCCAACCCTTTTTCAAGCGCCAGCGCATCCAATTGGCGCCCCATCTCTTTATCTTCAACCGAGTCGATAAAGTCTTTGGCGGGAATCACCCGTCCATTCGAGTCCAACACGCGGATCAGCCCTTCGAAAAATGCGCGGCGATCTGGCTTCGTGGTCTGAACAACAGGCTGAAAGGCCAGCCGGACACGTTTCTTTCGCAATGCCTCGCGCACAAGGCCGATCGCGTCCTTGTCCCGCATCCCGATGGCCGAGCTAAGCGGGTCACCCATCGGACCACCCACAGGGTCTTGCATCTGCGTGTCCCGGGGGGTCTTACTTCCGAAGTTGAACATGGTGTCACCTGTGCTGCCGTACGACCATAAGTGGCAATTCTATGCTAACGAGACGTAAATCCGCTAAGTTGTCTAAAATTGTAACGGACCCAACTGTATGACCTCGAACCTAACGCATTGCCCTGACACACCCCGCTGCCCGTGGTGTGGGACCGAGCCGATTTATCAGGAATATCATGATCTTGAGTGGGGCGTGCCGGAATGGGACGGGCGCGCGCTTTGGGAAAAATTAATCCTTGATGGCTTTCAGGCCGGGCTCAGCTGGATCACGATCCTTAAAAAGCGAGATAATTTTCGCGCAGCGTTCGAGGGGTTTGATCCCGAACGCATCGCCACATGGGGCGAGCCCGAGATCGATCGTTTATTGCAGGACAAAGGCATCATCCGGCATCGCGGCAAGATCGCGGCGACGATCACCAACGCGCAGGCCTATCTGGACTTGGGGGGCGAGGACGCGTTTCGGGACATGATGTGGGGCTATGTAGACGGCACCCCATTGAACGGGCGCTACAAGACGTTGGACGAGGTGCCGACCGCGTCGCCGCTATCCACGCAGATCTCGAAGGACTTGAAAAAGGCCGGGTTCAAGTTCTGCGGCCCGACGATCGTCTATGCGTGGATGGAGGCCTGCGGGCTGTTCAACAACCATCTGGTCAGCTGCCACCGGCACGATCAGGTCTAACTTAGAATTGCAAGAAGTTGAACAGTGGGCACACCGGTCACGGACATGCCACGCGATGCCTCAAAGGCACGAATGGCAGCGCGGCCTTTCTCTCCGATCACACCATCAGGACGCCCCGCCTGAAATCCCAGATCGTTCAGGGCTTTCTGAAGCGCCTGCCGTTCTGTGGTGGTCATCCCCCAGGGGTTCTTGGGATAGCTGGCCTGGATCGCACGACCTCCGGCAAGGCGGTCAGACAGATGACCCACGCCGATCACATAGCTATCGGCGTAGTTATACGTCTTCAGCACGTGGAAATTCTGGAAGATCATAAAAATTGGCCCCGTCGGACCCGCGGGCAGAATCAGTGCACCACTTTCGGCACCGGTCAGCGCACGCCCCTTAACATCGGTGACCCCCATCTTCCCCCAATCGCGCAAACGACGCGAATAGATCCGCCCGGTCAAGGCCAGATCAAACCCTTTGGGAAGTCGAACCTCGATCGCCCAAGGTTGTCCTTTGGCCCATCCCTTGGCGCGCAGATAGGCCGCGGTCGACGCCAGCGCATCCGTCGGATCATCCGACCAGATATCGCGCACGCCGTCGCGGTTGAAATCCTCGGCATGGGCCAGATACGAACTGGGCATGAATTGGGTATGCCCCATCGCGCCCGCATATGAGCCTTTCATGCGTGAGGAAGACACATCGCCCGCGGTAAGGATTTGCAAGGCGGCCAACAGCTCGGCCTCGAACAGATCGCGGCGGCGGCCCTCATAGGCCAGCGTGGCCAGCGTCGACAGAACCGAGGCCGATCCGCGCACCGCGCCAAAGCTGCTTTCCATACCCCAGATCGCGACGACGACTTCTTTCGGGACACCATATTGCCGCTCGATCTTCTTTAAAAGCGTCGGATACCGGGACAGCGCTCGTTGCCCGCCCTTGATCCGCTGGGGCGAAGCGGCTGACCCGATATAGTCCTGCAAACTGCGCGTGGTTTCCGCCGGGCGGCGGTCTGACTTGATGACGGACGGCAAATACTCCGCCCGCCCAAGCGCCTTCAGCGCCGCGTCGCTGACCCCCACCGACCGCGCTTTGACCGCAAACCCCGACAACCAGCCGGAAAACCCAGCATCGGCCAGCACGCGCCCCGGCATCACCACCGCAGCGGCCAGCGTGACCATCGCCATGCGGCGGTTGAAGGAAATGGCATGTTGGGGCATCTGGAGTCCTGTTTGCATCGTGATGTCCAGCCACTCTAGGGACTGCAGGTGGCGACACAAAGGCAATCCGGCCACATCGGCAAAACCGTGCCATGAACAACTGGAGCTACAGCAATTGCACCCACCCGCCTTGCCGCGTATAGCATTGCCCAGCAGAAATATGTCCTGAAAGGCAGATCATGAGCGACGACACGAAATCCGCGAATGAAATGTGGGGCGGCCGGTTCTCGGCGGGTCCCGACGCGATCATGGAGGCGATCAACGCCTCGATCGGCTATGACCAGCGCATGGCGCGACAGGACATCGAAGGCTCGCGCGCGCATGCTGCAATGCTGGCCGCGACCGGTGTAATCACCGAGGACGACTCCAAGGTCATCCGCGATGGTCTGCTGACCGTGCTGGCCGAAATCGAGGGCGGCAATTTCGCCTTCTCGACCGCGCTGGAAGACATTCACATGAATGTCGAAGCGCGTTTGAAAGAAATCGTCGGTGAACCGGCTGGCCGTCTGCACACCGCCCGGTCGCGCAACGACCAGGTCGCCACCGATTTCCGCCTGTGGGTCCGTGACCAGATGGACGCCGCCATTGATGGACTCGAGGCCCTGATCCGCGCGCTGCTGGGTCAGGCCGAAGCGGGTGCTGATTGGGTTATGCCCGGCTTCACCCACCTGCAAACCGCGCAGCCCGTCACATGGGGCCACCACATGATGGCCTATGTCGAGATGTTCGGCCGCGACATGTCGCGCTTCCGCGACGCCCGTGCCCGAATGAACGAAAGCCCGCTGGGGTCCGCCGCGCTTGCTGGCACGTCTTTCCCCATTGATCGCCACATGACGGCCGAGGCCCTTGGCTTTGACCGCCCGACCGCGAACTCGCTGGACGCTGTGGCCGACCGCGACTTCGCGCTGGAGTTCCTGTCGTCCGCAACCATCTGCGCCATGCATCTCAGCCGCTTCGCTGAAGAGCTGGTGATCTGGTCATCTGCTCAGTTCCGTTTTGTGCGCATGTCGGACAAATGGTCGACCGGCTCGTCGATCATGCCGCAGAAACGCAACCCGGATGCCGCCGAGCTGATCCGCGCCAAAATCGGTCGGATCATGGGCGCCAATATCGGTCTGATGACTGTGATGAAGGGCCTGCCGCTGGCCTATTCCAAGGACATGCAGGAAGACAAAGAGCAGGTTTTTGACGCTGCCGACAACCTGATGCTGGCGCTGGCTGCGATGACCGGGATGGTGTCAGACATGACCGCCAACACCGAGAGCCTTGAAGCCGCGGCGTCCTCCGGGTTCTCGACCGCGACCGATTTGGCCGATTGGTGCGTGCGCGCGCTGAACATGCCGTTCCGCGACGCCCACCACGTGACCGGATCGCTGGTGGCCATGGCCGAAGATCGCGGCTGCGACCTGCCCGACCTGTCGCTGGAAGACATGCAAACGGTCAACGCGCAAATCACCGAGGAAGTCTTCGGCGTCTTGGGCGTCCACAACTCGGTCGCCTCGCGCACCAGCTATGGCGGCACCGCACCCAGCGAAGTGCGCAAGCAGATTGCGCGTTGGAAAGAAAAACTGGGGAAAGAGGCGCTGGCATGATCCGCGCGCTTCTGATCACCGCCCTTCTGGGGCTGGCAGCCTGTGGTGCGGATGGTGAGCCCATCCGTCCGGGATCACCCGAGGATACCCAAGCAGAGTAGCTTCAAACGCCGGTCCAAGTGGCCGGCGTTTGAATTTGCGAGGCTCTGCCTCGCGCTCCGGGATATTTATGACAAGAAAAAGAGAAGCCCCAGAGGGTTGAGCGGCAGGCGCAGTTCCGCTAGGGCAGTCAGGAAGCGCAGACAGACGAGGCCCAAGATGGACCATTTCCTTTACCGCGATGGCGTATTGCACGCCGAAGACGTATCGATTGAAGAGATCGCTGCCGAAGTTGGCACGCCCTTCTATGTCTATTCCGCGGCCACGCTGAAACGTCATATCGGGCTATTCAACGAAGCGCTGGACTGGGCTGACCATCTTGTCTGTTTCGCGGTCAAGTCGAACTCGAACCTCGCCGTGCTGAAACTGCTGGGCGAAATGGGTGCGGGCATGGACGTCGTGTCCGGTGGGGAATACCGCCGTGCGATTGCGGCAGGCGTGCCGGGTGACCGGATCGTGTTCTCGGGCGTTGGCAAAACCCGCGATGAAATGCGTCTGGCGCTGACGAATGGCATTCGCCAGTTCAATCTGGAAAGCGAGCCCGAGATGCGTGTCCTGTCCGAGGTCGCAAGCGAGCTGGGCGTCGTTGCCCCGGTGACCGTGCGTGTGAACCCGGATGTGGACGCGAAAACCCACGCCAAGATCTCGACCGGGAAGTCGGAAAATAAGTTCGGCATCCCGATCGCCCGCGCGCGCGAGGTTTATGCCGAAATCGCATCCCTACCCGGTCTGAAAGCGGTTGGCATCGACGTGCATATCGGCTCGCAGCTGACCGAGTTGGAGCCGTTCCGTCAGGCCTATCAGAAAGTCGCCGAGCTGACCGAAGCACTGCGCGCAGACGGCCACGACATCACGCGACTGGATCTGGGCGGCGGTCTGGGCATTCCTTACGAGCGTTCGAATGAAGCCCCACCCCTGCCTGTCGAATATGGTCAGATGGTGAAGGAAACCGTCGGCCATCTGGGCTGCGAGATCGAGATTGAACCGGGGCGCCTTGTGTCCGGCAATGCCGGAATCATGGTCACTTCCGTCATCTACGTGAAAGAGGGCGAAGGGCAGGATTTCCTGATCGTCGATGCCGCGATGAACGACCTTGTGCGCCCCGCCATGTACGAAGCGCATCACGACATCATCCCCGTGGTCGAAGCCGCCCCCGGCGAGGACAAGTCGCGCTATGACATTGTCGGCCCGATTTGCGAGACCGGCGACACCTTCGCCAAGGGCCGTGATCTGGACAGCCTGAAACCCGATGACCTGATCGCCTTCCGCTCGGCCGGGGCCTATGGCGCGGTGATGGCGTCCGAGTACAACTCGCGCCCTCTGATCCCAGAAGTGCTGGTGATGGACGATCAATATGCCGTCATCCGCGCACGTCCCACCTATGAAGAAATGCTGGGACGCGATACCATTCCTGAATGGCTGTGATGACCCCACGGGTTAGGTGACCCGGCCCGACCTTCCCCAGAAGGTGCAAAAGCGCCTTCGTTGGCCCTTGGCATTGACAAGGGGCGGGATGGTTTTGGAGCGGATCTGGCAGGTTGGATGGCCGCTTGCGACCGTGGGTCTAACCGCGATTGCGCTGGCGGGTTTCGGTGGTTTGCGGGGCTGGGCGGTGCCTATGGTGCTTGCTGTCGCCGCGCTGGTATTCCTTACACTCGCCGCGCGCCGCTTTGTCTGGCCCACATCCGGGCACGCCATTCGACGTCTTGATGACAGCCTGACGGGCCACCCGATTGCCGCGCTTCAGGATGATCAGGCAACCGGCGTGGATGACGCCGCCTCGGCCCAGTTGTGGCTGGCGCATCAGGACCGGATGCTGGCGCGGTTGGACAATGTGCAGGCGGCCCGGCCTGATTTGCGGGTTGCGCGGAAAGACCCCTATGCGTTGCGGCTGATTGCGGCGACCGGAGCGATCATGGCGATTGCCTTTGGCCCGTGGAACAGCACGGTGCCCACGGGTACGCCCGGCGCGGCAGCGCAAGTGGCCGCCAGTTGGGAAGGCTGGATCGAACCGCCGCCCTATATTGGCCTACCCAGCCTGTATCTTGACGATCAACCTGATGGCGCCTTGTCGATCCAGAAGGGCAGCCGCCTGACCCTGCGCCGGTACGGCGATCCAAAGGCCCTTACCTTCCAAGGATCGGTTCTGGACACAGATGTCGGTGCTGCCCCAAGCCTCAGCCAGCGGATCACGCGCAGCGGCACGCTGTCTGTCGACGGGCCAAAGGCGCGCAGTTGGACGCTGACCGCACTTCAGGACACGCCCCCTACCATCCGCCCGATTGGGCCGCTGACCCGGCAACTGAACGGAAATTTTGCGCTCGGCTTTGTCGCCACCGACGATTACGGCGTCACCGGTGGCGCCGTAATCATCACCCTGTCGCTGGCCGATGTCACACGCGCGCATGGGCTGACCATCGACCCGGAGCCTCGGCCCGAGGTGGCGGTGGACCTCCCCCTGCCCTATCGCGGGGCGCGCAAATTGATCGAAGGCGCGCTTCAGGAAAATCTGGTCGAACACCCCTATGCCGGTCTGCCCGTCACACTCACATTCGTTGCGCAGGACGGGGTGGGTCAGGAAGGCGACAGCCAGCCCTACCCGATGATCCTGCCCGCCCGCCGTTTCCTGAACCCGATGGCCAAGGCGCTGATCGAGCAACGTCGAGACCTATTGTGGAACCGCGCCAATGCCCGTCGCGTCGCGCAAGTGCTGCGTGCGACGCTGTTCCACCCCGAAGACCTGTCCCTGCCCGAAGGCATCTATCTGCAACTGCGCGGAGCGATCCGGCGGCTTGAGGCGGGTCTGGCGTTTACCGATGTGGCCGATGGTGTCCCCGGCGATCTGCGGGACGAGGTGGCGCAGGTCCTGTGGGATGTGGCGGTCGAATTGGAAGACGGTCAGTTGGACGACGCCCGCGCCCGCATGGAAGAGGCGCAGCGGCGTCTGGAACAGGCCATGCGCGACGGGGCCACGCCGGAAGAGTTGGCCGAGCTGATGGACGAATACCGCGAGGCGATGCGCGATTATATGGACCAACTGGCGCAGCAAGCCCCGGAAGGCGACCCGAACGCGCCACAGCCTGACAATGCGATCGAGCTAAGCCAATCCGATCTGGACGCGATGATGGACCGGATCGAAGAGCTGATGCGCGAAGGCCGCACCGATGAAGCGATGGAGCTGCTCGATCAAATGCGCCGGATGATGGAGAACATGCAGGCCCAGCGCGGCGGAGAAAGCCAGCGCCCCGGCGAAGCGGCGCGAGACGAGCTGCGCGAGACCATGCGCCAGCAGCAGGGCTTGTCAGACCGGGCCTTCCGCGATCTTCAGGAACAGGGGCAAGGATCCACTGCCGGTGAAAGCCAAGAGAATGAAGGGCGCGATGGCGGTCAGGGACGTGGGCAGAGCCACGAAGGCTCTGGCGGCGAACAGGGCCAGAATGGCGAAGGCGGCGCGCAAGAGGGACAAGACAGCCAAGGCCGCGGCGGCGACCCCGGCACCAGCCTTGCGGACCAGCAACGTGCCTTACAAAACGAATTAGATGCCCAACGCCGCAACTTGCCCGGGGCCGGCGATCCTGCGGGACAGGCCGCACGTGACGCGCTGGACGAGGCTGGCCGCGCGATGGGTCAGGCCGCCGATGCGCTTGATCAGGGCGACATCCCCGAGGCGCTGAACCAGCAGGCCGACGCAATGGAAGCCATGCGCGAAGGTCTGCGCCAGTTTGATCAGGCGATGGCAAATCAACAAGCCCGCGAAAACGGCCAGCAAGGTGAAAACCCGGGCGAAAGCAATCAGGACTCGGATCAGGATCCGTTGGGGCGTAGCGCGTCGGGACGCGGCGGCGCGGCCTCGACCGACAGTCCTTTGGGGGACACGGACGAGACCTATCGCCGGGCTGAAGAATTGATGCAGGAATTGCGAAAACGCTCGGGCGAGTCAGACCGCCCGCAATTGGAACGCGATTATTTGGAACGTCTGCTGGATCAGTTCTAATCCGTGCCTTACATCCGCTTGCGCGCGGATAGAGCCGCCGAGATCGTACCCTCGTCCAGATAATCAAGCTCGCCCCCGATAGGGACGCCTTGCGCCAGCGAAGACACCACGCAGCGACCTTCAAGTTCGTCCGCGATATAGTGCGCGGTGGTCTGGCCATCGACAGTGGCGTTCAGGGCCAAGATGACCTCGCTGATATTGTCATCAACGACCCGCTGCACCAGACGCGGAATGCCCAGATCTTCGGGGCCGACCGCATCCAGCGCGGACAGCGTTCCGCCCAGCACATGATAACGGCCCTTGAACAGACCCGCGCGCTCCATCGCCCACAAATCGGCCACATCTTCGACCACGCAGATCTCGCCCGTTGAGCGTTTTTCGGACACGCAGATGTCGCAGCGATCCGAGGTCGAAACATTGCCGCAGGTCACACATTCCCGCGCGGTTTCCGCCACCGCCTGCATCGCATCCGCCAAGGGCGTCAGCACCAGCGCGCGTTTACGGATCAGGTATAGCACCGCCCGACGGGCCGAACGCGGACCCAGCCCCGGCAGCTTCGCCATCAGCTCGATCAGGTTCTCGATATCGCGCGGTGCTTCTGACATTTAGAACGGCAGGTTCATGTCTTTGGGCAGGCCCAGCTCTTCCGTCAGGCGCGACATTTCGCTTTCCGAACGCTGTGCAGCTTTGGCCTGCGCATCCTTGATCGCGGCCAAGATCAGATCTTCGACCACTTCTTTTTCATCCGGATTGAAGATGGTGGGATCAATGTCCAGACCGGTCAGAACGCCCTTGGCCGTGGCGGTCGCCTTGACCAGCCCTGCGCCGCTTTCGCCCACGACGGTCATGGTTTCGAGGTTTTCCTGAAGCTCGGCCATCTTGGCCTGCATTTCCTGTGCTTTTTTCATCATCCCGGCCATATCGCCGAGGCCGCCCAGTCCTTTGAACATGTGATGCTCCTGTCAATTCACTTGAGTTTTAGATACGAGGCGCAGGCACCGGTTACAAGGCAGAGCCTAGTCTTCCTCGAACGGATCCCATTCGTCTTCGACCTCGGCCAGACCTTCTTCGGCAGCTTCCTGAACCATATCCTCAGCAGATCGGATTTCGGTGATGCGCGCCTTGGGAAAGGCGGCGATCACGGCCTGCACCAAGGGATGCGCCTTGGCCTCTTCCTCTAACGCCAGCTTCTCGCCATCGCGGGTTTCTGTGATGGTCGGCGCCTCGCAGCCATTCACCAGCGTCACGCCCCAGCGCACACCTGTCCAGCCATGCAGACGCTGCGCCAGACGCGCGGCCAGATCCTGGGGGGCGTTGTCAGACGGGGTAAATTCAATCCGGCCTGGTTGGTATGCGGCCAAACGCACTCCGCCTTCAACCTCGACCAACAGCTTCACATCGCGGTTGGTGCGGATCAACTCAACCACATCCTCGAACCGCGCATAACGGGCCAGAGAGGTTTCGGCATCCGCGGCAACAGCCAAGGCAGTCGCCCCTCCCCCCGGCCCCGAGGGCATAGATTGCGTCGACATGGCGGGCGCTCCCATTGGCGCGCCATTCCCTGATGGCATGCCGCCACCACCACCCGGCCCTGCAGGCGGCGTAGGGCTATCCTTCAACTTGCGTACCAGTTCTTCGGGCGACGGCAGGTCGGCCACATGGGTCAGACGGATCACGGCCATCTCGGCCGCCATCATCGCATTGGGCGCACGCCCGACTTCCTCGATCGAGGTCAGAAGCATCTGCCACATACGGGCAAGGACGCGCATCGGCAAGGCCTGCGCCATCTGCTGCCCGCGCGTGCGTTCGTCTGGCGAGACCGTCGGATCCTCGACCGCTTCCGGTGTGATTTTGATGACGCTGACCCAGTGCGAGACCTCGGCCAAATCGCGCAGCACCGCCATCGGGTCAGCCCCGTCCGCATATTGCGCGCCAAGCTCGGTCAGCGCACCCGCCGCGTCGCCTTTCAGGATCATGTCAAACAGATCCAGAACGCGCCCACGGTCGGCCAGGCCCAGCATCGCGCGCACCTGATCTGCGGTGGTTTCACCGGCCCCGTGGGAGATCGCCTGATCCAACAGCGACTGCGCATCACGGGCAGACCCTTCAGCGGCTCGCGTGATCAGCGCCAGCGCATCATCCGCAATCTCGGCCTTCTCGGCATCGGCGATCCGGCGCAACATGGCCAGCATGTCTTCGGGTTCAATCCGGCGCAGGTCAAAGCGCTGGCAGCGGGACAGGACCGTCACCGGAACCTTGCGAATTTCAGTCGTCGCAAAGATGAATTTCACATGCGCGGGCGGTTCCTCAAGCGTCTTGAGCAGCGCGTTGAACGCACTGGTCGACAGCATGTGCACCTCATCGATGATGTAGATCTTGTAGCGCGCCGAAGCCGCCCGGTAATGCACGCTTTCAATGATCTCGCGAATATCGCCCACACCTGTGCGTGATGCCGCGTCCATCTCCATCACATCCACGTGCCGCCCTTCGGCAATCGCAACACAATGCTCGCACTCGCCACAGGGTTCGACCGTCGGACCACCCTGCCCGTCTGGGCCGATGCAGTTCATCCCCTTGGCAATGATCCGTGCCGTGGTGGTTTTGCCGACCCCACGAATGCCGGTCATCACGAAAGCTTGCGCAATCCGGTCCGCCTCGAACGCGTTTTTCAGCGTGCGCACCATCGCCTCTTGCCCGACAAGATCGGCGAAGGTTTCAGGGCGATATTTGCGCGCCAGAACCTGATAGGCTGGGGCGTCAGATTGCGTGTCGGTCATGGAATGCCTTCGGGCCGGATTCGTATCCGGGCCAGACTATGCGGCCAAAGCCGCGCCGTCCACCGAAAGCCAATTGGCGGATGTCATTCCACATGCTACGCCAAGCGCATGGAACCGCTTTTCCCCATCGCACAACTGCCTGCGGGCAATGGCACCCTTGGCATCTGTCCCCTGCCCGGCCGCAGCGGAGACTATCGCGAAGACCTTGAGACATTGCTTGAGTGGTCGCCCGACATGGTGCTGACCATGACCACCACGCGCGAGATGGACAGCTTTGGTGCCTCAGATCTGGGCCACGACCTGACACAAGCAGGCGTCATCTGGCATCACCTACCCATTCAGGATTTCGGCGCCCCGACAACCAAAATCATCGCCGGCTGGGACGTCATATCCCCCACCGCCCACCGCATCCTCGCCCAAGGCGGAAAAGTACTGGCCCATTGCAAAGGCGGCTGTGGGCGGTCCGGCATGTTGCTCCTACGCATCCTCTGCGAAACCGGGGAAGAGCCAGTCGCGGCACTGGCACGCCTGCGCGCCGCCCGCCCTTGCGCGGTCGAAACCGACGCGCAGAAGGACTGGGCCAACCAGCTATAGCTCTTTTTCTTGTCAAAATATCCTGGGGGAATGCGAAAGCCCGCGGGGCTTTCGCAGGGGGCAACGCCCCTCAGGCTCGCGAAGCGAGCTACCGACCCTTGCGGTGCTTCGTGCCCTTCACGACACCTTTCACCATCTTCGAGAACTTCTTTTCCCGCGATCGCGACTGCGCCACGGTTTCCGAGTTCTTCTTCTCGCCCTTGCGCAACTTCAGCCAGCGATCCAGACGCTCCAGATCCAGATCCCCCGCTGCAATCGCAGCCTGAACAGCACAGCCCGGCTCGGTTTCGTGAGCGCAGTCTGTAAAACGGCACTGCGTTTCCAGCTCGGCCAGATCGTCGAACACGTTGTCGATGCCCTCGCGCGTGTCGATCAAACGCAGCGCACGCATGCCCGGCATGTCAATGATCCACCCGCCCTGCAACATCGGCCGCATCGAGCGTGCCGTGGTCACGTGACGGCCCTTGGCGTCATCTTCGCGGATCGCGCCGGTGGCGGCGTCCCCGCCCGTCAGCGCGTTGGTCAGCGTTGTCTTCCCTACACCAGACGATCCGATGAAGGCGGCGGTTTGCGGCGCTTTGCACCACGCCGCGACCGCAGCCGCACTTTCGGGGTCACGGGCATTCACCGTCAGGATCGTCAGCATCGGGTCCAATACCTGCGCCTCGCGCTCGTATTCGCGCGGGTCATCGCAAAGGTCGGCCTTGGTCAACACCAGAACCGGATAGCATCCGGCCTCGTGCGCCAAGGCCAGAAACCGTTCCAACCGCGCGACGTTGAAGTCGTCGTTGCACGAGGTGACGATGAACAGCGTATCCACGTTCGCTGCGATCAGCTGCACATGTGCATCTGTCCCCGCGCCGCGCCGTTGCAACAACGAGCGACGATCGAGGATTTCCTGTATGCGCATTTCGGGATCCGCCAAAACCCAATCGCCCACCGCCAACTCGCCTGCCGAGAATTTCGGCGTGGTCAGGATTACGGCGCCACCCTCGCCCAGTGCATTCATCTGCGCGCGGTGGATTTCGGTCAGTCGGTAGGGGGTCAGCGTGTCCGGGTGTTCGGCGCGCGCCTGTTCGAAGGATGCGGACCATCCAAGGTCCATAAGTGTCAATGTCATTGATCTGCCTGATTTAGCACAAAGGATCACCCATCGCGCAGGCGCGGCGTAGGGTGTACGGTTTCAGGCAGGGCCGGATCACTCCGACGGGCGACAACCTGCCTGAAAGGCGGTGACGACACTCATAAAATCCCTCCGTTCAATTGCGGGCGAATGTAGGGGATCGCCGCGCGGGCCTTGGTCCGACATTGTGAAACAGCGTTTCGTGCGTCGGGAAATTCATTGTCCCTCTCGGCGAAACACGTTTCCCCTGTCGGGGCATCAAATCCGCAGGATTTGATGCTAGGTGAGAGGCTGAACACGACCCAGACGGGGCTCGTTGTGGCTGCTTCCTTCCGGACCTGACCAGATTGGCGAGGCGCCTACCCGCGCCAACCTCTCGCCCCTCATATATGAGGCTGCGTTGAGGGATGCAAGCCTCAGAGCGGCAGCTCGTAGCAGGTAAATCCACGCGCATCACGCGCGGTCAGTTCGTTCAACCTCAACCACGGGTACTCTTGGGCAACCTCGCGCCCCTGTGGCGAGGATCGAAACCAGACCGATGCGCCCTCAATCGGCTGGAACTTCCAGATCGGTGTCGCATCAAGCGCGATGCGGTCCTGATTGGCAACATAGTCGGTCAGAAGCTCGCGAATCTCGATCGGGACGACAGGAAAAATGTCTTCAGGAGCAGGAAGCGGATAGTTCCCCCCACCCAATACGCGGTAATCCGTCGTGGCCAACAAAAACTGGTCGTCATCCCGAACAGCGCGCCCATCGTGGCACAGCGACCTGATGCGCCCCCCCTCCGCCGCACGCTGGATCCCCGCAGGCGTAAACCGCGCCGGTTGGGACAGATCGACCTGATAGGTCAGTCCCAAGATGCTCTCGTGAATGTAACCCGGCACGCCGTCATCTTTCAGTTGCACCTCTGTTTGCCCCGGCAAAACCTGATTAAAGATGCTGCAAGACCGCTCCAGCCAGTTGCGCAGGAACGCACCCGTCACCTGCACCAGCGCAAAGCTGTTGGGGAACATATAGAGATCCGCCAGCGATCGTAGCGTCATCGTTCCCGCACTCAGGGCCGTATAGTAATCCGGCCCACCAAAGCCGCCCGACTTGAAGGCCGCGCTGGCGGCCAGAAGCGGTAGATCGGGCAGGCCCAGCGCATCTTTGCACAGGTGGGCATGGTCCAGCATGGCGTACTGAACCAACCGCGTGGCGCTGTCCGCCCCCACCAGCGTAAAATAGTTATTCAGCGGGCGCTCCGTTTCCCCGACTCGCGCCTGCATTGCCGCGCGTGTCGCGTTGTGGAGATCCTCAAAAAGCGTCTCGATTGAGCTTTTCTTGGGCGTATCCGTGCAAAGATCTTCCGACACCGCCCGCAAGCCAGCGGACCGATGACACACACTCCATTGCCCATCGCGGCGCACCAGCGACAGGTCAATCACCCCCAAATGGGACCCCCAGAATCCCGGCATGACCGTGGGAACTCCGTTTAGAAGGCCGTCAGCCTCGGCCTCCTCGGCGGGGAATGCCTGATGCGTATGCCCTCCGACCAAAGCGTCGATCCCCGGAATGGATGAAAGCGGATGCAGCACGTTTTCCATATCCGTGCTGTGCGCCTTATCCCCCAACCCGCTATGGGCCAGCGCGATGATCACATCCGCGCCTTCCGCTTTCATCTGCGGAACATAGCGACGTGCAGCATCTAGAATATCGGTCGTGCCGATCTGCGCCTGATGTAACGAGTTCGGCGGCAGGAAGCCAATGACGCCAATCGTCAGCGTCTGCACACCGCCCTGATCGTCTTCAACCTGCCTGCGCAGCAAAGCATAGGGGGCAATTCCCGTGCCCTTTGGCAGTTCGGCATTCGCCGTTAGCACAGGAAAGGCAGCCCCGCGAATGGCCCGACAGACTGCCTCCTGTCCTTGGTCGAAATCATGGTTGCCAAGGTTCATGGCATCATAGCTCAGGTGGTTCAGCGCGCGGATCATGGGATGCACCGGATCGTTGCCCGCATTGGGCTGGCGTTCCCCCAGAGCCGAACCATAAAGGCTATCCCCGTTATCCACCAAAATCACATTTGCGGCTTCACTGCGGGCCTTGTCTATCAACTGTGCCGTGCGTGACAGCCCCCACCCGCTGACAGACCGGTCCGCATGATAGTCATAGGGCAGGATGTTCATGTGCAAATCGGTTGTGGCCAGGATCCTTAGGCGCACGCGAACCCCTTGATCCGCAACTGGATTCTGAATGAAATGCCTCATCCCCTTACCAATTCATTTCCCCGGTCACTTTCCCCACTCACCTCTTGGGTGATTGTGTCGACATAATTCTCGCTAATGTTGCATAATGTCAATTTAATGACCCGATAACGGCAAGATTCAAAACTGGACAGCCGGGTCGTCTCTGTTAGCGTGCGCCAGATTGAACCAACGCAGGACCGCCCCCATGAAAATCGCTGAGCAGGTCACATTTGCAGCAGGTAGCCTAAACCGGGATGCCGAAAGCCGCGGAAACCCGGACAAGCTTGAGGCCTTGGCGCAGACGGCGAAGCTGTTGCCCCTGTGGCGCGGGAAGATCCTGCTGACACCCGAAGGGGACGGCTGGGATCTGGCCTATCTGACCCAAACCACGCTTCCCGCCGAATTCAAAGCTGCCCCACAGGTCTACCTTGGTCTTCAGATTGACGTGCCACTGTTCGCGTTGGACGTTTCGCGCTGGGAGCCCGAGGATGATCTACCAGATGCAACGCAGTTCGTGGATCGCAGCATTCAGACGCATCCAGATCTGCCCGCCGATTTCGGCTTTGCCGAGCTGCGCGCGACCATGGCGGGCCTGACCCCGGACGAAGCCGAGGTCGCCGCCACCGCGCGGTCAATCCTTGAATGGCATCGTATCCACCGGTTCTGCGCCAATTGCGGCGCGAAGACACGCGTCGCTATGGCGGGTTGGCAACGCGATTGTGACGCCTGTGGCCGCGCGCATTTCCCGCGCACGGATCCCGTCGTGATCATGCTGATCACCCACGGCAACTCGGTTCTGGTTGGGCGCGGGATCGGATGGCCTGAAGACATGTATTCCCTGTTGGCAGGCTTCGTCGAGCCCGGCGAAACCATCGAAGCGGCTACGCGGCGTGAAGTTTTCGAAGAATCAGGCGTGCGCGTCGGACCGGTTGGTTATCTGGCGTCGCAGCCCTGGCCCTATCCGTCGTCCTTGATGGTCGGCACCTGGGGGCATGCAACAACAACCGAGATAAAATTGGATCCCGCAGAACTGGCCGATGCGATTTGGGTCACGCGCGAGGACATGTTGGACATTTTCGCCGGCCGCAATCCCGCGATCAAACCCGCTAGAAAAGGTGCAATTGCACATTTTCTAATGCAGAACTGGCTTGCAGATCGGTTGGACTAGTCCCATTTTCACGAGCGACGTAGACGGTAGGAGCGGCTGATGAAGATTAAGACCCATGAAGACATCGAGGCCACAATCGATCAGGTATTCGACGCCGTGACCGATTTCGAAAGCTTCGAACTTGCCGCGTTGCGTCGCGGGGCCGAGGTCCGTCGCGTTGATACGCTGACCCAGCCTGGTCAGGGCATGAGCTGGCAGGCCAAGTTTGCCCATCGTGGCCGTCAGCGGGTTGCCGACATCAATCTTGAAGGGTTTGAGCGCCCGAACCAATTGCGCATCTGGTCGAAGATCTCGGGCATGACTGCGGACGTGGATGTAGAGCTGATGGCCCTGTCACGCACCCGCACGCGCATGACTCTGAGCGTCGACATGCGCCCCAAGACCATTCCGGCACGGCTGTTGATTCAGTCCCTGAAACTGGCGCGCACAACGATGCTGCGCCGCTTCCGCAAACGCGTTGCTGAATACGCCGCAACGATCGAAGCGCGGTATCGAGCCTAAACAGGCCCGTAAATTGCGTTAGTCGCGTGCAGGATCGCGGGGGTAAACGCCCAGAATGTCCAGCGTTGAGGTGAAATAGGCCAGCTCTTCCAGGGCCAGCTGAACGCCTCGATCATCTGGGTGACCGTCGATGTCGGCATAAAACCGCGTCGCGTTGAACGATCCGTCCACCATATAGCTTTCAAGCTTGGTCATGTTCACGCCGTTGGTCGCAAACCCGCCCATCGCCTTGTACAGCGCGGCGGGTATGTTGCGCACTTCGAAGACGAAGGTGGTGATCATGCCATGCTCGCCGCGGCGCTCCAGATTGGGTTCGCGGCCCATGATGACAAAGCGCGTGGTGTTGTGGCCGTGATCCTCGACGTCCTCGGCCAGCAAATCCAACCCATAGATCTCGGCCGCCAGCGCCGAGGCAAGCACGCCTTCGCCCGGTGACTTGGTTTTTGCCAGATGCGCAGCTGCGCCAGCGCTGTCTGCCGCACCAACACCGCGTATGCCGTGCATTTTCAGGAAGTTCGCCGACTGTGGCAGCAGCACGGGATGGGCGCGCACCAGCTTGATGTCGTCGATCTTGGCGCCTGGCAGGCCCATCAGACTGATCCGAACCCGCACGAAGGCCTCGTCCAGAATGTGCAGCCCGCTTTCTGGCAGCAGCCGGTGAATGTCCGCAACCCGGCCATAAGTCGTGTTCTCGATCGGCAGCATGGCCTGATCCGCCTTGCCCGAACGCACCGCGGCGATCACCTCGTCAAAGGATTCGCAGGGCATGGCTTCCATATACGGTCTGGCGGCCTGACATGCCTCGTGGGAATAGGCGCCCGGCTCTCCTTGAAAGGCGATTCGGCTGGTCATTTTGCGGACCCTTCCTGCGGGTTAGCGTTAAAGGACTATAAGTTGGGCGTCATATCGCTTGAAAAGACACAAGGGAAGCGGCTAGAAGGCTTCTGACTTTGGATGAGACGGATCGCGACATGTTCGACACAATGACCTTTACAAAAGCGAGCGCCGCCGTGATTGGCACGCTCTTGGTATTCTTGCTGGGCAACTGGGCCGGCAGCGCCCTGTACAACACCAGCAGCGGCGGCCACGGGGGCGAAGCACACGCCTCTACCGGATTTGTCATCGCGACTGAAAGCGAAGACCACGGTGCCGCGGAAGCGGAAGAAGCAGTTCCCTTCGCAGAACTGGTGGCTGCGGCTGACCCCGCCAAAGGCGAAAAGGTCTGGGGCAAGTGTAAAGCCTGCCACAAGCTGGAAGACGGCGCCAACGGCACCGGCCCGCACCTGTACGGTCTGGTTGACCGCCCGATCGCTGGCGTTGCCGGCTTCGGCTACTCGGACGCACTTGCTGGCCTGAGCGCCGACGCTTGGACTGTCGAAGCGCTGGACGCATGGCTGGCCAGCCCGAAAGCTTTCGCTCCGGGCAACAAGATGACCTTCTCGGGCCTGAAGAAAGACAGCGATCGCGCCAACCTGGTTGCGTATCTGGCCACTATCGGCGGCTAAGCGCCCCTTCGGTGAAGAAATTTAAAGGCCGTCCGATTCCGGGCGGCCTTTTTCGTTGCGCTGTTTCGGGCGGCGTACGGCGGATTAACACCCAGCTCACCAATTCGCGCCTTGAATGTTACCGGGCAGCGCTCTTTACTCGGTTCAACACATTCCGAGGATGAACGGAGGTACCGCCATGCGCGACGCACAGACCAAGACGATGACCCGACCCGACTCCCGCGCCCTGACATTTGGGTTCGGACTGGCCGCGGGGGCCTTGCTGGCGCTGGCACCATTGGCCGCCAAGGCCGAGACCACCGTCAGCCACGGCTACTCGAATTTTGGCGAGCTGAAATACGGCCCCGATTTCAAACATCTGGATTACGTAAACCCAAACGCCCCGAAAGGCGGAGAAATCTCGATCTGGGCTCAGGGTACGTTTGACAGCTTCAACCAGTTCACCCGCAAGGGGACGACGGCCTCGATGGCGACGATCGGGTATGAAAGCATCCTGACCTCGACCGCCGACGACCCCTATGGCACCTACTGCTTCCTGTGCACCACGATGGAGTATCCAGACGACCTGTCTTGGGTGATCTTCAACCTGCGCGACGATGTGACCTTCTGGGACGGCACCAAGATGACGGCCGAGGACATCGCCTTCAGCCACAACCTGTTTGTCGAACAAGGCATCGCCGAATACCGCGCCATCATCACCGAGATCGTTGCGGGCGTCGAAGTCACCGGCCCGCTTCAAGTCAAATACACCTTCACCGAGGACGCCCCGAAACGCGACCGGATCAGCTTTGCTGGCAGCAGCATGGCCCTGTCGAAGGCGTGGTTCGAAGAAACTGGCGCACGCGTGGACGAACGCTCGGACGCGCCGTTCATGGCGACCGGCGCCTATAAGCTGGGCAGCTTCGACTATGGCCGCCACGTGACCTACGAACGTGACCCGAACTATTGGGGCGAGAACCATCCGCTGTCGGTCGGACAGAACAATTTCGACGAGATTACCGCGATCTACTTTGCCGATGGCACCGCCGCGATGGAAGGGTTCAAAGCAGGCACCTATACCTTCCGCACCGAGAATTCCTCGCAGATTTGGGCCGAGGATTATGACTTCCCCAATCTGCGCAACGGCCATGCGATCAAGGCCGAATTTGCTGACGGATCGGTCGGCACCGCGCAAAGCTTCATCTTCAATCTGGACAATCCCACGTGGCAGGACCCCAAAGTGCGCGAGGCCCTGCGCCTGATGTTCAACTTCGAGTGGTCTAACGAGGCCCTGTTCCGCGGCCTTTACAGCCGTGTCGACAGCTTCTGGCCCGGCATTGATCTGGGTGCCAAAGGTGCCCCCAGCGCAGGAGAGGTCGAGATCCTTCAGCCGTTGGTCGATCAGGGACTTCTGCCCGAAAGCATCCTGACCGCCGACGCCGTGATGCCTCCGGTCCACGATGCCGACGAAAACCAGCCCTCGCGCAAATTCTATCGGCAGGCCAACAAGCTGCTGGAAGATGCCGGGTGGCAGATCGGATCAAGCGGGTTCCTCGAAAAAAATGGCCAGCGCATGACGGCGACCTTTGTCACCTACAGCCCGGCCTTCGACCGCGTGATCAACCCTCTGGTTGAGAACCTGAAACAGCTGGGCGTGGATGCGAAACTCGACCGTGTGGACATCCCGCAGTATATCGAGCGCACCCGTTCGGGCGATTTCGACCTTGTGACCCACTCGATCGGCATGGGGTTTGAGCCCGGCACGGGGCTGGAGCAGTGGTTCCACTCGAAAACCGCCGAAGACAGCTCGCGCAACCTGATGCGTCTGCGCGATCCCGCCGTGGATGCCCTTCTGCCTATCGTGGCGCAGTCGGAATCGCTGGATCAGCTGCGCACGACCACAAACGCGCTGGACCGCGTGCTACGCCATATCGGCTTTACCATTCCGCAATGGTATAAGAACAAGCACACCGTGGCCTTCTATGACATCTTCGGCTACCCGGAAAACCTGCCGCCGTTGTCTCTGGGCGAACTGTCCTTCTGGTGGTACGACGCGGACAAAGCCGCCAAGTTGGAAGCGGCGGGCGTGTTGAAATAACTCACGCCGCATAACCGAGCACAAACCAAGGACCGCATATGGGCGCCTATATTCTGCGAAGACTGCTTTTGATCATCCCGACGCTGTTCGGGATCATGGTGATCAATTTCACGCTGACGCAATTCGTGCCCGGGGGTCCGATTGAACAGATCATCGCCCAGATGGAAGGCGGCGGGGACGTGTTCGAAACGATCTCGGGTGGCGGGGACGCTGGGATCGAGGCGGCCAGCAGCGATGAAAGCTATTTGGGTGCGCGTGGTCTGCCCGCCGAGTTCATTGCCGAGCTCGAGAAAGAGTTCGGTTTCGACAAGCCCCCGCTTGAGCGCTTCTTCTCGATGATCTGGAACTATATGCGGCTGGATTTCGGCGAGAGCTACTTCCGCTCGATCGGCGTTTTTGAACTGGTGGCCGAAAAGATGCCGGTGTCGATCACGCTGGGCCTTTGGTCGACGGTGATTGCCTATATGATCTCGATCCCGCTGGGCATTCAGAAAGCGGTGCGAGACGGGTCGAAATTCGACACTTGGACCTCGGGCATGATCATCGTGGCCTACGCCATTCCCGGCTTCCTGTTCGCGATCCTGCTGCTGGTGCTGTTTGCAGGCGGGTCATACCTGCAATGGTTCCCGCTGCGCGGCCTGACCTCGGACAACTGGGAAGAGCTGTCACTGTGGGGCAAGGTTGTGGACTACTTCTGGCACATCACCCTGCCGGTGCTCGCCTCGACCATTGCCAGTTTCGCGACCCTGACGCTTCTGACCAAGAACAGCTTTCTGGATGAGATCAAGAAGCAATACGTGGTCACCGCCCGTGCCAAGGGTCTGGCTGAAAACCGCGTGCTTTACGGTCATGTCTTCCGCAACGCGATGCTGATCGTGATCGCCGGTTTTCCTTCGGTCTTTCTGGGCGTGTTCTTCGGCGGCTCGGTGATTATCGAAACCCTCTTCTCACTCGATGGGCTTGGACGTCTGGGATACGAGGCCGCGCTGGCCCGCGACTATCCGGTCATCTTCGGAACGCTTTTCGTCTTCGGCCTGCTGGGCCTGCTGATCGGCATCCTGTCGGACCTCATGTATGTCTTCGTCGATCCCCGCATCGACTTTGAAGGGCGCGAGGTCTGAACATGGCGCTTTCCCCCCTGAACCAACGCCGCTGGCGCAACTTCCGCCGCAATGGTCGCGCCTTCTGGTCGCTGATCCTGTTCACGATCCTGTTTGGCCTGTCCCTGTTCGCCGAGCTTCTGGCCAACGACAAACCGATCTTGGTGAGATATGACGGCGGCTTCTATGCGCCCGTCTTCAAATTCTACCCGGAAACCGCGTTCGGAGGCGATTTCAGGACCGAGGCCGTCTATGGCGACATCGAAGTGCAATGCCTGATCATCGCCCAAGGAAGCGAGGCTTGCTGGGACGACCCCGAAGGCGTGATTGCCGAAGCCAAGACCGGCACAGTCGAGGGTGAACCGATCAGCAAAGGGTGGCTGATCTGGCCGCCAATCCCCTACAGCTATACGACCATCAACGACATCGACGGCGCCGCCCCCAGTGCGCCGGACGCCCAGCATCTTCTGGGCACAGACGACACCGCGCGCGACGTACTGGCCCGTGTGATCTATGGCTTCCGGCTGTCAGTCTTCTTCACCATAGTTGTGACGGTCCTGACCTCGGTCATCGGGATCGCCGCAGGGGCCATTCAGGGCTATTTCGGTGGCTGGATTGACCTGATCTTCCAAAGGATCCTCGAAATTTGGTCATCGACCCCGTCACTTTACGTGATCATCATTCTCTTCGCGATCCTCGGGCGAAGCTTCTGGCTGCTGGTCTTCGTGACGGTGCTGTTCGGCTGGCCCGCTTTGGTGGGCGTAGTCCGGGCTGAATTCCTGCGCGCCCGCAATTTCGAATACGTCCGCGCCGCCCGCGCGCTTGGCGTGTCCAACCGCGTGATCATGTTCCGCCACGTGCTGCCCAACGCGATGGTCGCCACGCTGACCATGCTGCCCTTCATCATCACCGGCACGATCTCGACCCTCGCCACGCTGGACTTCCTTGGCTTCGGCCTTCCGTCCTCGGCCCCATCACTGGGCGAGCTGACCCGTCAGGCGAAACAGAACCTACAAGCCCCGTGGCTGGCCTTTACGGCCTTCATGACCTTCTCGATCCTTCTGTCGCTGCTCGTCTTCATCTTTGAAGGCGTGCGGGACGCGTTTGACCCAAGAAAGACCTTCCAATGAGCCTTCTGACCGTCAACAACCTAAGCGTCAGCTTCCGACAGGACGGAAAAAGCCACCCGGCCGTACGTGGGATCAGCTTTTACGTGGAGCAGGGCGAAACTGTCGCGCTGGTCGGCGAAAGCGGATCGGGCAAATCCGTGTCTGCCCTGTCGACCGTATCGCTTCTGCCGGACAGTGCTGAAGTCACCGGGTCGATCACCTATGAAGGACGCGAGATGATCGGCGCGTCCAAGTCTGACCTGCGCGACGTGCGCGGCAACGACATCAGCTTCATTTTCCAAGAGCCGATGACATCCCTGAACCCACTCCACACCATCGAAAAGCAGATGGCAGAGTCGATCCAGCTGCATCAAGGCCTGACAGGGGACGCCGTGCGCACCCGCATTCTGGAGCTTCTGGACAAGGTCGGCATACGTGACGCGGAAACGCGGCTGGCGCATTATCCGCACCAGCTGTCCGGCGGGCAGCGTCAGCGTGTGATGATCGCAATGGCGCTGGCCAACGGGCCAGAACTTCTGATCGCGGACGAACCCACTACGGCGCTCGATGTGACCATTCAGGCCCAAATCCTCGACCTGCTGGCGGATCTGAAGGAAAGCGAGGGGATGAGTCTTCTGTTCATCACCCACGACCTTGGCATCGTGCGCAAAATCGCGGACCGCGTCTGCGTCATGAAAGACGGCGAGATCGTCGAGGCTGGCCCGACCGCCGAGGTCTTCGAGAACCCGCAGCACGACTATACGAAAATGCTGCTGGGGGCCGAGGCGCATGGCCGCCCCGACCCGGTCCCCGCAGACGCACCCGAAATCGCATCCGCCAAAGATCTGCGCATCTGGTTTCCGATCCAACGCGGCCTGATGCGTCGTACCGTTGGCCACATCAAGGCCGTGAACGCCGCCACCTTCAACGTGCGCGCAGGTGAAACCATCGGCATCGTCGGCGAAAGCGGGTCGGGCAAGACCACGCTGGCGTTGGCCGTCATGCGGCTGATCAGCTCGGACGGGCCGATTGTCTTCATGGGCGACGGCATTCAAGGACTGAAATCGCGCCAACTGCAGCCCCTGCGCCGCGACATGCAGATCGTGTTCCAAGACCCCTATGGGTCGCTGTCCCCCCGCATGACCGCCGAGGAAATCATCGCCGAGGGCCTATCGGTGCACGGGCTGGAACCCGGCCGCAATCGGCGCGAGATGGTGGCGGAAATCATGGAGGAAGTGGGCCTCGACCCCAACACCATGCACCGCTATCCGCATGAATTCTCGGGCGGGCAACGGCAGCGCATCGCCATTGCACGCGCCATGATCCTGCGCCCGAAACTAGTGGTGCTGGACGAACCGACCTCGGCCCTGGACATGACCGTACAGGTGCAGATCGTCGAGCTTCTGCGCAGTCTGCAGAAAAAGCACGGGTTGGCTTATCTGTTCATCAGCCATGACCTGCGCGTCGTGCGTGCGCTAAGCCATAAGGTACTGGTGATGCGGGCGGGCGACGTGGTGGAAAGCGGTGACGCAGACCAGATCTTTGACGCGCCCGCGACCGATTACACCCGCGCGCTGATGGCCGCGGCCTTCGACATGAAGGCCAGCGACGCTGTTTCTCAGTAGATCAGATTAGGACGGCCCAATTACCTTGCACCGGGTGTTGCGGGCGTTCAGGCGACGGCAGGCCAGATCGGCTTGCTCTTGTGTCATGCTGACGAAATTTGCATGCCACCCGTCCGAGCGCTTAACCACTTTGCGCAGGGCTTCATCCAGCGTGTCAATTTCACGCAATGCGGTTTTCAACAGGCGGCGTTCGGCCTGATAGCGTGACCCCAGAACCCCCACGTTGATCGCATAATGCCGCCCACCCGAGGTAGACATGCGTGTGACGATCTCGGGCGCGGCGGGGGCGGGCTGCGCAGTGGTCTCAAGCGAGGTCAGGATGATCGCTGCCGGACGCGGCGGAGGTGACGACATGGCCGCAGGGATGACAGTCGCTTCGCCACCAAAAGGTTGGATCGCCGTCGGCACCGGCGACGTTTCGATGGCCGGAGCCAAGGCGACGGCCTCGGCCTCGGGCGGCACCGAAGCGTCTTCCGTCACCGCAACCACAGCGTCTTTGATGCTGTCGGTCAGGCTCGCCAGTTGGGTGTCGATGACCGGTTCTTGCGCCGCACCGGGACGGGGTGCCGGGCGTGGGCTGCGTTTGACGGCTGTGATCAGGCGAATGGTCTTGCCCGCGGCACCAGGCTCGGCCGGGATGTCCCCTCCGACATTGCCCGCATACACAGGTAGCGCAGGTTTACGAACGGCGGCATGGCTGGGCGCGCGGCGGAAACCAAGGTCCATCAGCTCGGCCACTTTGGCATTACGCGACGCGGTTGAACGCCCGCCGAAAACGGTCGTGATGATCCGCTCTTGCCCACGTTCAGCCGAGGCTACCAGGTTAAAACCGGCGGCATTGGTATAGCCCGTCTTGATGCCGTCAGCACCCTTATAGCTGTTCAGAAAACGACGGTTGGTGTTGTTGACCGCTTTCACACCAGCATCGGTCGAGCGACGCGAAAACAGGTTGTAGTAATCCGGGTGGTCATAAAAAATGTGACGGCCCAGCGTGGTCATATCCCGCGCGGTGGACAGGTGACCGCTTTCGGTCAGCCCATGCGCGTTCTTGAAATGCGTACGCGTCATGCCCAGCGCCTTGGCAGTGCGGTTCATACGACGCGCAAAAGCGGCTTCCGAGCCCGAGATCGCCTCGCCGATTGCGGTGGCGGCATCGTTGGCGGATTTCACGGCAGCAGCGCGGATCAGATAGCGCAGCTTGATCTTCTGGCCTGCACGAAGCCCCAGCTTCGACGGCGGCTCAGAAGCCGCCTTGGCCGAGATGGTCACGACCGTGTCGGCCGAAATCTCGCCATGCTTGATCGCCTCAAACGCCACATAAAGCGTCATCATTTTGGTCAGGGATGCAGGATGCAACCGGGTGTCTGCGTTTCGGGCGTGCAGCACTTTGCCGGTACGCGCATCAATCACCATCGCCGCATAGGGGGCGGCGTGTGCACGCATGGGGGCAAGCGCCACCAAACAGCCAATAACTGCGAGAAATAGCCCGAAACGGGCCAACTGCTTAAAACGCGTCATCACGACGGTTACCTTTTCTGCCTCAATCGCCGGATCTTTTTTTGCCCAGCTGATTTGTTTTTTTCAGGCTAGCACGCGGAAATCGTTTGGGAAACCGCTTAATTACTTAGCCCGCTTGCGTGTCCTGAGCGCCACGGCACCCCGCCAACCGCTAGATATTGAGAGTCTGACCATTGCACTTACTAGATCTGCGCAGGCGCTGCTGCTCCGCCTGGCTGCTCGACCCGCGAATTTGCCGCATCCCGGCGGGTCTGCGAAACCAAATGTTGAGACTTTCGCCCTCTTTTTGTATGAGCGGTTCCGGACGCACATGGCCCAGCCCCTTTTCTAACAACGGGCAAGCCTTATATTGAGTGTCCCGGATGCCTTTGACTGCAACCCACGGAGCGATGTCGACATGACAACATCCCCCCTTCTGTCCTCGGGCCGTCCCGATGATGACGGTGACACCGGCCTTGCGGTTGCAACCAAGCCCAAGACCAAGCGCCCGCCGATGTACAAGGTGTTGCTGTTGAACGACGATTTCACCCCGATGGAATTTGTCGTCATGGTGCTGGAGCGTTTCTTCGGCCTGAACCATTCGCAAGCGTTCGAGCTGATGCTGACCGTGCACAAGAAGGGGCTGGCCGTGGCGGGCGTCTTCTCGTACGAGATTGCCGAAACCAAGGTCACTCAGGTGATGCAGCTGGCACGCGAACACCAGCATCCGCTGCAATGCACCATGGAAAAGGAATGACCGCCGCGCGCGGGGTCTGAGATGCTTCAAACACGTTTGTCCATTGCCCTTGAAGAGGGGCTGATTACGCTGCCGGACGATGGCGGCATTCTGGTGATTGGCCCGACGCCGGATCACGACATCTTTGCGCTGCCGAAGGATCGCGTGACGATCTACAGCCATTTCTATCCCGATGTGCAATTCTGGATCGCGCGCGGATACGAGGTCGTCAGCGACCTGCCCGACGCAGGCTTTGCCGCCGCGCTGGTCTGTGCGCCCCGCTCGAAAGCGCTGGCACAGGCGTGGCTTCATGCCGCCAATCGCGCCACGGATGGTGGTTTGGTCATTCTGGACGGTCAAAAGACGGATGGTATGGACAGCCATCTGAAAGCGCTCAAGAAACGCGCGAACCTGCTGGGCAACCTATCCAAGGCACATGGCAAGATCGTCTGGTTCCAAGGTCTGGATGCGCCGGAATGGGAAGCCCAAGACATCACCCTGCCCGACGGCTTCATCACCCGCCCCGGCGTTTTCTCGGCCGAGAAGATCGATAAGGGATCCGAGGTGCTGGCCGCCGTCATGCCCGATGCCATCAATGGCCGCGTGGCCGATCTGGGTGCGGGCTGGGGATACCTGTCGCGCCACATCCTGTCGCGCGAGGGCGTCGAGACGCTGGAGCTGATCGAAGCCGACAAGGTCGCGCTGGACTGCGCGCGGCGCAACATCGACGATCCGCGCGTGCGGTTCCTGTGGGATGACGCCACCGCGTTCACCCCGGATCAGCCCTATGACGTTGTGATCTCGAACCCGCCATTTCACACCAGCCGCGCGGGTCGTCCCGAACTGGGTCAGGCCTTTATCCAGTCGGCGGCACGTATCCTGAAGCCTTCGGGCCGCTTTGTCATGGTGGCCAACCGCCATCTTCCTTACGAAGACACGTTGGCCAAATATTTCCGCGTGGTCGAGGATCTGGGCGGCACCCCCGGCTTCAAGCTGTTGGCGGGGCTGAAACCTCATCGCGTGACGCGGTAACTTCCGCTAGTCTGGCGCGGGGAATCGCCCCGAGATAGGAGACATCATGTCCTTCAACATCGCAGGCAAGACCGCCATCATCACCGGTGCCGCCAACGGTATCGGCCTGTCCATCGCCCGCCATTTTGCCGATCACGGCGCCAATGTTGTGTGCGCTGATATGGACGAGGCTGGACTTTTGGACGAATGGGGCCCGAACCCCGACGAGAACAGCGACGAGGCCGGAAGCACCCGCATTTTCGCAGGCGACCTACGCGAGAAACTGACCATCGCCAACCTGCTGTCGGCCACGATCGATGCGTTCGAGCGGGTGGACATTCTGATCAACGCCTCGCGTCAGGTGACGCTGGCGGACCCTTTAGACGTGGATGACAAATCCGTCGCGTCTTTGCTGGATCAGAACCTGATGACCAGCCTGCGCCTTAGCCAACTGGTGGCCAAGCGCATGATCCTGCAAGGCCAGGAGCTGGACGAGGACGACACCGAAACCCCGCTGGGGGCCATCGTGAACCTGTCCTCGATCGCGTCGACCCGCACGCAACCAGGGTTGATGGCCTATTCGATCGCCTCGGCGGCGGTGGATCAGATGACCCGGTCCTTGGCCGTGGCGCTTGCCCCCAACCGCATCCGCGTGAACGCCGTGTCATTTGGATCGTTGATGAGCGCAAGCCTGCGCAACACCATCCGCGCAAACCCCGAGACCCGCGGAGACATCATCGGGGGCACGCCTCTTGGGCGGATCGCCTCGGCGTCGGAAATCGCAAACGCTGTACAGTTCTTGGCCTCGGAAGGGTCAAGCTTTATGACCGGCCATATTTTGCAGGTCGATGGCGGGCGCAGCCTGTTGGACGTGGTGGGCAACCCGGCGCACTAACGACGCGACCCACGCGACATCCTGCCTTTTGCCAAACCCGCCCAGCTTTGATAGCTGATCGGAAAGCCGTAATCTTTGACACCCGGAGCCCCAATGACCGACCAGATGACCGATCAAAAAGCACGCGCCAGCCAGTGGTTCCACGAGCTGCGCGACCAGATCGTAGCCGCCTTCGAAGCCCTCGAAGACAGCCAGACGAACGGCCCCCTGTCAGATCAACCTGCCGGACGCTTCGAGGTCACGAAAACCACCCGCCAGTCGGATGACGAATCAGATGCCGGGGGCGGCTTGATGAGCGTCATGCGCGGCGGGCGCGTGTTTGAAAAAGTGGGCGTCAACATCTCGACCGTTTACGGCACGCTGGGCAAACCCGCCCAGCAGGCAATGGCGGCGCGTGGTGTCCCGGGGATCGAAGATGATCCGCGTTTCTGGGCCTCGGGCATTTCGCTGGTGGCGCATATGCAGAACCCGCACTGCCCGGCGGTACACATGAACACCCGCATGTTCTGGACCCCCGGCGCGTGGTGGTTCGGCGGTGGCTCGGACCTGAACCCCTGCATTGAGTATGACGAGGACACCGCGCATTTCCACAACGTTCAGAAAGAGCATCTGGATCCCCATGATCCCACGCTCTACGGCAAGCTGAAGGAATGGGCGGACGAGTATTTCTTTGTCCCGCACCGTGGCCGCGCGCGTGGTGTTGGCGGGATTTTCATGGATGACCGTAACACCGGAGATTGGGAGGTCGACTTCGCCCTGACCCAAGACATCGGCCGCGCCTTTCTGCCCGCGTTCCTGCCGGTGACAGAAAAACGTCGCAACACACCGTGGGACGAGGCCGACAAGGACACGCAGCTGGTGCATCGCGGGCTCTATGCCGAATACAACTTGGTTTATGACCGAGGCACCAAGTTTGGCTTGGCCACCGGGCATGACGCCAATGCGGTTCTGATGAGCTTGCCGCCGATGGCCAAGTGGGTTTAACGGCGTCGGTGGCAAGCTACCGCGAGCCTGAGGGGCTTTGCCCCTCGCCCTAGCGGGCTCACCCCAGGATATTTGTGGCAAGAAAATGCGCAAATGGGCTTTGGCTTGCCTTGGCGCACGTGTCGGGGCAATCTGTGGAAAAACCCGAAAGGCTCAGGCGTGACCAGCTTTAAACTTGACGATTTTCTACCGTATCAGCTTGCTGTTCTGTCCAGCCGTGTCAGCGCGGAGTTTGCCAAACACTACCGCGAGGCCTATGGGATTTCGGTGTCCGAATGGCGGGTCGTGGCGCATCTGAGCCAAGCCGACAGCGTTAGCGTGCGCGAGATCCACAAGCGGGTGGACATGGACAAGCCCAAGGTTAGCCGGGCGGCGTCTCGGCTTGAGGCAGCGGGCTATGTCACCAAGACCATCAACCCCACGGACCGCCGTCTGGTCGAGCTGAGCCTGACGGACAAGGGGCGCGCGATGATCGAGGCCTTGGCCCCCATTGCCGACGATTATGAGGCGCAGCTGTCGACGCTTTTGGGTGCGGAAGATGCCAGTTTTCGCGAGGCACTGACCGGTCTGCTGCACAGACTGGACCCCGGCACCACCGTCGAAAGCTGATCTCGCTCCCTCTGACGGAGCGTTACACAAGACAGGCCTTCTGCTTTGCGGCACAGTGCTGCCAACCTAAAACAGGAGATCCAGACATGTCCGATATCGTCATCCTCGACGGCGTGCGCACCGCGATTGGTGGATTTGGCGGCAGCCTTGCCCAAACCCCGCCCAGCGCGCTTGGCGCCACCGTCACCCGCGAGGCAATGGCCCGCGCCGGTATTTCCCCGGAACAGATCGGACATGTAGTGTTCGGTCACGTGATCAACACCGAACCGCGCGACATGTACCTGTCGCGTGTCGCAATGATAGAGGCCGGCATCCCCGACACCACCCCCGCGATGAACGTGAACCGCCTGTGCGGCTCGGGCCTGCAGGCGATTGTTTCGGCCACCCAGAACCTGATGCAGGGCGACGCTGATTTCGCCGTGGCAGGCGGGGCAGAGAACATGAGCCGCTCGCCCTATATCCTGCCGCAGGCACGCTGGGGTCAGAAGATGGGTGACACGGGTGCGCAGGATATGATGCTGGGCGCACTGAATTGCCCGTTTGGCACCGGCCACATGGGCATCACCGCTGAAAACGTCGCATCTGAACACAGCGTGACCCGCGAGGATCAAGATGCGTTCGCTCTGGAAAGCCAGCGCCGCGCCGCTGCTGCGATCGAGGCCGGGTATTTCGACAGCCAGATCGTGCCCGTTGACGTGAAGAAGCGCCGCGAAACGGTCGCCTTCGCCCGCGACGAGCATCCCAAGCCGACGACCGCCGAAGCGCTCGCCGGGCTGCGGCCCGCGTTCCAGAAAGATGGCAGCGTCACGGCAGGCAATGCGTCAGGCATCAATGATGGTGCGGCGGCGCTGGTTCTGGCCCGCGCAGATGCCGCCGAAGCGGCAGGCCTGAAACCCAAAGCGCGCATCATCGGCTATGGCCACGCAGGCGTACGGCCCGAGGTCATGGGCATCGGCCCTGTCCCGGCGGTCGAGAACCTGCTGGCGCGCACCGGGCTGTCGGTCGGCGATTTCGACGTGATCGAATCGAACGAGGCCTTCGCCTCTCAGGCCATTGCGGTGAACAAAGGGCTGGGTCTGGACACGGCCAAGGTGAACCCGAACGGCGGCGCGATTGCGCTTGGTCACCCGGTCGGCGCGACGGGCGCGATTATCACCGTGAAAGCGCTTTATGAATTGGAGCGCATCGGTGGCTCGAAGGCGCTGATCACCATGTGCATCGGCGGCGGTCAGGGGATCGCACTGGCCATCGAGCGCCTGTAAGCACGCGTCAAAAAGAAGAAAGGCCCAGCTGCTTTGCCGGGCCTTTTCTTATTTCCAATCGAAGAAGTCGTCGTCCACTTGCGACAGGAGCGTCTTCGCAAGCCTGCGTCCCAACTCCGGCCCATCTGCAATCGGGCCCGAGACCTGATCAGCCACGCTTTCCGATCCATCCGTTCGCAGGATCTCGCCCTTCAGGGTCAGGGTGTCGCCGTTCAACGTCGCAAGCCCTGCAATCGGGGTTTCACACGATCCATCCAGCGCGCCAAGGAAGGCACGTTCGGCGGCCAGACGCTGGCCGGTTTCCAGATCATGGATTGCATCCAGCATGTCTTTGGCGCGGGCATCATCGGCGCGGCGTTCGATGCCGATGGCGCCTTGGGCGACGGCATTCAGCATATCAGTCGTCTCGATCGCCGTGGCGGGGACGTCGTCCATCCCCAGACGGTTCAGGCCTGCCATGGCAAGAAAGGTTGCTTCGGCCACATTGTCACCCAGCTTTTTCAGGCGAGTTTGAACATTGCCGCGAAACTCGACCACGCTCAGGTCGGGACGGCGGTTCAAAAGCTGCGATTTGCGGCGCAGGGACGAGGTGCCGACGACGGCGCCCTCCGGCAGCTCTGCAATCGATTTGTACTTGATCGAGACGAACGCATCGCGCGTGTCTTCACGCGGCAAATAGCACTCCAGCACCAGCCCGTCAGGCTGCTCCACCGGCATGTCCTTCATCGAGTGCACGGCAATGTCGATGCGGCCATCCAGCATCGCCTCTTCGATTTCTTTGGTGAACAGGCCCTTATTGCCGATCTCTTTCAGCGGGCGATCCGCGTCGATCATCGAGCGGTTATCGCCGGTGGTATGAATCACCTCGATCTTAAACGCCTGTTCCGGCAGATCAAACGCAGCCATCAGGCGGCGGCGCGTTTCATAGGCCTGCGCCAGCGCCAAGGGGCTGCCACGGGTGCCGATGTTCAGGGGGGCGTCGGGGGTCGGAAGCGTGTAAGTCATGGCGGTTGGTTTACGCGCGAAGCCCCCCTCTGTCCATGCCTGCGACACACCCGGCGCTTGACATCTTGCCGCTGCTTTGGGACGAGGCTTGGACCCGAACAGGAAAGGCCACCTTATGACCCAGCAAAAGACCATTCTGCGCGCACTTGCAGGCGAGACCCTTCCGACCCCTCCGATTTGGATGATGCGTCAAGCTGGGCGTTACCTGCCCGAGTATCGTGCGACGCGCGCCGAGGCTGGGGACTTTCTGAAGCTGTGCTATAACTCGGAACTGGCCGCCGAGGTCACGCTGCAGCCCATCCGCCGTTACGGCTTTGACGCGGCGATCCTGTTTGCCGACATCCTGCTTCTGCCACAAGCGCTAGGGGCTGATCTGTGGTTTGTCACTGGGGAAGGCCCGCGCCTGTCGACGATCACAAGCCAAGCTGACTTCGACAAACTGTCGGGCAAGGATGACATCCACGAGACGCTGAACCCGATCTATGAAACCGTCCGCATTCTGCGTCGCGAATTGCCGGAAGAGACCACTCTGATTGGGTTCGCCGGGATGCCGTGGACCGTGGCGACCTATATGATCGCCGGTCAGGGCACCAAGGATCAGGGTCCCGCACACGCGCTGAAGGCTGAGAACCGCCCGCTGTTTGAAGCCGTGATGGATCGTCTGACCGAAGGCACCATTGAATATCTGTCCAAACAGATCGAGGCCGGTGCCGAAGTGGTGAAGCTGTTTGACAGCTGGGCGGGATCGTTGAAGGGCGAAGATTTTCAGAAATACGCGGTCGAACCCGCCCGCGTGATCACGTCCGAGCTGAAAAAACGTCACCCCGGCATTCCCATCATCGGCTTCCCACGCGAAGCAGGCGAGGGCTATATCGGCTTTGCCAAGGCGACCGGCGTGGATTGTGTGGCGCTGGACAACTCGGTCAGCCCGGAATGGGCCGCGGCCAATGTGCAGGTCGATGGCTGCGTGCAGGGCAACCTGAAGTCCAGCCACATGGTCACCGGCGGCCAGGCCTTGGTCGACGAGACCCGCGCCATTGTTGAGGCGTTCAAGAACGGCCCGCATATTTTCAACCTTGGCCACGGGATCACCCCGGACGCCGATCCAGAAAATGTGCAGCTGATGATTGATACCGTGCGCAACGGCGGCTGAGGGGCGTTGCCCCTCGCCCTGACGGGCTCACCCCAGGATATTTGAGGCAAGAAAATGCGGGCTTGCCAAAGGCAGATCCCCCGTGTCTTCTGCGCGGGTTGAGAATGGGAGGTCCGCATGCGGGTTGGTATCATCACATTGATCGTGGCTTACGTCCTAAGCCAATTTTATCGCGCCTTTCTGGCGGTGATGACCCCTGCGCTGAAGGCAGATCTTGGCGCCACGCCCGAGGATCTGGCGCAAGCGTCGGGCGCGTGGTTCTTGGTCTTTGCCTTGATGCAGATCCCGGTGGGCTGGGCCTTGGACAACATCGGTCCGCGCAAAGTGGCCGCCGGATTGCTGGCGCTTGGCGGGGCCGGAGGGGCTGCGATGTTCGCCATGGCCTCAAGCCCGGATCATATCCTTTATGCGATGGTGCTGATCGGAATCGGGTGCTCTCCGGTGTTGATGGCCAGCTATTTCATCTTTGCGCGGCTCTATTCCCCCGCCGTTTTCGGCACGTTGGCCGGGATGGTGATCGGCTTTGGATCGTTGGGAAATATCGCGGGCGCCCTGCCCTTGGCGCTGGCGGTCGAACAGTTTGGCTGGCGCGCCTGCCTGTGGGCTTTGGCGGCTGTGACGCTGGTGGTGGCCGCGCTGATCATGGTGACGGTCGACAATCCGCCAAAGGTCGAGGTCGAGGAAGGGCAATCGAAGGGGTCCGTTCTGGACCTGCTGAAAATGCCCGCGCTGTGGGCGCTGTTCCCGCTGATGTTCGTGCAATACGCCCCCGCTGCGGGCCTACGCGGCAGTTGGGCGGGACCGTTTCTGCGTGACGTGCACGGGTTAGACACGACCGGGATCGGCTGGGCCACCATGGCGATTGCACTGGCGATGGTTATCGGCAGCTTTGCCTATGGCCCGATGGACCGCATCTTTGGCACCCGCAAATGGGTAATTTTCACCGGCAATATGCTGGCCGTGGCAATGGTCTTTGTGCTTTGGGCCGCACCCGAGGCCGGAGTCTGGCGCATTGCCCTGACCATGGCCGCCATTGGCCTTTTCGGCGCAAGCTTCCCGCTTTTGATGGCGCATGGACGCAGCTTCTATCCGCCCCACCTTGTGGGACGGGGCGTGACGCTGATGAATATGTTCGGGATTGGCGGCGTGGGTGTGTTCCAATACGCCTCGGCCAGCGTGTATCGCTCGGCCCAGGGTCCGGATGTGGCGGTCACGGCCCCCTATCAGGCCGTGTTCCTGTTCTTTGCTGTGCCGGGTCTAATCGGCTGCCTGCTGTATCTGTTCAGTCAGGACCGCACGGATTAAAGAGTTTCGCGACAAACTTGTGCCCCAAGTTTATTCGGACACGCTTTAGGCGGACTTGCGGGGTTTGCGGCGACGCTGCTTCGATGCGCCACCGGGGTTGCCGGCAGGTTTCTGCCCCTGTGCACCGCGCGGCCTGCGTCCGCCGCCCGCTCCTGCGCCAGCGCCTCCGCCGCGACGGCCACCGCCACCGCCGCCACCTTGGCCGCGCTGAGGGCGTTTTTCCTCGGCCGGGCGTTTGCCGCCCAGCACCGGGATCTCGATCTTCATGACCTTTTCGATGTCACGCAGCAGGCCCAGTTCGACACCCGACACGAAGGAGATCGCGTCCCCATCAGCACCGGCACGCGCCGTGCGGCCGATGCGGTGGACATAGTTGTCGGCGACCTCGGGCAGGTCAAAGTTATAGACATGGCTGACGCCGGGAATGTCGATGCCACGTGCGGCGACATCGGTGGCCACCAGAATACGTGCCTCGCCCGCGCGGAACGCGGCAAGGGCGCGGTCACGCTGGCCTTGGCTTTTGTTGCCGTGGATTGAGACAGCCTTGAAGCCTTCATGTACCAGATGCTTCATCAGCTTCTCGGCACCATGCTTGGTGCGCGAGAAAACGAGCGACAGCGCCTGATCGTCATGGCGCAGAAGGTCGATCAATCTGTTGATCTTCGCATTGCGATCGGGGCAGAAGTATAGGCCCTGTGTCACCTTGTCCGCGGCTTTGCCCGGAGGTGAAACCTGCACGCGGGCCGGGTCTTTCAGGTAGGCTTGTGACAGCTCTGCCATCAGTTTGGGCATGGTCGCGGAAAACAGCATGGTCTGGCGCGGCTCGCCCAGCGCCGGGGCAATTTTGCGCAATGCATGAATGAACCCCATGTCGAGCATCTGGTCGGCCTCGTCCAAAACAAGGAAGGTTGCCGTATCCAAGCGGATCGAGCCGCGGTCCATCAGGTCGATCAGTCGACCCGGCGTGGCGACAAGAATGTCGATCCCGTTCGCCAACATGCTGATCTGTTTGTTGATCGATACGCCTCCGACCACGGTACGTACTTTCAGGTGAGTGCCCTGCACATAAAGGCGCAGGTTGTCGGCGATCTGGTTCACTAGCTCGCGCGTTGGCGCCAGCACCAGTGCTTTCACCGATTTCGGCTGACGTTTGTCATGGTTGCTTAGCAGCTGGTGGATCAGCGGCAGGCCAAACGCAGCGGTCTTGCCGGTGCCGGTTTGGGCCAGGCCCATTACGTCACGGCCTTCCAGCACCAAGGGAATGGCCTGAACTTGAATGGGGGTGGGGGTCTCGTAACCAGCTTCTGTTACGGCCGAGACCAGTTTCGGGTCCAGCCCGAGATCTGCAAATTTTGTCATCTTCGTCTTTCTGGCACACGCGATGGTGCACCGCTGTCACGCGGGTGGGGCTGTTGCGCCCGTCGCTTAGGTTTGCAGCAAATGCTCGCGCGCGGGCCGAATGCCCATGCGCCGATTTGGCCGCTAGAACCCCGCGTGATTTGGGAACTTGTGGAAAAGACTGTCTGCCTCACATCTGGGGCGGGTCGCTCACGCGTCGACCGGACAGTTACCCCGCGTATCACAGCCAAAAGCACACAAGTCAACGGAAATGATGCCGCTGCATTGGGAAAAGCCTTTTCTGCAAGGCAGAATTGCTCTAAGGAACCCTCCGTCTTTGGGTGGTTCAAAGACAGATTCATTATAGGAGGCCGTAATGGGCTATAAAGTCGCCGTCGTAGGCGCCACGGGCAACGTGGGCCGCGAAATGCTGAACATCCTGGCAGAACGCCAGTTTCCTGTAGACGAGATCGCAGCGCTTGCATCGCGCCGTTCGCTCGGTACTGAAGTCAGCTTTGGTGACAAGACCCTGACCACCCAGGATCTGGACACCTTCGACTTCACCGGCTGGGACATGGCGCTGTTCGCCGTGGGTTCGGATGCCACCAAAACCTACGCACCCAAAGCGGCTGCGGCTGGCTGTGTGGTGATCGATAACTCGTCGCTGTACCGTTACGACCCCGACATCCCGCTGATTGTTCCGGAAGTAAACCCGGACGCGATCCACGGCTATAAAAACAAGAACATCATCGCGAACCCCAACTGCTCGACCGCGCAGATGGTTGTGGCGCTGAAGCCTCTGCATGACCGCGCCAAAATCAAGCGCGTTGTCGTGTCGACCTATCAGTCGGTGTCGGGCTCGGGCAAAGACGCGATTGACGAACTGTGGAACCAGACCAAGGGCATGTATGTCCCCGGTCAGGAAGTCGCGCCGAAGGTTTACCCAAAGCAGATCGCCTTCAACGTGATCCCGCATATCGACGTCTTCATGGACTCGGGCGACACGAAAGAAGAATGGAAGATGGTGGCCGAGACGAAGAAAATCGTCGACCCCTCGATCAAAGTCACCGCGACCTGCGTGCGCGTGCCGGTCTTCGTGGGCCACTCGGAATCGATCAACATCGAAACCGAAGAGTTCCTGGACGAAGATGAAGCCCGCGACATCCTGCGGACAGCCCCCGGCATTCTGGTCGTGGATAAGCGCGAGAACGGCGGCTACGTGACCCCGGTTGAATGCGTCGGCGACTTCGCCACCTTCATCAGCCGTATCCGTCAGGACGTCACGGTCGAGAACGGCCTGAACATGTGGTGTGTCTCGGACAACCTGCGTAAGGGCGCAGCCCTGAACGCCGTCCAGATCGCCGAACTGCTGGGCCGTGAGGTTCTGAAGAAGGGCTGATTGACCCTCGATAGATTAAGAGAAAGCCCTGCCATTTGGCGGGGCTTTTTTATTGAGTTGCCCTTCAGCATGTGCCCACATACTACTTAAAAGAGTTTACAGCACAGGCACTACAGGCACCCAATAATGAAAAGACTTCTTCCTCTTGTGGCACTTGCCGCATCGCCCGCCTTCGCAGACGAGTTTCGCATTAATCCCACCGTGGTCGCGGCAACTGTCTATCCGGGCATGGCGCGAGAAACGCTTCAATTCACACAGCAACTTTCCAAAGGGCATCATACCCTTCTGATCCCAGCGTCAGAGTATTTCGACGGGATTTCACCGGACATTCAGCCCGTCACCGAAGGTGTGTCTATCAAACGAATCAAATATCTTCGTGACCGTTTGGCTGATCCGGACGCGTTCCTGACTCCAGTTCAGGCTGCCGCCAAAGCACGGCTTGAAGCCGCCGAAGACAAGCTTGCAGAACATTCGCGAGAAACTGCCGCGATCTCGGGTCGGGTGACCGCCCTCACCGCGCAATTTGATTTTCTGAAGTCGTTGCGTACGCCTGACGAGAAACTGTCGATCGAAGATCTGCAGAATCTGTCGGATCTTGTGCTGAACGGAAGCGAAAAGGTTCTGTCTCAGATCGCACAGGCCAAGGCAAAGTTGGACGAAGCACGTGACGTCCAAGAGGTCCTTGAGAAAGAGCGCGCCGCCGCCGAAGGCGCGTGGGAGCGTTCGCTTCCGCCTCTGGCGGGCGGCTCTGTTTGGGCCATTGAGGTCGAGGTTCAGGCTGATACCGAAGCACAGTTCACTCAGGAAATTCTGCGCGATGGGCTTGAGTGGGGCTCTTACTACGAAGCGCATCTCACAAGTGGATCCCACACTGTACGGCTGGAACGAAAAGCCCTGTTGATCGTGCCGGAAGACACCAACTGGCAGGACATCTCGCTGACACTTGCGACCAACAGACCCGGCGACCAGACCGAGCCTTCGCGCACGTATGGTCGCAGGGCGTCGGTGTTTGCGCCGGTCGAGCATGACTTGAAAGCAGGCGGATACAGCACGCCGCTTGTGGAAGATGTCATTGTGGTTGAAGAGGCTGCCAGCGCATTCCACCCGTCTACTGACGGTTTCTCGGTCACCTATAAGCTTAGCGATCCCATCAGCGCTGGCCCTGACGAAGTGGCCATATTGGATTTGGGTGCTATCGAGCTTCCTGCCACATTGGAAAACTGGGCGGCTCCCCGGTATGACGAAACGGCCTTCTTGATGGCCGAGGTGGTCAACTCCACGAAAGAGCCGCTTATTAACGGTGGGCTGCTGAGTTATCGCGATGGTCTGCTGGTTGGTACGGGGGACTTTGACGGTGCTGTGCCCAATCAATCGCTCTTGTTGCCTTTTGGGCCGATCGAACATTTGCGTCTGGAATATGTTCAGAAGGACAACCAGACAGGCGAACGGGGTATCCTCTCCAGCGACACAACGCGCGAGCATACATCAGTTGTCCGCATAGAAAACCTGTCTGGAACGCCCGAGAGCATTCGTGTCTTCTTCCCCACGACCTATTCCGAACAGGAAGAGCTAAGAGTGACCGTGAACGCCACCCCTGCGCCTACGGAAACCGATTTTGAGGATCGGCGCGGGGTGTCCGTCTGGCATCTAAACGTCCCCGCCAACGGCCAGTCCGAAATCAGCATCGAAACCACTCTGCGCTGGCCCGAGGGCAAGACCCTCTCGTGGGCGCCGTAAGCCGAACGAGTGACGGTCTCGAAGGTAGGGGCAGCGGTAACGGGCCGCTGTCCCAACAGTGAGCTATGACTACGCCTCGGCCTCAGCCAGCCAGCTGTCCAGCTCGCGGCGCAGCGCGCTCCAATCGGTATAGTCGTGATCCGTGTCCAGATCGGCCTCGGGGTCTTTTTCCGCAATAATGCGCCGCATGACGAAACGGCTTAGGACGCCGTATTCGGACGGCATATAGGCACCCGCCACTTGGACGACACGATCGGGTGTCCAACTGGTGGCCTCTGTGAACTCACTTAAAATCCGCTCCAGCCCGCGCCAGTCGTCTGCATCATGCCCCGCCGCGGCAAGCGATACGGACAAAAACAACGTAGGCATCTGCCCCAGCTGCGTGGCGTGCGCGCTGGCGAACTCGGCCACGTCGGGCTGGTAGTGCCCAACATGCACAGACCCTGCCATGACCGCGGCGTCATACCGGCCAAGGTCGACATCTTTTGCATCGGCAAGCGGCAGCAACTCGACCGAGTGGTCCAGTTCATGGATCCGGTCAGCGACCCACCGGGCAACCTTGCGCGTGTGGCCCTCGCTTGTGGCATAAGAAACAAGAATTTTCATGGGAATCTCCTTCGGCATGGCAGGCCGATCAAACCGCGCTCAGTCTGGCACGTTTTCAGGAGGGTTTCATTGACTGGCGTCAATTGCGGGGCGCAGGCGGCAATCGCCGCGCCCCGCCAAAAAACTTACAGCGCTTCGAAGGCGCCGGTTTCGGCGTTGAAGAATTCCAACCCGCCTGCACCGATGTCCGTCCACAATCCGTGCAGCGTCAGTTGTTCTGATTCAACTGCATCCTGGATGAAGGGGAAGGTCATCAGGTTTTCCAGCGACACCAACACGCCTTCTTTCTCAAGCGTGTCGTCGTCGATCTCGGCGTCGTTTCCACCAAGACGCTCGTAACCCGGCTTAAGAATGTCGATCCAGCGACCCACGAACGATGTATTCTCGGCCAGCTCGGGCGCATTGCCCAAACACTTCTCGTGGAAGCCCTTGACGCCACCGCATTTCGAATGACCCAACACGATCAGGTGTGACACTTTAAGGGCGGTGACCGCGTATTCCACAGCCGCCGAGGTGCCATGATAATCCCCATCCGGCGCGAACGGGGGAACAAGGTTGGCGATGTTACGATGCAGGAAGATCTCGCCCTGATCAGCGCCAAACATTTGAGTCACATGAACACGGCTGTCGCAGCACGAAATAATCATGCTACGCGGGCGCTGGCCTTCGTCTGCCAGACGGCGATACCAAGATTTATTCTCGGAGAATGTCGTGGCGTTCCAACCGTGATAACGCTGCACAAGGTAGCTAGGAAGTGGGCGAGCTTTGTTCATGTTCGTCTCCTGTCTGCATCGAAAAGTTTCTACGCTGTAAACCCGCCAAATTCGAGCAATTTTTAGACACAGGTATACGATTTCTTGAGGCCCTGCGGTCATTCTACCCCCGAGGGATAGATACAACCGGGGTGCTGGGATGACTGACATAGCGAAATTGACTTACTTCGAAGATATCCAACTGGATCGGGATCAACTGCGCGCGCTGTATGTGCGGTTTGGCCCGATTCAGGCGGACCGCAATCTAAACCAATCGCTTGAGGATCTGGCTCTGTGGCTGGGGCGGCTGCAGCATGCCCAGAAATCCCGAAGGTATGGGGACCTGCGGCAAGGGGCCCAAGATCTGAAGCGCATCGCGCAACGGCTGGGCATGACAACCTTGGCCCGCGTGGCCCGCGATGTGGCAGAACAATGCGTCGCACAGGATCCAGCAGCACTGCCCGCTACGCTTGCCCGTCTGAACCGTGTAGGGGAGCGCAGCCTGATTGCCGTGTGGGATCATCAGGACATGTCGCTTTAGTCAGGTGCATATCGGGGATTGCCCTTGTGCCGGGGCGCGCTACTCTGCCAGTCAGAACCGGCACAGATAAGGACCGAAGCCCCGATGACCCTGACTTTCGCCAGCCAAACTGACGCGACTATCCCGCTTTATCTGATCGAGAAAAGCGACACGCTGTCCACGCTTCCGAAATCAGCCCAGACATGGGCGGATGCCAATGGATTTGATGGGGGGCTGGGGAAATGTTTGGTCGTGCCGTCGACCGCTGGCGGGATCGAGATGGCTTTGATTGGTCTTGGCACCGCGGCAGCACGCAAACGCAAGCGGTTTGGCGCTGTTGCAGCGCGGGGCGCGCTGCCTGAAGGCGTGTATCAACTGGCCAGCGCACATTCGGATCAGATCACGCAGGAATTTGCCCTTGGCTGGCTGCTGGAAGGCTATCGCTTCGACCGCTACGCCAAGCAATCCATCCCGAAAGCGCAGCTTGTCGCCCCCGACGGCGTGAACGCCGCGCAACTGGAAGCCATCGCCGCGGGCGAGCTTACGACACGCGACCTGATCAATACCCCGGCCGAAGATATGGGCCCGGACGAGCTGGAACTGGCGGCAAACAAATTGGCCAAGACGCATGGGGCGACGATCACGACCATCTCGGGCAAAGCGCTACTGGATCAGAATTTCCCGATGGTCCACGCGGTTGGTCGCGCCGCCGCGCGTGCGCCGCGTCTGATTGACATGCGCTGGGGCGACGAAGGACCGACGCTGACCTTGGTCGGCAAGGGTGTGTGCTTTGACACGGGCGGGCTGAACCTGAAGCCCGGCGCCTCGATGGGTTTGATGAAGAAAGACATGGGCGGGGCGGCCACGGTGCTGGGGCTGGCGCAAATGATCATGACGCTTGGCCTGAAGCTGCGCCTGCGGGTTCTGATCCCAGCGGTGGAAAACGCCGTTGCTGGCAATGCGTTCCGCCCGGGCGACATCCTGACGTCCCGCAAGGGTCTAACGGTCGAGATCAATAATACGGATGCCGAGGGCCGCCTTGTACTGGCCGACGCGCTGGCGCTGGCGGATGAGGACAAACCGGACCTGATCGTCTCGATGGCGACGCTGACCGGGGCGGCTCGGGTGGCGGTCGGGCCGGACCTGTCGCCGTTCTATGCCACTGAGACAGCTGACGCCGGCGCCCTACGCAAAGGCGCAGAATCCAGCGCCGACCCAGTGTGGGAGATGCCGTTCTGGGATCCGTATGAGGCAATGATCGAACCCGGCATCGCTGACCTAGACAACGCGCCGAAGGGCGGGTTCGCTGGTTCGATCACCGCGGCCCTGTTCCTGAAACGCTTCGTCACAGACACGCCGCGCTATGTGCATTTCGACATTTACGGTTGGAACCCGACCGCCGCGCCGGGCCGGCCGAAGGGCGGCGTCGGCATGGGTGCCCGTGCGTTGTTGGATGCACTGCCTGACATGTTGGGCCTGTGATGGACCGCCGCCTGACCCCTGCCAACGCTCAGGTCGCGCATGAAAGCTTGCGCGGGAAGGTTGATGCCCCGCGTTTCACGGACGGCACTCTGAAACAGGTCGTCGGCGACAGTTTTCTGCTGGATGCGCCCAGCGGCAACCGAGACCGGCAGGTCTTGTCCGGCGATCAGGTCAACATTCTGGACGGCGACGACCACATGGTCTTCGGGCAGTCTCTGAAAGACGGTTATGTTGGGTACCTTGAAGCGTGGAGCCTTGGCGATCCGCAGCCCCTGACCCACCGCGTGATCCGGCGCACGACGCATATGTATCGCGAGCCCGATTTCAAAACGCCGCATAGTCGTGTGTTCCACATGAATAGCCGGGTGCAAGTGATCTCCACGAACGACAAATGGGCCGAGGTCACCCTGCCCAAGACCCCCATGTCCGCCCCGAAACACGGCTTCATCCCGGCGTCGCATCTGTGCCCGGTCGACACGTTCGCGACGGACCCGGTCGCGATTGCCGAGCAGTTTCTGGATACGCCCTATGTCTGGGCCGGCAACTCGGGCTTTGGCATCGACTGTTCGGGGCTGGTGCAGGCTGCCCTTCTGGCCTGCGGCATCCCCTGCCCCGGCGATAGCGATCTGCAAGAGGCCGCCTTGGGTCACGACATCCCCGAGGGCACGCAGCTACAACGTGGAGACATTCTGTTTTGGAAAGGCCATGTGGCGATGGTGGTGGACGCTGACCGGATCATTCATGCCAACGCGCATCACATGTCGGTGGTCTATGAGAACACAGCGGACGCCATCGCACGGATTGAAGCACAGGGCGATGGCCCCGTCACCGCGCGTAAGCGGTTGTAGGTTTATTCGACCGCGCGGATCAGCTTGCGTTCCAGCACTCGCAGCACGGTGCGCAGGTCGCTACCGCGCTTTAAAATGCGCCCATCCATACCAATGACCGAGTACTGCCCCTGCTTGCCACGCAGCTTGGGTCGCTTCTCGATTCGGTAAATGGGGTGCTCTGCGGTGCGCCGGAAGATCGAAAAGATCGCGACGTCACTGAGAAAGCTCATCCCATAATCGCGCCATTCACCAGCGGCAACCATGCGTCCATACAGCCCCATGATGGCGCCAAGTTCGATGCGATTAAAGGCGACCTGCTCGGCCGGTTTGCCTGCCCCTTGGAAGGGCGTCGTTGTCTGCCAGTTCATAAATTCAGAGTGGACCGACATGGTAAACAAATCAATACCTGCCCCAGTTTTGCCCAAAAATGACCGGTAAGTTACCTTTCAGCGACCGCGTTAACGCCCCCTTGGAAGGGAAATATTAATACGTCACGAGCGAGGGCTCTTCCGGCGCCGCGAGAACAGCCCCCATCCAGTAAGCGGCGCCGGAATCGACAACGTTCCCCAAACTCCAGTCCTCTTGCGCGCCCTCATTCGTGACGCATTGCGCGCAGTTTTTGTGAAATGCAAAACGCATTATTGACCGCTCGGTCGGTTTTGTGCATCCTGTAACAGAGTGATCTTGGGGGAGGCCACATGACGCCGCAGGAAATCGCAGAGAAAAGTGCCGACGCAATGTGGGCCGACGATCCGGCCAGTCAGGAACTGGGCATGCGGATCGATTCCGTTGCGCCAGGCTGCGCTGTCCTGTCGATGGAAATCCGCAAGGATATGGTGAACGGGCACGGATCCTGCCATGGCGGGTTCTCTTTCACGCTGGCCGACAGCGCCTTTGCCTTCGCCTGCAACAGCTACAACAACCGCGTGGTCGGGCAGCACTGCTCGATCACCTATCTTAGCCCGGGCAAACTGGGCGAACGCCTGACCGCCACCGCGACCGAAACCAGCCGCTCCGGCCGCTCCGGCATTTATGACGTTACCGTCACTGGGGAAGACGGGCGCACGGTGGTTCTGTTTCGCGGTCATTCGCGACAGGTCAGCGGCACACATTTTGACGAACAAGACGGATAGAAGCACCGGAGCACGCGCTCTGGTCGGAGGAGAGACATGAAAGACCTGACACCTCGCAAGGAAGACCTTGACCCGATTGAAATCGCATCGCGCGATGAGATTGCCGCCACGCAGCTTGAGCGTATGAAATGGTCGTTGAAACACGCCTATGAAAACGTGCCGTTCTATCGCAAAAGCTTCGACGACGCGGGTGTGCATCCTGACGACCTGAAGACGCTGGCGGATCTGGCCAAGTTCCCCTTCACTGTCAAACAGGATCTGCGCGACAACTATCCGTTCGGTCTGTTTGCCGTCCCGCGCGAGCAGATTTCGCGCATCCACGCCAGCTCGGGCACCACGGGTCAGCCGACCGTTGTAGGCTATACCAAGAATGACCTGACAATGTGGGCCAGCGTCGTTGCCCGCTGCATGCGCGCCTCGGGTCTGCGTCCGGGTGACGTGCTGCACAACGCCTATGGTTATGGCCTGTTTACCGGTGGTCTGGGTGTCCATGGCGGCGCCGAAGCTGCTGGCCTGACCGTGGTTCCGGTCTCGGGCGGGATGACCCAGCGTCAGGTGCGCCTGATCGAAGATTTCCGCGCTGACGGTATTACCGTGACGCCCTCTTACGCGCTGTCCATTCTGGACGAATACGCCAAGCAAGGTCTGGACCCGCGCAAAAGCCCGCTGAAGGTTGGCATCTTCGGCGCCGAGCCGTGGACCAACAACATGCGTCGCGAAATCGAAGAGGCCTTCGACATGCACGCGGTCGACATTTACGGCCTGTCGGAAGTGATCGGACCGGGCGTGGCCAACGAATGTGTAGAAACCAAAGACGGCCTGCACATCTGGGAAGATCACTTCTATCCCGAGATCATCAACCCCGAGACCGGCGAGGTCTGCGAAGATGGTGAGCTGGGCGAGCTGGTGTTCACCTCGTTGACCAAGGAAGGTTTCCCGATCATCCGCTACCGCACCCGCGACCTGACGCGTTTGTTGCCGGGCACTGCGCGCTCGATGCGCCGGATGGAGAAGATCACGGGCCGCTCGGACGACATGATCATCCTGCGCGGCGTGAACGTCTTCCCGACCCAGATCGAAGAACAGCTGATGGACGTGCCCGCCCTAAGTCCGCACTTCCAGATCGAACTGGTACGTCCGGGCCGCATGGATGAAATGCATATTCATGTGGAAATGGCCGAAGGTCAGTCGCAGGAAGGCGCAGAAGCCGCCGCCCGCGCTCTGTCTGGCAAGATCAAATCCAATGTGGGCGTCAGTGCTAAAGTGCATGTTGCCGACGGTGGTAAGGTTGCACGAAGCGAGGGTAAGGCTGTAAGGGTCGTTGATAACCGCCCGAAGGAGTAATCCATGCCACGTGGGATCGCCCGTGATCACGAAGAAAAACGCGCTGCCATCCGTAAGGGGGCAGCGGCCTATTTCGCGGAACACGGGTTTGACCGCGCGTCAATGACGGCTGCAGCCAAGCATTGTGGGGTCTCAAAAGCGCTTATCTATCATTACTATGACAGCAAAGAGGCCCTGCTTTACGACATTCTGGACCACCACCTGTCCAAGCTGGTGGCCGACGTTGAAGCGGCCCCCGAAACCGACGGGCTGCGGGGTTTAGTGCGGGCCATTCTGCTTGCCTATAAGGGCGCGGATGCCGAGCACAAATTACAGCTGGACAGCCTGACCGTGCTTGAACCGGACCAGCAGGCGCCTCTGGTGGAACTGCAGCGCCGCCTGATCGACATGATGGGTTCTGCATTGAAAGCCGAAGCCCCTGAACGGTTCGAAAATGGCGCGAACCTGCGCGCCGTGACCATGTCGGTCTTTGGCATCTTGAACTGGTACTATATGTGGAACCGTCCCGGCAAAGGGCTGAACCGCGAAGACTATGCCGATCTGGTGACAGATCTGGTGGTTGGTGGCGTCCACGCGCTTTAGTCGCCTCCCTGCCGGTCACACGCATCGCGCGCCCCTCACGGTTTCCGGTTGGGGCCAAAACAACGGCGCCTTCGGCGAACTTCCCCCAAAATTTGGCTGATCACGATCCTGTGATTTCGAAAATAGATGCATATGCATACAATTAGGCAAACGAGTCACCATTTCCTGAAAGGACTAATTATGAAAACTGCACGCATTTTCGCTTTTGCATCTCTTGCAAGCCTCACGATTGCAGGAGGCCTTGCGGCTCAATCAGAGCCCACCAATCCCACCGTGATTAAACGGTCGGAGACCATGAAGGCCATAGGTGGATCCATGAAGACTCTGGCGGGTATGGCCAAAGGCGAAATGGCATTTGATGCCGACAAGGCTAATGCTGCCGTCGCCACCATCGTCGAAAAGGGCATGACGGTCCCTGCTGTTTTCGAAGCCAACGAAACCGACCCCGCGACCGAAGCCCTGCCCGCGATCTGGGAAAACTGGGATGACTTTGCCAAGAAAGCCGACGACTTGGTCATGGCAGCCAAAGGCGTTGCCGAGATCACCGAGCAAGGCGCGATTGGCGCCGCTTTGGGTCAGATCGGCGGCACCTGCAAAGCCTGCCACGACGATTATCGCAAGAAGTAACGCTTGAACCGACCAAGGGCGCACCCGGCAGGGCAAGCCTCATGCCAGAAGTGTTGCTGATCATGTGTGAACGGTAGTGCGATCAGCAACACCCTAATGACTGGTTTGGGCCCATCGTGGCAGTCAAACCGAGACAAGCCTTAAGGAGTTCGAGCGATATTTGTCGTTACGTTTCGTGTGACGCGGCTTCGTGTAACTATAATTGCTATGACGACCAGCGCACAGGCAATGAGTTGAGAGAAGGTTAGGGTTTCTCCGAATGCAAACATGCCAACGAAGAACATCGTCGGAAGTTCGACACTCCCGAAAACTGCAGTGCGCGACGCGCCGATGATTGGCGAGCTTATGGTGTAAATCAACTGTGGGACGAGAGCGGACAAGACCGCAATTCCCAAAATCAACATCCATGTGTCAAAATCTTTGGGCAGAATTTCGGCCGATGTTGAGCTTGCCACAAGGGGTGCCAGCGCCAATACGGATCCCAATGAAACTGAAGCGATCCTTGCAAGCGGGGGTATTCGCGAAAGGCGATGAACAAGCACGCATATGCCAAACCCGAACCCTAAAGGGGCCGCTAGGGAAGTAGCAAGCGTAGCCCACTGGTTAGACGGCACCGCAGAAGGATTACCCGCAATAACGGCAGCCAAAATGATCAAACTAGAAGCAATCAAAGCTCTGCGTGATGGCGTATCAGCAAATAGTGTCCACGCGATAACAACGGTGAAAACGGGGTAGGTCATGTAGAGCACACCAACGGTTGACGCTGGAATCGTCTCGACTGCTGTCACATATCCGATCCAGCCCAATCCCATTGCAGCGCCCGCACATAAGCCCCAGACGAGTTCACGCCACGCTTTCAGCTGGCTTAGAAACGCAGGGAATAGGATCACTGCGGCAATGACATATCGGTAAAAAGCGACTGCATGTGGGACAAGTCCTTGGTCGGTCAAATTTCTGCTGAAATACGGAACGATACCAAAACAGACCGACGCAAATAGCACGCCAAGTGCTGCCATTGCTTGTCTGGAGTTCAGTGTTCTCACATCTGAAAGTGAATCTGTCATATCAGAGAGGTATCACAGACCTAGCATCTGCCAAGGACCGTTTTGTCCGCGATGCCACCGTTCCGAATTACAGCGTCCTTGTAGAAATCAGCGAGGGTGTCGTTGTTGAAAGAGCCTGTCGCGCCATGCGATGTGTTAGACGCACAACACTTCTGGTAAGAGGCTTGCCGGCAGGGCGCGCCCTTTTTTCAGGATCAACTGCACCAGATGCGGTCGATTAATCCATTCTCATCAATGCTGATGTTCAGCCGGTCTGGCCGATAGTCCTGCGTATAGGCCATGCCCGGCTGCAGCACGCGCCGGTTTTCGGGAAGATCAAGATCCGTCAACACCTCGGCGTTTTGCCCGATAAGATACATCAGGTCACCGGCCCCACAATCGCCAAGTGGCTCTTGACCGCTATGGGCGACACAGCCGCTTAGCGTGGCGAAAATCGCACCCAGAAAATACTGTTTCATAAGCTTATTTTCCTGCCAATGTCGCCATGAGACAAGCCAAGGTCGCTGTGCTGTTGAAAAACGGGCGGGTTTCCCCCACCCTACGGACAACACACGAACAGGAGGACCCCCATGCGCACCCGTGCCGCCGTAGCCCTTGAAGCCGGCAAACCGCTTGAGATTATGGAAGTGAACCTTGAAGGCCCGCGTGCCGGCGAAGTTCTGGTCGAAATCAAGGCCACCGGCCTGTGCCACACCGACGAATTCACCCGCTCTGGCGATGACCCCGAGGGGATCTTCCCGGCTATTCTGGGCCACGAAGGCGCAGGCGTGGTGATTGAGGTGGGCGAAGGCGTGACCTCGCTTGAGGTCGGCGACCACGTGATCCCGCTTTACACGCCCGAGTGCCGCGAGTGTGACTACTGTCTGAACCCGAAAACCAACCTCTGCCAGTCGATCCGCTCGACCCAAGGCGCAGGTCTGTTGCCGGATGGTTCGACCCGTTTCTCGATGCTGGATGGCACGCCGATCCACCACTATATGGGCTGCTCGACCTTCGCCAACCACACGGTTGTGCCCGAGATCGCGCTGGCAAAGGTCCGCAAGGACGCGCCTTTTGATAAGATCTGCTACATCGGCTGTGGCGTCACCACCGGCATCGGCGCGGTGATCAACACCGCCAAAGTCGAGATCGGCTCGACCGCCGTTGTGTTCGGCCTGGGCGGCATTGGTCTGAACGTGATCCAGGGCTTGCGCATGGCCGGTGCGGATCAGATCGTTGGCGTCGACCTGAATGACGGCAAAGAAGAAATGGGCCGTCACTTTGGCATGACCGATTTCGTGAACCCCTCGAAGGTGGACGGCGATATCGTTGCCCATCTGGTCGAGCTCACGGGCGGCGGCGCGGATTACTCGTTTGACGCCACCGGCAATGTGAACGTGATGCGCCAAGCGCTGGAATGCGCCCATAAGGGTTGGGGGGAATCGATCATCATCGGCGTCGCCCCTGCGGGCGCCGAGATTTCGACCCGCCCCTTCCAGCTGGTCACCGGCCGCGTGTGGCGCGGCACCGCCTTTGGCGGCGCGTCGGGCCGGACGGACGTGCCCAAGATCGTCGACTGGTACATGGACGGCAAAATCGAGATCGACCCGATGATCACTCACAAGCTGACGCTGGATCAGATAAACGAAGGGTTTGACCTGATGCACAAGGGTGAAAGCATCCGTGCGGTGGTGGAATTCTGATCCACGCGATCATCAAACACAATTGGGGGCTTCGGCCCCCTTTTTTTCTTTCCGGGCGCGACAGAATGTGGACTTGCCTTCCTTTTGCAAACCCCTAAATTAGAACCATTCTAATTCAGGAGCTTTCCATGCTGTCCGCCACCCTGCAACGTCGCCGCTTTTCAGATCTGTCCGAACAGGAAATCCTCGCCCTGGCCATCTCGAACGAGGAAGACGACGCGCGGATCTATCGGCAGTATGCCGAGCATTTGCGCGAGGAATTTCCCTCGTCCGCAAAAGTGTTCGACGGCATGGCCGCGGAAGAAGACGAACATCGCCGCCTGCTGATCGAGGCGCATCAGGCGCGGTTTGGCGATGTGATCCCCCTGATCCGGCGCGAACATGTGGCTGGCTTCTATGCCCGCCGTCCCATTTGGCTTGTCGAAAACTTGGGCCTTGAAACCATCCGGGGCGAAGCCCGCGAGATGGAACGACAGGCAGAGCAGTTCTATCGCAAGGCCGCCGACCTTACGTCGGATGCAAACACGCGCAAGCTTCTGGGCGATCTGGCCGCGGCCGAAGCCGATCACGCCCATGCCGCCGTTGATCTGGAAACCAAGCATCTGGACGAAACTGCGCGCGAGAGCGAAGACGAGGCCGCCCATCGTCAGTTCATCCTGACATGGGTGCAGCCGGGGCTGGCAGGATTGATGGACGGCTCGGTCTCGACCCTCGCGCCGATTTTCGCAACCGCATTTGCCACGCAGGACACGCACACCACCTTCCTTGTGGGCTTGGCGGCCAGCGTCGGCGCCGGGATCTCGATGGGCTTCACCGAAGCGGCCTCGGATGATGGCGAACTGTCGGGGCGCGGCAGCCCCGTGAAGCGCGGCTTTGCCTCGGGCATCATGACCACGCTGGGCGGGCTGGGCCACGCGCTACCCTATCTGATCACCGATTTCTGGACCGCCACGACCATCGCGATCATCGTCGTCTTCATCGAGCTTTGGGCCATCGTCTGGATCCAGAACCGCTTCATGCAAACCCCGTTCATGCGGGCCACGCTGCAGGTTGTCGTGGGCGGCGCGCTGGTCTTCGCGGCAGGGGCGATCATCGGCGGCGGCTAGGCTGGCCTGACATATCTCGGCGACTGGCGATAGCCGAAGCAACGGCCCGAACGCAGGATTGTCACCAAATAGGAGGCGGCTATGTGCGACGCAAAAGGAACTGCCGTAGGAACGGTGTTGCTAGAAAATGACCGGATGCGCGTCACCGAATGGCGGTTTGCCAAGAAGGGTGACAACACCGGCTGGCATCGGCACGCCTACGACTACCTCGTCATCCCGATGTTCGACGGAACCCTCGACATTGATCTGCCAGACGGAACCCGCGTTCAGGCACATCTTAAGAACGGTGTGCCCTATGACCGCAAGGCGGGTGTCGAGCATGACGTCATCAGCGGAAATGACTTCGAATGCGCCTTTATCGAGGTCGAGTTGCTTGAGGATCCCCGGCCTGCCTAAGCGCCGCATGGTCAAGTGAAATACTCCGTGCTAGGGCTTGGCACATGATCGACGTGCTTTTGCAGACCCTTCCGTTTTTTGCCCTGATCGGGCTGGGCTTTGGCGCCGCTGCGCGGGGGTTTTTCCCACCGGAAGCCACAGCCTATTTGACCCGCTTCGTGTTCTATTTCGCGCTGTCGGCCATGTTGTTTCGCTTTTCCGCCAACCTGTCGCTGGCCGAGGTGATCAGTTGGCCCTTCATCTGGGCCTACGCGCTGGGGGGATTGGGCGTCTACATCCTTGCCACCGTGGTGGCACTGGTCCGCAAGCGCGGCGCGCAAGAGGCTGCCATAGAAGCGCAATGCGCGGTGATCGGCAACACCGGGTTTCTGGGCGTGCCGATGCTGGCGCTGCTCTTGGGCGAGGCCGCAATCCCCGCTGTCATGCTGGTTTTGGCCGTCGATCTGTTCCTGTTCAGCAGCCTGATCGTGATCATCATCACCGGCACGCGCGACGGGCGGGTCAGCCCCGCGGTACTGGGGACTGTCGGCAAAGGGCTGGTGTCGAACCCGATGATCGTCTCGATGGCGCTTGGGTTCGCGTGGTCCTCGACCGGATGGGATTTGGCCGAGCCTGTTCAACGGTTTCTCGACCTGCTCGCCGGCGCCTCGACCCCCGGCGCGCTGTTTGCCATCGGAGCGTCCTTGGCCTCGAAATCCGCGGAACGCCTGTCCGTCGCGGGCTGGCTGAGCTTCGCCAAGTTAATCCTGCATCCGCTAGCCGTGGGTGTCTTGGCCTTCATGGTCTTCGATGTCGAGCCCTTCATGGCAGGTGTCATGGTGGCTGCCGCGGGCCTACCGGTGGCGGGCAACGTCTATATTCTGGCGCAACACTATGGGGTGGCCCCGCAACGAGTGTCCTCGGCTATTTTGCTGTCGACGCTGGTCTCGGTCCTGACCGTATCCGCCATCATCGCATGGGTAACATCATGATCCTTCTGACCGGAGCCTATCGCCCGTTCTTCCCCGCTGCAGCTCTGTTCGCCGGGCTGTCGATCCCCTTGTGGCTGATCGCCCATTCCGGAGCCGCGACCCCCGTCACCGACGCTTACCTGTGGCACCAGCACGAGATGCTGTGGGGATATTTGCCCGCCGCGCTCGCCGGTTTTCTGTTCACCGCGATCCCCAATTGGACGGGCCGCCCTGCCCTGTCCCCGATGGCTTTGCTGGCGTTGTTCATCTTGTGGCTTGCGGGGCGTGCGGCGATGTTCGCCGCCCCAGACGCGGCAACCTCGCAGCTACTGACCGCCAGCTTCCTGCCCGTTGCGGCAGCTCTGGCCCTGCGCGAGATCGTGGCCGCGGGCAACACACGCAATATCGTCGTGGTCGCCATGATTGCTGGCTTCTGGGCCGCGCAGATTGTGTTCTTGTGGTTCGACACACAGATCGGCGTAACAGCTGGTTTTGCCGTATCATTGGTCTTGATGACCCTGATCGGCGGCCGCGTCACCCCCGCCTTCAGCCGCAATTGGTTGAAGAAACGCGGCGCGACACGTCTACCACCCGAGTTCGGCACGGTCGACAAATCCGCCCTGCTCCTGACTGTCGCAACGGCGCTTCTGTGGATCGTAACCGACACCAGCATGCTGACGGGCATCGCTGCGGTCCTCGCCGCCTTTGCGCAAGCCCTACGCCTGTCGCGCTGGCGCGGGCTGGCGGTCTGGAAAGAGCCGCTTCTGTTTGCCCAACACGCAGCCTATGCGTGGCTTGTGATCGGGCTGGGCCTTCTGGCAGCGACCAGTCTTGGCGATTGGGACAGCAGTGATCAGGCCCATCACGCGCTGGGGGCTGGCGCCATCGGCACCATGACCGCCATCGTCATGTTACGCGCTTTGCTGGGCCACTCTGGCCGTCCGATCGAGGCGACACGCGCCGATACGCTCTTGTTCAGCGTGCTTCATCTGGGGGCCGCGCTGCGCGTCTGCGCAGGCTGGGTGGACGACCCAACCCTTCTCTACCACGCAGGCGGCACGCTATGGGCCGTTGGCATGATCGCGCTGGCGCTGCGTGCATTCCCCATTGCCATTGCGCCGCGCCTCTAGTTAGGTCGGGACAACATCTTTCGAAAGGAACGCGCCATGGAAACGATTTCGGAGAACGCCTGTTTCGGCGGCACGCAAGGGGTCTATAAACACGCCTCGGACGCCACGGGGACGGACATGACCTTTGGCCTGTTCCAACCGGCCGAAGCACAGGACGGCCCCGTGCCCGTGCTGTGGTATCTGTCGGGTCTGACGTGCACCCATGAAAACGCCATGACCAAGGCAGGCGCGCAGGCATGGGCAGCCGAACAAGGCATCGCGTTGATCTTCCCCGACACCAGCCCCCGCGGGGAAGGTGTAGCGGATGACGACGCCTATGATCTGGGCCAAGGCGCCGGGTTCTATGTGAACGCCACACAGGATCCGTGGGCGCCGCATTTCCAGATGTGGGATTACATCACCGAGGATCTGCCTGATCTGGTCTTCAACAACTTCGCGCTGGATGCGGAACGCCAAGGCATCACTGGCCATTCAATGGGTGGCCACGGCGCGCTGACCATCGCCATGACTCTGCCTGAACGCTTCCGCTCGGTGTCGGCCTTTTCGCCGATCTGCAATCCGACCGCATCGGACTGGGGCAAGAAGCAGCTAGGCGCTTATCTTGGCGACGACACCACCAAGTGGGTTGCGCATGATGCCAGCCTTCTGATGAAGAACGTGGGCTTCGATGGGCCGATGCTGATCGACACAGGCACCAAGGACCAGTTCATCGATCTTCTGAAGCCCGAAACACTGGCCAATGCCATCGCCACCCGCCGGCAAGAGGCCGTGTTCCGCATGCAGCCGGGCTATGACCACAGCTATTTCTTCGTCTCGACCTTCATGGAAGACCACGTCAGCTTCCATGCCGAGGCCCTGTGGGCGTAACCTGATGGCCCTGTATATCGACGCAGATGCCTGCCCGGTCAAAGCCGAGGCCGAGGCCGTCGCGACCCGCTATAAAACCCAGATGTTTCTGGTGTCGAATGGCGGGCTGCGACCGTCGCCGAACCCGCTGGTCGAAATGATTTATGTGCCCGATGGCCCTGATATCGCGGATATGTGGATCGCTGATCGCGCGGGACCCGGCGATGTGGTGGTCACCGGGGACATCCCGCTCGCTGCCAAATGCGTCGAAGCTGGCGCCGAAGTGCTGCGCCACAATGGCGAGCGCTTCACTCAGGCCAACGTGCGCGAACAGCTTGCCATGCGCGACCTGATGGCAGACCTGCGCGCGGCAGATCCGTTCCGCCAAGGCGGCGGCAAAGCGTTTTCCAAAACCGATCGCGCCCGCTTCCGGCAAGCTCTGGACACCGCTCTGCGCCGCTGCGCCACGTCTGGTTAACCTAGACGTAAGCGTCTGTTCACAACACGCTTTCCCCTTAATTCGACTATCTGTCCGTGGTTCGCTTTGGACAAGATCCAATTGGGGCATCGCCCTGAACTGAACTAAGAGGCATATCGTGGAAGCTCTTCTCATCAATCTTGTTTCGGGCGCAATCGGCGGCAACGTCGCTGGCGGCCTTCTGAAAAATCTTAACCAAGGCACGCTGATCAACTCGATCGCTGGGATCGCCGGGGGTGGCCTTGGAGGCTCGATCCTGTCGATGCTGGGCGCGGGCGGCATTGCAGACACCGCAGGCGCGGGTGGCTTGGACATTGCGTCCATCCTTGGCCAAGTGGCTACGGGTGGTGTTGGCGGAGGTGTGTTGCTTGCTGTGGTAGGCGTTGTGCGCAACATGCTGGCGAAATAAGCACCAAAGTTATTTAGCGAGTGGTGGGGAGGCTTCGGTCTCCCCTTTTTTCGTGGGCAGCTCGACGCAATTACTTGCCTATCGGTGCGTCCGGGACTAGGCAGTAATGAACACTGACCGGAGGGAAAGCCATGCCGCATAGCGACCCGAAAACGCTGGTCTCGACCGACTGGCTGGCGAAACATTTGAAAGACCCGGATCTGCGCATCCTTGATGCCAGTTGGTACATGCCGGATATGAACCGGGACGCGAAGGCGGAATATGACGCCGCGCACATCCCCGGCGCGCGCTATTTCGACATCGATGAAATTGCCGACCTGCGCTCGGACCTGCCACACACGATGCCTCCGGTGGAAAAGTTCATGTCCCGCGTGCGCGCGTTGGGCGTGGGCGACGGCCATCAGATCGTTGTTTATGACGGTATGGGCCTGTTTTCTGCCGCCCGCGTCTGGTGGATGTTCCGCCTGATGGGTCACAAGGACATTGCCGTTCTGGATGGCGGTCTGCCGAAATGGCAAGCCGAGGGCCACCCGACCGAAGACATGCCTCCCGTCATCCGTGACCGCCACATGACCGTCACCCGTCAGGCGCACATGATCAAGGACGTGACACAGGTTGCGGCTGCCTCGAAGCTTGGCGACTACGAGATCATTGACGCCCGTGGCGCAGAACGCTTCCGCGGCGAGGTTCCGGAACCCCGTGAGGGTTTGCGCGCCGGGCACATCCCGAACTCGAAAAACGTACCTTTTGCCACGCTTCTGAACGCGGACGGCACGATGAAATCCCCCGAAGACACCCGCGCAATTTTTGAAGCCGCGAATGTCAATCTGGACAAACCCGCCATCCTCAGCTGCGGCTCGGGCGTGACGGCCGCGATCCTTGCGCTTGCGCTTGAGCGTCAGGGCCATGACCGCCACGCGGTCTATGACGGCAGCTGGTCCGAATGGGGCATGTATTCCGACCTGAAAGTCGAAACCGGAGAGTAGACGATGTTCACCAACCTGAAAGCCCAGCCCAAAGACAAGATCATGGCGCTGATGCAGCAGTACCGCGAAGACCCGCGCGAAGGCAAAATCGACCTTGGCGTTGGCGTTTATAAGAACGCGCAGGGTGTCACCCCTGTGATGCGCGCTGTCAAAGCCGCCGAGAAGGTTCTGTGGGACGTTGAAAGCACCAAATCCTATACCGGTCTGGCCGGCGATCCGGCCTATGGCAACGCGCTGACCAAGCTGGTTCTGGGCGACGTGATCCCGTCCGAGCGCCTGTCGATGGCTGCCCAACCCGGCGGCACCGGCGCGATCCACCAAGCGGTCGAGCTGATCAAGATGGCCTCGCCCGACGCCACGATCTGGCTGTCGGCACCCACCTGGCCGAACCACCCCTCGATCATCAAGCATCTTGGCATGAACATGGCCGAGTACCGCTATTTCGACAACGAAAGTCGCGCGGTTGATTTCGACGGGATGATGGAAGACCTGAAGGGCATCAAGGCGGGCGACGCTGTGCTGCTGCACGGTTGCTGCCACAACCCGACCGGCGCAAACCTGACCCTGCCCCAGTGGAAAGAGGTCGCGGACCTGATCGTTGAAAAAGGCGCGACCCCGCTGATCGACATCGCCTATCAGGGCTTTGGCGACGGTCTGGAGGAAGACGCGGCTGGCGTGCGCCTGATCGCACAAGCCGTGCCGGAAGCGATGATCGCGGCCAGCTGCTCGAAAAACTTCGGCATCTATCGCGAGCGTACCGGTCTTCTGACCTGCATCTCGGAGAACGCCGAGCAAGCAGGCGTGACCCAGCAGAACCTGACCCACCTGAACCGTCAGAACTTCAGCTTCCCGCCCGATCACGGCGCCCGTCTGGTGACCATGATCCTTGAGGATGAAGGTCTGAAAGCCGACTGGATGGCCGAGCTGGAAGAGGTTCGCACCGGGATGCTGGCCCTGCGCGAAAAGCTGGCAGGTGAACTGCGCGCCCGCTCTGGTTCAGACCGCTTTGGCTTTATCGCCGACCACCGCGGCATGTTCTCGCGCCTCGGCGCCACTCCCGAACAGGTCGAAGCCCTGCGCGTGGATCACGGCATCTACATGGTCGGTGACAGCCGCATGAACATCGCGGGTCTGAATGAGGAAACCGTGCCGTTGCTGGCAGCAGCGATTGTGAAGGTTGGGGTTTAGGCCCTAACCGTTAGCAAAAACACTCCAAAGGTTGGGGCTAAGGCCCCAACCTCTTTTCAAAGAACTGCCTTACTCCTGACCAGAATCAAACGGTGCAGGATAGAGTGATTGCACAAAGCTCTCGTGCGCTTTCTGATGGCCAGAGTGATAAATCGTCGAGTTCTGATCTCTGGTTTGGGCTATCAAAAACCGGCCATTTTGGTTTGCGAACGTAAAGGCAAACACGCCGTTTGCACCGGCAGAGACAACCACGTGTTTACCGTCGAGGTTGCCAATTGATCCTTCGGTAGACAAAAGCGCCAAGCCCCGTAGTCCATCGTGCATTGTCTGATTGCCAATGAACGCTAAAACATTGTTTAGATCCAAAGTTCCATTGCGCCTCTGGAGGACACTGAACTCGGCAAGGTATTCACCTTGCACAAATTCAGGAAGATCATAGCGACTCTCATCTACATCCGGCAAACGAGACCAAACGGATGGCAACGCGCACACCTCTCCGTGCTTACCTGTCGGGGTGCAAACTTCACCGACTTCGTCGTCAAACCTCCAAAACCCATCATCGTAGATAAGGGCTGGGCCACCCTTCACTTGAACATTTGCGATCACTTCGCGGGCAGACGCCGCAGAAGCTGCAAGCACAATACACAACGAGAAAAGAGCTAATTTCAAAACGAACTTCCGATTTTTCCATTCAGACGAGCCACCGTGCTCGTCATCAAAATCAACCTACGGTTAGTATCACACTATTTCAAGTCGGGAGCCAAGGTCCCAATGGTGTTTCGATTGCGAACAAACGAAAAGAGGGCCTTCCAGCCCCCTTCGGAAATCTAGCGTCCAGTTGCATAAAAGCGCTGCGAGGACGACAGAGGACCATTGCCCTCAGAATTAAGTGGCAGGTCTCAGCCCGAGCTTCACGAGAATTCTTGTCAAAGGACAAAAGCCCGTCAGTCCGGCTTGGAACAGATTCAGGCCAACGAAAGCCGTGAACCAAAGCCAGCTCACCGAGGTGATATCGATCTGCCCATTGGCTTGAGCCAATCCAAGGCTGATCAGAACGAACAGTCCTGCGATGGACATTGTTGCGCGTTGTGCATTCATTTTCGCTATCCAGTATCTTTGTGACCTAGTTGCACCCTCTATCACATATTATTTTATGAATGTGAAGACTTGTCATTGTCGCAGCGCAGGCCGTGAACGGCATAGGGATAACGCAAAAAGAAAAGGGGACCTTGCAGCCCCCTTTTCCACCCTGTTGGCCTTGGCGTTTGCGCGGCCAGCGTGTGCCGGGGGTTAATCCCCCGGCGTTTATGTCTTACCCGTTGGTGAATTCCGGGTAGGCTTCCATGCCCAGTTCGGACATGTCCAGTCCGTTCACTTCTTCCTCTTCGCTGACCCGCAGACCCATGGTGGCCTTGATGATCGAGAAGAAGATGTAGCTTACGACGAAGACGAAGATGCCGATTGCCAGGAAGCCCATGATCTGGGTGCCAAAGCTGGCGTCGGTGTTGGTCCAAGCCACGATGAATGTACCCCAGAAGCCTGCAACCAGGTGTACCGGGATGGCACCAACCACGTCGTCGATCTTCAGGCGGTCCAGCAGCGGCACCACGAAGACCACGATCGCGCCACCTACGCCACCGATGATCAGCGACTGGAACAGCGTCGGGGCCAGAGGCTCGGCGGTGATCGAGACCAGACCAGCCAGTGCGCCGTTCAGGGTCATCGTCAGGTCGACCTTCTTGAACATCAGCTGGGTCATGATCATCGCAACCACAGCACCGGCGGCAGCAGCCATGTTGGTGTTGGCGAAGATACGTGCCACGTCCGAAACATCGCTGATCGTGCCCATGGCCAGCTGCGAGCCGCCATTGAAGCCAAACCAACCCAGCCACAGGATGAACGTCCCCAGAGTAGCCAGCGGCAGGTTCGAACCCGGCATCGGGATCGTGCGGCCGTCTTTGTACTTGCCGATACGCGGTCCCAGGATCAGGACACCCGCCAGAGCTGCGAAGCCACCTGCTGCGTGCACCAGTGTCGAGCCAGCGAAGTCCGAGAAGCCAGCTTCCGACAACCAGCCGCCGCCCCACTGCCAGCTTGCTTCGATCGGATAGATGAAGCCGGTCAGGACAACAACGAAGGCCAGGAAGGGCCACAGTTTGATACGTTCAGCCAGCGTACCCGATACGATCGAGGCCGTGGTGGCACAGAACATCAGCTGGAAGAAGAAGTCCGATGCGCCCGAGGCATAGCTTACGTCCACGGCATCAGCAGCAACCCCAACCGGGTCAAGCGAGGTCACGGCGAAGAACGGGCCAAGCCAGCCTTCGACCAGCCAGTCACCCGGATACATGATGCCGTAGCCCGCCAGCCAATACATGATCGCCGCGATCGAGAAGAGCGCGATGTTTTTGGTCAACTGCATGGTCACGTTCTTGGAACGCACCAGACCAGCTTCCAGCATGGCAAAACCAGCGGCCATCCAGAAGACCAGAATGCCGCCCAGAAGGAACAAGACCGAAGTCAGGATGAAACCGGTGTGTGGCGCGGCTTCGCCTTCTGCGAAAGCCAACCCCGGCAGTGCGGCCAACAGGGCCGTCGAAATCAGAAGTTTGCGTGTCATCGTCTGTCCTTTCACGCTTATACGGCGTCAACGCCAGTTTCGCCGGTGCGCACGCGCATGGCGTCCGACACGTCGAGGGTGAAGATTTTGCCATCACCGATCTTGCCGGTATGTGCGGCCTTCGAGATGGTCTCGACGACTTCGGCGGCAAGGTCGTCATTCACGACGATCTCAAGCTTGATTTTCGGCAAAAAGTTCACGGCGTATTCTGCGCCGCGATAGATCTCGGTGTGACCCGACTGGGCCCCAAAGCCCTTGATTTCAGAAACCATCATGCCGGTGACGCCTACGGTGGTCAGGGCCTCGCGTACGTCTTCCAACTTGAACGGTTTGATCGCTGCAATGATCAGTTTCACGTTCTTTCCTTTCCCTTTTCGGCATGGCGTGGTCACCATGCGCTTGAGGCAAGTCAGACGCCGCAGCGCAGAAAAATGCACGGGAGTGAGCAGAAATTGGGCAGGAAAGCTGACCTGAAAACCGGGTGCGCTTGGAAAATGACGCGGTTGCCTAGGGCTGTGCTGAAAAATGCAGCAGCGCGAAAAGTCGCGCGCTAACAGGCTTCGGGCTACACTTGCCCGTAACGAATCGCTAAGTCACAAAGACAAGCCCTGAGCAGACACCGAGCAGACCCGGACAAGTATCATGAGCCAATCTGGCCAAAAGCGCCCCACCCTGGTGGCAGACAAGCGTTACCCTGCGAAAAAGGCGGCGCCCAAAAAGCCTGCGCGCAAGACGACGACCACCAAGCGCAAAGCCGCCACCAAGCGTCGCGGCGCGGGTGGCGGTGGCCCAAAGAAGCCACGCTCTATCCTGATGTGGCCCTTCGTCCTGATCGGCTGGGTGTTCCGACTGTTCTGGCGCCTGATGTGGAAGGGCGCGGTGGTGACCGCGCTGCTTATCGGCGTTGCGGTGTTCTATTTCGCGTCAACGATGCCAGAGCTGAACACAATGCTGGATGGTCGGGCCAAAGGCTCGGTCACAATTCTGGACCGCTATGGCGAGGTCTACGCCTGGCGCGGAGACCAACGCGGGCGCACCATCACCACCGAAACCGTCAGCCCACATCTGAAGAACGCTGTTGTCGCGACGGAAGACAAACGGTTCTACGGCCATTTCGGCCTCAGCCCACGCGGGATTGCCAGCGCTGTGCGGATTAACATGCGCGAAGGGCGCGGGCCTTTGTCGGGTCACGGCGGCTCGACCCTGACGCAGCAGGTCGCCAAGCTTCTGTGCCTTGGCGTGCCCTATGATCCCGACCAATGGAAGAACGAAGCGGCCTATGAAGCCGACTGCCGCCAAGGGTCCTTGTGGCGCAAGATGAAGGAAGCCGTCTATGCGATGGCATTGGAGACCAAGTTCACCAAGGACGAGATCCTGACGATCTATATGAACCGCGCCTATCTGGGTGCGGGATCGTTCGGGTTCGACGCGGCATCGCAACGCTATTTCGCCATCCCCGCGTCCGAGCTGAATCCGGCGCAGGCCGCTATGCTGTCGGGTATGCTGACGGCGCCGTCACGCTTTGCCCCGACCAACGACCTGAAACGCTCGCAGGATCGCGCGGCCACTGTTCTGCGCCTGATGAACGAACAAGGCTTTCTGTCGGACAAGGAAACCGCACAGTATCAAGCGAACCCTGCCACTCTGTCGAAAGCCGCCAAGGCGCAGGCGGGTGGGTATTTCGCGGATTGGATCATGGGCGACCTGCCGGCTTTCCTGACCCGCAAGACGACCGAGGACGTGATTATCAAGACCACGCTGGATCCGCGTATTCAGAAAGCGGCGGAAGATGCGATGGCCAAGATCTTTGACGAAAAGGTCTCGGATGGATCGAAAGCGCAGGCCGCGATTGTGGTGATGAGCGCCGATGGCGCGGTCCGGGGTCTGGTGGGAGGACGTGAAACCCGCGTGACGGGGGCGTTCAACCGCGCCACACAAGCCAAGCGCCAGACTGGCTCGGCCTTCAAGCCCTTCGTCTACGCCGCTGCGCTGGACATGGGGTTCCAGTGGAATGACTTCGTCATCGACGAGCCCTATTGCCTGAACATCGCGGGCTCGGGCGAATGGTGCCCCAAGAACTACTCGAAAAAATTCTATGGCCCGGTCAGCTTCACCGAAGCCTTGGCCAAATCCCTGAACATCCCCGCCGTAAAAGTGTCCGAGGAAGTCGGGCGCGAGGCCGTGCGCTCGGTCGCGTCAATGTTTGGCATCGAAAGCGATCTTGCCGCGGGGCCCGCGCTTGCGCTTGGCGCGTCGGACGGCACGCTTCTGGAAACCACCGGCGCCTATGCGGGCATCCTGAACGGCGGCTCATCCGTGACACCCTATGGCCTGACCGAGCTAAGCCTCGTCGGTGACCGTGATCCCCTGATGACCCAGACCGGCGGCATCGGCGAGCGCGTAATCTCGCGCGAGGCCGCCGCGCAGCTAACATATATGATGCACCGCGTGATCCAAGAAGGCACCGGCACACGCGCGCGGATCGACGGGCTTGAGATCGCAGGCAAGACCGGCACCAGCCAATCGGCGCGCGATGCGTGGTTCATCGCCTTCACGGCGGATTACGTGATGGGCATCTGGATGGGCTATGACGACAACACGCCCCTGAAAGGCGTGACCGGCGGCGGTCTTCCGGCCGAGATGTGGCGCGAGGCGATGGTGAACATTCAGTCTCAACTGGTCCCCACACCGCTGCCGATGATCCGCCCGGATTTCGTGCCGCAGTTCGACGGACGCACGATGAACTCGGGTGACACCCCCGGCTTCCAAGGCATCCCGCAAAACGGTCGGGGTGGTGGGTCGGTCGGCGAAGCTGTCGAGGATGTGTTTATCGGTGTGCTCCGGTCGATCTTCGGCCAAGGCAACTGATCCAAGAGACGTACAAAGAAAATGCCCCGGCACATTGGTGACGCATTCCGTGTGGTGGGACACAAATAGGGCCCCGGCGCCAGCTACGCCGGGGTCCAAAATTTTTGATGGCGAATTTCAATTCTTCTTCAACATCTTCAACGGTTCAATTCGGAAGGGTCCAAATCCGGCCCCAACCGGACATTGGATTTGGTATATGGCGCCGCAGCGCAGCTTCATTGATCCGGTCATTTGCTGCGGATGTTCTTTCAAGAGGTGGCGCACTCATAATCTGCAGAGCAACGCCGGCATCCGCGACTAAACAACGAACGTCCGCTCCGGAAGTCACTTGAAAAAGTGGACAGGCCTCATTGAGTAGCCGACCCGATCAGCGCCTCTGCCAAGGCAATCTCTAACGCAGAAACAAGGTCTGTCGCATCATCGAGAACTCCCACATCAGAATTGATCTGAAAAGCGATTGTGAGGTCATGGTCGGCGTAGTGCCTGACGCTCGAGACGTAGCCCGGAATCCAGCCGCCATGCCCAAAGACTGGGCCATGTGGCGTATCTTGATAGATGGCAACACCACTGCCGTAAATTATTCCGGGCGCGTCCGGGTGAACCGGAACACCGTCAAGCAATCGGTCAAGATATTCGGACTCCATGGCTTCCCCATTGAACAAGGCCTGCCCCCATTTGGCGAGGTCTGCCGAGGTCGATGCAAAGCCTCCACCCGTCCATTCTATGGCTGGGTTCCAAGCCAGACTTCCACTCTCGTCCATCGTGCGCGGCGGAAGGCCGAACGGATTGCTCTCCTCGGTGTAGCCGACGGCCAGACCCTCGATCCCTGGGGCGTTGGACGGGTTCGTTCTTGTCAAATCCAGCGGTATAAGGAACCTCTTCCGGGCAAGGTCAAATACGTCCTCGCCAGTCGCCGCCTCGATCACCAAGCCAAGCAAAAGATAGCCAGTATCGGTGTAAGCCCATGCCGACCCCGCCTCGAATAGCGGGGGTTCGTCCAGAATGAATGCGATGATCTCGTCCGGCTCAAAGGGCGTTCGCAACCCCAGGGCAATCAGCGAAGCAGCGACATCTTCCATATGAACGTGGTCCGGCAGGCCGGCACTGTGGGTCAAGAGTTGACCGACAGTCATGGTATCCGCATTTGGGAGGCGATCAAACCACGGAAGATGGCCGAGGTGGTCAGAGACAAGATCGGCACGGCTTAGCGCTCCTTCCGACTCAAGCGAGAGCGCCAAAGCCCCCCAGATCATCTTTCCGATGCTCGCCGCCAGCATTCGGCTTTCTGTCGTCATCGGGACACCGGCCTCGACGTCCGCAAGACCGATTGCAAGCGTCTCAATGTGGCCATCCGCCAGTGAGAACGCGACAGTTGCGCCGGGGAAGCCGTAAGTCTGCTGGAAGTCTTCAAGCAAACCCTGGACCCTTTCGCGCGCGCTGTTTTCTGCTGCACTTACCGGCAGGGAAATCACGAAGGGCAGGACGAGAAGCGTGACGATATGTAATAGAGGGCGTTTCACAGGCTCGCTCCCCCATTGTCAGGAATGACCTCCGTCACCGAACCGGTACGGTGAAGCATTGTCTCTCGGTTCCACCACACGACGACGACGGTGACCGCCACCAGAATCCATGTATCAAAGGGTTGTGCATCCGGCCAGATTGGAAGGATCAACTGCCAATGGAACAGCATCGGCCAGAGAAGGCTGCCGCGTGACGTGTTAAAGATTGGTGTCACAAGAACTGCAAGGGTGATGTTGCCGACGAGAAAGGGAAAGAAGTTCCACCCGGCAAAGACGGTGCCGGATAGAAAAAACGCAGGCAGGTGCCAGATCCCCCAGAGTGTGCCGATGATCACACCGGCCCAGAGCGGTGCCATGCGCCGTTGCAGAATTGGCTGCGCGATGCCCCGCCAGCCAAATTCCTCGATTGGTCCGAGAAAGAGCATCATCAGAGTGAGCGCGCCGACGGCGCCGACCCCCTCTGGTGGGAGCGGCGCAAAAAACGGCCCGCCTTTCATCAACGACCCCATCATGAAGACAAGCGGTATGCCGATCAGGATAAAGACCACCCAAGGCGGCGACCCCCGCCACATGAAGAGCCGCGACAGAAAGGATTTCAGGCCTATCAATCCCCCAAAAAAGAGAACAACTGCAAAGGCCGAGATCGCCGGCGCCCATGTTGCAAGAAAGAAGAACGGGTGTGATCCGCTGATCTCGCCGAAAGTTGCCGCGGCCCAGTCAGGCGCAAGGATGTAGCCACCAACGAGCCCCCAGGTAATCGCGAACGTCAGAGCGTAGAAACCGATGATCGCGCGGGATGGTACCTGAACGGTGTGAGTTTTTGAGGCAATATCTGCCATGGGAGTTTCCCCCGTGTATAGAGTTGAAGCAGGGCAAGCCGGGGCGCTTTTGGCCCTCGAATTGCAAATAAGAACAGCCTTCCGATCCGCAGGATGCGGCACTGGAAAACCTTGTCTGTTTCTTTGCTCATGCCTCTACTCCACGGTCCGGATCGGGTTCATGAAGTCAAAACTCCCCGGCTTGGCGCCGAGTGCTTTTTCTATGATTGTTTGCATCACCAAGCGCCTTGCACGGAGTTCGGCCTCGGAGAACCCAAACATGCTGCCGTCGGTCAGGAACTGCGCACCGGTGAAAAGAAACTGGATCGTTTCAAGTGGCTTCTCGACCTCGAAAACACTTTCACCAACCCCCTGCTCGACGATCTGCGCCAGAATCGGTGAGAGTTGGAGAACAGTCTGAATGTTGGTGAGTTCGTGAAGCTCGCGGTTCTCTGGAAGGTGCAGCATTTCGGCGACTTCAAGGCTGCCGTCGTCGCCGATGTGGCTGTTTCCCAAGAGAGCTTCCATCTTCTGCATTGCTGTCAGTGAGGGTTCGTCAGCAATGCCTTTGGCAGACTCGACAATTTGGGCGAGGGTTTTGTCAACGATTGCTTCGAGGATGTCCGGCTTGGATTTGAAATAATAATAGAAGGTCCCTTTTGCGACGCCAATCTCGCGAATGATCATCTCAACCGAGCATTTGGCATAGCCATGCTCGCGAAACAGCCGATCCGCTGTTTCGACGATTTCGGCGCGCCGTTCTTCAGGGGCTTTGACGATTCGTGCCATTACGATCCTCCGTTGGTCATTTGTTACTGACTGACCGTCAGTCAGTCAAGAGCAAGCTTAACTTCGAAGAGTGCGTTCTGACGCAGAATGGACGTTTAGCTTGTCGGCAGTATTCGTGAAGAGTTGGCTTGCGGCATTGCAGAGCAAAACGGGATAAGACGTCGCCTGAATGTCGACTTCCAACTCTACGGCATGTTTGGCTCGCACATGCAGCGAATGACCGGAATCCCCCCTGTTTACCTAGCGACGGGAACGGCCCAGACCTGACTTTTAGCCGTGCTATGCTACGTTGCGTTGCGACCCAAGACGACCACCGTTCGCTGCGCCAGCAAGATCGACAACTCGGCGAACTGTCGATCAGCGGGACAAAGCCGAGTATTCGCGTTGCACGTGGTACGCCATGCATGCGACGTTCAAAACGCATTGCCCATTAGGGTGGTGGCGCATCTCGGGATTCTGATCGACCGCGAGATTAAGAAGGTCAGTTTCTTCAACCTCGCCGATATGTCAGTTGCGCTCGGCCCAGACCGGCCGACGATCCAAACCGACTTTCCTGTTCAAAAACAAAAACCTGCCGCGATGAACGCGACAGGTTGTCTTGTTGGCATGTCCCAACTCACGGAATGCGTCAGCACATTGGCCGGGGCTTTCTTCATTCTATGGGGCGAAGATCAGCCCTTTTGTAGATCCGCGATCAGCTGGTTCAGATCACCCTTGCGGCGGTCCAGCATCGCGCCGATTTCCTTGCGCTCGGATTTCACGATCGAAATCCCTTCGACCTGCATGTCGATGAACTTGCCGTTGCTGGCTGCCACGACAAACACGACGTCGAACGGCGAATGACCTTTCAGCGTGGTCTTGGTCAGCACCTCGAAACGGCTTTTCACTTGCGTCGTGCTGACGACATCAATGCGACCACCTTCAAACTCGCGGAAGCGGCTGCCATAACGGCGCGCCATGTAGGTACGGAACGCTTTGACGAAGGCGCTTTTCTGCGCGGCGCTGGCCGACCGGCCATCCGGGCCAAGCGCGGACAGGGCAATGAAATTCACATCAGCGTATTCCGCGAACACGCCTTCGAACCGCTTGATCATCGTCGCCTCTGACGCACCCGAGTTGATGATCCCGTTAATGTCGCGCACAACCTTGCCAATCAGGCTTTCCGCCTGAGACGCGGAAATCGCAGCCAGTGCACGGCCCGGCATCGCAGCCAATACGCCCAAACCAGCCAGCCCGCCAACAAAGGCGCGACGTGTCATAGAGGTCTCGTTACCCATCATACGCATCGTAAATATCCTCAAGCTCGTCATCTTCTACTTCAACGCCAAGTTCGTAGCGGCGCGAGTCCAGATAATAGAGCTGCATCAGCTCATAGCCTTCTTCGCTTTCGTAAAACTCTTCAATCGTACCGCTGAACTGATAGCGATCACCAAACTTAGACAGAACCCAGGCCGCTTTGGGAAGATGTTTCACTTCCGTCGGCAAAGCCAAGCTTAGTGGGTTCAACACGAAGTCCACCACGATACCGACGGCATCACGCTCGGTCGACGGGCCAAAGAAGGGCAGAACCACATAGTCCCCTTCCGCGGCGCCCCACACATGCAGGGTTTCGCCAAAATCGCTACCACGTTCCTCCAGACCAATATCGGTCGCCACGTCGAATATGCCAAGCAGACCTAACGTAGAATTGAACACGAAACGGACCGTGTTGTGGACGGCGTCTTCAACATTGCCCTGCAACAGGTTGTTCGCAACCACCCCCGGCAAGGATGCATTGTCCGAGAACGCCGAAACCGAATCGCGCACTGGTTGCGGCAGAAGGCTGCCATAGGTATTGGACGCAGGCGACACCAGCGCTTTGTCCAAATTGACATTGGCACGGTGCGTCCGGCGGTTCTGATCCTCGTGCGGATCTGCATAGCCAGAAGGCGCAGGCGCTGTTGCGCAAGCGCTTAGCCCCATCAGCGCCAGACCGGCAAGCGCCACCACATATTTCGAATTTCTTTTCTTCACGTGAACTATCGCTAAACTTGGTGTTTTCCGCTTATTCGGGCAACACATAATAGATGCAGACCAATTGCACAGATGTTAAGGCTTCCGCAGCTATTGAATGTGACTATTTGGCGACAGGTGCAAGCAGAAACCTGCCAAGCGTCAAAGGCCGTCCGGGCTGCAGACAGGCGTTTATAGGAATAAACAGACCGACATGAAACAGAACCAACTGATTCAAGGGCTGGAAGAGCTCCGATCTCAGCGCCGCAAGCTGCACGGGTTGATGTGGAGCGTTGCGCTGTTCTCGGTCTTTGTGAACCTGCTGATGCTGACGGCACCAATCTATATGCTGCAGCTGTATGATCGGGTGCTGGGCAGCCGGTCTGAGGCGACGCTGATCGCCCTGACCCTGCTGATGGGCTTTCTGTTCCTGATGATGGGCATTCTGGACTATGCCCGCGCGCGCATTCTGGCGCGCGCCGGGGCGCAGTTTCAGGCCTCGCTTGATCATCGGGTGTTTTCAGCCGTGATGCGCCACCCCAGCAAAGACGGCGGCACGTCGGCTGGGCTAAAGGATCTCGAGGCGGTGCAAAAGCTGCTCTCCAGCCCGGTCATCACCGCCGCCTTCGACATTCCTTGGACCCCGTTTTTCCTGTTTGCCATCAGCATCTTTCATCCGTGGCTGGGCATTTTGGCCATCGCGGGTGGGGCCGTGCTGATCGGCATCACGATACTGAACCAGATCATGACCAAGGGGCCCCTGACCAAGGCCACGATCGCCACCCACCACGCAGATCGAATGGCCGAACAGATGCGCGTCGAAGCCGAGATGGTCCGCGCGCTTGGCATGTCCAGCGGTGCGTATAAGCGCTGGCATCAGTCGCGCGACGTGTCGCTATATGAAAACCTGCGCGCCTCGGATCGGCTGGGGCAGTTTTCCGCCATGTCCAAGACCTTCCGCCAGTTTCTGCAATCCGCGATGCTGGGACTTGGGGCGTATCTGGCCTTGAAAGGAGAGATATCTCCGGGCGCGATGATCGCGGGATCAATCCTGCTGGGCCGCGCCCTTGCGCCCGTGGATATGGCCGTGAGCCAATGGCAACTGGTGCAACGCGCACGGTCCGGCTGGCAGGCATTGGCCGAGCTTTTGGCCGAAACGCCCCCCGAACAGGAACGCACCACGCTGCCGCGGCCGGACGCGAAGCTGAAGGTGGACAAGCTGACGGTCATTCCCCGTGGGGCAAGCCGCGCCGTCCTGCGACAGGTCACGTTCGACCTGAACCCAGGAGAGGCGCTGGGGGTCATCGGCCCATCCGGGTCGGGTAAATCGACCCTCGCGCGGGTGTTGACTGGCGTTGTCACGCCAGATGCTGGCACGGTCCGCTTGGGCGGTGCATCGCTGGACAATTACACACCCGAGGCCTTGGGGCAGTATATCGGCTATCTGCCGCAGCGCGTGCAGATGTTCGAGGGTACGATTGCCGAAAACATCGCGGGGCTTGAACTGCAGCCCGACGCAGCCGCAGTCGTTGCCGCCGCTCAGATGGCCGGTGCGCATGATCTGATCCTGTCGCTGCCCGACGGCTATGACACACGACTGTCTCCGGGGGGGGCGCCCCTGTCCGGCGGCCAGATGCAGCGTGTCGGCTTGGCCCGCGCGATCTATGGCGAACCAGTCATTCTGGTGCTGGACGAACCGAACTCGAACCTCGACAACGAAGGCACGCAGGCGTTGAACAACGCGATCCGCGCGGTGAAAGACCGCGGCGGTGCCGTGATGATCATGGCCCACCGTCCCGCCGCCATTCGGGAATGTGACCTGCTGCTGATTATCGACGATGGCGTCGCACGCAGCTTCGGCCCGCGCGACGAGGTGCTGAACAAGCATGTTCAGAATGCGCAGCAGATCCAGTCGGCCCAGACCAACGGGGGCACGCAATGACACAGGATATTCACGCCCCGAACTTCTCGGCCCGCCGCCCGCTGATCCTTGGATTCATCGCCTTGCTGGTCCTGATCGGCGGCTTTGGCACATGGTCCGTCGCCAGCAAATTGTCTGGTGCCGTGATCGCCGAAGGGCAGGTGCAGATCGAGCAGAACCGCAAGGTCGTTCAACACCCAGACGGCGGCGTCGTGACCGAGATCCTGATCAAAGAAGGCGACGTGGTGCAGGCCGGCGATGTGCTGGTACGCTTGGATGCGGGGCAACTGGCGTCACAGCTGACGATCATCGAAGGCCAGTATTTTGAACTTCAGGCACGCCAAGCCCGGTACGAGGCCGAGCGTGACGGCGCTGACGGCTTGACGTTTGATCCCGAACTGATCGAAGCCGCCGCGAACAACCCGGAAATCGACAGCCTGATGAAGGGCCAAACGCGCCTGTTCAATTCGCGCATGGACGGGATGTCGACGCAGCTTGAACAGCTCGAGAAACGCAAGACCCAGATCTCGCGCCAACTGGACGGGCTGGACGCACAAACCACCGCGCTACGCGAGCAGTTGGCCCTAATCCGCGAGGAACTGACAAATCAGCAAGCCCTGCTGGACAAAGGCTTGTCTCAAGCCTCGCGCGTGCTGGGGTTGAAGCGCGAAGAAGCTGGAATATCCGGACGTCTGGGCGAACTCTCTGCCTCTCGCGCCGAAGCCGAGTTGCGCATCACCGAGACGGAATTGCAAAGCATCTCTTTGCAAACAGACCTGCGCGAAAAGGCGATTTCAGAGCTGCGCGATTCCCGCGCCAACACGCGCGATCTGTCCGAGCAGCGCCGCAATCTGCTGGAGCAGTTGGACCGCCTGGAAATCCGCGCACCGGTCACTGGCGTGATCCACGGATTGCAAGTCTTTGCGGAACGCGCGGTGATCCAACCGGCCCAACCCTTGCTGTATGTCGTCCCGCAGGACCGCAATCTGGTGATCAACTCGCGGGTTGAGCCGCTGCACGTTGATCAGATTTTCTTAGGGCAGAAGGTGTATCTGCAGTTTCCCGCTTTCAACAGCCGTGAAACCCCAGACCTTTTGGGGCATGTCACACGCATTTCGGCGGATTCCTTTGTGGATGACGTGACCGGACAAGCATTCTATGTGGCGGAAATTCAGATGGACGAAGGCGAGATCGCACGTCTACCCGAAGGGGCTGTTCTGCTTCCGGGCATGCCGGTGTCCGCGTTCATCCGCACGTCGGATCGCAGCCCAATCCTGTATCTGATCGAACCCCTTTCGGACTATTTCAAGAAAGCCTTCCGCGAGTCCTGATCCAGCGCGACGGGGAAAAGCACGAAGGCGTCGGTTTCCCCCTTCCCCTGATCCCGGACGCGGGCTAGCGTCCTGAAAAGGCCCGCCCCTTGGGCCTGCTACTTGAAAGGATCGCCCGATGAGCGCTTTTGAAACCCGCCTTGCTGAACTGGGCGTCACCCTGCCTGACGCCCCTGCCCCTGCTGCCAACTATGTGCCTTATGTTCAGGTCGGAGACCTCGTGCATGTCTCGGGCCAGATCTCGATGAAAGACGGCGCGTTCCTGACCGGCAAGCTGGGCGACGACATGACCGCCGAAGAAGGCGCCGACGCTGCGCGCAGCTGTGCCATCGCCCTGCTGGCCCAAGTAAAAGCCGCTTGTGGTGGCGATCTGGACCGCCTGCAGCGCGTCGTAAAACTGGTGGGCTTCGTGAACTCGGCCGCCGATTTCGGTGACCAGCCGAAGGTGATCAACGGCGCTTCGGACTTCATGGTCGAAGCCTTGGGCGATGCAGGCCGGCACGCGCGCTCGGCCGTATCTGCCGCCAGCCTGCCCTTTGGCGTGGCCGTGGAAATCGAAGGCATCTTCCAGATCAAATGACCCGCAAACCCGTCCCCCTGCCGCGAAGCTTCTTTGACCGCCCCATCGCCCACCGCGCCCTGCACGACCTGTCGGCAGGCCGCCCGGAAAATTCGCGCGCGGCCATTCGCGCCGCTGTGGATGCGGGCTACGGGATCGAGATTGATTTGCAGATGTCGAAAGACGGGCAGGCCATGGTCTTTCACGACTATGACCTGTCCCGCCTGACCGGCGACACGGGTCCGGTGCGCGGACGCAGCGCGGTAGAACTGGGCGCGATCGGGCTGACCGGCGGGGACGAAGGCATTCCAAGCTTCGCCGAAGTGCTGGATATCGTCGCCGGCCGCGTACCCCTTCTGGTCGAACTCAAGGACCAACACGGTGCGATGGGTCCGCATGACGGGGTGATGGAGAAAGCCACAGCCGAGGCGCTTGAAGGTTACACGGGCGATGTCGCCGTCATGTCCTTCAACCCCCATTCGGTCGAGGAATTCGGCAAGCACAACACCTCCCTCCCCCTTGGCCTGACGACCGAGGCCTACAGGGATGAAGACACCTCGCTTCTGCCCGCCGCAACGCGCGCGCGCCTGCGCGACATCCCCGACTTTGACCGGGTGGGCGCAAGCTTCATCAGCCATGACGTGCGGGATCTGGACAACCCGGCGGTCACACGCCTGAAGGATCGCGGCGTGCCGGTTCTGTGCTGGACGGTGCGATCGCAAGAGGTCGAGGCCGAGGCCCGCAAGATCGCCGACAACGTCACGTTCGAAGGCTATCTGGCTTGACCAGCCCAGCTCTCTACCCCTCAATAGGACCGTGAGCGAAACCCAAGTCGACATCCGCACCCACCAATCCCTTGCTGCCATCCGCGCAAAGGATTGGGATGCCTGCGCCTGCCCCGAACGGGTCGCGGGCGGGCGGGCCATGGACCCGTTTACCACCCACGCTTTCCTGTCGGCGCTGGAGCGTTCGGGATCGGTCGGGGAAGGCACAGGCTGGCATCCGCAGCATCTGACGGTGCACGCGGGCGAACAGGTCATCGCGGTGATGCCGCTTTACGTAAAAACCCACAGTCAGGGCGAATATGTGTTCGATCACGGCTGGGCGGATGCGTACGAACGCGCGGGCGGGCGGTACTATCCAAAGCTGCAATCCGCCGTCCCGTTCTCGCCCGTCACGGGGCGCCGCTTCCTGACCCGCCCCGGCCACACGCAGATCGGACAAGCGGCCCTTGTGCAGGGCATGGTGCAGATCGCGGCAGACAACCAGATTAGCTCGGCCCATGTGACCTTCTGCACGGGGGACGAGGCTGCGGCGGGCAAGGCCATGGGGTTGTTGGCGCGCGAAGGGCTGCAATATCACTGGCAGAATGACAGCTACGCGGACTTCGATGCGTTCCTGAATGCACTGAGTTCCCGCAAGCGCAAGCAGATCCGCAAGGAGCGCCGCATTGCGCAAAGCTTTGGCGGTGACATCCTCGCCCTAACCGGCGACCAGATCCAACCGCAGCATTGGGACGCGTTCTGGCATTTCTATCAGGACACCGGCGCCCGCAAATGGGGCCGCCCCTATCTGACCCGCGCCTTCTTTGATCAGCTCCATGACACGATGGCTCAGGATGTGCTTCTGGTGCTGGCCGAACGTGACGGGCGCCCCGTGGCCGGCGCGCTAAACGTGATTGGCCGCGACACGCTGTTCGGCCGCTACTGGGGTTGTGTCGAGGACCACCCGTTCCTGCATTTCGAGCTGTGCTATTACCAAGCCATAGACTTTGCCATTCAGCACGGTCTGACCCGTGTCGAGGCCGGCGCGCAGGGCGAACACAAACTGGCACGCGGTTATCTGCCCGCCGCCACCCATTCGCTGCACTGGATCAACGACCCCGGCTTTCGCGAGGCCGTCGACCAGTTTCTTCGCTCAGAACGCAGGGCCGTGGCGCAGGATATCGACATCCTGACATCCTACGGCCCGTTCAAATCCGTGGACGTGTCGGAACACGACTAAAAGGCTTAGCCCCGAATGGCCTCGAGCATCGATTCCCCAGCCGAGATACCGCACATGCCGGGGTTGTCCTCGATATGCAGGATCTTCACCTCGCCATCCACCACATAGGCTCCGTAGCGCTTCGAGCGGTTGATCAGGCCCGCAGGCGGCGCGGTGAAATCCATGCCAACGGCTTTGGTGAACTCGGATTGCGGGTCGCCCAAGAACAACAGCCCTGCCTCGGCCGCTCCGGTGCTGTCCGCCCAGGCGCTCATCACAAACGCATCATTGACGGAAATGCAGATCACATCGTCCACCCCGGCCTCACCCAGCGCGGGTTTGGTACGAATATAGCTGGGGACATGAGCGTTCGAGCAAGTGCCCGAGAACGCCGCAGGCACAGCAAAGATCACCACGTTACGCCCCGCCAACAGGGACGACAGGCTGACAGGTTCGGGGCCTTCCGCGCCCATCCGCAACAGATTTACATCGGGTAACGTGTCACCAACACTCAGGGTCATTCGCGCATTCCTTACTTATGATTCAGCAAATTGACTTTTGACTTATTTCAGCGCCATGTCATCCAACAATCTTGTGTAGAGAAAGAACGCAAATCGTTGCCAAAGCAACTATTTTCGGCCTATCGTCCCCTGACAGAAACGCGGAGAAAACCATGAGCCATATCGTCGTGATCGGAGCCGGACAGGCCGGAGCATCGCTGGTCGCCAAACTGCGCAACACGGGCTTCGACGGAGAGGTCACTTTGATCGGCGCGGAAAGCGCGCCGCCCTATCAGCGCCCGCCCCTGTCCAAGTCCTATCTGCTGGGCGAGATGGAGCTGGAGCGCCTCTATCTGCGCCCCGAAAACTTCTATGCCGACCAGAACATCACCCTGCGGCTGGACACCCGCGTGGACGCGATTGACGCGGCGGCGAAAGAGGTGGTGATCGGGGATGAGCGGATCGCCTATGACCAACTGGCCATCACCACCGGATCGACGCCGCGTTATCTGCCTGCTGCGATTGGTGGCGAACTGGACGGCGTCCATGTGGTGCGCACCTTGGCCGATGTGGACGGCATGGCGCCCGAGTTCGCCGAGGGTCGCAGCGTGTTGATCATCGGCGGCGGCTATATCGGGCTTGAGGCCGCAGCGGTGGCCGCCAAGAAGGGCTTGAAAGTCACGCTGGTCGAAATGGCTGACCGCATTCTGCAACGGGTCGCCGCGCCCGAGACCTCGGACTATTTCCGCGCGCTGCATGCCTCGCACGGCGTCGACATCCGCGAAGGCGTCGGGCTGGACCGTCTGACCGGTGAGGGGCGTGTGACGGGTGCCACCTTGTCGGATGGAACTGAGCTGGAGATTGATTTCGCCATCGTTGGCGTCGGGATCGCCCCCGACAGCGCACTGGCCGAAAGCGCGGGGCTTGAGCTGGAAAATGGCATCAAAACCGACGCGGGGGGCCGCACCTCGGATGCGTCGATCTGGGCAGCGGGCGATTGCGCGTCCTTCCCCTATCGCGGCGAGCGGATCCGTCTGGAAAGTGTCCCTAACGCCATTGATCAAGCCGAGATCGTCGCCCGCAACATGCTGGGCGAAGGCGTCGACTATGTCGCCAAGCCGTGGTTCTGGTCGGATCAGTATGACGTGAAGCTGCAAATCGCGGGGCTGAACACGGGCTATGACAACATCGTCACCCGCCCCGGCGACAAGGACGGCAGCGTCAGCTTCTGGTACTATCAGGGCGACACCCTGCTGGCCGTGGACGCAATGAACGAACCCCGCGCCTATATGGTCGGCAAGCGGTTGGTCGAAGGCGGCAAATCGCCCGACAAAGCAGCCGTGGCCGATCCCGAGACCGAACTGAAAGCCCTATTGGCATGAGGATCATCGCAGGACGTTTTCGCGGGCTGGCACTGGCAAGTGTCGGCAAGGGGGATGCGGGCGCACATTTGCGCCCCACCACCGACCGCGTGCGTGAAAGTCTGTTTTCCATGCTGACAGGCGGGCGCTTTGGAGACCCCATCGACGACGCACGCGTGCTGGACCTGTTCGCAGGCACCGGCGCGCTGGGGCTTGAGGCGCTCTCGCGCGGGGCCTCCCATGTCACCTTGGTGGATGACGGACGAAAGGCGCTGTCGCTGATCCGCGAGAACATCCAGAAATGCCGCTGCGCCGACGAGGCAACGGTGCTGAAACGCGACGCCACCCGGCTGCCCGAAGGTACACCGCACGACCTGATCTTTTTGGACCCGCCGTATGGCAAAGGGCTGGGGGAAAAGGCGTTGGCGGCGGCGATCAAATCAGGCTGGGTCGCAGACGGTGCGCTGATCGTGTGGGAAGACAACGTGCCGGTGATCCCGCCCGCGGGCGTCACCCAGTTGGATAGTCGCCGCTATGGTGACACGGTGATCACGATCTGCGAGTACGCCGAAACGTAGCAGGCACCACAGATTCAAAGAGAATTCGGTGACTAGGGGGAAACCTCAGAAAGTTTCCCCTAAGTAAACTTTCCTATCAACCCCACGTCGGGTGGAACTTCCCGGCGGGCGACAGGGTGAAGATCTCGCAGCCATCCGCCGTCACGCCGACCGAGTGTTCGAACTGCGCCGACAGCGACTTGTCGCGGGTGATCGCGGTCCAATCATCGGACAGGATCTTGGTTTCCGGACGGCCCAGATTGATCATCGGTTCGATGGTGAAGAACATGCCTTCTTCCAGCACGGCGCCCGTACCCGGACGGCCATAGTGCAGCACGTTGGGCGGCGCGTGGAACACGCGACCCAGACCGTGGCCGCAGAAATCGCGCACGACGGACATACGCTGCGCCTCGGCGTATTTCTGGATGGCGTTGCCGATGTCGCCGAAGGTGTTGCCCGGCTTGACGGCGGCGATGCCCTCCATCAGCGCATCATGGGTTACTTGAATCAGACGGTCCGCATAGGGTTTGACCGCGCCAACCTTGTACATGCGGCTGGTGTCGCCATACCACCCATCGACGATCACGGTGACGTCGATGTTAAGGATATCGCCCTCGACCAGCTCGTCATGTTTGCGGCCGGTCTTGTCATTCTTCATCTTCGGCGTTTTCGAGCCGGGAATGCCGTGACAAACCACATGGTTCAGCGAGATACACGACGCGTGCTTATAGCCCTTATAGCCGATCGTGGCCGATACGGCGCCCGCTTCGTCCACCATCGCCTCGATCGCGGCGTCCAGTTCGGCGGTGGTCACACCGGGGGCGATCATCGGGGCCACACGGTCCAGAATCTCTGCCGCCAGCTTACCCGCTGCATGCATGCCGGCGAAATCCGCCGGGTCATAGAGGCGAATGCCTTCCTTGGTTACGCGCATCTTGTCGTCCATGGTGGTTTCCTTCTTCTGCCCCCTAGATAGGGCGTTCAGGCCAAAGACGCCAGAGGGGCTGCGACATCGACCCCAGACGGCGAAATTGTCGTGCCCAGAACGATCACCTCGACCCCGGCGGCGCGTGCCGCGTCGAAGGCCCGCCCATAGGCGGGATCAATGTCCCGCGCCAGATCGAACCGGTCGCAATCCGTGCGCTGCACCAGATAAAGCATCACGGCCCGGTGGCCTTCGCCGACCATATTCGCCAGCTCTCCCAGATGCTTGGTGCCGCGCGCAGTGACGCTGTCGGGAAACTCGGCCAGACCGGCTTGGCGGGACAGGGTGACGGACTTCACCTCGACATAGGTCAGGCCACTACCTTCCAAGCCGCCTTCCAACAGGAAATCAATGCGGCTTTTCTCACCGTATTTCACCTCGGCCCGGACAGAGTGATAGTCGCCCAGCCCCGGCACGGCGCGTGCTTCAAGCGCGGCTTTCAGTGCCCGGTTCGGGACCGAGGTATCGACGCCGGTGAAATGCCCATCCGCGTGTTCGACCAAACGCCAACCAAAATTCAGCTTTTTCTTGGGATCGTCGTTGGGCTCCAACCAGATTTTCGACCCCGGCTCGGCCAGCCCCATCATGGATCCGGGATTGGCGCAGTGGGCTGTCACTTCGCGACCATCTGTCAACAGGCAGTCGGCAAGAAAGCGTTTATAACGACGGACAAGCGTGGCGGGCACAAGAGGGCTGGGAAATTCCATATCCCGGGCCTATACCGGAAACAGGAAAGGAACAAGCGATGCCCAACCCCTCTGCCGCAATGCTGGTGATCGGAGATGAAATCCTGTCGGGCCGGACGCGGGATGCGAATATGCATCACCTTGCAGGCCGCCTGACCGAGCACGGTATTGATCTGAAAGAGGTGCGCGTGGTGTCCGACGACGCAGACGCCATTGTGTCCGCCGTGAAAGCCCTTTCCGCCGGGTATGACCATGTGTTCACGTCCGGCGGGATCGGTCCGACGCATGATGACATCACCGCCGACTGCATCGCCCGCGCCTTTGACGACCATATCGACATTCGCGACGACGCCCGCGACCTGCTAGCCGCCTATTACGCTGAGAACGGCCGCGAGTTCAACGCTGCCCGCCAACGCATGGCGCGCATCCCGGATCGGGCCACGCTGATCGACAATCCTGTCTCGGTCGCGCCCGGATTTACGCTGGAAAACGTGCATGTGATGGCAGGCGTCCCGTCGGTCTTCACAGCCATGGTCGAAAGCGTCCTGCCCGGCCTGACCGGCGGCGCGCCATTGGTGTCGAGGACCGTGCGGATTAACCGGGGCGAAGGCGACATTGCCGGACCTTTGGGGCAGCTTGTCCAGCACTATGCTACACTCAGTTTCGGATCCTACCCTTTCATTGAAAACGGCGCATTCGGCGTCAACATCGTTATTCGCGGCACGGATGTGGCCCTGTTAGACAACGCCACCCGCGCGCTTCAAGACCAGTTCAAGGAGGCCACATGAAAACGCCCCATCTTCCCACCGCCGAGCAATTGATCGAGGTCTGTGAAGCAACCTGGCCCCCGGCCGCCACGCATCGTGTTGGCGCATGGGTGGTGCGTGATGGCGCAGGCGGCGGCAAACGCGTGTCCGCCGCGACCGAGAACTGGCCGACCACCGAAGCCGACCTGCCCGCCGCCGAGAAAGCCATGCGCGACATGGGCATGGACCCGCTGTTCCAAATCCGTGCAGGCGACGAGCATCTGGACGAGATGCTGGGCAAACACGGTTATGATATTGTTGACCCGGTGAACATCTGGGTCATTCCCGTGGCCGAGCTGACCCGCGACCCGCTGCCGCCAGTGTCGGCCTTTGCAATCTGGCCTATGCTGTCGATCATGACCGAGCTGTGGGAAGAAGGCGGCATCCACGAACACCGCCGCGCCGTGATGGACCGCGCGGATTGCCCCAAGACCGCCCTTCTGGCGCGCACCGATGACACCCCTGCGGGCGTAGGCTTCGTGGGTGTCCATGACGGCATCGCCATGGCCCACGCGCTGCATGTCGATCCCAAGCTGCGTCGCATGGGCACTGGGCAAAACCTGTTGAAGCAGGCGGCTAAGTGGGCCGAAGATCAGGGCGCCGAGTTCCTGTCCCTGATCGTGACCCAAGGCAACCACGCCGCAAATCCGCTATATGCAAATCTTGGCATGCATCTGGTTGGGCACTACCATTACCGTGCGAAACGCTAAGAAGGACACAGTATGTCGCAAAAAACGAGCCCTGTAACCGCCCTTGACCTGCCGATGGTCGACCCCCTGCCTGACGACATCCAGAAATACTTCGACATCTGCGATGAAAAGCTGGGGCTGATCCCGAATGTGCTGCAAGCCTATGCGTTTGACATGGCAAAGCTGCGCCCCTTCATGGACATGTATAACGAGGTGATGCTGGACGACAGCGGGCTGTCCAAACTGGAACGCGAGATGATCGCGGTGGTCGTCAGCTCGATCAATCGGTGCTGGTATTGTCAGGTCGCCCATGGCGCTGCCGTGCGCCAATTGTCGGGCAATCCGCAACTGGGCGAGGCGATGGTGATGAACTGGCGCATGGCCGATCTGGATGCGCGTCAGACTGCGATGCTGGCATTCTCTGAGAAGATTACCAAAGCCTCCTCGGAAACCTCGGAAGCGGATCGTCAGGCGCTGCGCGATGTTGGGTTCTCGGATCGGGACATCTGGGACATCGCGGCGACGGTTGGGTTCTTTTCGATGTCCAACCGCATGGCATCCGCCGTCGGGATGAAACCAAACGACGAATATCACGCCCAAAGCCGATGATCCTGCCCCGCCGCCTGTTTGCTCTTGTCTGTGTGGTCGCCACGCTTCCCTTCGGGGCAGCGGCCTTGGACTTGCCCGCAGGCTCCAGACTTCAGGCTGAGGTCGCGGAAAATGGCCAAGCGGAAATCGCCACAAGCCGATTTGACGGCGTGGCCGTTCCTGCGACCACCGCCGTCGGTCATGTGACCCGGCAGGCATGGCGCGCGCCCGGTCAGGCCCAACGCAGTTACCAGATCCTGACCTCGTTGCGGGATCAGTTGCGCAAAGACGGCTATCGCATCCTGTATCAATGCCAAGCCGTGTCCTGTGGCGGGTTCGATTTCCGGTTTCAGATCGGGCATTTCGGGTCTCCGGACATGTTCGTCGACCTAGGAGACTATCACTTTCTAAGTGCCCGCAAGGATGACAGCTTCGCCCAGATATTGCTTAGCCAAAGCGCGCAGGACGCATTCTTCGAACTGACTTTCGTGACATCACCGAAAGACGCCGCGCCGCTTCTGACGACGGCCGAAGTCGCTCCGATTTCGACACCGCAGCCAAGCGATCCGTTGGACGTACAGCTATCGACCCTTGGGCATGTGGTTTTATCGGGCCTGACATTCTCGACCGGATCGGCAGAGCTTGCCGATGGCGTCGTACCTGCACTGTCTGACTTGGCAGCTTTTCTGGCCGCTGACCCCAACCGGCGGATCGTACTGGTCGGTCATACGGATGCCGAAGGCAGTCTGGACGGCAACGTCGCTCTGTCCCGCAAGCGCGCCGCATCGGTGATGGAGCGTCTGATCAACGGCTATGGCGTGGACGCAGCTCAACTGTCTGCCGATGGCGTGGGCTATCTATCCCCCTTGGCGGGGAATGCCACAGCCGAGGGGCGCGAGTTGAACCGCCGCGTGGAAGCGGTGCTGCTGAACACAAACTAACCCGCAAAAAAACGGCGGGACCAGCCCGCCGCAGATGCTCTTCGCTGTTTCTGCTCTGCCTTTACCAGATGTCTGGCCCTTTATTTGCAAAGGCTTGCACCAGAAAATCAATGAACGCGCGTACTTTGGGTTGCGTGAACCGGCCCGGAGGGTAGACCGCATAGATCCCCTGCACGTCGGCGGGCAAATCGGGAATGGCCTCTTCCACCAACCCTTGCTCTAACGCATCGGCGTAGAGGAAGCTTGGCAGATACGCGATGCCCAGACCCGAGATCGCGGCGTTCAGAAGCGACTGCCCGTCATTCACGCTAAGCCACCCGGCCGAACGCACCTGTCGCAGCTCACCCGACGGGGCGGGGATCTTCCACACATTGCCCGAGCTTTGGCTGGAATAGTGCAGAAGCTTGTGATTGTTCAGATCGTCAATGCGCTGCGGGCGTCCGTAGTGCTCGAAATAGGCGGGGCTGCCAACCATTTTGCGCGTGGTTTCAGCGATCTTGCGCGCGCGCAGCGAGCTATCCTCCAGCTCGCCCACACGGATGGCCATGTCGAACCCTTCCGAGATCAGCTCGACATACCGGTTTGCCAGTTCCATGTTCACGGTGACGTCGGGAAAGTCCTTCAAGAACTCACCCAGTACCGGGCTCAGGTGATTGACGCCAAAATCTGTCGCGACCGAGATGCGTAGCATCCCTGCCGGGGCCGATTGCATGGACGTCACCAATGCATCCGCCTCGCCCGCATCATTCAGCACACGCCGCGCGCGGTCGTAATAGGCAAGTCCAATCTCGGTTGGGCTGACACGCCGTGTCGTCCGGTTCAGAAGCCGCGCACCCAAACGCGCTTCAAGACTGGACACATGCTTTGATACAGCAGACTTCGAGATCCCCATCTTCTTGGCGGCATCAGTGAATCCCCCTTGATCCACAACTGTCGCGAATGCCTCCATTTCGGTCAATCGATCCATCACTCACTCTCTAAAAAAAATATCCTCGCAGCCATGTTTGTATCGCCACAAATTGGGGCAAGACTGTGAAGACCTGCCGACATTAAGGGGGTAATTTGATTTATGTTTACGATCTGGAAACAAGACAATTTTACAGGTCTCAAGCGCCTCACAACCCAAAGCTGCAAGCGGGAACGTGTCTATTGGCAAGAACTGCCAAACCTCAACTAAAGAACAGCCATCCGAACATGCACCCACCCTAACGTAAGGTAAACACTACTTCGGCGATTGTTATCCAAAGGGGCAGGCTGAGGGCGGACAGCAAAGTCGTTTGTGCAATCAATGTGGCCACAAGACGGCGATCTGCCCCAAATGCGGACGCAAGCACATGTGCAGCCGACGCCGTTGGAAGCGCTGCGAACACCACCAGAACAGAGGCAACTCCGGGCGTCAGACCCAAGACAAGGCCGCAGGCAAGCGCAAAGGCAGGCAGAGCCACCAGTTTGATCGCTGAAATGGCGGCGCTGAACTGGTTCAATCGCGCCAGAGCCTTCCACTCCATCGTGGCCCCGATGGACAACAGCGCGACGGGAATGGCGGCTTTTGCCAACAACTCGAGCGGTGCAAGGATTGGTTGTGGGATCTGGATTTTCAGAAGGCCCACACACAGGCCCGACAGGCTGGCAAGAAGGAAAGGGTTCAGCGCGATCTTCTGAAGCGTCTGTTTCAGCCCCATCGCTCCACCACGCGACAGCGCACTGACCGCAAATAGGTTGGCGACGGGTACGCCCATGCCGACGGCCACGGCCATCTCGCCCAGACCGCCCTGCTGCAAGAGGCCCACGGCCACCAGCCCCAGCGCGGTGTTAAAGCGCCATGTGACCTGCCACGCGCCTGCAAAATCCAAAAAGCGCTCTGGCCCGATGCGGCGCGTCAGCCAGCCCAGAACCAGCCCCATCCCCAGAATTGCCCAGACCACGGGCGCCATGGTGATGACCTGTGCAATCTCGATCGGACGGCTGGCGGCGGCGACGAACAGAAGGGCGGGGAACAGGATCTCGAAATTCAGGCGATCCAGCCCCTGCCACGCGTTGTCAGACAGGCGCCCACGCACTAGCCCGCCCAGCCCTATCAGAAGGAAGCTGGGTAGAAGTCCCAAAAAGATCGACAGGAATAGCATGGGGCCTCCTTACAGGCCCCTACCAAATTAAAGCGAGGCCGCCAATCGCGATCCTTGGTCGATGGCCCGCTTGGCGTCAAGCTCGGCCGCGACATCTGCGCCGCCAATGATATGCGCGGCTATGCCTTTCTCGGCCAGCTGATCAAAAACTGTGCGCTCGGGCACTTGGCCCGCGCAAAGGATGATGTTGTCGGCCTCGATCACGCGCGGGTTCTCGCGCGCCTCGCCCGAGCTGACCATCAGCCCCTCGTCCGAGATGCGTTCGTAGTTCACGCCGCCCTGCATCTCGACGCCCTTCATTTTCAGGGTCGCGCGGTGGATCCAGCCGGTGGTTTTGCCCAGCCCCTTGCCCAGCGCCTGTGCCTTGCGTTGCAGCAACACGACCTGACGCGCAGGGGCTTCGGGTTTCGGACCTTCCGGGGCCAACCCGCCGCGCGCATCGCCCGGATCGGTCACGCCCCATTCGGCGAGCCATTCCTCGAGGTTCTCGGTTGGGCTGTCGCCCGCCTGTGTCAGAAACTCCGCAACATCAAAGCCGATGCCGCCAGCGCCAATGATGGCCACGTTCTTACCCACAGGCGCGCCGTGGCGCAGCACGTCAATATAAGACAGGACATTTGCACCGTCCTGCCCGTCGATCTGCGGATCACGCGGGGACACGCCGGTGGCGATCACCACCTCGTCGAAACCAATCAGATCGTCAGCAGACACCTCGCGCCCCAATTGCAGATCAATGTCCGAGGCCCGCACCATGCGGTCATACCAGTCGACCAGCCCGATAAACTCTTCCTTGCCGGGGATCTTCTTGGCCATGTTCAACTGCCCGCCCACCTGATCGGCGCGATCAAACAGCGTCACCTTATGGCCGCGTTCATCCGCGACCAGCGCGGTGGCCAACCCCGCCGGACCAGCGCCGACAATGGCGATGGATTTCGGCGTGTCGGTCAGGTCATAGCTGAGCTCGGTCTCGTAGCAGGCGCGCGGGTTCACCAGACAGGTCGAGATCTTGCCACCAAAGGTGTGATCCAGACAGGCTTGGTTGCAGGCAATACAGGGCGCGATTTCACCGGCACGATCCTCGGCCGCTTTCACGACAAAATCGGGGTCCGCCAAGAACGGGCGCGCCATCGACACCATGTCGGCGGCCCCGCCTGCCAGAACTTCTTCGCCAACATCGGGCGTGTTGATCCGGTTCGAGGTGATGACCGGGATCGACACCTGCCCCATCAGCTTTTTCGTCACCCACGTAAACGCCGCACGCGGAACCGAGGTGGCGATGGTCGGGATACGCGCCTCGTGCCAACCGATGCCGGTGTTGATGATGGTCGCGCCTGCGGCCTCGATTTCCTTGGCCAGTTGGATCACCTCGTCAAAGGTCGAGCCATTCGGGACAAGATCGATCATCGACAGGCGATAGATAATAATGAACTCGGGACCAACGGCGGCACGCACGGCCTTCACGACCTCTACGGCCAAACGCATACGATTTTCATAAGACCCGCCCCAACGGTCTTCGCGCTTGTTTGTGTGGGTCACAAGGAACTGGTTCAGGAAATAGCCTTCCGAGCCCATGACCTCGACCCCATCGTACCCAGCTTTCTTGGCGCGGGCGGCGGCGGTGGCGAAATCGTCGATCTGTTTCTGAATGCCTTCTTCGTCCAGCTCTTTCGGTGGGAAGGGCGAGATCGGGGACTTCACAGGGCTGGCCGAGACGCAGTTCGGGCCATAGGCATAGCGGCCCGCGTGCAGGATCTGCATGGCGATCTTGCCGCCCTCGGCGTGCACACGATCCGTAACTGTCTTGTGGTTGGCAATATCTTCGTCCGAGAACAGGCCAGCCGCACCGGGGAACACGCCGCCTTCTTCATTCGGGGACATCCCGCCCGTCACGATCAGGGCCGCACCGCCACGCGCACGGGTCGCATAGAACTCGGCCACGCGATTCCAATCGCCGCGCTCCTCAAGTCCGGAGTGCATCGACCCCATCAGCACACGGTTTTTCAACGTGGTGAAACCAAGATCGAGCGGGGCAAGAAGATGTGGGTAGCGGGTCATAGCGGTCCTCGGGCTGCCTGTTTCCAAGGATATTGACGTGCACGTAAAGCGCTGTCACCTGAAACGCTGCGTAACCTAGAGTGTTCGATCTTTTAATTCGATCACGACGTGACACGAATGTCCCGAGAACGCCGAAGCCGTGGCAGAGTATTCGTGTTTCAAGTCTAAGATCGACCACTCAGAAGTCGATCAGGGCTGCCAGCATGCCGATCTGTTCCGAAGAAAACACCTGCACCCCGGCCTGTGTCAGCGCCGCGGTCACGACTCCCATTCCGGCGCGCCGAACGCCGTCATGGTGGCCGCTATAGATCACATCGGTTCCGCAAGAGGGGCTGGCCTCGGTCAGAAGCGCGAATTTGCATCCGTGCTTCTGCGCCGTGACTACAGCGATCTTGGCGCCCTGCAAGAAAGCATCCGTCACGTCGCCACCATGCAGGTCCAGAATACGCCCCTGCCCCGACAGGACCGACGCACCATCATGGCCCGGTTCGATTTCGGCGGGCAGGCGTGGGACCGGCAGACCGCCCAGAAGCTCGGGGCAGATCGGATGCAGCCAGCCCCTCTCGGCCCAACGGCTTAGTCGTTCATCATCAAGCGTTTTCGCCGCCCCGTCATAGCGTACTTTCTGCCCCAGCAGGCACGCACTGACGAGGATCGAGGTCATGCGTCGTCACCCGCTTGGCAATGCCGACGGAAGGCCCGCTTCAGCATGTCGAGTTCCGAACGCAGAAGATCCATCTCAGCCCGGATGTCCGCTTGAAGCGGCTCGCCCGTGACAATCACGAAACTGTCCAGCGTCTGCCCGGTCGCTTTGTCCTGAATGACGAAGGTCTGGATGCCGTCGCCCAGCAGCGCGGCCGGGATCGGAACACGCACGTTGAACTGGCCGGGCTGGCCGTCCAGAGCGGTCACCTCGATCCCTGAAACCACCTGCGCCTGATGCATCACCTGAAGCGCGGGCGCGGCATCGACGGGCGCAGTCAGGACACCTTCCCAGATGCCTGCGTGAATGCGGGCTTTCTCAAGCGACATGTCAGCCATGAGTGCTCCTTCTCAACTGGTGGCCTTAAATCTCGGCACGGGGATAACGGTACAGTGTCAGATCGCGCAGCGTTATCTGGTTCATTTCAGGATCACCGAACACCAGATCCACCCACATTTTCTGCACCCGCTTTTCGTTCATCCCGGAATAAGCGAGGTCGAATTCGAACTGCGCGCTGCCGTTCCTAAGGGTTTGTTTGTCGGGCAACTGTTCGTGGTTCGGGCCGTGCTGGATGTTCAGACGCGCGAAGACGTCCATGGAGCGCTCGGACTCGGCAGTCACGGACAGGCGCACGATGTGGTTGCGATGCAGGCCGTCGGTTGCGGCCTCGGGAAGCTCGACCGCAAAGGACAGGAACGAACCTTCGAAGCCAAACACCTCGAGCGACACGCCAAACGGGGCAAGGTCCGCTTCGCGCGTGTTGCGCACCTGGCGGACGGCGACCTCGGCCAGGGGGCAATCGTGAAACAGCTTCACCTCGTCCCCGAAGGGCGTCGCGTTTTTGATCGACGCCACGCCGGATGGCTCTAGCGGACCACGCCACGCTTCCGGGCGGTACGCCCAATCGGAATGCAGCGGCTTTTGAAACGTATTCGACCCCAACGCGGGCAGGGCCAAGCGGCTGTCAGCGGTGTAGAGCACCTGATCCAACTGCTGTCGCAACTGCCGGGCCCGCACACGTGCGTTCCGTAGCGCGGGCTTATCGACAGCCCCCGCATCGCGCGCCGCGCGCGCCCAACGGCGCAGCGCGCGGCGGTCGGCCAAGCGATCCGAAAGCGAGGTAATCCAGCTTTGCATGTCTGTGTCTCTGCCCGTTCTGGTGGTGATCAGGTGTCAGGATGGCCGCACTTAATCAGATAATCGTTAATTTCGCAATTTGCGAAAAGTTGACGCCGCGCCACCGACACCAACGCGGTTTCAGGGGTTGGCCTTTTCGATCGCCGCGATGAATTTATCCAACTGCGCCAGACCATTGCGCTGATCAAGCGGATGCTCTGTGAACCCGGTGACGCTGGCGACGACAAGTTTGTCACCAACCGGCAGGAACGCACGCCATGTCGTGTCCGACAAGGATTCCGGACGATTATCCGAGCTGTCGTGCGTCAGCACTTTCACCACGCCCGACGCGGTCTTCAGGTCCAGAACGGTCACGGTGCTGGCATCGCCCGAGCGGCTGAGCGCGGCACGACCAGCGGTGCTTTCCAGAAAGCGGCGCGCCTACGCCGTCAACGCGGCTGGATCCTTGTCGGCCACGGCTGCGCCAGCAGGCTGGTCTGTCACGCTTGCCGCCAGAAAAGCAGGGGACTTGGGGCTGGGATCGGCAGCATTGCGCGTCAGGGCTGCGCAGGCGCCGAGCGGCACGAACGCCCCCGACGTCTGATCCCGCAGCGAACTGACATCGACGCAATATCCCTTGGGCGCGGCGATGGTTACAGCCCCGGACATGACCGTCCGCCGCCGCACCAAATCGCGCGACGCCGATGGCGCTTGCTTTGAAAACAAAGGGCTGTTTCGGATGTCATCTGACTTGGCGCCTCCGAAACAGCCAGCAAGGGCCGCGGTCAGGGCAGCCCCCACCACCCAACGTATGTGATGCCTGAAAACTCCGGCTTTTCGACTACTTAACACCTACACACTCAACCCTGCACAATTTCTGGTTCCCTTCTGATCGGATAGCAACTCTGAGCGGCAGGGCGCAAGTCACGGAAAACCTGATTGTCCTTTTCGGCGATCCACGACACATTTGTCGGGACTATCCAGTTGAAGTGTACAGGAGCCGTCCCGTGACCCCCGCCCCCCAGTCTTACTTCTGGTCCGCTGCGCAGCACTCCTGCCAGATCTGGCGGTCCGTTCTTGGCTTCACCCTGATCCACGTGGTCTTTTTCGCGGCCACCTTTGCGATATTCATGGGCGGCGCGTGGCTGATTGACAAAGATCCCGCCACCATCCTGGACGGGGCAACCCCAACACATACAGCGATCTTCTTTCTGACCTTCTTGGGCTATCACCTTGGCCTGTGGCTGGTCGTACGGTTTCTGCACAAACGCAGTTTTCTGACCCTCTTTGGCCCGCAGAAACGCGTGCTTTGGCGACAGTTCCGCATCGGCATCCTGATCGCTTTAGGGATCAGCTTTGCCGCCGGCCTGCTGCAAATGTTCGAACCGCTCCTCATCGCGCCGCAAGATCAGACCCAGCTTGAACGCAACCTGCCAACGCGCGAATGGCTGCTGATCCTTATCCCCGCCCTGATTCTGATCTTCATCCAGATTTTCGCCGAGGAACTGGTTTTTCGCGGCTATATGCTTCAACAACTCCGCGCCCGGTTTCAGTCGGTCTGGATCTGGGCGGTCCTACCCTCGGTCGCCTTCGGCCTTCTGCACGCGGACCCCTCTACCTGGGGCATCAACGCGGTGTTTTATGTCATCCACACCAGCGTCGTGGGCATCGTACTAAGCTTCGTGACACTCCGCACCGGCAATATCGGCGCCGCCGCCGGTCTGCACTTCGGCAACAACATGTCGATGGTGCTGATGGGCAATGCGGGAAGTTTGGATGGTTTTTCCCTTTTCGTGGCCGAGGTCGATCTGATGGGATGGACCACGTCGGCCTCGGTGATGCTGCAAACCGTGCTGGTTCTGGTCGCATTTGTAATCTGGTGGAAGCTCACGCAGCGGCAAGCCCCAATTGCAAATGCCGTCAAGGCAGACTAACTAAGGCCAAACGCAACAAGGAAGTCTGGCGATGAACTGGATCTCGAACTACGTCCGCCCCCGCATCAACTCGCTTTTTTCGCGACGCGAGGTGCCGGAAAATCTGTGGACCAAATGTGGTGAATGCGGAACCATGCTGTTCCACCGCGAATTTGCCGAGAACCAGAATGTCTGTACCAGCTGCGATCATCACATGGCGATCACGCCGCGTGAGCGCTTTATGCATCTGTTTGACGGCGGCATCTTCACCGAGGTGGACGTCCCCGCCCCGATCGACGATCCGCTGCAGTTCAAAGACCAGAAGAAATATCCCGAGCGTATGAAGTCCGCCCGCAAGGGCACCGGCGAACGCGAAGCGATGCTGGTGGCGGAAGGCGAAATCGGCCGCACCCCGATCATCGCGGCGGCGCAGGATTTCAGCTTCATGGGCGGCTCGATGGGCATGTATGTGGGCAACGCAATCATTGCGGCTGCCGAACGTGCCGTGGCTCTGAAACGTCCGCTGGTGCTGTTCTCGGCCGCAGGTGGCGCGCGGATGCAGGAAGGCATCCTGTCGCTGATGCAGATGCCGCGCACCACGGTTGCCGTGCAGATGCTGAAAGAGGCGAACCTGCCCTATATTGTTGTTCTGACCCACCCGACCACGGGTGGCGTGACGGCCTCCTACGCGATGCTGGGCGACGTGCATATTGCCGAACCCAACTCCCTGATCTGCTTTGCAGGCCCGCGCGTGATCGAACAGACTATCCGTGAAAAACTGCCCGAGGGCTTCCAGCGCGCTGAATACCTGTTGGATCACGGCATGCTGGACCGCGTGACGCACCGCAAGGACATGAAGGACGAGCTGGTGACGATTCTGCGCATGCTGACCGGCCAACCGCCTGCAGTGATGGGCGATCTGCCGAAGCCCGAGCCGGAAGCTGAAGCCGAACCGGCTCAGACCGAAGAGGTGTCCGCAGACGCCGAAAAGGCTGACAAAGCGTGAGCGCCCAAGGCTCGGACGTCATCCTTGACCGGATGATGTCGCTGCACCCGAAAATCATCGACCTGACGCTTGATCGTGTTTGGCGGCTTCTGAAGGCCGTGGGCAACCCGCAGGACAAGCTGCCTGCCGTGATCCATCTGGCGGGCACGAACGGCAAGGGCTCGACCCAAGCGATGATCCGCGCGGGGCTTGAGGGCGCGGGCAAGGCGGTGCACGCCTATACCTCGCCGCATCTGGCGCGTTTCCACGAACGCATCCGCCTGGCGGGCGAGCTGATCAGCGAAGACGCCCTGAGTGAGGTGTTGGACCGCTGCTATGCCGCCAATGGCGGCGAGAACATCACATATTTCGAGATCACGACCGTCGCTGGCCTGATGGCCTTTGCCGAAACGCCAGCCGATTACACCTTGCTGGAAACCGGGCTGGGTGGACGGCTGGACGCGACCAACGTGGTCGAGAAACCCGCGCTGACCGTGATCACCCCGATCTCGATCGACCACACACAGTTTCTGGGCGAAACCCTGCCCGAGATCGCGGGCGAGAAAGCCGGCATTCTGAAACGCGGTGTGCCCTGCGTGGTTGGCCCGCAGAAAGACGAAGCGCTCGAGGTGATCGAGGCGCGCGCCGCCAAGCTGGGCTGCCCGCTGTTCGTACATGGTCAGCACTGGCATTTCTGGGAAGAACGTGGCCGCCTGATTTTCCAAGACGAAAACGGGCTACTGGATCTGCCCCTGCCCGCCCTGATCGGCCCGCACCAAATCGAAAACGCTGGCGCCGCAATTGCCGCGCTGCGCGTTCTGGGCTTTGACGAAGCTGCCTGTGAAGCCGCGATGCGCGACGTCACATGGCCCGCACGGATGCAGCGTCTGAAAACCGGCCCGCTGATCAACGCTGCGGGTGACGCCGAGCTGTGGTTGGACGGCGGTCACAACCCGGCAGCGGGCGAGATGCTGGCAGGCGTTCTGGCCGATCTGCCCAAGCGGCCAACTCATCTGATCTGCGGGATGCTGAACACCAAAGACATCGCGGGCTATCTGCGCCCCTTGGCAGGCGTGGCCGACAGCCTGACCGCCGTGTCCATCCCTGACGAGCCCAACACCCTTCCTGCCGAGACCACGGCGGATGAGGCCACAAAAGTCGGGATGACGGCGCGCACCGCAGACACGGTCGAGGCTGCAGTCACCACCATCACGAAAGCCGATCCGCAATCACGCATCCTGATTTGCGGATCCTTGTATCTGGCGGGCGCAATCCTGCGCGAAAACGGCTGAGATAGCGACTTTCACAGGCGTGATCACAAAATTAATTTTGCGCGGTCACGCCCGATCGCTTCAAGAACACGAGTCAAACCCCGGAAAAGAATCACTTTTTTGCCCGATTCGCGAATCGGTAGTGATTCTATGTAAAACATTGACGGTTTAAGGGGTTAGCGCCTATAAATAGAGTATTCTATAGGCAAAGTCCGCATGAAGTGGACGGCTTATCGAGCAGTACATTTCGCCGGGGCGGCAAAGTGATTCGCACGGGGCAAGAATTATCCATGCCCTTGTGATCACAAAATTACATCGTGACTCTTTGCCTAACCCAGCGGCGCTTCGGGGTATTCCGACCCCATCCGAGTTAGGCAGGCAGGTGAAAACCTGAGGGGTCGCAGACGCGCGGCCCCTCGTCACGCCGCTAGACGTCCATTCCCCAGTCTTTATCCTGCATCTCGCGCAAGCGACTGGCCGTGCGTTCGAACTCGAACGAGCCTTCCCCTTCGACATACAGCATTTCCGGCAGAGCCGCAGCGGATGCGATCAGACGAACTTTGGCCTCGTAAAGCGCGTCGATCAGCGTCACAAAGCGCTTCGCCTCGTTGAAGTTCTGACGGCTCAGGCGCGGGATGTCTTCCAGCACCAGCAGCTTCACCGCATTGGCGACGGTCAGATAGTCACCCGGCCCAAGCATCGCACCACACAGATCGTGGAACCGTGCGCGCGCGGCGCCATTGCGATAGGCGGGCAACACGACCTCGCGCCCTTTGACGGTCAGGACAAGCGGCTCGGCCTGCCCGCCCGTCATATCCTTCCACAGCGCATCAATCGCCTGACGCGCATCGGCGTTCGCGGGGCTGAAATAAACCTGCTCGCCTGCCAGACGGTCTTGGCGATAGTCATTCGGGCTGACCAGTTCATGCACCACCATCTGATCTTTCAAAAGCGCGATGAAGGGCAGGAACAGTTGGCGGTTCAGCCCGTGCTTATACAGCTCATCAGGGTGGCGGTTCGATGTGGTGACAACAACGACGCCCGCTTCAAACAGCTTTTCGAACAATCGCCCGACGATCATAGCGTCGGTGATGTCGGTGATTTGCATTTCGTCAAAAGCAAACAGTTTCACATCGGCGGCGATCTTCGCGGCGACCGGCGCCAGCGGATCATCTACACCGGTCTTGCGCGCTGCGTTCATGCCCTCGTGCACTTCCTGCATGAAGGCGTGGAAATGCACGCGACGGGCTGCAGTGTTCTCAAGACTATCGACAAAAAGATCCATCAGCATCGACTTGCCACGCCCTACCCCGCCCCAAAGATAAAGACCCTGCGGAACGTCTTCGGGCTTGGAATGAAACAGCCCGCCCAGAATGCCGCGCTTGCGCTTGGGGGCAGCGTCCAGATGTTCGCGGATGTCCTCAAGGCCCGGCAGGCAGGCCTCTTGCGCGGGGTCACGGGTAATCTCGCCGGATTGGGCAAGGGCATCATAGGTTTGGATCAAGTTCGCCATGAGTGACAGATAAAACGCCGCGTCACATAAAGAAAGGTTAAGTGGCACATCAAAAAGCAAGAATTGACGCAGTGCGGCAATTGTCTGACATTGTGTGAATGACTGAGACGCGCGCACCCCTTATCACCCCGGTCCTTGTGGCTGGTTGCCTTATCATCCTGATCAGCTTTGCGATCCGGGCCAGCTTCGGTGTGTTCCAGATCCCGATTGCCACCGAATTCAACTGGCCGCGTGCCGAGTTTTCGCTGGCGATTGCGATCCAGAACCTTGCCTGGGGCATTGGGCAACCCATCTTCGGCGCGATTGCCGAGAAGATTGGGGACCGTAAGGCCATCATCATGGGCGCGATCATCTATGCAGTCGGGCTTGTGGCAAGCTCGATGGCTGTCACGCCGGAAGCGCATCAGATGCTTGAGGTATTGGTGGGCTTCGGCATTGCGGGCACCGGGTTTGGCGTCATTCTGGCTGTCGTGGGACGCGCTTCCAGCGACGAGAACCGCTCGATGTCACTGGCGATTGCCACCGCTGCCGGGTCCGCCGGTCAGGTCTTTGGCGCGCCGTTGGCGGAATACCTGCTGAGCTTCATGACATGGCAAAACGTCTTCGTGGTCTTTGCCGCGGCCATTTTGGCCACGCTGGCATTGCTGCCGCTGATGAAGACAGAACCCCTGGCCAGCAAGTCCGAGCTGGAAGAGAGCATGGGGCAGATCCTGATCAAGGCGTTCAAGGATCCCAGCTATACCCTGATCTTTCTGGGCTTCTTTTCCTGCGGATATCAGTTGGCCTTCATCACCGCCCACTTCCCCGCCTTCGTGACCGAGATGTGCGGCGCCATAGATCCGTCGGGCACGCTGGCGGCGGTTGGGGTCTCGACGACCTCGGCATTGGGGGCGATTTCTATTTCGTTGATTGGGTTGGCGAATATCGCGGGTACGCTGTTTGCGGGTTATCTGGGCAAGACCTATTCGAAGAAGTACCTGCTGGCGGCGATCTATACTGGGCGCACGATTGTGGCGGCCTTGTTCATCCTGATGCCGATCACGCCGACCTCGGTGATCATCTTCTCGATCGCGATGGGATCGCTGTGGCTGGCAACCGTCCCACTGACCTCGGGCCTTGTCGCGCATATCTATGGGCTGCGGTACATGGGGACGCTCTATGGCATCGTCTTCTTCTCGCACCAGTTGGGCAGCTTCCTGGGTGTCTGGCTGGGGGGCCGGATGTATGACGCGTTTGGCGACTACACGATGGTTTGGTGGATCGGTGTGGGGGTCGGGGCGTTTTCGGCCATTGTGCATTTGCCGGTGAAAGAGCAGCCTTTGTCGGCGCGTACAGCCTAGGCTTTGGTGGCTCACTGCGTGAGCCTGAAGGGCGCTGCCCCTTGCATGAGTTTCCTTCGGAAATTCATGCTACCCCGGGATATTTATGACAAGAAAATGCGGGGGCGTATTAGACGGGCAGCGCCGTGGTTTTGAACACCGTGCGTAGGGCAAAGCTGGATTGCATGCCTTGAACGCCGGGTAGACGGGCAAGGTATTGGCGGTGGATGCGCGCGAAATCTTCGGTGTCTTGGGCGACAACTTTTAGCAAATAGTCCGCCGTGCCTGCCATCAGGTGGCATTCCAAAACGTCCGGCACGCGCGCGACCTCGCGTTCGAAGGCGTCCAGCACCTCGTCGGCCTGACCGGACAAGGTAATCTCGACAAAGACCGTGGTCGGGCAATTCAGTTTGCGGGCATCCAGAAGGGCCACGTAGTTTTTGATGAAGCCCTCGGCCTCGAGCCGTTGCACGCGTCGATGGCAAGCAGATGGGGACAGGTTCACCTTCTCGGACAGTTCCGCGTTCGAGATGCGACCTGTGCGCTGCAAGGCTCGTAGGATGCGACGATCCACACTATCAAGTTCCATTTTCGATCACATTCCTTGCGCTGTTTGCGCCATCAGCGCAGATTTCTTCGAAAAAACATATCCGCAACGCCACATCTTTTCAAAGCAATTGCATCGGAACACCCCCAAGATCAATGGAAGAGAGAGATATTCTCAGCGCCAGGGAGAAGGAGGACACCCCCATGCTGATCGGATGCCCAAAAGAGATCAAGCCACAGGAATTTCGCGTCGGATTGACGCCCGCCGCTGCCGGCGAGGCCATCGGACGCGGTCATTCCGTCATCGTCGAAACCAATGCCGGGATGGGCGCTGGGTTCTCGGATGACGATTACCGCGCCATTGGCGCCACTGTTCTGGACACGGCGGAAGAGATTTTCGCCAAGGCCGACATGATTGTGAAGGTGAAAGAGCCGCAGGCCGTAGAGCGCAAGATGCTGCGCGAAGGTCAGCTTCTGTTCACCTATCTGCATCTGGCCCCGGATCCCGACCAGACCCATGACCTGCTGGCCTCGGGCTGTACCGCGATTGCGTACGAGACCGTGACCGACAGAAATGGTGGCCTGCCCTTGCTGGCCCCGATGTCCGAGGTTGCAGGGCGTCTGGCCCCTCAGGTGGGGTCGTGGACCCTGCAGAAGGCCAATGGCGGCCGTGGCGTCTTGATGGGCGGCGTTCCCGGCGTTGGTCCGGCCAAAGTCGTCGTAATCGGTGGCGGTGTCGTCGGCACCCATGCAGCCAAGATCGCCGCTGGCATGGGCGCGGATGTGACCGTGCTGGATCGCTCGCTGCCGCGTCTTCGCTATCTGGATGACGTCTTTGGTGGCACCTTCAAGAATCAGTATTCGACCGCTGCGGCCACCGCAGAGCTGGTCCAGCAGGCTGACATGGTCATCGGTGCTGTTCTGATCCCGGGCGCTGCCGCACCCAAGCTGATCAGCCGTGCGCAGCTTTCGACAATGAAGCCGGGCGCCGTACTGGTGGATGTTGCCATCGACCAAGGTGGCTGCTTCGAGACCTCGAAGGCAACCACCCACGCCGACCCGATCTATGAGGTCGACAACGTGATGCACTATTGCGTGGCCAACATGCCGGGCGCGGTTGCGCGCACCTCGACCATCGCGCTGGGGAACGCCACCCTGCCCTTCATGCTGTCGCTGGCTGATAAGGGTTGGAAAGAGGCCTGCGCCGCCGATCCGCACCTGCTGAACGGCCTTAACGTACACGCCGGCAAGCTGACCTATGCGGCTGTGGGTGAAGCCCTTGGTCTGGACAGCATCACCGGACAAGACGCGCTGAACATCTGATCCTCCCTTCCCAGATATCACGCATTGAAAGCCCCGCCATTGTGCGGGGCTTTTATTTTGGCGCCTGAATGTCCTGAAACGAAAGAAGCCCTGCTTTTGACAGCAGGGCTTACTTCAAGATTGAGATGGTAGCGTGGGGCGGACTTGAACCGCCGACCCCAGCATTATGAGTGCTGTGCTCTAACCAGCTGAGCTACCACGCCATCTCATATCGGAGGTCCGAATATTCTGGCACGCTTCCAGTGTCAAACGAAAAACGCCAGAAATTCGAAAACCCGGGCAGAAATTTCAAACAAAAGGGCGCCGGGTTTTCCGACGCCCATTCGCGGTCCAATTCGGCCCGTTTTATTTCTTCAAAGCGTCGCGAATCTCGGTCAGCAGATCCAGTTCGCTGGGGCCTGCGGGGGCCTCTTCCACGGCCTCCTCTTCCTTCTCGGCGGCTTCTTTCGCCTTATTGACCATCTTCACCAGCATGAAGACCACCCACGCGATGATCAGGAAGTTGATTACGGCCATGATGAAGGCGCCATAGGCGAATACGGATGCGCCTGCCTCGCGCGCAGCTTCAAGCGAGGAACCCGCAGCCACGTCGCCCGCCAGAACGGCGAACTTGTTGGTGAAATCCACGCCGCCGGTGAACAGACCAATGATTGGGTTGATAAGGTCGTCGACCATAGATTTGACGATCGCGGTAAAGGCGGCGCCGATGATGATACCAACGGCCATGTCCATGACATTGCCCTTGGCGATGAAATCTTTGAATTCTTTAAGCATACTATCCCCGTATGTTTCATGATCGCGCAACCTGCGTGATCCCGTTCGCATTAGACATAATAATACACGGAGTCCGTGCGTTTTGCTGGGGAAAATTCACGCGCGTGTCACCGCAAACTGACGTCTGGGTCAGCTTGGGAGGGTGCCGTTCAGTACATAGGCCAGGATCTCGACCACTTGCGCAGGCTCGCGGGCGACCGCAAGTGCGGCTGCGTCGACCTCTTTCAAGGCGTGGTCATGTTCGGGCATCTGCAGGATGATCAGCGACTTACCCTTGGCGGCGGCATATCCCGCGTCGAAGGCCGCGTTCCACTGGCGGTACTTCTCGCCAAAGCGAACGACGACAACGTCGGCGTCCTCGATCCCCTTCCGGGTGCGGATGGCATTGATCATCGCGCCTTTGTGGTCGTGCCAGTATTTGTTGGGCTCTTCGCCCAAAATGGCCACACCGCAATCGTCCGAGGCATCATGATCCGTCACAGGGGCCGAAAAAGTAACATCCAGATCCTTGGCGCCGTCGATGATCTGCTCGCGCCAGTCGGTGTGGATTTCGCCGGAAAGATAGACGGAAAGTGTCATAGGAAGTCCTTTCATCCCCAGACGTTAGGCACGCGACCGCACGGGTGGGCGTGGAACACGCCCGCCATGGGGCGGGCGGGCGTGTGCCGGGCCGCAAAGCGCCCCGGCGAAAGATTTAGCCGCGCAGGCTGCCGCCCGTGGCCTTCTCAACCTTCTGGACGATCTTCTGACTGACAGCCTCGATGTCCTTGTCGGTCAGGGTCGCGTCACGCGGCTGCAGGCGCACGGTGATGGCGAGGGATTTCTTCCCCTCACCCAGCGATCCGCCGATGAATTCGTCAAAGACGTTCACATCGGTGATCAGCGCCTTGTCGGCGCCAGCCGCAGCGTTCACCAGATTGATGGCTTCCACATCGGCGTCCACCACGAAGGCAAAGTCACGCTCGACCGGTTGCAGGTCCGATGCGCCCAGCGCCGCGCGGCCCGCACCTTTGGCTTTCGGGAACGGTACTTTCGCCAGATGCACGGCGAAGGCCACAACGGGGCCTTTCACGTCCATCTCGGCGATGGTTTTCGGGTGCAACTCGCCGAACGCGCCAAGGATGTTTTTCGGTCCCAGACCCAGCTTGGCCGAACGACCCGGATGCCACCACGCGTTCATGTCGCGCACATAGGTCAGCTTGGCCGGCGCACCGATGGCAGCCAGAACGGCCTCGACATCTGCTTTGGCGTCATAGGTATCCACAGGGCGACGTGCGCCGAAACGGTCGCGCGGGCCGGTGTGACCGACGAGGATCCCGGTGACCATCTGTTCGTACTCATCCGGCTCGCCGCCGCTGAACACAGGGCCAACCTCGAACAGGGCCAGATCCATGAAACCACGCGCTTGGTTGCGGGCGGCGGCTTGCAGCAGACCGGGCAGCAGCGACGGGCGCATGTGGCTCATCTCGGACGAAATGGGGTTCGCCAAGGCCACGTTGTCACCGCCAGTGCCGAAGCGTTCAGCACTTGCCTGATCAATGAAGCTGTAGGTCACGCATTCGTTGTAGCCCAGCGCCGCCACGGTGCGCCGCGCAATGCCTTCGCGCTTTTGCATCGGGGTCAGGATCGCTTTCGGCACACCCACATGGCTGCGCGGAAGGGGCTTGCCGACCAGCTTGGTCAGGGACGCCACACGGGCCACTTCCTCGACCAGATCGGCCTCGCCCAGCACGTCGGGGCGCCACGACGGCACATGCGCCATGTCACCGTCGATGGTGAAGCCCAGCGCGGTCAGCGTCTTGCGCTGCTCATCCGCCGGGATGTCCATCCCCACCAGCGACTGCACGCGGTCGGTGTCGAGCTTGTAGGCGCGGCTCACGTCCGGCACTTCGCCAGCCACCACAACGTCCGATGCCTCACCGCCGCAGAGATCAAGGATCATTTGGGTCGCGGCTTCGATCGCCGGGGCGTTATATTCCGGGTCAATGCCGCGTTCGTTGCGGTAACGCGCGTCCGAGTTGATCTTCAGCGCGCGGCCGGTTTTCGCGATCTGGATCGTGTCCCAGACAGCGGCTTCAAGAAAGACATTGGTGGTCTCAAGGGTCGCACCCGTGGGCAGACCGCCCATGATGCCCGCAATCGATTCCACGCCTTCCGCGTCCGAGATCACAACGGCGCCCTCGGGGAAGGTGTATTCCTTCTCGTCCAGACCAACCAGCGTCTCGCCACCCTTCGCGCGATGCACGCGCAGGTCGCCTTTGACCTTGTCCGCGTCAAACACGTGCAGCGGGCGGTTCATGTCGTAGGTGAAGAAGTTGGTCACATCGACAAGGGCCGAGATCGGGCGCAGGCCAACCGCTTTCAGACGCGCCTGAAGCCACGCAGGCGACGGGCCGTTCTTCACGCCTTTGATCAGACGGCCCATGAAGACGGGCGCATCATCGCGGGTGTCGTCATCAATGGTTACGTTGATTGGGCTGGGGCCGTTGCCCTCGACCTTATGCTCTTTCAAAGGCTTCAGCGTGCCCAAACCTCGGGCAGCCAAGTCGCGCGCAATGCCGCGCACGCCCAGCGCGTCGGGGCGGTTCGGCGTGATGGCGATCTCGATCACCGGGTCGACCTTCTCGGGGTCATTGGCGGCGAGCCAATCGACGAACTTGTCGCCCACTTCGCCCGAGGGCAGCTCGATAATGCCGTCATGCTCGTCCGACAGCTCCAGCTCGCGCTCGGAGGCCATCATGCCGTGGCTTTCCACGCCGCGGATTCTGCCGACCGAGAGCGTCACGTCGATGCCGGGCACATAGTCGCCGGGCTTGGCGAGCACCACGGTGATGCCCTCGCGCGCATTCGGCGCACCACAGACGATCTGCTTTTCGCCCTCGTTGGTTTCAACGGTGCAGACGCGCAGACGGTCGGCGTCGGGGTGCTTTTCAGCCGATTTGACCTTGGCAATGGTGAAGGCACCCAGACGGTCCATGGGGTTGAAGATATCCTCAACCTCGAGCCCCAGATCGGTGCAGGCCTCGGCGATTTCGTCAACCGAGGCTTCGGTGTCGAGGTGGTCTTTCAGCCAGGAGATGGTGAATTTCATTAGTTCTTCTCCAGTCGAGCAATCGGATTTAAGTGACGTTCGATAAGTTGCACAGCGTCCGCTACGGACTGCCCCAATTCATCACGATCCGAAAAACTGCCATACATATCATGCCTTAGTTTGATTTTGTGGTCGCGCTCTTCGAGTGTCCGTGCTCCGACATCGTCGCGGATGTAGTCAGCGAGCAACTCAATTGCGATTGCCACTCTTTGACGAGCCTTGAAAAGCAGCTCAACGGCACCGTCCACTTCCTTGTCGCCGATTACAGCTCGCACTCTGATCTGAGCGTCTCTGAGGCTCTTGAAAAGATCATTATATTTCACGATGCGTTCGTATCGCCGCTGGTAGGCATATAGTTTGTCGCCCGCTTTATCCTTCGGGATAGAGTCCATGGGATTTCTAATATCGCGCAGCGCATCATCTACGTTATGTGCTAGTGCAACAAGCTCCTCCGCCACCTCTGAGCGTCGTAGCTGCCGAGCGGTTCTGCGTGCCTCATTCAACTTTGAGTTCGCACCGAATAAACCCACAACCACCGCCACGGCACCAACAGCCGCTGCAATTGCATTTATCCAATCCGGGATTGAGGGGTCACTCAACGCGACAACCCCCCACGCATGGTCGGCACGTCCAGCGAGCTGAAACCATAGTGGCGCAGCCAGCGCAGGTCGCTGTCAAAGAAGGCGCGCAGGTCGGGGATGCCGTATTTCAGCATGGCCAGACGGTCGATGCCCAGACCGAAGGCAAAGCCCTGCCACTCGTCAGGGTTCACGCCCGCCGCCGACAGCACTTTCGGGTGCACCATGCCGGAACCGAGGATTTCCATCCAGTCGTCGCCCTCGCCCAGTTTCAGGGTGCCGCCTTCCCACGAGCAGCGGATGTCGACTTCTGCCGACGGCTCGGTGAAGGGAAAATGTGACGCGCGGAAGCGCAGTTCGATGCCGTCGATTTCAAAGAAGGCGCGGCAGAACTCTTCCAGCGTCCATTTCAGGTTCGCCATCGAGATGTCTTTGTCGATCGCCAGCCCCTCGACCTGATGGAACATCGGGGTGTGGGTCTGGTCGTAATCCGAGCGATAGACGCGGCCCGGTGCAATCACGCGGATCGGCGCGCCGGTCTTCTCCATCGCGCGGATTTGCACGGGCGATGTGTGGGTGCGCAGCACGTGCGGCGGGCGGTTGTCGCCCTCGTCACGGTGCATATAAAAAGTGTCGAACTCCTGCCGCGCGGGGTGGTGCGGCGGGATGTTCAGGGCGTCGAAGTTGTACCAATCGCTTTCGATCTGCGGACCTTCCGCAACCGAGAAACCCATGTCGCCGAAGATGGCCGAGATTTCCTCGGTCACTTGGCTGATCGGGTGGATCGTGCCTTGGCGCGCGGGGCGGCCCGGCAGGGTGACGTCCAGCCATTCGGTGCGCAGACGTTCGTCAAGTGCTGCATCGGCCAGCCCGGATTTCTTGGCGGCAATGGCCGAGTTGATCTCGTCCTTCAGCGCGTTCAGCTTGGGGCCAGCCACTTGGCGTTCCTCGGGCGTCATCTTGCCCAGCTCGCGCATTTTCAGCGCGACTTCGCCCTTTTTGCCGACCGCCTGCACGCGGATATCTTCCAGCGCCGCTTCGTCAGCGGCCCCACCGATTGCGTCCAGATATTTTGTTCTGAGCTCGTCCATCTCGGTCCCTTTGCTTCGCACCGCTTCCAGCTAGCGAATAGAGGGCAAAATGGCAAGCGGGGGAAGGGGTTCAGGGCGCGTTCAATGCGTGAAGGCGGCTTTCAAGGAACGCTGCCTGCGCGGGGGCGTCCGACAGGGCGATGGCGGCGCGATAGCTTTCGGCGGCGTCGCGGTCGCGCCCAAGGCGTGCCAGAAGATCAGCACGACAGGCGTGGAACGGTTGATAGCGGGCGAATTTGCCTTCCGCTTCGACCGAGTTCAGTAGGGACAGACCGGCCTGTGGGCTATCTGCATAAGACAGCGCCACGGCTTGATTGATCCGCAAAACCGGGTTGGGCTGGCGCGTATAAAGCACGTCATAGAGCGCCACGATCTGCGCCCAGTCGGTCGACGCAAAATCGGCGGCCTGCGCGTGTACTGCGCTGATCGCCGCCTGAAGCGCGTAAGGACCGGCAGGACCCATGGTCAAAGTGGTTTCGACCAACGCCAGCCCCTCGGCGATCTTGGCGCGGTCCCATCGGGCGCGGTTCTGAAGTTCCAGCGGGATAAACGCCCCGCCCTGCCCTTGCCGCGCCAACCTGCGGCTTTCGCCAAGCAGCATCAGGGCCAGAAGGCCATGTGCCTCGGCATGATCGGGAAGCAGACCCGTCAAAATGCGCCCAAGCCGGATCGCTTCGGCCACCAGATCGCCGCGGGTCAGCTGGCCGTCAGACGCTTGATAGCCTTCGTTGAAGATCAGATAGATGACGCGCAACACGGTGTCGGTGCGGTCGTGCAGATCCTCGGGCTCGGGCAGTTTGAAGGGGATGCCGGCACCCGCGAGCTTTTTCTTGGCACGGGTCAGGCGGGCGGCCATCGCGTCGGTTTTGTCCAGAAACGCGCGGGCAATCTCGGCGGTCGTCAGCCCGCCCAGCGCGCGCAGAGTAAGCGCCACGCGGGACTTTTCTTCAAGCGCGGGGTGACAGCAGGTATAGATCAGCTCCAGCCGGTGGTCGGTGATCAGCATCGGCGTATCCTCGGGGTCGCTTTGGTGCTGCTCTAGCCAAAGGGTCAGTTCGGCTGCATTTCGGGTCGCGGTGGCGGTTCGGCGCAGACGATCCAACGCCTTGCGCTTCGCGACCGAGATCATCCACGCATCTGGATGGCGTGGTGCGCCCTTCGTGGGCCAGACCTCGAGCGCTTTGATAACCGCATCCTGCAAGCTGTCCTCGGCCAGCGCGTAATCACCAATCGAGGACACAAGCGCCGACAGGATGCGCCCCCAGTCTTCACGGATCAACCGCGTGATCAGCGTTTGAGCTTCAACCGGGGGCAGCATGTGGGATCAGTCGAAAACCATGATCGGACGGACTTCCACCCGGCCATATTTCGCATCCGGGATCTTGGCGGCATATTTCAGCGCCTCGTCCAGATCCTTGCAGTCGAGGATATAGTAACCGCCCAGCTGCTCCTTGGTTTCGGCAAAGGGGCCGTCCACGACCTCGGTCTTGCCGTCCCGCATGGATACGGTGGTGGCGGTCGCCACGGGATTAAGGGCGTTGCCCCCAACCATCACACCTGCGTCCTGCACTTCCTGCGTGTAGTCCACATAGGCCTGCATATAGGGGCCAAATTCGTCGGTGCCGGGCTGCGGGCCGTTATCCTCGGCATTATAAATCAAACAGATATATTGCATCGGTTTTCCTTTCGTCTGTTGGGAAAGGTCTATGCCTTTCTGTGTACCAGACGTTTGAAGATCGGCAAAATCGACATCGCCCCGAGATTTTTTCACTCTGCCCCAATTGATCTGAAGAAGCTAAAAACAGACTGAAGACCCAAAATCGTGTAGATACTAGCCCCTTATGGAACATTTTACACAGAAGGATTCATTTTGCCCTTTCCTGATTTCATAAAAGAATTACCCAGCATCGACGTTCCGTTCCCCGAAGATGTGGTGCAAACGGCAGTTGTGCGATCAGACCATGGTTTGGTTGCCTTCTTCACATTCCTCAAAGACATGGAGCTTCCGCCGCATTCACACGGGCCGCAATGGGGCACGGTTGTCGAAGGCGAGATCGAGCTGACCATCGGCGGCGAGACACGAACCTACAGGGCAGGCGACAGTTACAACATCCCGGCAGGCGTCGTGCATGGCGGACGGATTAAGGCTGGAACACGTGCTATCGACGTCTTTGCCGAGGCGGATCGATACCCAATCAAGGAATAGCGGCCAGTTCGCCGCCCCTAGGGACACACCCGCGTGTAATAAAGGAACCGCAGCGGGTTTGGTGCCTCTTCGCCCCTTGCGGCAAGATATTCTGAATAATGGACCGGTTCGATCACTTGCTGGTAGCATCGGGCAAACTCGGGCAGGTTCTCCAGCTCCTTCCCTGACAGAAACCAAGCCTCGGCGACATTGACGCCGTGGGCTGGGCCGATGATGATCCGGTCGGGCGCGCGGGACAGCACGTAGACGCCGTCCCCCTTGGCGTGACCCGGCCAGCTTTGGCGCTCGGTCAAGATCGGAACATTCTTGCGTTTGGCAATCACCGGATCATTCAAGCCCAGCATGTCGATGAAGGTGCGGTTCTGGCCGGCGAAAAAGGGGGTCGCCCCCGCCGTATTCAAGGCAATCGTGATGCCTTCCGGCCAAGTGTTATTGATGTGATGGCCAATAATCTCGCCGAAATGGGCGGCGTGATCCCGCGTTTTCGGAGGCTCAACCAAAGCCACGATCAAAGTCGCAAGGACCGATGTTCCGACAACGATATTCCGTGTCTGCAACTCCGTTGCGGTCAAGCATGCCAGAAGCAACAGGGCCAGCGGCGCAAGCAACGGCACCAGCATCCGCGCCCACGGCATGTGGTCGCCCCCGGCCCAACAGATGTAGAGCAGCTGCATGACCGTCGCACACAGCAGGAACTTCACGGCCGGGGTCGACCCCGCCGTTTTCCGCAGGATGACCACAGCGCCCAAGGCAATGCCCAAGGTCGGGATCGTCACCAGCATGTCGGACAGATACTCGGCACCGTTCAGAAGCTTTTCCGACAGGGGCAGATCGGCTTTGGCATAGAACGTCAGGGGGAAGAGCTCACCATAAATCTGCCAGCGGATCCCCATTTGAAGGAACGAGACCGCCGCCGGGATGCCAACGACGATTGTGGCCCCCATCACGCGGGCAGATTTGGTGCCGGACCCGGCCACCAGCAGCCCAAGCCCCGACCCCGCAATAAACACAGACGCATCCAACCGCGTCAGCACGGCCAGCGCATAGGCGATGGCTGCCAACAGCAACAGTCCGGTGTGGGGTCGGCGCAGATAAGTCAGCAATGCGGCCACGCCGCTGGCAAGGAGCGCCGCGACGACCACCGCCTCAAGCCCGCCGAGCACCCAGAGCGCAATCGGGGTCGAACCCGCAACCGTCAACACGGTCAGCCCTCGCCCCAGCCGGTTTTCCCGGCCCGGCAGCACCGCACGCGCCGCGACAGCCGTCATCACCAGCAAGACGAAAACCGCGATGGCATTCACCATTTGCGCCGCGGCAACCGCCGAGGCGCCAAGCCGCATGACCCAGCCTGTCAGCACCACGTGCAGCAAGCTGGTATAGCCCTCGGCCCATTCGCCGGGATTCCACTGGATCAAGCCGGTTTCCGCAAAGGTCCGTGCATAGCGCAGGGTGATATAGGCATCATCGTGAAAAAAGCCGCTGTGCTTGGACAGAAGATAGGCCAGCACGGCCAGCGCAACAATCACCGCAAGACTGTCGCCTGATATGCGTCTCAACATAGATGCGCCTATAAATGCATTAACTACTTGCAACCTAGCGCGAAAGCTTCGCCCCGCAATGATAAGTTGATCTTTTCGCCCACTTCCGGCGGTCTCAGCGGCAAAATCGCACCATCAAACGAAAAAGCCGCGAAGGTTCCCCCTCGCGGCTTTCGAATTCTTTGCTGTGATCAGGCTTAGGCAGCCAGAGCAGCCTGTGCTTTTTCAACGATCGCGCCGAATGCTTCGGGCTCGTGAACGGCCAGGTCGGCCAGAACCTTACGGTCCACTTCAACGCCAGCCAGGTTCAGGCCGTTGATGAAGCGCGAGTATGTCAGGCTTTCGTCATGCGAACGGACAGCAGCGTTGATACGCTGGATCCACAGCGCACGGAACTGACGCTTGCGGTTCTTACGGTCACGGGTTGCATACTGGTTCGCCTTGTCGACGGCCTGACGGGCAACTTTGAAGTTGCTCTTACGACGGCCGTAATAGCCTTTAGCGGCCTTGACGACTTTACGGTGACGGGCGTGGGTTGTGGTTCCACCTTTAACGCGGGACATATCAGTATCTCCTCTTAGCGGTCGTAGGGCATGTAGCCCTTGACGATCTTAGCGTCGGGGGCGGACAGAGCGGACGTACCGCGTGCGTTGCGGATGAATTTCTTCGTCCGTTTGATCATTCCGTGCTGTTTACCAGCCTGGGCTCCGATGACCTTGCCGGTCGCGGAAACCTTAAAGCGCTTCTTGGCGCTCGATTTGGTCTTCATCTTGGGCATTTTCGTCTCCAAACAAAGGTTACGTTGATGCACGGCGGGCATGCCACATTAGCCCACACGCACATGAAGTTGGCCGTATAGGGGCAGATCGCGCGACTCGCAAGCGTTTTTTCTGGGGAAATCGGCTTCGGATCAGGCGCCCAGATAGGCAACGTAGTGGCTGATCACCGCGTCAATGACCTGTGGGATTGTACTGATCGAATAGGCGTTGGGTTTGGCGCTGATCGCAACCACGATCAGCCCCCCACCAATCAGCAACATGAGACCCGGAATGCGAGGTGTCTGCCCACGCCGAAACGCGCCCAGAATTGCTGGAATTGCCAGTACCAGAATAAAAAGCCCGGCAACAAAAAAGGTATCATACGTCACGCAAGAACCTCCTTCAAACTCAGCTAACTTGATACAAACTGCACCAAGTATAGCTCAATCTGATCAGGTTGCGTAGATCATACTTTCGTCACAGGGCGCCACGCGCAGAATGTTGGTGGTTCCGGGCACATTGAAAGGCACGCCGGCGGTCACAACAATCTGGTCTGTTTCTTCCGCAAAACCAGCACTTCTGGCAGCGCGCGCAGCAGATACCACTGCCGCCTTGAAGCGCTCAACCTCGCCGGCGGTCACGAAACAGTTGGTCCCCCAGGACAGGCACAGACGGCGCGCCGTACCACGCAACGGGGTCAGCGCGATAATCGGCACACGGGGACGTTCCCGCGATGTCAAAAGCGCCGTGGTGCCAGATTGGGTAAAGCAGCAGATTGCCTTGATGTCCGTGGTTTCCGCGATCTCGCGTGCGGCGGCCACGATGGCATCATTGATGCCGGACCGACTTGCCACGCGGGAGGCTTCGACCTGCGCGCGGTAGGTGTCATCATTCTCGACCTCGATGGCGACGGCGTTCATGGTGGACACGGCCTCGACCGGGTATTGCCCAGCGGCACTTTCAGCCGACAGCATCACCGCATCCGCACCATCATAAATCGCGTTCGCCACGTCCGAGACCTCGGCCCGCGTCGGCATGGGGCTTTCGATCATGCTTTCCAGCATCTGTGTGGCAACAATGACCGGCTTGCCCGCACGACGGCAGGCAAGGACCAAGCGCTTTTGGATCGGTGGCACGGCGTGTACGGGCAGCTCAACACCAAGGTCGCCACGGGCAACCATGATCCCATCAGACGCTTCAAGGATGGCGCTAAAAGCATCTACCGCGGCGGGTTTTTCGATTTTCGACAAAACCGCGGCACGCCCTTTTGCCAGATCGCGGGCTTCCTCGACGTCTTCCGGGCGCTGCACAAAGCTGAGCGCCAGCCAGTCCACGCCCAGTTGACAGGCAAATTCCAGATCCGCGCGATCCTTGTCAGACAGCGCCGCAAGCGGAAGCACCACGTCCGGCACGTTGACACCCTTGCGGTCAGAAATCGTTCCGCCGACCTCGACCTCGCAATCGGCAAAATCCGGGCCGCATTCCTTGACCTTCAGACGCAGCTTTCCGTCATTCACCAGAAGGGTCGATCCGGGCTTCAGCGCCGCGAAGATCTCGGGATGGGGCAGGCAGACGCGATGCCCTTCGCCGGGGGTCTCGTCCAGATCAAAGCGGAACTCTTGCCCCTCTTCGATATCGGCGGCCCCGGCAGAGAACACACCGCAGCGCAGCTTCGGTCCCTGTAGGTCGGCCAAGATCGCAATCGGGCGGTCCAGATCTTTTTCCACCTGACGCACCAGGGCATGACGCGCGCGCTGCTCGTCATGGGTGCCGTGGGACATGTTCATGCGAAATACATCGGCCCCAGCTTCGAACAGCGCACGAATTGTATCGTAGTCACTTGAAGACGGGCCCAGTGTTGCGACGATCTTGACATTACGATGGCGTCTCACGGCGCACCTCTCTTTCATTTCTTACGCGGGGTCAGCCGCTCTATGCCCTAATTTGTTAGCGCTGACAACAAAATGTTAGCGCTCACATGTGGCGCTCGGCTTTGACCTCGCTTAAAGGGGATGTGAAACAGAAAAACAACACCATCATGACATACCTTCCATTTCACGTTCATGGGCCGGATCGGCCCTCGCGCTGGCTGATCACGTGTGACCATGCCGCAAATACCGTGCCCACCTGCGTCGGCAACGGCGATCTGGGCATCGCACCCGAGGATATGAACCGCCACATCGCTTATGATGTTGGCGCCGCCGGGGTCAGTATCCATCTGGCCGAGCTTCTGGACGCGCCCGCGATCCTGTCCAACTTCTCGCGCCTTGTGATCGACCCCAACCGGGGCGAGGACGATCCGACATTGTTGATGAAGCTTTACGACGGCACCGTGATCCCCGCGAACCGCCATGCGGATGCAACCGAAAAAGCCCGCCGTCTGGAGGCCTTCCACCGCCCCTATCACAACGCGCTGGCAGATATGGCCGCCCGTCAGGACAATACGGTGATCGTGGCGATGCATTCCTATACGCCACAACTGAACGGCCGCGATCCGCGCCCGTGGCACGTTGCAGTCCTGCATGAAAAAGACAGTCGCATCGCGACGCCTCTGATCAAGAAGTTGGAGCAGGACCCCGATCTTTGCGTCGGTGAAAATGAACCTTATGGCGGCCATCTGGACGGCGACAGCATCGACCGTCACGCGGTGCTGCAAAAGCGCCCCAATGTGCTGATCGAGATCCGCAACGACTTGATTGAGACGGAAGAGCATCAGCGCGCTTGGGCCGAACGTCTGGCACCGATCCTGATGGAAACTCTGGCCGAAACGGGGCTCTGACATGCCACATATCCGCATCGAATACACCGGCGAGGCTGACGCGGCCATGCAAGCCCTGTGCGAGGCGTTGCTTGACGCGCTGTCATCCCATGACGCCATCCCCAACCCCGCTTCGATCAAGGTCCGGGCGCTGCCGACCGCCTATGCCGTGATGGGCACCGAGGCGCAAAGCTTTGCCCACGCGCAATTCGCACTGCTTCCCGGGCGCTCCGAAGCCGTGAAATCCGACCTTTCCAGGCTGATCCTATCCACCATGCGCGCCCATCTGCCGCAGATCGCCAACCTATCCGTTGACGTCGAAGACCTCAGCCCCTCCTATGCCAAAGACGTTCTCTAAGGAGTAACCCACATGGACGACCAGACCCGTATCGAGATCGAAGCCGCAGCCTTCCGCCGCCTGCAAAAGCACCTGATGGAAGACCGCACTGACGCGCAGAACATCGACATGATGAATCTGGCCGGCTTTTGCCGCAACTGCCTTGCCCGCTGGTATCAGGAAGCCGCCAACGATCGCGGCATCGAAATGTCGAAGGAAGAAGGTCGCGAAGCGTTCTATGGCATGACCATGGCCGAGTGGAAGGCGAACTATCAGACCGACGCCAGCCCGGAAAAGCAGGCCGCGTTCGAAGTGGCGTTCAAAGAGAACGTGACGGACAAGCAGTAAACATCACCGGAAGCTTCTGGGAAAATTACCCGGAAACTTCCGTACAATATATCCTATCGCTCCTCCCCCCCAAGTGGTATGCTGCAGCGCAGAAACGACATTTGGAGGCTTGACCAATGAGCAGTCGGATCATCTGCGTGGCGCAGCAGAAGGGTGGCGCGGGCAAAACAACGCTCGTCTCGAACCTGGCCATCGCGTTCCTGTCCGAGGGAAAAAGCGTGGCTCTGTTGGACACGGATCCCCAAGGCAGTCTTGGTAAGTGGTTGGATATTCGCGAAGAAACGCTGGGCGAGGATGAAAATCTTCAGTTCGCGACCGCCACCGCCTATGGCATCTCGCGCGCCATTCGTGGGGTCAAGGAACAGGCCGACGTCGTTCTGATCGACACGCCCCCCAAAGCCGACAGCGACGTGCGCTGGGTGCTAAGTGAGTCGGATCTGGTGCTGGTCCCCGTCTCGGCCAGCAAGGCCGATGTCTGGGCAACCAATGATGTTCTGGACTTGGCGGACCGGGCTGGGAAACCAACGAATGTTGTCATGAACCGCACACGTAATGGGACGCGCGTTGGCGAACAGGTGTCCACTGCGGTCGCCGAGCTTGGTGCAAAACCGTTGCAGTCATCCCTGTCCAGCAGGGTAATTTATGCCGAGGCGCTCGGTCGCGGACTGGGTGTGTTGGAAGCGAAACGAACTGGTCCCGCGGCGGACGAAGTACGCGCACTGGCGGCCGAGGTGGCTGCCGCTTTGAAGCTGTAAAGCCGCACGCACCTGTTCAACAAAAAGGGGCCGCAACTGCAGCCCCTTCGGAATTCGATACCTTTTGGCTTAGACGGCCTTCTTCAGGCTCTCATCCAGATAGATCTCGCGCAGGCGCAGGGCCACGTTGCCCGGCGCACCATCGCCCAGCGCCTTGCCGTCGATTTCCACAACCGGCATCACGAAGGCCGAGGCCGAGGTGAAGAATGCTTCATCCGCATTCTGCGCTTCTTCGATGGTGAAGTTACGCTCTTCGATCTCCATCTGGGCTTCTTCGGCGAAGCGCAGAACAGCGGCACGGGTGATGCCGTGCAGAATGTCGTTGGACAGGCCGCGCGTGATGATCTTGCCGTCTTTCACGATGTACACGTTGTTCGACGTGCCCTCGGTCACGAAGCCATCTTCCACCAGCCACGCATCATCTGCACCAGCCGCCTTAGCCATCATCTTGCCCATCGACGGGTACAGCAGCTGAACCGTTTTGATGTCGCGACGACCCCAGCGGATATCCTCGATCGAGATCACCTTCATCGGCTTCACAGTCGCAGCCAGACCCGGCTTGTTCTGGGTGAACAGAACCACGGTCGGCTTCACCTTCTCGGGGTCCGGGAAGACGAAATCACGGTCGCTGTCCGCCCCGCGCGAAATCTGCAAATAGACCAGACCCTCGTCAATCTCGTTCACGCGCACCAGCTCGCGGTGGACTTCCAGAAGATCTTCTTTCGAGATCGGGTTCTCGATCCCCAGCTCGTTCAGCGAACGCGCCAGACGCACGGCGTGACCCTCGAAATCAATCAGCTTGCTGTTCAGCACGCTGGTTACCTCATACACCGCGTCCGCAAACAGGAAACCACGGTCAAAGATCGAGACGCTGGCTTCGGTCTCGGGCAGATATTCTCCGTTTACGTAAACGGTGCGGGTCATGTCAGGTCTCCTTCATGTGACGCTCGGGCATGTGACGCTGCGGGCCATTTGACCCGTGCGGCATTTCCTGTTTGGGGTGTTGATACAAATACCGACGCCAGAGTCAAAGGAAACCCCATGCCCAGTGCCACGCAATCCGCCGCCATCATGTTGACCGCCGGGATTGGCATTCCGGTTCTGGCCGCGCTGAACGCCGCTTTGGGCCAACGCATGGGGTCGCCAATTGCGGCGGGTTTGATCCTGTTCGTGGTGGCGTTCCTGACCACCGGCGTCGTGTTCCTTTTGTCCGGCGCGTCGCTGAAAGGCGCGGTGGGGTCTCCGCCACACCTGTTCTTCGCGGGCTGCCTTGTGGCGTTCTACGTCCTGACCATTACCTGGGTTGCGCCCAGCTTTGGTGTCGGAAATGCCGTGTTCTTTGTGCTGATCGGACAGTTGATCGCCGCCGCCGCCATTGACCATTTCGGCCTGTTTGGCGCGAATATCACGCCCCTGACCTTCTGGCGCGTGGCCGGAATTTCGGTCATGGGCGTAGGCGTTTTCCTGACCCAGATTGCAGGGCGCGGCTGACATTAGCCCCAGAGTGCGGCACTAGGCGGGTGAACGCCCGCATCGTCAAACAGAAGCGGCGTGTCGCGGTCCTCGGCCAGCAGCAGCGGCCCATCCAGATCAGTGACCATCGCGCCCTGCGCCACCAGCGTGGCAGGCGCCATCGCCAGGCTTGATCCGACCATACAGCCAACCATTACCGCATAGCCTTCGGCCAAGGCGGCCTCGCGCAACGCCAGCGCCTCGGTCAGCCCGCCGGTCTTGTCCAGCTTGATGTTCACCACATCATACTTGCCCTTCAACTTGGGCAGGCTGGTGCGATCATGGCAACTTTCATCGGCACAAACGGGCACCGGACGCTCCATCCCGATCAGCGCATCGTCTTCACCCGCAGGCAAAGGCTGCTCAACCAAATCCACGCCCAGACGCACCAGATGCGGAGCCAGATCGGCATAGACCTCGGCCGACCAACCTTCGTTGGCGTCGACGATGATGCGCGAGGTGGGGGCACCTGCCCGCACGGCCTCAAGCCGGGGCATATCGTCCGGCGTGCCAAGCTTGATCTTCAGCAAAGGACGATGCGCGTTCTTCGCAGCTTGCGCCTGCATCTCGGCAGGTTCGGCCAGCGATAGGGTATAGGCGGTGATCTCAGGCCCCGGCGCAGTCAGCCCGGCCAGCTCCCACGCACGTTTACCCGCGCGCTTCGCCTCCAGATCCCACAACGCACAGTCGACGGCATTGCGCGCCGCACCGGCGGGCAACAGATCATACAGCGCCGCACGGGTCACATCCGCAGGCAGCCCCATGATCTCGTCCGTCACACTTTCCAGCGTCTCGTCATAGCGCGCATAGGGCACACATTCTCCCCAACCCAAATGATTGCCATCCTGAACCCGAACGGTCAGAACCTTCGCTTCGGTCCGCGACCCGCGCGAGATGGTGAACACCTGCGCCAGCTTGAACACGTCCGGAGTGACTGAGATTTCCACGCGCCTGCCCTCTTTTTTCTTGTCATAAATATCCCGGGGGTCTGGGGGCCGAGCCCCCAGCCACCAGAGCCGCTAACGCACTATCAGATCGCTTCCAGCGCATCCACCAGCTTGCCCGCGCCATAGCGGAACGGGTCGGTCGCGGGCAGGCCCATGTCGGCCTCAACCTTCGCCAGATAGGCCTTGGCGTCGTCATCCGACATGTGCTGCGTGTTGACCGAAACGCCAATCACCTGACAGGCCGGGTTCGCCACTTTCGCCAAGTTCAGCGCCGTGTCGCGCAGCGCTTCCAGCGAGGGCTGGGTGTACTCGGGCAGACCGCGCATATGCTCGCGAGTCGGCTCGTGCGCCAGAACCAGCGCGTCCGGCTGACCGCCATGGATCAGCGCCATGGTCACGCCCGAATAGGACACGTGGAACAGCGACCCCTGACCTTCGATGTGGTCCCAGTGGTCCTCGTCATTGTCCGGGGTCAGATACTCGACCGAACCCGCCATGAAGTCGGCGATCACAGCATCCAGCGGCACGCCGTCGCCGGTGATCAGGATACCGGTCTGGCCAGTGGCGCGGAAGGTCGACTTCAGGCCGCGCTCGCGCATTTCAGCATCCATGCACAGGGCCGTGTACATCTTACCGACCGAGCAGTCGGTGCCCACAGCCAAACAGCGCTTACCTGTGCGTTTCTTGCCATTTGCAATCGGGTAGTCGACCTCGGGGATGCGCACGTCGTGCAGCTCTTGGCCGGTCGCTTCAGCCACGGCAACCAGATCGGGCTCGTCGCGCAGCAGGTTGTGCAGGCCCGAGGCCAGATCGAACCCTTCTTCCAGCGCAGTGACCAGCACCTTCTTCCACTCTTTGGAAATCACGCCGCCACGGTTGGCCACGCCAACAACCAGCGTTTTCGCGCCAGCGGCTTTAGCTTCGGCCAGCGTCATGTCGGTCAGACCCAGATCCGCGCCGCAGCCTTCCATACGGAACTGACCCACGGCGTTTTCAGGGCGCCAGTCACGGATGCCGATGGCCACTTTGGCGGCCAGTTGGTCGGGCGCGTCGCCCAGGAACAGAAGATACGGTGTCTTGATCATGGCCGTGGCCCTTTCGATGAGTGGTGGAGATATCCGTCGCGTCATTTTGACGATTATCCGGCGTATTTTCTTCCGAACTCCCTTCGAAACGCGGCAATTTCGCAAATTCCTTCGTCTAATCGACATCCTTGCGCAAGTTTCTTCGACGCAACGTCGGTTTATCCAAGAATCCGCCCGCCGATGCTGCGGGCGCAAAATAACCTTGCGGGCAGCGCAGCAATTTAATAACGATTGCACCCAAGAAATCGCAACATCATTACCGAGAGGCCCGTCATGTCCTTCCGACTGCAACCTGCCGCCCCGTCCCGCCCGAACCGCTGCCAACTGTTTGGCCCGGGCTCGAACACCAAGCTGTTCCCGAAAATGGCGGCCTCGGCTGCTGACGTGATCAACCTCGACCTCGAGGACTCGGTGGCCCCTTCGGACAAAGATGTGGCCCGTGCCAACATCATCGAAGCGCTGAACACCATTGATTGGGGCAACAAATACATGTCGGTGCGTATCAACAGCCTCGACACCCCCTATTGGTACCGCGATGTTGTCGACCTGCTGGAACAAGCCGGCGACCGCATCGACCAGATCATGATCCCGAAAGTGGGCTGCGCTGAAGACGTCTACGCCGTGGACGCGCTGGTCACCGCCATCGAACGCGCCAAGGGCCGCACCAAGCCGGTCAGCTTTGAGGTGATCATCGAATCGGCCGCTGGCATCGCCCATGTAGAAGCCATCGCGGCCTCGTCGCCTCGCCTGCAGGCCATGTCACTAGGTGCTGCTGACTTTGCAGCCTCGATGGGCATGCAGACCACCGGCATCGGCGGGACGCAGGAAAACTATTACATGATGCGCGAAGGCGTGAAGCACTGGTCCGACCCGTGGCATTGGGCGCAGGCCGCCATCGTCGCCGCCTGCCGCACCCACGGCATCCTGCCGGTCGACGGCCCGTTCGGCGATTTCTCGGACGACGAAGGATACATCGCGCAGGCCAAACGCTCGGCCACTTTGGGCATGGTCGGCAAATGGGCCATCCACCCCAAGCAGATTGCGCTGGCGAACGAGGTCTTCACCCCGTCGGAAGAAGCCGTCGTCGAGGCCCGCGAGATCCTTGCCGCCATGGAACAGGCGAAAGCCAACGGCGAAGGCGCAACCGTCTACAAAGGCCGTCTGGTCGACATCGCGTCGATCAAACAGGCCGAGGTGATCGTGGCACAGTCCGAGCTGATCGCTGGCAGCTAAAGCGTTATCAGGAATCAGCAATCCGTATGTGGACGCAATCGCGTTCGAGCCGAAGGCGAGAGGCAGCGAATGCAGCCACATGCGAACCTGAAAACGCTCTAACTAAAAGAATATTCCCCGACTGGCCCCGCGTTTACGCGGGGCTTTTTTTATGCGCGGTCAACTGGTCGCATGGGCAATCGCGTGTCGGGGGCTAAGGTGGGCGCGGGTCATGACGAGGCCCGTTTGGGGACGCATCCCAAACTGAAAGACACAAAGATGAAACCGCTTCTTATCGCCACCGCGCTCACCCTTGGCCTGTCCGGGGCTGCTCTGGCACAAATGCAACCCTCCAACCCCGCGAAAACCGGCCTGTCGCGCCCGGTGATCCAACTGACCGGCATTCTGGCCAAAAACATGGACGTGCTTCAGCTGAACGACGAACAGCGCGCGGATGTGAAAAACTGGGTCGCCAGCATGCCCGCTAACCGCAAGGCGCTTGAGTCTGAAACGGTCGAGCTGCGTGCAACCCTGCGCCAAGCCATCGTGGATGGCAAACCCACCGCCGAGCGTCAGGCCATCGCCGACAAGATCGGCGCGAACGAGGTCAAATTGGTGATGATGCGGTCAAACTGCGCCGATCACTGGCGCGTGGTTCTGACCGAAGAGCAGTTCGCCAAACTGCTGGAAATCGCAGGCGTATCCTGATCCTGTAGGGCGGCGGCACAGCGTGTTGCCGCCCTCACTGTTCCTACAGCCCGACCAGCACCTCGGACGTCGCAACTGCGGCGAAGCTTAGGGTCATCAGCAAGACCAAATAGCTGGCGGTGAAGGCTCGAAAGGCGCGGCGTTTCGAGAATATGGTCTGTGTCATGCGTCTGCTCCCTTCGCGTTTCGACGTGGTCTGATCCAAATGGCCAAAGCGGTCATCTAATTATCAAACGCGCGTGCTGGGGATTCCCGTCGCCGGAATCGACATTTTGAGCAGTCTGGATTTTTGCCCCCCGTTGCAAAGCCGCTTCCCAAGCGTCATATAGTCATGAACATTGTGTAATCAGGCAGGCCCATGACCAACTATCTCGAGTTTGAAAAACCGCTGGCTGAAATCGAAGGCAAGGCAGAAGAGCTGCGCGCGCTTGCCCGCAACAACAAAGAGATGGATGTCGAAGGCGAGGCGCAAGCGCTGGACGCCAAGGCCGACAAGCTTCTGAAAGAACTGTACGAGGGTCTGACCCCCTGGCGCAAATGCCAGGTCGCGCGTCACCCCGACCGCCCGCATTGCCGCGATTACATCAACGCGCTGTTCACCGAATACACGCCGCTGGCAGGCGACCGGAACTTTGCCGATGACCACGCGGTCATGGGTGGTCTGGGCCGCATCGGCGACATCCCGGTGGTCGTCATGGGTCAGGAAAAAGGCCACGACACCAAGACCCGTATCGAACGCAATTTCGGCATGGCCCGTCCCGAGGGCTATCGCAAAGCCATCCGCCTGATGGATCTGGCCGACCGCTTTGGCCTGCCCATCGTGGCACTGGTCGACACCCCCGGAGCCTATCCCGGCAAAGGCGCGGAAGAGCGCGGCCAGTCCGAGGCCATCGCGCGTTCAACCGAACGCAGCCTGAACGTGAAATCGCCTGTCGTCTCGGTCATCATTGGCGAAGGTGGCTCGGGCGGTGCGGTTGCACTGGCCACGGCGAACTCGGTCATGATGCTGGAGCATTCGATCTATTCCGTGATCTCGCCCGAGGGCTGCGCGTCGATCCTGTGGAAAGACGCCGAGAAGATGCGGGAAGCGGCTGAGGCGCTGCGCTTGACGGCGCAAGACCTGAAACAAATCGGCGTGATCGACCAGATCATCCCCGAACCGATGGGCGGCGCCCAGCGCGGTCGCGATGAAACCATCGCCGCTGTCGGCAAAGCCATCGAGGCCGAGCTGAAAGCGCTGATGAAGCGCCAGAAGGGCGACTCGCTATTGAAAGAGCGCCGCGAGAAGTTCCTCAAGATGGGCTCGAAGGGTCTGGCGGCCTAACATCCTGATCACGCTTTCGTGGGGCGGGTTGGAAGCCCGGCCCGCGTCCACAATATTCACGGGAACCACACATCAGGAGGGTTCCCCGTGGATTGGAAAGCATTTCTTGCAGAAACCGAAGGCAATATTGGACATCTGGCCAAGGACGTTCCGGCCACGATGAAAGGCTTTGGTCAAATGGGTGCTGCGGCTAAGACCGACGGCGTGCTCAGCGAGAAGACCAAGGAATTCATTGCCCTCGGCATCGCCATCTCGACCCGCTGCGATAGTTGCATCGGCTTTCACGTGCGGTCACTGGTCCGACTGGGCACCACGCTGGATGAGCTGAACGAGGCCTTGGCCATGGCGACCTATATGGGCGGCGGCCCGTCGCTGGCGTACAGCGCCAAGGCGCGTGAAGCCTATGAGCAGTTCAGCGCCTGACAGCTACCACATCGACGATTTCGCACGTTCCGGCCACTCCTTATCATAGCTGGCCCCATCAAACGCGCCGGACGTCATCTCTTTCAGCATGTCGCCGACGCTGGGCAGGTCTGCGCTTTCATCGCCGGCGCTCCAAATCTTCGAGCGCATGATGGCGCGGGCGCATTGAGAATAGATCTCGTGAATCCGGATCACGGCCACAGTCCGGGGCTGTTTTCCGGTTTTCTCGAACCGGGCGCGCAGGTCGGGATCGGCGGTTAGCTTGGCCTCGCCATTCACGCGAACCACATTGTTCGAACCCGGCACCATGAACATCATGGACACGCGCGGGTCATTGACGATGTTGCGCAAGCTGTCGATCCGTTCGTTGCCACGCCAATCGGGCAAGGCAAGGTGACGTTCGTCCAACTCTAGCACCACGGGGCCATCGTCCCCACGTGGGCTGCCATCGGTGCCTTCCGGGCCCACCGTCGTCAAAATGCAAAAGCGGGATGCCATGATCCAAGCGCGATAGGTGGGCGTCAGATGATCGGCGACTTTGACCAAAGACGCCTCTCCCGGGGTGCCGTAAAGCGTTTCAAGTTCTTCGGTACTTTCGATGAAATCCATTATGTCTCCAGCTTAAATCCGGCCTCTTCCATCAACGCGTCCGAGCCGCTTTCCACCACATCCTCGATCCGCTCCATAAACGCGCCAAGCTTAAGGCCTGGCTCGATCGGGTCGTGGAATTCCAGCACCGCAAGCCCCGGATGGCGCATGATCCCATGGCGTTTCCAGAACACGCCCACATTGGTCGACGCGGGAATGACAGGTTGTCCAGTTTCCTTGTACAGAACGCCCGTGCCAACCTTATAGGGTTTCTTGGCCCCCGCCGCGACGCGCGTCCCTTGCGAGAAGATCACAAGCTGCCCGGGCTTCGACTGCCCATCCTTCACGGCCGCAACCATCTGTTTGATCGCAGCCCCCTTCTTACCGCGGTTCACCGGGATCGAGTTGGTATAGACCGCGTAGATGTTGATGATCGGCGCCCATTTCAGCTGGCTTTTATAGATGAACTTCAAGCGCGGCAGGACCGAGGCCAGCAGCAGAATGTCAAAGAATGACTGATGTTTCGCGGCGATCAGAACCTCGCCGGTTGGCACCTCGCCCCGGATTTCGCTTTTCAGCCCGACCATCCAGGACGCTGTCCAGCGGACCCAGTTGCAGTAAAAACGGATCACCTTGAACGCATTGTCGCGCTTGATCCAGACAAGGGGGACACCGATAAAGCCGACGATCGGCAGCATGATGTACATCTGAGTGATGAACAGAAGCGAGCGCAGCCATTGAATTGCGTTCCGCATCAGCGTTTCTCCTGCAAGGTTGTCAGGGCGGCTTGGCGGGTGGCAAGGAACGCCACCAAAGCCGCGAAGGGTGGGATCAACAGGGGCCAGAGCCACTGCCAGCCTTGAAGGCCAAGCCCGGTCAGGAAGCCACCTTCCGACCCAGCCGAGGGCAGCAAGAACAGCGCCAGCGCGCCCAGAACGGTGCCAACAGCGGACCCGCCCAGCGCGCGCAGCGTGTAGCGGCGCACAAAGGCATGGGCGATATAGCTGTCCCGCGCACCGATCAGACGCAGCACGCGGATCACCTGTTCGTTGGCAGATAGCGCAGCCGAGGCCGCCAGCGTGATCACCACCCCTGCCAGCGTCGTGATCAGGACAATCGCGACGAAGCCCAATGACCGCAGACGCGTGGCGGCTTTCACCAAAGGTTCGCGCCAGCGGGCGTGATCATCCAGAATGGCACCGGGGGCTTCGCCCGCCAGTCGGGCACGCAACCCGTCGGCATCAAAGCCCTCGTCATTCTCGATCACTTCGACAAGTCGCGGGATCGGCAGACGGTCAAGCGGCAGATCCGGGCCGAACCACGGCTCGAGCAACGCGCGCTGTTCTTCTTCCCCAAGGGGTCGCGCCTCTTTCACGCCGGGGGTGGTGGCCAAGATCTCGGTCACGGCCAGCAGTTGGGCGTCCATCTGGTCCAGCGGGGCCGAAATACGAATGGTGGCGCTTTTGGCCAGCGCATCGCCCCAGCGGTCGGCCAGGCGTCCGGTTGCCAGCGACAGGGCCAAGGCGAACACCGCCAAAAACGCCATCGCGGCCGACGCAAAGACCGTCAGACGTGCGGTGAACCCGGTGGGCGGGACCACGCGGTCGGCCTGCGCATCGCCAGACAGAAATCGGAGCATGTTGGACAAGAGGTTCATCACAGATTTGCCCCCGCCAATGCGACCTGATGGTTCGAAATCCGCAGCACGCGTGCCTGCACCTGCGATTTGGCAGACCGGATCAGGTTCATGTCGTGGGTGGCAATCATCACCGTCTTGCCCATGCGGTTCAGTTCGACCAACAACTGAAGCAGGCGCACGGACATCTCCCAATCCACATTGCCCGTCGGCTCATCCGCCAGAATCACGTCCGGAGACATAATCACCGCCCGCGCAAGCGCCGCCCGTTGACGTTCACCGCCAGACAGCTCGGGGGGCTTGGCATTGGCCTGCTGCTGCAACCCGACCCAGGCCAGAAGCTCTTGCAGCTCAGACGGATCATGCAGTGCGCGGCCTGACACCGTCAGCGGCAGCATGATGTTTTCAGCAAGGCTGAGGTGGTCCAGAAACTGGCAATCCTGATGCACAACACCGATCCGGCGGCGCACTTCAGCCACATCATCACGCTGCATATCGCGTACGTTCTGGCCGAACAAAGCAACACTGCCCTGTTCCGCGACCAGTTCGCCATAGCACAGCTTCATCAACGTGGTTTTCCCTGCCCCGGATGGGCCGGTCAAAAAATGAAACGATCCCTGCGCCAAGGACAAGGTCACATCGGACAACAACGTCCCGGTGCCATAGCCATAAGCGACCTGTTCCAGCTCGATCAATGTGATGCCCTCGTGCTTGCTTGGCGCTAGTTGTGCCCCAGCTAGCGGATTGTTTCAATGTGCGACACACGAGTGTTTGATTTCCGCAAGCTTTTTGCTCATATTACTCTTGATTGAGACGGGAAATATCCTGTCGATCTTAGGGGATAGGTATAAAATGCGTTTGGTTTGCCCCAATTGCGGCGCTCAGTACGAAGTTGATGATCGCGTGATGCCCGGCGAAGGGCGCGATGTTCAGTGTTCGAATTGTGGTCACGCGTGGTTCTTCACTCCGCCACGACCCGCAACCGCCCAATCCGAGGTCAAACCCGAGCCGAAGATCGAAATCCCAGCCCCACTGGCGCCCAGTATCGAAGCGGCATTCAAGTCTGATCCGGCACCCGCTCCAACTCCCAAGCCCGCCCCGGAAGATACGCCAAACGCTGACCCCGAGGACAGCAAAGACGTTGCCAACGCGGATCCTGTCGATGTTCCGGATGTGGCGACTGACGATGTCGAAGATACGCCGATCGAAACTGAGGCCGAGGTCGAAGCTGACGACGGTGATGATGTTGTCGTGGACACTCCAATCCCCGCCGCCGCTGTGCCCCGCAAAGAGGTCAGCGAAGAGGTCAAACAGATCCTTCAGGAAGAAGCCGAGCGAGAACTGCGTGCCCGCGAGGTCGAAAGCCAGCGCCTTGAGACACAGCCGGACCTTGGCTTGGACGCGGCCCAACGTGACAACGATGCCGAGCTTGCCGCCCGCCTTCAGCAAATGGAAGCGGATGCGGCCGACGCGGAAGAGGGTATCGAAGAAAAAGACCTTCGTAGCCGCGACATGCTTCCGGATATCGAAGAGATCAACTCGACCCTCGACGCGCCCGAAGCTTCGGATGACACGCGGATCGATCTTGGCCCGATGGCCGGGGACACCGCGTCCGGTGGCAAAGGGTTCCGTCGCGGCTTTAGCCTGAGCATCTTGCTGGCAGTGATTCTGGTCAGCCTCTACGTACTCGCCCCGCAAATCAGCGAACGCTTCCCGCAGGCGCAAGGCGTGCTTGACCAGTATACCGCATTCGGCGACAGCACCCGGCTGTGGCTGGAAGGCGCCATGCAATCCGCGATCGAGAAAATGCGCGGTTTGATGGACACCTCGTCCGAAGGGTAAGCCAACATTCCTAGAATGTGATGATCGCAGGTTCGACGCGTTTCAGCGCCCCGGAAACCTGCGCCCAATTACCGGTGCAAACAGGACGACAATGACGATCCGAAGGATGTGGTGCGTGACGACATAGGCCAGATCCGACCCTGCGATGATCGCAATCACCACCATCTCGGCCTGACCGCCGGGCAGGAAGGCCAACAAGGCGTCAAGCGAGGGTGCTAGGTCCAACCGGGTGATGACAATGAAGAACCCAAACGAGATCACCCCAAGCAGGACGGAATACAGGATCCCCGCCACGACATTCACGCGGATTTCCCGGCTGGTGATGCCAACGTATTTCACGCCCACGGCGATACCAATGAAGAACTGCGCGGCTTGAATGATCTCGGCCGGGGGGCGGGTTTCAATCACGCCCGCCAAGGACAAAGCGGTGGTCACGATCATTGGCCCAAGGATCGAGGCGCCAAACAGGCCAATGCGTTCGAAAAACTTCCAGCCGAACAAACCCGCCGCTACCATGATCCCTATCTGCACGGGCGAGACTGACGACATGGGCTGCCCCGGTGGGGCGCTCAGATCCAGCCCCCAGACGAACTGCATCAAAACAGGCGCGCAGCTGACCAGAACGACGACACGGGTTGCATGGATCAGGGACAGCGCGCGTGGATCGCCGCCGGCTTCCTCGCCGAAGATCAGCATGTCCTGAAGCCCGCCGGGCATGGCGCTGTACCAGGACGTGACGGGGTCCAAGCCAAAGACATGGCGCAGCAACGGGTATCCCACCACGGCAATGGTCGCGATGAACACCGGCACGAAGGCCAGGGAACTTGCGATCTCGGGCATGCGGCCCAGCAGCTCGGGCGTGATCGAGCTGCCGACAGCGACCCCAAGAAACGTCCGCATAAACATGCCGAACTGCCCAGCGCCCTTCAGGCGTACGCCACCCAGCGCGGCAATCAGGCAGGCGAACATCGGTCCAAGCAGAAACGGCAAAGGCAGCCCAAGGATATAGAACCCCAGACTGCCTGCACCTGCGATCAGAAAGGTCAAAGCACGCGACATGCTGTTAGCCTTCCGCCTTAGTTGACATACACATCAATCACCTTCTGCCACGCCTTCCTGACGCGCTTTCGCACGGCGCGCGCGATAGCTTGGGATGACCACCAGCAGAACCGCGATCACCAACAGACCAAGGGTCATCGGCCGGTCGACGATGAACCCGATCCCATCATAGAGCTGCATCGAGCGCGAGAAGTTGTCCTCCAGCATCCCGCCCAGAATGAAGCCAATCAGCAGTGGGGCCAGCGGATAGTCCGCGAACTTCAGGACCGTCGCACAAATGCCCATGCCAACAAGGATCAAAAGCTCGGTCGCGTTGTTCTGCCCGATGTAGCTGCCCATCAGCGTGAAGAACAGGATGAACGGGATCAGATAGGTCCGCGGGATGGTCAGAACCTTGGCGATATAGGGGATCAGCGGCAGGTTCAGGATCAACAGAACAAGGTTGCCGATATACATCGAGATGATGACCGCCCAGAAGATCTGCGGCTCGTCGATCATCAGGCGCGGGCCCGGCGTAACGTTCAGCGCGATCAGTGCGCCAAGCAGGATCGCCGTGGTGCCCGAACCGGGAATGCCCAGTGTCAGAAGCGGCACGAACGACCCTGTACAGGCGGCGTTATTGGCAGTTTCGGGTGCGGCAAGCCCTTTGATGGATCCTTTGCCGAACTCTTCCTGTTCTTCCTTGGTGGCGATGTTGCGTTCCACTGCGTAGCCAAGGAACGACGCGATGGTAGCCCCTGCCCCCGGCAATACGCCGATGAAGAAGCCCTGGATCGACTGGCGGCCAATGACCGGCGCAATCTTGCGCCCCTCTTCTCGGGTGATGCGCAGGTTTTCGATCTTGCCGCTGGCACCTTGGGCTGACCGCTTGGGGTTCAGGACCAGAAACAGCGCCTCGGGCAAGGCGAACATCGCCATGGCCAGCGTGATGAAGCTGAAGCCTGACTGCAGGTCCATCAGCCCCATGGTGAAGCGCGGCATGTTGAACAGGGCGCCCTCGCCCACCGTGGCCATGACAAGCCCCAGCAAGGTCATCAGGATGGCTTTGCCCACGTTTCCGGTCCCCGCGAAGGCCGCGATGGCAGACAGGCCGACAACCATCAGCGCGAAATACTCGGCCGAGTGGAACAAGAGCGCGACGGTCGACAGCATGGGTGCGAAGATCATCAGAAGCAGTGCACCAATGCTGCCCCCCGCGAACGAGGCGATGGCCGCAATGGTCAGCGCCTTACCCGCCTGCCCTTTTCGGGCCATCGGGTAGCCATCGAAACTTGACGCCACGGTACCCGCCACGCCCGGCGCGTTCAGCAGGATAGACGAGGTCGAGCCGCCGAAAATGGCACCGTAATACACACCAGCCAACAGAATGATGGCTGCCGACGGGTCCCCGATCGTAATGGCGACGGGGATCATGATGGCGATGATCGACATCGGGCCCAGACCCGGCAGCATGCCGATAAAGGTGCCGATCAGACAGCCGGCGATCACCATCAAAAGGTTTTGGATTGAGAATGCGGCGCTCAGGCCGATCAGAAGTCCTTCGATCATGTCTCAGCTCCTTAGAAAAAGAATGGCCAGGGGCGCAGGAAGATGCCCAGCACTTCGTCCACCAGATACCAGACAACAAAGCTGGCGATGGCCGCGACCGGCAACAGGATGTGGAACTTGCGTTCACCCAAGGTGAAAGACCCGCAGCTTAGGAAGGCGAAGGTGGCGAACAAGAATCCCGCGGGGCGCAGAAGCAGCGCATAGGCCACCATCAGTCCCAAGAGCGACAGCGCTTGGCCCAGATAATAATCCCCAAGACGTCGATAATCGATGTCCGGCTCTTGGTCACTTTCAGGGGACTTTTCAAACCCCAGCAGAATGAACAGCGACGTGGCGATCGTCAGGACAGCCAGAACCTTGGGAAAGGTGCTTGGCCAGATCGGGTTACGCTGCATGAACGGCGGTAAAGACGCGTCCATGGTGAAAAATGCGGCATATCCATAGGCCAGCGCGGCGCACAGAATGATGAATGAGACCCAGCGATCCAAAGCCATCAGGATCCTCCTTGTTCCGGTGTTGGGACGGGGCGTTGCCCCTCTTGAGCCTGCGGCTCAATTCACCCCAAGGTATTTTGGGCAAGAGGAAAGAGGTTGTTAACCATTCTTCCGCTAGGCTCCATCTACGGTACAGGCTGAGGAGCCGATGACCGTGCAAGGGGAAGGTGTTTCCTTCCATTGGGGAGGGCCTGCGCTCTCCCCTTCCTCTTGCCCGAAATACCTCGGGGAGCGCGAGGGGCTGGCCCCTCGCACCCGATGTTTTAAAGGAAGCCCAGCTTCTTCATCAGGTCACCGATGACCTTTTCCTGACCTTCCAGAAAGGTTCTGAAGTCGTCGCCCGAATTGTGGATGTTGACCCAGCCATTGCGCGCGCGCACGGCTTCCCATTCCGGGGTGGCGTACATCTTGGTGATGGCCTCTTGGTACATGGCCAGCTTGTCGGCCGGCAGACCGGGGGCTGCGAAGAACCCGCGCCAGTTAACGAAAGATGTGTCGATCCCCTGCTCTTTCATGGTCGGCGCATCATAGGCTGCGACACGGTCATCTGCGGTTACGCCCAGGATCTTAACTTCGCCTGCATCTGCCAATGCCACAGCTTCCGAGAACCCGGTCGACAGGGCTGCGATTTCGCCTGACAGCAGGGCTGCCATTGCTTTACCGCCTGCGTCGTACGGGATGTACTTCACAGCCAGCGCGTCTTTGCCCGCGGCCTCCATCACCATTGCGGCGACCAGATGGTCCATACCACCCGGAACCGAACCGCCGCCAATTGCGGTGCCCGATGCATCTGCGTCAAACGCGGCCAGCAGATCACCCATCGAATTCAGCGGGCTGTCTTTGCCCACCACGATGGCGGCATAGTCACCGATTGTGCCCGAGACCAGCGTCAGGTCACGGAAGTTATGCGGGAACACGCCGGTCAGCGAGCGGATCACGATCGGGGTCGAGTTGACCATCAGCGTGCCGTGCTGGCTGTCCGCGTTTTCGATCAGATAACCGATGGCCTTACCACCGCCGCCACCCGACATGTTTTCGTAGGATGCGGTGCCAACCAGACCAGCGCCGGTCAAGGCTTCGCCGGTTCCACGCGCGGTGCCGTCCCAGCCGCCACCTGCGCCACCCGGGATCAGGAAGTGAATGCTGTCAACGACCTTGTGGTCGTCAGCAAAAACCGGGGCAGCAAGGCTCAGTGATGCAGCAGCAGCGATAAAGGCGCGACGGCCCAATTTGAATTTCATGTTTATGTCCTCCCATTTGACATTGGCGACACTTGCCGCTCATGTCGGAAGAGGGTGACAATCTAAGCTGACACAAAGCTGACACGACTAAAAAACGAGCAAAAAGAGAAAAACTTACATGCGATTCCTGCTGATCGAGGACAACGAACAACTAGCCGAAGCTGTCGTGGACAGGTTGATGCTGGATGGGCATGTCGTCGATCACGCACCCGATATTCAGACCGGGCATGACTTCACGGCGACAACTTCTTATGATTTGATTTTGCTGGATATTATGCTTCCCGACGGTGACGGGAGAACCTTTCTGGCGCGGCATCGAAAACAGGAAGAAAGCACGCCGGTCATCGTTCTGACGGCGCGCTCGGAAGTGGCGGATCGCGTCGGACTTCTGGATCTTGGCGCGGATGACTACATGGTCAAACCGATCGACTTTTCCGAGCTGGAAGCACGGTGCCGCGCGGTGATGCGCCGTCGTGGAGGCGCCGCGCAGAACCTTCTGACCCTCGGAAATCTCCGCTTCGATTCGCTGTCAGGGACGCTGAAACTCCCCGATCAGGACATCCAGCTACGCACCCGCGAGCTGCGCCTTTTCGAGGTTTTGGCGAACGCGCCCGGACAAGTATTTTCGAAATCAACGCTGGTGGACCGACTGTTTTCCTATGACGAAGACGTCACCGAGAACGCGATCGAAGTCTATATCGGGCGGCTGCGTCGCCACCTTGAGGCCTCGACCGTGAAGATCACAACCATCCGCGGACTTGGCTATAAGCTCGAGGTCGCATGAGCACACCCGTCGCACATGGCTCGATCCGCCGCAGGCTGTTGCTGTCACTTTTGGCAAGTGCAGCCGTTCTGGCGATTGTTGTCTACTTCGTCGTGCAATCCGTGGCGCGGCAGGTGGCGCAGGAAAGCCAGGACAACGTGCTGACCGCGTCCGCCCTGTCCATTCTAGACAGCGCGCGTTTAAGCGGAGGCGAGATCAGCATCGACCTGCCCTACTCTGCCTTGTCGATGCTGGACAGTATCTCGGACGAACGCGTGTTCTATGCGATCCGACTTGAGAACGAGTTTCTAAGCGGCTACGCCGACTTGCCGGAAGCGAAAGAAAATGGCGCTGTATCGCCAGCATATCTGTCGGCCATGTTCCTTGGTGAAGAAGTCCGTGTTGCCACGGTCAGACGCCGGATGTCGACGGATACGGGTCGAAGTTTTCTTAAAGTAACGGTGGCACAGACACTTTCCGGTCAGAAACAGACGCTTGCACGGATCTCGCGGACATCGATGGGGATCGGGGCGGGGTTCTTCCTTGTCTGGGTGTTGTTGGCGGCGCTCATCTCGCGCAGCACGATCCGCCCGCTGGATCGACTGACAAGCTCGGTTTCCCGCAGGGGCCCCAAAGACCTGCGCCCGGTGGCGGCCCCCGTCCCGTCCGAGATGGTGCCGCTGGTTGCCTCGTTGAACTCTTTCATGCGCCGTTTGCAGCAATCCCTGATGCGATCCGAGGATTTCATCGCAGAAGCCGCGCATAGGGTCCGCACGCCGCTGGCCGTCGTACGAACCAAGGCAGAGGTTGCACAGCGCAAATCTGATGATCCCGAGACCCGCAAAGCATTAAGGGAAATGATCCGCGCCATCGACGACAGCTCGCGCACGGCGGGGCAGCTTCTGGATCACGCGATGGTGACCTTCCGACTGGATCATCTGGCACGGGAAGAGATTAGCCTGCATCGCCTTGTGCACGACACTGTCGAACGCATGCGCCCGACTTCGGAACTGAAGGATGTCACGCTTGAGGCGACCGAGGTCGAGACGGCGGTCATCAAGGGCGACCCCATTTTGGTGCAGAATGCGCTGCACAATCTTTTGGACAATGCGGTGAAGTATTCGCCATCCGGCGCCGAGATCCTCGTGGCGCTGACCACCACCGATGACGGCGCAACAATCAGCGTCAACGACACCGGCCCCGGCTTTCAGACAGATGAGTTGGACGAACTTCCGAAGCGCTTTGCGCGCGGGGCGAACACGCAAGACATCGTCGGCTCTGGCTTGGGGCTAACCATCGCGAAAGAGGTGGTCGAGGCCCACGGCGGCACCTTACACATCACGAACAACCCAGGAGGCGGCGCATGCGTCAGTTTGCTCTTTCCATCGTCCTGATCTTCGCTGCTGGATGGGCCAGCGCCTTCGAGGCTGAAGAGGTCGCGCGGTTTGGACCGTCGGACAGCGACAGTGAATTGCGGATCATCTCGACCGCCGATATCGCCTTCTTTGAGCCGATGATCTCGTCCTTCCTTGCCTCGGTGCCCGGCACCGCCATCGAGTACACGGTGGTCAGCTCGTCTGAGCTGCAAAAGGCGATTGTCGATGAAGGCGAGGCGTTTGACGTCGCCGTGTCCAGCGCAATGGACCTGCAAACCAAGCTGGCCAATGACGGCTGGGCCCAGCGTTTCACGCCCGGGTCCACCAGCGCTCTTCCAGACTGGGCGGTGTGGAATGACATGTTGTTCGCGTTCACGCAGGAACCCGCGGCGATCGTCGTGTCCAAGTCCGGTTTCGGTGACCTTCCCCTGCCTGAAAGCAGAAACGACCTGATCAACCTGTTGCGCCAGCACCCTGACCTTTTCCGCGGCCGGGTCGGCACCTATGACGTGCGCCAGTCTGGCCTAGGCTATCTGTTCGCGACCCAAGACACGCGGGCCTCCGAGATCTATTGGCGCCTGACCGAGGTCATGGGCGGGCTGGATGCGCAGCTTTACTGTTGCTCGTCCGACATGATCGACGCGGTCAAATCCGGTGATCTGCTGATCGCCTACAACGTTCTTGGAAGTTATGCGATCAACCGCGAGGATCGGGACGAGTTCGCCATCATCCTGCCGGCAGATTTCACCACGGTCATGTTGCGCACCGCGTTGATCCCCAGCAATGCGCCGTCATCCGAACTTGCGGCCCTGTTTCTGGATCACCTGATGACACGATCACATGGGCAAGATGCGCAGCTTCTAACCAACCCAGCGCTTGATCTCAGCCAGAATGAAGCCGCCTTGAACCGCATACGGATCGGACCGGGTCTTCTTGTCTTCTTGGATCAACTCAAGAAGCGTGCGTTTCTTTCAGAATGGGAAAGCGCAATATTGCAGAAGTAGGCCGAACCGAACTTTCCCAGCCGGTGACAAGAATCTGCCTATCAGGAACGACTCAATCATTGCGATAGACCACAGAGACATTACCAGCTAGTCAGCAAAAAGATCAGGTAGATGCAGTTCCACAGGACTGATAACTCTGCAATCGTTTCGGACGTGAAGTGGCGCTAAATATGAAGCTAATCCTACATATCGGGCAGGAAAAAACCGGCACTACAGCCCTGCAGCATGGGCTTTATTTGAACGAAGCTGTTCTGAATCAGCATGGCTTTTGCCTTAGTCATACGATTGACAGTACCAATAATCGTGGACTTGTTGCCTGCTTCCAAAAGAACCCTGACAACTATTTTATCCTCAACAACCTCACATCGCCCGAAGCAATTGAAGCGTTTAGGAACAGAACCCTCGCGGGCTTTCAGGCAGAGGTTAAGGAACTCTCTAAACACTATCACACGCTGATTGTGACCTCTGAGCACTTTCAAAGCCGTCTGGTCCAGCCCAACAGCATTGCCCAGCTGTCAGAGTACCTGAATGGTATTTTTGATGATATTGACGTGATCTGCTATTTCCGTCGGCAGGACAGCAAAGTGTCCAGCGCCTATAGCACGCATATAAGCGTCGGCGGCACGGGCAGCTTTTCGAAACATCTGGAGAACGCAAAGCGCCGGAGAAACGGCAATTTCAATTACGTCTATTTTGCCAACAAGTGGACCGCACATTTCGCGTCCTCGCGCTTCATGCCGCGGTTTTTTTCCCGCAACGCATTGGAGGGGGGGGACATCATGGTAGATTTTTTCAGCGCCTTGGGATCGCCGCAAGTTGCGGACGATCTAGAGACCCCCGCAGGAGAGCGGAACGTCTCACTTTCGCGTCGGGGATTGTGGCTGCTGCGACGAACAAACCGCCTGTTTCCACGCTTTCGCAACGGGCGAGAAAGCAAAATTCACCGACTGATCACTGGCGTGATCAAGGCATCGCGATGGGCACAGTTTGGTCCAAAGCTGGATGTCACGCAGCTAGATCCAGAGTTTATGTCTCATTTCGAGAAGAAGAACCGGCGGTTCTTAAAAGAATACATGCCGCATATCCGTCCCGAAGATTTCTAACGCTGGAACTTACGACGTAGACTTGAAAGGCCGCGCTTGAAACCCCGCATTTGGGGGGGTTCAGTGCAGATCCGCCTGATATCTTCTTTCATGGCCCGTGGAAGGTCGACATCTTCTGTTGGGGGAACGGGCTTGTTTTCAAACAGGGCAGCGCATGGCGTGTACATAAAGGGCAGCAACTGCTCTTTCTCCGCCTCGGCCACATGGCTGATTTTAGCTCTCAGGGCATCGTCGATGTGTAGATACCTGTTGCGGTCCTCGAGTTTTTGGATGCTGTGCTTTGCGCTATAGGCCACGATCCTGCGCTGGTGTTCTTTAAATTCCGACTGACGCAAGTAATGCCGGGCTTCTCGAAAACACATCTGCAACTGGTTGCCCTTCCGAGCATTAACGTTTTTTCTCGGCGGATTTGCAAACTCGCCTTCCAGTCCCAGATACCTGGCCATGAAATCTAGATATGGTTCGTTCAGGTCATTCTTCTCAATCGAAACAAGCCTGATTTCATTCTCTGGGCAATGTGCTTTTATTGCGTTGACATAGCTCATAAAGGAATAGACGGGAAAACCGTATGCATCCTCTGCGGCATCCAAGATGCCCTGCGGCGTCAGGTTCCCGGCCAGCGCAAGTTCATGGGGCTCGATCCCGAACAAGGTCGCTTTGTAAAACTGCGCGATCACAGAGTCCGCGAAGTCATACACATTGCGCAGACTAATCAGGATATGAACATTCTCTGCGCCATGAATCCGGTTCAGATACGTGACAAGCGGGTTTTTCCGCCTAGCAAGTTGCGAGTGAATATCCTCCGAGGAAAACACGATATCCCGGTCCCCGGCCTCGGTCAGAACAGATTGATATGCGCTGACAAAATCGCTCTCGGTCAGCGTCCTTGCGGCATGTTGCAACGGCTTATGACGGCGATATCCTGCAGGTGTTCGCATTGCCTGCGGGTAGCACAATCCGGCATCCATGCATTGAGCATAGTTGTCTGCCAACGTAGATTGCAGTGCAGACGTTGCCGTTTTTGGAAGGCCAACATGGAGTGTTACGCGCCTATTTTGCAAAGGTTTAAGCACTTTCATGTCGATTTCCCCGTTATTCTGTCAGGAGGATTGTAAAACGTACACTCGCCTAATAAGAGCGTGAGAAAGCCCCCCGAATGCAAAGCCCGAATACGATGTCTGTAAGATTTTACACTGCGTACCACAAGCCCTCACATATCGTTTCAAACGCTGCGGTTCAGCCCATTCATGTGGGCGCAGCGCTTTCCGGACACGAACTGGGCATGCTGCGGGATGACAGCGGAGATCATATCTCGGCCAAGAACCCGTTTTTCTGCGAGCTGACAGCGCAATACTGGGCGTGGAAGAATGACGCGGACTCCACTCATATCGGGCTGCAGCATTATCGGCGTTTTCTGCATATGTCTTATGAAGAGGGCATGTCGCACAAAGACGCGCACGGGGTACCCTTGCCCGGTTTCTTCTACGGATTTGACACTGAAATCGGACAAAGCGCTGAAAACCTGCAGCGCCTGTGTGCGCAGTACGACGTCATTGTTCCCGATCGTTTCGACGTGCGCGAGATCGGTTTTCGGACCGTGCGCGAGCAGTACGGGAAAGCCGAGCACCATTTTGAAGATGACCTTGATATTGTCGGCGAGATCATCGCACAACATCATCCGGATTATGTGCAGGCATTTGCCGATGCGCTGTCTGACAAGGTTTTCTATCAGACCAACACGTACCTTTTGCGCCGCGATATTTTCCACGCCTACAGCGAATGGATGTTTGACATCCTGTTTCGCGCCGAGGCGCGCATAGACGCCGCCGCCCGCACCCAGCAGGAAGCGCGCGTGTTTGGATACCTGTCCGAGCGCCTGTTCAACGCCTTCATTCGCAAGTACCGCCAAGACCATCCTGACACGACGATCTTGGAGGTGCCATTAGCGCTTATCCAAGACACCAAGCCGCTGGAACCGGTGCCGGAGTTCTTCGAATTTCCCGATGTGGCTGAGACGATGCACATCGCAGTGGCAACTGACGTGAACTTTGCGATGTATTGCCATGCGCTGGTCGCCTCGATCATTCATACGCGAAAAGAAGACTACGGCATTAGCATCATGCTGATGGAAGGCGGGCTGTCCGACGACGATATTGCGCAGTTCCGCCAGTACGAACAGGACTATCCGAATGTGCGGATTCAGGTCTTGTCGATGGCCTATGCGTTCTCGAACACCTACCTTCGCCCGCCCTTCTCGAAAGAAACGTTTTATCGGCTGATCTTGCCGGACCTGCTACCCAACCATGATAAGATCATCTATCTGGACGCCGACATGGTCGCTGTAGATGACATGATCGACCTGTGGAGGTTTGACGTCTCAGACGCCCCAGTTGCCGCCGCTACGGATTATATCAACGTTGCGTTTCAGAAGAATGGGACGCGCAGCGATGGCGTGACAGGCGCGCTTCCTGCCAAGGAATATGCTGCAAAAATTCTGGGGATGGAGGGGATCGAAGATCGCTATTTCCAGGCCGGGACACTGGTGATGAATCTGGACATCCTGCGCAGCCGCGACATGTCGCGTATCCTGGTCGATGATCTGAAGCACAACAAATACTGGTTCCTGGATCAGGACGTGTTGAACAAGTATCTGGCGCGGGATGCCAAAATTCTGCCGCAGGAATGGAATGTCTATTATCTGGGCTGGGATCTGAAACGGGTGCTGGACGCGGATATTCTGGCGCAGCTGGACCAAGCAAAGCGGGACGCCAAGATCGCGCATTACGCAGGCATTGCCAAACCGTGGCAGAACAACCTGCATCCCCTCAGCGCTGCATTCTGGGAACACGCGCGCCGCACGCCCTATTACGATACCCTGATGGCCCTGAAAACCGGCAGGCCGCTCTTGCCCGCGTTCCCCATTCCTCGGGCGCGCGATGGCACATCCGGCGTCAACAGACCCGTCAACAAACGCGGGGTCGTCGGACGCATCAATCGCCGCATGCGCGCCGCGGCACGCATCTATCTGCCACCGCGGATGAAGTGGGCGATCAAGCGGGTGCTAGGCTAGAGAATGTCGATGCTTTTGCCCCTGCACCAATGCTTCAGACGGTTGTTGTATATTCGGGACCAAGGACTTCCCCCGGCCGAGCAAGCGGCACTGGCCCATATCCATATCCATAAAACCGCCGGGATGTATTTCCAGCAGCCGTTGCTCTATGCGCTACGCCCAGCCGTTCTTCTGGACTGGCAGTCCCCGATGCAACATCTGGAAAAGTTGCTGCAGGAAGAGCCCAAAGAAAACTACTGGCTTTATGCAGGGCATGTGGATTTTCGCGCGATCAAACGCGCCCTACCGGACAGGCAGCTGTGGTGCATCGCCGTGATCCGCGAGCCTCTGGATCGCGTCATCTCGGAATACAATTACTTCCGCTCGGCCAAGCATCCACCAAACGCAGAGTTCTTTTCAGACTTCCCAACCATCGAACGGTATCTGGAGTTCTACTGTGACGCGCGCAGAAACCAGCAATCCCATGCTCTGGCTGGCACGCGCAGAAACCCGCGCACCCTGTGGCGCGTATTGAACGAGAACTATCTGGGCATCGCGCCACTTCACGAGACCGAGCATTTTCGTGGCTGGCTGACAGAGGCTATTCAGCACACGCCCGATTGCCACCCGCTTGACGACTATTATCATCAGACCCCGCCAGTCGTGAACGAACTGACCACAATCCTGCACGGCGAGGCGGTCAAGAAATCAGACATCTCGACAACGTGGAAAATTCGCTTCTACAGTGCGAACGCGCTGGATTGGGCGCTGTTCACATATGTCTCCAAGCAGTTCGAACGCACGAAAGAACTGGTCCGCGAGGGCAAGGCACCCCTATTTGCCGAGCCTTGGTAGGGATTTAGCCTTTCTTGTGTTTCGCTGATTGGCCTGATAGCCAGAATAAAAAGCATGTGGAAATCGTGGTTTTGGACAAGTTACCTAGCATTGAACGCTGCATGAATCGCCTTGATGGGGCCGAGCCGATCGACCCATCCTGCCTGATCGCCCACATCCACATCCCCAAAACCGCTGGAATGGCTGTACAAACTGTTCTGAAAGAGCACTTCGAGCCGCATACCCACCTGCAATGGAACAAGGCAGCCGAGAATTGGAAAGAGCTGACAGACGGCAAAGAGTATTCCGGCAGCTTGATCACAGGGCACCTCCAATTCCCACAACTATTCTACCCAGGTTTTTCCTCTGAACGTCCTATCTATTGCGTTTCGGTTATCCGCGACCCATTGCAGCGCGTCATATCGCTGTACAACTACAACCGCAGCCTCCGGCACCCAAATCACGAAAGATTCTCAGCGCGATTTCCCAGCATTGATGATTTCATAAAAGCAAAGTCCGGCAAGGATAACGTTCGCAATCAACAGGCGGTTTGGCTGTGCGGCAGCCGTACAAACCCCGATGTTCTGTGCGAGGTATTGAACGCGCACTATATCGGTCTGACAACCCAAGGGTACCTCGCCGACTACCTGACCAAAGTCTTGAAACTGTGCGGGAAGACCGCCGGCGAAGTGACCGTTCCCACCGTGAACACACTGCAAAAAATCAAGTCCGGCGGTGCCGTTGGACGCGATGACATTGATCCAGTCGTTTTGGAAAAGTTCTTTCAGGATAACTGGCTGGATGACCTGCTGTACAAAACGGTGTCAAAGCATCTTGAACGCAACGCTACCCCTGACACAGAGATGACCGCTCAGGGCGTGCGCCAAGTACGGAAGAGCACCTTGGCGCGGGTTAAACAGACGGTAAAACGATTGCTCCGCAACTAAAGCCGCGCGCTCTGACAGCGAAAATATCGCCCCGCATTCCGTTCATGCGGGGCGATATTGATTAGTTTACCTGCACATCGGGTTCTTCCGTGGGCGCGGCTTTCGGTGCCGGAACCTGTGCGGGCTCGACCTCGAGCTCCATCGCGCCGTTTGCAACCCCGGCGATGCCGTTTTCCATGCTGATCCCCAGCTCTTTGCCAAGGGCCTGCATGGCAGGCATTTGCAGGGCCATTCCCAGCACCGAATCCAGCGCCTGATTCACTGGCGTGCCAGCCCCTTCGCTGCCGCCCGTGCCACCCGGCTGGCCCATACCGGTCACTTGGTGAATTTTGATCGAGTCAATCTTCTCGGCGGGTTTCACCATTTCGGCGATGATCGCCGGCATTGCTTCCAGCTGGGCGATGCGGATCTTCATGGCGATGATCTCGGCGCTCAGTTCGTTTTCCGAGTTCGCGATGGCCTTCTGACCTTCCGCTGTCGCCAGCATGTCAGCACGTTTCGCTTCGGCCCGGACGGTCAGCGCGTTGGCGTCTGCCTGTGCCTCTTCCAGCTTTGCGGCAGCTCGGTCGCTCGCTGCTTCTTTCTCGGCATGGGCCGACAGACGGATGGCCGTTGCCTGACGCTCGGCTTCCTTTTCGGCCTCGATCAGCGCGATGCGCTTCACACGCTCGGCTTCTGCCACGGCACGAGCGGTCTCGATCGCTTCGGCCGCTTTCTTGGCTTCTGCGCGGGCGTTGTCGGCAGACGCTTTGGCGCGGCTTTCCTCTTCCGACTTTTTCGCAACGATGATGGCACGTTCCTGATCGGCTACTTCCAGCTCGCGCTCTTTGGCGATCTCGGCCTCGCGGATGGCGCGTTCACGCTCGATCTCAGCAGCACGCACAGCCCGTTCGCGCTCAATGCGCGCCTCATCTTTTGCGCGATCAGACGCTTCCTGATTGCGGGCAATCTGGGCTTCCTGCTGTGCCTGAAGGGTCTGGATCTCTTCGATTTGCGCGATCTCGGCCTGCTTCTGCTCGCGTTCGATCTGATACTTGCGCTTTTCAGCTTCCATTTCAGACTGCGCGACCGACACGTCAGCTTCCGCCGCAATTTCAGCACGCAGCTTGCGCGAGGTCGCAATCACTGCCGCCAGTTTCTGCATACCCACCGCGTTGAACGCGTTGTTTTCATCCAGCGCCTCGAACGGGGTTTGATCCAGCGCGGTCAGCGAGACGGCCTCAAGCTCCAGACCGTTTTTCAGAAGGTCCTCGGAAATCGCGTTCTGCACTTCCTGCACAAAGCTTGCGCGGTTTTCGTGCAGTTCATCCATCGTCATCTGAGCGGCAACGGCGCGCAGGCCGTCAACCAGCTTGCCTTCGATCATCTCGCGAAGCTGTTCGACATGGAAGGTGCGGTCGCCCAAGGTCTGAGCCGCGCGCGAGATGCCGTCTTCGGTCGCATTGACCGAGACATAGAATTCGACACCAACGTCAACACGCATACGATCCTTGGTGATCAGAGATTGCTCGGCCACGCGCGAGACCTCAAGCCGCAAGGTCTTCATGTTGACCTTCGAAATCTCATGCAGGAAGGGCACAACAATCGTCCCGCCATCCATGATGACTCTTTTGCCGCCCGAACCGGTTTTCACCAGGCTGGTTTCGCGGGTGGCGCGTTTGTAAAGCCGGGCCATGATCAGGCCGATAAAGACCAGAAGACCAACGATGACGCCAGCAATGATTGCGATGGATGAAAGATCCATAAAGCTACTCCTTATAATGTGAATGGGTGCGTGAGGTGTGAAACGCGGATCAGATCACGAAGAACTTGTCGCCGCGCTTGCGGATCAGGGTGACCTCGCTTCCTTGCGGGAAGACTTCATCATCCCGCAGGGGTTCCACACGCAGATAGTGGATGTTGCCGTGCCGATCCTTGATCTTGATCTCGGCTGGTTTTCCACGTGATGCCGTGCCTTGGGTGATGGTTCCGTTGTATCCCCCAAGATGTCGCGCCTTCAGAGCGGTCGTTTCGGTCTTCGGCATCAAAAGCGCAACCCAATTGGCAATGATCCGCGTTACCGCAAGGGCTGGGATGACTACAGCTGCAGACGCAAGAAGTGCGTGCAACTGCAGGCCAATTATGCTTGTCAGCATGGATTGCAGGATCAGCCCAAACAGGCCGAACATGGTCAGAAAAGAAACAAGCCAGATCAGGAACGGCACATCGCGCGCGCCGATCCATGTAAACACCCCACCCGAGGTTGCCGCCTCTGCGGCCTCGGCACCCTCTGGACCATCAACCACGTCGACATCGATGTCGATATCCGCATCAATCTCGGTCGACAGATCAAAGTCGAAATCTGCATCCACATCGGGCGCATCCGTTCCGACCCCAAGAATAGACCCGCCCAGCACTGCGCTGAGAAGCTCGAGCAAAAACAGACCGGTCACGACCGCAAGCGCGATCGCGAAAGGGAATGTGTTCGGGGAGGTAAGCAGTTCGTACATAAGTTTCCTTTCACGGAACATATAACTACTATGGATAGATATTTTAAGTATTTATGTGCAAAAAAGTACATTTGCCAATAGTATTGTTTACTGATATACTGATAAATCAACTGATCTCTAAGCCCACAGGCCCAAATGCCGGACTTTATTGAACAAAGACGTCTCGCGCGCATGATCGACCGCGCTGCCAAGCAGTTCGACGGGATAGACCCCCCGGAACGTGGCTGGATTGCGTCTGTTCGGCGGGCACTAGGGATGTCTGCGGACTATGTTGCAAAGCGTAAAGGGGTCAGCCGGAACGCGGTGTATCAAGCTGAGCGGAGCGAGAAAGATGGCGCGGTATCCTTGCGGCAGATGGAACAGTTGGCCACGGCAATGGGTGGCAAATTTGTCTATGCGATCATTCCCGACGGACGGATCGAGGACATGAAATACAAACAGGCCGTGGCGAAGGCGAAGAAACTTCTGACCGACGAGCCAGAAGCCGCATCATGGTCCAAGGAAGATCGCGAGGACTGGGTAGACGACAAGGCGGCCGAGCTTGTGCATGACATGCCCGCCAATTTTTGGGAGGATGCTGTTTAAGCGTTGATGGGGTCACATATGATCCATGCAAAATCGACTTAAAACGCCTTTGTCCGCCGTTAGGCTTTGAAACCCATGAACTGAATTCGGCCAAACACTTTCCACTCCGCAATTGCCGGATAGCCTTTCCCCTCAGATACAAGAACGACGAAGACAATGGCGCTCTATAAACACTGACAACCGCGCCTTCGTTGCACGACTCATCCCCATTTAGGAGTGCGCGAGCTGCTACATTTATCTGAACTACGCCGGGAAGGAGTTCACGGAACTTGCACCCACAATACAAAAAGCACCCCGTGGGGTGCCGCGTGCATACTCTTTAAGAGTGTTTTGGTAGCGAGATCCAGCAACCGCCATTGTCGAACAGAACTGCGATGTCAGATGTGGGTGAAACCGTACGGAAATCTTCAACTCAGCATAATGAGATGCTTAGATAAGTACTGTGTCGAAAACCCCTAAAGGCGGGGGCAGATATCACTGGACGTAAACAAAGGTAATGGACAGGTGTTTGGTAAGAGTTCGTGATCCAGGCCCGCATTACCTTAGAACATTGGCAGGTTAGATTTAGCGCCGACTAGACGTTCCTGGGGCAAATGCTACTCCGTTGCGCCAAGCTGTCGTCGACTTGCACGGATCGCAAATGCGGTTCCCGAAGCTCTCGCTTTCAAAATACGCGTTACAGCGCAAGCACCGGCGCTTTTTGGGGACATCGTTCGCGGCTTGAATGGTCGGGTCTTCGCCTAGGTGTTTCCTTTTCATTCGAAGCCTCCATCAATCGCGATCAGGGATGTGGCAGGTCGAATGCGGCGCTTCGGACCGCGTGACGATGCATCATACGCGCTGTGCATGACTTTCGAAACGTCGCGTGCGGCCATAGCGCGCATCAGTGCGCTGTAATTCGGCTGTGTGTTCACTTCATTGCCGGGTCGCAACCCGCAATCATTGGTTTCCACGACCGTGTGATCGCTTGTCGCCCCTGCCAGCACGATCCCTTCTGGGAACTTTAGTCCGGCAATGTCGGTGTCCTGATACCCGATGGCGAGGTTTACCCGGATACTTTCGATGTGATCGGGGACCAATCGCAGAGATATGGTTTTCGGAGAGACCCGAGGTCTGCTGCAGTAGGAAGTTTTATCCTTTGCTTCAATCACTTCAGCAGTGAGCGAAAACGCATCCGTGTGCAGTCCGGGGATTGGGTTCCCCGTTGTTGGATGAATCCCCAAAAGGATCGCCTCACCCAGTCTGAGTTCATTGATGCGCCCCCTTTTGAACGATCTCAGAGCCCATGGTAAGCTCACTGAGCTTCCACCAGAAACAGTTTCCATGTACGGCCCATACGCGCTTTCGACGTCATCAGCGAGGGCCGAAAAGGCTGCCATCGTAAGATGGTCGGGCTCTTCTCGACCGAGGCAGGCAAAGTTGGTTGCAATTCCTTTCAAGGCAATACCCGGCAAATCGATAATCCGGGCCACGAGTGCGTCCAGATCATCGGGCAGAATTCCATCCCTCAGGTCCCCCATCTCGATCAGCAGAATGACGCAGTGATCCATTCTTTTCTCATGTGCGGCCGCACCCAAGGCCGCGATCGTTTCAAATTCCGAGTTGTAACTTGCGCTGCAGGTATCTGTTACCTCGCGAACTTGGCTGAGCATCGGCGGCCGTATCATCACGATGGGGGCCGTGATGCCCGCCCGCCGCATTCTTTCGACATTGCAGATCCGCGCATCGGCCAAGCCGCGCGCACCTCCAGCAAGCATGGCCTTGGCAATCTCTGGGTGCCCGCACACCGCTTTGGTTACGCCAATCACATTGATCCCAAGCGGGTGTAGCCGCTGGACCAGTATACGCGTGTTGTGGCGTATTTTGTTAAGCTCAACGTCGATGCGGGGCGCGAAGGTCATAACCGTTTCGAACTACGGCTGGGCTGCAACACTGGAAAAGCATCGCGAACCATCGAAACCAAATCATAGACGGGACGGGCAAGCGCATCGGTGACGGGAAGATCCAGTTGGTCGGAATACCTCGCTATCGCAGCATCAATCTCTTCGTCGGCCATGCCTTCATGGTTCAGCGTCACCCCGATCACCTTGGTGTCCGAGAAAGCTTCGATCAGGGCAATTTCCGACGACGGAGTCGGCATTGCCATATCGGGAAAATCGCAGCGATGCGCACGCTTCGGTGCATGCTGAAGAATGACCGCGTCAGGTTGGCTGCCGCGCAGGATGAAGGCGGACGTGCAGAATGCTGGATGGCTAAGTGCGCCCTGCCCCTCGATCAGGATGACGTCTGGGGTTTCCGTATCAGCGGCTTCGACGATTGCACGTTCCAGTTCGCCGCAGCAAAATTGTGGTGGGATTGCATCCATTGCGATCCCATGGCGGGCGCCCTGCATCAATCCTGTCTGGCCCGTTCCAACCAGCACAGTTTTGACGCCTTTAGCGTTCAAAGCTCCGGCCAGAACGGTAGCCGTTGTGCGCTTGCCGATTGCACAATCGGTCCCCATGACGGCGATGCAGATGGCGTTGACACGCGACACCGAACCATCAAACAGGCGCATATCCTTGGCAGGGCGCGGTTTGCGGATGTCACGGATAGAAACGTCACCTACTTTGGCAGCCTCTGTGATCTCCGGATCGTCGCTTAGGAATTCGTGCAGGCCACTGACAATATTCATGCCATAGGCAATGGCACCCAAGATGACTTCGCGATCCTTGGCAGACAGTTTGCCCGTCGACGGAGCCATGCCGTATATCAGCGTGTCCGGAACCTCTATGCCGCTACAAACTGCCGTTTCCAGATCACAAAATAGCGGGATGTGATTGGCGGTTCCATCCAGAACAAGACCGCTATCCTGTCCGGCCTTGTCACTGTCGATGACCGAATGAATGCGATAGGCCTGAGAATGCCGGACGAGTCCATTGGCAGTCTTACCGTCGATTTTTGCGAAGTTGCCTTCACAATACACAATTGCCGACGGCGCACGCACGACAGGCGTATCGATCACGTTAGACAAGCTTGCCGACCTATCCGCAGGCGGCCCTTGGGCAACACGGATGTTTTTAAGAGGTGTTCTCGAGTTGAGATTTGTAGAGTTCATGTTCTCTTCCTTTTTGAGCAGCCACGCAGCACCTAAGACTAGCGCCTCAGGACGCAACGCCCTTCTTTGAGCCGAAAATTTCGATCGCAGGTCCAGCGATTGCCCGCGTTATCCAGATGCGCGTTTTCGGGCAGAATTATCAGGTCGCAGCCGCCAGAGACTTTCGCGTATCCGCGCGCGCACACCCACCCAGAATTGGACGATGAACCGTCGAAATAGGCGTTCGGAGTGACGATGACGGGGTCACATTTACCTTCGTTTTCATAGAAACCGCGCTCGCAAACCCAAGGCTGCCCATAGCGTCGTGGGTTCAGATAGCCATTCTTCGGAACGTTGATCGCAACGCATTTGCCTTCGCTGGCCGCGTACCCACGTTCGCAATGCCATTCGGTTCCATAAATAGAGCGTTCGAGATAAGCATTTGGGGGAATAGCGACCTTGCGACAGGTCTCGCCCACCTTTTCGAACCCGCGCAGACAGCGCCAGCGTTCGCCAAGGGAATCGAGGTATCCACCCTCGGGGATGACAACTTCTACGCAGTTTGTTTCGTTGGTTTCCTTGAAACCATGATGGCATTCCCAGCCCTTGCCATAGGCGTGATTGATACCATAGGCGTTTTTGGGAACGACTACGGCGACACATTGATCGCCGTCAGGTCTGAAGGACGTATCGCATTCCCATCCGTCGCCGTACCTCTTGGCGTGGGCGTTTTCAGGTATGGATATGGCCGTGGATTGTGCGGAAGCCTGGGTCGCGAACATCAACAGAACCAAACCCAGAACAAATCTAGCAAGTCGTGGGGCGTTCGTTTGACCGGGCTTCCACGAATGCCTGGCCGGGCAATCACCAGCCACAGCCACGCCGGGAAAGGGGGCTGCCTTACGAAGCATCAAGGTCAAGTCTTTCGATGCAGGCGTCCGCCAGTTTCCGGTCGGGTGTATCGGACCCAGGTATAGTCGCCCAGCCAGTGGCCATCATCGCGTTGCGACGTGTGAACCCTTGCGCGGCTTGAAGTCCAGTCAGTTTGGCCAGCCGTTGCGGATCGGATGCGGCCCTTTCCAGGCAGACCGGCACCATCGAGCGGGTGATCTCGTCGTTGGCGAAGGCTCTGGCCGCTTCATCTGCGGTCCCAGTGCTTATCCATCCGCCCCAGCCGAAGCCGATGATCGGAATCGTGATCGCACCGACCACGAAGCCATAAATTCCTGATTTAAGCCATTTAAAGTTATTCATAATTCATCCTCCGGCGGAGAAAGCGCCGCCACGCTGTCATGAATTCGTTCTGAAAGGGCGCGATCCTCGACAAGGGCCCGATCAAGGTCCTCTTGGCGTATTGGAAAGAACTTCGTGAGACCCGGGCTTTCCTTCACAAGGAAGGTCGCGGTTCTTCGATATGCTTCAAAGCTTAGGCTCTGGATAAGTTCATCTTCAGCGATGACCGGATATTGTCCTGCAGGCAATGCGCCGGGACAACCGGCCAGTTCGAAAGGATGAGCAAACGCCACCACAGTGGTCGTCGTGCGCGAGTTCATCGGCACCTTTCCCAAAAATCACGGCGATTTTGCCGGGACGTCTGAATTTTCTTGATGGAACACGGCGATTTCAAGTGCAGGTCGCTTGCCCGCTCGATCAGAAATCGCTTTCATGTATTGTTAATATATGGGGAGGCTTTGAGATAATTCAACCAGCCGTGGCTGTAATCAGGGGGAGGGAGTGGCAACTCGTTAAAGTCCTGTGTTCAGCTTTCAGAGAAACAGCGGTCTCATTTTGCGCGCCCGCGACACGGAACCGGACAGTCAAACGCATCTCGAATCGCAATCATTAGTGTAACGAGCAGCGAACAACTCTTCCCGCCTCTGCACACAAACACCAGGCCCGTTTTTTGGAGCTGAGAGCCGCCACAAGCAGCAGAATCTGTGAAAAACGGGCTTACGCATGTACGGCGAGCAATAGGTATCGAGTAGAGTTTGTGCCTTCTCAGGTGTTCAACTCGAAATGCCTTAGCTGACACACCCCGCTTTCCTGTCACTTGCGTCCACAGCGCTTCCACAAACAGATGCCCAAACAAAAAGGCCGCCCAAGGGCGACCTTTAAGTATCTGATTACTAATCAGCTTTTGGTTGCGGGAGTAGGATTTGAACCTACGACCTTCAGGTTATGAGCCGTAACCCCTTGTTTTTAAACAATCTTTATTTTTCAATTATTTACCGGCAACCCTTTGATATCTCGCAACTTTGGCTCTTGATCTTGATTGCGCTTCAGTGCGTTGAAACGGCGTCAGCAGGCTCCGGCATGTGATCAGTTGGTTGACGTATTGTTGACGTGGATTACGCCGATCATAATCGCAATAATCGCTTCCGAACAACCCAAAACCCGCAGAGAGCTTTCCAAAGTGCACGGCTAAACAAGGCCTGCCAGCCGTAAGTAAGTTCGCTGGCCAAAGGGCACTCTTTCATCGCGGTGGCGCGCCTTGCGGAATAATCCCATCCATTCTTTCGCCGGTTTATTCCTGAATTCCGGCACGCTGGGCGTGGTTGAACTTGATAGAGGCGCGAATCTACGCCTGATAGCAACTTCAACAAGGGAGTTCAAATGCCTACAAAATTGAAAATAAACGAGAAATTAGTTCGTGGCGCAACGCCAAAAGTGGGGCGCGACTACCAGATATTCGACAGTGACATCGCGGGCTTCGCGATCAGGATCTACCGCTCTGGCAGTCGCGCGTTCACGATGGACTACCGCATCAAAGGGCGGCAGCGCCGATATAGGATTGGGCCGTGGCCAGAATGGACAGTTGCGGCGGCTCGTGAACGCGCCAAAGAGCTGCGCCGCCAGATTGATGCAGATATAGACCCCCACTGTGCACGGGATCAGCAGCGCACGGCACCCACGGTGAGCGACATGGTCGATCGCTACATCGAAGAGCACTTGCCACGCTTGGCGCCACGCTCACAGGCGGACCAGATTTCGATGATGCGCAAAATGGTTGAACCGGCCTGGGGAACGCGGCTGGTCACAGAGATTTCCAAGCGCGATGTCGCGCTTCTACTCGACGAGGTGGCCAAGGGCCGGGCTCGGCCGCACAAGAAAAAACCAAATAATCGGGCGCGCAAGCTGCAGGGTGCGAAGCCCACACCGATCCGCGCCAATCGCCTGGGGCAAGCCCTGCGCAAGATGTTCAACCTCGCAATCGAATGGGAATGGCGAAGGGATAATCCGGCACAAAAATTCCATCAGCGCACAGAGAACAGCCGAGAGCGCTTTTTGGGCTTTGAGGAGATAGAACGCCTTGCGGCAGCCCTAGATATTGCCGAGGATCAGCGGGGCGCTGCGATCATTCGCATGTGCATGTTAACAGGCGCACGCGTCGGCGAGGTGCGCACGGCGCGGTTCGAGGATTTTAACCTCGAGTTTGGTAGCTGGTCGAAGCCCGCAGCGACCACCAAGCAGCGCAAAATTCATCGTATCCCGATTTCTAACGACGCCGCCAAGTTGGTTCGGCAACAGCGCCTGATAGTGCCCAAGGGCTGCCCATGGCTATTCCCCGGCGACACACCGGGCCAGCCGGTGCAGGAAATCCGCCGTTTCTGGATCAGGATGCAGAGGGAGGCGCAAATCGAAGGCGTCCGCATCCATGACCTGCGCCACACCTTTGCCTCGCTCCTCGTGAGCGGCGGGGCGTCGCTTGAAATGATTGGTCGACTTCTGGGGCACACCCAGATGACCACCACCCAGCGCTATGCACACCTGATGGACACGCCGCTGAGAGAGGGCGTCAATGCAGTGGCAAGTATCTTTAGCGCGCGCCCAAAACTTGTGCATTCAACAGAAAAGACGTCGAGGACTGCGTGATGGCAGCCCTCGATTTCATTTTTTAGAGTCGATCCTGCAGCCGCCACCAGATCTGTGCATAGCGCTTCCGCACCGTGCTTACCTCTGGCACCATGCCATCCGCGCTGTTCTCGGTGAACCAATCGAGGATCAGCTTCAAAAAGTCATCCTGCTTGTCTGGCAACCCGTTTTCGGAAATATCGATCATTACATCCACCAGCATGGTTTCCCATTCGTATGCCGCAGGACGCCCCTGGCCAGAATTCCCACCAGTTTTTTTCCGTCCAGATCGCGTGCCGATGCCAAGCAAGTCATTGACCTGCTCAAAATCACTGACTTCTCCAGCGTCCAGCATCAGATCACGCAGCCGGACCTCGATTCCGCCTGCGGGGTCCGTAACATACACCGGGTCCAACGCGCCGGTCGGCAAGATGCGGATAACCGCACATGACAAGTGTATTGGGTGATCCGGGTGAAACAGGCGCGCAACGTCCTCAGCCCGCACGCGGACAATCCCACTCGCGCGCTCAATCCCGCATTGCACGGGCGCGATCGGGACCATGAGGTTCAGCCGCCCTGCGAGCGCCCAGCCCGTAATCTCGGGTAGGCTGCGCCCCCAGCGAATTGGCAACTCGGTCAAATAGAAAAATGCCCTCGAAATCTTTGGCATGTCAGTTTCCTTTTTCTCCGCAGCGCCGGTGCGCTCGGCAATTCCGGCCACTGCGGTATCAGCGTGCCGGATCGCAGAATGCGGCTCCGGCCCGATGCCGGAAGCAGTCGAGCACAGCGGCACGGCCCTGCGGCCAGTGACCCTTTGGGAAGTGCGTGAAGTCCCGAATGGTATTTTCCGGATCGGACCTCAACCATCTGTTCTCGCGCGAGAAAATCACGGCTGACGTTCGCCCTGTCGCTGGCGGTCACTCAAAAGCGGCAACATCCAAACCAATGTGCAGAACGGGCCGAGCGCAATACTCGGCGGTGAACAGCAAGGATACACGCCTCAGGCAACATGAGGCCCGGGCGGACCTATCGGATCAAACGGTATCCGGGGATTGATTCTGCCTACTCAGGCAACATGAGCGGTCACTGCAGCACCCGGAAAGCTGTGTAAGTCATTGACTTTCAACAACCGGAATAAATCCCGGCGTAGTTATTCCGGTTTATTCCTAAATTCCGGTGGGGCGCGTCTGCTTTCTTCGCGGCGTCCGGGGGCTGTCCTCGGATGTTGCAAGGAGATGCACATGTCTGACCTCGAATTGGACAGCACAATGGGCGGTGTTGGCACCCGGCCCATGCTGTCGGAATGGATGACCCGCGCGGAACTCGCCGCTGAACTGGACCTGACCTCAGAAACACTTTGCCGCTGGACCGCCCGGCGGATTGGTCCTGCGCCGACCCAGGTCGGGCGCAAGGTGCTCTACCGACGCGAGACCGTGCGCGCCTGGCTTCTGGCGCAGGAACAGGATCGCAATGCCTCCTCCCGGTGCCCAGGACAGAAATCTCGGGGGCGGCGATGAGCGCGCTCCACCCCTTCCGCAAGCGCAGCCAGCGCGATGAAGCACGCCAGGATTGGATCGACGAGCGCCTGCGCGAAGCACGCACCGTCATGTCCGATGTTGCCCATCATTCCGATCACCTGCTGCGCATGGCGTGCAAGGTTTTGATCAAGCACGGCGAGACGCCAGAGGAATGCGAGGATGCGCGCATTTTACTGGTGATCCTCGAAGCTAAAGCACCTGGTCGTGACAATTGTCGGTCTAGCGACGGGGAGGACCGCCAATGAAGCGGCGCGGAACACCCGAGGCAGATCTGCAGCGCGCTGTTGTGGTCGCGCTGCGCTTCGCCCTGCCAAAGGGGGCAATCATTCATCACTGCGTCAACGAGGTCGTAGAGGCAGGTCCGCGTGGGGCGAAGCGCCAAGCAATCCTTGTTGGAATGGGGGTGCATGCAGGATTTGCAGATTTGATCGTGCTTTGCGAGGGCCGCGTGCTGTTTTTGGAGCTGAAATCCCTCAAAGGGCGGCTGAGCCCCGCGCAGGAGGAATTCCGGGATGCTGTTCTGGCTCAGGGCTTCGGCTGGGGCTTGATCCGCTCGCTCGATGATGCGCTGGGCGCGCTGTCTGATCATGGGTTCACTTCGCGCATCGCTGTCCCAGTTGGGAGGGCGGTACCATGAGCCACAAAGCAACCAACTGGGCCATCCAGCAGCGCGGGCTCAAGCCTGCAACAAAGATCGTGCTGTGGTTCCTGTGCGACCGGCACAACCCGGATTTCGGCTGTTTCCCGACGCAGGCCCGGCTTGCCGAGGATGCCGAAATGTCAGTCTCGGCGCTGAACGCGCACCTGGCCAAACTGGAAGAGTTGCGTTTGATCCACCGCGTGCGCAGTCATGATCCACGCACCCACAAGCGTCAGGCGACACGCTACATCTTGGGATTTGAAGAGGGCTTTCCACAAGAGCCAACTCCGGAAACCGTAGATGGAAAGGACGGAACAGAGGAAGAACAACATGCCCACCCAATTCCTGATTCCGGACATGGAGCCATCTCCGGATTTTCGGCAAAGCCATCTCCTGATTTTGCCCAAAGCCATCTCCGGAATCCGGAGACTAACCTTGTAAGAGAACCTTTAAGGAAACCAGTAAAGGAGGAGGAGGACGCGCAGGCGCGAGAGCCAGGTTTTGAGATGTTCTTTGCCGAACTGCTCGGGGCGCTGGGCTTTGCGGCAGCTGCCAGCCTTCCAGCCTGGTGGCAGGGTGAGCCCGCGCGGTTGCACGTTCGCCGCTGGAGCCAAAACCTCGGGCTTTCCGAAGAGCGGATCATCGAGGTCGCAACTGAGACCCGGCAGGATCATCCTGCCCCACCAGATGGGCCCAAGGCGCTGGATCGGTTCATGGAGCGTGCAGCCCAGCGCGACGCCCAGTCGGCGGCAACTGGCCGGACGCAGAAAGCCAAGCGCAGCCGCAAGATCCAAGGAAAGGCACCGCCCAACCCGGATGAGCTGGCGGCGTTTTATGCGGCCAAGGTCAACTCCGACGAATATTTACCCGCCAGCATGATCAGCAATGCCATGTGCGAAGCAATGCTGGCCCGCAGGCTGGTGACCACCGAGCGGCTGCGCGCCCGAGGCCTGCTATGAGCCGATTTGATCACAGGCTCCATGGGCAGACAAGCGGTCGATCTCCCGGAACAGGAAAGCAATCGCCCTCCAGGCAGGGCCGCCCCAAGCGCGTGATGAGCGCACAGCAAGCACTGGAATGGGCCTTCCGCGTGGAGCACGCGCAGCTAGAACTTCCGGAACCACCGGACCCCGAGCGTGGGCAAGGGTTTGGCTTTGGTCTCGAATACGTGCTGATGCAACGCGCAGCACTGGGCTGCAAAGTGGATGGCGGCCAGTACAAGATGGGCAGCTACATCCACGAGGATGCTGAGGTGATCGCCGCCACAGTGGCGGGCATGCCCGACAGCCTTGGCGGCAAGCGCATGGCCATTCGCGTGGCAGAGCTCGCACGCGCTGGGCTGACCCCGGACTGGATGCCAGGCGCTGTGCCGCGTTGCGTTCCGGTCGACATCAAACGTAACCGGCATGGTGATCGCGCTGTTAGCGTAGTTGTCGGCACCGAGCGCGTTCTAATCAAAGGGAAGTGGCGGACTATCGACGTTCGGGCCTGTCCGGTGACATGGCGGCCGTATCCGGAACAGATTGCGTCCGCTCGGCGCGGCTATGAGGATTGGTGGGCAGCGCTGGATTGGGTGCGCGATGGGCTCTTGGCAGGTGGGATGTTGCGGGAGGTTGAGGTAGCGGAAGTTATGCCGAAGGTGCGGCCATGGCACTGAGCCAAGCATCTCACCCTTGACAGGTTCCCGTATTGGTAACATAAGGGCTTGAGTTCCCAAGGAGGGAACTATACGAGGTAATATGCGGATTCTGTCAAGACGAACACTGGTCGAGTATTGGACTAAGCACGCTTCAGCAAAAGCTCCCCTTCTGTTTTGGTATGCAGAAATTGAGCGAGCGCAATGGGAACGGCCGCAGGATGTGAAGGACATGTTTGGCGCGTCGGTAGACTTCGTAGGAGACAGTAGGATCGTATTTGACATCGGCGGCAATAAGTTCCGTTTGGTCGCACGCGTTGTTTATGGCCCGTACTACCGCGTGATGATCAAGTTCGTGGGAACCCACGCTGAATATGACAAGATTGACGTAACCAAGGTCTAAGTAAATCAGGAAAGAACAAATGGAACTCCGTGTCATTCGAACAGATGAAGATCTGGATTGGGCGCTTGCAGACATCGAGCAATACTTCGATGCACCGCCCGCACCCGGGACAGCAGAGGCAGATCGCTTCGATATTCTGACGGACCTCATCGAAGCCTATGAAAACCGCGAATACCCAATCGAAGCGCTGGATCCTATCGAGACCTTGAAAGTGTTCATGGACATCAAGAAGAAGAAGCAGAGCGATCTGGCAGAGCTGGTTGGCGGCAAACCCCGGGCGTCTGAAATCATGAACCGCAAGCGCCCGCTGACACTGCGAATGATCCAAAAGATCAACAGCAGCTGGAAAATCCCGGCAGCGTCTTTGATCGTGCCCTATCACCTCGAAGCCAACAGCGAGGGGGCCTGACCCCCCTCCCATGGTTCCTCCCTGGCGCTATTCGTATACGGGGGGGCTTAGCGCGCCATTTCGCTAGCGCGTGGCTTTTTCACCGGGGAAGCCACTTGGAAGCCACCTTGGCCAGCAGCGGAATTAAAATGATTAGATTACAGATGTTTGGGAGTATAAAGCTGGCTCTCAAGCTGGATTCTTGAGTGGTTTAGTCAAGAATCCAGCTTGGCCAAAATCCAACCAGTTTGGCCAGCTTGGGAAGCCACCCCAGCGGCAGCACGTTTTGGGCTTTGCAGAACCCGCTGATTCAAAACAAAAATCAGATTGACTTTTCTAGCCCCCTTGACGTACCCCTTGATCATAGAAAAGTTGCGCCCGGAGGATATACCTCGCGGGCGTTTTTTGTTTTTCCCACATCGCGGATCCGATTGTGTCGCTGGCTATGTTGCCCGCGCGCATCGGCATGTCCGCTCAGCCTCAAACGAGAACCGCCCTATGGACCTTGTCTTCGCGCCAAGCGAGATCGAGACGTGGCCGATTGATCGGCTGCGGCCCTACGCCCACAACGCCAAAATCCACGGCGACGATCAGGTGGCCAAGATCGCCGCAAGCATGGCGAAGTTCGGCTGGACCGTACCCTGCATGGTGGCTGACGATGGTGAGTTGATTGCGGGCCACGGCCGGATACTAGCTGCCACGATGCTGGGGCTGACCGATGTGCCGGTAATACGGCTAGGCCATCTCGATGAGGCTGAGCGCCGCGCCTACCGTATCGCCGACAACAAGCTGACCGAGATGGGCGAATGGGACGAGGCGATGCTGCGCGACGAGATCGCAGGGCTGCTGGCTGAGGATTTCGACTTGTCACTGCTGGGGATCAGCGATGACGAACTGGATGCGTTATTGCAGGACCCCGATGCGCTGGGCAGCGATGGTCCCGTCGAGGGCGAGGATGATGTTCCAGAGCTGCCGGTCACACCGGTGTCGGTTCCGGGCGATGTCTGGCAGCTGGGTGCGCACCGATTGATTTGCGGCGACAGTACCAGCGCAGATGTCGTCGGACGGCTGCTTGGGAATGTGAAGCCACTGCTGATGGTCACCGACCCACCCTATGGTGTCGAATATGATCCAAGCTGGCGCAACCAGGCAGGCACCGCGAAGACCAAGCGCACCGGCAAGGTGCTGAACGACGACCGCGCTGACTGGCGCGAGGCTTGGTCGCTGTTCCCAGGTGACGTTGCTTATGTCTGGCATGGCGCGCTGCATGCTGCGACCGTGGCAGAAAGCCTCACGGTGACAGGATTCAATATCCGCTCGCAGATTATCTGGGCCAAGGACCGGCTGGTGCTGAGCCGCGGCGATTATCACTGGCAGCATGAGCCCTGCTGGTATGCTGTGCGCGCAAAAGGCAAGGGCCACTGGGCCGGTGATCGCAAGCAGACCACACTGTGGCAGATCGCCAATAAGGATCAGGATGCGGACACTGTGCACGGAACACAGAAACCGGTGGAATGCATGCGTCGCCCTATCCTGAACAACTCAAGCCCCGGTCAGGCCGTGTTTGAACCCTTCATTGGGTCCGGCACTACGCTGATCGCGGCCGAGACGACGGGCCGGGTGTGTTACGGGGTCGAGTTAAACCCGGCATATGTCGATGTGGCCATCGAGCGCTGGCAGGCCTTTACCGGCAAAGAGGCTGTTTTGGCAGAAAGTGGAGAGACCTTCAGGGCACTCAAGTCGCAACGGCTGACCGCGTGATGCAGTCCCGCCGTATGTCATTGATCGAGGCCATCACCAATGTCGCGCTTGGGTATGTGTTGGCTGTGTTCACGCAGATCATCGTGTTCCCGTGGTTCGGCTTGCACACGAACCTTGGTGACAACCTGGCGCTGGGCACGGTTTTCGTGGGGATATCCCTGCTGCGCAGCTACGCGCTGCGTAGGTTGTTCGCTCGCTTGAGGTAATGGCTGGGGTCAGGCCACATCAATTTTATACACGGTGCCCCGTTGATCAACCTTCTCGGAGATGATCGCCAGTCCAAGCTTCTTTTTCAACCCGCCCGAGATCATGCCTCTGGCGGAATGTGCAGCCCAGCCGGTCACCTCAACGATTTCGCTGATGGATGCGCCCTGTGGCCGCTGAATGAGCGCGATGATCTCCGCCTGCTTGGTGCCAGCGCGGATGGCAACAGACTTGGTTGTGGCAGAATGAGTTTGTGCAGCAGACGCGTCTTTCGGCTTCGGGGCCAGCTCTAGCTTCGCCTTGCGCAGATTGGTCGTCGTGGTCGCCACCACCGGCTCGATGCCGATCGCGGCAAGCCCGGCCTCTGTCGCAACCAGCGTGGTGCCATGGCCATCGCCTGTTTCGCGCCAAAACGGCTCGCCGCGCCGAAGGTTGGCCTCGACCTCTTCGAGCCAGCCGCGTGCGATCATCGCGGCCACCGCCTTTTGTGCGGCCGCCCCATGCAACCCCTTGGGCAGCGGCATGGCCAGATTGTCAGGGCGCGCGGCCGCGCGGCTGAGGATGATGGTCTGGGTATCGGTGAGTTTGGGCATCTGGGCCTCCTGTCGTGATGGGGATGTCGGGGTTTGGGTCTGGGTCAGTCGGTCTCGACCATCGCGGCGGCGACTGCGAAGTGCTGCACCCAACCCGTCAGGTAGGGCAGCCCAGCGGGGATCCCGTCGCAGCGCTCGGTTTTGCGGCTGATACGCCAGTCCTGCCAGCGGCGGATCGCGGATGCGATCGCAGTCTCGGTGTCGATGTTGCAGCCCGTCATGTTGCCGACCACATCATCGGCGAAGTGGCGGCCCATGCGGCTGTCGAGGAAATCGCGGATGCCGATCATCTCGTCCTCGCTGTCAGTGCCGATGGCAGCAGCGATCAGGCGCGAGGCAAGCGTCCAGACTTCCGCGCTGCGGCGGTCGCGATGCGGGCAAACAGTCAGGGTCCGGAAGAACCCGTAGTCCTCGTTGCGGCTGGGCAGAATGGGGTGCGTGGTCATGGTGGTTGCTCCGTGGCCTTCGGACAGGCAGTTCAGGGAGGGATTGGTCATTGGGCTGCTCCCTCGGGGGCGGGGGCTTCGGGGTCGAGTTCAATCCATCCCCCGTCCCGCCAGACGTAGAGGTGGCAGAGCTGGCAGGTCGGGCGCGGCAGGATCGGCGGCTCGCGGGGCTGATCAAAACAGTCCAGCGCGTCCGCGCGGACCTGCCGGATTTCCTTGGCCGCGAGGATGTCCTCGGGCGTCCACGGCGCCAGCGCGGGAAGCATGTGCAAGGGGTAGCCATCAAAGTGGCAATAAATGTGGGCCCATTGATCCGGTCCGATCTGGATAGCGATTTGCGCGCGCGTACTCATGGCTGTCTCCTGATTGCGGTGTCTGCGCGGGCTCAGATGAGCCCGTGCTGTTGCAGGAGGGGGACGACATCGGCCAATTCGATCGTCAGGCAGTCGATCCCGATCCGGCCCGCCATCTCGAAGACCTCAGCGTTCAAACTGATGTCGTTGAAATGGCCCTGCAGCGCGGGCACGGTCATGACCTGGATGAAGCGGCTGCGGTCGATAAAGATGCGTGTCGTGTCGGAAGTGGTGGCGATGGCCATTTGCGTGTCCTTTCAGGAGTGGGGTGTGGGGGTTTAAGCGGCGCGGCGTCCGGCCTCGAAAGCCTCCTCAAGCGCCGTGCGGATGGACCAGATGGCGACATCGTGGAAGTCGAGGCGATCGCGGTTGCGGGTTTCCAGCGTCTCGATGCTGTGGAAATGCTTCGCTGCGATTTCCAGCAGCAGGGCTTCGCTGGGGGCTTTGGTCTTCGTGGTCATGGCGTTGTCTCCGGGGCTGGGTTGCATCGTTTTTCTGCACCCAGAGTCGCTCTATGTGGGAGTGTAATCAACTGAATAAGATATTTATTCTCATTTAGTTTCAATATGTTGGGGATATTCACAGCGCCATGGAAGGACTGTCTGAACGCGCCTATGCCGCCCATTCCGGCCTCTCGCGCGGGGCCGTGCAAAAGGCGCGCAAGAACGGGCGGTTGGTGCTGTTGCCGGACGGGTCGATCAACGCTGCAGCCTCTGATGCGCGCCGCGGAGTGATGACCGATCCAGATCAGCAAATGCGCTCGCGGGGTAAGATGGGTGCTGGGGGTGATGGCAGTGGGATCACGGGAGGCAGCGTCTCCGGCCCCGGCGACAGCACGTCGTATCTGAAGGCACGCACGGCACTGACGGTTTACCAGGCCCAAGAGCGCCAGCTGTCGATACAAAAGAAGAAGGGAGTGTTGGTCGACCGCGCACGGGCAGAAACGCTGGTGTTTCGTCTGGCGCGCCAGGAGCGCGACACATGGGTCACCTGGCCCACCCGCGTGGCCGCCCTGATGGCCGCGCAATTATCCGCAGAGATGGAGAAGGTATCGGGCACTCCCGTGGCGATCGAAACTGCGATCCTGCAAAGGGTGCTGGAAACCCATGTCCGAGAGCAGCTCGACGCCTTGGCAGACCTCAGGGTCTCGCTTGAATGATGAGGGGGCAACATCAGACCTGACCGAGGGGCTCGACCTTGGCTTCGAGGGTGCCGAGGACATCCTGCGGACCTGGCGGCGCGGGATGCGGCCCGATCCGGATCTGACGGTGTCGCAATGGGCCGATAAACACCGCAAGCTGTCGTCGCGGGCTGCCGCTGAGCCGGGTCAATACCGGACAGCGCGGACGCCCTATCTGCGCGCGATCATGGATGCGCTGTCGCCCGGCCACCCCGCGCAGCGAATCAGCTTTATGAAAGCCGCGCAGGTCGGTGCGACGGAGGCGGGCAATAACTGGATCGGCTTTGTTATCCACCACGCGCCCGGGCCGATGCTGGCGGTGCTGCCAACGGTAGAGATGGCGAAGCGCACGTCGCGCGGGCGGATTGATCCGCTGATTGAAGAAAGCCCGGCGCTAAAGGAGCGCGTCAGTCCAGCCCGCTCGCGCGATGCGGGCAATTCGATGCTGTCCAAGGAATTCCCCGGCGGCATTCTGGTGCTGACCGGGGCGAATTCGGCGACGGGCCTGCGATCGATGCCCGCGCGCTATGTCTTCCTCGATGAGGTCGATGCCTATCCGGCCTCGGCCGACGAGGAAGGCGATCCTGTCAGTCTGGCAGAGGCCCGCACCACGACCTTCGCGCACAGGCGCAAGGTGTTCATGGTCTCGACGCCGACGATCCGGGGGTTGAGCCGGATTGAACGCGAGTTTGAGGCGAGTGATCAGCGGCGGTATTTTGTCCCGTGCCCGCATTGCGGCCAAATGCAATGGCTGCAGTTTGAACGGCTGCGCTGGGACAAGGGGCAGCCTGACTCCGCAGCCTACCACTGCGCAGGGTGTGAGAAACCCATCGCAGAGCACCATAAGACGGAGATGCTGGCGCTGGGCGAATGGCGAGCAACCGCTGTCAGTTCCGATCCGAACGCGATCGGCTTCCACCTCTCAGCACTGTATTCGCCGATTGGCTGGAAAAGCTGGGAACAGGTCGCGCGGGAGTGGCTGGCAGCGCAAGGCTCTGACGAGATGCTGCGCGCCGCGCGCAACACGCTGCTGGGCGAAACATGGATTGAGAGCGGGGAGGCCCCGGAATGGCAGCGGCTGGCGGATCGCCGCGTGTCTTTCCCAGCACAGATCCCGGCAGGTGGACTGTTCCTGACGGCGGGGGCAGATGTGCAGAAGGACCGGATCGAAGTCGATGTATGGGCTTGGGGGCGCGGTCTGGAAAGTTGGCTCGTCGATCACATCGTGATCCCGGGCGGGCCGGATGATCCGGCCTGCTGGGACCAGCTGACGGCGCTCCTTGGCCAGACATGGGTGCATGAACACGGCGCTGTCATGCCCCTGGCGAAGTTGGCCATCGACACAGGGTATGAGACGGCAGCCGTTTACGCTTGGTCTCGCAAGCAAGGGATCGCGCAGGTCGCACCCGTGAAGGGGCTCGAGGGGTTCAATCGGGCCACGCCCGTCTCGGGGCCAACCTTTGTTGATGCGACCGTGAACGGACGAAAGCTCAAGCGTGGCGCGCGGCTTTGGACAGTGGCCACCGCCACGTTCAAGGCGGAGACCTATCGGTATCTGCGTCTGGAGCGGCCCAATGATGAAGAACGCGCGCTGGGCATAGCAAATCCAGCGGGCACGATCCACCTGCCGGACTGGGCAGACAGCGAATGGCTAAAGCAGCTGGTGGCAGAGCAACTGGTCACGATCCGCAACAAGCGGGGCTACGCGCGTCAGGAATGGCAAAAGATGCGCGAACGCAACGAGGCGCTGGATACCCGTGTCTATGCCCGCGCCGCGGCCTGGATTCTCGGCGCCGACCGCTTTGATGAGCGGATGTGGCGACAGCTGGAAAAACAGGCCGGGGTGGAGACCATCCCAGCTGCCACCAAAGCCGACACTGACACACTGTCCGAGCCTCAAGCCGGAAGGATTGCCGCCCCGCGCAAGCGCGGTTGGCGGGTAAGCACGCCAAAATACATGGAATGACCTATGACCCTCGATGATCTCAAATCACGCCACAGCGCGTTGCTGGCGGCCCGGTATAGCGGCACGCGCTCTGTGAGCTACGATGGCAAGACCCTGACCTATGGCACCGATGCTGAATTAGCGGCCGCCGTCTTCGACATCGAACGGCGCATCGCAAAGGCCGAGCGGGGCACTGGGCGCATCTCTCGCCCCCATGCCGTAAAGGACCTGTGATGAACTGGAGGCAGCGCCTCGGGGCTTTTGTCGGTGGCTTTGATGCAGGCCAGCATCATCGCCGTCTGCGCGGGTTCCAGGCGACGCGCGCCCATGTGAATGCGCTGATTGCGGCATCTGGACCTGATATCACTGCGCGCGCCCGCTGGTTGGTGCGCAACAATGGCTATGCGGCCAATGCGGTTGAGAGCTGGGCTGCAAATACCGTAGGCGACGGGATCAAACCAATCTCGCAAATTGCAGATGCGGCGCACAAGGAAGAACTGCAACGCCTTTGGCTGGCCTGGACCGATGAAGCAGACAGCGAAGGCCTGACCGATTTCTATGGGCTGCAACGGCGCGCGGCGCGCGAAGTGTTTCTGGCCGGTGAGGTCTTCTTTCGGATCAGGCCACGGCGCAGCAGCGACGGATTATCTGTTCCCTTGCAGCTACAGATGTTGCCCGCCGAAATGTTGCCGCTGCACCAAACGGGTATGGCTGCTAATGGGAATGCCATCCGTCAGGGTATCGAGTTTGACCTGGTCGGACGCCGTGTGGCCTATCACTTCCTCCGGCGGCACCCCGGCGACAGCACCGATCCAGGAATGGCGGGCGAAATGGTGCGCGTACCCGCCTCAGAGGTCATCCATGTCATCGACCCCGTTGAAGCGGGTCAATTACGTGGGGTCTCAAAGCTTGCACCTGCCATCGTGAAGCTGTTTTTGCTCGATCAATACGACGATGCCGAGCTCGACCGCAAAAAGGTCGCCGCGATGTACGCGATGTTCGTCACGTCGCCCGCACCAGAAAACCCCCTGCTGCCGTCCGAGGATGACGACACGCTGGGCGGCTTCGAGATCAGCCCCGGCCAGGTTGTGCGACTGGATCCGGGCGAGGATGTGACCGTGGGCCAACCTGCAGATTCAGGCGCGACCTATGAGCCGTTCCAATACCGTACGCTGCTTCAGGTCGCCTCGGCGCTGGGCATTCCTTATCCATATCTAACAAACGACATGGTGAAAGGTAACTTCTCGAACTCGCGCCTTGCACTTATCGAATTTCGGCGTCGCGTTTCGGCCTGGCAGCATTCGGTGATGGTCTTTCAACTGTGCCGTCCTGTCTATGCGCGCTGGATGGACGCGGCCGTGCTGTCGGACGCATTGGTTCTGCCCGCCTATGAGGTCGACCGATCGCGGTTGCTTGCAGCAAACTGGCTGCCAACCAAATGGGATTGGGTCGATCCACTCAAAGACGCCAATGCTGAAATCGCCCAGATCGAAGCGGGTCTCAAATCCCGCACACAAGCCATCGCAGAGCGTGGCTATGACGCAGAACAGGTCGACCGTGAGATCGCGGCGGAGCGCGAACGCGAACGATTGCTGGGGCTGGATTTCCGCAGGCCTGGATCTCCCGCGCAAGGCGTGCAGGCGGTGCCGAGCTCAGATGAAGATGACGGCGAAGACACCGACCCGTTAGATGAAACCGATGACGCGGAAGACCCTTCGCGCAAGCCTGAGGACCAGCCCTGATGCTCCATGCCCGCATTGCCACGCGTGCCTTCAACACGCCTCTGCTGGTTGAGCCCTCCAAAGCCATGGCGTTTCTGTCGGGGTTCGGGCCGCGCATTCTCGGGCGACAGGTCGAGATGGTGGAGCCGGATGGCGCGAACGAGGGCGCAGTGCTCCAACGCGCCCGCGCCAGCATCATCGCCGGAAACCTCGCTGTGCGCCTGCATCAAAATGGCGACGCGCCCTATCCGGTCGTGGACGGCATCGCCGTGATCGAGATATCCGGTGTGTTGATCCACCGCGGCGGCTGGATCGGCCAGTCATCTGGCCAGACCAGTTATGAAGGGATCGCAGCGCAGATCGACGCGGCGGCGGGGGACCCGTCCATCCGTGGCGTTGCATTGGAAATTGACAGTTTTGGCGGCGAAGTTGCGGGGGTATTCGACCTCGCAGATCGCATTCGTGCAATTCGGGCGAGCAAGCCGGTCTGGGCCTTCGTGGCTGAGCACGCCTTCTCGGCAGGATACGCGCTGGCCAGCCAGGCTGATCGTATTCTGCTGCCCCGCACCGGGGCCGTTGGCAGCATCGGTGTCGTCGTGATGCATGCCGACCTCAGTGGCGAGCTTGATCAAGATGGTGTGCGCGTGACCTTGATCCATTCTGGTCACCATAAAGTGGATGGTAATCCATATCAGCCCCTGCCGGATGCCGTTCGTGATGACATCCAGCGGGAAATCGATGTGCTGCGGTTCCTCTTTACGCAGACCGTCGCGGCGGGACGTCCGGAACGGTTGAGCCAGGAGGCCGCCCTCGCGACCGAAGCCGCAACCTATCGGGGGGCAGACGCTGTCACCGCGGGTCTCGCCGATGAGGTCATCGATCTGCCGCGCGGTTTTGCTGCGTTCCGACAGCGCGTGGCAAACACGCCGACACTCGCACCCGCGCGCGCATCGCGCGCGACAGCACTCCAGTTCCGCAAACCAAACCAACCGAAAAAGGAGGCACAGATGGCCACCCAAACTGACACCACAGCAAGCACTGCAGAGAATGATGCTGAAGAAACCCCCGATGAGGCAACAATTCCGCAGGATGGTCATTCCACTGCCGGTGATGATCAACCTGCCGCCCCGGCCACGCCCCCTGCGGCACCCGCACCGCCGGTCTCGGACGCAGCGAAGCCGGGCAATCTGGCAGAGTTGTCGGCAAAACTGCGCAACGAGGCCGCAGATATTGCCGAGATCGCAGCACAAGCTGGACGGCTTGGCATCGCGATTGATGCAGCAAAGGCTCTGCGCGAGGGCACCGCCCCCGAAGCCTTGCGCCGCCTGGTTCTGGAACGTGCCAGCGCCGCCGCAGATGCCCGCGATATCGTCGCAGCGCCGCCATCGCCGGTCACCCCCAAAAGCGCCGAAAGCCCGATCGTGGCCGCCGCCAAACGCGCGGCCTCTGCAGGTGCAAAGGGCTGAAACCCCTCGCATCCCTGAAACCCTGCCACCTGATCCCCCGCCGCTCCTCCCCGGCCGGGGATTTCTTTTGCCCAAGAACCGACAAGGATCCCCGACATGACTGTGCTCCGACAGCCCACCACCATGGGCGATATGCTCAAATATGAGCTGAACCCCAACTTCACGCGCGAAACCATCACCCTGCTGGCGGGCGCCGTCTATCCCGTCGGCGCCGTGCTCGGAAAGATCACCGCCAGCGGCAAATACAAGCTTGCTACCTCAGGCGCTACGGATGGCGCACAGACAGCAGCAGCCGTCCTGCTCTACGCTGTCGAAGCCGCGGAAGCAGATGCCACTGCCATCATTCTCGCCCGCGGCCCGGCCATCGTGTCGAAAGCAGCGCTCGTCTTTGATGCCACCGTCGATGACGCGGCCAAGACCGCCACAAAGCACGGTCAGCTGACTGCGCTGGGCATTATTCCGCGCGACACCGCCTGATTGATGGCTCGCAGCATCCCGCCTGCGCCGACACATTAGCGTCGATCACCGCCAAACCACGTTTCAGCCCTCATTCCTTCGGAGTTTTCCCATGACCCTCACCCGCAATCCCTTCGACGCGGGCGGCTATTCGCTCGCCGATATGACGCAGGCCATCAACATCCTGCCCAACCTCTACACTCGCCTGGGTCAGATCGGCCTGTTTCGCTTTGAAGGCGTATCGCAGCGCTCCATCGTGATCGAACAGCGTGAAGGGGTGCTGAGCCTGCTGCCCTCGGTGCCACTGGGTGCCCCCGCCACCGTCGGCAATCGCGAGCAGCGTTCCATGCGCAGTTTTGCGCTGCCTTGGATCCCCCATGATGACGTGATCCTGCCCGCAGATATCCAAGGCATGCCTGCGTTGGGCCTCTCGGATGCTGCTGATCCGCTGGTCGAGGTGATGAACCGCAAGCTCACGCTGATGCGCCGCAAACATGCCCAGACCCGAGAATACATGGAGATAAATGCCCTGCGCGGTATCGTCAAGGACGGCGCAGGCACCACGCTTTACGACTATTTCACCGAGTTTGGCCTCGAGAAGATCTCGATCGACTTTGTGTTTGGGACTGCTGGCACAAACGTGCAGGGCAAGGTGCGCAGCGTGCTGCGCGCTATGGAGGACAATCTGCTCGGCGAGACCATGACCACCGCCCATGCGCTGGTCAGCTCGGAATTCTTCGACAAGCTGATCAGCCACCCCAAGACAGAGGAAGCCTACAAGTTCTTCTCGGCCACCGGTGGACAGCCCCTGCGCGAAGACATGCGCCGGGCCTTTCCTTTTGCGGGCATTCTGTTCGAGGAATACAATGGGTCTGTCACGCTCTCGAACGGCACCTCAGAGCGGTTGATCCCCGCCGGTGAAGGGATCGCCTTTCCGCTGGGCACCTTCGATACCTTTACCACTTACGGCGGACCGGCCAACCTGCTCGAGACCGCAAATACCATCGGCCTGCCACTTTATGCGCGTCAGATGATCGACGCCAAGGGCCGCTGGATCGATCTGATGACTGAAACATCGATCCTGCCGGTGAACAAGCGCCCCCGCATGGCGATCCGCCTGCACAGTGGCAATTGATGGGTGGCCAGCTTGTCGGTGTTTACCGCAGTGATCGACACGCTCTTCGCGGACAACAACATCGCCCGCGATGCGATCTACATCGCGGAGGATGGTCCGACCCAACTCGTCCGAGTGGTTACGCGCCGCGCGGATGACATCACCAGCTTTGGCGACGCGCGCATCTGGTCGGAGACAACCCGCATCGACCTGCGCGTGGCAGAGGTGGCGACCCCGCGTCCTGGCGATCGCCTTGAGATCGACGGCGACGCCTTCCTTATTCAGGGCGAGCCCACGCGCGATCGCGAGCGGCTGGTCTGGACCATAGATTTGAGACCCGCATGAAACTCAATGTAACCATCACCCCAAACCTCGCCGCACTCATGGCCGCAGAAATCAAGGCTGGGGAACAGGCAGTGACAGCGGCGATGCGTACAGCCGGGACGCAGCTCAAATCCGACTGGCGGGGCCAGATCACACAAGCGGGGCTTGGGCGACGGCTGGGCAATTCGATCCGCAGTCAGACCTATCCAAAAGTCGGGGAGAGCATCGATGCCGCAGCGCTAGTATGGTCGAAAGCGCCTGTGATCATCGGTGCCCATGACACTGGCCCGTTGATCCGGTCCAATGACGGGTTCTGGCTGGCGATCCCGACAGAGGCTGCAGGCAAAGGCGCGAGGGGCAGACGTTTGACGCCCGGTGAATGGGAACGGCGACGCGGGCTCAGGCTCCGATTTATCTATCGCAGGCGGGGACCGAGCCTTTTGGTGGCAGAAGGGCGGCTGAATGCACGCGGGGTTGGTGTTGCATCTCGTTCAAAGACGGGGCGCGGGCTGACCACCGTGCCAATCTTTCTACTGGTCCGCCAAGTCAAGCTGCGCAAACGGCTGGATCTGGCCCGGGATGCAAAAGCCGCGCAAGAGCGCATACCCGCGGCGATCGTGGCAAATTGGGTGGAGGGCAGATTTTGATGTAGTATTGCGCTTCAGCCAAGAGTTGCTCGTACATCCGCCATCGGAATAAAGACGCGGTGCGGGTTGTCGGGATCTTCAAGGGGTTGGAAACCGAGTTCAGCATAGAATTTCCAGCGGCGCTCGAAATGGTCGTCCTGGAGTACGTCGAGTGTGATGGCTGCGGCACCCATCTGGTCAGTAATCTCGAGGCAGCGCTTCATTGCATCGATCACAAGTGCTGTTCCAAGGCCTATACCTTGTGAATTTTCGTGCACGGCTACGGCACGGATGTAGATAACCGGAATGTCGGGTATACCAGCGCGCTGCCACTTTTGCGGGCCAAGATTGGCCCGAACGGCCATCGCACCGAGTGTATAGAAGCCGAGCACGGCGGGATCGTCGCCAGCTGTTGCGATATATGCTGTGACCATTCCAGCCTTGATCTGATCCGAAAGCGAGGATTTCAGAAAGTTATCGATGGGCGCAAATCCGCAAGAAAAGGCGCTGCGGTCATGCAGCGCCTTGTCAAACTTGGCGATTGTGAGGGCGGGCGTGTCCGCCGCGGTCTCAGTCGGCATCCTTCAGGAGGCCCTTCGACGCTTCCGCAGCACGTGCCAGACCGGGCACAACCTTTCCCGGTGCCTTTACAGCGGCCCTGAAAGCTTCAAACGCGGCAATGGGCAGAACGGAGAGAGATATTCGCTGTTCCACTTCCTGCGCACGCAGAAGGGCCGCCTGACGAATAAAGTCAGCTTCCTGGAGACCCGTGGCAGCAGCTGCAGCCTTTATGCGCTCTTCATCAGCACGATGCATGCGCACCTCTTTGCGCGCTTCCATCTTGCCTGGCGTAGGTGTGGCGGTTTCGATCGCAAACATAGTCAGTCTCCTTCGCTGACACGCGTACGGTATAACGCCGTACATGTCAATGATTACCATGGGGATGATCAGCGTCGGCCACATCGGAAGTATCAGGTTAACCACGATGATGATCCCCTCGACCATCCAACCAACGATGGAATACTACAATGCCACCATCCCGAGAACCCATCCTCACCGCCTTAGCGGACATGTTGCGCACCGTGCCCCATGTGCCAGTGTTGCGTGGCGAGGTCCTGCCGGAGCGCATCTCCCCCGCGGGTCTGATGATCCTGCGTGACGGTGATCCCGGCGATCCTGCGGTGACGCTGTCGCCGCTCGCCTACCATTACCAGCATCGCGCCGAGCTTGAAGTCATCGTGCAGGGCGCGGATCGCGACTCTGCCTTTGCAGCCCTTTGCGCCCAGATCGGCGCTGTCATTCGTGCAGACCGCACGCTCGGCGGGCGTTGCGATTGGGTTGAGGCGGAAGCGCCGCAGCCCGTGGATCTGCCGGTTGAGGGGGCGGCCAGCCTGAAGGCGGCGGTGATCCCGGTGGTGCTGCATTATTCCACATCAGACCCGCTGGGATGAACAATTGGCCTGACTCACCGGCCTAAACAACAAGACTAACCCACCCCACAGCCTGAGGAGAACACAATGGCACGCGCACAAGGAGCGCGGGCGCAGATGGCGCTCGCCTACGAATCCGTCTACGGCACGCCGCCCGCGAGCGGTTATTTCAAGATGCCCTTTGCCAGCGCGACGCTTGGCGCGGAACAACCACTGCTCGAGTCCGAGCTGCTCGGCTACGGCCGGGATCCGCTGGCGCCAATCAAGGACGCGCTGACCAGCGATGGCGACGTGGTGGTTCCGATTGATGCGCGCGCGTTCGGCTATTGGCTAAAAGCCACATTCGGCGATCCAATCACGACCGGCGCCGAGGCTCCCTATACCCACGAGTTCCGCTCGGGCAGCTGGACCCTTCCAAGCCTCGCCATCGAAATCGGCATGCCAGAAGTGCCGCGCTTCGCGATGTACGCTGGCTGCGTGGTGGACCAGCTGTCCTGGCAGATGCAGCGCTCCGGTCTGCTGACTGCCTCCGTCAGCCTCATTGCTCAGGGCGAGACCCCGGCGACCACCACCAGCGCAGGCACACCGACCGAGATCGCGCTGCAGCGGTTTGGCCACTTCAACGGGGCGATCAAGCGCGACGGGGTAGAGCTGGGCAATGTGGTCTCGACCCAGATCACCTATGGCAACAATCTCGACCGCATCGAGACGATCCGCGCCGACGGCAAGATCGACGGGGCCGATCCCTCCATGGCAATGCTCTCGGGCAGCATGGAGGTCCGCTTTGCCGACACCACGCTGATGGACCAGGCGATCAACGGCACGACCTGCGCGCTTGAGTTCGCCTACAGCCTGCCCACCGGCGAGAGCCTGACCTTCACCATGCACTCCGTCTATCTCCCGCGTCCGCGGGTCGAGATCGGCGGGCCGCAAGGCGTGCAGGCCACGTTTGATTGGCAGGCCGCCAAGGACGCAGTCACCGGGCGCATGTGCACGGTCACGCTCATCAACGGTGTGGAGGCCTATTGATCATGCTGAAGCTTGACCTCTCGACCGACCCGCGCTGGCTCGATCTCGCCCCCGGCGTCCGCGTGCGCCTGCTCCCGCTTACCACCGCGCTGATGGTGACCACCCGCAACGATCCCAGCATCGAAGCGCTCCCCGAGGACGCCAGCAACGAGGACCGCGCGCTGGTCTTTGCCAAGGCGCTAGGGCGGCGCGCCGTGGTGGAATGGGAGGGCGTGGGCGACATGGACGGCAACGTTCTGGACCTCACCCCCGAAGGTGTCGACGCCTTGCTCGACATCTATCCGATCTTCGAGGCCTTCCAGGCAGGCTACGTCGCCAAAGCACTGGTGTTGGATCAGGAAAAAAACGTCTCCGCGCCCTTGCCGACTGGCACTTCAGCGGGGGCGATCGCTACTGCGAGGCTTGCGAAGCCCTCGAGGCCTGCAAAGTCCCGTGCCCGGACTGCCCGCAAAAAATGAACCAGCCCCAGACCTTCGAGGGTGCGCAGGTCTGGGATCTGGTCGGACGGCTGGGCGGCCAGCTGCGCGCCTCGCAGCAGACAATTCTCGGCTGGGACATGGGCGCCGCGCTGGCCATGGCGCAGGCGCTGGGCGTGAACGGCCTCGTAGCGATGGAGCTGCTGCCCGAGATCGAAGCCATCATGGTCAAACGCGTGAATGAACAAATTGGAGGGCTGGATGGCCGATAAACGCGTCTTTGTGCGTCTCGCCGCCGTGGGCGGCCGCCAGGTCAAGGCCGAGTTGCAGGGCATCGGCGATGCCGGGGCCCGTGGCCTCGGCCGTCTGTCGCGCGAGGTCGATGTGGCCAATGCACGCCTTGCTGCCTTCACGCGCCGGGCCACGATCGCAGCCGCGGCGGCAGGTGCCGCTGTGGTGGCGGCAGGTGCTGCAATGATCCGCTCGGGGCTGCAAACCATCGACGAGACCGCCAAATTGGCGCAATCGCTGGATACAACCGTCGAAAGCCTGCAGGTGCTGGAGCGGGCCGCTGACCTCTCGGGCGTCTCCATGGGCAATGTCGAGCAGGCAACGGTGCAGCTGACACGGCGGCTTAGCCAGGCTGCCGCAGGTGCGGGCCCTGCCGTCGATGCGCTGGACCGCCTTGGGCTGTCGGTCAGCGAGTTGCAAAATCTGCCGCTCGATCAGCGCATCGCTTTGATCCAGGACCGGCTGGCGGAGTTCGTGCCCGAGGCAGAGCGTGCAGCTGTCGCCTCGCAGCTCTTTGGCGATCGCGCGGCCCTCGTGTTCACGCGCATTGATACCGCGACGCTGCGCCAGGCCACCGCTGATGTGAATGATTTTGGCATTGTTGTCTCCGAGCAGGACGCGGACCAGATTGAGCGCACCAACGACGCGATCTCGCGCCTCGGCCTAATCTGGCGCGGCGTCTCAAACCAGCTGGCGGTCGCTGCCGCGCCCGCGCTTGAGGCGGTGGCAGATGCGCTGGCGGCTATGGCGCGCACCACCGGGCCTCTTGGAAGTGCCATTCAGGGTCTGTTTGAGAACATCGGACGGCTGACCACATTCGCCGTGGCCTTCGCAGGCGTGATGGCGGGCCGCTGGGTGGCTGGGCTTGTGGCCGCGACCTTCTCGGTCAGCGGTCTGGTGACCAGCCTGGTCTTCTTGCGGGCCGCACTGATCCGCACCGGCATCGGGGCACTGATCGTTGGCGCGGGCGAGCTGGTCTACCAGTTCACGCGGCTTGTGGCCGGTGCGGGCGGCTTTGGCAATGCGCTGGACCTGCTCAAGGACGTGGCGGTCGAGGTCTGGGACCGGGTATCGCTTAGCGCAGATGCGGCTTGGGCACGCGTGGAAGCCGGATGGGCCACAGCGCAGGCTGGTATTTATGACGGTCTGCAAGATGCAACAGCGGCGGTGGTCGGTTGGGCAAACAGCACCGTCAACACCTTCGAGGGCACGTTCCTTGCCGTGCAGGCCATCTGGGGCGCGCTGCCGGATGTGTTCGACCGGGTTGGGGCCCTTGCGATCAATGGCCTTGTCGAGGTCATGCAGACCGGCATTGCAGGCATCACCGAGGCGATCAACGGCGTGCTGACCCTTGGAGGCCTACGTCCTGAATGGGCCATCGCAGCACCTGATCTCTCGGAATGGAAGTCTGCGGTCCCCGAAGCCGTCAATTTGGGAGAGCGTGCGCGGGAGGCCTACGACAGCGCCTTCTCGGACAATCCCTTCCAGGTGCCTGAACTCTTTGGCGGCATGGCAGATGATGCGCGCGATCGGGCAGCAGGCTATTCCGAGGCGGCAGGCATGCTGTCAGACGCAGCTTCGCGCCCCATGACCGCCTGGCAGGCACTGAAGGATGCCATTTCTGGCGCGGGCGATGAAGGCGGCGCAGCGCTGGAAAGTGGCGCCAATTCAGCGGACCGGTTCAACGATGCGCTGGAGGAGACCGAGGGACAGGCCGGGCGCGCAGGTGGTGCGGCAAAGCAGGCGGGCGCCGACGCAGCGGAGGGTGCAGGGGCAGCCGCCACTGGCTGGCAGGCCGTGGTGAATGCGGTCAGCGAATACGCGAACAAAGCCCGCGATGTAGGTGCAGACATCGGCAACGTGCTGGTGAGCGCGTTTCAAAGTGCGGAAGATGCGATTAGGAACTTCGTAAAGACCGGCAAGCTGGACTTCAAAGGCCTGGTTACATCGATGATCGCGGACCTCGCGAAGCTCGGCGCGCGCAAGTTCATCCTAGGCCCCATCGCCAATGCCCTCTCCGGCGCGCTGGGCAACCTCGGCGGCATGTTTGCCGGTGTCTTCCACCAGGGCGGTATTGTCGGTGGTCCTGCGCCCTTGCGCATGGTGCCTGCCATGGCATTCGCCAACGCGCCCCGGATGCACGAGGGTGGCTGGGCTGGGCTCAAATCAGACGAGGTCCCGGCGATCCTGCAGCGTGGCGAACGCGTTCTGTCCCGCCGAGAAACGCGGGACTTCGGCGGCAACAATGGTGGCAGCGTGACAGTCAACATCCAGACCCGCGACGCGGAGAGCTTTCGGCAGAGCCGTACGCAGGTCGCCGCCGATATCGCTCGCGCGGTCTCCATGGGCCGGAGGGGCATGTAATGGCGTTTCACGAGGTGCGATTCCCCGACAACATCAGCCGCGGCGCGCGCGGCGGGCCACAGCGCCGCACGCAAATTGTCGAGCTTGCTTCTGGTCACGAGGAGCGGAACGCTTCCTGGTCTGCATCCCGACGCCGCTACGACGTCTCCTACGGGATCCGGCGCGCGGATGATCTGCACGCGGTGGTCGCCTTCTTTGAGGCCCGCCTCGGGCGGCTCTACGGCTTCCGGTTCAAGGATTGGGCAGATTACAAATCCTGCGCGCCCTCAAAGGGCGTTTCTGAGATGGATCAGCTGATCGGCAACGGCGATGGCGAGACCACAGCGTTCGCGCTGACCAAAGCCTATGGCACTGCGCCCCACATCTACCAGCGCCGGATCGAAAAGCCAGTGGCGGACTCTGTGCGCGTTGCCTTGGGCGGTGCCGAGCAGTTCAACGGCTGGTCGAGCGACCCCACCACCGGAATCGTTACGTTTGAGGTCGCCCCCGATCCGGGCGTCGTCCTCACTGCCGGGTTCGCCTTCGACGTCCCCGTCCGCTTCGACAGCGATCTGATGGACGTCACCCTCGATATCGAGCGCCTCGGCTCGATCACCTCAATCCCGCTTGTGGAACTCCGCCTCAGCTAAGGACCCCGCCCATGCAAACCTATACGCCCCTTGAGCATCGCCCGGGCGACACGCCCCAGCTGTACGACATTGACGGCGGCCTCGTCACGCAGAACGCAAACGGCAAAGTCGTCCGCCTCAATTCCAGCCAGCAGGTCACAGCCGTCGCGCCAGTGCCGATCGAGGCCGAGGAACGCTATGCATTCCGCGCGGTGTTTCGGCGTGCCACCAACAGCCCCGATCCGTCCGACGACGCTATTGCCTGCGGCATCGACTGGCTGGCGGCGGACAAGACCGTGCTGTCCAGCACGACCGTGAACACCATCCTGAACTTCAGCGTCGCCAATGGGCGCCGCGAGGTCCGCACCTCGGTCGTGGCGGAAGCCGATGGCCCCTCCAGCGTCGTGGCCCCAATCGGCGCACGCTACGCCATTCCCTGGGTGCGCACGTTCGGGATCAACCACGCCACCGACGTCGAGGTCTGCAGCCTCGAGCGGCTGCCCTTTGTCTCGCTGCCCGTCGCGCGCACATTCTATGTCACCATGGACGGCAAGGACCTCAACGAGGGCTCCTCGCTGACCGCACCCTTGGCCAGCATTGCCGAGGGCCTCGCGCGCGCTGCAGCCCTCGCGTTGCCCGCCATCGTGATCGTCCAGCCTGGCGAATACATCGTGCCGCCAGATACGGTGATCCCCGCCAATTGCACCCTTTACGGCTACGACCTGCGCGTCACCAAGCTGAGCCTGCCGCCCGGCCAAGAGGTGAACAACATGTTCCAGATGTCCAACGGCATCAAAGCCCGCGGCTTCACCTTCGCAAATCTGCGCCATGAGCCCTACACCCTGGCGGGCGGGCCACCGCAAAAGGGCTGGGCCTTCGTCTTCAAGCCCGGCGAGCTGCTCACGCGATCGCCCTATATCGCCGATTGCTCGCAGCTGCATGGCTTCACCCAAGACCAGATGGCCCTGCCCATCGACAAAGCCGCAGGCAATCCCCTGATGCCGCGCGGCGGGGGCAACCTGCTGGCCGACGGCTCGGTGCTGGCGCCTTCCTCCCCGCTGCGCTCGGTCGTGGTCGACAGCTTTACCGCGATCAACCCCAATGGCGTGGGCTATGCCGTCACCCGCAACGCCTTTGTCCAGCTGGTCTCGGTCTTCACCAACTGGGCCCGCGTCGGCCTTTGGGCCCATGACGGCGGCCAGATCACCGTCGCCAACTCCAACAACACTTTTGGCGATTACGCGCTGGCGGCGACCGGGTTTCGCAACACGGTCCAGATCGAAGGGCTGGCCGATACCGGCGTGCTGGCCACGCACACCGCTGCCGCCAACACTCTAACCGCTCAGACCGAGGCCATCATCACCGCCCTGATGGGCACGCGCTATCCAACCCTTGCAGGCTTCAATGGCCTCTCTGACCGCGACAAGGCCTTCACCGAGCGGGACACCCGCACCCTGCTGCGCAGTCTCATCAATGATCTCCGCTCAGGCCAGGACCGCGGCGCGCAGTCCTTTGCCAAAGGGCTCTTTGACTGGAACGCCAATTACGCCTTTTCCGTCGCCCTCGTGCCGCTGTTTCTGGCTACTTGGGAGCAGGTCCGCCTCGAGCTGGTCGACAGAATCACCAACAACGCGGCACAGGCGATGATCACCGCCATGATCGGATTAATTTCGGATGTCATCATGCGCCCGCAGGATTACCGTGTGGGCTTTGCCTCCGTGATCGAGGCTACCGGCCAGCAGTTCAGCTACGCAGGCTCCGGCGTCAATTACAACGCGCTGCCCTTCAGCCAGCGTGGCACCGGCCGCGCCCCCGATCCCGCCAGCACCCTGCTCAAGACCGGCGGTGGCCGGATCTATGCCACCTTCTCCACCGAGGTCGGCGACACCTATCTCGGCGAAGACCTGCGGGTGGATTTCGAGCGCAACACCATCGAAGGCCAGGCCTTCTCGCGCGGTGTCCAGAACATCGCGCTTCCCCTCATCATCGGTCTCGGAGCCTGAACCTATGGTCACCATCACCACACCGCGTCCACCCCTCAATCTGTTCGAGGTCGTCCGTGCAGAAATCGGCGTCGAGTGGACGACCATCTATGACGTGCCCGACTACCTGATCCCCGCCGAGGGTCCAAACCCTGCGCGCAGCATCGGCACCGCCGCCATCATGACTGGCGTGCTGATCACCCCCACCGCTGAGGCCGCCGTGCGCGTCTCGATCCGGATCCTCGCGCTCAATAACACATCCTGGCTTTTGCTGGACCGCGCCTTCGCCCCCGCAGGTGATGTTCTCTCCATCGGGCTCGATCGCCAGGTGCTGCGCGCGGGCGAGCGTTTCCAGATGAAGGTTGAGGCCAGCGAGACCGCCATCGCGCATTTCTCCTTCATCCTCAACCAACGCGAAGATTTCACGGTGATCGCATGAGCATCCTGCGCTATGCCACAGGCCGCGGCCGCTTTGTCGGCCAGTCCCTCATCTACCCCGTCCCGATCCCGCTGGATGCTGCGCAGTACTTCGGGGCGGCGGTGGTGGGCGAGAACGGCCAGTTCTATTATTCCAACGGGCTCGAATGGATCGTACCCATCGAGGATAACGAGATCCTGCGTCCCTCGGCCCTCGTGCCCTTCAGCGTCGATGAGCGCACCCAGCTGCGCCTGACCACGTTTCGCTCGCCTGCGGGCCTTGAGCAGATCGGCACCATCTTCGAGATTTCCACCAATGGCGCGGATTTCGAGGGATCGCTGACGCGGATCGTTCCGGGTTTTGGCAATGCCTATCAGATCGAGTTTCCCGAGGACGGCTTTGGCCCCGGTGACCGCGTGCTCTGGCGCGCGGCCTATACCGGCACCGGCGGGGCGCAATCGAACTTCTCGGTTCCCTATGCGCAGACCTTTCCGGACCTGATCTCGCGCCCCAGCCCAATAACCCGCGAGAATGCCATCACCGGCACCGTGCGTGTGACGGATTTCGAGAGCGCCGCGATCTTCGGCTATGGCTATGCCGAGACCCAGACCGAGTTCTATGCTGCAGACGCCACGCCGGGTATCGACGCACCCCTGATCACCGTGACCCAGACCGGCGGAGCGATCACCACTGTGCCGATCCCGGCTTTGGAACCTGCCCAAAACTATCTCTGGCGCGCGCGTTATGGCGGGCGGCTCAATGCGGCCGCACCCGTGATCTACTCGGCCTGGTCGAGCCCGCGCAGCTTTTTTCTGGGCGCGGCCTCACTGATCCTGACCTATGATCTGGAGCTCGCCACTGCGCGCACAATCTACATTCCCCTCGGCGGCGGCACCGTGAACAACCCGCTCGATGTCACCATCGATTGGGGCGATGGCACCAGCGAGCGCTACACCACGGCCGGGATCAAACCGCATCTCTACGCCGAAGGCGCAGGCCCACGCGTCACCGTCACCATCACCGGGCGTCTGGATTGGTATGGCACCACCCAGCCAATCGATCAGGCCGGATTGGTGCGCGTCGAGAATATCGGCTTTGCCATGGGGCTCACGTCTTTGCGCGGCGCGTTTCGCCAGACCACCACGGCGCTGGACTACATTACCCCCAACATCCCCGAGACCGTCACCAGCTTTGAGGAGCTGTTACAAGAAAGCCTCTGTGCGGCCGACCTGCGCGACATGGACACGCGCAACATCACCACACTGCGTCGCATCTTTTTTCGCTCCGACGGCACCGGCCCCAATTGCGCAAACTGGGACGTCGGCCGCGTCGAGGACGTGTTTCAGGCTTTCGCCGACAGCCAGATGAACAGCTCGTTCTCCCTTGGCAATTGGGAAAGCCTCACCTCGATGGAAGAGATGTTTGTCCAGACCATCGGTGATTACTACGGCGGTCGTGACGGCCGCGTGCGCTTCAACCAGCCCATCGGCTATTGGGACGTCAGCCGCATCACTAACATGCGGCTGATGTTCGGCTGCACCATGCGCGCCAATGCGGGCAAGATCGGGGCCGACTTCAACCAGCCGATCAACGGCTGGGACGTGCGCGCGGTTCAGAGTTTTGAGGGGTTCATGGGGCATCTCGGCAATCCGGGGATCAGCCTGAACACCCATGCTTTCAATCAGCCCTTGAGCCAGTGGAACACCTCTGCCGCAACCAACATGACCCGCATGTTCGCGCTCGCCCGCAGTTTCAACCAGGACATATCCGGCTGGAATACCGCCAATGTCACCACCATGGCCGGGATGTTCCGCGGTGTGGCGGGGGTGCACGGGTTCAACCGCAGCCTCAATGCCTGGGACGTCTCAAACGTTATCGACATGAGTGAGATGTTCTCCTTTAGCGATTACAATCAGCCGCTGGGAGCCTGGAACGTCGCAAACGTCACCACCATGCGCGCGATGTTTCTCAGCGGGCTGTTCAACCAGCCGATTGGGGCGTGGGTCGTTTCAAGCGTCACCGACATGGCCTTCATGTTCGCCTCCGCCAGCACCAACCAGCAACGCGCCTTCTTCGATCAGGACATCGGGGCGTGGGATGTGTCATCTGTCACCGACATGGAGGCAATGTTTGGCGCGGTCGGCGCTGGCAGTGACCAGCGGGCGGACTTCAACAACGGCGGCAGCCCGTCCATCTCCGGTTGGGATGTCTCCAATGTAGCCACCATGCGCGCCATGTTCCGCTCGGGCGACAGTGGCAGCCGCAATCCCTATCATCGGTTCAATCAGCCCATTGGCGCCTGGAATGTCGCCAATGTCACCAGCATGCGCGACATGTTCCGTGGCTACCGCCAGAGCTTCGATCAGGACATCTCGCAATGGCCACTTCGGCCTGCAGGCGTCGATCTGGCGGATTTCATGGCAGTTGATGTCGATCGCGCGTTTTCCGAAGCCAACTATTCGCGCCTGCTCACGGGGTGGGCCAATCGCGTTGATGCCGTCAGCGGGCCGTTTCTCGTGCCCTTCGGCACGGCCGACCGGGTCTACAACACCACCGTCTACCAACCCGCCTCGCGCTTTACGAATGCGGACGATGCGCGTGTGTTTCTGGTCGCACCCCGCAGCGTCTCGGTCGCGGGCGCGTCCACCGTGGACGCGGACGGCACATACACCTTCGACGCCGCAACCGGCCTCTATGCCAAGGCGACCGGCTGGTACTTCCTCAAACTGGGCTCAACCTGGACCCTCTATGACGCGACTGATGCCCCCCAGGCCAGCGGGGACGCCAATCTGCCATGGGAGGTGACAGCCTGGACCGGCGTTTTGAGCACCGCAACGCTGCGCAACGCGGGCGCGGCCTGGACCATCACGGGAGATATCGCAGCATGACCAACAGTTTCACGGCAACCGAGCAGACCTTCTGGATCGCGCATTCCGAAGGCGCGCTTGAACACGGCATCCTTGATCCGGGCACACGGATCGATACTGGGCAGGCATATCTTGAGACCTACACCTCCGCACGGGCCTGGACCCTCCGGATTGCAGCACTCCGCAAGGATTATGTCAGCGCGGTCGCCGCATGGCGCGAGACTCTGCGCCTGCGCGATCCGTTTGCAATGCTGGCCGATCATCGCTGGCGACATGAGACCGCGGGTCTTGATCTGCCGGGCGGGCAGCGCATCCAGACCACACGCGAAAGCCAGGCGCAAATCACCGCAATGGTCAATTCGCTGCAGATGGGCCTCATTTCCGAACCCGTCACCTACAAGCTCGACAGCGGATGGGCAGAGTTGACTGCGGCTGAAGTGACAGCGGTGGCGCAGGCGGTGGGCGGCCATGTCAAAGCCTGCTTCAGGGCCGAGCGCGGAGTGGCGGCGCAGCTTGAGGCCATGGTCGACTCCGAGAGCGCCGATGTGGCCGGGCTATTCGAGGCAGCATACCTTTTGGAGGTGACGCAATGACCCTGTTTGAAGCCACGCGTGATCAGCATCACGCTTGCGAGCAACATCCGCTGGGGCGTCGCATGGCGGCAGGCAATATCACCCGCGCCGAGTGGGCGGCCTGGCTGAATGCGTTTCGAACGCTGCACCAAGTGGTTGATCTGGCGCTGCCTGCGGATATGCAACGCGATACGCTGTTGGCTGCGGACCTGTCCGTCCTGCCGTCGGTGCCTCCAAGTCGGGCGGCGCTGCGGTTTGCGCTTGATCTTTGTGGGGTGGACACGACCGGCGCGGCTTATGTGCTGCACGGCGCGCACCGCTCAGGCGGGCGGGTTCTTGCCCCGACGCTGGTCAAGCGCGGTCTGCCCTGTGCGCACATTACCTACCGAGATCCCGAGGCTGTGCAGGCCTGGGTCAAGCAGACCCGCGGCCGAGATGATCTCGCTTCGCAGGCAAGAGCAACCTTCGCATGCTTGCTGGCCGTGATGGACGAGATCATCGCGCGTGAAGATTTAGCAGCGCCAGTCGCAGAGGTGGAGAGCCAACAATGAAGAGCCTCTCACCCGACCTGCAAGCCCATCTCGATAGCGGCACCACAACGCTGGCCTGGTGCTGGCGGCTGACCCGTGCCGATGGCGTGAGCTTTGGGTTTACCGATCATGACCGGGTGCTCGCGTTTGACAGCACCGCGTTCGAGCCTGAGAGCGGATTAACCGCCTCGGAGATCCGCACCGGGTCTGATCTGTCGGTGGATGCGCAGGACGCCGAAGGCGCGCTGACCTCTGATCGCATCAGCGAGGCTGATATTCTGGCCGGGCTCTGGGACGCGGCTGAAGTTGATGTCTGGCGCGTGAACTGGGCCGACCCCGACCAGCGGGTGCTCATGCGGCGTGGGGCCATTGGCGAGATCCGGCGGGGCCAGACCGCCTTCATCGCCGAGATCCGCAGCCTTGCTCATATTCTGGGCCAGACCGTTGGGCGGATGTTCCAGAGCAGCTGCGATGCCGATCTTGGCGATGGGCGCTGCCGGATCGATCTCAATGACCCGGCCTTCACGGGCACCGGGGCGGTTCTCGAACCTCTGCGCGATCGGGTGTTTCGGGCCGCAGGGCTCGGCGCGTTTGATCCCGGCTGGTTTGCCTTCGGCACGGTTGAGTGGGACAGCGGTGAGAATGTAGGACGCCGGATCGAGGTCCTGTCACATGAGGTCACGGACGGCATTGCTACCCTGACCCTGCTTGAAGCCCTCGTCTGGCCGATCGCAACCGGCGACACCTTCACGGCCCGCGCGGGCTGCGACAAGCGGATCGAGACCTGTGCAGCAAAGTTTGCCAACAGCGCCAATTTCCGAGGCTTTCCGCATATCCCGGGGCAGGACACGATCCTGCGCTACGCCACGCGCGATGGCGGGCATGAGGGAGGGGTGTTGTGATGAACGTCGCTTCCAGCGGAAACGACGGGCGGCAGTGCATCGCATCGGGATGCACGAGAGCACCAGCTGATCCCGACCACGTCATCACCGCAGCGCGTGCCTGGCTCGGGACACCGTACCACGATCAGGCAAGCCTGCGTGGCGTCGGCTGCGACTGCCTCGGGCTGGCACGCGGCGTCTGGCGTGATGTGGTTGGGCCGGAGGTGTTTGAGGTCCCGCCCTACAGTCGCGACTGGGGCGAGACCGGTCCACGCGAAGTGCTCGCTGAGGGTGCGCGAAGCATGATGATCGAGGTTGAACCTGCTGATATGGTGCCCGGTGCGCTCGTGCTGTTTCGCATGGCACCGCGCGCGATCGCCAAACATGTCGGGATCGTGACCAGTCCTGGCACTTTCCTGCACGCTTATGAACGGCTCGGTGTCATCGAGGAACCGCTCACCTCGTCCTGGCGTCGGCGCATCGCCTTCGCCTTCCTGTTTCCGCAACGCTGAGGTGTCTGCATGGCCACGCTTGTTCTCGGGGCCGTCGGCACCGCCATCGGCGGCAGCATTGGCGGGTCTATTCTTGGCGTCAGCGCCGCCACCATCGGTGGCTTTGTCGGCTCCACCATCGGCTCAGCCGTTGACAGCTGGATCGTGTCCTCCCTGGCACCAAGTCAGCGCATCGAAGGTCCACGGCTCGACAGCTTGCGCATCACTTCCTCAACCGAAGGGGCTGTCCTCCCGCGCGTTTACGGTCGCATGCGCATGGGCGGCAACGTGATCTGGGCCACGGATTTCCGCGAAGAGACCAACACAACCACGCAAGGTGGCGGCAAAGGCGGCGGCGGTGGTAAGGTCACGACCACCGAGTATCTGTATTTTGCGAGCTTTGCTGTGGCCCTTTGCGAGGGGCCAATCACCGGGATCGGGCGCATCTGGGCTGATGGCAAGTTGCTCGATACCGCAGGCATCACCTGGCGCTGGTATCCGGGCGACGAGGTGCAGACAGCCGATCCGTTCATCGCGGCGAAGATGGGTGCGGCCAGCACGCCCGCTTATCGCGGCACCGCCTATGTCGTTCTTGAGGATCTGGCGCTTGCCAATTACGGCAACCGCTTGCCGCAGCTGACCTTCGAGGTCTATCGGCCGCTGGCTGACACCGACACCGCCGAGGGGCTCACGCGCGTCATTGCGTTCCTGCCAGGCACCGGCGAGTTCGCCTATGCCACGACTGGCATTCGCAAGGGCAGCGACGGGGCGCAGACCCCAGAAAACCTGACCGTGCTCACCGCCACCACCGATATGCTGGTGGCGCTGGATCAGCTGCAGGCCAGCGTGCCAAACGTGGAAAGTGTGACTTTGCCTGTTGCCTGGTTCGGGGATGACCTGCGCGCGGGGGTCTGTCAGATCAAGCCGGGTGTCGAAGTCGCGGTGAAGATCACCAGCCCGCAGACCTGGCGCGTCAATGGTGTGGCGCGCGTCACTGCTCATCTGGTGAGCCAAACCAGAGATGGCCGCCCGGCCTATGGCGGCACACCGGCGGATTTTGCGCTGATTGAGGCGATACGTGAGGCAAAGGCGCGCGGGCTGCGGGTCACGCTCTCGCCCACACTGCTGATGGATGTTCCGCCTGGGAACACCCGACCCAACCCGTATTCCGACAATGCGGGGGACGTGGGTCAGCCGGACTATCCGTGGCAAGGGCAGATCACCTGTTCTCCGGCAGCGGGCTATGCCGGGACCGTGGATAAAACTGGCACGGCTGCTGCCCAATTGGCCGGTTTTTTTGGCACTGCGACATCTGCGCAATTCGTGGTTTCTGGGGAGAGCGTCAGTTGGACTGGCGCCGCCGATGACTGGGGGCTGCGGCGCATGGTACTGCACTACGCCCATCTCGGCGCAGTTGCTGGCGGCGTCGATACCTTCCTGATTGGCAGCGTAATGCCGGGGCTGACCACAATCCGCTCGGGCGCATCCACCTATCCGGCCGTGCAGGCGCTGCGCGCTCTGGTGGCCGATGTGCGCGGCATTCTTGGGCCGGGCACAAAGATCAGCTACGCCGCTGACTGGCGTGAGTATTTTGGGCATCACCCCGGCGATGGCAGTGGTGATGTGCATTTCCACCTCGACCCGCTCTGGGCCGATGCCGAGATCGATTTCATTGGCATCAACAATTACATGGCGCTGTCGGACTGGCGCGACGGGTTTGAGCACACAGATGCGAACGAGGGTTGGCCTGCAATCTATGATCGGATCTATCTGCAGGCGAACATTGCTGGCGGCGAAGGCTTTGATTGGCTCTATGCCAGCGCGGCTAATCGGGCGGCACAGGTTCGCGCGCCAATCACTGATCCTGACCATGACAAGCCGTGGGTCTTTCGGCCCAAGGATCTGCGCAGCTGGTGGTCGAATGCGCATTTCGATCGGCTGGGCGGTGTGGAGAGCGGTTCGCCCACCGCATGGGTGCCGCAATCCAAACCGATCCGGTTCACCGCCCTTGGCTGCCCCGCCATCGATCGTGGGGCCAACCAGCCCAGCGTTGCAGCGCATCTGAGCCCGTCTGGCTCGGCGCTGCCACATGCCTCGCGGGGCTGGCGCGACGACGCGATCCAGCGCGCCTATCTCGAGGCCACATACCTCTGGTGGGGCGAGGCTGCGAACAATCCGGAGTCATCCATTTTTGGTGGCCGGATGGTCGACAAATCAGAAACGACTGCCTGGGGTTGGGACGCACGGCCCTATCCGTTTTTCCCAGAAATCGCCGCAGGCTGGGCCGATGCGCCCCACTGGCGGCTTGGCCCTTGGCTGACGGGACGGCTCGGAGCGGTGTCGCTCGCGGCTCTTGTGCGCCATCTCTGTCTGCGCGCCGGGTTGCCAGCGTCCCGCATCGACGTCTCCAGCCTTTGGGGCGCGGTCGAGGGCTATGTCATCAGCGCGCTGGAAGCCCCGCGCGCCTCCATTGGCATCCTCGCACGGCATTTCGGGTTCGATGCCGTTGAGACACAAGGCATGATCCGCTTTGTCATGCGTGGGCGTGGGGCCAGTGCGGTCCTTGATCTGGACACACTCGTTCCCGCCGGTCGTGAAGGCGAGGCCATCGAGAAGACCCGCGGCCAGGAAACCGAACTGCCCCAAGCCCTCAAATGGCAGGTCGCCCGCGCCGATGAGGATTATGAGGCCGCGCTTGTTGAAGCCCGCCGCATCACTGTCACCGCCAGTCGCATCGCCTCTGAGCGCTTTCCGGTTGCGGTGCCGCCCGAGGAGGCCGAACGCAGCTGTCGGCGTGCCTTGATGGAAGCCTGGACGGGGCGCGAAAGTGCAATGTTCCGACTGCCGCCCTCACGTCTTGCGCTGGATCCAGCGGATGTCGTCACGCTCATCGAGGGCGACCGTCAGGCCGATTTCCGGCTCGTGTCCATCGGTGATGCCGACGCCCGCGCGATAGAGGCGGTGCGCCATGACCGCAACGTCTATGATCTGCCATCCGGTGTGCCGCGCAACGCCGCACCTGGCATTGCCACGATCTTCGGCACCCCGGTCGCCGTGATCCTTGATCTGCCGCAGCTGCGCGATGAATTGTCCACGCATCAACCGCTTGCTGCGGCGCATGCCGCACCTTGGCCCGGCGAGATGGCCGTGTTTCGCAGCCCAACTGACGATGGTTACACGCTGCTGACATCACTTTCGGCGCGCGCCAGGATCGGCACGCTCGTCGCCGACCTGTCATCTGGCCCCACGTCGCGCTTTGATCTGGGCAACGCGCTGACCGTCGATGTGCTGTCTGGTACGCTGGAAAGCGTCACCGATCTCGCGCTATTTGGCGGCGCCAATGCGCTGGCTGTCGAGAGTTCGCCAGGTCTCTGGGAGGTGCTCCAGGCCGGGTCAGCCGAACTGATTGCACCGGGGCGCTATCGCCTGACCCGCCTCCTACGCGGTCAGCGCGGCACGGAACTCGCCATGGGCAATCCAACAGCCGCTGGTGCACGCGTTGTGGTGCTGAATGAGGCCCTGTCGCCGCTACCCATCGCCGAGGCTGATCTGGGCATCCCGTGGAACTGGCGCATCGGACCCGCCAGCAGGCCTTTTACCGATGAGACCTATATTGCGCAGACCTTCACCCCGGAAGGCGCGGGGTTGCGGCCATTCGCGGTTGGACATGTTTCGCAACCCTCGCTGAGCGGCCGCGTGCCGGGCGACTTGGAGGTCCGCTGGGTCCGGCGATCGCGGGCGCTGGCTGCCGATAGCTGGGCCGCGGCGGAAGTGCCGCTTGGCGAAGAGACTGAGGCTTATCTGATGGAAGTTTTGGACGGCACCGCGATCAAGCGCCGCCTGCAGGTCAGCGCGCCGCAAGCGACCTACAGCGCCGCTGACCAGATTGCCGATTGGGGCGGGCTGCTGGGGCCCGGCGACACCCTCACGCTGCGCATTGCCCAGCTCTCAGCCCTTTATGGGCCGGGCGCAGCAAAGACCGTCACCCTCCAGTTCTGAAGGAGTTCCCTGTGTCAGACACCACCACCCGCCTGCTTCTGCCCTACATTCTGGCAGCGCAGGCCCAGAAGCACGTCACCCATAACGAGGCCCTGCGACGGCTCGATGGGCTGATCAACCTCACCGTGAAGGACAGGACGCGGACCGCGCCGCCCGCCACTCCGACCGAGGGTCAGGCGCATCTGGTCGCGGGTGGGGCCAGTGGCCTGTGGGCAGGTTGGTCAGGCGACATCGCGGTCTGGACGGACGGTTCGTGGCTCCGTCTCCCCGCACAACCCGGCTGGCGGCTCTGGGTCATTGACGAGGGCGTGATGCTGGTGCGGATCGGGACAAATTGGCTGTCGCTCGACGTCGCTATGGGGCTGGTGACGCGCGCGGCCAATGTCGTGCTGGCTCAAGGTGCGACAGGCAGCAACACAGGCCTCGGGATTATTGATGCCACCGTATCCGGAATGACAGGCTCTGCTGTCACGACATCCCTGATCCTGCCCGCCAACACGCTGATCCTTGGCGTGACAGCGCGGGTTTCCACGACCATCGCAGGTGCCACGGGCTTTGCGCTTGGTATTGCAGGGGAGCCGGAGCTGTTTGGGGCGGGGTACGGACCGGATACAAGCACAGAAGCTGCGGGCGTGATCGGCCCGAGGGTGTTCGCGACGGCAACGCCGGTAGTCGTGACGGCCGAGGGCAGTAGTTTCACCGGCGGGGCGCTGCAGCTGGCTTGTCACACCCTTACTTTGGGGGGCCCGACATGAACGACAATTCCTCGCCCGGCCTGCTTGGCAGCGTGATTATCGCCGTGCGCGATCACGGGCTGACGGCGGCCATCACCGCGCTGATCGGCGGGTTCCTGGCGCTGCTCGCCGCCATCACCCGTCGCGCCTTCACCAATGACGCACTGCTGCAGCGGCTCGATCGCGAACTCAGTTCAGAGCGCCAACGTCTCGACGCGCAGCGCGCTGAAGACCGCCACACCGATGCAAAACGGCTCGACCGCATCGAGATCGACATCCGCGCTGTTCGCGACATGATCTTCGAGGCGTTCCAGCGCGGCCCGCCCGGCTGATCACACCCGCCCAGGCCCTAACCATCGTCCCGCCCGCAGTGCTTGTTGCGGGCTTTTTCTATTCCAGAGGAGGCCACCATGCCTGATACTGTCCAAACCTACCGTCATTTCCGCGATGTGCCCAAGCGCGACTGGCGCTGGACCAACTTTTCGCCCGCCGAGATTGCCTGCCGCGGCACCGGCAAGCTGAAGCTGCACCCGGAAGCGCTGGATAAATTGCAGGCGCTGCGCGACCGGCTGGGAAAGCCGCTGATCATCCGCTCAGCCTATCGCAGTCCAGAGCACAATCGCGCGGTGGGTGGCGCGACACGCTCGAAGCACATGGAGGCGACGGCCTTCGACATCGCGATGGAAAACCACGATCCCGTTGCATTCGAAGCGGCGGCGCGCGCTGTGGGCTACCTGGGCTTCGGCTTTTATCCGCGCTCGGGTTTCATCCATGTCGATCTCGGGCCCACGCGTCAGTGGGGCGAGCGGTTTCCGGTACGGGCGGTGCCCTTTGCAGCTGAGGTGCCGACCGCGCGGGAAGTCCTCGCTGAAAGCCGGACGCTCAAGGGCGCAGGCACTGCGGGCGTCGCGACAATGGGTGCGGCGGGCGTCGAGGTGGTGCAAGAGGTGCTGGCCGAAGCGCAGGGAACTGTCTTGCCGCTGGTGACGCACCTCGACAGCCTGCGCTGGATTTTCATCCTTCTGGCCTTGGCAGGGATCGCGGTGGCGATATGGGCCCGCGTCGACGACTGGCGAAAGGGGCGTCGCTAATGTGGGGCACCATGCTGAGCGGACTGATTGCCTCGCCCTTGGCGCGGCGGCTCATCAGGACGGCGCTCGCCGTTCTCACTATCGTGTTTTTTCTCTTCAACTTGCGCCGTGCAGGTGAGCGCGCTGGTCGCGCTGCCGAGCGGCTCGACACCCTGGAGGCTGTCACCCATGCCCAACGTCAGATGCTGGACGAAGCCAGCCGCCGTCCTCGCAACCGCAATGATCTCGTTGACAGGCTGCGCGACGGGGAGTTCTGAGCAGCGTTCAAATTCTGTCTGTCCGCCGGTCGTGGCGTATAATCGCGAAGAGCAGCGGCGCGTGGCTGATGAGATCGACGCGCTGCCCGAAGGCAGTGTCATCGTCGGCTGGCTCGCGGATTATATGGTGCTGCGGGGGCAACTGCGCGTGTGCCAGCAAGATGTAAACGCTTTGTTCTGGGGCGCCAACGTCAAATCACAGATTACCGGGCGAGCCCCTTGAGATATGAGCCATAGTCGTTCTTTCCGAACTGTTCCGCACGGGCTCTCAGTTGGTCTTCGTCAATCCAGCCCATCTCAAAGGCGACCTCGTCGGGCGAGCCCACTTGCTGACCTTGGCGTTCGGTCAGGGTGCGGACGAAGTTTCCGGCGTCCAGAAGACTGGCGTGGGTGCCAGTATCCAGCCAAGCATAGCCGCGGCCCATTTTTTTGACCGATAGTGTGCCGTCGGCCAGATAGCTTTCAAGCAGGCTGGTGATCTCCAATTCACCGCGGGGCGATGGCCGCACCTCTTTGGCCCGTGCTGGTGCTGTGCCGTCAAGGAAATAAAGCCCGGTCACCGCGTAGTTCGATGGCGGCACGGTTGGTTTCTCGATGATCGACCGCACAGTGCCATCTTCGTCAAAATCCACCACGCCGTAGCGTTCCGGATCAGCCACGCGATAGCCAAAGACAGTGGCACCCGCCTGCGCTTGTCCGGCCTCTTGCAACAGGTCGGGCAGCCCGTGGCCGAAGAAGATATTGTCGCCCAGCACCATCGCCGAGGGCGCGCCATCAAGGAACTCTTCCCCAAGAATAAACGCCTGCGCCAGCCCATCAGGGCTGGGCTGCACCATATAGTTCAGGGACACACCCCATTGGCTGCCGTCGCCAAGCGTCCGTTTGAACTGTTCCAAGTCATGCGGGGTAGTGATGATCAGGATCTCGCGAATGTCGGCCAACATCAGCACTGTCAGAGGGTAATAGACCATGGGCTTGTCATAGATCGGCAAGAGCTGTTTCGACACACCCATGGTAATGGGATAAAGCCGCGTGCCAGACCCGCCTGCTAGGATGATGCCTTTGCGTGTTGTCACGGGGTAATACCTATCTCTGTCATTATATCGGCCAGTCCTGCGCGCCAATCTGGGCGGGGGATGGCGAAAACCTGTTCCGTTGTATTGCAATCCAGCCGCGAATTCAGCGGCCGCGCTGCGGGTGTGGGATAATCGCGCGTGGCAATTGGGATAACGCGGGTGCCCCGCTCCGCCTGGGCAAAGATTGCGCGGGCAAACTCGCACCAGCTGACATCGGGCGCGCCGCTGAAATGATACGTTCCGGTCTTGGTGGGCACGTCGCATAGTTGCTGGGCGATAGACAAGCAGGCGTCGGCAATCGCGCGGGCGGGGGTTGGGCCGCCGATCTGATCATCTACAACGCTTAACTCATCGCGGCTGTCCGACAGGCGTAGCATGGTTTTGACGAAATTGCCTCCATGGGCGGAAAACACCCATGAGGTCCGCAAAATTGCATGGGCTCCGCCCGCGGCGCGAATGCCTGCCTCGCCCGCCAGCTTTGACCGGCCATAGGCGTTTTGTGGGTCGACGCTGTCATCAGGCGCCCAAGCATGGGTGCCGTTACCGGCAAAGACATAATCGGTTGAGATATGCACAAGCGGAATGTCCAATGCCGCACAGGCCTGCGCCATGGCGGTGGGGGCCTCGCCATTAATGAGGGTAGCCAGCGCCTCTACCTCTTCGGCACGATCCACGGCGGTGTAGGCAGCGGCGTTGATCACCGCGCGGGGCCGGTGGGCGTAAATTGCTGCTGCACAAGCCGCAGGATCAGTGAGATCGACCTGATCACGCCCTAGCGCCACAACACTGCCCAACCGTTGTAACTCGGTCGCGACCTGCCCGCTGCGGCCAAAGACCAAAATAGTATTCATGAAGCGGCTTTCTCAGTGGTGCCCAGCCGTTGGCCGACGCCCGCACGCACCAGCAATGGGCGCCACCAGTCCTCGTTCTCCAGATACCAGCGCACGGTGCGTTCCAGCCCCTCTTCTACAGTGACCGAGGGGCGCCAGCCCAACTCTTTGCGGATACGTGCGGGATCAATCGCATAGCGTGCATCATGGCCGGGGCGGTCGGTGACAAAGGTGATCAGATCGCCATAGCAGTCGGCCTCGCGCGGGTGCAGCCGGTCAAGGATGGCGCAGATCGTTTGCACCAGTTGCAGGTTGCTGCGTTCGTTCTCGCCGCCGATATTATAGCTGCGCCCAATCTCGCCCTGTTGCGCCACCAAAAGCAGCGCATCGGCGTGATCCTCGACATAAAGCCAGTCGCGGATGTTGCTGCCATCGCCATAAATCGGCAGCGGCTTGCCCGCCAGCGCGTTCAGAATGACCACCGGGATAAGCTTTTCAGGGAAGTGATACGGGCCGTAATTGTTCGAACAATTGCTGAGGACCACGGGCAGGCCATAGGTCTCACCCCAGGCGCGCACCAGATGATCGGAGCTTGCCTTGGAGGCAGAATAGGGGCTGCGTGGATCGTAGGCCGTATCCTCGGTGAACATGACTGATTTATCCGCGGGCAGTGAGCCGAACACCTCGTCCGTTGAGATATGGTGTAAGCGAAAGCCCTCAGGTCGGCCTTGCGCGATCCAATAGGTGCGGGCCGCTTCCAGCATGTTGAACGTGCCGGTGATATTCGTTTCGATGAAATCGGCCGGCCCATCGATCGAGCGATCGACATGACTTTCGGCGGCCAGATGCATGACGATATCGGGCTTGTGGGTGGAAAAGACACGATCCAGCGCCGCGCGGTCGCGGATATCAGCCTGCTCGAAGGCATAAAGCGGGCTGTCTGCGACGGACGCCACATTGGACAGGCAGGCGGCATAGGTCAGCGCGTCAAGGTTCACTACCTGATGGCCCCGTGCCACCGCCAGCCGCACCACCGCCGAGCCGATAAAGCCCGCACCTCCTGTCACAAGGATCTTCATCTGTGCCTATCCTTCCATGTGAAACGGGCTGTCGAGATCGGTCAGCATTGGGGCCGCGGCGTCTTTGTCGCTTAGGATCGCCGTTTCCTGCAATGGCCAGTCTATTCCGATGGCCGAGTCATCCCAGCGTAGCGCGCCCTCGGTTTCTGGTGCATAATAGTCCGAGCATTTGTAGATGATCTCACTATCGGGCTGCAGCGTGGCAAACCCATGAGCAAAGCCTGCAGGGATGAACAGCTGCGCACCATTCTCGGCGCTGAGTTCGTAGCCAACCCATTTGCCATATGTCGGGCTGTCCTTGCGGATATCGACGGCGACATCAAAGATCGCACCGCGCCCGCAACGAACCAACTTGGCCTGCGCGGCAGGGGGAGCTTGGAAATGGAGGCCGCGCACGGTGCCAATCTCAGCTGACAGCGAGTGGTTGTCCTGCACAAAATTTTCATCGATCCCCAGCTCCGCATAAACGCGCTGACTGTAGGTCTCCCCAAAGAAGCCTCGATGATCACCGAAGCGATCGGGCTCTATCATTAAGATCCCTGCTAAACTGGTCTTGCGAACCCGCATTGTTCAGTACGCCTTTCTGCTGTGGATGTTAGAAACCAAACGGATCACCGCCGGGGAAACCAAACAACCAAGTCTGATATGGGATGTAGCATAGGTTGAAATGCCCGGACAGTTGCGACCAGACTGTGAAAACCAGTAACAGCCCCAAATATGGCAGAGCAGAATGCAGCGCCGCGTTGGCGCGAAATGGTAAAAAGGGAAGTCGCGCGAAGATCATGGCTTGGATCGGAATTAGATAGTAGCCGAACCTGTCGCCGATCACTGAGGAGACCGCGACGAGAAGTAGCGCCAGTGCCATCCCGATAGCTCCGATGCTGGCCAAGCTATAATCCTGAGGCCATGTCCACAGCCATTTTTTGCGTACGAACAGGAAGAAATACAGCGCTGAAAGTCCAAGGAGGCCGACGCGAAATGCAGCGCCTGCTGCGTCAACCCCTGTCCCGACATAGCGACTGGTGGCAACTTCTGCGGCGTCGCCCGAGGCGAGAAAGAACGCGCCTGGGACGGCAAGGATCGCGGCAAGCATCAAGCGGTTTCGAGTGTAGCGTCCGGTTGCAACTGGCAAGAGCAACATGAATATCAGCGCGCTCGAATGGAACCCGGCGGCCAGCACAACCCAGAACGCAAACCACAACGGGCGGCGATCGATGAAGGCCACGAAGGCGATACACAACAAGCCAATCGCCGCGCCCTGGCGGATTCCGGACATCGGCAAGTTGATGATCAGAATTGGAAACAGAAGAACCAGAAAACCGAGTGGATCAGGCTGCCGTCGCGCCAGAACATGAACGCCGAGAAAGAAAATCGCGCTAGAGGCAATATTGGCGACCGGGTAAGGCAAACCCATATCTTGGATCCACCCAAGGATCGCCCACCAGATTGGCTCTCGGATTTCTGTAACAGACGACCATTCAAAATTCGCAGCGCTCAGATACTGGTAATAATACCCAGACCAATCGCAGCCAACCTGATAGCGGAAGGCTGAGAACACAAAGAGGGTTGCCAGAACCAGGAAATAGATCTGCTTGCGCAATCCTCCATTCCGCGCAAGCGCATAGCGCAAGAGGAACAGCAAATTGGTCAACCCGACATAGAGCATTACGCGCGCGCCCCCTCATCCGCGACACTGCGCAACATCTGTGCCACGCGTGGCCCCCAGACCTGTAGAGAATAGTGTTCTTCTACCTTCCTACGTCCTGCGGCTCCCATTCGGCGCCGCAATTCTCCGTCCGCCAGAAGCGTTTCGATTGCTGAACGCCATTCCGGGTCGGTTTCGGCGAGAAAGCCGTTCACACCATGCTCGACAATCTCACTGTTCACGCCGACCGGAGAAGCCACGACCGGCAGGCCGCACGCCATGTACTGGATCAGCTTGTACCCACATTTACCCCGTGCCCAATCTGTGTTGGGCAGTGGCATGACGCCAATATCCATGCTCTGTATCAAAGAAACTTCAGTTTCTTCCGTCCAAGGGAGGATTTCAAGCGTTCCGCTGGTTGCGGGCTGCATGGCTGCTCCAACTGCACGAAACAGCGCCCGGTGCTTTGCAAGGAGCGGGTCCAGCACATGGTGAATGGGATTGGCAAACGCCTCCCAGGTTTCAGGAGTGCCGATCCAGCCTACGCGCAGATCGTCCGTATTTCTAGCTTTTGGATCAATGGTGTATAAGTCGAGATCTACAACCGTTGGCACCATTTCTAACCTTGGCGCATCAAAGCGTTCGGCGTAATTCGCAATATATCTATTGCCCGCCATTACCAGGGCCGAGGCCGCCATTACCCGTCCTATTTTGTCACCAAGAATGCTGCGGACAGTCCCGCGTCGGTTTTTGTCATAACGATGAAAGACGGCGTCATCGTAATCGCTTACAATCGGCACTCCTCGTGGAAGAAAGGAGCGTTCGATCATCCATGGAGCCCATGGCAAGGCTTCATACTCCAGCCAGATCAAATCAGGCTGGGGGTACGTTCGCATCTGCCTGATGCGTTGGGACACGTATCCTAGCTTTGATCCTTTTGCTCCTTGCCCAGAATAAAGTGCATGCAAATAGGCGTCATCGAAAAAAGGCGCGACCTGAACGTTAAAGCCTTCGCTCGTCAAAGCAGGCAGATATTGCATCGTTCGCAACCGGCTAGACGCACCCATGCGAGTGTAACGCGACAACAGCAGAATGTTCATGTGTGCGCCTGCGCCGCGTGCCACGCTTGGAACATCAAAATAGTCCAGAGCCGTGCAGACCAGTCCCGGTTTCCCGAAAGATGCTCAGACCATGTCTGGCGGATGATGTCGGGGTTGAACAGCCCGTCCTCAGCGAGGCGCTTGTGTGACAACAGGTCTTCGGCCCAATCTCGCAATGGGCCGCGCAACCAAAGCCCGATCGGAATCGCAAAGCCCACCTTGGGGCGGTCAATGATCTCGCGTGGCACGTGTTGGTAAAGCACCTGTCGAAGTGCCCATTTGCCTTGGCCGTTGCGAATTTTCATGCCCATCGGCAGTCGCGTGGCGAGCGCGATAACATCCGGGTCCAAGAAAGGCGTGCGCGTTTCCAGGCTGATCCCCATGGCGGCGCGGTCGACCTTACAAAGAATATCGTCAGGCATATAGGTGCGCATGTCCTGCACCATCATCCGCATCGCCGGATCGCCAGCGCCGAATTCTGGCAGCGGGTCGTTGAGTTGTGAAGTTGGTTCGGTTACATCGCCCACGATCAACATTTCGGGCTCGATCCATGTGCTCGCCATATTGCGGTACAGATCATCAAGACTGTCGGTCAAGCGCAGCCTCTCGCCAAATCGATGAACCTTGGTGCCTAAGTTAGAAATTCCCGCAGCTCCAGTTCTGATCCGATTATAAGCAGCCCCAACTTTGTTCCAGCCGTGCTCAGGCACCGCCTGGACGGCATGACCCGCAAGCCGCCTCATTGGGGTCGGCACCCTCGAGATGCGCCGCCACAAACCGGGACCGCGAATGTAGCGATTGTAGCCGCCAAACAGCTCGTCGCCACCATCTCCAGAAAGCACGACAGTCACATGTTGGCGCGCTGCACGGCAGACAAGATGAGTAGGAATTTGCGATGAATCCGCAAATGGCTCATCGTAAAGCTGCGGCAGATCTGGGATCACCTCGCGCGCATCGCCATCGGTCACGCGCAATTTGGTATGATCAGTGCCAAGATGCCGAGCTACGGCGGCGGCATGAGGGGACTCGTCAAAAGCAGCTTCATCAAATCCTATGGTAAAGGTCTGCACCGGCCGTGTGCTTTGAGTTTGCATCAGCGCGACGATGGCCGAACTGTCCACACCGCCGGACAGGAATGCGCCAAGAGGCACGTCCGACAACATCTGTCGCTGGACCGCCTTGCCCAGAACTTGGCCGAGCGTTGAAACAGCTTCGCGTTCGTCCTGAATTAGGTTGTGCGCGCCTGCCTCAATCTCTGCGTTCAGGTCCCAATAGCGGCGGATGCTAAGACTGCCATGATGCCCACCTGGGCGGATTGTTTCTTTGGGTGGTTCGGCGGGTGGCCCACCGTCGATAGAGAGGATCGTGCCAGGTTCCAGCTTGTAGAGGCCTGGATGGATGCTGCGCGGGGCGGGCACATACATAAACCGCAGATATTGAGCCAATGCTTCGCGGCAAACTTCCCGCGGACAGTCGGGATGGGCGCGGAGCGCCTTGAGTTCAGACCCAAATATCAGATCCTTCCCTGCCCAACCCCAGTAAAGCGGTTTTTCACCCATCCGATCACGCGCAAGGCTGAGGCGTTGCTTGCTCCGGTCCCACAATGCGATCGCAAACATACCATGCGCGCGGCACAGCGCGTCGTCGAGCCCCCAATGCTCAATTGCGGCCAGCAGGGTTTCGGTGTCGGACTGTCCACGCCATGGCGGAGCGGCATCTTCGATTTCAAGTGCGTGACGCAAGTCGAGATGGTTGTAAATCTCGCCGTTGTAAGCCAGCACATAACGTCCGCAATCCGAGTGCATAGGCTGCGCACCCGTTGCACTCAAATCGAGTATTGCAAGTCGCCTGTGGCCCAAGCCGATTTGGCCCTCGGACCAGACCCCTTCATCATCGGGACCACGATGGACAAGGAGGGCAGTCATCCTGGCCACCTGACCAATGATGTCATCCCTCGGTGCTGAGCGGAGAAGTCCTGTCAGGCCACACATCAGGCGTCTTTCATGTTGAGGATCGACGCATAAATTTCGCGGTACGCCTCGGTCCCTGTTTCGAGAGAAAATACAGCCTCGGCCGTGGCGCGGCATCGTGATGGCAAATCAGGATCCTTCATTAGGGTCTGGAGTGCAGCGAATGCTGTTCCCATCTGCTGAACGCTAGCCCCCTCGACAATCACGCCGACATTGTTCTTGCGAACAATATCGGCCACGTCACCGACCCCTTCATTTGCCACTACAGGAAGGCCACATCCCAGAACCTCGGCCATTCGGGTCGGTGATCGTCCAAGCTCTGATATTTCGCCACCCGCATAGAACATGACGGAAAGATCGTGACCTCGCACAGCGTCTGGCATGTCCTTGGAAGGCCGCGGACCGATAATGAGCCTTCTCGCCAGTTCGTTTGTCGGGTCAAGTTCCGCGCGCACGCGTTGCGCCTCATCGCGCGTTACGATCTCGAACCGAGCGTCGGGATCGCGTGCTACCGCGACACGCATCCAGTTTGCCAACCAATCCGTGCGGAACCAGCCAGACAGGACTGTGCCAATGCAGCCATGCACGATGGGGCCTGTCCGCGTTTCAGCCTTGGGCGTGAAGCGATCCAGATCGGCGCAGGTGGGAATCACGACAAGGCGCTGGTTGGCCAATTCCCTAGGATACACTGATTTTAGATGCTTCACCGCCGCATGGGTCAGGGATATCACCCCGGCTGACTTAACCAAACAGGCCCGCTCTGCCCCCGCAATGGCGCTGTGGATCAATGACCCACGCCGCAACCGGCCAGCGGTAATCAGCTCTTCCGGCCAAAGGGCGCGCATGTCGAATAAAAATGGCACTCCAGTCATCCGGCTGACGACCAATGCGACTGCCGCTGGGATATAAGATCTGGCGTGAATCAACCTGATCCCCTCACGACGCACTTCGCGCCGGACAAGCCATATCATCCGCATCATGCTGAGTGCGGGGGAAATGATCTTTGGATGCGGTCGGAAGCGTTGCGGCAGCCAGCGGATCCCATACGCAGCGCAGTCGGCATGGGCACGCGCTATTGCTGCAGTATCGGCCCAGTCTTCCGATTTTTCATATGTGATCAATGTGATGGAATAATCCCGGGAAAGCCCGCGCAAATAACCAAATACTTGACTTTGGCCGAGTGGTTCAAGCAGACCGTTCCTGGTTATGTAGAGACTGGAGATCATGTCAAGCCTAACAATTCAAGATACTTTTGAGCCGCGATCTCAGGCGCAAATTCTTCCGCGCGGCAGATGAGAGCGTTTTGGTCAACTGGGGCTTCCAGCGCTTCCGTCATCGCCAAGGCTAGCGCTGACGCATTTCCTACCGGAACCAGACGACCGAACTGCCCTTTTTGAAGGATTTCGGCGGGACCAGATGGGCAATCAGTGGATACAACAGGTAGGCCAAAAGACAGTGCTTCGACAATCACGTTGCCGAAACCTTCGCGGTCGGACGAAAGAACGAATAAGTCAGCTGTGGCATAGAACGACGACGGGTCAGGATGAAAACCAGCAAATATTACCCGATCGCTTACTCCCAGTTCAACCGAAAGTGCCTGCAATTCAGCCAAGTTATGACCCTGCCCAAGCAGCATTAATTGCGCTTCGTGTAGGGGCAACGCGGCGAACGCGCGCAGAAGGAGGGGGTGGTTCTTTACAAGCTTTAGGTTACCGACGGTCAGAATGCGAGGCCCCTTCCCCCTCCAAATACTATTAGCTACTTTGACGTCCACGCTTTTGGGGGATATTGCCCGACGGATTGGATTGTATATCGTAACAATACGATCTCTCTTTAGGCAGGCCACATTAGACATATCTAAACAAACACCCTGCGATACGCCCACACGGCAGTGTGCAAACCGATAACCAACAAACGTGGACAGACGCAGTATCAGGTTGTGCAAAACACCCCAATCTCCATATTGCTTTGACAATATACCGTGCTCGGTCACCAAGATTCTACCCCGATAACCAGACAAACGCGCAATAATCGGGACAACGGCAGTCAGCGGCCACATTGCCACAATCAGCACCGCAGGTTGCCGCCGACGAAGGTAACGTGCCAACGGAGAGAAAATGGAACGCGCGCGCGGGATTGCCAGATCAACGATGGTGAAGTTTTTCTGCGCCTCGGGCAAATAATCACCCACTCCTTGCATGAGTACCAATTCAACTTCGTGCCCAAGCCGTGCGAATTCATGGGCTATGTCCAGCATGACTCGCTCTGCGCCACCGCCGCGGAGGTCAGGAAGAATGATCGAAATAGTCATCTCTCTACAAGACCACTTCTAATTAAGGCTAATTTGAAATCAGATGGGCAGATCGCTACATCTGCCATGTCTGTCCTTTGAAACCATGAGGTAGTGGGCTCTCCTAGAATGAAATCATGGGTGTGCCCCATCGCCTCAGAAAGCCGCCAGTAGCATGCTTGATGCTTGAATGAGTTCCCAATTTTGCGGTAATCGCGCAAACCATTTCTTACAGGAAGTAGCTCAATGACTGTTCCACCAGGGGGCATGAAAACCATATTTGTAAGACCAGCGCCATGAATGCCGACAATAACTTTACAGGAAGACATAAGCTTAACTTGACTAGGAAAATCATAGTCTTCAAAATTAATTATCTCACCACCAAATCTTTTCACCAGCGAAATGATCTCATCTTCGTTGGCAATTTTGCGACCGCGCGACTTTGACCTTGAGACATATACAAAATCAGCTCCATCTGCGGTGTTTATTCCTAGACCTTTAAATACTTCCTTTCGCACTTGGCACATAAGGCTTGGGGAAGTCGTTCCAAATATTTTGGGGCAATCCGTAAGCACGATGCGATCGCATACTGCATTTTTATGGTCAGGGTAGGGCAACACCTCCTGAAAACCAACTGCTTCAAGTGTTGCTATATAGCGCCCATACACGTCCAGCGGAATAAGAGGCAATGCATCAGGAAAGCGATCCCTTAAAATAATTGCGCGCGGAAGAGTTTCGGTTACCCAATGGTAATAACCGCTCGCCCAGCCACTGTGAATGATTGCTGGTATTTTGCCAATAGGAGCTTCAACCTTCTCTGCTCCGCGCCGCATAAAAGAAAGGTAAGGGAGGAAAAGGTTCTTCATTAGAACAATAGGGTACCAATAACTTAACATCAAATTCAACTCAAAATTCGAGACTGAAAGCCCGAGCCTGACGAATGTGATTTTGCGGTTAATATATTTTGCGCTAGGAGTATACTCAATATAATCGAATTTTTCGAAAATTTTATTCCTAGAACTAAAATCGATTTGCTTAGAGTAAACTCTATGACCTTCAGTCATTTTCAATTCCTACCAAATGTCAACTTAATCAGGGAAAAAAAGTTCACCCCAAATAATCGAGGCAGAATAAATCGCACCTCGCTTGACGTTCTTGAGCGCATTAGGCTCTCTACTCTCCCAACAAAATGGAGACTCCAAAAATCTGCATGTAGATTCAAAAACTCTCGATCATTTAGCAAATTTTGTGCGACAATAGACCAATTACGCCCTCGCTCACGTGAACCTTCCAACAATAGAAATTCAGAAAAGTAATCAATGAAGTCGACGGTTGACTGTGCAAACCTAGATTTTATAAATTCATTTCTCTTTACTCCCTTAAAGCTTCTTGCATTCTCATCAGATGACACGTTTTCTTGGTGTCGTCGATGAAACATCAGGACTTTAGGAATAGTTTCAATTTTATAATTTTCCAAAATTCCTAAAATTGTCATCATTGCATCTTCGTTAAGGCATTTTCTATTATTGAAGGGAAGCTTATCAAGCTTAGTCCTTTCATAAGCAGCCGAGCAACCTATTATGGTTGGAAGATAATCACTCTGCTCCTGAAAATCACAACCATTAAACCACTTTTGTATGGTTGCAGATCTTCTTTGACCGAGATTTTTAGCTACTAAATCACCCGCATCATTAAACTCATCATAATGAGATTGAATGACTTGGGCTCGGCTACTCCTCCAAGCCTTCACGGTTTCCATAGCTCTATCAATATGCGAAATATCATCACCAGCAGCTACAATAAATAGGTCCCCTTGCGCCCGCCTACTTACGCTCAAGATGTGATCTATCGTCCCGCAATTATTTTTAGTTCTATTAAGTAGTACCCTATGAATTCCATTGTAATCTGCTGCCATGCTCTCCATGATCTCGTAAGTTCGATCACTGGAGCAATCATCCGAAAGAATAATTTCTAGAGGAGAATAGCTTTGCGCAAAAGCGGCTTCTACCGCTTCGCGAATGTACCGCTCTTGATTGTAAGCGAAGATCGCAAAGGTGACGAGTGGGGGATCTTCCGTACTTAATAACGGCGCAGTGCTATCGCAGTTCTTTATCTTTACCTGATTATCCATCGCCTTACCTGTTTCCCTATTAACACAACGCTACGCAGTTTGCCACCTGCCCCTGACATTTCCGACAATCTTAGGAGCGCCCAAAGAGCAGCGGCAGCAGCTAACGTAATCCCAAGCACGGCACCTGCGATCTCCCTCCAATAAGCGGCGATCATTATGGTCAGCGCGGCACTTATCAACGCAAGCCCCTGGATCTTGACCGCGCGTGTCCAGCGGAATCGGATGGCTCGCGATGCCAGCCACCAGACGAGCGGTAGGTACGCCACATATAAGGCAAGGAACGCGATGCCCGTTGCCGAAACGCCCATGATTGGCAGCAGGACTACGACGCCCAGTACGAAAACACTCGCTGCAACGCTTTCTATAGCAACGAAGGTTTTGCCTGCCCCTTTAGCTAACAGAACAAAGCCAAGTGGCCAACTCATTACCTTCAGGATATCGCCTAGAAGCTGCCAGCGAAGTACATCGACTGCTGCCCCAAATTCAGCCGAATACAGTAGTTGGATGACCCATGGCGCAAGTCCCAGCATGGCCAGAAGCACCGGTGCAAACAGCAGTAGCGCCACTTCTGTCTGTTCGTTGACCAGACGGGTCGCGCTAGCATGGTCATTGATTGTGGCGCTCAACCTTGGGTAATAATCTGTTGCCATTGCGGCAAGCACAAAGCCCAGATATGTCATTCCAATTGTCCATGCTGCTTGGAACTGGCCCATTCCCTCGGACCCAAGATCATGCTGCACCAGTGTTCGGACGGCAAGGTTGCTCGATGTGCTTACGAGACCGCTGAGCATAATGGCAAAGCCCAGGGTGGCCAACGTCTTCCATTCGCTCAACATTTCGGGAAAGCGCGCGTTCGGCCCTGCGGGCGGACCAAGGCGAGAGACGTAACGATGGCCCAAGAGAAATGATGTAAGTGGCGCTAAGACCACCATGGCTATTAGGCCTTGAGCGCCCCATAGCCAGAGGGCCACCACGCCAAGTGTTGCTCCCAAGATACCCGCGCCCACGTTTATCCTCGCCAGATCGCCGATGCGGCGCAGACCAGTCAAGAGTGCGCTCTGTGATCCAGCCGCAACCGTTAGCGCCACGCCCAATGAGAGCCAAGCGACTGCAGTAGTCTTGCTCTCGTCTCTGAAGATCGTTCGAGCGATCAAACCGCTCGAAAGAAAAAATATCACAGCGCCGATCAGTGCGAGCGCCATCGTTCCCCAGAACAGCGCCCGACGTGTGCGACCTACCGCTTCGTCGCCGCCCAAGGCATGGGCGGACGCGATCTGACGAGTTCCGACACTGCCTATTCCCAAGGCCGCAATGGATGACGCTGTCTGCATAAGTATCAAATAGAGACCTAATAGCCCAACACCTGCTGGCCCTAGCAACACCGCTACGAATTTCATTTTCACAAGTCCGACCGCGATGTTAATAACTTGTGCGCCACCGATAATTGAGGAGGACCGCAGGATCGTGCGATAGGACGAGGGGCCGGTCATACCGTCACCGCGTTTACCGCTATGACCACCTTTGCCGCATCGGCAGACTTAAGATGTGGACCCATAGGCAGGATTATTTCTTCATTTTTCATCTTATAGGCCAGTGGTAGCGCTCCAGGCACAAGGCGTGCATACGCCACCCGTGTGTGGGAAAGTAATGTGCGTTGGTTCATCGTTCTCATCCCTACTTTCGCCAGTATTTGTTTCAATCTATCGCGATCGGGTGAGCGGACGACGTATCGATGCCAAGTTGAATTTTCCCGATTTAGCACGTGCGGTAAGAGCCGTCTGCTTTCCAACAGCCCCTCGGAATAGACCGTGGAAATCGGCCTGCGTCGATCGGTCCAAGCGTCAAAATCCGGCAGCGTTGCCCGCAACACATTGGCTTGAATTGAGTCAAGGCGAGAGTTTACGCCCTGCAGCTTATTCACATAATTTTTGCGGCTTCCATATTTAATCAGCACACGGGACCGGTTAGAAAGATCGGCGTTGTACTTTTCCACCGGCACGGATCGCGGTCCTACTGCCGTCACCGCCAGCCAATTAGCAATGTAAGTGTTAGACGGATCGAGCAAATCGTCGCCCGGCCCGATGTCTAGCGATGGCAGTGTTAGGATCAATGCGTCAAGACCTTTTGAAACACTCTGCGCATAATCGCCCAATCTTCCTCTAATGCATCGACTTCAGGCCCGAGGACGTACCAGCCTGACCCAAGAACGCGACGAATGGCTGTGTCAATGTCAGCCCTAAGTAAGCGGCGCTGCCGTCGAGGCAGGGATTCATTTTGAAAACTCATTTATCATTGTCGTTTATATGAGGTAGGAGAATTGAATGACATCGATATCGACTATTCGAGTAGATCAAACGTTGCTCCAAGTTTTGTCGAGCCATCAACCGACAAATGCCCTACGTCTCTGTAAACTGGAACACCGTCTAGCGTTACTCGACATGTGCCAGCCTCACAAAGAAAATTTTCCAACCACACCACCCGTACTGTTTGTGAAACGACTTGTAATAAATGGCGGGAGGCAAAGCTAAAAATGTGATGGTCCTCGACGGGGAAATCGCATGTGTCAACAGCGTTACCCATCAGATGATTGCGCACAAAGCATAATCCTAGATCTGCACCAGTTCTTGGAGGTGGCGACACTACAATCAAGTTCTTGCCGACGCTAGCCAACAAAGTAGATAGCGACGTCAATTCATTGGAAATTGCGTCCCTGCGTACATCCGGATCTGCGATGATGTTTCCATTTCGATCCCGCAAGTCACGCAGCGTCTGGTCGAAAGGAGAGCTAATTACAACAGTTCTAATAGATGGTTGGTTCAATATCCAATTCAACGCCGAGTCATTGAAGCCAAGACAGTCTTGCCATGATGTGATGCTACCCTGGGCCGCTAAGTTGGGAATAGGACCGCATTGGCTGAGTGTCAGTTGAACCATTGAAGGCGACGAGGTGCGGACTTGAAGAGCTTGCGCTAAATGCATCGCAAAGCTGTCACCCCAAAGTGCCAGTACCGGCTCGTCTGATGTGCGACAGTTGGGTGAAAGTGTGAATTGGCCGACATCACAATCGGGGTGAAGGCCATAGTTAGGAGCTAAGACATCATCGAAATCTGCAAAATCACTAAAGTTACTCCCGGACGGTGTTCTACGTCCGTCTAAACCGTCCCCTATGATAAGTGTTGCGCCTATTAAGGTAACAATGGCTATTGTAGCAACAGTCGCTAAGCCGATGCTCTGGCCTCCCTCAAGTAAAGGTGACGACCCTCGGAAGGGCTGCTCTACAAATCTCCAACTTAGCCATGCCAAAAAAAACGTTAGCACTAATATGCCAATTAGTAGAATCCCGTCCGGTTCAGTGATTAGACGAATTCGTGCGAAAGCTAATACAGGTTGGTGCCATAGATAAGCGCTATAACTAATCAAACCAATTCCGACGAGTGGCGGCATACTAAGCAAACGAGCTGTCCATGTTTGTTTGTGTGCAAATCCTAAAATTAGCGCAGTGCCCACTACTGGCACGAGTGTCCAAACGCTTGGCATGGGAGTATAAGAATTGAACCCAAAAATAGCCAACATAACTAGTGAAAGTCCAACAAAACTTAAAGAGTTTGCAAGCAATTTTGGAACCTGACGGACCGAATGAACACTATAAACTGCCAGCAATGAGCCGATGAGAAGTTCCCACAGCCGTGTTGGCAGCAGATAGAACGTGGCACTAGGCGCATGGCGCGCGCCCCATTCAGCCAAAGCAAGGCTGGCTAGGATTGTCACCAGCATTGTAGGGATAAGCAGCATCTTCCTTCGTCGAACCAGAAACGCAAAAATCGGTGGAAAGAAAAGGTAAAATTGCTCTTCTACCGCTAGAGACCAAGTGTGTAATAATGGCTTAAGCTCGGCAGCAGCGCCAAAATAGTCAGACTCCCGCCAAAATAGGATGTTTGAGCCAAAAAACACCGTTGCAATCAAACTTTTACCAAAGGCGATAAGCTCCCCTGGAAGCATCCAAATGTAAGCGAAGGGAAGGCTGAATATCAAAACAAAAACTAGTGCAGGCAGTATGCGGCGCGCTCTACGCTCATAAAAATTTCTAATTGAGAAGCGATCTGCTTCCAGATCGGATAGAATTATTGAAGTGATCAGATAACCACTGATCACGAAAAATACGTCTACTCCAACATAACCACCTGAAAACAAAGGTAAACCTGCATGAAATAGAATGACAGGAATTACTGCTACGCAGCGTAGTCCGTCGATCTCTGGGCGATAAATCATCTATAATACCACATTATCATTTCCGTTTAGGAACTGCTGGGCGAAGATCGACAGCACTGCGGTAAAGGGATTGTGCCGCAATTGACCGGCACCAAACCATGCTAATCAGGCCAACGCCGGAAAGTCCTGATAGAATTGCCAACACTTTCATCGACGAAATCGAAATCATGGTATTGACTGCTTGCGCGTTGCCAATAAACGCCATGGAACGGATCAGGCCGCAAGAATTATCGAACACAGGCTGTGTCAACTTGCAGCACAAACGATATTACAGACGGCTGTCGTCTGCTGAGCAGGCATCTGCGGCCCAATCGGCAGGCTCACTAGCTCATCCGCCATCCGGCGTGCGAGGGGGAAATCATCCTCGGCAATGCCCAGCCCTGCATAGGCTTCCTGCATATGCGGGGGGATCGGATAGTGGATCAGTGTGCCGATGTCAGCCGCTCCAAGGCGCTGTTGCAGCGCATCCCGTTCGGTGCTGCGAACGACGTACAGGTGCCAAACGGGGTCGGCCCAGTCGGGAACATGGGGCAGGATCAGCCCGCTGTCTTCCAGCCCTTTGGTATAGAGGTCCGCGATCGTCCGGCGACGGTCGGTCCAGTCGTCGAGATGCTTCAGCTTCACCCGCAGCACTGCCGCCTGGATCGGATCAAGGCGCGAGTTCACGCCTTGCACCTCGTTCACGTACTTCACACGACTGCCATAGTTACGCAGCACCTGCACCTTGTCAGCCAGATCGGGACGGTTTGTGGTAATGGCACCACCATCGCCCAAGGCGCCGAGGTTTTTGCCGGGGTAAAAGCTCCAGCAGACAATATCGCCATGCGCGCCGATGCGCTTACCTTTGTAACGTGCGCCATGGGCCTGTGCCGCATCCTCGACCACCGCAATGCCGTGCTGCCGCGCGAGGGTCAGGATCGGATCCATATCGGCGGGTTGCCCGTACAGATGCACCGGCAAAAGCACCTTGGTCTGCGGCGTGATCGCCGCAGCGATCCGCGTCGTGTCAATGTTGTGGGTGGCTGGATCGGGTTCGACCGGCACCGGCGTAGCGCCGACTGCAGAAACGGCCAGCCATGTGGCGATATAGGTGTTGGACGGCACAATCACCTCGTCACCCGGACCCACTTCAAGCGCGCGCAGCGCAAGGATCAACGCATCAAGTCCGTTGGCCAGTCCGACAGCATGTTTGGCGTCACAATATTCGGCCCATTCCGCCTCAAATGCATCAACCTCTGGTCCGAGGATGTACCAACCGCTATCCAGCACGCGCGAGACTGCCGTGTCGATTTCAGGCTTCAGTTCGCGGTAGGATGCGCCAAGATCGAGGAAGGGAATTTTCATTTTACGCCCTCGTTTACCACGACCATGAAATCATCATAGTCGCGGAAGTAGTCAGATTCGTCATAGGGGTGCGATGCCAAAACCATGCAAACCGCACCTTGGCTGAAGCTATCCATTTCACGCCAGATCAATCGATTGATGTAAAGACCTTTGCGCGGATCGCGCAGCCAATATTCAGACTTGTTTTTACCATCGTCTATTTTCATTCTGAAGCTGCCGGATAGGGCAAAAACCACCTGTTCCAGATCACGGTGTGCGTGGCCGCCACGTTCCGCGTCGACCGGCACGTTGTAGAGATAATAGACACGTCGGATCGGAAACGGGACGTGGCGCTCACCTTCGATGAAGGTAAGATCGCCTCGTGGGTCGGTCACAACGGGCAGGTCGATGAGCCGCACATGACCGGCTAAAGGTGTGTTTTGTTCAATCATTGTTACTTCCCGATTGCAGAACATCCATGTGCGCCAGCTTGTCTGCTGCAAACTGCGCCCGCGAATAGATGAAGAAAATATCCTGCTGTGTCCGGTGAGCTTCGGTCATACCAAGACGGCGATAAAAGGCTTCTGCATGAGTGTTTTCTACCCGCACATCGACGTTCGCCATATCGAGCCCGAGAGTGTCAAAACCAACGCCAAATGACAAAACAGCGCTCTCTAAAGCGGCCTTCCGCGGCTTGTTATGATCGAGGATCCAGCTTCCCCAAGTGAATTGATCACCGGTTATGTCGTAAAGGCGCACAACGCCGCAGCGCAAACCGTCCTTACGCTCGATCACAAAGTAATATTCTGAACCAGCGGCCTCACGCGTTCTATAAGCTTCGATCCAACTGCGCTGATCTTCCACTGTGCCAGTCACGGTGGACAGGTGGCCATTGTAGGTCGGATCCGTCCGCAACCCATGAATATACGGGGCATCCTCTGGCTGGACGAGCCGCAGAGAAAGCTGAACTCCGTCGATCTTAGACAAAGCGGGGTGTCTCATAGCCTCAGATCGCTTTCTTGCGTATCAAGAACATTCTTCAGGTCATAAAGGACATGGTCAGCCTTGCCAAAACCGCGCATCACGTCCGCCCCCATCGCCTTGAACTGGTCATGCGCGACGGCCAGAACGATCCCGTCATAGCCGCCATCTTGCGGGGTCTGCACAAGGTCCAGCCCGTATTCATGGCGCGCCTCATCCACGTTCGTCCACGGATCGTGCACATCAACCTGAATGCCGTAATCCTGCAACTCGCGCACGACGTCGACAACACGAGTATTACGTAGGTCTGGGCAGTTTTCTTTGAATGTCAAACCCAGAACCAACACCCGCGCACCATCGACTTGGATCCGCCGTTTGAGCATGGCCTTGACTAGTTGCCCTGCAACATAGGCGCCCATTCCGTCATTTATGCGCCGCCCCGCCAAGATCACTTGCGGGTGATATCCCATCGCCTCGGCCTTGTGGGTCAGATAATATGGATCGACCCCTATACAGTGTCCGCCGACCAGGCCGGGCCGGAAGGGCAGGAAGTTCCATTTGGTCCCGGCCGCTTTCAGCACGGCTTCGGTGTCGATCCCCATCTTGTTGAAGATGATTGCCAACTCGTTGATCAGCGCGATGTTGAGGTCGCGCTGCGTGTTTTCGATAACCTTTGCTGCCTCGGCCACACGGATGCTTTCGGCCATGTAGGTTCCAGCGGTGATGATGCTGGCATAAAGCTTGTCTACCTCTTCGGCGATCTCTGGCGTCGATCCAGACGTTACCTTGCGAATATCAGGCAGACGATGGGTCTTGTCGCCTGGGTTGATCCGTTCAGGGGAGTACCCAGCGAAAAAGTCTTTGTTGAAGGTCAAACCCGAGACGCGCTCCAGCACCGGAACGCAGTCTTCTTCTGTGGCGCCGGGATAGACGGTGGATTCGTAGATCACGATGTCGCCGCGCTTCAGAACCTTGCCCAGAGTTTCAGAAGCCTTGACCAGTGGGGCAAGATCTGGGCGTTTGTGCGCGTCAATCGGCGTCGGGACCGTGACGATATAGATGTTCGCCTCAGCCAGACCCGCCGGATCGGTCGTGAAAGACAAATGCGCGGCATCACGAAGCTCATCCCCGGAAACTTCCAGTGTGCTGTCGCTACCATTGCGCAGCGCATCAATGCGGCCTTGGTTGATATCAAAGCCGATCACAGGTCGGACCTTGCCAAACTCCACCGCAAGCGGAAGGCCGACGTAGCCAAGGCCAATAACAGCGATTGTCTTATTCATGTTCAATTTAGCAACCCTATAGAATTCCTATGTGCTTGTGGGCACCCTTGCGCGCTGCTTTTGGGACAGAGTGCGCAGTATCGGGCGTTCGTAAATGAGGTGGTAGAAAACACCGGCAGCAAGGCTGATCAGGACGCATGCCGCAAATGTTAGAGACCAAATATCGTAGGCCTGAAAAAAACGTGCGATGATCGATTGTAGCGGGTTGTGGATGAGATAAACCGCATAGCTTGATGCTCCAAGCAATGCCCACGAATTGGATAATCTAAACGAGTATCGCTGTTCAAAGAGAGCTAAGCCAAGCACCATTGGGGCCAAAGCGATACCCAGCACGACACGATGGGGATCGTATAAAAGAGAAAATACCACTACTCCCGAAAGGCCCAGACATAGTGGTACCCACCATCGCGCTGGGGATATTCTACCGAACAGATGCGCAGCTACCATGCCGGCCACAAACTCAAGGATCAGTGGATGAAGCGCTGTCCTCACGAGAGGATTTGAGAGCTGTTCATCCACGTTAAGCACTGCGGCACCGAGCACCAGAGCGACCCATGCACAGACAATGTGCCAAAAGTATCGGGTCACAAAGAAAGAAAGAAAGAACAGATAGAAAACCATTTCGAAAGTCAGCGTCCAAGCGACTGACAGCGCTGGCGGAGAATTCGACGGCATCAATGTAAGCGAAGTAAACCAACCCCATTCTCGATCCCCCTGAGACAGACCAGGGAAAAGCAAATAGGAGGCGATCAAGGCAAATGTGATTGGCAGATAGGGCGTGTAGATCCGTCGGATACGTTTGCTGAGGAAGCGTCGCGCTGCGCCATACTCTCTCGAGTCATTCTGATGGATATGATAAATTATGAAGCCGCTCAGAACAAAAAAGAAGTCGACCCCATATAGTCCAAAGTGGAACATGCTCGCGTGATCTGATGAGGTGAATGCGTCGCTTGAAATGCTCGCATGATGTGCCACCACGGCTAATGCCGCCAAGCCACGGCCAACTTCCAGTGTACCTAGTTTCCGCTTAGCTGAGTAAGCTGCAATTTGGATTTCAGTAGTGGTCATTTTCCAGAATACTCCCGATACCAGTCCACAAATTTCGCGATGCCATCACGAAAATCGGTCTGGGGACGATAGCCGGTCAATGTTTTCAACAGATCTGCATTGGCCCATGTCGCGGGCACATCGCCGGTTTGCATGCCCATGTAATTCCGGTCCGCTTTTTGGCCGAGGCAGTCCTCGATGGCATCGACAAAATCCAGCAAACGTACCTTGTCGGAGTTGCCGATGTTCACCACGCGGTAGGGTGCAACAGGCGACAAACTATCGCCTTCGGGAACCACGCCGTCCTCGGGGCGCACCGGGGCCGCGTCGATCAGCAGGCGGATCGCGCGCACCAGATCATCGACGTAGGTAAAGTCGCGGTACATATCGCCATTGTTATAAATATCAATCGGACGACCATCGAGCATGGCATCAACGAACTTGTACAGGGCCAAGTCTGGCCGCCCCCACGGTCCATAGACGGTAAAAAACCGGAACATCGTGGTCGGCAAATCGTAGAGGTGGGCATAGGCATGCCCCATGCTCTCCGAGGCTTTCTTGGTGGCAGCATAAATCGTCAGCTGTGTGTCAGCTTTTTCGGTCTCGATGAATGGCATTTCTACGTTCGCACCATAGACGGAGGAAGTCGAAGCCATCATCAGGTGCTGGACTTTGAGGCGACGCGCGGCCTCCATCACATTGAACGTACCGATGACATTGCTGTCGAGGTAAGCCCGCGGGTTCTCAAGGCTGTAGCGCACGCCTGCTTGGGCCGCGAGATGGACGATCACGTCCGGCGCGAATTCATCCGCCACACGGTCGAAGGCCGCCTGGTCCTCAAGCATGCCTTCGCTGGCTGCGAAGTTCGGGTTCTGCAGCAGCATTTGATGGCGCCGCTGCTTCAACGCCACATCGTAGTAATCCGTCATCCCGTCAAAGCCGTGGATGATGAACCCTTCGGCAAGCAGCAGTTTCGCAAGATGGAAACCGATAAACCCGGCGGTGCCTGTGATTAGAACGCGTTGCATATTGTTACTTTCTTTCATCGCCCAACACTCGCGTAGGCGCTAAACCCGGCCGCGACTGCGTCCGCTTCTTCGTAAATGTTGCGCAAATCCGCCATTTTTGGTGACGTCATTGCGCCTGCCAAGCGGCTGAGATCCAGCGCCCGGAATTCATTCCATTCGGTTAGAATGATTATCACCTCAGCATCGATAGCGGCCTCGTAGGGATCCTCGTGCCAGGATGCACCTGGTAGCAAAGCTTCACCTTCGCGTTTGCCTTGCGGATCGACAATGCGAACCTTTGCCCCGGCACCAACAAGCGCGGGCACGATTGTGAGAGCTGGCGCATCACGCATGTCGTCTGTGTTTGGCTTGAAGGTCACACCGAGAACAAGGATCTGCTTTCCGTTGACGGTGCCGTCACATAGCTCCATCACCTTATCGAGCATGCGCCGCTTGACTGCATCATTTACCAAGATGACGGTTTCCGTGATGCGCATCGGCATCCCGTGCTCTTGTCCGATGCGCGCAAGTGCAGACGTGTCTTTTGGAAAGCATGATCCTCCGTATCCGGGGCCCGCATGCAGAAACTTGTTTCCGATGCGTCCGTCCATCCCCATGCCTTTGGCAACAGACTTTACGTCAGCGCCCACGCGCTCACAGAGCGCCGCGATCTCGTTGATGAAACTTATCTTTGTCGCCAAGAACGCATTGGCTGCGTATTTAATCAATTCGGAACTTTCCAAATCGGTGTAGATAATCGGAAAATCCCGCAAAAATAGCGGCCGGTAGATCTCTCCCATGACCTGTTTGGCGCGATCGGTTTCGACACCGACAACTACACGGTCAGGTTTCATGAAGTCCTCAATTGCGGCGCCTTCACGCAAGAATTCGGGGTTGGAGGCCACGTCAAAATCGGAGTCTGGGCGCGTTTGCCGGATCACATCGGCCACACGCCGATTGGTGCCGACCGGAACCGTTGATTTGGTCACAACGACCGCATATCCGGTCAGAGCGCGGGCGACATCTTCTGCAGCAGCCATCACATAGGTCAAATCAGCATGGCCGTCCCCACGCCGTGTAGGTGTGCCAACTGCGATGAACACCGCATCGGCACCGTCCACAGCAGCGGCTGTTTCCGTGGAAAACTGTAGGCGTCCCGCAGCAACGTTGCGCGCCATAACAATATCGAGACCAGGCTCGTAGATTGGAACCTCTCCGGAGTTCAGCTTGGCTATTTTTTCAGCTGAGGTGTCCACGCATGTGACCTCATGACCGAAGTCAGAAAAGCACACGCCGGAAACAAGCCCGACGTATCCCGTGCCAATCATTGCAATCTTCATTGATAGAGGGCCTTTGATTCAAATTGGATTTGCATGAAACTTACTTACGTGGACGAGGTGCCATGTCGGCACCCAGTTCCATTTCGCTTTGCAGCGCATCAATTTCTTCTTTGAGCGCCTCGTATTCTTCCATCTTGCGCTTGAGAAACCGCGATGTGAGTGCGGCTTTTTCGGATAGACCTTTTGGCGTCAGGATGTATGCGTAGCGCCTTTTATCTTGGGCAGCCGAGAAGTTCCCCAACTTGACCATTCCTTTGTCGATCAGCGCGTTCAGGCAGTAATGAACCCCGCCAACGCTAATTCCGACCGAAGAGGCAATGTCACGCTGGGACATTTCCGGGTTTTCCTGAAGGAGGCGCAGGACGCGGAAACGCACGTCCTCTTGCGCTTTACTGCGCTGTCCGGCCATTAGGTGGGGTCCTTTTCGCAGGCTGCCGCACAAGAAGTGCCCTTGGCTCTTCTCGGGTTTGCTCTGTTTCGAATGGGTTGCTTTAATTTAAGCATAATCGTTCAGGTTTGAACGATATCACAATGCTGCATCCGCGAAAAGCCCGAATTGCTCAAATGATATGATTTTTATATGACACCCGGACTGCAGAACGGCAGTCGATAGGATGAAGTCGCTTCACAAGTGCGCGGGGCCGATGCGCAAGCCAGAGGCGTCACCGCCGGTGCCGTAGCATCGATCATAAGCCGCTCGTAAATGAGCGGACGCGGGGGCGCAAGAGATGATCTGACGGCACCGCCTGATTATGACAGGCAAGCGCCGGTCTTGTACGCTGATTTCTGGTGTGACCCGCCGTCAACCGTCTTGTGCGTCACTCTGATTGGCCTCCTCTGCTGGGCCCACCGCAGCGTCCGGCAGCAGGTTCTCCGATGTTGATGCTGCTTCTTGTTGCAGGGCCTCTTCCATGCTGAGCGTGTTCACCACCAACTCGAACTGTTCAAGAATCTCCGGGGCGTGGCGATCGATGTAGGATTTCACAGCATCGTTCCCGATCAGCTTCGTCAGATAGCCTTTCGCGACGACAAGGTTCAGCAGCTCCGATCCGTAGTTCTGCTCGGCATCCTTGTACTTGGTCTGGACTTGGCTCATTTCGCGCTCAAGGCGCACGATCTGCTCCAGCGGATCACCCTTGGGTTGATCCGGTTTCGGCGCCGGGGTGTCACTGCGTTGCTCAGACGGGGTGGCTTTCAGCAGCGCGTCGGCGTGGGAGGCGGTGATGCTGTTGGCGGCAATCATCAACTCCACGGCCTCGATTTGGCGCGCAGCCTTCATTTTGCGCAGATGACGTGTGACATCAGGTGCGAACTGATGGTCCTGCAGCAACTCGACCGCCTTAGGGCAAATCCCGTGCAAAAGGTTGATCCGACTGTTGATGGTCGACAGGTTTACGTTGAAGGCGCGCGCCAGCCGGTCCTTGGCGACGCCTTTGTCGATGGCGCGGCGCAGCATGTAATGCTCCTGCACCGTTGAAAGCCGGTTTATCCGGTGATTGTAGGTGTAGGTCTCGAAATCCTTGGCGATCAGGCAGGGGGCTGTTTCCTGACCCAACTCCTTGAGCGCCAGCACGCGCAGATTGCCATCCAAAAGCAGAAATCCTGGCGCTTCGGCATCCGGCTTGATCACTGACAGCGGTTCGATCAGCCCGATCTCGCGGATTGAAGACACGATCTGCTTGAACTTGCGGGTGGTCATGACACCATCTGGCACTTTCTTGCTGGGCATCAGCTCTTCGAGCGGGATCTGGTAGGTCTCGAGATCAAAGCCGAGGGTCAGGTTCAATGGCCCCTTGGGATAGGTCAGATCGCTATCCTCCTCGGCACTGGGTGGCGGAAAGGCACCGGGGTAGATCGGCTTGACGGTGTTATGCAGAGTCATGGTTTTGTCCTTTCTCAGACGATTTCAACGCGCTCGGCGAGGTACTTGGGCAAGCTGTCCAACCCTTCCGCGCGCAACAGGGTGACGAAGTTCTCATCGGTGAAGAGGGATTTCAGGCCCTGGACCACCAGCAGAAGTTGTTGCTGCGCATGTTCTGCTTTCAGCACCATCTTGTGCTGGCGGGCGACCTCCTTCTGATAGGTCTTGACCAGTGAATGGGCGGAATTGGGCAGCTTAGGGCGCGCGGCCGATTTCGGGCCTTTCTCGCGGCGTTTCTCGATCAGCCGCTTGGCATCGGTGATCTGGTGGCCCTTGAGCTGGCCTGTCTTGTAAGCCTCCTCCAGCATGTCGCCCAGATCGTCGTCATCATTTTTGGCGCGGGCGATCTCGAGGGCGGTGGTCAGAGGGATCGTGCCATGTTGAACGGCTTCGATCAGCCGCTCCTCGCCCTTTTCCAGCAAGAAGACGATGTCGCGCACGTATTTCTGCGACAGGCCGGTGTTCTGGATGATGTCATCGATGGTGTATTCCCGCGCCAGCAGCAATTCTATGTCGGCGAGGATCTCCAGCGGGCGGTGGCCGCGCCGGGCAATGTTTTCCGCAAGGCTCATGATGAAGGCGTCTTCATCGCTGACATTCACGACCAGTGCCGGGATGTGCGTCTCACCCAAGAGGCGGAAGGCATTCAATCGTCCTTCCCCGCAAACCAGCAGGAAGGCGGGTTTGCCGTCCGCGCCGTCGCGCTCTGTCACCGTGATCGGCTTTTTGAGGCCGATGGTGCGGATGTTTTCCACGATCTCCTCGAACACTTTCATGTTGCGATCGCGCGAGTTCAGCACCTCGACACGCTCGATCGGCACCATGGTCACGCTGTCGGGTGTATCAGTCATCATGGGCGAGCCTCCTGTCTGCATGCGTATCGTTCATGGTTTGTACTCCTTGCTGGGGTTGGGATGGGGGTGATGGATCATTTTGGCTTTCTCCAGATGCCGACCCGCTCGGCCATTCCGTAGAAAAAGTCGAGATCGTCGAAGCGGAAGGCCTCAAAAGCGATGCTGTTGCGGTTGCACATGCGGATTTCCTGACTGGGCAGGTCGAGCCAGGGCAGCAGAAAGTAATCGAGCTCGGCCTCATTTGCATGATCAAGCCGGATCGCCAGCGTGACATCAGCCTTGTAACGAGAGGGGTCAAAGCGGATGCGCCAGCGATGCCGACCGTCATTCATTGGCTGACAACGAGCCAGCACCAGACTGACGCGCAACTCGTCATTGATGTTAAGCAGATCGGTCTTGGGGTGGCGTGCTACCTGCCCACCAACAGCGGCGATGGCGGCTTCTGTGCGGGCAATGATCTCCGGGTGCATCTTACGCAGCCGCTTGTTCAGCGTGATCCGCTCCTGATCACGGTCCGAGCGATAACCAATCATCTCATAGGCGCGTGTCAGGGATCCGAAACGCGTGCGGTAGGTGGAGGCCCCCGGCATGTCGGCCGCCTGATCGATCAACACGCCCGACAGCTCGCCCGCATCGGCATAGAGACGCTGGAGGTGCTGAAGCAGCTCTTCATCCGACAGCCGCACCGAGCGTGCTGTGATGATTTCCTGTGCGGTCAGGAAAAACTCCAGCGGCACAATGCCGTCAAACGCGCCTTCCTTGCGCACCCACATATCGGGCGGGTTATCGACATGCAGCTTCTTCAGCTTGAAGGAGCTGCGATTGTAGACGTTGTTGCCGATGTATTTCTCATTGGTCAGAACCGTGCGCACCGTGCCCGATGTCCAGGGTCGTTCGTGGTCGGTGGCAATCCCTGCCTCGTTGAGCCGGTCAGCAATTTCGCGAAAGCTCAGATCTTCGTCGATCAACCAGCGATACATCTTGTTGACCCACGCCACTTCTTCCTCGGGCCCGGGCATCAGAATGACGCGATCAGTCTGTAGCGACTTGTGCTCGCCGCGCTTCAGCTCAGCCTTGATGGTGCCGCGCTCATCGACCAGCACCCGGCGCAGACCAAAGCCCGCCGCTCCACCTTGGCGGAACCCCAGCTCAATCAGACGGCATTGGCCTGCAAACACCTTGACTGACAGCTCGCGGCTGTATTCGCCCGCCATGGCGCGCTTGACGCCTTTAACGATGGTCGAAACTGGCGAGCCGTCATTCTCAAACTGTTCAGCGCAATAGGCGACGTTTATCCCGGCGCGTTTGCAGATGTATTCGTAATAGGCGCTCTCATCAGCATCCTGAAACCGGCCCCAGCGGCTGACGTCATAGACCAGAATGACGTTGAAATCCGCCACGCCCAACTCGACATCCGAGATCAGTTTCTGCAGGGAGGCGCGGCCGCCGATCGAAAGGCCGCTTTTGCCATCATCCGCATAGGTTTTCACGATCTCGATGCCGCGCTTGTCTGCATATTCGCGGATCTTATCGGCCTGGTTGTGGGTTGAGTATTGCTGATGCTCGGTCGACATGCGCACGTACTGCGCTGCCCGGAACTCTGTTACTTTGCCACTCCCACCGTCCAAGGTATTGTTCTCCCCGCGTTTCAAGTCGGGGTGACGTTTGCGTAGGTTTCGCAGGCTATCAAGCCGTGAGTGTCTTTTATCTCATCTTTTCAATAGGTTTCTGCTATAAGCTGACGAGGCGCATCAAGGTCTTTCGCAGTCGCAGAAAGTTCGGGGTTGAACGCGGGTGAATTTGAAGGCAACGTCCGCTCAGAATTGAGCGAGGGGGCCTGAATGAGCTATCACGACAGCGGAACGACCTGGTTTCTGGCGCAGTTCAAACCCAACAGCCACAGGATCGCTGAACGCAATCTGGTCCGGCAAGGGTTTAGAACATTCCTGCCGCTTCATGAAGAGACCACGCGCGTCCGGGGCAAGTTCACCGTTCAGAAGCGCCCGCTGTTCCCTGGCTATCTTTTTGTGGCCCTCGATATGCTGCAGGGGCGCTGGCGCGCAGTCAATTCCACCTATGGCATCACGCGCATCGTCAGCCTTGGCAAGGAGCCAACGCCTGTCCCGCTTGATCTGGTCAGCCAGTTGATGCTGCGCTGCGATCAGGAGGGCAAGATGCTGCCCCCGAAGCTTCTCAAGCCCGGCGACGAGGTGACGATGACCAAGGGGCCGTTTGCGGATGTGATTGCCACAATCGAGTCCGTGGCACCGGACCGGCGCGTCTGGGTGCTGATGGACATCATGGGTGGACAGACCCGCGTTGCAGTCAGTGCGGAGCATATCCGGGCAGGCTAATAAATCACTCAACTCATTCAGATATGGTTCCCTGCTTTCAAACGCTATAGGCAGACACTGGCGCAGAGACCAGAAAACATTCCTAAGGAGAGCCTATGTGCGGCATCGTCGGCATTCTCGGTAAGCACGAAGTTTCCCCAATCATTCTCGACGCTTTGCAGCGGCTGGAATATCGGGGCTATGACAGCGCAGGTATCGCTACTGTTGATGATGGTCGTGTAGAACGCCGTCGTGCTCTCGGCAAACTAATCAATCTGTCCGATCTGCTCGTTCATGAACCACTGAAAGGTAAAGCTGGTATTGGCCATACAAGATGGGCAACTCATGGTGGCCCATCGGTGGCCAATGCGCATCCACATCATGCTGGCCGTGTTGCCGTCGTTCATAATGGCATCATCGAAAATTTCCGCGCGTTGCGTGATGAATTGAGGGCGGACGGTGCAGAATTCACCTCACAAACCGATACCGAAACGATCGTGCATCTTGCCAGTAGCTTCATGCAACAGGGAATGTCACCGCTTGATGCAGCGCGCGCAACATTGGCGCGGCTCGACGGCGCATTTGCGCTCGCATTTCTTTTCGAGGGAGAAGAGGATCTGATGATCGCTGCGCGGCGTGGTTCACCTTTGGTGATCGGCATCGGTGATGGCGAAATGTATGTTGGCTCGGACGCGATCGCACTGGCGCCGCTGACAGATCAGTTGATTTATCTTGAGGAGGGAGATTGGGCGGCGCTTACGCGCACCCAGGTCATCATTCACGATGCGCATGGAAAGATCGTGACTCGTCCCGTCACGCGTGTCGCTGTTGAGAACACGCGGGTTGATAAATCAGGCCATAGGCACTTCATGGCCAAAGAAATGGCAGAGCAACCTGCAGTCCTTCAAGCATCACTCGGCTTTTATTTGAGCGCAGATTTTAAGAAAATTGAATTACCAGAAGCTGTTGATTTCAAAGACGCAGACCGGGTGATTATGGTGGCCTGTGGAACCGCGCATTATGCCTGCCATGTCGCGAAATATTGGTTCGAAGAGATTGCGGGTGTACCCGTCGAGATCGATCTGGCCTCGGAGTTCCGATACCGCACTCCGGTTCTCACTAAAAAAACGATGGTTGTCTTCGTGAGCCAGTCCGGAGAAACCGCCGATACGCTGGCAGCGCTGCGCTATGTAAAAGATCGCGTTGCAAAGACCATCGCTGTGGTAAATGTTTCGACCTCTTCTATTGCACGCGAAGTAGACGCGCCATTGCCGTTGCACGCGGGCCCAGAAATCGGGGTGGCCTCAACCAAGGCTTTCACGGCGCAACTCCTTGTTCTCGCGCTTCTTGCGTTGAAGGCAGGAATGGATCGCGGGCAACTCGACGCCGTAACTTGTAGCCAGCACATCTCAACACTTCAAAGCGTTCCTGAGTATATGACACAGGCGCTGAATCATGATGAAGACTATCGACGTATCGCGGAAACGCTCGCAAGCCATGATGATGTTCTTTTCTTGGGTCGCGGTCTGATGTATCCGCTTGCACTCGAGGCCGCTCTTAAACTCAAAGAGATCAGCTATATTCATGCCGAGGCCTACGCCGCTGGGGAACTAAAGCATGGCCCGATCGCATTGATCGATAAAGATATGCCAGTTGTGGTGTTTGCTCCGCGTGATAGCCTGTTCGACAAGACGGTATCAAACATGCAGGAAGTTATGGCACGCGGTGCCCAGATCATATTTCTGTCGGACAAGGCAGGTCACGATAAGGCCGGACAATCAGAACACGCCATCACGCTGCCTTCAGTGCCATCTTTCATTTCTCCATTCATATATGCGGTGCCAGCGCAAATGCTGGCGTACCATACCGCTCTTGCGCGTGGGACCGATGTCGACCAGCCTCGAAATCTAGCGAAGTCGGTAACGGTTGAGTAATGTGCACTGTGTTTGAGCACTCAAAAGCTAGATAGGCGCGTTTCTCAGGACGCATGTTCCGCAGGCTATTTCGTCGAATGCCTCTGGGTCAGCGACCAGTAAAACGATAAGCAAGCATGCCAACATGCTCGCGGATTGCGGTGTTCAGGACAGACAGGTTCTGGGTGAGATCCCAGCCGATGCGGTCCCCAAACCCTGACGTTCGATAATCGACCGGCCAGGCCACAAGGCCATCCCAGCCAGCGGCGTCAAAGCTGCGCATAGCGCGCGGCATGTGGAAGGCGCTGGTAACCAGAACCCAGGTTTCATCCGGGGCGGGGTCGGCTAGTGTCAGGCTGAGACGGGCGTTTTCCGCGGTGTTGCGCGATTGGCCCTCGAGCAGCAGGCGTTCAGGCGCAATGCCCTGCGCGAGAAAGAAACGCTCGGCAATGGAGGCCTCTGAAGTGGCTGCGCCCGCCAGATCGCGCAGAGCCCCGCTGCCGCCGGTGAAGAGGAGCTGTGCTTCGGGAAACCGTCGGGCAAGTTCCTTGGCGGCCGTGAAACGCTCTGCGCCCTCTTTCAGTTGCACTTGGCCCCAATAGGCGCTGGCACGGGCGTCCTCGCCACCGCCAAGCACAATGATGCCATCGACAACGTCAAGACTTGGGTTGGCTGGATAGCGCCGCTCAATGGGCTGAAGCAGGAAGTCTCCGAGGGGCAGGACGCTCAACACGACGAGCATGCCTAGGGTGATGCTGCTGATCCAAAGTGCGACACGCCTGCGTTGCAGGATCAACGCAAGTACGATGCATGCCAATGCGATAACGATCCAGGTGTCCGGGCGCAGGAGTGCCCCGATTAGCTTCGACGCAATGAAGAAAACTGTGTCCATTGCTGCTTTCTCTACCGGTTGCCGGTGAGAACCACGAGGGCCTCGCGGTAGGCTGCGACGACCAAGGTCTGATCGTACTCGCGTTCCATCTTGGCGCGCCCGGCTTGTCCCATGGCAGCGCGGTCATCGGGGGAGAGCGCAAGGAACCGCCCCATCGCCGTGGCCAGACTGTCAGAGTTTCGCACCTCACACAGAAAGCCAGAGACGTCCGTGTCGACGACCGCGCGGCATCCCGGCACGTCGGTGGCAATGAGCGATCGTGCCATGGCCGCCGCCTCAATCAGCGTCCGCGGCGCACCTTCCCTGTAGGAGGGGAGGACGACGCAAGACGCAGCGGCAATCGCCGGGCGCACATCACTGGTGGTCCCGAGGTATTCCACCACGCCCTCGGCCACCCAGGCCTCGACCGTCGCATTGTCGATGGCGCTGCGGTTTTCCGAACCTGTTGCCCCCAGCAACTGAAAGCGCGCTTCTGGATGGCGCGCCTTGATCAGCCGTGCCGCCTCTACGAATTCCATCACGCCCTTATCGCGCAGGAGCCGGGCAATCATCAGAAATACGGGCGGGGCGTCGGCGGACGGCATTTCCGCGGCGGTAAAGCGGACCAGATCAATGCCTGATCCGGGCAGTAATAGGGCCTGATCCGCGCGCACAAGCTTGCGGTCAAGAAAGAGATCCCGGTCGTCTTCGTTCTGGAAGAAGACTATCGGCAATTTGCCAAAGGCGCGGCGATAGAGCTGCTCGGCGACGGTCTGCAACAGCCCACCCGACAGGAAGGCGGTGCCCAGCCCTGTCACGTTCGGAACGAAGGGCACACCGGCCGCGCGCGCAGCCCGAGCCCCGAAGATGTTGTTCTTGATCGTAAAGCTCAGGATGGCGTCCGGTTGTTCCTCTTTGAATATCTGCTTCAGCCTGCGCTGCAGTTTCAGGTCCTCAATCGGATTCAGGCCTTTCACGCTCATCTCCAGCGGCAGAAAGCGGCAGCCGATCCGCTCGAGGTCGACCACAGAATCGTCCGGCGGTGCCAGAACCGTAATCCGGTGACCATCAGCAGACAGGGCGTCGACTAACGGTCGCCGAAAATTCCAAATGTTCCAGGCGGCGTTCACCGTCATTAAAATATGCATGGGGCTGCCTTTCCTATGCGCGTAAGGACGCCAGTCGCCGAGATTGAAGACTTACTCAAAGATCACACCGTATCGCTGTCGAGATAGCTGAGATACCATTGGCCCTGCTGGTCGGCAGGCGCGGCCAGGCCAGACTTTGGTCTGCTGCCGAACCAGATGTGGATAGGGCGCAGACGTTCCGGCAGGGGTATGAAACCCGCCTTGCGCAAGGTGCTGTAGTTCGGAGACCATGGAAACGACCAAGCCAGCGCCAGCTCGACACCTCGCGACGCAAGGCGTCCCAATTCGGACATCACCAGTGGTTCGAGAGACGATCCACCCAACGCCTCCATCACATAGGCAATCCGTCCCCCATGCTTTTTCGCCTCCCGTGTGGCAACAATGGACGGCGCAGTTTGATCGGGAGACGCCACGACCCGATATTGCTCGGCTTGTGGGGCATTGAAGAGGCGATGGTTCAGAAATGCTCGGTCACGAACTGTGCCCACACCAACAGTCGGTGCAACGGAGTGCCAAAGGGCATCGCCCCACTCACCAACCTCGGCGATAGAAGACAAGTTCTGGTCACGCGCGCGGGTCAGCGGGAAGTCGAGTGGCAGGCGGAATTTACGGCAGAAAAAACCAGCGCGTAGCGGCTTGATCAAAAAAGGGACCTGCCCGTGGCTGTGCCATCCAAGCTTGCCAAACCAGGCCGGTGCGGCATTGTCATTTGGAAACCCCCAGACGAGGTCACCCCCTGAACTGGTGGCATGCGTGTCATAGGCCCGGGCCAGTTGAGTGAATATCCCTTTGCCGCGCATGCTCTCCGACACGAAGGAATCCACCGCCTGAAATGCGATACCGGTTTCCGACCCAAACTGCATGCGGGATTGAATGTACCCCGAAATCCCGACGATCTGACCATTATGTCGTGCGACGGCAAAAGGAGCTGGGTTATTGCCAAATGCCCACTCAACCGCGAACCGGCCTGCTTTTCCGCGTTCCATGCCTGACGCCAGATATGCGTCCATCAACTCGTCGCTCAGCGGCTCGATGGAGATGATCGGATCGGTCATCAAAACTCTCCCATCGTCAGGGATTTCATGTCGAAGCGGTCGCGCAGCGTTGCAAAATGCCTGATGATTTGACTGAGCCCATCGAGATTTGCCTCGAGGTTTTGTCCGAAATTGTGCGGGTGCCACCAGAGATGATAGCCTTTGCCGTCCCGGGCGGCTGCCGTCATACCACGCTTGATCGTGGCAATGTGCAAAGGATGGAACGCGGCCAAACGGCCTGCGCAAGGTCGCAGGAAACGACTGGCAGGAACATCCGTTGGTTGACCGCTAATAGCCTCGAAGGCTTGTGACCCAAGCACCCCGGAATAGGCATCAAGCAACCTGAGGGCCCGCCGCATCGAGGTCTGCTCGGTGGCCTTCGCCGCTCGGTATGCCCAAGGGCTGGGGTTCCCGCGATAATGGGTGATGCCGTGCTTGGCGCAGACTACAAGATGCTCCACTGCAAACTGGTTGCGCGGGAACACGATCGAGCGCAATTCGATACCGCGTGCGTCAGCGAGCTTCTTTGCGTCTACAATATCAGCCTCAAAGGCAGAAAGTGATTGCCCATCTTCAAGGCAGTAATAGTGGGACAACGTATGCGTCGCGATTTCCTGGCCCGGCGTCTGCTGGATCTCCGAAATCAAAGATGGCGCGAAATAATACGGGTCGGAGCGCTCATCCTTGCCAACTTCGTCTAGGTAGGAAAAGTTTGAAAGACGCGGGTTCGAATAGGTCGGCTGTTCACTAGGAAGAGAGGCCATCAGCTCCTCCTTGGTTTCACAAAACAAAAACCCAACGGTCGCCCATGTCGCACTGATACCATTCTCGGCAAAAAGCTCCAGCATCTTTGGCACGGCAGTCCTCGCTCCAAGAACGTTTTTGCCGTAGCTGTCCCGGTCGGAATGATCGCGAACGCCCCAAAGCAACTCGAAATCCAGAGAAATAACAAACTGCCCATTCATTCGAGTATTATTCCCGTCAGATTTTTGATTATCTCGGCTATTAAAAGGCCGCAACGACGACCTATCATGATTGTGCCACGTTTGTGCACGACTTCCAGCCTGGGTTCCAGTCTTCGAAGTCACCTTCTTAGCGGTCATTGGGATTCTGCGTGGCAGAAGTGAAGACCCACAGCTAGGGGAACGTCGCCCGGCACGCCTGGATCAAATTCTGGTTCTTGGATATTCATTGCGAAGCGAATGGAATCAGTACACGCGAAGCTGTCCGCCACTCCACCAGCCATTTTGGTGACGTAGTGTTGACGTAAACGCAAAAGCTTAATTCCCCAGTGTTTTACTGGGGAATTAAGCTTTTGATATTATTCGGTTTTTTGGTTGCGGGAGTAGGATTTGAACCTACGACCTTCAGGTTATGAGACTGAATTAATTTTGCGTATCTCATTGTTATTATTATATTTAATAAATTTATGTGCCGTATATGTGCCGTGCAATGCAATACGAACTAAGTAACCGCAGAAAGCAATCAGGCGCTCAATTCCGGAAGGCAGCGGGCCACCGCAGAATAGGCACCAAACTGACAACCGCCTCACAAATCTTTGCTTTTGACCTCTGTCTCGCGCTAGCAGGCCAAGAATGCGCCCTTCCAGGCTACTGACCTCCACCGGAGATTCAATTCGGCGGCAGCCTGCTTCGAGCCTAGGTTTGATATTGGATTGCACTGCAGTATCTTTTGTCAAGGGACGGAGAAGCAGACCTCCGTTACGCAATGCCTTCCCTTTCACTTGTTCGCACAGGCCCGGCCGATCTAGTCGATCACAAACTAACTATCGATTGGATCAGCCCGAAAAGAGCGGGTATGCGAGTTTGAAAGCACGGGGCCACAATTGACGCCTTGTCACCCCTCCCCAATGGCCCACCGACTCGAACCGCCGATAACGTGCGTCCCTAAAGGTTTCGGTAACGTGCGTCCCTTAACGTATCAACTAACGTGCGATCTTCAGACCACCCACCTAGGCGCTTCTTAGCTGCATCGCTGATGCAGTCATGCGCAGCGTGCTGCCCATCATATCCATCAAGATCCAAGCTCTTTGATCTGGTTCGATGGTTTCAATCGATGCCACGAAATCAGCAAAGGGACCCGACGTGAACCGCACCTTGCTGCCAGGTGTGAGATCCAGCTCAGGGTAAATGACGTCATCGTCACCGCATCGAGACTTCAACCCAGTGATCAGAGAATTCGGAACCTGCTCAGGTTCCCCACTCCGAAAACTCACCAATCGGTTTACGCCGTAGGTGCTGTTGATGGATCTCCAAGGAGACAAATCCTTCTCGAAACCCACAAAAATATACCCTGGGAAAAGAAGCTGTTTGGCCCCTACAAATCGATCGGACTGGCGCCGGGTAATTCTCTCCATCGGCGCGAAGACATTAAACCCCTGCCGTTGCAGATTGCGCTTGGCAACATTCTGACAATTCGGTTTGATCTGGGCTAGAAACCAGCTTTGAGGAGTCACGTTTGCCATTTAGACGAATCCCCCCCCCGAAGTCGTGGCGCTTTGGTACCCGCTCCACTTTGCCAATTTTCGATTGAAATGACCCGGCGCCTCTTCACGTTCGAGAAGATACTTATTCCGAGAAAGTAGGTGCCCGCAAAGAGAATGAGATAGGCCAGCACAGCAATAAATGCCATGCGGGCATCATTCCATAGTACAACACCGGTCAGTACGGGCGCTGCAGCGAAGGGGAGAATTATAAGCGTTGCGAGCGGGTTGGAGAGCTGGCGCCGCTGTTTTCCCAGCAAGGAAATCTCCAATGCGCGCATGACAAGCTGGTGCATGTGTAACCGGTCTGGCAGCCCTGCAGCCTTCCCCGTTTTACGGCGACGATAGATTGCCAGAAACGTATCCATAATTGGCCAGAACAGGATCAGCACCAGTGACCAAGGGGTTAAATCCTGAGTGGAGTTCGATAGGAGAATAGCAAACCAGCTTAATAGAAACCCGGTGCAATACGCCCCTGCGTCTCCAAGAAACACGCGACCATGCGGGAAGTTCAGAACCAGAAAACCCGCAATAGATGCGGTTAAGGCATATGCGAAATACTGAACATCGTGAACGCCTGCCTGCGTAGCGACGGCAGCTAAACCGAGTCCGGACAGGATGGATATGCTGCCGGCCAATCCGTTCAAGCCATCAATCAGGTTGAACGCGTTTGCAATGGTTGCGCATATCAAAATCGTAGATGTGATAGCGACAGGGGTATAGATAAAGGCCTCATCAACTACCGGCATATCAATGCGATCCAACCAGGCCTGGAGCAAAGCAACAGCAAGACCCGCCGAAATTAAGGCAGCCAACAGCCGCCAACCGGGGGAGACACCAAAGCCAAGATCTTCAAGAAAACCCGCAATGAAAAGAGGAAGCGCCGCAGTACCTAGTAGCAACAAGGTGGCCTTGGCTTCGCCTTGCACCAGAAACACTGTCATCAAAAAACCAACCAAAATAGATAGGCCTGCGATGCGTGGGGTCGGTGTGGTATGGGCGCTTTGAACAGCGCGCTCCAAGCCCTGTCGGACGGCAAGCTGTATGTGAGAGGCGCGGGTGACCCAGATTAGAAAGCTCACAATTACAGAGCTAAAGAACACCAATACCCAATGCGTCAAATCCACGAAATATCTCCCAGCGCAATACTGTAAATTCGTTAATAAAAGATTAAATACTCACACTCTACCTTACGTTTAACTACTGGTCTCAATATGAGATTGCAATAGCAATCCCCTCCTGCCCGGATCGATTAGACACCTGCATCCGATCGGACACATTAATCTAAATTAATGTATTATTACAAAAGTTGAGGAGGCCATCATGTGTCTTGAAAACGAAATTCGGAGACCCTGAAGAGATTAATCTCTCCTATTTTCGTACGCATACCGATAGTTGTAGCTGTAGGAGCTGTGCTGATTCCGTGAAACGTAACCGTTTAAGATTGCACCCGAAATCTTGTGACCCGCCACCTCAACGCTACGTTGAAGTGCCATCACTTCTTCGGCCTGTGTCTCTTCGTGTCTAAGGACAACCAAAGTGGTTCCCACTGCCCCGGAAACAACCAACGGATCTGTTACCGCCAGAACTGGGGGGCAGTCGAACAGGATAAGATCAAACGACTTATCTAATTCCTCAACAAGAGAGGCCAAGGTATTGCGCATAAGAAGCTCAGATGGATTAGGCGGGTATTGGCCGGATGGAATGAACGCCAATCCATCGACGGGTCCATCAACCTGAACATCCTTGACCGAAACCTCACCAGCCAACAGCTCGGCGAAACCTGGCGTGTTTTTGTCGACAGAGAAATACTTGCGTAGCGTTCCCCGACGCATATCAGCATCAATTAGGCATACTTTCTGTCCAGCCTGGGCCGCTACAATGGCCAAATTCACACTGCTGAAAGACTTGCCTGCCTCCGGTGCAGCACTAGTTATAGCTATCGCTTTAGAGGGGGCGTCCAGCATGCCGAAATGCAAGCTTGTTCTCAGGCTGCGAAAGCCCTCCACAGCCAGATCCGTCGGGTTAGTCAACGCTAGAATTGGCCAGCTATTTTTGCGCTTTCCTCGGTTTTCCTCGTCCGTGTGATTGATGGTTGCGAAGACAGGGATACCCAGCTGCTCGATTTCGTCTGAGCCACGAATGCCGCGCTTTGTCATTTCCCGAAGCAACACGACGGCGATGCCGACGATCAGCCCCAACATAAGGCCAAGCGCCACAATCAGGGATTTACGTGGGGCAATTGGATTTAGAGCAGATTGAGCGTTATCGATAATACGAACGTTGCCAATGTTACTTGCCTTCAAGACACTGAGCTCCTGCGCACGGCTTAGCAGTTGAATGTAGGCTTCCTGCGCCATTTCCAGTTCGCGCGTCAAGTTGATGACTTCGCGTTGCGTGCGTGGCAGTCCGCCAATCTCACCTCGGAGAGTTTGCAGGCGTTCTTCCAAGATTTGGCGATTGTCGAGAAGTTGGCGATACGCTGGGTGATTGGGAGTATATCGATCAGAGATCTCCTCTTCCCGGATTGCCAAGTCGGTCAATTGACTTTCAAGCTGGCTGATCTGGGACAGAAGGCCTTGAGTTTCAAAGCTCATATCAACGGATTTCTGCTCTTCGCGATATGTGTTCAAAGCAGTCTCCGCCGCTTTCACCTGTGCCTCTGCACTTGGAATTTGCCCTTCTACAAATTCCAAGCTGCTTTCTGCCTCAGCGGCACTTCGTGAGATATTCTGGCGAAGATAGGCGCGCGTAACGGCATCCAGAACTTTTTGGGCGTCCTGCCGATTATTGGCTTCAAGGCGCACTTCGAGGATGCCCGATTGGCGCCCACGTTCAGAAACGGAGAGCGAGCCTCGCAACCTTGAGATTGCGGCTGCCTCACTCAAATGAGTGACAATGAACTCGCGTCCAATTGCACCAGTCAGTTCTCCAACGCGAATGGCAAAACCAATATCCGGCAGGCTTTGTGTTTGGCCGACGACACCTGTCTCAATCACTCCATTCGGCAATTCGATGCTGAAACTGTCTTCTCCGAGTTTCTCTACGACAATCGGCTGACCCAGCCAGTGTGGTGAAACCTCCAAAAGATCGAGCCTGATTTGTTCATTGCTGCGTGCAAAGGGCTTCAGGGCATCTATTCCAGGCAGTGGAATGTTGTACTTGGTTAGCGCGTAGCCAATCAAAGGAGCCATGCGGGGCTCAGCCACCCAGTCAAGATGAAGTTCGGCCACCGCGCGACCCAGCACAAGCCGCGATCGCATGATTTCCATTTCGGTCACACTACGCGGCGTATCCGCCACTAGATCGCTCAGTCCTGTCGGCAACGACATCTGACCGGCACGATCTTCCAGCTGCATAAGCGCATCGGCACGATAGGTTGGGGGAATAGTGATCGCCGCAAAAACACTGATGGTCACCGCAATAGTGGCGAATAGAGCAATCAACCATTTTCCTGACCAGATGGTTCTGACAAGTTGCAGGAGATCAATCTCATCGTCGTCAATAGGCTGCACTTTTGCGATAGACTCTTGCATCATTCACCTTTGCCTTTTCCACCCGACAGCTTTTCAATCCAGCTTTTCGATGCCTGATCAATCAGCTCAAATACATGTTCGTGGAACTCTCGTGACCTTTGGTAGGGGTCAGGAATGCCTTTTCTCTCACCCCATTGATCGAGCAGCATGACCCGTCCAGACAGATGGGGGAATTTGGTTGTAACTTCACGTTTATGTCCCGGCTCCAAAACCAAAACCAAATCACTTTGCTCAATCAACTCTTGTGATAGTTGTCGTGCTGAATGCCCTGCAAGACACACACCGTGATCATGTGCAACCGAAGCCGTTGTTTCATCGGCAGGTTTCCCAACCAGTGCTCCAATTCCGGCTGAGCTTACATTTAAGTCTGGTAACCCCTTGCGAAGGAGGCGCTCCGCCAAAGGGGAGCGACAAACATTTCCCACACAGAGGACGAGGATCCTGTCAAACACGTCTTATTCCCGTCACTTAGCGATCTCATCCACTGCTGTCGCAGCGTTTACGGTGGGCAACAAGCTGGAGATTGTATCGTTCCAACGCTGCAGAGGGGAGCGAGTTACGTAAACTACATCGAATGGCTCAAGCGTGAAGCGTGTCCCAAGCAGCCATCCTTCCGGAGAGTTGGTCTGCAACTGGTAAACGACAGTTGTGCCGTTCACTTTCCGGAAAACAAACACCCCCCTTGCATCTGCACGCACCTGGTTGATTCCACCTTGTCGCGTGAGGGCTTGTGTCAAAGTGACAGGCTCAATCGATAGATCGATCGGTGACGGTCTAGTCACTTCGCCAAGAACGAAGGCTTCGGCGGTCTGGCGGCGTGGCACATTCACGATATCTCCATTGCGGAGGATCGGATTATTTCCGCGCATGTTGCGCTTTAGGAAACCTTCCAGATCCACACGATAGCTGCGCCCGTTTCGTTGTAGGGTGATGCGGGATTGATCTCCAGTCTCACGCAAGCCGCCCGCAGCATTGACCGCTTCAAGCAATGTCAGAGGAACAGTTGTCAAAGCCTGGCGGTTTGGTGACCTTACTTCTCCGGCAATGGTTGTGCTCTGCGAATTGAAAGCAGCGATCCGAACCTCGACTTGCGGATCCGGAATGTAGTTCGCGAGCTTCAGCGACAGTTCACCACGAATGTCCTGCACCGAGCGGCCTTTTGCGTGAATTTGTCCAACATAAGGATAGAAGAAGGTTCCGTCAGCCTGCACGCTGAATCCGGTGTCGGCGACGTTAAACTGAGGCCTTGCCGGTGAAGTGAGTTCCGGATGGTCAAATACGATGATGTTAAGAATGTCGCCAACACCAACCTTGTATTCCCAATCGGGTTGGTAGGGCAGGCTCGTCCGAACCGTCTGTACAATCGGGCTAGCAAAATTTGAAATGTTGGAGGCACTGAGACGAACGACCGACACCTTGTCATCAAGAGTGGCCTGCTTTTCCTCTGTCACAGGAAATGTTGTGAACCCATCGGAGCAAGACATCAGAAAAAATGCCGTGCAGATCGAAAAAGCTAACTGTTTCATGCTCACCACCTCAAGTTTCCCACCCCCTACACTACGCAACTAGCCTATTCAATCTAAAGTTACCCCACGTGCTCTCAAACGATTTCCAACTTTTTATGTGACATTACAGCTTTTCTACCGCTCTGCGCCAAGCCTTGAGGGCATTGCAGCCGGCGGCTGATCAGCCACCAATTGAAAGAGCTGGAATGAAAGCTAAAGCACTGTTTCTGCAGGGAGTGCGACTTATGAACCGTCCTGTTCAGTTTGGCTGCTATCGCCCTCATTCTGCTCCTCCGGTTCGGGAAATGTATGTCGTACAACGATTGCTAATCCAGCTTCAGTCGTTTCGCCGAGACTAATTTCTCGGGCAATGATGCTGGGATTTAGCAAATTTGCCGCAGCCCCCTCCAACTTCTGTGTCCGGATGCAGTTTTCCGCCCAGGTGCAGATGTCCACTAAATCCGCACGACGGCTCTTCCAATTCTCCCAGGTTTGTCGGGAGATGTTTAGAAAAAGGCATAGCCCGGTGACGGTCATGGCGCGCATTTTGGGAACGCTAATCAATTCGATATTGCCGCCTTCTCCCTTCATCGGCCGGACGTCATGAAGCGGATTTTCGAAAGCCCAACTGAAGTATTCCAATACACATTCTTGCAGCTCTTCAGCTGTCTCGAACATTGGCTTCGGCCCAGCACTGGAGCGCGCCTCCCACAGTCTATTGCCAGGGAGGAATTTTCCCGTGACTTTGTCTCTGTCAAGCTCAGACATTGTTCAGGGTCTCCAAGAGTTATAGCGACACTCATTAAACATAGTACGGGACAGAAGAGGTGTTTATGGTCTCTGGCTTTGCCCTCACGCACTCTTCCTGAACAGTTTGATCTCAGCGCCGAGAAGGCTGAGTTCTGAGATGAGGTTGCCAAGCTTCCCGATACTGTCTCCGTCGAGATTGTCTGTCAGTCCTTCGAATGCACCGAGATCATCGCTGATCTGCATGATCCGCTCGCCTAAGACCGCATTCGAAAACAGGCCATAGGTTTCTGGACCATGGCGATGGGCGGCAGTCGCAACTGATTTCATAACGCATGCCAGGCTTTCGAGAAGCTCCGGATCGACCGGGCATTGCATGGGCCAATCTTTACTCATGGCTTTCACTCCTTTTGGTTCTGGTGGTTTTGGTAGACATTCGCGTAATCCGTGCCTGGCACCTCTGGGATCTTGACCTGCACGTCGATCCCCTTGATCGACAAACGATGGGCAAGTTCGTATGCGGCGGCCTGACCACCGTGCTTGACGTCATTGTCGGCAAACACGACGACGTTGTAACAACCATCAGGCGGCCACCACTTTTTCAGCAGTGTCGAGTTGATGGCAGACCAAACTGGCATTTCGTAGAGTGCAGATGCGGCCATGGCGGTCTCAATACCTTCGGCAATCCCAAGTGTTCCGCCGGTGTATTGGGACAGAGCAACACACGCCCCCGGAGGTAACTCACCAGGTGTGAGTTTGCGGGGACTTGCCATCTCGGCCTTGCCGGAGCCATCAAGCTTCAAAAAGGTCCTGTGAATCGAAGCAAAGCGTGGCGCGCCATATACACCCACACAGGCAATCATTGCAGGGCGAACGCCACCTTCTCCATCACGAAGGGACGGTGCAAAACGCAAAGCCTCTGGATAAATCAGTTCATCCAGTTGCCGACTGGCAAAATAGCGATCAACAAGATCACCCTGGGTGATTGAGCGGGAAGCGCCATAAATCTCTTTCAACATCCCCCGACGCTCACCTGCGGAGAGACCTTGGCGCGACTGGCAAACATCAATCTGGACATTCCCGAGCATCTGATCGATGCGACGAGCCGCCTCCGGGAAGTTCGAGCCGGTAAATTCCATCGCCAAATTCATTCCGTCGCCGGCGCCACATTGATTGCAGATGTAGGTCCCGCGACCGTCCTTATTGTCCCAGCGAAAGCGATCTTTTCCACCACACAGGGGACAGGGCCCGTGGCGGTTGTGCAGGGCGACCTCGGGAACTCCGAACTCCAGCAGAATGCCCCTCCACTTGCCGGTCGCCATTTCTGTTGTGCGGTGCTGGAACATCAGGCGGCCCCCGCTTGCTTGGCCTTCGCTTTGGCCCGTGCGATCCGTCGGCTCTTTTCCCAATTGAGAAACGCCTGATCGGGCTTGATGGGTGTGCGATCCAATCCGCGCGGCCAATCTCCGAACTTCTCCCGGAACTTGTGCGATGCCCAACCGTCGCTATAGTCACGCTCTTTACTCAACCAGAGGCACATCCCGAAAAACCGCTGGCGATCCTCTCGCTCGGCGGGGCAAAGTCGATGAGCAACCTCCACCAAATCGCCCTGTGCGACGTCAATATCCCTGCTCACTGATCGCTCGTGCCCACATACGGGGCAGCGGATGCCTGTGTGGAGCGTCTCACATTGAGAGCAGGGCTTAGGAAGCTTGCCTTTGGATTTACTCCGCTTCCGTTCTGACGGCGGCTCTATCTCGTTCAACTGTTCATGATGGATGTCGGTGACCAGACCTAGGCGCAGGCTGTTACCAGCGTGATCAAGGATCAGGAGGTCTTCTGTGCCAGGGTTTACACGCATGCCGCGCCCAATCTTCTGGACGTGGAGCATTTCGCTCTTTGTAGGGGCGGTATCGATGATGCAACTGACAGGCCAGTCAACGCCGGTCGTGAGCGTCCTCACAGAGCAAGCGACCTTGATCTCACCGCCGGTAAACTGGCGTTTGATGCGAGCACGCTCAACTGTGTCAGTGAAAGCATCACAGTACCCCGCTGCCACACCTGCCCGTTCGAAAGCAGCTTGCAGGGCCTTGGCGTGGGCGCAATTGACAGCAAAGAGAAGCGTCGAACGGTTTCCACCGCGCTGCAGCCATGTCTCGACAACGTTACCCACCAAAATGGACCCGCTCATCACACCTTCAAGGTCAGCCTCGACATACTCCCCACCACGTGTGCGGACATTCGAGAGATCAGGGATGTAAGGAGCGTATGTGCGGAACCGGGACAAGAAACCTTGTTCGATCAGTTCTTCAATTGTGATGGGGAGAACGAGATCTTGCCACCGCTCGCTCATACCTCGTGCCCATGGCGTTGCAGACAATCCGATGAAGACCACATCACTGCGTTCATCCATCAACTCTTTAATCACGGAGAACTGGATATGGCATTCGTCAACAATCACCACCGCAGCTTGAGGGACCTCCCTCCTAGCCAATGTCTGGACTGAGCAGACCTGCACGGGTTGGCTCGGATCTGTGCGCGGGTGGTCTGCTTGCATCACGCCGATGTCGACAACGCCTTCGCTTTCAAATGCAGTGACAGTTTGGTCGATCAAGCTGATAGCCGGGGCGGTGAAGATCACCTTGTTGCCTTTGGTCAGGGCACCCTCGATGATCTTTGCTGCGGTTAACGTCTTGCCGAAACCTGTCGGCCCTTGAATGACAACCCGCTTATTCCCCCTGGCCAGGGATTGGCGAAGCAGTTCAATCGCCTTGATCTGATGCGGGCGTAAGGTTTTTGGCTGACTGGCTTGGGATGTCGCCATGGTGCTGAACAGATCAGACATCACTGCCTCCAACGACACGGAAGTTTCCAGCAGGGGCCGACGGGGTATCTTTACTATATCCGGCGGACATCATGTCCGGCCTCATGTCCGCCCTGATGTCCGTCCTCAAGAGATCAGAGACGGCATCGATCTTCTCGACCAACTCACGGCTCGGGTTACACCCAGCCAAGACCATCGCGCGCTTCAAGGCGATGAGATCGAGCCAGTAGCGGGTCGCGCGTCGCCCACCCTTCTTGTCAGAGAAGGGGATCAAAACACTCCACGCTTCAAGCTGACGCAAGTTCCGCCGCGCTTGCCGGTCAGAGCAGTTACCCATTTTGGCCATCTTGGAGTTGCCAGGATGCGCTGCCTGACCTGCCAGATGTTTGCGCAGGCAGTGCCTCAGCAGACCACCAGTCATTTCGATGAAGCTATTCCCCAACCGACATGGGCAACGGCGGAGCGTCGAGCAGACATGCCTGGACAGGTCATCGATTTGAACAAGGGCAAGGGGCTTATTCACCGAATTGCCACTCTTGCTTGCGGCCTTCATCATAACAATCGTCGAGCCTGTTTTTAGTTGCGAGTGTCACTCCAGCTGAAACGAGCATTCCAATTGGGCACCATGCGCCTACGGCTTGAGGAGAGTGGGTCGCATTTCCATGGCACGTCCGCTGGTGTGTCTCCGGTTGCTGATCCGTAGGTTCGGAAAATCTGTTCGTCATGACGAACACCCCGCATCCGAGCGTTCGCTCTCGGTGTTGCTGGCCTCATCAAGCTTCTGGGCCAAAGCAACGATCGACACCTTCTCCACCCCGTTGATCTTAATGGTCGGCAAATCCCCTCGCTTCGCTGCCGTGTAGGACGCCGTTCGCCCCAAACCAATAACAGCCCCGCCTTCGGGGATAGAGACGACAACTCGATCAGGGCCGAAGCGACCTTGGAGTATCGCCATCCAGGTCGCAAAAGTTTCGCTTTTGTCCATTTCCAGCTCCTCGTGTCATAAGGTGAATGATCCTATCCATTGACGTACACCCCCCATGTCGATAGTTGTAGTCCCCATTATTGACAAAGGTATCGACAATGAGTGGAAGAGCGATCCGACTTAACAAACATCTGAAGTACGTCGAGAGTGACGGCGTGAAGGGATATTTCCATCGTTCCGATGAAAAGACGATGGACACTGAGAATGACACTCTAATTCGAGATGTCATTGGCTTCGCCAACGAAGAGACGGAGAATGTGACCCCGGAAAGGTGGCTGGGGTGGGGACGGAGGAACTGCCCAGACGGACCTGAAGAGTTCAACAAAAGCTTAGGTGAGGCGCATAAATTTGCGCGAAAATGCTTTTTGGAACTATCGAGGAACAAAGCCCTTTCCCGCGAAAACTCCCATCAGCTGAATGAATACCTAGTTAGAGTTCAGGAACGCCGTGTATTCTCCATCGAGCAGGGTGAATCTGTGGTCTGGCTCGCTTATGTCATTCCGTCTGCAACCGCATATTGTGCCTATGTTATCGCTGCAGTCATCAACGCAAAGCAGGTCGACAACATTCATCAATGCCGCCTCAGCGAATGCCGAAAGATATTCTGGCGACCGAAGAGGCGAGGGCCCCGGCCAGAGTATTGTTGCACCAAACACGGGAACACAGGCTCGAAGAGAGTGGAGCGAGGTATGATGCCATGACACCTAGCCTACGACAAAGTGAGAGCAGCAATGGCTAAAGTAAGAAAACGCACATGGAGCAACCCCCAGGGCAGGCAGTGCCGCGCCTTCATTGTTGATTGGATTGATAACAAGGGCGGTCGTCAGCGCAAGCAGTTTACGAAATACCGGGAAGCCGATCAGTTCCGCATCAAAATCGAGGGAGAGCTGTCCAGAGGCATCTATCGAGCCGATGCCACTAGGATTACGGTTGAGGAGCTGTGCACTGAGTTTCTTGAACACTGCAAGGGCCGCATGCAGCGCAATGAGCGCATGACCCGAAAGATGCTGGTCGTCTACAGGGGGCACATAAACAACCACATCCTCCACGCTGGACATGGCTTAGGCGCGCGAAAATTGTCGCAACTTACGACATCAGGCGTCGGTGACTTCCGAGACGCGTTAAGAAACTCGGGGGTGTCAGTTGTTACGACACGTAAAATTCTTTCAACCCTTCACGCAGCCATCGCCTTCGCAATCAGCAAAGATTGGGTCGCAACGAACGTAGCGCATGGCGTCAGGGTAATTGGGCCTCGGGACGAAGGCGCGAAAAAAGTCATTCCGCCGTCGAAGCCAGATCTAATGGCAATCTTGGAGAACTCCAATTCAGACTTAAAGCTCAAAATTATGTTCGCTGCGCTGACGGGCTTACGCGCATCGGAACAGTGGGGCTTAAGGTGGGATGATGTTGACTTAAATAGGGACGAAATCCATGTGCGCCGTCGCATTGATGCCTATGGAAGTGAGGGGCCTACAAAAAGTAAAGCTGGTGTACGAACCATTCCCCTTTCCGATGCTCTCGTAAAATCATTGAAGGAGCACAAAATCGGAAGTCGTTTCAAAGAACAAAACGATTTTGTTTTTCCGAACTCCAAAGGCAGCCATACGAGGCACGACAACCACATTAAGAGGCACTATCGGCCTGCTTTAGAGGCTGCGGTTGTATCTGGTATAAACTGGCATAGCCTTCGTCACTTCGCAGTATCTTCTTGGATTGAGCAAGGCTTGCCACCTAAGGCTATCCAAACCTACGCCGGGCATAGTAGTCTGTCAGTAACAATGGATCGGTATGGCCACCTCTTCCCAGACGAATCTCACAAAGCTGCGATGGATACGATCGCCGGAGATTTGTTGGGGTAAGTGAGCTGTGGCATTGAGTGGCTACGTCGGTTCCAAGAATGGTTCTACAGAGCAAACGACTGCGTCTATTCGTTGTTTTGTAGAGATCTGTGTGCAGCCATCAAAGCGCGACTATCCTATTGCAGCGCTAGCATTAATACGACAGCTGACCCCAAACCTCGACACCACCCATTGGATTAGGCCTGATCCGCTTCCTAAACCCATCGATCAACAGTGGACATAAAGAGAACAAATCGCCCATTTCATGTGCCACCATGTGCCAATCATGTGCCATGGACATAAGTGAACACTTTAGAATAATTCAGAATATTATGATATTACAACGGCTTACCGTGAACCACCCCAAAATCAGAGTTTTCCGAGCTCAGAAAAAGGAAAACGCCCGTATCTCATTGAGATTACGGGCGTTTTTTGGTTGCGGGAGTAGGATTTGAACCTACGACCTTCAGGTTATGAGCCTGACGAGCTACCGGGCTGCTCCATCCCGCGCCAGTAGTGTGCTGTATATAGGCCTATGAATTGGGAAGCTCAAGCGCAATCGGCAAAAAACCTGCTACTATTTGCGATGCTGGCATGCGGTTGGTGACACGGCCCGCCTAAATCGCTAAGCCTTTGGGAATAAACGAGGGATCCATGGACGGCACACTGGCAATATTGTTTCTACTTACCGGATTGATCGACATGTGGGTCAATCACTGCGATCGTGGCTGCGTTAAACCAGCCATCGAGATTGCCAGACATACAGTGTCAGCAGGTAGCCTGATTTTCGAAGCAGATTCGGTTGGGGGCGAGGTCTATTATCGCCATGACCTTCCTGTCAGTTTCGGTCCGTTCCGCCCGGTGGTTGGCCTGTCGGTAGACAGCCTAGGTGACGTTTGGATTGGCGCGGGGGCGGTTAATGAATTCCGAATGCCAAGCGGACCAGGCTTCGCCGAGCTCAGCTTCATACCCGGCTGGTGGATGAGATCAGAGGACGGGCCTCGGCTAGGTTATCCAGTCGAGTTCCGGTCAGGACTCGAGGCGGGCATCTATCGTGAAACCGGTGAACGGATCGGTGTGTCCTTGGATCACCGTTCGAACGGAGAGCTGAGCTATCCCATTCCGAATCCCGGGCTGGAAACTGTCCTTCTTCGCTACGCGCAATAGAATCACACGACAGCTTCCAAAGCTTCATCCGTCGTCGCGTTGGGTGCACCCGCCTGCGCCACTTTGCGCGCAAGGTCGAGAGATATCATCGCATCCAAAGCCAACCGAAATCTCACGTCCCGTTCGGCGCGGGCTCTCAATTGATTGACATCCCAACACAGTAGCTCACCCTCTTCGGCCATTACGACCGTCGCGGAGGCCTTGTTGTTCGTTAGAAACGCAACCTCCCCTACGAAGTTGCCACGGCGCATATAAAATCCGCCGCCTTGTTTCCTGACATCTACCAGACCAGAAATGACATAGTACAAATCGGGCACTTTTGTTCCGGCTGTCGTTAACACCTTGTCTTTCGGTAGTTTTTCCCGACGCGCCAGCAGCATGAGCTTCCGGAAATCCCCTGGGGGCAAGGCGCTAAATGACGGGTAGATATCTATGTCCCTCTTCGGAAGGATCCATCTGGACCTCCTGATCAGAAGATTAGATAGACCAATGAGGTTAGCCATTCCTGTGGCAGAACTGGCCCAAATCGCGGACCACAGAGGGGCATCAGACACTATCGCATAGTACCAGATATACAGCGCGGTCCCGATCAAGAGCATGATACGCAATGCGACCTGATTGATGATCAGATAGCCGAGAACGAAGGTGGCCGCTGCGGCGAAGACCAGAACATCAGACGGCATAGGCGGACGCTCCTTATCACTGGGAACGATGCGCCATGCTCATTTTTTAAGATCGTTCCGGGGACACCCAATTCTCGTATTTTAACCATAAGAACCGTTCGTCGCGAAGGCGATTATGGTTCGGCGTGGCCGACCAGTCATCTAATATCACGTTACGCCTTGAGTTTCTTCAGCGTTATTCCTTGCGCAGAACTGGCGATGGCGGATCGCATGTTTTGCCGCTGTACAACCGGCGTGTGACCTTCACGTCCCCATATTGATCAAGATACCTAGCGTGATCGTACGCGAGACATAAAGTTCTTTCGTACTGCAGATGGTTCTGCGCGCGGTGTTCTAGGTCTTCGAGAGGGGGGCACTTAATCTCATCCCCCCTTCACGCAGAACGCCGCGCTCATTTCTGAGCGCGGCGTTTTGTTTTGTTCTGATCATCGAATTGAGAGGATACGTTATTTGGTTCTTTATTAGGTTTGGCGGTGACCTACTCTCCCACGCCTTA
>NZ_JALKBE010000005.1 GCF_023015885.1 Aliiroseovarius sp. S1123
GGGAGGGTTCATCAAACCTGTTGCGGTTTCATGTCGTCTTTGCTGATGCCAGCGACTTTGACGGGTTTTTTCATCGCGTCGCGGCGGAAGGGTTCGCCCAGTTCCTGGTTGATCATCGCTTCGATCAGGGTGGTGATGCCGTTCTTCTGGTCTTCCACGGCCTGGTTCAGCGCGGCGGTCAGTTCGTCCATGGTGCGGGCGATGACGCCTTTCAGGCCACAGGCGTTGGCGATGCCGGCGTAGCTGACCTGCTGGTCCAGCTCGGTGCCGACGAAGTTGTCGTCAAACCACAGGGTCGAGTTGCGCTTTTCCGCACCCCACTGGTAGTTGCGGAAGACAACTTGGGTCACGGCGGGCCATTCCTCGCGGCCGATGGCGGTCAGCTCGGTCACGGCGATGCCGAAGGCACCGTCGCCCGAGAAGCCCACAACCGGCACGTCCGGGCAGCCGATCTTGGCGCCGACAACAGCCGGCAGACCATAGCCACAGGGACCAAACAGGCCCGGCGCCAGGTATTTGCGGCCGTCCTCGAACGACGGGTAGGCGTTGCCGATCGCGCAGTTGTTGCCGATGTCGGACGAGATGATTGCCTCTTTCGGAAGCGCCTGCTGGATCGCGCGCCATGCCATGCGGGGGCTCATCCACTCGGGCTTGTCTGCACGTGCGCGTTCGTTCCAGGTGGTGCCCGGATCGTCGTCCTCGTGGGTCATTTCGGTCAGTTGCTGGGCCCAGGCTGACTTCTTCTGCGCGATGGTGGCGCGGCGTTCGTCACGACCTGCGTCACCGGCGGTGTCGCTCAGCTGTGCCAGGATGCCTTCAGCCACTTTGGCGGCGTCACCGATGATGCCAACCGACACTTTCTTGGTCAGGCCGATGCGGTCCGGGTTGATGTCGACCTGGATGATCTTGGCGTCTGCAGGCCAGTATTCCATGCCATAGCCCGGCAGGGTCGAGAACGGGTTCAGGCGCGTGCCGAGGCACAGAACAACGTCCGCGTCCTTGATCAGCTCCATACCGGCTTTCGAGCCGTTATAGCCCAAGGGGCCAGCGAACAGCGGGTGCGAGCCGGGGAAGGCGTCGTTGTGCTGGTAGCCAACGCAAACCGGTGCGTCCAGACGCTCGGCCAGGGCTTTCGAGGCCTCGATGCCGCCTTTCGACAGAACAACGCCCGCGCCGTTCAGGATGACCGGGTTCTTGGCCTCCGAGATCAGCTTGGCCGCTTCAGCCACGGCTTCTGCACCGCCCGAGGGGCGTTCAAACTCAACAATCGCCGGCAGGTCGATGTCGACGATCTGGGTGAACATGTCGCGCGGGATGTTCAGCTGCGCGGGCGCGCTGGCACGCTTGGCGTTCATGATCACGCGGTTCAGAACTTCAGCCACACGCGCGGGGTCGCGGACCTCTTCCTGATAGGCGACGCAGTCAGCGAACATGCGCATCTGCTCCATCTCCTGGAAGCCACCCTGACCAATGGTCTTGTTGGCGGCCTGCGGGGTCACCAGCAGAAGCGGGGTGTGGTTCCAATAGGCGGTTTTGACGGCGGTCACGAAGTTGGTGATGCCCGGGCCGTTCTGCGCGATCATCATCGACATCTTGCCGGTCGCACGGGTGTACCCGTCGGCCATCATCCCGCCCGAGCCTTCATGCGCACAGTCCCAGAAGGTGATGCCAGCGTCCGGGAAGATGTCCGAAATCGGCATCATCGCCGACCCGATAATACCAAACGCATGCTCAATCCCATGCATCTGAAGCACTTTTACGAAGGCTTCTTCTGTCGTCATTTTCATTGTGCTGATCCTTTTGTTGGTCGCTGTCAGGCAGCGACAGCATGTGTGTTGCTTGTGTCTGTTAAGGGGGTATTACCCCGACTGAATGTAGGGCCAGATATAAAATCAGATTATATCCAGATAGCGAGAGGAGCGGGTGAGATCACGCAAGATTCATCGCACCCGCACCGTTGATGTTGTTACAGAACCTCGTCGTTGAGATAGTACCAAACATAGGCAAATCTCTGCCCCAAACGGCGGAACGGGGTCAGCAAACCATGGCTGGGCAGGGGCGAGGTGAAGATCGGAAGGTCAAATGCCTTATCCGATTTATCGCCCGCGACCAGCTGCGCCATGCGGCGTCCAGCCTGGGCCGAATACATCACACCATTACCACCATAACCCATTGCGTAATAAATCTTTTCAGCAGGATTTGGCTGGAAGATCCGCGGCATCATATCATGGCTGACATCGACCCATCCCCACCACGAGTAATCAAGGCTGATATCCTCGAGCGCGGGGAACTTGCGGGCCAAGCCAGCCTTGAGAAGCTCAAGGTGCTTGTTGTTCTCGGCATCACGCCCCGTGACGGCACTGCGCGAGCCGATCTGCATCCGGTTATCGGGCAGAAGGCGATAGTAGTGGCGCAAGGTACGTGTGTCCGTCAGCGGCGATTTCGTCTGAATTCCACACTCTTTCAACTCGCTTTCAGTCAGCGGGCGGGTGACCATGGAATTGGACAGAATCGGCATCAGGCGATGCTTGGTTTTCTTGTTGAGGCCGGGGGGCGTGTAGCCCGCCGTAGCCAGCGCCACAGACTTGGCGCGCACGATGCCACCCGGGGTGCGCAGGTGGTGCACGTCGCCTTTGGTTTCCCAGCCCATGACCGGACTTCCAGTGTGGATTTTCACACCTAGGCGGCGGGCCATTTTGGCATAACCGAAGGCCAGCTTACCGGCGTGGATGCAGGTCCCGTCGGGCTCCCACATTGCGCCGACGGCTTCCTGATCTTTGACGTGTTTCTCGTGCAGTTCCTCGCGGCTGATCATGCGTGCGCCATAGCCGAATGTTTCGTTCAGCAGCGCAGCTTCCTTGGCCAGCTTCGGCAACACCTTCTCGCGGTGCGCGATGTAGTAGTGGCCACCGGTCTGAGGATCACAATCGATGTCATCCTGCGCGATCAGGTCTTCAAAAAGCTCGAACGCTTCGGCCACTTCGCGGTGCATGCCTTTGGCAACATCGACGCCCCAGCGCTGGATCCACTGTGAACGCTTCAAGCGGCCGGACGAGATCTGCGCCTGCCCGCCATTGCGGGTCGAGCAGCCCCAGGACACTGTGTTGGCCTCAAGCACGACTGCTTGAATGCCGTATTCCTTGGCCAAATGGATCGCGGTGGATAGGCCGGTATAGCCCGAGCCGATAACGACAACATCCACATCCATATCCGACGAGACAGGCCCGTCATCTGCGGGCGGCTCGCCCGCAGTACCGATCCAATAAGTCGGCGCGTGGTCACGATTGTGGCCGGGGCCCGCGTCGATGATCGGGTCGTATTTCGGGTCATAGCTGGACTTGGGCCAGTGACGGGGAAGGGTATGGTCAACCATGAGGGACACTCCCGAAACAGGGGTTGAAGAAAGAAATATCCGGGCCTTTTTCAGGGCCCGGATGTCAGAGGCGAGGCTCGCGCTCCGGGCTTAGGCTTTGAACATGGGGCGCGTCTTTCGAAGCGCCTGTTTCACGATGATCTGACCGCCACGCAGGGTGAACAGGTCGGCCCCTTCGGCTTCGATCCGCATCCCGTTCGCATCGGTGCCCGAGAAGGTCCATTCGCTGACGGCACGGTCGCCGTGCACGAAATGCGAGTGGTGATCCCAGTGCGCGTCTTTCATCCCGGCCCACACGGCGGAAAAGGCGTTGGCAATGGCTTCGGCGCCTTCGATCTTGTTGCCGTATTTTTCGTCTCCGGCCACGGTGAAGAACACGCAGTCGTCGGCGAAATGGGTCATCACCGCATCAACATCGTGGCGGTTGAACGCATCAAAGGTGTCGGCCAGATCTTGGGCAGTCAGGGTCTTGGTCATTGGTCAGGTCTTTCAGTCTTTAAGGGGGTCCTGATCGCCCAGATAAGGAACAATCAGGGTTGGGATGTGAGATCTGCGCAGCACCCGCTTGGCCACCGAGCCAAGAAAAGTGTGCGAGAACCCGTGGTCATGCGCGCCGAGAACGATCAGGTCACAGCCCATTTCCTTCGAGCGGCGCAGGATAACTTCGGCGGGGTGGCCGTCGGTCACTTCCACCGACGAGACCAGATCGCGGATCTGGTCATCTTCACCATCGAAGCTTCCCCAGAACCGTGCCTGCCGCTCGGCCAGAACCTTCTTCACCATGTCGTGGCGACGCTTCTGAGCCGTCTTGCGGGTTTCTTCGTTCAGGACGAACATCTCGATTGCCACGCGGGCGTCCTCGGACATCGGCTCGTTCACGTGAAGGACGTGAATAGAGGCGCCGGTGGCCTTGGCAATGCACGCCGCATGGCGAAGCGCATAGGTCGAGTTCTTCGACAGGTCCGTGGCGAAAAGGATATTGGTGATCAGTACAGTCATGGTGTCACCCTTTCATCAGTAGCCAAACAGGCGTGGCAGCCAGAGCGAGAGCTCGGGGAAGAAGGCGATGATGAAGATCGCGATCGTGTTCACGGCAGCGAAGGGCAGCGCGCGGATCGAGATCTTTTCGATCGAGATGTTGGATATCCCCGATGCGATGAACAGGTTCTCGCCCAGCGGAGGTGTCTGGAAGCCGATGCCCAGCGTACACACCATCACCACACCAAAGTGGATCGGGTCGATGCCCACCGAATAGGCCACCGGCAGCATCACCGGCACCAGGATCAGGATGGTTGCCAGGGTCTCCATGAACATGCCCACGAAGAGCAGGAAGAAGATGATCAGCGCCCAGATCACATACAGGTTGTCCGTGAAGCTCAGCATGTTGTCCGCGATGATTGCTGGGATCTTGTTCTCCACCAGCAGGCGGCCAAACACCGTTGCGGTGAACAGGATCAGCAGCACGCGACCGGTCAGCCAGGTGGTGCTTTCCAGCGACTGGAACAGCGACGACCAGGTGAGCTCGCGATAGATGAACACGCCCACGACGAGGGTATAGAAGATCGCGACGATTGCGGCCTCGGTCGGGGTGAAGAAGCCGGAATAGATGCCGCCAAGGATCACCAGAGGAGCCATCAGCGACCAGAAGCCGCGATACATCTCGCACAGGACACCACGCGGGGACCAGCCTTCAGCCGACCCTTTGAAGCCGCGCTTCTTCGACATGATATAGTTCATGATCAGAAGGCTGGTGGCAATCAGGAAGGCAGGGACGAAGCCCGCGATGAACAGCTTCGAGATCGATACCGACTGGAAGGTGCCGAATTTCTCGACCGCTTCGGGCGGGGGCGCCATGCCGAGGGCCGCGATGCCAAAGATAACCATCGGGATTGAGGGCGGAATGATGATGCCAAGACCGCCGGACGACGCGGTGATCGCCGAGGCGTAACCACGTCCATAGCCGCGCTCGATCATTGCCGGGATCATCAGCATCCCGACGGCAGCGGTGGTGGCCGGACCCGAGCCCGAGATCGCCCCGAAGAACAGGCAGGCCATGACGGTGGCGGCCGAGATGCCGCCGGTGAACGGCCCGGCAAGGCTTTCAGCCACATTGATCAGTCGTTTCGAGATCCCCGCGGCTTCCATCAGCGCACCGGCCAGAATGAAGGCAGGCAGCGCCATCAGCGGGAAGGACCCCACCGAGGTGAACGCGATCTGCACGAATTTGATCGGGTTTTCATCGAGATACAGGAACGAGATCAGCGACGAGACGCCCAGCGCCACGGTGATCGGAGCGCCCAGTAAAAGCAGCCCAAGAAACGACCCGAATAGGAGTGTAACGATTTGAGTTTCCATTGAATTTCCCCTTCGAATCGCCGTTACCGGCTTTCGTCCACATCTGTCGCCCCACCCGTGCTCGCCTTGATCTCATCAAGGTCGATCTGGTCGGGATCGGCGATGTTATCACCGAGGACGAGTTTCTTGTAATTCACCTGAAGGATGCGGATCGTCATCAGCGTGAAGGCGACCGGCAGAACCATGTAGATGTATTTCATCTCGACGCCCAAAGTCTGGGACTTCCAGAACTTGTTCATCTTGTTGAAGACGAAATCATAAGACAGGTAGATGAAGTAGACGTTGAAGAAGATCCAAAAGAGATCCGCGAACGCCTCGATCCACTTGATGTAGCGGGCAGGCAGAAATTTGAACTGGAACGTGACCCGGTTATGCGCGCTTTTCAGTGCCGCATAGCTGGCGCCGAAAAAGACGAACCAGACGAACATGTAGACCGAAAGTTCTTCGATCCAGCTGAAGGAATATCCAAACAGTTCGCGCGATAGGATTTGCACGAATAGTAGTAAGACAAAGCCCGACAACAGAAAGCGGCAAATGATGCTTTCGATGTTGTCTAGAAATTTCCAGAACATTGCAGTCTCCTCCCGTGGTCGAAGAAGCGCCGTGGCGCTTCCTCGTTATCTTTTTTCAGTGACACAGGGTGTGCTTACTGGACCGGGTCACGACCGATTTCGGCCAGGGCTGCGTTCAGCTTTTCGATACCACCAACCGAGTCGTAGAACTTCGGCCAGACTGCTTCGGTCGCCAGTTTGATGAACTCGGCTTCGCCGTCTGCGGGGTCCGAGATCTCCATGCCGCGCTCTTGCAGGACGACTTTGATCTTGGATTCTTCGTCGCGCAGGTACTGCGCCGAGAACGCGGTTGCGGCTTCGCCAGCGGCCAGAACGGCAGCTTGATCTTCAGCCGACATGTCCTGGAACACGGCTTCCGATACGATCAGCGGTTCGATCGAGAACAGGTAACGAAGGTTGGTGACGTAGGTCTGAACTTCATCAAACTTCATCGCGTAGTTGGTGATGTAGGGGTTGTCCTGACCATCAACAACTTTGGTCTGCAGACCAGCGAAGGTTTCCGACCATGCCATCGGAGTCGGGTTCACGCCCCAGGACTGGTAGGTCGCGATCATGATTTCGTTCTTCGGCGTACGGATGACCAGGTCCGACAGGTCGGCCACGGTGGTCACCGGGTGCTTCGAGTTGGTCAGAACGCGGAAGCCCGAATAGGCCCAGCCGATGATGCGGACGCCAGCGTCACGAATGGTGTTTTCCACCAGTTCCTGACCTACCGGGCCTTGGGTCAGCTTTTCAGCATCTTCCAGGCTCAGGATCATGTAAGGCAGGGTCAGCGTGCCAACGGTCGGCGAGAACGGGGTGACGTTGTTGATGGCCAGGATCGAGAAATCCAGCGTGCCGATCGCAGCGTCGTTCACGGTGTCCTGCTCGGACCCCAGCTGACCGTTCAGGAACAGCGATGCGGTGTGCTTGCCGCCGGTGTTTTCTTCCAAAGCTGCGACAAATGCCTTGCCCAGCGCTTCCTGAGTGCCGCCAGCTCCGTCACCAACAGCGATCTTGAAGTCTTTCGCCTGAGCTGCGCCAGCAGCAAGCAAAGCGGTGACAGATACGGCTGCGGTCAGAGTGCAGACTTTCTTGAAAAATGACATGGATGTCCTCCCGGTTTGTCATCTTGGATGATCGGGCGACTGCGGAATGCGCTCTCCTCATGCGCTTTCAATGATCCCGTTCGCCTCGGTGCAAAGAGGGTAGGTTGCCATTAACGTTTCAAAAATATAAACTTATGCGCGCAAAGTTTCATATATTGCGAACATGACTATGGCACGGAATTCACTTGTTAATAATATCGGCGATGCTGACCTGAAACTGCTGCGGATCTTCAAATCGGTGGTCGAAAGCGGTGGTTTGGCCGCTGCCGAGACCGAATTGAACATCGGCCGCTCTACCATTTCGAAGCATCTTTCAGACCTTGAGCACCGATTGGACCTGCGATTGTGCAATCGGGGACCGGCCGGATTCGCCCTGACCGAGGACGGCGCCAAAGTTCTTCAGGCGGCTAAGAGCCTGTTGGGCAGCGTTTCGGATTTTCGCGCCGAGGTGAATGAGATCAAGAAGAGGTTGGTCGGCACCATCCGTATCGCGCTCTTTGATCAATGTGCCTCGAATCCCGAGGTGAATCTGGCAAAGTCTATTGCTGCCTTTAACCTTGCCGCGCCGAATGTCGAAATCGACCTCTCGATTGAACCGCCGACGGCCATCGAAACCAAGGTGATCGGTGGAGAGCTGGATATCGGCATCATCGCGCAGCACCGCCCCTCGCCCAGCCTGAACTATGTGCCGATCTATGGCGAAAACATGTATGTGTATTGTGGCCGGGAACACGAGTTTTACGAGCGCAGTGACGCAGAGATTTCGATGGCTGACGTGCGCCAGACCAACTATGCGGGCATCAGTGTGAACTCACCCAACCTGCATGTAGGGCAAAAGCTTGGGCTGCGTCGTGCGGCCAAAGTTCAAAGCGAACATGCGCTGTCCATTCTGATCTTGTCCGGGCGTTACATCGGGTTTCTTCCCGATCACCTTGCTAAGGATTTCGAGCAACGCGGAAGCATGAAAGCGGTCCTGCCTGATCAACTGTATTATCGCACGACTTTCTGCGCGGTCACGCGACGTAGGCCAAACCCCAATCGGATCACATCTCTCTTCCTGCAAACGCTTGAGCGTCAGCATTCCTTTTAGCGCATCGCACATAAGTTCGCGTTAGCGTTAGTTCGCGCTATCAAGCCCGCATTTTGAATGAAAAAAGGGCGACCCAATGGGCCGCCCTTCCTTTTCTGCTTCCGTGAGTTGGGGTGGGTCAGGTCGCAGAAATAGCGTCGCGTGCTTCGTCGCGTTTGAAGAACACGTAATAGAACACCGGGGCGGCAACCAGCGTCAGGATCGACGCAAAGGCAAGGCCGCCCATGATGGTGACCGACATCGACACGAAGAAGGCGTCGCTGAGTAGCGGTGCCATGCCAAGGATGGTGGTCACGGCAGCCAGCACCACGGGACGGACCCTGGATGCCGAAGCCTCGATGATCGCGGGGCGCAGGGCTTTGCCTTCGGCGCGGACAAGGTCGATTTCCTCGACCAGAACGATGCCGTTCTTGATCAGCATCCCCGACAGGCTGAGCAGACCCAGAAGCGCGGTGAAGCTGAAGGGCAGGCCCGTGCCAAGAAGTCCAACCACAACGCCATTCACCGACATGGGCACCAAAAGCCAGATAATGATCGGCTGACGAATCGCGTTGAACAGCAGGATCGAGATCATGACCATGATCAGCAGACTGACTGGCAACTGCGCCCCAAGGCTGGCTTGTGCTTTTCTGGCGTTCTCGAATTCACCACCCCATTCCAGCTTGTAGCCGGGGGGAAGCGGCATCGCCTCGATCGCGGCGCGGATTTCGGAATGGGCCTGTGCAGCGGTCACGTCCGGCATCACATCCGCCCCGACCGAGATCGTGGGAACGCGGTTGCGTCGGTGCACAAGCGTGTTTTCCGTGTGCACCTCGAACCCATCCGTCACCTGTTCAATCGGCAGATGGCTGCGCGCGACCGGCGAATAGACCAGCTGGTCATAGATATTGAACGGTTCCTCCTGCGGGCGGCGCATGATGATCGGGATTTGGCGCTCGCGCTCGCGATAGACGCCCACGCGTTGCCCATCTGTGGCAAACTGTAGAGTCGCGGCGATGTCATCGCGGTTCACGCCTGCGGTTTGCGCGCGTTCGGTGGCGTAGATCGGTTTGATCACCAGCTCTTGCTCGCGCCAGTCGGTGCGTAGGTTCAAAAGGCTGTCCGAGCTCTTGTGCATGATCGCTGCGGCTTGGTCCGCCAGTTCACGCAGGACTTTCGGGTCGCTGCCCGAGAAGCGCGCCTGAATGGGATCACCGCCGCCCGGACCAAAGACCAGTCGCTGCACGCGGAACTCAGCCTGCGGGAAGGTTTCCTTGCCGAAGCTTTCAAGGCGCGCATGCAGGTCGGGAATGTCGTCCAGAACCTCGGTCCGGATGATCAGGTGGCCGTAGCTTTGATTGTCCTTGCCGCCATCGTACGTCAGCATGAAGCGGGACGCCCCGCGCCCAGCATAGGACGCAACCGACACGACCTTCTCTTCTTCAAGCAACCACGCTTCCATCTGTGCAAGATCGTCCGACACCTGATGGATCGAGCTGCCTTGCGGAAGCTTGTAGTAGACAAAGAACAAGGGCGTGTTCGAGTTCGGGAAGAACTGCTGCTTCACTTGGCCAAAGCCTGCAAAGCAAACTACAGTGATGGCCACCAGTGCCGCGATCACCATCCAGCGTGCGGACAGCGCCAGATCGAGTGTGCGTTTATACAGGCGGAAGAATGGCCCGTTATAAGCGTCTTCGGGGTTCTGATTATCGTGCTTGAACAGATAGTGGCCCAGCAGGGGGGTCACGGTCAGCGCCAGCACCCATGACAGAAGCAACGAAATGCCGATCACCGCGAAAAGCGAGAACAGGAATTCCCCGGTCGAATCCGGAGACAGACCGATGCCCGCAAAGGCCATGATGCCGATGACGGTGGCGCCCAAAAGCGGGATTTGCGTTTTCTTTGCGGCGTCATCTGCCGCTTCGCGTGAATTCCGACCGCGAAGCATCGAGATTTGCATCCCTTCCGCCACAACGATGGCGTTGTCCACCAGCATCCCCATTGCGATGATCAGGGCGCCCAGCGAAATACGCTCCATCTCGATGGAAAAGAGCCACATGAACAGGATGGTGCCCACCACGGTAAGCAAAAGCGTCGAACCAATCACGATGGCCGCGCGCCAGCCCATGAAGGCACCCAGCACAACAATCACGATCCCCACGGACATGGCGAGGTTCACAAGGAAGTCATTCGAGCTTTGCTCGACCACCAGATGCTGTTGATAGATCGGGTGCAGGTCGATCCCGTGCGGGATGTTTTCGCTAAGCTGGGCGATGCGGGCGTCAACGCGATGGCCGACCTGAACGATGTCTTCGCTTTCAAGGCCCGCGATGGCGATAGTGAAGGCCTCTTGCCCGTTGAAGCGGATCATCTGGTCGGGGTTTGCCTCGCGTTGGCGCGAGACATTTGCAATGTCTGCGACGTTGACCAGCACACCGTTCACGCCCACATTCAGCGACGCAATGTCACCGATGGTTTCCGAGCCTTCCGGCGCGCGGAACATGGTACGCCCGGCGTTATTGTCCAGCCCGCCCGCAGACGCGACCGAGTTTGAGGTCGACACCGCCCCGGCAATCGCATTCGGCGGAATGCCCTGATTGACGGCCAGTGTCATGTTGGGTTCGATATAAATCACCTCGTCGGGAAGGCCTGCCAGATCCACGTCGGCGACGCCATCCACTGCCAGCAGCTCGCGCCGCAGGAAGGTGGCCAGCTCGTGCCGTTCGGCATCGGTGAAGCCGGGGCTGGTGACGGCGTAATACAGGCCGAATACGTCCCCGAAGCTGTCATTCACGAAGGGCGTCATGGCGCCAGAGGGCAGGTTGCGGGAGGTATCACGAACCTTCGCGCGAAGCCGTGTCCAGATGTCGGGCAGGGCGTCGGCCGGATAGGTCGACTTGATCTCGATATCAATCCGGCTTTCCCCGGGGCGGTTGGTCGAGGTGATCTTGTCCACCTCTTCCATCTTCTGAAGGGCGCTTTCCAACGGTTCAGACACTTCGGTCGCGACCTGTTCGGCGCTGGCGCCGGGGTATTGGGTGACCACAACGGCCTGTTTGATGGTGAATGCGGGGTCCTCAAGGCGGCCCAGATTGAAAAAGCCGTAGGTTCCCCCAAACAGCATGGTGAGGATGATCAGCCACGTATAAAGCGGCTTCTCGATCGAGGCGCGGGCGATGTTCAACATGTCGGGCCTCAGTTCGCAAAGCCGTTAAACGGACGCACGGTTTCGCCATCCTGCACCGACGATGCACCGGCGGCGACGATGACGTCCCCACCTGACAGGCCCGAGGTCACGATGAAATTACCGTCCGAGGCGGTTGTAACTTCGATCGGAGTCGCGGCAATCGTGCCGGTACCTTCGCCGCCTTCAACAAAGCGCATGGCCAGCGTGTTGCCCTGAGGGTCAACGGAAATGGCGGTGGCGGGCAGCTTGATTTCGCGTGAGTCGGTCGTCGCGCTGATGCGCACATCCACGGACGAGCCAGGCAACAATTGCAAGCCTTCAACCGGCGCCATCCCAAGGGTCAGACGATAGGTTTGACCTGCTGCGGCGGCCTCGGCGTTGAACTCGCGGATGCCAAGCGGGTAGGCTTCGGGGTGACCTGCGAAATGCGCCATGATCCGGATGTTCTTTTCGTCGCCCGCGGACTGGAACAGGATCTCGGGCACGTCGATTTCGATGCGGATCTCGCTCATGTCATGCAGGCGAGCGATGGGGGTGCCAGCACCAATGGTGTTGAAGTTGCCAACATTGCGCGAAGCGACCAGCGCGTCGAACGGGGCGTAAAGCGTGGCGTTGTCCAGGTTCTTCTCAGCCTGACGGAACGCGATGTCGGCAAGGCTGGCCTGCGTTTCGGCGTCGTCGATCGTGACTTGGCTGACCGTATTCCCACTCAGCTTGGTCAGACGCTCGACTGTTCGGTCGGCCTTATCTTTCTGGACGATGGACTGCTCAAGTGCCAGCGAGAACGGCTCTTGATCCAGTTGGGCAATCAAGCTGCCTTCGGGCAAAAGCTCGCCTTCGATAATCGGAAGGTCGACGATCTGACCGCCGACCTGAAAAGCCAGATCAATGGTCTGGCGGGCAACGACCTTGCCATAGAAGGTGCGCGAGAACGACTGCTGGTTTTCCGAGATGGTCATCAGTTTAACCGGTTTTGCGGTGTCCAGCTGGGCGGTGCTGTCTTGTGCGACGGCCGCGTTTAAGGACAATGCCGTTGCCAGTATGGCTGCAACAAGGGGACGGGTAGAATGGGTCATGTGCATTACTCAGCCGTTATTCAATTCTTGGATTTTCAGATGTATTTTCAAAGAGATCTGGGCGAATGCCTCGACCTCGTCGTCGGACAGGCCGAGCGTCTCGTGTAGAAGTGTGTGGGCAAGGCCGACAGTTTCCATGCGCTGCTGATGGCCTTTTTCCGTCAGGCACAGCAGCCACGCGCGCCGGTCTTCCGGGTCGCGCATGCGTTCAATCAGGCCGCGCGCTTCCATCTGGTCGGCCACGGTTGTCATGGTCGATGGCAGTGCATCCAGATCGCGGGCCAAGGTGCCGATCCGTTTGGGGCGGTCCAGCTTGACCAGAACCTTGCGTTCCAGGTTGGGGCCGCCGCAGTCGTCACCCTGCTGACGCATATTTGTGTCAATATAGGTATAGAGCGAGAAGACGCCAATCAGGGCACGTAGTTCTGGCTCAAGCCCGTCAGTGTCGAGACCAATAGGTGTGTTCATCGAACGGCTTCCTTCCATGGTAAGCGCTCGGATATAGTTCAGAAAATGAAATGTCCAGATTGTTAATTAATGTCGAGCGGGTGGTGGACGTTACGTCAAGCAGCGTGCGGTAAAGAAAACTGTGTCAATTTCCAGAGTGTTGGGGTTCAGTTTTGGGCAAGCGATCGCATGGTGTTGTTGGTTTTCTTGGATCAGCATACGAATGACGTACTCTGGTAAGAATATTTTACCAGTTAAGTAGATTCCAATTGAAATCTAAATCTAGCTGCGTAGTAATTACCGTGGCAGCGCAGGCGGGCCAGTGGTTTACCTGTGCGTCTTAGAAGAACAAAATTAAGAACTCGGAGGAGGAATTTCCAATATGGAACGCCGTAAGTTTCTAAAGGGTGCAGCGCTGGGCGCTGGTGCAACCGCTCTTGCAACGCCCGCACTTGCCCAAAGTGGCAAAACCCTGACCATCGTATCGACCTGGCCGCGGGACTTCCCGGGCCTGGGTATTTCGGCGCAGCGTCTGGCCGCCCGTATCGGCCAACTGTCCGACGGTGCACTGAATGTTGAATACTTTGCGTCTGGCGAACGTGTTGGGGCCTTCGACGTATTCGACGAAGTCGCATCTGGTAACGCTCAGGCCTATATCGGGGCCGAGTATTACTTTACCGGCAAGCACCCCGGCTTTGCGTATTTCACCTCGGTGCCGTTCGGCATGTCGACGCCTGAATGGAATGCGTGGATCAAGTTTGGTGGCGGTCAGGAACTGTGGGACGAAGTCTCGGGCGAGTTTGGCCTGAAGGCTCTTGCTGCTGGTTCGACCGGTACGCAGGCCGGTGGCTGGTTCAACCGCGAGATCGAAAGCGCTGACGACCTGAAAGGTCTGAAAATGCGTATTCCTGGTCTGGGTGGTCAGGTTCTGTCGAAGCTTGGGGCATCGACCGTGTCGGTTCCCGGTTCGCAGATCTATGAAAACCTGGTGTCGGGCGCCATCGACGCGACCGAGTGGGTTGGTCCGTACAACGACTATTTCATGAAGTTCTACGAAGCGGCAAAGTACTACTACACCGCTGGTATGCACGAGCCGGGTGGTGGTCTGTCCTTCAGCATGAACCGTGCGTTCTATGACGGCCTGTCCGACTGGGAGCGTGCCGTGATCGAGGCCGCCTGTAACGAAGAGCACGCCGCATCGCACGAAGAAAACATCGCGAAGAACGGCGAGTATCTGGCCAAGCTGGTTGACGAGCAGGGCGTAGAAGTCCGTTCGTTCAACGACGATGTTTGGGACAGCTTCGGTGAAGCCGCAGAAGAAGTGTTCGAAGAAACCCGCGACCACTCAGAGCTGGCTGCGCGTATCAACGACGACTTCCAGTCGAAACTGCGCGAGATGGGTACCATGATGGCTCAGTTCGAAGTGGGCTACATCAACCAGCGTAACCGCGTGCTGGGTCTGGGCGAGTAAGCCTTAGATCGCTGAAAAGCAATCAGAGCGGGGCCGAAATGGTCCCGCTCTTTTGTAAGGCGCAAGGGCGACCACTGCCTTGACCCTTACGCAAACCGACCCCGGGGGAGCTGATGGCAACCGATTTTTCCGACATTTCACGCGAAGGCAGCCCGGCGATTGGCCCACGGCTGTTTGCATGGGGCATGCTTGGCTTCCTGTTCGCGTTTTTGGTTAACAACACACTGGTCGTAGGCTTCGGCATGCCCGGCACAAAGCCGATCTTCCAAGGCGGCGCGACGGGTGGCAGCTGGGCCAATCTGGCGGTCTATATCGTCAGCATCGCGGTCGCGGCGTTCTATGTCCTTAGCACCAAAGCCAACGCGCTGCGTTGGGACGCGATGAAGATCCACAAGTTCAATGTCTATCTGATCCGCGCCATGTTCTGGTCCGTCCTGCTGGTCGGTGTCGCGGACAGCGCCATCGCCTTTATGCGGGTCGAGGGCATTCTGGACGGAATGTTCAATGAAGACACCGTCAAGCTGTTCAACAAGTCGCGCTGGGTTGGCCCCTATATCCACATGCCGCTGATCGTGGCGGGTTTCATCATTGCACTGTTCACGCGCACCTTGGGCTTCACGTGGCTTGCCTTGATGATCGTCGCGGCCGAGCTTCTGATCGTGATCTCGCGCTTTGTGTTCAGCTTTGAGCAAGCGCTGATGGGCGATCTTGTGCGTTACTGGTACGCGGCCCTGTTCCTGTTTGCCTCGGCCTATACCCTGTTCGAGGAAGGCCACGTGCGCGTGGACGTGCTGTATGCCGGTTTCGGCCGCACGACCCGCGGCTTTGTAAACGCCTTTGGCTCGATCGCGCTTGGGATGAGCACCGTCTGGGTGATCCTTGCGGTTGGCTTTAACGGCAAGACCGCGATCATCAACAGCCCGATCATCAATTTCGAGATCTCGCAGTCTGGTGGCGTGGGCATGTTCATCAAATACCAGATGGCCGCCTTCCTTGGCGTGTTCGCCATCAGCATGCTGATCCAGTTCGTCAGCTATTTCCTTGAGGCCGTCGCCGACAAACGTGACGAGCCCGGACACCGCGAAGTCGCCCCGGCGGCCCATTAAGGACACGACAGATGGAATTCTACTTCCTAGCCCTTCTTATCCTGATCATGGCCGCAGCCCTTGGGTCCGGCTATCCAGTGGCCTTTGCGCTTCCCGGCGCGGCCATCATCACCATCGGTCTTGCGGCCGGTGCCGGTTATATCTTTGCAGGCTCGACAGATGCCTATTTCCACTCGGGCGGGCCAAACCAATGGCTTTCTGCGGGGGTGACGAACCTTAGGGGCGTCTATTGGGAGGTCGAGAGGGATACCCTGATCGCCATCCCGCTCTTCATCTTCATGGGCATCATGCTGCAACGATCCAAGATCGCCGAGGACCTTCTGGTCGCGATGGCACAGCTGTTCGGCCCCGTACCGGGTGGTCTGGGCATCTCGGTTGTCTTCGTGGGTGCCCTGTTGGCGGCCACCACCGGGATCGTCGGCGCGACCGTTGTGGCGATGGGCCTGATTTCACTGCCAGCCATGCTGCGTAACAACTATTCGCCGTCGCTGGCGACCGGGACCATTGCGGCCTCGGGCACGCTGGGGCAGATCATTCCGCCCTCAATCGTGCTGATCATTCTGGCCGACCAGTTGGCTTCGGCCACCGACCAGGCGTCGACCGCGCGCAAAGCGCTGCACAAGGAAGCGACTGGCGAGCTGTCCATGCCGTCGGTTTTCGATGTGGGGTCGACGTCGGCCGGCGAGATGTTTTTGGGCGCGTTTATTCCGGGTCTGTTGTTGGTGGGTTTGTACATGCTGTACATTCTTGTCTACGCGATCCTGAAACCCAAGCAGGCCCCGGCCGTGCCCTATGAGGGCAAGTATGATGGGACGTTCCTGAAGAACATTCTGATCACTCTGGTGCCGCCGCTGGCGCTGATCTTCCTTGTATTGGGATCGATCATTGCAGGTGTGGCCACCGTGAACCAAGCCGGTGCCATTGGAGCCGCGGGTGCGATGATCATGGCGGGCTATCGCCTGCCGAAATCCAGCAAAGGGCTTTATCATCCAGCGCTTTTGGCAATTGCGGCGCTGGCATTGATTGCTTTTGCCCTATTCAACTTCGACATGAACGTTAAAGCGATCGAGGATGGCACAGACCGGCTCGGCATCATTCTGGGTGCGATCGGGTCGGTCATGTTGATGGTTGCGCTGATCTGGTCCTGCTGGCGTGTGCTGAAGATCGAGAACACTCTGGCAGGCGTCATGCTGGAAACGGCAAAGACGACATCGCTGGTGTTCATCATCCTTCTGGGCGCCGCCATGCTGACCGCCGCCTTCCGTGCATTCGGGGGCGAGGATCTGGTGAAAGAATTCCTGCTGGGCCTGCCGGGCGGGTTCTGGACGCAATTCTTCATCGTCATGCTGGTGATCTTCATTCTGGGTTTCTTCCTGGACTTCATCGAGATTGCCGTGGTCGTGGTGCCGATTGTGGCCCCGATCCTGCTGGCCGATCCCGAGGCAAACATCACCGCCGTTTGGCTGGGTGTGATGATTGGTCTGAACATTCAGACCAGCTTCCTGACGCCTCCGTTTGGGTTCGCTCTGTTCTATCTGCGCGGGGTGGCCCCTGCGATCGTGAAGACGGTGCAGATGTACAAGGGCGTGATTGCTTTCATCTCGTTGCAGATTGCGGCGCTGGTGATCGTGGGTCTGTACCCGCCCTTGGTGAACTATCTGCCCAACCGCGTCAGTTTCCTGTCGGAAAGCAGCCCGCCGCCGCGCAACCCGAAACTACAGCTGTGTGTCGAGGATTACGTGGGTCAGCAATTGGCGCAAAACTCGGCTACGCGTGATGCCATTGCGGCTGCACGTGGTCTGGACCTGTCTGGGTTGCCGAAGGATTTGGCAGGTGATCTGACCGATGGTCTGGATGCGGCTGACGACGCGATTGCGCAGTTGGAAGGTGCCTTTGCGGCGGCTGACGCTGTGCAGGCGGCGTCGGGCGTATATCGTCCGCAGTTGCGCCTGGTACGCGGGATCGAAAAGCAGATCCGCAACATCCAGCGCGAAGTGGACGAGCTTGAAAAACTTGCCAGCCGGATGCGTGACGAAAGTCAGGTCGCTGAGAAAGCCAAGCTTGAGACGCAAGCAGCCGCTTTGAAGGCTGAAATCGAGCATCTTCACGCGGGGATCCCGGCCAGCTGGGAAGGAGTGCACAAAGAGTTCCAAACCCTGACCAAGGCAGAAAACACTGCGCGTTCCAAGTATCGTCGTGCGGCGGATGAGGCATGGGAAGCGCCGCTTTCGGTTCTGGCTGTGCTGGACGCCAATGACGCCTTCAAAGCGTTGGAGCAGGATCTGCGTGACATGAAGGCGACGATCATGTCGACGCCGGAAGATGAGGCGGAAGATCTTGTGAATGAACTGTCTAAAGTGTTCGGTAAGGTCGAAGGTGCGGATGACGTGAAGAAAGCCCTTGGCAAGGCGCGCAAAGCGTTGAAGGCCAAGACCCCGGATCGTGAGAAAGCGCTTGAAGCCTATGAGGACGCAGTGGACGCCTTCGAGGCACAGCTGACATGGCGCGCCGAGGCTGATGCCAAGCTGCGTGATGGGCTGAATGCCTATCTGGACGGAATCAGAGATACCCTGGGTATCCGCCAGCAGGCGCGCTTTACGCGAGATCAGGCGCTCGAGATGGCATCCTGTACGGCCTATCACCGTGACATCTCTCTCAACTTCTGATCTGCACGCGTAGATACATATATAAATCATTGAAAGGGCTGGATTTATCCGGCCCTTTTTCGTTGATGTCCCCCGCGATGCAGTCCGGTTTTCGCACTTAGATTGTCGTTATGCGTCATGTCATGTCGCAAACTTGTAACCGAGAGTCGGTATCCGCCCTTGCGGTATCTTGGGTTCTGGGCAACTCTATTGGCCGAACCAATAAAATACAGCGCGCCACTCGCAGTGCTGAAAAACTCAGGGAGCCATCAATGAAAAAAGAACTCGAATATCTGTCTAAACGCGTTGCAGAAAACAAACTGTCACGTCGTGACTTTATGGGTCGCGCAAGTGCTTTGGGCGTGTCGACGGCTGCGGCAAGCACCATGCTGTCGTCGGCTGCGTTGGCGGCTGGACCCAACAAGGGCGGCACCATCAAGCTGGGTATGAATGGCGGCGCGGGTACGGACTCGCTGGATCCGGGTCTGGTTGCTTCTCAGACGCCGCGGGCTGCTCTGGGCAACTGGGGTGATACACTTGTAAACGTCTCGCCCGCCGGCGAGATCGATATGCGCATTGCTGAAAGCATCGACAGCTCGGCCGACGCGAAAACCTGGCACTTCAACATTCGTCAGGGTGTCGAGTTCCACAATGGTAAAACCCTGACCGCCGAAGACGCGATGAAAACCATCGAGCGTCATTCGAACGAAGAATCCAAATCGGGTGCATTGGGCATCGTAAAAGGCATCGAAAGCATGTCGGTCAGCGGCAACACCCTGACGCTGAACCTTGATACGCCGAATGCTGACCTTCCCTATCTGATGGCCGACTACCACCTCGCCATCCAGCCCAATGGCGGCATGGATGATCCCACCGCAGGGATCGGCACTGGCCCCTATCAGATCGAGAGCAACGAGCCCGGTGTTCGTCACACCTTTACCAAGTTTGCCAACCATTGGGATGACAGCGTAGGTCATGCGGACTCGGTCGAGATCCTGGTGATCAACGATGCCACTGCTCGTATGTCGGCTTTGCAGTCCGGTCAGGTACACATGGTGAACTCGGTTGATCCGAAAATCGCCAACCTGCTGGATCGCGCGCCCAACATTACCGTTCAGAACGTCTCGGGCCGTGGCCACTATGTGTTCATCATGCACACTGACACGCCGCCCTTCGACAACAAAGAGCTGCGCCTTGCGCTGAAATACGCAATCAACCGTCAGGAAATGGTGGACAAGATCCTGCGTGGCTATGGTGGCGTCGGCAACGATGTTCCGATCAACGCAGCCTACCCGCTGTTCGATGACAGCCTTGAGCAGCGTGAATACGATCCGGTCAAAGCAGCCGAGCACTATAAGAACTCGGGCCATGACGGTACTCCGATCGTCCTGCGCGTCGCTGAAACCGCCTTCCCGGGCGCTGTCGACGCAGCACAGCTGTTCCAGCAAAGCGCAGCCGCCGCTGGCATTCCGCTGGAAATCAAGCGTGAACCGAACGATGGCTACTGGTCGGAAGTGTGGAACAAGCAGCCCTTCTGTGCGTCGTACTGGACGGGTCGCCCGGTTCAGGACCAGATGTACTCGACCGCGTATCTGTCGACGGCTGACTGGAACGACACCCGTTTCAACAACGCTGATTTCGACAACATGCTGCAGGCAGCCAAGGCGGAACTTGATCCGGTCAAGCGCAAAGATCTGTACAGCAACATGGCACGTATCCTGCATGACGAAGGCGGCGTGATTGTCCCGATGTTCAATGACTTCATCGATGGGATCAGCAACGATATCGGTGGTTATATGCCGGATCCGAATGCTGAACTGATGGCAGGTCTGGCGACATCGCGTTGCTGGTTGAAATAAGGCCAGCTCATGCATCCCGTCCTTAAACTGGTGGCTCAGCGCTTGGCGCTGAGCACCCTTCTTCTTCTCGCAGCGTCGGTGCTGATCTTTGCGGGCACCACCATCCTTCCGGGGGATGTCGCACAAAACATCCTTGGACAATCCGCTACACCTGAAAGCCTTGCCAACCTCCGAAAAGAGCTGGGCATGGATCAGCCCGCCACCACACGCTATTTCAACTGGCTGTTTGGTGCATTGCAGGGCGATCTTGGGACGGCCTTGACCAATGGGCGCGATATTGTCGAAAGCCTTAGCGGGCGATTGAAAAACACGCTGTTTTTGGCCTTCTGGGCTGCCGTAGTTGCCGTGCCGCTTGCCATTTTCCTTGGCTTGCTGGCTGTGCGCTATCGCGAGCGCTGGCCTGACAAGCTGATTTCGGCGGTGACGCTGGCGTCGATCTCGGTGCCGGAATTCCTGATCGGCTATGTGCTGATGTACTATGTCGGCGTGAAACTGGGCTGGGCGCCCACTGTTTCCACGATCTATGACAGCATGTCCTTGGGCGAAAAGCTCAACGCTATTGCGCTGCCTGTGACCGTTCTGACCATGGTTGTGCTGGCGCACATGATGCGCATGACGCGTGCCGCTATTCTGAACGTGATGCAGTCGGCCTATATCGAAACAGCTGAACTGAAAGGCCTGACAAGTTTTCAGGTCATCGCGCGCCACGCTTTCCCGAATGCGATCGCACCGGTTGTGAACGTGGTCATGCTGAACCTTGCGTACCTCGTCGTGGGCGTTGTGGTTGTCGAGGTGGTCTTCGTCTATCCCGGCATGGGCCAGTATCTGGTCGACCACGTAGCCAAACGTGACGTGCCCGTTGTGCAGGCCTGCGGTCTGATCTTCGCGGCGGTCTATATCGGATTGAATATGGTGGCTGACATCGTGTCGATCCTGGCGAACCCAAGGCTGAGGCATCCGAAATGATGAGAATACCCCCTGCGGCCATGATTGGCCTGTTCTTCACCGGGCTTTATTTCTTCATGGCAATCTTCGCCCCGTTGATTTCGCCCTATCCGATGACTGAAATCGTTGGTGATGTCTGGGAGCCAGCCTCGTCCGAGCACTGGCTGGGCACGGACAATATCGGCCGCGACCTGTTAAGCCGCATGATCTATGGCGGACGGACGACGATCTTTATCGCCACCGCGGCCACGATTCTCAGCTTCTCGCTGGGCTCGATCCTTGGCTTCACAGCTGCCGTGGTTGGCGGTTGGGTCGATCAGGCAATGAGCCGTTTCGTCGACCTGATCATGTCGATCCCGACCTTGATCTTCGCACTTGTCGTGCTGTCGGTCATGCCGGTGACGCTGCTTATCCTGATCCTTGTGATGGGCCTTCTGGATTCGACTCGTGTCTATCGCCTTGCCCGTGCGGTTGCTGTCGATATCAACGTCATGGACTTTGTTGAAGCTGCCAAACTGCGCGGCGAAGGCCGTCGCTGGATCATCTTCCGCGAAATCCTGCCCAACGCGCTGTCGCCTTTGGTGGCCGAAATGGGCCTGCGCTTCATTTTTGCAGTGCTGTTCGTGTCGACGCTTTCGTTCCTTGGCCTTGGCGTGCAACCGCCGAATGCTGACTGGGGCGGCATCGTGAAGGAAAACAAAGACGGCATCGTCTATGGCATACCAGCAGCCCTTGTGCCCGCGGTCGCCATCGCGACGCTGGCAATTTCCGTGAACCTTGTTGCCGACTGGGTGCTGAACCGCACCACCAGCCTGAAAGGAGGCCGCGGATGAGCGATAAACTTCTGAAGGTCGAAAACCTGAAAATCGGCGCGCGGATCTATCCGCCCGGCGAAAAGCCCCGCGATATCGACATCGTGCACGGTGTGTCCTTTGAACTGGAAAAGGGCAAAGTTCTGGGTCTGATCGGAGAATCCGGGGCTGGAAAATCCACCATCGGTCTGGCTTCGATGGCCTATGGCCGGGGCGGGGTCGAGATCACCGGCGGCAAGGTCTGGGTCAATGGTCGCGAGATCCTTGGCACCAGCCTGCGCGATCTGCGCAAGCTGCGCGGGACTGAGGTGACCTATGTCAGCCAGTCGGCTGCGGCCAGCTTTAACCCTGCCAAGAAGATCATGGAGCAGGTGATCGAAGCGTCGCTGCATCAGGGCAAGTTCTCGAAGAAAGAGGCTGAAGCGCGCGCGGTCGAGCTGTTCGCAAAGCTGGGGCTTCCAGATCCCGAGAAAATCGGCGATCGCTATCCACACCAGGTGTCGGGTGGCCAGCTGCAACGGTGTATGACGGCCTTGGCGCTGTGCCCCGAGCCTGATCTGGTGGTGTTCGACGAACCCACCACCGCGCTGGATGTGACCACGCAGATCGACGTTCTGATGGCGATCAAGGAAGCCATTCGGGATACCGGTGTCGCGGCGCTTTATATCACGCACGATCTTGCGGTGGTGGCTCAGGTCTCGGACGAGATCATGGTGCTGCGCATGGGTGACATGGTTGAACATGGCACCACGGATCAGATCATCAACAATCCCGTTGAGGAATACACCCGTGATCTGGTCTCGGTCCGGTCCACCCAGCATGATGGTAAGCCGCCCACGGACAATCCAATTCTGACCGTGGAGAACGTCACAGCCCGCTATAAGGGCACGAATTTCGATGTTCTGCACAATGTCACCATGGAGCTTCACCCAGGCCAGACGTTGGCTGTTGTGGGTGAATCCGGATCGGGCAAATCGACCACGGCCCGCGTGATCACCGGCCTGTTGCCGCCCCGCGAGGGAAAGATCCATTTCGACGGGCGTGACCTGTCTTCGGATCTGGAAGGCCGCACCCGCGATGACCTGCGCGAGCTTCAGATGATCTATCAGATGGCGGATGTCGCTATGAACCCGCGTCAGACCGTGGGCACGATCATCGGCCGCCCGCTTGAATTCTACTTCGGCATGAGAGGCGCCGAAAAGAAAAAGCGGATCTTGGAACTTCTGGAAGAGATCGAGATGGGTCCGGAGTTCATGGATCGCTATCCGGCCGAGCTTTCCGGCGGGCAGAAACAGCGTGTCTGTATTGCCCGTGCGTTGGCCGCCAAGCCCAAGGTCATCATCTGTGACGAGGTGACATCGGCGCTGGACCCTCTGGTGGCAGATGGCATTCTGAAGCTTCTGGAAAATCTTCAGAAAATCGAAAACGTGGCCTATCTGTTCATCACGCACGACCTTGCGACGGTGAGGGCCATCGCGGACAGTATCGCCGTGATGTATCAGGGGCGCGTCGTGCGCTATGGTCCAAAAGCCGAGGTGCTGGAGCCTCCGTTCGACGACTATACCGACCTGCTACTCAGCTCTGTTCCCGAGATGCGTCTTGGGTGGCTGGAAGAGGTCGTGGGGAACCGCAAAATGGCAAGCGCCGGCAACTGATTTCGGCAATTCGAAAGTAACGGGGGCGCCGCTATTGCGCCCCCGTTTTCTTTTCTCGGGCCAAAACCGACCCAATTTGGCGCGTCTGTTACATAAATCCGTGACGCCCCGCGCCTAGTCTGAGGCAACTCAACGCGCAATCTGGAAGGGCGCTGATATGGACAGAAAACTCCTGCTTCTCATCATCGACGGGGTGCCGCATCGCAACTGGCGCCGGCTGTTCGGCAATCTGGAAGGCTGGGTGCAATCGGGGGATGCGAAGCTTCTGAAGATGCGGGCTGTGCTGCCGTCGACCTCGGCCAGCTGCTATGCATCGATCCACACGGGGGTCTCCCCGCAGGAACATGGCTGCACCGGTAACCACGATGTCTTCCGCCTGTCGCATGACGATGTTTTCAGCCAAGTCCGCAAGGCAGGTGGCGTAACGGGCGCGGTTACGCATTCCTTCTGGTCCGAGTTCTTCAACCGCGCGCCCTTCGATGTCGTGCGCGATGTGGAATATGACGAGCCCGAAAGCACCACGATCAACCACGGGCGTTTCCATACGATGACCGGTTATGGGATGATCAACCAATGCACCCCGGCTGATGTCGGCCTGTTTGGCACGCTGACCATGCTGTGTGAACGCAAAGGCATTGATTACGGTATCCTACACACGTGCACGCTGGACAGCATGGGGCACCGCTTCGGGCACGAATGTCATGAAATGGATGACGCTTGTTTCAAGATGGATGAACAGATGGCGCCGTTTATCAAACGCTGGCGGGATCAGGGCTTTGACGTGATCGTTACCGCAGATCACGGTCAAACGGATCGTGGCCATCACGGCGGGCATGAAGACCTGCAGCAAGACGTCGCGCTTTACTATTTCGGCGATGCGGAAGTTGTCGATGACAGCGATATTCTGTGCCAAACTCAGCTTGCGCCCACCGTCCTGTCGCTGATGGGTGCGCCGATTGCAGACACGATGAAAGGCAAGGTGTTCCTGAAATGACTTGGGCTGTTCCCGCTCCCGCACAACCGTTTCTTCCTATCGCTGGCTCGGACCAGAAATTCCCCGTACGTCGGATTTTCTGCGTCGGGCAGAATTATGCGGCCCACGCGCGCGAGATGGGATCGAACCCGGATCGGGAGCTGCCGTTTTTCTTTTCCAAGCCCGCCGACGCGCTGGTCGCGGATGGGGCAAGCATCCCGTATCCGCCGGGCACGTCGAACCTGCATCACGAGGTCGAGCTGGTCGTGGCGCTTGGCAAAGGCGGGTCGAACATCGCAGCCGATACCGCGTTGGATCATGTCTGGGGCTATGCGGTTGGTAATGACCTGACCCGGCGCGACGTTCAGGCGGATGCGAAATCGAACGGGCGTCCGTGGGATATGGCGAAGGGGTTTGACCGTTCAGCCCCTTGCGGAGAGCTGCACCCTGTCGGCGCGGTGGGGCATTTCACCAAAGGTGCCATTTCGCTGGCCGTGAATGGCGAGACGCGCCAGAACTCGGATATTTCCGATTTGATCTGGCCGGTGGCGGACGTGATCGCCTATCTGTCGACGCTGGTAGAGCTCAGCGCGGGGGATCTGATTTTCACAGGCACGCCTGAAAATGTCGGCCCGCTTCAGTCGGGCGATACCTGCGTTGCGCGGATCGACGGGCTGGGCAGCGTTACCACACTTATCGAATAGGATTGGTCTTTTCGGATCCTTGCGCGGCTTACTTCAGGTAGGCCAACAGCTTGTCGCGTGCCTCTTCGATATGGGTCAGTGTCAATTCGGCCGCTTTTTCTGCGTCCCCGGCCTCGCATGCTTCCTGAATCATCAGGTGGTCATGGTTGGCGCGGATCATGCCATCATCCATCATGATGCGCGCCCGTAGATAGCGATCGATCCGGTTCAGGGCATTGTCGATGGCGGCCAGATGATATGTCAGTCCACTGGCGGCATAATGCGTCGCATGAAATTTCCGGTTCAGATCACCCCATTCCGAAGAATCGTTCGACGAGGCCAGTGCTTCATAGTGTCCGCGGGCAATGCGCAGCGTCTCGGCATCCATCTGTGGAACGGCTTGCGCGATGACATGCGGTTCTAACAGGGCGCGGAAGTCAAAGATCTCGCGTACCTCGTCCTGCGATAGTGACGACACAACAGCCCCTTTATAGCGTTGGGACGTCACCAACCCGTGTTCTTCCAGCTTCAGGATGGCCTCGCGGACGGGGATGCGCGAGGTGTTGAACATCTTCGCAATCTCATCCTGCCGCAGCGGAGTGCGGTCCTCCAGCTCACCCTCGACGATGGCCTGTTTCAATGCCTCGAAAATGATGGTGGTGGCTGATGCGGTCTTCGATACGTCTACGGATTTCAACTGCATTCAATGGTCTCCCTTATGGGCAGACTAACAACATCGCTGGGCAGGTTGAAGTATTTCAAACAAAGTGGTGAAACGCGTCGTGGCGGCGCCTAAAATTCAGGTGTCTTGCCGCACGATGTTTGTCACCAACACATCTTTCACGCTCGGCCCCAAAATGGATTGCGCCACCTCAAGCAAGGCCTTGCGCAGAGGGTCCAAGCGGCTTGATTGCGTGAACACGCCGTCAAACCCACCCGTGTTGGCGTGGTTGAACATTACCTGAAGGAATTCGTCACGAAGCTTGGGTTCGCGTTGGTAAACCGTTTCACGCCCACCCAAATCGACCTCGATGTTCAGAGACATCACCACTAGGGACGCGATGTTTCCATCGGAAACGACGGGTACCACGAACTGGTTATTGATCTTCACGAACTCAGTATCGGTGGGCGTGCCCTCGGCCGTGTCTTCGTGTTCGTCCTTTGCGACAGTGTCTGTGTCACCGCAAGGATTCATCGCGACGGGTTCAGGTTCAGGCTGAAGCAACATGCCTGCCCCCGCGCCGACCCCAAGCCCGATCAGGGCGAGAATGATAGGGATGATTTTGCCCATCTTGACCCCCTTTAATACGGAAGAATGATGTCAGCGATTTGCTGACCATAGCGCGGTTGTTGAACGTCGGTGATCTGACCGCGACCGCCATAGGAAATGCGCGCTGAGGCGATCTTGTCATACGGGATCTCGTTCTGGCGCGAGATGTCTTCCGGTCGCACGAAGCCCGTGACGAGAAGCTCGCGCAGTTCGAAATTGACCCGAACCTCTTGCGTGCCCTGAATTTTCAACACGCCGTTGGGCAACGTCCCCACGACCGTCGCCGCTACGCGCAGTTCCAGTTTCTCGTTTCGTTTAACCGACCCATTGCCATTAAACGCACTGCTTGACGACATCCCGACCGCATTCGCCATCGAAGCACCCTCGGGCAGTCTGTTGTCGATGAACTGCGGTATACCCATCAGGTTTGGAACGCCCATGTCATCGGAAGCGCCACGCGCGCGGGACGAGCTGTTCGAGAACTCGGCGCGATCATTGATCTCGATCACTACAGTCAGGATGTCACCCGAACCCTGAGCACGTCGATCGCCAAGCAGCGATTGGCGCCCGCCGCTCCACAGGGACGAACGGTCCACCGTTCCTTGCTGCGGAATGTCCTGCGGCAGCGCCGAGGCTTGCATCGCCTGATGTTCCGCGCTCATTTCAACGGGGTTCAGCTCGGGGGCTTTGCCGACATTCTCCATGCGGGCACAGGCAGAGACTGATATGGACAAGATCAGGATGGGCAGGATCAAACGCATGGGTTTTCCTTGTCAAAATTGGGTGTGAGAATTCGAGACGATGACGTCGCCATTGGGGGACACCGAACCGGTGATCGTGGTGCGTGATGACAGGTTCATCACCCGCACACGGTCCCCGACGGCGCCGCGGCCAAGGCTGCGCCCCTCGGCCAGGATGGTCATTGGTCCGGCGGTATAGATCAGGGTGACGATCTGGTTTCGGTCGATCAGTGCAGGTGGTCCGATGTCGTTCGGTAGGACGGGCCGACCAGCGTATAGCACCACGCGCGCCTCTTGCCCGATGACGTCCTCGAGCAACTGAAAACCACCCGGGATCTCGGCTTCGACCAACTTTACGTCCAGTGCCGAGACGATCATGCCGGGCCGCAGGTTCTTGGCGGCGACAACGGTATCGGCGGCAGCCGGTACGGCGATCCCTATAAAAAGGAGTGTCAGAAACCGGTTCATCAGCGCACCTGTGTGGTTGCCGCAAGCATCTGGTCGGCTGCGGTGATGACTTTCGAGTTCAGCTCATAGCCGCGCTGTGCCGCGATCAGTTCGGTGATTTCGCGAACGGCGTCGACCGAGCTGTTTTCCAGATAGCCCTGCCGAAGCGTCCCGCGCCCGTCCGTGCCGGGGGCCCCGACAAAGGCCGGGCCCGAGGCAGGCGTTTCGCGAAACAGGTTCGATCCAATCGCCTCGAGCCCCTTGTCGTTCGTGAAGCCGGCGAGGGTAAATGCGCCCATAAGTTCGGGTTCGATTGTGTTCTCGAAATAGGCATAGACCTCGCCGTCTGCGTTGATCGAGATCTGGCGCGCGTCGCTGGGAATGGTGATTTCAGGCACGACGGGATAGCCGTCCGAGGTCACGATCAAGCCGTCGCCAGACAGTTTCAGCCCGCCGTCCCGCGTATAGCCTGACGCGCCCGAGGGTAGCGTGACTTCCAGATATCCGCGTCCTTCGATCGCCAGATCCAGATCGCCATTGGTCTGCGCCAGTGTGCCCTGCTGCACCATCATCGTAACCGAGGTTGGGCGCACCCCAAGGCCCAGCTGGACGCCGGTGGGCAGAACCGTCCCGTCCGCAGCATTGATCGTGCCCGCCCGCGTGGCCTGTTGATAATGCAGGTCTGCGAACTCGGCCCGGCGGGCGTTGTAGCCCGTGGTCGACATGTTCGCGAGGTTGTTCGAGATCGTTTCGACCCGCATTTGCTGGGCCAACATCCCGGTTGCTGCAATGTTCAGTGCGCGCATTTAAGCCTCCTATTGTCCGATGACCGTTTTGGTGACCGAGCGGATGCGTTCATCCTCTTTTTCCATGAATTTCTGACCCAGCTCATAGCTGCGCTGGACTTCGATCATGCGGGCGATTTCGGCGATGGGATCGACGTTGGACCCTTCGACAAATCCTTGCAGTATCGAGGCTTCGGTCAGGGCGGGTTCGACACCGCCGGGCGCTTCGAACCGGACGCCGTCGCGGTGCTGCAGGTCGTTTTGATCCACCGGGGTAAACAGCCCGATCAGGGCCAGCGCCCGGCCATCAGCCGACAGTGTCCCATCTGCGGCCATCGATACGGCTTTCGCATCCGGGGGGATAAACACGGGCGATCCGCCACCGTCCAACAGGCGATAGCCGTCAGGGGTCACGAGCTCGCCCTCGGCAGAGGGCGTGAAGGCACCCGCGCGGGTCAGAAACTGGCCGGTCGGCCCGTCCAGAAGAAAGAACCCATCGCCTTCGATGGCAAAGTCGAACGTGCCGCCGGTTTGGGTCAGCGCCCCTTGTTCCAAATTCAGCGCGCGCGTGTTGGCTGTCGCCATGGATAACGAGGGGTCGTCCCGGTCAAGTGCATGAATATACTCAGAAAAAATCACGCCCTCGCGCCGGAATCCGGTGGTCGAGGCGTTGGCAATGTTGTTGGCGATGCTCTGCATTTCGCGCATCAAGCCGGATTGCCGTGTCAGGGATGTATAGCCGATATTGTCCATCTCAGCCTCCTGCAATCAAGGGAACGACACGCAGCTGGAAGAAGCTGACCAGCGTTTCGGTCATGAAGCCCATGCTGCCCCAGAAGACGACCAGAATGGCCACCAGCTTGGGCACGAAGGTCAGGGTCATTTCCTGGATCGAGGTCAGTGCTTGGAACAGACCAACGATCAGACCCGCGATCAACGCGACCGACAGGATGGGCAGCGAGATCAAGACCGCATCCCAAAGCCCCGCGCGCAGCGTGTCATAAAAGATAATCTCGTCCATCAGACCGGCATCCTTAGGATTTCCTGATAGGCTTCGACCACCTTGTCGCGGACGGTCACCGCGGTCTCGACAGCCAGCTCGGTCTGGGCCAGTGCCTGTACCAACGCATGCGGATCTGCATCGCCAGACAGCGCCGCCATCGCGGTGCGCTCGCCGTTTTGTACGGTCTGGGCGAAGTCCTGCGCGACACTCGCGAAGCCGTTCACTTTTTGTTCATTATTTGCCGTCGGCTGAGCCGCCTGACGCGAAGCCGCATATTGCTGTGACGCAAGTGTTGCACGAATATCCATAATCTATCCTCCTACCGGCGCAGCAATTCCAGAAGCCCGCGCGACATCTGGCGCGACTGGTCGAACATTTTCAGGTTGGCCTCATAGCTCCGCTGGGCCTCGCGGGCGTCCGCGATCTCGATCACCAGATCCACGTTGGAGCCCTGATAGTGACCGCTTTCATCAGCAAGCGGATGTGATGGGTCATAGATGCTGGGCAGGGCGGACTTGTCCAACTGGACGCGTCCCGTTTCCACCAGCCCAGTGGCGCGCCCACCTTCAAGGGCGGCCTGAAAACTGACCATCTTTCTGCGATAGCCGGGCGTGTCCACATTGGCGATGTTCTCGGACACATGGCGCAGGCGGTTGGCCTGGCTTTTCATGCCTGACGCGGCTGCGGTGACCGAATTGCGAAGATCACTCATGGCCTGTTACCTCCGCCCCAGTGAGCTGCGCACAATGCCCAGCGTGGATTTGTAAACAGCCAGTGCCATGTCGTGATCCCGCTTGGCTTCGGCGGCCATCATCATCTCGGTCTCAAGCGAGACAGAGTTCCCATTGGGCGAAGTCGCACCAGCGCGGTAAACGACATTGGATTCTGCGGGTGCTGATGTTGCCGAATTTGCCCCGAAATGCCCACTGCGCGTTGCACGCATCTGGTCGGGCCGGTCGGGCTGATACGTCTCGGCAAACGAGGCGACATCGCGGGCGCGATACCCCGGCGTATCCGCATTCGCCACGTTCTGCGCGATGACGGACTGCCGTGCCGCAGCATGGAGCGCAAGGTCGTTTGCCTTGGCAAAAATACTCAGTTTTTCAAACATCGGGGCTTCTCCCTCGATTGGCTTCAACCAAGGCTTAACCCTGATTCCTTTATAAACAGTTTCAACGAAAATTTTAGGAGAATGCCGATGCACAATGTTGGGTTCGAGCAGGTGTCTGCAGCGGTGACATCGTTGCAAGTCGTTCGACATATCGGGCGCGTGACTCACATTCGGCAAGGTATGGTCGAGGTGTCTGGGCTTGCAAAAATCGCCGCGCAAGCGGATCTGGTGCAAATCCAACCGCGGAAGGGAGCCCCCCGCATGGGCGAGGTTCTGGGGTTGTCGGGTGGGAACATTTCGGTTCTGCCAGATGGGGACTGCACGGGGCTTCAGATTGGGGACGAGGTCGTGTTGCTGGGCGGAACCAGTATCGCCCCGGATGACAGCTGGATTGGACGTGTTGTGGATCCGTTGGGGCAAAGTCTGGATGGACAGCCGATCCTGCAGGGAACGCAGGCGCGCGCATTAAAGGGCGAGGTGCCGAACCCGACCGCGCGCCGTCCCTTGGGTGATCGGCTTGAGACCGGAATGACCGTGTTCAACACCTTTCTTCCGATTGTTTCCGGGCAGCGGATCGGGCTTTTTGCAGGTTCTGGTGTAGGGAAATCAACATTGCTGGCGAAACTGGCACGCGGCGTACACGCCGATGTGGTCGTGATTGCGTTGATTGGCGAGCGCGGGCGCGAGGTGCGTGAGTTTGTTGAACGTGTCTTGGGCGAGCAAGGGATGAAACGTGCCGTTGTCGTTGCTGCGACATCGGACCAATCACCGATGATGCGACGCCGGTGTGCGTGGATGGCGATGTCTGTTGCCGAGCACTTCCGGGATATGGGGCGACAGGTGTTGTTTCTGGCCGACAGCATCACGCGGTTTGCCGAGGCGCATCGCGAGATTGCGCTTGCCTCGGGTGAGAACGGAAATCTACGTGGCTTTCCCCCATCCACAACGCAGCAAATCACGTCGCTTTGTGAACGGGCCGGCCCTGGCGTCGATCAGAGCGGCGACATCACGGCCGTATTCTCGGTTCTCGTGGCAGGGTCAGATATGGAAGAACCTGTGGCGGACATCCTGCGCGGGGTTCTGGATGGTCATGTCGTGTTGGATCGAAAGATCGCGGAACGCGGACGGTTCCCGGCGATTGATGTGCTGCGGTCGGTGTCGCGCGCGCTGCCCGAGGCAGCTTCGGACGATGAGAACGCCCTTATTCTCGCAGGGCGCCAGCTGTTGGGATTGTACGATCGGTCCGAAATGATGATCCAGGCTGGGCTTTATTCCGCAGGATCGGATGCGATGCTTGATCATGCGGTTGAGGCTTGGCCAAAGATCGAGGGCTTCTTGGCAGCGCCTGAGGTGGTGGACACGCGTTCCAGCTTCGATCGGCTGGCGGAGTGCATGGCAAGAAGTGCGGGCTAGCGTCAAACGTTCTGCAGCAATGTCAGAGCGATCGAGTTCGAACTCAACGCTGCTGTTCCCTGTGCGATCTGAGAACGTGCAAGAAACAGGCGGGTCAGTTCGTCCAGCTGTTCCGGATCCGAAAACTGGTCAATTGTAGACGACCCGAAATAGCGTTCGGACTTCTGCTGAAAGACCTCAAGTTGCTTGTCGATGTCGATGGTCCCGAAAGAAGATGGAAGTCCCAGAGCGGTTTCGAATACCTGGCGCAAAGGCGGGTTGCCCATGACCGAGTACCATTTGCCTGCATCAGATGTAGATTTGCCAATTATATTTCCAAGATCGCGTTCAAGGCTCATCGCAAGGCGCATGTCCTGATCTTGGTTTCCAACCGCAACTTCGAACTGTCGTTCTTTGTACGCCGCAACGGTCTTCGTGCCGAAGTCCGAGATCTGGGTCCGTGGTATGTTGTAATCCCCGAACCCGAAATCGCGGGCCATTTCAAAGTAACGTTGGTCAGAAAGTTTGTTGGCCAATGCGTCAGCGCTTAGCGTTCCGTCTTCCAGGACCTTGCGGATGAAATAGGTGTTATTGATATCGTCGCTCAGCCCATAAGCCCCAAGCGCGACGGAGAGCAGTCGGCGATCGCTTACCAATTGCTCGGCTGTTGTGATGCCCCCGATATTGTCTTGGAAATACTGCACGTCGCGTTGAAGGACCGCGCCGCTCTCGAACGCGGCTTGCTGCACATCTTTCGTGCGCTGCAAGAAAGCCCAACCGGCCGCGCCGCTGAACGGTATGACCGGTTGATAGCTCATGCGAACCGCGCCGAAAGAAGGCGCTCTTCACGTGGCAACAAGGATCTGAGTTGTTTGAGCGCCTGATAGAACTGGTCGTCAAGAACCGCACCGGTGGCAGTGCTTAGAATCGAGCGGCTGTCGGGGTCAGTCAGCACCTGGCTCAGCTGTTCAATTCCACGCAGCAGTTGGAGCTGTCCGTCATCTTTCTTGGCGTCTCCTGACAAGATCAGTTGTGCAATATAGCAGACCCGTCGGACAGGCGTGTTGACTTCCTCAGGGTGGATCGCATCTTTCAGGCGCAGGATGTTAGCATTTGGCGTAACGACGGAAAGTCGCGATCTTCGGTCGCCATTTTCAATCACGGCACCGTTGATCAACACACGTTCTTTCGGGCTGAGTTTAAGGACCAATCCGCTCATGTTGCTACTCCTGTCTGGCGCAGACCGCGCATGATGGCGGTGTTGATTTCGACAAGCGCACTGACCTCATCAGGGTCCTTCAGAACTTTGCGCGAATGCTGATTGGTGAATTCATAGAGATAGAAAATGCGGGCGCGCAGATCGGCGGGCAGGCCGTTGTCGTCGGCGGCCACGTCGGCGGCCAGCAAAGTCCAAAGCTGTCGATTTTCGTGAATGGCTTGCGCCAGTTGCCCAAATTCGCTGCGGCCTTTCTCTGCCGAGGATTTCAGGCGGTGTGTAATACGGGCAAAAGCCTCGTATTCGATACCGCGCGGTGTGCGAACGGTGTGTTGAGTTGCCGCATAAGCCGTTTTGGTCATGTTCATAGCGGTCACAGGATGTCCTTCCGGAAACAATAGTGGTCATGTGAAAAGGGAGTGCGGGACGCCATTTTGGCGCCCCACGGTCAGCCCTTTAGCGGAACAGCGACAGGATGTTCTGCGGCGCCTGGTTGGCAATCGACAGTGCCTGCGTGCCCAGTTGTTGCTGAACCTGAAGCGCTTGCAAACGTGCCGAGGCTGCCTCCATGTCCGCGTCCACAAGCGCACCAATTCCCGAGGTCAGCGAGTCGGACAGAGACGAGATAAAGTTCGACTGCGTCTCGATCCGGCCTTGAGCCGAACCAAAGGCAGCTGCGGCGTCGATCGACTGGTCGATCAGGCTCTCGATTGCGGTTAGCGCGCCAGTTGCGCCAGCGTCGGTGGTTACGTCGATGGTTTGCAGACTGCCTAGGCCACCCGATGCTGTGGTGGTCCCCGGCGTACCACCAGTTTGCGCACGCACGCCCACGTTGATGGCGTCAGTAACACCGCCAGCCGCATTCGTGATGGTGAACTGGTTGGTATTGCTGCCGGTTCCTTGCGTGATCGAGTAGCCTTCAGCCGATCCGGTCGCTGCCGCGAAGAACGAATTGATCTGCGAAACCAACTGTTGTGCAACGTCAGCTGTACCGTCAGTGGCACCAGCGACATATTCGAAGGTACGCTGACCCAGCGATGTGCCGCCGCCGGCCACGTTGACATTCACGTCATCCAGGATGACCTGATAGCTGTGGCCCTCGCTAACCGAACCGATCGTAAAGGTCAGGTCGCCGCCATCTGCGATGGTTGCAGTCGGCGAGGCCGGGTCAAAAGCCGCATCGTTGATTTGGGTGTTGTTCGCACCCGCCTGAATCAACGCGTTGGCTGCTGCCTGGTCTGCCGGGTCGGTGGTCCCGAATGCTGCCGAGGTCACCGGAGTGGTCACCGACAGGTTCTGGCGGTCGACTTCGATGTGACGGGCCGTCACGTTGCCCGACGAATCACGATCCAGCGAGGCCAGAACATCCATCGTGTCGGTGCTGGATCCATCGATCAAGTTCAAACCGTTGAACTGGGCCGCGTTCACAACCGAACCGATCTGATCACGCAGCGCAGCAATGTCTGTCTGCAGCTTCGAACGATCCACGTTCTCTTCCTGAGCGGCAACGATCTTGCCTTTCATCTGGGTCAGAAGATCGGTCACCGTTTCCGCAGCTTTCTGTGCAACGGCGACGGTCGATTCCCCCAGCGAGAGGCTTTCCGAAATACCTTTGAAACCCTTCACGTCGGACTCCATCACTTTCGAAATGGCCCAGACTGCTGCGTTGTCTTTGGCCGAGCTGATCGATTTACCAGTCGAGATTTCGGCCTGCGTGCTGGCAAGGTTCGAGTTGATGGATTTCAGCGTTTGAAGCGCAACCATCGCGCTGTTGTTGGTCAGAATGCTGGACATATTTTATTTCCTTCAGTCTACGGCGCTTTGCGCCTGTTTCCCTCACCCCGGTTTCACGTGGGGCGTCTTTGCCTTCTGACATCTGCAAGCCAACTTAATCGGCTGCGCCATCCGTTTAGATGCAAAGCGAAACTGCAGTGGAAACTCTGAACGAATACTGAATCTCGCAGGCTAGATTCCATACAAGTTGAACTAAACAGAGCCAGTTCAGGCACGCTTCTCAAAACTCGAAGGTTTTCGCGACAGGATGCGTGATGCACCCGTCCGCGTGTATGTTTTGATGCCCTGATCTCGATCGCGAATGGCTTCGAGTCGCTTGCGCGCAGAGCGAATGCCGTTCGCAGCTGCAGTTAATAGGCTTTGATTGCGTGCTGCTATGGTTTGAAGCTCTGCAAGCTGTTTCTGGGTGGCAGATGATTCCCCAAGCTGTGACAGGGCATCCTCTTTTGCTTTGGTCAGTGCGGGTAGATCGCGAAAATTGCCATTTAGAATCATCTGACGTTCATCCTCGAGCAGGGTGCGCAGAGCTTTAACCTTGTGCATCAGAACGCTCCTTCAAAGCTTCGAATAGGGATTGGGCAAGGCCTATCCCCCCGCTATCGACCATGCCGCGGGCCTGTTCCTGCCGTAGGAACGAGGCGAATTGATCCTCTCCTATCCCGCCGCCAAAACTGTCGGGCGTCTTACCGATCCCGGCGGATTTCAGCATCTCGGATAGGAAGCTTGCTTCAAGCTCTTTGGCGGCGTCCCAAAGCGCTTTGTCTTGGTCTGTTGCGATCGGTTTATACGTCGCGACAGTGTGCGATACACCTGAAACAGGATCCATGATGTCGACCTTTCAAATTGATCACAGTTTTTCCAAGTCTCGCTGCCAGCGGTAAAGATTTGGTAATTCCCGTCTGCAAATCTGCGTTCAACCGAGGCAGAAATCCCGGACGGAACATATGCATATTGCACAGCTTCTTTTCGCACATGCGGGACAGGCAGAACGTGAACTTCAAATCCCTGTTGCGGATTTGGGCGAGTCGATTGGGTCGCTGGCGATGCCGTTTGACATGGTTTTTCTGGATCAGAAGAACCTGAAGGGGGCGATGGAACTGCATCTGGTAACGGTGGTTGAACCAGATGCTGGCGCTATGGGTGATGCGGAGATTTCTGAAGCGCTATCAGATGTCGACCCCGCTCTTCGAGAAGGGTCGGCTGAGTTGCCCCCGCGCCCGACCGAGCCAGTGGACGGTGTGCAAAAGAAGTTGCCCGAGGTGACGGCCCCGGGACGGCTCATGGCTGATGTCGCAGCGCAGGGCGATAGCAAGCCGACAGAACGCTCGCTGTCAGGGGAGCCGAACTTGACTGCTGCAACGGCCGTAAGCTCCGAGCCCGCGCCGCTTCCAGCGGAGAAGTGGCTGGAAGCTGTTCCGGCATGGTACTTGCGCCCTACCGGCATGCCCGAAGAAATAGAGGGAACGCCGCAGAAGCACGCCGAAACAGAAGCACCAAAGGCGTTGGCCGGGGATGCTGGTGAAAATTCCACCGCCGAATATGTGGTGCCGACTGACCAGACGCTCGCAACTGCTTCGGGACAACAGGTGGCGAACGATGTTCCTGCGCTGATTGCCGAGCTACCTCGCGCAGCTCCCCGTTTGGATATTTTGGACATAGGGCGCGCGCGGGAAGCGCTGTCCGCCCGAACACAGGTTCTATCTGACCCCAATCTCCAAAGTGATCGCATGCCCGAGCTGGGTATTGCAGCAACGGCGACGCAGGTCCCTGACATTGGGACAGTTGCTGATACGTCCAGACAGGTTTTGGAACATCCCGAAGCAATGGCGGAATCTTCCCAAGGCAAAATTGCCGCGCCTCTACGGCCAGGTGAATTGCAAAACGCCGGTGCATATATTTCCATCCCTGTTGCCAAGCATGATCAACAGAAGAGTAGCCCGAGAGCGCAAGCCGAAGAGCTGAAGACTGACACGCCCGCGCCCAGACCTGCGACAGAACCAGGTGCTCAGACCGTGCCAGTTTCAGATATGCTGAGGCAAACTCCACTACCTTTGGCCAATGCACCCTGGACCTACACGCTCGCGCAAGAGGCCGAACGTCCGGTCCCCGACGACATAGGATTTCGCGTGGTCGAGCAGGTGTCTTCGTCTGCGGGTGATCTGAGGCCCGCTGTGCAGACTCGCGGGACGGAAGTCCCGCGCGTCATCATGGCACAAATCGCCGAGATCGTCCGGCAGCAGCCAGACCGCCCAGTTGAACTGACGCTCAGCCCCGAGGAACTTGGGCGTCTGCGCATGTCGTTCCAGTCTGAAGGCTCGACCATGCATGTGGTTCTCAGTTTCGAACGACCTGACACGCTGGATCTGATGCGGCGGCATATTGATCAGCTGGCGCAAGACATGCGCGCATCTGGCATGTCGGACGTCAGTTTCACGTTTCAGCAGCAAACATCCGAAGGGGGCGGCGGAACGCATTCCGAGGGTGGATCGGCAAAACCCTCACATGATCCGCAAGTCGATCGGCAGAGCGTGCCGGAAGACCCTATGTCGCGCGTGCTGACCATCGCGGGACGTACTGGTGTGGATATTCGAGTTTAAGGAGCACAGCATGAACGTTACCCCTACAGCCCTGCCCGCCGCGCTGACGGCGCCGCCGGCCGATTATACGCAGGCGTCGGCCTCGGACGGGCCGATGGTGTCGTCTGATTTCGAGACATTTCTGGTGATGTTGACCGCGCAGATGGAAAATCAGGATCCGCTCAATCCGATCGAGTCATCCGATTATGCGGTGCAGCTTGCGACGTTTTCAGGCGTGGAACAGCAGGTGCGCACCAATGATCTGTTGAAGGCAATGGGAACCCAGTTGGGCCTAATGGGCATGTCGGATATCGCGGATTGGGTCGGGAAAGAGGCGCGCGTGGCGGCCCCGGTTCTGTTTGATGGTGATCCGATTACCCTGTCTCCGAATCCCGTTGCAGCTGCGGATGAGGTCATTCTGGTGGTGAAGAATGCTGAAGGCACTATCGTTGACAGCGAACCGCTGCCGGTTTCGACCGACCCGGTAGAGTGGGATGGGCGCGACCAGTATGGGAACGCGTTGCCCCACGGCGTCTATTCCTTCGAACTGACCAGCCGAAGCAACGGGCGGCACCTGTCGACCGATCCAATGGAAAGCTATGGCCGGATTGTTGAAACGCAAAACAACGGTGGGCAGCTATGGCTTGTGCTGGAAAGTGGCGAGCGGGTGACCGCAGATGCCGTTTCCGCCCTGCGCGAAGCCGCTGAATAAGTTTTCGTCGCGCGGCGGGTTGGTTATACAGCCCGTATGACACTTCGCGACACCATGTTGGATGATTTGGCCAAGCGGCAAGATCAAGACGCTCTGCAACAGGCACTTGCCTTAATTTGGCAGGAAGAGGGGCATGTGTCCAAGCACGCCAAATGGTCCCATCTGATGGGCGGGCGGAGCAATCCGATCTGGCACATCACGTCTGACGACATGCCGCATGACCTTGTCTGCAAGCTGTATGACACCGCCGCCGCCACGCCCTTGTTTGCAAATGATGGCACGCGCGAGGCGTTGGTGTTGAAGCATTTGGCGGACAAGGGGATTGCGCCCGATTTCGTCGGGTTTCTGGACAGCGCGCTGGGCGCGAGCGTGCTTTACCGGCATGTGGACGGCGTGCCGTGGAGCGGTGCGGTTGGGGGGGTTGCCCACCTGATGGCCCGCCTACACCAGATCACCCCGCCCGAGGAATTGCCCGAGACGGTCACCTCGCCCGTATCCTTGATCGCCGAGACTCAGGCGATGGCGCGTGCGATTGGGAAGGATTTGTCGCCTTCACCTAGTGTCATGACCGACCTTCCGCCGCCGACCAGACGGTTTCTGCATGGGGATGTGGTTCCCGGAAATGTCGTGGTGATGGAGGATGGGCTGCGCCTGATCGACTGGCAATGCCCGAGCATTGGGGACCCCGCTGCGGATCTTGCGATCTTCCTGTCCCCGGCGATGCAGATTCTTTATGGCAACCATCCCTTGTCGGCCGAGGATCAGTCGGCCTTTTTGTCAGCCTATCTGGCAGCGGACGGCGATGCCGTTGGCGTGGCGCGCTACACTGCATTGGCGCCGCTTTTTCATTGGCGCATGGCGTGCTATTGCCACTGGAAAGCCGCGCATGGAGACGCCGCCTATCGCGAGGTTGCCGCGTTGGAACAGCGCGCGTCAGAGCAGGGTTGAGATCCAAACAGCCGCCAAAGCCAAGCCACCACCTAAGGTCACATAGCTCATCGCACGCAACGGGCGGGCGCGGTCGTTTTCCTGATGGGGTTCGGATTGGCGGATCAATGCGGCTTCGGCCAGCTCGGGCAGGCGCGGGCCGAAACGGGCCAGAACACGCGCGGTAAGCACAAGATCCTGCAGCAAAGCCTTCGGCCCGATCGAGTTCGAGATATAGCTTTCCACCACGGGCTTTGCGACTTTCCAGATGTTGATGTCCGGTGACAGCGACCGGGCTACGCCTTCGACTACGACCATGGTTCGTTGCAAAAGGATAAGTTCGGTGCGGGTTTCCATTCCGAACTTCTCGGTCACTTCAAAGAGGTAGGCCAGCAAGCGGCCCATGGAAATCTGGGTGGCGTTCATGCCGAAAATCGGCTCGCCCACAGCGCGTAGGGCGCGGGCAAATTCCTCGACATCGCGGTCGGCCGGGACGTACCCAGCTTCGAAATGCACCTCGGCGACGCGGCGATAGTTGCGGGTGATGAAGCCATAAAGGATCTCGGCATAGACGCGGCGGGTGTATTCGTCGATCCGCCCCATGATGCCAAAGTCCACGGCGATGATGTCGCCATTGGTGGCAAACTTCAGGTTGCCCTGATGCATGTCGCCGTGAAACAGCCCATCACGCAGCGCGTGGGACAGGAACAGTTGCAACACGCGTTCGCCCAGCCCGTGCATATCCAGACCGGACGCACGGATTGCGGCTAGATCGTTGGCCGGAATGCCTTCGCCCCAGCCAAGGGTCATGACGGTGCGGCCGGTCAGCCCCCAATTCACCTCGGGCACGACAAAGCCGTCGTCCTGCGCGGTGTTTTCGGCAAATTCGCTGGCGGATGCGCTTTCAAGGCGCAGGTCCAGCTCTCCCATCACGGTGGTCTCAAAATGCTCGACCACATCGGTGGGGCGCAGGCGGCGGGTCGAGGGCAACAGCATCTCGATCACACGAGCCGAGAAGTGGAAGGCGTCGATATCTGTGCGGAAGGCGCGTTCGATGCCGGGGCGCAGAACTTTGACGGCGACAGCTTCGCCGGTGTCGGCCAGCCGCGCCTTATGCACCTGCGCGATCGAGGCCGCTGCGACCGGTTCAGAGAACTCGGAAAATACCGTGTCGATGTCGATCCCAAGCTCTTTCTCGATCATGCGGCGGGCGATGGCCTGATCAAACGGGGGCAGTTTGTCCTGCAGATACTGCAGCTGGTCGGCCAGTTCTGGACCGACCACGTCAGGACGGGTCGACAGGATTTGGCCAAACTTGATATAGGCCGGACCAAGGGCCGTGATGGCGCGCGTGACGGGCGGCAGATCGGGGTTCCCTTTCTTGCCAAGCCATGCGAACGGCCAGCCGACCACATGGGCCGCGATGCGGATCGATGCTGGTGCGTTCATCGCGTCCAGCACGACACCCATTGCGCCGGTGCGTTGGAAGGTCGCGCCGGTTCGGATCAGGCGCCAGATGTTGTGAGGTCCACGCATCTTAGATTTTCCACCCCGAATGCAGGGCTGCGATGCCCATCGACAGGTTGCGATACTTCACATTCTCAAACCCGGCCTCGCCGATCATGCGGGCGAAGGTTTCCTGATCGGGGAACTTGCGGATCGATTCCACCAGATACTGATAGCTGTCGTAGTCGTCGGCAATCAGCTTGCCCATGCGCGGGATCACGTTGAAGGAATAGAGGTCATAAAGCTTTTGCATGCCTTGATCAGGCAGCCGGCTGAACTCCAACACCATCAGGCGGCCGCCGGGTTTCAGCACGCGGTAGGCTTCCTTCAGCGCGTCCGGAATGCGGGTCACGTTGCGAATGCCGAAGCTGATGGTGTAGCGATCAAAGCTGTTGTCCTCAAACGGCAGAGCCATGGCGTCGCCGACGACCCAGTCCAGATGATTGGCAAGGTGCGAGGCTTCGGCGCGTTGGCGACCTTCGACCAGCATGCTTTCGGTCATGTCCAGCACCACGGCCTCGGCCCCCGGGGCGCGGCCCAAAAAGCGGAACGAGATGTCACCAGTGCCGCCCGCCACATCCAGCAGGCGCTGCCCGTCGCGCGGGGTCAGCCAATCCATCATCGCGTCTTTCCAAACGCGGTGAATGCCGACGGACATGACATCGTTCATAATGTCGTATTTCGAGGCCACGTTGGTAAAGACGCCATGGACCATTCCGGCCTTGTCGTCTTCGTTCACGGTTTTGAACCCGAAATGCGTGGTGCGGTTGTCTGACGTGCTCATTGGGCATACTCGCTTCTTGCGGTTGATCCCTCATATCGTGACAGTAAGGGACGCACAATGGAGAGGCTTTCAACATGCCCGAATTACCCGAGGTCGAGACAGTACGTCGCGGATTGCTGCCTGTGATGGAGGGCGTGCGGATTGGGCGGGCCGAGACGCGGCGCGAGGGGTTGCGCTGGCCGTTCCCGGATCGGATGGCCGAGCGTCTGACCGGGGCGACGGTGCAGCGGCTTGGGCGGCGGTCGAAATACCTGCTGGTGGATCTGGATACGGACGAGACGTTGATCGTGCATCTGGGCATGTCGGGGCGGATGCTGATCTCGGGTCACAAGCTTGGGAAGTTTCATCACGAACACCCCGCACCCGAAAAGCATGACCATGTGGTCTTTGACATGGAGAACGGTGCGCGTGTGACCTTCAACGACCCGCGCCGGTTTGGGGCGATGGATCTGTGCCCGACCGGATCGCTGGATGATCACAAGCTAATCCGTGTGTTGGGGCCCGAACCGCTGGGGAACCAGTTCGATGAATCCTATCTGGTCGCGGCGCTGCGTACCAAGAATTCGCCCATCAAAACGGCGCTGCTGGATCAGGGAATCATTGCGGGGCTGGGCAATATCTATGTCTGCGAGGTGCTGTTTCGGGCTGGGATCCACCCGGCGCGCAAGGCCGCGAAGATCTCGAAACAGCGTGTTGCCAGTTTGGTTCCTATCATCCGAGATGTGTTATCGGAGGCGATTGAAAGCGGCGGATCCTCGTTAAAGGACTACCGGCAGGCAGATGGCGATCTTGGTTATTTTCAACACAATTTCCGCACCTATGGCCGCGAGGGTGAACGTTGCGTCACTTCTGGCTGCACGGGGCAAATCGCCCGCATAACGCAATCTGGGCGCTCGACATTCTATTGCCCGCAATGCCAAAGATAGCTTGATCCATTGGGGTGGCGTGTTAGGACTCCGCTCCAACCACTCGTGACAAAGGCAGGGGAACCATGGCCTATAAGAACATCATCGTTGAAACCGAAGATCATGTAACGCTGGTCAAGCTGAACCGGCCAGACGCGCTGAACGCTTTGAACCTGGAGCTTCTGGGCGAACTGGGCGAGGCGCTGGCCGAAGCGCAGGCAAACGACAAGGTGCGTTGCATCGTCATCACCGGCTCGGAGAAAGCGTTCGCTGCGGGTGCCGACATCAAGATGATGGCTGAGAAAAGCTTTGTCGACGTGTTCACCGGTGACCTGTTCACCCCGGAAGAAGATGCAATCATGCGCATCCGCAAGCCGATCATCGCAGCCGTTTCGGGCTATGCGCTGGGCGGCGGCTGTGAGTTGGCCATGATGTGTGACTTCATCATCGCGTCCGACACCGCCAAGTTCGGCCAGCCCGAGGTGAACCTGGGCGTGATGGCCGGCATGGGCGGCACGCAGCGTCTGACCAAGCTGGTTGGTCGCGCCAAGTCGATGGACATGAACCTGACCGGTCGTTTCATGGACGCGGAAGAGGCCGAGCGTTCGGGGCTGGTCAGCCGCGTCGTTCCCGCCAAGAAGCTGATGGATGAAGCCATGTCGGCTGCGGCCAAGATCGCTGAAAAGTCGATGGTCACTGTAATGGCGATCAAAGAAACCGTGAAACGCGCCGAGCAGCTTCCGCTGACCGAGGGTATCCTGTTCGAACGTCGCGTCTTCCATTCGCTCTTTGCGACCGAAGATCAGAAAGAGGGTATGGCCGCCTTCACCGAAAAGCGTCAGCCGCAGTTCCGCGACAAGTAAACCAATAGGGCTTCCCTTTGCGGCCGAAATGGCTTAAAGGGCAGCCCATCCATGCGCGTGAGGCCCGCTTAGGCCAGAATCACCGGTTCTGAACCCGGTCGGGTGCTGTGCGCGCAGCTTAGACAACGTAACACACCCGAAAGAGGGATCAGACACATGGCAAATTCGCCCCAAGCTAAAAAACGCGCCCGTCAGAACGAGCGTCGCTTCGCCGTAAACAAAGCCCGCCGTTCGCGCATCCGCACCTTCCTGCGCAATGTCGAAGAAGCAATCGAGTCGGGCGACAAAGAAGCCGCCGCTGCTGCTCTGAAAGCTGCTCAGCCTGAACTGATGCGCGGCGTCACCAAAGGCGTTTACCACAAGAACACCGCTTCGCGTAAAATCTCGCGTCTGAGCGCACGTGTAAAAGCACTGGGCTGAATCAGTTTTACCGCTGAATAGCATCCGAACACAAAAAAAAGAGCGTGTCCAAATGGGCACGCTCTTTTTTGCTAAACCCCCAAGAAATTTGATTTTGCAGAACGCCGTTGGGATTCGTTTCGGCAATCACAGAGTCAAGCGTGAAGTTCTATTGCGCCTGTCCCAGCGGGATTGCTAGCTTGCATGCAGCGATTCACTTCGCCGACTTGGGACTATCAGACATAAGTGGGCTAAACCCACGAACTTTAAGGGGAATACCCTTTTTTGCCACATCTGGATTTGATTCTTTGAGGTCAGATCCCAATGCCTATTGTGCGCCCACATTCCAAAGGTGCGCCTGAAGGCATGTTGCCTCCCTTTCTGCGAGGGCGGATGAGCAGACTGTAATGTTCCGAACGTCCAATTGGGCTTGTCGCCAGAATGGGTAACCATGTGGTGCGGTTCACTCTTGGACATGGCGTTTAAAGCGGGTGCATTGGTTGCACGCTGTGGATTTCGTGTGTCGCTATGAAGGGGTGCGCTGCAAGTGCGCCATGTGAATGGGATATTAGTACCTGTCTGAGACGGTCTTGGGCTGTCTTAAATAAACGCTGGGTCGAGGTAAGATGACGAACGAACAATGGGGCAAAGTCCGCAATAAGCTGCAAAAAGCAGTGGGACAAAACAACTATACCAGCTGGATCGAACCCCTGGAATTTGCCGAACTGGATGGCGGCGTGGCGCGTTTTCTTGTGCCGACGAACTTTCTGGGCAACTGGGTCAGCCAGAATTTTGGCGATCAGATTCTAAGCCACCTGAACGGCGAGGGCGCAAATGTCGCGCGTCTTGAGTTCAAAGTGCCTGAAAAGGTAAATCCCCGCCCAGTTGCGCAATCCGCTAATGCGGCATCGGCCACAGCACCTGGCGCAACCAAACCCGATCATGGCGATCTGCCCGGCGCGCCGATTGACGCACGTTTTACCTTCGACAGCTTCGTCGTCGGTAAGCCGAACGAATTGGCGCACGCAGCCGCCCGTCGTGTGGCCGAAGGTGGCCCCGTCACGTTCAACCCATTGTTCCTCTATGGTGGCGTTGGTCTGGGTAAAACCCACCTGATGCACGCCATCGCGCACGAGATGAAGACCCGCCAGCCCGACCTGCGGGTGGTGTACCTGTCCGCCGAGCAGTTCATGTATCGCTTCGTTCAGGCGATCCGCGAAAAACAGATGATCGACTTCAAACAGCTGTTCCGCTCGGTCGACGTGCTGATGGTTGATGACGTGCAATTCATTGCTGGCAAAGACAGCACGCAAGAAGAATTCTTCCACACGTTCAACGCGCTGGTGGATCAGAACAAGCAGATCATCATCTCGGCCGACCGTGCGCCGGGCGAGATCAAGGATCTTGAGGATCGCATCAAAAGCCGTCTGCAATGCGGTCTGGTCGTGGATCTGCACCCGACCGATTACGAACTGCGTCTGGGCGTGCTGCAAACCAAAGTGAACGCTTACCGTGAACAGTACAAAGGTCTGGTGATTGCCGATGGTGTGCTGGAGTATCTGGCGCATCGCATTTCGACCAACGTTCGCGTGCTGGAAGGCGCCTTGATGCGTCTCTTCGCCTTTGCGTCGCTGGTGGGGCGCGAGATCACGCTGGAGCTGGCACAGGACTGTCTTGGCGATATCCTTCGCGCGTCGGATCGCAAGGTCACCGTAGAAGAGATCCAGCGCAAGGTGTCCGAGCATTACAACATCCGCCTGTCGGATCTGATAGGGCCGCGCCGCGTGCGCACGATTGCCCGCCCGCGTCAGGTGGCGATGTATCTGGCCAAGCATATGACCTCGCGGTCGCTGCCGGAAATCGGACGTCGCTTTGGTGGCCGGGATCACACCACGGTCATGCATGGCGTGAAGCGGATCGACGAGCTGAAGGGCGTTGATGATCAGATCGCAGAAGATCTGGAATTGCTGCGCCGCGCGCTGGAAGCGTAAAGCGACCGCAAAACGGTGGGTTTTTGGGCCTTAAACCCTTGACCCGCCCACGAAAGAAGCGGACATTCCGAATAAAGAATTGAGCCGGGCGGTGAACCTGATATGGTCTCCGCCCCGGTATCTGTCAGGAGTGGGACATGAAGATCAGTATCGAACGCGGCGCGCTTCTGAAGGCCGTGGCACAGGCGCAATCGGTTGTTGAACGCCGGAACACCATTCCAATCCTAGCCAACGTGTTGATCGAGGCCGAAGGCAACAGCGTGTCTTTCCGCGCCACCGATCTGGACATCGAGGTGGTCGACAAGACCGACGCGATGGTCGAACGCGCTGGCGCGACCACCGTATCCGCCGTGACCCTGCACGAGATCGTGCGCAAGCTGCCCGACGGGGCGCTGGTGCAGCTGACCGATGACGGAGCCACCGGGCGTTTGAGCGTCGAGGCTGGCCGGTCGAGCTTCTCTCTCGCCACCCTGCCCAAAGAAGATTTCCCAGTCATGGCATCGTCGGAATATTCGGCAAACTTCTCGGCCCCCGCGCCGGTTCTGCGCCGTCTGTTTGACAAGTCGAAATTCGCAATTTCGACCGAGGAAACCCGCTATTACCTGAACGGTGTGTATCTGCACGTTTCAGACGCGGATGGCAGCAAAGTGCTGCGCGCCGTGGCCACCGATGGTCACCGTTTGGCGCGCATTGATGCCGATCTGCCGATGGGGGCCGAAGACATGCCCGGCGTGATCGTTCCCCGCAAAACGGTGGGCGAGTTGCGTAAACTTCTGGATGATGACGATGCGACGATTGCCGTGTCGGTGTCAGAAACCAAAGTGCGCTTTGCGACCCCGGTCATCACCCTGACCTCGAAAGTCATCGACGGCACGTTCCCCGATTACACCCGCGTGATCCCCTCGGGCAACACGCGCAAGCTGGAAGTGGACGCGACTGCGTTTGCGCAGGCCGTGGATCGTGTCGCCACCGTGTCCAGCGAGCGTTCGCGCGCTGTGAAGCTGCAGCTGGACGAAGATCGTCTGGTTCTGTCGGTGAACGCACCTGATGCGGGCGCTGCGGAAGAAGAGCTGGCCGTCTCTTACAATGACGAGCGGTTGGAAATCGGCTTTAACGCCAAGTACCTGCTGGAGATCGCCAGCCAAGTCGACCGCGAAAACGCCGTCTTCATGTTCAATTCCTCGGGTGATCCAACCCTGATGCGTGAAGGCAATGATACCAGCGCCGTTTACGTCGTCATGCCGATGCGCGTGTGACCTGTCGGTCCTTGAAGCGTTGAAAAGGAGGGCGTGATGACACTCGCCCTTCGCGAGCTGACACTCAGCCATTTTCGCAGTCATAAACTGGCCCGCCTGTCCTTGGATGGGCGGCCTGTTGTCCTTCACGGGCGCAACGGGGCGGGTAAAACCAACATCTTGGAAGCTGTGTCGATGCTGTCCCCCGGACGGGGACTGCGGCGGGCCGCACTGGACGAGATGATCCGGAAACCCGAAGCGGTGGGATGGAAAGTCTCGGCCGTGCTGCAAAGCCTGCACCAGATGCACGAGGTTGAAACTTGGTGCGAGGCCGGTGCGTCCCGACAGGTGAAAATCGACGGCAAGGCGGCGGCGCAGGTGGCGCTGGGCCGGATTGCACGGATCGTCTGGCTGGTCCCCGTGATGGACCGGCTGTGGGTCGAAGGCGCGGAAGGTCGCCGCCGGTTTCTGGACCGCATGACGATGAGCTTCGAGCCCGGCCATGCGGACGCGGTTCTGACCTATGAAAAGGCCATGCGCGAACGCAATCGGCTGCTGAAAGACGGGCAGCGTGATGCCCATTGGTACGATGCGCTTGAGGCACAGATGGCGCAGGCTGGCGCGCGGATCATCGCAAACCGCGCCTATTGTCTGGAGCAGTTGCAAGAGGCGCAAGCCTTGGCCGAAACCGCCTTTCCCATAGCGGATCTGTCGCTGGTGCAGGCGGATGACAGCACCCTGCCGGGAGATGAGGATGATTTGGCGGTCGCGTTTGCAGAAAGCCGGTCGCGGGATCTGCTGGCGGGGCGGTCTTTGGTCGGACCACATCGCACGGATTTGGCGGCGGTCTATGCGGCAAAGGGCGTGGCGGCACGGGATTGCTCGACGGGCGAACAGAAGGCGCTTTTGGTGTCCCTGATCCTTGCCAATGGTCGCGCATTGGCGCGGGATTTCGGGGCGCCTCCGATCCTTCTGTTGGACGAGGTTGCTGCACATCTGGATGCAGGACGCCGCGCCGCGCTCTATGACGAGATTTGCGCCTTAGGTGCGCAGGCCTTCATGACCGGGACGGGACCGGAACTGTTTGAAGAGCTCGGCGACCGCGCCGCGCATTTTGAAGTGACCGAGATCGACGGCGTGTCGGAAGTACAAGAGGTGACACCATGAAAACCAATCGCGTGACCCTGATCACTCTGGGCGTCAAAGACCTGAACCGCGCGCGTGCATTCTATGAGGCGATCGGGTGGGAGCCTGCGAACGTGCTGGATGATGTCGCGTTCTATGACATGAACGGGATGAAGTTCGGTTTCTACACGTTGGAGGGGCTGGCCAAGGACACCCGCAAGCCGGTGGAAGACCTGAAAACCGGGGCCATGACCCTTGCGCAGTGTTTCACGACCGAAGCCGATGTCGACGCGGCCTTTGACAAAGCGCTTGCCGCCGGTGCAACTGAAGTCGCCCGCCCGGAAAAGGTCTTTTGGGGCGGGTATTCGGGCTATATCGCAGACCCGGATGGGCATCTTTGGGAATACGCGATGAATCCGTTTTGGGAGATGGACGAAGATGGTCACCTGACATGACGATCACGTTCGCCGAGCTTGGCTTTTACATCATCGGATTGTTTATTCTGTTCCTGACCCCCGGCCCGGTTTGGGTGGCGCTGGTTGCGCGGACGATGGCGGGCGGGTTCAAACAGGCCTGGCCCCTGACGATGGGCGTCGCTATTGGGGATTTCTTCTGGGCGATTGCGGCTGCACTTGGCATGGGCTGGATTGCCTCAAGCTTTGATGGGGCGATGTTCGGTCTTCGGATCGTGGCGTCGCTGTTCTTCCTATGGATGGGAATCACGATCTTTCGATCTGCGAAAGGCAAGATCCGCTCGGAAGGTAAGCTGACCCGTCCGGGTGTGCTGGCGGGCTTTCTTGCTGGGCTGATCGTCATTCTGGCAAACCCCAAGGCGATCCTGTTTTACATGGGTGTCCTGCCCGGCTTTTTTGACCTGTCCGCAATGACCCGACAGGACATACTGTTGATCGCGACCGCATCCTTCGTGGTGCCATTGGTGGGCAACTTGACGATTGCGTTTTTCGTCGGAAGGGCGCGGGCCTTGCTGTCGTCAGAGCGTTCGGTTCAGCGTATGAATCAGCTTGCCGGAGGTCTGTTGATCTTCGTTGGATTGATCATTCCCTTCGCATGATCCTCGGGGATTTTCGCGGCGGCGTCCAAGCTGGGAAACGCCGTCGGAAAAACATCGCCTCTGGGGTGGAAAACTTGTGTCACTTGCGTGACATTCCCGCCCCGATTCTCTATATTTTCGGGAACGAATAACAGGAAGGCCCTCATGGCTGATGACGCGCAGAACGGCACCGAGTATGGCGCCGAATCCATCAAAGTTCTCAAAGGCTTGGAGGCGGTGCGTAAGCGCCCCGGGATGTATATTGGTGACACCGACGATGGCTCGGGTCTGCATCACATGGTGTACGAGGTTGTGGACAACGGCATCGACGAGGCGCTGGCTGGCCACGCCGACGCTGTAACCGTTACGATCCACGCAGATAACTCGGTGTCCGTCTATGACAACGGCCGAGGGATTCCCGTGGATATCCACCAGGAAGAAGGCGTGTCCGCAGCCGAGGTTATCATGACCCAGCTGCACGCCGGCGGTAAGTTCGACTCGAACTCGTACAAGGTATCCGGCGGTCTGCACGGCGTGGGCGTTTCGGTTGTGAACGCGCTGTCCGATTGGCTAGAGCTGCGCGTCTGGCGCGATGGCAAAGAGCACGTCGCCCGCTTCGAACGCGGTGAGACGGCCGAGCATCTGAAGGTGGTCGGCGACTGCGGTGACCGCACCGGGACCGAAGTGCGATTTCTGGCCTCGACCGACACGTTTTCGAACCTCGAGTATCAGTTCAAGACGCTGGAAAATCGCCTGCGCGAGCTGTCTTTCCTGAACTCGGGCGTGCGGATCATCATTGAAGACGAACGCCCCGCTGAAAAGCTGCATACGGAATTGCACTATGACGGCGGCGTGAAAGAGTTTGTGAAGTACCTCGACCGTTCGAAGACGCCTCTGATGGAAGATCCTATTTTCGTCACCGGCGAAAAAGATGGCATCGGGGTTGAGGTCGCGATGTGGTGGAATGATGGCTACCACGAAAACGTGCTGCCCTTCACCAACAACATCCCGCAGCGCGATGGGGGCACGCACCTTGCGGGCTTCCGGGGTGCGCTGACGCGAACGCTGAACCTCTATGCGAACTCGTCAGGTCTGGCGAAGAAGGAAAAGGTGAACTTTACCGGGGACGATGCGCGCGAAGGTTTGACCTGTGTGCTGTCAGTGAAAGTACCGGATCCGAAGTTCAGCTCGCAGACAAAAGACAAACTGGTGTCTTCCGAAGTGCGTCCGGCGGTCGAAGGTCTGATGAACGAAAAACTGCAAGAGTGGTTCGACGAAAATCCTCAGATCGCCCGCATGATCGTCGGCAAGATTGTCGAGGCGGCATTGGCCCGCGAAGCCGCCCGCAAAGCGCGTGAAATGACGCGCAAGAAATCCTCGCTTGATGTGGCGTCGCTGCCCGGCAAGCTGGCCGATTGTCAGGAAAAAGATCCGGCAAAACGCGAACTGTTCCTGGTCGAGGGTGACTCGGCCGGTGGGTCGGCCAAGCAAGGTCGCTCGCGTCACGATCAGGCGGTTCTGCCCCTGCGCGGGAAGATCCTGAATGTCGAACGCGCACGGTTTGACCGGATGCTGTCCAGTCAGGAAATCGGCACGCTGATCACGGCGCTGGGCACCGGAATTGGCCGCGACGAGTTCAACATCGAGAAGCTGCGCTATCACAAAGTCATCATCATGACGGATGCTGACGTGGACGGCGCGCACATCCGGACGCTGCTTTTGACCTTCTTCTTCCGCCAGATGCCCGAGCTGATCGAGGGCGGGTACCTCTATATCGCGCAACCGCCGCTTTATAAGGTCAGCCGCGGCAAGTCCGAGGTCTATGTAAAGGACCAGGTCGCGCTTGAGGACTATCTGATCGCTCAGGGGATCGACGGAACGGTTCTGCGCCTCGCCAATGGCGAGGAAATCGCCGGTGCCGATCTGGCCCGCGTGGTCGAAGGTGCCCGGAACTTCAAACGTATTCTGGATGCGTTCCCGACCCATTATCCGCGCAACATTCTGGAACAAGCCGCCCTTTCCGGTGCATTTGATCCGGGTCGTGCGGATGCGGATCTGCAGCTTGTGGCCGACGATGTGGCCGCGCGTCTGGACAAGGTCGCCGTGGAATATGAGCGTGGCTGGCAGGGGCGTATCACCCAAGATCACGGCATTCGCCTGGCCCGCGTTCTGCGCGGCGTCGAGGAAATCCGCACGCTGGACGGTGCTGTCCTACGCTCGGGCGAGGCGCGACGTCTGTCCGAGGTTTCGCAAGACACTCGCGACATCTATCGCGAGCATTCGCACCTCTCGCGCAAGGATCGCGAGATCTTGGTGCAGGGTCCGATTGACCTGCTGAACGCCATTCTGGCCGAAGGTGAAAAGGGTCTGACGCTGCAGCGCTATAAAGGTCTAGGCGAAATGAACCCCGATCAGCTGTGGGAAACCACGCTGGACCACGAAGCACGCACCCTTCTGCAGGTGAAGGTGGATGATCTGGCCGAGGCCGATGACATCTTTACCAAGCTGATGGGCGACGTGGTTGAACCGCGCCGCGAGTTCATCCAGCAGAACGCCTTGTCGGTCGAAAATCTGGATTTCTGATCGCCGATCTGACTGGGCAAAGCGTATCAAAATGCCCCGCCAAACTGTGCGGGGCATTTTGTTTTTCTGGCGATCAAGCCCCTCTGTCCACGCGTCGCGACCAACCGCAAGATGGTAAAAACATATATATCTAAGTGTGTTGGTCCGACATCTGTGCCCCTCATGCGCCCTGCGCATACCCTATTCGATATCGGCATTTGCGCCCATTCGCAGCCCCGACTAGCGTTTTGGTCACAACCACAGGGGAGTAAATCCATGACAAAGATTGTCCGTAGCCTTGCGGCCGTAGCCGCAGTGGCGACGTTGGCATCGGCAGCATATGCCGAAACCACCGTGCGCGTCGCTTATGACGCTGACCCGGTCTCGATGGACCCGCATGAACAGCTGTCTGGCGGCACGCTTCAGCTGTCGCACATGGTCTTTGACCCGCTGGTGCGCTGGACCAAAGATCTGCAGTTTGAAGCCCGTCTGGCCGAAAGCTGGGAACAGATCGACGACACCACCATGCGCTTCAAGCTGAAGAACGGCGTCAAGTTCCATTCAGGCAACATGCTGACCGCTAAAGACGTGGACTGGACCTTTGACCGTTTGAAGGCCAGTGACGACTTCAAAGGCATCTTCGCACCGTTCACCGATGTTGAAGTTGTTGATGACATGACCTTCGACCTGAAAACGGCCGAGCCCTATCCGCTGGTGCTGCACACCGCGACCTACATCTTCCCGATGGACAGCGCGTTCTACACCGGCACCACCGATGACGGCAAAGACAAGTCGGAAATCGTAAAGCACGGCGACAGCTTTGCCTCGCGCAACATTTCGGGCACTGGCCCGTTCGTTGTGTCCGAGCGTGAGCAGGGTGTGAAAGTGGTCTTCGATCGCTTCGGCGACTACTGGGACACTGAAACCGCTGGCAACGTCGACAAGATCATCCTGACTCCGATTAAAGAAGACCCGACCCGTGTGGCCGCGCTTCTGTCGGGTGACGTTGACTTCATCGCGCCGGTTCCGCCGACTGATCTGAAACGCGTTGGCGATGCTGACGGTGTTGACCTGATCACCATGGCGGGCACGCGTATCATCACCTTCCAGATGAACCAGAACCGCGTCGAAGCCTTCAAGGATCCGAAAGTGCGTCTGGCCATCGACTATGCCGTGAACAACGCTGGCATCGTAGACCGCATCATGCGTGGCTTCGGCACCGTGGGTGCACAGGCATCGCCGGCTGGCTATCTGGGCCATGACCCGGCAATCACGCCGCGTTTCGACCTGGAAAAAGCGAAGGCTCTGATGGCTGAAGCTGGTTACGCTGATGGCTTCTCGATCACGATGATGGCTCCGAACAACCGCTATGTAAACGACGACAAGATCGCACAAGCTGTTGCCTCGATGCTGTCGCAGATCAACATCAAGGTTGACCTGCAGACCATGCCGAAAGCCCAGTACTGGCCCAAGTTCGACGAGCGCGCTGCTGACATGATGATGATCGGCTGGCACGCAGATACCGAAGATTCGGCGAACTTCCACCAGTTCCTGTCGGCTTGCCCAGATGAAGCCACCGGCAACGGTCAGTACAACTCGGGTGCTTACTGTAACTCGATGGCGGATGACCTGATGAACGCTTCGAACAGCGAAACCGACCCGGCCGTCCGTGCCGAGCAGCTGCAGAAGCTGGAAGGTATCCTGTACGACGAAGCGGCCTTCATTCCGCTGCACTGGCAGAACCTGGCATGGGGATCGAAGTCGAACATGAACTCGGCTGACATCGTCAACGCTCTGAACTTCCCTTACTTCGGCGATCTGGTCGTCCAGTAAGAGGTAACCTCCGGGCTGGCCTTGTGCTGGCCCGGATCCCATCCTGATTGCGCATCGACCGCTTGGCTCTTGCGAAGCTGCCTGTCACCTGACATCACACGGTGCGCAACAGATACACGTCTACAAAGGTCAAAACGATGTTTGCCTATCTCGTTAAGCGAGTTTTTCAGGCGATTGCAGTGATGTTCGTCATCTCGGTAATCGGCTTTGCCATCCAGGGCAATCTGGGCGATCCGCTACGCGAGCTGGTCGGGCAATCGGTATCAGAAGAAACGCGTCAGCAATTGCGGGACGAGCTAGGGCTGAATGACAGCTTCATGACCCAGTACCTGCGGTTCGCGGGCAACGCGCTTCAGGGGGATTTGGGTACGTCCTATTTCTTCAAGGAACCGGCGCTGGACGTGATCTTGAAAAAACTGCCTGCCACGCTTGAGCTTGTGATGGGCGCGACACTTATCATCATCGGTCTGTCGGTCCCGCTTGGTGTGTATACGGCCATCAAGCCGGACACCGTCCTGAGCCGCATTATCATGGGGTTGTCGATTGTCGGGATCTCGATCCCGGTTTTCCTGACGGCGATCATGATGATTTTCGTCTTCTCGGTGCACTATGGTTGGTTCCCATCCTTTGGCCGAGGTGATGTTGTCCATGTCTGGGGCTATTGGGAAACGAACTTCCTGACGGCGGACGGGTGGATGCACATCATCCTGCCCTCGTTTGCGCTTGCCTCGATTATGTTGCCCCTGTTCATCCGGCTGATCCGCTCGGAAATGATGGAGGTGCTGCAGTCCGAGTACGTGAAATTCGCCAGAGCCAAGGGCATCAGCCCGCGCCGCATCTATTTCCTGCATGCGCTGAAAAACACGCTGCTGCCGGTCATCACCGTAGGCGGTGTGCAGATCGGAACCATGGTGGCCTATACAATCCTGACCGAGACGGTGTTCCAGTGGCCGGGCATGGGCTTTATGTTCCTCGAGGCCGTGAACCGCGTCGATACGCCCCTGATCGTGGCCTATCTGATCGTAGTGGGTTTCATCTTTGTGGTCACCAACACCATCGTTGATCTGATCTATGGCCTTGTAAACCCGACCGTGAACATCGCGAGGATGGGCGCATGAGCAGCAACACCATGACCTCTGCCACTGAACCTTCGCGTTTTGCGAAGATCTGGAACTCGAATATCGGGTATAGTTTCCGCAAGAACCCAGTTGCGATTGTCAGTATGGCGATTTTCCTGATTATCGCGATGTCCGCGTTGCTGTCGCCTCTGCTTGCTCCTTATGATCCCTATGATCCGGCGTCGATCGACATCATGAACTCGGAATATCCGCCGTTCTGGGTTTCGGGATCGCTGCCCGAGTTCTCGTTGGGGACGGATGATCAGGGCCGCGACTTGTGGTCGACGATCCTGTACGGCACGCGCTTGTCGCTGCTGATCGGTATCTGCGCCGTAGCGCTGCAGGCCTTCCTTGGCATCTCGATCGGCCTGATCGCGGGCTATGTGGGCGGCCGTCTGGACAGCCTTCTGATGCGTCTTGCCGACATCCAGCTAAGCTTCTCGACCCTGATGGTCGCGATCATCTTCCTTGCGGTGACGCAGGCGATGTTCGGGTCCGAGACCTTTAACCAATACGCCGTCTTCTTCCTGATCGCCGTGATTGGCGTGGCCGAGTGGCCGCAATATGCGCGGACTGTGCGGGCGACCGTGCTGGCCGAGAAGAAGAAAGAATACGTGGACAGCGCCCGCGTGCTGGGCTTTGGTCCGGGCCGCATCATGGTGCGGCATATCCTGCCGAACTCGCTCTCTCCGATCTTTGTCATCTCGACCGTGCAGGTGGCAAACGCCATCATTTCCGAGGCATCTCTCAGCTTCCTTGGTTTGGGTATGCCGCCCAGCCAGCCGTCGCTTGGGTCGCTGATTTCGTCGGGCTTCGACTATATCTTCTCGGGCAGCTGGTGGATCACCGTCATTCCGGGCGTGGTGCTGGTCGTGCTGGTCCTTGTCATCAACCTGCTGGGCGACTGGATGCGAGATGTCCTGAACCCGAAACTCTATAAGGGGTGACGCGATGAGCCTTCTTTCCGTCCGTGACCTGACCGTGAAATTCGCAATGCGCGAACAGACGGTCACCGCTTTGAACGGCATTTCCTTTGATCTGGCGAAGGGCGAACGCCTTGGGATCGTTGGGGAAAGCGGGGCGGGCAAGTCGATTACCGGCTTTGCCCTGATGAACCTGCTGAGCCGTCCCGGCTTTATCGACCATGGCCAGATCATGTTCGAGGGCGAAGACGTCGTCACCATGAATGATCGGCAGCTGCGTGGCATGCGCGGCAACCGCATGGCGATGATCTTTCAGGATCCCATGGTGACGCTGAATCCGGTTCTGACCATCGGCCAGCAGATGATCGAGACCCTGATGGCGCACCGCAAGCTGTCACGCGAAGAGGCGCGCCAGATTGCGATTGTGAAGCTGCGCGAGGTCTATATCCCCTCGCCCGAAGAACGGTTAGAGCAGTATCCGCACGAACTGTCCGGCGGGATGCGCCAACGGATTATCATCGCCATTGCCCTACTTTTGGACCCGCAGCTGATCATCGCAGACGAACCCACCACCGCGCTGGACGTGACCATTCAGGCAGACATCATGGAGCTGCTGCTGGAACTGTGCCAGTCCAATCAGGTGGGCCTGATCCTGATCACCCACGACCTTGGCGTTGTCAGCCAGATGACCGAGCGCACGCTGGTTATGTATGCGGGCCGCATCATCGAAGCCGGCCGCACGCGCGAGATCATCAACGATCCGCAGCACCCCTATACGCAAGGCCTGATCAACGCCCTGCCACAACAAACACTGCCGGGCCAACGGCTCAAGCAGATCCCGGGAAATATGCCATCACTCACAAACATCCCCCCCGGGTGCCCATTTAATCCGCGGTGCGAATATGCAACCGACCTGTGCCGCTCGCGCATCCCCGAAATCTCGCATTACGGCGAGGTCGAGGTCGCCTGCCACGAGGTTCAGCGCCTGCAATCCAACGACGCCCGGCGAGAGGTCAAAGCATGAAGGACATGGCAACCCAGCCCGCCCTGTTAGAAATCAAGGGGCTTGAGAAGCGGTTCGATCTGGATCAGGGCTTTCTTGAGACGGTAAAGTTCAAAGGCGGCCGGATCACGCGGGAAGCGCGATCAGTCCATGCGGTGAACAACGTGTCACTGGACGTAGGCCGTGGCGAGGCGCTGTGCGTCGTGGGCGAAAGTGGCTGTGGTAAGTCCACTGTGGCCCGTTTGGTGGCAGGGCTTCTGACCCCCAGCGCCGGCGAGATCCACTACGAGGGACAGCGCATTGATGATCTGTCACGCCATGACATGTTGCCCCTGCGCAAGAAGATCCAGATGATCTTTCAGAACCCCTATGCATCCCTGAACCCGCGCATGACGATCCTGCAAGCGCTGGAAGAGCCGGTGCGTCACCACAACCCGAAGTATTCGGCTGCAGAAGTGCGCGACAAGGTGACCGAGGTCATGATGTCCGTGGGTGTCGATCCCACCTGGATTAAACGCTATCCGCACGAGTTCTCTGGCGGGCAACGTCAGCGGATCGCCATCGCGCGCGCCTTGACCGTCGATCCCGAGTTCATCATCGCGGATGAGCCAATCAGCGCACTGGACGTCTCTATTCAGGCGCAGGTTCTGAACCTGATGCTGGAAGCCAAGGAAAGCCGCGGTCTGACCTATCTGTTCATCACCCACGATCTAAGCGTGGTTGAACATTTCGGCACGCGGGTTGCGGTTCTGTATCTGGGGACCGTCTGCGAAGTTGCCGAAACGGCAACTCTGTTTTCGAATCCAAAACACCCGTATACTCGGGCTTTGCTGTCCGCAGTACCGCAGCTGAAGGATGACCGGCCGAACCATATCCGCCTGAAAGGCGAGATCCCGACGCCGATCAATTTGCCGCAAGGGTGCCCCTTCGAAAGCCGCTGCGCTTTTGCGAATGGCAGATGCAAAAGTGAAAAGCCGCGCGCCATTCACCAGCCAGACGGCAGCATGGTTGCCTGTCACGCCCTTGAAGAAGGTCGGTTGGATGCGGATGCGCCTGGCCTTTAAGGCGGATTGGTCCCTTGGACATTCTTTGGTTGAAAGACTTTGAGGCTCTGGTCGCGTGCAGAAATTTCTCGCGCGCGGCGGAAGAGCGGAATGTTAGTCAGCCGGCATTTTCGCGCCGGATCCGTGCGCTTGAAAATGACATCGGCGTCCGGCTGATCAACCGCGAGACGCTGCCCCTGACATTGACGCCTGCGGGCGATGTGTTCCTGTCGCAGGCGCGGCTGATGCTGCGGACCTATGAGGAAACGATCGAGCGCTGCCAAACCATTGATGCGGCGAAGGAAAACGTGATCCGTTTTGCCGCGTCCCAGTCGCTTTACATGACGCATTACAAGCATCTGATCGCGCCCTTGGTGACCAAAGGCGGGATGGAGACGGATCTGAACTCGACCTCGTGGGCGGCGGATCAATTTGTCAGCGCATTGCAGCAGCGCTATTGTGATGCGTTCCTGACCTATTGGCACCCGTCGATGGATTACCTTGGCCCGCTTGAGGTGGCGAATTTCGAGCATATGACGCTGGCCCATGACCTTTTCGTCCCGGTATCTCGCTGTAAGCCGGGTGGGGATGCGGAGTTCTCATTCAGTGAAACCGCAAAAGAAGCTGTGCCGCTTCTGTCTTATGGTGCTGTGTCGGCCCTGCGGTCGGTGCAAGAATTCGTGGTCGAACAGATCGTCAGCCCGCGCAAAGTCTTTGTGGTGAACCAGAATGCGCTGGCCAACAGTGTGAAAGCGATGATTCTTGAAGGGTTCGGCATGGGGTGGCTTCCGCTCAGCCTGTGCCAATCCGAGATTGACAAGGGGTTCCTGACCATCGTGGACAATCGTCTGGTCACAGAGCTTGAGATCCGCATCTATCGTGATCCAAAGAACAGCAAAGATACGCTGAGCGATCTGTGGGACCAGCTCTCGGATCTTGGACCTGATGCATTGCCTTCTGCTTTGTCGGATGCGCAACAGGGCGTTCGGCCCGGTTAAGCCTTCTTCAACCCCTCTGCTTAGAAAGCTCGACATCCATCACGAAAGGCGCAGTCCGCCTGCGTGTGAATTTGTCAGGAGCTTGCAATGTCCAATCCTTTTGAAAACCGTTCGCCGTCCCTGCGTGGACCGGCCACCGATCTGGTCCCCGTCGTGCCGTCCGATCTTAGCGATCTGCCCGACGTGGCCGTGTCATTGTATGTGGAAACCGGTGGCGCCGTTTCGTTTGTCAGCGTGGCCGGGGGTATTCGCACCGTTACTGTTGCTAACAACTCGATTCTTCCGGTGGGTGTGTTGAAAGTCATGTCGTTGGGGACCACTGCGACCGGCATTCATGCCTTTGTGCTGACCTGATGTTGGGGTTAGGTTTTGAACTTCCGGCGTTGGCCCTGCGAAGCGCAAGGCCTTCGGCGGCACCCGCGCCGTTCTCACCCCTGCAACTTGCACCGTCTGCGATGTTTGATCCGGGGAACACGGCGCTGCTTTATCAAGACGATGCAGGGACGACTTCTGTGACGGCGGATAACCAGCCGGTAGGCCTTTGGCAGGATGAATCGCCGAACGGGCTGGATCTGAGCCAGACAACCAGCGTTGAGCGTCCAAGTTATCGCACGGATGGCACCTTCCATTGGATCGAGATGGATGGGGTGGATGACAGGATGATCTCGGCACCGGTGCTGCGGCTGGGAAATCCTACGACGATGGTTATCGGCTATCAGATGCTGTCGACCGCGGGGCTTGGTCGCGTCAACATTGCTGAGATCAGTAAGAACTCGATCAATGCAATGTCGTTTGGTTCGCGTCCCTCCAATGATCGTTTGCAGTATATGAGCCGTCTGGATGACCAGGGCGTCGGCAATTCGCATGTGTACGCTCAGTTCCCCTACGGTGGGTATCAAAAGCGTGTCGCCACACTTCAGGCGACGTCTGGTCAGGTGGTCATTCGGATGGATGGGAATGTTGTTTTGAACACAACCCAGAATCTGGCCAACGAGTTCATTGACGCGCAGCCTTTGCGGGTCGGTTGGGGGGTCAGCGGGTCCAGCATGCGTGGCGCGTTCCGCCTGTTTGGATTGCAGGTCTGGAATGATCCGGCAACCCAGCCTGATGCTGCGCAGATTGATCAACTGGAAAGCTGGATGGCCAACAAGATTGGCGTGACGCTGTGACCTTTTGCGTGGCTGACCGGATTATAGAGTGCTCAAAACCCGCCCAATAGAGGCGGGTTTTGTTTTTTATGTAGAGGGTTAGACTTTGTAGTAGTCCCGGTACCACGCGACGAAGCTGTTCACCCCGTCGCGGAAATCGGTGGCCGGGCGATAGCCGGTTAGGCGCTGCAGCAGGGTTGCATCCGCCCATGTGGCGGGCACGTCGCCCTTCTGCATCTCCATGTAGTTGCGCACGGCTTTTTTGCCCAAGGCGTCTTCAATCGCTTCCACGAAATCCAACAGACGCACCTTGTCCGAGTTGCCGACATTCACCACACGATAGGGCGCGGCGGGGGACAGGCTGTCGCCCTCTTCGATGTCCTCTTTGCTGTCGGGCCGCACCGGAGGGCTGTCGATCAGAAGGCGGATACCACGCACCAGATCCTCGACATAGGTGAAATCACGGAACATGTCGCCGTTGTTGTAAATGTCGATGGGTGTGCCCTCGATGATCCCCTTGGTGAACTTGAACAGCGCCATATCAGGCCGTCCCCACGGGCCATAGACAGTGAAGAAGCGGAACATGGTCGAGGGGATGTTCCACAGATGCGCATAGCTGTGCGCCATGCTTTCATTCGCTTTCTTGGTCGCGGCATAAATGGTCAGCTGATTGTCAGCCTTTTCCATCTCGGTGAACGGCATCTCGTCATTCGCGCCATAGACCGAACTGGTCGAGGCCATCAACAGATGGTCAACTTCGTGACGGCGGGCGGCTTCCATCACGTTGAAGGTGCCGACGACATTCGAGTCGATATAGGCACGGGGGTTCTCGAGGCTGTAACGCACCCCGGCCTGCGCGGCCAAATGGACGATCACGTCTGGTTCGAACTCGTCCGCCATATTGTCGAACAGCTCCAGATCTTCCAGCATGCCTTCGGTGGCCGAGAAGCTTTCGTTTTGCAAAAGCATCTGATGGCGGCGCTGCTTTAGGGTGACGTCATAGTAATCCGTCATCCCGTCAAAGCCATGCACGCGAAAGCCTTCTTCCAGCAGCAGTTTTGACAGGTGATAGCCGATAAATCCGGCCGAGCCCGTCACAAGAACCTTACGTTTACCCATTGAAAATGACCTTTTCTGAAATCGTCTGTTTCAACCCTAAACGCCGGGTACCCCAGCGCCAAGCGCCTTGGCAAGACGCCGCGTTCACCGTGCAAACCCTGAGGGGATGTCAATCGGGTCTGGTTTCAAGGCGCGCGAGGTGATAATCGCAGCCAGACAGGAACATCAAGATAAGGGTGGGAACCACATGCCTGCTTACAGATCCAGAACCTCGACCCATGGCCGCAACATGGCCGGTGCCCGCGGCCTTTGGCGTGCGACCGGGATGACAGACAGCGATTTCGGTAAGCCGATCATCGCCATCGTGAACAGCTTCACACAATTTGTGCCGGGTCACGTCCACCTGAAGGATCTGGGCCAGATGGTCGCCCGCGAGGTCGAGGCCGCAGGCGGTGTCGCCAAGGAGTTCAACACCATCGCCGTCGATGACGGGATCGCGATGGGCCATGACGGGATGCTCTATTCGCTGCCGTCGCGTGAAGTGATCGCAGATTCGGTCGAATACATGGTCAACGCGCACTGCGCCGACGCCATGGTCTGCATTTCGAACTGCGACAAGATCACCCCCGGTATGCTGATGGCCGCCATGCGTCTGAACATCCCGGTGATCTTCGTATCCGGTGGTCCGATGGAAGCGGGTAAGATCGACATTGCCGATCTGGACATGACCAAGATTGACCTTGTCGATGCGATGGTCGCCGCTGCCGACGACAGATTCACCGACGAACAGGTCCAGCATATCGAAGAAAACGCCTGCCCGACCTGTGGGTCGTGCTCGGGCATGTTCACCGCGAACTCGATGAACTGTCTGGCCGAGGCGCTGGGCTTGGCGCTGCCGGGCAACGGCTCGACGCTGGCAACCCATGCCGACCGCAAGGGCCTGTTCCTGGAAGCTGGCCGCAAGATCGTCGAGATCACCAAGCGTCACTATCAGGACGAAGAAAAAGGTCTGCTGCCGCGCGAGATTGCGACCTTTGAAGCGTTCGAGAACGCCATGTCGTTGGACATCGCCATGGGCGGATCCACCAACACGGTTCTGCACCTTCTGGCCATCGCCAACGAAGGCGAAGTTGATTTCAACATGACCCATATGGATCAACTCAGCCGCAAGGTGCCGTGCCTGTGTAAGGTCGCGCCGAACATCCACAACGTGCACATGGAAGACGTGCACCGCGCGGGTGGCATCTTCTCGATCCTTGGTGAATTGTCGCGCGCGGGTCTTCTGCACAACGATTGCTCGACGGTGCATTCCAGCACCATGGGCGAGGCGATTGCCAAATGGGACATCAAGGTTGCCAACAACCCCGAAGCGGAAAGCCTGTTCAAGGCGGCCCCGGGCGGCGTGCGCACGACGCAGGCGTTCTCGACTGAAAACCGATACAAGGAACTGGACACCGACCGTGAAGGCGGTGTGATCCGGTCTAAGGAACACGCGTTCAGCCAAGATGGCGGTCTGGCGGTTCTGTTCGGCAACATCGCTGAAGATGGCTGCATCGTGAAAACCGCAGGTGTGGATGCGTCGAACCTGACCTTCACTGGCACCGCGCATGTCTGCGAAAGCCAGGACGCTGCCGTGAACAACATCCTGACCGGCAAGGTTAAGGAAGGCGACGTTGTGGTCATCCGCTATGAAGGTCCGCGCGGTGGGCCGGGCATGCAAGAGATGCTCTATCCGACCAGCTATCTGAAATCGAAGGGTCTGGGTAAATCCTGTGCGCTTCTGACGGACGGTCGCTTCTCGGGCGGGACCTCGGGTCTGTCGATTGGCCACGCTTCGCCGGAAGCGGCTGAAGGCGGTGCCATTGGCCTTGTGCAGGACGGCGACAAGATCGAGATCGACATCCCGAACCGCTCCATCAACCTTGCCATCTCGGATGAGGAAATGGCCGCACGCCGCAAAGCGCAGGATGAAAAAGGCTGGCAGCCTGCCGAGCCGCGCAAGCGTAAAGTGTCGAAGGCACTGAAGGCCTATGCGATGCTGGCCTCGTCGGCCGCAAAAGGCGCGGTGCGCGTCATCGACTAAACACAAACGGGCGCGTAGGTAGGAATACCCACGCGCCCGTTTTCCCTTTCCCGACCGCCCCCTCTGCCCCTAGGCTAAGGATGCGAACGGAAAGGATCACCCATGTCCATCAAAGCGATAGCCTTCGACGCCTATGGCACCCTACTAGATGTCTATTCGGTCGGTGCATTGGCGGAAGAGTTCTTCCCCGGCAAGGGCGCGGAGATCGCCGTCACATGGCGTGACAAGCAAATTGAATACACGCGCCTGCGCACGCTGTGCGACCGTTACGCAGACTTCTGGCAGGTGACGGGGGATGGGCTTGATTATGCCTGCGAGCTGCATGGGGTGACGCCAACCTCCGCACAGCGCGCAGCCCTGATGGGCGCCTATGAAAAGCTGACCGCATTTGACGAGAACCACGCCCAACTGACCCGCCTGAAAGCCGCTGGGGTGCCGATGGCGATCCTGTCCAACGGGACGCGTGCGATGATCGACAGCGCGCTTAGAGCTGCTGGGTTGGACGGGCTGCTGGACCATGTTTTGTCCGTCGACAGTGTCGGCAAGTTCAAAACCGCGCCCGAGGCATATCAGATGGGCCCGGATGCGTTCGGCTGTGACACATCAGACATCCTGTTTGTCTCGTCCAATTGCTGGGATATCTGCGGGGCCACGTGGTTTGGCTATCACACGATCTGGCTGAACCGCTATGGCCTGCCGATGGAGCGGCTCGGCGTCGAGCCAATGGCGCGCGGGACAAGCCTGAAGGACGTGGCGGATTACGCGTTGGCGTCGTTTTCCGGGTGACGCGGGGCACGTTTCGGCCCCTGATCGGTAATCATGTCATACGATAGCGTATGGTCCATGTTTCGCATCCGGTGCCGCAGCATGTGCCGGGTTAGACGGGCCAGATCAGGTGCGAATTCTGGCTTGTCCGCCACGTCCTCTAGCTCTCCCTGACCATCGTGATCAAACAGCAGCGGCGGCAGATCGGTGGCGAACTCGATCAGCGTAAACCGGCTATCGCGCAGGATGCCAACGCAGGAATTGCTGGCATCCGTGCCCAGCTCTTTTTGCCACAGGGTCGGTGTGATCGGGTCGCCAAAGTCCAATTCCGAGAAGGAATAGGCGCGCCAATCCTCGGGCGTGCTCCCCGACAGGAACGGCAGCAGAGACCGCCCGTCCATCGCGTTCGGCACCTCTTGTCCGACCCATGACAGGATCGTTGGCGTCAGGTCGATGCTCTCGGTCGGCACGTCCACTACATGTCCTGCGATACAGCCCGGAGCGTGGATGATTAGCGGCGTGTGATAGGCCGCGTCATAGACCGAATGTTTGCCCCATGCGTGGTGGTCGCCCAGCATCTCGCCATGGTCGGCGGTGACGATCAGAAGCGTGTCGTCCCATTGATTGCTGTCTTTCAGGAAGGTGACGACGCGCCCGATATGGTGATCCACTTCCGTGGCCAGTCCCAGATAGACGGCGCGCAGGGCTTGTAGGGTCTCATCGCTGTCGTCGGCCTTGGCTCCAATGACGAAACTCGCAGCCTTTTCTTTGGCCAGCGCAGGCCCGAAGAAGGGATGCACTGCGGCCTCGTCCTTGCGCGTGCCGACACGCGTGGGTGCGGGCAGGGTGGTTGGATCGTACATGTCGTTATAGGGCGCGGGGGCAACAAGCGGCGGGTGCGGCCGGATGTACGTCAGATGTGCGAACCAGCTTTGATCGGCATAGGCGGGCATCCGGTCAAGGAACTGGTCGGTCAGGAAGGCGGTGTCGCTGTCCTCGGCCTTATACACAGCCGGGGCGTTCAGCGCAGAGCCATCGCCGCCGGGAATGTAAAGCTGCCAGTAATTGTCCCAGTGATGCCCCTTGCCCATCAGGTAGGACCGCCACGGGTACGACATCTCAAGCCGCATCTCGACCTGTTCGACAAAGCCGGACATCGCGGCTTCATAGGTCTGCACGGCCGGGTCATTCGGGGCGAAGACACGCGGGTCTTGCGAGGTGTCTGTGTAGCCAAACAGCATCGGCAGATAGCCCGCCTTGCGCATCTCGCTGGCGATGGTGGGGGTGTCGTGACGAAGCGGCGTGCCGTTACGGACCGAGCGGTGGTTCATCGCGTATTGCCCCGTCAGGATCGAGGCGCGAGACGGCCCGCACGGGTTCACGACCGAGAAGTGGCGTTTGAACGTGACGCTTTCGTCCATAAGGGCCCGCAGGTTGGGCAGGTCCACGTGATCGGCCAACGCCCCATGCAAGCAGTCCGCCCGCAGCTGGTCGATGATGATAAACAGCACATTCTTCTTGGCGGTCATCGCGGATCTCCTCCCCTGTTATGAAATTGATAGGGCATGGATTTTCTGTCGGTCCAGAGGAAGTTTCACTGGACCCGTCGAAACCGGCAAACTGGTACGTCCGGCAAAAGAAAAGCCGCAGCGCTTGGGGGCGCTGCGGCTGAAGCCCGAAAGGGCGTTTTTGGATTATGCTTCGGCGCGCGACAGAACGCTGGCCGGGCGCACTTTAACCAGTGCTGCAGTCAACATGCCTGCAAGGGCTGCTTTGATCACGTCGCCGGGAATGAACGCGGTGATCAACGCGGTCGCTTCCACCAGCGACTTGTCCAACATGAAAGCCATGCCCGGAATGCCGAAGGCATAGAGCACGATGATGCCGCCCACGACGGCAGCCACACCGGCGCTCAGCCAGACGGGGCCGGCGCGCCATTTTTCAGTGATCAGGCCGGTGACGAAGGCCGCGATCGGGAAGCCGATCAGGAAGCCGACGGTCGGGCTTGCAAAGACGCCAAGGCCTCCGCGTCCGCCAGCCAGAAGCGGCAGGCCGATGGCGACCAGCAGCAGGAACAAGAGCACGGCCAGAGCACCACGCTTGGCGCCCAAGATGGTGCCGCACAGCATGATGCCTAGGCTTTGGGCGGTGATCGGAACGCCGAAGAACAGGTCAATCTTGGGGATCAGGCCCAAGGCCGCGATCAGCGCCGCAAACAGGGCGATAAGGGTTACGTTCTTTTCCATGATTTCTCACTCCTTCATAGCGTCGAAACCACCGCGCGCACGCAGCGCGTCGGCAATATGGTCTGCGTCGTCCAACGCAAGAACCGTGAATGGCAGGATGATGCGCCAGCCGGGACGGCGGGCAGACCGGGCGCGCCACGCCTCGGTCAGGTGGGTGCCTTTTGCCAGAAGCACAGGCGTAAAGCGGATGACCAGAGCGATGGCGGTCTCAAGATATTCGGTACGCAGACCTAGCGCACGCAGGGGCGTTGCCAGCCAGCGTACGACGGAGATCATATCAGACAGGCGCGTGGTCATGGTGACCAGATTGGCCAGCCCCACGGCGGTCAGCATGCGCAGGATGATCACCATCCCGTCCACGGGGCTGCGGATGATGATGTGATAGATGCCGACCAGCAGCACGAAGGGCCACAGCACCTTCAGCGCGCGCAGTCCGGCGTGCAGGAAACTTTGGCCGGGCAGAGCATAAAGCGCCAGCGTGGTTGCAAAAGCGGCCAGATGGAACCACAGGCTTTGCATCTGGAACAGCACGATCGTCACGACGCACAGCCCCGCCAGCTTCAGCCCGGCGGGCCAGCCATGGGCGCGGGTCTCAATCGGAGAGGTCAGAGATATCATCGCTCTCTCCTTTCTGTGTCATCTGGGCGGTGAAGGCGGGCAGCACGTCGGCGGGCAGGCCTTGCTGCGCCAGCGCCCCGGCTTCGATCCAGATGACATGATCATAGGCCGAAAGCTCTTCGGGGTCATGGGTGACGTGCACCAACGTGCCTTCGTACTGATCCAAATAGCGGCCCAGCTGCATCCGCGTGGGGATGTCCAACCCAGCGAAAGGCTCGTCCAGCACCAGAATGCGCGGGGCCATTGCAAGAACCGCCATCAGACAGACGAGTTGCTTTTGTCCCTGAGACAACCCGTGCACGTGGCTATCCGCCCAATGGGATTTGCCAAACCGTTCAAGTTGTGCGCGGGCGGCACCCTCGGGATCGTCAAGCCCAAGCTGGCGCAGACCGAAGGCCAGTTCCTCGACCACAGTGGGGAAGATGATCTGGTGGTCAGGGTTTTGAAACAGGATGCCCACCAAGGACAGCGCCGCGCGGCGATCTTTTGCTGGATCGACTCCGTCGATCCGCACGGTGCCTGCGCTGGGCGTGATCAGACCAGACAGAAGCCGTGCAAAGCTGGTCTTGCCAGATCCGTTGCGCCCGATGATGCCGATGCGTTTTGCGGTCAGGTCTACCGACAGGTCCGAGAGAATCCGACGCTCGGCCACCGTAAGGGCAGCGGTGCTGAATTCGATCCGCGCGGCTTTCATCTGACTGTCCATGTGCCCTTTCCAAGGCCCGAAGTTTGCAGGTGTTTGACGGGGCTTTTACCCGGACGCAAGAGAGAATGCCGCAAGAAAATGCAGAAAACGTAGTTCTACCACGTCACATTTCGGGCCGCGAATTTGATCATGTCAGGTGCAGAATGCAGTTGTCAGCGTGTTCCATTGGCGCTGGGTCAGCTCGCCGCGCTCTGCCACCATCCAGTAGGAATTTTCGGACGGAAGCGAGTCATCCGACAATCGGATCAGCGCGCCGGCCCCCAATGCGTGCTCGACCAAGGGCATCGAGGCTAGCAGCACGCCCGCGCCCGCCCGCGCGGCGGCAAGGGCAGCTGTGAAGGTGTCAAATCGCAGATGCGGAATCGGAGTGGGGGCGTCCCCTGTCTGTGCCGCCCATTCGTGCCAACCCATGCGTGGCCCGGACAGTCCGATCCGTGGCAGGTCCTGCCAGCGGTCGGGCTCCACGTCCTGCATCAAGGCAGGGGCCGCGACGGGGGCCAGCACCTCGTCAAACAGGCGGGCGCGGTGGGGGATGCTCCAATCCCCGCTGCCATAGCGCAACCGCACCCCGCGCAGCTGCGGATTATCCTCGGACGCCAGCATCAAGGTCTTGAACGACAGCTGCACATCCGCGCCCAGCGACAGCCCCGCCAATCGCGGCGCAATCCAGTGTTCAAGGACCGAGGCGCTGCTCCAGACCGTCAGGCGTGTGCGTTGAATGCCGAACAGTTCCTCTGAACTTTGGCGCAGCGTCCCCAGCGCGTGGGTGACATAGGGCAACCACGCCTCGCCCTCGACCGACAGGACAACGCCGCGCGGCTTTCGGATGAACAGTGCGACGCCCAGCCGGGTTTCCAGATGCCCGATCCGCTGGCTGATCGCGGCCTGCGTCAGTCCGGTTTCCGCAGCGGCGGCGGTAAAGCTTCCCAGTCGCCCGGCGGCCTCGAACGCGTGGACCCAGTCGAGGGGTAGGTTTGAAAGGGGATTATCCATAAGTAAATCGGGGTCTCAGGTATGTTTTCGCTTGGTTGTCCTTATCACGCTTTGCGCGGACAATCATCCTAGGATCAACGCGTCACAGGAGACACGCGCATGTTTACCAGCCAGCTTGACCCATCGGGCCAGGTTCTGACCCTGACCACCCCGAACGGCCCCCTTCGGTTTCACGCCATGTGGCTGCGTGACAATTCGTGGGACCCCGAGACCCGCGCAGCAGGCAATGGCCAGCGCTTGGTGTCGCTTGGCGAACTGCCCGCCGACACGCATATGACCGAGGCCGGGGTGAGTGGAGATCAGATCACTGTCACCTTTGCGCCCGAGGGCAAGACTGTCACCTATAATGCCGGCTGGCTGGTTGAGAATGCTTATGATCGTCCGGCGTCAACGGAACGTGGCTGGCTGGGCGAAGGCATCGAGACTTGGGATTCCGGCCTGATGGGCAATGTGCCAATCGGTGATTTCGCACAGCTTTCTTCAGATTCGGATGCGCTGGGCGCGTGGCTGGAACAGGTTACACGTTACGGCTTCGGCAAGGTCGTGAACGGTCCGGTCGAGGACGGCGCGCTGTTCAAAGTCGTCGATCTGTTCGGCTATGTGCGCGAGACCAACTATGGCCGTCATTTCGAGGTACGGACCGAGGTGAACCCGACCAACCTTGCCTTCACTGGGCTGGGGCTTCAGGCCCATACGGACAACCCGTATCGCGATCCGGTGCCTTCGGTTCAGGTGCTCTATTGCTTGGAAAGCTCGGCCGCTGGGGGCGAGAACATGGTCGTGGACGGCTTCGCCGCCGCGCGTCGCCTGCGCGAAGAAGACCCTGCTGCCTTCGACGTTCTGGCCAATCACTGCGCGCGGTTTGAATACGCGGGCGAGGAGGGCGTTTGCCTGCAATCGCGTCGCCCGATGATCGAACTGGCCCCCGATGGTGAGATCATTGGCGTGCGCTTCAATAACCGCTCGCTGGCGGCTGTGACCGACGTGCCCTTCGACCAGATGCAGGCCTATTACGCCGCCTATCGTCGTCTGGGCGAGATTATTGATGATCCGGCGATGGAGGTCACTTTCCGCCTTGAACCGGGCGAGGGCTTCGTGGTCGACAACACCCGTGTTTTGCACGCCCGCAAAGGCTATTCCGGCGAAGGCACGCGCTGGCTTCAGGGCTGTTACTCGGACAAAGACGGGCTGCGCTCGACCGCTACCGCCCTGTCGCGTTCGCGCACGCAGGAGGCTGCAGAATGAAGCCGAATATCGAAACCCTCACCGCAGAGAACATCGTCGCGTTTATCGGCGGTATCTTCGACCGCCGCGGTGGCGAGGAGTATCTGGGCGAAGACGTCACCATGGCCGAGCACATGCTGCAAGGTGCCACGATTGCCGAGCAGAATGGTCAAAGCGAAGAAATCATTGTCGGCGCCCTTCTGCATGACATTGGCCATTTCACGTCCGAGTTCGGCACCTATCACCCCGACGACACCGAAGACCGGCATCACGAAGACGCAGGCGCCGAGGTGTTAGAGCAGTTCTTTCCGAGCGTGATCACCGATTGCGTGCGGTTTCACGTGGCGGCGAAGCGGTATTTGTGCGCCACGAAGCCGTCCTATTTCGACCGGCTGAGCGCTGCGTCGGTGCACACGCTGGAACTGCAGGGCGGACCCATGAGTGCGGACGAGGTGGCCGCGTTCGAAAAAAACCCCAACCTGAAAGAGATCATCGCCGTCCGCTATCTGGATGAAGCGGGCAAGCGTGCCGGGATGGAAACGCCGGATTACTGGCACTTCGCACCGATGGTCCAGCGGATGGTGGATCGGCACCTTGGGGCTTAGTTTCAAGGCGTGGGCAGTTTGTCGCAATGCCCGCGCAAAACCGCTGATCAACGATTTCAACCTTGCGGTGAGAGGCAATTTTTGCTTTGAAGTACGCAAATAAAATTTTGCGAGGTTGGTATGTGCGAAAAATGCGGTGATTTCAGGCATGTAGAAGGCGGAAACACGGGCTATACCGTTAGTGCGTTTTCTGCGGCGTTGCCCACGTATTCGGTCACTCAGGTTGCAGACTATCTGGTCAATGGATTCTGGACCGAAAATGGTCTTTCGCCGCGCAAGTTTGCTGTCTCTTCCGGGGGCACGCTGACCTATTCGGTCGTCGGTGTGGCGGCTGCCGGGGTCTGGTTCATTGAAAAGGCGCTGCAAGCGTGGAGCGCTGCAACTGGCATCAACTTCGTGAAGACCACCGGGACTGCAGATATCGTGTTTGAAGATGACGACCCCTCGGGGGCTTACAACTTCTCAAGCACATCTGGCAGCACCATCATTCAGTCAACGGTGAACGTGCATCCAAGCTGGTATGCAGGCGAAGAATATGACCTGCACAGCTATTCCTACCAAACCTATGTGCACGAAATCGGTCATGCGCTTGGGCTGGGGCATGGCGGAAACTACAATGGGTCGGGGTCGTTCCCAGGGGACGCGCACTATGCCAATGACAGTTGGCAAATGTCGGTCATGTCCTATTTCAGCCAAACCGAGAACCCAAATGTGAACGCCGATCTGGCTTTCGTCCTGACGCCGATGATCGCGGATGTTACCGCGGTTCACAGCATGTATGGCACGCCGACCAATGTGAACACCGGCAATACCATCTGGGGCTATGGATCGAATGCCCAAGGTCCGGCCGGTGATTTTGCCTCGCTAGCCGGTGGCGGGATCGGGATCGCCATGACCGTGGTCGATACGGGCGGCATCGACACATTCGATTTCTCTCAGACACAGGCCAACCAGAAGATCAGACTGCAACCGGGTAAAATCTCGGATGTGCTGGGATATACTGGGAACCTGATCATCGCCAAAGGATCGGTCATCGAGCACGCTTATGGCGGCGGAGGCAATGATCTGATTGTTGGCAACTGGCGCGACAACCATTTGTTCGGCAACGGCGGCGACGATCATTTGAAAGGCGGCAAGGGCGATGACGAGCTGACGGGCGGAGCGGGCGTGGACGCGCTGCGCGGCGGCAAGGGCAGCGATATCCTGTACGGCTCCTCGGGCGATGATAAAATCAGGGGCGGTGGTGCTTCTGACGATATCTACGGTGGCGCGGGCGATGATTGGCTGAAAGGTGGCTTCGGCAAGGATCGGTTCTATTTTGATGATGGCACAGATCGTATTGTCGATTTCAATGAAGGCCAGAACGACAAGATATACATCGACGATGCCCTGACCGGTGGCGCGACCGCCACCCAGATCTTGAACAATAATGCGACCGTTCAAAACGGGGATGTGCATATCGACTTTGGCAATGGCGATGTGCTGATTATCGAAGGCGTGACCGACAAGATGGATCTTGTGGACGATATTTTGTTCTACTGATCACGCTTTAGGCGGATGGACCAGAACCGGGTTGGGGAAGACGAATTCCTCGAGGTTCGGTCCATCTCCAATCCTATCTACCACCGCATAAAGCCCCTGTTCCCCGATCGGGGCCAGAACCCCGTGCCATGTGCCTTTGTGCAGATTGATCGCCTGATCCGGGCGCATCACAAAGGCGCGCGGCGTGCCGGGGCTGCCGCCTTCATCCGGGCAGACGGTGACCAGCAGGGGGACGCCGTTCATCGGGATGAAGGCCTGCGAGCCCAGAGGGTGGCGTTCGACCAAATCCAGCGCATAGGGAAACTGCCGTGCCTTGCCGTCAAACAGGCTGATCCCGGCGCGCCCCTCGCCAAACTCCAGTTGTGCCAGATCGTGATGGCGCTGGCACTGGCCTGCGTTGATGGTCAGGCTGTCGCGGTCGGTCAGTTCCAACACATCTCCGAACGGCGCGAAGGCCTCGGCGGTCAGGGGCTGCGCGGTGATCGTCGTCATGGCAGCAGGTCCATCAGGCGGAACGCGGCGATGCGTTCGACCTGGCGGCAGGCCTCGGCAAATTCGGTGGCCCGGTCGTTATGGATGCGCCGCTTGAAGGCCGCCAGAATGGACGCCTTGTCGTGGTCTCGCACCGCTATGATGAAGGGAAAGCCGTGCTTGGCCACATAGTCTGAGTTCAGATGCACAAAGGTTTCGCGCTCTTGGTCCGTCAACATGTCCAGCCCGGCGCTGGCTTGCTCGGATGTGCTTTCCGCAGTCAGTCGCCCCGCCGCCGCCAGTTTTCCCGCCAGATCGGGGTGCGCAGTCAGCACGTCCAGCCGTTCTTCTTCGCTGGCGGAGCGGAAGGCGCGGCAGAGCGCGTTGTGCAGACCCTTCGCGCTGTCATGCGCGGGGCCAAGCTCCAACTCGAAGGCGCGTTCGGCAACCCAAGCGGAGTGCTCGAAGATCCCACCGTATAGAGCAACGAAACGGTCGCGGGCCATCTGACTGGGGCGTTCGATCCGCCGGTGTGGGTGGTGAACCGCCCAATGCTCGGCAATCTCGATCCGGCGAGGACACCAGACATCGTCGTGACGTTGAATGTGGTCGATAAACCGGCGAAGCCCCGCGATCTTACCGGGGCGCCCGATCAGGCGGCAGTGTAGCCCGACTGACATCATCGCAGGGCGACCTCCTGCCTGACCTTCCGCATAGAGCGTGTCAAAGGCGTCGATCAGATAGTCTCCGAAATCACCGCCTGTCACCCATCCCGGCGCGGTGGCAAAGCGCATGTCATTGGCTTCCAGCGTGTAGGGGATGATCAGCTGATCACGCTCGCCGATCTCGGCCCAATAGGGCAGATCATCGTCATAGGTGTCCGAGACATAGTCAAACCCGCCATGCTCGGCGACCAGTCGCACGGTGTTTTCGGAACACCGCCCGGTGTACCAACCGCGCGGAGGCGTGCCGACGACCTCGGTATGCAGACGCACCGCTTCGTTGATCGCGGCGCGTTCCTCGTCCTCGGGCATGTCTTTGTGTTCGACCCATTTCAACCCGTGGCTCGCGATTTCCCACCCGGCGTCCTGCATCGCGGCAACCTGTTCGGGGCTGCGCGCAAGGGCAGACGCCACGCCATAGACCGTCACCGGAATATCCGCGCCGGTGAACAGGCGATGCAGCCGCCAGAACCCCGCCCGCGCGCCGTATTCATAGATGCTTTCCATGTTCCAATGCCGCTGGCCGGGCCACTGGGCGGCACCGGGAATGTCGGACAGGAACGCCTCGGACGCGGCATCGCCGTGCAGCACGCAGTTCTCTCCGCCTTCCTCGTAGTTCAAGACAAACTGGACCGCGATCTTGGCATCATTGGGCCAATCCGGGTTGGGGGGTGTCGGCCCGTGGCCGCGCATGTCACGGGTGTATCTGTCGGGCATGGGTTCCCTCGTGCTTGGTTCCCCTCCACCCTTCCAAGGAACCGGGTTCAGGTCAAATGGGATTGCTCGTTGGCGCGGTTCCCTCGATAGTGGAGCAACGAAAGGACATATCATGACCGGATATCTGACCACCCACGTTCTGGACACGGCGCGTGGCTGCCCCGCGCCGGGCTTGCGCATTGACCTTTACCGGATCGAAGGCGAAGTGCGAGCGCTGTTGAAAACCCTTGTGACGAATGACGATGGGCGGACAGATGAACAGATCCTGCCTGCGGAAGAGTTCGAGGTCGGAACCTATGAGTTGGTCTTCCACGCGGGCGACTATCTGCGGGCCTCTGGTCAAGATGGCGCAAGCCCGCTTTTCCTTGATGTGATCCCAATCCGCTTTGGCATGACCGAACAGGCGCACTATCACGTGCCACTTTTACTGTCGCCCTACGGGTACTCGACTTATCGCGGAAGTTAATTCCGTTTCAAAACAAAACCTTGAAGTTTTTGCGACTTTTCCCGCCGCGTATGCGACCCATCGCCACCCGCGCTTTCGCTTGACTCGTCCCCGCCTGTTCTGACATTCAAGGCCAGCGATCGGTTTCGCGTGTGCAGAAGCACCGCGGAAGTAATAGGGAACCCGGTGAGGTGTAGCCAACAGGCGCCAAATCCAGGACTGCCCCCGCAACTGTGAGCGGCGAGCGAAGCTGAACATGCCACTGGGTCCGCCCCGGGAAGGCCAGCCAAGCAAAGACCCGCAAGTCAGGAGACCTGCCGGACGCTGGGCAAATGCCCATTTCCACCGGACGCCGGGGTGAGCGTCTGGCCCGGCGGTCCAAAGACCCTCCCGTGCCAATACCCCGTTCGTTCATTCTGATTGCAGGGCAACCTGCGACGTCGAATGAGGACGACATGAAAAAGACTGTTCTGGCCGCTGCACTGGCCACTTTAATTCCCGTTGGCGCGCAGGCGCATTTCCTGCTGCAACACACCGATGAGGTGCTGATCGACAGGCCCGGCGATGTGCCGGTTGGCTTGATCTTCTGGCACCCGATGGAGAACGGGCACGCCATGGATATGGACGCTCCGCAAGAGTTCTTCATGATCCACAATGGCGAAAAGACCGACCTGATGGATCGCGTGGCGCCTGCCATGTTCAAGGGCATGAGCAATGAAGCTGCGGCTTTCACCGCCTCCGTTCCGGTCAAGCGCTCGGGCGACTATGTGGTCGTGACCGTGCCTGCGCCGTATTACGAGGAAAGCGAAGGCATCTACATCCAGCAGATCACCAAGTCGGTTCTGAACCGCAACACGCTGCCCACCGATTGGGATCAGCCCGTTGGCCTGCCGACCGAGATCCTGCCGCTGAACAAACCCTATAACGTCGTCGTTGGCTCGACCTTCTCGGGCGTGGTTCTGTCCGAAGGCAAGCCCGTCGCGGGCGCCGAGATCGAGATCGAATACATGGCCTCCGAGCCCGATCTTACCGTGTTTGCAGCCACCGAAAGCACAGTCAGCCCGATGCCCGGCGGCACCATCGTGGCCCTGACCGACGCAAACGGCGTCTTCACCTTCGGCATTCCGAAAGCGGGCAATTGGGGCTTTGCGGCCTTGGGGTCGGGCCCGGCAACCGAACACAACGGCAAAGAGCTGAGCCAAGACGCGGTTCTGTGGATCAACGCCTCCGAGCTGAAATAGGGAACGCGCGATGCACATTGTAGATGGAGCCCTGTCAAATCCCGTGCTGATCGGCGGCGCGGTGTTGGCTGTGGGCGGGATCGCGATGGGCCTGAAGAAACTGCCTCTGGAACGTATTCCAGCGGCAGGTGTGCTGTCTGCCAGCTTCTTCGTGGCCTCGCTGATCCATGTGCCCATTGGCCCAAGCTCGGTCCACCTGATCCTGAACGGATTGGCGGGGCTGGTTCTGGGCTGGGCGGCATTCCCGGCGCTGTTTGTCGGGCTCTTGTTGCAGGCCGTGTTCTTTGGCTTCGGCGGGTTGACTGTGCTGGGCGTGAATGCGGTGAATATTGCGGGTCCGGCCGTTTTGGCCGGGCTGATCTTCGGGCGCCTCGTATCGCGTGGTGGCCCCATGCAGGGCGCGATCTGGGGTGGTCTTGGTGGCGGTTTTGCCATCGCTGCGACGACGCTGGCCGTTGCGTTCTCGCTGGCTTTGTCGGGGGACGAATTCGTGCCCGCTGCCAAGCTGGTCTTCGTGGCGCATATCCCCGTTATCGTGATCGAAGCGCTTTTGTCCGGGGCCGCCATCTTCCTGGCCCGTCGCGTGAAGCCCGAGCTTTTCGCAGGCTCGAAAGGGGGCTGGACATGATCCGATCCCTTATCCTGATCGCCGCCTTGGCGGCGCCGATGCCAGCGCTGGCCCATAACGTAATCTCGTCGGTCTTCCCGTCCGGGTCTGACATCGAAGGCGAGGTGGGCTTTTCCAGCGGCGACATGGCTACCGATCTGCTGATCGAGGTCTTCGACGATGCTGGCAACAAGCTGGGTGAGACGGTGACCGATGCGGACGGGTTTTTCCTCTACACCCCCACGCAACCCATCACCCATATCTTCCGTGGTGATCTGGGCGCAGGCCACGTGGCCGAGGTCATGATGCCCGCGTCCGAGGTTGCCGCGCTGATGGGTCGGGAGGCTGCGGCGTCGACGGCTTCGGCTTCCGTCGGAACCCCAACGGCGCCTACGGCGGCTCTAGCTGGCCTGTCCGATCAGGCACGCGCCGAGCTTGCGACCATGATCCGGACCGAGCTGCGCCCCCTGCGGCAGGAAATCAGCGCCTATAAGAACAAGAACAATCTGCAGACCATTTTGGGCGGGCTGGGCTATATCGCGGGCCTGTTCGGCCTTGGCTTCTACATCGCGGCACGCCGCAAGATGGAGGGCGGCAAATGACCTATGTCCTGACCGGCGAAGACAAGCCGCTTACAGGCTTTGGAGCGCTTCGCGCGGCGGTGTCCTCGCTTGATCCGCGGATGCGGATTGTGATGACTGTGATCTATGCCGTGACCGTGGTTGCGCTGGACGATCTGCGGGTTCTGTCCGGCGCGTTGGTCCTGTCGATGTGGCTTCTGGCGATCTCGGGTCTGCCGTTTCAGAAGACGCTGAAGCGCATGGCGATGATGGATGGGTTCATCATCTTCACCCTGATCCTTTTGCCCTTCACCATGCCCGGCACGCCGATGTTTTCGGTGTTCGGATTTGACGCCACGTGGGAGGGCCTGTGGCGCGCGACCGAGATTGCGCTGACCGCGAACGCCGTCATTCTGGCGGTGATGACGCTGGTCGGATCAATGGAGCCGGTGACGATGGGTCACGCCCTTTTCGCGCTAAAAACGCCCGAGCGGCTGGTGCATCTGATGATGTTCACGATCCGCTATATCGACGTCCTGCGCGAGGAATATCTGCGTCTTCGCACCTCGATGAAACTGCGCGGGTTCCGGCCCGGCACCAACTGGCACACCTATCGCAGCTATGGCTATTTGGTGGGCATGATGCTGGTGCGCGCGATCGAGCGGTCCGAGCGTATTCTGGCGGCGATGAAGTGCCGGGGGTTCTGTGGTCGGATCGTGCTGTTGGAAGAGTTCCGTCTGACCCGGACGGACCTAATGTTTGCAGGCGCGATGGTGCTTGCGCTGACTGCCCTGATCTGGGCCGAGGTCGCTTATGCCGCTGCTTGAAATCAATGACATCCATTTCGCCTATCCGGGGCTTGAGCCGGTGTTGGACGGGGCATCCATGCGGATGGACCCGGGCGAGCGGCTGTCGATTGTCGGGCCGAATGGCGCGGGCAAGTCAACGCTATTGAAGCTCATCATGGGGCTGTTGCAGCCGGATGCGGGCACCATCACCGCCTTCAGCAAACCCCGCGCCGAGGAAGCGGATTTCCACGAAGTGCGCCGCCGTATCGGTTTTGTCTTTCAGGATGCCGACGACCAGCTGTTCTGCCCCACCGTGGCCGAGGACGTGGCCTTTGGTCCCCTGAACCTTGGCAAGTCGAAGGACGAAGCGCTGGCCATCGTTGATCAGGTGCTGACCCGCCTTGGCCTGATGCATCTGCGTGACCGGATCACGCACAAGCTGTCGGGTGGCGAAAAACGTTTGGTGACGCTGGCGACCGTGCTGGCGATGGAGCCCGAAGTGCTGATCTTGGACGAGCCTACCAACGCGCTGGACCCGGACAACTATGCCCGCTTGACCGAGATCCTGAAAGGGTTGGATCAGGCGATCCTTCTGGTCAGCCACGCCCCCGATTTCCGGGCCGAGATCGCGCCCGAGGGGTACCGGTTGGAAAATCGAAAACTGGTGCGGATCTAACCCAGACGCACGACCTCGCCCCCAGCCGCATCCGCATCTTCCTGATCATGGGTGACCATCAGAACGGGCAGAGCGCGGGCGTTGGCGTGGTCAAACACCAGCGCGCGCACCTGTTCGCGCAGGGCGGCATCAAGGCCGGAAAAGGGCTCGTCCAGCAACAGCGCCTTTGGCTCGGACAGAAGCATCCGCATCAGCGCCACCCGTGCACGTTGCCCGCCGGACAGGGTTTCGGGGTCGCGATCGGCAAAGCCCTCCAACCCCACTTCGGCCAGAGCCGTATCAATCTGCGTGCGGCGTTCCGCGCGGGTGCCACCTTGGGCAAGCCCGAAGGCCAGATTGGCCCCAACGCTGAGATGCGGGAACAAAAGCGCGTCTTGGAACAGGATCCCGACACACCGATCCTCGGGCGGCAAGGGCAGTAGGTCGCGGCCTTTCAAACGGACATGGCCGTGTAGCGCGAACGCCGGGGGCAGGGTGCCAATGATCGCGGACAGTAGCGTGGATTTCCCCACGCCGCTGGGCCCCATGATGGTCAGCACCGATCCGGGCGCGACATGTGTGTCGATCTCGATCAGTTTGGCGCCGTCTTTCAGGATGCAGACATGATCCAGATGCAATCCGTTAGCCATTCAAAAGCCCCTTTCGGTTGCGCCATACCAAAGCGGGCAGCGCCAAGGCCAGCGCGAAGGGCAGCATCGCGGCGGCAGTTTGCATCAGGCCGAAGACGCCAATGGCGCGGCGATCTCCGCCCGAGGCGAGCGCGACGGCCTCGGTCGTCAGGGTCTCGACCCGGCCTCCTCCCGCCAGCAGCGTCGGCAGGTATTGCCCGACAGACACGGCAACGCCCACAGCAGTGGCGGTCAGCAGCGGGGCCAGCAGCATCGGCAGGCGCACACGCCACAGGATCTGGTTCGGCGTGGCCCCTAGCGCTTTGGCAACGGTGGCTTGGCGTCTGTCCCATGCGCTCCACGGGCCTTCCAGCGACAGGCGCAGATAAGGCAGGACAAAGACCAGATGCGCCAGAATGACGGGCAAGCGCCCCATACCCAACCCAAGGTTCAAAAGCAGCGTTTGCAACCCCGGTAGGAACGCCGTCTGCGGTAGGATCAGCGGAAGATAGATCAACCACATGCCCCGCTGGGTCAGGCGCAGGCCGTAGCGTTCCTCGGTCTCCAGACAGCCGATGGTCAGGATCATCCCGATGACGACCGAGACGCCAGCGATCAGCGCGGTCTCGCCCAACGCGTCCAGACTGCCGGTGCGGTGGCGCATCCAGCTGCGGAACGTGAACTGGTCGGGCAGAAGGTCAGGGAAGCTCCAGAACCCGGCGAAGGACCAGATGATCAGGCCGAGGAAGCCCAGAAGCAGGGACAGGGAAACGGTAGTGCCAAGGGCGAAGCCCGCGACGCGCAGTGGTGTGTCGCTGCGACCACGCCGTCCAGTCTGAATAAGGCGGCAGGCAAGGCGGGCGATCAGGTGCTCTCCCAGAAACCACAGGCCGACGCCCGCGACCACCAGCACCAGCTGCCACAGCGCGGCCGCGGCGGCGAGCAGGCGGAAGCCGATGTCAGGGTCCGACATCCAGCGCACGATCTGCACCGATAGCGTGGGCGGCGTCGACGGGCCAAGGATCACCGCCACATCCACCACCGACATGGCCCATGTCAGGACCACAAGGACGGGAAGGCGGATGTGGGCGTAGAGCGCCGGGAAGATGGCGACCATCCACGCCTTGATGCGGCCGTAGCCCATGCTCTGGCTTAACGCCATTCGGCGGCGGCCGTCGATCTGACCAAGGGCGGCGATGGACATGAGCAGCAGGAACGGCACCTCTTTCACCACCATGCCTGCGATGAGGCTTAGCCCCCACGGGTCGTTCAGGATCAAAAGGTCCGGTGGGCGCTCCCATCCGGTCAGCCACGGCGAAAACAGCCGTGCAATCCAGCCCGAGGGGGCGATTAGAAAGGCCAGTCCGAAAGCGGCGGCGGCGTGGGGGACCGAGAGGAAGGGGGACAGCAGGCGTTCGAGCACGCGAAACCCGCGTGTGCCGGTCCAGCCTGCGAGGATCAGCGCCGTGATGGCCAAGGACAACAGCGCTGAAACAATGCCGGTGACCAGCGAAAGCCGGGAGGCATCTGACAGGCCGGGCCACTCCCAAAGCGCGCGGAAAGGATCGAGTGAGGGGCCGGTATGTCCACCCGCTGGAAAGTGCCCAAAGGCGGGCAGAAGCGTTCCCCACAGCCCTGCCACCAGCGGCCCCAGCAGAAACAGGACCGTCAGCAATGGAAACAGGGGAAGGCGGGGGAAGCGGATCATGTTCGGATACTGCCCCGCGCGCAGGACGCGGGGCAATCAAGAGTTTACTGAACGCCGTAGCGCGACTGCCAATCTTCGGCGATGCGGGTCATCCAGCTGGGGTGCGGTTCATCCTGCACGCGGCCAAGTTGGGCGGGCGTCAGTGTGGCGATGCCCAGATCCAGCGCGTCAAATCGGGCGCGGTCTTCGTCGGACAGCACGGCCATGTTCAGAACCGTGCCATAGCCCAGCACGTTCGGGTCTTGGGCGTTGGCCTGTGCCTCGGGCGACATCAGGAAGTCCGCCAGCACCATCGCGCCCGCTTTCGACCCCGAGTTATAGGGAATCGCCACGAAGGACGCGTTGCCGATTGTGCCTTTGTCCAAGACGAAGGTGCGTACGGTGTCCGGCAACTCGTAGTTTGCAATCGCGGTCGAGGCGGCGCTGGGGCTGAAGGACACGGCCATGTCCAGCTCTCCGTCATTGATCAGCTGGATCTGGCGGGTGCCGTTGGGCGGATAGGCACGGCCCTCGCGCCAGAGGGTGGGGGTCAGCTCTTCCAGATAGGCCCAGAGCGGGGCGGTGACATCGGCGTAGTTTTCGTCCGACACGGGCGCGGCCAGAACCGAGGGGTCGTCCAGCAACTCGACCAGCATTTGCTTCAGGAAGGTTGTGCCCAAGAAATCGGGCGGCTGCGGATAGGTAAAGCGACCGGGATGGGCTTTGGCCCATTCCAAAATCGCGGCGGCCGAGGGCAGCGGCTTTGCGATATCAGCCGTGTCGTACATGAACACAACCTGCGCCATGGCCCATGGGGCTTCAAAGCCTTCGACAGGAACGGTGAAGTCGGTGCGGACGGTCTTGCCCTCGGCATCCACGAATTGCCAGTTCGGCAGGTCCTCGGCGAACGGGCCGAACAGCAATCCGTTGTCCTTCATCGAGGCAAAATTCGCCCCGTTAATCCAGATCATGTCGATCGCGCCGTCATCATCTTGACCAGCCTGCTTTTCCGACAACACGCGGGTCACGGCGTCGGCGGTGTCGGTCAGTTTTACATGCTCCAGCGTCACGCCATAGCGCGCTTCGATCTGGTCGCCTGCCCATTCGATGAACGCGTTCGTGGTGGGTGAACCGCCCCATGCGTTCCAATAGACGGTCTGGCCTTTGGCTTCGTTCAGCACGGCATCCCAATTCGAGGGATCAGGATCAGCAAAGCTGGCCGTGGGCAGAAGGGTCGACGCCAAAAGGCTGGCGGCAAGAGCAAGGTGTTTCATTTGGTCTCCTGTTGATCGGAAAGTGTGGGGCCAAAGGCCTGATACGCACCCCAGACACGCAGAATGGCGGTGGCGAAGCAGGCGATGGCAAAGAGCCATGCCAGAGGCATGAAGAAACGGGGGGCAAGGCAGAGGATGACGAAGAACAGGATCGTCTCGGTGCCCTCAAGGATGCCATTGGAATAGTAGAGCGACTTGACGCCCTGCGCGCGGGTATCGAGCCCCTTCTTCGCAGCAAGGATCGCATAGCCCAGAAAGCTGGCGCCGTTGACATAGAAGCTTAGCAGCAGGACTGCGCCGGCAATGCCATTTGTGGCGGGGTCGTACAGTATGAACGCCATGGGAATGGCGCCGTAAAAGGCAAAGTCGGCGGTGATATCCAGATAGCCACCGAAATCGGTGCGCGTGCTGGCGCGGGCGATTGCTCCGTCCAGCCCGTCAGCGACGCGCGAGGCCAAGACCAGCCACAATGCCAGCGTGAACTGCCCGAACACGATGCTGATCGCGGCCAGCAGGCCAAGCCCCAGCCCCACCAGAGTCACCGCATTGGCGCCGACGCCCGCGCGCGCCAAAAGGCCGCCCACGCGATCCAGCGGCGGATCAATCAGTTTCCGTGCATAAGCGTCCAGCATGACGCGCCCTTTCCCATCGCCGATCTATTGCGGCGTTTCTTGGTATCTGGACCAAATCTGCCCCTCGCGTCCATGCGACATACGAAAACGTGAGCATTCGTCATAGTTCTGTTGCCGTCGCGGCCCTAGAACGCGTTTTGATCATAAGGGTTGAACCTTCCGCGCATTTCCCCTTCTGTGGCACGGAAACACGCGCGAGGGATCAACGATGTCACAGAAGATTCGCATCGGATTGAACGGATTTGGCCGCATTGGCCGATCCATTCTGCGTATCTTGGCGCAGGATCACGGCCCGTTCGAGGTGGCGTTCATCAACGATATCGAAAGCTTGGACACCTGCGCCTACCTGTTCAAATATGACAGCGTATTCGGCCCCTTCCCGGGCGAGGTTTCGACCGGCGATCAGGCGCTTGTGATCAATGGGCAGAGCATTCCCTTCTATGACAAGCCCGACATTAGCACGATGGACCTATCTGACGTGGATGTGGTGATGGAATGCACCGGCATGGCGGGCAAACGCGCCGTGGCGGAACGTGGTCTGGCGGCAGGCGCGCGCAATGTCCTGATCTCGGGTCCGTCATCCGAGGCAGATGTGACCGTCGTGCTGGGCGCGAATGAGGATCAGTTGGCCGGTCATCGGATTGTCTCGAATGCGTCCTGCACCACCAATGCGCTAGCCCCGCTGCTGAAGCTGCTTGATGACCGCTTGGGCGTGATCGGCGGTCATATGACCACCGTGCACTGCTATACCGGCAGCCAACCCACCGTCGACAAACCCCGCGCCAATGCGGCGCGGTCGCGTGCTGCGGCGCTGTCGATGGTGCCGACCACGACCAGCGCGCACAAGCTGGTGGGCGACGTACTGCCCCAACTGGCCGGCAAGGTCGAGGCGCGCGCGATCCGTGTGCCCACTGCATCCGTATCCTGTATCGACCTGACCGTCCGCGTCCGCGACGAGGTCACCGAGGCCGAGGCCCGCGCGATCTTGCAAGAGGGCGCCACCGGCAAAGTGCTGGGCTGGACAGAAGAGCCTCTGGTCTCGTCCGATCTGCGGATGCGGCCGGAAAGCATTGTCATTTCCGGGCCTGAAACTTCAGTCTCCGAGGGAGGGTTGCTGCGTGTCTTCGGCTGGTATGACAACGAGTGGGGTTTCTCGCACCGGATGCTGGATGTCGCCCGTTTGATGGCGCGCAGCTAAAGCCCCTTTCGCATTCACATGCGGGTGGTTCTGCGGGTTCACCGGCAAGAAGACGAGCTGGTTGAATTGCCCCGGCAACATCCCTGATACAGGTCCGTTCTGCCGCTAGGAAAGCACGGTGGAGCGATTGGGAATGGTCTGCTGAAGGTGGAAAACTGCCAATCTGTCGGCCTATGTCCCGCAATAGGTCGTGTAGGGCCCGAACCCGTCCGGGGCGGGCAGGGCAAAGGCCTCGGCGTTCGAACGCTCTTTAAAAGGAGCGCTGAGAATTTCCAACATCCGATCAAACGGCTCCAAGTCGCCGTTGGACGCGGCACTTAGGGCTTCCTCGACCTTGTGATTGCGCGGGATGTAGATGGGGTTCACCGCATCCATCGCCGCCGCGCGGGCATCGATTACGCCGTCATGCTCTAGACGGTGCTGATAGCGGGCGATCCAATCCTTGGTCCCCTCGGCGGTCACGAGCCCGTTCAGCGCCTCTGTATCCCCATCCGCCACACGCGACAGCGCGCGGAAGGTGCGGGTGTAGTCGCTGCCGGCCTCTTGCATCAGGCTGTGCAGATCGTTCGCCAGATCCAAATCCTCGTCCCGCGCGGTGAGCAGCCCCAGCTTTCGGCGCATGCCCTCCAGCCAATGCTGTTGGTACAGCGCAGGGAATTCTTCCAGCACCTCCATCAGCTGCGCGATGGCCGCGTCTTGGTCATCCGGGTTGATCAGCAAGACCAGCGTTTCGGCAAGCCGCGCAAGATTCCATTGTGCAAGATTGGGTTGGTTCCCGAAGGCATAGCGCCCCTGCCGGTCGATGGACGAAAACACCGCTTCCGGGCTGTAGGCGTCGATGAAGGCGCAGGGGCCGTAATCAATCGTCTCGCCCGAAATGGTCATGTTGTCGGTGTTCATCACCCCGTGGACAAAGCCCACATGGACCCATTGCGCAATCATCGCGGCCTGACGGGCCTGCACCTGCCGGAACAGTTCCAGATAGCGGTTTTCGGCACTTTCAACCTCTGGATAATGCCGCGCAATGGCGTAGTCCGCCAGTTGCTTCACGCGCCCATGGTCGCCCCGCGCCGCAAAGAATTGGAACGTGCCGACCCGTAGGTGAGACGCCGCGACCCGCGCCAACACCGCGCCCTGCTCGGGCCCATTGTTACGCAGCACCGTTTCGCCCGTGGTCGAGGCCGCAAGCGCGCGGGTGGTGGGGATGCCAAGGGCGTGCATCGCCTCGCCCATCAGGTATTCGCGCAGCACGGGGCCAAGCACGGCCTTCCCGTCACCGCCACGCGAAAACGGCGTCTTGCCCGAGCCTTTCAGATGCAGGTCACGGCGCCTGCCGTAGGTGTCGATCAGCTCGCCAATCAACAGCGCGCGGCCATCGCCCAGTTGCGGCGAGAACCCCCCGAACTGATGGCCCGCATAGGCCATCGCGACCGAACTGCCACCGTCGGGAATGCGCATGCCGACCAATTCCTCGGCGCCCTCGCGGGTTACAAGGTGATCGGCGTCCAGCCCAAGCTCGTCCGCCAAGGTGCGGTTCAGGCGCAAGACCTTTGGGTCGGGGACTTGCGCCCCCTTCCAATCGACGTAGAAGCCAGAAAGATCGCGGACGAAGCTGTTGTCAAACTCTGCTTGTGACATACGCGGTCTTATTCCGCTGCGCGCTTGGGCAGAACCCAATCGGGGCGGGCGAAGTGGCAGGTATAGCCATTCGGCAGACGCTCCAGATAATCCTGATGTTCAGGCTCGGCGTCCCAGAAATCGCCTGCGGGTTTCACTTCAGTGACGACCTTTCCCGGCCACAGCCCGCTGGCATCAACATCTGCGATGGTGTCCAGCGCGGTCGCCTTTTGCTCGTCCGACAAATAGTAGATGCCCGAGCGATAGCTGGTGCCAAGGTCATTGCCCTGACGGTTCACCGTGGTCGGATCGTGGATCTGAAAGAAGAACTCCAACAGCGTACGATAGCTGATCTGGGCCGGATCAAACCAGATCTCGATCCCTTCAGCATGGGTGCCATGATTGCGATAAGTGGCGTTGGGAACGTCCCCGCCCGTGTATCCCACGCGGGTTTTCGTCACGCCGGGCATCTTGCGGATCAAATCCTGCATGCCCCAGAAGCAGCCACCGGCCAGAATTGCGCGTTCAGTCATTGGTTTCCCTCCACAAGGTCAAGATAGTCGCCATAGCCTTCGGCTTCCATCTGGTCTTTCGGCACAAAGCGCAGCGAGGCCGAGTTGATGCAATAGCGCAGCCCGCCCATTTCACGCGGGCCGTCGGGGAACACGTGCCCCAGATGGCTGTCACCATGCGTGGATCGGACCTCGACCCGTTCCATTCCGAAAGTGCTGTCGCGGTGTTCGGTCACATGCGCCGTTTCAATGGGTGTCGAAAACGCGGGCCAGCCACAGCCAGAATTGAACTTGGACGAGGACGAGAACAACGGCTCGCCGGATACGACATCCACATAGATGCCCGGTTCATAATGCTTGTCATACTTGCCCGTGAACGCCCGCTCGGTCCCGTTTTGTTGGGTCACCCGGTATTCTTCCGGGGTCAGGCGTTCAATGGCGTCTTGGGTTTTTTGATAGCGCATGCGGTCCTCCTTCGGTGTGAGCCAAGGATATGGGGTGTGGGGCGCAAATTGGAAGCGCTATGCGGCGCACGTTGGCGTGAGCGCTCTGTAACGAATGGCAGGGTCAGGCCCCACTAATTCTGCACCGCTGGCGCGCGAACGGCAATAGAGCTGTGGTTTTGATCGCGCCGGGATTGGCGGGGTCATTTCCAAGCGATCAAGGCCGCTGCTCTGCAGCGGTTCACGCGTCCGCAGGATTTGACTGATTTTGCCTCTGATCTGCGTCACATGTCCTTGAAATAGAACCACTATTCCGGCGAACATGTTCCTTGTCAGCGACAAAATCAGTCAAACCAGCGGTGCAGAATTAGTGGGGCCTGACCCTAAAACCGCGTCGGTGCGAAGGGGGCAAGGTCCAGCCCCGGCGTTGCGCCGAGGGCCAAATCGGCAACCAGTTCCGCCGTGCCTGCCGATTGCGTCAGGCCCAAGTGGCCATGACCAAAGGCATAGAGCACCCTTGGATCCTTGGGCGAGGCGCCGATGACGGGCAGGGTATCCGGCAGCGACGGGCGGTATCCCATCCACTGCGTGCCGCCTTCTGTATTCAGCCCCGGCATAAACGCTTTTGCTTTCTTCAACAGGGCATCCGCGCGTTTGTAGTTCGGGGGCAGGGTCAGCCCGCCCAGTTCCACCGCGCCACCAATCCGCACGCCGCCATTGATCACAGAGGCAACGAAGCCGTGCTGGCTGAAGGTCAGATGGGTGCGTAGATCGAACGCGCCGGGGGGCAGGGTGGTGTTGTAACCGCGCTCGGTTTCTAGCGGGATCTTGTCACCTAGATGGCGCGCCAGATGGTGCGACCACGCACCCGCCGCGATGATCAGTTTCGAGGTCTCGATCGGCCCGTCATCCGTGTCGATCCGCACCCCGGTTTCGGTGGGCAGGATGTTACTTACCGAGGCAATCTGGATCTCGCCGCCCGCGTCACGCAGCGCTTGCGCCACGGTTTCGGTCCACAGCTTCGGGTCCACGGTGTTGAACCAGTTGGGGGTAAACGCCCCGTGGGTGAAACGCGGATGCAGGCCTGGCTGATATTCGGCAATCGCCTCGGGGCTGGTCAGGTGGATGGCGTCAAAGCCGTGCTGTTTCTTCAACTCCCACGCGGGCAGGGTCGCGCGATAGGCTTTCTCGCCCTCATACAGCGCCATCTGGCCTTTGCGTTGGATCAGGTCTTCGCGCTTGATATGCGCCACCTGTCGTTCAAAGGCTGCCTTGGCCACATGCATCAACTCGGACTGTGCCTTCATGGACCCTTCGTACCGGTCGCGCCAGCTGGCGCGCCACAGCCGGAGCATCCAAGGCGCGATCTGCACCGCATAGGCGGGCGGAACCGACAGTGGCCCGAGTGGGTCCAGCAGCCATTGGGGCGCTTGCTTCATGATGCCGGGTTTGGCCAGCGGCTCGACTTCCTGAAAGGCAAACGCCCCCGCATTCCCGGCCGAGGTCTCGCCCGCGACGCCTTTGCGGTCCAGAACGCGAACCTTCTGACCACGGCGGGCCAGTTCCAGCCCGATGCTGACGCCGATGATACCGGCACCGATGATTGTGATTTCGTTAGACATCTTGGACCTTGTGGGAAACGTGGGTCAGGTGCGGATACCATTCCTGAAAGGATCGGCGGCGTCAAAGATCAATCGACCCTCGGCCATGATAAAAGCTTGGCCGGTGATCGACGGGATAACCCCCCCGTTCGGCCCCGGCGTACAGGACAGGCGATAGGGGCTGCCAATGACACTTTCCTGCGTGATCTCTTCCCCGAACTGCAGCCGCCCGTCTGCGATCAGACAGGCCAGCCGCGCCGAGCTTCCTGTTCCGCAGGGCGAGCGATCATAAGCGTCATCGGGGCAGAGCACGAAGTTGCGGCTGTGCATGTCCGGGTTGGGCGAGGCGTCTTGGAAGATCACATGGTCAATCGGCTCGCCGTTTTCGCCACCGATGCCTTGTGCGTTGGCGGTGTCGCGGATGGCGATGGCCGCATTAGTCAGCGCGCGGATGTTGTTTGGGGCGACGGGCAGGGGCGTGGGGTCAAGGATGAAGAACCAATTGCCGCCATAGGCGACGTCCCCGGTCACGTGCCCAAGCCCCGGCACATCAAGCGAAACGCCCGCGTGCACACGGCGGCTTTCGATATTGGTAACGGTGACGGTGTTGGGATCGGACAGAAGAACCTCGACCACGCCGACGGGGGTTTCGATCCGGTGGGTGCCCAGCCCGATCCGCCCAAGGTGATAGAGCGTCACGGCCAGCCCGATCGTGCCATGCCCGCACATGCCAATCACCGCGCCTGCGTCGAAATAAATTACGCCGGTGACGCAGGTCGGGTCCACCGGTTCGACCAGAAGCGCGCCGACCATGGCCGGCTGGCCGCGTGGCTCTAACATCACGGACAGGTAGAAATCCTCGTGCTCCTCGGCCAGCAACTTGGCGCGCTGGGCCAAGGGGCCGGTACCAAGATCAGGTCCACCATTCAAGATGACGCGCGTGGGTTCGCCACCGGTGTGGCTGTCGACAATATCCATGACAATTCAGTCCGAGATTTCAGGGGACATGCGCGAACGTAGGGTCGCCGCTTTGCGTAGAAGGCCCGCCAGTCCGGCCGCACCCATTTTCTGTGTGTAATCCACATGGGTGGCGGCCGGATCTGAGCCAAGATCATCGAAGTTTTCGTCGATGCGCAGACGTGCATTCATTATGCACATGGCACCTTCCATACACAGTTCTTCTTTGAAACTGTTTTGCCGTGTCCATGGGGTGGGCGGCACGGCGCATTCGTTTTCATGGATCAATATATTGCGCGTGATGGCAAATGCGCATGCATCCCTTTGGGTCATCATGTGATGCCCAGTCAAAAGAGCGCGCGCTTCATTGTCTGAAATGTTCTGTTTCATTGATGACTATTCGGTAGAAGGACGGTTGTCCGCGAGTGGTGTTTCAAGCCTAATGTATCTTGGATCCAAGAATCTAGCAAAATTGTGGCGACGTCTGGTAATTTCACGTCTTGGTTGCGTAGTGCGGGGGTGCAGTTACCCGCCGAATCCGCTTAGGCTTCCAAAGGATCCAATCGCTCCAGTCAGGATCGGAGACACGATGGCAATGATCGCCTTCAGCGCGTCCAGCGTTGCGATGCGTTGAATGTCAAAGCCTGCGACGCCCTGCGCCAGTTCAGGTGTCCCTGCTGCACCCACCGCGTCGTGGAAGGTGTCGATGCGCACTTTAAGGATCAGGCTGACCGGCAGATAGTAAGACAGGATCAAGACCGAATAGGTGACGCCCCGATAGATGGATAGCGCGCTGACCAGCTCGGCATGGGCTTTGCGCATGTCGTCATTCAGGATGGCGTCGCCCGGCCAGGACATCCACGACAGCATCAGCACCATTCCGGTTGTCAGCAAAATGCCTGAGCAATAGAGGTACCGCTGCGTGGCCTCTTGCGCGGTTTTCAGAAGGCGTGCCTCTGTTTCCAAGTCCGGGTGGGTCGGCTGGCCGATATGTGCCGGGCGGGACAGGGCCAGCACCATTCCGGCAATCACCGCGCCTGCAGACAGCGAGGTCAGGATGTTCGCACGGTCCAACAGGTAATCCATCGCGAAATAGGCTCCTTGCTGGTCGCAGCCATTCGGCAGGCTTCCCCATTCTTCGCACCCCGACAAACTGGCCGGGATCATCAAGGCGTGAAACAGGTTGTCCCCCAGAAGGGCTTGGCTTTTAAAGCCTGCGGGCATCCAGTCGGGCTCAAAGGTCGAAAAGCTGAGCGAGACTGCAATGATCCCCAAGATCCCCACAATCGTGGTCAAGATCGAGCGCCGCGTGTGGCGTGAATACAGTTCGAACACGAAGATCGCGGTGACCGAGACGGTCGCCCCACCGAAGAAAAACAGCGCGGCCAGAAAGCGATAGCGCGCGCTTAACTCGATCAGGCGGGACTGGTCTTTCAGCTCCAGCCCCTCAAGATGCAGCGTCGTGTCCCCAAACGTACCCAGCAAATATTCGGACACGATCAGAACAACGACCGGCAGCAGCATGATCAGCAGATAACGCGGATCAATTTGCAGTTTGGATATGTCATAGGTGCGCGTCATCACAGCCCCCGCTCAGCCCAGATCAATGTCTGCAATCAACGTCTTACGCGAGTCCGACAGCTTGTCGCGTATGATCTCGCGCACATCTGCGTAGATCAGCGGGCTAAGCGCAAGCTTCTGGGCGGACAGCCAATATTGCAGCTCGTTTTTGCCCCACGTGACGAACAGCAGGTTCTGCTTGCGATCCTTGTAGGTGAAGTTGAACGCGCCCAAGGCCATGCTGATTACATCGCCTGAAGCCTCGGCGCTGCCGATCTGGAAGTTGCCGCCAGTGGACGACGAGGTCTCGAAGTCAAACAGTTTGATCTTGCCATCGTCTTGCGTCAGCCCGCGCAAGGCTTCTATCGCGCTTTCGACGATGCGGAACTGGTTGCCCGTTGCCACCTGCGCCAGCGTGGCCAGAATGACCTGATCGAAGCTGCCATTGCCTTTCATCCGCTGGCTGGCCTCGAAGGGCGCGGCTTCGCGGCTCCAACCCATAAGGCTCATCAGGTCCATGTATTTCACGAACCACGCGGCGCGGTCTTTGACCGGGTCAAAGACGGCATCCGCAGCGCGCTGGGCGAAGAGGGTCGACAGAAGCACGTCCTCTTTTTGCAGCGGGGTCAGGTTGTCGACGAAGGAAATCACGCTGGAGGCATTCACCGCCGATTGCAGCGCTTGCTGCGCAGTGGCGTTGGTGGTGCTTGGATCGAACTCCTCGGCAGATCGTGACGTGGGTTCGGCAAAGGCCGAGTGGACGTCGCCCGGAGCCGATCGCGGTTTGGCCAGAACGGTCGCGAACAACGTCGCGATGCGGTCCGCCAGATCCAGCTTGCCTGTCGGGCTGTGCACCACAGGGGCCGCGCCCGGGCCGACCGGCAGAAGCGGCGATGCGCTGGGCAGGGCCGCGTCTCGGAAGGCGGGCGGCCATGTGGCGTTCGCGCCACGGGTGTCGATATGGGTGAAGCTGTTGTAGCGTCCGATCCCGCCGGTGAAGAAGCCTTCCTTGTCGCGCAGCCAGCGCAGGGCCGTGGCGACCTGTGGGGCCTCCATCCCCGCGACTTGGAAATCCAGCGCCCGGAACGCCATATGCTGGCTGGATTTCGCTCCGCCGATGCATTGGTTATAGGCCGGCCCGCGATAGGCGTTGGTGATCGCAATCGGCTTGCCCAGACGATCCCGCAGATGGTCGAGCACCTGCGCAGTCTTGGCGATGTTCTCCCAAAGGTTGCGCGACGGGAACAGGTTTTTCCCCTGACACGCCCCGCCGGGGGTGTTGTGTCCACCACCCAGAACCAGAAACTCGTCGGTCGAGAAATTGCGCAGGCCCAGCGACCGGATGAAGGCGTCAAACGCGGCATAGTCCGGCCAGTTCAACGCGGCAGTCGAATCTCGGAACCCCGCACCCCGCGCCTTGGCATCTAGGATCGCGCGGACTTGGCTGTCGGGGATCTGGTCGTGCTCGTCGCCTTCTTCGTCCTCGGCGCTGGTGCGGGGTGGGCTGGCGACGGTGGCATGGCCCCGTGCTGGCAGCAGGCTGAAAGGTCGATCCGTGACGAAATTCGGCTCTTTCAGAAGGGCTTCGAACAGTTGTGGGGTTTGGCTGTCGCTGTTGATTTCAGCGTCGATGGCGATGCGGAAGGACCGATAGTCGCCTTTGAATGCGCCATCGGACCAGACCTTCAAAAGCGCGCCGGTGAAGGCTCCGTTTTGCGGGCCGTCCATGGCGAACTGTTCGTCCTTACAGGCGCCAAGGTTCAGGACCGAGGCTTGGATCGGGCTGGACAGCGGCGAGGTCATCACGCTTTCCTTCAGCGCGCTATAGGATTTCGACGCCTCGCGATAGGCCGCTTCATTGGCGCGCCAGACGCGGTCTTCGATATGTAAGGGCATCGCCCGCACGTTGGGGTTTGGGGACATCGGACGGCCAAACAGGGTTGTCGGCGCACCGGGGCCAAAGCGGATCATCGACCCTGAATGGCAGGTGTCCGGCACCATCAAAACCCGCACCCCCGCGCGGAACTTGGTCCAGAGCATGTAAAGCTCGTCATCGGCGATCTGGAAATCGTAAAGGCACAGCGTCTCGTCCATCTTCTCGTCGCCGTCGTGGTCTTCGTCCTGATTGAAATCAGGCACCCGACCCCCGTGGCCCGAGACGGTGAACAGGAACATATCGCCCGCGGTCAGTTCAGCCGCGGCGCGTTCGATTTCAGCAACCACGTTTTGCCGCGTGGCGTCAGCGGTCAGAAGCCGCGTGGGGGTGAACCCTTCGGCCAAGGCCAAGGCTTCCATGTCCAGTGCGTCGGCCTCGCAGGCGTTCAACTTTCCGTCCCAGCCGTCGTAATGGGCCGGGTCCACCAAGTTCAGACCCACATGCAGAGACATGCCCTTAGGCGCGCCGCCTGCGATGACGGGGGTGGGGTGAATGTCGGCCTCAAGGTCACTGGCCAACCCGAACGGGCCGCTGATGACGGGGGGCGTCTCGATACGCTCTGCCGCGATCTTCTTGATCTCGGCCTCGAACTTCTGCGCGACCTTGCCATAGCCGGTGTCGTCGGGGTGTAGCTCGTCAAACCAGTTCTCGTCCGCGACCACGTTGCGACAGTCGATATAACTGGCGTTCGGCACCGACCGCGCCAGCCGCCGCAGGCGGCGGTTGAAGGCATCCATCATCTCGATCGCGATGTCGCGCTGCAGTTTCTTGTCGAGGATCTCCTGCTCTTCCATCGGGGCGCCCAGCCAGCGGCCCCCATCCGGGATCGGATAGTCATAGCCGTGGCACAGCACGCTGACATGCGGGAAGTGCTGTTGGACGTCCCGAAACATGCGCCCGTAATTGTGGATCGCATCGTCCAGAAGCGCGTGGAACGAGGGCAGCAGATAATCCGCAGGCTTCAGCGCCGGGTCGTATTTTTCAAGATGCGAAGCCAGCGCCCCGCCCGCAACCAGATCATTGCCGCCGCCGGACAGAAGCAGGATCTCGCCCTTCTCGTCATCAAGCGCGTTCAGGTATTCCTGCTTGTCCGCCATCTTTTTCAGAAGGTCACCCGCGGCCCCCAGCGAAAACACCGCATAGGGCTTCATCAGGTAATCAATCGTGTCGCGCAGACGCACCGGATACTGGAACCAGCTGTCGCCTTCAGACACGATGATCGGGCCAGTATAGCCCGCCTTCAGCTTGTCGCGGAACATGCCCTGCCGCCGTGCCCGTGAAATCCAGTTGAAAAAGTTCATCGCCGCCGCCGTGCGCGCCCGTGCATCTGGCCCTTCCGGAATGTCGACCGTGTCCGGGTTCAGCTTGAACATCGGGTTGAATGCGCCCGAGGTCGCTTCGTCCAGAATGAAATACTTGGCCAGATCTGTCTCTTCGACGTTGGGATCCGCCATTTGGGACATAAGCTGTTCGACTGAGATTTTGGCCATCGGTCTTCTCCTTTGTCAGGTCACGTGTTTCTGAAATCCTCTGATGCACTCGAAAATACTGGTGGTGATGGTCGGGTCGGCGTTCAGGTCGGTCTGCTGAATGCGCTCAAGATCGTGTTTCTGGTCGTGGATGCGGTTCAGGCGAAAGATCGCGCCGCTGGTGACCGCCGCGTCGTTGTCGATAAGGCTGGCCATGCCCAGAAAGGGCCGCGCTTTCAGATAAGCGCCAGCGTCTGGCGTGTCGGTGCCGCGCGGCAGGGGATAGCGGTCTTCGAATGCGTTCGAGACCAGATGTAAAACAGACTTGCCATAGGCGCCGAAGCAGACGCGATCCTCCAGCTCTTCTGTTGGGACATAGATCCGGGCGGGCACGTGATCGGCGGCGCGCAATAGCGGTTGCACCACGGGTCCGCGTGCACGGCTTTTGCTGTGGCGTGCGGGATCCAACGCAACGTTCATTTGCGTGATCCGGGGAAGAAGGACGTTTTGTGCACGGGGAAGTCCTATGGCTGGATGCACCAAATGCATCGTGTCGAACCATGTCTCGCGGAAATCCACGCCGGGGCGCGAGAAGGGCGGCGGCATGTCGGGCTGCAGCAGAGACAGCATCTCGTGCACCATCAAGACGCCCGCGCCCTCGGCGACGATGTGCAGCTCACATCCGGTCTGTTCCTTCAGATCCAGAAGGCTGTGCAGGAAATCCCCGACGATCCCGGTTTTCGAATAGCTGCGGTCGTGATGCTGCTCAAATGGCAGCTCTCCGGTGCCTTTCAGCGCACGCATTGCGCTCATTTCAATGTCGCGCCAGAAGGCCCGCCCGACGCCGCGCACGCGGTTTTCGATCAGTTCATCCAGATGCTCGGCAGTGTCGCCTGCCTGTTCGGTGCAGCTCTCGAATAGGGTCGCCAGCACTTCCAGCGACTTTTCGACGAAGCTGTTGCACCAGAAGATCGAGTACGGATACAGCCCCATCGCCTTGATCGCATTCTTGCGCGCGACGGCGGCGGAGAAGGCAGGCTTGATGCCCTCCAGGCTGCCGGGGATCCACAGAAGCACGCCGCGATATTTATGCGGGTCATCCGGTGCGGCTTTGGGGTCCAGTTTGGGGGCAAGATGCGCCTGGGTCCGCACCCAGCCGTCTTTGAACGACGGGTAGGAGCCGGTCGAGACGTGATAGCCGTCATCCAGATGCATGTAGTGCCCGACCAGTTCAAAACACGGGGTCGAGCCGGACCGGATCTTGCCGATCACGCCCTTGGTGCCCTTCTCGCCAACCGATGCGCCAAAGGCGGCGGGGGCGGGGACGCCCAGCCGTAGCACCCAACCGTCGATGACGTTGCGCGCCCAGTCGTCATAGCTCCATAACCCGATCCCGGCCTGTCCCAGATAGCCGCCCCAGTCCGAACCCCACGAATTCAGCACGTGAAAGCCGTGTTCGTCATAGCCGGTCAGTACAAAAGCGTGGGTGCCCAGCTTACCTTGTGCGGGCGGCCAGCCAATCGCCCCGCTGTTTTGTGGCGTGGCCTGCAGCCAGCCGTCATGGATATTCGCGCTGACCAGCACGGCCTGCGCGTCATTCAGCGCGGCGTGAAAATGGTTCAGGACCGAGGCCAGCCGGAAATAGGCCCCCAGCCCGATGTCGCGCGCGTGCCGGGCTTGCGCCACGCTGGTGAATCGTCGACCGGCATCGGGCCCGCCCGGCAGATAGCAGTCGCTCTGCCACCGCGTGTCGTCGGGTGGCGGCGTGTCGAAGGGCCAGTCAAGGCACGCCCCATGGTGATAAAACCCCTTGATGGCCGAGCGCAGGGTCAGAACGCCCTCGTGCGCGTCGGCTTTCATGGCCTCAAGCGAGGGATAGCGGTCGTGGAAATGTGCCATGCGATACAGCATGTCTGCGCTGGTGATATCATCGGCAGGCGCTGGGTTGCCCTGCGGAAGTTCACCCCGGTCGGTTCGCTGAAGGTGACGCTGAATGTCGATCAGGTTGGCCAGCGCAAAGCCCACGCAGCGGCCAGACGTCCCTTGATTGCGCACTGTGAAAACCGGATGCCGCAACCCCGTGTCGTTAGCAGGGGTTAGCAGTTGGGGGGCTATCGACAGCGCGTGTTTCAGGATGGCCAAGTTTGGAACATAGGTCTGATCCCGCAGATCAACCCAATCTGCCCGGACCCCGTTTTTCTGCACAATTTTGGTATCAATGTCGGACATGCGCACCCGCGGCCCAAATCAGAATTTGCAATTAAATTTAGAAGGCTTACCCCCTTACTCTATCACAAAGTGGGGTCTTCTCATAATTGCGGCAAAAATGGGGCAGGTGTCGCCGAGCCGCGCTCGACCCAACAAAAAAGGGGGAAGCTGAAATTATACTGTTTCTACAAAGCGTAAGGTTCTAGCTGGAGCCGCTACTTTGTCCGAATTTACGAAACAGTTTGGTGCGGTCGAACGCCTCTTCCAGCGCATCCGTTCGGGCCTTCACATCGTCCCACAAGCGCTCTTGCACCTCGGCCACAGCGCATTCCAGCAAGACCAGAATCGCGGCCATGGAATCCCATGCAGATGGGACAGCGATACGTGCGCTGAAAGTGTGGCGCGCCAGACGGTGAATGGGCGAGCGCCACTGGTCGGTGAACAGCACGATCTCGGCCTCGCGCTCGTGGCAGAGCTGCCCGATCACCAACGTCGTGTTCTCGTACCGGCGCACATCCAGCGCGATCAGCACGTCGCCTTTGCGAATGTCCAAAAGCTCGTGTGTCCACGAGGCCGAGACTGGCAAGATGCGCACATCGGGGCGGATCATCTGAAGGTGCAGATAGAAATACTGCGCCAGCGTGCCGGTGATCCGGCCCCCGGTGATGAAGATACGGCGATTGGGATCGCAAAGCAGTTTGCACAGCCCGTCGAACTCCTCGGGGTCGACCTCGTCCAGCGTGCGCCGCTGGTTCTCAAGCGCCTGTCGCGAGTACCGGTTCAGCATGTGCTCTTCCGGCAGATCGGTCTTCCACACATCGCGCTTGGCAACCGGGTCCGAGATCATCTCTTTCAACTCGCGCCGCAGGGCAGCCTGAAACTGTGGATAGCCCTTGAAACCGGTTTTTTGCAAAAGCCGCGCAACCGTGGTGGTGGACACCGACGCGTTCGCGGCCAGTTCAGTGATGCTGCCCAGCCCGGACAAGGGGTAGTCGTCCAGAAGCACGTTCAGAAGCTGCCGCTCGGACGGGGTCATCTCTTCGCGATGTTGTAAAAGCTGATCAGTTACGCGCACGTGGCAAAACCCTTTCGCTGTGAATTTAGTCATTCTGTCAAAAAATCGACAGGAAAATCAAGAGCGGGAAAATCGTTACGGAAAATTATTGACACAGTTAATTAAGCTGTGGATGTTTTTCCACATGGAATCACAGACCATAAAATCAAACTTCGGTCCGGCCGTGCATGTGGACCAGATGGGCGATGCGCCCCGGGTGATCGTGGTGTGCGAGCATGCCTCGAACCGGGTACCCGCGCATCTGGATGGGCTTGGTTTGGATGACGAAACTCTGACCCGTCACATCGCTTGGGATCCCGGCGCGCTGCCGGTTGCCAAGGGGCTGGCGCAGCGGATGAACGCTGTGCTTGTGCATGGTGGCATTTCGCGGCTGGTTTATGACTGCAACCGACCGCCCGAGGCCCATGACGCGATCCCATCTCGTAGTGAAGTATTTGATATTCCCGGAAATACTGGCCTGACAGATGCCGAGCGTTTCGAAAGGGCGAAGCAGGTCTATCGTCCGTTCACAACCACACTGAAAGAGCAGATCGGCGTGCACCGGCCACACCTTCAGATGATGGTGACGGTACACAGTTTCACGCCTGTCTATCGCGGCCAGATGCGGGATGTGCAGATCGGAATATTGCATGGAGATGACGACCGGCTGGCCCTGTCCATGATGCGGACCGTCCCGGAAGATCTGGGCATGGAAGTGCAGTTGAACGAACCTTATGCGGCTGTCGATGGCGTGGCCCATACCCTGAATAAACATGCGGTACCGTATGGATTGCCAAACGTGATGATCGAAATCCGTAACGACCTGATCGAGACGGCCGAGCAACATGCCAGCATTGTCGGGGCGCTGGCAGACTGGATCGCAAAGGCCGGGGCCGCGATGAATGAAAGGAACACAGCGTGACTGCGTTCATGACCGGATATGTGCGCGTCGTCGACGCCGTGAACTATCGCATTGGTCGAGTGATGATGTGGGGGCTGTTCGTGATGATGGGGATCCTTCTGTGGTCCTCGATCTCGAAGACGTTTTTCCTTCCGTCGCTCTGGACCTTGGAAATGGCGCAGTTCGCCATGGTGACCTATTACATCATGGGCGGTCCGTACTCTCTCCAGATGGGGTCGAATGTGCGGATGGACCTGTTTTATCACAATTGGAACCATCGCAAGAAAGCGTGGTTCGACGCCTTCACGGTGTTCTTCCTGCTGGTCTATCTGGGTGTGCTGATCTGGGGCGGCGTCGGATCGACCGCCTATTCGCTGGGATACTGGGGAGACGCGCCGTTTTCCTATTTCTGGGGGCTGATCACAGGAACCGAGGAGGTCGGGCGGCTTGAGCGTTCTTCGACCGCGTGGCGTCCCTATGCCTGGCCCATCAAATCCATCATGGTCATCGGTTTCTTCCTGATGCTGCTTCAGGCCATTTCCGAACTGTTCAAAGACATCGCCCGCATCCGCGGCAACGAGATTGGTGTGACACGCACATGAGCCAAGAATATATCGCCATTTTCATGTTCGCATCGATGATGCTGATGCTGTTCACGGGACAGCGCGTGTTCGGTGCAATCGGAGCTGTAGGTGCGATTGCAGCGCTGTCGCTTTGGGGCGTTGGCGGGCAGGATATTCCGTTTTCCGCCGCGATGAAGCTGATGAAATGGTATCCGCTTCTGACCCTGCCGATGTTCATCTTCATGGGCTATGTCCTGAGCGAAAGCCGCTTGGCAGACGACCTCTATCGTATGTTCCACGTCTGGATGGGCCCGGTGAACGGAGGCCTTGCCATCGGTACCATCGGCCTGATGGTTCTTGTGTCCGCCATGAACGGGCTGAGTGTTGCGGGCATGGCCATTGGCGCCACTATCGCGCTGCCGGAACTTCTGCGCCGCGGCTATGATAAGATCATGGTGACGGGGGTTATCCAGGCGGGATCCAGTCTGGGGATCCTCGTCCCGCCCTCGGTTGTGTTGGTGCTCTATGCGATGATCGCCCGGCAACCGGTTGGGCAGTTGTGGCTGGCGGGTGTGTTGCCCGGTCTGATGATGGCGACGATGTTCATCATCTACATCTGGCTACGCTGTAAAATCCAACCGCATCTTGGTCCGGCCATGGAAGACGCGCATGAAGTGTCGCGCGCTGAAAAGATCCGTCTGCTGGGCGCGGGTGTGCTGCCGTTGGCCATCTTCGCCGCGATGATGGTTCCGTTTGTAAACGGTTGGACGTCGCTGGTGGAAAGCTCGGCCATTGGCGCGCTGACGGCCCTGTTCGCGTCCGTCGCCAAACGCCGCATGACATGGCACATCTTCGAGACCTGCACCAAGCAGACCTTGCTGATTTCCTGCATGTTCATGTGGATCATTCTGGCCGCATTGGGCTTTGGTGCAGTCTTCGACGGGCTGGGCGCGGTCAAGGCCATCGACAACCTGTTTACCGAGCAGCTGGGGCTGAATCCGTGGGTCATTTTGATCCTGATGCAGCTAAGCTTTATCATCATGGGTACGTTTCTGGATGACACCGCGATGCTGGTCATCGTGGCGCCGCTTTATGTGCCCTTGGTCAATGTGCTGGGCTTCGATCTGATCTGGTATGGGGTGCTTTACACCATCACCACCCAGATCGCGTATATGACGCCACCCTTTGGCTATAACCTGTTTCTAATGAGGGCCATGGCACCACCAGAAATTGGGCTGGGGGACATCTATCGTTCGATCGTGCCATTCGTCCTTATCATGATGTTGGCTTTGGCAATCATCATGATATTCCCCCAAATCGCCCTGTGGCTGCCCAATTACGTGTACGGAAAATAACAATAATAAAAACAACCAACTAGGAGAGAGAAGATGACGACAAGACGTAAGTTTTTAACCACCGCCGGGGCCGGTCTGGCCGCGGCTCCTTTGGCAACGCCCGCGATTGCACAGGGCACGATTAAGTGGCGCATGCAGACCTATGCGGGCCCCGCACTGGCCGCCCACGTGATCGACCCGGCGATCGAGATGTTCAACAAGATCGCCGGAGACCGCATGCAGATCGAGCTGTTCTATGCCGACCAGCTGGTCCCGACAGGCGAGCTGTTCCGCGCCATGCAGAAGGGCACGATTGATGCGGTGCAGTCGGATGACGATTCGATGGCCTCGCCCACCGATGTGACTGTGTTCGGCGGCTACTTCCCGTTCGCCTCGCGCTATTCTCTGGATGTGCCGGTGCTGTTCAACCAGTACGGTTTGAACGAGATCTGGGACGAAGAATACTCGGCCGTTGGCATCAAGCACGTCAGCGCCGGGTCGTGGGATCCCTGCCACTTCGCCACCAAGGATCCGATCCACTCGCTTGCCGATCTGAAAGGCAAACGCGTCTTTACCTTCCCGACCGCAGGCCGCTTCCTGTCGCAGTTCGGCGTGGTCCCCGTAACCCTGCCGTGGGAAGACATCGAGGTCGCCGTGCAAACCGGCGAGCTGGACGGGATCGCATGGTCGGGCATCACGGAAGACTACACCGTGGGTTGGGCCGATGTGACCAACTATTTCCTGACCAACAACATCTCGGGCGCATGGGCTGGGTCGTTCTTCACCAACTTGGATCGCTGGAACGAGCTGCCGGAAGACCTGCAAACCTTGTTCCGCGTGTGCTGTGATCAGTCGCACTATTATCGCCAGTGGTGGTATTGGGGCGGAGAAGCCAGTCTACGCGTCAACGGCGACAAGATGAGCCTGACCACCATCCCGGACGAGGAATGGGCGCAGGTCGAAGAGGCCGCCGTCAAGTTCTGGGACGAGATCGCCGCCGAAAGCCCGACCAAGGCCAAAGTGGTCGAGATCTTCCGCAAGTATAATTCCGACATGCAGAAGGCTGGACGGCCTTACCGCTACGGTTAATGTTACCGCGTGGGGCGGCCACCTGCCGCCCCCGCATTTCTTGAAAGAGGCAGTTATGACACTCGATGATCTGAAAGCCCGATTTGCCGAAGGCAGCGTTGATACGGTTCTGGTATGTCTGGTCGACATGCAGGGGCGCCTGATGGGCAAGCGGTTCCATGCGGGCCACTTTGTGAATGGGGCGTATGAAGAAACCCATTGCTGCAATTATCTGCTGGCGACGGATCTGGAAATGGGCACGCCGGATGGCTATGCCTCGACCTCGTGGGAAGGGGGCTATGGCGACTATGTCATGAAGCCCGACCTGTCGACCCTGCGCCCGGTGCCGTGGCTTGAAGGCACGGTGATGGTGATGTGCGATGTGCTGGATCACCATACGCATGGGGATGTTCCCCATTCGCCACGTGCGATCCTGAAGCGTCAGGTGGTCCGTCTGGCCGAGCTGGGCTTTGACGCGATGACCGCGACCGAGCTGGAGTTTTTCCTGTTCGAGAAGAGCTTTGACGAGATCCGCAAAGAGGGATTTCGCGATCTGGCACCGATTTCGGGCTACAACGAAGATTACCACATCCTACAGACCACCAAGGAAGAACACGTGATGCGGCCGATCCGCAATCACCTGTGGAACGCTGGTCTGCCGATCGAAAACTCGAAGGGCGAGGCTGAGACCGGTCAGGAAGAGTTGAACATCAAATACGCGCCTGCGATGGACAATGCCGAGTATCACTCGATTGCCAAACACGCGGTGAAGGAAATTGCGTGGCAGCAAGGCCATGCCGCGACCTTCCTGCCCAAGTGGCATCACGACAAGGTGGGATCGTCCAGCCATGTGCATCAGTCGCTGTGGAAGGATGGTGCGAATGCGTTCTTTGATCCTGATGATGCGCTGGGCATGTCGGATCTGATGAAAAACTATATGGCGGGGCTGTTGAAATACGCGCCGGATTATACCTATTTCATGGCGCCTTATATCAACTCGTACAAACGCTTCATGAAGGGCACCTTTGCGCCCACGCGGATCATCTGGTCGGTGGATAACCGGACAGCGGGTTTCCGTCTGTGCGGGGATGGCACCAAGGCGGTGCGCGTCGAATGCCGCATCCCTGGATCGGATATGAACCCCTATCTGGCGATAGCTGGAATGCTGGCAGCGGGTATTGCTGGCATTGAAGAAGGGTTGGAGCTTCAGGCCCCGACCACTGGCGATGTCTATCAGGGGGAAACCGGAATGATCCCGGGCAATCTGTCCGCCGCGCGCGATGCGCTGCACGGATCCGCGATGTTGCGGGCAGCGATGGGGGATGAGGTGGTCGACCACTATACCCGCGCTGCCGAAGTCGAGATCGAGGAATTCGAGCGTGTTGTGACCGATTGGGAAGTCGCGCGTGGGTTTGAGCGGGCATAAGAGCTAGGCGAGGGGCCAGCGCCTCGCGCTCCCCGAGGTATTTGAAGCAAGAGGAAGAGGGCTGGATTGCCCTGTATCGTGGAGGTTTGGCATGGGCCAAATGTTGAAATGTATCTCGCCAATTGACGGATCGGTCTTTGCCGAGCGCGAGGTTCTGTCGCTGGAGGCCGCTGAGGCAGTCGTAGCATGTGCGCGGGCTGCTCAGGCAGATTGGGCTGCGCGTCCGTTGGCTGAGCGGATCAAGCTGGTGATGGCAGGCGTTGCCGCTGTTGGTGCGATGAATGACGAGATCGTGCCGGAGCTGGCCCAGATGATGGGGCGTCCGGTGCGCTATGGTGGTGAGTTCGGCGGGTTCAATGAACGCGCCAGCCACATGGCCTCGATCGCGGCGGACAGTCTGGCGGATATCGAGGTGGGTGAGGATGAGACCTTCAAGCGCTATATCAAGCGCGTGCCGCATGGCGTGGTCTTTGTCGTCGCCCCGTGGAACTATCCTTACATGACGGCGATCAACACGGTCGCGCCTGCGCTGATTGCCGGGAACACGGTGGTGCTGAAACACGCGACGCAAACCTTGTTGGTGGGCGAACGGATGGCGGCGGCCTTTGCCTCGGCCGGTGTGCCTGCGGATGTGTTTCAGAATGTCTTCCTGTCCCATGACGTGACCAATGATCTGATCGCGGGCAATGCGTTCGACTTTGTGAATTTCACGGGGTCCGTCGGCGGCGGTCAGGCGATGGAGCGCGCGGCGGCGGGCACGTTTACCGGCGTGGGGACCGAGCTGGGTGGGAAAGATCCCGGCTATGTCATGGACGACGCCGATTTGAACGCGGCGGTTGATACGCTGATCGACGGGGCCATGTTCAACGCGGGCCAGTGTTGCTGCGGGATTGAACGGATTTACGTGCATGAGAGCCTTTTTGACGACTTCGTCGCCAAGGCGGTCGAGATCGTGAAGGGCTATAAGTTGGGCAATCCGCTGGACCCGGAAACCACGCTTGGGCCGATGGCCAATGTGCGGTTTGCAGATGAGGTCCGCGCGCAGATTTCCGAGGCGCTGGCCGATGGGGCTGTGGCCCATATCGAGACATTTGCCGAGGATGATGGCGGCGCGTATCTGACGCCTCAGATCCTGACAAATGTCACCCACGACATGCGTGTGATGCGGGATGAAAGCTTTGGTCCTGTCGTGGGGATCATGAAGGTATCAAGCGATGAGGAAGCCATCGCGCTGATGAATGACAGCGAGTTCGGTCTGACCGCGAGCCTTTGGACCCGCGATGTGGAGCGTGCCGCGCGTGTGGGCGATCAGGTCGAAACCGGGACTGTTTTCATGAACCGTGCCGATTACCTTGATCCCGGCCTGTGCTGGACCGGCTGCAAAAACACTGGGCGTGGGGGTGGTCTGTCCGTCATTGGCTTCCATAACCTGACACGCCCCAAATCCTACCATCTGAAGAAGGTGACATCATGAGCCTTGTTGGAAACTGGTCCTATCCGACCGCAATGAAATTCGGCGCAGGCCGTATCAAGGAACTGCCCGAGGCCTGCGCGCAGGCGGGCATGAAGCGCCCCCTTCTGGTGACGGACAAGGGGCTTGCCGATCTGCCGATCACGCAAGCCACGCTGGACATCATGAAGGCCACCGGTCTGGGCCGCGGCATGTTCAGCGACGTGGACCCGAACCCGTCCGAGATCAACCTGCATGCGGGCGTCGAAGCCTATAAGGCAGGCGGCCATGATGGGGTGATCGCGTTCGGTGGCGGCTCGGGGCTGGATCTGGGCAAGATGGTCGCGTTCTACGCGGGCCAAACCCGCCCGATCTGGGATTTCGAGGATATTGGCGATTGGTGGACCCGCGCAGATGCGGATGCGATTGCGCCGATCATCGCGGTGCCAACCACGGCGGGGACCGGTTCGGAAGTGGGCCGTGCCTCGATCATCACGAACTCGGTCACACATGAGAAGAAGATCATCTTCCACCCGAAGGTGCTGCCGACGGTTGTGATTGCGGATCCTGAGCTGACCATGGGGATGCCCAAGTTCATTACCGCTGGCACTGGTCTGGATGCGTTTGCGCATTGTGTCGAGGCGTTCTCGTCCCCGCATTACCACCCGATGAGCCAAGGCATTGCGCTGGAAGGGATGCGTCTGGTCATCGACTATCTGCCGCGCGCCTATGCGGATGGCACCGACCTTGAGGCACGGGCCAATATGATGTCCGCCGCTGCGATGGGCGCGACGGCTTTCCAGAAGGGCCTTGGCGCGATCCATGCGCTGTCGCATCCGGTGGGCGCGATCTTCAACACGCACCACGGGACGACGAATGCGGTCTGCATGCCCGCCGTGTTGGAGTTCAACGCGGCTGAAATCGCGGATCGTTTCGACCGTGCGGTGGGTTATCTAGGCATCGAGGGCGGCTTCAAAGGTTTCCAAAGCTTCGTGCAAGACTTCAACGACAGCTTCGAAATCCCGCGCAAACTGTCTGAGATGGGCGTGAGCGCCGATCAAATGGATGCTCTGGTGGAAGGGGCCATCAAAGACCCCAGCTGTGGTGGCAATCCGGTCGAGCTGACGCGCGAGAATCTGCGTCAACTCTTTGAAGCCGTGATCTGACCCCATGACCACGGGCATTGTCCTGATCATCCTGTCGGCGGCGATGTTGCACGCCACGTGGAATACCATCGTGAAAACGGCGGGGGATCGGACGGCCACATTGGGGCTGGTGGCGCTGGGCCACGTCATCCCCGGCTTGGCGATGGTGGCGGTGCTGCCATTGCCTGCCGTGGAAAGCTGGCCCTATCTGATCGCCTCGACGGTGATCCACTTCGGCTATTTCTACATGCTGGGGCAGGCCTATAAACACGGAGATCTCAGCGTCGTCTACCCGATCGCGCGCGGCATCGTGCCCGCGCTGGTGTCGCTGTGGGCCATGCTGTTTGTGGGCGAGATCCTTCCCGCGCAGGCATGGTTCGGCATCGCGCTGATCGCGGTGGCCATCCAGATTTCAAGCTGGGCGGCGCTGCGGCACGGGGTTGGCCGGGCGGCGCTGTTCTTTGCCCTGGGCACTGGGGTCTGCATCTCGGGCTATTCGCTGGTGGATGGGGTCGGTGTGCGCCTGTCAGGGGGCACGCTGTCTTATTGGGCTTGGCATTCGGTGCTGCACATCTTCATCACCGGCTTCGTGGCCGTGCGCCGCGGGAATGCCATCCGCGCCTTGCCCCGCCGGACCTGGATGATTGGCATTCTGGGCGGCATGGTCTCGATGACTGCCTATGGCTTGGTTCTCTATGCCAAGAACTTCGCCCCGCTGGGCGCCGTGTCGGCCTTGCGTGAAACCTCGGTCATTTTTGCGGCACTCATTGGCTTTGTCTTTTTGGGTGAAGGCAACTGGCAACGTCGCCTGTTGGCAGCGGTTCTGATGGCAGGGGGAGTCGCGCTTATCGGGCTATCTATCTGATGCCCAATCCAAACGCGGAGCGCTTAAAATGTTGACTCATACCCCTTTCAGGTCGTTCACTTCTTAAAGTGGCCGAGGAGTCGGTCCAGTGAAATCGAAAATTGCCGCGCCAATGTATCCAGTTTGCGCTTGATACATAAAGACTTGAAATAAAAGGGAGAAATGCAAGTCTAGGTCCTGATTGGCGGGGGTTTTCGCTGAGTATACGTCCAGAAGCCTACATGGCGCGCCAAAACTGGACTGACCATGCGATAAAAGCTGGCGCTATTGGTGGGCCGGATAATGAAAAAAACTATCGCAAGACAATAATTAAAAAACCAACGGGAGAATACAATGACAACAGAGAACAAGTTCAGTCGTCGTTCCGTGCTGAAAGGCGCGACCACGATGGGTGCTGCCGCACTGGCGACGCCGCTTTACGTGAAGAACGCGCTGGCGTCCTCGGGTGAAGTCAACATCCTGATGTGGTCGGACTATCTGCCGCCCGAGTTCATCGCGGGCTTCGAGTCTGAGACCGGCATCAAGGTGAACTACACCGGTATCGGATCGAACGAAGAAATCATCAACAAGATGAAAGCGACCAAAGGTCAGGGCTTCGACATCGTATCGCCGACCAACAACCGTTCGCTGCAGTGGGAGCCGCTTGAGCTTCTGAAGCCGTTCGATCTGGCGAAAGTGAACATCGACGCTGTGAACCCGGCGATGGCCAAGATCGGTACCGATGCTTGGAACTTCGCAGGTGGCGGCGCGCACTGGCTGCCGCATATCTGGGGTACCGAAGGTATCGCATATCGCACCGACAAGTGGCTGCCAGCAGGGGATGCCCCCAGCTATGGTGACGTCTGGTCGGAAGAGAACGCTGGCAAGACCATGGGCCGTGCACACTCGATGATGCTGGGCGCTGGTCTTTACATGGAACGCGCTGGCGAGATGGAGCCGGGCTCGGTCTGGGCGGCTTACAACGACGAAGACACCATGCGTAAGGTCTGGGGTCAGATTGCCGATTGGTGTATCGCGCGCAAGTCGCGCATCAAGCTGATCTGGAACGACGCTGACACCCAGAAGAACGGTCTTCTGAACGAAGGCGTTGTGGTTGGTCAGACTTGGGATGGTCCGCCGCTGGCCCTGAAATCGGCAGGCGAGCCGGTGCACTATCAGGCTCCGGTCGAAGGTGCGATGGCATGGGTCGACGGTATGTCGATGCCGGTAGGTGCCACGAATGAAGAGCAAGTTTATGCCTTCATCGAGTACGCCTACCGTCAGCAGCCTGCTGGTGTGGCGATTGACAGCCACGGCTATAACTCGCCGGTGCTGGGTGCCGACACCTATTCGGGTGACACCTACAAGAAGAACTTCTCGGAAGCCTATCCGGGTGACAGCCTGGCCAACCTGAACCCCTGGCCTGCAGAAGCGCCTTGGTATGCCGATGTGCGTACCGAGTTCGTCAACAAGTTCAAGAGCGCCTAAGCGACTTGAAACCTGCGCGCCCCCGTCGTGGGATGGGGGCGCCTTACCAAACTGACTGAAACGTCTGGAAACACGGTCGCACGCCTGAGATCAGCGCGTGAGCGACCCGTTTATGGGGAGAGACCATATGAGTGCCGGAGTAGGCGTCGATCTTGAAAACCTCTGGATCCGCTTTGGAGATTTCGTCGCAGTGCGCGACGCGAATGTGCACATCAAAGGGGGCGACTTCTTCTCGTTCCTAGGCCCGTCGGGCTGTGGCAAGACCACGATCCTGCGTGCCGTTTCGGGTTTTCTGGAGCCCAGCGAAGGCAACGTGCTGATCGGCGGCAATAACATGAAGGGTATTGGACCGAACAAGCGCCCAACCGCGCTGATCTTCCAGAACCTTGCGCTGTTCCCCCTTATGAAGGTCTGGGAAAACATCACCTTCTCGATGGAGATCGCGGGTGCATCCGCACGTGATCGTCGCAAACGTGCTGACGAGCTTCTGGACATGATCGCGCTGCCGGGTCAGGGCGACAAGCTGCCCTCGGAGCTGTCCGGTGGTCAGCGTCAGCGTGTGGCGATTGCCCGTGCGCTATGTGCCGAGCCTGACGTGCTGCTGCTGGACGAACCTTTGTCCGCGCTTGACCTGAAGCTGCGTCAACACATGCGCACCGAACTACGCGAAATTCAAAAGCGCGTTGGCATTACCTTCATCTACATCACGCATGACCAAGGCGAAGCACTGACCATGTCGGACGACATCGCTGTGATGCGCGCCGGTGTGATCGACCAGATTGCAGACGGCAAGACCATCTATAACGATCCGGCGACTGCGTTTGCCGCCAGCTTTGTGGGTGAAAACAACGTCTTCCGCGGGAAGGTGCTTGAGGTTCGAGGTGATCAGGCGTTGATCCGCACCAACCGTTCGGGCGATCTGCTGTCCCGCATCTCGACCGCCAATCAGGGCAAGATGAACGTGGGCGACGATGCGATGATGTTCATCCGCCCAGAAGCATTGTCGCTGGCCCCGACCGGAACGCAGGGCGATCACTTCGTCACCGCAAAGGTCAACCACGAAGAGTTCGAAGGCAACAGCTTTAACATTTTCATGGAGGGCGATGGCGGTAAAGAGCTGAAGGTCGCAATCCCCAACCACGGCCAGTCGTTCGATGACCACTCGGGTCAGGATATGACGCTGGAATATGACGTGAACAACGCCGTTGCGGTTCCCGCCGGCGAATTGGCCGCGGAATAAGGAGTGGAGCGATGCCAAGTTTCCTGAAGGAATTCTTCAACCGGAACGGCACGCTGATGGGATCCCTGATGCTGGGTCTGGTCCTGTTTTGGACCGTCGGCCTTATCATTCTTCCGCAGCTGTCGATGCTCGACTTCTCGTTCCGTCCGAACCTTCCCCCGCCTGAAATCGGCGGGCCGAAGGATGTCTATACACTCGAGAACTATAAATACCTGATCTTTGGCCCTGAAGGCGGGTCGCAGGATTACAACGCGGTGGACCTTCGGGTGTTCTTCCGTACGCTGGTGGCCGCCGTCTGTGTGACCATCTTCAACCTGATCCTGTGCTATCCGATTGCCTATTATCTGGGTCAGAACAAGGGTAACCACATCCGCGTTTTCGCGCTGATGCTGATCATCCCCTACTGGATCAACGAGATCCTGCGCGCCTTTGCGCTTCGGATCATCTTTGGCGAAAGCGGGGTCATCAACACGCTGCTTGTCGGTTCGGGGGTTTTCGATACGCCCTTTGACTTTATCCGCAACGACATCGCGCTTTATGCGGGTCTTGGATACGCCTACATCCTTCTGATGATCTTCCCGATCTACAATGTGATCGAAAGCCTTGACCACAACCAGATCGAGGCCGCGCGTGACCTTGGCGCACCGTGGTGGCGGATCCACAAGCGAGTGGTCATTCCCTATGCCAAGCCGGGCATCAGCTCGGGCTGTACGATGGTGTTTATGCTGTCTGCAGGTGCTCTGGCCGCGCCCCAGATCCTTGGGGGACCGTCCAGTCTGTGGTTCACGCAGCTGATCTATCAGCAGTTCAACGACAACTCTGACTGGCCGCAAGGCGCTGCCTACGCGATCGTTCTGCTTGTCACCTGTATCCTGCTGGTGCTGGCCCTGATGCGTGTGTTCAAAGTGAACATGGGGGATATTGGCAAATGACGACTGATAAAATCATTCGCGTATCCATCTGGGTTTATCTGGGCATCTTCTTTGCCTACCTGCTTGGCCCGCTGATCATCATGTCGGTGACGGCGTTCAACTCGCCCAGCTTCCCGCGCATGACCCCGTGGGAGTGCCTGACCTTCAACTGGTTTGGCGAGCTGTTTAGGGACGAGCGTATCCTGAACGGGATCTGGAACTCGATCCTTGTTGGGTTTGGCACGGTGATCCTGTCGGTATCGATGGGTCTGGCAGGGGCGCTGATGCTGACGCAGATCTGGCCCAAGCTTCGGGCGACCTATTACACGATCATCATTGCCCCGATCCTTATTCCGGGCGTTGTGATTGGTATTTCGACGCTGGTGTTCTGGGACCGTATCAATCGGATGTTGGGTCTGGGTGCAGATAGCTTCCTGTCGAACGGTCTGTTCCTGACCATCATTGGTCAGTCCACCTTTATCGCCAGCTACTGCATGCTGGTGCTGGTGGCGCGTCTTCAGCGCTATGATATGGCGCTGACCGAAGCGGCTCTGGATCTTGGAGCAACCCATGCACAGGCGTTCCGTAAGGTGCTGATGCCCTTCATGATGCCCGCGATCCTGTCGGCGTCGGTGCTGGCGTTCTTGGCCTCGTTCGAGAACTACAACACCACGACTTTCACCTTTGGCGAATACCCGACCCTGACGATCGAACTGGCCCAGAAGGTGCGTTACGGGATCACTCCGGCGATCTCGGCCTTGGCCTTCATGATCGTGGCGCTGACGGTGTTCTTTGCTCTGGTCAACGAAGCGAACATCAAGCGTAAGAAAATGATCGCCGAGGCGCGCAAGGATGCCACCGTGGGAGAGCTGGCGGGCAAGATCGAAGTGCCCGGTTTGGTCAGCCGTAACCCGGCCGCGATTGCCTTGATCGTGCTGGTGATCGGTGTGGCGACGGTCACGGCGTCTGCCATGACCTACAGCCCGGATCAGTGCATCGCCGATGTGCAGGAACAGAAGCGCCTTGAGACCGAGAAGCGCATTCAGGAACTGCGTGACCGTCGTGCCAAGGACGCAGCCGAGAAAGCTGCCGCCGAAGGTGCGGAAGGTGGGGCAAGCCAGTCGGCGCCGAAACCGTCCAACAACTCGGGCTTCGGTGGGGTGTTCGCTCCGAACACGCTGCAGAACGAAGCCGAGGGCGCTACGGACGAAGGTGGCGCAGGGTCGTCGAACAATTCCGGTTTTGGAAATGTGTTTGATCCGAATGCGATCGGGAATGACAGCAACTGATCGTACTGTTGCTTGAAAACGGAAAGGCCCGGCATTGCGCCGGGCCTTTTCATTTAGGGTGGGTCATTTGCCCCATGTCATGCGTTTCAGCACGTCGTCCTTGTGATGGACGTGATGCCAAATCGCCGCCCCGGCATGGCCTAGCAGAAGCAGGCCAAGGGCGATGGCGGACAGGAAATGCACCTGTGCGAAAAAGTCTGTCAGGGTTTGGCTTCCGGGTACGAAGGGGTCGTACATCTCGAACCAGTTGAACACCTTGTTCTTCACGCCGAACCGATCCTGAAGCGGCGAGGCCGAGGCCATCAGCCACCCAGACAACGGCATGATGAACATCAGCGCGTAAAGTCCCCGATGCCCCAGCTTCGCCGCCAGCTTTTCCAGCGGGGGCATATGTTCGGGCAGGTCTGGCGCGTTGCGATTGAGAAGACGCCAGATCACGCGGATTACAGCCAAGGCGAATACCACGAAACCCCAGCTTTTATGGGTCTGTATCAGCGGGAACTGGGCCAAAGCGTCGGTGACGAATTTCGTCATCCACACGCCCATCCCCAATTGATACAGGATGATCCCAGCAATCGCCCAATGCAGGAGGCGCGCCAGCGCCCCCCAGCTTTGTGTCGTGTTGGTAAGCCGCATGGCTTATTCCCAGCCGCCCGCGCGCAGTTCAGCCGAGATTTCCAGACGCACTTCGTCGGACGTCACAGGCGCGAACATGCCCACGCCATAGTCCGAACGCAGCATGTCACCGGTGCCCTGAACGCCGATCCATTCACCTTGGTAATAGTCGAAGAAGTCACCCAGCGGGTGCGGGCCATTGTGGTTCAGGGTGAAGTTCATGGTGATCGGCTTGGTGTTGTCCTTGATGGTCAGGTCGCCCACCAGCGTGATAGTGTTGTCCGAGGTCTGCGCGACCCCGGTCGAGGTGAAGGTGATCTCGGGGAAGTTCTCGACGTCGAAGAAATCGGCGCTTTTCAGGTGATCGTCCAGCGGGCCGACACCGGTGTCGACGCTGGCCGGGTCAACGGTCACTGTGACTTTGGTGGCCGCAACATTGGCGGGGTCGAAGTCAACTTCGCCACCGATCACTTTCCACTGGCCCGACTGTTCGGACAGACCGGCGTGGTTATAATAAAAGCGGATTTCGGTATGGCCGGGGTCGAATTTATAGATCTCGGCAGTGGCGGTTCCGGCGGCAGTAAGGCCCAGTCCAAGGACGGCAGCGGTCAGAAGAGGTTTCATTGTGTCGGCTCCTTTGTCATGTTGCAGGACAACGTGGGATGAAATATTAGATACATGTGCATGTATCTAATATAAGCGCGTAGGGGAAGACGGCAAATCTGCCGGTAACGGGAATGTGAGATGGATAGAAAACCGAATAGCCAGACCACCGCGATCTGGGTGCTTCTGAACATTGCCCACAAGCGGGTCACGCAAACCTTCGAGGCAGAGTTGAAGCGTGCGCACCTGCCGTCGGCGGCGTGGTACGACATCTTGTGGACGCTGGAACGTGCCGAAGAAGGAATGCGCCAGAACGAGCTAGAGCGCCAATCGCTATATGATCAGCCCAACCTGTCACGCACCATAAAGCGCATGGTCGATGATGGGCTTGTCACCCAATGCCCTGCCGCCGATGACCGACGTGGGCGTGAGCTTCGGATCACCGACGAAGGCAAAGCGCTGCGGGCGGAGATGTGGAAAGTCTATGGCGGTCTGATGCTGTCCGAAATCGAAGACAAAGTCCCTGCCGAACATCTGTCCGGGTTGATCGAGGGGCTGGCGTCGATGGTTCCCGATCAAGACGAGAAGCTTCAGGGGAAGCTGAAAAACGCTCGAGAAAAAAACCATAAACCCTCCTAAAGGACCGAGTTGAAAAACTCGTGAAGCATTTCGTTGGAATAGTGCAACGCGAGAAACCGGAATCAGAAGGCGCGCGTCATGAACAAAGAATTCTTCAAACTGCTGGAAGACATGAACAAGTCCGGGGACAATCCCTTTGGTGCTTGGGCTGAAACGTGGATGACCTATCAGCAGGACATGGCGAAGCTGTGGATGACCACCGCGCTGAAAGCTGGTGATGGAATCGAGCCGTCGAAGGATCATCGGTTCAAAGGTGACGCATGGAACGAAGGCGTCTTCCCGCTGCTGCGCCATTCCTATGAACTGACCGCGAAGGCGATGGTGGATTTGGCCGACAAAGCCGGGCTGTCAGAGCAGGAACAGGACAAGCTGAGTTTCTACGCGCGTGTCGCTGCTGACAACATGTCGCCCTCGAACTTCCTGGCGACCAACCCCGAAGCGCAGAAGCTGGCGCAGGAAACCGGTGGGCAAAGCCTGATCGATGGCTTTCAGAACGTGATGGAAGATCTGGAAAAGGGCTATATCAGCACCACCGACGAAGATGCGTTCGAAGTGGGCAAGAACATTGGTGCCACGCCCGGATCGGTCATCTATCGCAACGAGCTGATCGAGCTGATCCAGTACACGCCGATGGCTGCGAAGACTCGCAAGGCACCGATCCTTGTCGTGCCGCCCTGCGTGAACAAGTTCTACATCTTCGACCTGAACGAAAAGAAATCCATGGTGCGCTATCTGCTTGAACAAGGGCAGAGCGTTTACATGATGGCATGGCGCAATCCCAGCGCCGAACTGGGCGATCTGGGTTGGGACGAGTATGTCTCGGACGGGATTTTCGAAGCGCTGCGCGTGACGTCCGAGGTGTCGAAATCGGACGCTGTGGACATCATGGGCTGGTGCAATGGCGGCACTATGCTGGTCGCGGCTTTGGCCGTTATGCCGGACGATCTGAAGTCCAAGCTTGGCACGGCAACCTTCCTGTCCTCGATGATCGACTTTGCGGATCCGGGTCAGTTGAAAGTGTTCATCGACGAGCCGCAGGTCGAAGCCTACAACCAGCGCCTTCAGGCCGAAGGGGTGGCCCCCGGCCGCGACATCGCCAACGCAATGGCGATGCTGCACGTAAACGAAAGCATCTGGGGCTTCGTGGTGTCGAACTATCTGATGGGCAAATCGCCCGCGCCGTTCGATGTGCTGTATTGGAACGCCGACACGCAGAACCTTCCGGCCAAGTGGTACAGCTTCTTCGTCGAAGAGATGTACATGGCGAACAAGCTGAAAGAGCCGGGTGCGCTGACCCTGTGCGGGACGCCCGTGGACACGCGCAACATTGATGTGCCGTGCTATTTCTTGGCGGCGGATGGAGATCATATCGTGCCGTGGAAATCCTCGTACACGGCGACCGAATTGGTGTCCGGCCCGACCGAGTTCGTGCTGACCACCGGCGGCCATGTCTCGGGCACCGTGATCAACCACCCGGCCAAGACGCGCCGCAAGTTCTGGGTCAAGGGCTCGGATGGATCCAGCGCAGAAAGCTGGCAGGAAAGTGCCGCGCTGACCGAAGGCAGCTGGTGGCCGCATTGGCTGGAATGGCTGGACCAGAACAACCCCGCCGAACGCGGCGCGCCCGCCAAGTCGCTGGGCAATCGCAAGTACAAGCCATTGGCTGACGCCCCCGGCACCTATGTGCTTGAGGGCGAAGGGTAATGGGCGTGCAAGAGGCGATCGAGGCCATCGACCAGTCTGAATTTCACATGATCGAGGTGGACGGCGCGAAGATCCGTTACCTCTACCGCGTCGTGAATTCGGACCTGCCGCCGCTTCTGGTCTGCAACGGCCTTGCTCAGTCCATCGAGGTGCTCTTGCCCTTGTTGGACGAGATCAACGACCGCTGCCTAATCGCAATCGACATGCCCGGTACGGGCCGGTCGCACATGATTGACGGGGTCTCGACCATCCCGGACTATGCGGATTTCACCCTGCGGGTGCTGGAGCGGATCGGGATCGAGAATTTCGATATCCTCGGCATTTCGTGGGGCGGCGCCTTGGCGCAGCAAATCGCCCATACGGTGCCGGATCGTGTGGCCAAGCTTGTGCTGGCGATCTGTTCCGCAGGCGGCATCGGCAGCTGGTGGGGCACGCCCATCGCGCTGTCTGAAATCATGTTCCCGCTGCGATTTACCAGCAAAGCTTATGGCAATTTCATCGGCCCGTTGATGTATGGCGGCGAGGCGATCTTTGCACCGGCCGAATTCCGCGAGTACTCGAAACACGCCATTCGTCCCAGCCCGGAAGGGTACTTTTCGCAAGTGCGGGCGATGTGTGGTTGGACCAGCCTGCCGTGGCTGCGGACGCTGACCCAGCCAACGCTGGTGATTGCCGGGAAGTTTGACGGGCTCATTCCGATCACCAATCAGATCCTGCTGTCCAACATGCTGCCGAACGCCAGTTTGCACGTCTACCCCGCAGGCCACCTGCTGATGTACACCCAGCGCGAGGAAGTCGGGGCCGAGATCACGACCTTTCTGGGCAAGGACTGATCCGGCTATCGGCCTAGGACTTAGCGATTAGGAAGCACTGGATGTCAGCGACATTGGTGCCCGTCGCGCCGGTCATCAACAGATCGCCCGAGGCTTGAAGCGCGGCGTAGCTGTCGTTGTTGTGCAGAAGGGCTGCGGGGTCTGTTCCGGCGTCAATCATCCGGCCAAGGCTGTCTGCGTCCACGATGCCACCCGCCGCGTCGGTCGGCCCGTCGCGTCCGTCTGTTCCGCCACTTAGGAAGACCCAATCGCCGTGCAACCCACGCTTTGCCGCGCCCATTGCGACGTGAAGGGCAAGTTCCTGATTGCGTCCACCGCGACCCGTTCCTGTCAGCTGGACGGTGGTTTCTCCGCCCGCTAGAAGCACGGTCAAGGTGCCAGCGGGCGCAGTCTCGGCCGCGTCCAGAAGGGTGGTTGCCGCGTCCCGCACATCCCCGGTCAACATGTCCGAGATGATCTGTACCGCGCCAACGCTCTGAGCCTCGAGCACGGCGGCGTGAAGGCTGTGGCGGTTCGATCCGATCAAGTGGTTCTGGGCGGTTTGCGGCACGTCGTCAGGTGCACCGGATTGCGACAGGTGTTTCTGGACCGACGCGGGCAAATCCGACCACACCCCCGCCGCTTTGCAGATTGCGCGGGCATTGTCCCGCGTGCCGATGGGGGCCACGGTGGGGCCGCTGGCAATCGCCCGTAGGTCATCGCCGATCACATCCGACAGTATATAGGCTGTGACTGGCGCGGGGCTTGCAACCCGCAACATGCCACCGCCTTTCAATTGGCTCAGCTGTTGCCGCACAAGGTTCATTTGGGTGATATCGATGCCCACCCCCAGCAAAAGTGCGCTGACCTTCCCCTTGTCCTCGATCGAGATGCGGTCTGCGGGCAGCGCCATCAGCGCCGATCCTCCGCCCGAGATCAGGGCGATCACCTGGTCATCCGCCCCAGCTTGCGCCAGCAGATCCTTCACGGCCTGCCCTGCTGCCAGACTGTTCTCATTCGGCACCGGATGCGCGCCGTGCAGGCAGGTTGCGCCGTCGATCTGTTCCTCATTCTCGGGATGGGTGACGCACAGCGCTTGGTATTCGCCATCAATGTGCCGCAACGCCTCGCGCATCATGGCAGGTGCGGCTTTGCCGATGCTGACGACATAGTACTGCCCATTTGGTCCGGGGGGCGGAAATGGTGACTGGTTCAGCGCATTTCGGACGGCGCGTGCGGGATCGGCGGCCTCGACTGCTTTCAGGAAAATCTGACGAGCCGACCGGCGGAGTGCGTTGACGCAAAGGGGTGTCATGTGTCGCTCGCCTCAGAGACGATCATGGATGCGCGGTACCAAGGTGACTGTTCGTTCATAACGTCAGCTATAGCGCAGCTTTGAAGACGATCAAAGGCCGCCAGCAGAGCTGTCATGTAGACGGCATAGCCATCAGTTTTAGCTGGAGAGGAAAATGGCGCTCTGGGGAGGATTCGAACCCCCGACCCCTTGATTCGTAGTCAAGTACTCTATCCAGCTGAGCTACCAGAGCGCGGTAGGCGGGGATGTAACTGGACCGCCGGGGGTTTGCAAGGGCGAAAGTCGAAGTTTTTCCACTTTTTCGCAGAAGCGCGCCCTGCCTTCGCGCCCGCCCTTATTTTGCTGAACCGGCCCAGCGGGACAGAACCAAGGCGACATCTTGCGGGCGCTGTTCCTCTCCGGCTTCGGCGTGCAGGGCGCTGTCAGACATCTGCGGCGCAGGGCTTGGCTGCGCCACCCCGTTGATCGTGGCAAAGCTGCCGCGGGCGGCGTTGTGGGGATGGTCCGGCGCCTCGGCCAGCGACAGGACAGGGGCACAGCAGGCATCGGTGCCTTCCAGCAGCTCGGCCCATGCATCGCGGGTCTTTTCCTTGAAGCGCTTGGCAAAGGCCGTGCGCAGTCTGGGCCACCCGTCGACGTCGTGCTGTGCCGGTAGACCGGCATCCGCAAGCCCGATCCGCTCCAGGAACTCTGCATAGAACTTGGCTTCCAACGCACCCACCGTCATGTGGCCGCCACAAGCGCATTCATAGACGGTATAGAATGGCGCTCCGCCGTCCAGAAGGTTGGCTTCTCGCTGATCGGCCCAGATGCCGGACCCGTAAAGCGAATAGATCATCGCCATCAGATGTGCAGTGCCATCGGTGATGGCCGCGTCCACTACTTGCCCACGGCCGGTGGTCTTCGCCGCATGAAGCGCTGCCAGCATTCCCGCCACCAGATACATGCCGCCCCCGCCGAAATCGCCCAGAAGGTTCAAGGGCGGCACCGGATGATCTCCGCCAATTGCATGCAGCGCGCCAGAGATGGCGATATAGTTGATGTCATGCCCCGCCGCATGGGCCAGCGGGCCGCTTTGGCCCCAGCCCGTCATGCGGCCATAGACCAGCGCGGGGTTGTCCGGGAAATCACCGGGCCCCAGGCCCAGACGCTCCATCACGCCTGGGCGCATGCCTTCGATCAACATGTCGGCGCGGGAGATCAGGTCATGCGCAACGGCCCGGTCAGCGTCTGACTTCAGGTCCAGCTCGACAAAGCCGCGCCCGCGGCTCAGAACATCCACCTTTTGCGGGATCAGCGCCTTCAGGTTCGGACGCTGAATGCGCACCACATCCGCCCCCATATCCGCCAGCCACATGGCCGCGAAAGGGGTGGGGCCAAGTCCTTGGATTTCAATAACCTTTAACCCTGAAAGAGGCTTCTCTTTGCTCATGCCGTGCTCCTTCGCATGACTGCATTTTCTTGGCTCAAATATCCCGGGGTGAGCCCGGCACGGGCGAGGGGCAGAGCCCCTTCAGGCTCACAGTGTGAGCCACCGAAAGTGCGCCCGGCGCAACGCGGCGGGCACCCCGTGCTTACACGTCAATCGACCGGGCGATCAATTCCTTCATGATCTCGTTCGTTCCGCCATAGATCATTTGCACCCGCGCATCCGCATAGAGCCGCGCGATGGGGTACTCCATCATATAGCCATAGCCGCCGAACAGCTGCAGGCATTCATGCATGATTTCGTTCTGGACCTCGGTGCCCCAGTATTTCGCCATCGAGGCCGTAGGCGCATCCAGCGTTCCCGCGATCAGCTGCGCGATGCAGTCGTTGACGAAACTGCGCAGCACCTCGGCTTTGGTTTTGCACTCGGCCAGTTTGAAACGCGTGTTCTGGAAATCCATCACGCGCTGCCCGAAGGCTTTGCGGTCCTGCGTATAGGCGATGGTCTGCTCCAGCGCGAAATCAATCGCACCAAGCGCCTGAATGGCGATCAGCAGACGTTCCCACGGAAGCTGGCGCATCAATTGATAGAAGCCCTGACCTTCTTCCGAGCCCAGAAGGTTCGTCAGCGGAACTTTCACGTCCTCATAAAACAGCTCGGACGTGTCATTCGCCTTCATGCCCAGCTTTTTCAGGTTCGTGCCGCGCTGGAAGCCCTCGCATTGATCGGGTTCGACCACGATCAGTGACACGCCTTTTCCGCCCGCGCTTGGATCCGTCTTGCAGACTGTGATGATCAGATCGGCGGCCTGGCCATTGGTGATGAAGATTTTTGATCCGTTGATCTTGTACTGGTTGCCGTCCTTCTCGGCCCGCGTTTTGACGGCTTGAAGATCGGACCCTGTGCCCGGCTCGGTCATCGCGATCGCGCCCACGATCTCGCCCGAGGCCAGACCGGGCAGCCAACGCGCCTTTTGTTCGTCCGTGCCATAGGCGGTGATGTAATGGGTAACGATCGACTGAATGCCGTAGCCCCAGCCGCAATCGCCGGTGCGGGTCTGTTCATAGATCACCACGCTTTCAAAGCCCATGTCGCCACCTGCGCCACCATGTTCTTCAGGAATCGCGCCGCCCATGATCCCCGCCTGTCCGGCTGTGTGCCAAAACTCACGGTCGACAATACCCTGATCGACCCAGCGTTCGATGTTGGGGGAAAGCTCGTCCGCGAAGAAGCGGTTGGTCATGTCTGCGAACATGCGATGTTCGTCGCTGATCCAGCTGGCCGAGGGCGAAAACAGGCTCATGGGGGGCTCCGATTTGACGTTGTTTTTCGAACTATAGGACGCAGGTTTTGCAATCGGACTGGTAACGTGACGTTACACGCGCTAAGCCGACGCAAGGGAACTTGTGCAATTGCGCGACAATCCACCGCAAACCGCCCTAATGGCGATGTTTTGCGTGCGTTGAACGCGCGGATCACGTAATGAGACTGAAAAGATATTAGACGGAGACTGCGGTGACTACTGCACGGGTGGATTTCATCAAGTACGCAGCGCTTGGCCTGCTGGCCACGGCAGCAACGCCTGCTCAGGCACAGGTCGGGACCGAGACCTCAAGCTATACGATGTTCGGGACGCCGGGCCTGATCCTGATGCCCACGGCCGAGGTCGCCGCAGACAGCGAGCTGGCGTTTTCTTATTCGCAATTTGGCCCGAATTCGAACGGCGCGCTGACCTTCCAGATTCTGCCCCGCCTGTCGGGCACCTTCCGCTATACGAAGCTGGATAGTTTCTGGAACAGCGGCCCATTGATCGGTCAGGACTTCTTCGACCGTAGCTTTGACCTGCAATATCGCATTTTGAATGAATCGAAGTACCTGCCGGCCATCTCGGTTGGTTTGCGCGATTTCATCGGTACGGGCATCTACGCCAGCGAATACATCGTCGCGACGAAAAGTATCGGCGACAGGCTGCGGGTTCACGGTGGTCTGGGCTGGGGGCGTCTGGCCTCGCACAACCCGATCGGAAATACCGGTGGCACTCGTCCGCCTTGGGATGCGGGTGAAGGTGGAACTCTGAATGCCAGCCAATGGTTCCGTGGTGATTTCGCCCCCTTTGGTGGCCTGAGCTACAAAGTAAACGATAGGCTGACCGTCAAGGCAGAGTATTCGTCGGACGCGTTCGTGCAGGAAACGAACCGCGGGACGATGGAATATAATTCACCCTTCAACTTTGGCATCGACTATCGGTTCTCAAAGACGGGTCACCTGAATGCGTCTTATATCGCAGGCAGTATGTTCGGCGCTGGTCTGACATTCACCATGAACCCTCGAAAGCCGCCAGTATACTCGGGAAGCGAAAAAGCACCTCTGCCGGTCAAGCCGCGCCCGTCACGCGCCGACTCGGCTGCGTGGAGCACGGACTGGGTGAGCAATCCGGAAGATCACGCGGGCATCAAGAGGGTCGTCTCGGACGCGCTTGGCAAAGAGGGCATTCGCCTGAAAGCTTTGGCGCTGACGGCCACGCGGGCCGAAGTGAAGATCGAAAACAAGCGCTTTAACTCGCAGCCGCAGGCTGTCGGCCGCACGGTACGCGTTCTGACCCACGCCACGCCGCCTTCGGTTGAGACCTTTAAGATCACCGTCACCGAGAATGGCATCCCGTTGTCGACAGTGACCCTGCGCCGCAGCGACATCGAACGGCTGGAGCACGCGCCCGCCAACGACCTGTTCGCACGCGTCACCATTGACGAAGCCACGCCCGTCGCAGTGAAGAACGCGGAACTGCCGAACTATGATACGCGCTTTACCTGGGCGCTGGCCCCCTATGTGACACTCAGTTTCTTTGATCCCTCCAGCCCAATTCGCGGCGACGTGGGACTGCGACTGAGCGGGAAGTACGAGGTCGCTCCGAATTTCATCCTGTCGGGCGCACTTCAGAAAAGCATCTGGGGTGACTTGGGGGATGCCTCGACCACCAACAGTTCCGTTCTGCCTCATGTACGCACCGATGGCGCGCTTTACGCACAAGAAGGCGATCCCGCGATCGAGCATCTGACCGCATCATGGTACGGACGACCCGGAAAGAACCTGTATAGCCGCGTGACCGTTGGGTATCTTGAACAGATGTTTGGCGGCGTTGCGGCAGAAGTTCTGTGGAAACCCGTGGACAGCCGACTGGCCATCGGGGGCGAGCTTGCTTGGGTCAAGCAGCGCAATTTCGACCAGCTCTTTGGTTTTCAGGACTACGATGTCGTCACCGGTCATGTCTCGGCCTACTATGATTTTGGAAATGGCTTCTCGACCCGCGTAGATGCGGGCCGCTATCTGGCCGGGGACTATGGCGCGACCGTTTCGGTTGACCGGACCTTTGCTAATGGCTGGAAGGTCGGGGGGTATTTCACGAAGACCAACGTTTCGGCCGAAGATTTCGGCGAAGGCTCGTTTGACAAAGGGATCCGCATTTCGATCCCGCTTGAATGGGCGCTTGGCAGCCCCTCGAAAAGCGAATCTGCCGCCGAGCTACGCTCGCTTGACCGCGATGGCGGTGCGCGCCTGCAGGTCGATGGCCGCTTGTTTGACTGGGTCGATGAAGGCCATGCCGATGCCTATGCAGGCCGCTGGGGCAGATTCTGGAGGTAACCGTGTTGGGATTTCATCTGACAAAGCCGCTGCGAGTGGCAGGTTTCGCGCTGTGCGCAGCCGCGGGTCTGGCGGCCTGCGGGTCGGATGCGCAGGAAACCGAAATGTCCAATGTGGCACTGGGTGTTCTGAAGCGGACAACTGGCAGTATTACCTCGAAGGTGGGGGGGGCGAAGCCCGGTGGGGGCGCTGCTGCTGTGCAATCCGCAGCAGCCGCTGATCCCAATGCTCTGATCTCAAAGGCTCTGGCGGCGACGGATGGCCCAATTGCCATCGTCGTTCGTCTGGATACCAAAGCCGTGCTGGCAATGAACCCAGTCGGGACCAATGGCAATCACGTGACCTGGGGCAGTGCGCCGGGGCAGGGGATCACCTATAACCGGGGTGTTATGACCAATACGCGCGGCTTGGGCGATGACCTGATGTCTTCACGCATCGATGCCGCCGTGTCGGCGATCACGTCCCGGACCGAAACCGAGTACACGCGTCTTCACTACTATCTGGGTGATCTGGGGCAGACGACCGAGCTGCGGCTGAGCTGTACGCTACGACGCGCCGGGACCGAAAAGGTGACCTTGGGCGAGATTGATGAGGACGCTGTCATTCTGAAGGAAACCTGCCGCAGGGATCAGATTGCGTTCAGCAATGCTTACTGGGTTGATGATGCCGGTCGCGTGCTGAAATCCAGCCAATGGGTCGGGCAGCGCATCGGCAGCTTGGCCATTCAGAACCTGCGTCTGTAGTTTCTCAGCACCTCCAACACAAAACGGCAAGCCCGATGGCCTGCCGTCTCGGTCAATTGCTTTGGTGAAAGCAGTTGAAACTTATTGGATGGATTCGTCCGAATCCGAAGCAATGATGATGCCGGCGATCAGAGCCAGGCCCAGCAGTGCCATACCGGTGTTGCCGATCGAGCTTGCAGCTTCTTCAACAACAACGACGTCATCAACGATCGGGTCGCTGTAGCCGCCAGCAAAAGCGGGGGCGGTCAGAGCGATCATGCCAGCTGCGGCAAGGGTCATGACTTTTTTCATGTTTCATACTCCATAAAAAACAAACGGGCTTCACTACTTTAGCGAGCCTTCTCTTGGTATTTCGCACAGAAGAGGTGGTTTTGGAAGGCTGAAATTGGGACAGCACTTCGGCTGTGTGGCTAATATGTACTCTACGCCCTCAATCCGGTGTCACCCTCGAACCGAGTGCGAAGGCAGATGGACCTCTGCCCAAACGCAAAACGGCAAGCCCAAGGGCCTGCCGTTTCAATCGAGTGCCTTGTTGAAAGCAGTCGAATTAGTTCGGTACGCTTTCGTCCGAATCCGAAGCAATGATGATGCCGGCGATCAGAGCCAGGCCCAGCAGTGCCATGCCGGTGTTGCCGATCGAGCTTGCAGCTTCTTCAACAACAACAACGTCTTCAACGATCGGGTCGCTGTAGCCGCCAGCAAAAGCGGGGGCGGTCAGAGCGATCATGCCAGCAGCGGCAAGGGTCATGACTTTTTTCATGTTTCATACTCCATAAATAAGCGGGCAGCGCTACTTTAGCGCGCCGTCATTATGTTTTTCGCATACGAGAGGTCTTTAGGGAAGGCTGAAGTTCTGGAGGCACATCGGTTGTGTGGCCAATTTATACCATATGCTTTCAATCCGATGTCACCCTCGAGCAGAGCGTGCGGATAGATGGACCTCTGCCCAAACGCAAAACGGCAAGCCCAAGGGCCTGCCGTCTCGGTCAACTGCTTTGTTAAAAGCAGCGTATTAGGGTGCCGGAGTCGAGTTGTCCGAATCCGAAGCAATGATGATGCCGGCGATCAGAGCCAGGCCCAGCAGTGCCATACCGGTGTTGCCGATCGAGCTTGCAGCTTCTTCAACAACAACAACGTCTTCAACGATCGGGTCGCTGTAGCCGCCAGCAAAAGCGGGGGCGGTCAGAGCGATCATGCCAGCTGCGGCAAGGGTCATGACTTTTTTCATGTTTCATACTCCATAATTGGTAAGCAGGCCACACTACTTTAGCGAGCCGTCAACCGAATATGTCGCATACAAGGGGTGGTTTTGGAAGGATGAACTGCGGATCGGTGCCCTGAGGGTGGCAAAGATTGGCCGATGTGGCACGGTTGCAATACCCGAATTCTACCCCGAAAAGATCTGGGTAAGGAATACCGCACCACAGTATTGCGAGTTTGGGCGAACCCCAGCCCCCGCACCGGTATGACGCAGATTCCGTCGCAGAATATTCCTGCGGTGGCCAGGTGATTCCATCCATTCGCGCACGGCTAGCGTGGCCAGGCTGCGATAGCTGTGCCGCCCGATGGGCTGGCCTGATGGCGTTGTGAACACGCATTTCCCGGAAGATCGAATCAAAAACTGTCGGTTGTCGATATTGTACAGACGCATGACGCCGATGTTTTCAGCGCCCGTTTTATACTTCAGGCCTGACGACTTCAGCCGTCCCTTCAGACTGCGTGTTGTCCCGCTGGATGCCTGGTGACTCAGCTTGCCGGACTTCGCCATCCACTTCGAATGTTTGCTGGCCTGCTTGCGCAAGCCGCTTGCCGCGGTCAGCTTTGGCAGGCCGTGTTTGCACCGATGAAAGTTTACTTGCGCCAAGATCGCAGCATCCAAGATGGCTTGGTTCAACTGTTTGTAGGATATGGATTTTTCTTCACCTGCAACGCGTTGAACAGAGCATTTGGCCTGCGCGGTGGCAGGCGACAGGAATACAGCAAGGCATGCGACTAGCATGACGGGCAACAAGGGGCGCAACATTTCTGTCTCCGATCTGAGTGGTAATGACGGATCCTGAACTCTATTGTTCAATAAATGGTAGAGGAATGCGAGGCCATTTCTTGGCAATTATATGGCGCTGTCCATTGACTTGCAGCGGTGTTTCCCGCACCAAAGTTATACAGTTTTATTAAATACATGAGAGTAATGACCGATGAAAATCGCAATGATTGGAACGGGCTATGTTGGGCTCGTATCGGGGGTTTGTTTTTCTGATTTTGGACATGAAGTCGTTTGCGTCGACAAGGATCCGCGCAAGATCCGGATGCTCGAAGCGGGCAAGGTTCCGATTTACGAGCCCGGGTTGGAAGATTTGATGGCGAAGAACGTTCAGGCCGGGCGCCTGACCTTCACGGAAGACTTGAAAGAAGCCGTTTCAGGGGCTGGTGCTGTCTTTATTGCTGTTGGTACGCCCACGCGACGTGGCGACGGCCATGCGGATCTGACCTATGTTTTTGCAGCGGCTGAAGAAATCGCTGATTCGCTGGATCACTATGCCGTGGTCGTGACAAAATCGACGGTGCCCGTCGGCACCAACCGCCGCGTTGCCGAGGTGATCGAGAAGGCCAATCCGGATCTGGATTTCGATGTGGCATCGAACCCGGAATTCCTGCGTGAAGGTGCCGCGATTGATGACTTCATGCGGCCTGATCGCGTGGTGGTGGGCGTTGAGAACGACCGCGCTGCGCAAGTTATGGCCGAGATCTATCGCCCGCTTTTCCTGCGTGATTTCCCGATCGTCACGACCGATCTGGAAAGCGCCGAGATGATCAAATATGCCGCCAACGCATTTCTGGCGACCAAGATCACCTTTATGAACGAAATTGCCGCGCTTTGTGAGCGCGTAGATGCGGATGTGAAGCAGGTTTCGAAAGGCATCGGGCTGGATGGCCGTATCGGCAACAAGTTCCTGCACGCAGGTCCGGGATATGGCGGAAGCTGTTTCCCGAAGGATACCAAGGCGCTGGCCCGCATTGGTCAGGAAAACGGCATGGCGATGCAAATCACCGAAACCGTTATCAACGTGAATGACCATGCCAAACGTCGGATGATCGACAAAGTGGTCGATATGTGCGGTGGCTCGGTCTCGGGGAAGACCATTGTCGTACTGGGTGTCACTTTCAAACCCAACACCGACGACATGCGCGATGCCCCCAGTTTAACCATCGTTCCGGCTTTGATTGGCGGAGGGGCAACCGTCCGCGTCGTCGACCCGCAAGGCCTTGCCGAGGGCGAAGCGCTTTTGCCGGGTGCACATTGGTTCGAAGATGCGTATAAGGCTGCCGAGAATGCGGATGCGGTAGTGCTTCTGACCGAGTGGAATGAGTTCCGAGCGCTGGACTTGAAACGTCTGGCCGAAGGGATGAACACGGCAGCCATGGCCGATCTGCGCAACATCTATTCGCCATTGGATGCGAAACGTGCGGGGTTCTCGGCCTATTGTGCCGTTGGACGTCGTGGGTTCGGCACCGGAGAATGGCATGACTAAGACGCCCTTCCTGTAGCAGGGGGGCAGGCAAGGAACGGGCAAAGGTTGAAGCGGGTTTTCGACATCGTATTGGCACTTGTGCTTCTTGTGCCGGTGATTCCCGCTCTGGTGCTTCTGTACGTCGTGGTGCTTGCCAAAGATGGGCGCCCGTTCATTTATCGTTCACGTCGTAACACGGCATTTGACCAAGAGTTCGACCTGATGAAAATCCGCACAATGCGGACTGCCCCTGCACATGAAAACGTGGGGATCACCGGCGGGCATAAAAGGGGGCGGATCACCAAGTTGGGCCGGTACCTTCGCGACCATCGTCTGGATGAGCTTCCGCAACTGCTGAACGTGATGAAAGGCGAGATGAGCTTCGTTGGCCCGCGCCCGCCCGAACCGCGCTATGTTGCCGCCTGTCCCGAAATTTATCAGCAGGTGCTTTTGGACCGTCCCGGCATCACCGGAATGGCCTCGATCATGTTTCACGCGCATGAAGAAAAGATGTTGGCCGAGTGCAACTCGCAGGCGGAAGCGGAAGATGTCTATCTTCGTCGCTGTATCCCGCGAAAGGCACGTTTGGACATGATCTATCACCAGAATAAGTCGATGATGCTGGATCTGTATGTGCTGTATCTGACAGCGGCAAAACTGGTGCCGCTGCCAGGACGTCGTGCTGCCCGTATTCGCGGGCAGTGATCAACGGGGCGTTAGGGACTACAGCGCCGTGCCATCTGCCACTTTCAGCCATGCCGCGCCATCGCTATAGGCCAGTTGGGCGCCTCCGGTCGCGTCCGACACAAAGGCGATCCCGCCTGCGCCAATGGTCGCCGCAGCGGGCAGATCTGCTGTCAGAACCGGGGTCAGCTTCATCACTCCGTCCACGTCCAGCTTGGCGTCCGGAGTTTTGCCGATCCCGACGTCTCCGCCACCGGTGGCCACCACCGCGCTGTTCCAGATCGACCCATCTGCACTGGTCTTGATCGAGAAGTCATCATTCCCCGCCAGCCCCATTTCCGCGCGTCCCGACCAGTTGGTCTGAAACAGAAGAGAGCCCGTGTCGCCGCTGCTGGCCTTGTTGACCTTCAGCTGATGCGAGCTGCCCGCATGGGTCAGAAGCGTCGCGTCCGAGGACACAGCAAGCCGGTTGGTTGTATCTGCGTTGGTGTTGACGCCCACAAGGTCCAGATTGTTGGTGTCGGGGGTCACCGCGGCCCAGACGCCGCCATCGAACCGCATTTGTTGCGTGGTAGTCAGGACATCCGCCCGCCAACCTTCCAGCGGCACGAAGAACTGCCAGACACCGTTTTCCAGAAGGGCAATGTTGTGATCCTGCCCGGCCCAATCGCCCGTTGCCCCGCTCGCGATGATGTGGCGGTCCCCCTCGGCTGGCGAGGCGGGTGGCACCGTTCCATCGGCACTTTGGACCGTCAGCTGGACCAACATGTCCAACACCCGAAGCGCTTCGTTGTGGGTGACGTGTTTTTGCGCCTGTGATGGCTGGATCAGGGGTAGGGACAGAATGGGGGACTGGCTCATGGGGCTCTCCGCGAAAAGGTCGTTTCCGTCCAAGTGATTGGCGAAAATCCTTAACGGGGCCGCTCCTGGGCGTGCGTTGCGTCGCAGACTTATGCAGATATCCCCTTAGTAGAAACCAATCGTATCCTCGAGTTGCGACAAGTCAGTGACACCGAAAACGATCAGCCTGTCTCCGTCACCAAAATCAAACACTACCCGATCTGACATAGCCGTTGCGTAGCTCAGAATTTCGCTCTGGGATAAGGTACCGCCGCCCCACAGCGCACTGTCAAACATGATTGTATCATCTGCGGGATCGAAGTCGCGAATGCGGTCTACACCGGCGTTGAACAGGAACGTGTCCTGCCCGCCGCCGCCATACAAACCATCGTTTCCAGCGCCGCCGTCCAGTTCGTCCAGTCCTAAGCCACCGCGCAGAATATCACGCCCATCGCCGCCATTCAGAGTGTCCCGACCATTGTGGCCAATGATCCGGTCGTCGCCCGTGCCGCCATTCAATTGGTCTGCGCCAACGCCTCCAAGCAGCCGGTCATCGCCTCCTCCTCCGGTCAGGATGTCAGCGCCATTGCGCCCGACCAGACGGTTGTCTGCGTCATTCCCGACAAGCAGGTCATCAAATTCCGTACCCACCAAATTCTCGATGCTGATGAACTGATCGCCGACCATGCTACCTGCCCCGGTACCCGCCACCAGATCAACCGTCGCACCAGAGGTGTTGGCACGCATGTCGACCATGTCGACCCCTGCAGAGCCGTCAAAAAGATCTGCCCCATCGCTGGCCAAAAGAACATCGTTGCCGTCGCCCCCGATCAACCTGTCATCCCCGGCGCCACCATCGATCCTGTCGCCCCCGGCGCCGCCTTCCAGAACGTCGTCCCCGGCCGCTCCGGTCAGCGTATCCGCGCCGGATCCGCCTATGACACCTTCAATGGAAACGAAACTGTCTAAGGCGGCTGACCCGGTGCGTTGGCCCGTGGCGAAATCGAAGATAAACCCATCTGTTTCGTCGCTGTAGTCGACGATGTCGTCACCGTCGCCGCCAAAGAATGCATCTGCCCCTGCGCCCCCGATCAGCCTGTCATTGCCGTCGCCGCCATCCAGAGTATCATCACCATTGCCGCCCATCAGAATGTCGTTCCCGGCGCCTCCGGTCAGTTCGTTGTTGCCCGCATCCCCGATCAGCACGTCGTCAAAGTCAGAGCCAATCAGATTTTCGATTGAATCAAACTGGTCGCCCTGGGCTGCCAAGCTTGTCTCGCCGGTGGCCAGGTTGACCTGAACGCCTGTGTCGGCCCCGGAATAACAAACAGTGTCGATCCCTGCGCCGCCATTGAACAGATCACCACCGCCCGACCACATCAGCATGTCGTTCCCTTCTTGCCCATACAGCGTATCTGAACCCGCATTGCCTTCGAGCGTGTCGTCAGACGCGGTGCCGTCTATGGTTGCAGGGAAATAGGAGAACCCGTTCGGGGGGCGGTCCAGCTTCAATGTGTCTGCGGTTTGGAAATGCGAGGCATCCAGCGCCCCACCACCCGCACGATAGACGTGCAGAACCTCGTCTTGATAGGTCAGGATGGCACCCCAGGCGGTCGAGGTGACCTGAATCTGGCTGGCATCATACAGCATGTGATACCCGCTGAGATCCAGCGAATCCTCGGTTGGATCGAAATCCGTAATCGTATCCAGATTGCCGTCGTCACACAGGATGAACAGGTCCGCACCAGCCCCACCCGTAAGCGTATCTGCGCCCGCGCCGTCGCTAAGCATGTCGGCACCACCTGCGCCAGCCAACGTGTCGTCGCCAAAACCGCCTAGTATGACGTCGCTGTCAGCGCCTCCGGTCAATGTGTCACCCGAGATGCCGCCCGTCAGCGTCACACCCGCTGGGTCGGGGTCGATCGTGTATTGGGTGATCCCAAGCTCGGTCTCGCTGGTCGCGAAGACAACGATCTGACCATTCACGACAGCCGCCTCAAGGGCGGCGACGTTCTGAAGGGCGGTCGTATTCGTGTCCCAGACGGTGTCCAGGTGGACCAGCGTGCCGTCAGGCAGCAGCGTGAACAGGGATAGCCCATCATCAGAACCACCCGCGATGACATACAGGCGTCCATCGTGCTCGACCGTGGTCAGTTCGGTTACATCCGAGAAGCGCGTGAACTTGTTGTCGATGACGTGATCCGTCGGGGTCAGCGTGCCTGTCGCGTCGACGGCAAATACGGTCAAGGACGAGCTGCCTGCGCTGGCCATGATGACAAAGCTTTGACCGCCGACCATCCCGGTTGCCAGCTTGGTTGGCGTGCCAACTGGCAGCACTGTGCCAGCAGAATGTTCGGACACCAGTGTGGGTGTGCCCGCCGCGTCCAGCGTATAGCTTGCAATGCCATCCCCCGCGGACGAGGCCGTGATCAGAACCTGATGTGTTCCGAAATCGATGGTTTCGATGTCGACCACATCCGGCTCGGACAGAGATGCCGGCTGGCTGTGATTGCCCTGCAGGATGAAGGTGTTCGTGCCATCAAGCGTATAGTGGTAGAAGCCTTCGCCGGTGATGCTGGCGGCGTAGATGTGTGTCTCGCCGTCGATGACTGTCGCATGCAGGGCCGTCAGCAGCCCCACCCCGTTTGGGCCCCATTGATACGATACCGGAGTTGACAATGCCGCGCCTGGGTCAAGCGTTAGTCCAGCAATGGCCCAGTCGCTTTGACCAAAGGCCATCAAGACGGTTGCGCCTTCGTGCGTGACTGTTTCGAGGACAGGGACGGACGATGATACCGCACCCCCTCCGGTCCAAACCTGATCAGACAGCGTCAGCGTACCACCCGCGCCGATGGTTTGGATCATGGACCCGTTGGCGGAGGCGCTGATCGACACAAGATGCGCCTGGCCATCCTGCCAGACGATCTTTAGATCCGTAATGCCCGATTCATATAGCTGACTGGCACCCGAGCTGGTGCCAGCGAAACTAAACTTGGTCACCCCAACCACCCTCGATTTCACCCATGCGCATGAAGCGCTCTTCGAGTGTGGTGGCTGGGGGTTAACGACTGTTTATTTCTTGTCAGGAGTTTGTTTAGGAATTGTAAGCAATTGAATATTAATGACTTCCTAATGGCTGCGGCCCCACACTGTTCTGCGCCGCCATTGCACGCCATGGCGTTGCCTTGGTTCTTGTTCTAATTGAATGTCTCACTGGCTCTGATCGCCGGGCTTTGGCTCTTACGTGGCGCTGAGTGGTCGGCTGAAAGCAACCACACCTGTCCATTCCTGTTTGCTAAAAAAACCGCGGTATGGAACAACGCAGGGAATTTCACGTCGGAGATCGCGATGAACATCTTACTTGTCGGAGCAGGCCTCAGCGGTGCCGTCATCGGGCGCGAGCTGGCAGAGGATGGGCATCAAGTCACCATCGTCGAAAGCCGGGATCACATCGCCGGCAATTGTCATACCGAACGGGATACGGGCACGGGGGTCATGGTCCATGTCTATGGCCCGCATATCTTCCACACCGACGACGAGCAGGTTTGGGACTATGTGAACCGTCACACCACTTTCCGGCCCTTCAAGAACCGCGTGAAGACGACCGCGAAGGGAACGGTGTTTTCGCTGCCGATCAACCTGCACACGATCAACCAGTTCTTTGGCTGCTCGATGCGCCCGGATGAAGCGTTGGAATTCATCACCACTGAACAGGCGGACACCTCGATCGAGGATCCCAAGACGTTTGAAGAACAGGCGCTTCGCTTCGTCGGCAAGGACCTCTACGAGTCGTTCTTCAAGGGCTATACGATCAAGCAGTGGGGCATGCAGCCATCCGAGCTGCCCGCGAGCATCCTGAAGCGCCTGCCGGTGCGCTTCAACTACGACGACAACTATTTCTTCCATAAATTCCAGGGTATGCCAGAGGATGGCTATACCAAGATGATCGAGAAGATCCTGGATCACCCGTCAATTACGGTGCACCTGAACACGCGTTTTACCCGCAATCAGGCAGATCAGTATGACCACGTATTCTATTCCGGCCCGCTGGACGGGTTCTTTGATTTCGAGCTGGGCCGTCTGGGCTATCGCACGCTCGACTTCGAACGGTTCACCTATGATGGCGACTATCAGGGTTGTGCGGTGATGAACTATGGGGAAGAGGACGTGCCCTACACCCGCATCACCGAGCACAAGCATTTCAGCCCGTGGGAACAGCACGACGGATCCGTCTGCTACCGCGAATTCTCGCGCGCCTGTGGGCCGGACGACATCCCGTATTACCCGATCCGTCAGGTCGACGAAAAAGCGCTGTTGGCCGACTATGTCGAGCTGGCCAAGACGACCACCGGTGTGACCTTCGTGGGGCGACTGGGTACCTATCGCTATCTGGATATGGACGTCACCATCCGCGAGGCGCTGGACACTGCCGACATGTTCCGCAGGTCCGTGGCTGATGGCGTCGAGATGCCGGTCTTTGCCGTTGATCCCTAAAGCAGGCGCTTAGCGTTTTGCCAGTTCCAGAATGTCAGCATGGCTGCGCGCGGTTCGGCGTGCCAACCCGTCCGACACGGCAGCTTTGCGCAGCGCTTCATAGGTGGCTTTGTCCGTGCCATAGCGGTTTGCCGCCCGCTTCCATGCGACCAACAACAAGGGCAGTAGCACCCAAAACAGGATGCCCGCCGCGCGGCGATACATGATCAGACCGTTGCGATAGGCGTAATAGACTTTCCATAGCGGTCGATAGGTCTTTTTCCCGTCCGTCTGGAAGGTCGCGCAGTCATGGACGAAACGTATTGATGGATCGAAGCTGATCTCGAACCCGCGTTTGCGAAGGCCCAACGTATAGATCACGTCATCGCCGTAGATGAACAACCCCGGATCGGGCAGTCCCACCGTGTCGAGCATCCGCTTCGAAATGAACAGTCCAACGAAGGACGTCAGGTCGATCGGGGTGGGGGCGCTGGCCTCGTATGCGCTGGGCGGGATGTGATAGCCGTCACGCCGCTTTACCAGCGTGCGCAGGAATGTGCGGGGGGACCAGAACGGATTTACGGACGGGCGGTTCATCTCGCAAATGCGACCATCGGGGTAATAGACCGCCGCCGCGACCGCCGTATCATCGGGGCGCGGGGTGGCCATGAACTGATCCAGCATCCCCGGTTCGGGCCATGCATCGTCATCCATCACCACGTACCAGTCGGCCTTATGCTGGGTCAGGGCATGGCGCAGCCCTTGTTCGAACCCTCCGGCACCGCCGCGATTGGTCGCGCTGTTCAGAATGTCCAGTCGGGGATCATCTTGCGTCACCAGCCAGTCCTCGGTCCCATCGGTGCTGGCATTGTTCACCACCACGATCCGGTCCAGCCCGGCGGGTGTGTTCTGCAGCAGGTTCGACAGGGTCAGCTTCAGCTTCTCAAGCCGGTTATATGTCACAACTACGGCAACCAAGCGTTCCTTCGGGCCGGGGGTGTCGTGCATCTACTGAACCTTGATCTTGTGCCGGGTGACATACCGTTCCTGGGGGTTTTCCCCTTTCACAACAAGGCATGTCAATGCTCTTGCCTGTGCTCGAGAATGAGAGCTCAATCCTTCCAGATCCGGCGAAGCAGGCCATAGACCATCAAAAGCGGGCGATTAAGGGCCGGGTAGCGCTGTGCGATCTTCTGGCCGGTGTCGATGATGCTTTTCTTTAGGGTCTGGCTTTTGCGGCGCTCTGCGAGAAGATTTGTTGTCACTTCGCCAAAGTAAGGCGTGTTCACCAGCGCTCTCCAGTACAGATCAGCGTGCGGCACGACCCGGCTACGCCACGGTTTGAAATTGCTGTCTGCAAAGTGAACAAGCCACGGATCGCGCCGCGCGGCCATCGCTTTGGCATGGTTCGCTTGCGGCACCTTGGCATAGCTTGCATCGACCGAGTTGAAGACATTCCAGCGTGCGTCCAGAAGGTGAAGGTCGTCCTTGAACTCTTTGTTCAGAATGTCTTGGTCCTGAAACAAATACTGCTGGGTCTGCGCCTCGTGGATCAGCTTCTCGCCCAGCGCTTTCAGATCGCCCATGGCTTTGAAATTCATCAACAAGACGCCCACATTGAAGTACCGCCCCATCTGCGCGTCTGACAGCTGCAGCCGCTCGCGCAGATAGGCAGACAGGTCGGGCACATTCAGGACCGAGGTCCCAATCGGGCCGGTTAAGGTGCGTGTCATGATCCAGTCCGGCACGGCGCCGACCTTGGCGTCCCCCATATCGGCATCATACAGATCACAAACATCTGCGTTCAGAATGGTGTCGACATCCAGATAGAGCAGCCGGTCCAACCCAGGTAGCAGCAGGAACAGCAGGAAGCGATAGAAGGTCGCATTCGACGACACCCGATGCAGCGAGCGCTTGACGTCACTGAAGTAGTTGCCAGCGTTGATGGCGTGCAATTCGACATTTTGGCGCTGGGATTTCAGCCAGCGGCCAAAGATCTCGATCTCCTCGGTGCTGATGTCCGAATACAGGAAAAACAGCACAATGGGGCGCTTCGGGTTGGCCTGTGTCAGAAGCGACTGCATCATGGTTGCAGCATGCGGCAGGTACGCCCGATCCGCGGCAATCGCGATATTGACCACGTCGTCTGCGGGCGCGTCTTGTCGGGTCAAATAGGGGGACACAGCCGCTTGTGACAGATTCAGAATTGTTGTTTCACGGATCCGCAGCGTCGGGTTGGTGGTCTGTTCGTGCAAGATGAAGACGGTCAGCAGGCGTTCGGCCAGGAAGCCAATATAGCGCGCCTGATAGGGGCTGTAATTCGACCGGTCGATGTCCGCAGCTTCGACCTTCCCAAGGATATCAAACAGCCAGGCGCAGTAGCGGTCAAAGATGTCGCGGCGCATCACGGCGATATTGCCGAGGCGCAAGGTCTTTGAGCTGGCCGTGGTGTCGAACGCGCCCAGATAGGCGGGGTGATCTGTCGCGATCACCGCGCGCATCTTGTCGAAATCTTCTGCGTGGTGGGCATCCAGAAAGTTCTTCTCGATACTGACAGGCATCTTGTGGAGGCGTGGTAGCGCGATGTCCCAGTTGCCCAGCTCTGTCTCGATCCACGCCTCGGTTCGCGCGGTCCAGTCGTCGATGTCCAGCGCCCCGACGAAAGTCTCGGCCCGGGTGCTGTCGCAATCGCCCGCCACATCCAAGAGCCGGCGATAGTGCATCAGCCCGACGAAGTCGCTGTCCCGGTCATTCTTCCACGCCCAATACAGCGCCGTCAGTTCGCAATAGGATCCGTTCTTACCGGAAATGTGGTCGCCCGTGTTGTCCGCCAGCATGTCCGTCAAAGGGGCGCTGGCCAGATCTGCCCCAACGTGGATTGGCTTGATGCTTTTCGACGAAACCCGCGGAGAAAGCTTGTGATAGGCGGAGTAGATCGAGACTTTCATGATGCACCTTCTCTGCGTCGCGCAATTTATAGGGGGCAGAGGGGGGTCTTACAAGAATTGGAGGCGCGTGTAGGCCTTCTGCCTTGGCGGGTGCGATGCAGGCACGTGTTGGGCGTCGCGTTGATTTTCGGTTTCCAGCCAACCCGAGACACAGATGGGTGCAGGCGCATGGTCTATTTATACATGATATCGTCATGATACCGGTTCAGCAGTGTCAGCCCCAACGACAGGGCTGCAAGCGATACAGCAAAAACAAAGATGCACGAGATATAGTCGGGCTCGTACGTGGCGTAGACCCCCATACGCATCTGGCCGACCACATGGACCATCGGGTTCCACCACAGGATATCCTGAGCGAAGGCGGGAAGATCATCGAAGTTGTATAAGACGCCCGAGACGATGAACAACGGACGCATCAGCACTTTCCACAGCTGTTGCCACCAGTCAAACCGCCAGAACAGGAAGCAGTTCAGTGTTCCAATGCCGACCCCCAACGCAATTGACATCAAGAACGACAGCCCCATTTCCGGGATGTTCAGGAACACAAATGAGGGGTTGATCAGCACCATTCCGCCGATCAGCATGACGCTGATCAGGATACTTGTGAGGCTGTTCAGGATGGCGCGCGCCAGAATGGCGTCGACGAATGTGACTCGCGGGTACCCCAATAGAGCTTTCGAGAAGTTGATTGCCATCGCGGTCTTGGCGCTGAGTTCGCGAAACAGGCCCAGCGGAAGCATCCCGGTCGCATAGTACAGGGCAAAACTGTCCCCGATCGACGGTGACCGCAGCGCAAGGGAAAAGACGATGGTCAAGAAAGCGATACCGCTGATTGGTTCGACCAAGGCCCAGAGGTATCCCCCGTTTGAGCGCCCATAGGTCGATGACATCTCGCGCAGCATCAACGCGACGACTGTGCGCCCCATCTTGAAGCGTGTAGGATCTGCTGTGCGTGATGCTGTCATGCGGGCAATATCGAGTTGATTCGTCCTAAGAGGTATCCGATAACTGCCTCTAATGCATATAGTTTGCAAAATGTTTTGCCGTGGATAGCCTATGACCCAGTCTTCTGAAGCGCCTGATCCCAAGCCTAAGTCCAATCTCAAGGCCAAACGCCGAAAGGATGCGCAGGTCGCGCATGCCGAACAGGACGAGCTGGACGATGACGGCTGGGGCGAAGAAGAAAAGGGTGGCAAGGTTCTGCCTCCGCCGCGCCCGCCGGCCCAACCGGCCCGCCCTCAAAAACGGCACAACATGATCCGCACCTTGTTCCTGTTGGGCGTTTTGGCGCCGCTCTTGGTGGCGACGGTGTATCTTTATGTGATCGCCAAAGATCAATATGCCTCGTATCTTGGGTTCTCGGTCCGAGCGGAAGACAGTGCGTCTCCGGTCGAGATGTTGGGCGGCATCACCGAACTGGCGGGATCGTCCAGCGGTACCGATACGGATGTTCTGTTCGAGTTCATTCAAAGCCAGCGCATCGTCCGGCTGGTGGATGAGCGGCTTGACCTGCGTACCATGTACCACATGCCCTCGGACCCGATCTTTGGTCTCGATCCCGATGCGACCATTGAGGGGCTTCAGAAATTCTGGGGCCGGGTTGTGAAAGTTTTCTATGACAGCGGCTCGGGCCTGATCGAGGTGCGCGTCACTGCCTTTGCCCCGGAAGACGCCAAGGCCGTTGCGGATGCGATCTATGATGAGAGCACCGACATGATCAATAAGCTGACAACCGTCGCGCGCGAAGATGCCACCAGCTATGCTCGCAGTGAGCTTGAGAATGCCGTCGAGCGTCTTAGAACGGCACGTGCAGCGATCCAGAAATTCCGGCTTGAAACTCAGATCATCGACCCCGAGGCCGACATCGTAGGGCGCATGGGTCTATTGAACTCGATGCAGAACCAGCTGGCGGCGGCTCAGATTGATTTGGACATCCTGATGCAGACAGCGCGCGAAGGGGATCCCCGCTTGATTCAAGCGCGTCGCCGTGTGGATGTGATCCAGCAGCGTCTGGCCGATGAACGTGCACGGTTCAGCAATACTGACGGCTCGGTCAACGGGTCTTACGCCGACCTGATTGGTGACTTCGAACGCCTGTCGGTCGACAAGCAATTCGCCGAACAGGCCTATCTGTCCGCGTTGGGATCGCTGGATTTGGCCACAGCCGAAGCCGCGCGGAAGTCGCGCTATCTTGCGGCCTACATCGAGCCAACACTGGCCGAGACCCCGGAATATCCGCAGCGCCTGATCATTCTGGCGACGCTGGCGGCCTTCCTGGTCGGTATCTGGGTGGTGGCAACCATGGTTTACTACTCGGTCCGCGACAGACGATAGGGTTGCTGCATGATCCGAATCCGAAATCTGCGCAAAGCGTATCATCTGCAGGGGCAAACCACGGTAGTGGCTGACAATATCTCGGTTGATTTTAAATCGGGTATGGTCGTTGGACTGCTGGGGCGCAACGGGGCCGGAAAATCCAGCCTGTTACGGATGGTCGCTGGCACGATGCGTCAAGACAGTGGCAGCATCGAGATTGACGGCACGGTCAGCTGGCCTGTCGGCTTTGCGGGCAGTTTCCACAAGGATTTGACGGGCGCACAGAACACCAAGTTTCTGGCGCGGATTTACGGAGTCGATACCGAAGAGCTGCGCGAATATGTCGAAGATTTCGCCGAGCTGGGGCCGCAATTCTATCTGCCCGTGCGTACCTATTCTTCGGGCATGCGGTCCCGTCTGGCTTTTGGGCTGTCCATGGGCATCAAGTTTGACGTCTATCTGGTAGACGAAGTGACCTCGGTGGGGGATGCGTCTTTTCGCAAGAAAAGCATGCACGTGTTCCGTGACCGGATGGAGAACAGCGGGGCGCTTTTGGTGACGCACAACCTGCGCGTCATCTCTCGGGTGTGCGACGCGGCGTGTATTCTGGATAACGGCCGCCTGACTTATTACGACGACGTGAAAGAAGCGGTGGAGCGGCATCGCGAGATGACCGCCTGATCCGATCTGGGTGTAACCCATCTACTGCACATTGTGCGTCGTTCGGAATTAACCGCGAAATCCAGTGCGCGGAGCTTGAGAAACGGCAGCTTCGTTACTAATGTGCGCATAATTGGTTTACTGCCTTGAACCACAAAGAAACCTTGGGGGTTGCGCGAATGCGTTTTGTTTTGATTGCGGTTTCTGTCCTTGCTTTGGCCAGCTGTGGCGCGCCACGCGGCGCGGCCCTTCAATCCGAGATTGTTGGCGGGAACGCTGAAAGCAGTGCGGATCTGGCTGTATACACCGTTTCCAAGGCAACCCTGCCCGCCATCGCAAGCTGGCCAGCCCCTAACGCGGACGGCGATTACACCTGGCCGTCGCGCGGATCTGCCGCCGTCGACAAACCAATCCGGCCGTTTGACCGCGTGGACGTGATTGTCTGGGATAGCGAGGAATCTTCGCTTCTGTCCTCGCCCAGCCAGAACACGGTCGAGATGAAGAACATGCTTGTTTCTTCGGGCGGCACCATCTTCCTGCCCTTCGTCGGCAGCGTCCATATCGCAGGCATGTCGCATTCGGCTGCCCGCGCCCGTATCCAGCGCAAATATGTCGAAGCCATCCCGTCGGCTCAGGTGCAGTTGAACGTCACACAAGGCACACGAGGTACGGTATCGATGGTGTCTGGTGTTTCGCGACCTGGACCGATCACGCTGGATGACCCAAGCTTTACTGTGCTGCATGCCATCGCCGCATCCGGTGGCCCGGACAAAAGCCTGAATAACCCCAGCATCAAGTTGATCCGTGGCAATCAGACCTATTTGCGCCCGCTGGCCGAGGTTATGTCCAACGCATCCTTTGACACCTATCTGCGGCCCGGAGACAAACTGGCGTTGCAGGATGACAGCCGCTATTTCCGCTCGCTGGGGGCGGCTTCGAAAGAGGCGTTGATCCCGTTCTCGAAATCCGAGATCTCTGCGCTTGATGCGATGTCGCTGATTGGTGGGCTGTCAGATACCCGCGCCAACCCGAAGGGGATCCTGATCCTGCGCGAATATCCGCAATCAGCTGTGCGTCCAGACGATCAGGGGCCAGACAACGCACGCAGTGTCTTTGTGATCGACCTGACCACCGCTGACGGACTGTTCAGCGCGGACAAGTTCCAGATCCACAGCAAGGACACAGTGCTTGTTACCGAAAGCGCGATCGCGGCAAGCAACACTTTGTTGCGACTGATCCGCCAGCTGACTGGGATCTCGTTTGACATCAGCAGGCTCTAGGCCTGAGCGGATGCGACTTTTGAAGGGGTGCGCGTGGTGCGCGCCCCTTTTTCGTGTGGCATCATGCATCCTTGGCCCTCGTTGCTTGACCCTTCTGCGTGCGGTCCTTACCCATTGAAGTTCAAGGAGGACCGCCCATGCGCACCGCAGATGAAGCCCTGATCGTGATCGACGTGCAGAACGATTTCTGCCCGGGCGGAGCCCTTGCCGTCGCCGAAGGCGACCAGATTGTGCCCCTGATCAATGCCATTCTGCCCGACTTTGCCGTGAAAGTTTTCACGCAGGACTGGCACCCAGCGGGCCACAGCTCGTTCGCGTTGTCGCACGAAGGGAAAGCCCCGTTTGAGATGACCGAGATGCCCTATGGCCCTCAGGTCCTCTGGCCCGACCACTGCGTGCAGGGCACCGATGGGGCGGCTTTTCATACGGATCTTCTGACCGACCCCGCCGACCTCGTGATCCGCAAAGGCTTCCGCCCGCAGATCGACAGCTATTCCGCCTTCTTCGAGAATGACCAGACCACCCCCACGGGGCTGGAGGGTTATCTGCGCACCCGTGGCGTCACCAAGTTGACCATGGTCGGCCTTGCGACCGATTTCTGTGTCGCCTACTCGGCCATCGACGGTGCCAAGCTGGGCTTCGACGTCACCGTTCTGGAAACCGCCAGCCGTGCCATCGACCTTGACGGTTCGCTGGCTGCTGCCCGTGACAACATGCGCGCCGCAGGCGTCAAGCTGGAGGCATAAATGGTTGATATCGCCACCCGCGTCTATGACCACAACTGGAAGATCGATCCGATCGTCCGTTCGCTGATCGATACCGATTTCTACAAACTTCTGATGTGCCAATCGGTCTTCCGCAACAAGCCCGACGCCCAGGTCACCTTCAGCCTGATCAACCGCTCGAAACACGTCCCCCTCGCCAACCTCATCGACGAGGGCGAACTGCGCGAGCAACTGGACCACATCCGCTCGTTGTCGCTGTCGCGTGGCGAAAGCACATGGCTGCGCGGCAACACCTTTTATGGCAAACGCCAGATGTTCCGCTCGGACTTCATGGAGTGGTTCGAGAACATGCGCCTCCCGCCTTACCACCTTGAACGCGTCGGCGACCAATACGAGCTGACCTTCGAAGGGTCCTGGCCCGAGGTCATGCTATGGGAAATCCCCGCGCTCTCGGTCCTCATGGAACTCCGCTCGCGCGCCGTCCTGCGTGGTATGGGCCGGTTCGAGCTGCAAGTCCTATACGCCCGCGCCATGACCCGCGCATGGGAGAAGATCTCGGGCCTCCGCGCCCTCGACGGCCTCCGCCTTGCCGATTTCGGTACCCGCCGCCGCCATTCCTACCTCTGGCAGGATTGGTGCGTGCAAGCGGCGATGGAGGGGTTGGGAAGCAATTTCGTCGGCACCTCCAACTGCCACATCGCCATGAAGCGCGATATCGAGGCCATTGGCACCAACGCCCACGAACTGCCCATGGTTTATGCAGCCCTTGCCGAAGACGACACCGCACTGGCGCAGGCCCCCTATGACGTGCTTGCCGATTGGCAACAGGAACACGACGGCAACCTGCGCATCATCCTGCCCGACACCTATGGCACCAAGGGCTTTCTGGACAATGCGCCCGATTGGCTGGCCGGCTGGACCGGCATCCGCATCGACAGCGGAGACCCCGCGACGGGCGCCGAGATCGCCATCAACTGGTGGAAATCCCGCGGCGAGGATCCGACGCAGAAAATGGTCATCTTCTCGGACGGTCTGGACACCGACAAAATCATCGAACTGCACCAGCAATTCGCAGGCCGCGTCCGCACCAGCTTCGGCTGGGGCACCCTGCTAACGAATGATTTCCGAGACCTCGTCCCCGACAACGCCCTCGCCCCATTCTCGCTGGTCTGCAAGGCGGTGAAGGCGAATGGGAGGGCCACCGTGAAACTGTCCGACAACCCCAACAAGGCGATGGGGCCGGAGGACGAGATTGCGCGCTATAAACGTGTGTTTGGAGTTGGCGAACAGGTCGGGATGGAGGTTGTGGTTTAGTCGTCAACTACAGACACTAAGCTTTCATCTTCTGCCTCGGAATCAGCTAGTGTCTCCTTCCTTTCTCTAACCTTCTCAAATACGGATTTACGAGCCGAGTACTCATAGTCTTCGGGTACATAGTCCTTCAGGTGTTCGCGAAGTAACTCCATCTTCAGAGCTGTTCTCAGTTGATACTGATCGGTGTCGGAGAGGTTGAGTCCATCGGCTGAGGCTTCGTAAACATCGGTCGCAACAATGCTAATTTTCGCAAGAGATCTTGTTTGTTTGTCGATTCTAAAAATCTCAGAAATGAGTCGCTGAATTATTGCGAATGACACGCCGATAATCGTTGATGCAACGACCACATAGGGAATCCGTGTCACTAGTATGGAAAAGATTCTAGCATTCTCAACTTCATCAAAGACCGTTGAGAGATTTGCGGCATTCGTGAGTAGTGCGATGGCCATTCCTACAAGGACAAGCATAGGTACGACTGCAAGCTTCCAATAGAAAGCCTTGTTCTTGCCTCCCTGTTTTACGAACTCGGATATTTCGCTCGGGAATAGGTAGATGTCACTTTCGAGTTCACTAAGGACACCAGATTTTTCAGCTATCTCTCTGGTAAGTGAATCTCTTTCTGCCTGCCGTTGTTCAATTGTTGCCTGTTGCTTTTCAATCCTTGCTTCCAGACCAGATTGCTCGGCCTTTTTCTCCGAAATTCTAGCATCAAGTTCAGATACTTCGTTGCGCCTATGAGCCAGTTCGCGTTCCGTGTTTTCGATTTCACCCTTGAGGCCAGCTGCTTCGCTCTCAAGTTCTTTGATTCTGCTGACTGAGTTTGCCATCTCCTCAGCCTTGGTTTCAGCTTGTTCGATGGTAGCAACCGCAGCGCTAATTGCTGATTTTTTAAGGCTATCAATCCTGTAAATCCGCTCGCGGCTATGGACAAAGTCGTCCATCAAGAAGCCTTCAGCCCGTACCCCTGTAATGATCGGGCTTCCAAGAATTCTTCTGTCGGGCTTGAAGGAGAACTCTGTTATGAAATCGTCTACTTCGACTGCAAATGAACCGTCGTCAAACTTTGTGGTCTTGGTTCTTTTTTCTCCGGTTGAAACGGAATTCCATGTGAATTCGCAGTTCTGGTACTTGTAGTCCGCTGCTTCAATGAGAATTGTCTTGGACAAATACTGGTTCGGTGAAATCAAACCTGTACCAATCGCTTCGACCTTTGACAGCGGTCGCGCCGCTCTCTACATCGGCAAGCTTGGTGGTTTTACGGTACTGCTTGTCATAGAGGTGAAATGGAATTCGTTGGACTGAATTGCCAGGTACTTGCGAGATTTCGTCGAGAACTTCTTGTTCGGCTGTTGTAGGCATGTTGGGTCCCAAGATATTCACAAAATAATAATGTCGTGTCCGCAAAGCGTGTTGGTCGTGTCTATCCTCTTTCGACTATCCCGCTTTGTCGTTGAACAGTCCAATCTACAAACGCACCCCCGGGAAAGTAAACAGGGCCGCGCAAAGCGCGGCCCTAAAACGTTTTAGTGTTCTGAAACTTAAGGGATATCGGGATCATGCGTCCACAAGAAGCCTCTCCTTCTCGTTCCGGACAAAATACCGAGGATCCTGATGAGAGGCGACTTTTTTGAAGCCGATTTCAACATCCCGATTCAATCGAACCATAAACGACAAGAGCTTTTCCAGAGAAAACCCATGAAGTTTTCCGTTCTGCAAAGCAGAGACCTTTGGCTGTGGAACCCCGAAAATCTCGGCTGCTTGTCGTTGATTCAGGTGGCGATGATGAACAATAGAGTTGATTTGACCAGCGATCGCAGCTTTCAGTTTTAGCTCAGGGGCATCATCAAGCCCCAGGTCAGCGAAAACATTTCCGCTACCAACTTCGATTTCAAGTTCTTCGGCTACATCAGTCATGCTTTTTTCCTCAGTTGTTCTTTCACTTGCTTTAGGCGGCGCTTTACCAGTTCAGTTTCAGATTTCGGGGTCTTTATCCCGGATTTGGACTTCTTTTTGAACGCGTGAAGCACATACAAATCATCCCCGAGCTTCACAGCGTAGACGGCTCGATAGGTATCAGTATCGTGATCAGCTACGATCTCCAGAACCCCGGAACCCAAACCCGTCATGGGCTTGGCGTATCCCGCCTTCCTACCTTTTTGTGCTTCACTGAGAGCATACCCAATCGAAACCTTCACATCTTTCGGAAACTCCATCAAATTCTTCTTGGAGTCTCCTACCCAGATAACCTGCCTTTCCGACACTAACGAATCTCCTTATACCAATATAGGTATAACGCCTCCTTAAGGCAAAGAGTTTCCAACTCAAAAACCCAAGACGCTCACCTTCGGCGGCCATACTGGCCATTTTTACATCTATGTTCAATGCTTTAGCTACAGGTCCAACATGTCTTTCAAAGTTTGCTTAGTTCAACCATCAAACTGAAACGAGACTTCGAAACCTGCTTCCAGCTTTACACTGGAGTAGATTGGGTTGTTCAGCTCCCATTAAAAACCCCGACGGGATCTCGGTTGGATAGCCGTGCTAAAAACCAATCAACATATCCCGAAAGATACTTGGACGCTGGACCTTTGAACTGTCTGATGAAGTCCTCGTATCTCGAATGCAGAGAGTTGATGTTCTGTATGTGATGCGAGGCCGTTGCCTTGGCTTTGCCCTTGGCACCACCCACCACAAAATGCTCCAACCCTTTCGCCTGGGCGAAACGGCCGTAAGCTCGTAAGGCATCACTGCAGAGGACAGCGTCAGCTGGAACCACCGAGTTCAGGGCCTTATGAATCGTCGCATTGGCCCTGTCGGGTATCCTCTGAGCCATCTTGGCCCCACCACGATCGACCACAGTTAGGATCGGCAGCTGCCAACGGCTGAGACCGCGCTGCATCTTCACGCCCAGCTTGGCGTATTCATACCAGCGCAACCTTGGCGGCTTGGGGTAATTGAGCGGGTCTCGCTTGTGCCTCACCCATTCACGGGATCCCTTCCTGGATTCCTTCTGGTAGGTCTCGTCCACCTCGACGATGCCGGAAAAATGTACGTCAGATGAACCTCTTAGCTCCTGCATGATGATCATCCGCCACCGCCAGATGGTGTGCTTGTCGAGACGGAGGCGATTGGCCAGTTGTCGAATGGAAGAGGGTGCCCGAGTTCCCAGCATATCTCGGATCACTTCGAGAAATAGATCTGGCCGGTGGATGTGCCCGATCCTGGAAGTCGTCCTACCGCAGAAAGTCTTTTGACAGCCCAGGCAACGATAGCGTTGAACCTTAGTCCGAGTCCTCCCCCACTTCTGGCGACGGTCATTACCGCAATGCGGACACTTGTGTTCTTGTTCCGTTCGTGATTCAATTTCGGCCAGGGCTTCGGTTTTTCTCCGAACATCCCTAATCTTTGTTCTGGCGTCCTCGATTTGCGCCGGATTCAGCTCACTGAACCGGTCGAGGAAATGCCTAAAGTCGTGTGCCTGCACGATCCGCTCCGCTGTTTTTAGGAGCTATATTGGCCAATTATGAAAATCCGAAGGCGATACGAAAAAATTCCCAACACGCTTTGCGGACACGACAAATAATAATGAACTTAGGCTGAATGTAGGTCTTTGCACAACCTTAAAGGGATGTTGGCAGGCTAACACTACCGAAGCTTTGATATTACCATTACTGCAATCCGGATCATTCCGTTCAGCAGAATGAAGCGCGGCTGTGGAAGTGTTGCCGTTGCGCCTTTAAACCCTTTAAAACCCCGGCCTGTCCCGCGTCAAAAGGTTTAAAGATTTCCACCCGTCACGCGGCCCCTCATCCCCCAAGAAACTTCCGGGCGGCGGTGACGGCTCTTTCCGTATAAAGCGCGACCTTCGGGCCGGTCGGATCATAGCGCGGGACCGCCCAGCCCATCGACGCGAAGCGGCGCATCATCAGGAACATGGGCAGCAGGTCTTCCGCCTCTTGGCTCAGCGCGCGGTGGTCCCGATACCCCGCCAACGCGGCGGCCTTGATTGCCTCATAGGCGGGTTCGTCTTCGTTCTGCGACAGCATTACCGCAAGGTCGTATAGCCGGAACCCAAAGCCCGCATCGTCGAAGTCGATCAGGGTTAGTAAGCTATTGTGAACAAATACATTCTCTCGCAATGCGTCTGCGTGGATCAGTCCGAAATCCGCACCGTTCTCAAGAAAGACCGTTGCCAGATCATGCGCCACAGCGCGGGCGCGCAATACCATGTTTCGCTCGTCCTCGCTCAGCGCCGGGCACTCCCAGAACCGTCCCCAGAACGGCTCGTCCCCGAGCAATCCCGGGATGTCCCACCGGTGCCGTGTGAAGCCATCGGGCAGGGGGATATCGTCGGTCAAATTGTGCAGCCTCGCCAGCTCGGCGCCGACTTTGCGATATAGCGCGGCCTGATCATCGGGCGAGCCGTCCAGCGGCACGCCGCTTTCCCCGATCGGTGCGCCCTCGACCCACGACACCATCGTCGCGCATTGGTCTGCGCCGAGTGAAAACACCAGATCGCCATCTGCTGTCGGGATCGGGGACGGCACCCGCATGCCACGCTCGGCCAGCGCCCCCATCCAGTCCAGTTCCGACCGAATGGCGGCCTTTGATTGATACCCCGGACGGTGCAACCGAAGCGCGGCGGGCTTGCCGGAAATCCGCACCTCATGCACCGCGTTTTCGCGGTCCTTGATCATCCGCACATGCTGTGCGTTCCATGCCTTCAGGGCTTGCTTCAAAACGGCGCTCATGCGGGAACGGCTTTCAATGCGGCGTCCAGATTCTCGGCCAGAAGGTCGGCTTGCGCGCGGTCAAAACACATCGGCGGGCGGATTTTGATCCCGTGATAATGCCGCCCCATCAGATGCAACAGAACACCACGATTTCGCATCTCCTCGACCAGATCTTTGCAGAATGTGGTCGCGCCCTCCGGGTCCCCGTCTCGCGTGAATTCGATGCCCATGAACATGCCCGCGCCGCGTGTATCCGCGATCAGCGGGTGCGCCAGTTCATGAAGCAACCCCAAGGCATAGTCGCCAGTGTCGCGTGCGTTCTGAACCAGCTCTTCTTCTTCCAGCACATCCAGAACCGCCATCGCGGCGGCAGCAGACACCGGGTTGCCACCGAAGGTGTTGAAGTACCCAAAGCGCGTGCGGAACTCGGCCATGATCTCGGGGCGCGTCACGACCGCTGCCACAGGATGCCCGTTCCCCATCGGCTTCCCCATGGTCACGATGTCAGGCGCCAATCCGATGCGGTCATGCCCCCAGAAATTGCGCCCCGTGCGGCCAAAGCCCGGCTGCACCTCGTCTGCGATGATGATGCCACCGGCCTTGCGGACCACTGCGACGGTTGGCTCGAGGAAGCCCTTGGGCAATGTGTGGAAGCCCTCGTTAGCGAAGAACGGATCGAGGATCAGCGTGCCGAAGCCGTATCCAGCCTCTTCCAGCGCATCAATCGCACGCTGGATTTCTGCGGCAAATGCTTGTGGTTGCGCCTCCGCGCTGCCGCCCAACGGGAACAACGTATCCGGCGCAGGCACCTTCTTGACCCAATCCACCGGCCCGCCAATCGGCGTGCGTTTCGATGACATCTGGCTGACCAAATCTGTATTGCCGTGGTAGGTATTGTCGGTGCAGATGATGCCCACCTTTTCGGTCATCGCGCGTCCCATGCGCAGGGCAATGTCGTTGGCCTCGGATCCGGTGCAGACCATGATCATCGTCTCCAGCCCGTGGTCCATCGTGCCGGTCAGGCGTTCGGCATAATCCAGAATCCCTTCGTGCAGGTACCGTGTGTGGGTGTTCAGGGTCGAGGCCTGCTTGGTGATCGCTTCGACCACTTTCGGATGGGCGTGACCGACATGCGGGACGTTGTTGTAGCAGTCCAGATAGCGGTTTCCATCCGCGTCCCACAGCCATGTCCCTTCGCCGCGCACCACATGAACCGGCTCTCGATAGAAGGTGGTCATGTTCGGGCCAAGAAGTCGCGCGCGTCGGTCCAGAATCGAAGAGGTATCGGCCATGTCATGCTCCGCTGTATTTGGATGGTGCGGTCCGTTCGGTGTGCGGACCCTGCCCATGTGGGGATGCTACGCCATAGTAATTGCGTTGTTAAGTAAATAGTCAGTCGTCCGTGACCCGCCCACGCAGAGCCTTAACCTGTCCGCGTTTGGTTTTGGTGTCCATGCGCCGGCGTTGCGAGCCCTTCGTCGGTTTCGTTGGGATACGCCGCTTGGGCGCGACCAGCGCTTTGCGGATCATCTCGGCCAGACGTTCGGCGGCGATCTCGCGGTTGCGGGCTTGGCTTCTTGTGTCTTCGACGCGGATGGTGATCGCGCCATCCTGCGCCCATTTCCGTCCCGCGATACGCTTCAACCGAGCCTTCACGGCCTGCGTCAGATGGGGCGATCGTGCTGCTTCGAACCGCAATTCGACAGCGGTCGAGACCTTGTTCACATTCTGCCCGCCGGGGCCGGACGAACGTGAAAAGCTTTCGCTGAGTTCCCAGTCTTGCAGGGTGATATCGTCATTCACGCGGATCATGGGGGCACCCTAGCCAATCACATCCGTGACGGGAATGGCAGATACGAAAAAGGGTCGTTCCATCGGAACGACCCTTTCGAGAATTTAGGAGGTGGGGCCGGTTAGAACTGCGTCAACTCGGCCCGCGTTTCAGTTCGAGGGCTGCCTCGAACCACCGCGACCTAGATTGTCCCAGCACCTCGCTCCGTTGCATCTCTTGACATGGACACCTCCTTTCTCGCTGTTTCTATATCTAGGAGCGTGCCACATATTTTGCGTTTGTCAAAACTTTTCACGCAGGATTTGGTGAAAGTTTTGTGACCAGGACGCGGAACGGCACCAGTGCCAGCAGTGCCAATGCCAGTTTCACCATCCAGTCAGCAACGGCCAAAGACACCCATAGCGGGGCCATCGGACCTGCGCCCAAAAGCGGCAAAACCTCGCCCGCCCAGCTAACGTCGTTGGCGGGTTCTAGGAAAGTCAGAGTGCCTGAAAACGCGATGGTGAAGAAGATTGCGGTGTCGACCGAGCTGCCGATCAGGGTCGAGACAACCGGTGCACGCCACCAACGACCTTCGCGCAGACGGTCAAAGATTGCGACGTCCAGAAGCTGTGCGGTCAGGAAGGCAAGGCCGGATCCCATGGCGATGCGCAGGGTCACAAGCGGACCGAACTCGCCGATGATCTGGGTGCCGATGAAGCTGCAGATCACACCAGTGACGAAACCGGCGAAGACGACTTTGCGCGCAGCGGATACACCGTAAACGCGGTTCATCACGTCGGTGACAAGGAAAGCGAGCGGGTAGGTGAAGGCGCCCCAGGTCAGCCAGTTGCCGAACAGGAATTGCACCAGAATGTTTGAGGCCACGACGATGGCGGCCATGGCGATTACGCCAGGAAGAAGACGGGTCATATTGTTGGTCCGTTTTAGCAAGGTTGCGGAGACTTGGCCCCTGAATGTCAGGGACGGGGTGCTCTTACAGTGGGAAAACGGACAGATCAACCCTTGTGAAAAAGGGGGATGTTGGGTCAGTTTGCGATCTTGTCCGACCGTGCTGCGTGGGTTGGGACCACATATTCAACAAATTCCGTGGTCTGGTAGAACTTGAAATTGTCGTCTGACACCATCGTCAGGCGGATGTTTCCATCCGTGTCACGCCAGACGGCAAGCCCTTCCAGATTGTCATGCAGGCCGACAGGGGTGCGCAGAAGTTCGACCTCGTTTGTGAAGCCGTCCGGGGTGATATCGAAGCGGCGGACGCGGTTGGTGAAGCCCAGAATTCCGCTGAGGTGACGCTCGAGAAGATAGAATTTTCCATCCGGGCCGATGTCGGCGCCCACCGGAAGATAGGGCGCGAAACGCGGGATCGCGAAGGGTTTGTCCCATGTCTGGCTTCCAGCCCGCAGGCGATAGACCGGAAAGGGCGAGCCCTCGACGCCTGTCCGCTCTGGGATGGTGTAAAGCGTACCGTCGCGGTCGATCGCCAAGGCCTCGAGCGACGAGTTGTTCTGCAATCCCTTAAAGTCTGGATGCCCTTTTAGCGCGCGTCCTTTGGTCCGCAGGCCGGCAAAGCGCATCACGCGGTGTTTGGCCTCGAAGCTTACGAAAATCGGACCGTCCATGTTCGTGGCCAGCCCCTCGCTGTCCGCTCTGAACCGGCCAAACGGGGTGCCCTTCGGGGATTTCAGCGGGCCAAGTCGGGTGGTGTTCAGACCCGAGATCACGCCATCCTTGCGATCAAAACTGCCTTTGGCGATATAGCCACGGTCGGTGATCGCGATGAAGTCTTTGCCATCCTCGCTGACTTCAAGCCCGGAAAACCCGCCGAAATGTTCGCCCGTGCCGTGCCAGCGATAGGCCGACACAAGCTGCGCGTCCGATACCGGTTGCGCACCAAGATCAAGCGCCAGAAGCGCGGCAAGTGCCGCTATCGCGATGACAAAACGGGTCCGCATTGGTTGGGAAGATCCTTTAGGGTCAGAGGACCGCGAGGCTTGCGCGGAGTTGTCGTTTTCGGAGCGGGTTTGGGGTGCAGAATATCTTGCACCCATTGTTCTGCGTCCTTGCACCCATCACCAGCGGGCGGCGGTGCCTGATCCACGCAGCCTTTCACGCCTTTGGGGCAGGAAAGCCGGACGTGGAAGTGATAGTGATGTCCCCACCACGGGCGGATTTTTCGCAGCCAGCTTCGGTCGCCCTTGGCGTCTTTGCACATCTGCACCTTTGCGCCGGGGAAGACAAAGATCCGCGCCACACGTTTGTCTTTTGCGGCGGCCTTGATGATCTCGTGATGCGCGCGGGTCCAGTTCTTGTTTACGTAAGCACCCTTGGACCGGCGGGTTGAAATCGACGACAGCGCCTCGCGCTCGGACGCGCTGAGGTTCAGGCGTTTGGGCGGCAGCATCCAAATATCGGCATCCAGCCCGATCTGGTGCGAGCGGTGGCCGGTCAGCATCGGACCGCCACGCGGCTGGCTGAGGTCGCCGACGTACAGCCCCTTCCATCCGGGTTGCTGGGCGGCTTTGCGCGACAGTTTTTCCACGAAGTCGATCAGCTCGGGGTGGCCCCAGTTGCGATTGCGCGACAGGCGCATGGCTTGCCATGTCGGCCCAGACTCGGCCAGTTGCTCGGCCCCGGCCAAGCAGCCCTTGGCGTAGGACCCGAACGAGGCAGGACGGCTGGCTGTTCCGTTACGTGCCGCGCCGAACAGCTCTTTCGCGGGTTGTTGGGCAGCCGCAGGCACCCCGGTCAGGGCGAGGCCAGCAATCAGGATCAGCTTGTGAAACAGTTTCATATGAAAACCTACGCGTGTGTGCCTTTGGGTTTAACCCAGATCAGTAGGACAAGTCCCAGTATAAAGAGCCCGATAAGCGGGGAGACGCCGAGCTGTTGGCTGCCCGTCGCCGCCGTGATGATGCCGATCAGGAAGGGCGCAAGGAAGCTGGTGGCCTTGCCTGCAAGGGCGTAAAGGCCGAACGCTTCGGTCATGCGCTCGGGGTTGGCTTGGCGCACCATCATCGTGCGGCTGGCCGATTGCAGCGCGCCTCCAGCAGCCCCGATTAGTGCGCCCAAGATGTAAAACCCGATATCTGGCAGCTTGCTGTTTGCCTCGACCGGCATTCCAAACACGCTCTCGCGTGAAATGAAGACGATGCAGATGGCCACAAAGGTCAGCACCAGAATGCAGATGGTGATCACCGGCTTGGGACCAAAGCGTCGGTCTGCGCGCCCGCCGATCCATGCAAAGATCGCTCCGGTGATGATCGCGAGAATGCCGAAGATGCCGACGTCTACCACGGACCAGTTCAACACGCCTGCCGCATAGATACCGCCAAACGTGTACATCCCGTTCAGCGCATCGCGATAGAACATCGAGCTGCTGAGATAGGCAAACAGGCTGGGGGACTTCGGCAGCGACCGAATGGTCTTCCACAGGCTTGCCAGCGCGTGCCGGACCAACAGGGGGTCACTGCTAACGGGCTTCGGGTCGCGCACCCACAGGAAGAACGGGATCATGAACAGCGCGTACCAAACCGCGGTCAGCGGGCCGACAAAACGCGTGCCCTCTTTCGCAGCCGGGTCCAGTCCGAAGGGGGGCGTCATGCCGATCAGGGTTTTGCCATTGGGCTGTTCAACGAACAGCGCCAGCATGATAATCAGGGTGAGAAGGCCTCCGATATAGCCAAAGGCCCACCCATTGCCGGAAATGCTGCCGATTTCCTCGCGCGAGCCGAGGTCGGGCAGCATCGCGTTGGTAAAGATCGTCGCGAACTCCATCCCGATCAGGCCGATGCCGAAGAGGATCAGAATAAGCGTCATGTTGAAATTGTCGGGAGCTGCATACCACAGCCCGAAACTGCCGATCACATACATGATCGAAAACAGCCAGATCCATCGCAAGCGGTTGCCAGAGTTATCGGCGAAGGCGCCCAGAATAGGCGCCAGCAGCGCGATGATCAGGCCGCAGGTGCCAACAGCAAACCCCCAACTGGCCTGCGCTTGCGCGCCATCGCCCACCACGGTCTTGAAATACGGGGCGAAGACGAAGGTCAGGATCAACGTGTTATAGGGCTGGCTGGCCCAATCGAAAAAGAACCATCCCCAAATGCGCTTACGTGCCGAGATCTCTGCCATGTTTGCCCCCTGTTTTTTGCGATCAAACAGGGAAAAGCCCGCGCGGGCAAGAGAACTTACATCTCAGGCGGCCAGGGTCGCGTAGCGTCAGCCGCGATCCATGCCTGCACCCATTCCGGCAAGGTGGGCGCGGGGCCGGTATGGCCAATGGCGGCCCGCACCTTGTCAGAGGGAACAATTCCATCGCGATCTGTCACGGCCGAGCGATAGACGATCTGGTTCGCGCAGTCGTCGCCCAGCCACATGGTTTGCTCGACATAAAAGAATTTTCCGTCCCAGCCGACCAAGCGGCTGCGCATCTCGAACCGCGCAAAGGTGCGGATCCGCTTGCGATAACGCACACTGGCTCCGGCCATCGTCAGACCCCAGCGGTTCTTGATCAACGCGCGGCTTAGACCCGTGCGTCCTGCCAATGGAATGCGACCCAGATCGTACATGGTCAGGGTGCGGCCATTGTTCAGCTCGCGCCACAGATCGATATCCCACGGCCAGCAGCGGTGGTGGCTGATGTGGACGCCATCGACGGGTAGAGGCTCGGCCTTGGCGAATTTCACCATCTCTTTGATCATGCGGACGAAGGGATACATGGCGGCTCCTTTAATTGTGGTTGCCCTGCCGCGACTTTCCCTGAACGTCAATGCCAACCGCGCGTCACCCTTGCTCTTGCGCGTCAGGCGACCTAGATGGGTGTGACCAACTTGCAAGGAGCCGACATGATCAGCATTCTCAAAATCCTTCTGATGCTTACCGAAATTGCTTGGTTCATCCTGATCGTGCACATCGTCATGTCGTGGCTGATCAATTTCCAGGTTTTGAACCTGCGCCAACCGATCGTCGCGCAAATCTGGTACGGCCTGAATAAGCTGCTCGAACCCGTGCACTCCCGCCTGCGGTCGTTCCTGCCCAATCTGGGCAATCTGGATCTGGCGCCGCTGGTTGCCCTGATCGCGCTCATGGCCATTCGGATCGTGCTGAACGACGCTTTGTACTCGGCCGCCTACTAATCCCTTGCTGCCCACGCGCGGGCATGGGATTGTGCTGTCAAAACACCGAGCAGCACACACATGCCCCGCGACCTTGATCTTCTGAAATCCGTTTTCGGCTTCGATGACTTTCGGCCCGGTCAGGCCGAGATCGTTCAGGCCGTGTGCGACGGTCAGAATACCTTGGCCATCATGCCGACGGGTGGCGGGAAATCCCTTTGCTTTCAATTGCCTGCGCTGGTGCGCGATGGTGTGACGGTGGTGATCTCGCCGCTGATTGCGTTGATGCGCGATCAAGTGCGCGGACTTCAGGCGGCGGGTGTGTCGGCGGGGGCGCTGACCTCGGGCAACACGCAGGAAGAAACCGACGCAGTGTTTGACGCGCTGGAACGCGGCGAGCTGAAACTGCTTTACATGGCGCCCGAGCGTCTGGCCTCGGGCGGGACGTTGAACCTGCTGCGCCGGATCGGCACCAGCCTAATCGCCGTAGACGAGGCGCATTGCGTCAGCCAGTGGGGCCATGACTTCCGCCCCGATTATCTGCGGATCGGAGAGCTGCGCCGCGCGTTGGACGTGCCATTGGCTGCCTTCACCGCAACTGCCGACGAAGAAACTCGCACCGAGATTGTCGAAAAGCTGTTCGATGAACAGCCCCCACAAACTTTTCTGCACGGGTTTGACCGGCCCAATATCCATCTGGCCTTTGCTGCCAAGAATTCGCCCCGCCAACAGATATTGTCTTTTGCCGCTGCCCGAAAAGGCCAGTCGGGCATTGTCTATTCTGGGACGCGCGCCCGGACCGAGACTTTGGCCAGCGCTTTGCGAGACGCAGGCCACGCCGCTGTCCATTACCACGGGGGAATGGATCCCGATGACCGTCGCGAGGTCGAGCGTCGTTTCCAACAGGAAGACGGGCTGATCGTCGTCGCGACCGTGGCCTTCGGCATGGGCGTGGACAAGCCCGACATCCGCTGGGTTGCCCATTCCGATCTGCCCAAATCGATCGAGGCCTACTATCAGGAAATCGGCCGCGCAGGCCGCGATGGAGCGCCTGCTGAAACACTGACGCTTTTCGGTGCCGATGATATCCGCTTTCGCCGCACCCAGATCGATGAGGGTCTCGCCCCGCCCGAGCGGCGCTCCGCAGATCATGGGCGACTGAATGCTCTGCTTGGTCTGGCCGAGGCACATGGATGCCGCCGTCAGCAGCTTCTGGCCTATTTCGGGGAAGAGGCCGAGCCTTGCGGGAACTGCGACCTGTGTGCGACTCCGCCGGACTTGTTCGACGGGACGGTCGACGTGATGAAGGCGCTGTCCGCGATCCTGCGCACGGATGAACGTTTTGGCTCGGGGCATCTGATCGACATTCTGCGTGGGACGATGACCGAACGCGTGCAGGAACGCGGCCATGACAGCTTGCCAACCTTTGGTGTGGGGCAGGATCACACAAAGCCCATGTGGCAGGCAATATTCCGGCAGATGCTGGGGCTGGATCTGGTGCGGCCCGACCCCGAACGGCACGGTGCGCTGCGGATCACGCAAAAGGCGCATCCCGTGCTGCGCGGCGAAGCGCAAGTCACGCTCAGGCGCGACACGTTGAAGGCTGCGCGCAGGCCCGCCGCCAAGATGCTTGTGTCCGAGGAAGATGCGCCGCTGCTCTCTGCCCTCAAAGCCAAACGCCGCGCGCTGGCCGAGGCTGCCCGCGTCCCCGCCTATGTAGTGTTCACCGACAAAACGCTGATCGAAATGGCCGAGACACGCCCCGTCACGTTGGATGACATGGCGCGGATTGGCGGTGTAGGCGCGAAGAAGCTGGAAAGCTATGGCGCGGACTTCCTGCAGGTCATCGCAGGCGAGGTCGCGCATATGCACCCCGTCCGTCGCAAGCTGGCCGGCCGCGCGGCGGGCAGTTTGTTTGACCGGTTGCAAGACGCCGCTACGGACCTGTTGCGCGGCGAAGATGGGACGGGCAAATACCTGACCATCGCGCCGGGAACGTTGCGCAAAATTGCGGAACGAAAACCGATGAACATCGGCGATCTGGGCCGCATGCCGGGGATGAATGACGCCAAGGCCGAACGGTTCGGCCCGGCCTTTCTGGAAATTCTAAGCGAAGAGGACTGACATGCTGGTTGTGGTTTCACCCGCCAAACGATTGGACGAAAAACCGGCCCTGAATGGCGCTGGAACGCGACCGCGGTTTTTGGACCAGGCCGAAATTCTAGCTGAAACCGCACGCGGTGTCGGGGCGGAGGGGCTTGAGAAGCTCATGCATATCTCGCCCAAACTGGGCGCGCTGAATGCTGAACGGTTTCAGGCTTTTGGCAGTGGCGAAGGTGAAAAACCCGCGATCGAGATGTTCGCGGGCGACACCTATGCGGGCCTCGATGCACCCAGTCTGGACGAAGACGCGTTGCGCTATGCCGATGACCATCTCTGCCTTTTGTCCGGTCTTTACGGGCTATTGCGCCCACGTGACCAGATCGCGCCGCACCGGCTTGAGATGGGGACACGGATGGCCAATCCCCGCGGCAAGAACCTGTATGAGTTCTGGGGACCGCGCATTGCAGATGCGCTGAATGCAGCAGGGGACGAGACCCAAAGCGAGGTCTTGGTGAACTGCGCCTCGGTCGAGTATTTCTCGGCCGTGCAGAAGGACCAGCTGACCCTGCGGGTGATCACTCCGCAGTTTATGGAGATGAAGAACGGCGCGCCGAAAGTGGTCAGCTTCTATGCCAAGAAAGCGCGCGGATCGATGGCGCGTTACGTGGTGCAGAACCGGTTGCGGGATCCAGCGGCCCTGACCGAGTTCGATTTGGGCGGCTATCAGTACCAGCCCGAGATGAGCACCCCGGACCAGCCCGTTTTCCTGCGCGACGAGGGTTGATCAGACATCGTCCATCGGCGGTGTCGCGTCCTTGGGGCAACTTTCCATGATTTCGTCAAAGATGACTGGTTTGCGCAGCGGTTTGGTCAGGTAGTTGTCCAAACCGTAGACCATAACCTCTTCCGCGTCGCCCGGCATGGCGTGTGCAGTCAGGGCGACGATGCGGGTGCGCGGCATATTCTGATCCTGCTCGATCAGGCGAATACGGCGGGTGGCTTCTTTGCCGTCGACCTCGGGCATCGAGATGTCCATGAAGATCAGGTCAGGTTTGAAGTCCAAGAACGCCTCGACCGCCTCAAGGCCGTTATTGGCAAAGCGCAGGTCGATGTTCAGGGATTTTACCAGTTTCGAGAAGACCAACTGGTTGGTCTTGTTGTCCTCGGCCGCCAGCACACGCATCTGGCGGGTGTGATAGCTGGGTGGGGTGATGTCTGCAGGTGGGGTTTTAACCTCTGACGGTACCTCTGGCAGCGGCTCGGGCGCAGAACCGATCTGGCTGAGTGTGTCAAACAACACCTCGCGCAAGACAGGGGTATGCAGGACATGGGACGCCACGGCAGTGCAGCTGCAATCAGCCGCGCGTTTCTGTGGGGGCGTCAACAGGATCAGCTTGCTGTCAGGATAGGCGGTTTTCAGTGTCCGCAGGGAGTTGGCAGCTGATGATGCTGGCGCGCAGAGCGCCTCGTCCACGAAAATCAGTCGTGCATCGTGGCAAATGTCCAGCAAGTTGGCAGTCGCCGAGATCAGCGTGACCTCAAATCCAAGCGCCCGTAGACGCTTTTCCAGAATGGTTTTGTTCAGCCCCTCGGTCAAAGCCAGAACCGCCTTGCCGGGCGCATCAGGTAGCGTGGGTTCGACCACATGTTCCAGCGCAGGAAGTGAGATGTTGAAGCCAAAGCACGACCCTTCGCCTTCTTCGCTGTCTAGCCATATTTCGCCATCCATCAGCTTGACCAAGCGTTGTGCGATCGCCAGCCCCAGCCCGGTGCCTTCATAGCGGCGATTGCGATCGTCTTCGATTTGGTTGAACTCGCCAAAGATATGCGCCTGTTTGTCTTTGGGAATGCCGATGCCGCTGTCTTCGACCGAGATATGAACGCGATAGTCCTTGTCATCTTCAGCGGGCAAACCAATTGCACGCACCAGCACATGTCCTTCCGACGTGAACTTGACCGCGTTGCCGATCAAGTTGGTCAGGACCTGACGTAACCGCACCGCATCGCCCATGAATTTCGTCGGCATGAACAGGTCGAAATCAATCGACAGCTGGATGCCCTTTTCCTGCACGATGGGCTGCAACAGGGTCACCACGTCCAGAATGGTTTTCTCCAGATCGAAGGGCTCGGGGTTGAGGGCCAGCTTCGCGGCCTCGATCTTCGAGTAATCCAGCACGTCGTTGATGATGGTCAGAAGCGCCTCGCCCGACTTACGGATCGTGTCAACGTAGAGGCGCTGCTCTTCGTCCAGATCCCCTTCGGCCATCAGTTCCGCCATCGAAACGACACCGTTCATCGGCGTGCGGATTTCGTGGCTCATGTTGGCAAGGAATGCGGACTTTGCGCGGTTCGCCGCCTCGGCACGGTGGCGGGCTTCTTTCAGCTTTGTCTGATAGGTGATGGTTTCGGTGATGTTGAGCCCAAGGCACACCATATCCCCATCGCGCGAGCGTCGGTCCACAAGCTGAATGTGGGTGCCGTCCCAAAGCCGTAGGTTCAGAGGGTCGCGTTTGGGGGCGTTCCAGCGCGCCAGCATCATGTCGCGCCACGCCAGTGGACGCAGGTCGCCAATGTCGACGATGCCCTCTTCTGTCGCGATGTTCAGGATGTCGACATAGCGAATGCCCGGGGCCACACAGGTCAGACCGTCAAATGGCTGCAGATAGGCGCTGTTGGCGGCGATCATCCGGTCAGTCTGGTCAAACACCGCGAACCCATCTTCGATGGTATCCAGCGAATCCCACAGACGCCGCTTTGCGATGACGATTTCCTTGTTGGCGCGCTCAAGGTCAGCGCGGACTTGGGTGTTCTCGCCCCTGACTTCCTCGACGACCTCGCGGGTCTCGGTGATCTCGTCCGACAGTAATAACGCGTGCTGTGACAGTATGCGGTTTGCATCCGAAAGCTCGGCCTGTTTCTGGGCCAACAGCCGTTCAGCGGCCATTCTGGCGCGCCGTTCTTGTGCAAGAATATCTTCGATTTTCATCCCCGGTTCTCCGGCCTTCCGATACTGTCAAAAAGCAGCATCGTCGATCACGGTGAACAGGAACTTAACGAGGTTCGAAATTTTTGACGCCCGTAGATCCGGGAAAGAAAAACCCCGGCGCCGGGCCGGGGTTTGAGGTCTTATTCGTCTTCGTCGTCGTCTTTCGAGTCCGGCAGATTGAAGAAGCTGTCTGCATCGGGCAGCGCATCCTCTTTCTCTTCCGGAGCGTGGGACAGCGAGAAGGTCTCGAGACCCTCGATGGCACTGGGCATTCTGGGTTCCGTATCCATCGCCAGGCTTTGCTCGGTCGACACCAGCTTGCGGCGTTCGTCATCGGACATGACGCCACCTTCTTTGGCTTGCTTGGCAGCGGCTTTCTGAACGGCTTGGTCCAGCTCGCTCTGGCGGCACAGACCCAAGGCAACCGGGTCGATCGGTTCCATGTTCTGGATGTTCCAGTGGGTGCGCTCGCGGATCGACTGGATGGTCGGCTTGGTGGTGCCCACCAGCTTAGCGATCTGGGCGTCGGCCAGTTCCGGGTGGAACTTTACCAGCCACAGGATCGAGTTCGGGCGGTCCTGACGTTTGGACAGCGGGGTATAGCGCGGGCCACGACGTTTTTCTTCGCCAGCGGCAGCGGCATAGAATTTCTGCTTCAGCTTGTGCAGCGGGTTTGCTTCGGCCTTGTCGATCTCTTCCTGATCCAACTGGTTGTTGGCCACGGGATCGAAACCTTTAACGCCGGTGGCGACGTCGCCATCCGCAATGCCCTGCACTTCCAGCTCGTGCAGGCCACAGAAATCCGCGATCTGCTTGAAGCTGATCGTTGTATTGTCCACCAGCCAGACGGCGGTGGCTTTTGCCATGATCAGTTTGCTCATCTGAACACTCCTTACAATATCGGCCCGAATACAACTTTCCCGCGCCCTGGCTGGGCTGTCTGGTGCCTTTAGGCCTTCCAGACGGGTTTCCGTTGTCGGGGAACTTCAGGCCTATATAAGGAAGGAAGGCGAAAGAGGGAAGGGCAAATGCGTCAACTGATCTTGAGCGGCTTGATCTGGCTGAGCGCGGCTTGCTCCTGTGTGGCCGAGGGTGAACGCGCCGGTGATTTCGATTACTACGTCTTGTCACTCAGCTGGTCGCCTAACTGGTGCGCGACGACCGGTGATCACCGCGGGTCCGAGCAATGTGACCCCGCCCGCGATCTGGGCTGGGTCGTGCATGGTCTGTGGCCGCAGTACGAAAACGGCTGGCCCAGCTACTGCAAAACCGCAGTGCGCGCTCCGTCGCGCTCTATGACCGCCGCGCAGACGGACCTGTTCGGAACCAGCGGGGCTGCGTGGTATCAGTGGAAGAAACACGGGTCCTGTGCGGGGCTTGAGGCGGCGGTCTATTATGACCTCGTGCGTGAAGCGTTCGGCACCGTGAACCGCCCCGAGGTGTTCCGAAAACTGACCAATCCTGTGGGCTTGCCTGCATCCGTCGTGGAGGAGGCCTTCCTTCAGGCGAACCCCGACTGGCACCCGGATATGCTGACCATCACCTGCAAATCCAACCGCATCCAAGAGGCGCGTCTGTGCCTGACCAAAGACCTCGAACCCAGAACCTGCGCCCGCGACGTGGTGCGTGATTGCACGGCGCAGCGGGCATTGCTGGATCCGATCAAGTAGTTACGACTTCAGGCGTTGGATCATACGGGTTTTGAAGTTGGGTTCGCGCATGGGATAGCCCAGCTGCTCGAAATCCGCCCGGTACTTCTGGTTAACGGCCATAATTCCGTTGGATTCCCAGTTGATCTCGACCTTGAAGTCCGAGGAATCCCGATAATGCGGGGTTTTCTCGGGTAGGGGTAGTCCGGTTTTTTCGGCCACATCTTTTATGATCCCTTCGATCCCATCCTCGAACCTGTAAATCGTACAATTGTCGGAGAGGTATTCCCATTGCGGGATCATGTGGCCATCCAGAAAGAACGGATCGGCTTTTGCTTTGTTAAGGACATAGTCCAGCCACGGCTTGAACCGCCCTTTCTGTACGATCACATCCGCCAAGCGTTCGGTCCGCATTTTGAATTCGGATTCGAGCCGTTCGTAGGGGTCGCGCACAATCGCGAAGACAAAGTCGAAATAATCCGCGCCAAACATGGTTTCTATGTCGACCATACGCAGGTGCTGCGGGGTTACGCGCAGCGCGCGGGGCGGGATTGGGTTAAACAGTTTGAGGGGCGCAATCGAGCTCATCCATGACTCGATCGAGGTGCCGCCAGTCTTGGGAATATGGACGAAAAGGATCCGTTTCCCGTCATGCTCAATGTAGGGCACTATGTGATCTCCAAAACAATCTTTCCAATATGTGTGCTGGTCTCCATGCGGGCATGGGCCTTGTGGGCGTCCTCAAGGGCAAAGACCTGATCCATCACGGGTGCAACGCGGCCTGCATCCAGCAGCGGCCAGACCTTCTCGGTCAATTCCTCGGCAATGCGGGCTTTGGCCAGATCGGATTGCGGGCGCAGGGTGGATCCGGTGACGGTCAGGCGCTTGGCCATGATCATCGCAAAGTTGATCTCGGCCTTGGGGCCGGACAGGAAGGCGATGTGGACCATACGGCCTTCGACGGCCAGACATTTGATGTTGCGGGCGATATAGCCCCCGCCCACCATATCGAGGATCAGGTTCGCGCCGCCTTCGGGCTTCAGCACCTCGACGAAATCTTCGGTCTTATAGTTGATCGCGCGTTCCGCCCCCAGATCGGCGCAAACCGCGCATTTCTCGTCCGAGCCTGCGGTGGTGAACACCCGCGCGCCAAAGGCGTTGGCCAGCTGGATCGCCGTCGTACCGATGCCCGAGCTGCCGCCGTGGACAAGGAAGCGTTCACCTGCTTGTAGCCCGCCGCGCATGAAGACGTTGGACCAGACGGTGAAGAAGGTTTCGGGCAGGCAGGCGGCTTCTTTCATACCCATGCCGTCGGGGATGCGCAGGGCGTGGGCCGCCGGGGTTGTCACGTATTCAGCATAGCCGCCACCGGGCAGAAGGGCGCAAACCTGATCACCTACGGCCCAATGGGTCACGCCGTCGCCCAGTGCCACAACCTCGCCCGAGGCCTCTAAGCCGGGCAGGGGGCTTGCGGTGGGTGGCGGGGCATAGCTGCCGGCGCGTTGCAGCGCGTCAGGACGGTTTACACCTGCATAGGCGACCTTGATCAGGATCTCGCCGGGGCGCGGAGTCGGAATGGGCTCTTCGCACAGCTGCAGAACGTCTGGACCACCGGGTTCGGTGATCTGAATTGCGCGCATGGTGTCGGTCATTTTTCGTCCTCGTCTGGGTGCCAGCGGCCGGGGTAGTTCGGGTTCGGGGTGCCGGGGGCCTTGATCGAGTCCAGGATTTTGCCCGGCCCCGACATGAACGCCTTATACAGCGCCGATCCACGTGCTTGCCCTTTGATCTTTTCGATCTGCATTACGTCGTCGATGCGGCGATCAAGGAAGGCCCATGTGGCCGCGTCCCCGTCGCTTTCATCGCCCAGCCAGAACAGCACGACCGAGGAATAGACCGCCGACAGCGTCGCCCGCTTCGTGTACCAGTTCAGATCGGTCGAACTGTCGCCCAGCGTCTCCCAAATCAATCCGCATGTGTGCCATAGCGCAGCCGCCCCGTCGCTGGCGTTCTGGGGCATTGCGAAGAACGCCATTCCCTTGCGCACCAGTTCCTTATCCGCGACCTCAAGCCGGAAACGTACACCCGCCGCGATCTTGTCGCGAAAGCGCATTTCGGACAGGTCTTCCGCGTTCAGCCGCTCGACCATCTTCGCGTCACCCGCCCGGTGATAGGCCAGCGCCAAATCCAGCGCTCCGCGTGGATAAATTGCGCGTGCGTCAGCTTCGGTTAGGCCGCAATCTTCGGCTGCGGCAAGAAGAGTTGCGTCAGACCACCCGTCAAACGGGACGTGATGGGTGGCGGCCTCTAATAGGTTGTCTTTCAATGTCATAGATATTCCTCGCATCTGAAGGCGAACTGGACAAGAGGCTTCGTCGCTGCTAGAAGCCAGCTTCCTGCAACTTTTTGCAAACTCTAACTTAGAAAGGTGGTGACAACCACATGCAGGTTTCGGTTCGTGATAACAACGTCGATCAAGCGCTTCGTGCGCTGAAGAAAAAACTTCAGCGTGAAGGTGTCTTCCGTGAGATGAAGCTTAAGCAACATTTCGAGAAGCCCTCCGAGAAAAAAGCGCGCGAGAAGGCGGAAGCGATTCGCCGTCAGCGTAAGCTGGCTCGTAAGAAAGCACAGCGTGAAGGTCTTCTCTAAGATCTGAACAGTGTTCGATGGGCAGGTTGTCAACTGTCCGTCAAAACGACCCCCGTAAGCGCCGCTTCCGGGGGTTTGTTTTTTTCAGATCAGGGTTTCGGCCAGATCACCGGGAACCAGTCTTCGCGCAGTTTCTGGCCTTGCGTCATCTCGTGCCCCGGGAAGGGCGGAGAGGTGCGGCCCGGGCGTTCGACATAGCGCGCGTCATCGCCCATCCAGCGCAGGCTCAGCGCACGGCGGCGGTTGGGGGAATGGTTGCCGCGCGCACCGTGGGCAGTGCGGAAGTCGAAGATAACCGCGTCGCCGGGGTCCATCTCCCATTCCAGCACTTTCATGTCGTCGGGGTTGGCATCCGGGTCGGGCACCGGGGTCCATCCCTGATCACCATCATAGAAGTCGCTGTCATCAGCCCAGCTGACCGGACGGACCATACGGTCCCATTTGTGGCTGCCCGCGATGAACCGCAGCGAGTTTTCGCGAACCGGATCAAGCGGGATCCAGAAGCTGGCGGTTTGTTCGCCCTCGACAAAGTAGTAGGGGCCGTCCTGATGCCACGGCGTGGGTTTGGGCGTGCCGGGTTCCTTGACCAGCACGTGGTCATGGAAGAACTGCGCGGTGTCGCTTTGCATGACTTCTGCAGCAATCTGCGCCGCCGGGCTTTCGCGCACGATACGCTCGTATTCCGGGATGCGGGTCCAGTTGACGTAATCGTCAAAGAATCGACCTTCGGTTACGGCGTTCTCGGACGCGTATTGCGAGGGGTCCGCCATGTTGCGGTCCACACCTGCGATCATCGTGTCGATCCAGTCGGTAAAAGCGCCGCGGATCACGACCACACCATCGCGCTGGAAATCTTCGATATGCTGCTTCGTGATCATCTGTTCCTCCAAGCGTTCAGGATGTAGCGGCTGGTCATCAGGTCCAGATGCGCGCCGCCGCCGTTTTTATAAAGCGTGATGTCGTCGGGCTGGCGCGTGAAGACGCCATCCTTGTGGTCGTAAAGATCGCCCACCACGTCATCTCGGCTGATCACCCCACGGGACAGCGGGCCTTTGAATTCGCCGATGTGATCCAGCACCGTGTCGCGGCTATCCATGAACAGGCGGGCGCGGGTCAGGGCAGTGTCGTCAGCCTCGCGCATGTCGGGGCGATAGGCGCCGATCAGGTCCAGATGCTGGCCGGGGCGCAGCCAGTCGCCCTTGATCAGAGGGTCCGTCGTCATGGTCGCCGAGGTGATGATGTCCGCCTGCGCAAAACCCTCTTCCAGCGAGGCGACGGCCTCGGTCTTGTCGAACTCATCCGCGAACTTGGCGGCACCTTCCGGACTACGGTTCCAGATCAGGAAACGGGCATCGGGGAACATCGCCTCATAGGCCATGCGCAGGTTGCGCCCGACCGTGCCCGCGCCGACGATCAGTACGACTTTGCTGTCGGGCCGCGCCAGAAGCCGCGCGCCAAGGGCGCTGTCGCCAGCCGTTTTCCACTTGGTGACAAGGTGGAAATCGACGATGGCTTCCAGAAGCCCGGTGATGTCGTCATAGAGGTTCACCGCCCCGTGGATCATCGGCTCGCCCCGTCCCGGATTGCCCGGCATAATGTTGGCGGTCTTCACAGCGATCCCCAACCCATCGATCCAGGCCGAGCGGGTCAGCATAGTATCTTCGCCACGATAGAGGAACGTGTCCCCGATCTCGGCCTTGGGTTTCGTGTGGTCCTCAAGGAAGGCATCCGCCAGACCTTGCCAGCTCAGAAGGGCATCGGCTTCAAAGGGGATCAGTTCGGGGGTCACAGGTCGCTCTCCTTTATCATGTCGCGGGCGATCAGGGTGTCGGCCCACGCGCGGGGCGTGGTGAAATGGTGGGTCTGCCAACCGCGCTGGGCGGCGGCGTCAATGTTCTCAGTTCGGTCATCGGTGAACAGAAGGCCGCCGGGTGCGTGGCCGCAATCATCCTCAAGCATCTGATAGATTGTCGCGCTGGGCTTGGTCACACCCATATGGCCCGAGATGTATCTTCGGTCGAAGTCAGACAGGAAATCATAGGCGGCTTCCCCGACCTCGAACGTGCCAATGCCGAAGTTCGACAGGGCGAAGACCGGGACGCCGCGGGCTTTCAGCGCACGCAGAGTGGCCACCGAAAGGTCAATCGCGGGGCTGGCCATGTCCAGCCAACGATCATGCCACCATCGGATTTCTTCCGCATAGGCCGGGTATTTGTCAGCGGTGTCATAGATCACCTTCCGAAAATCCCCGCCACGGTCGACCAGTTCGTTCATGAAATGCAGGTCCACGGCGGCGAACATCTCTTCCCGCCGGGTTTGTCCGACCCATTGGTCATACAGCTCTTCCGGCTGCCAGCGGATCAGGACGTTGCCGATGTCAAAGACCACGGCGGTGACGGGGGTGTTCTGTGTCATGCCGCGACCTTAGTGCGTTTGTCCGGAAACGAAAGCCATAACCTTGGCGTGCATCATCCGTCGCGTGTGCCGGCCTCTTGTTGCGCCGCGCGGGCGTGGTGGTCGACAAGGCTGACGATGTCCGCGGGGTCCGAGTCCGTGGGCACGCAGGCATGGACATTCGACGCCAAGGCAAAGATCGAGCCATCGGAGAAAAAGCTGGTGCCGGTCACAAAGATGATCCGCGCAACAGGCAGGCGATAGGAAATATAGTCCGCAAGCGCAATCGGTCGTCCGCCATCAATATCGGCATTCAGAATAACCACGTCGAACGCGCGATCGGTCACCAGTGCGTGCGCCTCGGTTTTCGATTGGGCGTGCGTTACGTTCATCCCCTGACGCGACAGATGCGCCGACCAAATCCGGGCCAGATCGGGGTTCTCTTCGATAATCAGTATTTGCATAATAAACTCCGCCGGCGCGGTATGACACGTTCTGTGCCACATGCCAATCTTGCCGTTGCTGCCGTCATGTCGCCCAACCGGGCCACTTCGCCGCAATTTGCGTTGTCTTTCGGCGCGTTTTCCGTTTGAACCGTCACCAACACTGAAGGAGCGCGCGCGATGACAACCTGGATCACCATCTGTGACACCTGCAAACACGCGGACTGGGCGGAACGCGGGATGGAGAAGACTGACGGCGAAGCCTTGGCCGCGCTGATCGAGGCGCAGGCCGACGGTACGCCTGTCCGCACCCGCCGCGTGTCCTGCATGATGGGCTGCGACAACAGCTGCAACGTTACCGTTCAGGCGCATGGCAAGCTTTGCTACACGCTGGGGCGGTTCGAGGTGTCCGAGGACGCCGCACAGGGGATCGTCGACTATGCGGTGGCCCATGCGGATAGCGTCACCGGGCAGGTACCGTACCGTGAATGGCCACAGGCCGTGAAAGGCCATTTCGTGACCCGCCACGCCCCCTTGCCGGAGGACACATGACCCAAGCGGAAGAACGCGATCACGGGGGCGGACTGGACGCGGCCATTGCGCGGTTCGGCGGCACGCGCGCGGGCTGGCTGGACCTGTCTACGGGTATCAATCCGCTGCCATATCCTGTCGGGGCGTTCTCGGTCGATGCGTGGACTGCGCTGCCCGACAAAGGTGCGTTTGCGCGGCTTGAGGCTGCGGCACGGAAGTTCTGGAATGTTCCTGACGAGGCTGCGGTCCTGGCCGCGCCCGGCGCGTCCGCGCTGATCGCCCGCATCCCCTCGCTTCTGCCTGCGGGTCAGGTGCAGATCGAAGGCCCGACCTATAACGAACACGCCGCCGGGTTTCACGCGCAAGGATGGGAGGTCGTGGACCACGCCGCCCCCGCCCGCGTTGTCGTGCATCCCAACAATCCCGACGGCCGCATTTGGCCGGGCTTGGATCTGGATCGCTCCCTGACCGTCATTGATGAAAGCTTCTGCGACGTGATGCCGGATCAAAGCTTGATCAAGGCCGCGACCACACCCGGCGTCTTGATCCTGAAAAGCTTCGGCAAGTTCTGGGGCCTCGCAGGGCTGCGACTGGGCTTCGTGATCGGAGACCCCGCGCTGATCGCTATGCTGCGCGACACAATCGGTCCGTGGCAGGTCTCTGGCCCCGCATTGGAACTGGGCGCGCAGGCGCTTGAGGATTTCGAATGGGCCGATGCGACGCGCGCGCGGCTGGCGGACGACACCGCCCGTCTGGATGCCCTGATGACTTCCAACGGCGCCAAAGCACTGGGCGGCACCACGCTGTTCCGCCTGTACGATGTGGGCGACGCGCAAGCGTGGCAGAGCCGCTTGGCCGAACGCCACGTCTGGTCGCGCATCTTCCCTTATTCGACCCGATGGCTCCGCCTTGGCTTGCCGCACCCGGATCGCTGGTCACAGCTGGAGGCTGCCCTATGATCTACGCAGCACCTCTGGTTCTGGCCTTAATTCTGGACGCCTTCATGGGCGAACCTGACTGGGCGTGGAAGCGTGTGCCGCATCCGGCAGTCCTGATGGGCCGCGCGATTGGGTGGCTCGAGCGCAATTTAAATGAAGGCGACAACCGCTTCTTCAACGGTGCAATGGGCGTGTTCGTTCTGGCTGCTGTGGCCGGGATACTTGGCCAAGTGATCCAGTATCTTCCTTTTGGAGGGCTGCTTGAGATCATCGTTGCCGCAATCCTACTGGCGCAGAAATCCTTGGCCCAGCACGTACAGGCTGTGGCGGACGCGCTGCGCCAGTCGACGGAAGAGGGGCGCAAAGCCGTCGCCATGATCGTCGGGCGTGATACCAAGGACATGGCAGACGACGCCATTGCACGCGGTGCGATTGAAAGTGCGGCCGAGAACTTCTCGGACGGCGTTGTTGCGCCTGCCTTCTGGTTCCTGATTGCGGGGCTGCCGGGGCTGATGGTCTATAAGCTGGTGAACACGGCCGACAGCATGATCGGCTATCGCAACGAACGCTATGAACAGTTCGGCAAGTTCGCCGCACGGCTGGACGACGTACTGAACTGGATCCCCGCCCGCCTGACCGCACTAATCCTGATCCTCGCCAGCCGCCAATGGTCCGCGTGGTCGGTGATCCGCCGCGACGCGCCCCTGCACCGCTCGCCCAACGCGGGCTGGCCCGAGGCCGCGATGGCCCGCACCCTGAACGTCGCCCTCTCTGGCCCACGGGCCTATCATGGCGAGATGCGGGACTTCCCGTGGGTGAACGGCGAAGGCGCGCGTGACATTGGCGCGAAAGAGGTCGATCAGGCCGTCGATGCGCTCTGGTCGGCATGGTTGGTCCTGCTGGGCGTCGTATTCCTGCTGGCGGTTGTCACGTGATGTGAATCCGGTAATCTGCCCGCCGAGCAGAATAAGGTATTCACATGCAGAAATTTATCTCGGCCGTGGCAGTTGCCATGACATTGGCCCTTCCCGCACAGGCGCAAAACGTGGCCTGTGGTGGCAGCTTCAAGGGCTTCGTCACATCCATGAAAGACGCGGCCATTGCCAAGGGGCACTCCAAAGCCAGCGTGAACAAGTTTTTCGCGTCGGTTCAGCAAGACCCAGCCACGCTGAAAGCCGACCGAGCGCAGGGGATTTTCCAACGACCCTTCGTCGATTTCTCGCGCCGTCTGATCAGTCAGGACCGGATCAACCGTGGCCGCGCGATGCTGACCAAACACGCCGCTACCTTTGACCGGATGGAGGCGGAATACGGTGTCAGCCGCGGTGTGCTGACCGCGTTCTGGGCGTTCGAGACCGACTATGGTGCCTTCCAAGGGGACTTCAACACGCTAAACTCGCTGGTCACGCTGTCGCATGACTGCCGCCGCCCCGAACTGTTCCAGCCGCAGGTCTTCGCAGCACTAGAACTGTACGAGGCCGGTGCCTTCAACCCCGCAACCTCGACCGGTGCATGGGCGGGCGAGATTGGCATGGTCCAAATGCTGCCCGGTGACATCATCGAGGCCGGTGTGGACGGTAATGGCGACGGCAAGATCGATCTGCGTAAAACCCCGGCAGATGCGCTTTTGTCCGGGGCCAACATGCTGCGGGGCTTGGGCTGGCGCGCGGGCGAACCGTGGCTGCAAGAGGTCACCGTTCCAGCCGATCTGAATTGGGCCGAGACCGGGTTGGACACCACGAAAACGGTGTCAGACTGGGCGGCGCTTGGCGTTTCGCCGCGGGCTGGAAAGCTGGGGGCAGGGAACCTGACCGCGTCGATCATCCTGCCGCAAGGGCGCAAGGGCCCGGCCTTCATCGCCTATCCCAATTTCCGTGTGTATTTCGAGTGGAACCAAAGCTTCGTCTATGTGACCACCGCCGCCTATTTTGCCACCCGGCTGGAAGGTGCGCCGGTCTTCAATGCAGGAAATCCTGACCCAGCCTTCACCGGCCAACAGATGAAAGCGCTGCAAAAGAAACTCGCCGCGCGCGGGCATGATGTGGGTAAGATTGACGGTATTCTGGGCGCCAAGACCCGGACCGCCATTCAGACTGAGCAGGTACGTCTTGGCCTGCCTGCCGACGCGTGGCCGACAGCGCAGCTTTTGAACACTCTGTAAGAATAAAGCCCCCAGCCTGACGGTTGGGGGCGAACCACTTTAGGAAAGTGCGTCTTCGAAGCTTTCGACGACTTCGGTCCAGATGTCGAAGATCTCGTCAAAATCCGTCATGCTGACGCCGTCCTGACCGGTATAGATGTCGTACTCCAACATCTTGCGACCGTCTTCAGCACGGTAGGCCCGACCATAGCGCTGCGCGGCGTTCCAGTCGTTCAGCCCCTCTAGCGAGATCTCGCTTTCCGCGGTGTAGGCAGCAAAGAACTGAAGCGAATTGCAGTTCGTGTTGTTGCGGCAGCCATAGAAGAAAACGACCATGTTTGTGCCGTAGTACTGCACCTCGACCGAGGGGTCGCCGACGCTGTCCTCGACCAGTTTTGCAGGCGCACCAAGGTCTTCGAAATAGGCCAGAACGCTTTCAGGCTCGGAGGCTTTGACTTGTTGGGCGGTCGCAGCGTGTCCCGCCAACAAGGACAGGGCTATCGCGCCGGAAAAAAGAATGGATTTCATAAGCTTCTCCAAATCAGACTTTGGGTCAGCCTAGGGATTTGCCTTTCAGGGGGCAAGGGCGTTGCCAGATCAGGCGACCATCTGCTCGGCCTTCTTCAGATCAACGCTGACCAGCTGGCTGACGCCTTGTTCAGCCATTGTTACGCCGAACAGACGATCCATGCGCGCCATCGTCACCGCGTGGTGGGTGATGATCAGGAAGCGGGTGTTGGTGCGGCGAGTCATTTCGTCCAGAAGGTCGCAGAACCGCGTGACGTTTGCGTCATCCAGCGGCGCGTCGACCTCGTCCAGCACACAGATGGGCGCGGGGTTGGCCAAGAACACGGCGAAGATCAGCGCCAACGCGGTCAGGGTCTGTTCGCCGCCCGACAACAGGCTAAGCGTCGACAGTTTCTTGCCCGGAGGCTGGCACATGATCTCCAGCCCCGCATCCAGCGGATCGTCGCTTTCGACCAGAACCAGCTTGGCCTCGCCGCCACCAAACAGGTGCTTGAACAGCGTACCGAAGCTTTCGTTCACCTGCTCGAACGCGGTCAAAAGACGCTCGCGGCCTTCCTTGTTCAGGCTGGAAATGCCGGTGCGCAGGGCCTTGATCGCCTCTTCCAGATCGGTCTTTTCAGACAGCAGATGGTCGTGCTCTTCCTGAACCTCCTTGGCGTCTTCCTCGGCGCGCAGGTTGACTGCGCCCAAGGAATCCCGCTGGCGTTTCAGACGGTTTACGTCGTGTTCGATCTGCTCAGACGACGGCATTTTCTCGGGATCCGCGTCCAAAGATTCCAGCAGAGCGTCCGGCGTGGTCTCCATCTCTTCCTGAATGCGCTCAGCGGCCAGCGCGACGGTTTCGCGCGCCGCATCTGCACGGGCTTCGGCGCGGGCGCGGGCCTCGCGGGCTTCACCTGCGGCGCGTTCGGCCTCGCGCTCGGCATTGGCGGCCTCGCGCTCGGCGGTTTCGCCTTCAGCCAGCTTGTCGCTTGCGGCTTTGCGCCGGGTCTCGGCCTCGCCAATCGCATCTGCCAGTTCGTCGCGCTTGGCGGCCAGTTCATCCGGCGCGGCTTGGGCGTCCTTTAGCTCGGCTTCGCTTTCCGTCTTGCGCTCGTCCAGTTCGGCAATTCGTTTCCCAGCGGTTTCCAGGCGGTGCTTCCAGCCCGAGATTTCCTTGGTGATTTCTTGGCTGCGGCGGATGCGTGCCTCGCCCTCGCGGCGCAGCTCGTCATGGGCCGAGCGCTTGGACATCATGGTCATGCGCGCGGCTTCCACGGCCATCTTGACCTCTTCCACCTGCGTGCGGGCGGCATCGAGATCACCCAGATCGGCAACGCCCTTTTCAGCTTCCGCCAGCCGCTGGCGCGCACCCATGGCTTCTTCCTCGTGGCGCTTCAAGGCCAGCCCAAGGTTTTCCAGCTTGCCTTCCGCGATGTTGCGATCGGCTTCGGCGCGCGACAGGGCGCGATTGGCCTCGGTCACGGCGCGGTCCGCATCGCGGCGATCATCGCGGGCGCGCTTGTCGGCTTCGGTCGTTTCCACCAGCCGGGTTTTCAGCACGTCATGGGCGGCGCGGGCCCCATCTGCGCGGGCGGTGGCCTCCTCCAGATCCTGCTTTAGTTCCTGCAGGCGGTTTAGCTGTTCAAGCCGAAGCGCGGCCGTCGACGGCTGGTCTTCGGCCCCCGCGCGGAACCCATCCCAACGCCACAGATCGCCTTCCATCGAGACAAGGCGCTGCCCCGGTTTCAATTGGGCCTGAAGGCGGGCGGCGTCTTCGGTTGCGACCAGACCGATCTGGCTCATCCGACGGGCCAGAACTTCGGGCACGGTGACATAGTTGGACAGCGCATTCACGCCATCTGGCAGGGATTGCGCTTGCGCATATCCGGGCAACAGCGCCCAGCCCGAGGGCGCTTCGCCCTCGACCTCTGGCGCGCGCAGATCATCGGCCAGCGCGGCGCCCAAGGCCTTCTCGTATCCCGACTTCACGCGCAGCGTATCCAGCACCTGCGACCCTTCAGACGCATCGCGCTCGACCAGACGGGACAGCGCCTGAACCTCGGCGTGCAGGGCGTTCACTTCACCTTCAGCAGATGATCGCGCAGCGCGGGCATCTGCTTCGCGTGATTGTGCCTCGGAACGGGCTTCATCGGCCGCCACAAGCGCCGCTTCAGCGTCTTCCGAAGCCTTGGCCGCAGAATTCTGCGCCACGCCAGCCGCTTCAAAATCAGCCGCCGCTTTATCAACCGCGCCCTTTGCGTCGTCCATCGCGGATCGCGCCCGCGTGGCCTCGCCTTCGCTTTTTTCCAGCGTCTTGCGGCTGTCATCCAGCAAGCGGTGGGCGGATTGGTGGCGCGCGGCCAGCCGCGCGACGTCTTCCGTCAGTTGGGTTAGGTCGCCTTCGCGTTCCTGCAAGATTGCCGCGCTGTCGCGGGCATCCGCGTTGGAGGCTTCAAGCGCATCAGCATGCCCTTCGGATGCCTTGGCGATCTGCGCCTGCTCCCATTCCAGACGCTCAATCGTCTCGCCCGCATCCTTGTTCAGCCCGCTTTCACGGTCGATGTCACGGGCCAATTGCGCGATGCGCGATGTCAGCGTCTCGATCCGTGCGCGCGCTTGGCTTTCCTGATCCGACAGCTGGTCGCGCTGAACTTGCAGACGTTGCAAGATGGCGGCGGCAACGGCCTCTTCCTCGCGCAGCGGCGGCAGGCGGTCTTCGGTGTCTTGCCGGGTTTTCGTGGCCTGACGCGAGGCGCCCTCGGCCGCGGCGGCGGCTTTTACGCGTTCGGTCAGCTGGGCTTGGGCGTCGGCGCGGGCGGCGTCGGCTTCTTTCCAACGACGATAGAGAAGCAGCCCCTCGGCGCGGCGCAGGTCGTCCCCGATTGTGCGGTAACGTGCGGCTTGGCGGGCTTGTCTGGCCAACTGCCCCAGCTGCGAGGCCAATTGCTCAATCACATCATCCACGCGGGCAAGGTTGGTTTCAGTGCCCTTCAGCTTCAGCTCGGCCTCGTGGCGGCGCTGATACAGGCCCGAGATGCCAGCGGCCTCTTCCAGAATGCGGCGACGCGCTTTGGGCTTGGCGTTGATCAGTTCCGAAATCTGCCCCTGACGCACCAGCGCCGGCGAATGCGCCCCGGTCGAGGCGTCGGCGAACAGCATGCTGACGTCCCGTGCGCGCACATCTTTGGTGTTCACCTTATAAGCAGAGCCCGCGTCGCGGGTAATCCGGCGTATGATTTCCAGATTGTCGCTTTCGTTGAATCCGGAAGGGGCAAGGCGTTCGCTGTTGTCCAGCAGCAGCGAGACTTCCGCAAAATTGCGCGCGGGGCGCGAGGCCGCACCGGCGAAGATCACATCCTCCATCCCGCCGCCACGCATGGCGGTCGGGCGGTTCTCGCCCATGACCCAGCGCAGGGCCTCTAGCAGGTTGGATTTACCGCAGCCGTTTGGCCCCACAACTCCCGTCAGCCCGTCCGCGATCACCAGATCGGTCGGGTCTACAAAGCTTTTAAAGCCATTCAGACGGAGTTTTGAAAACCGCAAGCGGTCTGCCTCATAATTGATTCTTACTGTTCAACGATTGTTCGAACGGAATATGCGGGAGTCAACGGTGGTGACCGATATGTGGTCGAAATGGGCAAGTTATCCACAAGATATTGCATTTGATGCCTTGGGCACCTGTTTGTCTTGCCGCCATTCCCGCCTGCGAGGTCGGTTTCGATCTTGACCCTTTGCCCCCTTGCACGGCAAAGACGTTCTGCATGGTTCCCACTGGGACAAAAGGGAATGCACCGGGGACGACCCAATCCGGGGTCTGATGGTGCAGCCGCCCCCGCGACTGTAAGCGGAGAGCGCCCGCCAGCGCCACTGACCTTCGGGTCGGGAAGGCGGCGGCGCGCTTCGACCCGCAAAGCCAGGAGACCTGCCATGCGATCATGCAACCCACCCGTCGGGGAGACGGGCGAAGGAGGATAAGATGCAAGCAAAGATTCCTGCCACCGTGGTTACCGGATTTCTGGGCGCGGGCAAGACGACCCTGATCCGTCACATGCTGGACAACGCCAAGGGCAAGCGCATTGCGCTGATCATCAACGAGTTTGGTGATCTGGGCGTCGATGGTGACATCCTCAAGGGCTGCGGAGACGAGACCTGCACCGAGGATGACATCATGGAGCTGTCGAACGGCTGCATCTGCTGTACCGTTGCCGAGGACTTCATTCCGACGCTTGAAAAGCTGCTGGACCGCGACACCCCGCCCGATCACATCGTGATCGAGACCTCGGGCCTGGCCCTGCCGCAACCGCTGGTCCGTGCCTTCCAATGGCCCGAGATCTCGACCCGCGTGACCGTGGATGGTGTTGTGACCGTTGTGGACGGGAAGGCCGTGTTTGACGGTCAGTTCGCGTCAAATCTGGATGCCGTGGAAGCGCAACGGAAACTTGACGAGAATCTGGATCACGAAACGCCTCTGTCCGAGCTGTTCAAGGATCAGGTGACCTGCGCAGACATGATCGTCGTGAACAAATCCGACCTGCTGGCGGAAGGCGAAGCGGATCAGTTGGTCTCGCGATTGGCCGACGAAAGCCGTGATGGCGTGCAGGTTGTCCGCTCGACCATGGGCGCGTTGCCGGTCGAGGTTCTGTTGGGGCAGGGCATGGGGGCCGAGGATGACATGGACGCCCGCCTGTCGCTGCATGAGAAGGGGCATCATCACCACGATGACCACCACCATGACCATGACGACGACCATCATCACCATGATCACGATGATGACCACCATCATCACCACGATCACGACCATGATGCGTTTGAAAGCTTCGTGGTGACATTGGGCGAGGTCGCCGACCCCACAACCTTTGCCGAGAAAGTCGCCGACGTGATCCGGGCCAACAACATTCTGCGCTTGAAAGGCTTTGCCGCCGTCGCAGGCAAACCGATGCGCCTGACGCTGCAGGCGGTTGGTCCCCGCGTCGACACCTATTTCGATCAGCCCTTCGGCACCCAGACCCGCGAAACGCGTCTGGTGGTCATTGGGCAGTCGGGTCTTGACCGCGCAGCGATCGAACAGGCGCTAACCGCATGACGATTGACGTTGTTCCCGGCGATCCGCGCGATCCTCAGGCCACGGCGCTGCTAAAGCAAAGCCATGCCCTGATGGAGAGCCTGTTTCCGCCCGAGGACAATTTCTTTCTGAATATCGACGACCTCTGCGTGCCCGAAATCTCGTTCTTCGTGGCGCGCGAGGGCGACGTGGTGTTGGGTACTGGCGCACTGGCCGATAAAGGCGAATATGGCGAAGTGAAGTCCATGTTCGTCTCGCCAGACGCGCGCGGGAAAGGCGTGGGTGAAGCCCTGCTTCAGCAGATCGAAGCCACCTCTTGTGCGCAAGGCCACGCGGCCATGAAACTGGAAACCGGCAATGTGCTCTATGCGGCGCACCGTCTGTACGAACGGGCCGGATTTACCAAATGCGGTCCGTTCGGAGACTACCCCGAAGCAAACAGCTCTCTCTTCATGGAGAAAGAGCTGTGAGTGGCGCTCAGTCTTTTTTGCTTTGCTCGGCAGCCGCTTTCATCCGGGCCAGAAGCGCCGATTTGTCGTCCTTCCGGTTCAGCGGATTCTTCGCGGTTCCACGGGCATTATGTTCGGAATGGCGGGGATTTCCCTTCGCAGGCTTCGGCGCGCCGGCAGCTTTATAATCCATAAGGTTCACCTTGATTGGGTCTTGTTTGCCCGGTCCATAACATCTTAACGCAAGGGACGCGATATGCATCTTCTGGCAGCTACTCCGGGCAGCATTGATGACGGAAAAGAACCGGTAGATCTGGGGCAGACACCCTCGGATTTGGTGTTCATTTCTGCCGCAGACACGGAACTTGCAGGGCTGGCCCAAGCGCGGGCCGAGATGTCGGACGCGCCCGGTCTGCGTCTGGCCAACATGATGCATCTGGCGCACCCGATGTCAGTGGACCTGCATATCGACAACTGCGCGACGAAGTCCCGTCTGGTTGTGGCACGCGTGCTTGGCGGTGTCGGTTACTGGAAATATGGGGCCGAGCAATATGCCGCCCATCTTCGCGACGCGGGCGTGCCTTTGGCGCTTTTGCCGGGCGATGACAAGCCGGACGCCGAACTGCGCGCGCTGTCGACCGTGTCCGATGAAGATTACGATGCGCTTTGGGCGTATCTGGTCGAGGGCGGGCCGGAAAACTCGGTTGGGTTCCTGGACTATGCCAAGGCGATGATGGACGGCGGCGACAAGCCCGAAGCCGCACGCCCCCTGCTGCGTGCGGGAGTCTACTGGCCGGGCGCAGGCGTCGCGGATCTGACCGCAGCGCAAGAGATGTGGACCGACGGCGCCCCCGTTGTGCCCGTCGTCTTCTATCGCGCGCTGGTGCAAGGCGCGGGGCTGAACCCGATCAATCGACTGGTGAAGTCGCTGTTGCGTCAGGGGCTGAACCCGCTGCCGGTGTTCGTGGCGTCTTTGAAAGACCCGGTATCCGTCGCGACGCTGGAAAGCCTGTTTGCCGAGGCCGCGCTCGACGTGATCCTGAACTGCACCTCTTTCGCCGTCGGATCGCCGCATGCAGGCGATGCCCCCAGCCAGAACCCGTTCGAAGCCCCGTGGTGCAACGCGGCGCCGGTGTTTCAGGTCGTGCTGGCTGGGTCCAGCGAAGAGGCATGGGCCGAGGGTCTGACCGGACTGTCTGCGCGCGACATCGCGATGAACGTAGCCCTGCCCGAAGTGGACGGCCGCATCCTGTCCCGCGCGATTTCCTTCAAGGGCGAAGCTTTCTTTGACGAGGCCACTGAATGCCCCATTGCCACCTACAAGGCGCTGGGCGACCGGGTGCAGTTCGTGGCGGAACTTGCCGCTAACTGGGCGCGTCTGCGGCGTGCTGCGACGGGCGACCGCAAAGTCGCGCTGATCATGGCGAACTATCCCAACAAGGATGGGCGTCTGGCCAACGGCGTGGGGCTGGATACGCCTGCCGCCGTGATGCACGCGCTGGGGCTGCTGGCGGATCAGGGGTACAGAGTTGCGGACGCACCTGCGGACAGCGATGCGTTGATGCAGGCGGTGATGGCGGGGCCGACCAACTGGCTGACCGATCGGGCCGCCCGTACGGGCGGCGTGTCCATGCCAATGTCCGACTATCAGATCAACTACGGCCAACTGCCATGGGAGATGCGCGAGGCGATTGAAAGCCGTTGGGGCAAACCTGAACAAGACCCATTCTTCACCCCGGGTGACGTCGACTGCGGGTCGTTCTCTCTGTCGGTGCTGGAGTTCGGCAACGTCGTCGTCGGCGTACAGCCTGCGCGTGGCTATAACATCGACCCGACCGAGACCTATCACTCGCCCGATCTTGTTCCGCCACACAACTATCTGGCCTTCTATTTCTGGCTGCGTCACGTCTTTGGCGCGCACGCGCTGGTGCATATGGGCAAGCACGGAAACCTCGAATGGCTGCCGGGCAAGGCTGTCGCCCTGTCCGAAACCTGCTGGCCCGAGGCTGTGATGGGCCCGATGCCCCATGTCTATCCGTTCATCGTGAACGATCCCGGCGAAGGCACGCAAGCCAAGCGCCGCGCGCAGGCCGTGATCATCGACCACCTGACGCCCCCCCTGACACGGGCTGAAACCTATGGGCCTCTGCGCGATCTGGAAGCGCTGGTGGACGAATACTATGAGGCTGCTGGCGTCGATCCCCGCCGGATCGTGCATCTGCGTCGTGAAATCCTGACGCTGACCCAAGCCACCGGGCTGGACGCCGATGTGGGCATGTCGGGCGAGGATGAGGACAGCGATCTGGCGAAATTGGACGCCTACCTATGTGAGCTGAAAGAAGCGCAGATCCGGGATGGTTTGCACGTGTTCGGGCAGTCTCCGACCGGGGATCTGGAGCGTGATCTAGGCATCGCGCTGGTTCGCGTGCCGCGCGGGCAAGGCGGGGGCGGAGATGCGTCACTGATCCGGGCTTTGGCGGCAGATTGCGGCGTAGATATCGACCCGCTCGATTGCGATATGGCGGCCACATATGACGGCCCACGTCATGCGCGGCTTGAGGCAATTGAAGCAGGCAAGTGGCGCAGCAATGGCGACACGGTCGAGCGGCTGGAGCTGCTGGCGCAGGCCGCTGTTCAATGGGATGAGGTGCCGGAGGAGTTCGCTGCAACGCGTCCGGTTCTTGACGCCTATCATGCGCAGGTTTTGCCTTCGGTGCGGGCCTGTGGGCCGGACGAGGGGAAGGGGCTTCTCACCGCCCTTGCTGGACAGTTCGTCGCCCCTGCGCCATCCGGCGCCCCCACCCGCGGACGTTTGGATGTACTACCCACGGGGCGCAATTTCTTCTCGGTCGACAGCCGCGCTGTGCCGACGCCGACCGCGTGGGCGTTGGGCTGGAAATCAGCCAGCCTGCTGATCGACAAGCACCTACAGACCCATGGCGACTGGCCACGTTCGATGCTGGTAACGGCATGGGGCACCGCCAACATGCGCACCGGCGGCGATGACATCGCGCAGGCCTTGGCGCTGATGGGCGTGAAACCCAAATGGGACAGCGCCAACCGCCGCGTGACCGGGTTCGAGGTGATCCCGTCCTCGGCGCTTGGCCGTCCGCGCGTGGATGTGACCCTGCGTGTGTCAGGCTTCTTCCGCGATGCCTTTCCGCAGCTGATTTCGTTAGTCGATAGCGCCGCACGCGCTGTGCAGGCCATGGATGAACCTAATGACGTGAACCCCGCCGCCGCGCGTGTGCGGGCGGGCGAGGGGACGTCGCGGGTCTATGGCTCGAAACCCGGAGCTTATGGCGCGGGTCTTCAGGCGATGATTGATGAACGCCTTTGGGCCGACAAGGCCGATCTGGCCGAGGCCTATCTGGAATGGGGTGGCTATGCCTATGGCGCGGGCAGCGAAGGCACCCGCGATCGTGAAGGGTTCGAGGCGCGTCTGGGTCAGGTCGAGGCCATCGTCCAGAACCAGGACAACCGCGAGCACGACCTGTTGGACAGCGACGACTACTATCAGTTCGAAGGTGGCGCAGCTGCGGCGGTGTCGACCCTTCAGGGTCGCGATCGCCCTATCTATCACAACGACCACTCGCGTCCCGAGCGCCCGGTGATCCGTACGCTGGAAGATGAGATTGGTCGTGTGGTCCGGTCCCGCGTTGTGAACCCGAAATGGATCGATGGGGTGAAACGCCACGGTTATAAAGGCGCGTTCGAGATCGCGGCGACGGTCGACTATATGTTCGCCTTCGCGGCCACGACGGGCGCGGTGCGCAGCCATCACTTCGATCTGGTCTATAGCGCTTTCATCGAGGATGACGATACCCGCGAGTTCATCGAGGAACATAACGACCCGGCGCTGAAGGAAATCGCCGAACGTCTGCGCGAAGCGATCGAACGCGGGCTTTGGACGCCACGGTCAAACTCGGCCCGGGCGATGCTGGACCAGATCCGGTGACCCCGCGACGGCTTAGGTCGGACGAAGATATGGCGCCAGTTCTGGCGCTGCTTCGCACCGCCTTCGCTGGGATGGAGGGGCGGATTGATCCGCCGAGTTCTTTGCATCAGTTGACCGAGGATGGGATCGCCGCACAGGTCCGGACAGGAGAGGTCTGGGTGATCGACGAACAGGCTTGCGTGTTTCTGACACCGCGCCCCGACGCCAATCCGCCCGAGCTTTATCTTGGTAAACTTGCGGTCCATCCAAACGCGCAGCGGCACGGGCTGTCACGGGCGTTGATCCATCTGGCCGAACAACGTGCACGTGCTTTACACCTGTCGGTTCTGCGTCTGAAAACGCGGGTCGAGTTGGTCGAGAACCACCACACCTTCGAACGGTTGGGCTTTACCAAAACCGCTGCGTACAGCCATCCGGGATTTGATCGCCCAACGTCATTCGAGTTTTCCAAGGTTGTGACGCCTAAGCCTGTCGATTAAGCCGCGTCGCAGTCGATCTTGGCGCGTTGAATGGCCTGATCCCCTGTCAAAGACCCTTTGACCACCTTACATCCCGTGGCCTGCTCAATCGCGATTTTCGCCCGGGCCAGAATCACCGGTACGCGGGGCAGCGCCTCGAATCCGATGCGATAGACCTCGACCCAGTTTTCGCGCTGATGCACCGAAAAGGTAGAGCCCTCGACCTCGACCCGCGTGGTTGCAGTGTCGCGATGCATGAATTGCGGACTGGGGCTGTCGCAGGCGGCGAGGGCCGTAAAGCTCAGAAAAACAAGGGAATGGACAAGGCGCATGGGTTGGGTCTCCTTCCTCTGCAGATTGCGGTGTCTTGGTTAACAATCGGTAAATCCGGGCAAATTCACCCCGCGACAACCTGTACACGGGCAGGGGCTTGCGAACTGTTGCAATTGCAATTATAAGATATTCAAGAAAACGAATATGAATGGAGAAATCCGATGCAAACCTCTCGTCCCGCGGATAAATATTCGCCGCTCTACTTCCTGGCCTCGGTCGGGGCCGGTGGCCTGTCGGTCACCTTCTTCATGTACCTGATGTTCTGGGTGAAACACCCGGGCCAGCCCGTGCCGGTCTTTGAGGACATTATGTCCGCCTTCACCACCGGATCGATGGGCATCAAGGTTGCCATCGCCGTGGCGTGGGCCGGGATTGCCGCCATGGTCTTCCTGAACCTGAAATACCTGATCTGGAACCTGAAGAGATTCTCGGCCTTCCGCAAAACAGATGCCTACACCGCGCTGAAGAACTCGAACGCAGAGACCACCATCCTTGCCATGCCGCTGGCCTTGGCGATGAGCGTAAACGGCCTGTTCGTCGCCGGTCTGGTCTTCGTGCCCGGCCTGTGGTCGATCGTGGAATACCTGTTCCCCTTCGCCATGGCGGCCTTTCTTGCCATCGGCATTCTGGCGCTGAGCTATATCGGTGACTTCCTTGGTCGTGTTCTGTCCAAAGGTGGTGTCTTCGATGTGACTGCCCATAACAGCTTTGCACAGATGCTGCCGTCCTTTGCGCTTGCCATGACCGCCGTTGGCTTTGCTGCCCCCGCCGCGATGAGCACAAACACCATCGTCGTGGGCGTATCGCTGGTTGGCTCGACCTTCTTTGGTACAGCAGCGATTGTCTATGCCGCTCTGGCCCTGTTCACCGCCTTCAACTCGATGCTGCATCACGGCACTGCCAAGGAAGCTGCCCCAACCCTGATGATTGTTATCCCACTGATGACCATTCTGGGCATCATGTTCTTGCGCCAAGACCACGGCCTGCACGCCACCTTTGACGTCCATGGCTCGGCTGCGGAAACCATGGTGTTCCTTGCCCGCCTGATGGCAGTACAGGTCCTGTTCGGGCTACTGGGTCTGGTTGTGCTGTCGCGCGTTGGCTACTGGAAAAGCTTTGTCTTCGGGAACGAGACTTCGCCCGGTTCCTATGCGCTGGTCTGCCCGGGAGTTGCCCTGTCGGTTCTGCTGCAGTTCTTCCTGAACTCTGGTCTGGTCAAAGCTGGCGTGGTCGACAAGTTCTCGGTCATGTACTGGGTGATTTCCGCCATTGCGATTGCGTTCCAAATGGCCATGATTGTCTTGGTTGTTCGCTTGAACAAACAGCATTTTGGCCGCGTACACAGTTCGGCCGTACCAGCCGAGTAATATACCACTCACGGTGGCCAAAATAGACGGGCGTCCTGATTTTCGGGGCGCCCGCACTTGCATCTGGTGGCATGTGCTCTCACACTGGTCTGACATTCAGAAGTGAGGCCAGAATGACCGTAGATCCCGATCGCCACGCCACAAAGATGGCAAAGAAGAAAGCCGCCCGTGACAAGATCATGGCGACGAAGACCGACAAGAAGGGTCTGATCATCGTGCATACGGGCAAGGGCAAGGGCAAAAGCTCGGCCGCGTTCGGGATGATTTTCCGCTGCATCGCTGCTGATATGAAATGCGCCGTGGTGCAGTTCATCAAGGGCGGCATGGATTGCGGCGAGCGTGATCTGATCAACGCCAAGTTCAGCGACATTTGCGAGTTCTACACGATGGGTGAAGGCTTCACGTGGGAGACCCAAGACCGCACCCGCGACATCGAGATGGCGCAGGCTGCGTGGGAGAAGTCGAAAGAGCTGATCCGCGATCCGTCCAACAAGATGGTCCTGCTGGACGAGATCAACATTGCCATTCGCTACGACTATGTCGACATCAACGAGGTGGTGAAGTTCCTGGTCGAAGAGAAACCCGACATGACCCACGTGGTTCTGACCGGGCGCAATGCCTCGGACGATCTGATCGAGATTGCCGATCTGGTGACCGAGATGGAGTTGGTGAAGCACCCGTTCCGGTCGGGCATCAAAGCGCAGATTGGGGTCGAATACTGATCCCCTAAACGGGAGGAGAAACGATGCCGAGATTCTACATGGCCTATCACGAGCCGACGGATGTGCCCGACGATCAGAAGGCTAAGATGCAGGCTGCGTATAAGGCGTGGATCGCCAAATACGCGGACGTGTTCGAAATGCCCGAGACGCCCTTTAAGGCACAATGGACCGTGGATGGTGATGGCCACCGCGAAGGGTTCAAGCAGCCGATGATGGGTTTTTGCGTGATCAACGCGCCGGACGCGGACACGGCCTTGGCGATTGCCAGTGAAAACAGCTTCATCCAGATGGGCACGATCCATCTGGCCGAGCTAATGGAGATGCCGAAGGGCTGATCCCTAGCGCCGGGGCGTGGCGGTCACCCCGCCTCGCCCTGTGCGCGCAACTGATCCAGCGTCAGCCCCGGCGTGGCGACCTGCTGGTCCACCACCAACTCGATGACAGCCAGTTTGCCTGACGCTTCGGCGCGGCGGAAAGCTGCTTCGAAGTCTTCCGTTCGCGTGACCGTTTCCCCATGGCCTCCATAGGCGCGGGCCAGATCCGCAAAATCGGGATTCGCCATATCCGTGCCCGAGACGCGCGCCGGGTAGGTGCGTTCTTGGTGCATCCGGATGGTACCATAGCGCCCGTTGTTCACGATGATCGCGATGGGTTTGGCACCGTGCTGCACGGCGGTCGACATCTCGTTCAGGGTCATCTGAAATTCGCCATCCCCAAGCCATGCAATGACGGTGCGGTCAGGATGTTGCAGGCTGGCGGCTACTGCGGCCGGGAAGCCATAGCCCATCGAGCCCGAGGTCGGGGCCAACTGCGTGCCGTATTCCTTGAAGCGGAAGTAGCGGTGCAGCCATGTGGCATAGTTTCCGGCTCCGTTGGTCATGATGGTGTCGTTAGGCAGAGTGTCCGACAGCCAGTGCATGATGCGCTCCAGCTTGACCGGGCCGGGGGTCTCGACCGGGGTCTGGAACGCGTCATAAGCTGCGCGGCCTTGTTGCGTCCATTCCGCCCACGGGGTGGCGGTCAGCGCGGGCTGCGCGCCAAGCGCCGAAATCGCTGAGGGGCCGGTCGCCAGCACAGTTTGGTCGGCGTGATAAACGCGACCCAGCTCTTCTGCGCAGGGATAGACATGCACGATCCGCTTGCCGGTCTGGATCGGGTTCAGCATCTCGTAGCTGCCAGTCACGATGTCGCCCAAGCGGCTGCCGAGAACGACCAACGTGTCGGCCGCGCCGAACATGGTTTTCAGCGCCGGGTTAATGCCAAGGCCGAGGTCTCCGACATAGTTCGGGTGGCGGTTGTCGACATAGTCCTGACGGCGGAAGGCCGTGGCGACGGGCAGGGCATTGGCGGCGGCGAATTCCATCAGCGCCGCACCCGCTTCAGCCGTCCAACCCGGACCGCCTGCGATCAGAAGCGGACGCGCGGAGGTCGCAATCGCGGCCATGATGGCACCTGCGTCCGCGCTGGACACGTTGCCCTGCGTGGCGGGTACGGCGGGGCGATCCGGCACATCAGCTACGTCGCTGAGCATATCCTCGGGCAGGGCGACCACGACGGGACCGGGGCGTCCGGTGCGGGCGACATGGAAGGCGCGGGCGAGGTATTCGGGCAGGCGATCGGTCTGGTCAACCTCGCAGGACCACTTGGCAAGCGGGCCAAAGAAAGCACGATAGTCGACTTCCTGAAACGCTCCGCGATCCCGGTGGCCGCGTGCAATCTGGCCGACGAACACCACCATTGGCGTGGCGTCCTGCATGGCGACGTGAATGCCGGAAGACGCATTTGTCGCCCCCGGCCCGCGTGTTACGAACAACACGCCCGGCGCGCCGGTCAGCTTGCCATGTGCCTCGGCCATCATCGCCGCGCCGCCTTCCTGACGGCAGACCACATTTTCGATCCCACTGTCGTAAAGCCCGTCCAGTGCGGCCAGAAAGCTTTCGCCGGGCACGGAAAAGACGCGGCTCACGCCTTCAGTTTTCAGGTGATCGACAAGGATTTGTCCGCCGTGGCGCATGGGTAAGTCTCGTCTTATCTTGACCTCTCATGTCGCGCGCCCCACATCCTTGGGACGCGAACAAGGAGGTTCATTTGTCCAAACACCAATTGCTTGGCATGTCCGGTTCCCTGCGTAAAGACGCAACCAACCGGTTCTTGCTGCGAAATGCTGCGCGGCTTTATGGCGATGCGGATTACGTCGAGGCAGATTTGAACTTGCCGCTTTACGATGGCGACCTTGAGGATGCCGAGGGGATCCCCGAAAGCGTGGCGAAACTGGCGGCGCAGATTGCAGCAGCGGACGCGGTGATCATCTCGACGCCGGAGTACAACAAGATGCTGACCGGCGTTTTGAAGAATGCGCTGGATTGGGTCAGCCGGGTGAAGCCTCATCCTTGGCAGGGCAAGCCTGTTGCCGTGATGTCGGCCGCCGGAGGTCGCGCGGGCGGAGAACGGGCGCAGGCGTCTTTGGTGGCGGCAATGGTGCCGTTTCAGCCCAAGCTTGTGATCGGGCCAGAGATCGCTGTGGCGGGCAGTTCGAAAGAATTCGACGAAAATGGCAATCTGACGAATGAGCGCTACGAGGCCAATCTGGTGAAGCTGATGGGGAAGCTGAGGGCCGCCGCGGATCAGTCCTGAAGCCGCTCAGCGATTTCGATCAGGTTTCCATCGGGGTCGCGAATGTAGATTGACTGGATTGGAAACTGTGCGCCGGTACGAGGCACAGGCCCTTCGACGATCGCGACGTTCTGTGTCTTCAAATGGGTCATCCACGCTTCCAGCGGTGTGTCCGACAGAAAACACAGATCGGCGCTTCCTGGCGTTGGGGTCGCCGCTTTAGGGTCGAATTCTCTGCCTGCCTGATGCAGGTTGATCTTCTGACGACCAAACTCCAAGGCCCAACGGGCCGTGCCATCGGCGACCTTGAACTGGATCGCAGTCATGCCTAGCACGTTGGCGTAGAAGGTTGCTGTCTGGTCAATGTTGGCGACTGTCAGGACGAAGTGATCCAGTGAGCTTAGTGTCGGTGTCATGCGGATGTGCTCCTACAAGCTGGCCTCGACCCGGAAATCTTCGGGGATCTCGTCGCGGCCTTCCAATACCAGATCCGCCATCAACTCCCCCACCCGCGGGCCCATACCGAAGCCGATCTTGAAGCCGCCATTGGCGATGAAGGCGCCGGGGCGGCCGGGGTATTCACCCAGCATCGGCGCGCGTGATTTGGCGCGGGGGCGGACGCCCGCCCAGCGTTCGATCACCGGGGCGTCTGCAAGGGCCGGGCAGGCGGCGCGGGCGCGGGCGATAACCTCGTCCAGTGCATCGTCACAGCTGGATGGATCGTCAAACTCACGTTCACTGGTGGACCCGATGGCGACCGTGCCATCCGCGTGGGGGATGATGTGCACGGCATCTGCAAACAGCTGCGGCATATCGCGGGCGTCATAGTCCAGAAGCGCGCTTTGTCCTTTGACACCGTTGCCAACGGGTTTGCCCAATTCCTCGGACAGTTTTACCATGCCCTGCCAGCCGGTCGCCCAGACCTCGGTCCCTTCCGAGGGGCCGTCGGTCACGACTTCGCCACCCTTGGCTTGGATTGCAGCGACCAAAGCGGCACCTGCCCGGCGGGGGCTCATCCGGGCGGTCAGTGTGTCGTAGATCAGGAAGCCCGTGGGGCTGATCGGCGCCCAATCGGGGAAGTCCGACGCTGGGCGCACCTGCCACACGGCTTTGCCTTGCCACAGCGTGTCGGCCTCGGCCGCGCGGGACTTGGCAAGGTCCAGCAGGCGTTCATCTGCGATGGGTTGTAAACGGCCTGACCGCGCATAACCGGGGGATTTTCCTGACACCGCTTCGACCTCGGCCCAATACGCTTCCGCCATGATCAGGCTGTCGAATTGAAAGGCTTTCTTGGCGTTCCAGCGTTCGGGGACATGCGGGGCCAGCGCGCCGACCAGACCTCCGGATGATCCCGCGCCCGGCCCATTCGGGTCGATCACCCGCACCTTCGCGCCACGTTTGGCGCAGCTCCATGCAACCGATAGGCCAAAGATCCCCGCGCCGTAAACTGTCACATCAGCGATTGCCATCAGAGCTATCCTTCTTCATGTTCGCGCAGGTTTCAAAAGCGTTCTAGGGCAGATCATGACAAAGCGCCAGACAACGACCACCGCGGCGACGATCACGTGGAAAGACAGCGGCGTGCCGGTGGCGGATCGGTTCGACGATCCCTATTTCTCGCTTGAAGATGGGCTGGCCGAGACGCGGCATGTCTTCATCGACGGCAATGATTTGGCTAACCGCTTTCGCCCGAGTTTCCAGATTGCCGAGCTGGGCTTTGGCACCGGTCTGAACATGCTGGCCGCGTTCATCGCGTGGCGCGCTTCGGGATCGCCCGAGGGGGCTGGGTTCACCTCGTTCGAGGCTTTCCCGATGGACGCCGCCGACATCGACCGCGCCCTGCAAACCTTCCCAGAGGCGCATGCGGTGGCTGGGCCTTTCCTGACGGCGTGGGCTGACGGAGCGCGGCGCTTTGATCTGGACGGGTTCACGGTCGAGGTGATCGAAGGCGACGCGCGCGAAACCCTCGCGGCTTGGGATGGAAAGGCGGATGCGTGGTTCCTCGACGGCTTCTCGCCCGCGAAGAACCCCGAACTGTGGGGCGAGGACCTTATGGCACAGGTTGGCATCCACACCGCGCCAAATGGCACGTTTGCGACATATACCGCCGCAGGTTTTGTGCGCCGTGCCCTAGACGCGGCGGGTTTCGATGTGGAACGTGTATCCGGATACGGGCGCAAGCGGCATATGAGCCGTGGAACATTGCGGCCCTAGAAGGACGCAATGGATCGCAACAATCAAATCGGCATCTGGCTGATGGTCGCCACGACCTTCGTTTTTGCGATGCAGGACGGGATCTCGCGCCATTTGGGCGGGGAATACAACGTCTGGATGGTGGTGATGATCCGCTATTGGTTCTTTGCGGCCTTCGTCATCTGGATCACCCGTCGCAATGGCGGTCTGAGCCAAGCGCTGCGCCCCGCGCGGCTGTGGCTGCAAATCTCTCGTGGCGCGTTGCTGGCGCTGGAAATCTGCGTGACGGTGATTTCGTTCACGTTGCTGGGGCTGGTGGAAAGCCACGCGATTTTCGCCGTTTACCCGCTGATGGTGGCTGCCCTATCTGGCCCGGTTCTGGGCGAGCATGTGGGCTGGCGGCGTTGGGCGGCGATCGCGGTTGGCTTCGTTGGGATTCTGGTGATCCTGCAGCCGGGGACGGGCGTGTTTTCACCCTATGCAATTATTCCGCTGCTCGGGGCCGCGATGTTCGCGGTCTACGGCTTGATGACGCGGCTGGCAGCCAAGACCGACAGCACGCAAACCAGCTTTTTCTGGACGGGTATTATCGGTGCCGTGGTGATGACCGCCATTGGCATTTGGTTCTGGCAGCCCATGTCGCAGGGCGATTGGGCGTGGATGGCGCTGCTGTGCTGCACCGGCGTATTGGGCCATTGGCTGCTCATCAAGTGCTACGAGTTTGCCGAGGCCAGCACCGTCCAACCCTTCGCCTATTTGCAACTGGTTTTTGTCAGCTTCATCGGCGTCTTGGTCTTCAACGAGACCTTGCACACCAATGTCGTGATCGGCGCGGTGATCGTTGTGTCGGCGGGCATTTTCACCCTGATCCGCAGCCGCCGCGCTACTTCTTAAGCTCTTTCGACAGGCGCAGCGGTTGCGTTTTCCCGGTCAGCCGCGCGCGATAAATAGGCAGGCTTTCGGTGACGCGCATCACGTAATTGCGGGTCTCGCGGAAGGGAATGTGCTCGATCCAGTCGATGATATCTACGGACGAGGAACGCACGTTCCCAAACTTCTCGGTCCAGTTTTGCGAGCGTCTGGGACCAGCGTTATAGCCCACCGCGATCAGCACCGGGTTGCCGTCGAAATCCTCGATCAATTTCGCCAGATATTCTGATCCCAGTCGCGTGTTATAGGCGGGATCCTCGGTCAGGCGTGCCTTGGAATAGGGCATGTCCAGCCGCTTGGCCATGTCAGACGCGGTGCCGGGCATCAGCTGCATCAAACCACGTGCACCAACGCCCGAGACGACCGAAGGGTCGAACTCGCTTTCGCGCCGGGCGATGGCCAGTTCCAAGGCGCGGGGCACGGTGCGGTTGCCGCGCCCAATATCGGGCGTCGGGAAATAGGGGCGAACGATGGTGTGGCCCTGTCGTGCGGCCTGCTTGGCGATCATGACCTGCAGGTGCGGCTCATTCACGCTTTCGGCCCATGCAGCCAGCTGTCCAATCTCTTCGCGGGTCAGGCTTTCGGCCAGATGGACCGAGAACCGCTCGGCCCAATACAGCTCGTCCGCGGCTTGCAGAAGGCGGGCGGCTTCCATTACCGATCCGCCCCAGAAGCTGGCCTGCCGGAAGTCTGGGAAAGGCTCCGACCCGATCAGGGTTGGGTCCATTGGAACGCCGGCTTTCTCGGCGGCCAGAAGGCCATAGAAACTGGTCTGGAACTCGGCACCGTATTCATAGGACGCTTGGGCCGAGACCTTATCCCCCAACGCCTCATAAGCGCGGCCCTGCCAATATCCGGCGCGACCAAGGCTGATCGGGGTTTCGACGCCCAGTTGGAAGGTTTGGAAATGTTCTAGCGCGGTGGCCGGATCGTTCAGCTTTCGCAGCGCGACATAGCCCGCCAACCATTCCAGATCGTTGCGATCCGATCCGTCCGTGATGTGATGCGCGCTTGCCAAGCGATAGGCCTGCTTGGGCTTGCCATCGCGCATCGACCAACGGGCCAAGACACGGCGCCAACTGCCCCAACGATCAGGCGCGCCAAGCGATTGGGCCGAGGTCGACCGCTCCAGCAGCAAGTCCACAGCATCCTGATTGCGCCCTTTCGAGGCCCGCCACAGGAAGCGTTCATAGGCCAGCCCCGGATCATCTGACAGGCTGGCAGGGATGGCCTTAATCAACGCGTCCACGCCGTTTTGCTTTTTGCGCAGCGCGATGCGAGCTGTGGCGAGTGCCTGTTTGCCGGTGGACAACAGCGGTATCATACGCCCCGCTTCGGTTGTCGCCCCGCGCCACAGCAGCATATCTGTCCGATCCCAGTGATGGGATTTCAGCGTATCGCCATAGCGCGAGACAAACGCATCGTGTTCGTCTTCGTCCAGAGACAGCGAAATCCAGCCAAGGATGATCTGCGCTTTGGCCTCTTCCCCGTTCCCTGTGGCCTTCAGCGCCTCGGCCAGACGCAATGCGCCGCGCCCGGTTTGCGGGGGCTGGTCGCGGAAGAAGTCCAAAACCTCGGCCGGTGTGTGATTGCGCGGAATTGATTCTTCGGATCGTTTGCGCAGAAGCTTCAGGCCGGGCCAGTCAGGGTGGCGCGCCAGAAAAGCGCGGGTGTCGGCAAAGCTGCCCTCGCTTTGCCGCAAGCGGTGCCATTCCAATATGTCAGCAGCCAGCGCACCGCCCTGTGCTGCTTGGGTCCGGGCGGTGTCCCAATCGCCGTCGCGCGCGGTTTCAATAGCCTTTTCAAAGGCCGAAACGGCCCCGGCATTTTGTGCGAAAGCGGGGTTGCTTGCAGCAAAACCAAGACTGGCGGCCAGTGTCAGGGCCGGGATAAGGCGTGATTTGATCCTGTTCATGTGCAAAACCTAGCTTTATGGCGCTAACACGCAACACACAAACTTGGCATTTCTGTCGAACCCGGCTAGTTTCCGCCGCGTTTGCGAGGCGATTCAGCAGATCTTCGCAGACGTGATTGGAAACACAGACAAAATGGAGCGTGTCATGTTCAAAGGATCTCTTCCTGCCCTGGTTACGCCGTTCAAGAACGGTGCAGTGGATTTCGACGCGCTTAAACGCTTGGTCGAATGGCAGATCGAGGAAGGCTCGACCGGACTGGTGCCGGTGGGCACAACCGGTGAAAGCCCGACCCTGACCCATGACGAGCATGAAGCCGTCATCGAAGCCGTAGTCGAAGCCGCCGCAGGCCGCGTGCCGGTCATTGCCGGTGCGGGCTCGAACAACACTGCCGAAGCCCTGCGCTTCATGGAGTTCGCCAAGCGTGTTGGTGCCGCTGCTGGTCTGGTGGTGACGCCGTACTATAACAAACCGACTCAGCGGGGGTTGATTGCGCATTTTGAGGCGATTGCGAATGCCGTCGACCTTCCGATCGTGATCTACAACATCCCCGGTCGCTCGGTCGTTGACATGACGCCCGAGACCATGGGCGAACTGGCCAAGCACAAGAACATCGTGGGCGTAAAAGACGCGACGGGTGATCTGGCGCGTGTTAGCTTTCAGCGCATGACCTGTGGTGCGGATTTCATCCAACTGTCGGGCGAAGACGCTACGGCACACGGGTTCAACGCACAGGGTGGCGTGGGCTGCATTTCGGTCACCGCGAACGTGGCCCCGCGTCTGTGCGCGGACATGCAGGCCGCAACGCTGGAAGGTGACTTCGCCAAGGCGCTGGAGATCGCAGACAAGCTGATGCCGCTGCACAAGGCGATCTTTATGGAGCCGGGCACCTGTGGCGCGAAATACGCGCTGTCCAAGCTGGACCGCTGCACCGAAGACGTCCGCTCGCCGCTGGTTGGCCTGACGGACGAGACCAAGGCCGCCATTGATGCCGCCATGCGTCACGCCGGGCTGATCAACTGATCCAGGCAATTGATTTGTGTTACGGGGGCCGCGCATCGTCGCGGCCCTTTGTCTATCTGATGGGATGGTCTGGACAGTTCGCGGCGCAAGCCCTACATCCGGCACATGGCTAAGGCAAAAGAAGACACCAACTATAAAGTGATCGCCGACAATCGGCGTGCACGCTATGACTATGCGATTGAGGAAGACATCGAATGCGGCATCGTGTTGATGGGCTCCGAGGTGAAATCGCTGCGTCAGGGTGGGTCGAATATTGCCGAAAGCTATGTGGCTGTTGAGGATGGCGAACTTTACCTGACCAACGCTTATATCGCGCCGTATAAGCAGGCCATCACTTGGGGCCATCTGGAGCGCCGCAAGCGCAAGCTGTTGGCGTCGAAGCGCGAGATCTCGAAGATGTGGAATGCGACCAGTCGCAAGGGCATGACCCTTGTGCCGCTGGTCATCTATTTCAACCACAAAGGTCTGGTGAAGGTGAAGGTGGGCATTGCCAAGGGTAAGAAGGCCCATGACAAGCGCGCGACCGAGGCCAAACGGGATTGGGGCCGTCAGAAGCAGCGGCTTTTGCGGCACGGTGATTAAGGGGCTTTGCCCCTCTGCGCTGCGCGCATTCACCCCAAGGTATTTAAGGCAAGAGGATGGGGGTCAGGTGATCCCGAGGCTGTCGTAGCTGATGAAGCGGACGGGGGTGCCGGGGGTGATGTCCATCGCCTCGTCCGGCAGTTCAACCAGTCCGGTGGCCCAGCTAAGGCCTGAGATGCGGCCTGAGCCTTCGGATTTGAACGCTTCCACCTCGCCGTTTTCGTTTAGGCGTGCGCGCAGATATTCGCGGCGGCCTGCTTTTTTGGATTTGGTGAAAGCGGCTGGCAGCATGGTTCCGGGCGTGGTCAGCCATGGACCGCCAGCAAGGACCGAGAAGGCAGGGCGTGCGAAGATCAGTGTCGTGACCAGCGCGGCGACGGGGTTGCCGGGCAGTCCGAAGACGGGTGTGCCGTTCCATTGCGCCAGCGCCAGAGGGCGGCCCGGTTTGATCGCGATGCGCCAGTGGTGCAGCGATCCGGTTTCTTTCAGCAGGGCTGAGACATGGTCTTCGTCGCCTGCCGAGGCCCCGCCGGACGTTATGATGACATCGGCCTCTGTTGCAGCCATGTCGAAGGCGGCGCGCAGGGCGTCGCGGTCGTCGGCCACATGGCCCAGATCGACGGGGGTATAGCCCCAGCCCTGTGCCAGAGACAGCAGCATCGGGCGGTTGGCATCATAGGTGCGGGCGGTGTCTGTGGTCGTTCCGGGCTCGGCCAGTTCATCGCCGGTGGACAGGACGCCGACGCGCAGCGGTTTGCAGGCTTGGACATGCGGCAGGCCGAGCGCGGACAGAAGCGCGACATCGGGCGCGCGCATCTTGTGACCTGCGGGCAGGGCCAGCTTGCCAGCCTCGACATCTTCACCGGCAGCGCGGGCATTGGCGCCGGGTTTGACGCCTGCGGGGAAGCGCAGGGTTTGCCCATCGACTTGGACGTCTTCCTGCAAGACCACGGTGTCCACGCCCTCGGGCAGAAGTGCGCCGGTCAGGATGCGGATGGCGTGGCCTATCGGGACGCTGCCGGTGAAGGGATCACCGGCAGCGGCGCGCTCGGACATCAGGGGTATTTCGATCACGTCGCCTTCGGGCAGTCCTGCATAGGCGAAAGCATAGCCGTCGACCGCGGAGTTTGCACCGGGTGGGTTGGAGCGGGCCGCCAAATGGTCACTTGCAAGGATCCGGCCACGGGATGTTGCCGTGGGCACGGTTTCGGTGCTGACCACAGGTGATAGGCGGTCGCGCAATGTCTCTAGCGCTTCATCGACGGGGGTCCAATGGACGCCGGGGGGCAGGGCGAAGCAGTCGTTTTTCAATCCCTTTGGTTTGCGCGGGGCGAGGCCGGTGACATCTGCGATGAAGGCTGCAATCGCGGCGGTGTCATCCAGATCGAAGACTGGCAGGTCGAGGTGAGGGAGGGCTTCATTGCTAGCCACGGCGCGGATCGTGTCATTGCTTGGTGCCAACAAATCCTCGCCTGTTTCTACACGGTGCGCCTCGATCTTGGGATGCGGTGCGCCTTTGAACCCTTCCACCAGCACAAGGTCACAGGGGGTCAGGCCCGCGATCAACTCGGCCAGTCGTGGTTCGGGGCTATCGCGCAGCTCATGCAGGGTGGTGATGCGGGCGGAGGAGGCCAAAACGACCTCTTGCGCGCCCGCCACGCGGTGGCGGTGTGTGTCCGTGCCGGGCTTTTCCAGATCGACGCCGTGATGGGTGTGTTTCAGGGTCGAGACGCGCAGACCCTGCGCGGTGAAATGGGCGATCAGACGCTCCATCAACCCGGTTTTGCCCGAGTTCTTCCAGCCGGTGACACCGAAGATTTTCATGGGGCGGTCTCCAAAAGCTGTTCGGCCTGGGCAAGGTCGTCCGGGGTGTTCACGTTGAAAAACGGATCAAAGGGCGTGGGCGCAAAGCTGGCGATGGCCGCGCCGTGCTTGTCGGTCCAGAGGACGACCTTGCGCAAGCCGTCTTCCAAGGCCGCGCGCAGGTCGTCACGAAGTGCGACCGGCCAGAGGCCAAAGGTGGGTTGGCGCATCGCACCGCGTTGCGGGTCAAGCGTGGCAGCCAAAGCGATGTCGGTGCCGTCGCGCTGGGCGGCAATCAGCAGCCGATCCACAAGGTCGCGCGGGAAAAACGGCGTGTCGGCGGCGGCAGAGACCACATGAGTCGCGCCCTGTTCAGAAGCCCAATCCAGCCCGGCCAAGACTCCCGCCAAGGGACCCGCATAGCCGTCGATGCTGTCGGGCAGAACGGGCAGGCCGGTGTCGGCAAAACGCACGGGGTCTCCGTTCGCGTTCAAGGCCATGCCGTCGACCTGAGGGGCCAGTCGGTCGATCACGTGGGACAAAAGCGTACCGTTGCCCAAGGGAAGGCGTCCCTTGTCTCCACCGCCCATACGGGTGGCGAGCCCACCGGCCAGAATGATGCCAAGGGGACGGGTCATGCGCCTGCCCCTTTGCGGCGGTGTTTGCTGTCTTCACGCGTGACGTGGGCTGGATCCACGTCGCGGATCAGGCGGCTTTCTCCGGCCAGACAGGTAAACCGCTGCCCCCGCATTCGACCGATTAAGGTCAGTCCGATTTCGTTTGCGATCTCGACACCCCATGCGGTGAAGCCAGAGCGAGAGACCAGCGCGGGAATGCCCATCTGCGCGGTTTTGATCACCATCTCAGACGTCAGTCGCCCGGTGGTATAAAGGATCTTGTCCGCGCCCGAGACATTCTGATCCAGCATCCAGCCGGCCACTTTGTCGACGGCGTTGTGGCGGCCCACATCCTCCATATAGACCAGCGGGCGATCCCCTTCGCACAGGACCGTGCCGTGGATCGCACCCGCTTCCAGATAAAGCGAGGGCGTGCGGTTGATCTTCTGCGACAGGGCATAAAGCCACGAGGTCTTCACCGGCGCGGCGGGCAGGGTCAGCCCCTCGAGCCCCTCCATCATGTCGCCAAACACCGTCCCCACTGCACAACCCGAGGTGCGGGTCTTGCGGGATAGTTTGTCTTCGTAATCCGTTTCCGTGGCCGTGCGCACGACGACCGTGTCGATGTCGTCGTCATAGTCGACGCCCGTGATCTGGTCCTCTGTCGACAGCATCCCCTGATTGCGCAGAAATCCAAGCGCCAGATACTCGGGATAGTCACCAATGGTCATGGCGGTCACGATCTCGCGCCGATTTAGGAAGATGGTCAGGGGGCGTTCCTCGACCACATTGATGGTCACTGGCGCGCCGGTTTCATCGTGGCCCGCAACGGCACGGGTCAATCGCGCCGCGCCGGGGTCGGGGGCGATCAGGTATTCGGAAAGATCGAGTTCGGTGGACAATTGCAACTCCTGCACGGACGCCGTAAGCGTTAGGGGTAACTTAGGAATTCCCCATGACCGCGTCCAACCCGAAACGACATTTCCTGCGCGGAACGCGCGATGCGCTTCCGTTTCTTCTGGTAATCATCCCCTTCGCTGCCCTGTTCGGCGTGGTGGCGACCGAAGCCGGGTTGAATGTGGCCGAGGTTATGGGCTTTTCCATTTTAGTCATTGCGGGGGCCGCGCAGTTCACGGCCGTGCAGTTGATGACCGAGAACGCCCCCACCGTGATCGTGATCCTGACCGCCTTGGCAGTGAACCTGCGCATGGCGATGTACAGCGCATCGCTGACCCCCTATCTGGGCAGTGCGCCGATCTGGCAGCGCGGGCTGGTGGCCTATTTAATGGTGGATCAGGCCTATGCCCTGTCGCAGATCAAATTCGAGATCGAGCGCGAACTGACTGTGCCCGAGCGGTTTGCCTACTACGTTGGGACAGTCGCCCCCTTGGCGCCGTTCTGGTACGGTGCATCTTACCTTGGCGCGGTCGCGGGCGCGCAGGTGCCGCCTGAATTTGCGCTGGATTTCGCCCTTCCGATTACGTTCCTTGCGATGATCGCCCCCGCGCTGCGCACGATGGCGCATGTAGCGTCGGCGCTGACCTCGGTCGTGTTGGCGCTGTTGATGGCGTGGATGCCCTATGGCTCGGGCCTGTTGGTGGCAGCGATCGGTGCGATGATCGTGGGCGCTCAGGTCGAGCTCTACATGGAACGGAGGGCCGCGTGATGGACCAGCTAAACCACACCACAGTCTGGTTTGTTATCTTCGCGATGGCGATCGGCAGCTTCCTGATCCGCTTCAGCTTTCTAGGGATAATAGGTGATCGGCAAATGCCGGAATGGGTGCTGCGGCACCTTCGCTATACGCCCGTTGCGGTCTTGCCGGGTCTGGTGGCCCCGTTGGTCTTGTGGCCCGCCGCGACAGAGGGAAGCCCTGATCCGGCGCGACTGGGGGCAGCGCTTGTGACATTGGCCGTGGGGTATTTCAGCAAAAACGTTCTGGCAGCGATCCTGTCTGGGGCCGCCACGCTTTACGGGCTTTTGTTCCTGCTGGGATAACGCGCGGGTCAGATGCCCTGCGTTCTGATCTCGCCGCCTTTATGGGGGTCGTCGTCCTGGAAGGTTTGCGCACGCACGCCGGGAAGGTCGCCGAACGCGTTCATGATCTTCTTGGGATAGTAGGACTGCGGGACCGATCCGAAGCCCGGAAGGCTGCGCAGGATGGCGCTGACTGACTGGCCGCAATGCGCCTTGGGGACCGCGCCATATTGCTCGACCGCGCGTTTGGCCATTTCGGCCACTTGTGGCGATACGACGATGTCCTGACGGACCACGTCATAGGTCACACGGGCGTGGTAATCGATGTAGAAGTCCACCGCCGGGTCCGTCATGCCATAGATCACATCATGGCGTTCGGGCAGGTTGGGATGGTGGAAGGTCCCCGCCGGATCAAAGATCACGCGCTGCGAGCCGTTGACCATCAGCGCCGAATGCGCGCCCGAGCCGGACGCCTTCGAGATCACAGTGAACAGGGTGAGGGTCGGCGGACCGTCATGCCGGTATACGGCATCCGCCACTGTTTGATCGCTGGCAAAGATGTTGTCTGCGCCACCGCAGCCGGCAAGCGAGACGATCAACGATAGCACTGCTAGCAATCGTACCATGAAACCCTCGAACCTGAACTATGATTGGGTGTTGGTCTTAGGCGCCAACCAGGGCCAAGAAGACCAGAATAGCCAGAATAACGATGACCGACCATTTGGTTGTGGCTACAAAGCCCGCATAGGTTTTTTCCTGGGCGCTGGTTTCCATGGTGCCATGAACGTGTTCAGCCATTGTTCAAATCCTGTTCTGAGTTTGCGTTTTGCACCGAATAACGGATTTCCGGGCCTCTGTCACGGCCCGGATTCTGTTCGTCATACAGTTTGCGATTATTCTTCTTCCAACTGGGCCGCCAGCCGGAACCCGATGCGGTTCGGTTCGGCGCTTTCGATCTGCTTGGGCAGGGCGCGCAGCATGACCGACAACTGGCTGACATGCTGTACCAGTTGGGTTTTTGTGCCCTCGCCGTCGGACCCGTAATAGGTGATGATGTCCGGGTCGAAATAACCGATCCCTTCGATCCGCAGAACGCCCGCATCACCACCAGCAAAGCCCATGGCGACTTCGTGTTCATTGTCCAGCTGATCTTCGAAGTTTTTGATATAGAGAATCAGGCGCTCATAGGCCCATTGCGCGGGGCTTTTCTGTTCGACCGGGGTCTCCGCCACTTTGGCAGGCAGTGGTTGATCCTCGACCACGACAGGCCCGGATTCACTACAGTCAAGATTATGCGCGCGCGGTTGGCGTGCTGGGGTTTTAGGGGCGTCGTCGGACATAAGGCACCATTCTTCATAAGTTACACTCTGCGAAGATTGCACAGGCAAAGCCCGGCGTCACGTCACGATATACTGAACAGAGGAAATCTGGTCGGATGTCGGAAACAGGACAGAAAGGTGGGGGCGCCGCTGAAAATCTGACCGGAAATCAGGGAGGATTTGCATGAAAATCGGTTTTGTTGGGCTTGGGAATGTCGGTGGTAAACTGGCGGGAAGCCTGTTGCGGAATGGCAAGGACCTGACGGTGCTGGACCTGAATTCCGAGTTCGTCGACGGGTTCGTATCGCGCGGGGCCAAGGCGGCAGACAATCCAGCAGCTTTGATGCGCGCGTGCGACGTGGTGATCACCTGCCTTCCGTCTCCCGCGGCGTGTAACGCGGTGGTCAGCGAGATGCTGGACGAAGTCTGCGAGGGCAAGATCTGGCTTGAGATGTCCACCACCGACGAGGCCGAGGTGAAACGTCTGGGCGCCGAGGTTATTGCGCGCGGTGGCGCGGCCGTGGACTGCCCGGTCTCGGGCGGGTGCCATCGGGCGGATACGGGCAATATCTCGATCTTTGCAGGCTGTGATCGGGCGACGTTTGAACGCGTGCTGCCGATCCTGACGGTTCTGGGGCGCCGCGTGTTGCACACGGGCGAGCTCGGGTCGGCCTCGGTTCTGAAGGTGATGACCAACTATCTGGCGACCGCCAACCTGCTGACCTGCTGCGAGGCATTGGTGACGATGAAAGCCGCCGGGTTGGACTTGGCGACGACATACGAGGCGATCAAGATTTCGTCCGGAACGTCATTCGTTCACGAGACCGAAAGTCAGGTGATTCTGAACGGGTCGCGCGACATCTCTTTCACCATGGATCTTGTGAAAAAGGATATCGGCCTGTTTCAGGACATTGCGGACCGGGCCAATGTGCCGCTGGAAATCTCGCCCCTGATGATCGAAATCTTCAAGGATGGGATCGCGCGCTATGGCGAGCGGGCGCAGTCAGATGACATCATTCGTCGTCTCGAGGAAGCCACCGGGCTGGACATCACCGCCCCCGGGTTTCCCGCCGAGATGACAGATGATGAACCAGAAGAGCCGGGATACGAGGTTGTGCCGCGCGGGCGGGGTTAAGGGGCTTTGCCCCCGTGCGAAACCCTTGCGGGTTTCACACTCCCCCAGGATATTTTAGACAAGAAAAGCGTGTAGAGCCTAGACGGCTTTCCACACCCACGCGCCATCCTCGCGCATAGTGCGGATGGCGCGGCCTTCGTGCAGAAGGTGGTTCAGATGGCCGACGGCCTCGACCAGCGCCAGCCCGTATTCCCCGCCCTTAATCTCGCGTTTGAACAGTGGCGGGAAGCATTCGCCAGCGGTGTGGGGGGCTGACAGGAACTCTTCCAGTCGACGCAGGGCGCTGTGGTGGTTGTCGATCAACTGGCGCATCCGCGTGGGCAGGCCTGTGAAGGGCAGCTTGTGGCCGGGCAGGACCAGTTGGTTGGGGGTCGCGTATTGCTTCAGGCGTTCATTGGCTTCCAGCCAGTCGCCGACCGGGTCCGCATCGGGTTCGGTCGCATAGACGCCAAGGTTGGGGCTGATCGTGGCAAGCAGTTGGTCCCCGCCGATCACCAGTTCCCCATCCGTGGACCAGAGCGTCGCGTGTTCTGGCGCGTGGCCATTGCCAATGCGCACGTCCCAGTCGCGCCCGCCAAAGTGAATGCGGCTGCCTTCCTTGATGCGTTTGAAGCCTAGGGGCATGTCGGCGACGATGTCGGCATAGTTGAAGGGGCGCTCGGTCAGGCGTTTCTCGTAAACCTCGCGATCCATCCCCGCCGCGCGCCAATAGGCGAGCGTCTCGTCCACCGGTTCCATCTGCTCATCCAAGAGCAGCATCCGGGCGAACAGCCACGCTGTGCGGGTGGTGACCAGTTCCGCGCCATGTTCGCGCTGGAACCAGCCGGCCAGCCCGACGTGGTCAGGGTGGTGATGCGTGACGATCACGCGTACCACGGGTTTGCCGCCCAGCGGGCCTGCCAGCAATTTTTCCCAGATGCGGCGGGTCTTGCCGGTATCAAAGCCTGTGTCGACGATGGTCCAGCCCTCGGGGTCTTCAAATGCGAAGACGTTCACGTGGTCCAAGGCCATAGGCAGCGGAAGGCGTGCCCAGAGCACGCCTTTTGCGACCTCAATGGCCTCGCCCTCGGCGGGCGCGTCGGGAAAAGGAAAGTCCAGCTTTCCGGTCGTCAGGTCGCTCACGAGGCCAAATCTTCCGGGCTGAGTGCATAGAGGCCAGCAGCCCCGGCACGCGCCTGCGTAAACTGTGCAGTGTGTTCGGGCAGCAAGCGGTTGATGTGGAAGCGGGCCAGTTCGGTGCGCGCGCCGTTACCGCCTTCGGCAATCGCCGCTTTCAAATGCATATGCGCGCCCAGAACGCGGGCAAAGCCCATCAGGAACGGCACGGCACCGGCAAAGCGGTCCTGCATGTCGCCTTGCTCGACCATCCATTCGACGGTTTCGCGCAGGTCTTCGGCAGCCGACCAGACGGCTTCGGACATGTTGGGGAACATGGCGCGGGCGCCTTCAGCCTGAGCTTCGATTTCATCCAGCAGGCGGAAGGCAGCATCGCCCCCGTCCATCATCTTGCGACCTACAAGGTCCATGGCCTGAATGCCGTTGGTGCCTTCGTAAATCGCGGTTACACGCACATCGCGGCAGTACTGCGCAGCACCGGTTTCCTCGATGAAGCCCATGCCGCCATGGACCTGCACGCCCAGATGGCTGACCAGAATGCCGGTCTCGGTCCCATAGGCTTTCACGATCGGGGTCAGCAGGGCGGCGCGGGCTTTCCAGCTTTCGTCACCCGTTGCGGTGGCCATGTCGATGGCCTTGGACAGCGACAAAGCCATGGCGCGGGCGGCGAACAGCTCGCAGCGCATCTGAGTCAGCATCCGGCGTACATCGGCGAAATCAATGATCATGCCGGTGCCATCTTCGCCCAGAGGCGTGCGGCCCTGCTTGCGCTCCAGCGCGTAGGCCAGCGCTTTCTGATAGGCGCCTTCGCCAGCACCCAGACCCTGAACGCCAACCCCCAGACGGGCGTTGTTCATCATGGTGAACATGGCGGCCATGCCTTTGTGCGGCTCGCCGATCATCCAGCCTTTTGCGCCTTCGAAGGACATCACAGCCGTCGGGCTGCCGTGCAGGCCCATCTTATGCTCAAGGCTGACGACGCGCAGGTCGTTCTTTTCGCCCGGGTTGCCGTCTGCATCGGGGATGAATTTCGGCACAAGGAACAGCGAGATGCCTTTAGTGCCCGCCGCACCATCGGGCAGGCGCGCCAGAACAAGGTGGCAGACATTTTCGGTGATGTCGTTGTCACCCCAGCTGATGAAGATCTTCTGACCCGATACCGCATAGGTGCCGTCGCCATTGTCACTGGCTTTCGAGGTCAGTGCGCCCACGTCCGACCCGGCCTGTGCCTCGGTCAGGTTCATGGTGCCTGCCCATTCGCCGGAAATCAGCTTGGGCAGATACAGCGCCTTCAGCTCGTCCGAGGCATGATGCTCCAGCGCTTCGATCTGGCCCTGCGTCATTAGCGGGCAAAGCTGCAGCGACAGGTTCGCCGCCGACATCATGTCATTCACAGCGGTTTGCAGGGTCAGGGGCAGGCCCATGCCGCCATATTCCGGGTCCGCGGCCATGCCGATCCAACCACCTTCAGCAATCGCCGCATAGCTGTCGGCAAATCCGGGCGAGGTACGCACAACGCCGTTTTCCAATACTGCCGGGGTCAGGTCACCGTCACGGTGCGATGGCGCCAGCTTGTCTTCGCACATCTTGCCCGCTTCCGTCAGAACGGCGGTCGCCATGTCGCCCGAGGCTTCGGCAAACAGCTCGGTCGCGGCGATGTCGTCGTAGCCAATGATGTGGTCGAACAGGAATTGAAAGTCATCAGTTGTGGCGCGATAAGTCATGTTCGATCCTTGGCTTCGTGGACATTGACCCTTAACAGGGCTTTGATGATCCCTTACCGAAGGTCATTTGAAGGGCAAAGGAAAACGCAGCGTCATGACCGAGCGCAGCTTCAAAACCGAGCATTTGCAGGACGACGCGGGCGGCATTGCCCGCGCGGCCGAGCTGTTGCGCACTGGTGCGCTGGTGTCCTTCCCGACCGAGACCGTCTATGGCCTTGGAGCCAATGCGACGGATGACCGGGCGGTGGCGCGAATCTTTGAGGCTAAAGGCCGTCCGCATTTCAATCCGCTGATCGTGCATTTGCCGTCGGTCGATGCAGTGACGGACTATGCCGAGCTGTCTGGCGTCGCCCGCGATTTGGCGATGGCCTTCTGGCCGGGGCCGCTGACGCTTGTGTTGCCGTTGAAGCCGGATGGGCCGTTGTCCGCCTTGGTGTCCGCCGGACTGCCGACCGTCGCGATCCGCGTGCCCGCGCACCCGCTTGCGCACCAGTTGTTAGAGGCCGCGGGCGTGCCCGTCGCCGCGCCCTCGGCCAATCCGTCGGGGCGGATCAGCCCCTCGACCGCGCAGCATGTGCTGGACGGGTTGTCGGGCCGGATCGAGGCGGTGTTGGACGGTGGTCCCTGTGGCGTCGGGCTGGAAAGCACCATTGTCGGACTTGACCCCGAGCCAACGCTGCTGCGCCCCGGCGGCCTGCCGGTCGAAGCGCTTGAAGCCGCGCTGGGTGGCCCGCTTGCGAGCCGAGCTCAGGATGAGGCCATCAATGCGCCGGGGCAGCTTCAATCACATTACGCGCCCAACGCGCGGATGCGGCTGAATGCGGAAAACGTCGCGCCCGGTGAGCGTCTGTTGGGATTTGGCCCGGTCGAGGCCGCGCTGAACCTGTCGCCCTCGGGCGATCTGGTCGAGGCTGCAGCGAACCTGTTTGGCTATCTGCACAAGCTGGATGCGGATGGGGATGCGCCAATCGCCGTGTCACCGATTCCCGATCATGGGCTTGGGCGTGCGATCAATGACCGTTTGCGTCGGGCGGCGGCCCCACGAGACTAGGTGCGATCAAGCGTGGCCGCCCTCTGCTGACAGAAGTAGGGGGTCAATGCCAAGTTGGGCCAGCGCCGCGGTCCATTTGCCGTCATCGTCAGAGGCAAAGACAATCGCCTTCTCGGCGTCGCAGGTCAGCCATGCGTTTTGCTGGATCTCGTCCTCAATCTGTCCCGGCGACCATCCGGCATAGCCCAAAGCGGCCAAGGCCTGTTGTGGACCTTCGCCATGGGCCATCGCCTCGAGAATGTCGCGTGTCGCGGTCATCGAGAAAACGTCATCCACCTTCAGGGTCGATTCGTCGTTGTTGTATTCGCCCGAGTGCAGGACAAATCCACGTCCACCTTCCACAGGACCGCCGAAAAACACTTTGCCCGCCTTGGTGATCGAGCTTGCGTCGATGTCCAGCTGCGCCAGCACATCGCCCAATGACAGCTCGGCAGACGGTTTGTTCACGATCAGCCCCATCGCCCCTTCCGGCGAATGGGCGCACATGAACACCACGGATTTTTCGAACCGTGGATCCCCCATGCCGGGCATCGCAATCAACAGCTTTCCGCTGAGGTTCATTTCGGTGTTTTCGGTGTTGCTCATACTAATAGAAAAGCGATCCGGCCGACGCTTTGCAAGGGCTGGTCACAACTTATCCGGATTTTGTGATTTTACATGTGCGATTTGCTGCTTATGTATTTGGGCATGAATATGAAACACGCCATCCTTACTGCCTGTCTTGGGGCGCTGTCGCTGGGCACTCCGGCTTCGGCGCAAACGGATACGCCGCCTGCGCTTGAAGACGTGGCGCAGATCGACGTTCTGCCGGGATGGCGGGATGCGTCGGGCAACCACATGGCCGCGCTTCGGGTGAGGCTGGCGGATGGCTGGAAGACCTATTGGCGCAGCCCCGGAGAGGCCGGTATCCCCCCAAGTCTTGATTGGCGCGGGTCGGGTAATCTGGCGGGCGTGACCTTCCATTGGCCGGTACCCGAGGTGTTCGAGACGTCCGGGATGCAGACCATCGGCTATTCGCATGAATTGGTCCTGCCGATGAGCTTGACACCCAGTCAGAACGGAGAACCCATCACGTTGACTGGCAAGGTGAACCTTGGGGTGTGCAAAGACGTGTGCATGCCGATGGACGCCGAGATTTCGGTCACGCTGCCTGCCGAGGCCACCAAGGCCGCGCGTCCCATCAAACGCGCGCTGAATGCGCGGCCCGATACGGCTTCTGAAGCTGGACTGCGCAAAGCCATCTGTCAGGTCGAGCCGATCAAGGACGGGCTGCGTCTGACCGCATCCATCGACATGCCCCGCGTTGGTAAGGGTGAGGTCGTTGTGGTGGAAACCACAGACCCCTCGCTGTGGGTGAACACCCTGTCGACGCAACGCGACGGCAGGGTTCTGACCACGGTGGCCGATCTTGTGCCGATCTCGGGCAAGCCCTTCATGCTGAATCGCTCGGACGTGCGTCTGACCGTACTGGCGGCTGGGCGTGGCGTTGATATTCGCGGTTGCACGGGCGGCTGACCGCATTCGCACCCCAAAACCCACGCCAGATGTCGCCAATCGGCCCTTCCGTGCCGTCTTTCCCATTGCGCCCATCCCACACGCTTTCTATAGAAAACCCAACGAAGCCCATAGGGCCAGAGAGGTTGGCTGCAGACGATCGACCCAGTTAGGGGATCAGACGCAGCGTCGTTGAACGAAAGAGGCAACCTCTTTGCGCCCGCTTTATGCGTGAAAGGATGCCGCATGACCCGTTTTGCTCTTGTTGTTCTTGGCCTTCTGGCCGGCCCGGCCATTGCCCACCCCAGCCATATCGGAGACGTCGCAGGACATGACCATATTGGGGCGATTATCCTGATTGGTCTGGCAGCAGGCATTGGCCTGTGGGCGGCGCTGAAGGGCCAAAAGGGAAAAGATGCCGACGCTGACAAGGCCGAGGCAGAAGCTGTAGACGAAGAGCCGCAGGAGGCATGAGCGTGTCGAAAATTGGTGTGATGATCTGCGGGCATGGCTCGCGCAGCCAGGATGCGGTGGACCAGTTCGCGGTCCTAGCGGAAAAGCTTCCGGCCTATTTCCCGGACGACTGGATGACCGACTATGGCTATCTGGAGTTTGCAAACCCGGTGATCCGCGACGGGCTGGACCGTCTGCGTGAAGCGGGCTGTGACCGCATTTTGGCCGTCCCGGGCATGTTGTTTGCCGCGATGCACACCAAGAACGACATTCCGACGGTTCTGAATTCCTACGCTGAAAAGCACGGGATCGACGTCACCTATGGGCGCGAACTGGGCGTGGACCCCAAGATGATCGCCGCTGCCGGTGCGCGCATTCAGGAAGCCGTCGACGCCGCCAATGCCGAGAAGGGCGAGGTGCCGCTGGAGGAAACCTGCCTTGTGGTGATCGGCCGTGGTGCCTCGGACCCTGACGCCAACGGCAACGTCGCCAAGGTGGCGCGTCTCTTGCAGGAGGGTATGGGCTTTGGCTGGCTGGAAGTGGGCTATTCCGGCGTGACTTTCCCTCTGGTCGAACCCTGCCTGAACCACGTGACCAAGCTGGGCTATAAACGCGTCATCGTGTTCCCGTATTTCCTGTTCACCGGCATCCTGATTGACCGGATTTATGGCTTCACCGACAAGGTCGCTTCTGAAAACCCGGACATCCATTTCGTCAAAGCGGGTTATCTGAACGATCACCCGAAAGTGCTGGAAACCTTCGCCGAGCGCGTGACAGAGCAGCTGGGCGACGTGCGCCCGCCGAACTGCGGCACCTGTGGTTATCGCACGCAGGTTCTGGCAATGGATGGCGGCGAAGAGAAAACCATTTCTGTCGAGGATCGCGAAAAGCACCCCGCCTTTGCAGACGTCCCGCCGCCCACCTGCGTGATGTGCAAATACCGTGTCGAGGTTCTGGGCTTCGAGGCCGAGGTTGGCGCCATTCAGGAAAGCCACCACCACCACGTCGAAGGGCAGGGGGCATCCGCGCCCGGCTCGAACGTGGCGGATTGTAAGCTGTGTGACACGTTCTGCACCGGCGAATGCCGCCTGTATATGGGACATCACCACCACCATCACGATCATGACCACAGCCACGATCATGACCACAGCCACGACCATGATCACCATCATGACCACGATCACCACCACCATCATGATCACGACCATGACCATCATCATCACCATGATCATGACCACGTGCACGCCGAATACCCTCATGCGAAACACCCGCATGGCCCAGAATCGGCACGCTCGAAATGAGCACGGGCCGTCCCCCTCTGCGCTATGAACGCGACCCGATGGCGATCTATGCCGAAAGCTTCGCGACCCTGCGCCGCGAAGCTCGGTTGGAGCGGTTCCCCGGTGGCATGGCGGCGCTTGCCACCCGTGTGATCCACGCTTGCGGCATGGTCGAGGTCGCGGACCGTCTGGCGTTCTCGGAAAACGCCTATCAGGTCGGCCACGAGGCGCTGAAATCCGGCGCGCCCGTCTTTTGCGATTGCGAGATGGTGGGCGCGGGGATTATTCGCCGCTATCTGCCTGCCGGGAACGAGGTAATCGTCACCCTGAACGACCCGCGCACGCCCCCGCTTGCCAAGGAAATCGGCAACACGCGCTCCGCCGCGGCGGTCGAGCTGTGGGCGGATAAGCTAGAAGGCGCTGTCGTTGCCGTGGGCAACGCCCCCACCGCGCTGTTCCACCTGTTGGAGTTGATCGACGCGGGCGGGCCTAAACCTGCCGTGATCCTGGGTTTCCCGGTGGGCTTTGTCGGCGCTGCCGAAAGCAAAGCGGAACTGGCCAACGACTCGCGTGGCTGCGAATTCGTCGCCCTGCGCGGACGGCGCGGCGGCTCGGCGATTGCATCGGCTGCTGTGAACGCCTTGGCGGCAGGACTGCCGGAGGAAAAGAAATGATCCCGTTTTCTTCCCAAGAAAACGGACAAGTTTCTTCGAAGAAACTTGGTGTCAGGAGCAAGTGACATGACCCAACCTTGGCTGCATATCATCGGCATTGGCGAAGATGGCGTTGACGGGCTGGCGCCTGCGACCCGCGCGGTTCTGGATGCGGCCGAGGTCATTGTGGGCGGCAAACGCCATCACGAGATGCTGGACACCGAGGCCGAGCGCCTTGCGTGGCCCTCGCCCTTCAACAGCCTGATTGCCGAACTTGAAGCGCGGCGCGGCAAACGTGTGGCGGTGTTGGCGACGGGGGATCCTTTATGGTTCTCGGTTGGGGCCAAGATTGGCCGTCATTTCGATGCATCACAGATCGTCTTCCACCCGCAGGTCGGCGCGTTCCAATTGGCCGCCGCCCGCATGGGCTGGTCGATGGCGGATTTGGAAACCCTGACCGTGCATGGCCGCCCGGTCGAGCAGATGATTGCCTTCATCCAACCCGACGCACGCCTGCTGATCCTGACCACAGGCGCCGAGACTCCCGGGCAGATTGCAGCCTTTCTGACTGAGCGTGGGTTTGGCAAATCCCGCATGACCGTGCTGGCCCACATGGGCGGCGACAAGGAAGCACGCTTCGATGGGCTGGCGGAAAGCTGGGACCATGAGGTGCCCGAGTTCAACACGCTGGCGGTAGACTGTGTTGCCGCCCCTGACGCCGCGCTTCTGCCGCGCGTGCCGGGGCTGGCAGACGAGCTGTTCCAATCCGACGGCACCATGACCAAGCAAGAAGTCCGCGCGATCACTCTGGCAAAGCTGATGCCGATGCGCGGTGCGTTGCTGTGGGATATCGGGGCGGGCTGTGGCTCGGTCGCGGTCGAATGGATGCGTGGCGCGCGCTATGCCCGCGCCATCGGGATTGAGCCCAAACCGGAACGCCGCGCTATGGCGGCTGCGAACGCGCTGGCGCTGGGCGTGCCACGTCTGGAGCTTGTCGACGGCATGGTCCCTGCTGCGCTCGACGGGTTGGATGCCCCCGATGCGGTATTCATCGGTGGTGGCCTGACCGAAGAAACTTTCGACGCCGCATGGGCGGCGTTGCGCCCTCTGGGCCGTCTGGTCGCCAACGCGGTCACCATCGAAAGCGAGATGTGCCTGACCGCGCTGCACAAGAAACATGGCGGACAGCTGGTGAAACTGTCTGTGGAACGCGCGGAAGCGCTGGGGTCGCTGTCCGGTTGGAAGCCCCTGCGCCCTGTCACCCAATGGAGCCTGATTAAACGATGAACGGAACCCTATATGGGATCGGCCTTGGCCCGGGAGACCCCGAGCTGATGACGCTGAAGGCTGCGCGCCTGATTGCGGCGGCGAAGGTCGTGGCCTATCCGGCGCTGGAGCGCGGAGACAGCTTTGCCCGGTCGATTGCCGCTGACCTGATCGCGGAAGACGCGGACGAGATCCGCATTCCGGTGCCCATGAGCGTCGAGCGTGCACCGGCACAAGCCGCCTATGATGCAGGCGCCGCGCAGATCGCCGAGCGTCTGGAAGCGGGCGACGATGTGGTGGTGCTGTGCGAGGGCGACCCGTTCTTCTATGGCTCGTTCATGTACCTGTTCGCCCGCCTGTCGGATCGGTTCAATTGCGACATCATCCCCGGCGTGACCTCGATCACCACCGTGGCCGCCCGGGCGCAACGCCCTCTGGTCGCGCGCAACGAACGCCTGACCGTGCTGCCCGGCCCGCTGGACGAGGACGAGCTTCGGTCGCGTATCGAAGGCGCAGAGTCGGTGGCGATCATGAAAGTCGGGCGTCACTTGCCCAAGATCCGCAGCGTGATTGATGACCTCGGCCTGACTGCGAAAGCCACCTATGTGGAACGCGCCAGCCTGCCGGAAGAGGTCGTGCTGCCCCTGTCCGAGGCCCCTGAAAAGGCCCCTTATTTCTCGATGATCCTGCTTGCGAAAGGAACCGACCCATGGCTGTAACGCCTGTTGTTATCTGCTTGAATGCTTCAGGCGAACCTCTGGCCCATAAGGTCGCTGCCCTGTTGGGCGCACAGGTGCATGGCCGCGAAGGCCGTGTCGAAAAAGCCGATGCATTCTTCCCCAACGCGCTGGATCACGTGCGGATGCTGTTTGCCGCGGGCACGCCCATCGTCGGCGTCTGCGCTGCGGGCATTCTGATCCGCGCGGTTGCGCCGATCCTTGCCAACAAACTGGCCGAACCGCCCGTTGTGGCCGTCGCCGATGATGGATCCGCCGTGCTGCCGTTGCTGGGCGGGCATCGCGGGGCCAATCGTCTGGCAACTCAAATCGCAGCCGGGATCAACGCCACCGCTGCCGTCACCACCGCAGGTGACGTGTCGATGGGCGTGGCGCTGGACGAGCCGCCGGTGGGCTATCGTCTGGCCAACCAGAAGGACGCGAAAGAGGCCATGGCAGAACTGCTGTCGGGCGCTGGCGTTTCGATCGTGGGCGAGAACATTTTTGACATCGATGACGCGGGCGGCGCGGTCGAACTGGTTGTGACCGAGGCTCCGGTTGAGACCGGCCCGACGCGTCTGGCCTATCACCCGCAACGCTTCGCGCTGGGTGTGGGTTGTGCGCGCAATGCGGACCCCGAAGAGCTGTGGCAGAACGTGTCCGAGCAACTGGTCGCCGCCAATATCGCCCCCGAGGCCATCGCTTGCGTCACCTCGCTGGACCTGAAAGCCGACGAACGCGCGATGAATGATTTGGCGCGCCGTCTGGACGTGCCGTTCCGCGTGTTCACGGCAGAGGAACTGGAAGCCGAAACCGCGCGTCTGGCGAACCCCTCGGACGTCGTGTTCGAAGAGGTCGGATGCCACGGCGTGTCGGAAGGTGCGGCGCTGGCCGCCGCTGGCCCGGACGCCGAACTGGTTGTCGAAAAGGTCAAAACCGCCAACACCACATGCGCCATCGCGCGTGCACCCGAGCCCATTACCGAGATGCGTGGCCGCACCCGTGGCAAGCTGTCCATTGTCTCGATCGGGCCGGGCCAGCACACATGGCGCACGCCGGAAGCCAGCCATCTGCTGCAAGAGGCCGAGGAGCTGGTGGGCTATGGCCTGTATATCGACCTGATCGGCCCGCTGGCCGCTGGTAAAACCCGCTCGGACTTCCCGCTGGGCGGCGAGGAAGATCGCTGCCGTTACGCGCTGGAACAGGCGGGCAAGGGCAAGAACGTCGCGCTGGTTTGCTCGGGCGACGCGGGCATCTATGCGATGGGCGCGTTGGTGTACGAACTCCTCGACCGTACCGCCGAGGAAAAAGGCGTCAGCGATGCAGCGCGTCGGGTCGAGGTTGTGTCCACACCCGGTGTGTCCGCGCTGCAAGGTGCAGCCGCCCGTGCAGGCGCACCGTTGGGCCACGATTTCTGCGCCATTTCACTGTCGGATCTGCTGACCCACCGCGAGGATATCGTGAAGCGCCTTCACGCTGCCGCTGAGGGTGACTTCGTGATCGCCTTCTACAACCCCGTGTCAATGAAGCGCCGCACTCTGCTGGCCGAGGCACGTGACATCCTGCTGAAGCATCGCCCGGCAGATACGCCGGTGATGCTGGCCTCGAACCTTGGTCGCCCGACCGAGAACATCCGCTATCGCCGTCTGGACGAATTGCAGGTGGACGAGGTCGACATGCTGACCGTGGTGCTGGTGGGCTCGTCGAACTCGCGTCTGGCGCAACTGGGCGAAGGCCCCCGTATGTTTACCCCGCGCGGCTATGCCCGCCGCATTGATGGAGATCTGTCATGACCGTCTATTTCATTGGTGCCGGCCCCGGCGATCCCGAACTTCTGACCCTGAAAGCGCAGCGCGTCATTGGCGAGTGTCCGGTGTGCCTTTATGCGGGGTCTCTGGTCCCGCCGCAGGTTGTCGCCTGCGCCCCTGACGATGCGAAAGTCATGGACACCGCCGCGATGACGCTGGACGACACCCACGCCGAAATCAAAGCCGCCCATGCGCGTGGGCAGGACGTGGCCCGTGTGCATTCCGGAGACCCGTCTCTTTACGGTGCGATTGCTGAACAAATCCGCCGCCTGAATGCGGATGGGATCGACTATCAAGTCATTCCGGGTGTGCCCGCCTACGCTGCTGCTGCGGCCGCCTTGGGGCAGGAACTGACCATCCCGGAAATCGCCCAGTCCATCGTTCTGACCCGGATGTCGATGCAGTCGACCTCGATGCCCGAGGGTGAAAGCCTTGAGAATTTCGCCAAGACCGGCGCGACGCTGGCCATCCACCTGGCTGTGCGCAACATGCGCGAGATCGAGCGCGTGCTGACCCCGTATTATGGCGAGGATTGCCCGGTGGTCGTCGCCTATCGCGTCGGCTGGCCGGACGAGATGTTCATTCGTGGCACGATCAAGGATATTCGCAAGAAAGTCCGTGCCGAAAAGATCACTCGCACCGCGCTGATCCTAGTCGGCCCGGCGTTGGATCGTGGCCGTGACTTCAAGGATTCCGCGCTTTACGATCCCGAGAAGCCCCACGTGCTGCGCCCGGTGGTGGGTGTCGATCTGGTCGAGGATCACAATACCTGATCTAAAAGCACTGATCTAAATACGGTGGCGGGACGTATACTCTATGTCCTACACATGAGGCATTCATGAGCACGTCCCGCCCCGCCATCCTTCTGTATCGCAATGATCTGCGTCTGTCTGATCATGCAGCCCTGACCGCCGCCTGTGCTGGTGGTCGCCCCGTTATCTGCCTTTTCGTGAACGATCCTCACCCCGCTGATCCGATTGGTGGGGCGCAGCAGTGGTGGTTGCATCGCTCTTTAACCGCCTTGGTGTCGCAGATCGATCAGCTGGGCGGGCAGTTGGTATTGCGATCAGGTCCGACTCAGATGGTACTGTCGCAGGTGATCGCGGAAACCGGCGCGGACGAGGTGCACTGGTCGCGTCGTTATACGCCCAATGCGGTTGCCGCGGACACCGTCCTGAAGACGCAGCTGAAGGCGCAGGGCATTCGGGCCGAAAGCCACGCGGGGCGGTATTTATTCGAGCCGTGGCAGGTGGCAACCAAATCCGGCACGCCGTTCCGTGTCTTCACCCCGTTTTGGCGCGCCTGTCTGGCGCAGTTGGATCAGGTCTCGCCTGCCTTGCCGATCCCCTCTGACCTGACATTCCATCGCCAATTGTCGAGCGAAGACCTGCCCGATTGGGGATTGCTGCCAACGCGCCCCAACTGGGCCGCGGGCTTTGGACCCCATTGGACACCGGGCGAGGCTGGCGCGGTTGCGCGTTTGGATCACTTCCTGACCACGCGGGCGCGAGGTTACGCCGAGGGCCGGGACTTTCCGGCCGAGGCGCGGATCTCGAACCTCTCGCCGCATTTGCAGATGGGAGAGATCACACCGCGCCAGATCTTGGCCAGTCTGCGCCGTGCCGAACTGACCAGAGATATTGGCGAACGGGACGCGACCAAATTCCTCGCCGAACTCGGCTGGCGCGAATTCGCGGCCTATTTGCTCTATCACACGCCCAGCTTGCCGCATGTAGAGTTCCAGCCAAAATTCGTCCCCTTCCCGTGGCGCGACGCGCCCAATGATCTGACCGCGTGGCAGCGGGGGCAGACCGGGTACCCGATCGTGGATGCCGGTATGCGCGAGCTTTGGCAGACCGGCACGATGCATAACCGCGTGCGGATGATCGTGGCCTCGTTCCTGACCAAGCATCTGCGCATTGATTGGCGCGCGGGGCTGGCGTGGTTCCATGACACGTTGCTGGATGCGGATGTCGCGTCGAACGCGGCCAGTTGGCAGTGGGTGGCAGGCTGCGGGGCGGATGCTGCACCCTATTTCCGCATTTTCAATCCCATCACACAGGCCTCGAAATTTGACCCGACCGGCGCGTATATCCGCCAGTGGGTGCCCGAGCTGTCGGCTCTGCCGGACCGTTATCTGGGCGCCCCGTGGCAAGCGTCCGAGGCCGTGCTGCATGGGGCGGGTGTGCGCTTGGGGGCGACCTATCCCCACCCGATCGTGGACCATGCCAGCGCGCGAACTGCTGCGCTTGATGCCTTCGGTGAGCTTTAGCTGAGGGCAGCAATCTAACTCATGGTTAACACTCCGTTTACTTGACCGAGACATATCTTGTGCCATGATAGTCATCTGCGTTGGGAGGGGACGAACCGTGGAATATCTTCCGAAAGAGGTGCGCGAGGGGCTGGAAGCGGCGCGCAAGAAAGACCTCAAGAAAAAAAGCCGTTTGCGCATTCGTGTGAATGAAGAGGTGTTCCCGGTGCTGAAGTTCTGGGAGACAGGATTCGCGCTGGATGCTGAACGTGCGCCGCATCTGCGCGGGTTGGTGGACCTCTATGACGGGTCGAGGCATCTGTATCAGTGCCTGATCATTGCCTCGGAAGAGGAAGACGGTGAGATGAAGTATGAATTCAAGCGCAAGGCCGAAGCGCATGACGCCGTGCCGCGGGACTATGCCCGCGAAGACAATGCGCCGGTTGCCCTAATCGAAGGCAAGTAACTCTGAGTTTCTAACAAAAGGCCCGTGCTGGAGTGATCCGCGCGGGCCTTTTGTGTGTCACTGTAAGTCTGCAAAGGCGCGCTGCATGCGGGTGATGGCGTCTTCGACCCGCGCGCCTTGCGTGGCCAGATTGAAGCGTTGGAAGCCTTCGCCTCCGGCGCCGAATGACGGGCCGGGGCTGACGGCGATTTTGGCGTCGTCGCGAATGCGGGCAATCACCTCGTCATGGGTCATGCCAGTACCCGAGAAGTCGACCCAGGCCAGATAGGTCGCTTCAAGCGGCATGGATTTCACGCCGGGGATGGCATTGATCGCGGCGTCGAACATTTTGCGGTTGCGGTCCAGATGCGCGATCTGGGCGTCTGCCCATTCTGCGCCCTCGGGCGAGTAAGCTGCGGTGATCATCGACACAGCCAACATGCCGGGGGCATAGTCCATCTGATAGAGCTTGCCGCGCATCGCGTTGCGCAGTTCATCATCGGGGATGATCATGTTGCCGGTGCGCTGGCCTGCGATGTTGAAGGTTTTTGAGGCCGCGGTCAGCGTAATCAGACGCGGAAGCGATTCCGGGGCAGCAACGGCGGTCGGGACAAACTTATGGCCCGGATAGACCAGATCCTGATGGATCTCGTCCGAGACAAGCATAAGGTCATTCTTTTCAGCGAACGCAGCGATGGCTTTCAGCTCGGCTTCTGTCCAGACCCGGCCCGAGGGGTTCTGCGGCGAGCACCACAGGATCATCTTCTCGTTGCCGGTCAGACGCGACTGTGCGTCCTCCAGATCCAGTTCGTACCGGTCGCCGACAAGTTTCAGCGGACATTCGACCACCTTGCGTCCGTTCTTGCCGATCTTCATAGCGAATTCGTGATAAACGGGGGTGAAGATCACAATGCCATCGCCGGGCTCGGTCCACGTCTGAAGGCACAGAGCAATCGCGTTGCCCAGACCTTGGCTGGACAGAACCCAATCCGGGTTCACGTCCCAATTGTGTCGTGTGCGCATCCACCACGCGACGGCTTCTTTGTAGGCATCATATTCCCAAGAATAACCGAACACGCCATGCTCGACAGCTTTGCGGGCCGCTTCGATCACGCAGGGCGCGGTTTCATAGTCGCTGTCCGCTGTCCACATCGCCAGCCCGTCTTCCTGTGATACGCCGAACAGCTGCTCCATCTTGTCCCATTTCGAGGAGTGCGTGCCCCGGCGCTCGGTCATCTTGTCGAAATTCATGGTGTCTCCTTCGGGATGGCATTTTGGGCACGTTAGCGGCTTTGGCGGCGGGTGCAAGCCAGCCATTGCACGAAAGGGGCGCATGTCCTACATGCAGCATATGACCATCAAACCGATCCTTATTCACCCCGACCCGCGCCTGAAAAAGGTGGCCGACGCTGTGCCGGACCTGTCCGATGACTTGCGGACATTGGCCGACGATATGCTGGAAACCATGTATGACGCGCCGGGCATCGGTCTGGCGGCGCCCCAGATTGGCATTCTGAAACGTCTGATCGTGCTGGATTGCGTGCGGGACGAAGACGAACCGCGGCAGCCCTTGATCATGTTCAACCCCGAGGTCATCCAGTCCTCGGACGAGTTGAACGTCTATGAAGAAGGCTGCTTGTCGATCCCGGATCAATTCGCCGAAGTCACCCGCCCGAAAGAGGTTCGAGTGCAGTGGCTGGATCGCGACGGTAACCTGCAGGAACGCGATTTCGACGGGCTTTGGGCGACCTGTGTCCAGCACGAGATCGACCACCTGAACGGCAAGTTGTTCATTGATTATCTGAAGCCGCTGAAGCGCCAGATGATCACCCGCAAGATGCAGAAACTGAAGCGCGAGCTAGCCCGGTCGTGACCCACCGCCCCTATGTGAAATACCCGCATAAAAGCCTGCGCACGGCGGCTGAACCGGTCGAGGCCGTGACGGATGACATTCGCGCCATCTGGGACGAGATGATCTTTGCGATGGATTCGATGCCCGGTGTTGGACTGGCGGCACCTCAGTTGGGGATCATGCTGCGCTTGGCGGTTGTGGATGCGTCGGACGAACGCGGGCAGGCGGTGCGCATGGCGAACCCCGAAATCCTGCACGCCTCGACCCAATCGCGTGAACACGAAGAAGCCAGCCCGAACCTGCCCGGCGTCTCTGCCGTGATCAGCCGCCCGCGCGCCGTGACCGTGCGGTTCCTGAACGAGGCGGGCGAGGTCGAGGAGCGCGATTTCGTGAACATCTGGGCCACTTCGGTACAGCACCAGATCGATCACCTGAACGGCAAGATGTACGTCGATCACCTGTCGAAGGTGAAGCGCGACATGCTGGTGAAAAAGGCAAGGAAGCTGAGCCGATGAGACTGGTCTTCATGGGCTCGCCCGACTTTTCCGTTCCGGTGCTGGAAGCGCTGGTCGAGGCCGGGCATGACATCGCCGCCGTTTATTGCCAGCCGCCTCGTCCCGCTGGGCGCGGCAAGAAAGACCGCCCCGGTCCGGTCCATGCGCGGGCGTTGGAGCTGGGGTTGGAGGTGCGTCACCCTGTGTCCTTAAAGGGTGCCGAGGAACAGCAAGCCTTTGCCGATCTGAACGCGGATGCTGCGGTTGTCGTCGCCTATGGCCTGATCCTGCCGCAAGCCATTCTGGATGCGCCAACGCATGGCTGCCTGAACATCCATGCCTCGCTTCTGCCGCGCTGGCGGGGGGCCGCGCCCATTCACCGTGCGATCATGGCGGGCGATGCCGAAACTGGCATTTGCATCATGCAGATGGAGGCCGGTCTGGATACGGGCCCCGTCCTGCTGCGCGAAGCGACACCCATCGGGGCCGAGGAAACCACGGCCCTGTTGCATGATCGTCTGGCGACGATGGGATCACGAATGATCGTGGACGCTCTGGCGCGGTTGGACGATCTGACCCCCGAGGCGCAGCCTGAGGACGGCGTGACCTATGCCGCGAAAATCGACAAGGCCGAGGCGCGGGTGGATTGGACCCGGCCCGCAGTCGGCGTGGATCGCCTGATCCGTGGCCTGTCCCCGTTCCCCGGCGCGAAATGCGATATGGCGGGCGAGCAGGTGAAGCTTTTGGCCTCGCGTCTGGTGGATGGAAACGGCACACCCGGACAGGTTCTGGACGGGCTGACCATCGCTTGCGGAGACGGCGCCGTGCAGATCCTGCGTGCCCAACGTCCCGGCAAACGCGCGATGGAGGCCGAAGACTTCCTGCGCGGCTTTGACATGCCCGATCAGGTCGGTTGAACCTTTCAATCCGCACGCTCTGACCCCATATTGATCACATGTCGATTATATTTTTGATCATCGTTGGTGCTGCTGCGGGTTTTCTGGCCACGCGCATCATGGACGTGCGCACGGATGTCCCCACGACAATCGCCATTGGTGTGGGCGGGGCGTTGATCAGCGGTCTTCTGATGCGTGCTTTGATGATGGTTGGCAGCATTGCCTTCGGAGCAATCGGAGCCGTGCTGGGGGCCATTCTGCTGATCTGGCTGTGGCAGAGATACTCGGGCCGCAGCTAGGCAGAAAGTCTTAGCTCTTGAAGGGCGCCATGCCTGCCCGCGCCAGTTCGTCTGCGCGTTCGTTTTCCGGATGGCCTGCGTGGCCCTTCACCCACTCCCACGTCACGTGATGGCGCGCTTGGGCTTCGTCCAGACGCTGCCAAAGCTCGGCATTCTTCACGGGCTTCTTGGCAGCGGTTCTCCAGCCGTTGCGCTTCCAGCCGTGGATCCAACCAGTCACGCCGTTCTTCACATACTGGCTGTCGGTAATGACGGTGATCGCGCAGGGCTTGCCCAAAGTCTCAAGCGCCATGATGGCGGCCATAAGCTCCATCTGGTTGTTGGTGGTCAGCGCCTCGCCACCCTTCAACTCGCGCTCCTTGACGACGGCATTCCCTTCCTTAGCCTGCAAAAGCGTGCCCCAGCCGCCGGGGCCGGGGTTGCCGGAACAGGCGCCGTCGGTATAGGCGAAAAATTCAGCCATGAGTGTGTTCCTTTCGCCTTAGCTGTGCGCGTGCAGGACAATCCAGTTGGATGAACGGCCATCCAGCCCAGTGCCCTTGCCCAGAATGCGGGTGATGAGTGTAAAGCCTGCCGAGGTCAACAGCTCTTCCAGCTCATCCTGTTGGTAATAGGTGTAAAACCGCCCCAGATCATCGCGGGCATCGCCCATGCCCAGTTTGACGCCGATGTGCAGGATGCCCTTCGATTTCAGCAGCTTGTGAAGCCGGGTCAGCATGACGGGCATCTCGGCACGTGGTAGGTGGAGCAGGCTGAAATTTGCAAAGACCCCGTCATAGAGGGCGTGCCCGTCGATCTGGTGAAACAGAGCCTGTCGCGCAGGAACGCCGTGATCGCGGGCGCGTTTCACCATCGCGGTGGAGCCGTCCGTGGCATCCACAGTCAGTCCGTGGTTCATCATCTGTTTTGCGGTCAGGCCGGGACCACAGCCTAGGTCCAAAACATGCGCGTGTGGGGGCAGTTCCGCGATGAAACCGTCCAGCCCCGGTGTGTCCTTGATCGCGACCCGCGCCTCGTATTCGGCGGCTTGGGCGTCATAGACGTCAAGGGTCTGGCGATCTTCTGACATGAAGGGTCAGGCTGGCACACGCAGCACGCGCGGCACTTTGAATTCGATGTTTTCCTGCGCGGTTTCGACCAGTTCCACGGTCACGTCATAGCGGTCGCGGAAGGCGTCGATCACCTCGTCCACCAACACTTGCGGGGCGGATGCGCCTGCAGTCAGCCCGACCGTGCGGATGCCTTCAAGCGAGCGCCAATCGATCTCGGACGCGCGCTGCACCAGCATGGAATAGTCGCAGCCATTGGCGCGCGCGACCTCGACCAAGCGGCGCGAGTTCGAGCTGTTGGGCGCACCGATCACCATAACCGCATCCGATTGCGGCGCGATGGCTTTGACGGCGTGCTGACGGTTGGTGGTGGCGTAGCAGATGTCTTCTTTGTGCGGGCCAACAATGGCGGGGAAACGCTCGCGCAGGGCGGCGACAATACCGGCGGTGTCGTCCACGGACAGGGTGGTCTGGGTGATATAGGCCAGCTGTTCTGGATCGCGCGGTTCCAGCGTGGCGACATCCTCGGCGGTTTCGACCAGCAGGACTTCTCCGTCGGGCAGTTGGCCCATCGTGCCGACCGTTTCCGGGTGGCCTTCGTGGCCGATCATGACCATTTGCAATCCATTGTCGTGATGACGCTCGGCCTCGATATGGACTTTCGAGACAAGCGGACAGGTGGCATCGACATAGACCATTTCGCGACGCGAGGCTTCTGCAGGGACGGATTTCGCAACGCCGTGGGCCGAGAAGATCACCGGGCGATCAGTGGGGCATTCGTCCAGCTCTTCAACGAACACGGCACCCTTTGCGCGCAGCCCATCCACAACGAATTTGTTGTGCACAATCTCGTGCCGCACATAGATCGGGGCCCCCCATTTCTCGATCGCCATTTCGACGATCTTGATGGCGCGATCCACACCAGCACAAAAGCCGTTGGGGGCTGCAAGATATAGGGTCAGGGCGGGTTTTGTCATGGCGTCCTCCGATCTGGGTCAGAGGTAAGGGTTTTCACGCGGGTCGTCCAGAGCCGCCCCCAAAAGGAAACAGGCCGGAGCGTCTGCCCCGGCCTGCCCATTCAGATCAATCGCGGTCTTCGGGACCATCAAATTCGCGCGGCGGGCGGCCGATCACGTCTTTCAGCTCTTCCAGCTCGATGAAGTTGTCAGCCTGGCGGCGCAGTTCATCGGCGATCATTGGCGGCTGGCTGCGGATGGTCGAAACCACCGACACACGCACGCCTTTACGCTGAAGTGCGGCCACCAGCGGGCGGAAGTCGCCGTCGCCCGAGAACAGAACCGCGTGGTCGATGTGGTCGGCAAGCTCAAGAGCATCGACCGTCAGTTCGATGTCCATGTTGCCTTTGACTTTCCGGCGGCCCATGGAATCGGTGTATTCCTTGGCTGGCTTCGTCACCATCGAGAAGCCATTATAGTGGAGCCAGTCCACCAGGGGGCGAATGGGTGAGTATTCGTCGTTTTCCAGAAGTGCTGTGTAGTAGAATGCACGTAGCAGCTTGCCGCGGCGCATGAATTCTTGTCTGAGCAGCTTGTAATCGATGTCAAACCCGAGCGACTTAGCCGCTGCATAAAGGTTAGAGCCATCGATGAAGAGTGCGAGTCGCTCGTCGCGATAGAACATTAATTATTCCTTTCCAATTAACTTCGCCGAGCAATTCCGTGAGTGGTAGGATTAAAATCACTTAACGAAGAAACATGTGACGTAATCTAGGGAACACACGCTGTGCCGCAAGCTAAAAATCAACAAAAAGTCTATACAAAGGCATGGGTTCTGCTTGGAAGTAACGCCACTTTCGCTCTCAAAGAATCGGCGAAGCTGGTGCGAGATGCGCTGGGTTGCTTTTCCGAGCGCGGTTTAAGAATCACCTCCTTAAGTCGCTATTATAGCACAGCTTGTTTTCCAGCGGGTGCCGGGCCGGATTTCATCAATGTTGCAGCAGAGTTAGAGGTGGATGAACCCGCGGAAGTCGTGCTGCAGAAATTGCATGACATCGAGCATGAGTTCGGGCGCGAGCGGCCCTCGCGCTGGGCGCAGCGCACGTTGGATATTGATCTGATCGCCTATGGGGATTGCATCACCCCGGACCGCGAGACGTTCGAACATTGGATGAATCTGCCGCTGGATGAGCAGATGAAACATGCCCCGGATCAGCTGATTTTGCCTCATCCGCGGGTTCAGGATCGCGGGTTCGCATTGATTCCTCTGTCTGACGTTGCGCCGGACTGGCGCCATCCGGTTTTAGGCAAATCCATCAAAGAGATGGCAGACGCTCTGTCGGAAGAGGCAAAAAAAGAGGTTTCGCCCTTTGAAATGGGCTGATAAGGGGCGTTTCTGCTTGTCATTGCCAGTTCAGCGGCATAGATAGGCGTTTCACATCCCCTTGCAAGGAATGGAGCGGACATGGCCCGTGTGACGGTTGAAGATTGCGTTGATAAAGTGCCGAACCGGTTTGATCTGGTAATGCTGGCATCGCATCGCGCGCGTGAAATTTCGGCAGGTGCCGAGATCACTGTGGATCGCGACAACGACAAGAACCCCGTTGTGGCTCTGCGCGAAATTGCGGACGAAACCCAGACGGCGGACGAACTGCGCGAGCGCATGATCGAGGATCACCAGACTCAGATCGAGGTGGACGAGCCCGAAGAAGACAGCATGGCGCTGCTTATGGGTGCTGAAGCCGCTGACAAGCCTGCTGACGACGACATGTCGGAAGAAAAGCTGCTGCGCGCGCTGATGGAAGCGCAAGGCCAAGGCTGATCGAAAGCGAACGGAGGCGTCACGAGTGACGAGCTGGAAAGACGAGCTTGTTGATCTCGATATCGACGGTCTGATCGAACGCATTTCGACGTACAATCCTAAGTCCAATTCGGACCTGCTTATGGCCGCCTTTGAATATGGCGGCCAAATGCATTTTGGGCAGTATCGCCATTCGGGCGATCCCTATTACATGCATCCCTTCGCCGTGGCCGACATTCTGGCGGATATGCAGCTGGACGATGCGACCATCGTCACCGCGTTTCTGCACGACACGATCGAAGACACTGGGTCAACCTATGGCGAGGTGTCCGAGCTGTTCGGCAAAGAGATTGCCGAGCTTGTGGACGGCGTCACCAAGCTGACCAATCTGCAGCTGTCCTCGTCCGAGACCAAGCAGGCCGAGAATTTCCGCAAGCTGTTCATGGCCATGTCCAAGGACATGCGCGTCATTTTGGTCAAGCTTGCCGACCGTCTGCACAACATGCGCACGATCAAGGCAATGCGCCCGGACAAGCAGATCCAAAAATCGCGCGAGACGATGGATATCTACGCCCCGCTTGCAGGCCGCATGGGTATGCAGTGGATGCGGGAAGAGCTGGAAGATCTTGCCTTCCACGTGCTGAACCCCGAGGGGCGAAGCTCGATCATGCGGCGGTTCCTGCGGCTTCAGAAGGAAAGCGGTGATGTGATCGAAAAGATCACCGGCGACATCCGGCTGGAGCTGGACACGGCGGGCATCGAGGCCAAGGTATTTGGCCGCGCGAAAAAGCCCTATTCCATCTGGCGCAAGATGGAGGAGAAGGGACAAAGCTTCTCGCGTCTGTCCGACACATACGGCTTCCGGGTGATCACTGAAAGTGACACGGATTGCTATCGGGTTCTGGGGGCGATCCACCGACGCTGGCGCGCGGTTCCGGGTCGCTTCAAGGACTACATCAGCCAGCCCAAATCGAACGGCTATCGCTCGATCCACACTACGGTGTCGGGTCGCGATGGCAAACGGGTCGAGGTTCAGATCCGCTCGCGCGAGATGCACGAGGTGGCGGAAACCGGTGTGGCGGCGCATTGGTCCTATCGTGACGGGATCCGGGTGGAAAACCCCTTTGCCGTTGATCCCGCCAAGTGGATCGCCTCGCTCACGGAACGGTTCGAAACGGCGGATGACCACGACGAATTCCTCGAGCATGTGAAGCTCGAGATGTATCAGGACCAAGTGTTCTGCTTCACCCCGAAGGGCGAGGTCGTCAAACTGCCACGTGGCGCGACGCCCTTGGATTTTGCTTACGCGATCCACACACGGATTGGCGACAGCTGCGTGGGTGCAAAAGTCGACGGCATCCGCGTCCCCCTGTGGACGCGCGTCAAGAACGGGCAGTCGGTCGAGATTATGACCGCCGAAGGACAAAGCCCGCAGGCGACTTGGATCGACATTGTTGTGACGGGTCGCGCCAAGGCTGCCATCCGCAAGAAACTGCGCAATGACGACCGGGAACGCTATGTCCGTTTGGGCCGCGAGCTTGCACGCCTCGCGTTCGAACATGTCGGACGGAAAGTCAGTGACAAAGCGCTGGCGACAGCCGCCAAGCAGCTTCGACTGAAGGACACGGACGAGCTTTTGGCCCGTCTCGGGTCGGCCGAACTTCAGGCGCGTGACGTTGTGGGCATCTTGTATCCCGAAGCTGATCCGCACGGAGATGAGGTCGATCTTGATGCGTCCGTGATCGGGCTGGAGGCCGGGCAGGACTTTGCCCCGGCCCAATGTTGCCAGCCAGTGCCGGGTGAACGGATCGTCGGGATTTCCTATCGCGGCAAGGGTGTGATGGTGCATACGATCGACTGCGATGCGCTGGCTGATCTGGACGACGACAGCTCGCGCTGGGTCGATCTGCATTGGCACTCGGGCAAGCACCCAGCCATTCACGTGGTCAGCATCGAGCTGACGATTTCCAATGATGCAGGCGTTTTGGGGCGTATCTGCACCTTGATCGGCGAACAGAAGGCCAATATCTCGGATCTGAGATTCGTGGACCGGAAACCGGATTTTTACCGTTTGATTGTTGATGTTCAGCTAAGGGATGTCGAACATCTGCACACGATTATGCTGGCGCTTGAAGCAGACAGCGACGTGGCAGCCGTGCATCGGCATCGGGATCTGAGCCGCAAACCATAACCCACCACCGGCCGGGCAGGCGGAAGGACGTACAGGTGTTTAAACGAAATCCGCGATCGTATCTGCGAATCGTAGCGGAGTTCTTTTATCCGCGCGGCGGCTGGTACCGTGCGGCCCAATACGTGGTGCACCGCTTGCGACGCCTGCCCGATCCGGCGCATCGGATTTCGCGTGGGATTGCCGCCGGGGTGTTTGCATCCTTCACGCCCTTTTACGGTCTGCACTTCCTGACTGCGGCCATTCTGTCGTGGCTTCTGCGCGGGAACGTGTTGGCGGCGCTTCTGGCGACCTTTGTGGGCAACCCGCTGACCTTTCCCATTATTGCCGAGCTGTCGGTCAATCTGGGGCACGCTATGCTGGGGCAGGAAGTCACGGTCCACCTGCCTGAAATTGTTGCAAGTTTTGCTGCTGCAACCAATGACATCTGGTCGAACCTGAAGGCGATCTTGACCGATGATGTCGCCGACTGGTCTCAGATCAACAGCTTCTATGACCGTGTTTTCCTGCCCTATCTGGTGGGTTGTCTGATCCCAGGCATCACCGCGGGCACCGTGGCTTATATTCTGGCGAACCCGGTGATCCATGCCTATCAGCGCCGCCGGATTAACAAGCTGAAGTCGCGGTATGAAAAACGGATGGCCGAACGGTTTTCTGAGGGTGGCGGCCCCGACAAAAACAAGTAACACTTTCCCAAACGGAACCGGTGCAGGAGCACGAACATGACCCAGACCGCAGGCAAGCTTCGGCTTGGCGTGAACATTGACCACGTGGCAACCGTGCGCAACGCGCGTGGCTCGGCCTATCCGGATCCGGTGCGCGCCGCGAAACTGGCGGAAGAGGCCGGGGCCGATGGCATCACCGCGCATCTGCGCGAAGACCGCCGCCATATCCGGGACGAGGACATTGACGGGCTGATGGCGGCTTTGACCACCCCCCTGAACTTTGAATGCGCCGCGACCGAGGAAATGCAGGCGATCGCGCTGCGCCACAAACCCCATGCGGTCTGCCTGGTCCCTGAGAAGCGCGAAGAGCTGACGACCGAAGGCGGTTTGGACGTCGCCCGCAATGACAACCGTCTGGGCGACTACATCTTACCCTTGCGGGACGCAGGGTGCCGCGTGTCGATGTTCATTGACGCAGATGCCGAGCAGATCAAGGCCTCGGCGCGGATTGGTGCGGCGGTTGTCGAACTGCACACTGGCGCCTATTGCGATTTCCACGCGGAAGGGGAATTCGACAAGCGCGACGCCGAGCTGGAACGCCTGCGCGAGGGCGCGGCCTTTGCTCATTCGCTAGGGCTTGAGGTGCACGCGGGCCATGGCCTGACCTATGACACCGTCGCCCCTATTGCGGCCATGCCCGAGGTGGTCGAGCTGAACATCGGCCATTTCCTGATTGGTGAGTCGATCTTCCGCGGTATGCCTGATGCCATCGCCGAGATGCGCCGCCTGATGGACGAGGCGCGGGGATGACGGGTGTCGAGCTTGCCATCGTGTGGTTAGGATGGGTGTTGGCAGGTGCCTCGCCGGGACCGGCTACGCTTGGCATTGCGGCGACCTCGATGTCTGAAGGACGGCAACAGGGTCTTGCCTTTGCTGCTGGAATACTTGCCGGAGGAGCCTTCTGGGGTATTGCTGCGGCCCTTGGCATGGGCGCGCTTATGCTGAGCTACGGCTGGCTGTTCGCAACGATAAAATATGCAGGCGCTGCCTATCTTCTTTACCTGGCTGTCCGGTCCGTAAAATCCGCATTCACAGAGAAGACCATTGATCAGGGCGCTGTTGCCAGAGGATCGCGCCTATCTGCCTTCAAGAAAGGTGCGTTGGTACACTTGACCAATCCCAAAGCAATTCTGTCTTGGGGCGCGGTTTTTTCTATCATTCTGCCTCCGTCCGCACCGGGGCCGCACATCGCGGGAATGTTTGCCTTTCTGTATACCGGAGGCATTTTGGTTTTCATCGGGTATGCCTATCTGTTCTCGACCCCGAAAGCGGTCGAAATCTACCGCGATGCGCGTCGTTGGTTTGAACTTGCATTCGCGGCTCTGTTTGGCGCCGCCAGCCTGAAAATCTTGACGGTGCGTGCTGAATGATTTTGGGCATCGGCACAGACCTTGCGAATATCGAACGCATTCAGGGAACGTTGGATCGCTTCGGCGACCGATTTCGTGCACGTGTCTTTACCGACCGCGAGCTGGCCAAGGCCGCCCGTCGCAAGGATGAGGCAGGCACGCTGGCCAAGCGCTGGGCCGCGAAAGAAGCGTGTTCGAAGGCGTTGGGCACCGGGCTGACCATGGGGATCAGCTGGCGCGATATGGCGGTGTCGAACCTGCGGACAGGCCAGCCGGTGATGGAGGTCACGGGCTGGGCCAAGGACCGTTTGGACGAAATGACCCCCGCGGGGCATCAGGCCGTGATCCACGTCACATTGACCGATGATCACCCTTGGGCGCAGGCATTTGTGGTGATTGAGGCGCGGCCCGTCTAAAACCCCGGCCAAACCCGCCGAAACCCGGCGCAAAACTTGACTCCTGCCCCCCATCCGCCCATATCGCCCTCAACAGATTTCGGTCCATTGTGGCCTGACAGATAAAAGGCAGTTACATGACCGAGAAGCAGAAAGATGGCCTGTGGGAGAACGTCAAAACGATCTTCTGGGCGCTGATCATCGCCGGGATCTTCCGCACCCTATTCTTTCAGCCCTTTTGGATCCCCACAGGGTCAATGAAAGACACGCTGTTGATCGGTGATTTCCTGTTCGTGAACAAAATGGCTTATGGCTATTCGCGCTACTCTTGCCCGTTCTCAAGCTGCCCGATCTCGGGACGTATCTTTGGCTCGGAACCCGAGCGTGGAGATGTTGTCGTCTTCCGCCACCCGACCCTTGGCACAGACTATGTGAAGCGTCTGGTTGGCTTGCCGGGTGACAAGATCCAGGTCAAAAACAGCGTGCTTTGGATCAACGGTGAAGAGTCCAAACAGGTGCCGGATGGCATGTTCTCAGAAACCAAACTGCCGCAGGGACGTTTCCGCACTATTCCGCAATGTATCAACCGCCCGGTTGGTGAAGGTGGTGAGTGCCTGAAAGAAAAGTTCGTTGAAACTCTGCCCGGTGGCGTGTCGCATTCGATCCTGAACTTCGCGAACCGTAGCGTCGATAACACCAACGTGTTCACCGTGCCTGAAGGTCATTACTTCTTCATGGGTGACAACCGCGACAACTCGATCGACAGCCGAGTCAGCCCGAACGCCGGCGGCGTGGGCTTTGTGCCTGCCGAATACCTTCTGGGCCGCGCGGATCGCATCATGTTCTCGGCGGCGGGCAAACGTCTGTTCTATTTCTGGACATGGCGGTCGGATCGCTTCTTCAAGGAAATCGAGTGAAGTTGTCTGCTGATCTCATCGCCTTCACGGCACGTATCGGGTACGAGTTCTCGCAGCCCGATCTGCTGATCCGCGCGCTGACGCACGGGTCGATTTCATCGGCCACGCGTCCCGACAATCAGCGGCTGGAGTTTCTGGGCGACCGGGTGCTTGGGCTGGTCATGTCCGAGAAGCTTCTGGCCGACGATCCCAACGCGCCCGAAGGCACGCTGGCCCCGCGCTATAACGCGCTGGTGCGCAAGGAAACCTGCGCAGACGTGGCCACGCAGATTGATGTGGGTGCAGTCCTGAAACTGGGCCGGTCCGAGATGAAGACCGGCGGGCGGCGCAAACTGGCGCTGCTGGGCGACGCGATGGAGGCGGTAATTGCCGCCGTCTATCTGGATGGCGGGCTGGATCCGGCGCGGGACATGATCCTGCGTTTGTGGGGCGACCGCATCCACAAGGTCGAGGCCGATGCCCGGGATGCAAAAACAGCGCTGCAAGAATGGGCGCAGGCGCGTAAGATGGCCGTGCCGAAGTATATCGAAACAAGTCGCGAAGGCCCGGATCATGCTCCGGTCTTCACCATCGAAGTGCAGTTGCCCGATGGTCGTGCAGCGCAGGCGAAAGCCAACTCAAAACGGGCCGCCGAACAAGCTGCGGCCAAAGCGCTTCTGGCGCAGGTTGAAGGATAAAAGATGTCGGATGCGAACACACGCGCGGGCTTTGTCGCCCTGATTGGCGAACCCAATGCGGGCAAGTCGACGCTGACGAACCATATGGTCGGGGCTAAGGTTTCGATCGTGACGCATAAAGTGCAAACGACCCGTGCGCGCATTCGCGGCGTGGCCATCGAAGGCGACGCACAGATCGTTTTCGTAGACACGCCCGGCTTGTTCCAGCCGCGCCGCCGACTGGACCGCGCTATGGTTGCCGCAGCATGGGGGGGAGCGGCGGATGCTGACATCACCGTTCTTCTGGTCGAAGCTCATCGGGGCGTAACCGAGGGCGTCAAAACCATTCTCGATGGCTTGGACGAAATCGGAAAGGGTCGCACCGTCGCGCTTGCGATTAACAAGATCGATAAGGTCAAAGCCGAGACGCTTCTGGCTTTGACGAAAGAGCTGAATGAACGGTTTAATTTCGCTGAGACCTTTATGATTTCAGCCGAAAAAGGGCATGGCGTTGCTGCCTTGCGCACATGGCTGGCAGAACGCCTGCCAGAAGGTCCGTGGCTGTACCCTGAAGATCAGATCGCTGATCTGCCCATGCGTATGATCGCCGCCGAGATGACCCGCGAAAAGCTGACCCTGCGCCTGCATCAGGAGCTTCCCTACCAGCTGACGGTCGAGACCGAGAACTGGGAAGAGCGCAAGGATGGGTCCGCCCGTGTGGATCAGATCATCTATGTCGCCCGTGACGGCCACAAAGGCATCATTCTTGGCAAGCGCGGCGAGACGATCAAAGCCGTCAGCCAATCCGCCCGCGCCGAGCTGGAAGAGTTTATGGGTCGCAAGATTCACCTATTCCTGCAGGTGAAAGTCCGTCCGAACTGGCTTGAAGAAAAAGAGCGCTACTCGGAAATGGGGCTCGACTTCCGCGACGGGAATAAGTGATGCGCCTGACCGCGGATGTCTGGGTTTCAGCCTATCTGACGCGGTTGCGCCTGTCTGACATTCCGGCCTTTGTGACCCAGAAGGGCGATGCGACCGCCGGGGCTGTTTTGGTCAAGATGAACACACTGGACGGGCAGGCGACAGCCTATCAACGCAGCTTCGATCTGATGACCGGAGATCGCTGCTGGATGGTTCTGTCTGAAGGTGGTGAAGCGGACGTAGACGCTGCGCTGAACCGCCAGAAAGGCTTCGACCCGGACCTTTGGATCATCGAAGTCGAAGACAAGCAAGGCCGCCACCTTCTGGACGAACCGGGGCTTTCCGACTGACGCGGACCCCGCTAGGCTGCGTTTAGGAGGGTCGCGATGGATTGGCGGGATCAGGGGGCGTTGCTGTCCGTGCGCAAGCATGGCGAAACCTCTGTCATCATTGATGTTTTCACAGCTGAACACGGTCGTCATGCTGGTGTTGTGCGCGGCGGTGTCAGCCGCAAGATCGCACCCACTTTGCAACCCGGTGCACAGTTGGACGTCTCATGGCGTGCCCGGCTGGAAGAGCATATCGGCAGCTATACGGTTGAACCCCTGCGCAGTCGTGCGCTGGTCCTGTCGGATCGTACCGCGCTGGCCGGACTAAACGCGATCACTGCGTTGTTGGCCTATGCGCTGCCCGAACGCGAACCACATCCGGTGCTCTATGACCGCACCCAATCCATGCTGGATCTTCTGGGCATCAACGAAGCGTGGCCGACGGCCTACCTGAAATGGGAATTGGCGTTGTTGGAGGAGTTGGGCTTTGGTCTGGACCTGACCGAATGCGCCGTGACCGGCGCGCGGGATGATCTGGCCTATGTCTCGCCCAAGACCGGGCGGGCAGTGTCGGCTGAAGGGGCAGGGGAATGGGCGGATCGTCTGTTGCCTCTGCCACCCGAACTTCTGGGCGTGGGCGATGGTTCACTATCGAACGTGTTGGACGGGTTGCTGACCACAGGGCATTTCCTGACTCACGGCATTGCGCACACGCTTGGGAACAAACCCTTGCCCGAGGCACGCGCGCGGCTTCTGGACCGACTTAAACGCGACGCGGTTAACGCGGCAGGCTTGTAAACACCATCTGACGTCCGGTTTCATTGGACAGGATGAGGGTGCTGCCCGACACTTCGGCGATGTTCACCTTAGAAAGAGCCGCAAAGAACGCGGTTTCTGCGTTCAGGTCTGGACATGCGCGTTTGGTCGACAGGATGGGCCCGGTTTCGAACCACGGATAGGGCGCGGTTTGGGTTCCGGAATAGCTGTTGCACGGCGCTTGTCCTGCGATCCTGCCTTTTTCGGGAAAGCTGAGCGTGGCACTGGCCTGAAAGGCGGCGCCATCAAGCTCGACCAGCGACCAGACTACACCAGCATCCGCATAGCCCGAGATCGTTTCGTCCTTGCAGGCGGACAGAAGAAGGGCGGCGGCAGGGATCAGGAGTAAAGGTTTCATGATTGCTAGATGGGGATACGGGGCCGAGATTGCCAGTCTTACGCGTCACGCAGCGCAAGCAACGCGGCCAAAAGTGTGCTCATGGCGTCCTTGTTGTCCGTTCCATCCTTTGCTGAAAGCGTTCCCATACCAATATACGCGCCATAGATCAGGCGCGCGAAATCAGGGTTGCTGAGGTCAAGTTCGGTCAGAATGCCATGCAGATATTCCAGGCGCTTCTGATCTACACGCTCGACAACATACGCAGCGGTATGGTTGCTTTGTGCCCACGCACGGATCGCCGGCTCCACAGCATCGCCGCCATATTCGGCGTCTGAGGACGTAGAAATATCGCCCAGCATGTACAGCTTACGCACGGGGTCTGCTTCGTGGTCAAGATACCGCGTGATATCGTCAACGGCTCGGGTCTCCCACAGCTCGAGCATCTGCGATTGAAAGCTCGATACATCTTTGAAATGCCAATAGAAAGATCCCTTGGTCGTCCCAAGTTCGCGCGCCAGAGGCTCTGCCTTCAGCGCTTGGGGGCCAGATCGTGCAAGGGCGCGAAATCCTGCCATCAGCCAGCTTTCCGTGCTTAGTCGTCCTTTTGTTTCAACCATGGTATCAGCGCTCCATACGCTAGCGTATTGACAGGCTACCCACCCTGTGCACCATACGCAAGCGTATTGAGTCGAGGGAGGGCGCTATGCAGGCATTCATCTTGGGGATCACGTATGTGATCTTGTTCGGGGCGGCATTGGCACATGTTCTGTGGGCTTTGGGCGTCTGGTGGCCCATCTGGGACGAACAACGCTTGGCGCGCACGGTTGTCGGGGCGCCCGGGATCACAAAAATGCCACCCGGCTGGGCGTCGACACTGGTGGCCGCTGCGCTGGGTGCCTCGGGGGTCGTATTGTTTGGACTCACACAGGGTATGGCTGTCATTCCCGACCGTTTGCTGGTCTGGGCAGGCTGGGCCTTGGTCGCGGTGTTTGGTCTGCGCGGGCTTGCCAGCTATGTCCTGCCGCTGTTCAGCGTGAAGATGGAAGAGCCGTTCGCACGGCTCAACCTGATGTTCTATGGCCCGCTCTGCCTGATCTTGGCAGCGGGGTTCTGGTCGGCGCTTTAGCCCAGCAGGCGGCGCGCGATGACCTGCGCCTGAATTTCCGCGGCACCTTCGAAGATGTTCAGGATACGTGCATCGCACAGCACGCGGCTGATCTGGTATTCCAGAGCGAAGCCGTTGCCGCCGTGGATCTGCAGCGCGTTGTCCGCACAGGCCCATGCGATACGTGCACCCAGCAGCTTGGCCATGCCCGCTTCAAGGTCGCAGCGATGGCCGTGGTCCTTTTCCCAAGCCGAGAAATAGGTCAGCTGACGCGCGATCATGATTTCCACGGCCATCATCGCCAGCTTGTTGGCCACGCGGGGGAAGTTGATCAGCGACTTGCCGAACTGCTTGCGGTCTTCGGCATATTGCATGCCGATTTCCAGCGCGTTCTGCGCCACACCGATGGCGCGGGCGGCAGTCTGAATGCGGGCAGCCTCAAAAGTTTTCATCAGCTGCTTAAAGCCCTGACCTTCAACGCCACCCAGCAGGTTTTCGCCCTTTACTTTGAACCCATCAAAGCCAAGCTCGAATTCCTTCATGCCGCGATAGCCCAGAACCTCGATCTCGCCGCCGGTCATGCCTTCGGTCGGGAACGGGTTTTCGTCATCACCGGGGGTTTTCTCGGCCAGGAACATCGACAGACCGCGGTGGTCTTTGCTGTCCGGGTCGGTACGCGCCAGAAGGGTCATCACGTGGGTGCGGGCGGCGTGAGTGATCCAAGTTTTGTTACCGGTCACTTCATAGTCGCCATCGGCATTTTTCACCGCACGGGTGCGCAGCGAACCAAGGTCTGAACCGGTGTTGGGTTCGGTGAACACGGCGGTCGGCAGGATTTCTGCGCTGGCCAGCTTGGGCAGCCAGTGTTGCTTTTGTTCCTCGGTACCGCCGGCCTCGACCAGTTCGGCTGCGATTTCCGAGCGGGTGCCCAGCGAGCCCACGCCGATGTAACCGCGCGACAGTTCTTCCGAGACCACAACCATCGAGGCTTTCGACAGTCCCAGCCCGCCGTATTCTTCGGGAATGGTCAGGCCAAAAACGCCCATTTCCGCCAGCTCTTCCAGGATTTCCAGCGGGATGTATTCGTCTTTCAGGTGCCATTCGTGGGCATTCGGGACGACGCGTTCGTCCGCATAGCGGCGGAACTGTTCGCGGATCATTTCAAGCTCTTCGTCCAGACCGGTGGCGCCGAAAGTGGCGTGGCCTGCATTGTCTTGCATCAGCGCGACCAGACGGGTGCGGGCGGCTTGGCTGTTGCCGTTGGCGATCAGAGCGTTGATTGCGTCTGTGTCCAGAGCAGCGCCGTCGACGCCCATGTCGGCCAGACGCGCCATTTCGTTCTGGCTCATCATCATACCGCCCTTCATCTGGGCAAGGTATTCGCCAAAGGCGATCTGCAGAATCAGCTTTTCCATCTCGCCCAGCTTGCCGTCTTCGGACAGGCGACCGGCCCATGCGTTCATCTGGCGCAGGCTTTCGGCATAGGTGGCCAACCACGACAAGGCGTGGGCGGCGGCTTGATGCTCTTCCAGTTTCGCGCCCGACACGCGGTCTCCATCAGACACCAGCGCGCGGACATTTTCCTTGGCGGCGTCAAAAGTTGCTTCAACCGGGGCAAGGGCCGCGCCGGTTAGGTCAAGTAGGTTGTCGATCAGGGCGCTGGTCATCGTGGTCTCCTGTCAAAAGACGCCCAGATTCGGCGTCCATTTTGCGTCTGCAGAGAGATAATCCTTTTGCAGGTGCAGCGCAATAAAAATACGTAAGAAACCATGAATGCGAACACATATAACGCAGCGGAGTTTTTTATACCGCGAGGAGTTTTATCCGTTAGAAGGGGGTGAAGTGGAGGATGCGCATGGGAATTTTGGCTGATCTGAGTATGTCGACGCTTGCTTTTGCTGTTGCGGTCACGCTGTTCGCAGGCGTGGTAAAAGGCGTTGTAGGCTTTGGGTTGCCGCTGATCATGATCTCGGGTCTGGCCACTGTGATGCCTGCCGAGATTGCCCTGGCCGCACTGATCATTCCCACCGCAACCACCAATGTCCGGCAGGCTTTGCGGCAAGGGGCAGGCGCCGCGTTGGAGGTCGTGAAGAAGTTTCGCGTTTACCTGATAGGGCTGTTCGTGACCCTGATCATCAGCGCCCAGATGGTGCTGTTTCTGCCTCAGCGCGTTCTTTTTATCCTGATCGGCGTTCCCATCGTTTTTTTCTGTGCGATGCAGCTGCGCGGCTGGGTGCCCAGTCTTAGACCTGAGAACCGGGTACGGGATGAAAGTATCATCTCGGCTATCTCGGGGATGGTAGGTGGGATATCGGGCGTCTGGGGGCCGCCCTTCGTGGCCTATCTGACCGCGACGAATACTTCGAAGACCGAGCAGATGTTGGCGCAGGGGGTCGTCTATGGGTTCGGCGCGATGGTGCTTGTGGGTGCACACCTTCAGTCGGGCGTGTTCAACGCCCATACGGCTCCGTTGTCCGCGGCCATGTTGATCCCAGCCTTTCTGGGCATGGCACTGGGGTATCGCCTGCATGATCGGATGCCGCAGAAGGCTTTCAAGCGAGCAACTCTGATTGTGCTGACGGTGGCAGGGCTGAACCTGATTCGGCGCGGGCTGATGGGTTAAGCAATCAGCGCAGGCCAGAGCCTGGCGTTCTCGGGGCGGAAGGCGTCAATATGCCCGACTTTTTTCAGGCCAAACTGTTGCGGGGTTAGCGCGAGGTGTTCGGTGTTGGTTCCGGGATAAAGCTCGGTCATGCGGGCCACGGCGTTTGGTGGAACGGACGTGTCATCCGACAGCGAGACGGTGCGCACGGGGCATGAAAAAGCTGCCATCGGGGCGGCGGGGATGCATGGGTCCTTGGCCGGATAGCCGCGCGTGGTGCACCAACGCTTCCATTGCTTGAAGACCGGGCCGGGAATGTCACTGCCCAGGCCCGAGACCTGTTTCGGCACATAGCCAAAGGTTGCCATCGAAAGTGGGCCGACCACAAACCACAGGGCGCGCACCGTGGCTTGAAAGGGCCACGGATGGTCCGTGGTATGTACGGGTCCAGTGCACACGGTAATTACACGCGCTATGTCCTGCGTGCGTTGGTGGCGTGCCAGCATGAGGCCCCCAAGGGAATGGCCCATAAGCCAAACCGGCAGTCCGGTTGCGCGCGCCTCGAGCCAGTCTCTTGCGGCCTGAGTGTCACTTAATCCCCAATCCAGCATCGAGGCCGTCACATCTCGGACCGGCCCACAGGCCGAGGCACCGAAATCGCGGTAGTCATAGATCAGGCACGAGACGTCCTGTGTTTCCGCCAGCCACGCGGCGAAATGACGATAGAACCGGTGAGGCACCCCCGTCGCGCCGTTCAGAACCGCGACCGCGCGCGGGGTGTCGGCTTCAAAGAATGTGCCGGTCAGCGGGGCGGGGCCATCTATGGTGACAGTCTGGGTCATGCACGCATGCAAGCGCAAAGCTTACGTTCGCGTAAAGCGTGACCGCGCGTAAGGTCGCGCGCGTAATGTCATGGCGCGTCAGCCCAAAAGAAAACGCCCCGGCGATGAACCGGGGCGTTTGTCATAGTCTGTTTTGCGGCTTAGCCGATGGCGACGGCTTTCACGTCGTCATCAATGTCGCCTTCGTACTGAACGAAGTTGTCAGCGAACATTTTAACCAGTTTGGCAGCTTGCGCGTCATAGGCAGCAGCGTCCTGCCAGGTGCGGCGCGGATCCAGAAGCAGGTCGGCGACGCCTTCCACCTTGACCGGAACCTCGAAGCCGAAGTTTTCGTCCTTGCGGAATTTGGCGTCGGCCAGCGATCCGTCCAGGGCTGCGGTCAGCAAGGCGCGGGTGGCGCGGATCGGCATACGCGAGCCGGTGCCGTAGGCACCACCGGTCCAACCGGTGTTCACCAGCCAGCAAGTTGCGCCGTGCTTGGCGATCTTGTCACGCAGAAGCGCGCCATACTCGGCCGGGCGGCGCGGCATGAAGGGCGCACCAAAGCAGGTCGAGAAGGTGGGTTCCGGTTCGGTCACACCTTTTTCGGTGCCAGCCACTTTCGAGGTGAAGCCCGACAGGAAGTGATACATGGCCTGCGCCGGCGTCAGACGCGCGATCGGAGGCAGAACACCAAACGCATCACAGGTCAGCATGATGATGTTCTTCGGGTGACCGCCAATCGCCGTTTTCGACGCGTTCGAGATATAGTGCAGCGGATAGGCGCAACGCATGTTGGCCGTCAGGCTGTCATCTTCGAAATCCAGTTCCTTGGTCTCTTCGTCATAGACCATGTTCTCGATCACGGTCGCGAACTTCTGGGTCGTGGCGTAGATTTCCGGCTCGGCTTCGGCTGACAGGTTGATGGTCTTGGCATAGCAACCACCTTCGAAGTTGAAGGTGCCGGTGTCCGACCAGCCGTGTTCGTCATCGCCGATCAGCGTGCGCTCGGGATCTGCCGACAGGGTGGTTTTGCCGGTGCCCGACAGGCCGAAGAAGATGGCGGTGTCGACCGGGTTGCCGGTGGCATGGTTGGCCGAGCAGTGCATCGGCATGATGCCTTTTTCGGGCAACATGTAGTTCAGCAGGGTGAAGACCGATTTCTTGTTTTCACCGGCGTATTCGGTGCCGCCGATCAGGATCAGCTTGCGGTCGAAGTTCAGCGCGATCACCGTTTCCGAACGACAGCCGTGACGCTTGGCGTCGGCGTTGAAGGTCGGGCAGTTGATGATGGTGAACTCGGGTTCGAATTCGTCCAGCTCGTCGCGGTCGGGGCGGCGCAGCAGGTGACGGATGAACAGGTTGTGCCAGGCCAGTTCGGACACCACGCGCACATCCAGACGGTGGGCCGGGTCGGCGCCGCCGAAAAGGTCTTGAACGTAATAGTCCTTGCCCTTCATGTGCTCCAGCATGTCCTCGTACAGGACGTCGAACTTGGCCGGATCCATCGGCGGGTTGTTTTCCCACCAGATGTGCGGCTCGACGCTGGGGGTCTTGACGACAAATTTATCCTTGGGAGAACGGCCCGTGTGCTTGCCGGTCTCGACCAGGAAGGTCCCGCCTTGTCCAAGCTTGCCCTCGCCGCGGCCCAGTGCGGCTTCTACTAGAGCTGGCTCCATCAGGTTGTAATAGACATTGCCCAGCCCGGTGATGCCTTGATCTTCCAAGCGGCGCGCTGGGTTTACCCGTCCAGTGGTCATTTATTTGCTCCTGTCGCCGGTCCGTCTGTAAGTCCCCGGCGTATCTGTTTCACATGAGAGCGCAGAGAATCCCTCTGCACGCCAACCCTCATGTGAACGAGGGCCGGTGACCGGCCTATAGCACGACTGCTTTCTGATGGAACAGCGCGCATTGTCGCGTTAGCGCAAGCAAGGCTGTGTTTGCGCAATCAATAAGTTTCGTATGCGAAATAATCGCCGGATACATTCACGTTGATTTCCGGGCGGCGACGTAAGAAAGCTGCGCTCCTCGGTACCGAATCGCAATTCTCAGTTGATTCGGCACTGGGAACGCGAGAATATGTAAAGAAGAGTTCATGAATGAACGTGGCTCGAGCAGTGCGAGGAAACCCAATGTCCAGGATTGCCTTGGTCGATGACGACAGAAACATTCTGACTTCAGTGTCCATTACGCTTGAAGCAGAAGGGTTCGAAGTAGAGACGTATAATGACGGCCAAAGCGCGCTTGACGCTTTTGCGAAACGCCTGCCGGACCTTGCGGTCTTTGACATTAAGATGCCGCGGATGGACGGGATGGATCTGCTGCAGCGGGTGCGCCAGAAGACCTCGACCCTGCCGGTGATTTTCCTGACCTCGAAAGATGATGAAATTGACGAAGTGCTTGGCCTGCGCATGGGCGCGGACGACTATGTCACCAAGCCCTTCAGTCAGCGCCTGCTGGTCGAGCGCATCCGCGCGCTGCTACGCCGGCAAGAAGTGATCGCAAGCGATGACGCCGGAGACGTCGAAGACGGACGTGTGATGGAACGCGGCGAGTTGCGGATGGATCCGCTGCGCCATGCCGTGACCTGGAAGGGTCAGGACGTATCCCTGACCGTCACCGAGTTTTTGTTGCTTCAGGCCTTGGCCCAGCGCCCCGGTTTCGTGAAAAGCCGCGATCAACTGATGGATGTGGCCTATGACGATCAGGTTTATGTGGATGACCGGACCATCGACAGCCACATCAAACGTCTTCGCAAGAAAATGCGTACGGCGGATTCCGACTTCTCGGCCATCGAAACGCTTTACGGCATCGGATACCGTTACAACGAAGAATGACCCGTATGCTGATTGCATCAGGCCGAAAGCAGAAGCGCGAAACGGCCCGAAATTCCCCAGCTGATACTGACGTTGATCCGAAAGAAGACTGGATGTCTTCTCAGGACGATTTTGACGACGTCTTTCAGGAACCGAGGGCCGGGCGCAGGCTGATTTCGATCAACCGTTCGCCACTGGCGCGCAAGATCATCACGTTCAACCTGCTGGGTCTGGTGATCCTTGTCGCGGGGGTTCTGTATCTGAACCCGTTTCGCGACAGCCTTCTGTTCCAACGCGAGCGCGGTCTGGTGGTCGAAGCCGAACTGATCGCTGACGTTTTCGAGGCCCAGCTGGCGCAGGGGGAGGAAGCTGCGCGCATTGTTGGCGAAACCCTGTCTGAAGCCGCAGAGGGCGCTGTTGGCGATGCTGAGGCTGAACAGAAGGCAATCGAGACACTGGAAACAGATCTTGCGGACTCTACGCCCTCTGATTTCGCGAAGACCTTGTCGAACCTGCACTTGCCCGTTGGCCTTGAAGTGTTCGTTTTTGATGACACGGAAACGCTTCTAGCGACTTCGGTCGGGCGGGATCGCGGGGAGCCCACGCCTGTGGATGGGTTGCAGCGGGACATTGGCTCGACGGTGATCACGGACATTCTGAACTCGATTTGGGAGGCTACGTCGGGTTTCGCGGATACGGGGCGCGGGCTTGAGCAGCCGTTGGACACGGAAAGCATGGCGCGAAGTCTGTATTTCCGGGCAATGCTGGGGGCCACACAGGTGGCAAACGGCGTTGATAAGAACAGCGGCACTGTTTTTTCCGTGGCCACGCCGATCTTGGTGGAGGGCACGCCCAAGGGGGTGGTTGCGATCACCAGTGCAGCGGGCGAGCTTGACCTGTTGGTCCGTGCCGAACGCGAGCAGATTTTGCAGATGTTCGTCATCGCCATTCTGGTGTCGATCGGCCTAAGCCTTGTGCTTGCCTCGACCATTGCGAATCCGCTGTCGGATCTGGCAACCGCGGCCGAGCTGAGCGGCGAGAACGATCCGCGCAATGTTAAAACCCGCCGCGTGCGCATTCCTGATATGACCGGTCGCCCAGACGAAATTGGGCGCCTGTCAGGCGCGCTGCGGGGCATGGTTACCGCGCTTTACGATCGTATTGACGCAAACGAGCAGTTCGCAGCCGATGTGGCGCACGAGATCAAGAACCCGCTGGCCAGTTTGCGCTCGGCCGTGGGCACGCTGCGTCTGGCTAACAAGGAAGAGCAGCGCGAGCGGCTTTTGGATGTGATCGAACATGACACCCGGCGGTTGGACCGTCTTGTCAGCGACATTTCGAACGCCTCGCGTCTGGACAGCGAATTGGTCCGCGAGGAAGAGGAAGAGTTCGATCTGCTGCGGATGCTGCGCAGCCTGTCGGATTATCTTGGGGGCGAGGCGCAGAACAAAGGCGTCGATTTCATCACCGACCTGCCCAAGAACCCAATCATGATCAGCGGGCTCGAGGCGCGTCTGGCGCAGGTTTTCGTGAACCTGATCACCAACGCACTCAGTTTCTGCGAAAGCGGGGATGCAATCCGCGTCTGGACCCGTCGCCGTGAAAACCGCGTGCTTGTGGTGGTCGAAGATACAGGGCCTGGCATTCCCGATCAGGCGCTGGGCAAGATCTTTGACCGTTTCTATTCCGAACGACCGCAGAACCAGTTTGGCAATAATTCGGGTCTGGGGCTGGCGATCTCGAAACAGATCGTCGAGGCGCATGGCGGGGTGATCTGGGCCGAGAACATCCGGCCCACCGACGCGGATCTGACATCCGAGCCACTGGGCGCGCGGTTCGTGGTTGGGCTGCCGGTATGAACGACACCCCTGTCACCGCCCGATATCATGCCACAACGGTGGCCATAGATGATGCGGCGGTGATGATTACCGGCCCGTCGGGGTCGGGAAAGTCCGCCTTGGCGCTGGAACTGATCGGGCTGGGCGCGCAGCTTGTGGCCGACGACCTAAGCCAGATTGTGCTGCAGGACGGAGCGCCCTTCGTGATTGCGCCGCCCGAGCTGCCCGGAGTCATTGAAGCGCGCGGCGTCGGCCTGATCAACGTACCGCATTGCCCCAAGGCCCGGCTGCAGCTGGTGGTCGATATGGGGCAGATCGAAACGTCGCGTCTGCCGGCCTCACCCGCGTTCACGGAAGTTAACGGTTGCGCGATTGAGTGCCTGTTTCGCGTCGACGCACCTTATTTCGCAATAGCGGTCTTCAATATGCTGCGTCACGGACGCCACGCAGTTGCAGAATAGGATGACCGGACTTTGGTCCGCGTCTGAATTGCGTTATATGCCTCGCACACTCTGCGGGACGCCGGTTCTAAGGGAATGGCAATGACGGATAGTAAAACGAAAATTGGGCAAAAAATCGTGCTGGTGACCGGCCCGTCTGGGGCTGGGCGCACCACTGCGATCCGCGTGCTGGAGGACATCGGATACGAGGTGATCGACAACCTGCCACTGTCCCTGATCGACCGCGTCCTGTCTGGCCCCGCACTGACGCAGCCCTTGGCGCTGGGCGTGGATGTCCGCAACCGCGACTTCTCGACCGAGATGCTGTTGCAGGTGATCGAAGATCTGCGCGAGGATGACGGGTTCGAGGTCGAGGTCCTGTATATGGATTGCTCGCAGGATGTGCTGGTGCGCCGCTATTCGGAAACCCGCCGCCGCCACCCGTTGGCCCCCGACGAAACGCCCGAGCTGGGCATCACCCGCGAGATTGAATTACTGGTCCCGATCCGAGGCCGTGCGGATGTGTTGATCGATACCTCCGACCTGTCGCCGCACGATTTGAAAGACGAAATTATGCGCTGGTTGTCCGTGTCAGGCGCGGAAGAACTGGCCGTGTCGGTCCACTCGTTTTCCTATAAGCGCGGGGTGCCGCAGGGGTTGGACATTGTGTTCGACGCCCGCTTCCTGCGCAACCCCCATTGGGAGCCCGCCCTGCGCGCGTTGGATGGGCGCAGCAGCAGCGTTTCGGACTATGTGGCACAGGATCCGCGCTTTGGGCAGTTCTTTCAGCAGGTGCAAAATCTGATCGAGTTTTTGATCCCGGCCTTCGGGGAAGAGGGCAAAGCACACCTTTCGATTGGGTTTGGCTGTACCGGTGGCCAACATCGTTCAGTTGCCTTGGCGGAAAACTTGGCAAAGTCGCTTGCAACTAAGGGATGGCAGGTGTCAATTAGACACCGGGAATTGGAACGCCGCGCGGGGACAGCTGTGGCATCAACATCGAGGGTTTAGCGTGATCGGTATAGTGATCGTCGCGCATGGCGGGCTTGCAAATGAATATCTGGCTGCGGTCGAGCATGTGGTCGGCAAGCAGCCGGGTATGCGTGCTATTTCGACGGCCGCTGAATGTGATCGTGACGACAAACGGGCCGAGATCTCGGCTGCTGCTGACGCCGTGGATCAGGGCGATGGTGTGGTGATTGTGGTGGACATGTTTGGTGGATCTCCGGCCAATTTGTCGCTTCCCGCCTGTTGCAAGACAAACCGGAAAATCCTGTACGGCGCAAACCTTCCTATGTTGCTGAAGCTGGCAAAGACCCGCCATCTGTCGGTCGAGGCCTCGACGCAGAAAGCACTGGCTGCGGGTCGAAAGTATATTGACTGCATTGACGTGAGCGAGGATTGACGCCTTATGAGTACGAACCGAGAGCTTGAGATTATCAATGTGAAGGGCCTGCATGCGCGGGCTTCGGCAAAGTTTGTCGACACGGTTGAAAATCATGACGCCCGTGCCCGCGTGTCTAAGGATGGGCTGGACGCGGACGGAGATTCGATCATGGGTCTGCTGATGCTGGCGGCCTCGCAGGGAACAAGCATTCAGGTCGAAACCTCTGGACCACAGGCGGCCGAGCTGATGGAGGCGCTTGAGGCGCTGGTGGCCGACAAGTTCGGCGAAGGCATGTAAGCCCGACTGAAGGGCAAAGGTGAACGAACGTGACGCATGATGCGGAATCCCATATGGCGCAGGACAACGCGACTGCTTCGGTCCCGCAGCAGTATGACCGGCGCAGCCTGACCTATTCCAATTCGTTCAATAATCCCCTGCAGGGGGTGATCATTCGCACGGTCGAATGGATGACTGGCAAGTTGTCCATCCTGCGCATGGTCCGCAAACTGGAACGCCGCGGCGCGCCCAAAGGTCAGGCCTTCTGGGGGGCGTGTCTGGACGTGATGGGCGTGCAGGTTCAGACCCCGGACGACCAGCTTGCCAACATCCCCGCAGAAGGCCCCGTCGTGGTGGTGGCCAACCATCCGCACGGCCTGACCGATGGTATGGTCTTGGCCGAGTTGATTGGCCGTCGTCGTGATGATTATCGCATTCTGTCACGCTCGGTTCTGGATGGGCTGGACGAGGTCGCCTCGTCCTACATGATCCCGGTACCTTTCCCGCACGACCCCGATGCGCAGCGCAAGATGGTCGAGATGCGGGCAGAGGCCATGGCGTTTCTGAAACAGGGCGGTCTGATCACCCTGTTCCCGTCGGGTGTGGTTGCGTCGTCGGATACCCTGATGGGGCCTGCTATCGAGCGCGAGTGGAACGTGTTCACCGCACAGATGATCCGCCGTTCCGGCGCACGCGTTGTGCCGATCTTTTTCCCTGGTGCGAATACCCGCTGGTACCAGATCGCCAACCGCCTGTCTGCCACGATGCGTCAGGCATTGTTGCTGCATGAGATTGTCAAAAGCTGTAACCGCCCGATCGCGCCTGTCGTGGGCAAAGAGCTGACGGACGAAGAAATGGCGACGTTGCAGTCAGACCCGCGCGGCTTCATGGCATGGCTTCGAGAGCACACTCTGGCGCTGGCAGGTAAGTGACATGAAAAAGGCCCCTGTGGGGCCTTTTGTCTTTCCGGGGTTTAGCGCGTGGGAACCGGCACCTCGCCGCGATAGTCATAGAACCCGCGCCCGGCTTTGCGTCCGACCCATCCGGCCTCGACATATTTCACCAGCAATGGGCAGGGGCGGTATTTGGTGTCCGCCAGCCCGTCATGCAGCACGTTCATGATCGCCAGACAGGTGTCCAAACCGATGAAGTCACCCAGCTCAAGCGGGCCCATCGGGTGGTTCGCACCCAATTTCATCGACGCATCAATGGACGAGACAGATCCGACACCTTCGTACAGCGCATAGCAGGCTTCGTTGATCATCGGGATCAAGATGCGGTTTACGATGAAGGCGGGGTAGTCCTCGGCGCTGGCGGCGGTTTTGCCCAGCTTTTCCACCACGGCCAGACAGGCATGATAGGTGGGCTCGTCCGTGGCAATGCCGCGGATCAGTTCGACCAGTTTCATCAGGGGCACCGGGTTCATGAAGTGGAACCCCATGAAGCGTTCGGGACGGTCGGTGCCGCTGGCAAGGCGTGTGATTGAAATCGACGAGGTATTCGAGGTCAGAATCGTATCAGGGCTCAGATGCGGCAAAAGCGTATCGAAGATCTGCTTCTTGAGGGACTCGTTTTCCGTGGCCGCTTCGATCACCAAATCGGTCGGGCCAAGGTCCGGCAACGATAGGGTGGTGCTGATCCGCCTCATGGCGTCGTCCATGTCCTGCGCCGAAATCAACTCGCGCGAGACCTGACGCTCCATGTTCTTGGTGATGCGGGAAATGGCGGCATCCAGACTGTCTTGGCTAATGTCGTTCAGGCGAACTTCGTATCCGGCAAGGGCCAAAACATGTGCGATGCCGTTACCCATTTGCCCGGCGCCAATAACGCCAACTGTCTCGATGCTCATATGTTGTTCCTTCTGGTCACGCCGCGCGGGTCCGCGCCCGCGTTACGTTTGGTTATGAACAGACTATGCGCCGGGTGGTTGCTGGCGCAAGGGTTAAGCGGGCCTGAAAGAAACATCGCGCATTTTAAGATTAGCAATTTGACAAGGCTTAGAGCCGACACTGCTTCTTGGGTGTGAATGAAGGAGTGGGTGGCATGGCTTATGAAACTCGTGGGAAAGGGGCGTTGGACTATGCCCCCTGTCGGTACAAGACGTCAAAAATTCTGTTCCGGGGTCCCAAGCGGGATCTCAAAGTGCCGTATGTGGCGATCCTGGGTGGGACTGAAACTTATGGCCGGTTCATGGCGCATCCCTATCCCGAACTGTTCGAGGCACAGCTGGGCCGTCCTGTGGTGAATTTCGGCTGCCCGAATGCGGGGCTGGACGTGTTTTTGCACGACCCGGCGCTGCTGAAGCTGTGCAACCGTGCCACGGACATCGTGATCCAGCTGCCGGGCGCGCAAAATCTTTCCAATCGGTACTATGCGGTCCATCCGCGCCGCAACGACCGGTTCTTGCGCGCGTCCAGCATGTTGAAATACCTTTATCCCGAGTTGGACTTCACAGACTATCACTTCACTGGACACTTGCTGATGGCGCTGCAATCGACCTGTGCGCAGCGGTTCGAAGTGGTGCGAAAAGAGCTGCAGCAGGCGTGGGTTGGACGGTTGAAGGGATTGCTGGCGCGGTTGGACAAACGCGTGACGCTGCTCTGGATGGCAGACCATTCAATTGGGCACGTGTCAGACAACGCGCTTGGCTCGGATCCTCTATTCGTGGATCAGGCCATGATCAAAAACGTCCGCCCCTTTGTGCGTGATCTGGTCAAAGTGGTGCTGACACCGGACGAGATTGCAGCCGGGCAACGGGGGTTGGTCCATTCCGAGATGGACGCCAGCGCCGCCCAGATGATGCTTGGCACGCTGGCGCATGACCGGGCGGCCAATAAGCTGATGGAAAGCCTGTCGAATCGACGTGTCTGAACAAGAAAAGGCCCGCCGGGTGGGCGGGCCTTTTGTATCTTCTGCGATGTTCGATCAGACGGCGTCGGTCAGGGCCGGCACGGCTTCGAACAGGTCGGCAA
>NZ_JALKBE010000006.1 GCF_023015885.1 Aliiroseovarius sp. S1123
CAAACAAAAGACACTCGAAACGCGACGCTTGCATCACCGCCACCACGCCGCATAATGAAACCAACCAGATGAGCCAAACTCTCTATTAGTTTACGCAGCCATTGGTTCCAAAAACCCTGACGACGGACAGTTCGTCGTCCAGCATTCGTAATGACCCCAAATGTTCTGTCATAGACCGGCGCCCAACGGGCGTATGAGGTTTTGACGGCATTGAGTTCCAAGACACTATCCCTCGACAGGTTTTGATTTTCGTGAACAGCGGTATGCCCAAACAAGGCACGATGCGTAAACTAAGGTCAGAAATGTCAGCGTAGCCCATAGGTAGGTCAGCAGGGCTGCGGCCAAAATCCCGGCCCCCAACAGGAAGAATTTGGCGTTGGCGCGATCCATGGCCATGTTTTTAAATGAGTAGGTCGGAATACGACTGATCATCAGCAGACCAACCAAGCAGATGTACAAAGCAACAACGACCGGAGGGGTCAGAGGCATGTCTGCAACTGCAAACGAGAAGACCATCGGCAACATCACCAAGACCGCTCCAGCAGGTGAGGGTACACCGACAAAAAACTCAGACGGCGTTGAACCCGTTTCCAAGCGACAGCTGACATTGAAACGCGCAAGGCGCAAGACACAGCAAATTGCGTAGAACAATACAGCAATCCAGCCAGCACTTCGAAAGTCTTGAAAGGCCCAACTGTGCAAGATCAGCACCGGAGCGACGCCAAAGTTAACAAAATCAGCCAGTGAATCGAGTTCAGCTCCTACAGCGGTTGCCCGGTTCAATAGACGCGCCAACCGACCGTCGAGACCATCAAGAACACAGGCTGCCAGAATAAGCTGAACAGCCAATTCAAAGTTGCCCTCATACCCAAATCGTATGGCGGTAAGCCCTGCGCAGATTGCGGCGATGGTAATGAGATTGGGCAACAGATAGATCAAGCGAATATCTGATTGCTTCTCACTATCCAAGGGCTCGGTCACTGATCAATCCGCCCAGGCGGTGCGCGCGGGTTCAGTAGAGGCAAGATCTGCTAAAACGGTCTCACCTGCGATCATGGTTTGTCCTAGGTTGACCATTGGTTCTACCCCATCGGGCAAATAGACATCCAACCGTGAGCCAAAGCGGATCAGGCCGAACCGCTCTCCGGTACGCAAGGTGGCACCTTTCGTCGTGAAGCAAACGATCCTTCGGGCGACCAGCCCCGCAATCTGCACCACGGCAATTTGGCGGCCGTCAGCCATCTCAATACAAAGGCTGTTGCGCTCGTTGTCAGCACTGGCTTTGTCCAGTGACGCATTGAAAAACTTGCCAGGACGATAGGCTATCGCTGCGACCTGACCCGCTATTGGGGCACGGTTCACATGGCAATTGAAGACACTCATAAACACGCTGACGCGGGTGAGAGCCGTATCAGGCATTCCAAGTTCGGCTGGCGGGACAGCTTTTTCGATGAGCGAGACGATGCCGTCAGCAGGACTGACGATCAGCCCATCGCGTGAAGGTGTGACGCGCACGGGATCCCGAAAAAAGTAGTAGCACCAAATCGTCAGCCCCACTCCAATCCACCCCAGAACGGACCAAATGAGAAAGAGGACGACCGTGATTGCGGCAAAGATGCCGACAAATTTGCGCCCCTCAGGATGCATTGGCTTTAGGAACGTGTCACGCATCTTCATGGGGGCAACCTGATCTGGTTTGAAACGACTCCTTCTATCGTCAAAGTGACAAAATTTGCAATGTTATAATCTGCAGTGTTTTAGGGTCAGGATCGAACGGTCTTAAATGTCCAAGCCTAGATCCACTGTCCGCGCCGAATGGGTCAGCACGCCGGACGAGATATAATCCACGCCCGTCGCAGTGATCGAGGCGATCCGATCCAATTTCACATTGCCGCTGGCGTCGGTTTTCAACCGGCCATCAACCATCACGACGGCCTCGCGCAACATATCATTATCCTCGATCATCCGCGCACGCAGCGGGCTCATCTTCCCCTGTGCCATGCGAACCTCGCCCATGGCATGCAAGAGGTCAGCGGTTCGACCCCGCTAGGCTCCACCAATTCTCTTTCCCATATTAGATAATAGTTTGAAGCGGTTACGTGGTATCCGTCTACCTTTCGCGCATTGTGTCACCAGCTTGCATGAAGTCCTGTGTCACTCGGATCTGGTGACAAATGTGGCGAAAGCCGTAAAGCAGACCTTCGAATTGATCGCAGCGAATGGTAGCTTCGAACCGACCTACACAGGCACCAGTCAGCGCTGGTGAGAAGTAACTCAAGTAGCCTAGATGCCCTCAATCACGCGCATATCGCGCAAGACACCCAAACGCGGCAATATCGCTTGATATGTCGGGTCTTCGTAAGCCCGAATTGCTGCGTCGGTGGAGGCGAACTCAATGATGATCGAACGCTCGTTCTGACCCGCCTCGAAGGTCTTGACCGGCATACCTCTTGCGATGAAACGACCGCCCAACGCTTCTATCGCCTGTTTCGCGTCTGATGCATAGGCTGCTAAGTTTCCTTCGGTTGGCGGGGATCTGTAGCAAACCACCAGATAACCTTTGCCCATAGCCAATCCTCTAACTCGAAATTCAAAATCAGCATTCCGAAAACGAAAAGTCAATGGCAGCTTCGGGCTCAAGGACGAAGCCGCTCTCGCGGCAATGGTGCTTGTGGCTGATGTTTCGCATTGTTCCTGACGTCGTGCATTTTGTGAACTGACGAACCTGTCTGACGATTGGGGTTTTCTCAGTCGACAGAGGAGGTTCCAATGACAGAGGAGAGGACAACGCCGCTTCGGGAGCGGATGATAGAGGATATGCGCATTCGGGGTCTGGGGCGCCAATCTCGGTCAGTATAGGATACCCCACGGCTTCTTTTTTAGCCCCAAGCCAAGTGGCTCTTGGCGCGCATGAATATTTTGAACAGAAAAGGTATTGAACAGATCTAATTGGCAGGCCACCGCCCTCATAAAACGCACAGCGGGAAATGTGCAGGACGACCCGACTCGCAGCAAGCGACCACATCGATTAACGAGCAAAAAAAGTGCGTCTTGATTTGAATCATTGCCCGCCACCTGTTTGAGCCACCAAGCTATAAGCAGGAGGACACCACTATGTGCACTATCGGGAAAACACCCGAGGATTGCGCGGTGGCATGCTGGCGCCCGGCTGAGCTGGGCAAGGCGCGATCAGCGCATGACCTTGGCCGCGAACTTCTGACTGGGTTGCCGGGCGATGCCATCAACATCGGGTTCGAAGCCGTCGACCGGCACGTTGACCAGGGCCACGGCGATCAGGTCGCGTTGGTCTGGCTATCAAAGACAGGCGCGCGCAGGGCGATCGGTTATCGCGAACTTGCCCAGATGTCGTCGCGCTTTGCCAATCTGCTATACGCCCACGGTTTGACCAAAGGCGCGCGTGTTTTCGTTGCGATGGGCAGACGGCCCGAGCTGTATGCTGCCGCCTTGGGCACACTGAAGGCCGGAATGGTGTTTACGCCGCTGTTTGCCGCCTTCGGCCCCGAGCCCATTCGCACGCGGATGGAGATCGGAGCCGCGAATGTTCTGGTCACAACAAAGTCGCTTTACAAACGTAAGGTCGCAGCTTGGCGGGATGAGATACCCTCCTTGCAGTTGGTCCTGATTGTCGGCGATGACGCGCCTGAAGGATGCGTGGCACTGGACCCGGCGCTCGACGATGTGTCGCCTGATTTCCAAGCGGTCCGGACACAGCCCGAAGATCCCGCCCTGATCCACTTCACCTCAGGCACGACTGGAAAGCCAAAAGGCGCGGTCCATGTGCACGAGGCGGTTCTGTATCACGCGATGTCCGGACGCTATGCGCTGGAATTGCAACCCGGGGTGACCTATTGGTGCACCGCCGATCCGGGATGGGTGACGGGGACGACCTATGGGATCATTTCCCCGTTGGTGAACCGCGTGACGATGATCATTGACGAGGCCGAGTTCAACCTCGAGCGCTGGTACGGGATCCTTGAACAGGAACGTGTCGCCATCTGGTACTCGGCCCCCACAGCCATTCGGATGATGATGCGCGCGGGCAAAGAGGCCACGGAAGGTTTCGACTTCAGTGCGCTCCAGTTCTTGGCCAGCGTCGGTGAACCCCTGAACCCCGAGGCCGTGATCTGGTCGCACGAGGTGTTCGGCCTGCCCTTCCACGACAATTGGTGGCAGACCGAAACCGGCGGCATCATGATCGCCAACACGCGCGCCCAAGACATCAAGCCGGGTTCGATGGGAAAACCCATGCCCGGCATCCATGCGGGGATCGTCGAGAAAGACAATGGCGGCCTGCGCGAGATGAATGACGGCGAGATCGGAGAGCTTTCCCTACGGCCCGGATGGCCCTCGATGATGCGGACCTATCTTCACGAACAGGCGCGGTACGACAAATGCTTCCAAGACGGCTGGTATCTGTCCGGCGACCTCGCCATGCGCGATGCGGATGGGTATTTCTGGTTCGTCGGGCGCGCCGATGACCTGATCAAGTCTTCGGGCCACCTGATCGGTCCGTTCGAGGTCGAGAGCGCGCTGATCGAACATGACAGCGTGGCCGAAGCCGCCGCGATTGGCATCCCGGACGAGACGGCCGGGGAAGTCGTCAAAGCCTACGTGACCCTGAACCCCGGCCAGACCCCAAGCGAAGAGCTAGAACGCGACATCCGCGGGCTTGCCCGCAAGCGCCTTGGGGCCGCCGTCGCCCCGCGCGAAATCGTATTCCGTGAATCTCTGCCCAAAACCCGGTCAGGCAAGATCATGCGTCGCCTTTTGAAGGCGCGTGAACTGGGCCTGCCCGAGGGCGATATCTCGACATTGGAGGTGGATGAGAAATGACCGCCAAGAAACCCAAACTGGACCACACCCATGTGCGGCGGCTGTTGCAGGACATGATCCGCATCCGCCGATTCGAAGACAAATGCGCCGAGCTGTATACGCAAGAAAAGATCCGCGGCTTCCTGCATCTCTATGACGGGGAAGAGGCCATCGCGGCGGGGATCATCCCGTGCCTGACCGCCGAAGATCGCGTCGTGGCCACCTACCGCGAACACGGCCATGCGCTGATGCGGGGCGTCTCGATGTCGTCTGTCATGACCGAGATGTACGGCAAGGCCGAAGGCTGCTCGGGCGGGCGTGGTGGCTCTATGCACCTTTTCGACGCCGCGACGAATTTCTATGGTGGCAATGCCATCGTAGGGGGCGGGCTTCCCTTGGCGGCGGGCTTGGCGCTGGCCGACCACATGCGGAGTGACCGCGCGGTCACGGCCTGTTTCTTCGGGGAAGGCGCCGTGGCCGAAGGCGAATTTCACGAGTCCATGAACCTCGCTGCCCTGTGGCAGCTTCCAGTTCTGTTCGTCTGCGAAAACAACGGCTACGCGATGGGCACCGCGCTAGAGCGTTCGGAATCTGAGACCGACATCAGCGCCAAGGCCGCCGCCTATGGCGTCGAAGCACGCGTGGTGGACGGCATGGATGTCGTTGCGGTCGAGGCCGCAGCGATGCAGGCGCTGGACCACATTCGAAGCACCGGACAGCCCGTTTTTCTGGAATGCCGCACCTATCGCTTCCGACCGCATTCGATGTTCGATGCCCAGCTTTACCGCGACAAGGACGAGGTCGAAACATGGCGCGCAAAAGGACCCATCGTCCGCTTCCAGACGTGGCTTTTGGTCAACGGATTGATCCACGAAGATGAGATTGCCGCGATCGAAGCAGAGGTGGCGGCGGAAATCGACGAAGCCGTCGCGTTCGCCGAAGCCGGCACGTGGGAGCCTGTCGACACGCTGACCAAGGATGTCATGGCGCCCTCGGCACCTCCGCCAGAAGTCACGATGCCCTCTGGAGCTCTGGTCGAAACCACCTACCGCGAAGCCGTCCGCACCGCGATTTCGGACGCCATGGCGCGCGACGACCGTGTCTTTTTGATGGGCGAGGATGTGGGCGCCTATGGCGGCTGCTACGCGGTGTCGAAGGGGCTGATGAAGGTGTTCGGCCCGGATCGCATCCGCGACACGCCCCTGTCAGAATCCGGGTTCACCGGGGCCGGGATTGGCGCGGCCTGCGCGGGGATGCGCCCCATCGTGGAGCTGATGACGGTCAACTTCAGCCTATTGGCGCTGGACCAGATCCTGAACACTGCGGCGACCCTGCGCCATATGTCCGGAGGGCAGTTCGACGTACCGGTGGTCATTCGGATGGCGACCGGGGCGGGCAAGCAGCTTGCCGCGCAGCATTCGCACAGCCTTGAAGGCTGGTACGCCCATATCCCGGGGCTGAAGGTGCTCGCCCCAGCCACGCTGGAAGATGCGCGCGGGATGTTGTGGACGGCGTTGCAGGACCCCGATCCTGTGCTGATCTTCGAGAACGTGATGCTGTACAACAGGTCTGGCAAGATCGACACGAACGCTGGCCCCGTCGACATTTCGCGGGCCGCAATCCGCAGGCCGGGCAACGACGTGACGTTGATCACCTATGGCGGTTCGCTTTACAAAACACTCGATGCGGCCGAGGCACTTGCCGGCGAAGGGATAGACGCCGAGGTAATCGACCTGCGGTCTCTGCGACCTTTGGATGATGAGACCATCATGGCATCCGTTGCCCGCACCCGCCGCGCGGTCATCGTGGACGAGGGCTGGCGCAGCGGCTCGCTGGCGGCAGAAATCTCGGCGCGGATCACAGAGCAGGTATTCTGGACGCTGGATGCGCCGGTTGGGCGGGTCTGCGCCGCCGAAGTGCCAATCCCCTATCCGAAACACCTAGAGGATGCCTCGATCCCGCAGGTGCCCGTGATTGTCGCGGCGGTGAAGGCAACCATGGGGCGCGAGTGATATGGCTATTTTTCGGATGCCATCACTGGGCGCGGACATGGAAGCGGGAACATTGGTCGAATGGCTAATAAAGCCAGGAGACGAGGTGCGCCGGGGCGATGTCGTGGCCGTTGTCGAAACACAGAAAGGGGCAATCGAGATCGAAAGCTTCGAGGCTGGGATCGTAACGGAATTGATTGCAAGCGTCGGGCAAACCGTACCGGTTGGCCAAGAACTGGCCTGGATTGGTGCAGAGGAGCCACCAACAGTCGAGGCCGTACCCGAACCGAGCTCCAAGCAACCAAGTGTAGCTGTTGCAAGCAAACTCTCCGCGCCAAAGGTCACCGCAGGCCCACCCAGATCGCTGACAAGTATCGGTGCAAGCCCTGCAGCCCGCCGTGCAGCACATAAGTTGGGAATAGACCTCTCTACCCTACAAGGTAGCGGCCCTGGCGGAGCAATCGTTCTCGCCGATGTCGAAGCAAGCGAGAAACCGAAGAATATAGCCAAGACAACTGAAGGCGGTCTTTCAGAAATGCGCAAAGCCGTTGCCGCAGCCATGGTGCGTTCAAAACGCGAAATACCCCATTTTTCCGCCTCGCATACGATCGAGACACAGGGCGTCTCGGACTGGCTTGCTGCCCGAAATTCAGACCGCCCCCCTTCCGAACGGGTGTTGTTGGGTGCTGTGCTCGTGAAAGCCGCCGCCCTTGCCGCGCGCTCGGTCAAAACGTTGAACGGCCATTTCACCGATGGCGCTTTTGTCCCGTCGGACGAGATCAACACAGGTGTGGCCATTTCATTGCGCGGTGGAGGACTGATTGCACCGGCGCTGCACCGGACCGACACCATGTCGCTTGATGATGTCATGGCCGGGATGCGTGACCTCGTCACCCGGGCGCGGAGCGGACGGTTGCGCGGTTCAGAAATGACCCGTGGGACACTGACAGTGTCGAGCCTAGGCGAAAATGGTGCCGAGCAAATGACGGGTGTAATTTTCCCTCCACAGGTTGCACTTCTGACGGTCGGCGCCCCCCAGGTCCGGCCATGGGTGGTGGGGGACGCGATCATACCCCGTGAAGTGACGAATTTTGTACTCTCGGCCGACCACCGTGTCTGCGACGGGCTGCAAGCATCGAAATATCTGACTGTGTTGGCTGAAAAGCTTTCAAGACCGGAGGAATTATGAACGACAGTGAAATCAGAGATATCGTCCTGAGTGAAATCCACAAGGTTGCACCAGATATCGATCCCGCCGACGTGTCCGATGATGACCATCTTCAGGATGATCTGGAGCTGGATTCGATGGATATCTTATCCCTCGTCACAGCTTTACACGAACGCCTAGGCATATCGATCCCCGAAGCTGAGTATCCAGAGATCGATACCCCTGCCAAGGCTGTTCGATACCTCGCTGGCAAGATCACCGGATAAGACGTAGTACCATATTTCCAGAGACGCGGACAAAGACGCGACTTGTGGTGAAGGTCTGAAATCCGCTCTAATTGCTTGCGCATGCCGGGTATGGTGGCACCCCGGCTCCATCTCCCTGCCCACCGGAGGGTGCACGGAGCGCCCGGCGACTTGCGCCAGCTATCTACCCGGCTCCTGCGGGCCTCCTGGGCGTCTCTCCGTCAGGCGCCGCTCTTGACCTGATAAAGACGATCCAGCACCTCAGCCCCACCTCGACGCCTTGCGCCTGTAGAGTGGAGACAAAACTGTGCCGCGCTGAATGGTGAGTGGCGTAACGGACCCGAGCGGCTTTGAAAGCCGGTCGCCAATAACGCTTGAGGAAATTTGAGTAGAGCACCGGCCCACCGCCACCTTGGCGGGGCAGGGGCCATTGCTGAGCGACACCGGGCCCCGGGAACACGCGGTAGAGCTTGCCGTCCAGACGCGGGTAGCCGCCAAGCAAGAGGTCAGTATTTGGAAGGGCAGAAAGCGGTTGTTCGCCGCGACCATTCCCAAGGTCAGCTTTGCAGGTCGGGAGGGCTCGGCGGTGCCGTCTGGCAAGGCTGTCGTAGTCGAAAGCTGACGCGGAACGTGGCAGCCAGATCCCCTCTAATCCAAGCTTCATACTGTGAGGTAAACTATGGCCGCTTCAAAATCGAGCCGGCGATAACCCCGCGTGAAACCAGTTGAGAAAGGTGACCACCGAGTAGACCGGGCAGCCAGTGGATTTAGTGATGTCTGCCGCATAGGGCGCCATGTTGGTGCATTCCAGAACGATTGCTTTGACCTTTGGTGCGGCTTGAAGAAGCGATGTTGCAGCCCAGATCATCTCGTCTCGGCAGGCCGCGTAGTCCATTTCCTTTCGATCTTCGAACACGGCACTGGCAAAGGCACCCTCTCTTGGCAAGCCTTCCATAGCCGTATCCGGCCGCGCACCTGCCGCGCGAAGATGTGCGTCGCTAAGGCTATCTTTCGAGATGGTCAAAACACCGGCTTCTTGGCCCGACGGAAGCAGGGTTTCAATCATCGCTAATTGCATCAGGGGGGAACTGGCAAACGGCACACCCAATGCTGACTTGAGATCATCCTGTAGAAGAGAAAGAAAGCCGCAGGAGGTCGCGATTCCAGTGCAACCTTCAGCGATAAGCGAACGACCTGCATCAACAAAGTCGCCCAGAATTTTCCGCGGGTCGTCCAGCACCACCTTTCCCGCACTTGCTCCGGGCACGGTGTGAAAGCGCACGGGAAACCCCCATGTCCCCGGGTTTCCAATATCGCCCAACGGGCGCGGAAATTGCGTTTCAAGCATCAAGACGCCAAGGCTTGGCTGGTTCATGTTTTTTCGCTTTTACTCATTGCCCCAATCGGTGCACCGGTTGCCGAATAGGGTTCCAGTTCTTCAAGGAGATAGGCCAGAAATTCCTTTCCCACCAGTGACAGGGGGCGTGTGGCGGATGTTACGATCGCCATGTCCATGGTGATCTGTGGTTCGAACCTACGTGCCACAAATCGATCATCATAGTCGAACTCAAGGCCAAAACGGTCAAGCAGGGCTACACCCATCCCTTCTTTGACGAAGCTCAGAAGGTTCTTGAAGAGATGCGAATGAACGCGCGTCCTTAGCGGAACTTCAGCCGCCTCGAACACGTTTCTAAGTCGCCGCGACGTGATGTGCTCTGGCCCCATAACGATGAAAGATTCATCGCGCAGCAAGTCCGGCGTCAGAACCTCGTGGCGCGCCAGCGGATTGTCCTTGTGCAAGGCGATTTTGGTTTCGATATGAAGCGGATACACTGTGAGCGCATCATAGAGCATTGGCATTTCGCATATGCCGATTTCAAACAGTCCAGACAGAACCCACTCCTGAATTTTCGAGCTGTACTGCGACTGGAACGAGATATTCATGTCCGGCCGTGTCTTGGAAAACTCTGCGATCAGCTTGGGCATGAATCCAAAGGACATAGAGTGCTGAGACGCCACTTGAAGGTGCCCTGCTTGCTTGTTCTGTAGGTCCACGACTGCCTGTGTTACATGGTCAAGCCCCCGGACAACGGTGTCGATTTCACGGTGCAGCAATTCAGCTTCCGGTGTGGGAACAAGCCGTCCGTGCAGACGCTCAAAAAGCTTCAGCCCGGTTTGACGCTCAAGTTCGGCAAGCAGGTTAGATATCCCCGGCTGCGAGATGCCCAGCGCATCGGCTGCTCCGGTCACGGTGCCGGTGTCTACTATCGCGTGGAAGGCTTGTAACTGTCTGAATCTGAGTTTCATTCCTCTTTCTATCATTTTTTATGATATACCTGCCATAAATTAATATTGGAAATGATATTTGGCAGCTGCGAGACTGTTGTCCTTAAAGAGGAGCATGATCGAATGAAGCCAAAGCACGTCGTCATTGTTGGAGCGGGGATTGTTGGCACCGCGTCGGCCATCTGGCTAAGGCGTGCCGGTTTTGACGTTACCTTGCTTGATAAGGGCACGCCCGGGATGGGGGCGTCCTATGGCAATGGCTGCATTCTGGCGAGCTGCTCGGTCGTGCCGGTTACCGGGCCGGGGCTGTTGATGAAAAGCCCGAGCTATCTGCTCGATCCCAACTTTCCGTTGTTTCTGCGTTGGGGATACGTCCCCAAACTGCTTCCGTGGCTCGTGAAGTACATGTCACACGCCAACGAAAGCGATACACGCCGCATCAGCCAAGGCTTGGCGACGATCGTTGGAGATAGCTTTGAACAGCATCAATCGCTCACCGCGGGCACCGACGCCGCAAAATGGGTACAAAGCAGCAGCTACAGTTTTGCATATGCGGATCGCGCAGCATTCGAGGCGGATGCGTTCGCGTGGCAGCTGCGCAAGGAAGCGGGCTTTGAGCCCGAGTTGGTCGAAGGCGACGCCGTGCAGGAAGCTGAGCCGATCCTGGGTTCGAACACCCAGCTTTTGGCCGTTCTGAAGAACCATGGATTTATCCTGAACCCGGGGTCGTATGTACAGGATCTGGTGAAGCTGCTCGAGAAAATGGGCGGAAAGTTTGTTCAGGCGGAAGTGACGGATTTTGACCTGAGCGGCGGACAGGTCAGCGCGGTGGACACGACGCAAGGGCGCTTTCATTGCGACAGGGTTGTGGTTGCGTCGGGGGTCTGGTCCCGTCCTTTGATGCAAAAACTGGGGATCAATGTGCCGCTCGAGGCCGAGAGGGGGTATCACATCACCTTCAAGGGGCCGAGCCAGCGCCCCAACAATCCGATGATGTTGACCGCTGGAAAATTCGTCGCGACAGCGATGGATCAGGGCGTTCGCTGCGCGGGCGTGGTCGAGTTCGGCGGGCTGAGCGAGAAGCGCTCAAAAGCGCCTTTGAAGCTCCTTCGCCGTAAAGTGAAAGAGATGTTTCCGGGCCTTGAATGCGAATCCGACGAAGAATGGCTGGGGTTCCGCCCGGCCCCCACGGACAGTCTGCCGTTGATCGGCGAACTCGGGTCCACCGGTGTATTCACGGCATTTGGCCACCACCATATCGGTCTAACAGGTGGTCCCAAAACGGGCCGGCTGGTGGCCGAGATGATTGCCGGAAAACACCCAAACTATGACACGAGCCCATTCGAACCCATGCGGTTCGCTTCGGGTCACTAACGAAGAAACGTGCACCAAATCAGGGAGAGAACCATGACTGCACTTACAAAACTGAAAACTGCCGCTGCAATCGTAGCAACTACCATCGCCGGCACTGCGGCGTCCGCCGAAAAATGGGACATGCCCATGGCCTATGCCGCGACGAACTTCCATTCCGAGCATGGCGTCATGTTCGCCGATAAGGTCCGCGAATACACCGGCGGCGCCATCGACATCACGCCACACCACGGCGGTTCGCTGTTCGGCGGTGCCGAGATCAAACGCGCGGTTCAGACCGGCCAAGCACCGATCGGCGAGCGATTCATGTCGGCCCACGCCAACGAAGAGCCGATCCTTGGATGGGACAACCTGCCCTTCGTCGCAACGTCCTATGCAGACAACGACAAGCTCTGGGCCGCGGCCAAGGACATCGTGAATGAACGCCTGTCACACCATAACCTGGTGACCCTCTACACCTGCCCATGGCCGGGCCAGGGTTTCTACTTCAATCAGAAAGTCAACTCGTCGGCTGATATCCAAGGTGTGAAATTCCGCGCCTACAACTCTGCCACCGCGCAGATCGCCGAAAAACTGGGCATGATTCCGGTCACCATCGAAGCGGCTGAAATCGCGCAAGCCTTCGCCACTGGCGTTGCGGCTTCCATGATCTCGTCGGGGTCCACCGGCTATGACCGGAAGCTGTGGGAACATGTGTCCGATTACTACAAGGTCAACGCTTGGTTCCCGCGCAACTATGTGTTCGTGAACAAAGGCATCTGGGATGGTCTGGACGCCGACACGCAGGCGGCCATGCAGAAAGCAGCTGACGAAACCGCAGTGTCCTGCGCGGCCAAGTCGGCAGAATTGGCCAGCTGGTACTTCGAACAGTTCGTTGAAAACGGCATGGCTGTTCAGGAAGCGGGCCCTGATTTCCGGGCAGAGCTGGAGCAAATTGGCGCTGAAATGACCGCAGAATGGCTGGAAGCCGTTGGTGAAGACGGTCAGGCTATTCTTGACGCCTACAACGCCAACTAAGGCTGAAACCAAGCACTCTGGAGAAGGCCCCTGACACGAAAGGGGCCTTCTCCAAACTTCATCGCGGGGGACAACTTGATGCGAGATTGGCAACCATTTCTGGGCCTACCTTTATGGGTTTGGCTCTTTGTTTTTCCGACCTGTCTGGCTCTCTATTGCCTGTGGCAAGGTCCCAAGGCCGCGCGGCTTTTGCAGCCCGTTTGGCGCATTCTTGACAAGATCTATAAAGCCGCAGGTGTCATTGGCGCCGGTTTCATGATGGTGATCCTCCTGCTCATCATTGGGCAAATGGTCGCGCGGTGGTCGAGTATGACCTTCCCCGGAGCAACGGAATACGCAGGCTATGCCATGGCCGCGACATCGTTCTTCGCACTTGCCTACACGCTTACTCAAGGTGGGCATATTCGGGTTTCGGTGTTGCTCAATCTCAACCGGCACACCGAATTCTGGCTAGACGCCGCTGCCAAGTTCATCGCCGCGATCACGGCGACCTATTTCGCGAGATATGCGATCAAGACCAACATCGTGTCCGAGATGATCAATGATCGCACACAGGGGCAGGACCTGGTGCCTGAGTGGCTGCTGACCACGCTCGCCATGTTCGTAAACTCTCCTGCCAAATGGGGAGAGATGTGGGCCGCGACCGGTTCTGACTGGGTCTATACACCCATTTGGCTTCCACAACTTCCAATGTCGATCGGCGCGGTTCTGCTGGCCGTTGCCATTTGGGATTACCTCACACGTCTCCTCGCCTTGGGGGAAAGCCAGATTCACGAGGAGGTTCTGGAATGAGCGAACTTTACACCACAGCGATCTTCCTTTTCGTGCTCTTTGCCCTTTTGGGCGGATCCGTTTGGATTGGTCTTGCGCTCATGGGCGTGGCTTGGGTCGGCATGGAGCTGTTCACGTCGCGGCCTGCGGGCGACGCGATGATCACGACGATCTGGGCCGGGTCCTCGAGCTGGACACTGACGGCGCTGCCTTTGTTCATCTGGATGGGAGAGATCCTCTATCGAACGCGATTGTCGCAAGACATGTTCCGCGGACTTGCCCCTTGGATGCGCTTTCTGCCGGGTGGGCTTTTGCACACCAATATCGCTGGATGCACCATTTTCGCGGCCGTTTCAGGGTCGTCGGCAGCAACCCTTAACATGGTCGGCAAGATGTCGATCCCCGAACTGCGCAAACGCGGCTATCCAGAGTTCATGATCATCGGGACGCTGGCCGGTGCGGCGACCCTTGGGCTGATGATCCCGCCGTCGCTGACGCTTATCGTCTACGGCGTGACCATCAACGAGAGCATCACCAAGCTTTTCATGGCAGGCGTCTTCCCCGGCCTCGTGCTGGCAGGGTTGTTCATGCTCTACATCGTGGCGTGGCACTTCATCTACAAAGACCAACGGCCCGAGCCCGAACCCAGAATGTCTCTTGGCGCCATGCTGTCGGAAAGCCGTTTCCTGTTGCCCCTCTTCGGTCTTGTCTTCGTTGTCATCGGGTCGATGTATATGGGGTTTGCGACCGCGACCGAGGCCGCTGCCGTCGGCGTCACCGGCGCGCTTCTTCTGTCCGCGATGCAAGGATCGCTTAGCTGGGATACGTTCAAGAACAGTCTGATGGGCGCGACGAAGACCTCGGCGATGATTGCTTTCATCCTGATGGGGGCCGAGTTCCTGTCCTTGTCTATGGGCTTCACAGGCCTGCCGCGCGCGCTGGCCGAGATGATCGACAGCTACAACCTGTCGCCCATCGCGCTGATTGCGGTGCTGACGGTCTTTTATCTGATCCTGGGCATGTTCATGGACGGGCTGTCCTCGGTTGTTCTGACCATGGCGATTGTCGAGCCGATGATCCGCGCAGCCGGAATTGACGTGATCTGGTTCGGCATCTTCCTTGTGGTGGTAATCGAAACTGCACAGGTGACGCCGCCCATTGGGTTCAACCTGTTCGTGCTGCAGGGCATGACCCGCCACCAGATCGGCTATATCGCGAAAACCGCGATCCCGATGGTCGGTCTGATGCTGCTTATGGTGGTGATCCTTGTGGTCTGGCCAGAGCTTGCGACCTGGTTGCCCAATAACATTCGGCAGGGACCCGGCGGTTGACCCTGATGCTGCAATCGCTCGGGCTGTTCGCACGGTATGGGCGGTTTGTCCTTGTTGCCGGATTGCTGGCGGGGCTTGCCCTGCCAGCAGTCGCACAGGCCCTTCGCCCTTGGTTGAGCGAAATGGTCTTGTTCCTGCTGTTCCTGACCGCGTTCCGTGTTGGGTTTCCAGCAACCCATGAAGGGCTGCGCCGTTCCTGGAGCGTGTTGGGCGTGGTCTTGACCTATCAGCTTGTCCTACCTCTGGTCTGCCTGGGTGTTTTTGGTCTGTTTGGCCTCGCTCAAAGCCCCGTCACGATTGCCTTGACGCTGATGCTCGCAGCCCCTCCGCTTACGGGAAGCCCCAATCTGTCATTGCTGCTTGGTCATTCACCCGAACCGGCCTTTCGTTTGCTTGTCTTGGGTACTCTGCTCCTGCCGCTCACTCTTATTCCGGTTTTCTGGTTTTCCCCGGCCCTCGGAAGCCTGACACAGGCGCTTGCTGCGGCGTTGCGCCTTGGCGCGGCTCTTGGTGTGACGATTGCCTTCGCCTTTGTCGCACGCGCCCTTCTGCACCCCAATATGAGCGAAACAGAAATCCGTGGGGTCGATGGGATAACCATTCTGACGCTTGCCATTGTCGTTGTCGGTCTGATGAGCGCAGTGGCGCCCGCCCTGTCGACCAATCCTGCGGCTCTTGCAGGTTGGCTGTTCATTGCACTGGTCATTAATCTGGGCCTGCAGGTGATCGCCTATCTGGTTCTCAATCGTGGTGGGGACGTGGTTAGCTCAGCCCCAATGGCCGTGGTTGCAGGCAATCGAAATGTGGCGCTCTTTCTTGTCGCGTCCAGCGCCACCCAAACAGACAGTTTTCTGATGTTTTTGGGGTGCTACCAGATCCCCATGTATCTCACACCTTTCCTGATGCGCCCTCTACTGGGAAGGCGGATCCCCTCGGCGTGATGTCGGGGCAGCAGAGCTTTCATACTCAAACCAGTCGAAGTTTCCGGCTTGCGCATTTAACCACCTATCGAAGGAATGACACATGATCGAGCGTATCCATACCGGCCAGCGCATGAGCAAAATCGTAAAACACAACGGAACTGTCTATCTGTGCGGGCAGGTCGGGGCTGGCGATACGGTCGCCGAGCAAACACGCGATTGCCTATCGCGAGTCGATGCCTTGCTTGCCGAAGCGGGCACATCAAAAGAAAATATTTTGCAGGCAATCGTCTGGGTGGCGGATATGGCTGACTTCGCAGAAATGAACGCGGTTTGGGATGCCTGGGTTCCCGAAGGCTATGCCCCGGCCCGCGCTTGCGGCGAGGCGCGCCTTGCACGCTCCGAGCTGAAGGTAGAGGTCATCGTTACCGCTGCCTGTTGATAGTCGGCTCTTTCCCCTTCACACCAACTCAGATTAGCGCCCCTTCGGGGCGCCCCGAAAGGGTGGTTGTTGATTATCTGACCAAGGAACGGACCTCCACGACCGATGGCGCGAATGTCTGGAATAGGCCGATAAGGGACTTCGGAATCGAAACAAATCCGTCTCTTTGTCACCCTTTGGTCACTTGTATAAAACCCAAGAGCTTTCAACCAAACTCAGCGAAATTGAACTTTCTGCCCTGAATTCCAACCCTTTCCAGAACCCACAATTCGGTCCAATTTCGTCCACTTCCCTCCATTTACCTGTACGGGTCTCACAAACCAATCTCGCCCATGGCATGCAAGAGGTCAGCGGTTCGACCCCGCTAGGCTCCACCAAATCTCTCACCCAGATTTGATAATGGCCCGGAGTTCATTGCTCAGGCCGTTCGAGATTGGATCGCAGCGGTCGGTGCCCAAACGGCCTACATTGAACCAGGATCACCTTGCGAGAACGGATACTGTGAAAGCTCCAGCGCACGCTTCAGAGACGCGTTGCTGAATGGAGAGGTATTTTGCAGCCTACGGGAAGCGCAAATCCTGATTGAACAACGGAACCGCTCGGTGAATGCATGCATTCACCGAGCGGTCAGTGGAAAACACTACAACACCAAACGACCGCATAGTGCTCGGTGCTACCGCCCGCCGGCTCCGGAGGTCATCGTTCCGGTGGAAACCAGGCCGATCATGCACGAACACTCAAATTGGACCACTTAGATGGGGCTGATCAACCCTTCGGCTGGTACAGACAGCTCAACCAACTTCAACTCATCTGGGCGAAGCTGCATCTCTCATCCAAATCTGAAAGTCACGAGAAAGACCTTGGAACGGGTTCTACTTTCCAACGACCTGGATCAGAGGGCTGTGTCACATGGCCCGGCGGCCGTTAACCGGACCCCTCCTCAGGTAGGGGAGCAATCAAGCCCTAGGCGGATTTGGAATGTCCGGTAATCCTCTGGGGCAGGTGTATTTACCATCGCGTTTGATAGAGGGTTCAATGACCGCGCCAGATAAGTTATTGTTTATGGGTAAAGAGTGAGAGTACCGATGAAGAATGTTATTGTGGCCGCCGTTCTTGGCCTTTCTGTTGCGACGCCTGCGCTTTCGCAATCCACCCACACAATTCATAATCCTTGCGAAAGAGGGCCGTTGCCTAAGGTAAGGATTATCAACGATTCCAAAGCCGAATTTATTGGATTCTTGCAGGGAATTCGGCCCGCTATGCCCTACGGCACCGCCCGTGTCATTGCATATAGCCTATGTGACGATTTGAGTTTGGTCGGAGATTCGCGTGGCCTGACGACGCGCCTGAACCAACTTCTTAAGTTGCACGGATACTGAACGGGTCTAAGGCGTAAGTCTGTTCCCTTAGGGAAGAGTTTGCTGGATTGGTCGAGCGTATCGCTCGACTGTCTCCATTGGTGCGCCGTGGTGGTGGGGATGTTGTCGGGGTCGCGCCCGAACGCCTTGCTGAATTGACCACGCAAGCGATCAAGCTCATGGCAGACCCTGCGCTCTGCGTTGTGCGATCTGCCGACCGTCCCACGTGCCAGCGGATCAAATGAATGCGGCCTGTTATTAGAAGCAGGTTTCTGCGTCGGCAGGCCGTGGAATGCCGGCAGCCGTCGACAGCGGGAACCATTTACGGAACCGATTGCAGATGGCGGTTTCCCCGATCAGCACAATGCGTTCATCCGCAAGCGCCTCTGACAGGGGGACATCGCCCATCCAAACCCCCATCAAGTCGCGCAATGACGCGGTCACAAACACATCAATGTCTTTGCCCGGATCCTGATAACACAGGTCCACCTCTTTGTGCGTGCAGACCAGCCACCATTTTCCGAACTCTTCAAGGCCCGGGAACTGGAAGCAAAGGACGGTTTCACCCCCCGGAAGCTCGTCCAGCTTCAGGTTGCGCTGGATGTCGAACATCAGAAACGTCACATCCAGATCGTCATCATCCATTTCATCGCGCGCCCAGCGCATCCCCCACACGACCAGAGCCTCGACAACGGCGGACAGCTCGTTCCCGGCAGGGGTCAAGCGGTATTCATGCCCGCGCTGGCCGCTCAGGCGCCGCTTCACGATCACGCCGTTTTCTTCCAACTCTTTGAGCCGTGTGTTCAGGACGGTCGGGGATATCCGGGGAAGCCCCTTTTGCAGCGCAGAGAACCGGCTGCTGCCCAGAAGCAGCTCGCGCACGATCAAAAGTGTCCAAGGGTTTCCCAGAATTTCTGCCGATTTCGCCACGGGGCAGAACTGGCCATAGCTGCGCATGTTGGAACCTCCTGATGTCAGGATAGTGTCGTGCGGGCGGACTACGCAATACGTAGTTGTTTACTACACTGGGCGCAGTATGTCCTGCCTGCTCGCTTGGGTACTTCTTCTTCATCGCCGGACCACACCGGCAACAGAAGGAGGAAACCATGTACAACTTCGTAAAAAACGTGCTGCAGATCTTCGGTGTCGTCTATCTGCGGTTTCGCATTGTCCCACGGATCTGGAATGTCTGGCTTGTCGGCGTCAATCTGGGCTGTCTGTATTTCATCACGCATATCGAGGCACAGGTCCTGCTGGCCGTAACCAGTGTTGCCGTTGCCGGGCAAGCCCTGATCTACGACCGGATTGGCTTCACGCGCATTTTGGGCATTGTCCACCTGATGTGGATCCCGATGTTCGCCTGGATGGCCACCCGGCTTGAGGCAATTCAAGCCGATCCGCAGCTGGCAAGCTGGATTGCCGTGCTGTTCGTGACGAACCTGGTGTCGCTTGTCGTCGATACCACGGACGTCCTTCGCTATCTGCGCGGCGAACGTGCCCCCCACTATAGCTGGTCCCGCGCCTCGGCCGCCTGATGATCCCCGGGTCGCGTTGATCATGCGACCCGGCTTTCCAAGGAGAATTCCCATGACCAAGATTGACCACACCACCCCCTTTGCGGTGCCAGTCTCGCCGATTGTCGAGTTCTGGAATGACGTTCTAGCCCCGAAGTTCCTGACCTATCGCCACATTCTGGAAGGTGGCCTGTCGCGCCACAGCGCCCAAGTTTTTCCGCGCCTGGAAATCCAGAACGGCGCGCAGGTTCTCGATGTTGGCTGCGGTTTCGGCGACACCACGCTGGCTCTGGCGCGGATGGTCGGCACGAGCGGCCATGTGACCGGAGTCGATTGCTGCCCCGATTTTGTAAACGTCGCGCAATCCGAACTGCGCAGCTCGGGGCTGGCGAACGCCAATTTTCACGTCGCAGACGCCGAGGTTCACCTGCCCGAACAGCAATATGACAGTGTCTTTGCGCGTTTCGGCACCATGTTCTTCGTGAACCCCGTGTCTGGCCTGCGCACCATGCGCAAAGCACTTCGCCCCGGTGGGCGGCTGACCCATATTGTCTGGCGACATCGCGCGGAAAACCCGTGGCTGGCGGCTGCGCGGTCGGTTCTTCTGGAGCACCTTCCACAGCCGGACGCAGACGCGCCCTGTTGTGGCCCTGGCCCGTTCTCGATGGCGGACCCGACGCTTGTACGGACGCAAATGGAGGCGGCGGGATTCACCGACATCTCATTTGAAAAGATTGACGCACAGGTTCTGGTCGGGCGAACAATTGAAGAGGCGATCGCGTTTCAACTGGCCATTGGCCCTGCGGGCGAGATTTTTCGCACGGCAGGCGACGCGGCCGAACGTAAGCGGTCCGCCATCGAAACGGATCTGCACGCGTTGTTTTCCGCGGCGCGTCACGATGCAGACGGCATCTGGATGAACAGCGCATCTTGGATGATCTCGGCGACTACGCCGCAGCAGTGAAAGGACGCAGAATGGGAAAAAATTCCGATGCAACGGTGGATGCAGAGGGGACCTTTGAGCCCTATGCCGGCGGATGTACCTGCGGTCATGTGCGATACCACATGCACTCCAAGCCTCTGATCGTACATGGTTGCCACTGCACATTCTGCCAAATCCAGACCGGCGCAGCCTATGCGGTCAATGCTTTGATCGAGTCAGATCGGGTAGAGCTCCTTTCCGGTGCGGTGCGCGACCACCAAGTGACAACACCCAGTGGGGCCGGGCAGACGATCTCGCGTTGTCCGGAATGCGGAGTTGCCGTCTGGAGCAGATATCACGCCCTGCCGAAGGTCGGGAACCATGTCCTCTTCATACGCGCCGGAACGCTGGACGACCCAAGCCTGACGCCCCCCGATGTGCACATCTACACATCTTCCAAACAGAAACATGTCCTTCTGTCCGGCCCAGCGCCACAGTTCGACGCGTACTATGATCCCGCGAAAACTTGGTCGAAAGAAAGCCTCGCACGCTATGCGGTGATCATCGCTTCCAAAACGCGTGGTACCGCGCATTGATGAACGGAAAGGGAATGTGACAGTAGTTGGCGTCCCTGCGGCAGGCGCCGCGAAGCCCCGCTTTCCGCTCTCTGTTTCCAAGCCGATCTCAGAACAGGTCGCCAAGCACCCCTACCAACTGTGGCAGAATTGTCCTGCAGTTTGGAAAGGCGGTATTGGCTAGATCCAGTCGGCGCACACCCGTATGGTGTTCATTTTTCGCATGCTTTCCAAGGATGACCTATGATCATTTCAAGCAAGATGCGGGTGTTGATCGTGTTTTGCCACCCGTCCCCCGAAAGCTTCAACCCGGTCATGGACGGGGACGAATTGCGCAACTATTTGGACACCGGTCGCAACCGTCTTGGGTAGAGGACGATATCGAGGACATTCTTTGGTGCAATGCCCTGATCTTCATCTACTCTACCTGGTGCTATGGCCCACCCGCGATGCTGGAACGCTGCCTTCTGCCCGGAGTGGCGTTCGATCCAGCGCTTTGGGCAGCGACACGATCCCGCGTGGGCTGGCGCATGTCACACGCTTGGGCGGTTTCACCACCTGCGACGCAAGCCTTGCGCTAACACATATGATGGGATCCCCAGGCAAGAACACATTCTTGCGGGGCGTGCGGGCGCTTTTGGCAGTGCGCTGCAAGACCAGCTTTGAGGGGTATTAAATGCGCGCGCCTTCCGGGCTAAAGAAATACGCATTGTCGGCGTCGAATCCGAGTGACAGGGACTGCCCTTCTGCAATGTCATGTTGACCGAACAGGCGTGCCGTAATCTGCTGGTCGCCGAGTTTGGCGATCACGTTCGTATCTCCACCAAGTTTTTCAACATGGCTGACATGTACCGATAGTGCGCCGTCGTCTGCCAGATACAGATCCTCGGGGCGCACGCCCATAGTCCGATCATCGCCTTCCGTCACCAGACCGGCTGGGAAGAAATTCATCGCCGGAGAGCCCAGAAAGCCCGCGACAAACTGGTTTGCCGGGTTGTTATACAGCTCCATCGGGCTGCCAATCTGCTCGACCCGTCCGTCACGCAGAACAACAATCTTATCGGCCAGTGTCATCGCTTCGGTCTGATCATGGGTCACATAGACCATCGACGTGCCAAGCTGCGCATGCAGGCCGGCGATCTCGATCCGGGTGTTCATGCGCAGGGCTGCGTCGAGGTTCGACAGGGGCTCGTCAAAGAGGAATATCTTTGGCTGGCGCACGATGGCGCGCCCGATGGCGACGCGCTGACGCTGGCCGCCCGACAGCTCTGACGGGAAGCGATCAAGATATTCCTCAAGGTTCAGCATGCGGCTGGCCTCGGCCACGCGAGCGTCGATCACATCCTTGGGCTGCTTTTCCTGTTTCAGCGCCAGCGACATGTTCTTGCGCACGTTAAGGTGCGGATAAAGCGCGTAGCTTTGGAACACCATCGCGATGCCGCGCTTGGACGGCGGGGTCATGTTCACCACATCGTCCCCGATCCGGATCTCGCCCGAGCTTGCGTCTTCCAGCCCGGCGATCACGCGCAGAAGGGTGGACTTGCCGCAACCGGATGGGCCGACGAACACAACGAACTCGCCTTCTTCGATTTCGATATTGATGTCTTTCAGCACATGAACTTTGCCGAAGGATTTGTTCACATTGGTCAGGGTCAGCGCCGTCATGGCGTCACCTCCATCAGGTTTACGGGTTGTCCAGTACGGACGCTTTCGTCAGCAGCCAAACAAATGGCCAGCGATTGAACGGCGTCCTGCATATGTCGGGTTAGGTCGATATCTTCGCGGATCGAGCGCAGCATATAGGCTTGCTCGGCGTCGCAAAGCTCTTGGTGGCCGGGTTCATCAGGCAGGTCGATCACGGTGTCGCCGTCTGGGCGGTGCACCAACAGGCCTCCGACCTTGGTGTGGCCATCCACGTCCGAAGAACCGGCCTTGTCGGCTTCAGTGATCGACACCGATCCCGCGGGCGAGATTACGTCTTTCACGAAAAACGCGGTCTCGGACATCATCGGGCCCCAGCCTGCCTCGTACCAACCGACCGATCCGTCGTCGAACGTGACCTGAAATTGGCCGTAATTGTACATGTTAGGCGCGATTTCGTCTGATAGGCGCAGCCCCATAGCGTTCACGCGCACGGGTTTGGCATCGGTGATCTGGCACCAGACATCCACATAATGCACGCCGCAATCAACGATCGGGGCGGTGGTCTGCATTAGTGCCTTGTGGGTCTCCCACTCGGCACCTGTGCTTTGCTGGTTCAGGTTCATGCGAAACACATATGGACCGCCCAAAGCGCGAGCCTCTTCGATCAGGCGCACCCAGCTGGGATGGTGGCGCAGGATGTATCCTACGGCCAGCTTCAGGCCCAGCCGGGTTGCCGTGTCCACCACCCGGCGCGCATCTTCCACTGTCGTCGCCAGTGGCTTTTCGACGAAGACATGCGCACCTGCTTCCATCGCGGCCACAGCATAGTCGGCGTGGCTGTCGGAATAGGTGGCAATAACCACGAGGTCGGGGTGAGTGGTGGAGAGGGCCTCGTGGAAATCAGTGAAAACGGGGTAGGGGGCCAGATCGGGGGCGTCTACCTTGCCCGACCGGTTCACCAATCCCACAATCTCGGCGTCTGGATGATGGTGATGCGCCAGCGCGTGGCTCATCCCCATATTCCCCAGACCTGCGATCAGAACACGGGTCATTTCACGGCTCCCGACGTGATGCCGCGGATCAGTTGACGCGAGAAGATGACGTAGAGCACCAAGACCGGCAGGATCGCCATCGACAGGGCGGACAGGACCGCGTTCCAGTCGGTCACGAATTGTCCGATGAAGACCTGGCTGCCAAGGGTGAGCGTCTTGGTTTCCTCGGCCGGGGCCAGGATCAGCGGGAACCACAGGTCGTTCCAGATTGGGATCATGTTGAACACGGCGACCGTTGCCATCGCCGGGCGCACCAGTGGCAGCACCAATTTAAAGAAAATCGTGTATTCAGACAGCCCGTCGATCCGGCCTGCGTTTTTCAGGTCGTCCGACACCTGCCGCATGAACTCGGACAGGATGAAGACGGCAAGCGGCAGGCCTTGTGCGGTGTAGACAAGGATCAGCGCCCAGAGCGAGTTGACCAGCCCGGTCGCCACCATCATTTCAAGAATGGCCACGGTACCGATGCGGATCGGGATCATGATGCCAAGGGCAAGATAAAGCCCCATCAGCGTGTTGCCTTTGAAACGGTATTCGCTCAGCGCGAAGGCCGCCATTGCGCCGAACAGCAGCACGAAGAACAAGGACGCCACGGTCACGATCATCGAGTTCTGGAAGTAGAGGAAGAAATCCCCCTGCTTCATCACCGTCTGATAGCCGATCATCGAAAAACTGTCTGCATCCGGCATCGCCAAAGGCTCGCGGAAGATCGCTTTGCGCGTCTTGAAGCTGTTGATCAGGATCACGAAGACCGGGAACAGCGCGATCAGCGTGTAAAGGATCAGCGCGCCATGCATCGCGGCTGTATTCAGCGGGTTTGTGCGGGCCTGATTCATGGTCCTAACTCCTTACAGCTGATACCGGCGCATCCGGGTTTGGATGCCGAAAAGATAGATGCAGACCCCCACAAGGATGATCGCGAACATGGCGCCAGCGATGGCCGATCCCATATGCGGGTCTCCCAGTTGCAGCTGGAAGCCAAAGAATGTCCGATACATGAACGTGCCAAGGATATCGGTCGAGAAGGCCGGCCCCGCCAACGCGCCTTGCGCGGCATAGATCAGGTCGAAGGCATTGAAATTGCCGACGAATGTCAGGATCGAGATGATACCGATCGAGGGCAGGATCAGCGGAAGCTTGATCTTCCAGAAGGCAGACATGCCAGTGATACCGTCAATTTCGCCCGCTTCCAGAACCTCTTCGGGGATCGACAGAAGCGCGGCGTAGATCAGCATCATCGGGATACCGACGAACTGCCAGACGGAAATGAGTGCAAGCGTGGTCAGCGCGTATTCTTCCTTGCCCAACCAAGGCGCAAATAGGGATTTCAGGCCCACCGCATCCAGCATCGAAGGAGCGATGCCCCAGATGGGCGACAGGATCAGTTTCCACGCAAAGCCAACAATCACGAAGCTTAGGATCGTTGGGATAAAGATGGCCGAGCGGTAAAGTGCAGCGAAGCGCAGCCGGGGATGGCTGAGGATCGCGGCCAGAGCGATGCCGATCGGGTTCTGAACCAGCATGTGGATCAGGAAAAACCAGAAATTGTTGCCCAATGCGTTCCAGAATTGCTCGGACCAGATCGGATCCCCAAACAGGGTCTGGAAGTTCTGAAGCCCGACATAGACGCGCTCCTGATCAATCTTGCTGAACAAGGACAGGCGCAGCGTGTTGAAAAGCGGGAAGATCATCACCGCCGTATAGACAAGCACAGCAGGGGCAAGGAACACGGCAATGTGCCAACGGATACGAGGCTTTTGCATGGGAAACTCCGGGTGTGTGCCCGGACGCCATCAAAGCGTCCGGGTCGTTTGCAACAGAGGGAGGTTACTGCTGCGGTGCGTACCAGCTGGCCAGACCGTCTTGCAGTTTCTGACCAAGCTCTTCAGGTGACGACGTGCCTTTGATGGCGGCCACGGACGCGCCCCAGGTGTCGTTCTCTAGGTTCGGCGTACCACGCGACAGGATCTGATAGGTCGAGCGGATTGTGCTTTCGCACTCGCCGCGCCAGCCTACGATCTCTTTCGCCAGCGGATCTTCCAGTTCAACAGGTGTGCTGGACAGCGGGAAGAAGCCGGGCAGAGCGTTGCCAAAGATCGACGCGAACTCGGGGCTTGCGACCCAAGACAGGAACGTCTTGGCAGCGTCCGGGTTGGCAGTCTTGGCGTTCATGCCGATGCCGATGTCCGTGTGGTCCGAGATATAGCAGGTGTCGCCTGCATTCTGGACGGGCGGCTTGAAGGCACCCATTTCGAAGTCAACCAAGGCGTTGAAGCCCGAGATCTCCCACGATCCGGCCGGATAGACGGCAGCACGGCCCAGCGTGAACAGGTTTTGGCTGTCGGGATAGGTTTGAGCCTCATAGCCGTCACCCAGATAGCCGCCCCATTTGGCCAGTGTCGCATAAGGCGCAACCCATTGCGGGTCGGTCAGCTTCTGTTCGCCTTTGATCAGCGCCAGACGACCTTCTTCGCCCTTCCAATAGTTCGGACCGATGTTGTTATAGCCCATGGTGGCCGCTTCCCACTGGTCGTTGGTGCCCATCGCCATCGGGATATAGCTGCCGTCTTCCTTGATGGTGTCGAGAGCGGCGAAGAACTCGGCCTCGGTGGTCGGAACCTCGATGCCCAGCTCGGCAAAGGCGTCCTTGTTGTAGATGAAGCCGTGGATCACGGATGCCATCGGCACGCAGAAGCTGGCCGAACCATCATCTGTCTGCCATGCGGACTTTGCCACGTCCGAGAAGTTGCCCATGGCCTCCATGTCGTCCAGATCAGCCAAGTGACCTGCTTCGAACAGGGCCAGCGAGGCATCGAACGGGCGGCAAGTGATCAGATCACCAGCCGACCCAGCGTCCAGTTTCGAGTTCAGGACCGCGTTGTATTCGGCAGGGGCCGACGGGCTGAATTTCACCTTGATGCCGGGATGTTCGGCCTCAAAAGCCGGAATGATCTTGTCCTGCCACAGGGTCAGGTCGTCATTGCGCCAGCTTTCGATGGTCAGCGTGACGTCTTCTGCATAGGCGCTTGTCGCGACCAATGCGGTGCCGGCAAGCGCCAGCGAGAACAAACTACGTTTCATTTTTTCCTCCCAGAAGTTTGATTTATTCGTTCTTGAGTTTCTCCAACACGGGGCGAAGGTGCCCCTTGCGGGCATTCAATAGCGCGGTTGCCTTGGGCAGGCTCTCGACGCCGGATGCGATCAGAATGGCGGGTTTCACGGCGCCACCTGCTTGTGACAGGGCGTTTTCGGCCACGGCGTCATCGACCCCCGCGATCTTCGCGACAATCCCACGTGCACGGCCAAGCAGCTTGGCGTTGTCCGCGGTCAGATTGACCATCATCCCGTCATGCACATGGCCCAACTGGACGGCCATCAACGTCGACAGCATGTTCAGGGCAATCTTCTGCGCCGTGCCCGCGCCCATCCGGGTCGAACCCGAAAGCAGTTCGGACGGGGTGGCCAACAGAATTGGATGATCGCTGAGGCACAGCAGCTCGGCCCCGGCGTTGTTGGCAATGCCGACCACCGTTGCCCCTGCGGATATTGCGACCCGGGCGGCCTCATTTGTGTATGGCGTCGAGCCACTGGCCGATACGGCTATCACAGTATCATGTGGTCCGATGTCTGCGAGGCTCTTGCGAATTTGGTCGGTTTCATCTTCCGTGCCGCCGGGCATTTCCGCCCCTGTTGGCAACCCTCCGGCCATGTGAATGCGGATCTGAGAAGGTGGGATCGAGAACGTGCCGCCCAGCTCCATCGCGTCAGCGGCAGCCATCAAGCCCGAGGACCCAGCTGCCACATAATGCAACACAGCATCTTGGGAAATGCTCTGGGCCATGGCCTGACTGGCGTCTGCAATCTGACCAGAAGCCTTTTCCACGCATGTGGCCGCGTTGCTTTGGCCTTGCGACAAAAGCAGAGCGATCTCGGTCAGAGGCCGGCAATCAAGCCCCTCTGCCTTTTCGTGCAATTGTTCTGTGACACGCTGTGGCACGCGATTCCCCCCATTGGATTGTCAAATAACATACCTATTAAATACCATTTGTCTACCATTTTGTTGTGATCCATGATTATTGCGCCAATTTGGTTTGAATTTAGGCTCCTGGGTCGATTTTGGTCTTTTAAAACTAAAATAGGTATTATAAAGGTATCACATGATTCATTCATCCAAGCATACATCCAATCCCGTGGTGGCCATCGACGGTGGCGGTACGCGTTGTCGCCTTGCTTTGCGCAATGGGTGCGCTGATGCGGTGGTCGAATTGGGGTCCGCTAATGTCACCACAGATTTCGATGCCGCGATTTCCGAGATCTCGCGCGGGTTGGGGTTGTTGGGCGCGCGCGCCGGGATTGAAATGGCCGAACTGATCAGCCTGCCGGCCTATGTGGGTCTTGCTGGGGTTGCGGGCCCATCTGTCGCTAAGGACGTCGCTGAAGCCCTGCCATTTACACATATACGTGTTGAAGATGATCGCCCGTCCGCACTGGTGGGTGCATTGGGCGCGCGTGATGGCGTGGTGGCGCATTGCGGCACCGGGTCGTTCTTGGCAGCCCAGATCAATGGAGATCGGAGATTTGCAGGGGGCTGGGGACCGGTTCTGGGTGATCCGGCATCTGCGCAATGGGTTGGGCGACGCGGTTTGACGCTGACGCTGGATGCGGTGGATGGGATTTGTGCGCACACTGCCTATTCCCAACATGTTTTGGACAAGCTGTCTGGCGCAGCGGGTGTCGTGCAGTTCGCTTCGACAGCCCGCCCGGCGGATTTCGGGGCGTTGGCCCCGGCAATCACTGCCTACGCAGCAAAGGGCGACGCCCTTGCGCGGCAGGTCGTGCAGGAAGCCGCCAACAGCATCGCGGAATTGCTGCCGATCCTGGGGTGGAAGCCCGGCATGGCCATCTGCCTGACCGGAGGGATCGCGCCGCAATACGCATCCTATCTGCCCGACGACATGCAAAGCTGCGTCACCGCCCCAGCGGGGGAACCCCTGAGCGGGGCGCTGTCCTTGGCCCAATCGTTCAGCGAGGAGATTGCCCATGAACATCTCTGATTTTCTGGATCCTCAGGAATGGCTGGGACACCGCTCGGGTCCGCGTTACGTGCAGTTGCGTCGCCGGATTGAAGAAGCAATCGAAAAGGGCATTTTGCCGCCCGACAGTTCTTTGCCCCCAGAACGCGAAGTTGCCGAGATCACTGAACTGTCCCGCGTTACCGTGCGCAAAGCCATTCAAGAGCTGGTAAAGCTGGGTGTTGTCGAACAGCGCCAGGGCTCGGGCACGTTCGTTCGCGCCCCCGTTGCGCGGGTCGAACAGTCGCTGTCGCATCTGACGTCGTTCACCGAAGACATGAAACGGCGTGGCCTTGAAACCACCTCGCGGTGGTTGGAACGGGGCGTCTTCATCCCGTCGCCGGAAGAGGTTCTGACATTAGGCCTTGCTGCCGGGGATTCCGTTGCCCGAATTTACCGCCTGCGCGAGGCTGGTGGGCAACCTATGGCGCTTGAGCGTGCGTCGCTTCCGCTGGACATTCTGCCCAACCCGATCGAGGTGTCCCGCTCGCTTTATGAAGTGCTCGAACAATCCGGCAATCGTCCGGTGCGCGCGGTGCAGAAAATCTCGGCGGTGAATCTAGAACCCGATGATGCCGAACTTCTTGGCGTGGCTGAAGGCACCGCAGGACTGAGCATCCAACGTATTTCCTATCTGGACAGCGGCCGCGTGGCCGAGCTGACCCGATCCGTCTATCGCGGTGACGCCTATGACTTCGTGGCCGAACTGCGCCTTTCAACGTGACCTGACAAACATTAAGGCTGCCTGACATGTCCCAAGACACGACAACGCGCATGCGGCGCGAAATCAATGAAATCCCTGATGCCGTCGAACGGCTTCTGACCGAAGGGCGCGCGGGTGTTCTGGCAACCGCTGCCGAAATCCGCGAGCGCGATCCACGGTTCCTGCTGTCCGTCGCACGCGGCTCGTCCGACCACGCGGCGACCTATCTGAAATATGCCAGCGAGCTGCTGCTGGGCTTGCCGATGGCATCCGTCGGGCCGTCCATCAAGTCGATCTATGGTGTGGACGTCGCGGGCGAAGGCTCGCTGTGCATTTCCGTGTCGCAGTCCGGCCAAAGCCCCGACATCGTGCGGCTGACCGAAGCCTTCGCCAAAACCGGTGCCTATACCGTGGCCATCACAAATGATGCGACGTCGCCCTTGTCCCAAGCCACAGCGGCCACCTTGCCGATTTATGCCGGGCCCGAGCTGAGCGTGGCAGCCACCAAGACCTTCGTGACCTCGCTTGTCGCCGGTCTTTGGCTTCTGGCGCAGCTGAAGGATGACGCCGAGTTGATCGCCGCAATTCACGCGCTGCCTCAGCATCTGCAGAAGGCAACCGAGTGCGACTGGACCCCCGTCGTGGATGCCATCATTGGCTCCAGCGAGTGTCAGTCTCTGTTCACTCTTGGGCGTGGGCCCAGCTGGGCAATCTCGAATGAAGCGGCGCTGAAGTTCAAGGAAACCTGCCAGATCCACGCCGAAAGCTATTCCTCGGCCGAGGTGCTGCACGGCCCGGTCTCGATCGTCGAGCCAGGCTTCCCGGTAATTGCTTTTGCCGCCCGCGATGCTGCCGAAGACAGCATTGCAGGTGTGGCTGATGCACTGGCCGAGAAAGGTGCGCTGGCGTTCACGACCTCGGACAAAGCCAAGGTCGCAACGCATCTGCCGCATGTCTGCACCGATCACTGGATCACGGATCCCGTGGCCTCGATCGTATCGTTCTATGGCATGGTGGAAACGGTTGCAGCCCGGCGTGGGATCAACCCGGATACGCCGCGCCATCTGAAGAAAGTGACGGAAACGGTATGATCCATGGCACGGTGACATATCGCGGCGGGCGGATCTTCGACGGGACGCGACTGATTGACGGTTACGCGATCAGTTTCAAGGACGGGCAGCGCCTGGCGTATGGCCCCGACGCGGATGTGCCTGACATGGGCGCGGTGATCGATCTTGGAGGAGACATCCTTGGCCCCGGCTATGTAGATTTACAGGTCAATGGCGGGGATGGGATCATGCTGGGGGACGATCCGTCGGTCGACACCCTTTCGCGGATCGCGCGTGCCCATCGCGCCCTTGGCGTGACGCATCTGTTGCCGACCCTAATCACCGACACGCCCGAGATCACACGCGCCACGATTGCCGCAACGATTGATGCCGTTCGCGAAGGCGTACCGGGTATCGCCGGGTTGCATCTTGAAGGCCCGCATTTGTCCGTTGCCCGCAAAGGCGCACATGACGCAGCGCTGATCCGCCCGATGACGGACGATGATCTGACCGAGCTTCTGGCAGCCGCCGACGCCCTGCCATGCCTGAAAGTCACCATTGCGCCCGAGAACGTCACCGAAGCGCAGGTTGCCGCCATGGCGCAGGCGGGCATACTTGTATCGCTGGGCCATACGGATGCTGACTATGATACCTGCCGCAGCTACATGGCTGCCGGTGCGCGCTGTGTGACGCATCTGTTCAACGCGATGAGCCAACTTGGCAATCGCGAACCGGGGCTTGTCGGTGCGGCCCTCGCATGTGGCAAGGTATTCTCTGGGTTGATCGCCGACGCGGTTCATGTCCATCCGGAAGCAATTCGTACTGCATGGGCTGCCAAGTCCGGGCCGGGGCGGATCTTTCTTGTCAGCGATGCGATGGCCGTCGCAGGCTCAGACAAAACAGAGTTCACGCTGAAAGATCGCACCATCCATCGCCGGGAAGGTCAGTTAACGCTTTCAGATGGCACGTTGGCCGGGGCAGATCTAGATCTGACCACGGCCATCCGGGTGATGGTCGAACAGGTCGGGCTGCCATTAGAGGCCGTGCTGGGCGCGGCAACGACAGCGCCATCGCAATTGCTCAACGCGGGCTTGGTCACGCCGGCCGATCCAAACTGCCGCGCATCAGATTTGATCCGCATTTCGCGCGATTTGCGCGCGGTGTCTGTTTTGATCTAAGTTCGCCTGAACCAGCACGTAAGCGCTTTGCCTCTGCGGTGAAGCAGCACAAAGCAGAGCGGGAAGACCCGCTTACATGGCCGCCAATGTGTGCTCCAAACCGTTGCGAATGTGCTCTTCAAGCAGTCGCTTGGCCTTGCTCGCATCCCGTGACAGCGCCGCGTCAAACATGGCGTTGTGTTCGACCACGGCTTCTTCACCGCGATACGTCAGGACCAACATCTGATAGCGCAGGTATTTGTCGTATAGTGTCGAGTGGAGCGAGAGCAGGTTCTTGGAATTGCACGCCTCGATCATGGCCAAATGGAATTCCCAGTCATAGCGTTTCCACATCTCTTTCTCGGAATGATCGCCGGAAAGCATGCGTTGTTCCATCAGGTGTAGCTTGTGATGGGCGGCGACCAGATTGCCTTCCCAGTCGGTGTCTCCGTTCTTGATCGATTGTTCAAGCGCATGACATTCCAGAAGGACGCGCAGCTCGGTGATTTCGATCAGGTCTTCACGAGAGACCGGGGTCACAAAGAAACCGCGTTGTTCAGGCGCTTCAACGAAACCTTCGCTTGCAAGACGATTTAGGGTTTCGCGCAGCGTCGATGAACTGGCCGAGTAGCGCTGCTTTAGCGCCTCGAGCTTTAGTTTCGCGCCAGGGGTCAATTCGCCGAAAATGATGTCGTGCTTGATGCGCTGATAGGTGCTTGATCCGACAGTGGCGAATTGTTTGTTCATCTTTTTATCCGGTTTTTTCTGCTTTTCCATTTTTTGTACCATTTCGCTGATACAGTCACAATAACTCAATAAATCCGTTAAAACAAAAAATATCAGACATTATTGCAAATTACGTTTGCCGCGCCTAGGGTGAGGTGATGACGCCGGCGACTCTGTCGGTCAACGAAATTCAAGGCGCGTCTGCGCTCTAGGGGGGACTGTCCCGGTGGAGACTGTTCAAATTGCAATTGCTGGGGTGGGTCTGGTTGGCCGACGTCATGCGGATGCCATCAACCAACTGAAACACGTAACCCTGTCCGGGGTCGTGGATCCCAGCGCTGAAGGGCGTGCCTTCGCCCAAGACCGGGGGGTTGCGTGTTTTGACACGCTGGAAGAGCTGTTTGCGGTGCAAAAGCCGGATGGGTTGGTTTTGGCAACGCCCACATTTCTTCACGTCGAACAGGGACTTGAAGCTGTACGCCATGCGTGTCCGGTTCTGGTCGAGAAACCCTTGGCGACCTCGGCCCGCGAAGCGCGGACGCTTGTTGAGCAGGCAGAAGAGAAGGATGTGCCCATTCTTGTCGGGCACCACCGCCGTCACAACCCACTGATCCGCAAGGCGCATGAAGTTGTCTCGGATGGTGGGATCGGTGAAGTGCGCGCGGTGCACGTCAATTGCTGGTTCTACAAGCCCGACCATTATTTCGATGAAGCGCCTTGGCGCAAAAAAGCGGGGGCGGGGCCGATCTCGGTCAATCTGGCGCATGATGTGGATCTGATCCGCCATCTGTGCGGCGAGGTTAAAAGCGTTCAGGCGCAGTCAGCGCCGTCAATGCGCGGGTTCGAGAATGAAGACGTCGCCGCTGCTGTCTTGCGGTTCGAGAATGGCGCGATCGGCACAATCACCGTGTCCGACAGTATCGTCGCGCCCTGGAGCTGGGAGCTGACGTCGAACGAATACCCGATTTACCCGCCGACGCCCGAAAGCTGCTACATGATCGGCGGCGCGCATGGATCACTGTCCGTTCCCGATCTGCGGTTGTGGACACACCAAGATGGAAAGCGTGATTGGTGGACGCCGATTTCGGCGACGACGCTTATCCGCGAGGCCTCGGACCCGCTGGTCAACCAGATGCACCATTTCGCGGATGTTATCACCGGACGGGCTGTACCCTTGGTGTCCGGACGCGAGGGATTGCGCACGTTGAAAGTGCTGGAAGCCATTCAGTTGGCCTGCCTAACTGGTAAAATTGTCGACATTCACCCCGGTCAAGATATTGAAACTGAAGGGGAATATGTGGCTACAGGATAAAATATCAGATATTTTGCAAAAAATATTGCAAAATATCCAAAATCAGGCAAAGCTTACAATCGAGCTGATCAATGCGATATTCAGGGAGGAAAATCATGATCACCAAACTTACACGCCGCGCGGCGATTTCTGCCATCGTGGCAGCGGGCGTTGTTGCGGGCACATCGGGTGCCAGCTTCGCGGCCGACAAAATCCAACTGCGTCTGGCAACTTCGGGTTCGGAAACGGACCAGCGTTCGGTCGCGATGGCCGAAGTCTTTGGGCCGATGGTCGCAGACTTCGCCGACTATCAACCCAGCTATAACGGCACCATCTTCGCCCAAGGCACCGAGCTTGACGCGATCTCGCGCGGGAACCTTGAGATGTCGATCGCCTCGGCGCAGGAACTGGCACAGTTCTTCCCCGAGTTCTCGATCTTCGCGACAGGTTATGTCCATCAGGACGCTGCCCACCAGGTTGCCGTGTTCAACGATCCGCTGATGGATCCGTTCAAAGCCAAGGTGGAAGACGAACTGGGCGTAAAGCTGCTGTCGGTCATGTATCTTGGCCGTCGTCAGGTGAACCTTCGCCAGTCGAAAGACGAATTGACCGTCATGACTCCGGCTGACCTTGCAGGCGTGAACCTGCGTATGCCGGGCACGGATGCATGGCAGTTCCTAGGTGCCGCTCTGGGGGCCGCGCCCACGCCGATGGCATTCTCGGAAGTTTACACCGGTCTGTCGACCGGTGCCGTAGATGGCCAAGACAACCCGCTGCCGACCGTTGTGGACAAGAAGTTCTACGAGGTGACCAAGCAGATCGTTCTGACGTCGCACCTTGTTGACCTGAACTACATCGCGATGTCGAAAGCTGTTTGGGATGGCATGTCGGCTGACCAGCAGGCCACCGTACAGAAAGCCGCCGATGCTGCTGCCGAAAGCGGCCGCCAGAAGCAGCTGGAGCTGGAAGGAAGCCTTGTGTCCTTCTTGGAAGAGCAGGGCATGTCGGTCTACGAGCCCGATCTTGATGCCTTCCGTACCCACGTGCAGGCACAGTATGTTGGTTCTGAATTTGCAGCCAGCTGGCCCGAAGGTGTGCTTGAGAAAATCAACGCACTGGGCAACTAAGCCAAACTGACAAGGGGGAGAACGACAATGGAGAAAGCCTTCAAGTGGTTCTCCCGACTTGCAGAAGCGATTGCCGGCGGTTTGCTGGCGGCAATCTTCCTGACCTTTCTTCTACAGATCGCGCTGAGATACCTGTTCACGCCCGCCGGCTGGACGTTGGAGCTGATTGGTATCCTGTGGGTCTGGGTGATCTTCTTCAGCTGCGCCTTCGTAGTGCGCGAACAGGATCAAGTGAAATTCGACATTATCTATCTGTCGGTTAGCAGACCGGTTCGTCGGGTCTTCGCGCTTATCTCGGCTGTCGCACTGGTCGTTGGGATGCTCTACACGCTTCTTCCGACGCTGGACTACATCGACTGGATGAAGATCCGCAAAACCGCAACGGTGCGCAATCCGTTTACGGGCAACAAGATTCCGCTACGCGATGTCTTCTCGATCTACGGCGTCTTCATCGTTGCGATCGCCGTACGGTATGCTTGGCTGTTCGTCGACACCCTTCGGAACGGACCGCCCAAGACCGAGCTGGAACTGGCCGTCGAGGCGCTTCACGAGGCTGAAGCCGCAGAGAATTCCCAAGAGGATGCAAACAAATGAGCTTTGAGCTGATTTCCCTTCTTGTCACTCTCTTCTTCTTGGCAGGGATTGGCACGCCGATCGGGTATTCGATCTTGTTGGCATCTGTTGTCTATCTGGGTGTTGCCGGGCTGGACGTGGCTTTGGCGGGCGAGAAAATCCTGCAGGGCTTCTATCGCAGCACCATCCTGCTGGCCGTGCCGCTGTTTATCGTCGCCGCCAACATCATGAACGCCGGGTCGATCACCGACCGACTTCTGAATTTCTGTGTCGCGGCTGTTGGGCGTTTCAAAGGCGGCCTTGGGCATGTGAACGTCGTGGCGTCTCTTATCTTCTCGGGCATGTCGGGATCGGCTGTCGCGGATGCTGCCGGTATTGGCAAAATCATCATCGAGATGATGACCAAAGGCGACCGCTACCCGCGCGGATATGCAGCCGCGATCACCGCTGCCACCGCCACAATCGGTCCGATCATTCCGCCGTCGATCCCCATGGTGCTCTATGCGCTTGTGTCTAAGGCATCTATCGGATCGCTGTTCCTTGCTGGCATCTTGCCGGGCCTGATCATGGGTGCTGTGCTGATGGGCATTAACGGCTACCTGGCCCGCAAGCGTGACTTCGCGTTGGAAGAGCCTATTCCGCTGCGCGAACTGCCGCGGAAAACGGCGAATGCCTTCCCTGCGCTTCTGATGCCCGCGATCCTGCTTTATGGCATCTATGGGGGCGTCACGACGCCAACAGAAGCTGCCGCTGTTGCTGCATTCTATGCGCTGATGCTGGCCTTCATGTTCTACCGCGCCATTTCATTGGGCAAGCTTTATCAGGTGTTCGTGGACAGCGCCCGGTCGTCGGCATCTGTCGGGATCGTCATCGGCGGCGCGTTCATCCTGAACTTCATCGTGATCCAGGAACAGATCCCGCAGGCGATCTCGTCCATGCTGGAAGGCTCGGACATCAGCCCGATCATGTTCCTGATTTTGGTGAACGTCCTGATCTTGGCGCTGGGCTGCGTTCTGGATGCCACCACAATCATCTTGGTGATTGTCCCGCTGTTCATCCCAACATGCGAGGCCTTGGGCATCGACCTTGTTCATTTCGGTGTGCTGGTGGTTGTGAACTCGATGATTGGTTTGATTACGCCACCTTATGGAATCCTGCTCTTTGTGATTAACGCGGTTACAGACATCCCACTGCGTGAAATCATCGCCGAGATCTGGGCCTTCCTGATTGTTCTGGTTCTGGCGCTGATCGCGATGATGCTGTTGCCTGACATGATCCTGTGGCTACCGAGGCTCTTTGGATACCAAGGCTAATGTCACTTGCAATTTCGACCACGTCCATCCCCGGTGATCTCGAGGAAAAACTCTCGGTCATCGCGGAAGCGGGCTTTCAAGCTGTGGAGCTGCACGAGCCGGATTTCACCGGATTTCACGGGGCCGCCGAGGATGTTGCTCAGATGGCGCAGGGGTTGGGGCTGTCGATCAACCTGCTGAAGCCCTTCAACGAACTTGAAGGGTGGGACGGGAAAGAACGCACCCGCGCTTTTGATCGGCTCGAGCGGAAGTTCGACTTGATGGGCGCGCTGGGCACCGATATGCTGCTGATTGGTGCCTCCAGCCGGGAAGTGTCGATTGAGCAGGCCACAACAGATCTTGCAGATGCTGCCGCCCGTGCGAAAGCGCGTGGGATGCGTCTGGCCTATCTTGCGTTGCCGTGGGCGGGATCGGTTCAAACCGATGCGCAAGCGCTGGACCTGATTCAGCAGATCGACAGTCCCAATCTGGGTCTCGCGCTCAATAGCTATTTCTCGCTTGCGGATGGGGCGAAGCCTGCCCAGTTGCGGGACCTGCCGGGCGAACGTGTGTTCCACGTTCAGCTGTCCGACGCGCCGCGCACGCAAGGGGCCATTCGCAGTCTTAAACGGCACTTCGGCATGCTGCCCGGTTTGGGATCTCTGAACCTCGCGGGGTTCGTGAAGGTGCTGTCGCGTGCGGGTTACAATGGCGCGTGGTCGGTGGCGCGTGTGAACGAACACAGCCCGCGTCCCGGCGGGCGCACATTGGCGCAAGATGGCTATCGGGCGCTGGTGAACCTGCTGGACGAAGTGTCCCGCAGCGATCCCGACCTACGCTTCGACATCCCCGATCTTCCGCCGCGCGTTTACACCTCGGGGTTTGAGTTTATCGAGTTTGCGGCGGACACCACCAGCGGCAAAGAGCTGACCGACATGCTGTCGGCCATGTGTTTCCGGATGGAGCGCAAACACGTCTCAAAATCAGTCGAGCTGTGGCGACAGGGTGCGATCAATATCGTCGTGAACACCGATACAGAGGGCTTCGCGCATTCCGCCTTTATCGGCCACGGCCCGTCGGTCTGTGACATGGGGTTGCGCGTTAAGGACGCGGAGCAGACTGTCGCGCGCGCAACCGCGCTTGGCACGCCGAAGTTCTCGCAACCCGTGGGTACGGGCGAATTGGACATTCCTGCGATCCGCGGCGTTGGCGGCAATGTGGTGCATTTCATTGACGAGAAATCCGACCTGCATCGCGTCTGGGATATCGAGTTCGAACCCGTCGCCAAGACCGAAGCCACCCAGCCAGCGGGCCTGCGCCGTATCGACCACGTGGCCCAGACCATGCGCTATGAGGAAATGCAAAGCTGGCTGCTCTACTACACCTCGACCTTCGAGATGTCGAAATCTCCGATTGTCGATGTGGCGGACCCGGCAGGTGTGGTGCACAGCCAAGCCATTGAAAGCCCAGAAGGCGAAGTGCGTCTGAACCTGAATGGCGCCGAGGGGCACCGAACTTTCGCGGCTTCGTTCTTGGCCGACAAGTTCGGGGCAGGGGTGCAGCATATCGCGTTCCTGAGCGACGACATTTTTGAGACCTCCGCGCAGCTTGCGGCACATGGTTTCCCACGGTTGGAGATCTCGCCCAACTATTACGACGATCTTCAGGCGCAGTTCGGGTTGGACGACGACCTGATCGCACGTTTGCGCGCCGGCAACATCCTCTACGACCAGCAAGGTGACACTGCCTATTACCAGATCTACAGCCAGCCGATCTTCCAAGGGTTCTTCTTCGAGATCGTCCAGCGCACCCGCAGCTATGCCGGATACGGCGCGCGCAACGCGTCCGCCCGACTGGCTGCACAGATGAAACACCAACGACCAGCAGGGATACCGCGCACATGAAAGCCGCGCTGATTGGACAGAATATCGGGGGGTCTCTGACCCCGGACATGCATATGGCCGAGGCGAAAGCTCAGGGCTTTAATTATGCATATCAACGATTTGACACCGTAACGCCCCCGTTTAACGGGATGACCTTGAAGGAGATCCTGCAACGGGCCGAGGCTGAAGGCATGGTCGGTGTAAACGTGACCCACCCTTTCAAAGCGGACGCTGCCGGTTTGATGCACGAGCTTTCCGAGACCACACAGACGTTGGGCGCTGTGAACACCGTCCTGTTCGAAAATGGGCGTTGGATTGGTCACAACACTGATTATGTCGGGTTCCGCTCGGCGCTGCGGCGCGAAATGCCGATGGCATCCATTGCGAAGGTTTTGCTGGTTGGGGCAGGGGGCGCGGGCGGTGCCGTTGCGCTGGCCTTGATAGATCAAGGATGCGGTGCGCTGTGCGTAACAGACCTATCCCGTGATCGTGCCAATGCGCTCGCCACGCGGCTGAAGGCGGCGCGACCTCGGGCGGATATTCAGGTTGTTCGTGACATTGAAAGCGCTGATCCCTCCAGCCTGAGCGGTGTCGTCAATGCAACCCCCGTTGGGATGGATGCTCATCCGGGTATGGCTTTTGATCCGGACCAGCTTTCGCCCGCGTGTTGGGTCGCAGACATCATCTATTTTCCGCGTCAGACCGAGCTTCTGAAACGCGCCGCGTCGCGTCGCCTGCGCATAATGGACGGGTCTGGCATGGCAATTTTTCAGGCGGCGGCCGCGTTTCACTTGCTGACCGGGAAAGCGGCATCTCCTGAACGGATGTCCGAGCAGTTCAAGCATCTTGTATCTTTGGAGCGGGAGGAAATGGCATGACCACCCAATCTTCAGATGCAGACGCCATTCGCCATTGGTGGCGCACCTCGATCATCGACATGGAACCGGGCAAGATCGCGTTCCGGGGCCACCCAATTCAGGACCTGATTGGCAATGTGTCCTTTCCCCAGATGATCTGGCTGATGGTGCGCGGTGACATGCCAAACGCCGACGAAGCCGCCCTGTTCGAAGCCGCTTTGGTGGCCGGGGTGGATCACGGACCACAGGCGCCCTCGATCGCCGCTGCGCGTATGGCGGCGACCTGCGGGGTTGGGCTGAACAACGCCATGGCGACGGCTGTAAACATGCTGGGCGATGTGCATGGTGGCGCGGGCGAGCAATGCGCCGAGCTTTACTATGGCATCTCGGACAAGCTGCGCGCGGGGCAGGGGCTGAACGAGGCCGTCACCAGTGGGCTGGACGACTGGCGCACGCAGTATGGGAAGATCGTCTCGGGCTTTGGGCACAGGTTCCACAAACCCGTCGATCCGCGTGCCCCGCGGCTGATGCAATTGGTGCGCGACGCTGCGGCCAAAGGCACGGTGTCCGGCCGTTTTGCCGATATCGGCGAAGAGGTTCAGGCCGAGCTTGGTCGTCAGCGCGGCGGGCGTCCCATTGCGATGAACATTGACGGCGCGACCGCGGTAATTTTCTGCGAACTCGGCTTCCCGGCACCCCTGTCGCGCGGGCTGTTTTGCCTGTCTAGATCCGTCGGCGTGCTGGCGCATGCTTGGGAGCAGATGAACCAGGGTGGTCGGAACAAAGGTCCGATGCCGCCCAGCTATTTACCACTTTATGAAGCGAAAGAAGATGACCGGTGACGCACCGAAAACCTTCCGGGTCGGCCTTGTTGGATGTGGCCGCATAAGTGACATCTATCTGACGACACTTGCGAAATTCCCTGAACTCGAGGTTGTAGCCTGTGCCAGCCTTGATCTGGAGGAGAGCCGGGCAAAGGCCGCGCAACACGGGATTGCACGCGCCTGTTCCGTGGACGAGGTGATTGCCGATCCCCAGATCGATTGCATCCTCAACCTGACCATTCCGGCAGCCCATGCTGATATCACGCGGCGGGCGCTTCTGGCGGGCAAACATGTCTACTCGGAAAAACCCTTTGTGACGGACATGGACGACGGGCGCGAGCTGCTGGAATTGGCCGAGGCACGCGGGCTGAAGCTGGGCAATGCGCCTGACACCTTCCTTGGCGGACGCTGGCAAACCGTGCGCCGTTTGATCGACGAGGGCGCGATTGGTCGTCCGACCGGGGTGTTCGCCCATGTGGGCACCCATGGCACAGAACGGCACCACCCGAACCCGGATTTCTATTATCAGACAGGGGGCGGGCCGCTTCTGGACCTTGGTCCCTACTACCTGACTGCCATGGTGTTCTGCCTTGGCCCCATCGCGCGCGTGGCGGGCATGGCAAACCGCGCCTTTGACCGCCGCCAGATCGAAAACGGCCCCCGCAATGGCGAATGGATAGATGTGCAGGTCGATACCCATTCGCTCAGCTTGATCGAGTTTGAAACCGGGGCCATCGGTTCGATGACCATGAGTTTCGACATCTGGGACAGCGAAACCCCGCGGTTCGAGATCTATGGCGAGACCGGCGTGATCTCGATCCCCGATCCCGACCCTGTGCATGGGGCGAATGATTTTCACGGCCCGGTCTGGCTGCGCACGCGCGAGACCTCGCGCTGGTCACACCAACCTCGCCCCACCGGACGCGACGATTGGCAAGTGGTCGAGAACACCCACGGCTTCAATGAAAACAGCCGCGGTCTGGGCTTGCTTGATCTGGCCTTGGCGGTGCGGGACGACCGGCCCGTACGGGCAAGCGGTGCGCTGTCTTTCCACGTGTTCGAGGTGATGGACGCCATCGCCCGCGCCCCGCACGAAGGGCTCTACCAGAGTATTGCCAGCACATGTCCCGTGCCCGAACCGCTTCCCGAAACCTTCCCTGCCAGCGAAAACACCAGGACTCATGAGGCCGCCAATGCCCATTGAAACCGTTACTATCGCCGAGCCGTTTTTCGGCATACGCCACGTCACGGTCGAGGCCCAGTATGAGGTCTCCGACCGCGCGATTGTGGTGAACGTCTCCGACCGCCCCATTCGTGTCGAGCGGCAGACCCTTGCCCCGCTGCAATCGGCGATCTTCGCCAATGTTACCTTGGACGATGTGGATCGCGCCATCGTGGTAGAGCGGTTCGACGCCCATGCCGATGACGCCGCCCTTTGCGCTGACGTGCGCAAGGCGTGGCCGACGGCTTTTGAGTTGCGAGGGGAAGAACGGCTGCGCGGGGTTGAACACTACATGTCGCCCAAGGTTTTCGTCGGCAATATCGGTCTGACCATGTATCATTCTGCCTCGGTGCCGTTGAATGTCGGTCTGCACAAAGATCACCCGTTCTGCCCGGTGCCGGGCTTTCGCGAGGTGCACACCCAGATCGTCGGGTTCGGCAAGATGCAGCAATGCCGCGAACGCGACCCGGCCACGCTGTATCTGGAAGAACCAATGGCGCCGGGCATGACCCATCGACCGATGTATGACGACCAAGGCAACTATCCTTGGCACCAATATGAAACGACCACGCCCAGCATTTTCATGGCGCTGGAAATCCTGCCCGAGGGGGCAGAGATCCCGAAACTGGGAGGATAAAATGACCGAAAGACTTCTGCCTGAAAACTTGGATTTCAACGGGCCATTCCCGGCCCTCTCGCGCCGCCTGCGCCTTGGTGTCGTTGGCGGCGGACGCATTTCGGCGACGCAGGCCACCGCCGCGCGGATGACCGACAGGTGGGAGGTGGTGGCTGGTGCGCTGTCGTCCGACCCGAAGAGGGCGAAGGCGCGTGGCGCGGAGTGGTTCATGGATCCAGATCGCTGCTATGCCTCGTTCGAGAAGATGGCGCAGGCCGAGGCCATTCGTCCCGATGGCGTCGACGCGGTGATGATCACCACGCCGAACAACCTGCATTTCCCCGCGGCCAAGGCCTTTCTGGACGCGGGCATCGACGTGATCTGCGACAAGCCCCTGACCAACGAGGTGGACGAGGCCACGGCGCTGATCGACCTGACCGCACAAACCGGGCGGGTGTTCGGTGTGGGCTATGTCATGTCTTGTTTTCCAATGATCCGTCAGGCGCGCGAAATCGTGGCCGTGGGGCGCATTGGCAACATCAACCAGATCCATGTGGAGTTCCTGCAGGACTGGATGACGCCCGATGATGCGGCCGACGCGCCGCATGTGAAATGGCGGCTCGATCCGAAGATCTCGGGCCCGACCAGTTGTGTGGGCGACATCGGCACCCACGCGGCCCATCTGGCGAGCTTTGTCAGCGGGCTTGAAATGACGGACCTGCGGGCTGAGTTCCATGTCTGCGGCACGCCAAAGCCGCTTGAAGACACGGTGTTCATGTTCACACGTTTCCAAAACGATGTGCCCGGCACGCTGATGGCGACCCGTCTTGCACCGGGCAATCGCGGTGGGTTGCGGCTTCGGATCTACGGGTCCGAGGGCGGTCTGGAATGGGATTTGGAAACCGCCGAGCAGCTGAAATTCTATCGCTTTGGCGAGGCGGATCGCGTGATCAGCCGTGGTCATGGCCACGGGGTCAGCGCCGCGACCGAGCGGCTCGTGCGCACTGGTCGTGGCTTTTCAGAGGGGTTCATTGAGGCTTGGGCCAATCTCTATACCGAGTTTGCCATGGCCGTGGCGGCGCGGCGCGACGAAGTGGCGTTGCCGGATGATTGGCTGAGCTTCCCCAAAGTGGCTGAAGGTGCCACCGGGGTGCAATTCATCGCGGCCTCGGTTCGGTCGAATGAGCAAGGCGGGGAGTGGGTCACGATCTGACCCAAATTGGGCAGAGTAACCGGGTTTGAAATCAGTAATTGAAATTATCAAAAATATCAGATATTTTAGATTGCGTAGGATAAACCTGCGACTCACTGATTTCGTCCGGAGCCCGTTCCATGCCCGATACTGCCCATCAGGCCGATGACACTTCGCTGTATTCATTGGCGCATCTGACCCTGATCGGGGCGTCGCCGCCCGAGCTGGTCTATATCGCTGCACGTGCGGGCTATGACGCTGTCAGCCCGCGCTTTATCCCGATGAAAGTCCCGGGGGAGTTCACGGAAGCCCCTGTGGACAAGGCGCAGGTGCAGGCCACGAAGACGGCCTTGGCCTCGACCGGGTTGAAGGTGTTGGATGTAGAGCTTGCCCGCATTACCGAAGATGTGGACCCGCGCAGTTTTGAGCGCGCTTTGGAACTTGGCGGCGAGTTGGGTGCCAAGCGGATGATCATGTCGGCCTGGACGCCGACCCGCGACGACCGCAACTTTTTGGTCGATGTCTATGGCGAGACATGCGATTTGGCCGAGCCCTATGGCATCACGGTCGACCTTGAATTCCCGTCCTTCTCGCGCTTGCGCACACTGGACGAAGCGCTGGATATCGTTCGTGCTGCGGACCGTCCGAACGGTGGCATTCTGGTGGATACGCTCTATCTGCACCTCAGCCGCGTCGATCTGGGCGAGCTTTTGCACGTCCCGTCCGAACTGTTTCACTTCCTGCACATCTCGGACTGCTTGCCGGGCATCGCGGACACGCGTGAAGGGATGATCCAGCTGGCCCGTGACGCACGACTGTATCCGGGCGAAGGCTGGATTGACTTTGCTGGCATCATCGAACGGATGCCCCCGGTCGATTACTCGATCGAACTGCCCAACCAGAGCCGCGTGGCGGAACTGGGATACGAAGAACATGCGCGGCGTTGCCTTACGCACGCGAAACGAACCTTCGGCGAGGCGCGCTCTCAGCGCCGGATGCCGGATGCAGCTACTCTCCAACACAATGAGGAACATCATGAGCAAAGAGCTCACTGACGCGGATCGCCAGTTGGCGGCCGACATGCTGGCGCGTGCGCGCGCGGCCATGGCTGAAATCGAAGACTGGTCGCAGGAGCGCCTGGACCGCCTGTCACAGGCGATTGCTTGGTATGCGGGCAACGAGAAAACCTTCACCCGTCTTGCCGAACAGGGCGTGGATGAAAGTGGCATCGGTGACCGCGCAGGTCGTCCCGGCAAACGCTTCAAGATCCAGATGGTGCTGCGTGATGTGTTGCGCACTCCGTCCACCGGTATCGTTGAGGTGGACGAGGAAAAAGGGCTGGTGAAATACGCCAAGCCCGCCGGTGTGATTGCCTCGTTGATCCCGATGACGAACCCGGCGATGACGCCGCCGGTGACCGGTGTGTCTTCGGCCAATGCACGCAACGCGGTGATTTTCTCGCCCCACCCGCGCACTGCCCAGACCACATGGGAAATGACCGAGGTGATGCGCGCGGCGTGTCGTGCTGTGGGTGCGCCTGAGGACCTGTTCCAAGCGATCCGCAAGCCGTCCATCCCGCTGACCCAGCACCTGATGGAGATCTGCGATCTGACGCTGGCCACCGGCGGCAAGCCGATGGTGAAAGCAGCCTATAGCTCGGGTCGTCCGGCTTATGGCGTGGGTGCGGGAAACAGCTCGATCGTCATTGACGAAACGGCTGATCTGGACATCGCCGCGATGAACACGCGCATCTCGAAAACCTCGGATTTTGGATCGGGCTGTTCGGCGGATGGGAACATCATCATCCAGAAGTCGATCTATGAAGATATGGTCAAGGCGCTGGAGGCCGAGGGTGGCTATCTGTGTTCGACCGAAGAAAAAGCGATGCTTGAGGCCGCCATGTGGGACGAGAAAGGCAATCGTACTTTCCCGACCATCGCCTGCCGCCCGCAGCAAACCGCCGAGGTCGCCGGGTTCTCTATCCCTGAGGATCGCAAGTTCCTGATGGTGGAAAACCAAGGGCAGATCGGGCCCGAGCACAAGTTCTCGAAAGAGAAGCTGACCACGCTGATGGCGCTGTATCACTTCGAGAGTTTCGATGATGCGCTCGACACGGTAAGCCAAATCTATGCCACCGGCGGCAAGGGCCATTCCTGCGGCATCTACTCGCACAATGACGAGAACATCGACCGTCTGGCCCGTCTGGCCCCGGTCAGCCGCATGATGGTGCGCCAGCCGCAGAGCAAGGCCAATGCAGGCGCTTGGACCAACGGCATGCCGATGACCAGCTCGCTGGGGTGCGGCATCTGGGGCGGCAACATCACCAATGAAAACGTCACCATGAAACACATGATGAACTACACATGGGTCTCGCGGCCCATCGCCGAAGATCGCCCCTCGGAAGAGGAGCTGTTTGGCGAGTTCTACGGACAGGAGGTCGCATGATGGACGGAGCGAACGTAGCAGGCAAAACGGTTGCCGAACATATCGTCGATTTTCTGGAACGACGCGAGGTCGAGCATGTGTTTGGCCTGTGCGGTCACACGAACATCGCCGTTCTGGCGGCGCTGGCGGAAAGCCCGATTGACTTCATCACCGTACGTCATGAACAGATCGCCAGTCACGCGGCGGACGCTTATGCGCGCGTGACCGGCAAGGCCTCGGTGGTATTGTCGCACCTCTCTCCCGGTTTGACCAACTGCACCACCGGGGTCGCCAATGCGGCGCTCGATTGTATCCCGATGGTGGTGATCGCGGGCGACATTCCGACCCATTATTATGGCAAGCACCCGCACCAAGAGGTGAACTTGCACGCGGACGCCGCCCAGTGGGAAATCTATCGCCCCTTCGTAAAACGCGCGTGGCGCGTGGATCGGGCGGACCTGATGGCCGAGATCCTGGAAAAGGCGTTCCACTTGGCCGAAAGCGGTCAGCCCGGTCCGGTTCTGGTCAACGTGCCGATGGACATCTTCTCGGAAGTGATCCCGTCAGATAGTTTTGACCGCATCATCGACAACACCCGCGCGCTGAAGAAGCCGTCGATTGACGACGAAACCGCGCGCGAGATTGTCGAGAAACTGGCACAGGCAGACAGCCCCGTGGCTTATGTGGGCGGCGGCATTCTGTTGGCGCAGGCCAGCGAGGAACTGCGTGAATTTGTCGAGCATATGGGCTTGCCTGTCGCACATTCCCTGATGGGCAAGGGCGCACTGCGCGATGATCATCCGCTGGTCATGGGCATGACGGGCTTCTGGGGCACCGAGTTGGTGAACCAGTCCTGTCTGAATGCGGACTATGTCTTCGCCGTGGGGACCCGCTTTAAAGAGGCCGATTGCTCCAGCTGGTATCCCGGCTACACCTTCAATATCGGTGGGAAGGACGACACAACGAAGGTCATCCATATCGACATCGAGCCGCAGGAGATCGGCCGCAACTATCCGACCGAGATCGGTGTAGTTGCCGATGCCAAAGCTGCTCTGCGGGTGCTGACGCGCGTTGCGAAAGAGATGTATCCTGACGGCTTCCCCCGCGCCGAGAAGAAGGCCGAGATTTCCGACTTCCGCACCAAGTTCAAAGCCTCGAACACCGAAATGCAAACCTCGTCCGCGTTCCCGATGATGCCGGAGCGTATTCTGGCGGATGCCCGCAAGGCACTGCCGGAAGACGCGATCATCACCACGGATGTGGGCTGGAATAAGAACGGGGTCGGGCAGCAGTTCGATATCCTGACCCCCGGTTCGATCCTGACGCCGGGTGGTTTTGCGACGATGGGCTTTGGCCCCCCGGCGACGATTGGGGCCAAGCTGGCCGCGCCGGATCGCGTGGTGATCAGCCTTGTGGGCGATGGCGGCTTTGGTCAAAACCCGTCCATGTTGGCCACTGCCGTCGAACTGGATTTGGGCATCATCTGGCTGGTGATGAACAACAACGCTTTCGGCACTATCGCGGGGCTACAAAAAGCCCATTACGGGCTGACCTATGGCACGACCTTCCCCGGCACTGCTGCCGCGCCCACCAACGGGCCGGGTTATGCCGAGATCGCGCAGGCCTATGGTGCCGTCGGGGTGCGGATTACGTCTGCGGACGAGTTGCTCCCAGCGCTTGAGGCGGCGATTGCCAGTGGCAAGCCCACGGTGCTGGACGTTCCGATGATCAACAACCCGACGCCGACGACGGGGCATTGGAATATCCTCGATATCTATTCGCCGGACAAAGACGTGTCTCACGTCGCAACCTAAGACCAACAGCCGGGGCCTCGTGCCCCGGCCATTTATTGGGGGATCACCATGTTCAACACCATCCTCGTTCCGGTCGCTTTGGACCACACCGAAACACTTGCGCGGAAACTGGACATCGCCCGACAATTGCGCGCGCCTGACGGTCGCATCATTGCGATCTCTGTGTTCGAAGACATTCCGTCATATGTTGCCGAATACGCGATGGTAAAGCCCGACCGGAAGAAGATGGTGCAGGAGATCAGGAAAGCCTTTGACGATGCCTTGGCCGGTCAAGATGACATTGACCGGGTAACTCTTGCCGGCAAGCCCGGCGTTGTGATCGCGACCTACGCCGAAGAGATCGGCGCGGACCTGATCGTCACAGGCGCAAGCCGACCCGGAAGCGAGGGCTATGCGCTGGGGTCAACCGCGTCCCGGCTTGCACGCCGCGCTCCATGCTCGGTATTCGTGATCAGGTGATCTGTCACTTTGGTTGCTATGTGGGTGTCTTCGATGCAGGATCGCGAGGCTGTGACCGGCGCACCGGAAACGTGTTTTCCGCCAACCACACGCGCATCCCCACACTCTTCTAGAAAACGAGCATCCCCAGCACGGCCGCGATGAGCACAGTCCAGATTTCACTCTTTTTCAGGTACATCAGCACGACGCAGGACAACAGGAAGATCACCGCCGGTGTCAGAAGGTTTGACGCCTCGCTGGCGATCCCGATGAGCAGTGACAGCGCAGCTGAGATGATCATGCCGAAAACGGCAGTCCGAATCCCGGATTGTGCGGCTTTGAATCGTGCAAGGTGGCTGATGCGTTCAAGTTGCCGTGCGGCCAGTATGATGAGAGCCGCCGGAGGCATGAAGATCGCAACTGTTGCAACCATCGCCCCCGCCAAGCCCGCAACTTTATACCCGATGAATGTCGCACTGATCAGGATCGGTCCCGGCGTGACCTGACCCAGCGCAATGCTTGCTGCGAAATCTTCAAGGGACAGCCACCCGTAAGCAGTCACCACGGCCTCTTGGATCATCGGAATGAAGATGTAACCGCCCCCAAACAGCAACAGGCTCATGCCAGAGAACACCGAGAACAACTGAATCAGGATCGATGAGATATCCAACTGGGGAAGGAACAGAAATAAGACGATGCACGTCGCCAAGAACAGAGTGACGACACGTGATCCGATGCCAAATGATGGATGCCGTCGTGCGTTTGGGGCGCGACTATCCGTATCGGCCGCGCGATGCCGCAGGATACCTACGACAGCAGCGACCGTGAAAGTGCAGACGACGATCCAGATTCCACCGACCGCCAAAAGCAAGACGGCCGCACCCACCGCCATTGCCATGTCGATTGGGCCCTGTATGGCCTTTTCACGCATTTTCCAGCCGGCGTTTAAGATGATCGCGGCGATCGCGGGCAGAACGCCTGCCAACGCCTTGTCAGCGACAACCATCGTGCCCCACGATAGGTAGAGGGCTGCAAAGCCCACCATCAGGAAGAAAGACGGAAGGATCACCGCCGCAGCGCACACCGCGCCACCCAATGGGCCACGGATTTTGTCGCCAACATAGGCGACGACATTCACTGCGACGGGCCCGGGAAGCAGCATCGCTAGGGCGACACCGTCCATAAGCTCGTCATCCTCAATCAGACGATGCTTCCCCACGACCTCGGATCGAACGACCGAGATCAGCGCCATGTATCCCCCCCACGAGATACAGCCGATTTTGAAGAAAATTAGAAACAGCTGGGCGAGAGAGATCTCGTCGGCGTAGGTGCTGGCAGATTTATGCGACATGGCGATTTATGTTTCTGCTAGCGAGGCGTTCCTTGATCTCTTGCATTACTGACGCCTGAGCCTTTCTTTTCTGCAGATCCTCTGGCTTCGCGCTTTCCAAGGCCTGTGCCTTAAGACGCTGGTTCTCGTCGTCAAAGCCGCTCATCAGTGGATACCCCATCTTGTGCAGCGTGTCGCCTGCGACGGCTTCGAATACGGCAATGTCCTGCGCGCTCATCTCGCGCAGGAACTTGTTCGTATTCTGCGACATGACTGGCTTTTGCACATTGGACCACATCTGCCCGGCCACCGACGTGCTGGCTGCTTCGCGGGATTTGTGGAATTCAAGCATGTCAGGATAGAATTGAACCTTCATGAAGTCGCACAACCGACGCAGTTCGGTTTCTGGGCGCGTGATCAAGTCGGAATACGCGACCGAAATGAACCGGTCGGCCGGTAGGTTCCGCCCAAGATCCAATGCCTTCTCCTGTTCGTCACGCCATTGCTTCGCGATGTGATAGAACGATTTTTCGCCCACAATCGCCTTGCGGAACGACAATGCTGAATCCCGACCATCGCGATGTAGGTGGATGAACTTCGCACGCGCACCACCAAAGCGGTCGATCTCGTCCGCGAAGTGCACATTCGCAAGGGATTTGCACACCCAATCTGTTGCCATGTTGTGTCGCGCCAACAGGTTGTGGATTTCGAAATAGATGGCCACGAGCGACTGTTCCGCGCACGCGTCTTCCAGTGCCGCGCGATCAATCGTGCCAAGTTTCCAACTGACCGGGTTGGTTTCCACCAGCAGGCAAACATCATCAACCAAGCGCGAAAACGACTGTGAATTCTGCAAGTCGCCATACTCGGTCAGCAATGGCCAAAGTCTTTCCAGAATATGAGGCGGATGGGGCGCGACAAGTTCGGGTGATTGATTCAACATAATACGCAGTAGGTTCGAACCAGACCTTTGGGTCCCGATCATAAAATATGGCATCTGCAGCACTCCGTTTTAGGCCACGTTCACTGTTGCGTCACAGATGCGGTGGCAGCTCCGATGCTCAACTAAAGCGCGTAAATCGTTTACGTTTCGTTAACGCAGATGAAAGTTTTGTTAACCATAGAGGCTCGTTCTGAGCAGGGGATGAGAGCGAAAAAAACATCTATGTAGTGAAAATATTAAGCAATCCGCCCCAAGCTTGCTGCGCGACCACACAAATGCGTTGGCAGAGTTGTGGATCGAAATCCGGCGACGTCCAAAGAGGGGCAGATATGATCAGAAATAGACTCCAAACAACCATTGGTGGTATTGTTGGTGTGATTGCAGCGATGTGGCTAAATGCTTCGCCACTTGTTGCACAGACCTACACATTCGGTATCGTTCCGCAATTCGAAGCGCGAAAGCTCGCGCGAATTTGGGAACCGATTATCAGCGAAATCGAAAAGCGTACGGGCTACGATTTCGAGATTGTAGGGGCGCCACGGATCCCGGAATTTGAAACAAGTTTCATGAATGGTGAGTTCGATTTCGCCTACATGAATCCCTATCACGCGATCATTGCTGCCCAAACGCAAGGGTATCAGCCAATCATTCGGGATGGGGGGCGTGAACTGTTCGGCATCTTGGTTGTGCGCGATGATAGTGACTATCAATCGGTTGAAGATCTTGAAGGGCAAACCATTGCCTTCCCTGCGCCCAATGCGCTTGGCGCATCATTGCTGATCCGGTCCGACTTGACCAATCAACATAGCGTCGATTTTTCACCAATGTATGTGTCGACACACGGGTCGGCATACTTGAACGTTATCCTGAACCAAGCCGCAGCGGCTGGCGGGGTAATGGGAACGTTTCGGTCGCAGCCAATCGAGATATCCGAACAACTACGCGTCCTCTACAAAACGACCCGTGTCCCACCGCACCCAATCGCTGCTCATCCACGTGTACCGGAGGATGTTCAAAGGCAGGTTGCTCAGGCCTTCCTTGACTTGTGGAAAACTGGATATGGTCGTGAGTTGCTTGAACGCGTTCCGATCCGCGAGGTGATTGAGACGAGTCTGGACGACTACACTGAACTGCAAGGAATGGGCTTGGATGCGTTCTTTGTTAAGTGACCCTCCACTTGTGGCACCTGTCAAAGCCGTGATTGCGTCGGCATTGGCAGGGGTGCGCTTTAAACTGCGCAGCCGCTTTGTGGCCTTGCTTGCCTGCATGATGTGCGTGTGTGTGCTTGGGTTGTCATTTATCTGGGAGCCGCGCCTGACAAGAGAGATGACGGCCTCTCAAATTCGGAATCTGGACCAGAACGTTGAAATTCTGTCTGACGCCCTTATCCCATTTCTACTACAAAATCAGATCGGTGCGGTTTTCGAGACTCTAAGCAGCATGCAGAGCCGCTATCAGAATTGGGAAACTGTTGTTCTAACAACGCCAGAGGGCGCGCAGCTTTATCCCCTGTCTGCGGTGGATCCAGAGGCCAAGCCCGACATCATTCAGACCTCGCGGGCCATCTCGTTCGAAGGAAAAGAGCTTGCCGCGCTTTCTGTTCAGGTCAACATTTCTGATGATCTCGGACAGATCCGGCATCAGGTTCGCTTCCTCGCAATTCTGATCGCACTCTTCTTCCTTTGGGCGCTTCTTGTAGTTGGCGTGCTTCTTGATCGTTGGGTTGTTAAACGCGCAGCCCTGCTGGCCTCGGCGGCTCAACAGCTGGCACAAGGCAACTATCAAGCGAAAATTCCACCCAGTTCAAACGATGAAATTGGCGATCTGACCAACAGCTTTTCCACGATGCGGACAACCATCAAAGAAAACGAGAAAAATCTTATCGCATCCCGCGACGAAGCCCAAGCCGCGGCCGAGGCCAAATCGCGCTTTCTAGCTACCATGAGCCACGAAATCCGGACGCCTCTGAATGGGGTCATTCCGATTGCCGAATTGCTATTGGAGCAAGATCTGCCGAAAGAGCAGGCTCAACTTATCGAAACGATACAGGAATCGGGGAAGGCGCTTAAGTCTATCATTGATGACATCCTGGACATCACGAAGATGGACGAGGGAAAATTTGTGCTCCACAGCGATGAGTTCTCGCTTAATAGCCTGGCCCAGAGCGTCATTGGGATTTTTCGCGTTTCGGCACAAAACAAGGGGATATCACTTGATTTTTCGGTGCAGGATACTTGCCCAAAGATGGTTGTGGGCGATGCAAACAGACTGCGGCAGATACTGATAAACCTTGTCGGGAATGCCATCAAATTCACTTCGGAAGGTGGTGTTACTTTACGCGTAAATGGGTTTGCTGATTTAACCCCCCAAACCGGCACCATTTGTTTTGAGGTTTCCGATACCGGCATTGGGATCTCGGAACAGGATCAGGCGCAGGTCTTCGAGCGGTTCGTACAAGTGGATAATCGTAGCAACCGAGAATACCAAGGCACGGGGCTGGGATTGTCAATCTGCAACATGCTGGTCGCAGAGATGGGTGGTGAACTGTCTGTAGACAGCCGCGAAGGAGAAGGTAGTCGGTTCTACTTTTCGTTACCGTTCAACTTTGTTGATGTTGAAAGCGAAACCCAAGCAGATCTTGCGCATGGCCCCGAAGCCACTTCTTCTCATCGCCAGACACCCGCAAAACCCTCCAGCGTTCTGGTGGTAGATGACAGCAAAACTAATCTGAAGATCGCCAAGGTCATACTGCGGTCGCTCAAGCACGAGGTATCAACTGCCGAAAGCGGTGAAATTGCGATCGATCTGATGCAAGAGAACCAGTTTGATCTGGTGTTGATGGACGTCAACATGCCTGGGATTGACGGGCTGGAAACAACGCGCCGTATCCGGAAAGGATCACAACACATGATCCAGACCCCCGTAATCGGTTTGAGCGCGAGCGCCTTCGCAGACGATATCCAGAACTGTCTTGATGCTGGTATGAACGGCTTTCTCGCCAAGCCGCTGTCAAAAGCCGAATTGGCCACGACTTTGTCAGAGCATCTAGGTCACGCGTGAGACGTGTGACTGTCCATCACGAGGCTTTCTGAATGAACGCGATACCGGCCGCATAGGTGTCGCAGCATCAGCTTGGGGTAGAGTGTGACAGCAAGACCAATGCCGCCACCGCTTGGTTGTTTCAGTGCCGTCACCAAGCGAAAACTGCGAGAATGGGTGAGGGCGACACAGGGGCTTTATCTATCGGCAAAATCGAACCACCCAATTGGTGATGTCATATGTTCCAACTTACTTTGGTCGGCGATTGAGGCGCATGAAGGCTGCGACTGGCCTTAATCTTCGCCCTTAAGATAGCAATAACGCTGTGAGACCGGCGACATTTTTAGTTGCTAGCGCTGACAAAGTGCAAACGGGTTGTGGATAATGTGATGAGGCGTTAGGTCTTCCGGCACAAAATGCCTTGTGGAGGGTAACAGTTGTTGGACCTTGTAAATCTTCGTTCAGTGCTTTCTGCTAACTATGATCTCACACCTTCCCTCGCGTTGGCAGAGTCCATGGAAGATGTGTATCGCAAGATGGATCGCGTGGTGACACCGCCGGACTGGGTCAGTTTTGCCCCCTATGTCAAAGCCATCAACGAACTTAAGAAAGAACGCAACGCTGTCGTTCTGGGGCATAACTATATGACGCCCGAGATCTACCATGGTGTCTCGGACTTTGTGGGCGACAGCCTGCAGATCGCGATGAAGGCGCAAGAGGTGGATGCCGAGGTTATCGTTCAGGCTGGCGTTCACTTCATGGCTGAGACGTCGAAAATTCTGAGCCCGGAAAAGACAGTGCTGATGCCGGACATGGAGGCTGGGTGCTCTTTGGCTGAAAGCATCACCGCCGACGGTATCGAGGAAATGCGGGCCAAGTATCCGGGCGCCCCTGTTGTCACCTATGTGAATACCACGGCTGATGTAAAAGCGGCCTCGGATATCTGCTGTACCTCGTCGAACGCGGTGCAAATCGTGGACGCGATGGACAGCGATACTGTTATCATGACGCCAGACCAGTATCTGGCGCAAAACGTTGCGAACCAAAGCAAGAAGAACATCGTGTTCTGGCCCGGTTCGTGCATCGTGCACGAGCAATATACGGCCAAAGATCTGCAAGAGTTCCGCGAATGGAACCCCGGCACGCGCCTGATCGCGCACCCGGAATGCCCGCCCGATGTGGTCGCCGAAGCTGATTTCAGTGGCTCGACCGCCGGGATCATCAAGTACGTGACCGATGAGAAGCCCGAAAAGGCGATGCTGATCACCGAATGCTCGATGGCGTCGAACATCTCGGATGCATTGCCGGAAGTCGACTTTGTTGGCCCCTGCAACATGTGCCCGTATATGAAGAAGATCTCTCTCGAAAAGATCCTTTATGTGCTGCACACGATGGAAAATCAGGTCGAAGTTGACCCATCGGTCGCGGATGGCGCACGCCAATCTGTCCAGAAGATGATCGACCTGTCCCGGAAGCTGGGCCTCTAGTCGCGATGCAAGTTGTCACCACAGATCGCGTCATCATTATCGGCGCGGGTCTTGGGGCTCTTTATGCAGCCTTGAAACTTGCCCCGTGCCCTGTCGTGCTGATCTCGCCCGAGACATTGGGTGAAGGGGCAAGTTCGGCTTGGGCGCAAGGTGGCGTTGCGGCGGCTATGGATGCGAATGACAGCCCGGATGACCATGCCGAAGACACGATCAATGCAGGTGCCGGCACGGTCAACCCCAAGGTCGCCAAGCTGGTAACGCAAGAGGCGCGGGATTACATCCTTGATCTGACCGCACTGGGCACGCCCTTTGATCGTACCGAAGACGGTGGCTATGTCCTGTCACGCGAGGCTGCGCACAGCTATGCGCGTGTGGTGCGTGTAAAGGGCGACCAGGCAGGCGCCGAGATTATGGCCGCGTTGATCGAAGAAGTTCGCGAAACGCCATCTGTTCAGGCGCTTGAAGGCGTCATGGCGGTTGATTTCGAAACCGAAGATAACCGGGTGACGGGCGTTGCCATCCAAGCTGCGCACGATGCGCGGTCTGCGCCAATCATGTTACGTGGCGCGGCAATTCTTGTGGCTGGAGGTGGGTCCGGTGGCCTTTACGCCTTGACCACAAACCCCCATCGCATCAGAGGGCAGGTGATCGGCATGGCCGCACGGGCGGGTGCCACGATTGCCGATCCCGAGTTCGTCCAGTTCCACCCGACGGCCATAGATGTCGGCGAAGATCCTGCCCCTTTGGCGACCGAGGCGCTGCGGGGGGAAGGTGCAGTTCTGGTCAACAAGCACGGAACGCGCTTTATGCTGGATGTCCACAAGGATGCGGAACTGGCCCCGCGCGATGTGGTTGCCCGCGCCATTTTTGAACAGAGCCAAGCCGGGAAACGCCCGATGCTCGATACCACCACCGCGATCGGTGAAGATATCAAAGCGCAATTCCCCTCGGTGACCGAGGCCTGCCTGCGCAACGGGATCGACCCATCCGTTGACCCCATCCCGGTTGCCGCTGCCGCGCATTATCACATGGGCGGGATCGCCACCGACACTCACGGCAAGGCCAGCCTTGATGGCCTTTGGGTCTGCGGCGAAGCGTCGTCGACCGGGCTGCACGGGGCGAACCGGCTGGCCTCGAATGGTCTGCTTGAGGCGCTGGTTTATGCCCGCATTTGTGCCGAAGGGATTTCCACCGAAATTGCGCCTGCTGAGAACGCGCCTGAAGTCGCACTCGATTTTGCGACCGGCGGCACCGCGCCCGATGCCGAGGCGGTTCAAGAGCTGCGCCAAACCATGACCAACCATGTCGGTGTGGTGCGCGATGCGGCGGGCCTGAAAGCTGCGCTTCGCACTATTGCCCGGCTAGAGAAGAACCACGGCAGCAGCCCCTCGTTCTTAAATATGTGTGCCACGGCCACTTTGATTGCCGCAGGTGCGTTGCTGCGCGAGGAAAGCCGGGGCGCGCACGAGCGTTCGGACTTCCCGGACACAAAACCCGAGTTGGCGCAATCAACCCTGTTGACCCTGTCCGACGCCCTGTCCCTACGTTCCAAAATCTGCGGAGAACCTGAATGAGCTTTGCAACCGTTCCCGACCTCATCCTCGAGCCGATGATCCGCAATGCTTTGCTGGAAGATCTGGGCAGCTATGGTGACATTACAACCCGCACGGTTGTCCCTGAAGACATCACCTACACCGCGCGGATCAATGCGCGTGAAGATGCTGTGGTGTCAGGGATGCAGGTCGCGCAGATCGCGTTCCGTCTTGTCGATCCCGATCTGGTGGTCACCACCCACAAGCCCGATGGCTCGGCCTGTTCGGCGGGCGAGACACTGATGACCATCGAAGGGCGCGCGCGGTCGATCTTGTCGGCTGAACGGGTCGCCTTGAACTTTGCTGGCCGGTTGACGGGCATTGCGACGAAAACGGCGGGTTTCGTGGCCGAGACCGAAGGGACCAAAACCCGGGTCACCTGCACGCGCAAAACGACACCCGGATTGCGGATCGTTGAAAAGCTTGCCGTCCTGCACGGCGGGGGTTCCAACCACCGCTATAGCCTGAGCGATGCCATTTTGATCAAGGACAACCACATCGCTGCCGCGGGTGGTGTTCGTGCTGTGCTGGAAGAGGTGAAAGCCAAAGCAAGCCACATGATGGCGGTCGAAATCGAAGTGGATCGCCTTGATCAGCTGGAAGAGGTGCTTGAGGTGGGCGGCGCACACACGGTGTTGCTGGACAACATGGACAATGACACCTTGCGCAAGGCTGTCGCTCTGGTCGATGGCCGGTTGAAGACAGAAGCAAGCGGCAACGTGACACGCGAGCGGATCGCCTCGATCGCGGCGACGGGTGTCGACTATGTGTCATCCGGAGCCCTGACCCATTCGGCGAGAACGGTTGATCTGGGGCTCGACTTTTAAGCGTCGACCACGCCCGCTCTACGCTTTCTGCGTCCAATCCACGCAAGGGATGCTGCCGTTCAAACGAAAGGCGATTGCCTGCAAGATGACACCATTGGTGTTGACGTCGCTATAGGCCTGATCCGATTTGCCAGTCACCGAGAATACTCCGGGGCTGAAGCCCAGCTTATCTGTCGTCGCTTTCTCGCGGACCTGCGCGACCAAGCGGTCCGTATAGTCGTTCGGCCTGCAGGCGTTCCACAGGAAGGCGCCTTTGCTGTTCAGCATATCGACCGCACGGACAAACCCCTTGGTCTTGAAACGTGGGGACGGATCAAGGGTTTCGGCAGTCCATTGGCCGCCATCGTCGGTGATCTGATAGCCTTGATACACAAACCACGGCGCGCGATTGACGGGGCCTTCCGAAACGCAGACCAGCTTGCCGGTTGCGCGGTATTCGTCGATCTGCGCGGCGAACAAAGCCTCGGCGGCGGTGCCGGCCAGAGGCGATGCACCAAGTTCTACTGCCTCAAGAAGATGGGGCTCGGTGCCGATTGGGCCGAACTTTGCCACATCATGCAGAATTTGAACCCCTTGATCGAAGGGGGATCCGGGGCTGGGGGCTGCGTAGGGCGAGGTCACAGGATAGTCCCAAAGGCTAAAACCGCGTGCGATGTATCCGGCGTAGTTGGATCGGTAGGCAGACACCAGTTTGCCGCCACGCACCGTCATTGGTGCGCCGTCTTGGATGGTCTGTTCCAAGTCCCACCCGGCAAGAATGCCTGAGATCCCCAGATCCTGCTTGGTATAGGATTGGACCAGATGAAGCGCGGTCAGCAAGCGCGAGGTGTCGCTTGCATTATAGTCATCGTCCCCCTTGGCCTTGCCATCGGTCGACGTAAGTCCCTTGGGTAAACCAAGCCCGTTGAACGTGCCGGTCGCCAGCCCGCCAAGGACCGCTTTCAACCGGGCGGTATATTCGTCGTCCTCCAATATGCCGATGCTATGTGCACTCATGATTGCCAGCAGATGGGTCCCTGTGTCCCACATCGTGCTGAACCGATAGGTCTCAATCTGGTCGTTTTCGGCCCACGCCGTCGCGGGCGCCAGCCCGGTCGCGGGATCGGTCAAACGCGCGAAATAGGACCAAGCGGTTTTGGCGTCCTGCATAAGCTGTTCGCGCTCATTATTCGCGACGGCGCTGGGCGCACGTGCTGGCCAGCGGCTGGCAGCGCGAAGAAGCCGCGCTGGTTCGCTTTTTATCGATACAGCGCTGAAGTGATCTGCAAGGTCCAATAGGCGAAACTGTTCCGAGCTTCCCAGTGTGATCAGGGTGTTGACCAGCGTCTGTACGTCTTCGGGTCGCGTGAAGGCGCTTTCCTTGACCAGTATGGTGGCGTCTTCACCGAGCGGGGCAGATTGCAGCAGTTTTTCCTGAAACCTTTGCGTAGAGATCGGCGCATCAAGCACCATTGATACCCCAAGGTGAAGCGAACCTTGTGCGTCAAATCCGATATCGCCTTTGCGGGTTTCGGACATGTCAAGAACGACCTCGAACCCGGCGAGGGTACGGGTGTCCGTGGGCATGGACTTTTCGCGCTCAAGCGCGACGCTGTGCACGGCAACGCCAGTGCTCGTGTCGAATGCGGCTTTCCGTATGCTTTGCCAATCGTGCGTGTCCGGGCTTGATGCCAGAAAACATCTGTGAGGGGTCTTTTCCGTCAAGTCGTCTACGGTATTGGCGGGTGGCACGGGCGGCAGAAGCTCGGTGAAGGGAACATGCGCTGCGGCAAGTTGCGCCCTGAGGCCGTTTTCGGCTTTTGCGGACCCGGCGGCGTCGAGGCAAAGAACCATGTGACGGGCGAAAGCGGCACCCGAGCGGAAGCGGAGCTCCGAGGGTAAAATGAAATAGTTGCGACTAGAGCTCAAGGCGCGCCGAAAGCTGTCACCAAGAACGGCGCCCTGATCGAAAAAGGCATCATCGCCTTGCATGTCTTCGCCTGGAAAGGACGCGACGAAAACCAAGGGTCCGTCTTGCGATGCTGCTTGCGTGAATGTGGTCTTGATCTCATTTGCGGAGGGCATGAGGGGAAACGTCCATCCCCCGTTCACTTGCTGTGTGCCATCCGCATTGCGCCAGACCTCGGTCGTGCTGCCGTCGTTCGGGATCAAGAATGAGGTCAGAAACCCCGCAGATCGAAGCCCTTCAAGCGTCGGAGTTTCGCCGTCAGGCAGGTCGGAAATCAATGTTTGCGGCGTGTAAGTCCCGCCAACTTTGGCCATCGCCTGCCCGAACCGGTTGCGCGCTGTGCTGGCGGCGCGCATTCGCAGATAGGGAAGCGCGCCTGCAAGCCCCGGTATCTCGATCGCCAAATCCACCAGACCGGGATAGTCGATGATCAGCCTTTGCAACACCTCCATCAACTCGGTGTTCTGGTCTGCGCTTTCCCATTCCGCTTGGTCGAACTTGATCGCTACGCAGACGGGCACGTTGTGTGATGTGATCGGATCCAGAAAGGAAAAGAGCGCCGATGCCGAGCTGCGCGGCGTTACATTTCGGACAAACAACAGGCTGGGATGCGTGGCTGCGGCATGGGCCATTTGCCAGGGCGAAGAAAGTGCTGCCGCTCCTCCGGCCAAGGTGCGAGAGAGAAATGTCCTGCGATCCATCACCACTCCTCAGAAATACCGCTCGACCCACCATTGCAGCTTTAGTCTTGGCCGCCAACTACCAAGACGTCACACCCGGCATGCCTGCGACCATATACGCATTCCTTCAGCGTACCGGCTGTGACAGACTAATGAAAACGCCAGCCTAGAACGGGACGCGATACAGGTAACTGACTTGAACAGCCAAAAAGACAACAGGGACAAGCCCAAGGCGAAGCCGATATTCTTCGATCCGACGTCCCATCGGCTCGTTCTTTTCAGCGTGTTGTCAGCTGTATTCTTGGTGTTTGCCGTGGTCTGGTTCGTGTCTTTCCTAGTCCATCTGCATGAGTCCGAGCTGCCGCCTCAGGTCGGGAATTCTGACTTAAGTAAGACAGAAGTGTCCGATGCCATCGGATCACCAAACCTGACAGAGGACGAGGCTGCCACAGCGTCGCAAGCGCAGCTTTGGACGGACGCAATTGAAGGCACTATTCTGCCCGGTGACGTCTACATCGCCCAAGATGCAAAGGTGCACGCCTTCGTGCCGTCATGGTCGATGGCGGGTTATGTCGAAGCGCGAACGCATATCGACGCGATAGATGTTCTGATGACCGACTGGGTCACGATTGATGGAACAACTGGTGCGGTAACGACCCCTTCTGCGCCCCAGAAGGATAAGCTTCGGGAGTTATGGGCATCAAACAAATCTCGGGTTAGTTTTTTCCCCGTTGCCCAGATCGAGTTCGCCCAAGGAAGAACGCAACCAAATGTGTTTACCTCGGTCGCGAAACAATCTGGTTTGATCTCTGCGCTGACATCCGTAGCTGTTTCTGAAGGCGCCGAGGGGCTGTGTGTGGACCTTTCGGGTGCCCCCAATGTGACGGTGCAAGACCTGGTGGGTTTTGCGACAACTTTGCAGGCCGGGCTTGAGGCGGCGGGGAAAGACAGCTGTCTCATCGCGGGTACCGATCATGCGCTTTGGGCACAGCCGAATGCGGGTGATCTTGCGGACAAACTGATTGTGCTCGCTTTCAATGAACCGGGACCCTTCAGCGGCCCCGAGCCGCTGGCGCCGCAGGCGTGGTTCGAGGCGAAAGTCTCGAAGCTGTTGGAGAACTTGCCAGCCGAGAAAGTGGTCGTCGCCATTGGCGGGTTCGGCATGGACTGGATCAGCGCCAGATCGACACCGGAGTATCTGAACTATTTCGATGTCGTAGAGGCCGTGCAGCGGCACAGTGGCACACTGCGCATTGACCAAGACGCCTTGAACACGGAAGCGCGGTTTCTGGATGACAAAGGGCAGCGGCATCACATCTGGCTTTTGGATGCTCTAAGCGGGCACAACCAGCTGTCGCGCTTGCCCCTTGGCGATTTGGATGGGGTCGCGATTTGGCCGGTGTCTGGTGGGGATCCCGGTATTTGGAAGATCATCTCTCCGGGTTTGCCGGACCCAAAGATTGCGCGGGACTTTCTGCAAAGGATCAGCGCCGCACCCTATGTAAACTATGTCGGCACAGGTCCGTTCCTGACAGGACACAACTCGGCAACGCCCGGCCGACGCATCCTGCAACTGGATCAAGAGAGCGGCTTGATCGTCGAGGCGACCTATCTGGACTACCCGCGCGCCTTCACGGTGACACAAAGCGGCGACCTGCCGGATCGATCGGTCATCCTAACCTTCGACGACGGACCCAGCGCGAAATACACACCTGCGATCTTGGACATTCTCAAGGAGCATGATGTTCCAGCGGTCTTCTTTGTGATTGGGACGCGGGTTCAGCAGAACCCCGATATCGCGCGCCGCATTGTGGACGAAGGGCATGAGCTGGGCGTGCATACCTACCTTCACCCCAATATCGCCGAGGTCTCGGACCTTCGCCTCAAACTCGAGCTGCATGCCTCGCAAGAGCTGATCGAAAGCGTTTCGGGAAAAAGCACCAATCTGTTTCGTGCGCCCTATGGGTTTGATGAAAACCCCGAGACTCCGAACGAAGCGCGGGTTCTAAGCCTGTTGTCGGACGAGAACTATGTGGTCGTCGGGATCGAGATCGACTCGACCGATTGGACCCGTCCGGGCGCCGAGGAAATCGCGAGAACTGTAACGTCACGGGCCGAGGCAGGTTTAGGCAGCGTCGTCTTGCTGCATGATGCGGGGGGTGATCGCGAACAGACGGTCCAGGCGCTACCCATGATTATTCAGTCGCTCAAGGATGCCGGGATTTCCGTTGTGTCTGTCGCCAGCGTCGCTGGCCACGATAGCCGCCTCAAGCCGGCCATTTTGGTGGAAGAAAGCGATCAGATGAGCGGCATGTCGTTCTTGCTGATCCGCAGCCTGAAAACCGCGGTTACAACGGCCTTTTTTGTGCTGATTACCGCGGGTGTCTTCCGGTCTTTTACCGTCCTGATCTTGGCACTGATCAAGGAACGTCGTGTTCACAAGGGCGGCGAACCGGTCTTGCCGGTGTCGGTGCTGATCCCGGCCTTCTGCGAAGAAACGGTGATCGTGAAGTCGGTGACGTCGGTGCTTCAGTCGACCTATCCGATTGCTCAGGTGATCGTGATTGACGACGGCTCGACCGATGACACGGCTCAGGTGGTCAGCGACCATTTCGGGTCCGACCCGCGCGTGCGCCTGATCCGCCAAAACAATCAAGGCAAGGCCGAGGCACTGAATAACGGCATCCAGCACATCGATACGCCCGTCTTCGTCGCCATTGATGCCGACACGATCATCGCGCCCGAGGCGGTCGGAGAGTTGGTCAAGCATTTCAATGACGATGAGGTTGGCGCGGTTGCTGGAAATGTCAAAGTTGGAAATCGGCGAAATCTTATTACGCGTCTTCAGGCCATTGAATATATATCTGCGCAGAATTTGGACCGTCGCGCTTACGAGGTTCTGAACGGGATCATGGTGGTTCCGGGGTCCATCGGGGCCTGGCGCACCGAGGCGGTAATCGCGGCGGGCGGATACACGACCCAAACACTTGTCGAGGATGCGGACCTGACGGTCTCGGTCATTCGTAGTGATTTTAAGGTCGTATTCGAACCTGCAGCCCTTGCCTACACAGAGGCACCGGAAACCATCCGGCAGTGGATGCGCCAAAGATTGCGCTGGCATTTCGGAATGCTGCAAATTGCGTGGAAGCACAAAGGCGCGTTTTTTGAGCGACGTGCCGTGGGATTGGTGTCGATCCCTGATCTATTCCTATTCGGCGCCGTATTTTCCCTGTTTGCGCCCATTGCGGATCTGGTGATGATCTTCAATCTGTTTGCACTGGTCGATCTCTTCAATGACGACTCGCGGGCGGCCCTTCAAAGCTCGTCCATATTGGTTGCCATCGGCTATGTGGCCTATTTGCTGTCAGACCTTGTTCTGGCCACCATCGCGTTCGGGCTTGAACCCAAAGAGGATAAGCGCCTGTTGCCGTGGGTTCTGACCCAAAGGTTCTTCTATCGTCAGATCTATTGGATGGTGGCTCTGCGCTCTCTTGCGCGGGCGATCACCGGGCGCTTTACCGGGTGGCGCAAGATCACGCGCACATCGTCGATCGATCTAAAAAGCGCGCTCGAGCTTTCAAGGGCGCGGGCGCGCGTTGTTCACGTAGATAAGGCCGCGGATGATCAAGGTGGGCAGGCTTAACTGCACACCTGAAAATCAACGGTCCCCGAACCCGATCCAAAGCGCCCCATCGTGAACTTCTCGATGTCGATCAGGAAACCGTCGCCGCCAAGGTTTTTCGTGCAGCAACCGTTGCAGTCGGTATCCGCACACAGGTCGAGCACCTGAACAACAATCTCGCGGTTGCCCTGACGCAGGCGTAGGTGCTTCCCGCCAAGACGCCGCCAGTCCTTTTGGTGAACTGCAGCGATGTTTTTGCTGGCCACCCAGCTTTCGGATTTCTTGCCGTTTACACCGTAAAACTGACCGGCCCATTTGCATCCATTGTACTTGACGCATTCGACACTGCCGGGATCAGGATAGCTTTCATAATTGGTCAAAGCCGCGCGTTGCCAGTCACCTTTGCAGGTCACATCTGCCGTTGCCACTGATGCGATCAGCGAAAGAAACAAAAGCAAAAAGGGTCTCAGTGTTTTCGACAAAATCATACCGGTCTCCTTAAGGTGGCATCGGAATGTTGGGCTGGAACTTATGCTCGATTAGTGTTGTTTCAATGGATTGGATCGCATTGTCACTACTTTTAGGTGTGGATTTAGGCATTACTATGTTCACATCGCGAAATCCATATGTGTTGCTGCGGTGTGCGATTTTTCGCCCAGTGTCAGGTCCAGAGATACTCAGGAACGACGGAATGGGATTTTTACAAGGGTTCTTCCGGCGTGAAGCTGGGGTTGGGGCTGATCAGATCAGACTCAGGAAGTTCATGTCACAATATCCTGCATTGGAAATGACTGATTGAGTGATGGCTTGCTGCTGACCTATGCTGCAGTCAACAAAGGCGGGTCCGAAGAGGGCTTTGTCCTGTTGGCCGCTGGTCAGTTCGCCATCCCCGATGGCATGGCTGCGATCATAGAAACCGGCGACCGCCACAGAATGACCTTCCTAGGTCACACCTTAGATTGAGACCCATGACCAAACCCGTTGTTTTCCACATCCCCGTCTGCCCCTTTTCACAGCGACTGGAAATCCTGTTGGCTCTTCGCGGCTTGCAGGATGCCGTCGAATTTCGCGTCGTGGATATCACCAAGCCGCGTGATCCCGCGCTTTTGGCAAAGACGCGTGGGACGACGGCGTTGCCGGTCCTTGAAACGTCCGAGGGCGAGATCCTCAAGGAAAGCTTGGTGATCCTGCGCTATCTTGATGAAGCGCTAGAGGGCGCGCCGCTGCGCCGTCGCGACCCCTATGAACACGCGGTTGAATCCATGCTCATCGCCAAAGAAGGGCCTTTCACCATGGCGGGTTATATCTATGTGATGAATCAGGACAAGGCGCAGCGTGGGGCGCTGAATGACAAGCTGCTTGGGTTATACCGGGACCTCAATGGCTTCCTGCTTGCGTATAACCCAGACGGCACCTTCCTGTTTGATGAGTTTGGCCTGGCGGAAGCCGTATTCACCCCGATGTTCAAACGATTCTGGTTCCTTGATTACTATGAAGGCTTCGAATTGCCGGAAGGTTCAGACTATGCCCGCGTTGCCAAATGGCGGGCGGCCTGCATGGCGCATGATGCGACGGATCAGGTGTCCGAGGAAGAGATCGTGAAACTCTACTACGATTACGCTTTAGGAGCCGGAAATGGTGCGTTGGTCGACGGGCGTACGGTCTCGAGTTTCGCGTTTGAACCTAGGTGGCAAGAGCGTCCAATGCCCCCGCGCGACAAATATGGGACGCGGGCATCTGACGAAGCGCTTGGATTGGTGGCTGCGGGCAGGGGCTAAGACGGCAGCGACTATTGCGCCATCAATCGACGCTTTTCGGCCATCGCCTCGCGCCGTTGCTGTTCCAGCCCTTGCCGGAAAGACTGCTCAACAAAGTCGATGTGATCCAGCGCCGCCTTTTCAGCGCGCTCTTCGTCGCCAGCGATGACCGCTTGCCCCAGTTCAAGGTGTTGTTCGAGCAGTTTTTTGCCCGTGCCATCAAGCGTCTTTAGGAAGTCGCGATTGTAGAACACGCTTTGCTGGGTCAGGTCGAAGATCGACGCCATCATGTGGATCAGCGTTGCATTCTGACTGGCATCCACAATGGCCGAATGGAGCGCGAAATCCGCTTCGCGCGATGCTTCCGCATCATTTGTCTTCCACGCGCGTTCGATCTCGGTCAGGACTTCGGAAATCCGCTCTTTGTCCGCACGCGTGGCGCGGCGGGCCGCAAGACGGGCGGCAAATCCTTCTTGTTCGCGCCGATATTCAAGGTAATCGAAAAAGGCCGGTTCGTGACGGCCGTACAGGTCCAGAAGGGCGGGCAGCATCGCCTGACCGGTCAAAGGCGCAACAAAGCTGCCTTCACCGTGCTTGATCATGACCAAGCCGCGCTCTTCCAAAATATGAAGCGCTTCACGCAACTTTGGCCTCGAAACGCGAAGTGTGTCCGCCAGTTCGCGCTCTGACGGTAGTTTGCGGCCCTGTTTCAGGATGCCGGACGCAATCAAATCCTCGATTTGTGCGACGACGGCATCGGCCAGTGATTCGTGCCCAACCGGATCAAAAAGAGCGTTGTTCTTCATTTTGAGCTTACCTCGGTCCCAAGTTGCTCTCGGAGTGGTGGTAAATCAAAGTAACCAATGCTCGTTAAAAATCAACCCGGAAGGGACGTTCATCGCAGGCCTTGTTAGATTTTGAAAAATAACGGGAATGTCTGGGATGGCCGCAGAATTTTCGGAAGAAATCTCCCACGTTTCGCGCTTTGAATGCGCCAGTTTCGGTACGGAATAGTACCAGTGGTAAATAAAATTGTTGACCGGTCGAGGTGGTAATATTTATTTACCAATTCATATCGACACCGGATTTGCCGTGGAGGCGGCGCCGGTCCTTACGGTCCAACCTCGGAGGAAAACCATGAAAAAGACCCTGACTTCGCTGGCGATTGCCGCGACCCTTATGACCACCACGGCTGCGCAAGCTGCCGACAAACTTCTGCTGAAAACCCCGATTGCGTTCTCGACCGCATTGCCGGGTCTTGGATCGCCGATCCCGCGCGTGGCTGAACAGCTGGACCTGATGTCCGGTGGTACGCTGAAGATGAAAGTCTACGAGCCCGGCAAACTGGTGCCGCCGTTCGAAATTCTGGACGCCGTAAGCTCGGGCAAGATCAACTCTGGCTACACCACCGCTGGATATTGGGCTGGCAAGATCCCAGCCGCCCCGCTGTTCTCGGCCGTGCCGTTTGGCCCGGAAGCCGGCGAATACATGGCGTGGCTGTACTATGGCAACGGGATGAACCTGTATCAGGAAATGTATGATCAGGCGGGCTTCAACGTGAAGGTTCTGCCCTGTGCGATCATCGCGCCGGAAACCTCGGGTTGGTTCGCTAAAGAAATCAACAGCCCGGAAGATCTGGAAGGCCTGAAGATGCGTTTCTTCGGTCTGGGCGGCAAAGTCATGCAGCGCCTGGGCGTTGCAACCAGCCTGCTGCCGGGTGGCGAGATCTTCCCCGCACTGGAAAAAGGCGCGATCGACGCGACCGAATTCTCGATGCCGGCGATCGACGCGCGTCTGGGCTTCCACAAACTGGTCAAGTTCAACTACTTCCCCGGCTGGCACCAACAGGCCACCGTGTTTGAACTGCTGGTGAACAAGGATGTCTGGAACGAAGCCAGCGACCAGCACAAAGCGATCATCGAAAACGCCTGTAAGGCCTCGATGACCGACAGCTTTGCAGAAGGTGAAGCCATTCAGCACGACGCCCTGCTGGACAACGTCGAAAACAACGGCGTGACCATCAAGACCTGGTCGGACGAGATGTTGAACGTCTTCCGCGAGAACTGGGACGCGGTCGCCGATGAAGAAGCCGCCAATGACGAATTCTTCGCCAAGGTTTTGGGTGACATGACCGAGTTCCGCGAAGGCTATTCGATCTGGAAAGAGAACGCGTTCCTCCCTCGCAAGTAACTTTCCAAAGAACGTGGGGCGGCGTGATCCGTCGCCCCGCACTTTTTCGTTTCTTCCTTTTTTATTCCTGACCTCGCGCAATTTCGCCGCCATCGCCTGTGGAGGAGAACATGGCCCAGACCCCGCATCAACAAGACGTGGACTTGAATGATCCCGTCGACGTGTACGAACACATCATCGAGCACCAGGACCGCGACACGCAGGTCGCTGCTGTTGCCATCGACAAAACTGTAAAGGGCGTCGGCAATATCGTCATGTGGGCCAACCTACTTCTGGTGGCTGCCATCGTGACACAGGTCAGCCTGCGCTATCTGTTCAACGTGAACCTCCCGAAGCTCGATGAAATCCAGTGGCATTTCTATGGTTTGGTGACGATGGTCGGGATTTCCTATGCGTTGGTCACAGACAGCCACGTGCGCGTTGATATCCTGCACATGCAACTCAGCCGCCGTGCGCAGCGGGTGATCGAGGTGATCGGGATCCTCGCCCTGCTGGTGCCCTTCATTTATCTGATGGTCGATCAAGGCTGGGACTATTTTTATGAAAGCTGGCGGGTAAACGAACGCTCGGACAGCCCCACGGGTCTGGCCGCGCGCTGGGCGTTCAAGGCTGTGATCCCGGTCAGCTTCGTCTTGCTGGCGCTTGCTGCCCTGGCCCGTTTGCTCCACGATGCGCATGCAATTGTGGTGAATTACGAGGACGAGCGGAAGGGCAAGGACCTGCGCCTGATCCTATGGGCGCTGGTGGCCTTCGCCGTCGTCGCAACCGCGCTGACCTTCGTGGTCGAAACCACCGAAGAAAAGCTGGTCATCGCGATGTTCCTGACCTTCATCGCGCTTCTGTTCACGGGCTTCCCCGTGGCTTGGACGCTTGCGGGCGTCGGTGTCGCCTATTGCGGGTTGGCCTATCTGTTCGACAATGACCTGATGCTCTGGACCGGGCTGGAAAGCACCTTCACCGGGCTGGACTATCTGACCCTTGGGGCAGTGGTGAACCGGGTCTATGCGACCATGTCGAATGCCGTTCTGGTGGCGTTGCCCATGTTTATCTTCATGGGCCTGATGCTGGATGAAAGCGGTGTGGCGGAACGCCTGATGACCTCGATGCAGCGCTTGTTTGGAACGGTGCGTGGCGGGCTGGCCATCACCGTGACAATGATTGGCATTATCCTTGCGGCCTCGACTGGCATCATCGGTGCGTCGGTGGTTCTGCTGGGCGTGCTGTCGCTGCCCTCGATGATGGAGCAGAAATACAACCCGTCGCTGGCGGCTGGCGTGGTGTCGGCATCCGGTACGCTTGGCATCCTGATCCCGCCGTCGATCATGCTGGTGATCATGGCCGACCAGATGGCCCTGTCCGTAGGTGACCTGTTCATGGCCGCGGTGTTCCCCGGCGTGATCATCGGGTTCCTCTACCTGACCTATATTTTCGTGATCGCGCTGATCAAGCGCGATGTGGCGCCAGTGCCAGAGGGTGCAACCCGCCCCGACTGGTCAGCGGTCAAGGATGTGCTGGTGGCCGTCATGCCGACACTGGGTCTGATCCTGGCTGTGCTGGGGTCAATCTTCGCGGGCCTCACCACGCCGACCGAGGCGTCGGGCGTGGGTGCCCTTGGCGCGACCCTGTTGGCGCTGGGCTATCGCAAACTGAGCTTCCGCAAGCTGGTTAACGTGCTGAAGGCCACCTTCAACACCACCGCCTATATCTTCGCGATCTTCCTGGGTGCGACAGTGTTCAGCTATGTGCTGCGCGAACTGGGTGGCGACGCGTTGATCGAGGATATGATTCACAGCGCTGGTCTGGGTGCCACGGGAACCGTGTTCATCATCCTGTTCATCGTGTTCCTGCTGGGTTTCGTACTGGACTGGATCGAGATCACGCTGATCGTGCTGCCCCTGATGCGCCCGATCGTGAATGCCCTTGGCCTGGACATCCCCGGCTTTGGGGTCATCGATGAACCGGCGCTGGTGTGGTTTGTGATCCTTGTGGCGGTGACGTTGCAGACCAGTTTCTTAACGCCACCGGTTGGATTTGCGCTCTTCTATCTGAAGGGGGTTTGCCCGCCCGAGATCAAGCTGACGGATATCTACAAGGGCATCATCCCGTTTGTGATCCTGCAGTTGATCGGTCTTGCCCTTGTCTTCTACTGGCCCGCACTTGCCACTTGGCTGCCGTCGGTCGCGTACTAGGAGTTTGAACATGCGTCTTAAAGATTGTCACAACTTCCATGATTTCCGCAAACTGGCGCAGCGCCGTCTGCCGGGGCCGATCTTCAACTACATCGACGGTGGCGCCGATGACGAGGTGACACTGCGCAAAAACTCCAGCGCGTTCGACAATTGCGATCTGTTGCCGTCGGTGCTGCGCGGGGTGAAGGACGTGGATATGTCCGTCACCGTGATGGGGCAAAAGCTGGACATGCCGGTCTATTGCTCGCCCACCGCGTTGCAACGGTTGTTCCATCACAAGGGTGAACGTGCCGTCGCCGCTGCGGCCGACAAATACGGCACCATGTTCGGAGTCTCGTCTCTGGGCACCGTGTCGCTGGAGGAACTGCGGCAAAAGCACAAGAATCCGCAGGTCTATCAGTTCTATTTCCACAAGGATCGCGGTCTGAACGCGGCCATGATGCAGCGCGCGAAAGAGGCCGGTGTCGAAGTGATGATGCTGACCGTGGACAGCATCACTGGCGGCAATCGCGAACGCGATCTGCGCACCGGGTTTTCGATCCCGTTTCGGCTGACCTTGGGCGGCATGATCCAGTTCGCGATCAAACCGATGTGGGGCATCAACTATGTCACGCACGAGAAATTCCGCCTGCCGCAATTGGATGAGCATGTCGATATGGGCGGCGGGGCCAGCTCGATTGGCGGCTATTTCACTGACATGCTCGATCCGTCGATGACATGGGATGACGTGGCCCAGATGGTCCGCGATTGGGATGGTCAGTTCTGCCTGAAGGGCATCATGACCGTCGAAGACGCCAAACGCGCCGCCGAGATCGGCTGCACCGGCATCATTTTGTCGAACCACGGGGGCCGACAGCTGGATGGCTCGCGCACGCCGTTTGACCAGCTGGACGAGATCGTTCAGGCGGTAGGTGACAAGCTGGATGTCATGATGGACAGCGGCATTCAGCGCGGTACCCATGTTCTGAAGGCGCTGTCGCTGGGTGCCAAGGCGGTGGGCATCGGGCGCGGATACCTTTATGCTCTGGCAGCAGGCGGTCAACCGGCTGTCGAACGTGCGCTTGGCCTGATGCAGGCCGAGATCGAGCGCGACATGAAACTGATGGGCGTCACGCGCGTCGACCAACTCAGCCGCGACAACCTGCGTTTTCTTGGGGAAAGCGGGGCGGCGAAGATAAGCACAGGGGCTGCTGCATGACCAACGACGCGCTTCTCTCTCGTTTCCGCGACATCGTCGGTCGCCGTCATGTCTTGACCGGACAGCGTGCGACCGAGCGGTTTCGGCGCGGGTTCAGATCGGGGGAAGGGGAAGCGCTGTGCGTTATTCGTCCGGGGACACTGCTTGAGCAATGGCAGGTTCTTGAGGCCTGCGTTGCGGCGGACAAGATCGTCATCATGCAGGCCGCCAATACCGGGCTGACCGAAGGCTCGACCCCGTCGGGCGCCTATGATCGTGACGTGGTTCTGATCAATACCCGCCGCATGGACAAGATCGTGCCGCTGGACGAGGGGCGTCAGGTCATTGGCTTTCCGGGCTCCACATTGTTTGCTTTGGAAAAACTGCTCGACCCGCTGGGGCGCGAACCGCATTCCGTGATCGGCTCGTCCTGCATTGGGGCTTCGATCATCGGCGGGGTTTGCAACAACTCGGGCGGTTCGCTGGTCGAACGTGGCCCGTCTTATACCGAGCTGTCGCTGTACGCACAGGTCGATGAAAACGGCCAGCTGTCTTTGGTCAATCATCTGGGGGTCGATCTGGGCGACACGCCCGAGGAAATTCTGACACGGCTTGAGGCGGGCGATCTGGGGCCGAGCGTCCCGGATACCAATCGCAAGGCCTCGGCCACCGACTATGCCAGTCAGGTGCGCAAAGTGGACGCGGAAACGCCCGCACGGTTCAACGCGGACAAGCGGCGTTTGCACGAGGCCTCGGGATGTGCGGGCAAGCTGGGTGTTTTCGCTGTGCGGCTGGATACCTATGCCAAGCCTGCCACCCAAAAGACCTTCTATATCGGCACCAATGACACCGCAGACCTGACAGAGCTGCGCCGTCATATCCTATCAGAGTTCGAGACGCTGCCGGTCTCGGGCGAATATATGGAGCGCGAGGTGTTCGATCTGACCGAGCGCTATGGCAAGGACACGGTGATGATGATCGACTGGTTGGGCACGGATCGCCTGCCGTCCTTCTTTGCCCTGAAAGGCGCGATTGATGCGCGGCTGCGGTCTGTCCCCGGCCTTGCCAATTTCACCGACCGCGCCATGCAGCTGTTTGCCCGCCTGACCCCCAGCATTCTGCCGAAACGGCTGAAGGACTTCCGCAATCGCTATCGTCACCACCTGATCCTGAAGATGCGAGACGATGGGATTGGCGAGGCGTCGGGCTATCTGTCCAAGCTCTTTGCGGATCGTGAGGGGGACTTCTTTGAATGCACCGACCGCGAGGCGAAGATTGCCGGGTTGCATCGGTTCGCCGCTGCAGGCGCCGCCGTGCGCTACATGGCGATCCATTCGAACGAGGTCGAGGATATCTTGGCGCTTGATATCGCGCTTCGCCGCAATGATCGCGATTGGTATGAAGTCTTGCCTGCCGAGATCAACGATCAACTGGTGCACAAGCTCTATTACGGCCACTTTTTCTGCCATGTTCTGCATCAGGATTACGTGGTCAGGAAAGGGGCCGATCCCAAGCAGATCAAGGCGCAGATGTTGGCGCTTCTGGATCAGCGCGGCGCGGAATATCCGGCCGAGCATAATGTCGGGCATCTTTATCCGGCCAAGCCTGATCTTGCCGCGCATTATTCCTGTTGCGACCCCACCAATACCTTTAATCCCGGCATCGGAAAGATGTCGAAGAAGAAGCACTATGCGTGACGGACAGGGCGCGCGCGCAATACACATCTTTTCGATCACGGAACCCTGAAGAAGCGTTGCGCAGATCGGGTGGATGTCTGGCCAAACGCTGCCGCATTCGCCAAAGGGCGTTTTCCACCGAAATTCATGGAAAACAGGCCTGGGCGGTAGTTAGAAGGTGGCTGTTCGCTTTCAGGTGGTCCCTGGTGATGCATCTGGGACAATGCGCCAAACCGAAGACGATAAAAACCTGTTTTTTCTTGAGAATTTGCGACGCATCGTTAGTAACCCTCAAACGGAAACGAGGGAATGTTTGTGAAAAGGTATCGCGGGCAGAGATCTGGTAGATTTGAGGCGTGGATCGCCGCACTGCTGATTCTGTTGCTGCCAGAAAACGCACCCGCAAGCGATCGTATGTCTCTGGGCGATGCACAGCCCGGCGAAATCCTGTTGATCGAGCTCGACCAGTTGCTTCCTCTGACGCGGTTGAAAGTCGAGATAGACGGGGTGCAGGTCTGGACCGCTCTGGACTTGTCAGGAACAACACTTCGTTTGAAAGTACCGGCAGATCTGACCGGAAATGCGCATGAACTGGTACTGTATGAAGAGACCTCGCAAGGTGATATTTTCATCGGTCGTTGGGATTTCACACTTGTCGCTGCGGGCACGACGGAAGCCTATATCGCCCTTCAGGCTGAAAGCGGTGTTGTCGGAAATCGCGATGAGTACAAGGTCTATACAGGATTTGGGGGGCGGCTGGATTTCGACATCCGGAATGGACTGCTGCGTGGCGGCCTAAGCTTTTCGCGCACTGCATTGCCGGACCCTGAGACTGGCGAGTATTACACAATTGACGATCACTATCTGGAATCCAGCCACACCGTGCTTGGGGGGGATCTGTCCCTTCGGCTGGGCTCGCATTACTACAACGTAAACGGAAACCTGATTGATCAGGCATCGCGCCGTGGGGTGTCCTTGCGGTTCGCAGACGCCTTGAACCGAGACGAGGTCGCGGCCTTTGTCTTGCAGCCCAGCCTGTCCACCAGACCAGAGAATCTGATCGGCGTTGCTGACGGGAATGATCGGGTCCACGGTGCGATGGCAAATATTGCTCCGTTTCTGAACAGCGGTTTGCGCCTTGGATTTGCCGCCTTCGACGGGCGGGCGGGTAATCTGCCAAATGAATCGGCGGGCGGCGTCCGGGGCAAGGGTGTGTCCCTGTCATCCCCATTGTTCGGTGACCGGATGGATATTCTGCTGTCTGCGGATCAAACCGAGTGGTTTGATGGCGGAACGTGGCGGGCAGGGCAGGCGCTTGAGGCTGAACTGACGGTTCGTCTGACGTCGCCCGAAGTCTATGACACGCTATCGCTTGGCGTAAGCTATTCGCAGATCGATCAGGACTTCCATTCGCCGCTCAACCCCGACCTGATTGTCGGAGAGCGGGCAAAACGGGTCGAATTGGAGTTTGTGGGCCATGAATGGAGCTGGGCCCTTGGGGCCGAACAGGCTCAGACAAATGAGGGCGGAAGCCCAGACCAAGCCGTGGATCGCCTGACCCGCCTGTCCTTCGAAACGACATATTCGCCGGACGTCTTTACCGGCGGATTTCTGAACGGTGCCAGATTCTATTTCGCGTCCGAACTGTTCGTGCAGGAACGGCTTGAGACCCCACTGGGCGCCCTGCCAGAACAGGACCACCAACTGGCCTCGTTTAGTTTCGGGATGAACAAGTTTACCGAACGGGGCAGCTTTGCCATGCTCTATAGCTATGAGGATCTGGACTATCTCTCGTCACCGGATGGGGACGAAATTGCGCATGGGCTTGAGTTTCTGGCTTCGGCCGCGCCCAGTGATCGGCTGGACGCCACGGTCGAGCTGAAGCTGCGCCACCATGCCTCGACCCTAGGGGATTTCTGGGAGGCGCGGGCCTCTGCCAGTCTAAACTACACGCTTGTTCCCGGCCTTTGGGACTATGCGCTTGAAGCTGGGATCGTAGAATATAGCGACGGTTCGGATGAGAACGCTCGCTATTTGCGTCAAGAGCTTGGGTTGACACTGATCGAGGATCATTCGCTTGTCTTCAGCGCAGAATATATGAAGGGTGATTGGTCAAGAAGGATGCTTGATGGGGACGGTTGGCTGTTCGGCATCGCCCTGCGCAGCGACCTTCGACACATCGCGTATCGGTAGGGGCGGATATGAATGATGCAGAGCTGAAATCTCTGGTTCAGCAGATCGGGGCGGGAGACAAGAACGCCATCGACGCGCTTTATCGCCAAATGGAGCAACCTCTTTACAGATTTATCAACATTAAATTGAACGATCCGTTCCTCTCGGCCGACATACTACAAGACGTGTTTTTGGATGTATGGAAAGGGGCGGCCGCTTTTGAAGGGCGGTCTGCTGTTAAGACTTGGATGTTTTCGATTGCGTACCGAAAGGTAATAGATGTGTTTCGCAAGAATGCGCGTCTGACGATCACCGATGATCTGCCCGAGCAAGTGGACGAGGCGCCAAGCGCGGTTGCGCATATTTCGGCTGCCGAGGATGCGGCGCATCTGCGAGTTTGCTTGGACGGTTTGAAGCCCGACCATCGTGAGGCCATCGAATTGGCGTTCTACGAGGACATGGGCTATCGTGAGATCGCCGAGATTACCGCAGTTCCTGAAGGGACCATCAAGACCCGTATTTTCCATGCCAAAAAGTTGTTGTTGCACTGCCTACAGGGCAGAATGAATACAAAGGTGGCGTTATGAGTGAGCAAGTAGACCGTCAGAATATCCTCGAACTATTGCCCTTTTGGGTCAACGGAACCTTGTCGCCAGAAGAGCGGGATATGGTCGAGGCCGCATTGGAGCAAGACCCAACCCTTCGGCAGGAGGCCGAGATGCTTGCCCTCATCCGTGCAACGGTGAAAGAGCAGCCCGAAATGCAGAGCCCCGGCGAACTGGGTCTGGCCCGGCTTCGACGTGTCATCGAAGACAACCCGCAGACTGTTCTCGACGGGCGATCCAGAGCGCGGCGCTATATTCTGTCGTTTTCAAGCGGTCTGGCGGCAGCGCTTGCTTTGCTTGCCGTGCTCGGCAACTTTCGCGCGTCGGAAGACGTCTATGAACTGGCCTCGTCCAGCGACGACGCGGCAAATATTGTCGTGATGTTTCGGCCGGATGTGACACAGGCGTCGATGTCGGCGCTGTTGCAGATGCATGATCTGGTGATCGTCGACGGCCCATCCGCCATTGGCCTTTTCCGGTTATCTCCGCTGGATCCTGACATTGATCTCGAGCAGCTGGCCGGAACGTTGCGCTCAGAAATCGAAGTTTTCGAAAGTGTGGATCTTCCGTGAAGCGTCTTATCCTTGCCATTGCTCTTATTACGATCTCGGCCCTTGGTTTTGCGCCTGCCGCTCAGGCGCAACAGGGCAATTGCGTATTGCCCGGCGACATACTTGATGTGCCCACCCCTGGCTTCCTTCGGAACGCGACACCCAACCTGCGCACCCGCGTGAGTGGCACGTTGTTGCCGGCTACGTTGGTTTCGCACACCACCAGCCGGCTTCGTGTCAGGCTGCCGAGCGTCGGGTTGCCATATTCAACTCAGTTTCACGTGGTCCATGTTGAACCCAACGGATCGACCAAGGTCGTCGCTTCGGCGCGAGTTTGTGATGATCCGAATGGAGGAGGCAGCGTGACCGGGCCGGGCGGCGGTGGAGGCTCGGGTCGGGGTGCCGGGTTAGGGCAGGGCCTTTTTCTGAGAACCCCCAGTGGTCAGCCCCTTGTTCGCGCCACCCGGCATGAAGTGGCCGCACCAAGTGGTGGACCGGAATACCTGCTGATCGGGTCCAGTGAAGAAATGGCCCGGGCCCAGACCATGATGTCGCGGGAAGGCGTGTCCATCCTGCGCAACACCTCTTTGGGGGCTCTGGGTGCGCGGATGTCAGCGGTGGACCTGAACGGACGTTTGTCACTTGCAGAGCTGCGGTCTCGTCTGGCCCGACAGCGTATTTCCGTGATCGCCGACAAGCACACGGTTTATGGGGCCGCCAAGGGGCGCGCCGCCTACGCCAACCGGCTTTTGGGCCTTGCGCCGGATACAGGGTGCAAACTGAACCGTCCTGTCCGTGTTGGGTTGATCGATGGTCCAGTCGATACCTCAAACCCGGCTTTGCGCGGCGTATCGGTCAAGTCCACCTCGGTTCTGTTCCCGCGTGACCGCACAGGTTCGGTCGATCATGCCACGGGCATTGTTGCTTTGATCAGCGGGTGGGGAACGGACAAGCTGCCGCAAGGTATTAGCCCCGGGGCCGAGATCTTCTCGGTCGTTGCATTTGCGCGCAACGGGGGGCGCTCGGTTGCGCGGCTTGAGAGCATTGCGAAGGGCCTGAACTGGATGGTCGAGAACAACGTCGACATCGTGAACATGTCCCTGGCCGGGCCGAAGAATGACAGCCTTGAAGACATCGTCAAAACGGTTGCCCGCAAAGGGCTGATCATGGTGGCGGCCACGGGGAATGGGGGGCGCGATGCTGTTGCATATCCCGCATCGGATCCGAACGTCATCGCGATCACCGCGATTGATGCAAGCGAGCGGCTGTACAAACATGCCAATGGCGGCCCCGAGGTGGACTTCTCTGCGCCCGGTGTCGATCTGCTTCTGCCACGCGGGCGGGGTACGACCTTTGCTTCGGGCACCTCATATGCCGCAGCCTTTGCCACTGCAATCATTGCTCAGGAAGTCGCGCGATCCGGGGCGCAAAAGACGCGTCTTCTGAACGCTCTGCGAGAACGGTCCCGCGACCTCGGCCGCCCCGGAAAAGACAGCAATTTTGGCTGGGGCCTGATCCAGGCAGACCCGTGCAACTAATTTCAAATTAATTTTGAACCATTTCCCACACTCGCCCGACAAACATATAGCGACGTTGTTAATGTCGCTGCTGTTGCTTAGTGCGGTGCTGGAGTTTTGGTTGAAGAGTAAGTGGTTACGCGGTTTGCCCCAGCGCCAGAGTATCTAGGGTTTGGCCTGCAAAGTGTGAAGTGGTTGAGTTACGATTTCTGCATGGTCAGAGGGAGCGGTTGGTATCAGTGATACCAGCCGCCGACCTGTTTGTGCATTCAAAAGCAGCCCCGATCTTTCGGGGCTGCTTTTGTGTTTTTACCTGTTCGTCAGCGCTTGCTAGCGTTTGTTTTGCCAGCCTAGGTCCGGAACACGCGATAGATCGCGGGGATCACCAGAACCGTCAGCAGGGTCGAGCTGAGCAATCCGAATAGCAGCGACAAAGCTAGCCCCTGGAAAATCGGGTCGGCCAAGATCACTGCCGCACCAATCATGGCCGCAACGGCGGTCAGAAGGATCGGCTTGAAGCGGATGGCTCCGGCCTCGATTAGCGTTTCCACCTTGTCCTTCGCCGGATCGGCATGCCGGATGAAATCCACCAGCAGGATCGAGTTCCGCACGATGATGCCTGCCAGCGCGATGAACCCGATCATCGACGGCGCAGAGAACGGCGCGTTGAACAGCCAGTGCCCGCCAATGATCCCAACGAACGTCAACGGGATCGGGGTCAGGATCACCAGCGGCAGTTTGAACGATCCAAACTGCATGACCACAAGGATGTAGATCCCCAGCAGGGCCACGGCAAAGGCGGCCCCCATGTCGCGGAATGTGACCCAGGTGACTTCCCATTCACCATCCCACAGCAGGGTGACGATGCTTTCATCCTCGGGCTGGCCATTCATGCGGATTTCGGGCTTTGTGCCGTCTTCCCACTCCATCGCGTCCAACTGCTCGGCCACGGCGATCATGCCATAGACCGGTGCCTCGAAAGCGCCGGCAACCTCGGCAGTGACCATTTCGGCCGTGCGTCCGTTGTGACGAAAGATCGGGTACGAGGCCTTTTCTTCGGTGATCTCGATCACGTCGCCAAGCTCGACCACGCCACGGGCGCCGGGTAGGGCGTTCGCGGGGATCGGCGTCGACAGGAAGCGTTCGTCCAGCACCCGGTCCGCCTTGTCGCGCTCCACAACGATGGGGATCGGATAGCGGCCCTCACCGCGATGCGAATACCCGACGGTCTGCCCGTGGTTCAAAAGCGCCAGCGTCGAGAAGACGTCCTGCTCTTGCACGCCAAAGAACTCCAGCTGGTCCTGCGAGATCGTGATGCGCAGACGGCGCGGTTGTTCGCCAAAGCTGTCATCGACATCGACGACGAAGGGCACGCTGTCAAACGCGGCACGGATCTTGCTGGCAGCCTCGCGCCTTGTGTCGGCATCGGGGCCATACACCTCGGCCAGCAGGGTCGCCATGACCGGCGGGCCGGGGGGCGGCTCGACCGTTTTGACGTTGGTGCCTGCGGGCAGATCAAGTTGGTTCACCCGCTCGCGCAGCTCCAGAGCAATCTCGTGGCTGGTGCGCTCGCGATGTTCCTTATGGTCCAGCAGGATTTGCACGTCGCCAAGATGCGGCTGCGTGCGCAGGTAATAGTGCCGGACCAGACCGTTGAAGTTGAACGGCGCGGAGGCCCCGGCGTGGGTTTGCACAGAAAGAACCTCGTGCATCTCAAGCGCTTCGCGCGCGACGGCTTGCACCACGGCGTCGGTCGCCTCGATCGACGAACCCTCAGGCAGATCTACAACCACCGACAGTTCCGACTTGTTGTCGAAAGGCAGAAGTTTAACCGTCACGTCCTTGGTATAGATCAGCGCAAGCGACCCGAACGAGATCACGGCGGCGACCAACAAGAACGTCAGACTGATGGTCTTGGTCTTCAGCAAAGGCCGCGCGACCGAGGCATAGATCCGCCCCAGCGCGCCGCCATGATGTCCTTCGTCATCGTGATCGTGCGCAGGCGCTTTGCCCGCAATCTTGATCATCAGCCACGGGGTGATGATCACGGCCACAAAAAACGAAAAGATCATCGCGGCCGAGGCGTTGGCCGGGATCGGGCTCATATATGGTCCCATCAGGCCCGACACGAACAGCATCGGAAGAAGGGCGGCCACAACGGTCAGGGTCGCGACAATGGTCGGGTTGCCCACCTCGGCAACCGCACGAATGGCCTTGGTCACGCGATCCGCCTTGTCCGGCATGCCCCAGTGGCGGGCGATGTTTTCGATGACCACAATCGCGTCATCTACAAGAATCCCGATGGAAAAGATCAGCGCGAACAGTGACACGCGGTTCAGCGTGTATCCCATGACCCAAGCCGCAAAGAGCGTCAGCAGGATGGTGACCGGGATCACCACGGCGACCACGATCGACTCGCGCCAGCCGATTGTGAACAGCACCAGCGCCACGATGGACACCGTCGCCAGACCCAGGTGGAACAGAAGCTCGTTCGCTTTCTCGTCTGCCGTTTCGCCATAGTCGCGGGTGACGTCGATTTGCACCGTGTCGGGGATCAGGTCATGTTCCAGCATGTGAACGCGGTGGAGGATTTCCTCGGCCACGACCACTGCATTGGCGCCTGCGCGTTTGGCGACCGCCAGCGTGACGGCCGGGGTGCGGATGATTTCTCCGGCCTCATTGCGTGTGACGTTGGCGACGATCTTGTCCGAGGTGTCCGGCACAAAGCTGACATTGGCCACGTCACGGACGTAGACCGGGCGGTTGTCGCGCGTGGTCAGAAGCAGATTGGCGACATCCGAAGACGCTTGCAGTGTTTGGCCGGTTGCGACCATCACCTGCTGCCCGCCGTCTCGGATATACCCGTTGTTGAACGCGCGGTTTGCACCTTGGACCTTGCCGACCAGCTGCTGCAGGGTCACACCGTACAGCGCCAGCCGCTCGGGGTCGGGGGCGATGCGGATCGCCTCGGGGCTTTCGCCGACCAAATAGGTCAGGCCAACATCTTGGATTTTGGCAAGCTCCACCTGCAGCTTGCGTGCAATCCGGGTCAGGTCATTCGCAGTGGTTTGTTCGGCCGAGGGTTTGGGGGTCAGCGTCAGAGATACGATGGCCACGTCGTCGATACCACGACCGACGATCAGCGGTTCGTTGATCCCCACCGGAATGCGATCCATGTTTGCACGCACTTTATCGTGTACCCGCAAGATCGCGGTATCAGCCGATGTGCCGACCAAAAACCTTGCCATAACAAGCGCATAGTCATCGCTTGTCTGTGAGTAGACGTGCTCGACGCCGTTGATGCCCTGCACGATGGATTCCATCGGTTCGGTCACCAGCTTGGCGGCGTCTTCTGCCTTCAGACCCGGTGCCTGAATATGGATGTCCACCATGGGGACCGAGATCTGCGGCTCTTCTTCCCGCGGCAGGCTGATCAGCGCCACAAGCCCAACGGCAAGGGCCGCCAAGATCATTAGGGGGGTCAGCGCCGAGCGGATGAACGCTTTCGTCAGCCCGCCCGCAATGCCCAGAGAGGGGGTGCTTGATTGATTACTCATGGCTGGCCACCACCTGTTCGCCTGCGGTCAGACCCGACAGGATTTCAATCATTTCAAGATCGCCCATATGGCGCGATCCACCTGCGACAACGGTGCGGTGCGTATCGGTGCCATCCGCCGCCTGCACGGTGACGAAGTCCAACCCCATGCGGGTCGAGACCGAGGACGCAGGCACCAGCAATGCCGTCGACTTGCCGACTGGCAGACGCACCAAAACGCGTGCGTCGACGAAGTCCGTCTCCATGCCTGCGAATTCCACGTCGACGATCACGCGACCGTTTTCAATCTGCGGGTAGAGCTTGGCGAGAACGCCGGTGGTTTCGCCCTCGTCGCTGCCAATTCGGATTTCAGCGCCCTCTTCAAGGTAGCTCGCATGACGTTCAGGCACGGCAAGGCGCAGAAAGAAACCACCGCCACCGATCTCGGCGATGCTTTCACCGGGCATGACGACAGACCCTTCGGTCAGAGGGACCTGAAGCACAGAGCCGCCGATCGGGGACAGCACAGCCCCTTCCGCTTCACGTTGTTTCAGAACGCTCCGCTCGGCCTGCGCGGTTCCGATCTGTCCCGTAATCACATCAACCCGTGTGCGCAGCTGATCCAGCTGCTGTGCAGTGGCGACCCCGCGCTTCAACAGGTCTTCGCCGCGCCGAAGATCGGCCGAGGCCGTATCCAGCTGAGACGCCAAAGAGGTCAGCGTCGCATCGATCGCGTTCAGTTGCAGGATCAGTTTTTCGTCCGTGATGCTGGCGATCTGTTGGCCCTTTTCGACTTTGGATCCCTCGGAGACGTTGATTGAAATGATCGTCCCCCCAAGTCGCGACCGCGCTTGGACACGGTCACGCGCTTCGATCCGGCCAAAAACGGCTTTCCATTCTGTGACGTCAACATTCTGTGCGACGAAGGGCTCTTCGGCCATAGTCGCAAGTGGGAACAAGGCGACCAATAGGGGCAAAACAATTTTACGCATCGCAATCTCCTTTGCGGTGGATGGCCCAAACCATGTCCGTTGCTGTCGCGTGCAACACGTCCAGTGCCAGAGTGTGTCGTAACTATAGCCGAGTTACCCCGGCGTGAACTTGATCAGGATCAACGAATTCGAAATAGTGAATATGTTTAGCAGATGCAAGGGGTGATGACGGGAAACGGGCATGCCACCGCGACAGACGCCGAAAGGCACGCGCTCATAGCTTTGCGCTTTGTATCCGGGTTTTGGAGTAGCTTGGGGGGTGCGACATCACCCAGGGAAGGGTGGTGTCGCAATGCATGAAGCCCGCAATCGAGCGCGGGCTTCAAACCATTTTCGGATCAGGTCGATGCGACAAGTGCAGCCTCGCGGTACTTTGCAACGCGAGGGGCGACGGGATCTTGGCGGGACCGTTTCTCACCGTTGAAAGCCCGCCAAGAAATCCCCCCACTTGCAGGAATTATGCGAAAATTCAGCCCGCCAGAGGCATATGCTGAGAATTTGCAGAATTTTGGTCTGTGTGTTGGAAACCCTGTCGCAGAGCCTCGGAAAGTACTGCGCCCTCATATGCCTTCAACACAGGCGCTGCAGTTTGGTCATTCCACATTTCGGCGTGATCTTCCCGCGGGAACTTCGCTTCGATCTCGGCCAGAGCGTCATCCGACAGCATGGTCAGCGCTTGATCCCCAAGGAACAGGCTTTCCGCCGGGGCGCCATTGGCGATCAGCAGGTCATGCTTGTCCAGCAGGATGTGGAAATATTTGACCTCGGCAGGGCGTTTCTTGCCCTTGGCAAGATCGCCAAAGTCCAGATGCTTTGCGGCGACCAGTACTTCAGATACGCCAAACAGTGTTTCGGCCAGGTGGCCCTGGACCAGAACACGGTGCTGAGGCGAGACCCAAAGGTCAGTGGTGGGTGTGCCATTGCCAAGCGCGCCAGCAGGGATGCACACCGGACGTGCGCTGGGGGTCAACATCAAGTCCACCAACGAGAATGTACGCGACCCGATCCATTTAATTGTTGCGGTCTGTCCGGATTCGAGCACGACGCGGTCTCCGCTCGCCAAGCTTTCGACAGCAACAAAACCAGAATTGGTTTCGATCAAAGTTCCATTGCAAAAGCAAACAGGGGTCGGATCGGTATCAAGATCAACAAGCGTGATGTTCCCGTTTCCGAATTGTGCCCACGTCGCCGCAGTAATGGAGCCATCAGGAGCAAAAACAAGCTTAAGATCTGTCGGGTATCCTACGACCTCGATCTTTACAACAGTCGTGCCCTGAACGGCGCCCGGGACCTTGCCGTCGACCGGAAGTTCTCCTACGCCCTCGACAATAAATTCGTAGGCCACACCATCAATGACAACCATCGTATCGGGATCAGAGAGGCCACCATTTGCGTCCAGAATAAGATTACCTGCGGCATCTTCAGTGCCATCCAGATCGCCATCAGTGATGAAATAGAAAGTGAAGTCGGTTCCGGTGTCTAGATTCAGAACATTGTTGCCAGCACTAAATTTATTTTCGCGGCCATCATAAATTTGACTTTGTGCCATTCGAAATCTCCAACTAACCTATTCATTGTAATGAGATACCTCTCGGTAATCTACAACAGGCCAAATTCATGAACCAAGCCCTAAGATTTTCGCAAATGAATCGCGAATTCTATCGTTAGGTAAAGTTTAAATGTGGCGCCTTTTTGGCGTTGGGCAGGCTGTTTGCAAAACACAACTATTAGGTGAGCGGGAAAAGGTGCCCTGACCGAGTCTCTGCCGTTTTTGCGCAAATGGGATAAAACTGCCCGACTCCACATCGAAGATTTATCAATGCGAGGTTGTAGGCGATTTTTCTTGCAAAACGCCTTTAGGGTTCATTTTAAATCAGACCTCTAGAAGTGCTTTACCATCCTTGCACATGCGTGACGGTGACGACAGGTCCTCGCTTTCAGATCTGGACATCGCGTTAACGATTTTCGGTCTGACCCAGAGGTCTGGAGCAGGGTGTATGGCGTTACAAGCCCAGTGACACCCACAGCACCTTCGCGTCTTCTTTGCTGGTCGAAATCAGCCCGTGCCCCATGCGCGCGTCGTAATAGACGGAATCGCCGGGACCCAGATGCAGCGGGCGGTAGTGCTCGGTCACCAGCGTCAACTCGCCTGATAGGACGAACATGAACTCCTCGCCGTTGTGGCGCACCCAGTCGTCATATTCGGACACCTCACGCGCGGTGACGGTCGAGATATAGGGCACCATGCTTTTCGAGGTCAGCTCGTTGCACAGCAATTCATGCGTGTAGGTCGGCGTTTTCTTGATCTCGCCTTGGCCGGCGCGGGTATAGTCACGGCGGCCCGAGATGTCCGTCTTCGCGGATTGCAGGAACAGCTGCGGTGTCTCAAGTTCCAGCGTCTGCATTAGGCGACGAATGATGTCGAAGCTTGGGCGGGTCTGATTGTTTTCAATCTTTGACAGGGTCGAACGGCCGATCCCGGCGGCCCGCGCTGTGTCTTCCAGCGTCATCCCCTTCGCCTTTCGGGCCTCTCGAATCATGAGGCCCATGGCTTCTCCGTCGGGTGCGTCCGTGGGCTCATTGCCCGTCTGTGACGCGCTATTTGTGTCGGTCTCCAAGCTTACCTACCGTCAATTTCCCCTTGTTCCCTCGCAGCTTAGTAATTGCTCGCAAAGCTGTCAAAGTATCCCGCTGCACACAATCCTTGCAATTTCCCCAAAAGTTTCCTAAGAGAAACAAGAAATCCCGAATAGGAAACTATTCCACAAAATGCGCATTCATGAATGTGAACGGGAAGCGGAGGAACACATGTTTGACCTGATCGTGATCGGAGCAGGCCCCGGTGGCTATGTTGCCGCCATTCGTGCTGCGCAGTTGGGCCTGAAGGTTGCCTGTGTCGAAGGGCGCGGGTCGCTGGGTGGCACCTGCCTGAATGTGGGCTGCATCCCGTCGAAGGCGCTTCTGACCTCGTCTGGCAAATATGCTGAACTGTCACATCTGGCCGCACACGGGATCGCGGTCGAGGGCGCCTCGCTGGATCTGGGTGCCATGATGGCGCGTAAAGATAAGGTCGTTGGCGACCTGACCAAGGGCATTGCCTTCCTGTTCAAGAAGAACGGCGTCGAGCTGATCGAGGGCTGGGCGACCATTCCCACCGCGGGTCAGGTCAAAGTGGGCGACACTGTTCACGAAACCAAAAACATCCTGATTGCAACTGGTTCCGAGCCGACCCCGCTGCCGGGTGTCGAGATTGATGAGGTGGACGTGCTTAGCTCGACCGGCGCGCTGGCGCTGGACGCCGTGCCGGACCATCTGGTGGTGATCGGCGCGGGCGTCATCGGTCTGGAACTGGGTCAGGTCTGGGCGCGACTGGGCGCCAAGGTGACCGTCGTCGAGTATCTCGATCGCGTCCTGCCCGGCATTGACGGCGAGATCGCAAAGCTGGCGCAGCGCGCCCTGTCGAAGCGCGGGCTGAAGTTTCAGCTGGGCCGCGCTGTGAAGGCGGTTGAGGCGGGCGAGGGCGGTCTGTCCCTGACAGTTGAGCGTGTCGGCAAAGACACCGTCGACTCCATTGAAGCCGACAAGGTTCTGGTGGCCATTGGCCGTCGCCCTGTCACCCGTGGTCTGGGGTTGGAAGCGCTGGGCGTCGAGGTCAACGAGCGCGGTTTCATCCCGGTGGACGGCAGCTTCCAAAGCTCTGTCCCTGGCATCTATGCGATCGGCGACTGTGTGCCCGGCCCGATGCTGGCGCATAAAGCAGAAGAAGATGGCGTGGCCTGCGTGGAAGGTCTGGCCGGTCTGAAAGGCCACGTGGATTACGACAAGGTGCCGGGCGTGGTCTACACCGACCCCGAGGTTGCCTCGGTCGGGGCAACGGAAGAAGCGCTGAAAGAAGCAGGCACCGACTATATCAGCGGCAAGTTTACCTTCATGGCGAACTCGCGCGCGCGTTCGACCGGAGAAACGGACGGCGCGGTCAAGGTTCTGGCGTCGCCCAATGGCGTGCTGCTGGGGGCGCATATTTGTGGCGCCCACGGTGGCGATCTGATTGCCGAGCTGGTCTTGGCTATGGCGAAGGGGGCGACACTCACGGACGTGGCGGCAAGCTGTCACGCGCACCCGTCCATGGCTGAGGCCGTGAAAGAAGCCTGTCTGGACGCGCTGGGCCGCGCCATTCACGCGTAAGGGGGCGACGATGAACCAGATCCCCCGCCTGCGTCACCCGGAAAAGGCCCACAAGCCCGACAGCGCGATCCCGCGCAAACCCAGCTGGATTCGCAATAAGAAGATCGAAAGCGCCGAGTATTACGAGACCCGTCGCCTGATGCGGGATCACGATCTGGTCACCGTCTGCGAGGAAGCCGCATGCCCCAATGTGGGCGAATGCTGGTCCAAGCGCCATGCCACCATGATGATCATGGGCGAGATCTGTACCCGCGGGTGTAGCTTCTGCAACGTGTCGACCGGCCGCCCGGATGCGCTGGACGCGTTCGAGCCGGGCCGCGTTGCAGCTGCGGTCAAGAAGCTGGGGCTGCGTCACGTGGTGATCACCTCGGTCGATCGCGATGATCTGGCCGATGGCGGGGCAGGGCATATCGCCCAGACCATCCGCGCCGTGCGCCACCAAAACCCGGGCACCACTGTCGAAGTTCTGACCCCGGATTTTCTGGGCAAGGGCGACGCGGCAGATCAGGTGTTCGACGCTGCCCCCGACGTCTTCAATCACAATCTGGAAACCGTGCCGCGCCTGTATCCGACCGTGCGCCCCGGCGCGCGCTACTACCAGTCGCTGCGCCTGCTGGACGACGCCAAGCGTGCCAATCCCGGCATTTTCATCAAGTCCGGCCTGATGGTCGGTCTGGGAGAGACGATGGCCGAGGTGAAACAAGTCATGGACGACCTGCGCGCCGCCAATGTCGATTTCCTGACCGTGGGCCAGTACCTGCAGCCCACCACCAAACACCACAAGATCGACCGGTTCTGGACACCGGACGAATTCGCAAGTCTGGAACAAGCCGCCCGCGCCAAGGGGTTCCTTGGGGTCTCGGCCACGCCGCTGACGCGGTCGTCGTTCCATGCTGACGAAGATTTCGCGGCCCTCAAGCAAGCACGCCAAGTGGCGCTTGCGGGAAGGGCCTGACCGAGGACGCTAAAGGGAGGAAACCATGGAAGCGTTGTCAAATTTTGTAGGCTGGATCAACGGGATTGTCTGGGGGCCACTGATGTTGGTCCTGATCCTGGGGGTCGGTCTGTTCCTTCAGGTTGGCTTGAAACTGATGCCAATCCTGAAAATCGGTAAAGGGTTTTCACTGTTGTGGAACGGCCGTACCGCACATGGTGACGGGCAGATTACGCCGTTTCAGGCGCTGATGACCTCGCTGTCGGCGACCATCGGCACCGGTAACATCGCCGGCGTTGCGACTGCCGTGTTCTTGGGTGGCCCCGGCGCCCTGTTCTGGATGTGGATGACTGCGCTTGTGGGCATGGCCACCAAATACGCCGAGGCCGTCTGTGCGGTGAAATATCGTGAGCAGGACGAACTGGGCAACTACGTCGGTGGTCCGATGTACTACATTAAGAACGGGCTGGGCAAAGGCTGGTACTGGCTGGCGCCTGCCTTTGCAGGCTTTGGTGCTATCGCAGCCTTCGGCATCGGTAACACGGTGCAGGCGAATGGTGTGGCCGACGTGCTGAACACCAACTTCGGCATTCCGGAAATCGGCACGGGCGTTGTCCTGATGATCCTGACCGGTGGCGTTGTGCTGGGTGGTATTAGCCGCATCGGTGCCGTGGCCGAAAAACTGGTGCCGCTGATGGCTGTATCCTACATCCTGATCGGCCTTCTGGTTCTGCTTTTGAACGCCGGAGAGCTGGGCAACGCCCTGTCGCTGGTCTTTACCCACGCCTTCACCCCCTCGGCCGCCGAAGGTGGTTTTGCGGGCGCCGCCGTCTGGGCTGCGATCCGCTTTGGTGTGGCACGTGGCGTGTTCTCGAACGAAGCTGGTCTGGGCTCTGCGCCCATCGCCCACGCTGCAGCTGAAACTGCTGGTCCGGTGAACCAAGGTCTGATTGCCATGCTGGGAACCTTCATCGACACGATCATCGTCTGCTCGATTACTGGCCTTGCGATCATCGCGTCGGGGGCTTGGACCTCGGGTGAATCCGGTGCGGCGCTGACCTCGCTCGCTTTCGAGACAACCCTGCCGGGCTTCGGCGGCTACTTGATCGCTATCTCACTGTCGGTCTTTGCCTTTACCACCATCTTGGGCTGGTCCTATTATGGTGAAAAATGCGTCGAGTTCTTCCTGGGGGTAAAATCTCTGGTACCGTTCCGCATCCTGTGGTGCATCGCCGTGCCGCTGGGCGCGACCGCCAATCTGGGCTTCATCTGGCTGCTGGCCGATACGCTGAACGCCATGATGGCGATCCCGAACCTGATCGCCTTGGCCCTGCTGAGCCCGGTTGTCTTCAAGGTGACGAAGGAATTCTTTGCCTCGGGCGGCGCGACCGAGCCGGATCAGACCGCGGCTGAATAAAGAAAAAAGCCGGGGGGTGGATGCTTGCCCCCCGGCCCCGACAATACCAATCGCGCCATAGGAGGCCGACATGACCGACACCCCTAAACGCACGCCGCTTTATAACCTGCATGTCGAACTTGGCGGCAAGATGGTTGATTTCGCCGGCTGGGAAATGCCCGTCCAATACCCGATGGGGATCATGGGCGAGCACAAGCACTGCCGCGAGAAAGCCGCGCTTTTTGACGTCAGCCACATGGGTCAGGTGATCCTGAAAGGCGACAATATCGGCGAGAAGCTGGAAGCGATCTGCCCGCAGGCTTATGCCACGCTGAAAGAAGGCAAGGCACGCTATGGCTTTTTCACCAACGAAGACGGCGGCATCATGGATGACCTGATCGTCTCGAACGCCGGTGATCATTTCTTTGTCGTGGTGAACGCCTCGATGCGTCATCAGGACATCCCGCACATGGCCGCCAATCTGGACGGTGTCGAAGTGACCGAGATCTTCGACCGTGCTTTGGTTGCCGTGCAAGGCCCCAAGGCCGAAGACGTGGTGGGCGAGCTTTGCCCCGCTGCCCGTAACCTGACCTTCATGGAAACCACGGTGGCGGACATCAACGGTGTCAGCTGCCGCATCTCGCGTCTGGGCTATACCGGCGAAGATGGTTACGAGATCTCGATCCCGGAAGCGGATGCCGAAGCCGTCGCCCGCGCCTTCCTGGCCCATGACGATTGCGAACCCGCTGGTCTGGGTGCCCGTGACAGCCTGCGTCTGGAAGCTGGTCTTTGCCTCTATGGCAACGACATCGACCAGACGACCTCGCCGATCGAAGCAAGCCTTGCTTGGGCCATCCAGAAACGCCGCAAAGAAGAAGGCGGCTTCCCGGGTGCCGAGCGCATCCAGCGCGAGCTGGCCGAAGGTACCGCGAAGAAACTGGTGGGCATCAAGCCCGAAGGCCGCGCCCCCGCCCGTCAGCACGTGGAAATCCAATGCGCCGAAGGCAATACCATCGGCGAGATCACCTCGGGCAGCTTTGGCCCGACCGTCGGTGGTCCCGTTGCAATGGGTTACGTGACCAAGGGCCACGGCGAGGTTGGCGAGAAAGTGAACCTTATCATTCGCGGCAAGGCCCAGCCTGCCGAAATCGTATCGCTGCCCTTCGTGCAGCAGAACTACAAACGCTAAGACAGGGGACTTCCTGATATGACGACTTATTACTCGGAAGAGCACGAATGGATCACCGTTGAGGGCGACATCGCCACCATCGGTATCACCCAACACGCAGCCGACCAGCTGGGCGAGATTGTTTTCGTTGAGCAGCGCGAGGCGGGCGACGAGTTCGAAAAAGGCGACGAGATCGGCGTGATCGAAAGCGTGAAGGCTGCCTCGGAAATCTACGCACCGGTTGACGGTGAAGTGGTTGAGGCCAATGGTGCTTTGGAAGACACTCCCGGTGCCTTGAACGAAAACCCCGAGGGCGACGCCTGGATCTATAAGGTCAAGCTGGCAGACGCCTCGCAGCTGGAAGATCTGATGGATCTGGATGGCTACAAAGCCCTGATCGGCTAAGAACAGACTGCCCGCCGGGCGACCGGCGGGTCATACCCCCCCTTCACGAGGATCCAAGCATGGCCTTCAAACTGACCGACTACGAAGCCTATGATTTCGCCAACCGCCGCCATATCGGCCCGTCTCCGCAAGAGATGGCGGATATGTTGAAAGTGATCGGCTTCAAGACGCTTGATGAACTGATCGACGCAACGGTTCCGCCCGCAATCCGTCAGGAAGAGGCGCTGGACTGGGGCCCGGCCATGTCCGAGCGGGACGCGCTTTACCACATGAAACAGGTGGCCTCTAAGAACAAGGTTCTGACCTCGTTGATCGGGCAGGGGTACTATGGCACCACGACGCCTGCGCCCATCCTGCGCAACATTCTGGAAAATCCGGCTTGGTATACGGCCTACACGCCCTATCAGCCCGAGATTTCGCAAGGCCGTCTGGAAGCCCTTCTGAACTATCAGACCATGGTCTCGGACATGACCGGTCTGGAAGTCGCCAACGCGTCGCTGCTGGATGAAGCCACCGCCGCTGCCGAAGCCATGACCATGGCGCATCGCGGCTCGCGCTCGAAAGCCAACAACGCAGCGTTCTTCGTGGACAAAAACTGTCACCCGCAGACCATCGCCGTGATCAAAACCCGCGCCGAGCCTCTTGGCATCGACGTTCAGGTCGCCGATCCCGATGCGCTGGATGCTGGCGCCGTGTTTGGTGCGATCTTCCAATATCCGGGCACCGAAGGTCACGTGCGTGACTTCACCAAGGAAATCGAAGCCCTGCACGAGCACAAGGCGATTGCCGTTGTGGCTGCTGACATTCTGGCGCTGGCGCTGCTGAAGTCGCCGGGCGAAATGGGCGCCGACATCGCCGTGGGTTCGACCCAGCGTTTCGGCGTGCCGATGGGCTATGGTGGCCCGCACGCTGCCTATATGGCGACGACCGACAAGCTGAAGCGCGCCATGCCGGGCCGTATCATCGGTGTGTCGATCGACGCGCGTGGCAACAAGGCCTACCGTCTGGCCCTGCAAACCCGCGAACAGCACATCCGTCGCGAGAAGGCGAACTCGAACGTCTGTACCGCACAGGCTCTGCTGGCGGTTATCGCCTCGATGTACGCCGTCTACCACGGCCCCGATGGCATCAAGGCCATCGCCCAGTCGGTGCACCGCAAGACCTCGCGTCTGGCGGCTGGCTTGGAAGAGAACGGATTTAAGGTCGAGCCAGAGGTGTTCTTCGACACCATCACCGTCGAAGTTGGCCCGCTGCAGAAAACCGTCATGGAAGCCGCAGTGGCGCGTGGTGTAAACCTGCGCAAAGTGGGCGATGACCGGATCGGTATTTCGCTGGACGAACAGACACGCGCGGAAACCATCGAAGCCGTCTGGGGTGCCTTCGGTATCGAGAAGAAGGACGACAGTGTCGCCAACCGCGCCTATCGCCTGCCGGATTACGCGCTGCGCGACAGCGAATATCTGACCCACCCGATCTTCCACAAGAACCGGGCCGAGGCCGAGATCACCCGCTATATGCGCCGTCTTGCTGACCGGGACCTGGCGCTGGACCGCGCAATGATCCCGCTGGGCTCGTGCACCATGAAGCTGAACGCGACCGTCGAGATGATCCCAGTCACCTGGCCCGAATTCGGCAACCTGCACCCGTTCGTGCCCGTTGATCAGGCCCAAGGCTATCACGAGATGATCGCCGACCTGAACGACAAGCTGTGCCAGATCACAGGCTATGACGCGATCTCGCAGCAGCCGAACTCGGGTGCGCAAGGTGAATACGCGGGTCTTCTGACCATCCGCAACTATCACGCGGCACGTGGTGAAGCGCACCGCAATATCTGTCTGATCCCGACCTCGGCGCACGGCACCAACCCTGCTTCGGCGCAAATGGTGGGCTATAAGGTCGTGCCGGTGAAATCGGATGACAATGGTAACATCGATCTGGACGATTTCCGTTCGAAGGCGATCCAGCACTCGGACGATCTTGCGGCGTGCATGATCACCTATCCTTCGACCCACGGGGTATTCGAGGAAACCGTGCAGGAGGTCTGCCAGATCACCCATGATCACGGCGGTCAGGTCTATATCGACGGCGCCAACATGAACGCCATGGTCGGTCTGGCCCAGCCCGGCAAGATCGGCGGCGATGTCAGCCACCTGAACCTGCACAAGACCTTCTGCATTCCGCATGGCGGGGGTGGCCCCGGCATGGGTCCGATCGGTGTGAAGGCGCATCTTGCCGAGCATCTTCCGGGTCACCCGGAATACGGCACCGCCGTTGGTCCGGTTTCTGCGGCACCGTTCGGTTCGCCCTCGATCCTGCCGGTTAGCTGGGCCTATATCCTGCTGATGGGTGGCGCGGGTCTGACGCAAGCCACCAAAGTTGCGATCCTGAACGCCAACTACATCGCGGCACGTCTGAAGGACGCCTATCCGATCCTCTACACGTCCAAGACCGGACGCGTGGCGCACGAATGTATCCTCGACACTCGTCCGCTGGCGGACGAGGGCAACGTGTCTGTGGATGACGTGGCCAAACGCCTGATCGACAGTGGTTTCCACGCGCCGACCATGTCGTGGCCGGTGGCAGGTACGCTGATGGTCGAGCCGACGGAATCGGAACCCAAGGAAGAGCTGGACCGCTTCTGCGATGCCATGTTGTCCATCCGGGCCGAGGCGCAGGACATCATCGACGGCAAGATCGACCCCGACAACAACCCGCTGAAACACGCCCCCCACACGGTGCGTGATCTGGTGGGCGAATGGGATCGTCCCTACACCCGCGAACAGGCCTGCTTCCCTCCGGGCAACTTGGGAGTGGACAAGTACTGGCCGGTCGTGAACCGCGTGGACAACGCCTATGGCGACCGCAACCTGGTCTGCACCTGTCCCCCGATGGACGCCTACGAAGACGAGGCATAAGCACATCCCCCGCCCGGTCCCAATGAGGCCGGGCGGGGTCTCATAATGTCGTACCAGATAACGGGATGCATCTATGAATATTCAGAACACTCTTATGGCCCCGGTGAATGACCTGTCGGCCATTGGTCCCATCCAGGGCATCACCATCATTGTGCCGGATCGCAGCCACGTTTCGCTGGCCAGCGTCTTTCGCGACTTCTTCATCTCGCTTGATCAGTTCACCAACGCGGAAACCCCGCGCGACCTGTCTGTCTACACGCTGGACAGCTGCCCGTCGCATGATCAGGCCTATTGGCGAAATCGCACCGTCGTATTTTGGGCTGATTTCCACGCCCGCTGGAAGCTGGACAACAGACAGCTGAGCCGCGCGCACCAGCTTCTGCGCCTCAGCCGTCAATGTGTGTTGGTGGGCGGCGGCGTATTCGTCCTGTGCAAATCGGTCTTTGCCAGCCGCACCGCCTTGGCCGTGCATTCCAACCTGCGCTTCGTGGCCGAGGAAGAGGGGCTGTTCTGCATAGATGGTGGCGCGCCCTTCGCCATTGATGGCCGCATTTGCAGCGCCACCAGCATCTTCGCCGCCCTGCGCCTGTTCCTCAAACTTCTTGAAGCGGAAATGGGCGGGTTTTCTGCCGCCACCTTTGGCGACTATGTCGGGCTTGAGGTCTCGGGCGAGCCGTTCCACGGCAAGCAAGAGCATATTATCAAACGCTATTCCGGCGGTGACCGGATCATTGGCGACTGCGTGGCCGTGATGCTTGAGCATTTGGAAAACACCCTATCGATCGTCCAGATCGCCCGGATCATGAACGTATCCTCGCGCCAATTGCAACGTCGCTTTGCCACCCAGCTGGGTGTCAGCCCGCTGACGATCTATCGCAGTCTGCGGTTGGAACGCGCCAGCCAGCTTGTGCAGCAGACCAGCTATTCCATGCACGAGATTGCAGCCGCCACCGGGTTCGGTACACGCTCCAGCCTTGTGAGATCCTTCAAGAAACAGTTCGGCATGTCGCCCACGGATGCCCGCGCGAAGATGTTTTAAGGTTTAGGCCGCTTCGGAACAGGCCTTCACCAGCTCGGCCACTCGTTCAGCGTTGTCTTTCGCAACGGATCCGTCCGCGTGTTGGCGTGAGTTCTCGAACCCGATCCGGCACTTTCCACCCGCCTGAACGGCGCGCAGAAGGGCGGGGGTTTCGCTCGGACCAAAGGCGCAGACGGCCCAGTCTGGTGACAGGCCGGTGCCATTCAGCCAATCCAGAAACGGATCGAGCTCTTTCGGGTCGGATTTCTGCCCGACAGCATAGCGCCCCAGTACAAAGATCAGTTGCAAATCCGGCGCGGTCAGAAGCTTCTCGTCCAGCACGCGGGTCAGAAGTTCGGCATCCTCCACGTCATAGAGGATATGCTGCACGGCAATGTCGCGCTGATGGCACTCGTTGTAAAACGCTCGCGTCACGTTGTGATCGTCACGGCACAGCTCGCGGACCGAGGCCGAGACCATATCCGCCCCCGAATTCAGCGCCACATGCCGTTGGTGGGCGGGGTCATACATCCCGACCGCCTCGGTCGTGATTTGGACCGGGAAGCCGGGCATTTCCGCGTCGAACAGCTTCAGCGCGTCAGCATAGGCGCCCGCATCCAGAAGGTGCTTGCCCTCTGCATCCCGCAAATGCAGGTGCAGCCCGTCGACGCCTTCTGCACGACAGGCCTGTGTGGTTTCCAAAATCTCGGCCGGAGTCATCGGCAGGGCAGGGTGGTCGGCTTTGGTCAGGCGCGCCCCGTTGGGGGCGAGCATGATCTTGGGAAGCGGTGTCACAGAACCTGCTCCAACGATTTGGACAGCTTGCCCACCAGTTCATCAATCTGATCATCCGAGATGATGAAGGGCGGGGCCAGAAGCACGTGGTCGCCGTTTTGCCCGTCAATCGTGCCGCTCATCGGATAGCAGATCAGGCCGTTCGCGAAGGCCTGCTTTTTCAGGCGGCCAGCGATGCCTCGCGACGGATCAAAGGGGGTTTTACTATCGCGATCCGCCACGATTTCCAGCCCGCGAAACATGCCGCGCCCGCGGATGTCCCCGATATGGGGATGCTGGCCGAACTCGGCGTGTAGTGCATCGTTCAGACGGGTGCCCATCTTGGCCGCACGCGCAACCATGCCGCCCTCGGTCAGCTTGCGCACAACCGCATCTGCGGCGGCGGCAGCAACGGGATGACCGATATAGGTGTGGCCATGCTGAAAGAAACCGCTGCCCTGTGCGATCGCCTCATAGATCGCACCCGTGCACAGCATCGCACCGATGGGCTGATAGCCAGCCCCAAGGCCCTTCGCGATGGTGATGATGTCGGGTGAAATCTCGTCTTGCTCGCAGGCAAACAGAGTGCCGGTGCGGCCCATGCCGCACATGATTTCGTCTAGGATCAGAAGGACGCCGTACTTGTCGCAAATCTCGCGGATCCGTTTGAAATAGCCTTTGACGGCGGGCACCGCCCCTGACGTGGCGCCGACTACTGGTTCGGCAAGGAAGCCAATCACAGTCTCGGGCCCGACGCGCAGGATTTCCGCTTCCAAAGCATTCGCGGCGCGCAGACCGTACTCCTCTTCCGTCTCGCCCTCTTGACGCAGGCGATATTCATAGCAGGGATCGATATGGCTGGCCGACATCATCAGCGGGTCAAATGGCTCGCGCCGCCACATGTTGCCGCCGGTGCCCAAAGCGCCCAGCGTGTTGCCGTGATAGCTTTGCTTGCGAGCGATGAAACGGGTGCGCTGGGGCTGCCCGATTTCAATCATGTACTGGCGCGCCAACTTCAGCGCGGCCTCGACCGCTTCCGAGCCGCCAGACACCAAATACACGCGCTCGATTCCCTCGGGTGCATGCGCGATCAGGCGGTCGGCGAGTGATTCTGCAGGCTCCGAGGTCAGAAATCCGGTGTGCGCGAAGCTGAGTCTGTCGATCTGATCATGCATGGCTTTGGCCACGTCTGGGTCCGAATGACCAAGGCAGGACACGGCCGCACCCCCGGATCCATCAAGATACCTTTTCCCTTCTGAATCAATCAGGTAAACGCCGTCTCCGCGGGTTGCGACAGGTGGGGCTGATTTGCAGTGACGCGGGAAAATATGTGACATGGGGATCCCTTGCATGTCCCGTTGAACCTGTTGCCATTGAAACAAATGAATCGAGAATTGACAATAGGTGAAACAAAAGGAACACTAAGTCTTGTCCAAACAGGGAGACACTGGACGTGAGCGCAAGTGAGAGCTTCGAAAAGAGGCTGGCAGTGGCCTACGGTGATCTAAGCGGTGCCTTGCGTGCAGCTGCCGATTATCTTGTGGCCAACCCGCTGGATGTTGTGTCGCGTCCACTGCGCACCGTGTCCGCACAGACCGGCGTGTCGCCTGCCACATTCTCGCGTCTTGCCCGGGCCTTGGACTATGCCAGCTTTGACGAGCTGCGGGACGAGATGCGCGACAAGATTGACCGCAAAGTGAACAATTTCGCAGATCGGGCTGGGCAGCTTCAGAAAGCACATGGCGACGGGAAATCTGACTTCGTTCAGGCCCATTTCGCCGCATGCGAGAACAACCTGAGGCAGACGATGGCTGGGTTGGACCCGGTGGCGATTCGTGACGTGGCTGACCGTTTGGCAGCGTCCCGGAAGGTTCTGCTCTTGGGGGCGTTGGGGTCCACCGGGGTCGTGGAATACCTGTCGTATATGGCGAATTTCTGCGCAGATAACTGGATTCTGGCCAATCGGATGGGGGCTTCCCTAGGGGGAGCCTTGTCAGGGCTCGATGAACGTGATGCACTACTTATAGTTACCAAGCCGCCATTTGCTGTCTCAGTGATCAAGGCAGCCAGGCTTGCGCGTGAGTTAGGGGTTTACGTTGTGGTGATCACCGATACGCATACGTGTCCAGCGTTGGAATTTGCGTCGGCAGGGTTCTCTGTGTCGACCGATAGCCCTCATTTCTTTTCGTCCTACGTGTCGACGATGTTTCTTCTGGAAACCATCGTCGGAATGGTGGTCGGGCGCGCAGGCGTCGCGGCCCAGGAACGAATTGCTGAAGTCGAGCTTCACAACCGCCAACTGGCGGAAGTGTGGAGCGAATAAACAAACATCAATCAAGGGAGAAATCTGATGTTTAAAGGGTTCAAGATTGCATTTGCAGGGGTTGCTGCCACCGCAGTGATGGCGCCAGCTGCCTTTGCCGAAGAATTCATCACCATCGGTACCGGCGGCGTGACCGGCGTGTACTATCCGACCGGCGGCGCCATCTGCCGTCTGGTGAACAAAGGCCGCAAAGAGCACGGCGTTCGCTGCTCGGTCGAGTCGACCGGTGGTTCGGTCTACAACATCAACACCATCCGCGAAGGCGAGCTGGAATTTGGTGTGGCCCAGTCGGACTGGCAGTACCACGCTTATAACGGCACCTCGAAATTCGAAGATGCCGGTGCCTTTGAAGGCCTGCGCGCGGTATTCTCGGTCCACCCCGAGCCCTTCACCGTCGTGGCCCGCGCCGACAGCGGCATCAAGACCTTCGCCGACCTGAAAGGCAAGCGCGTCAACATCGGCAACCCCGGTTCCGGTCAGCGCGGCACCATGGAAGTTCTGCTGGAAGCTCTGGGCTGGACCACCGGCGACTTCGCTCTGGCGACCGAGCTGAAAGCCTCGGAACAGTCGGCAGCTCTGTGCGACAACCAGATCGACGCGATGGTCTACACCGTTGGTCACCCTTCGGGCTCGATCCAGGAAGCCACCACCGCATGTGACTCGGTACTGGTTGAAGTCTCGGGCGAGGCTGTGGACAAGCTGGTTGCCGAGAACTCGTTCTACCGCACCGCCACCATTCCGGGCGGCATGTATCGCGGCAACGACGCGGACACCGCCACCTTCGGTGTGGGCGCGACCTTCGTTAGCTCGGACGCCGTGTCGGAAGACGCTGTCTATGCCGTTGTATCGTCGGTCATGAACAACATCGAAGACTTCAAAGGTCTGCACCCGGCATTCGCCAACCTTGATCCCAAGGAAATGGCAACCGCTGGTCTGTCCGCTCCGCTGCACCCGGGTGCTGCGAAGTACTATAAAGAGGCTGGAATTATCGAGTAAGCGGTCACCCGTAAGCCTTTTGATCGGGGGGCGGCCCTGCGTCCCCCGATCGCTTTGACCCGGCAGAAGATCGGGCGTGTTTTCAAAAGTAAACAAGTGCGGTCGCAAGCAGACCGAGGGAGAGACACAATGTCCACGAAAGAGGAACGCGCGCTTAGCGAAGCAGAGCTTCAAGAGCTCGTCGCCGCCAGCGACACCGGTGCGCGCAACCCACAGGGCGCGGTCGGGCTTATGATTGCTGCCGTCGCGCTGATTTGGTCGATTTTTCAGGTGCTTCTGGCCTCGCCGGTGGCGCCTTATGTTCTGCCTGGCGACCTGATTAACAACTCGCGCCAGTTCCATCTGGCGTTTGCGGTTTTCCTGGCCGCGATGGCCTATCCTCTGTTCAAATCCAGCCCGCGCAATTACATTCCGTGGTATGACTGGGTGCTTGGGGTCGGCGGCGCGTTCTTGGCGCTTTATGGTTATTTTTTCTATGAGAAGATCGTCGCGAACGGTGGTCTGGCCGATCAATCTGATGCGTATTTCGCAGTTGCGGGCCTGACCTTCCTGTTCATCGCTGCCTATCGCACGCTGGGTCCCGTCATGGTGGCCTTGGCGATTGTATTCCTTTTCTACGTCTTCTTCGGCTCGTCCGAGGTCGTGCCCGACCAAATCCGCTGGGCGGGCGCTTCCCTTCGCAAAGCCATGAGCCACATGTGGATTACCTCGGAAGGTGTCTTCGGCATCGCGCTGGGCGTGTCCACCAAGTTCGTCTTCCTGTTCGTGCTGTTTGGCGCCCTTCTGGACCGCGCAGGTGCGGGCAACTATTTCATCAAGATGGCGTTTGGTGCCCTTGGCCACCTGCGCGGCGGTCCCGCGAAAGCGGCCGTGGTCGGTTCGGCTGCGACCGGCCTGATCTCGGGCTCGTCCATCGCCAACGTTGTGACCACCGGTACCTTCACCATTCCTCTGATGAAGCGCGTTGGCTTCTCGGCCGAAAAAGCGGGCGCGGTTGAAGTTGCGTCGTCTGTAAATGGTCAGATCATGCCGCCTGTTATGGGCGCCGCTGCGTTCCTGATGGTGGAATATGTGGGTATCTCCTACGTCGAGGTCATCACCCACGCGTTCCTGCCTGCAATTATCTCTTACATTGCGCTGGTATACATCGTGCATCTCGAAGCGGTGAAAACCAAGATGCCGACCATTGGCAACAAAGTTGTCTCGATGGGCAAAACCATTGGTGGAATGTTTGCGTTCTTCGCAAGCTTTGCGCTCTTGTGTTATGCGACACAGTATCCTGTTGGATGGATCACATCGCTGTTCCCTTCGGGTTCTGGCTGGATCCTGTCTCTGCTGCTGTTCGCACTCTACATTGCCCTGATTTATATTGCAGCTCAGGTACCTGATCTGGAACCCGATGATCCGAACGCAGAGGTGGTTGAACTGCCTGACGTGGCCAAGATTTATAAGTCGGGCCTGTACTACATGCTGCCGATCATTGTTCTGGTTTACTTCCTGATGATCGAGCGAAAATCACCCGGCCTGTCGGCTTTCTGGGCCACCTTCCTGCTGTTCGGCATCCTGCTGACCCAGAAGGCGCTGAAAGCGCTGTTCCGGGGGGAAACCAACCCGGTTGGCCGTCTGCGCGACGGTCTGATGGACCTGATCGAAGGCATGATCGACGGTTCGCGCAACATGATCGGCATCGGCCTGGCCACGGCCACCGCAGGCATCATCGTGGGCACCGTATCGCTGACCGGGATCGGTCAGGTGATGGCGGACTTTGTCGAGTTCCTGTCCGGCGGCAACCTGATCCTGATGCTGATCTTCGTGGCGATCCTGTCGCTGATCCTTGGGATGGGCCTGCCGACGACCGCGAACTATATCGTTGTATCCTCGCTTATGGTGGGCGTAGTTGTGGAACTGGGTGCGCAGTCTGGCCTTGTTGTGCCGCTGATCGCGGTTCACCTCTTCGTCTTCTACTTCGGGATCATGGCGGATGTGACGCCCCCGGTGGGGCTGGCTAGTTTCGCGGCGGCGGCTGTGTCTGGTGGCGATGCCATCCGTACCGGGTTCACCGCGTTCTTCTATTCGCTTCGCACCGTGGCCTTGCCCTTCGTCTTCATCTTCAACACGGATCTTCTGTTGATTGATGTGACGATCACACAAGGCGTCGTCGTCTTTATCGTGGCAACCATCGGCATCCTTGTCTTCACGGCGGGCACAATGGGTTTCTTCCTGACGAAATCCCGCATCTGGGAAACCGTCGCCCTTCTGGTCGTGGCCTTCGCGCTGTTCCGTCCGGGCTTCTTCATGAACCAGATCCAGCCTCCGTTCACGGAAATCGCCCCAGCTCAGATCGAGCAAGCCATTGGTGATGCGGTTCCCGGTGATCCGCTGCGCGTGGTGATTTCGGGGCCGGACTTTGACACGCTCGAGGTCAAGGACCTGACCGTGGTGCTGAACGTGCCAGAAGTTGACGGCGGTGCGGCCCGTTTGGATGCGGCAGGGATTATGCTGATGCCGGAAGGCGACGTGATGCGGATCGACGAGCCAATGTTCGGCACACCGCTGTCCGATAAGCTGTCGACCTTCGATTTCTACGGGGATGATCCCGTGCAGATCTCGGCGGTGCAGGCGCCTTCGAGCCAGTTGCCGAAAGAACTGATCTTCATCCCGGCGTTGCTGCTGCTTGGTCTTGTGGCCCTCCTGCAGTCGCGTCGCGCCAAGGAAGAAGAGATTATGGAAGGAGAAACGGCATGACCCAGACCATCCTGTGTGCAGTCGACATCAACCGCGCCGATGCAGAAAGCCCCGTCCTGAAAACTGCGGCCGAGCTGGCAGAACTGCGGGGCGCGCAGTTGGACGTGATCACCGTTGTGCCGGATTTCGGCATGTCGATGGTTGGGGCCTATTTTCAGGACCATCATGTCAAATCGGCGCAGAACGACGCGGGCGACATTCTGAAAGCCATGACCCTGAAAACTTTGGGGGCGGATGCTGACGCCAAAGTGCGCCACATCGTGGCCGTCGGCTCGGTCTATGAAGAGGTGCTGCGCGCCGCCGAGCTTAGTGACGCAGATCTGATCGTGATCGGGGCGCATCGCCCGGATCTGAAAGACTACCTATTAGGGCCGAACGCAGGGCGTGTCGTGCGCCATTCCAACTGCTCGGTCTACGTGGTGCGCGGATAAACACTTGCGACAATAATATTGAATCGGGCGCGGCGCTGGCTGCGCCCGTTTTCTGTTGGGCTTCCCCTCGGCGGGGCGTGCTTCTACAAAGAGCACAGGTTTTCGCCACAAGAAGGGCAGCTCATCGCCATGCGCTTTCGTCAAGACTCGCAAAGCACGGTCCATCTTCCGGATGACCACACGCCCGAACAGGCGCGGCGTGCGGCGCGTGCGGTGCAGCTTTTGCAGGATGGGCTGCGGGCTGGGGCCAGTATTCGAGCGCGACAGGTGACTGGCCACCCGATCCAGGTTTGGCAAGCCAATGACGGTCAGCAGGTGCTGCAATGCCAAAGCTCTGGCTCCAGCGGCGCACCGAAAACCATCCAGCGCCGCCCGGATAGTTGGATTGCCAGTTTCGAGATCACTCGCCGCGAATTTGGCGCAGGCGAGGACACGCCCTATGCCGTGCTCGGCGATCCGGGACACTCGCTGGTGCTGTTTGCCATCATGGAGGCGCTGCATCTGGGCGCGGACCTGTCTGTCCTGACCGGCCTGTCGCCCCGCGCCCAGCTTCAGGGGTTGAAACGTGACAGGGTGCAGGTGCTCTACGCCACGCCCGCGCAGCTGCGGTTGCTTCTGAAAGCGCACCCTGAACCGCTGCCTGAAATGCGGCTGGTGTTTTCGGGTGGTGGAAAGCTGGACGTGGACACCACGTCGGCGCTGTCTAACCTCTTCCCAAATGCCCAGCTACACGAGTTTTTCGGTGCGTCCGAGACCAGCTTTATGTCCATTGCGCCCCCAGAAACGCCCATCGCCTCGGTCGGTCGGGCCTATCCGGGTGTACAGATCGAATTGCGGGATGCGAATGGCCACCCGATCGGGCAGGGGCCGGGCGAGCTTTGGGTAAAAAGCCCTTATCTGTTCGAACACTATGTCGAGGGCGACAGCCCAGATACCCGCTGGAATGGCGACTTCCTGACCGTGGGCGAGATGGCGCGCCTTGATGATGACGGCTTCCTCTACCTTCTGGGCCGCAAGTCGCGCATGGTGACCGTGGCGGATCATAACGTCTTCCCTGAAGTGGTCGAGGCAGAGGTCGCGCGGGCTGTTGGCGGCACACGCTGCGCGGTGGTCGCGGTGCCGGATGCTGCGCGTGGGCAGGTGTTGGTTGCCGTGGTCGAAGGAGCGGCGAATGACGAGGCTATACGATCCATCAAGGATCGTTGCCGGGACACCTTGGGCGAACCGTCGATGCCGCGCCAGGTACTGTTTGTGGAGGCTCTGCCAATGCTGCCCGCTGGAAAGCCGGATCTGAAGGCGCTTGAACAATTTGCACGGGGGCAGGGATGAGTCCGGTTTGGATCATAGCCGCACGCCGAACGGCGGTTATCCCGCGCGGTGGCGCGTTTGCGGCGCTAGATATTCACGACCTCGCGGCCCCGGTGATCCGGGATCTTTTGGCGCAAGCCGGGGTGGCACCGGACGAGGTCGGCGAGCTGATCTTGGCAAACGCGCTGGGCGCGGGCGGCAATCCTGCGCGGGTTGCGGCCTTGGCTTCAGGCTTGCCCGAAGCCGTGGGCGGGCTGACCATCGACCGCCAATGCTGCGGCGGGCTGGACGCGGTGATGCTGGCGCAGGCGATGATCTTGTCTGGCCAACATGACGTGGTGATCGCAGGCGGGGCAGAGAGCTATTCGCGCCGTCCTCTGCGATCTCGCACCTTTGCGGACGGGCGTGACCCGGAACCGTACGAGCAAGCCCAATTCACCCCGTGGCCGGATCGCGACCCGGATATGGCCGAAGCTGCCGAGGCCTTGGCGCAGAAGCTTGGGATCTCCCGCCAGGCGCAGGATGATTGGGCTGTGACCAGCCATCAGGCGGCTCTGGAGGGTGTGCAATCGGATCAGATCGTGCCCGTCATGGGTCAGGAAGCTGACGCCTTCACCCGAAAACTCACCCCGCGCCTTTGTGTGCGTGCGCCTGTTGTCGCTGGAAGCATTACTGCGGCCAATATGGCGGTGGCTGCCGATGGTGCGGCGTTCGTGCTGGTGGTCTCTGACCGGGTGGCACGCAGGCTTCCGGCCCCGAAAATCCGGATCGAGGCCGGATCAAGCCTTGGCGGCACGCCTGACCTGCCCGGTATTGCTCCCGTGGCCGCCATCAATGCGGCTCTGGCGCGCGCGGGGCGGACGCCTGACAGTCTGACCATCGCCGAAATTATGGAGGCCTTCGCCGTGCAGGCCATCGCATGCCAGGAAGGCGCACAGATACCGCGCGAGATCGTCAATCCAAATGGCGGCGCGCTGGCGCGGGGGCATCCAATCGGGGCGTCCGGCGCGATTTTGGCGGTTGGGCTGTATTTCGAACTTCTGCGCAAAGGCGGGGCCGGTGTGGCCGCGATTGCCGCCGCGGGTGGGTTAGGGAGCGCGCTGGTCTTGTCAGCGCCTTAATCGTCGAAGCCGTGAAAGCTGGTGAACACGTCCAACGCATCGCGTTCGGTGCGGAACAGGTTCACCGGCGCGGTCTCGTCCTTCTTGCCGACGGCAATCCCGCAGACGACCAGCTCGTCCTCGGGTAGGCTCAGATGGCTGTGTACGATGTTGCCATAGTTCGCCAGCGCACCGATCCCTGTCGCACCCAAGCCCTGATCCTCGGCTGCCAGCAGAAATGTCATCAGCGACATGCCCAGATCCATGAAGCAACCTTTGCCCATGCGCCGGTCGATGGTGGCGATCACGCCCACGGGCGCGTCAAAGAAGGCATAGTTGCGCGCAAACTGCTCACGACGCCCCGCCACATCGCGTTTCGCAATCCCAAGGGCTTGATACAGCGCGTATCCGGCAGCGCGTTGCCGGGCTTTCAGGTCGGCGGGCATCGGGATTGGGAAATAGGAATATTCGCTGACGGGTGGCTCGTTGCGCTCCATCGCGTCGCGCAAGGCGCAGATCAGCCCCTCCAGTGCCCGCCCGGTCAGAACGTGGAACTTCCCGGGTTGCAGGTTGGCCCCGCTGGGGGCTTTCCGCGCGGCCTGACAGATCTTTTCCAGATCAGATTTGGCCACAGGATCCTTGGTGAAAGCGCGCACAGAATGGCGCTGCGACAGGAGGTCTTGGAACGATCGTTGCATGGTTTGGGATGTGCCTTGCGCCACTGCAGCCTGTCAAGCGTGGGGTGAATCGCTAATCGGCCAATTCATGCCGGTCGGTACCGTATGGTTCGGGATGTTACCCACTCGATGCCTAAAGTTGAGGCAAATCTGATGGTCCAGACACATGCCGAACTGTGTCAAGATTTTACATTTTTTTACATGGTGATTTACAAGATAAAACAATAAAAACAATAATATAGAATGAAAACACCTACAATAATTACTGAATATTTCAGGTCAGTTAAACGTTTTTACACAAAATCTGTTGTTTAGATGTGATTAATCCTCCAGTTTTCAAGGCAAGTTTGGGAATAATCCTTTTTGGTGATGTCCCAGCCCACGCGAACTGGTCGCGTTTGGAGGAAAATCTGGGAGGATCCTGAATGTCGTCGCAAGCTACGGCTGATAAGACCTATGCTCCGTCTGCGGAGTTTGTCTCGAATGCACATATCGATGCAGCAAAATACCAAGAGATGTATGCCGCATCCGTGAACGATCCTGATGCGTTCTGGGCCGAGCAAATGACGCGTCTGACCTGGACGAAGACGCCGACCAAGATCAAGAATACCACTTTCGCGCACCCCGATGTGTCGATCAAATGGTTCGAAGATGGCGAACTGAACGTCTCGGCCAACTGTATCGACCGTCACCTCGAGACCCGTGGTGACCAGGTCGCAATCATCTGGGAATCGGACGATCCCAACCTTGATAAAAAGATCACGTATAACGAGCTGCACGAGAACGTCTCGAAGCTGGCAAACGTGATGAAGGGCATGGGCGTCGGCAAAGGCGACCGCGTCATTCTGTATCTTCCGATGATCCCTGAAGCATCTTACGCCATGCTGGCCTGTGCCCGTATCGGCGCGATCCACTCGATCGTCTTCGCTGGCTTCTCGCCGGAGGCACTGGCTGCCCGTGTTGAAGGCTGTGGCGCCTCGCTGGTGATCACCGCTGACGAAGCCCCCCGTGGTGGCCGCAACACGCCGCTGAAAACCAACGTGGATGCCGCTCTGGCACACGGCGATCTGGGCAACACCCCGGTTCTGGTGGTCGAGCGTACCGGTGGCGACGTGCCGATGGTGGATGGTCGCGATCATTCCTATTCGGCGCTGATGGCAGACGCTTCGGCAGATTGCCCGCCCGAGGCCATGAACGCAGAAGATCCGCTGTTCATCCTGTACACGTCGGGATCGACCGGCCAGCCGAAGGGCGTTCAGCACTGTACCGGCGGGTACCTGCTTTGGGCTGCAATGACCCACGAGTACGTGTTCGACTATCATGAAGGCGACATCTACTGGTGTACCGCTGACGTGGGTTGGGTTACCGGCCACAGCTACATCGTCTATGGCCCGCTGGCCAACGGCGCGACGACGCTGATGTTCGAAGGTGTTCCGACCTATCCGGATGCAGGCCGTTTCTGGGCCGTGTGCGAAAAGCACAAGGTAAACCAGTTCTATACTGCGCCGACCGCGATCCGTGCCCTGATGGCACGTGGCGAAGAGTTCGTGACCAAATACGATCTGAGCGACCTGAAGGTGCTGGGCACCGTGGGCGAGCCGATCAACCCGGAAGCCTGGAACTGGTACAACGACGTTGTTGGCAAGGGGACCTGCCCGATCGTTGACACTTGGTGGCAGACGGAAACCGGTGGTCACCTGCTGACCCCACTGCCCGGCGCGACCGCAACCAAACCCGGTTCGGCCACTACACCGTTCTTCGGCGTACAGCCCGTGATCCTCGAGCCGACCACCGGCGAAGAGATCAACGAGACCGAAGCCGAAGGCGTACTGTGCATGAAAGACAGCTGGCCCGGCCAGATGCGTACCGTGTATGGCGACCATGATCGTTTCGTGTCGACTTACTTCGCCGACTACAAAGGCTACTACTTCACCGGTGACGGCTGCCGCCGTGACGCGGATGGCTATTACTGGATCACCGGTCGTGTGGACGACGTGATCAACGTATCGGGTCACCGCATGGGCACCGCCGAGGTGGAAAGCGCTCTGGTCGCTCACGCCAAGGTGTCCGAGGCTGCCGTTGTTGGCTTCCCGCACGACATCAAGGGTCAAGGCATCTATTGCTACGTCACCCTGATGGACGGCGAAGAGTATACCGACGATCTGAAAGTCGAGCTGCGCAACTGGGTCCGTCAGGAAATCGGCCCGATCGCCAGCCCTGATCACATCCAGTGGGCCCCGGGCCTGCCGAAGACCCGTTCGGGCAAGATCATGCGCCGTATCCTGCGTAAGATTGCCGAGGACGATTTCGGGTCGCTGGGTGACACCTCGACGCTGGCCGATCCGTCGGTCGTTGACGATCTGATCGACAACCGCATGCAAAAGGCAGGCGCATAATGGACGGCGCAACGACAACCGCCGCTCCCGTTCTGATCCTTCTCGGCCCTCCGGGCGCCGGGAAGGGCACTCAGGCCCGGATGCTGGAAGACAAGTTCGGACTTGTTCAGCTTTCCACCGGAGATCTTTTGCGCGCAGCCGTAGCAGCAGGGACCGAAGCCGGCCTTGCTGCAAAAGCCGTTATGGAAGCAGGTGAACTGGTCTCGGACGAGATCGTGATCAACATCCTGCGTGACCGTCTGCAAGACGCCGATTGCGCCAAGGGCGTAATTCTTGACGGTTTCCCCCGCACCACTGTTCAGGCCGAGGCGTTGGACGCCCTGCTTGCGGAAAGCGGACAGAAAATCAACGCAGCCATCAGTCTTGAAGTTGATGACGCTGCAATGGTGACCCGTATTTCGGGCCGTTACACCTGTGGCGGTTGCGGTGAAGGGTATCACGACGAGTTCAAGCAGCCCGCCAAGGATGGCGTCTGCGACAAATGCGGCGGCACGGACATGAAACGCCGGGCCGACGATAATGCCGAAACCGTGGGAAGCCGCCTTGTGGCCTACCACGCGCAGACGGCACCGCTCATTGCCTACTACGGGGGCAAGGGCAGCCTGCAGAAGGTCGATGCCATGAAGGCAATCGATACCATTGCAGGTGACCTTAATGAGATCGTTCAGGAAGCGGTCGCATAAGAAAGGGAAGGGCGGGGGCGCATAAGCGACCCCGTTGGAGGAACTTCAGAGGGAGGAGGCTTCATGGCCGACAACTCAACAAACGACGCATATTGGTCCGCCAACTTGCGCATTATCGTGATCAGCCTGGTGATCTGGGCGATCGTATCATTCGGATTCGGCATTCTGCTGCGCCCGATGCTTTCGGGCATCGCCGTAGGCGGAACCGATCTTGGTTTCTGGTTCGCACAGCAAGGTTCGATCATCATCTTCTTGATTTTGATCTTCAACTACGCGTTCCGCATGAACAAACTCGACCGTGAACACGGCGTAGACGAAGAATAAGGGGGCCAGAAACAGATGGATCAGTTTACGATCAACCTGCTGTTTGTGGGTGCGAGCTTCGCACTTTACATCGGCATCGCAATCTGGGCCCGTGCGGGCTCGACATCAGAATTCTACGCCGCTGGGCGTGGTGTTCACCCGGTCACCAACGGTATGGCGACGGCTGCTGACTGGATGTCGGCTGCATCGTTCATTTCGATGGCTGGCCTTATCGCCTTTACCGGCTACGACAACTCGTCGTTCCTGATGGGCTGGACCGGCGGCTACGTGCTGCTGGCACTGCTGCTTGCGCCTTACCTGCGTAAGTTCGGCAAGTTCACCGTGTCGGAATTCATTGGTGACCGCTTCTACTCGCAGACTGCACGTATCGTGGCTGTGATCTGTTTGATCGTGGCTTCGACCACCTACGTTATCGGTCAGATGACCGGCGTTGGTGTTGCGTTTGGCCGCTTTCTTGAAGTGGACAACCAGACCGGTCTGTTCATCGGTGCGGCTGTTGTGTTCGCCTACGCCGTTTTCGGCGGCATGAAGGGTGTTACCTACACTCAGGTTGCTCAGTACGTTGTGCTGATCATGGCCTACACCATTCCGGCGATCTTCATCTCGCTGCAGCTGACTGGCACTCCGATCCCGGCCCTGGGCCTGTTCGGCGAGCACGCTGCTTCGGGTGAGCCGCTTCTGGCGAAACTGGACGCAATCGTGACGGAGCTTGGCTTCAATGAGTATACTGCTCACCACGCCGACACCTTCAACATGGTTCTGTTCACCCTGTCGCTGATGATCGGTACCGCTGGTCTGCCGCACGTAATCATGCGCTTCTTCACCGTACCTAAAGTATCGGACGCCCGTTGGTCGGCCGGTTGGGCTCTGGTGTTCATCGCACTGCTGTACCTGACTGCTCCGGCTGTTGGTGCAATGGCGCGCCTGAACATCACCGAAATGATGTGGCCGAACGGTGGCGTCAATGGTGAAGCTGTGACTGTTCAGCAGATCGAGACCGAAGATCGTTACGACTGGATGAAGACGTGGCAGAAAACTGGTCTTCTGAACTGGGAAGACAAGAACGGCGACGGCAAGATCCAGTACTACAACGACAAGTCTGAAGCTATGCAAGCGATGGCCGCTGAAAAAGGCTGGACCGGTAACGAGCTGACCAAGTTCAACCGCGACATCCTGGTTCTGGCTAACCCCGAAATCGCCAACCTGCCGGGTTGGGTTATCGGTCTGGTTGCTGCTGGTGGTCTGGCTGCTGCTCTTTCGACGGCTGCTGGTCTGCTTCTGGCGATCTCGTCGGCTGTATCGCACGACCTTATCAAAGGTGCGATCAACCCGCAGATCTCGGAAAAAGGCGAACTTCTGTCGGCACGTGTGGCGATGGCAGTTGCAATCGTTGTCGCAACCTATCTGGGTCTGAACCCCCCGGGCTTCGCAGCACAAACCGTGGCACTTGCCTTCGGTCTGGCCGCCGCGTCGATCTTCCCGGCTCTGATGATGGGTATCTTCTCGACCAAGGTGAACAACACCGGTGCTGTTGCAGGCATGATCGCGGGTATCTCGGTTACCCTGATCTACATCTTCCTGCACAAAGGCTGGTTCTTTGTTCCGGGCACCAACAGCTTCACCGATGCTGATCCGCTTCTGGGCACCGTTAAGTCGACCTCGTTCGGCGCGATTGGTGCAGCGATCAACTTCACCGTTGCTTACGTTGTATCGGGCATGACCAAGCCGCTTCCGGCGGAGATCAAAGAGCTGGTTCAGTCGGTTCGCGTTCCGCGCGGCGCTGGCTCGGCTCAGGATCACTAAGTTGGTTCTGGCGGGTGGCCCTGTGCGGCGACCCGCCCCCTTTTAAATCTGTCCCGTCCGGTGTCTTATCGGGCGGGACTAACTTTTGAAGAAGGCAGCTAACATGCCCCTGAACCAAGATCAGATTTTCCGATTTCTGAAATCCGTTCACCCCTATGACGCCCTGACAGCTGACGTGGTCGAGAAACTGGTGCCGACGCTTCAGGCCAGCGCGGTGTCGGCTGGCGAAAACGTCTATGCATTTGGCGATGACCTGCCCGGTGTCTTCATCATTTACGAGGGTGAGGTCGAGGTCAGTGACGAGAACGGCTCGGTCGTGTCGCATCTTGGGCTGCGCAACTCGTTTGGTGAACGCGGACTGCTGCGGGAAGGCAAGGCCGTTACCTCGGCGCAGGCTGTCACGGACGCCACGCTTCTGATCCTACCGGTCACGCAATTCCATGCCCTTATCGCCGTCGAAGACAAAGTACGACGTTTCTTTGACCGTTCGCGTGCGGATCGGAACAACAAACAGGATCGTCAGGACCTTGCGACCACACAGGTGGACACGCTGATGGCCACCAATCCTGTAACCTGCCCCCCTGCGACCTCGGTGCAAGACGCCGCAATCCTAATGCGCGACCGCCGCGTGTCGTCGCTGTGTATCACCGAGGGCGACTCCCTGACCGGCATCCTGACCACCCGCGATATGTCGGGCAAGGTGCTGGCGGCTGCCCTGCCGGTCGACACACCCGTGTCGCAGATTATGACATCCAACCCCATCACTCTTGCCCCGTCTGCCATTGGTTCGGACGTGCTGCACATTATGATGGAGCGCCGCATCGGCCATGTACCGATCGTCGAAGGCGGCAAGTTGGTTGGTATCGTCAGCCAGACCGACCTGACCCGCTTCCAAGCCGTCAGCTCGGCAGAGTTGGTGCGCGAGATTGCGCAGGCCAACACGCCTGAAGAAATGCGCGAGGTGACAGAACGCATCCCGCAACTTCTGGTCCAACTTATCGCCGGAGGCCGCCCACATCAGGTGGTTACCCGCCTAATCACCGACATTGCAGATACATGCACCCGCCGCCTGCTGGCGTTGGGCGAGGCCAAGCTGGGCCCGGCCCCCGTGCCCTATCTATGGGCCGCTTGCGGATCACAGGGCCGTCAGGAACAGACTGGCGTCTCGGATCAAGATAACTGCATGATTTTGCACGACGATGTGACGGATGCCGATCGCGACGGATACTTTGCCGAGCTGGCGAAGTTCGTCTGTGACGGGCTGGATGTCTGCGGTTATTTCTATTGCCCCGGCGATATGATGGCGACAAACCCACGCTGGTGTCAGCCCTTGTCGGTTTGGAGAAACTATTTCGATGGTTGGATCGCCAAGCCAAGCCCCGAGGCGCAGATGCTGGCCTCGGTCATGTTTGACCTTCGGGCGATTGCCGGGGACGGAAGCCTGTTTGAGGGGCTTCAGAAAGACACGCTGGCGATGGCGGCGAAGAACTCGATCTTCGTGGCGCATATGGTGTCAAACTCGCTCAAGCACACGCCGCCGCTTGGTCTGCTGCGCGGCTTTGCCACAATCCGGTCGGGCGAACACAAGAACCAGCTGGATATGAAGCACAATGGCGTGGTGCCCATCGTCGATCTGGGCCGCGTGTATGCGCTTCAGGGTGAGCTGACCGAGGCCAACACCCGCGCGCGTCTAGAAGCGGCGATCCATGCTGGTGGCCTAAGCCAGTCGGGCGGGCAGGATCTGCTGGATGCCTATGACCTGATTGCCGACACGCGGCTGGAGCATCAGGTCGCCGAAGTCAAAGCCGGTGGTAAGCCGGACAATTATCTGTCGCCCTCGGACCTATCCGAGTTTGAACGCAGCCACCTGCGCGATGCCTTTGTTGTGGTGAAATCCATGCAGAGCGCGATCGGGCACGGGCGCGGGATGCTGGGCTAAGACAGGTCAAAACAGGCTGAAACCGGCCAAAACGGGTAGGGAGGAAACCGAATGTTCTTTGAGATGGTCGCCACACTGGTATCAGGTTTTGCAGGCGCAGGTGTGGTGCTGCTTCTGAACAAGATCAGCGGCGGGCGGTTGCCAAAATGGGCCATGCCCGTCGGCGCGGGTCTTGCCATGATTTCGACCACGATTGCCAATGAATACGCTTGGTATGACCGAACACACGCAACCCTGCCCGAGGGGATGGTTGTTGTTCATACGGTTGAAAAACAGACTTTCTATCGCCCGTGGACCTATGTGAAACCTTTTACCGAACGGTTCATCGCTCTGGACGAGCCGTCCGTGCGCACGCACGACGCGCGCCCGTCCATGCGGATGGTCGATGTGTATTTCCTTGGCCGTTGGTCTGCGCCGGAAAAGATGGTGATGCTGGCTGACTGCGCCGCTGGGAAGCGCGCCCCTTTGATCGATGGCGTTTCGTTTGATGCCAATGGAGTGGTTAGCGGCGTTGACTGGTTCTCGCCGGGTGAGGGGGATCCGCTGGTTACGGCAATCTGTAAACTTGAGGTATCGTGATGCAAATCCTGACGAAGCTGTCGTTGCGCTTTCGGATCTTCCTGTTCTTTGCCTTCATGGCCGTCGCTGCGGTTCTGTTGGTCATCGGGGCGCTACTGGTCGGGGCAGGCCGTGCCACGCCTGACAATGTCGCCTCGGGTTTTGTCTTTGCAGGTGTTTTGTCCAGCTTCGGATTGCTGGCGCTGGTGGCCGGTGTGTGGTTCCTTTTTGACGAGAATGTCGCTCGCCCCATCGAGCGTCTGGCCTCTGGCCTGCGATCCAAGGCCCACGCAGGTGCTGGCGAAGTAGACATGCATAGCGCACGTTTTCTGGGAGATTTGGCCCCCGCGGCTGAAGCCGTGTCTGAGCAGTTGATGAGATCGACAATGGATCAGGCCAGCATCGTTGCTGCTGAAACCCAGCGCCTGTCTGCTGACAAAGCCCGCCTGACGGCGCTGTTGTCTGAAATCCCGGTCGCCATGGTGCTGATCAATCCGGCCCACCAGATTGTGCTCTACGATAAACAGGCTGCTGCTGTGCTGTCTCAGGTTAGCCCGGCACGCTTGAACGCCTCGATTTTTGATTACTTCCAGAAAACGCCCTTCATGGCGGCCTATCACAAGATGATTTCGACCGGATTGGAGCAGAGCTTTACGGACCTGTCCGCTGCCAATGGGCTCGAGTTCGATGCCCGCCTGAAGCCGCTTGCGCCGGGCGAAGGCTATCTGCTGATGATCGACGAAGCCCACACCACCATCGCACCAGACGAAGGCCGCCCGGTTGTGTTCGACTTCGATCTGATGGAGGGGCAGGCCACTGACGACCTGATGGAGATGAGCCTGCGCGATCTGACCTATGTGGTGTTCGACACGGAAACCACAGGTCTTTTGCCGCACAAGGACGAGATCGTGCAGATCGGCGCCGTGCGCGTGGTGAAGGAAAAGATCGTTCCCGGCGAGGTGATCAACCAGCTTGTCGATCCCGAAATGCCGATCCCACCGGCATCGACGAAGGTGCATCATGTGTCTGACATGATGGTGGCGGGAAAGCCGACCATTCGCGAGGCCGGGAAGAGCTTTCACGACTTCGCGCGTGGGGCGGTTCTGGTGGCCCACAATGCGCCGTTCGACATGGCGTTCCTGCGCCGTCACGCTGACGATTGCGGGGTCGAATGGACACATCCCATTCTGGACACCGTCCTGCTGTCGGCTGTCCTTTACGGTACGACCGAAGTGCATACGCTGGACGCGCTCTGCGATCGTCTGGGCGTGGTGATCCCGCCCGAGCTTCGCCACACCGCTTTGGGCGACGCGCAAGCCACCGCCGAGGTTCTGTGCAAGATGCTTGCGATGCTGCATTCCAAAGGGATCGAGACGCTGGGCGGCGCGATTGCCGCGGCGAAAAAGCACAAACGCCTTCTGGAAGACCTGAACTAACGCAGATTTACTAATGCAGAGGGTTAGCGGCTTTCGTCCGCCCCCATGCGCCGTTCCAGCCAGCGCACGCCTGCCGAGATGATCAGGACCAGCACAAGGTATTCCAGGATCAGAAGTGTGTAGATCTCAAGCGGGCGGTATTCGGTCACCACCAGCTCGTTCGCGCGGCGGGTTAGTTCCTGCATCCCGATGACGGACGCAAAGGCCGACATTTTCACGATATAGATGAACTGGTTGGCCAGCGGCGGCAGGATGCGGCGGACGGCTTGCGGCAGGATGACATAGCGCATCGCCTTGGCGCGGCTTAGCCCGATGGTCTGGGCAGCTTCAGCTTGCCCACGCGGGACAGCTTGAATGCCTGCGCGGAAGATCTCGGCGGTGAAGGCGCTGTCGGACAGGGCCAAGGTGATGACCGCGCCCCAGAATGGGTCGATTGAAATGCTGATCCCCATCCCGCGCATCACAACGGGCAGGCCATAGAAGACCCAGAACAGCATCGGCAGAAGCGGGATTGCGCGGATGAGCTCGACATAGATGCGGTTGGGCAAGCGTAGCCAGCGGTTCTGCGCGAAGGCGGGTAGGGCCACAAGTAGCCCGATGATGATCGAGGCCACCGCTGCCAGAACCGAAATCTGAATGGTCGAGGTGAAGCCCCGGATCAGGAAGCGGATATTGGTCCAACCGTTGTCTGTTGTGGGGTCAATGACATACCAGCCCCATGTGCCGGGTGCGGCCGAGCAGGCGGTCAGCAGCAAAAGCGACGACAGCAGGGCGATTGTTCGAAAAGTCATATCGGCCCCCTCAGTGTTTCAGGATCTTATCAAGGAAAAGTGCGAAACGTTCAGATTTCGGGGCCTTGAACGCCTGTTCAGGTGCGCCAATTTCAACGATTTCGCCGGCGTCCATAAACGCGATCCGATCCGCTACGCGCCGGGCAAAGCCCATTTCGTGCGTGACACAGATCATCGTCATCCCGTCGGCGGCCAAGTCCTCCATGACCTCTAGCACTTCGGCGATCATCTCGGGATCAAGCGCCGAGGTCGGCTCGTCAAACAGCATCAGCTTGGGTTCCATGCACAAGGCGCGCGCGATGGCGACGCGTTGTTGCTGCCCACCTGACAGTTGTGCGGGGCGTTTGTCGGCCTGTTCGGGGATGCGCACGCGGTCAAGATAAGTGCGCGCGCGCTCTTCCGCCTGGGCGCGGGACAGGCCAAGGGCCTTCACTGGGCCAAGGGTCAGATTGTCCAGAACAGACAGGTGCGGAAACAGGTTAAAGCTTTGAAAAACCATGCCAATGTCACCGGGCCGCTGTACATTCTTTACCTCGCCCTGCAGGTGAATGTCGCCTTCTTGATGAGCCTCTAATCCGGCCAGTAACCGCACGACCGTTGACTTCCCTGACCCCGAGGGGCCGCAGATAACCAACTTCTCACCAACCTCAACCGTCAGCGAGATATCCCGCAGCACCTGAAAGTCGTCATACCACTTTGAGACGCCTGTCATCTGAACGGCGGTGTTGGGTTGTTTTTTGTTCTGCACTTGTTCCACGCGCCGTTTTTTGTTCAACTCATCGTGACCGGTGATCCATTCCGTATACGATCACGTAATCTATATGGATGAAAACGAATATTTATAACCGCCAAAAGGACAACGAGCGATGAACTTTTTGAGAACTCTCGGAGCGGGGCTGCTGGCTCTGGCGACACTAACTGGGGCCGCCACGGCGCAATCCGCGTTGAATGAGATCCTGTCAGGCGGTGTCCTGAAGGTAGGGACGACAGGCGACTGGAACCCCATGTCGGTGCGCGATCCGGCGACCGAAGGCTACAAGGGTTATGATATCGACGTCATGACCGAACTGGCGAAAGACCTTGAGGTCAAGTTGGAGTTTGTGCCGACCGATTGGAAAACACTGGTGAATGGCATCGTGGCCGGGAACTATCACATGACGGGGTCGGCCTCGATTTCGCCGTCGCGGATGAAGGTGGCGGGCTATTCAGACCCGTATATCTCGGTCCAGATTTTGCCGTTTACCACATCTGACAAACTGGCGGGTTTTGACGGCTGGGCGTCGATCAACAAGCCCGAGGTGAAAGTCGCGACCACGCTGGGCACATCCTTTGAAGGCATGGTGAAAGAGTGGTTTGCGGACGCGGATATCAAGGTGGTCGAGGCACCTGCGCGTGGCTATCAGGAAGTCCTGTCGGGCCGTGCAGATGTGTTCATTACCTCGAACATTGAAGGGGCGACGTTAACGCAGAAATTCCCGCAGGTGACAGCTATCCCAGTAGACGCGCCGCGCGCGCCGACCCCGATCGCAATGCTTCTTCCGCAGAATGATCAGGTCTGGATCAACTATGTGAACAGCTGGATCAAGCTGAAGCAGGAAAAGGGCTTCTTCGACGCCACCGCCGCAAAATGGGGCCTGCAGTAAACGGACTGCCCCCAGAATTGAGAAGGCCGGGTGTTCGCCCGGCCTTTTTCACGCAAGTGGTGCGGTTTGATAAAGCTTCACCTTGGTGCCCCCATGATCGATCGGAGGTCCGGGGGGTAGGAACGGCAGGCCCGTCGCCTTGGCCAACCCGCCATCCGAGGTGATGATCGCCACGCGCCAACCCTTGAACCGCTCCTGAAACACTTTGCCCATCGTGCCGTAAAGCGCGAAGAGAAGTTTCTTGTTGCCGATCCGCGCGCCGTAGGGTGGGTTTACGATGATCAGCCCCGGCTTCGCGTCGGGGCGGGTGATGTCGCTGATCGACGCCTCGGTAAACTGGCACATCGACGCGACGCCCGCGCTTTCGGCGTTTTTCTGGCTGTTCGCAATCGCGCCTGCATTTCGGTCGGACCCGAAAAATCGAACATTTTCGAGCATGGCTGGTACGTTCGCGCTTTTCAGGCTTTCGAAAGCCTTGGCATCAAAACTTGCAAGCTTTTCAAAGGCAAAGCTGCGGTCCCGACCGGGCAGAAGCCCTGCCGTCATCTCGGCCGCTTCGATCAGGAATGTGCCCGATCCGCACATTGGGTCCAGAACAGGTCCCTCGCCATCAAACCCCGCGGCGCGCAGGAACAAAGCTGCCAAGGTCTCGCGCATTGGCGCCTTGCCGGTTGCGGTTTTGTGACCGCGCTTGTGCAGGCTCTCGCCCGAGCTGTCCAAGCTGATGGTCACAAGGTTGTCGTCGATGCGCACCTTGATGACCAGTGCCGCGTCCTTGCTGATCGGCGCACCCAGAGTCTCGGAAATCGCGCGCTCAACACGTTCTGCGGCCCCTTTGTGATGATAGATTTTCGAGCGTTTGCAGACGGCCTCGACCCGCACGGGGGTGTCCGGGCGCAACACATCTCCCCAAGGGAACTTGCGGGCGCGTTTGTCCAGTTGCGCCATGTGGAAGGCCCGAAACTCGCCCAGACGGACCAGTACGCGGGTTGCACCACGCAGGGTCAAGTTGGCGCGCCAGACCTCGGACCAATTGCCACGGGTGGTGACGCCGCCGGGGCTGACTGTTGGCGTTGGAAAGCCAGCAGCGCGGGCCTCGTCTGCAAGGAACGGTTCCAGACCGGGCGGGGCGACAAGGAAAATCTCAAGATCATCGGTGCTCATGGGGCCTTCTAGCCCAAAGGTCGCGGAGCGGCGAGCGAAATGCGCAAGGCTTGCTCACCCAAGCTCGTCCGTTGGAATAAGCGGGAAGAACTGACCATCCGACCAAACGCCAAACCAGCTTGCGCCTTGGAAATCTTCGGCCACGCCCAGATCGATCAGGCGATAGAAGGTCTTGCGATCAATCAGCGCCTCAAGCCCTGCGCGAACCTCGACATAGGGGCAGGGGGTTTGAGACGTGCAACCCAGCCGCAGGGGGTGATCCGGACCCGCGGTCACAGTATCGCCGACATGGGTCGTAAAATTTAGCCGCTGATCTCGTCCCTCACCTTTCACCGTCATGTCGGTGGCCACAAAAGGTGCGTCTTCGACCGTGATGCCCCACTTTTCAACGGGTGTGACAAGGAAATACTTCCCGTCTTCACGCTTCAGGATGGACGAAAACAGCCGCACAAGCCCTTCGCGTCGGATCTCGCCACCTTCGTGAATCCAAGTGCCGTCGCGGGTGATGCGGATGTCGATCTCGCCGTTATATTCCGGTGTCCAAAGATGTACGGGGGGGAGAGATCTCCCGGCGTCCACCCCAACGGCTTTCGACACCGCGTCGGCGTCAAAGGCCCGTATACCCGCCGATTTTCCAGAGCTTGCCGAATTTGTCATTTGGTCCCCATCTAAATCTGGCCTTTAATGAACTTAGTAGTCACGCAAAGGAATTGCCATGCAGAACGAAGATCTTCTGAGCGATGTCGAGGCCCTTGGCGCAAAACTTACCAAAGCGCGCAAGATGGTTGGCCGCAGGATCATGGGGCAGGATCAGGTGGTGGATCTGACGCTGGCCGCTGTTTTAGCCGGTGGGCATGCGTTGCTGATTGGTTTGCCGGGACTGGGGAAAACCCGATTGGTCGAGACGCTGGGGACGGTCATGGGATTGCACGATGGGCGCATTCAGTTCACGCCGGATTTGATGCCGTCCGACATTCTAGGGGCCGAGGTGCTGGAAGAAAGCGACACTGGCGCGCGATCTTTTCGCTTCATCAAAGGTCCGGTGTTTTGCGAACTTCTGCTGGCAGACGAAATCAACCGCGCCAGCCCCCGCACGCAATCCGCACTGCTGCAAGCGATGCAGGAACACGAGGTTTCCGTCGCAGGGCAGACCCATAACCTTGGTGAAGTGTTCCACGTGCTCGCCACGCAAAACCCGCTTGAGCAAGAGGGGACTTATCCGCTGCCCGAGGCGCAGTTGGACCGTTTTCTGGTGCAGATTGATGTGGATTACCCGGACCGCGATGCGGAACGGGACATCCTGCTGGCCACCACGGGAACCGAGGATGCACAGGTTTCGCCCGTCTTCAGTCGGGCCGAGCTGATCGCCGCGCAGACGCTGTTGCGCCGGATGCCGGTCGGCGAAAGCGTGGTCGAGGCCATTCTGGATCTGGTCCGCGCCTGCCGCCCCGATGATCCCAGCGCGCCGCAGATCGTGCGCGAAAACGTCAGCTGGGGGCCGGGCCCACGCGCCACGCAAGCGCTGATGTTGCTAGCCCGGGCGCGGGCGCTTTTGGATGGGCGCTTGGCACCGGGGATCGACGACATTCACGCGCTGGCGGCGCCTGTGCTCAGCCATCGCATGGCCTTGGGCTATGCCGCGCGGGCCGAGGGGATGACCCTGTCTGATGTCATCGGACAAACGGTGGCTGCGGTGCTGCAAACCGAGGTCGCGGCGTGAATTCCGACGGCGCCCCCATTCAGCTTCGGTCCCGTGCCGAGGCCTTGGCGGCGCGCCTTCCGCCCCTTCTGGTGGCGGCGCAGCACTTGGCCCAGTCCGTCGAACTTGGTGAACACGGGCGGCGACAATCCGGGCAGGGCGAGGCGTTCTGGCAATTCCGCCGTGCACAACCGGGGGATCCGTCGCACCGCATTGATTGGCGTCGCTCGGCACGATCCGACCGGCACTATGTTCAGGAAAAAGAATGGCAGGCGGCGCATTCGGTACAGATCTGGGTGGACCCGTCTGCATCTTTGGCGTTCACGTCCAACCCGAAACTGCCTGAAAAACGCGCGCAGGCTCAGATCATCGCGCTGGCCTTGGCGTCTTTGTTGCTCAGCGGCGGCGAGCGTGTTGGCCTGCTGGGCAGTGCCTTAACGCCGGGACGTGGTCAACTGACGCTGTCGCGCATGGCGGATCAGATGCTGCGGACGGATGCACCCCTAAGGGACGTTTTCGCGGTACCCCGCGCGCGGCAGGTGGTGTTTTCGGACTTCTTAGGGCCTCTGGATTCCACCCGCGATTTCCTACACGCCGCGCAGGGCAGGGGGCAGCGAGGGGTCCTATTCCAAGTGCTCGACCCGATGGAAGAGGTGTTCCCCTTCCATGGCCGGGTGCTGTTTCAGGACGTGGGCGGTGTGCTGCGCCATGACACGCGCGAAGCGGGCGATTTGCGTGATCGCTATCTGGATCGTCTGGCGCAGCGCAAAGCCGAGCTCTCCGAGATCGCAAAGCGTGCAGGCTGGCGGTTCCATAGCTATCACACGCAAGATCCGGCAAGCGCGGCGCTTTTGTGGTTGTGGAACGCGATCGGGGGGCCACGGTGAGCGTCGTTGGCATAGGCTTCACGACGCCTTTGCTATTGCTGGGGCTTCTGGCGCTGCCCGTGATCTGGTGGCTTTTGCGGGCCGTGCCCCCTGCACCCCGAAAACAAGTTTTCCCGGCTGTCACCCTGCTTTTGGGGTTGGAAGATAAAACTGTTCAGGCGGATCGCACGCCGTGGTGGCTTTTACTTTTACGACTTCTGGCGGTGGCCGCGATAATCATCGGATTTGCCGGTCCGGTGCTTAATCCGGATACCGCACCGGGCAGGTCGGGGCGGCTTTTGATCTTTGTCGATGACTATTGGCCTGCAGGGTCGGATTGGTCGCAGCGGATGCAGGTGATCGAGACGCGGCTTGAACGCGCACAGGTCGCCGCGCGCCCTGTTACCCTCGTATTGGCAAGTTCCGTTGGACGCACGGATGTGGATCAGGACACCGTGTGGCAGACCGCGGACGCGTGGCAATCGGCGCTTCCGGGGCAGTCTCCGGTGGCGTGGGACGTCCCCTATGCGGTCACCAAGGACTGGGCGCAGGCGCAGGGATCTGCGGATGTGTTGTGGATTTCGGATGGGGTCGCGCGCGCGGGCCGTACTGATCTAATTGCATATTTCGAACAAATGGGCGTGTTGGAGGTATTGGAGCCCCCGTCGGCCCGCATTGGCATTTTGCCTGCCATATTGGACGGTGGTGATCTGGTCCTGTCGGTGCTTTCCACCGGCCCCGCCCCTGCAACCGAGCTGACCGTCGAGGCGCTGGGACCGGACCCCGAGGGGATCGAGCGCGTGTTGCTCTCGGCCCCGGTCTCGTTCGACATTGGGGCCAATCGGGTCGAGCTACGGTTGACCGTCCCAAGCGAATTGCGCAACCGGATTGACCGTCTGCAGATTGCCGATCATCGGGCTGCCGGGGCCATTACCCTTGCCGATGACAGCCTGCGCCGCCGCCGGGTGGCCCTGATGAACACGGTGGGCGAGCGTGAAGGGTTGGAGCTTTTGTCGCCACTTCACTATCTGCGCGAGGCGTTGGTCACGACCGCAGAAACGGTCGAACTGCCCGCGCTGTCCGAGCTGATCAAGGCGGGTCCTGATGTGATTATCCTGCCGGATGTGGCCAACTTTTCAGACTCAGATCGCGCGGCTTTGACCGAATGGGTCACGGAAGGCGGGCTTCTACTGCGGTTCGCAGGCCCACAACTGGCGTCATCAGATCTTGGACAGGGGGAAGAGGACACGCTGCTGCCCGTGCGCCTGCGGGCAGGCGGGCGCGTGGTCGGCGGCGCGATGAGCTGGGGCGACCCGCGGGCGCTCGCGCCGTTCACCGAAGAATCGCCCTTTTACGGGTTGCCCGTCCCGGATGACGTGCAGATCGAGGCTCAGATCCTCGCCCAACCCGGCCCCGATCTGGCCGAGCGCACGATTGCCACCTTGTCTGACGGCACGCCCATCGTGACTCGGCGTGCGCTGGGGGCGGGGCAGGTGGTGTTGTTCCATGTCTCGGCCAATGCCGAATGGTCGTCCCTGCCGTTCTCGGGACTGTTCGTGCAGATGCTAGAGCGGCTGGCGGTCTCGTCCCAAGGCAGCACGCGCGACGGCGTGACGTTGGAGGGGACGACGTGGGTCGCCACTCACATTTTGGACGGATTCGGACAACTGTCGCCCCAAGATGCGGTCGCGGGTGTGCCGGGGCCAAAGCTGGCGGATCCTGCCGGACCTGACCATGCACCGGGGCTCTATGCAGATGAGGACCGGGTGCAGGCGGTGAATGTGCTGCGCGCAGACAGCGTGCTGGAACGCGCCGAGTGGCCCGCGCGTTTGGCCCCAAGCTGGCAGGTCGAAGAGACCCAACAAGAGTTCGGCCCGTGGGTGTTGGCGCTGGCGCTTGCGCTTGGGGCGCTGGATGTTCTGCTGACGCTCTGGTTGGCGGGACGGTTGTTGCCGACCGCGCGGCGGGTCGCTGCAGGAGTGGTCACGGGCCTTTTCCTGCTTGCTTCGTCGCAGTCTGTCGATGCCCAGTCCGACACGCCGCCCAGTGTCTTGGACGCGGCCAGTATCGTCACGCTGGCCCATGTGAAAAGCGGAGATCCTGCGGTCGATCAGGTGGCGCAAGCGGGTCTTCTGGGCCTGTCAGATCAACTTTTCCTGCGCACTTCGGTCGAGCCAGCACGCCCTGTTGGTGTTGATGTCGAAGTCGATGACCTGTCGGTGTATCCGCTGCTCTATTGGCCGCTGACCGACATGACACCGATCCCCAGCCCTGACGCGACCCTGCGCCTGAAACGCTATTTGGCCGCGGGTGGGCTGATCCTGTTTGATACGCGCGACGCGGGGGCCGGGGGCAACTCGCCTGCCAGCCGCCGGTTGCGCGCCGTTGCGTTGCCGTTGAACCTGCCGCTTCTGGATCAGGTGCCGCATGACCACGTGCTGACGCGCAGCTTTTACCTGCTGCAAGAATTTCCCGGTCGCAACCGAGGACCCGTCTGGGCCGAGGCCCCGCCCCCGAACGCCGAACGCGCCGAGGGGATGCCTTTTCGCAATCTGAATGACGGGGTGACGCCGGTGATCGTCGGCGGCAACGACTGGGCCAGCGCTTGGGCCATTCGCGAGGATGGACGCCCGATGTTCCCCGTAGGACGGGGGCAGGCGGGCGAGCGGCAACGGGAAATGGCTGTGCGGTTCGGGATCAATCTGGTGATGCATGTGCTGACCGGGAACTACAAATCTGATCAGGTCCATGTGCCTGCACTTTTGGAAAGGCTGGGGGAATGAGTGCCGTGTCACTTCACTTTGCACCCGGTCTGCCGTGGTTGCTGATCCTAACTTTGGCAGCCGTTTCGCTTGTGGTGCTTTCTGTGGCTCTGTGGCGCGGACTGTCCGGCTGGGCGTTGCGGGCCGTGGCGGCACTGGTCCTTCTGGCGGCACTGTGCGGGCCGTCGCTTCAGCAGGAAGAACGCGATCCGCTGACGGATATTCTGTTGGTGCTGGAAGATGACAGCCCCTCGCAATTCCTGTCGGACCGCCCTGCGCAGAACCAACTGGCGCGCGCGGGATTGATGGCGCAGATCGCCGCCCGACCCTCGGTCGACGCCGTCGTGCAACGCCTGTCCGACCTTGCACCTGAAGGCGAGGATGCGACTGAGGGGACGCGTCTTATGGCTGCCCTTAAGAAAGCTTTGGCCGAACTTCCCGCGAACCGACTGGCAGGGGTGGTGCTGATCACGGATGGTGCCGTGCATGATGTGCAGAACGCGCCCGGTTTGCCTGTGCCCGTGCATGCGATGATATCGGGCCGTGCGCGGGATTGGGATCGGCGGGTCAGCGTCACCGAGGCGCCGGCCTTCGCCATTCTGGGCGAACAGATCGAACTGCGCCTGAAGGTCGAGACACTTGGCAACACTCCCAGCGGACTGCCCCCTGCCTTTCTGTCCGTCTCTCATGATGGCACGCCCCTTGCGGATATCCCGGTGACAGACGGCGCAGACATCGTGATGTCGCTGACGCTGGAACATGCGGGACGGAACCTGATCCATGTGACGCTTCCGGTGGAAGAAGGCGAGTTGACCGGGCGCAACAACGAGGTGGTGATCGAACTGAACGGCGTGAGGGACCGCCTGCAAGTGCTTCTGATTTCAGGCACGCCGCATCCGGGGACGCGCACCTGGCGCAACCTGCTGAAATCCGACAGCGCGGTGGATCTGGTTCATTTCACCATCCTGCGCCCGCCTGAAAAGCAGGATGGTGTGCCGGTGAGCGAACTCAGCCTGATCGCCTTCCCCACGCAAGAGCTGTTCATCGACAAAATTGACGAATTCGATCTGATCATCTTCGATCGGTATCAACTCCGGGGCATTCTGCCGGGCGGATATCTGGCAAGTGTGCGCAATTATGTGCAGCGGGGTGGGGCGGTGCTGATCGCGGCGGGGCCGTCTCTGGCCAGTGCTGATAGCATAGGGCGCACCGCGCTTGCCGACATTATGCCCGCGACGCCGACTGGGCGTTTGTTTGAAGTACCGTTCAAACCTGCCGTTACCGATGACGGCCAACGCCATCCCGTCACGCGCGACCTGTTGCGACACGCGCCGGAGGGTGGCTGGGGGCCATGGATGCGCCATGTCGAAGTCCTGCCGCAGCGCGGGCATGTGATCCTGTCAGGACCGGATGACGCACCGCTTTTGATGGTGGATCGAAGTGATGAGGGACGTGTGGCGCTTTTGGCATCAGACCACGCGTGGCTTTGGGCGCGGGGGCATCAGGGGGGCGGACCTCAGTTAGAGCTACTGCGCCGTTTGGCCCATTGGCTGATGCGCGAACCCGAGCTGGAAGAAGAAGCGCTTTCGGCGGTAGCAACGGATGAAGGTCTTTTGATCCGGCGCAATACGATGCTGCCCGAACTGCCCGAGGTGACTGTCACCGCACCGGGCGGCGCGCGTATTCCGGTACTTCTGTCTCAAGGCGTCCCCGGCGTGTTTGAAGCGCAGTTTGCAACGGAGGCAACGGGGCTTTTCCATGTGGAGCAGGGCGAGCTTTCAACGGTTGTGGTCCGTGGCGCAGCGACATCGGTCGAGTTCAGTAATCCTTTGGCGCGGGGTGATTTGTTAAAGCCCGTGCTGGCAGTAAGCCGCGGGGCCGCGTTGCGGATTGAAGATGGCTTGCCCAGTTTGCGGGCCGTGCGTGCGGGCCAACCCGCATCGGGCCGCGGGTGGCTGGGCTATACCCCGCGCGAAGCCTATGTCACGACGGCAATCCGACTGCGTCCTCTGGCGCCGCCGTGGGCCATGTTGATTGTGGCTGCATTTGCTTTGGTGTCTGCGTGGTTATGGGAAGGACGTGGTGGCGCGGCACGACGCGACAGCTGACCGGGTCAAGCGTCAGGTTGCATCAATACCGAGCGCGATTGGGACGCAAACTCGCGCCGCCACAAAACCGAAAATGTAAAGAACGTGGCCACGATCAGGCTGATTGGCCCGATCAGCCACGCCAAAGCGGCCATCGAGAAATAGACCGACCGCAGACCCCGGTTGAAACTGCGCGCCGCGGTGATGTTGATCTCGCCAGCCTTTCGCGCGCGGGGCAGGGCGGTTGGGTCGGTTTCATCGTTGGGAACTGACGCCATGACCACCGCGCAATACCCAAACAGCCGGTGCGACCAGACAAATTTCAGAAACGCATTGGCTAGAAACAGGATGACCAGAAGGATTTTGACCTCCCATACCAATTCTGGTGCGCTGGTTTGGGTCAGGTCATGTGCTACACCGCGCAACCGCTCGGTATTGCCAAGCAAGGCCAGCCCGCCGCCTGTGGCGATCATTGTGGCAGAGGCGAAGAAGCTTGCCCCTTGCCGCAAGTTGGACAGGATCGCGCTGTCAAAAATGCGCGGTTGGCGCGTGACGAACTGTACCATCCAGTCGCGCCGATACTGGGCCACAATCTTTGATACGGATTGTTTTTCACCTGTGGCGCTTTCAATGCGCCACCCGATTGTGACCCAAGCCAGCAAGATCACAGCAACGGCGGCCAGATCAAGGATCGAAAACAGTGTGAAACGGTCAGCAAAACTCATGTTTCACGCTTAAGCCGTTCCTTGTTGTTGCTAAAGTGAAAAATTGGTTATATTTTTTTACCAATTTACTCGCGAGGGGGATTCTCATGCAGATGCCAGAACCAAACGCCAGCATTCTGTCGCGCAAGGACCACATCGTCTCGCGGCTGCAATCTGTGTTGCCGCAGGGTGCCGTGGTGCATGACCCGATCCAGACACGCGCCTATGAATGTGACGCGCTGACGGCCTATAAATGCCCGCCGCTTTGCGCGGTCTTGCCGACCTCGACCGACGAGGTGTCGGCGGTCATGCGCATCTGCTTTGAGGAAGGTGTGCCCGTCGTGCCGCGCGGGGCAGGGACGTCACTGGCGGGCGGCGCACTGCCCACTGCAGACAGCGTGATCCTTGGCGTTGCGCGTTTGAATGACGTGCTGGAAACCGACTATGACAACCGGTTCATCCGTGTGCAGTCGGGCCGCACAAACTTGTCGGTGACCGGCGCGGTCGAGGAAGACGGGTTCTTTTATGCCCCCGATCCGTCCTCGCAGCTGGCCTGTGCGATTGCGGGCAACATCGCGATGAACTCCGGCGGGGCGCATTGTTTGAAATACGGTGTGACCACCAACAATCTGTTGGGTGTAACCATGGTCATGGCCGATGGCGAGGTGGTTCAGATCGGCGGCGCGCATCTGGATGCGGGCGGGTTGGACCTTCTGGGGCTGATCTGCGGCTCGGAAGGCCAGCTTGGCATCGTGACCGAGGCCACCCTGCGCATCCTTGCCAAGCCCGAGGGCGCCCGCCCGGTGCTGGTTGGTTTCGACAGCAACGAAGTCGCTGGCCATTGCGTGTCCGACATCATCAAATCCGGCATCCTGCCCGTCGCGATCGAGTTCATGGACCGCCCCTGCATCCGCGCAACCGAAGCCTTCGCGGGCGCGGGCTATCCCGATTGCGAAGCGCTGTTGATCATCGAGGTCGAGGGATCAGAGGCCGAGATCGACGACCAACTCTCGCGTATTGTAGAGATTGCCAAACGTCACAACCCGGTGGAAGTGCGTGAAAGCACCTCGGCTGAGGAAAGCGCGAAAATCTGGCTGGGCCGCAAATCGGCCTTCGGCGCGATGGGGCAGATCAATGATTACATGTGTCTGGACGGGACGATCCCCGTGTCCGAACTGCCCTTGGTCCTGCGCCGCATTGGCGAGATGAGCAAGGAATACGGGCTGGACGTGGGCAATGTGTTCCACGCGGGCGATGGGAACATGCATCCGCTGATCCTGTTTGATGCCAACAAGCCAGGCGATCTCGAGAAGTGCGAGGCGTTCGGCGCTGACATTCTGCGCCTCTGTGTTGAGGTCGGCGGTTGCCTGACCGGTGAACACGGTGTGGGGGTCGAGAAGCGCGACCTGATGGTGTCGCAATTTGGCAGTGACGATCTGGAAATCCAGTTGCAGGTCAAGGACGTGTTCGATCCAGGATGGCTTTTGAACCCTGCCAAGGTCTTCCCTCTGAAGGTCACCGAAACCCGACGCGCCGGATAGGGGCTCTGCCCCTTCGGCTTGATCTGCGATCTGCGCCTACCCCGAGATATTTGAGACAAGAAAATGCGAAAAACTCCGACAAGTGAAGAAGACCTTTCCGATCTGATCCAATCCGCAACGGGGCCGATCCGAATTGTAGGCGGCGGGACGCGTGATATTGGCGCGCCGGTTGATGGAACGCTGGTATCCACGGCTGGTCTGTCGGGTGTGACACTGTATGAACCGGGCGCGCTGACCCTTGTGGCGCAAAGTGGAACGCCGTTGGCGGAGATCGACGCACTGCTGGCCAAGGAAGGGCAGCGGCTGGCGTTTGAGCCTTCAGATTTGCGTGGGCTGTTGGGCACCGAAGGGGTGTCGACCATCGGCGGCGTTGTGGCCACCAACGCGTCAGGCCCGCGTCGCGTTCAAGTCGGGGCCGCGCGGGATTTCTGCTTGGGTGTGCGCTTTGTCGACGGCGCTGGGCGCGTGTTGAAAAATGGCGGCCGCGTCATGAAAAACGTGACGGGCTATGATCTGGTCAAACTGATGGCGGGCAGTTGGGGCACGCTGGGCGTGATGACCGAAGCCAGCCTGAAGGTCATGGCCATTCCTGAAACAGAAACCACTCTGGTGGGCGAAGGCCAGACCGCCGCGCAGGCGGTCGAAAGCCTGTCCGCCGCGCTGGGCTCGCCCTTCGATGTGACGGGGGCCGCGTTCTCGGAAGGGAAGACCTTTGTGCGGATCGAGGGGCTTGAGGCCTCTGTCGCGTATCGCGCGGCAGAGCTTGCGAAGGGTGTGCTGGCCGGGTTCCAGCCCGTTTCGGGTGTTGCGTCGTCCGACATTTGGGCGCGGATTAGGGATGTCAGCGCTTTTGCGGGGCGCGATGGTGCCGTCTGGCGCCTCTCGGTCAAACCTTCGGACGGGCCACGTCTGGTGGCGGCGCTGGACGATCTGTCGCCAGAAGCGATCTATGACTGGGGCGGCGGCCTTGTCTGGCTGCATGTGGCGGATCAGACGGATGCAGGTGCTGCGCGTGTGCGGGCCGAGCTGTCCAAGCTGGGTGGTCATGCCACCTTGGTTCGCGCCCCTGCAGATGTGCGTGCAACCGTTCCCGTGTTCCAACCCGAATCCACCCCGATTGCCGCCTTGACCAAGGGCCTTCGCCAGAAATTCGACCCGCGCGGGATCCTCAATCCCGGCCTGATGGGAGCCTAATCCATGCAGACCCATTTCACGCCTGAGCAGTTGAAAGACCCTGCTATCGAACGTGCGAACGAGATCTTGCGCTCTTGTGTGCATTGCGGGTTTTGTACCGCGACATGCCCCAGCTATCAGGTGCTGGGCGACGAGTTGGACAGTCCTCGTGGCCGGATCTATCTGATCAAGGACATGCTGGAAGCCGGGCGCCCTGCCGACAAGAAAACGGTCGAGCATGTGGACAAGTGCCTGTCCTGTCTGGCCTGTATGTCGACCTGCCCGTCGGGCGTGCATTACATGCATCTGATCGACCACGCCCGCGCGCATATCGAAAAGACCTATAAGCGTCCGCTGTTCGACCGGCTGCTGCGCTGGACGCTGGCGCAGGTGATCCCCTATCCGGGCCGGTTCCGGCTGGCGATGCAGGGCGCGCGGCTGGCGCGACCCTTGCGCAAGTTCATGCCCGATCCCCGTCTGGAAGCGATGCTGGAAATGGCGCCGCCGAAGCTGCCGCGCAAATCCGCCAACGACGCGCCGCAGGTGTTCCCGGCTAAGGGCGACCGCAAGAAACGTGTGGCCCTGCTGACGGGCTGTGCGCAGAAGGCGCTGGATACGGATATCAATGACGCCACCATTCGCCTTTTGACCCGACTGGGCTGTGAGGTCGTCGTGGCCAAGGGCATGGGCTGCTGCGGTGCGCTGACCCATCACATGGGCAAAGAGAACCAAAGCCACGCGCAGGCGGCGGCGAACATTACCGCGTGGATGCGTGAAAAGCGTGGCGACGGGCTGGATGCGATTGTCATCAACACCTCGGGCTGTGGCACCACGGTGAAGGATTACGGCTTCATGTTCCGAAATGACGCGCTGGCCGAAGATGCGGCGGCTGTGTCGGGTATGGCGATGGACATCAGCGAGCTTTTGATGACGCTGGATCTGCCTGAGGCGACGATGGAACTGCGGGTGGCTTATCACTCGGCTTGCAGCCTGCAGCACGGGCAACAGGTGAAAACCCACCCGAAAACGCTGCTGAAAAAAGCGGGGTTCGAGGTGGTGGAGCCTGCCGACCCGCATCTGTGCTGTGGCTCGGCTGGGACCTATAATCTGATGCAGCCCGAGATCTCGAAAGAGCTGAAAAAACGCAAAGTGGCCAATCTGGAAGCCAAAACGCCGCAGATCATCGCGGCGGGCAATATCGGTTGTATGATGCAGATCGGGTCGGGCACGGGCATCCCTGTGGTCCACACGGTCGAGCTTTTGGACTGGGCAACTGGCGGCCCAAAACCGCGCAAAATACAACCGGCAGCGCATTAATCCTTTCGTAACCGTCTGTTTTCGCCTTACATATAGCGCAAAGGGCAGAATAACTGCCCAGACTAGGCAGTTGTAGATGAAGTATCTTGTGGCATTCCTGATGGCCGCATTTTTGCTGGCCGGACCTTTAGGGGCATCCGATCCTTCGCCTTTGCGCACCTTGATGACCGGGGATGACAGCAAGGGTTGGGAAGGCGTGGGGCGCCTGAATATCGGTGGCGGAAGCTTCTGCACTGGGTCGTTGATTGACGAAAACCTCGTTCTGACAGCAGCGCATTGCCTGTTTGATCGGGACAGCGGCGAACGCTTCAAACTGTCGGAAATCGAGTTTCTGGCTGGGTGGCGCGGCGGACGGGCCTCGGCCTATCGTGGGGTGCGGCGTGCTGTCGTGCATCCGGGGTTTGAGTTCACGCCAGAGAAAGGCCCGACCCGCGTGGCAAATGATCTGGCGCTGCTCGAGCTGGACACACCCATTCGCAACATGTCCGTCAAACCGTTCAAGACCTTCTCGAGGCCGCGCAAAGGGGCCGAGGTCGGCGTCGTCTCCTATGCCCATGATCGCTTGGAAAGCCCGTCGCTGCAGGAGACCTGCAAGGTGCTGGCCCGGCAGGGCGGGGCATTGGTGCTCAGCTGCACTGTGGATTATGGCTCGTCCGGTGCGCCGGTATTTGTCATCGAAGGCGGCGAGCCGCGCATCGTCTCGGTAATTTCTGCAAAGGCGATGGTGCGGGACATCCCCGTGTCCCTGGGAACAGATCTGGAAACGCCACTTGCAGAAATGTACGAGATGCTGGCGACCGATAACGGCGTGTTCAAGCGGGTTGAAACGGTGAAGGCCCCCACTGTTCGCCAGGTAGGCACCGGCGCGGCGGGTCCCGGAGGGGCCAAGTTCGTCCGCCCGTGACCTCGTGTCCAAAGGGGTCTTGAACCCGTCATTTCCTGACATATCTCTATTCTACGGATGCCGCCGGGCGGGTCCGTGAACTGCCTGTCCCAATCGGGAAGGCCCAACATATGTCGCTTTGTGAAAGGACACCAAATGCGTAATTTTGATATGTCGCCCCTTTACCGTGCCACCGTTGGCTTTGACCAGATTGCCGACCTGATGGACCGGGTTTTGACCAATGATGTCAGCCGCGACAGCTATCCCCCGTATAACATCGAGAAAACCAACGAAGATGCGTGGCGTATCTCGATCGCCGTGGCTGGGTTCACCGAAGATGAACTGTCGGTCGAGTTGCGCGACAAGGCGCTGTTTGTCTCGGCCAAGAAAGCCGCGGAAGACGAGCGTACCTATCTGCACCGTGGCATCGCCACCCGCGCGTTTGAGCGCCGCTTCCATCTGGCCGATCACGTCCGTGTCTCGGGCGCGACCCATGAAAACGGCATGGTGCATATCGACCTGATCCGCGAAGTGCCGGAAGCGCTGAAACCGCGCCGGATCGAAATTGCGGGCAAGAATGATGTCGAAGCCAAGGCTATCGAGGCCTGATCCGACACCTCAGACGAAACGAAGGGCGCGGAATATTCCGCGCCCTTTCTGTATGTCACCGGAATTTTCGAAAATTCCGGCCAAAACTCTTGCAAGAGTTTTGGCTACGCAGCTGCCCCGCGGCGTTCCTGTTCTAACAGCCAAAAGCTGGCCGCCAGAATGATCGCCGTGCCGATCCACATGGACCCGGTGGGCAGGAAGCCGAAGACCACAAACCCTAGCACCACGTTGAACACCAGTTTCAGGTGGTCAAACGGCTGCAAAAACGCAGCATCCGCCATCGCATAGGCGCGGGCGAGCACGTGTTGGGCAAACGCCGTCAGAAGACCCGCGCCCACCACCAGCCAGATCGCATTGGGCGGCAGGGTGAACCCGGTGCTCAGCGCCAGACCTGCATTGATTGGGCTGAGAAGGAGCAGCAGATAGATGGTGATCGTTTCGGTGCTGTCGCGATGGGTCAGGAACTTCGTGACGACCGAGCTCGACGCCCACAGCGCCGCCGCGCCCACAGGCAGCAGGGCGGCCAGCTCGAAGCGATCTGACCACGGCTCCAAGATGATTGCGCCGCCGATAATGCCCAGCACCACCGCGCCCCAACGATGGACCGAGACCTCTTCCCGCAGCACCAATCCCGCGCCCAAAGTCACGAAGAACGGCGACAGCAGGATCAACGCAATCGCCTGCCAGATCGGCACATGCGCCAGCCCCAGCGTCCACAGCTGCACACCGCCCGCCGCCAAAGCGACGCGCAGCACATGCAGCCATACCTGTCCGGTTTTCATCACCGCCGCCCGGTGGCGAAACACCCAAGGCAGGTAAAAGCCAAGCGCAATCAGATATTGCCAGAAAGTCACGGCAGGGGCCGACGCGCCCTTGCCCATGGTTGCCGATTGCAACCCCGTATTGACCAGCGCAAAGGTCGCGCCCGCCAGAACCATAAGCCCCGCCGCGCGGGCAGGTTGAGTAAGATAAGTTGACTGAGTCATGCGAGATGTCCTTTCTTCCTTACGCAATGACCCAAGGCAGAAGGACAGGGCACACGAGAACCCCGCGCACCCCAACCCATTCTCTTCCATCCGGACTGTGACCGTCGGCTCTGGAGTTTCACCAGATCTGCTGACACCCCCATTGGGGGCCGCTCGCGGGCTTTATTTTTTGTGCGGCTCAACGGCCTCGCAATTCAAACTAAGTGTGTTTGATTTGCGAGACACACAGATGTGACTCCGCAAAAAAACTTACCGCCGGTGGGGAATTTCACCCCGCCCTGAGAATGTCACCACCCCGGCTGGGGCAGCGACAGGGAACGTAGGGTGGGGAGGAGGGAGGGTCAAGAGTGCACACGATTAGCTAAATCTCGGCGTCTATGCGGCTTGCGCTTGAGATCCGTTTCAATCAACTTAGCCGGGCAAGAATTAAGGGCCGAGCAAACAAGGACGCCAAGTGCATAAGACTAAAATTAATTGGATTTACGTCATCGGATTACCGACGATCGCGTTCGGTATCATGATGTTCAAAGGTGCCGTTGATCAACAGACACTCTTTCCATTTAAAATAGACGCGTTTGGCTCAGGACTTTTGTATTCTGGTCTGATCGTCGTTTTCAGCGCTCTTGTTTTCGATGCGAAAAACATCGCAACCGCTTGGGTGGTAAACGCAATAGCGCTGTTGCTGCTATCTATCACAGCGGTGGATATGTCTGAATTTGATGGACCAACTGACTTTTGGGCCGATGCTGGGCTTAAGACCTACGGATATTTGATCTTCCTAGGCTTTGTGATCAGGATTGCCCTTTATTTCGACAAATCAGAATAGAAAACGGAGGGTCTCCCCTCCGTTTCCTTGTCGTTTTTTATGAACTTGATCAGTTCACCACGGCATCGTCAATTTTGCCGATGTTGAAGAACATGGTCTCGCCCGAGTGGTCGTCGACACCATCATTATCGGTCGACACCCACGCGGTGCCGTCAGCCGCGATGGCCAGTCCTTCGACCTTGTCCAGAACATAGCCGCCGGTGGCGGTCAGGTCGGGCAGCAGGTCGCGCACTTCCTGTTTCGAGACAACTGGCAGGTCACCACCCAGCGGCGCAGGCACCATGTCGGCGGCCGGGATGCGATAGATCTTTTTGGTCACGGCGCGGTGGTCATGCTGGTTGTCGCGCTCGATCACGTAGAAATAGTCACCGTGAGCTACGATTTCCGACAGGCCAACCCAACCGGTGGCGGGCTCGGCTTTTGGATAGTGCACGGCGCCCCATTCCTTGGTCTCAAGGTTATAGGCGACCAGTTTCACGTGGTTCTTCGGGTCGTCGTTCCATTCGCGCTGCACGGCCATCCACAGGGTGTCACCCACCTTGGTGATGCCTTCAAAGCCAAAGCGTTTCTCGACGGCGGCCAGTTCCGGCGGGATGCCGATCTCGCCCTTCAGGTTCTTGATCGAACCGTCGGCCTTCACGTGATAGATCGCGTGCGGGATCAGGCGTTCGGTGCGGCCTTCCGAGGCGACGTAGAAGCCCCCTTTGCCGTCCAGCGTGATGCCTTCAAGGTCCAGCTTCTGCGCAGGGGCACCGTTACGGGTGATGCGGATCACGTCGGTGATGCGGGCGGGGGTGGCGTTGGTGTCGATCTTGAAGATCGAGGGCTGGAAGCCATAGAAGCTGTCCGAAACCGCCCAGACGATGCCGCCTTCGTCGGCAACCATGCCCGAGATTGCACCCCAGCCAATCAGCTGATCCGCGCCTTCCGAGGTCAGCATGGGATAGCTGGCAGGGGCGTTCTGCAGCTCGTAAATCATGACATGCGCGCGCGCGCCGCCATCTTCGATCAGGTCTTTTTCGTTTGCGGACACCAGCAGGTTGCGGCCCGGGATGGTCACGTAGCCTTCCGGCCCGACGCCCGAGGGCAGCAGCTGTTTCAGAACCGGGTTGGCCAGATCAGCGACGTCATAGACACCGACGACCGAGCCGCGTTCCGATCCGATAAAGGCCAGCTCCATGTCGCCATAGGTGGCGGCCGTTACGCTTTCCGGCTCGACGCCTTTGGCATCAGACCGCTTGTCGGGATAGTGGCCGATCTGCACGATGGCATGTTCGAACGACGCACCGCTTTCATAAACGACCGTGCCGTCCTGATGGAAGATCGTCCAGCCGCGCGAACCGCCTTCATAGTCACCTTCGTTGGCGGTGGCGAAGTGGTCATTGTCCAGCCATTTCACCGCGTCAGGCTCGCGTTTGCGGCCCTGTTGGATTTCGGTGAAGATCAGCGCGCCGCGTTCGTCTGTGGCGTCGATGCCCTTAAGATCAACCGCGCCAGCCGAGAAATGGCTGAGCAGTTTTCCGTCCTTCGACACAACCGCGATGTGGTTGTTTTCCTGCATTGTGACGACGATCTCGCCCTCGGCGTTGATATCGACATATTCGGGTTCGGGGTCCGACGGGGCGACGTCGGCCAGACCGGTCAGGTCAACGCGTGTGATGCTGTCACAGTCCAGCATGCCGTTTTTCAGAGTAGCCAGAACCAGATCGCCCGCCGGCCCCTGCGGGATGATGCCATCATTCAGGTCTTCGTCACGCTCGTTCTCGATGGCAACGGCGATGAAGCTGCCGTCCTGCGCCTTGGCGACGCTATCCGGCTGACCGCCCAAATCGCACGAGGCCAGTTCTTCACCGGTCACAACGTCGATGGCTTTCAACTCACCCGACGGCGCGGTGTAGCTTTCCGAGGTGTTCACACCCACAAACGCGGTCCCGCCGATCACAGCGACCGAGGTCGGCTCGCCCGGCAGCGCGATGTTGCCCAAAGGCTTGGGGTTGGCGGCGTCGGTGATGTCGATGCGGCCCAGAACGCCCAGCGGGCTGTCCGTATAGACCAGCGTCATGCCGTCGGCGGTGACATCAATGATCTCGGGGCTGGTTTCGCGTTTGGTGTCCTCACCCGCGGCCATGTTTTTCACGACGGGGAAGGACGCGATGCGGTTAAAGTTCATCTCGGCCATTGCCGCACCGGCGGTCAGGGCGAGGGCGGAGGTCAGACACATCAGGCGTGCAGTCATACTAAAATCCCAGGTTTACGTCATAGTTGGACGTGGGATGGCGGTGTAAGTTGACGGCTGCGCGACAGATTTGAATCAGTTTTGTAAGAAGGGGTGGATGGGCGAAACCAAACTTTAATTGTTGGGTGAAATACTGTGAATCCGAGCATTTGAAGGCTAAGTATTATGGACAGCTCTGATATTTCTCTGGTTCAATCCAGTTTCGCCCGCGTCTTCGCCCGTAAGGCCGAATTGACAGATCGCTTCTATGCGCATCTCTTTGCACGGATGCCTGAGGTCGAGCCGCTGTTTAGCGGTGATTTCGTCAGGCAGAAGCAGATGTTTGCATCCATGCTGGCATCAACTGTGCGCAGCCTTTCGGATTATGAAACTTTCGCGCAGCTTGCACAGAAGCTTGCCCAAAGCCATGCGCGGTTCCATTTGAGCGAGGTACATATGGAAAACGCGGCCCAATCGCTTGTGGCCGCGTTGCACGAGGTGATGGAGGGGAAATTGACCCCAGAAGAGGAAGCGGCCTGGACCCGCGCCATCACCAAGCTGAGCTCAGTGATGGTGGCGCGCCCAGCCGCGACTGCCGGTTAGACCGACATGCAGATGTACTTCATCTCAAGGAAATCCTCGATTCCGTGGCGCGAACCTTCGCGGCCAAGGCCCGACTGTTTTACGCCACCAAACGGGGCGACCTCGGTCGAGATGATGCCAGTGTTCACGCCAACGATGCCGTATTCTAGCGCCTCGGCCACTTTGTAGACGCGGCTCAGGTTGTTGGCGTAGAAATAGGATGCCAGACCAAAGATCGTGTCATTGGCCTGCGCGATCACGTCATCTTCGTCCTTGAACTTGAACAGCGGTGCCATCGGGCCGAAGGTCTCGTCCGTGGCGACGTCCATGTCGCGGGTAGCGTTTTTGATGATGGTGGGTTCGAAGAACAGCCCGCCCAGATCATGCTCTTTCCCGCCAAGGATCACTTCGCCCCCTTTCGAGGTCGCGTCGGCCACATGCTCGCGCACTTTCTGAACGGCGGCGGGCGAAATCAACGGACCAAGGGCGATGCCTTCGTTCAGACCGTCACCAACGGGCAGGGCGGCTACGGCTTTCGCGAAACGTGCGGCGAAGTCGTCGTAGACGCCTTCCTGCACATAGATCCGGTTGGCGCAGACGCAAGTCTGGCCGTTGTTGCGGAACTTACAAGCAATGGCACCTTCCACAGCGGCGTCCAGATCTGCGTCGTCAAACACGATGAACGGGGCGTTGCCGCCCAGCTCCATCGAGCATTTCAGAACCTGATCGGCGGCCTGACGCAGCAGGATGCGGCCCACATTGGTCGATCCGGTAAAGGTCAGTTTACGCACCAGCGGGTTCTCGCAGAACTCTTTCCCGATGTCCGAACTGCGCGAGCTAGGCACGATGTTGAAGACACCTGCAGGCACGCCAGCGCGCTCGGCCAGCACGGCCAGAGCGGTGGCCGACAGCGGGGTCAACTCGGCCGGGCGGCCAACAAAACCACAACCTGCAGCAATCGCCGGGCCGCATTTGCGTGTGATCATCGCGTTGGGGAAGTTCCACGGCGTGATCGAGGCGACAACGCCAATCGGTTGACGTATGACCATCAGACGCTTGTCGGGCTGGTGGCCGGGGATAGTTTCGCCGTAAATGCGCTTGGCTTCTTCACCGAACCATTCGATAAAGTTGGCACCATAGGCAATTTCGCCCATGGCTTCAGCCAGAGGTTTGCCCATCTCGGCGGTCAGGATGATCGCCAGATCGCCCTGGTTTTCCATCATCAGGTTGAACCAGTTGCGCATGATATTGGCGCGGTCTTTCGCGGTGCGCTTGGCCCATTCGCGGCCAGCCTTGTCGGCGGCCTCGATCGCCACCGCCACATCTTCGCGCGACAGGTCGGCCACTTGGGCAATCACCTCGCCGCGGGCGGGGTTGGTCACGTCGAAGGTAGCGCCATCCTTGGCATCCACCCATTCGCCGTTCACATAGGCGCGGGTTTCGACCAGCGACGGGTCTTTCAGAAGCTTCTTCAGCGCAGCGGCATTTGCGGACATGATCGTGTCTCCCAAGTCGAGTCTTGCTGGATGACTAATGGCATAACCGCACATTAGTTAACAAGGCAAATAATTTTAATGGGTGTAATCCCCAGTCTCGACTCGGGCATAGCCCAAAGACGTGTGAAATTCATCCTGTTTGGCGTCTGGATTTGATCATTTTTTGAAACTGGCTGTATAGGAATGTCGTTCCGGCACAACTTTCTTCCAAAAAGGCAGATGTAGGCAGAGATTCTGCCTGCATCCCTGATGACTTACGCAAGGATCAGCGCCCGAAGTCTTCCAGCCCGCGATGATCGATCTCGGCCAGAACGGATTTCATCCTTTCGACATCTGCACCCGAGGCCTGGATCAGGATGCGCCCATCCACGATACCCGACAACTCGCCATCTTGGTTGAGGTATTTCTGGCGCCCAACGCGCTCCAGCTTTATGCCCATCAAGCTGGCATTGGCCATCATGCCGGACAGAGCACCGACCATGGGATTGTCGGCCATGATGGTGATCGTGAAGCTTTCGGTGTCGTTGCTATAGGTGGCTTCGGCACCCGACCCACCGCCGAACATGGCCATGCCCGTGCTGACATCATTCGACACCTCGCGGGTCCACCCTTCGGGCGCTTCCGGCAGGAAGGTCGCCAGATCGGCGGTTTTCATCGCCTGCATCAGCTGCTTGGCAAATTCCAATTCTTCCAGCGCATAGGACAGGTCGCCTTCCTCATAGGCGCTGAGGGCAGATTTCAATGTGTCTGTGACCTCGTCCGCATGGGCAAGTCCGGGCGTCAAAAGCGTGGCGGCAAGCGCCAGTGTGCGTAAATAGGACATGCGTATCTCCTTTATCGAAATGGGCCGAAGCCGGTCATGAAAACTTTTCCACCCAAGTGGGCAATGTGTCATTCGGATGGGCGCGGGCCGCATAGACTCCGCGGGCCACCGCGCGGGCCAGACAGGTTGCGGCGGCATGACCCAGCCGAAGCGCATCAAATCCGGGTTCCGCGAGCGTGATCTTTCCTGTTGCAGCGGCAAAGATCAGATCGCCATCAAACGGCGTGTGGCTGGGATGAATGGCGCGCGCCATGCCGTCATGGGCCGCGGTGGCCAACCGTGTCGCCTGCGCCTGATCCAGATCTGCATCGGTGGCGATGATGGCGATCGTTGTGTTCTCGCCCAATTGCGCCTCGGGGCGCGGTTCAAAACTGGGGTCATGTTGCCCCATCCCACGCGCGCCGAACTCTCCGTCCATCTCCCACGGGGCGGCCCAGAACGAGGGCTCGTCGCCCATCGTGACAGACCCCAGCGCGTTCACGGCGACCAAGGCGCCGACGGTTACGCCGTTTTCCAGCACCAGTGACGCCGATCCAAGCCCGCCTTTCAGGCCCGCGGTGGTCGCGCCAAACCCAGCACCGTGACTGCCGATCCGGAAGTTGTCTGACGCCGCCGCATAAGCAGCGCGCCCCAAGCCTTTATAGGGGTTCTGGGCCCATCCCTTGTCGCCGCCGTTCAGCAGGTCAAACAGGATAGCGCCCGAGACGATGGGCACATGCTGGTCCCCCACCTGAAACCCACGCCCTTCCTCGCGCAAGGCGTCCGCAACGCCTGATGCCGCGTCCAACCCAAAGGCTGACCCGCCCGACAACACCAAGGCATCCACCTGTTGAACCAGCTTGTCCGGGGCCAGCAAATCCGTCTCGCGCGTTCCGGGTGCGCCGCCCATGACGTGCACGCCTGCGGTAAAAGGCGCGTCCCCGACCAATACCGTTGCTCCCGTTTTAATCACTGCGTCGTCGGCATTGCCCACCCGCAATCCGGCCACATCTGTGATCAGGTTTTTCGGTCCCGGTTTCATAGCGCCCTCTTTTTCTTGTTAGAAATATCCCACGGGGGTTTGGGGGTGTGAAACCCCCAATTGCGGCCTCAGATACAGCGCCCGCCATCCACTTCCATCGCAACGCCTGTCACCATGCTGGCTTCGTCCGAGCATAGGAAGCAGGCGGCATTTCCCATATCCTCAGGGGTCGAGAACCGCCCGATGGGAATGGATGCGATGAACTTCGCGCGCATCTCGGGCGTGTCTTCGCCCATGAAGCTGGACAGAAGCGGGGTTTCGCCCGCCACGGGGCAAATCGCGTTCACACGCACGCCATGCGGGGCCAGCTCGACCGCCATGGCCTTGGTTGCGGTGATCATCCAGCCTTTTGATGCATTGTACCAGTTCAGGTTCGGGCGCGGGCTGAGCCCTGCGGTCGAGGCCACGTTCAGCACTGCCCCCGTACCTGCCGCCTTCATCCCCGGCACGAAATAACGCGCAGTCAGATAGACGGATTTGGCATTCACGGCCAACACGCGGTCAAACTCGCCCTCATCGACCTCTTCCATCGGTTTGGGCAGATGGGTGATGCCTGCGTTGTTCACCACGATGTCCACGTGGCCCCACAGCTCATGCGCCGCGCGGGCCATCTGGGCCACGCTGTCACCCGAGGACACATCCACATGATGTGCCACGCCGTCGACCTCCGCGGCGACCTCGCGGGCCAGTTCGTCATTCAGATCGGCCACCATCACCCGCGCGCCCTCGGCGGCGAATTTGCGGACGATTCCGGCGCCAAAGCCCGATGCGCCGCCCGTGACGATGGCTGTTTTGTTGTGAAGCCGCATATTCATCTCCTGATTGCAGGATCAGCTTGCGCCCAATTCGGCCCGCGCGCAAGTCAGGCGCGCATGACCTGCCAGTTGGTCGCAGACAGCCCCGCGAATCGTGCGAAACGTGCGAGTTCAGCATCCAGTTTCGCGTAACGCGCAGTGCCCCAGCGGGTGCCGGATTCCGGCCAGAAGCCGATGACGGACAACTCACCGGTCTTACGGTCGGCCTTCAACTCGATCCGGCCCACGAAACGGTCGCCTTCCAGAAGCGGATAAACATAATACCCCCAGCGGCGCTTGGCTTTCGGGACGAACATCTCGTTGCGGTAATCAAAACCGAAGAGCTTTTCGAGCCGTGCGCGGTCGCGGATGGCCGGATCAAACGGATTGAGGATCCGCAGGCGCGAGGTGGGGGCGGAAAGGGTGTCCAGCCGCGCCTCGATATCAGCAGGGGCGAGGGCAGCATAGCTGCCGCCATCTGCGGTTTCGACTTCGACCGGGACCAGCGGGGCCGTGTCGCACCACGCCTTTGCCTCGCGCGCGGACATGGCGTCCCAGAAGCGACCGATTTCGCCTGTCGTACCGAAGGACAGCCGGTCCAATGCACCACGACACAGCCAGTCGACGGCCTCGTGGTCCGGGGCGGGATCATGGGATGGAAAGACCCGCTCGCCCAGATCATAGAACTTGACGAAGTTCTTGCGGTGGCAGGTGGCAAGCTCGCCGCCATACCACATCTGGTCCAGCGCCTTCTTGTGCGGAGGCCGCGCCCACATCTCGCGTTTCTCAACCTTGGTGTCGAAGGCATGGGTGGACAGCGCACCCTCGCGCGCGATGCGATCGCGGATCTCGGCAATTTGCGCTTTTCCAAGCCCGGATTGGTACCATTCCGACCGCCCCATATATTCGCCCAGCCGGTCAAACTGTCGTCGCCAGTACGGCAGCACGCGCATGTCGATCAGGCTGGCGTCATGGGTGAAATGTTCGAACAACGCACGGTCGGACAACTGCGTCCAGATCGCGCCCTCGCGGATGTTCTGATTGCGGCTCCATAGGATGTGATTGTGCGCGCGGGTGACATTGCGGATCGTGTCGATCTGCACAAAGCCCAGTCGCCAAATCATCTCCTGCAGATCAGCCGCACCGGTCGGCGTGGCCGCCAACAGGTTGGTAGACAGCCAAAGATGCCGCGCCTGCCGGTTCGAGATCTTCAGCGCGGCGCCCATTTAGCCCTCGACCAGAAAGGCTTGCATTTGGGTCTTCAGATCTTCGTCGATCACAGTGGCCTTGCGCGCCTCAAGATCCATCAAGACGCATTTCGCGGTCACGTCGAACAGCAGCTCGTCATCCATGCCGCGGTACATCCAGTGCTGGAAGGTGGCCGAGCGGCGGCCAACCTCGGCAATGCCCGAACGCATATAAACCCATTCGCCCGCCAGAACTTCGCGGTGGTAAGTGGCGTCGGAATGGACCATCGCAAAGGCCTGACGACGTCCGCCGGTCAGCTGGTCATGGCCCAGCCCGAAGGCGGTCATCAGGCCCAGACCGGCATCCGAGACGCAGCCGAAATAACGGCTGATGTTCATATGCCCCAGCATGTCGCAGTCAGTTGGGTCGATCACCCGGCGGAAGGTTTCGATGATGGCCATTGGTCCCTCGGTCAGTCGTGTTTTGCGGCGACGGTTTTCAATTGAGAAAATCCGTAGAGCGCTTCGAAGCCTTTTTCGCGCCCGTGGCCTGATTTGCCAACCCCGCCGAAGGGCAATTCGACGCCGCCCCCTGCACCGTAATTGTTGATAAACACCTGTCCGGCGCGCAGACGCTTGGCCAGACGCATCTGACGGGCACCATTGGCGGTCCAGATGCTGGCGACCAGACCATAGTCGGTGGAATTTGCGATCTGAACGGCTTCTACTTCCGTGTCGAAGGGGATGATGACCTGTACCGGGCCGAAGATTTCGTTCTGGGCGAGCGGGTGATCGGGCGACACATCGGCAAAGAGGGTGGGGGCGACGTAATGCCCACCTTTAGGCGTATCAGTGATCTGGCCGCGCCCAGCGATTTTCAGGTCCGCGCCTTGGGTCAAGAAGCCCTCGACAATCTCTTTCTGCCGACCCGAAATCAGTGGTCCCACATTCAAATCCGCATCCGCCGGTCCCACGCGCAGCGCGTCATAGGCCGCGCCCATACGCGCGACGACCTGATCATAGACACCGCGTTGTACCAAGATACGTGAACTGGCCGAGCAGGTCTGGCCAGCATTCTGGATGCAGGCCCCTACAAGGAAGGGCAGGGCGGCGTCCAGATCAGCGTCGTCAAAGACCAGCTGCGGGGATTTACCGCCAAGTTCCAGCGTCACGGGCACGACGTTCTGGGCCGCCGCGGCTTGTACCAGCCCGCCCACGGGGACCGAGCCGGTGAAGCTGATATGGTTGACGTCGGGGTGCGAGGACAGGGCCGCGCCGGCTTCCTCGCCCAAACCTGTCACCACGTTGAGCGCGCCTTTGGGCAGGCCTGCTTCCTCGGCCAGTCGCGCGAAGGCGAGGGCTGTCAGGCAGGCCTCTTCGGCGGGTTTCAAGACGCAGACATTGCCCATCGCCAACGCCGCCCCGACCGAGCGACCGATGATCTGCATGGGATAGTTCCACGGGACGATGTGGCCCGTGACGCCATGCGGTTCGCGCAAGGTATAGACGGTGTAGCCGTCCAGATACGGGATGGTTTCGCCCATCACCTTGTCCGCCGCGCCGCCGTAGAATTCCATATAGCGCGCTAAGGCAATGGCGTCGTTGCGGGCTTGCGTCAGGGGCTTACCCACGTCGCGGGCTTCCAACGCCGTCAGGTCGTCGATGCGCGTCTGTACCAGCTGTCCGATCCGGGTCAGGATGCGTCCGCGTTCGACCGCGGTCATGCGCCCCCAGTCGCCATCCAGCGCGTCGCGGGCGGCAGCGATGGCAGCGTCCACATCCTGCGCGCTGCCGCGCCCGATGCGTGCGAATTCCTTGCCGGTCGAGGGATCTTCGACGGGGAGCGTTTCCTTCGTGGCGCGCCAATTGCCGCCGATTAGGATTTCCGTGGGATCAAACCAAAGCGCGTCCATTAAGCCGTCCTCCACGCGGGCGGAATGACCGGCGCCGCGTTTATCAGGTTTCGTGTGTAGTCATGTTGCGGGTGGGCAAATACGGTGTCCGTGTCGCCCTCTTCCACGATCTGTCCCGCGCGCATCACCAGCACGCGGTCGGTGACATTGCGTACGACGCCAAGATCGTGGCTGATAAATAGATAGGCCAGTCCGTGCTTGGACTGAAGCTCTGCTAGAAGGTCAAGAATGTCGGCGCGGATCGAGACATCCAGCGCCGACACGGCCTCGTCCAGCAGGATCAGTTCGGGGCGCAGGATCAGGGCGCGGGCGATGGCGATGCGCTGGCGCTGACCGCCAGAGAACTCGTGCGGATAGCGGGTCATGGCCTCACCGGGCAAGCCGACCTCGGCCAGCGCCTGCTGTACCCGGTCGCGCCAGTCTTCGGGTCTTTGGCCCAACAGATGAAAAGGCTCAGCAACCAGTTTTTCGACCGTCCAGCGCGGGTTGAAGCTGCCATAGGGGTCTTGGAACACGACCTGAAGTCCGGCGCGGCGGGCCGGGTCCATGTCGGGCGTGATGGGCATTCCATTCAACAGGATTTCCCCGCCTTGCAGCGGTTCCAGCCCCAGAATGGCGCGGCTGAGCGTAGATTTCCCGCAGCCACTTTCGCCCACCAGCCCAAGGCTTTCGCCCTTGTTCAGCGTGAAGCTGACGCCATCCACTGCGCGAAATTGCGGGGCGGGACCAAAAAGACGTGTTCGGGGCAGGGGATAGTCGCGTACGGCAGCGCGGACTTGCAGAAGGGGTGCTGTGCTGGGCAGTGCGGTGCCATCGGGCGCGTGGCTGGAGGCTTCCAATAGCTGTCGCGTATAAGGATGCGACATGGTGCGAAAGAGCGTCTCGGTTTCGCCCTGTTCGACAATCTCGCCCTTGCGCATGACCGCGACGTGATCGGCCATTCCGGCGACCACGGCCAGATCATGGGTGATCAGAAGCAGGCCCATGCCTTCCTCGGCGACGAGCTCTCTCAACAGATCGAGGATCTGCGCCTGCGTGGTCACATCCAGCGCGGTGGTGGGTTCGTCCGCGATCAGAAGGTCAGGGTGCAGGGCAATGGCCATGGCGATGCAGACGCGTTGACGCTGACCACCGGACAGCTCGTGCGGGTAGCGGTCCAGCGGGAAACGGTCCTGCGGCAGGCCCACGCGGGCCAGTTTCTCGGCGGCGATGCGCAGGGCGTCTTCGCGGGACGTGTCGGTATGGATCAAGAGCGTCTCGGCCACCTGATCCCCGATGGTTTTCACCGGGTTCAGGGCGGTCATCGGCTCCTGAAAGATCATCGAAATCCGCCGCCCACGAATGTCGCAAAGCGCGGGTTCGTCCAGCGTCGCAAGGTCCGTATCGTCGAGCATCACTTGACCCGAGACCTCGGCCCCGCTTGGAAGCAGTCCCATCAAGGCCAAGGCTGTCATCGACTTGCCCGACCCGCTTTCGCCCACCAGCCCGACCACCTGACCGGGTGCGATGGATAGATCGACATCGCGCAGGATGGGCGTGTCGTGGATAGACAGCAAGAGGTTCTGGATCTTAATCATTCGCGCGCCCTTCTGATCCTTGGATCCAGTAGATCACGCAGCCCGTCGCCCATCAGGTTTAGCCCCAGAACCATGACAACAATCGCCAGTCCGGGCGCGATGGCAAGGCGTGGCGTTGTGTAGATCATGGTCTGTGCGTCCGCGAGCATGCGGCCCCAGCTGGGGGTGGGTGGCTGTGCGCCCAGGCCTACATAGGAAAGCCCTGCTTCGGCCAGAATGCCCAGCGAAAACTGGATGGTGCCTTGGACGATCAACAGGTTTGCGATGTTGGGCAGGATGTGTTCGACACTGATGCGGGCCTTGCCTTTGCCCGCGACACGGGCGGCCATGATGAACTCGCGCGTCCAGATCGTCAGTGCGCCACCACGGGCGACACGGGCGAAAACCGGGATGTTGAAGATTCCGATGGCGATGATCGCGTTGGTGGCGGACGGGCCGAAGGTCGCGGTGATCAGAATTGCGATCACCAGCGAGGGGAAAGCAAAGATCAGGTCATTGCCGCGCATGATGATTTCGTCCAGCCAGCCACCCCGATTGGCTGCGGCCATCAGGCCCAACGGAACGCCGACGCCCATGCCGATCCCCACGGCCAAGACGGCGACGGCGATCGAGATTCGTCCGCCCTCCATCAACATGGACAGAAGGTCTCGGCCAAAGTGGTCGGTGCCCAGAAGGTACTCGGCCGAGGGTGCTTTCAGCTTGTCCGCGATGTTCAGCGCGGTGACGTCATAGGGCGTCCACAGGAACGAGATCAGTGCTGCGGCGAGCAGCACGACGCTAAGCACGGCGCCGATCCAAAGTTGGGCGGGCAGGCGGGTCATGCGCGCCTCCTCAGTCTTGGGTCAACGACCACATAGGCGACGTCCACAAGGAAGGTCACAAGGATGACGGCGAAGACCAGCAGCATCACGACGCTTTCCACCACCACCAGATCGCGCTGGGTGATTGCTTGGAAGATCAGCCGCCCAAGGCCGGGCAGGAAGAACACGTTTTCAATGATGATCGCGCCCGCCAGCAAGAAACTGAACTGAAGCCCGATGATGGTCAGAACCGGAATCATCGCGTTGCGCAGCGCGTGGCGGCGGGTGGCTTGGGCGACGCTTAGCCCCTTGGCGCGCGCGGTGCGCATATAGTCCTGATGCAGCACGTCCAGCAGGGACGAGCGCATGACGCGGGCGAGAATTGACGCTTGTGGCAGGGCCAATGCGATGGCGGGCAGGGTGAGAGCCTTCAGTGTCGGACCAACGCCCGCGTCCCAGCCCGGAAAGCCCCCGGCCGAGAACCAGCGCAGTTGCACCGCGAAGACCAGCACCAGCAGCATGGCGAACCAGAAATTCGGGACCGCTATGCCCATCTGGGTCACGCCCATGACCGTGTAATCCGTCATCTGGCCCCGGCGCGCGGCTGCGATCAGGCCGACGGGAATAGCGATCAGCGTGGACAGAAGCAGGGCAAACAGCGCCAGCGGCAAGGACACCTGCAACCGTTCCAGAACCAGTTCAGATACCGGCACGCGATAGGTGTAGGATATACCGAAATCCCCGACCAACAGGCCTGAGATCCAGTTGAAATAGCGTGCGCTGAGGGATCCGTTCAGCCCCAGATCATCGCGCAGGGCGGCAACCGTGTCGGGTGACGCATTCAGCCCTAGCATGAAAGACGCCGGGTCACCGGGGATCACCTCGATCATGGCGAAGATCACCAGCGAGGCCACAATCAGGCTGGCCCCAAGCGACAGGGCGCGGGTGATCAGATAACGCAACATGAGGCGAGCCTAGCCCCCGATAATGCCTGCGGAAAGAGAATTCCGCGCCGAAGGGTGCTGCGTCAGATTTTGACGTCTACACCGGGCAGATTCAGAGCCTTCATCAGCTCACGCAATTCCTGACGGGCCGCCACGTTCGAGATGTTCATCTGCCCCATGACGCCAATATCACGTAGGTCCAGAAGGGTCAGGCCGCGGGTGAAAAGCTCGCGGAAGATGACGCGTTCGTTAAAGCCCGGGGCCACGCGGAAGCCAATGCGGCGCGACAATTCTTCAATCGCGTCGCCCATCTTTTTCTTGTTGTGCATCATCTGGGCGCCCAGACGGTTGCGCACGACGACCCAATCCATCGGTTTCAGCCCGGCCTTGGCGCGCAGTTGGCGCGCGTTCCAAACCATTTCCGAGTACACGGACGGACCGGTGACCTTGCCCGAGGTCGGGTCAATATGTGCAAGCAGGTCGAAATCTACGAAACTGTCGTTCAGGGGCGTGATCAGCGTGTCAGCCAGCGAATGCGCCACTTGGCTCAGGCGGGTGTGCGATCCGGGGCAGTCGATCAGGATGAAGTCCTGGCTGTGCTCAAGCGACGCGATGGCCAAGGCCAGACGGCGGTCATAGGGGTTTTCGCCGTCCTTCAACCCGGATGGATCAATGTCGGGTAGATCGTGATATTCGGGGGTGGGAAGATCAGAGCCTTCACGCTCCATCGTGATCTTGCGGTTTTCGATGAACCGGCCGAAGGTCTGCTGGCGCAGGTCCAGATCCAGAACGCCCACGCGATGCCCCAAGCGCGACAGCGATGTCGCCACATGCATCGACACGGTCGACTTGCCCGCACCGCCCTTTTCGTTCCCGACAACAATAATATGTGCCACGCCACTATCCCCGGTATCTTGAGTGTTTTTATCTTTCGGCCACTATATGTCGCATCATTCGCAGGGGGAAGAGGTGCAAATCCAATTTGCACAACTCTTTCGCGAAGGCTGGCTATATGGTCGCAGAAATGCTGCGGTAAGCATGGTCAAAAGCCCGAGGAGATCTGATGGAAAAGAAACGCGTACTTGTAGAGTTCGGCATGGGCACGTCCTTGCGCCGCGAAGACTATACCGAGGCCGCCGCCCGCGCGATCCGGGATGCGCTGTGGCACAACTCGGTCAATATGGCCGAGCTGTTCGGGTTCGAGAAAACCGACATGATCGTGGATGTGGAAGTTGCGGTGCAAGCGCCGGATCAGGTCGACACCAGCCAGCTGGCCAAGGACTTTCCCTATGGCAACATCTCGTTCACCGTGAAGCATGGTGGCTTGGACATCGACAAGCCGCATGGGGGCAAGACGCTGATCGCCAATGTCGCCATTGCCGTGTCGTTCATGATGGAGGCCGCGTGATGGGTGAGAAACGTATGATCCTTGAGATGGGGATGGGCAACGATCTGTATGGTCAGGACTATACCAAAGCGGCGTGTCGCGCGGTGCAGGACGCGCTGCACCATTCGTCGATCACCTTGTTCTCAACGCTGGGGCTGGACCATCAGGACATGCGCGTGTCCGTGACCATCGGCGTGGCCGAGCCCGAAAAGCTGGACCTAGAAATCGTCCGCGCCGAACTGCCCCGAGGTCGGGCCGAGGTGCGCGCTGTGAAAGGCGGAATGAACACAGAAAGCGCCGGGCAGGTGCATGTGGTGGCCACCGCCGCGATCGAGGCATGGCTGCCGGATCAGGCAGGGAAGTGGCGGGTGATGCGATAAGCTTTGCCCAATCTGAAGAAAACACCGCGGCGCGCCTACAGGGCGATGGGATGATAACGTGATCGAGCAGGGACATTCAGCAAGCTTGAATGTGCCCGCAGGTCGTTTTTTAATTGGCAAGAATCGGATTTGGCCGCATAGGAGTGCCCTGTCGATCCTTGACACATGACTCTCGCAGTTTTTGCGAGCTGTGCCGAAGATCCTGCCGTTTCGAACAAAACAGGAGCTCGCGATGTCTCAGTTTTCCATGGGATGGGAAGAATGGCTTTCCCTTCCAGAATTGGGCCTTCCGGCCATGAAGGCAAAGGTTGATACCGGGGCTAAGACCTCGGCCCTGCATGCTTTTGCGATCGAGCCCTTTGGCTCTGAAAAGCGGCCTATGGTGCGGTTTGCAATCCATCCCGACCCTGATGATCCGTCATTGGAAATCGTCTGTTCGGCACCGGTCAAGGATCGGCGTCAGGTGACCTCGTCCAATGGGGAAAGCGAACTGCGCTATGTGATTGAAACGGTGGTTTCGATGGGCGAACGGGATTGGCCGGTCGAGGTTACTCTTACCGATCGTGGATCTATGGCGTATCGCATGCTGCTGGGCCGAACGGCCTTGGTGGGCGATGTTCAGGTCGATCCGTCAAGCGGCTTCCTTCAGCCGGAACTGAGCTATGACGCCTATCGCAGTTTCCCGCGCGCAAACTGGACCAAGCGCGTCTTGCGACTGGCGGTGCTGACACGAGAACCGCAGAACTATTCAAACCGCCGCCTGATAGAGGCTGCCGAGAGCCGTGGGCATTCGGTCGAGGTTATCGATACCTCGCGCTGCTATATGAAGATTCAGGGGGTCGGAGCCGAAGTGCACTATGACGGGCGTAAACTGCCGCATTTCGACGCAATTATTCCGCGCATTGGCGCCTCGATCACCGCCTATGGGACATCGGTCGTCCGGCAGTTCGAAAGCACCGGTACCTATAGCCTGTCCGCATCATCCGGGATTTCGGTTTCGCGGGACAAGCTGCATGCGCATCAGGTGCTGGCACGGCATCGTATCGGGATGCCGGATACGGCATTTGCGCGCAGCCCGAAGGACAGCAAGAACCTGATCAATCTGGTCGGGGACGCGCCCGTCATTTTGAAACTGCTTGAAAGCGCCCAAGGCAAAGGTGTCGTGCTTGCTGAGACTCGCAAGGCGGCAGAAAGCGTGATTTCCGCGTTCCGGGGGCTTAAGGCAGACTTCCTTGTGCAGCATTTCGTAAAAGAAGCGGCGGGCGAAGATATTCGTTGCATCGTTCTGGGGGGTAAAGTCGTGGCGGCCATGCGGCGCCAAGGCCCGCCGGGCGAGTTTCGGTCAAACCTGCACCAAGGGGGAAGCGCCCAAAAAGTTCGGATCACCAAGCAGGAACGAGAGACCGCGCTTAAGGCAGCCCGCGCTATGGGGTTGGAGTTCGCCGGGGTGGATCTGCTTCGTTCAGAGGGCGGTCCCAAGGTGCTCGAGGTGAACTCGTCGCCGGGGCTTGAGGGGATTGAACTGACGACCGGAAAGGATATTGCGTCGTTGGTGGTCGAGCATATTGAAAAGAAAGTTGCGCCAAAGCTTCCAAGGACAAAGCGTCGGGCTTAGCGCTGTGCGTCTGTAAGATTTCGGTCAACATGCGCAGAGCGCGGCGCTGTGCATGTTTCCCCAAAACTGACCTTAGAAACAAAAAACGCCGCTTCGAATGAAGCGGCGTTTCTGTCTCGAAAGAAGCTTGGTTTAGAAACCAAAGCCTTCGTATTTCGATTTGAACTTCGACACGCGGCCACCGGTGTCCAGCAGGCGGGTGCCGCCGCCGGTCCATGCCGGGTGTACGGTGGGGTCGATGTCCAGCGACAGGGTGTCGCCTTCTTTGCCCCAGGTCGATTTCATCTGAAAGATGGTGCCGTCGGTCATTTTGACGTCGATCAGGTGGTAGTCGGGATGCAGATCCTTTTTCATATCGACGCTCCTCAGGCTTTCTTGGCTTTGTATGTGGTGTCTTCAGCGATACGTGCCGACTTACCACGACGCGCACGCAGATAGTACAGTTTGGCGCGACGGACGCGGCCACGACGTACTACGGTGATCGAGTCGATGTTGGTCGAGTGCAGCGGGAATACACGCTCCACGCCTTCACCGAAGGAAATCTTGCGAACGGTGAACGAACCGGCAATGCCAGCGCCGTTTTTACGGCTGATGCAAACGCCTTCGTAGTTCTGCACACGGGTGCGCGAACCCTCGGTCACCTTAAAGCCTACGCGAATGGTATCGCCGGCTTTGAAATCGGGGATGTCTTTCCCCAGGGCGGCAACTTGTTCCGCCTCGAGCTGTGCGATCAGGTCCATCTGATCATCTCCTATCTGCTTGCGGTTGTTCCGCAAAGTTGGTGCCGTCCAAGAGCTCCGCGTCTTCACCGGGTCCGTCATGCGCCCGCGGGAGTGTAGTCCGTCGTTTCTTTGTCAGTTTCCGTTGCGCTGTGTGGTTGCCGAAGAAAGGCAGCAGCCCAAAAGGAAAAGGCCCGTGCGACTCGGAAGAGCGCCGGACGGGCGGTGTATAGGCGCTTTAGCCCTGTGGATCAAGCGCTTTGGCGGGGTGTAACCACAGTTCAAGATAGGGGCGCAGCCGGTCACGGACCGGGCGGTGACTATTGAGGGCGCAGAAGTTCAAAGCGAGCGCCTGAAACACGAATGCTTGGACACCTTCGGCCAGCGTGGCAGGGTCGGCATCCTGACGGAAAGGCCCGTCGACAAACCAGCCGGACAGCACATGCACGAACCGCTCGAACGTCGCTGCGATCGGCCCGATTTCCTCGACCGATGCGGCGCCGGAATAGCGCAGGATGACGTCAAACACCGCGCGCTCGCTGCCCATGAATGTCATCAGGGGGGTCAGGATGTCTAGAATCGCGTCGATCGTCTCGGGCGTGGTCTGCGCGCTGATCTGATCGAGGTGCCAGTCGATGATTCCCCCGATCATCCGGTCCAGAAGCGCGTCCTTATCCTTGAAATGGGTAAAGAACGTGCCTTTTGCGACGCCAGCGCGGCGCACGACCTCTTCCACCCGTAAATCGGTGAAGCTGCTTTCGGCAACAATGGCCGTTGCGGCCTCGATCAGGCGGGCGCGGGTTTTCAATGTGCGGGGTTGGGTGGTCGTTGTCATAACGCTTTATCCCACATTTTCTGACCGTGGTCAAAATTCATTATTGACCACGGTCAGTTTTGTGTGCGATGAAAGTGACCGTGGTCAATTTGGAGAGTCACATGACACAAAAACGGATATTGGTGTTGAACGGCCATCCGGCCGAGACATCGTTAAACAAGCGTTTGGCAACGCAATATGCCGAGGCGGCAACAGCAGCAGGGCACGAGGTGCGGGTGCTGCATATTCACGACATGGCGTTCGACGCCGACTATGGGTATGGCGGATACAAGACGCACAAGCCGCTCGAACCAGCGTTGGAGCAGTTTCTGGGCGATCTGAATTGGTCCAGCCACGTCGTAATTGTCAGCCCGATGTGGTGGGGCGGCTTGCCTGCCAAACTGAAGGGGCTGATTGATCGGGCGTTTTTGCCGGGTGTTGCTTTTGATCCACGCGGAGCAGGTCTGCCAAAACCACTTTTGAACGGTCGCTCTGCCCGCGTCATCCTGACCTCGGACAGCCCGTGGTGGTACTTTCGGTTCTTCCTGCATCGCCCGCTGTTCTGGCAGCTCAAGAAGCAGATTCTCGAGTTTGTCGGTCTGCGGCCCGCCCGTTTGACCCATTTCGCGCAGGCTAGCCATCCAAGTGAAAAGCAGATTAATCGCTGGGCACAGACGGTCGCCGCTTTGGGGCAGCGCGGGGTATGATCGCACACGCCGCATACAAGAAAAGAGGCCGCCCTTTTGCGGAGCGGCCTCTTTCAATTTAGCGCCGGGCGGCTTGGCCCGATGACAGGCTTACGCCTCTTTCTTGATTTCCACCGAATGCGGATAGGGGATCGAGATGCCGCCGCCATCAAACGCTTCCTTCACCGCCTTGGTTAGCTCGAACTTCACGTTCCAGTATTCGGCATTGTCGCACCAGACACGGGTGGTCAGGTCGACGCTGCTGTCGCCGAGGTTGGTGACACGGACCCACGGGGCGGGATCGGCATGGACGCGCAGATCGGCCTCGGCCAGATCGGTGATGATTTGCATCGCCTTGTCGATGTCATCGCCATAGTCGATTCCAAAGACCATATCGACGCGGCGGGTGTCATGATGCGAGAAGTTGCGGATGATCGACCCCCAGGCCTGACCATTTGGTACGATCACTTGCACATTGTCGGGGGTTGTCAGCTCGGTCACGAACAGGTTCAGGTCTTTTACCGTGCCAGCGGTGCCGCCAATATCAACATATTGTCCAAGTTTATAGGGGCGGAACAGGGTCAGCATGAAGCCCGCAGCAATGTCGCTGAGTGTGCCTTGCAGCGCCAAGCCAATCGCCAACGTGGCCGCGCTGAGCATGGCAACAAGGCTGGTGGCCTGAATGCCGAAGATGCTGAGAACGGCGGCCAGCACCATCAGTAGAATGACCCATTTCACCATCGAGGCAATGAAGTTGCCAAGGGTCGGGTCGATTTCGGGCGTGTTGTTGACCTTGCGCCGGGCCAACGATCCAACGGTATTGGCTACCATCCAGCCGATGACCAGCGTAACAAATGCCTTGGCAACATTCAGGATCAACGGTCCATAGCTTTGGACCTGTTCAAGAAGGGTTTCCATTGTGGTGCAACCTTTAGAAAGTCAGAGGGGGGCGTGGTCAGGTGTCGTCCTGATCGCGCGTCAGTGTCTCCCACAGGTCGGGCCTGCGTTCACGGGTAATTTTCTCGCTCATTTCCCTCCGCCATTCAGCGACTTTGCCGTGATGGCCCGAGGTCAGAACCTCGGGGATCGTGCGGCCACGCCATTCGGCGGGGCGGGTGTATTGGGGGTGCTCAAGCATTCCGGCGGAAAAGCTTTCTTCTTCGGTTGAGGCTTCGTTGCCTAGGACACCAGGCAGAAGACGGACGGTGGCGTCCAGCATTGCTTGGGCTGCAATCTCGCCGCCGGTCAGGACGAAATCACCAAGACTGATCTCTTCGATGTCGTATTCTTCCAGCACGCGTTCATCGACGCCTTCGAAACGACCGCACAGGATGGTCATGCCCTTGCAGTCGGCAAAGCGGCGTGCGGTGGCTTGATCCATCGGCTTGCCGCGCGGCGACATGTACACGATCGGCCATTTCGCGCGATCCTGTGGCACACCGCGTTGCGCCATGTCGATTGCACGGCCCAGAATGTCCGCGCGCAGCACCATCCCGGCGCCGCCCCCGGCAGGCGTGTCATCAACGTTGCGATGCTTGCCTTCGCCAAAGATGCGCAAGTCGATGGGCTCCAACGCCCAGCCTCCGTCTTTCAGCGCTTTGCCCGTCAGGCTTTCGCCCAGCACGCCGGGAAAGGCACCGGGGAACAATGTGATCACCTTTGCGGTCCACGTGCCTGCAATGCGCGGCGTGTCTGTCATCAGCTCGCGCGGTTTCAGGCTGGCAGAAATCGCCAGACGACCATGAGACCGGCCTTTGGTATTCGGGGGCGTGGAGGACGCGCTATTTTCATTGACCTTAGACATAGCGGCTGTCTACGACAGTCAGAGTGAAATGCAAACCGCCGAGGTGCTCTTTTGAGCGAACTTGAAGATCGCCAAGCTGCCGAGCACGCCGCGCTAGAGATCGCCGCCCAGCATGCGTGGCTGCGCCCGCATCTTTCAAGCCTGATGCCGGTGGTGCTGGCCGATCGGACCTCGAACAAAGGGCGGCGGTTCGTGGTGCGTTTGACCAATCTTGGTCGTGTGGATGATGCTGATGCCATCGACGTCGTTCTAAAGGCTTTTGCCGCGGGCGATGCGCTGGAGGAGTTTGAGCACCATCTTGGAGGGCATCAGAAAGCGCTCGAAAACCTCGGGCCGGGTGCCGTGCCGGAAATCCTGTCGATCCATCCTGAATCACGCAGCCTGATCATGCGCCATATCGGTTTCAGGACGGCGCAAGATATGCTTGGGATGGCCGAGCTGGGGGTGACCAAATCTGACGAGATTCTGGAAGCCTGCGGGCAGTGGATCGGCCAGTTCCACCGCGCCACCTTGGAAAAGCCCCGGCCGATTAATCCGAAGTTCATGCTGCGCTGGGTTGCGACCATGCAGGCCGAGGTTCGGGACCGCAGCCACGATGTCCCGCGCCGGGACCTCTTTCTGGCCTATGCCGATCAGATCCCCGCAATGGCCGAGGCCGTCACGGGAGAGTTGACGCCAATTGCCGTAGCCCATGGTGACATGCATCTGCGCAACCTGCTGATTACGGAAAACGGAGCCGTCGGTCTGGATTTCGAGGGCGTCCGAACCGTGACTACAGCGCATGATCTCGCAAAATTTTTAGTGCGGTATCACGGCAGGTTTGATGCCGATCCGCACACCTCGGCGCTGGATGCATTTTGGCGCGGCTATGGGGCTGATCTGCAAAAGCTGTCGCAGCCTGCGCTCAGCTATATCCTGCCCATTCGCGTGCTGGGGGATTGGCGCGATATCCCGAAACGGCGCGGGGACCGGCGCTCCGGCCAGCAACAGCGCTTCCAGAACCTTCTGAAACTCGCCGAAAATCTTTTCGCAGATTAAGCGGTTTTGTCGTCTGGAAAGACGCCCTCGGGCGGGTCGGCGATGATCCGGCCCGACGCCAGATCCACGGTCGGCACTGCATCCAGCGTGAAGGGCAAAAGCGCGGTGGCCGAGCTTCCGGGAAGTCTGATTTCAAGAACATCGGATGCACCGTGATTGTGAACGGCATGAACCTTGCCCAGCTCTTCCCCACCTGTGTTCAGCACCGTCAGACCTACAAGATCAGTGTGATAGTATTCGTCATCGGGCAAAGCGGGCAAGGCGTCGCGGTCGACGTAAAGCTTCACGCCTTTCAGCGCGTCGGCCTGTTCCTTGGTGGTCACGCCGTCGATCCGGACTGAAAAGCCGTTCTTGATCGGGCGCAGCAGTGTCAGGGAAAAGGCGCGCGTGCCATCTTCCGATGCCAACGGGCCGTAATCTGCAATCGCAGTGGGTTCGGCGCAGAAGCTTTTGATGCGCGCATCGCCCTGAACGCCATATGCACCACCAATGCTTCCTACACAAATTCGGTCGTCACTCATTTTGCACCTATGCAGACAGCTTGTTCCATTTTGCCCCCGCGGGCCTCGCATTTGTCACCCAGCACGCCGCGCTCATAGACCACGCCCGCGGAAAAGCCCGCGCTGATCAATATGATCAGCTTCACCGGATGAAAAAGCAAACCCATTTGGCGTCACCTTACTTCGACAGGAAGCGAACCACGGCGGCTTTCCCATCCTGCTTTTTCCAGTTCCGGGCTGTCGGCATTCTGCTCGGGCCAGCCAAGGCAGAAATAGCCGACGAGGCTCCAGTCTTCGGATATGTTCAGATCGCGGCACAGCTGCTCGGGGTCAAGGATCGATACCCAGCCCAGTCCCAACCCGCGCGAGCGCACCGCCAGCCAGAACAGCATAATGGCCGATACCACGGAATAGCGGCGCATCTCGGGCATGGTTTTCGCACCAAGACCCGCGCCCTTCTCGGTCGCCTCGTCACAGAAAATCGCCAGCTGAACGGGCGCATTTTCCATGCCGGACAGTTTCAGGCCGGAATAGAGCTGCGCCTTATCGCCGGAATACCCGGACAGAGCTTCGGCATTCGCAGCTTTGAAATTCTCAAGTGCGGCGGTGCGAGCATGGTCGCTTTGGACACGCACCACCCGCCACGGTTCGGACAGCCCCACCGAGGGGGCCATCAGAAACGCGTCGAGGCACTGCGTCAGCAATGCCTCGTCCACAGGATCCGTGCGGAAGCGGCGCACGTCGCGCCGCCAACGCATCAGATCTTCAAGATCCGACTGAAACTCGTCTGAGAAGGCGTGCATGTCAGATCCAGTCCGAAGGATTTATTCCTCGGCAGCAGCTTCTTCAGCCGGAGCAGCGGCAGCTTCAGCAGCGGCAGCAGCTTTTTCGGCTTTTTCTTCTGCGCGGTCTTTGGCTTTCTGGCCCGGCTCACCTTTTTTCAGGTTCGCACGCTCTTTCTTCTCCAGAACGCCAGCGGCTTCCAGGAAGCGCGATACGCGGTCCGACGGCTGAGCGCCTTGGTCCAGCCAGTACTGAACGCGTTCCAGGTCCAGCTTTACGCGCTCTTCCGAATCTTTCGGCAGCAGCGGGTTGTAGGTGCCCAGCTTCTCGATGAAGCGGCCATCGCGCGGCATGCGGCTGTCAGCAGCTACGACGCGATAGAAGGGACGTTTTTTCGAGCCGCCACGGGCGAGACGAATTTTCATAGCCATGAGAGTTTTCCTTTTTACTAGCTATTTGAGGGGCTTTCCGATTGGGGGAGCCCCGTCATTCCGTTGTTATTCTTGGTGTTTCTTGTGATGCCTGATGACTTCATCAATGATGAAGTTCAGGAATTTCTTGGCGAATTCCGGATCCAGATTGGCGCGGGTGGCCAAATCTTCCAGCCGTTCGATTTGACGCGCCTCGCGCGCCGGGTCCGACGGGGGCAGGTCGTGTTCGGCCTTCAGCTGGCCTACGGCCTGCGTGTGCTTGAAGCGCTCGCCCAGCGTGTAGACAAGGATCGCGTCCAGCCGGTCGATCGACTCGCGATGCTCTTTCAGAAGGTCCGCGGCGCGGGTGGATGCGTCGGTCATGCGTAGGCCTCCGGGGTGCCGTATGTGTCAGGTGCAGGGTGGCGCCAGACGTCATAGCTGTCGTCTTCGTCCTCAAAACGCGGGGCGTCCGCGTCGATCTCGCAGCCCAACCGTTTGGCCAAGGCGGCCGAGGGGGCGTTGTCGCGATCCACGTAGCTGACAAAGCTGTCGATGTCGGTGTTTGTATAGGCCCAGTCGAGGGCGGCCACGGCGGCCTCGTGCGCGAAGCCTTTGCCTTCATGGGCATCGGACCAGATCGACCAGGCGATCTCGGGTTCCGGCCAGCCTTCGGGGCACCACGGGCCGACCCAGCCGATGGGTTGGCTGTTGGATTTATCCACCAAAATGAAGGGGCCGTAGTCCTTCAAGACCCAGTGGCCGACTGCATGCCCGAAAGCGCGCCAGACGGTACGTCGTGTGTTGTCGCTGTCCGGTCCGCCACCAACAAATTCCGCGCGCGGGCTGTCCATCAGGAAATCGCGAAACGCGTCCCAATCGCCAGCTTCTGGCGGGCGCAGCACAAGGCGCGGCGTGGTGATATGATCGAAGGGCAGTTTCACGGGACGCTTACTTTTTCTTCCCGAAGCCAGACAGGCCGGGGGGAAGGCCACCGCCGCCCAGACCGGGCAGGCCACCGGGCAGCTTGCCACCCATGGCTTTCGCCGCTTGTTCCAGCGCTTTCGGGTCCATCTGCGAGGGATCCATTCCACCCATATCGGGCATGCCGCCGCCTTTGCCAAACATGCCACCCATGGCCTGTTTCAGCATCTTGCCTTTGCCCATCTTGCCCATCTTCTTCATCATGTCGCCCATCTGACGCTGCATTTTCAGAAGCTTGTTCAGGTCGGACACTTCCATGCCCGCACCGGCGGCAATACGCTTTTTGCGGCTGGCTTGCAGGATCTGCGGATTGGCGCGCTCGCGCTTGGTCATCGACTGGATCAGCGCGATTTGCTGCTTCAGCACCTTGTCATCCATGCCGGCGGCTTCGGCCTGTTTGGCCATTTTGCCCATGCCCGGCATCATCCCCATAATGCCCTGCATGCCGCCCATCTTGATCATCTGCTCCAGCTGCATCTTAAGGTCGTTCATGTTGAACTGACCCTTCTGGAAGCGCTTCATCATGCGCTCGGCTTGCTGGGCCTCGATGGTTTCTTGGGCTTTTTCAACAAGGGCAACGATGTCGCCCATGCCAAGAATACGGCCAGCGATCCGGTCGGGCTCGAAGGTTTCCAGCGCGTCCATCTTTTCGCCAAGACCGACGAACTTGATCGGCTTGCCTGTGACAGCTCGCATTGAGAGCGCCGCACCACCGCGTCCGTCACCATCCATACGGGTCAGGACCACGCCCGAGATGCCGACCTTGTCGTCAAATTCCTGCGCGACCTCGACGGCGACCTGACCGGTCAGGCCATCGACCACCAGCAGGGTCTCGCGCGGGTTCACAACGGCCGAGACTTCCTCGACCTCGCCCATCAGGACTTCGTCGATGTGCAAACGGCCAGCGGTGTCGAGCATATAGACGTCATAGCCGCCCATCGTCGCCTGCTGCTTGGCACGTTTGGCAATGTCGACGGGCTTCTGGCCGGGAACGATCGGCAATGTGTCCACGCCAATCTGTTTACCCAGAACCGCCAGCTGATCCATAGCGGCCGGACGGTAGATATCAAGCGAGGCCATCAGAACCCGCTTGCCTTCTTTTTCTGTCAGACGCTTGGCCAGCTTCGCAGTGGTCGTGGTTTTACCACCACCTTGCAGACCGACCATCAGGATCGGGGCAGGGGGGCTGTCGACCTTCAGTGCGCCGGGTTCGCCTTCGCCGGTCAGAACGTCGACCAGAGCGTCGTGCACAATCTTGACGACCTGCTGGCCGGGCGTAACCGATTTGGTCACGGCTTGACCGGTCGCTTGTTCCTGCACCTTCTTCACAAAGTCGCGGGCAACAGGCAGCGAGACGTCAGCCTCGAGCAAGGCCACACGCACTTCGCGCAGGGCGGTTTTTACATCATCTTCGGACAGCGCACCCTGTTTCGTCAGACGGTCAAAGACGCCAGACAGGCGATCTGAGAGGCTCTCGAACATATCTCGGCTCCTTTGCCGTTTCGTTTCCCCCAAGATAGGGGCGGGGTTGCGCTTTTCCAAACGCCCAAAACACGATGGCCCCTGTGGGCGTAACACGCTGACAGGGGGCGATCCCGGCATTGGGCCATGGGACCGGAAGTTTCGCACTTCCGAGATTTGGGGGTGAGTTACGGGGTTCGTGGCTCAGAGTCAAGCTGCATTGGGTTAGATCGCCCGTTCAGCCACGTATTGATGGCCTCGGTCGTGCGGCGAGGTCCAGACCCGTTGGTGTAATAAGATACCACCGGTAGGTTCGGCTGCCCGGTCATCACCAGAACCGGGCGATACATACTGGATCCATCGCGCCGTGTTTCCTCAAGCTCGGCTCCGCAGAGGGCGTCCAGCGGATAGACATCCTGTGCGTATCCAAAGAACGACCGCTTGCGCTTCACGATCTGTCCAGCGCGCGCATCGAAGATCAATTGCACCCGTCTGGCAAAAGCCAGAAAGCAGCCGCCCCATGTAAGCGTGCCTATGCCCGAAAACATAACACCAAACAGTATTTCACCTTGCATCAAAGCGTTCGTCCCAATCCCCAGAAAGATCAGAAGACCTGCAATCATGCCGAGCGATAGCAGCCACGGCTTGTGGTCCAGAACCAGTAATTCGGGCGTGTTTGTCAGCGGTTTCATGGTCTCAGGGTAGAAAGGAAAGCCCGACAAGAAAAGAGGGGTATTTGACCTGTGTCATATTCACCAGATCGTTCGCGCGTTACGTATTGGGCAAGAAGACTTGAAGCCCATGAAGGAGCTGACTCATGTATAAAAACATTCTGGTACCGATCGCACTTGACCACGATCGCAACACCGTTGAAGCGCTTGAGATTGCCAACGCCATTTCCGAAGATGGCGCCAAGATCACGGCACTCCACGTGATGGAGGAAGTCCCCGCTTATGTCGCCCAGTACCTGCCGGAAGGGCAGCTGGAAGACAATGTGAACGAGCTGGAACGCCGTTTGCAGGACGAGCTGAAGGACGCTCCGAATGTCTCGATCGCGGTGATTTCGGGCCACGCGGGCCATGCCATCGTGGATTACGCCAAAGACAACAACGTGGACTGCATCGTTGTCGCCTCGCACCGTCCTGGCCTGACAGACTTTTTCCTGGGATCGACAGCCGCGCGTGTTGTACGCCATGCGCCCTGTGCGGTTCACGTGTCGCGCTGACCTCTCTCCCTTCTTGCGTGACTGAATTGCGGGCCCCTTGTGGCCCGCTTTTTCATGCCTACATGATCCTCAACACAGGAGGATCCATGATGAAATGTCCGGTAGACGGAACCGAGCTTTTGATGACCGAGCGCCAAGGGGTCGAGATCGACTATTGCCCCAAATGCCGTGGTGTCTGGTTGGATCGGGGCGAGATGGACAAGATCATTGAAAAGGCGACCCCTGCGGTCGAATTGGATGATCCGGATCCCTACGTCGCCCCACCGCCGCCCTCATCCAAGCCGATTTACCGCGACGAACCCATCCGCCAGCGCCCGCGTGAAGAGATGGAGCGCGGTGCTGGGTTGAAACCCGGAGGCTCGTACAAGCGCAAATATGATGAAGACCATGACGACGACGAGTATCGCCACGCCAAGCGGTATAAGAAAAAGCGCAAGAAATCGGTCCTGTCCGAGCTTTTCGACATCTTTGACTAACACTGTGGCAAGATCACATATTCATATGTGATCCAAATCGGGCTAGGCTTCTTTTTTCAAGGAGGAAGCCATGCCCAAAATCAGCAAAGCCCCCGACTATCAAACCGTTATCACCACGTTCGAGATGACGCCCGGCACCTGTCAGGATCTTCTGGACGCGCTGACAGATGCCTACGAAAGCTTCATCTCGAAGCAACCGGGATTCGTCGGCGCGGGGCTTCACGTGAATGACGCCCAGACGCGGATTGCCAATTACAGCCAATGGAATCGCCGCGAGGATTTCCAAGCGATGCTGCGCACTGAAGAAATGCGCGAGCGAAACCGTAAAATCGCCACGCTGTGCAAAAGCTTCGAGCCCGTCATGTATGACGTGTTCGAGACCTATAACTGATCCCGACCGCAGGAGCCGACATGAAACCCTTTCTGATCGCGGCGGCCGTTGGCCTATTCGTCGCCCCCGTCTTTGCTGACGTAAACATTACCCCGGACATGCCTTGGGTGACGGTTCAGACCGAAGATGGCGAGGTTGAAATCTCGCGCATTGATGATCCCGCGCACGAGCTGTCGGGCGAATGGGCGCGGACCTCGCGCAATTGCCCGAATTTCTGCGTGCAGCCGATGGTGCCCGCACCCGGTGTTACCCCGATTGGCGAACTGGAGCTTCTGAACATGTTGCAAGACCCTGACGCGATCGTGGTCGACAGCCGTGTCGCAGCGGATCACGAAACCGGAACCATTCCGGGTGCGATCTCGATCCCTTACAACGAAGCGACGGACCGTCTGGACGAACTGGGTTGCGAGCTGGATTTCGACGGGTTTGATTGTGAAGCAGCCAAACCGGTGGCGCTGTTTTGCAACGGCAACTGGTGTGGTCAGTCCCCCACCGCCGCCCGCCGCATGATCGAAGCTGGCTTTCCCGCCGACAAGATCCACTATTATCGCGGGGGCATGCATGCGTGGCGGATGCTGGGTCTGACAGTGACGGGTGGCAGTTAAGCAACGGTCAGGTCTGCCACCATTGACCTTGGGAAGCGTCATCCCCATTCTTTAGGCACGCCGCTTGCCGGTCCGTATGTAAGGAATGGGATATGCGTTATCGCATCCAACTGCTGAAAACTGCCGCTTTGGCGCTGGGCATGGCCTTGGCGTCACAAACTGCTGTGGCGCAAGAGCAGATCGGCGCGTTCACAGTCTTCATCGGAAAATCGGACCTGACGGACGAAAAAGGCGCGGCTTTGTCCGAGCCTTGGAAAGTCCTGCGCAGGGATCGGGCGAATTATCACCGTTTTGGTGTTAGTCAGTCCGGCGATCAGTGGGACCCGTATTTCGGCAGCAGCCAAAGCCGCAAAAGCCTTCAGGCGTTGGTCGCGCGTGGAAATGTGGACCCCAAGGCGGCCAAACGGCTGAGAAGTGGCGGGATTATCCTTGTGCACGTTTTTGGGCAGGGTGGCACACCCACGGCAATCAAGATTTCTGTTCCCTAAGAAGAGCGTTGGACGCACGTTTGCTGAAACAGGCCGAGCTTACTCGGGATAGGCGCGTATGCACGCCTCTCGTGAGGCTGCCGCTGCGGGGGCAAGCTTGGCACGCTGCGCCTTGAGACGCGCCAACTTCTCGCGCACGTCGTCCATATCTACGGATACTGGCGTTTCGATTGTCTGAAACCGCGTTCTTGGGCAGGGAAACGGCTCTTTTCCCTCTACGCGGCAGATGCGCGTATAGGTGTAGGGGACGGTTTGCCGATGCAGCGCGTACCCGCGTTCCAACGTTTCTTCCAGTTCTTCGATCTGTGCGGATACCGCCCGGTATTCGGCCGTTTCACGCGCAATGCACTGTTTTTGCGGCGTGGCGCAGGCCGCAACCAGTGTCAGGGCGATCCCGAAGGCGGGCAGGCGCAGGCTGGATAGGGTAAACATGATACGCGCTCCGATACTCGAAATTCCTATGCGGCTATTATAGCGCGAACCTGTCCTGGGCAAAAGCATGTCTGCGCGACGCCGTTTGCCGCAAATATTCAATGTCGCTTGTGTGTATTGGGTGGTTTCGGTATCCGTGCACCAAAGGAGCAGATCACATGGCAAGACAGGCAGGTGCGTCCAGCGTCGAGATGGACGAACGCGAGAAATCCAAACGTATTGGCGCGCTGTCAGGTCTTTGGCCTTTCATGCGTCCCCATCGGATGTGGATGCTGGCGGCCTTCGTAGCACTTGTGTTCACCGCCGGGATCTCGCTGATCCTGCCCATCGCGGTGCGCCGTGTTGTGGACGGATTTGGCGAAGCCACGCCTCAGCTTCTGGACAAGTACTTCCTTGCTGCTCTTGGGGTTGCATCGCTGCTCGCGCTGGGGACGGGGCTGCGGTATTACCTTGTCACGCGACTGGGCGAGCGGGTCGTGTCGGACATCCGCAAAGCGGTGTTTGCGCGCGTCGTGGGGATGAGCCCGGCCTTCTATGAGAAGGTCATGACCGGCGAAGTTCTGTCGCGGATCACAACCGACACCACGCTGATCCTGTCGGTGATTGGGTCGTCCGTGTCCGTGGCGCTGCGCAATGTGTTCATCTTCATTGGCGGCATCATCCTGATGCTGTTCACCTCGGCCAAGCTGACCGGGCTGGTTCTGTTGATCGTGCCGGTCGTCATTGTGCCGATCATCGTTCTGGGCCGCCGCCTGCGCGTGCTGGGGCGTGAAAATCAGGAATGGATCGCCAAAAGCTCGGGCAATGCGTCCGAAGCTTTGCTGTCGGTTCAAACCGTGCAGGCGTTCACCCATGAAGACCTCAGCCGTACCGAGTTCTCGCGCCTGACCGAGGAAAGCTTCCTGTCTGCCAAGCGCCGGATTCTGACCCGCGCGATCATGACGGTGATCGTGATCTCTCTGATCTTTTCGGGCGTCGTGGGCGTCTTGTGGATCGGGATGCGCGATGTGACTACAGGCGAGGTGTCCATCGGGGCGCTGGTCCAGTTCGTGATCTATGCCGTGATGGTTGCCGGCGCCGTCGGTGCCCTGTCCGAGATTTGGAGCGAACTTCAGCGCGCAGCAGGGGCCACCGAACGTCTGGTCGAGCTTCTGAATGCCGAGGATCAGGTGAAAGATCCCGCCCAACCCATCGCGATCACCGAACGCCCGACCGGTGCACTGACCTTTGACGATGTGACCTTCCACTATCCCGCGCGCCCTAATCAGGCCGCGTTGGAAGGGATCACGCTGGATGTCACTGCGGGCGAAACGGTTGCGCTTGTTGGCCCGTCGGGCGCAGGTAAGACAACCATCGTGCAGCTGATCCAGCGCTTCTATGACCCCGAAAGCGGGGCGGTGAAGTTGGATGGCGTCGACCTGCGCGACATGCGCCGTGATGACTTCCGACAATATGTTGCCCTTGTCCCGCAAGACGCGGTGATCTTTGCAGCATCGGCCCGTGACAACATTCGCTTTGGTCGCCCCGACGCCACCGATGCCGAGGTCGAGGCCGCCGCCAAAGCTGCTGCTGCCCATGACTTCCTGTCGCGCCTGCCCGAAGGCTATGACACCTATGTCGGCGAACGCGGCGTGATGCTGTCGGGTGGCCAGAAGCAACGTATCGCCATCGCCCGCGCCATCCTGCGCGACGCACCCATCCTGCTTTTGGACGAGGCGACCTCGGCCCTTGATGCGGAAAGCGAACGTCTGGTGCAGGGCGCGGTGGACGAGCTGGCCCAGGGCCGCACCACCCTGATTGTGGCGCACCGTCTGGCGACCGTGAAGAAGGCCGACCGGATCGTGGTCTTTGACGAAGGCCGGATCGTGGCACAAGGCACCCATGACGAACTGGTCGCCCAAGATGGTCTCTATGCGCGTTTGGCGCGGCTTCAGTTCACCGAAGGCCAGATTTAAGCACCCCTCGCGAAAATCTCGGTCATACGCTACGTCGCTTACCTTCCGTAAACGTCAATTCCACGTCACGTCAGACTTGCGAGCAATGGCGTTTCGGACCATTCTCAGCTTCCAAACAGGCCCGAAAAATGGGCTAAGGGAGGATGTAGGATGTATGAATTTGGATCGATGTTCGATCGGGACGCTGTTGAGGCGGAAATGTCATGGGAAGCGCGGGATAAACCCCAGACGCTTTACCAGATGCTCGAGCGTACGGCGCGTGCCTTCCCCGGCCGCCCAGCGGCCTCGTTCCAAATTACGTCCGGCCCAACGGATCCCAAGGAAACCGTAACGTGGCAGCAGATGCTGGATCGCTCGGTTCAGGCGGCGAACCTGTTTCGGTCGCTGGGCATCGGGGAAAACGACGTGGTGGCGTACCTGCTGCCCAACTCGAACGAGACGATCTATACCCTGATGGGTGGTGGCATCGCCGGGATCGTGAACCCGATCAACCCTCTGCTGGACGCTGAACAGGTGGCCGGGATCTTGAAGGAAACCGGGGCCAAGGTTCTGGTGACGCTGAAAGCCTTTCCGAAATCCGAGGTCGCCCAACTGGCGAACGAGGCCGCGGCGATGGCGCCGAACGTCAAGACGGTGCTTGAGATCGACCTGAACAAGTACCTGAAGCCGCCGAAAAGCTGGATTGTGCCTTTGGTGCGTCCGAAGAACCCGGTGAAGCACAATGCGAAGGTGTTGGATTTCGTGGCCGAGATGAAGCGCCAGAACACCACACTTGATTTCGAAGACAAGACCGATGACCGCGTGGCGGCCTATTTCCACACCGGTGGCACAACCGGCACGCCGAAAGTGGCGCAGCACAAGCAATCCGGCATGGTCTATAACGGCTGGCTGGGCGCGAACCTTCTGTTCAACGAAGAAGACGTGATCATCTGCCCGCTGCCGCTGTTCCACGTCTTTGCGGTCCACGTGATTTGGATGGCCTGCCTGATGTCGGGCGCGCATTTTGTGCATCCGACCCCTGCGGGTTATCGCGGCGATGGTGTCTTTGACAATTTTTGGAAGCTGATCGAGCGCTACAAAGTCAGCTTCATGATTTCGGTTCCAACGGCCTTTGCAGCCCTGATGCAGCGTCCTGTGGATGCGGATGTCTCGACCCTGAAAACGGCGTTCTCGGGCTCGGCCCCCTTGCCGATCGAATTGTATAACCGCTTTGTTGAAGCGACCGGCGTGAACATCGTTGAAGGATATGGCCTGACCGAAGCCACCTGTCTGGTATCCTGCAACCCGCCCACCGGCGCGAAAAAGGTCGGGTCGGTTGGCGTGCCGTTCCCCTATACGGACGTCAAAATCCTGACCTGCGACGATGCTGGAACCGTGTTGAAAGAACATGGGGTCGATGAGGTCGGCGAGATCTGCCTGACCAACCCCGGTGTTGTCACAGGGGCGACCTATACTGAAGAGGCCAAGAACAACGGGCTTTTCGCACAAGACACATATCTGCGTACCGGCGATCTGGGGCGTCTCGATGAAGACGGCTATCTGTGGATCACCGGCCGCGCGAAGGACCTGATCATCCGTGGCGGTCACAACATCGACCCCGCCGAGATCGAAGAGGTTCTGGCCGGGCACGAGGCCGTCGCAATGGTCGGTGCCATCGGTCAGCCCGACAGCTATGCGGGCGAGCTGCCCTGCGCCTATGTCGAGCTGGTCGGCGGTGCTCAGGTCACGTCGGAAGAGCTGATGGCCTTCGCCAAAGAGCACATCCACGAGAAAGCCGCCCTGCCCAAGCATATCGAGATCCTGGATGAGCTGCCCAAGACGGCCGTCGGAAAAGTGTTCAAACCCGATCTGCGCAAATCCGCAATTGCCCGCATCTATGACAAGGCGCTGGCCGACGCGGGCCACGCCGCCCATGTGGCCGAGGTTCTGGACGACAAGAAACGTGGTCTGGTGGCGCGCTTGAAGGCGACCGGAGATGTCGACCATGAAGCCGTCAAGCATTGCTTGGGAGAGTTCACACGTCCCTTCGAATGGATGGATTGATCGGATTGGATCAGAACGGAAGGGGGCGGCCAGTCGGCCGCCTTTTTTTGGTTGATGGACCAGCTTATGCCGGACCGATCACCCAACTTAGGCCCCATGTATCACGACGAACGACCAGACCCCCGCATTGATCTGGCGCATTGTACCGGAACGCATCGTGGTCAAACCTGTTAGAGTGAAACGAGATGGCACAGGAAGATGAATGGAAGCTGAGCGGGCAGAGATCCAAACGACCGGCCTGACGAACGTCGAAGCGCAAGACCGTTTACGCGTGCATGGTCCCAATGTTGTCGGAGAAGCAAAAGCAACCCCCGCATGGGCGATCCTTGTGCGCCAGTTCACCGGACTTTTGGTAATTCTACTGATCATTGCGGGGCTGGCTGCGCTGATCCTTGGCGAGCGGGTCGACGCCATTGCCATCGGTCTGGTGGTTGTTTTGAACGGCGCGTTGGGCTTTGTGCAAGAATGGCGCGCCGAAACCTCGCTTGCTGCTTTGCGCGAAATGCTGTCGCCCAAGGCCCGGGTGGTGCGCGATGGCATTCCGGTCGAAATCCCCAGTCGCGACCTTGTCCCCGGAGACCTGATTTTGCTTGAGGCCGGCGATCAGGTGCCTGCGGATGCACAGGTGGTCTCGGCTGTGGCGCTGCGCGTTGATGAAAGCGTGCTGACGGGGGAATCTGTATCTGTGGCCAAGTCTTCGGGCGTCGAGGGTGACCGGAACCAGGTTATGATGGGAACCTATGTGGTCGCCGGCCGCGCCGAGGGGGTGATTAGCGCCACCGGGGCAGCGACAGCGTTCGGCAAGATTGCCACCCTGACCGTCTCGGTCGAGGACAAGGGCACCAACCTCTCGCGGCAGCTGGGGCGGCTTGGTCGTCAATTGGGCGCCGTGGCGCTTGGGCTGGGTGCAGCCATTGCAGCAACGGGGATTTTGCTGGGGCGCGATGCTGTGGAAATGGCAATGACGGGAATGTCCATGGCTGTTGCCATCATTCCCGAAGGTCTGCCCGCCGTCGTGACCATAAGTCTGGCCTTGGGTGCTGGCGCGATGGCACGGCGCAACGCATTGGTGCGCCGCCTGCAGGCCATCGAAAGCGTGGGTGCGGCCTCGGTTATCTGTACGGACAAGACCGGCACCTTGACCGAAAACATGATGACAAGCGAGCTACTGTGGGTCGCAGGGCAGGAATATACCGCTGTCGGAACGGGATATGATCCCGCTGGGCGGATCCTGCACGGTTCGACCCCTGTCCGGTACGGCGAAAGTGTCGATCTTGATGCTGCGTTAGACGTCATGATTGGATGCAGCCATGCCAGCCTGCACCGGGAAGGGGACAGCTGGCGCATGGTGGGGGATCCAACCGAAGGGGCGTTGGTGACCTTTGCTTATAAAGCTTGGACCCCCATGCCATCGGCAGCCGCGTTGGCGGAAATCCCGTTTTCCTCGGAGCGCAAACGCATGAGCATGGTGCGCGAAAGCGAAGGCGGGTTGATGCTGCTTGCCAAGGGCGCGCCCGAGCAGATGTTGGAAGTCTGCGTAAGCTGGCGAGGACCAGACGGCAGCGCGCCGTTGGATCAAACAGCCCGCGATCAGATCGAACGGAAATACGCAGACATGGCGGCCAAGGGTCTGCGGGTCATTGCTCTGGCGCATCGTCAGGTGGCCGATAAGCGGGTTGGGGATACAGGGCTGGAGTTCATCGGGCTTGTCGGCATGATCGACCCGCCACGCCCCGAGGTTCGGGACGCCATTCAAACCTGTCTACGCGCCGGTATGCGGATCATCATGATCACCGGCGACGGCCCCCTGACGGCGCGTGCGATTGCAGACGCGCTTGGCCTGCCGGTTAGCAAAGTGATGACCGGGAGCGAGCTGGAGGGCATTGACGACGCGGCGCTAAGCGACATCCTTGCCGAACCCACGCTGTTTGCGCGCACCTCTCCTGAACACAAGATGCGGTTGGTGAAGGCTTTGCAGGCACAGGGACATATCGTTGCGATGACAGGCGACGGGGTGAACGATGCGCCAGCGCTGAAACAGGCCGACATTGGCGTCGCGATGGGGATCCGAGGCACGGATGTCGCCAAAAGCGCGGCTGATCTTGTGTTGCTGGACGACAATTTCGCCACGCTGAAAGGCGCAGTCAGCGAGGGCCGACGTCAGTTCGCCAATATCCAGCGGTTCGTGCGCTACCTTCTGGCCTCGAACGCGGGCGAGGTCGTGGCCATCCTGACAAACTTGGCGCTGGGCGGACCGTTGATCTATCTGCCCACGCAGATCCTGTGGATGAACCTTGTGACCGACGGGGTGACCGCCTTGGCGCTGGGGCTGGAACCGGGCACCTCGGACCAGATGAGCGACCCGCCGCGCCGCCCCGAGGCAGGCATTCTAGACCGCAAAGCGCTGGGCATGATCTCGGCGTTTGGCACCTATACGGGGGCCGCAAGCCTGTATCTTTTCTATACGTTCATGCCCGACGGCGTTGTCGTGGCACGGACGGCAGCCTTCAGCGGGATGGTGATCTTCGAGAAGATGAGCGTCTTTGCCTTCCGGTCCTTCTCGCAACCCTGCTGGCGGATTGGGTGGTTCTCGAATCCGAAGTTGATCATCGCGTTGGTTGCAATGGTGTCTTTGCAGGTGGTCGCGATTTATTGGGCGCCGCTGCAACAATTGCTGCGTGTTGCGCCTTTGGAATGGGGACATTGGCAGGCGATCATTCTGTTCGCGCTGCCCTTGATTGTGGTGCCTGAGCTGATCAAATCCCTGCGGATGAAAAGGGACTAGCGGCGGCTAGTCCGATTTTTCCGCCTCGGCACTCGCCACATTGCTTTTCACGGCGAAGAAGCTGTCCGGCGTGACCGAGATCGTGTCGATCCCGGCTTGCACAAGTAGTTTCGCGAACTCGGGGTCGTTGCTGGGGGCCTGCCCGCACAGCCCGACCTTCCGCCCGGCCACATGCGCCTTGGCGATGACGGTGTTGATCATCCACAGAACAGCCGGATCGCGTTCGTTAAACAGATGCGCCAAGGCTTCGGAATCCCGATCCACCCCAAGTGTCAACTGGGTCAGGTCGTTCGAGCCAATGGAGAAGCCATCAAACCGTTCGGCAAACGCCTCGGCCTCGATCACGTTCGACGGAACCTCGCACATCACATAGACCTGAAGCCCGTTCTTTCCACGTTCAAGGCCGTGATCCGCCATTGTCGCCAGCACGCGGTCGGCCTCTTCGACTGTGCGGCAGAAGGGGATCATGACGATGACATTGTCGAACCCCATCCGCTCGCGCAGATGCCGGATTGCTTTGCATTCCAACGCGAACCCTTCCTGATACGCATCATCATAGTACCGCGACGCCCCCCGGAACCCGATCATCGGGTTTTCCTCGTTGGGCTCGAACTGTCGCCCGCCCAAGAGGTCGGCATATTCGTTTGTCTTGAAGTCGCTCATGCGGATGATGGTGGGGTTGGGATACCACGTCGCCGCGATCCGTGAGAGGCCCATCGCCAGTTTCTCGACGAAATAGTCGGCCCTGTTGTCATAGCCGCGGGTCAGGCGGTCGATCTCGGCCCGCACATCCGCGTCGGTCAGTTCGTCATAGCGCGTAAGCGCCAAGGGATGCACCCGAACCTCGTTGTTGATCACGAACTCCATACGGGCAAGCCCGACACCATCCACGGGCAGACGCCACCAGCGCAAAGCGGCGGCTGGGTTGGCGAGGTTTAGCATGACTTTGGTCTGCGTCGACGGGATCTGATCCAGCTGCTGTTCCTCGATCGTCACCTTGGCTTCTCCGGCATAGATCACCCCCGTCTCTCCTTCGGCGCAGGACACAGTAATGTGTTGTCCCGTATGCAGAATTTCAGTCGCATTCGACGTGCCGACAATCGCGGGCACACCCAGTTCGCGACTGACGATGGCGGCGTGGGAGGTGCGGCCCCCGTGGTCGGTTACAATGGCAGCGGCGCGTTTCATGATCGGGACCCAGTCCGGGTCGGTGTTCGACGTGACAAGGATTGACCCGTCCACAAACTGGTCCAGATCGGTCACGTCATGGATCATGCAGACCTCGCCCGTGGCGACCGAGCTTCCCACGCTAAGGCCGGTTAGCAATTCCTCGCCCGTATCGTGCAACGTATAGGTCTGAAACGCGCTGGCAGCGAGATTGGACTGCACGGTTTCGGGGCGCGCCTGCACCACGTAAAGCAGCCCGGTTTCCCCATCCTTGGCCCATTCGATGTCCATCGCGGTGCCGTAATGCGCTTCAATTTTCACGGCGGCGCGGGCTAGCTCAAGGATTTCGGCATCTGATAGCACAAAGCCCGCGCGTTCAGCCTTCGAGGTCGGAACATTCCGCACCGGCGCGCCTTGTTCGCGGCCATAGATCATCTTGATTTCTTTGGCGCCAAGCGCTTTGTGAACGATCGGGGTCAGCCCCTCTTGGTCAAGAAACGGCTTGTAGACTTGGTATTCGTCCGGGTCGACGTGACCCTGAACCACGTTTTCACCAAGTCCCCACGCCGCGTTGATCAGCACGATCTTGTCAAACCCGCTTTCCGTGTCGATTGAGAACATGACGCCCGATCCGGACAGGTCCGAGCGGACCATGTGCTGTACACCGACGGACAGGGCGACCTCGAGGTGATCAAAGCCCTTGATCTGGCGATAGGTGATGGCCCGGTCAGTAAACAGAGAGGCCAGACAAGCCTTGCAGGCGTCTAGAAGCGCGTCCTCGCCCCGCACGTTCAGAAAGGTTTCCTGCTGTCCGGCGAAACTTGCGTCAGGCAGGTCTTCGGCGGTGGCCGACGACCGCACAGCGACTGCGGGATCAGACTTCCCGACGCGCGCACCCAGCTCGTGATAGGCCGCGCGGATGTCCCGTTCGGCATCGTCGGGCCAGACCCCTTCGGTGATGGCCTCACGGATCGTCTTGCCCGCTGCCGCTAGCGAGATCCGGTTGGCTTCGAGCTTCGGCAGAACTTCTAGCAGCACACGGTCCAGACCGTTGGTCGAGATGAAGCTGCGATAGGCGTCAGATGTGGTCGCAAATCCGGGCGGTACGCGGATGCCGCGCTCGGAAAGTGACTGCAGCATCTCGCCCAATGAGGCGTTCTTCCCCCCAACTTTGGCGATATCCGTACGCGAAAGATCGTCCAGCCAAATCAGCGTCGGCGACGTCGTCTTCAAGGCATCTGTCATGCAACCCTCCCAAAGTTCATCGCCTATATGGTAGCCTATTGGCGCATATATGCGTTGATCCCGGTCAATGCGGGTTGCATGAGGCCTATGCGCAGCAGTTCGACATCAGGCGATAGGTGATCTGGGCTGCGGTGAAGTCCCATGCCTCGTCGCCGTTTGGCGCAAGCTCGACCACATCAAGCCCGACACAACGCCGCCCTTTTAGTGCGCTTTCTACGATGTGCAGCGCCTGATAATAGGACAGCCCGCCGGGAACGGGGGTGCCGGTCGCGGGCATCTGGCTGGGGTCCAAACCGTCCACGTCGAAGCTGACATAGACCAGTTCGGGGAAGTCGTCGGGCAGGTCGACCGAGAAGACGTTCTGCGTGACCAGCTCTTCCGCGTCGATGAAGACCACGTTGTTTTTCAGGCGGCTTTCAGCCTCTTGCGGGCACAGGGCGCGTACGCCGTATTGCGCCAGACGGACGCCATCTTCGGCCAGCAGATGCATGACTGAGGCGTGCGAGTGCTTTTCCCCCTGATAGGCCACACGCAGGTCGGCATGGGCATCGATCTGGACGATCCCGACCGGCTGACCAAGGGCGCGCATGACACCGGTGACCGCGCCGAAGCTGAGCGAGTGCTCGCCGCCCAGCGTCACCGGCACGTGGCCTGCTTTGACAACGGCCTCGGTGCGGGCGGCGATGCGTTCCATCACCTCGGGCAGGGGGCCGTCGCAGTCCACAGCCGATTGGGTGAAGATGCCGTCGGCGCAGGGCTCAATACCCTTGCACAGGCGCTCCAGCTCGTTCGAGGCGTCGATGATCGCGGCGGGCCCGTCCTTGGTGCCCGAGCCATAGGACACGGTGCGTTCCAGCGGCACTGGAATGACGTGAAAGCGTGCGTCTTCGGTGCGCTCGGCGTCGGTCAATTCGCTGTCCAGAAAAATGCTCATGAGAGGCGCTCCTTGAAGTCGTCATAGCCGAACTGTTTGATGATTTGCAGCGTGTCCGTCTCGCTGTTCCACAGGGCGATGGTTGGCAGGGGGACGCCGTTGAAGGTGTTGGTTTTGACCATCGAGTAATGCGCCTGATCGAGGAAGGCAAAGCGCTGGCCGATCTGCAAGGGCGCGTCCCACGTGTAGTCACCAATCACGTCGCCCGCGAGGCACGAGGGCCCGCCAAGACGATAGGTGTGGCCGGCGTCAGCCTCGTCCAGAAGGGCGGGGCGATAGGGGGCTTCGATCACGTCGGGCATGTGGCAGGTGGCCGAGATATCGGTGATCGCAAGATCCATGCCGTTCACTGGCAGGTCCAGAACCTCGCCCACAAGGATGCCCGCATCCAGCGCCACGGCCTCGCCGGGTTCAAGGTAGACATCGATGCCGTAGGTGGTGCGGATGTTCCGGATGAAGGCAATCAATGCCTCGCGATCATAATCCGCGCGGGTGATGTGGTGGCCACCGCCAAAGTTGACCCATTTGAGGTGGGGCAGATAGGGGGCAAGCTTGGGTTCCACGGCGGCCCATGTGCGGGCGAGCGGTTCGAACCCTTGCTCGCAGAGCGTATGCATGTGCAATCCGTCGACGCCCTGCATGACCTCATCCGTCAGCAAGGACACCGGAGTGCCTAGACGCGAACAGGGCGCGCAGGGATCGTATTTGGGGATCTCGCCTTCGGAGTGTTCTGGGTTGATGCGCAGGCCAACCTGCACGCCCGCGGCCTGAGCTTGCGCCAGAAAGCGGTCTTTCTGGGCGGGGCTGTTGAAAATAATGTGGTCCGAGAGGTTCAGGATCTCGTCCATATCCTGTGCCTTGTAGCCCGCGCAGAAGGTGGCAACCTCGCCGCCATACTCCTCGCGCCCCAGTCGTGCCTCGTAGATGCCGCTGGCGCAGGTGCCACCCAGATGCGACCGGACAAGCGGGGCGAGGGCGAACATGGAAAACGCTTTCAGCGCGGACAGCACATGGGCGCCCGAGCGGTCTGCGACGTCAGAGAGGATCTTCAGATTGGCCTCGATCGCCTTCTCATCGACCACGAAGCAAGGCGTGGGGACGCGGGACAGGTCGAAGTCGCGGAATGCGCCTGCATCTCCGGCTTGGGTGGCCATAATCTCGGACATGGGGATACCTCGAAAAGGAAGGCGGTAAGGGTATAGGCATCCCCCGCGACCAGAGAGGCCGCGGGGGGGTGTTGGCTTAGAACTCGACCGGGCCGTCCAGTTCGTGGACCTGCCACGGCAGGCCGTGGTCGTTCAGCATGTCCATGAAGTTGTCGGGGTCCAGCTGCTCCATGTTCCAGACGCCGGGTTCGACCCAGTTGCCTTTCAGAACCTGCGCCGCGCCGATCATGGCGGGAACGCCGGTGGTGTAGGACACAGCCTGCGACCCAACCTCGGCGTAGCACTCTTCGTGGTCGCAGATGTTGTAGATGTAGAAGGTCTTTTCACCCGAGCCGTCCTTGGCCTGACCGGTCGCAATGTCGCCAATGCAGGCCTTGCCCTTCGTTTCGGCACCCAGATCGCCGGGATCGGGCAGCAGGGTTTTCAGAAATTGGATCGGGATGATTTCCTGACCGTCATGCATCACCGGATCAATCCGGGTCATGCCGACATTTTCCAGCACCTTGGCGTGCATGATATAGGCGTCACCGAAGGTCATCCAGAAGCGCGCGCGCTCGATCTCGGGGAAGTGGGTCGACAGGCTCTCCAGCTCCTCGTGATACATCAGGTACATGTTCTTGTTGCCGATCGCCGGAAAGTCGAACTCGACCTTGGTGGTCATGGCCGGGCTGGTCTTCCATTCGCCACCTTCCCAGTGGCGCACCTCGGCCAGCACTTCGCGCAGGTTGATTTCCGGGTTGAAGTTGGTGGCAAACTCCTGATCGTTCGAGCCGCCATTGGCGTCCAGAATGTCGATCTGGCGGATGGTGTCCAGCTTGTGCTTTTTCAGCCAGGTCGCAAAGACCGAGGTCACACCCGGATCAAAGCCCGAGCCCAGAATGGCGGTCAGACCGGCTTCTTTGAAGCGCTCCTGATAGGCCCATTGCCAGTGATATTCGAACTTGGCCACGTCCTCGGGTTCATAGTTCGCGGTGTCCAGATAGTGGCAGCCCGCCTCAAGACAGGCGTCCATCAGAACCAGATCCTGATAGGGCAGGGCGAGGTTCACAAGGATCTCGGCGCCGGTTTCGCGGATCAGCTTGACGGTGTCTTCGACCTTGTAAGCGTCCAGTTCGGCGGTCTTGATGTCCACGCCCACGCGCTCTTTCACGCTGGCGGCAATGGCATCACATTTCGACTTGGTCCGGCTTGCCAGCGTGATCTCGGTGAAGATATCCGCGTTCATTGCCATTTTGTGCACAGCGGCATGGCTGACGCCACCGGCACCTACGACGAGTGTCTTTCCCATGATGATCTCCTGTGGTTATTCAAAGTAAGTGTAACCGTTCATCGAGCCGCGATAGGCATCGATGAGGGTCTTGCGTTCATTGGCTTGGATCGATCCGGCGGAAATCGCTTCGTCCACCATCTTGCGGAAGGCGGCGATACAGTCGGCCGGGTCGTATTCAACGTAGGACAGAACCTCGGCAATGGTGTCGCCTTCTTGTTCGTGAAGCAAGTCAAAGCCGCCATCTTCACGCAGGTCGATGGTCACGACGTTCGTGTCCCCGAACAGGTTGTGCAGGTCGCCTAGCGTTTCCTGATAGGCACCGACAAAGAACACGCCCAGATAATAGGGCTGGTCTTCGGGCAGCGAATGCACCGGCAAAGAAGGCGAGATGTCGCCCGCCAGAATGAACTTGTCCATCTTGCCGTCGCTGTCGCAGGTGATGTCCGACAGAACCGCACGGCGGTCGGGTTCCTGATCCAACATTTGCAGCGGAATGATCGGGTGCAACTGGTCAATCGCCCAGACATCCGGCAACGATTGGAAGACCGAGAAGTTGCAGTGATAGACGTCCGCGATCTTCTGCAGCTCTTTGTCCAGATCGCCCGACTGTTCCGTCCCGCGTGCGATGTCTTTGATCCGCGCCATCAGGTTCAGATAGATCCGTTCGGCCCGTGCCATCTGCCGCAGGTCCACATGGCTGCGGCGGAAGAGCGCGCGGAGTTCATCGCGATAGAAGCGGGCATCGTTCCAGCATTCCTGAACGCGGTCCGGCACCAGATAGCCCGAGATTGCGGCAAGGTCTGCGACAAGGTGATGGTCATCCGGTTCGACCGCGGGGGCGTCGGGCGCGTCGTAGAGCGTGCTTTCCAGCACGTCGAAGATCAGCATCGAAGACGTTGCCGAGACCGCGCGGCCGCTTTCAGTGACCAGAATGGGGTGCTCTAGGCCCTCTTCGTCCATCGCATATCCCACGGTCTCGACCACATTGGCGCAGTATTCGGCCATCGTGTAGTTGATCGAGTTTTCCGCCGCGCGCTTTTCGCCCGTATAGTCGACGCCCAGACCGCCGCCCAGATCCAGATGGGTCAGCGGCGCGCCCTCGCGGGTCAGTTCGGCGAAATAGCGGCAGGCTTCGGTCGCGGCGCGGCGCACGTCGTTCACGTCGGGCACCTGCGACCCCAGATGAGAGTGCTGCAGCTTCAGGCAGTGCAGCAAGTTCTCGCCTCGCAGGCGATCAACCACGCGCAAAAGCTGGTCAGTGTTCATGCCAAAGGCCGACCGATCACCTGAGCTGCTTTGCCATTTGCCGCCGATCTGGTTGGTCAGCTTGACCCGCACACCCAACAGCGGATCAATCCCCAACTCTTGGGCGACTTCGATCACGATCTCGGCTTCCTTGGGGCTTTCCAGCACGATTACCGTGTTAAAGCCCACGCGGCGCGACAGAATGGCCAGCCGGACAAACTCGGCATCTTTAACGCCATTGCAGACGATCAGCGCGTCCTTCGACAGGCGGTGGGCTAGCGCGATCACCAGTTCAGGCTTGGACCCGGCCTCGAGCCCATAGTCATACTGGCGGCCGAACTCGACGATGCGGTCCACGACCTGCGCTTGCTGGTTCACCTTAATCGGAAACACGCCGCGATAGGGCGCGCGATAGCCCGTCTTGGCGATGGCCGCAGCGAAGCTGTCATTCAGGTGCTGGATTTCCGACTCGAGGAAACTTTTCACACGCAGAACAAGCGGGCTGGCGATGCCACGCTGGCGCAGATCGCTCAGGATATGCGGCAGGCTGAGCGGTGTCGTGTCCGGATGGGCCGGGTCACACAGTGCAACATCGCCGTTCGGCAGAACCGAGAGAAGGCCTTTGCTCCAACGGTCGATGCCGTAAATGGAGTCGGAAAGCGGTTGTCCTTTGGGCATTCGAACAAACCTATTCTAGAGGAAAATTGTAGAAGGAGGGGGAGAGTGGGCGTGCGGCGTCACTGCCGCGCAGGACTACGCGGGTTCGATTTGTCCAGCATTATTGAAATGAAGCCATTTCATCAGCGCATTCTCCTGTCCGGGCCAGTCCGGACACAAAACCGCCGATATATTTCGTTGAAATCTGAGTCAATAAAAAAAAGACCCGCGCCTAACGGGCGGATCTTCAGTTGTTAGGAAGAGCGGGTGGCCTACGAAGCGACGGGTGTGCCCCGTTAGGCCGTTGTTTTAGCTTGCGAGCTTCAGGTTTTCTTGGGCCTTCAGCAGCTCTCCGATCCGGCGACCAGTGTCGATCATGCGGTTCGAGAAGCCCCATTCGTTGTCATACCAGCTAACCACACGCACCAAGCCATCTTCGGTGACCGCGGTCTGGGCCGAGGCAAAGCAGGACGAATGCGGGTCATGGTTGAAGTCGATCGACACCATCGGGTCGACTTCGTAGGACAGAATGCCTTTCAGCGAACCATTGGCGGCTTCAGCAATAGCGGCGTTAATTTCGTCACGTGTGACCGGGCGCTCGGGCACAAAGCTTAGATCAACCAGCGATACGTTCGGGGTGGGAACGCGTATGGCAGAGCCTTCCAGCTTGCCTTTCAGTTCCGGCAGCACCAGCGAGATGGCGCGCGCCGCCCCGGTCGAGGTCGGAACCATCGACATCGACGCTGCGCGCCCCCGGTAAAGGTCCTTGTGGTTTGTGTCGTGGCTGGGCTGATCGCCGGTAAAGGCGTGGATCGTGGTCATGTAGCCGGTCTTGATGCCAAAGGCGCGGTGCAGAACCATCGCCACGGGGGCAAGACAGTTGGTGGTGCACGAGGCGTTCGACACGATCACGTCCTCGGCGGTCAGGTCTGTGTGGTTTACGCCAAAGACCACGGTGCGGTCGGCATCTTTGCCTGGCGCCGAGATCAACACCCGCTTCGAACCGCTTTGCAAAAGCCGTGCCGCCTGATCGCGCGCGGTGAACAGTCCAGTGCATTCATAGGCAATGTCGACATCGCCCCAGGGAAGATCCTCGGGGTTGCGAATTGCCGTCAGACGGATGCTGCGCTGTCCAACAACAAGGGTATCGCCCTCGACAGAGACGGTTTCGCGAAGGCGGCCATGCACGCTGTCATATTTCAGCAGATGCGCGATATTCGTCGGTGGGGCCAGATCGTTGATGGCAACAACCTCGATGTCTTGGGCACCTTGTTCGATCAGGGCGCGCAGAACGCCGCGGCCAATACGTCCGAAACCGTTGATCGCGATTTTAAGTGTCATGGTCTAATCCTCTTCGCGGTGTGCTCAGTGATGTGATAGCGCTAACAAACTTGGCGCGTCTTTAGCGCTAACAGAGCTGTATGTCAAAACTCTTCTGCCCATGGCGGGTTGGCACCGGCGCGTGACACGGTGATCGCTGCGGCTTTCGCACCATGCTCCATCGCCCGCTGCAGCGTGTCAGATGGCAGGGTCGCCAACTGGGTTTTTGTCAGGCATTCAAGTTCCGAAAGCTTGGCCAGAAAACCCGCGTTGAACGTATCTCCGGCGCCTACTGTGTCTTTGATTTCAACCCGTTGCGCGGGCACCCGAACCTCAGATCCATCTGCAAGAAAGCCGCTTGCGCCGTCTTTGCCACGGGTCATGATTACGACCGAAGGTCCACGTTCCATCAGCTTTGCTACTTTATCGCGCAGGGACAGAGGGGCGGGCAGCAGCCAGTCGAGGTCTTCGTCGGACACTTTGACGATATCTGACCTCGCGATCATGTGATCCAGCCGGGCGCGATAACGGTCGGGGTCGTCGATGAATCGGGGCCGGATGTTGGGATCAATCATCACCACGCGCGCGGCAGCTTCCCGTTCCAAGAGTGCGGCATAGGTGTCGGCGGCGGGTTCGCTGGCCAAGCTGATCCCACCAAAGAACAGCGCAGAGACGTGGGCAGATATCTTGGGCAGATCAGCCGCTTCAATCATGCGGCTGGCCGAGTTTTCGTCAAAGAAGCTGTAGGTCGCCTGCCCATCAACGAGCCGCACAAAAGCCAATGTTGTGGGGCGGTCCGAGGTCATCACGTGCGCGGTGTCGACATGACTGGCCTTGAGGGACTCGATTAACTGCCGCCCGAACAAATCGGTGGACAGCCCGGTCAGCATCCCGGTCTGCACGCCCAACCGGCCCAAGGCAATGGCGGTATTGAACACCGCCCCGCCGGAATGCGGCACGAACCCGTCCGGGCCAGCCGTCGTCGGGGTCGGGATCATGTCAATCAGGGCTTCTCCGCAACAAAGGATCACGCGTCTCTCCTGTTTGGGTGTCTGCGACAGGCAAAATGTTCAGCTTTCCGGCATCTGTTAACGCTAACAGTCACCAAAGTCAAAGGCCGGTTTGTCGAAGGCCATCAATTGTCAGTCAAACCACGTGCCGTAGTCGCTGACCAGCAGATGCGTGGGGGCTTGGTCTTCCTCGATCTCGGCAAAGCGACCGATGGGTGCGCGAAAAATGTTGTCGGTCTCGTCGTCATTCACCGTCGAGACTTCGCCAATCAGAACGTCGCCCCCTTCGCCCCAGAAGGCGTGCCAGTCGCCGGGCATCAGCGTCACACTTTCGCCGGGGGCGAGTTTCAGTTTCTCTCCGGCAGCAAAGTCGCGCCGGATCCCGTCGCAATAGACCGTGCCGCCACGATCCTCGGCGAAATTGCCATCATCATCCGAGCCATAAAGCTCGATCACCAGCGTCGCACCGCCCCGGTTGATGATGTCCTCGGCCTTGATGACATGGGTGTGCATCGGGCTAAGCTGATCCTGCCGCGAGATCAGCAGTTTCTCGGCATAACACATGCCTCCGCCGCGCTGCAGATCGGTAAGCCGCCCGTTGCGCAGGGTGAACAGGAATAACCCCATTTCGTCAAATCGCCCATCGCCGTAATCCGTGATGTCCCAGCCACAACGTGCGGTGATCACGTTTTGGGCTACGTCACGCTTGGCTTTGAATTCATCGGGCGTCCAATAGGCAAAGGGCGGCAAGACGAAGCCATAGTGGCGGATCATCTCGTCCGCTTCCGCCATGATCTGGTTAATTCGAGAGCGTTTCATGCAAGGGTCCGTGTGAAGGGCCACCGCGCGGCGGCGACGAAGCTGTTAACTGACGAGCCCTGAATAGGGATTACTTCGCTAAGCGAGTCAAATGCCTATTTCGCGTCATCTCTACGAGGGCATCGCACGCAAGGATCGCATGCGGGCTGGCAAGTCTTACCCGATCCTGCGCCCTTCGGACCACACCCCATGCAAGACCGGCGCATGTTCAAAGCGGGCGAACCGGATAAGGTCTGCGCGCTTGCCAATCGCAATCACACCCCGATCATCCAGCCCGACGGCCCGTGCGGGCGCGTGGGTGACGGTTCCCAAGCCGCGTGCGAGATCTCCCCACATGTCCCCCAGTTGAAGCGCGGCCAACATCAGGGACGAGGGCACGTAGTCCGATGACAGGATGTCCGAGAGGCCCAGTTCGGCCAGTTCTTCGGGCAGGGTTTCCGAACAAATCTCGGCGCGCAGATGCAGATGTGCGAGATCTTCAGCCCGCCCTTGGTGCGCAGGGTCAGGATTTCATCGGCAAGCGCACGGGCATATTTGCCATAGTTCTTACGCCCGTCGGAATGGATCGAGCCCACCCGCAGCGCATCGTACACAGTGGTGGTCCCAACGGACGCAAGCTCGGCGTCATGGGCGACAATCGCCGCATCATGCGGCCAGTCCACCCGGGGGCGCGGACGGATGTGGCGCTCCAGATTGTCGGTGTGCAGCTCGACCAACCCCGGCGCGATGTAATCGCCACGGCAATCCTCTGCGCCCTGGGGCATGTGGGTGCCTGGCTCAATGTCGGTGATCTGGCCGTTGGTCACGGTCAAGGGACCGGTGATAACCTCGTTCTCCAGAACAAGTTCGGCGTTGGCGAGGGTGAATGTCTGTGTCATCTGAATGTCACGCTTTACTGTCAGAGAAGGGCCGATTTTGGATAGCACAATCGGGCCGAAAGAGGGTGAAATGCAGTTCAATCGCTATGCGATCTATTACACGGCGCCACAGGGGCCGTTGGCGGATTTCGGGGCCAGCTGGTTGGGATGGGACTTGGTTACCGGTCGTGAGGTGCCCCACCAAACCCTGCCGGATTTGTCGCAGAACGAGATCGCAGAGATTACCCAGACCCCACGCAAATACGGGTTTCATGGCACCATCAAACCGCCCTTTCGTCTGGCCGACGGCTGCGACGCTGAAGGGCTTTTGCAGGCGTTTCAAAGTTCTGCACATCAGGTCGCCCCGGTCACGCTGGACGGCTTGAAACTGGCCCAGATCGGCCGGTTTCTGGCGCTGGTGGTCGACGGGGATCAGAGTGCTCTGGCGGGGTTGGCAGGGCGCATGGTGGCCGAGCTTGATCCGTTCCGCGCGCCTTCCGGTGACGAAGAGCTTGCCCGCCGCCGCGCAGCTAACCTGACGCCCAAGCAGGACGAGATGTTGGTGAAGTGGGGCTACCCTTACGTCTTTGACGAGTTCAAATTCCACCTGACCCTGTCGGGCAAGCTGGACCCAAGCCGCGCCGCGCAGATTTGGGACGTGTTGGCGCCTCTGGTGGCCCCAATCCTGCCGCGTCCGTTCAAGGTGCGCGATCTGACCCTTGTGGGGGAAGATGCGGATGGCCGGTTTCATGAGATTTCTCGCATTGCGCTGGGCGCAGCCGCGACGGCCTGATCGGCGAGCCGCGCAAGGATGGTTCGTACCGTCCCGTCCAGCGGGCCGTCATTCACCACGTTGATCACCGCCAGCCCGTCGGGCAGTTCCACCTGCCGTGTGAGCCGCTTGGCGATGCTGTCCGCGCTTTCGCGCCCACGTGCGGCCAGACGTTGTGCCAGCACCTCGGGGTTTGCGCTCAGGTTCACCACGATGAACCCGGGGAAGGCTATGTGGGCGTCCGTCAGCACCTTGCGCGACAGGTTGACCAGCGCATTGCGACCCTTATCCAGACAGGTCAGTTCGGTGTTCGGAATGCCATAGCGCAGGTCATGTGCAGGCCAGTGTAGCGCGAACCGGCCACAGGCCAGATCCGCGTCAAACGTGGCCGCGTCGCAGCCGTCAAACTGCTCGCCGCCCGCCGCATTGGGGTGGGTGATCACGCGCCGCACAAGGTGGAAATCGGCCGCCTTGGCTAGAGCCTCCATAACGCTATCCTTGCCGACGCCCTTGGGTCCGACAACGGCAATCGGTCGTCCGGGTGCGACAGCCATCAGGCATCCCCTTTCGGCGAGAATGTGGTCACATCCAAAACCCGGTCGCAGACCCGATCACGTGCAGCCGCATCGTGGAAAATCCCCACGATTGCTGCGCCGCGCGCCTTAGTCTCTTCAATCAGGCACATAACCGCGAGCGATGTTCACACGCTGCTGTTCGCCACCTGAAAAGGTGGTCGGGCTGAGCGACCAGAGCCGTTCGGGAATGTTCAATGGCTCCAGAAGGGCGGCGGCCTTGTCCCGCTCGGCACCGGCGTCTTCACTCAGTGCCAGCATAGGCTCGGCCACTACGTCCAGCGTCGGCACGCGGGGCACAACGTGCAGGAATTGGCTGACATAGCCCAGCGCAGTGCACCGCTTAGGCGCGTGATGTTCTTGTTCTTGTTCTGGAACAGGATCTGGCCTTCGGTGGGATCAGCCAGCCGATTGACCATCCGAAGCAGCGTTGATTTGCCCGCGCCAGAGGCGCCGATGATGCCGAACATGCAGGGGCGCTCGACCGAAATGGTCACGTTGTCCACCGCGCGCTTGTCGCCAAAAGCTTTGGTCAGGTTTGTAATCTGCAGCACTTCGCCCCCTTCGTTTCGAGGGGGCATTTAACAACAGCCATGTGTCGGCAATACAAAACTTCTGTAACGCAGCATCGCCGCGAAGGATTGCGAGCCTGCTTATAATCAGAGCGACGGTTTGCACATTTTCTAAGAAATATCGGTCGAAGGCAGCGGCGATGACAGTCGGGTCGCTGGCGTTCTGCCTTCTGCACACTTGATCGAAAACCCGTCTGGATGCACACTTAAAGGGAAATACCCAGAAAAAACAAAGCTGGGAGGGGATATGTCAGAAGCTCCAATCACACTCCATTCGGTCGCGCGCAGCTATGCCACAGCCGATGACACGCGTGCATGGTGGGAGCTTGGGATTAGCCTTGGGGTTTATGTCACGGCCCTGGTTCTTGCCCTGTCGACGATCGGCACATGGTGGCTGATGGTGCTCTTCATGGTCCTTGCGGCCGCGATGGGGCTGAGGATCTACATGATCCAGCACGACTGCTTGCATCGCGCCTTTTTCTCCAGCCGGCGCATGAATGACGTTGTTGGAACATTGCTGTCCCCCATTGCGATGACGCCCTATCAGGCCACCCGTTATAAGCACAATTTACATCATCGCTATGTTGCCGATCTGAACCGGCGCGACGCGTTTGAAATCGACGTGATGACATTGGCGGAGTGGAACAAGGCCAGTCCGGGACAACGGCTCTATTACCGCGTTTACCGCAGTCCGTTCATCCTTATCGCGATCGGACCGTTCATCCTCTACGCCATCCTGCGCCGGATGCCGCTTTATGGCTTCAAAACCGGGGTCTGGGATCTGGTTCTGCACAATCTTCTTTTGGCTGGCTTGGGCTGTTCCATCTGGGCCTATGCGGGCTGGCCCGGCATCTGGGTCTGGATCGGGTCAATTTATATTGCGTGCACATTTGGCGGGCTGATCCCCTACGTGCTGCACAATTTCGAACATGTACACTGGGGCCGAAAACCCGACCTCAATTTCGAGCAGGCCGCGCTGGAGGGGTCTTCGGTTCTGGACTGGGGATGGCTGTTCAATGTGGTGACAATGGATATCGCCTATCACGATTTGCACCACCTGAACGCCAAGATCCCGGGCTATAAGATCCGAAAAGCCCACGAGGATCTGGAAGCACGCGGTTTGATTGGGTCCGAAAAAATCAGCTTCATCGAAGGGGTGAAATGCCTGCGATGGAAACTTTATGACGAAGAGCTTGGCCGGATGATCCCGTTTCCCAGCGCCGCGGGGCAAGTGTCGGTAACCGGCGTGTCGTGAAACTTCGCACAAGCCCGGCACCCGCATCTGCCAGCCCCAATTAGAATTGAGCCGAGCAGCCTATTGACGACAAAAGGCTCTGTCATGCGACACTACTTGTTTCTCGCCGTCCTGCTTGCAGCTTGCCAAGCCAATGCGCCCCATGAACTATCGGGTTCCGGTACGACCTCTATCGAGCAAACGCCCGATGCAGTAGGTGTGAAGAACGCGGCTGCAAACGCTACAAACCTTCCAGATTGGGTACCCTCGCATTTCCGCATCAACCCGCGCTCGGTCTTTGCCCCGGAAAGCAGGGACGGAGTTATCGCTTTCTCGATCCGGCAGGGGCAATGCACACGGCATTCAGACCGCACAGGGCCAGGGGACTGCGCGACAAGAACAACGCGGTCGACGATCCAGACCGGCAAAGTCTGGGACCAGCAGGTAGAGTGGCAACTGGGCCAACAGTTCCTCTATAGCTTCGAGTTTCGGATTGATCCGTCGCTGCGTTATCGCGGCAGGGTGCGCGGAGAAGACAGCCAACTTGTTCTGGCCCGCTGGGAAAACGCCGAAGGCGGACAACCGCTATTTGACCTGAAACTCGACGCCCGACATGGCGTGACCTTCATGGGCCGCACCTGCATCACGCCCGAGCAGTTCGGCGACTGGCACCGGTTCAATTTGCGATTGCGCTGGGCCGATGACGATACCGGATTCATCGAAGCGCGCTGCGATGGGTCCTTGCATGTCGGCGACCCGATCTTTGCCGCAAGCGGGCTGCCGATAGATCGCCCTCTGGCCTGCAGTTTCAATCGCAACTGCCCCGCGGACAAGCCGCGCGCAACCCGATTCAATATGCAGCTGGGACTAATTGCTGATCCAAACCTGCCGCCGCGCAGATCGGGGTTCGTTCCTCTCACCCAAAGCGGTGTCCAAGTACAGATGCGCCGCATTCTTGTGCGTCGCCTCTATGTCATCTTCGGGCGTAAAGACCAATTTTGATATTTAATGACGTTGGGACTCAAGCGAGTACTTATACTGTATGGAAATGGTGCCCGGGGGCGGAATCGAACCACCGACACGAGGATTTTCAATCCACTGCTCTACCCCTGAGCTACCCGGGCATGGGTGAACGTTTCATCGTTCGGGTGGGCGGGTTTTAGACGCGGGGTGCGGCGGTGTCCAGAGGGAAAAGACGGTTTTTCGAAGGTTTTTCAGTGCGGCTTCAAAGTTTCGTACGGAAGGGCCTGAGACATGGCTTCGGCGGCCTCGTCAAGATCTTCGGGACTGTCTGCCGGGACGGCATAGGATCCGTTCAGCCAGCGGCCCAGATCAACGTCTGCACAACGGCGCGAGCAGAAGGGGCGGTATTTGGGGTCGGTGTCTTTTTCACAGATCGGACAAGGCATTAGCGGGCCTCCAGACAGCGCGACAGGGGCAGGCGTTCGCGTTTGCGTTGCAGCTCGAATAGGCCCAGCTGGGTCCAGCCGACCATGGCGGTTTCGATACCCTCGGCTTTCAGAGCAGAGCGCAGGACCTGTTCTAATTGGCGGCGATCTTTCTTGGGGCAGGGGGCAAAATCAACGACGATCTGGCCGCCCAACCCCCGGCTTCTCAATGCGGCGGGCAGGGCACGGGCTGCGGCAATGTTGGCCTTCAGACCCGCCGCCGGGCTGGTGTCTCCGCCTGTGTTGACGTCCACGGCCACAAGCGCGCGCGTGGGTTCAACAAACATCGAGGCGCCACCGGGTAGGCGCACAAACGAGCCACGGGCCGCGTCGATCATCTCGTGCACGTTGTGACGGTCGAATGCGCCCTCAGCGGCGTCAAGCTGATCCGGCTCAGGCCATTCGCGCCAAGCAAGTTCGTGTGGGTCGGGTCCGTCGACCAGAAGCTCGGCGTCGCCGTCAGAATCAGCCAGCACCGCGCGGCTGAGGTCCAGCATTGCGGCAATGTCGGCGGCGACATCATCGTCCGAGCCATTTTCGGCGACCGAACGAATGATCAGGCCTTCTTCGGCGTCGCCCATGACTTCATGCGCGATTTCCAGCAGACGCACACGGGCCTCGTCATCGCGAATCGCGCGGCTGACATTGATGCCAGGCGCGCCGGGGGTGACGATGGCATAGCGGCTTTTAAAGAGAACTTTTTGCGTGACCGGAACAGCCTTGCCGTCTTCGCCAAAGCCCGTGACCTGCACCAGAATGCGTTCGCCTGGCTTTAGACCCTTGCCTTGACGCAGGAAGCCCGTCTGTCCGTCGGGAAGACGCAGCATCATGCCGCCTTGGCCCTTCAGCGGGCGGTCGCAAATAGCGCGGAAGATGGCGCCCGGCAGCACGACGCCCTCGGGCGGTTCGACCAGCAGATCGGTCAGCGCCCCGTCGGTGATTTGCGCCGCGGTCATGCGGCCCTTGTAGGTATCAAGCGCAATCACGCTGCCCTTCATGTCTCTGCTCCGTATAGGGGGAAGCCTGCGGCCTGAAGTAGCCCCGCGGTTTCCGCAACGGGCAGCCCGACAACGGCGGTATAGCTGCCCTGAATCCATGGGATGAACGCGCCTGCGGGGCCTTGGATGGCGTAACCGCCCGCTTTGCCCTGCCAGTCGCCGGTGGCCAGATAGCCATTCAGCTCTTCATTTGACAGGCGTTTCATTTTGACATCCGTGACCACATCGCGGGCCCAGGTGCCGGTGGCATTGCGCACCACGACCGAGGTGATGACCCGGTGACGGCGCCCAGACAGGGCCAGAAGGAACTCGGCGGCCTGGGCTGCATCTTCGGGCTTGCCCATGATGCGGCGGCCCAGCGCGACGGTGGTGTCGGCGCAGAGCACAACCTCGTCCGCAGCGACAGACATCGCGGCAGCTTTCGAGGCCGCAATCCGGCGGCAATAGTTCAATGGAAGCTCGCCCTTTTTGGGCGTCTCATCCACATCCGGCGGGCGGATGTCGTCAGCAACAAGGCCGAGCTGCCCCAGCAACTCGGCCCGTCTTGGGCTGCCAGAGCCCAGAATCAGTTTAAGACGCGTCATGCGCGACGGCGCTTACTTGAAGCGATAGTTGATCCGACCTTTGGTCAGATCATAGGGGGTCATTTCGACCTGCACCTTGTCGCCAGCCAGAACGCGGATGCGGTTCTTGCGCATCTTACCTGCCGTGTGAGCGATGATCGTATGGCCGTTCTCTAGCTCGACCAGAAATGTCGCGTTCGGCAGGAGTTCCTTAACGACACCGGGAAATTCGAGCAGTTCTTCCTTGGCCATGTTCACTCCTGTATTTTCACCCACCCATCGTGGGCGCCTACTAAATGGGGGGAAACGTCCCGGTTTTCAAGGGAATTCGGCAGGGAAGCCAGATTTGCTGCCTACGTCATGCGTCGTCGGCGTCACGCCGAAGAGTCATCCTTTGTCGGAGTGCCAAACCGTTCGATGATCCGGTCGCGAATCTGATCCCGCGCTTGCCGGTAATTCATCAGCTTTTCGTCACGTCGTGTGCCTAGACCAGTAGGGTCAAGGATGGGCCAGTATTCCACGTCCAGATGGAACACGCGCGTCAATTCCAACGCACGGCGTTGGCTTGCAGGGGACAATGCGATGATCAGGTCAAAGCTGGACAGGTCGTCGCCCCATTCTTCCATCTGGTCAAAGCTGCGTACCCGGTGGCCGGACAGCTGGATCCCCAACTCTTCGCACACCGCGACAGAAAACCCGTCGATATCGAGCTCGCTGTGTACGCCAGCAGATTGCACATAGATGTCATGGCCGTAAAACGCCTTCATCATCCCTTCGGCCATCGGTGACCGCACAGAATTGTGGTCACAGCAAAACAGCACGGACTGAGGACGTTCACCGCTCAAGCTTACCCCCAGTGCAACACGCAGATCAGGGTGAACAGGCGGCGGGCGGTGTCGATGTCGATGTCTGCCTTGCCCTCAAGACGTTCCTGCAACACGCGCGCACCTTCATTGTGAATGCCGCGCCGCGCCATGTCGATGGCTTCGATCTGGCTGGGAGGCAGCTTTTTCACGGCGTCGAAATAGCTTTCGCAGATCGCGAAGTAATCCTTCACAACCTGACGGAACGGGCCAAGCGACAGGTGGAACTCGCCTGCCGGATCGCCGGCTTCGGTTTTGGCGTCGACCACCAGGCGCTTTTCGCGGATCGCCAAGGCCAGATGATAAGGGCCATCAGGTACAGGCTGGTCGCTGCGCGGGGCCAGATCAAAGCTGTTGTCTTCCAACAGATCGAAGATCGCCACTTTGCGCTCCTGCTCGATTTCGGGCGTGGGGGCGGCAAGGCCGGTGTCGTCTATGTCGATATGGGTGATACGGTTCGTGGTCATTGGCACTATCTGAGGGTCAATCGTTAAGGGCGTCAAGCCTTGCGCGCACGGATAGGCCATGGGCTTCAAGACTTTCGGAAATGGCGAGGGTTTCGGCGGCGGGGCCGATGGCCGCGAGCGCACCGGGGGTCATCCGCGCCAAGGTGGTACGTTTCAGGAAGTCCATCACCGACAGACCCGAGCTGAAGCGGGCCGACCGCGCGGTGGGCAGCACGTGGTTTGGACCGCCAACATAGTCGCCGATGGCCTCGGGTGTGAACTGTCCAAGGAAGATGGCACCGGCGTGGACGCATTTGTCCGACAGCGCTTCGGGATCAGCGACACACAGCTCGAGGTGCTCGGGCGCGATGCGGTTGGACAGCGCTGCGGCCTCGTCCAGATCAGGCACGGTGATCACCGCGCCAAAGTCACGCCAACTGGCGCCAGCGATCTCGCGCCGCTCCAGGGTTTCAAGACGCGCCGTGACGGCATCCGCCACTTTCCGGCCGAAAGCTTCGTCCGTGGTGATCAGAATCGACTGGGCGCTTTCGTCGTGCTCGGCTTGGCTCATCAAATCCAGGGCCAGCCAGTCGGGATCATTGTCCGCGTCGGCAATGACCAGAATCTCTGATGGACCCGCAATCATGTCGATGCCGACTTTGCCGAACACGCGGCGTTTGGCGGCAGCCACAAAGGCGTTGCCCGGCCCGGTGATCTTGTCGACCGGCACGATGGTGTCGGTGCCATAGGCCAACGCAGCCACGGCCTGCGCGCCGCCGATGCGGTACACCTCGTCCACGCCCGCGATCTTTGCGGCCAGCAACACCAACGGGTTCGAGATCCCATCAGGCGTCGGCACCGTAATGGCCAGACGTTCGACGCCCGCCACCTTCGCCGGGATGGCATTCATCAGAACCGAGGACGGATAGCTGGCCAGCCCGCCCGGGACATACAGACCCGCAGCAGAGACTGCACTCCAACGCCACCCCAGATCGGCACCGCTGTCGTCGGTCCAGCGCTGATCTTCAGGCATCTGACGTGTGTGATAGGCACGGATGCGGTCTGCGGCCAGTTCAAGGGCTGCGCGATCTTCTTCCGAGACCTTGGCGCATTCAGCCTCGATCTCTTTTTCCGAGAAGCGCAATGTCGCGGGCGTTAGGTCCATGCGGTCGAACTTCGAGGTCAGGTCGATCACCGCCTGATCCCCACGTTCGCGCACATCCGCAATGATCCCGGCAACGACGGCATCCACATCCGGGCTGTCTTCACGCTTCATCGACAGAAGCGCGGTGAAGCGGGCTTCGAAATCGGCATCTAGGCTGTTTAGAAACTGGGGCATGGCGCTCTCCTTTGCGCCGTTTTAGCTGCGGCGCGGCATGGCTTCAAGCGGGCTTGGGGGAATCACTCGGACAGGTCGTGCTCGGGCGCATGTTTCGAGGGCGCGATATAAGGACGGGTGACGTCTTGCAGGGTCACGTCCAGTGCTTCGACGTCGAGCGCAATCGCGCCATCGCCCGCCAGAACCAGCTCGATCCGTCCCATCCCGTCGTCGCCGGGGATGAAGGACAGAGACAAAAGCGACAAGATCATGTCCTTGTCGCCCTTCTGAACCCCTTGGCTTTGCACTTTTAGAACATCCGAGGCGGACAACACCGATTGCACCCGTTCGACGGGTCGACCACGTGCCTCGGCGGCTTTTTTGTCTTCCCAACGGAAGCGATTGATCAACAGCGCAAAGCGACGTTGGGCGGGATTCCACGAGATCTCGGACGCGGGAAACACCGCGTCCTGCGCAAGCGCCGAGATAACCTCAAGGTCCGCCGCATCCAGCGCCGCCAATTTCAGGGCGCTCTCGCCGCCGTCTTCGAACCGTGCATCTTGCATGTCGGTCACTCCTTCACGCGTTCGACTTTGGCCCCGATCGAGGACAGTTTACGCACAACTTTCTCGTACCCGCGATCAAGGTGATAGACGCGGCTGACGACGGTTTCGCCTTCAGCAGCCAGACCCGCCAAGATCAGAGACACGGACGCGCGCAGATCGGTCGCCATCACTGGCGCCCCTTTCAGCTTCTCAACGCCATGTACGGTGGCCGTGCCGCCATGCACTTCGATATTCGCGCCCATGCGCATCAATTCGGGGGCGTGCATGAAGCGATTCTCGAAGATGGTTTCGTGCAGGGTCGAGGTCCCCTCGGCCGTACACAGCATGGCCATCATCTGGGCCTGCAGGTCGGTGGGGAAGCCGGGGAAGGGTTCAGTCGTGACATCCACGGCAGAGACGCGACCATTGCGGCGCGCAACCTTCAGGCCGCGTTCGGTTTCTTCCACGTGGATGCCTGCCGCGTCCAGCTTCTCGCAGAAGCTTTCCACCAACGAGATCTTGCCGCCCAGACATTCCACCTCGCCACCAGCGATGGCGGGGGCCAACATATAGGTGCCAAGCTCGATCCGGTCGGTGACAACGGGGTGAGTCGCGCCGTGCAGGCGGTCGACGCCCTGAATGACGATTTCCGAGGTGCCGTCGCCTTCAATCTGCGCACCCATTTTGCGCAGGCAATCGGCCAGATCGACGATTTCCGGTTCGCGGGCTGCGTTGCGAATGACGGTGGTGCCTTTAGCCAGGGTCGAGGCCATCAGGATGTTCTCGGTCGCGCCAACCGAGGCAAAGGCCAGTTCGATCTCGGCACCTTTCAGCCCGCGCGGTGCCTTGGCGTGCAGATAGCCGTCTTTCAGTTCGATCTCGGCGCCCAGCTTCTCAAGGCCAAAGATGTGCAGGTCCATGGGGCGGGCGCCAATCGCGCAGCCGCCGGGCAGCGATACAACCGCATGGCCCAAGCGCGCCAGCATTGGACCCAGAACCAAATTCGAGGCCCGCATCTTCCGCACGATGTCATAATCAGCAACGTGGTTGTCCAGATCGTGGCTGGACAAGGTTAGCACCTGACCGTCCTGCATCGACGCAGCCTCGGCTCCAAGGCTTTCCAGAAGCTGGGTCATCGTCTTGATGTCCGACAGGCGCGGCGCGTTGGTCAGGGTTAGAGGCTCTTCTGACAGAATCGTTGCGGGCATCAGGGTCAGGCAGGCGTTCTTCGCTCCTGCAATCGGAATTTCACCACGCAGCTCGCTGCCGCCGGTCACTACAATCGAATCCATATACCTGCCTTACCTATTATTCTGTTCATTTTCCGCCGCTTCGTCTTCCGACGCGGCCCGTGCCTTGGCCTGCGCCTTGCGCCGACCCATATTCGCTTTCAAGGCAGCTTTTAGCCGCGCTTCACGATCCGCCCCTTTATTTGTGGGCTTTTGAGGTGTGTTTTTCCGCTCCATGGGCTCTTCTGTAACGCGGAATGAAAAAAGGGTCCAGAATACCCTTGCACACGTCAGCGAATACGTTTAGTCAGCCGCTCACGATAGGACGCTGTGGTAGCTCAGTGGTAGAGCGCACCCTTGGTAAGGGTGAGGTCGGGAGTTCAATCCTCCCTCACAGCACCATCGTAAACTTCCCTTAGAAGATGATTTTGAAGCTGCAATGCACACACGTTTGCAGGTGTTCTATCGGCCCAAACAGAAACGCGCGGACCCTTTGCCGCGCGTGACCATGTTCTTGGATTTGCAGACGGATCGCTTAGCCGACAATCAACTGCTTTAGCTGCAGGGCTTCGTGCTCGACCTCGTTCAAACGGTGCGTAATGACGTCGCCGATGGTGACCATGCCGATCGGTCCGGCGTCGCCCATCACAGGCATGTGGCGGAACTTCCCGTCGCTCATCCGTTTCAGAACCGAGACCAAGGGGTCGTCCGTGCCGCAGGTCTGGACCTCTTTGGTCATGACGTCTTCGACCAACTGGGGCAGGGTCTGGCCCGGCGTGTCGGCCAGTTTCCGCACAATATCGCGTTCTGACAGGATGCCACACAGCGCGCCGGTGCTGTCGGTGACGACCAAGGCACCGATTCGCTTGTCGCGCAGCACTTCTACGGCACGGCCCAAGGTCTCTTGCGGCCGAATGGCAATCACATCGCCACCCTTGCTGTTCAGGATGTCCCCAACCACGGCTGTTTTCGCCTTGAGATTGCTGGATGGATCCTGGCTTTGGCTCTTCGTCCCTTTTCGATCCTGACGCATGGGGGCCTGATACGATGTGGGCATGTTTTGCTGTCCTCCCTAGAACTGTTGCGGTTCGCACACATAGGAAGCATAACCCAGCCAATCGATTTCAGGAGATAAAAAATGTCGCAGCTTGCACTTTCATCCCCGGTCGCGACGGTGATCTTCGTGATGGCCTGCTTTTGCGGCTATCAATATCGACGTGTGTGGAAGACCGAAGGCCCACGCTATTTGCTGTGGATCTACGGTGTTCTGACAGCTGCTGGGCTGCTGGTATTGGGGTTTGTCCCCTTGGCCGGGGCAGGCTAGGGGCAGGGCCCCTTCCATCAGTATATCGTGCGTGCGGCTTAGCTTTCAGCCTGCATCTGCTCCAACATCTTCTTTTTGCGCGGGCACTGTGTCAGGCGCTCGCGCAAGGGGCTGTTGGGGTCGATTTCCTTGCTACACACAAGGCATTGATCCGCATCGCTGATGGCGTTCAGGCCACCACAACTGCCTTTGATCGTCTTGCCCGCCATGATCACGCCAAGGGCCATGCCCAGCATGATGACAAGCAATGCGCCGAAGGTCAGAAGGAAGGTGGCCATGAAGCTCTCCGATTGTTACGCGGTCAGGCGCGTGAAGGCGTCGCTTGCGGACGATTTGAACTGCAGGCTGGTTGCCTCGGTATCACGTTCAACGAACAGCACAGCGACGTCGTGCTGGGCTGCGATTTCCAGACCACGCTCGCGGCCCAAGATCAGCATCGCGGTTGCCCAAGCGTCTGCCATCATTGAGTTTTCAGCCAGTACAGTGGCCGAGGCAGTGCGGTGCGTGATCGGCTGGCCGGTGGCCGGATCAATCACGTGCGAATAGCGCTGACCGTCTTGTTCGAAATAGTTGCGATAGTCGCCGGACGAGGCCAGACCCAGACCCGAGATGCCAACCACGTCAAAGATGCCGTTGTTCAGCGATGCCGGGGTCTCGATCCCGATCTGCCAGGGCAGACCATCGGGGTTGCGGCCCGACGCATACAGGTCGCCGCCGATCTCAACCAGATAGTCGGTGATGCCGAAAGCTTCTAGCGCCTGACCTACGCGGTCAGCACCATAGCCCTTGCCGATGGCGGCCAGATAGACCTGCGCGTCGGCTTGTTTCTTCTGCAGTGCGTCTGCGCCCACGCTGATGGTGTTGTGGTGACCCACAGCGGCCAGCGCGTTGTCGATCTCGGCCTGCTGCGGCATCGGCGTTTTGCCCGGAGCACCAAAGCCCCACAGTTCGATCAGCGGACCCATCGTGGTGTCGAAGCGACCTTCGCTGGCGGTATATACGGTGTCGGCAGCCTTCATCACATGTGCCAGTTCGGGCGAGACCTGAACCGGCGCAGTGTTGGCAGCAGCGTTGAAGCGCGAGATTTCGGAGTTGGCGTCCCAGTTCGACATCTGCTGGTTCACTTCCGCCAGCGCGCCGTTGATGGCGGCTTTCACGTCTGCTTCGTTCACGCTTTTCGATGCGTCAATCGCGACGACATTATATGTGGTGCCCATGGTCAGGCCCGACAGGTTGAAGACACGAGCGGCAGACCCTTTGCACGCGGCCAGGGCCAGCGGCATGAACAGGATGGAACGGCGTGAGAATTTGATCATGTCGGGCACAGGAGAACCTCTTTCAGTCGCGAACGGGTCGTATTTGAATGTTCAGTGAGGCTTGTCTTAGACAATAATGGTCTTTTCAACAAGAAAATGACCTAAACTTTGTAAAAAGACCCTTTCGACCACGGCCCACATATTGCATATAGCTGCAAGTCAATCTGAAGAGGTGAACACTGTGCAGCGGTTTAGGCTACGCAAAGGATTGAATATTCCGATCTCTGGTGCGCCCAATGGCGGCGTCGAACAAGGGCCGAGTCCGCAGTCGGTTGCCATTCTTGGTGATGATTACATCGGATGGAAGCCACGAATTCTTGTCGCTGAAGGTGATGCGGTTGGAGCGGGTTCCCCGATTCTGATCAGTAAAGACATGCCGGATGTGCAAGTCGTCTCGCCGGTGGCGGGTACGGTCAAAGCCGTCAACCGCGGCGCGCGCCGTAAGCTGATCAGCATCGAGATTGAAGTGAAGGACGGCGCAGCGCCTGCAGTTGACTTCTCGTCTGTCGGTGACGCTGCTACGCCCGAGGGTCTGACCCAACGCCTGTGCGCTGCCGGTCTGTGGACCGCGTTCCGCACGCGTCCCTATTCTAAAGTACCCGATCCGGCGACTCGCCCGGCTGCAATCTATGTGAACGCCATGGATACCGAGCCGCTGGCTGCCGATCCCGCCGTGATCATCGCAGAAGATGCCGAAGCATTTGCCAAGGGTTTGGAAGCCGTTGCATCGCTGAGCGACGGCAAGACCTATCTGTGTCAGGCCGAAGGTGTGACCCTGCCGGGTCAAGACATCGCTGGCGTGGAAGCTGCCGCATTTGAAGGCCCGCACCCCGCTGGCCTGTCCGGCACGCATATGCATTTCCTTGAGCCGCCCCGCGCGGACAAGACGGTTTGGACCATCAACTATCAGGATGTGATCGTCATTGGTCGCTTGCTGGCAACTGGCACTTATGATGCGTCCTGCATCATTTCGCTGGCTGGCCCGGCTTGCGCCAACCCGCGCCTGATCCGCACGATCGCGGGCGCCTCGATGGTCGATCTGTCCGCTGGTGACGTGCCCGGCGATCTGCCGGTGCGCATGATCTCGGGTTCGGTCCTTAGCGGTCGGGCAGGCGAGGGCGCGGATGGCTATCTTGGCCGCTACGCCCGCCAGATCACCTTGATTGAAGAGGACAAGAAGCAGATCCCGATGGGTTGGATCCGCCCGATGTTCGCTAAATATGCGGTTCAGCCGGTTCTGGGCTCGGCCTTTGCCAAGCGCGAGTATCCGCTGACCTCGAACCTGAACGGCGGTCGCCGCGCGATGGTGCCCACCGGCACGTTTGAAGAACTGATGCCGCAGGATTTCCTGCCCACCCAGCTTCTGCGCGCTCTTCTGGTGATGGACACGGATCAGGCACAGGCGCTGGGCGCGCTTGAATTGGACGAAGAGGACCTGGGCCTCGTCGCTTTTGCCTGTCCTGCGAAATATGAATACGGGATGGCGCTTCGCGACAGCCTGACCAAGATCGAGAAAGAGGGGTAGACCTTTGGGCTTGCGTAATTTTTTCGATCGGATCGAACCGGACTTCGAAAAGGGCGGTAAATGGGAAAAGTACTTCCCCATCTACGAGATGGTGGAAAGCTTCATTTACACGCCGAAAACGGTAACGACTGCTGCGCCTCATGCGCGGTCTTACGTCGATATGAAGCGCATCATGACCTACGTGGTCATCGCGACGATCCCCTGTATCCTGATGGCGCTCTATAACACGGGCTTCCAGACCAATATGGCGATTGCCGAGTTTGGTGCATCGGGCTGGCGTGCGGCGATCATCGAGGCCTTGGGCATCGGGTTCAACCCGGCCAACGCCTTTGCCAACATGGTGCACGGTCTACTTTACTTCCTGCCGATCTACATCGTCACGCTGGTCGCCGGCGGTATCTTCGAGGTGATCTTCGCCACTGTTCGCAAGCACGAGGTGAACGAAGGTTTCCTTGTCTCTTCAATGCTTTACGCGCTAATTGTGCCGGCAACGACGCCCCTGTGGCAGGTCGCGCTGGGCATCATCTTCGGTGTGGTGATCGGCAAAGAGGTCTTCGGCGGCACCGGCAAGAACTTCCTGAACCCGGCACTGACCGGCCGTGCGTTCCTGTACTTCGCCTATCCGGCGCAGCTGTCAGGTGACAGCGTCTGGGTGCCGGTCGACGGCTTTACTGGCGCAACCGCTCTGGCTGTCTCGGCATCGGACGGCGTTCAGGCCCTGGCGGCACGCGGCATTACCTGGTGGGACAGCTTCTATGGCTTCATCCCCGGCTCGATGGGCGAGACCTCGACCCTGGCCGCCATCCTTGGTCTGATCTTCCTTTTGGTCACCAAGATCGCCAACTACCGCATGGTGGTGGGCTGTCTGGCTGGCATGATCGGCTTCTCGCTGCTGCTAAACGCAATCGGTTCCGACACCAACCCGATGTTTGCCATGCCGTGGTACTGGCACCTTGTGCTGGGCGGTTATGCCTTCGGTCTGGTCTTCATGGTGACCGAGCCCGTTTCCGGCGCACACACCAATATGGGCCGCTATATCTATGGCGCGCTAATCGGCTTCATGGTCGTGATGATCCGCGTCATCAACCCGGCTTTCCCGGAAGGCATGATGCTGGCGATCCTGTTCGGCAACGTCTTCGCTCCGCTGATCGACTATTTCGTCGTTCAGGCCAACATCAAACGCAGGGCAAAACGCCATGTCTGATAACGATCTGAACACCACCAAAGGCCCCATTCGCCGTTTCCTTGATGCGCCCGCCGACTCGGTTGGCAAAACGGTCTTCGTGGCTGTGGCGCTCTGCCTTGTCGCCTCGATGATCGTGTCGGCAGCAGCAGTCGCCCTGCGCCCGCTGCAAGAGGTCAACGCGCTGAAAGACAAGCAGATCAACATTCTGCAGGTCGCGGGCATCTACGATCCGGACAAAGATGTGGTCGAAAGCTTCCAAGCTTTTGAGCCCCGCATTCTGGAACTGGAAACCGGGGCCTTCACCGACGCGTTTGATCCGGCCAGCTTTGATGACCGTTCCGCGGCCGACGATCCCGCGACCTCGGTCGCACTGGACGACGACCCTGCGGGCATTGTGCGTCAGGGCAAGTTCGTCACCGTCTATCTGCTGCGCGACGACGCAGGCGAGATCGACAAGGTGATCCTGCCGATCCACGGCTATGGCCTGTGGTCGACGCTTTACGGTTTCATTGCGCTGGAAGAGAACGGCAACGACATCTTCGCACTGCAATTCTATGAACATGCCGAGACCCCGGGTCTGGGCGCCGAGGTCGACAACCCGCGTTGGAAGTCGCTTTGGAATGGCAAAAAGCTGGCCGACGAAAGTGGGCAGCTTCAAATCAGCGTGACGAAAACCGCGCCTGCGGCGGGTGCTGATTATCACATCGATGCACTGGCAGGGGCGACCCTGACCACGGCGGGTGTTCATAACCTTCTGAATTTCTGGATGGGTGAAAGCGGCTATGCTCCCTTCCTGGCAAATCTGAAAGCGGGGGATATCTAATGGCCCATAAACGCAGAGAGATGCTGATCGACCCGTTGGTCGACAACAACCCGATCACCTTGCAGGTGCTGGGGATCTGTTCGGCGCTGGCGGTGACCTCGTCGCTTCAGGTCGCTTTCGTAATGGCGATTGCGGTGACGCTGGTAACCGCGTTCTCGTCGATGTTCATTTCGATGATCCGCAGCCAGATCCCCGGGTCGATCCGGATTATCGTTCAAATGGTGATCATCGCGTCGCTGGTTATTCTGGTGGATCAGGTGCTGAAGGCATTCGCTTACGAGATTTCGAAAACCCTATCGGTCTTCGTCGGTCTGATCATCACCAACTGTATCGTGATGGGCCGCGCCGAGGCGTTCGCCATGAAGAACGGCCCCATCGACAGCTTCATCGACGGCGTCGGCAACGGTCTGGGCTATGGCCTGATCCTGATGCTGGTCGGCGTGATCCGCGAGCTCTTTGGCTCGGGAAGCCTGTTTGGTGTAACCATTCTGGAGACCGTGAACAACGGTGGCTGGTATGTCCCCAACGGCCTGCTGCTTCTGCCCCCGTCGGCGTTCTTCATCATCGGTCTGATCATCTGGGCCTTCCGCACATGGAAACCCGGTCAGGTCGAAGAACGTGAATACAAAATTCAAACGGTCGAGGCTCACTGATGGAAGCGCTTCTTTCCCTCGCCGTGAAGGCGATCTTCGTTGAAAACCTGGCCCTGTCCTTCTTCCTTGGCATGTGTACCTTCATCGCCGTGTCCAAGAAGATCTCGACCGCGATTGGCCTGGGCATTTCGGTCATGGTCGTACAGTCGATCACGGTTCCGGCCAACAACCTTATCCTGACCTACTTGCTGGCCCCCGGTGCGCTCAGCTGGGCGGGCTTTGCGGATGTCGATCTGACCTTCCTTGGTCTGATTTCCTATATCGGCGTGATCGCCGCACTGGTGCAGATCCTCGAGATGGTTTTGGATAAGTACTTCCCGCCGCTTTACAACGCACTGGGTGTGTTCCTGCCGCTGATCACGGTGAACTGCGCCATCCTGGGTGGCTCGCTGTTCATGGTGGAACGCAGCTATGACTTCGCAGAATCGGTGACCTATGGCATCTCGTCGGGCTTTGGCTGGGCACTGGCCATCACCGCAATGGCAGGTGTGCGCGAAAAGCTGAAGTATTCGGATATCCCGGACGGCCTGCAAGGGCTGGGGATCACCTTCATCACCGCAGGACTGATGGCTATGGCCTTCATGTCCTTCTCTGGCGTGAAACTGTAAGGGGCAAAAAGATATGGCAACCTTTAGCCTTGGCATCATCCTTTTCACCCTGATCGTTTTGGCGCTGGTCTCGATCATTCTGGCCGCGCGCTCGAAGCTGGTTTCGACGGGCAACGTGAACATCGTTGTGAACGGCGAAAAGACGATTTCGGTCCCTGCGGGCGGCAAGCTTTTGCAGACACTTGCCGAACAGCAGCTGTTCGTACCGTCGGCCTGTGGCGGCGGCGGGACCTGTGCGCAGTGTCGCGTGAAAATCCACTCGGGTGGCGGCTCGATCCTGCCGACCGAGGAAAGCCACATTACCAAACGCGAGGCCGCCTGTGGCGACCGCCTGTCCTGTCAGGTGGCCGTGAAGCAGGACATGGAAATCGAAGTCCCGGAAGAGGTGTTCGGCGTTAAAAAGTGGGAATGCACCGTGCGTTCCAACGACAACGTCGCGACCTTCATCAAGAACTTGGTTCTTCAGCTGCCGGAAGGCGAAGACGTGAACTTCCGCGCGGGTGGCTACATCCAGATCGAAGCGCCTGCGCACAAGCTGAACTATAAAGAGTTCGACATTGGCGAAGAGTATCACGAGGACTGGGACAAGTTTAACCTGTGGCAGTACGAAAGCACTGTGGGCGAGCCGATCGAACGTGCGTATTCGATGGCGAACTATCCGGATGAAAAGGGCCTGATCATGCTGAACGTGCGTGTGGCCTCGCCGCCGCCGGGATCGCAGGGCATTCCTCCGGGGCAGATGTCGTCCTATATCTTCAACCTGAAGCCAGGCGACAAAGTCACCATCTCGGGTCCGTTTGGCGAGTTTTTTGCCCGCGAGACCGAGAAGGAAATGGTCTTTATCGGTGGTGGTGCCGGTATGGCCCCCATGCGCTCGCACATCTTTGACCAGCTGAAGCGTCTGAAGAACAAGGATCGCAAGATCACCTTCTGGTACGGTGCACGCTCGAAGAAAGAGATGTTCTTCGTTGAAGACTTCGACAGTTTGGCTGCGGAATTCCCGAACTTCACATGGCATGTGGCCCTGTCGGATGCGCTGCCCGAGGACGATTGGGGAGGCTATACCGGCTTCATCCACAACGTCCTGCACGACGAGTATCTGAAGGATCACCCGAACCCTGAAGACTGCGAATACTACATGTGTGGTCCGCCCATCATGAACCAGTCCGTGATCAACATGCTGCTTGATCTGGGCGTGGATCGCGAAGACATCATGCTGGATGACTTCGGCGGATAAACCGCCCGGGTTACCCGAACAGACACATCAAAATGCCCCGAGCAATGTTGGCTCGGGGCATTTTACGTTTACGGAACCGTCACTTAAAAGTTGTAGCCTTCGGTGTGCATTCAGTTGACCTTGGTGCGATGATCCCTAATCTGAGAAGACCTTAAGTTGGGGATTTCATGGTTTTAAGCTCAATTGGCGCCGGAGCACTGGAGCGTCTGCGTCAGCGTGGACATGCGCGCATCTACAAGAACAAGGATGTGGTGTTTCGCTTTGGCGATCCCGGCTTGACGCTTTTGATCGTCTCGTCTGGGACTGCCGAGATCAGCGTGACCACCGCGGTCTGGCAGAAGTCCATTCTGGGCGTGGCCAAGGCTGGCGATGTTCTGGGTGATATTGCGTGCCTGGATGGCGGCCCGCGCAGCGCCGATGTGGTTGCCCTTGAGACCATGGAGGCGATCGAGGTGCAGCGTCAGGACGTGCTGCAATTGTTTCGCGAGGACCCCGACAGTGCCATCTTGGTGATCGAAGCCCTGTGCCAGAAAGCCCGCAATGCGTCCGAGATGTTCGAGGTGCAGATCATGCAAAGCGGACAGGCCCGTCTTGCGGCCTGCCTTCTCAGATTGCTTTCAAATTCGGTTCATAGCGAAGATGGTCAGCTTGCCGTAAAGGCTAGTCAAAGCTGGCTTGGGGCCTATGCCGGCCTGACGCGTGAGAATGTGAACCGGCAATTGAAGGTCTGGGCCAAGGACGGCGTCGCCCGGTTTGAAAAGGGGTTTGTCGTGATCGAGGATCAGCAACGCCTTAAAGAATTCGCTCAAGGCGACGATCACTGACCCAAGCTTCCAGTTAGCACCAATAAGTAGAAATAGAGGAAAATTCTTCTGATTTCGCCAAGCTGTGACGTGCGTCACAGGTACGGTGTAGCGCGCATGCTATTCAAAAGAAGAAGACGCTGAAAGCTTTTGGGGAAAGTTATTTTAGCACGCTTAGATAGATAGAGCTCGCTTTGGGTGGCGCTGGAAACGGCGTTTTGGAGTGAGAATTAATCCCGACCTCCGGGGTGCCTGAGTGTCTTCCCCCGTCAGATGACGGACGGGGTTTGGTTGTGCCATTATTGGCTGCCGTGAGTGGTGAGGCGCTACGTCAACTCTGGGTTCTCAGGTCCAGAGGCGCCGACACACCAGACGCAACTTGTGAAAGCTCTGTCCGGATATCGCGGATGGAGCTGTCCCACTCGTGCTCGCCTGCAGACTCAGACAAATGTTCGGCTTGTTCCAACAGTGTTTGCGCTGTTTCGACATCTCCGTTCGCCAGATGTGCCTTCGCCAGCGCCGCCTTGTAGAAGGGAGCGTTCAGGTTTGCACCAATCATGCTGGCTTGCTCGGTCAACATCTCCAGCATGGCTGGGGTTTCGGTGGTGTTACCCTGATAGATCTGCAGAATCGTTATCCAGACGCGTCCGATCAACGACCAGAATTGCGCTTGTTGTTCGTCGGCAATCTCGATCCCGGCCTGCACTTCCTGCACCGCCAGATCCAGATGTCCCCCCGCCAGCAGGGCCTGTCCGCCGAAAATATGGATCCACGGGATCTGCGTAATAGCTCCGATTGCTTTCAGGTGTTCTTGGGCCTGTGACATCGCGGCTTGCGCCCCGTCCAAATCGCCTTCGCGGCTTGCCACATGGGCATCTGCCGACAGGACCGAGGCCAGCGGGTCTGCCCCCAGTTCTAGGAACAGGCGGCCGTGATCTTCGACGCGGTAGATGGATTTCAGCTGAGTACTTCGTTCTGCCGCCAGATCAAACTGGCCTGAATAGAGCGCATGGGCAGTTTCATTCACCAACCACATGACTTTCAGTTCGTCATCGCCATCACGTGCAAGCTTCTCCATCATCTCGACATACTCGCCGCTGTCGCGAACGCGACCGTTGATGATGCGATGGGCAAACAGTCCGTATAGTGCGGTCATGCGCTGGCGGTCGGTGCCCTGGGCATAGGCGATGGCATCTTCCAGCAGCTGATACCGTTCCAAAACCATAGGGTGCGAGAAGCCCATGCGTTGCACCGTGGCGCTGGCCAAAAGCGATAGGATAGGCAGGTACTCGGGGCGTGAGACCTGCTCGGGCGCGGCTTGATCTTCCATATTCGCACGCGCGTGATCCAGATAGGCCATGGACTGGTCAAAGTTCACCGCCATAAGCATGTGGATGCCCGCCGCGATACACGCCGCGGGAAGGTTTTCGTGGTCGCGCGCGGCAATACGGTGGTCCGCGATCAAATGCGGATAAGTGGCGCAATAGGCCGGGTCATGGGTCTGCATGGCATCGGCAAATGTCTTGTGCAAGGACCGACGGCGCTTGCCCGGGATCATCTCATACGCCGCATCGCGCAGCAGGATGTGGTCGAAGAACAAGGCACCTTCGGCATAGGGATTGAAGATGCCGCGAATGGTCAAAACACGCAGCTCGTCGTCAAGGTTGGGGCGGTCAGGCAGCAGATGCGCGACCCGCTCGGGCTGGAAATCGCGTCCCAAGATAGAGGCGCATTGGATCACGTCGCGCAGGGCACCGAAGCCGTTGATGATGGCCTGAAAGGTGGCCTCGATCGTTTGGGGCAGCTGTTGTGACCCGCCTTCGTCCCCGAACTGGCGCGCATGGGTGGCGAGTGCCGACAGGAACAGGGGATTGCCCTCGGCCGCTTCGATGATCCGGGCGCGTTTGGCGTCGTCCAGATCGGGATGGGCAGACAGGGCTTCCTGTGCAGCTTCGTCGGACAGAGGGGCCAGATGGACCGGTGTGACCGGCGCGTTCTCCAAAAGCGTATCTATCTTCTCGGACGGGCGGCTGGTGACAACGATGCGGGGCGGCGTGCCCTCGGCCTGCATAAGGGCCTGCAGCACGGCAATCGTGCCTTCATCGAACCAATGCAGGTCATCAAAGGTCAAGGCGGCGGTGCGGGCCTGCGCCAGTCCCGCAAGCGCGCGGGTTGCCAGAGTGATCCTGCGTGATTGTAGTTGCTCGGGGGTCAGAAGAACGGGCTGGGCGGCCTGCAGGCCAAGCAGCCCGGCCACCACCATGATGTCTTGATCTTCGAGTGTGACCCCGATTGATTTAAACTGCGTCTCCAGATCCTCGAGCGAAGATTGCGCATGCAGATCCAGCTCGCGCCGTAGGGTTTCCACCACGGGGAAGAGCGCGGATTGCTGAAGGTTGGCGCGGGCATCAATCCGGACGATCCCGGCGTTTTTCTGGGTGCGGCTGAAGGCATCCAGAAGCACGGTCTTGCCGATACCCGCCGGACCAATGATCGCATGGGCGCGGCTGGTGTCGTTTTGCAGAAGCGCAAGTTCCTTGTCGCGCTCCAGAAGGTCTGAATCTTGTGTGTGATCCTCTTGGAATTGGAAGCCGGTGACTTCGATAAGCTCGACCGGTTGGTCGATGCCTTTCAAAAGGCGCGTGTCATGCGCGGCCTCATCAAGACGTGCAAGCCGCGACAGGAAGGATTTCGTCTGGCCCGAGATAACTACCCCGCCCACTGGTGCCTGTTCCTGCAACCGCGAAGCACGGTTCACATGCAGCCCGGTCAGCTGCGGGAACAGCGCGCCTTGTTGGCCAACGCGACACATGATCTGGCCGGTGTCGATGCCTACACGTACCTGCAACCCGTTCACCCGCTCGGGCATGGATTTGGCAATCGACAGGCCCGAGGCAATCGCCGACAGGGCCGAATCCTCGCCGTCATGGTCCAGTCCGAAGCAGGACAGCACCCCGTCGCCATAGCGCTGCAGCACCCTGCCGCGATAAGTCTCGACCGTTTCGTTCACCTGCTGATGAAACGCGGCAATGGTGTCGTCATAGGTTTCAAGTTCGGTCGAGTTCGCAAAGGCGGTGGACCCGACAAGATCAATGAATTGGATGGTCAGGATGCGCAGCTCGGGATTGTCATCCAAGGCGACGACCTCGGTCCCGCAAAAACTGATCAGCCCCACCTAAATGGTCCAGTTTGAATGTTAGTGCATGATTGGCGTTTGTTCCATCGGGACGATGGTTTCAGGGGCCGGTGGGCGGTAGCCCAGAGCACTATGCGGTCGTTTGGTGTTGTAGTG
>NZ_JALKBE010000007.1 GCF_023015885.1 Aliiroseovarius sp. S1123
ACTGCGTCTTAAGGCGTGGGAGAGTAGGTCACCGCCAAACCTAATAAAGAACCAAATAACGTATCCTCTCAATTCGATGATCAGAACAAAACAAAACGCCGCGCTCAGAAATGAGCGCGGCGTTCTGCGTGAAGGGGGGGCTTAGTTGTCTGCTTCGTTGCTGATTGTTGCCGAGGGAGCGATATAGTTGAAAGGGATGCATCGACAACCCAAGAACCTGACGAGTGTATTTCTATTATTAATTGATCTGAGCAGAGAACTATGGCCATTGTTGCGAACTTGGGACTGGAATTTAAGTATAGGGGAAATAATGAAGAGAGTAGGAATGGCAGCTCTTGCCTTGTCGCTTTTGGCCGGATGCGAGGGCAGCGTTGCAGCAAACGTAAGTCACCCACAAAGAGTAGATGTAGTAATTGATGGTGAGAAAATTGGTGTCGTTCCTAACAGTGATCACTGGGCGGCGTGGTGGATTTCCGATAAGGCCGTTTCGATCATTCCGGCACTGAGCACCCTTAAACCTCTTCAGGTACGCGCCATTGAACAAGTATCTCGCTGTAGGGTTGTTGAAGCTGAATATCAGCAAAGCAGTCTGCAGCCGTCTTACCTACAGGCCGCGGTCGAGTGCTAAATTTAGTGTTGCCGAATGACAACGGCATTCGAGCCACTGAAAGAAAAGACCACGAGAACAAGACCTGAAGACTTTCGCAATGAATGAGGGAGCGACGGGGGGCATGTCCGTACACTCGTACGTGAAGTGCGTTAATCTGCAAATGCTGCTAGCTAACTCTTAAACAACTTCAAAACCTACCATGCGACTCTTCCTTCTCACCCTCCTCACCATGACCGCCTTCGCGGCAAACTCCCTGCTCAACCGTGCAGGGCTGGCGGAGGGCGCCATTGGTCCTGCCGGATTTGCCGCAATCCGCGTGATCTCGGGTGCGGTTATGTTGTGGGTGTTGATGGTGTTGGGACAGAAGGTTGCGCCCAAACGCCCTGCGCCTGATTGGATCTCGGCCGGGGCGTTGGCGACCTATCTTCTGGGCTTCTCTTTCGCCTATGTGGCGTTGGATGCAGGGCTGGGTGCGCTTGTGCTGTTTGCCATCGTGCAGGTCACGATGTTTGCGGGCGCGGTGCGGGCGGGGGATGGGATCCCGGCGCTACGGTGGGGCGGCATGGCAGTGTCCATGCTTGGGCTCGCCTATCTGGTTTGGCCGTCCGAGACTGTGCAGCTCCCTGCGCTCCCCTTGATCTTGATGACTGCCGCGGCAATCGGGTGGGGCATCTATTCCTTGATTGGCCGTCGCGCGGTTGAACCGCTTCAAGCGACCGGGTGGAATTTCATCTTTGCCACGCCCATCGTGCTGATCGCCACGCTGCCATTCATCTGGGGCGAGGCGTTGTCCACCCCCGGCATCCTTCTGGCCATCACATCAGGTGCCATCACATCGGGCCTTGGCTATGCGCTGTGGTATCGCGTGTTGCCAAAGCTGGGCGCCAGCACCGGCGCGCTCGTCCAGCTTTCGGTTCCGGTGATCGCCATGGGGGCGGGGGTCATCCTGCTGGGTGAAACCGTCGGAGTGCGCGAGGTCACGGCCTCGACCCTTGTGTTGGGCGGCATCGCGGTTGGGTTGATGGCACGCAAATAGCCACGAAGGCTTGCGTTGGGCAGAAGGCTCGTCTATACGCCCCCGGTGGCCTTTTGGGCTGCAGAATCAAAACCAAAAAAAGCCGTGTTTGGCCCCGTATCGCTTCTGGGGTCAGTTCCGGCAAAGGAGAAGCGATATGAAATTGCATGAACTGCGCGACAATCCTGGCGCAACGAAACCCCGCAAACGCGTTGGTCGTGGTCCCGGTTCGGGCACTGGTAAAACCGGTGGCCGTGGTATCAAAGGTCAGAAGTCGCGTTCGGGTGTAGCCATCAACGGCTACGAAGGCGGCCAAATGCCCCTCTACCAGCGTCTTCCCAAGCGTGGCTTCAACAAGCCGAACCGCAAGAAGTTCGCTGTGATCAACCTGGGCCTGATCCAGAAGTTCATCGACGAGAAGAAACTGGACGCTGGTGACATCACCGAAGACACTCTGGTTGCTTCGGGCCTGGTCCGTCGCAAGCTGGACGGTGTTCGCGTTCTGGCCAAAGGCGAACTGACCGCCAAAGCCAACATCACCGTAACCGGTGCGTCGAAATCGGCTGTTGAAGCTGTCGAAAAAGCTGGCGGTAAGTTGACCGTCGCTGCTCCGGCTGCGGCTGAATAAGACCTTGTGAGGCGCGCCCCAGCGCCTTACATGTCTAATCACGTTTTCAAGCGCCGCCGGAGCCGGGAACGGTCCGGCGGCGTTTTTCTTGATCCAAGGGGGCCTTATGGCATCTGCAGCAGAACAAATGGCGTCGAACATGAGCTGGAGCGCCTTCGGCAAGGCGACCGAGCTTCGCCAGCGCATCTTCTTCACGATCGGGCTTCTGATCATCTATCGTCTTGGCACGTTCATTCCCGTTCCGGGGATCGACGCGAACGCCCTGCGCGAGTTCATGGACCAGGCACAATCCGGCATCGCCGGCGTCTTGGGTATGTTCACCGGCGGTGCGCTAAGCCGGATGGGCGTATTTGCCCTTGGTATCATGCCGTACATCTCGGCCTCGATCATTGTGCAGCTTCTGTCTTCCATGTGGGAGCCGCTGAAGCAGCTGAAGAAAGAGGGCGAGCAAGGCCGCAAGAAGATCAACCAGTACACCCGCTATGGCACCGTTCTGCTGGCCACGGGGCAGGCCTTCGCATTGGCGAACTCGTTGCAAGCTGGCGATCTGGTCACCAACCCTGGTTCGTTCTTCATCGCAGCCTGTGTGATTACGCTGGTTGGCGGCACCATGTTCCTGATGTGGCTGGGTGAGCAGATCACCGCGCGCGGCATCGGAAACGGTATTTCGCTGATCATCTTCGTCGGCATCGTGGCCGAGATCCCCGCCGCACTGGCGCAATTCCTGGCCTCGGGTCGTTCGGGTGCGATCAGCCCTGCTGTGATCATCGGTGTTATCGTCATGATGATCGCCGTAATTGCCTTCGTCGTGTTCATGGAACGCGCGCTGCGTAAGGTGCACATCCAGTATCCGCGTCGTCAGGTTGGCATGAAGGTGTATGACGGTGGCTCGTCCCACCTGCCGATCAAGGTGAACCCCGCGGGCGTTATCCCGGCGATCTTTGCCTCGGCGCTGCTGCTGCTGCCGACAACGATCTCGACCTTCTCGTCGGGTCAGGCCGGTCCGGTCATGTCGACCATCCTTGCCTATTTTGGCCCCGGTCAGCCACTCTATTTGCTGTTCTTCTCGGCCATGATCATCTTCTTCACCTTCTTCTACACCAAGGAAGTTGCGTTCAAGACGGACGAGGTTGCGGACAACCTGAAAAACCAGAACGGCTTTGTGCCCGGCATTCGCCCCGGCAAGAAAACCGCCGAGTATCTAGACTATGTCGTGACGCGCCTGCTGGCTCTGGGCTCGGTCTATCTGGCCGCGGTCTGCTTGATGCCGGAGATCCTGCGCGCACAGCTGGCCATCCCGTTCTACTTCGGCGGCACCTCGGTTCTGATCGTTGTGTCGGTCACCATGGACACCATCCAGCAAGTGCAGTCGCATCTTCTGGCCCACCAGTATGAGGGCCTGATCGAGAAGTCGCAGCTGCGCGGTAAGAAACGTGGCAAGAAGGGGCCTGCACGTCGATGAACATTATTCTTCTTGGACCGCCGGGCGCCGGCAAAGGAACCCAAGCCGCCAAGCTGGTGGAAGAGCGTGGCATGATCCAGCTGTCGACCGGTGACATGCTGCGGGAAGCCAAAGCCTCGGGCACTGAGATGGGCAAGAAAGTTGCCGCCATCATGGACGCGGGCGAGCTGGTCACAGACGAGATCGTCATCGGCCTGATCGAGGAAAAGCTGGAAGGCGACACCGGAGGCGGCTTCATCTTCGACGGCTTCCCCCGCACGCTGCCTCAGGCGGATGCTCTGGGTGCGCTGCTTGAGAAGCATAATCAGACGCTGGACGCTGTTGTCGAAATGCGCGTGGATGACGAGGTGCTGGTTGGCCGTATCGTCGGCCGCGCCGAGGAAGCCCGCAAAGCAGGTCAGCCTGTGCGCGCCGATGACAACGAGGAAAGCCTGAAGATCCGTCTGATGGAGTACTACAAGAAAACCTCGCCGCTGATTGGCTACTACTGGGCCAAAGGCGACCTGAAGTCGGTCAACGGTCTGGGCACCATCGACGAAGTACAGGGCGAAATCGCCGAGGTTCTGGGCGCCTGATCCAGACGCCATAGATGAGTTTCCAAGCGCCGCGGCACTATCGCGGCGCTTTGGGTTTTTTTAGGGCCGGGCCGGGGTGTTCAAAATGCTTGGCACTATGATGGGTTGACGAACTGTTCAAACCCGAGTAACTCACCCCATCCCTTACGGGAATCGGTGTGTCTGCGGGGTCGCTCCCTGAACCACACCAGACTAGAGAATTCAGCGCGGCCCGCAGGAATGATCCGGCGGGCTTACGTTGTGAAAAAAGGTTCCGGAGCTACGGAACCGCAACGAAAAGGAAAGACTACGTGGCACGTATTGCTGGCGTAAACATCCCGACCCACAAACGGGTCCCGATCGCCCTGACCTACATTACCGGTATCGGCCATACTTCGGCTGCTGCTATCTGCGAAGCTGTGAACATCGACGTTACCCGTCGCGTGAACGAACTGTCGGACGCTGAAGTTCTGGCAATTCGCGAGCACATCGACGCAACCTACACCGTTGAAGGTGACCTGCGCCGTGAAACTCAGATGAACATCAAACGTCTGATGGATCTGGGCTGCTACCGCGGTCTGCGTCACCGTCGTAACCTCCCTGTTCGTGGTCAGCGTACCTCGACCAACGCACGTACTCGCAAAGGCCCCGCAAAGGCCATTGCTGGTAAGAAGAAATAAGGGGAGTAGTGAACAATGGCTCGCGATAAGACCCGCATGAAGCGTAAAGAGCGTAAGAACATCGCATCCGGTGTTGCTCACGTTAACTCGTCGTTCAACAACACCAAGATCCTGATCTCGGACGTGCAAGGCAACGCCATCTCGTGGTCGTCGGCTGGCACCATGGGTTTCAAAGGCTCGCGCAAGTCGACCCCGTATGCTGCTCAGATGGCTGCGGAAGACGCTGGCAAGAAAGCTCAGGAACACGGTGTTAAGACGCTGGAAGTTGAAGTTCAGGGCCCCGGTTCGGGTCGTGAATCGGCTCTGCGTGCGCTGGCTGCTATCGGTTTCAACATCACCTCGATCCGTGATGTAACCCCGATCGCACACAACGGCTGCCGTCCGCCGAAGCGCCGCCGCGTATAAGAACATTTTACGGCCGGGCCCCGCACGAAGCGAGGCCCGGTTTCCGTCATTTTAACCTCGGGCGTCCTGCCCTTTGGACATGGGGACAGGACAAGTATGGAGGGACGCATGATCCACAAGAACTGGGCAGAATTGATCAAGCCGACACAGCTGGACGTAAAGCCGGGCAATGATCCCGCACGTCAGGCGACTGTTGTTGCTGAACCGCTGGAGCGTGGCTTTGGTCTGACCTTGGGCAACGCCCTGCGCCGCGTGCTGATGAGCTCGCTGCAAGGTGCCGCCATCACGTCGGTTCAGATCGACAACGTTCTGCACGAGTTCAGCTCGGTTGCTGGTGTACGTGAAGACGTCACCGACATCGTTCTGAACCTCAAAGGTGTTGCGATCAACATGGAAGTCGAAGGCCCCAAGCGCCTGTCGATTTCGGCCAAAGGCCCGATGGTTGTGACCGCTGGTGCGATCTCGGAATCGGCTGGCATTGAGATCCTGAACAAAGATCACGTGATCTGTCACCTGGATGACGGCGCGGACCTGTTCATGGAACTGACCGTCAACACTGGCAAAGGCTATGTTGCAGCTGACAAGAACAAGCCGGAAGATGCGCCGATTGGCCTGATCCCGGTTGATGCGATCTATTCGCCGGTCAAGAAAGTGTCGTATGACGTTCAGCCGACCCGTGAAGGTCAAGTTCTGGACTATGACAAGCTGACCCTGAAACTGGAAACCGATGGTTCGGTTACGCCGGAAGATGCAGTGGCATACGCTGCGCGCATTCTGCAGGACCAGCTGTCGATCTTCGTGAACTTCGACGAGCCGGAAGCAGCTGGCCGTCAGGACGAAGACGATGGTCTCGAGTTCAACCCGCTTCTGCTGAAGAAAGTGGACGAGCTGGAACTGTCTGTCCGTTCGGCAAACTGCCTGAAGAACGACAACATCGTTTACATTGGCGATCTGATCCAGAAAACCGAAGCCGAGATGCTGCGCACCCCGAACTTCGGCCGCAAGTCGCTGAACGAGATCAAAGAAGTGCTTTCGGGCATGGGTCTGCACCTTGGCATGGATGTCGAGGAATGGCCGCCTGAGAACATCGAAGAGCTGGCGAAGAAATTCGAAGACCAGTTCTGATTTGACAAGTTTCCGGGGGCGGCGTAGAGCGGCCCCCGAAATGCCCACAGTAGTGGGGAACATCTGGGCAATCCTGCCCCAAGGAGAGGGACCGACACGCATCGGTTCTCAGACAAAGCACCGCTCACCTAAGAGCACCAAAGAAGGATTAAGAAAATGCGTCACGCTCGTGGTTACCGCCGCCTGAACCGCACCCATGAACACCGTAAAGCCATGTTCGCTAACATGGCTGGATCGCTGATCGAACACGAACAGATCAAGACCACCCTGCCCAAGGCCAAAGAACTGCGCCCGATCATCGAAAAGATGATCACGCTGGCCAAACGTGGCGACCTGCACGCACGTCGTCAGGCTTCGGCCCGTCTGAAGCAAGAAGCTCTGGTTGCTAAACTGTTCGACGTTCTGGGCCCGCGCTACGCTGAGCGTCAGGGTGGATACGTCCGCGTTCTGAAAGCTGGCTTCCGCTATGGCGACATGGCTCCGATGGCGATCATCGAATTCGTAGATCGCGATACCGATGCCAAAGGCGCCGCTGACCGCGCCCGTCTGGAAGCAGAAGAAGTTGCTGCCGAAGAATGAAGCCGGTCAAAACCGACTTGAAGAAGCCCCGCCTTGTGCGGGGTTTTTTTTGTTTTTGTGTTCATTTTCTGGGCGCAGCAGGGCCACCCAATACTCGGCACCAAAATTGCAAGCTGCGGTTGTTTGACTCTCTGGCAGCTTGTCTAAATAGATAGTTTTCATCATCTTGATGATTTCTTAAGAAAAGAAGCAGGGTATCCAGCCAAACATGCAACGCAAGACCGATCTAAGCGAAAGTTTGTCACATTTAGATAAGCTTGCGCCGTCTGGTTACGGGTTGGGGCTGCATATTCGAAACGGCACGCCGTATATGTTGCTGCGCACATACGACCCCGAATGGTCTGCAAGATACATCGATGAAGGCTATATGATGGTCGATCCGCTGGTGTTCTGGGGGGTTCAGAACGAAGGCGCTGTTCGGTGGAGCGAATTGGAGGTTCCAGATCCGCACCATGTTCTTATGCAGGCAGCCACCTACGGTGCCAAATACGGAGTGGCAATTTCAATCGGCCCAATCTCGTCTCGAAGCATCGGAGGATTTTCGCGGTCTGATCGGGAATACACGGACACTGAAGTTCAGCACCTGCTTAACGTGGTGACCAAGCTGCATTTTAACACGCGGCCACCCGATAGCCTGACCCAAGCACAGCGTGCGGCGCTGCAGTTGGTCGCCAAAGGATTTCGCCATGCGGAAGCCGCCGCGCGATTGGGGGTCTCAGAAAGCGCGCTCAAGGCGCGGCTGCGAAGTGCCCGTGATCGCCTGTCAGCGCGCACCACGTCCGAGGCGCTTCAGCGTGCGCAGGAAAACCGTCTTATCTAACGCAGGACGTTTTCTTCTTTTCCCCGTTCACTTGGGCGCATAGTTTCGGCCCATGGCTGACCTATTCGACAGTTCCACCGACCGCCCGGATCGCGGTCATGATGCGCCGCGCCCTTTGGCGGATCGGCTGCGCCCGCAATCTTTGCCCGAAGTGATCGGGCAAGAGCAGGTTCTTGGATCCGAGGCGCCGCTAGGTACGATGTTAGCGGCGGGCAGTCTTGGATCACTGATCCTGTGGGGGCCGCCCGGCGTGGGCAAGACCACCATCGCGCGCCTTCTGGCCCGCGAAACGGATCTGCATTTCGTCCAGATCAGCGCGATTTTTTCTGGGGTGCCCGAGCTGCGCAAGGTGTTCGAAGCTGCCAAGCACCGCCGCGCCAATGGGCAGGGCACGCTTCTGTTCGTGGACGAAATCCACCGCTTCAACAAAGCCCAGCAGGACGGATTCCTGCCGTACATGGAAGACGGCACGATCCTGCTGGTTGGCGCCACGACCGAGAACCCCTCGTTCGAGCTGAACGCCGCTGTGCTGTCGCGCTCTCAGGTTCTGGTGCTGACGCGCCTGTCATTGGTCGATCTGGAGCGACTGGTGCAACGCGCCGAGCAAGAATTGGGCAAGGCGTTGCCTTTGACTGGCGAAGCGCGCGAGGCACTTTTGGAAATGGCCGATGGCGACGGGCGGGCGCTGTTGAACTTGGTGGAACAAGTCAACGCATGGAAGATCGACGGCAAGCTGGATGTTGAAGGCCTGTCTTCGCGCCTGATGAAACGCGCGGCGGTCTATGACAAGTCCGGCGACGAGCATTACAACCTGATTTCCGCCCTACACAAATCCATCCGCGGGTCCGATCCGGACGCCGCGCTGTATTGGTTCGCCCGGATGCTAAACGGTGGCGAGGATCCTCGCTTTTTGTCCCGCCGCTTGACGCGCATGGCGGTCGAAGACATCGGACTGGGCGATCCTCAGGCCCAGCGGGTCTGTCTGGACGCATGGGAGACCTATGAACGTCTCGGCAGCCCGGAAGGTGAACTGGCCCTCTCGCAGGCGGTGATCTATCTGGCGCTCGCGCCCAAATCCAACGCCAACTATGTGGCCTTCAAGGCGGCAATGCAGGCGGCAAAGAAAACGGGATCTGCACCGCCTCCCAAGCATATCCTGAACGCGCCGACACGGCTGATGGAAGAGCAGGGCTATGGCGAAGGCTATGCCTATGATCACGACGCGCCGGACGGGTTCTCGGGGCAGAATTACTTCCCCGATGACATGAAGCGTGGCGTCTACTATGTGCCGGTCGAACGCGGGTTTGAGCGCGAGCTGAAGAAACGCACGGACTATTTCGCAAAACTGCGCACGAAACGCCGAACCTGATCCGTTTTTCTTGTCCCAAATATCCTGGGGGAATGCGTCTTGGAACAAGACGCATGGGGGCAAAGCCCCCTCTCGCCAGATCGGATCAAACATGGCAATCTGGTTCCAACAAAGAGGATTTCTATGCCATTGCAGGATCAACCGCCAATCGAAACGCGCTGCATCTGGGATCTGCCGTTGCGCCTGTTCCACTGGACGCTGGTTGTCTGTGTTGTGACCGGCTGGATGCTGGGCAAGTTCGGGCCCAAGATCATGACCCTACATTTCTATGCGGGCTATGCGGTGATTGGCCTTTTGGCCTTCCGCATCCTGTGGGGTTTTGTTGGCTCGCGCCCCGCGCGGTTCAGCCACTTCCTGTTTGGCCCGAAGAAAACGCTGGCCTACGTCGCGACCCTGCCCAAACGCCGCCCGAGCTATTGGCCCGGCCATAACCCGGTGGGCGCGTTGTCGGTCTTTGCGCTTCTGGGTGTTCTGATCTTGCAAGTCGGGACCGGGCTGTTCATCGACGCGGATGATTTTATCAACACGGGCCCGCTGGTTGACTGGGTCAGCTATGACACCGCGCGCGCGGCGGCGGGGCTGCACTATCGCCTGTCGCTTCTGCTTCTGGCGCTGATCGTGCTGCATCTGGGCGCGATCCTGTTTTACCGCTTTTGGAAGCGCGAAAACCTTGTGAAACCGATGGTCACAGGGTGGAAAGAGGTGCGTAAAGACCACCCTGATATGTGACAGGGCGCTTGACAATAAAGGCGCTTGGCCTCAGTCAGACGCCATGATGACACCCCTTTTGCAAGTTGCCTTGGGCGGCGCGCTTGGCGCCTCGGCCCGCTATCTGACCGGTACCACGGTGACCCGCCTGTTGGGCCACGGCTTTCCAGCCGGGACCATGGTGGTGAATGTGGTCGGGTCGTTTCTGATGGGCGCATTGGTTGTCATCCTGGCCAAGAAAGGCGGGCAAGCGGCAGCGCCTTTCTTGATGACCGGAGTGCTGGGCGGGTTCACGACCTTCTCGGCCTTTTCTTTGGATGCAGTAACGCTGTTCGAGCGCGGTCAGAGCACCGCGGCGATCGGCTATATCCTTGGGTCCGTCCTGATTTCGATTGCCGCATTGATGGCGGGTCTTTGGCTGACCCGAATGGTATTGGCATGAGCGTTCAACTTATTACTCTTGGCCCGGATGAGGCCGAGCAGCGGCTGGATCGCTGGGTTAAACGCATGTTTCCGCATGTGGGGCAGGGCCGGATCGAAAAAGGCTGCCGCAAGGGCGAGTTCCGCGTGAATGGCGCCAAGGTCAAAACCTCGACCCGCGTTGGGCCGGGGGACGAAGTGCGCATCCCACCCCTTCCGACCACCAAGGACGAACGCCCCGCGTCGAAACCTAATGCGCGCGTGTCGGACGCGGACGCTAAGATGATCCAATCCTGCGTCATCTATAAAGATGACTACGTGATCGCCCTGAACAAACCGCCGGGACTGCCCACGCAGGGTGGATCCAAACAGCTTAAGCATGTGGATGGTCTGGCCGAGGCTCTGAAATATGACCGCGAGGAAAAACCCCGCCTTGTGCACCGACTGGACAAAGACACGTCTGGCGTTCTGCTGCTGGCGCGTACGCAGGCTGTGGCCTCGGCCCTGACGGCTGCGATGCGTCACAAGGAAACCCGGAAGATTTACTGGGCTGTGGTGGCAGGCGTTCCGACCCCCTATCTGGGCGAGATCCGCTATGGCCTGTTCAAGGCAGCGGGTGGCGGACGCGGTGCGGGTGAAAAGATGATCTGCGTGCATCCCCGCGCAATGCATGAATATCCGGACGCCAAGCGCGCGCACACGCTTTACGCAACGCTCTATCGCGTAGCAAGCCGCGCATCTTGGGTCGCGATGGAGCCGATTACCGGCCGCACCCACCAGCTGCGCGCCCACATGGCCGAGATCGGACACCCGATCATTGGCGACGGCAAATATGGAGGCTCGTCTCAGGACAATATGGGCGACGGTTGGGGCGCGATGATTGGCGGAGAGATTTCGCGCAAACTGCACCTTCACGCGCGCTCGATGACCTTCGAGCATCCCATGACGAAGAAACCGATTACCGTCACCGCAGACCTGCCGCCCCACATGGCGGATACGTTTGAAACCTTCGGCTGGACGCCTGATCTGGCCGCTGATGACCCGTTCGAGGCGCTCTGAATGACCACCCTGAAGCTTGCTGTGTTCGATGTTGATGGGACGCTTATCGACAGCCAGGATTTCATCGTCGAGGCGATGAACCGCGCCTTCGGTGAGATGGGCGTGGCCTTGCCAACGCGCGAACAGGTGCTGTCGATCGTTGGGCTATCCCTGCACGACGCCATCGCGCGGCTGGTGCCCGAGATGTCCGACAAGGACGTCGACATCGCGGCCCAGCAGTACAAGGATATGTTCATCAAGCTGCGCGCCGAAAAAGGCGGCGAGGCCGCCGCGCCGATGTATCCCGGCGCCCGCGAAGCGCTTGAGGCCCTGCACCCGCGTGACGAGGTGTTGTTGGGCGTGGCCACAGGAAAAGCGCGACGCGGATTGGATCACGCCTATGACGCGCATGATCTGCGCAAGTTTTTTGTGACGCATCAAACGGCAGACGATCACCCGTCCAAGCCGCATCCGTCAATGCTGCAGCGCGCGCTATCCGAAACCGGAGCCGAGGCGGCCAACGCGGTGATGATTGGCGACACGAGCTTTGATATGGACATGGGCAAAGCCGCGGGATTTCGCACCATCGGTGTTACGTGGGGCTATCATCCGCGCGAACGGCTGATCGCGGCCGGCGCAGATATTTTGATTGATGCGTTTGCGGATCTGCCCGCAGCGCTGGACGAACTTTGGGGGACAGTATGAGCGGTTGGGCAGCAAAACGGTTCTGGAAAGAAACCTCGGTCGGCGAGGCTGACGGAGGCTTTCAGGTGCTTCTCGACGGGCGCGCGGTCAAGACGCCCGCCAAGTCGCCTCTGATCGTTCCATCGCGCGCATTGGCTGATGCCATGGCTACCGAATGGGACGCGCAAGAGGACGCGGTGAACCCCAACACCATGCCGGTGACGCGTATGTCGAACTCGGCCATTGATAAGGTGTCAGTGCAACATGCCGCTGTTGCAGACATGCTGGCCGCCTATGGAGACAGCGATCTTCTGTGTTACCGCGCCACCGACCCCCGCGAGCTGGTCGAGCGGCAGGCCGAGAAATGGGATCCGATTCTTGACTGGGCGGTCGATTCTCTAAATGTGCGTCTGAAACCGGTCGCGGGTGTGATGCATCAGGCGCAGGATGCGCATTCTGTTCGGAAACTGACGGATTTGGTCCACAGTTTTGCTCCTTTCCAATTGACCGCGTTTCACGATCTTGTGTCAATGTCCGGCTCGCTGATCTTGTCCTTCGCCATAACACAAAGGCGTTTGGATGCAGATGCAGCATGGCAATTGTCGCGTCTGGACGAGCTTTGGCAGGAAGAATTGTGGGGTAAAGACGAAGAAGCACAGGAAATGGTTGAAAGGAAGGGCAAGGATTTTGCCCTTGCAGCATGGTTCTTTGCCGCAATCGGCGACGAAACTTAACGCAACCAAAGTGTTAGGTGTGCCTAATATTCTTACTTTCCCCTAGGTTAAGCATCGCAATTCGCGATGTTGCCCTTGACGAAATATGATCAATCCTTTCAAAATCTGTCACAGTTGAAGGGGGAAAACCCTTTTTGCATCACTCACAGCGGACAATTGTTCGCATATAAAGCCCTAAAAACTGGGCAAATTCAGGAAGAGGTAAATATGAAGAAATCCGCTTTTCTTGGCGCACTGACTGTTGCCAGCATCGCTGCAAGCGCCGCTGTTGCTCAGGACGCTTCGACCCTTGATCAGGTTAAAGAACGCGGCAAGCTGAACTGTGGTGTTGCCACCGGTGTTCCAGGCTTTGCTGCTCCAGATGCAAATGGCCGTTGGGAAGGTTTCGACGTAAGTGTCTGCCGCGCAGTTGCTGCCGCAGTACTGGGGGATTCCGACGCCGTCGAGTTCATTCCGACCACGGGTAAAACGCGCTTCACCGCGCTTGCTTCGGGCGAGATCGACATGCTGGCCCGTAACACCACTTGGACCTTCTCGCGCGATGTCGACCTGAAGTTCGAATTCGTTGGTGTGAACTACTATGACGGCCAAGGCTTCATGGTTCCGAAAGAAATGGGTGTAACCTCGGCCAAGGAACTGGACGGCGCGACCGTTTGTATTCAGACCGGCACCACCACCGAACTGAACCTGGCCGACTTCTTCCGTGCCAACGACATGAGCTATGAGCCGGTTCCAATCGAAACCAACGCAGAAGCTCAGCAGCAGTACTTGGCTGGCGCTTGTGACGTATACACCACGGACGCTTCGGGTCTGGCCGCCACGCGCTCGACCTTCGAAGATCCGTCGTCGTCGGTCATCTTGCCCGAAATCATCTCGAAAGAGCCGCTGGGCCCGCTGGTCCGTCACGGTGACAACAACTGGGGTGACGTCGTACGCTGGACTCTGAACGCTCTGATCAGCTCTGAAGAACTTGACATCACTTCGACCAACGTGGGCGAGATGTCGGCGGCTGCCGGTGACAACCCGGAAATCAACCGCTTGCTGGGTACCGAAGGCAATCTGGGTGAAATGCTGGGTCTGGACGCCGAATGGGCTAAGCGCGCCATCATGGCGAACGGCAACTACGGTGAAATCTTTGCCAAGACCATTGGTGAAGCTACTCCGATTGGTCTGGCACGTGGTTTGAACGCACAGTGGACCGACGGCGGCCTGCTGTACTCGCCGCCCTTCCGTTAAGAAACTCATGAAAAGGGCGTGGTTGATCCACGCCCTTTTTCTTTCCATCTGAACGCACCTTGGCACCGCGGCCCAAGCCGCCTTATCCAATAAAAAGCCAAGGGCAACGGGGATGTATCACATGACATCTATGACCGACCCTCACCAGGGCCAGTTCCGGCTATCCATGCTGTTGTATGACAGCCGGTACCGCTCGATGACCATTCAGATCATTGCCTTGATTGGCTTCTTGATCTTGGTCTTCTGGCTGCTTTCTAACACTGCTCAGAACCTCGCCGACTTGGGTAAACAGCCCAGCTTTGGCTTTATGAGCGAACCTGCAGGCTATGACATCAACCAGCGCCTGCTTGAATATACCTCTCAGGATACGCACCTGCGCGCGTCGTTGATGGGGCTTCTCAACACGCTGCTTGTGGCTGCTATGGGCTGTATTGCGGCGACGTTCATCGGGGTTTTCGTGGGCATTTTGCGCCTGTCGCCCAACTGGATCGTTTCGCGCCTTGCTGCGGTGTATGTCGAGTTGTTCCGCAACGTACCGGTTCTTCTGTGGATCGTGTTCACAATGGCGATCTTGATCGAAACTCTGCCTGCCCCGAGTGCCTTTAGAAAAGGCGAGGCGGCAATGTCGCTTTGGGACACGGTCGCGGTCACCAATCGCGGTATCTATATCCCGGAGCCGCTGTTTTCGAACAGCTTGGGCAACATTCACCTGTTTGGCCAGTCCAGCCTGCGCTTTGACATCAGCCTAGACCTTCTGGCGATCGCCTTTGTCTTCTTAGGCGGGCTTTTCATCTCGCGTATCATCAAGCGTCGCGCGGATGTCACGCAGGAAGCTACCGGCGAACGTCCGACAACGTGGTACTGGCGTCTTGGCGTCGTGGTCGTTCCGACCACGATCGTGCTGACCCTTCTGGGCCTGCACTTGGGCTATCCCGAGCTGAAGGGATTCAACTTCAAAGGCGGGACGCATATGCGTAACTCGCTGATCGCCCTGTGGCTGGCCTTGTCTATTTATACAGGCGCCTTCATCGCCGAGATCGTCCGTGCGGGCATCTTGGCCGTGTCGAAGGGGCAGAGCGAAGCTGCTGGCGCGCTGGGCCTTCGGTCGAACCGGATCATGAGCCTTGTGATCTTGCCACAGGCGCTGCGGGTTATCATTCCGCCGCTGATCTCGAACTATCTGAACCTGACCAAGAACAGCTCTCTGGCGATTGCCGTGGGCTATATGGACATCACAGGAACGTTGGGGGGCATCACCATGAACCAGACCGGGCGCGAGCTTGAGACGGTTCTAATGCTGATGGCCGTCTATCTGGTGATCTCGCTGACCATTTCGGGCGTGATGAACTGGTACAACGAATCCGTGAAGCTGAAGGAGCGCTGATATGTCTGATATGTCTTATGTCCGCTCTGAAATGCTGCCTGAACGCGCACCACCCGCATCGTCGGTGGGGCTTGTCGGGTGGATGCGAGCAAACCTGTTTAGTGGGGCTGTAAACTCGATCCTGACCATCGCGTCGCTGGTACTGATTTACATGGTCCTTGCTGCAATCCTGCCTTGGATCTTCTCGCCCACATGGAACGGCACATCGCAAAACGAATGCCGCGAGATCGTCGGTTCGGGCCATCACGCCGCCTGTTGGGGGGTGATCAATGACCGCTGGGAACAGCTTCTGTTCGGCTTCTATCCGAATGGCAGCGAAGGCGGAGCAGACCAACGCTGGCGCCCGATTGTGGCCTTTGCGCTGTTGTTCGTGGCGGTGACGCCAGTTCTGTTCAGCATGATCTCGCGCCGCATGAACTGGGTGCTGCTTCTGGCTGTACTTGGTCTGACTGGTCTGTATCTGGGTGGAGCCGTTGGGTTGATCCTTGGTCTGGCCCTTCTGGGCGCAGCCGCTTTTGTCGGCTTCAAGGCTTTGTCTACCGACAAAGAAGCCCGTGCCGCGGAAATCGAGGCTGGCGCCAAGCGACTGCCTAACCCGCTGATCTTCTCGGCCATCTATCCCTTCATAGCTCCATGGCTTTTGTGGGGGGGAACCGTCTGGTTGCCCATCGCCGCGGCCCTTGGTTTCGTGATCGGTTACTATGCCTTCGTCTTCATCGCGCGGGCGTTGGGAAGTCTGGTTGGGATTATCGGGGCCGTAGTTATAGCGATTGTCTGGTGGCTATTCCTGACATCTGGCTTTGCCAATCTGATGGACAGCATCCTGCCCATTAGCCTTGAGGCCGTGGAAAGCCGGAAGTTCGGGGGCTTCATGCTGTCGATCACCATCGGTGTCGTTGCCATTGCCTGTTCGTTGCCGATCGGCATCGTTCTGGCACTGGGACGCCAGTCGGACCTGATGATTGTCAAGGCGCTGTGCGTGGGCTTTATCGAGTTCATCCGCGGTGTGCCGCTGATCACGCTTTTGTTCGTGGCCTCGACGCTTCTGAACATCTTCATGCCGCCGGGCACGAACTTTGACATCATCCTTCGGGTGCTGATCATGGTGACGCTCTTCGCCTCTGCCTATATGGCCGAGACGATCCGAGGCGGTCTGGCCGCGCTTCCACGTGGACAGTACGAAGCAGCTGATGCGCTGGGTCTGGACTATTGGAAAGCACAGCGTCTGATCATCATGCCGCAGGCATTGAAGATTTCGATCCCGGGCATCGTGTCGAACTTCATCGGCGTGTTCAAGGACACGACGCTGGTGTCGATCATTGGCCTGCTCGACCCGCTGGGTCTGTCAAATGCCATCCGTGCAGATCAGGCATGGAACGGTCTGGTGTGGGAGCTTTACGGCTTCATCGCCCTTCTGTTCTTCGTCTTCTGTTTCTCGATGTCGCGCTACTCGATGTATCTAGAGCGCCGACTTCGTACGGACCACCGCTAAAGGAGAGACAAAATGTCTTCGATTACTCTCGATCACCAAATTGATCGCAGCAAGTTGGCCGTCTCGGACGAGGTGGCAATTGAAATCCGCAACATGAACAAGTGGTACGGCTCGTTCCACGTGCTTCGCGACATTGATCTGACCGTCTATCAGGGCGAACGGATCGTTATCGCGGGACCGTCGGGCTCGGGTAAATCCACCTTGATCCGTTGTATCAACCGTCTGGAAGAGCACCAGGAAGGTCAGATCATCGTTGATGGGACCGAGCTGACCTCGGACCTGAAAAACGTCGACAAGGTGCGCTCGGAAGTGGGGATGGTGTTCCAGCACTTCAACCTCTTCCCGCATCTGACCATTCTGGAAAACTGCACGCTGGCGCCCATCTGGGTGCGCAAAGAGCCCCGTAAAGAGGCCGAAGAGCGCGCGATGCATTTCCTTGAGAAGGTGAAGATCCCGGAACAGGCCCACAAGTATCCGGGCATGTTGTCGGGTGGTCAGCAGCAGCGTGTGGCGATTGCCCGCTCGCTGTGCATGATGCCGCGCATCATGCTGTTCGACGAACCCACCTCGGCGCTTGACCCTGAGATGATCAAGGAAGTGCTGGAGACCATGGTGGAACTGGCCGAAGAGGGCATGACCATGCTTTGCGTAACCCACGAGATGGGCTTCGCGAAAGAGGTCGCCAACCGCGTGATCTTCATGGATGCTGGCCAGATTGTGGAACAGAACGAACCGGAAGAGTTCTTCAACAACCCGCAATCGGAACGCACCAAGCTGTTCCTCAGCCAGATCCTCTGATCTTTCTGACACGAACTTCAAAAGCCCCACCATCTGGTGGGGCTTTTTTGTTGCCACTCTGCTAGAACTGGGCCAGAACCCGGCCAAACTGCGACAGATAGGGAACGCACCCATGACTGCCAACAAACGCATCGTCCTTTCCAGCGACCACGCCGCCATTGAGCTGCGCAAGATCATCGCCGACCACATTGCCGCCAAAGGCTATGAACCCGTCGACATCGGGCCGATGACCCCGGAAAGCACCCATTATCCCAAGCATGGCGAAGCTGCGGCCCGCAAGGTGGCCTCGGGCGATTGTGCGCTGGGCATCATTCTGTGCGGCACCGGTCAGGGCATCATGATGTCCGCCAACCGCGTTGACGGTATCCGCTGCGGCGTCTGCTCGGAAGCGTTCTCGGCCCGTATGATCCGCGAGCACAACAACGCCAACATGCTGTCCATCGGGGCACGCGTTGTCGGTCAGGATCTGGCGCTGCACATCGTTGACGCCTTCCTGGACGCCGAATTCGAGGGTGGACGTCACGCCACCCGCGTGGACATGATGGAAGCCATCGAAGGCTAAGCAACAAAGGGCAGGGCGCCCATGACCGCAAAACCGATTTTCGACATCCGCAAATCAGTTTCCAGACGCAATCTGGAATACATGATCATCATGCCGGTTGTTGTTGCTCTGTTCATTGTCGCGGGGCTGTGGCTTGTGCCCGATGATGCGGTTTGGGCCCTGTCTTTCGAGGCGCTTGAGACGTGGGGCCTGTGGGGTTTCTTCGGCCTCTTCCTGATCCTCACAGCGCTGTATCATCTGACGAAACTGATCTTCTTCGTGCGCCGCGCCGCAGGTGCGACCGGGGAATGGCGGTTTCGACTGACGGCGGAGGATCTGCTCTGGCAGGTGCCCGATCATGCCCATGGCCCGGAACAGGGGTTTCATGTACCGCTCGCTGCTATCAAGCAGCTCGAGCACATCACATACTACCGGTCAGAAGGCCCAGGCGAGGATCAATACTGGGTACATTTCCACGATCACCCGTCGATCCAGCTGCGCGAATATGCCGGCTATTCCATCCGGGCCTTGATGGACCAAATCCATCAGGCGGGCGTTCCGTTCGAGCGGACGTTGCTTGGGGATTGAACCCTGTCGGGCCGATCAGATCAGCTCACGCGGGACCACGAAGTCGATCACCCGGCCGGTTCCCCATGTCACATCCGCCCAGCTTTCCGCATCAAACTCGATCACGGACGTCGCCGCGGTCGGATAGTGGTGGAATTTCTCGTGTGGGTGGGATTCGACAGCCAATCGCCGCGCCATATAGGCCGACCCCGGATTATGGGCGACCATCATCACGGTGTTGGCCGAAGCGCCGCGCAGCTTGTCCAGCATGGTCTCGGGATCTGCCAGATACAGTTCAGACTGATAGCTTGCCTGCGGTACGCCCACCAGCTTGTCGGCGATCAGCGCCCAAGTCTCGCGCGTGCGGGCCGCATCTGAACACAGAACCTCGCCCGGCGTGTGCCCACGATCAGCCAACCAACGCCCGATGGCCTTGGCCGAGGCACGCCCCCGCTTGTTCAGCGGGCGGGAATGGTCATCAAGGTCCGCATCGCTCCAACTGGATTTCGCGTGTCGGGTCAGGATCAAGGTTAGGGTCATGTGGGATTAAACGCTTTCATGTGAAATGCTGATTGCTTGGGCAACCTGCCATAGGTTTGGCTGACAGGACAAGTGCGCCGCATCGCACAACCTTGCGTCATGCAGTCGGCCCGATCCTCGGCGTTGAGGTGGGTTTTACAGGCGGGAACGTCGTAACCATCGGGGCCAAGGGCGTTTACTGGGCAGGCGGTCAGGCAGGGGGAATCGCAGGTCAGACAGGGTTTCGTGCCCGTGTCTGGCAGGCTTAGTAGGTAAGGCAGGCGGATTGCCCCACGATAGCTGACCCACAGCCCTGCCGTGTCATGCACCAACATCCCCACCGGGCTATCCCACGCCCGGTTTGAGGCTCGCGCCCACGCTTGAAACGGAGGGTATGGTGGCCCATCCGACGGAAACACTGCACTGCCGCCCCAGCGCTGGGCCAGCGCGCCGATCACCCGTTTCGACCAGCGGTCTATTGGATCCGCCGTGCCGTCGCGTGCTTCGGGTGTGTCAGAAAATGCCGCCCAAAACCCCGGCTCGTGCGGGCCCAGAAGCAGAATGGTCTCGTCCCCTTCCTGCAACATGCCGAAGACGTCCAGATGGGCCGCGCGTGCCTCGGCCGAGTGGTCTATTTGCGCCGAAACGGCAGCATTAGGCTCCAGCCCAACTTCATCGGTTTGTCGTCCTGCCATTCCAGTCCTATCACCATGTCGTCATGCCCGTCCTGCGGTTGGGCGGTGTAGGTGCCAAACCACCGATCCCAGATCGACAGGCAGAAACCATAGTTGCTGTCCGTTTCGTGGCGGTGCACCGAGTGATGCACACGATGCATGTCGGGTGTCACAAGGACAAGCCTTATGACGCGGTCCAGCGGCAATGGAAGCCGCCAGTTGGCGTGGTTGAACATGGCCGAGCCGTTCAGCACGACCTCGAACAGGATCACCGCAATCGCCGGTGCACCAATCAGATAGACCAACCCGATCTTGATCAGCATGGACGCGGCGATTTCAATCGGGTGGAACCTGAGCGCAGTCGAGACGTCAAAGTCACGATCCGCGTGGTGTACTCGGTGCAACCGCCACAGCGCAGGGACTTTGTGGAATAACAGGTGTTGCGCCCAGATTGCGAAATCGAGGATCAGGAACGCGGCTAGGACCTCTATCCAGGTGGGCAGGCCGATGACGTTGAACAAACCCCAGCCAGCGCGTGCCGCATCAAGCGCGGCTCCGACCGCCAGAAGTGGTAGAAGCAAGCTCATCAATCGCAAAGTCAGGCTGTCGATGGCGACGAGCGTCAGGTTCGTGAACCAACGGCCCGTGCGCGGCTGCACGCGCGCGCGACGTGGTGCAAGCGTTTCGGCTAGTGCGAAGATGACAAAGAGCACCAGAAAGCTGCCCAGACGGATCAAGATTTCATATTCCATAAGGGGAATATAAATTGATCCACCAGAACTTCAACTCACGAAGAAGCGAGCGTTATGCGCGGATCAGAGACCCGGCACCGTGGTCGGTATAGAGCTCTAACAGACAGGCGTTGGGTGCGCGCCCGTCCAGAATGACCACAGCGCGTACGCCGCCTTCGATCGCGTCTAGGGCGGTTTCGGTTTTGGGAATCATCCCACCAGCAATCACGCCCGATTCCGTCATTTCGCGGATCTGAGTCGGTGTCAGCTCGGTCAGAACCTCTCCATCTGCGCCCTTCACGCCTTCCACATCGGTCAGCAGAAGCAGGCGATCCGCCTTCAGCGCTGCAGCGATCGCGCCCGCCATCGTGTCGCCATTGATGTTGAACGTCTCGCCGTTGCGACCCGCGCCCAAGGGGGCGATGACCGGAATGGCCTCGGCGGCTGCCAAGTCATGCAGCACAGACACGTCTACGTCAGACGGAGTGCCCACAAAGCCCAGATCGGGGTTGGTCTGGTCGCAGGTTACAAGCCCGGCATCCTTGCCTGACAGTCCCACGGCCTTGCCACCCTCGGCGTTGATCGCTTGCACGATTCGCTTGTTCACCCGACCCGACAGCACCATCTCGACCACTTCTACTGTGGCTTCATCGGTCACACGTTTTCCGTTCACGAAGTGGCTTTCGATCTGAAGCTTGTCCAGCATCGCGTTGATCATCGGCCCGCCGCCATGCACGACCACAGGCTTTACACCCACTTGGCGCATCAGAACGATGTCGCGGGCAAAGCTTGCCATCTCTTCGTCATCGCCCATGGCGTTTCCGCCGAACTTGATGACAACAGTCGCGCCGGTATAGCGCTGAAGATAGGGCAGGGCTTGGGATAGGGTGCGGGCGGTGGCGATCCAATCGCGGTTCATATTCTGGGTCTTCATCTGATGGTCCTTCGTTCCGACCGTGTTACGCGCTTGACTGCTTCCTGCCAAGGGGCATTGCAGCCGCAGCCGTGCCTGTTACTGTGCCGGTGACAAGAGGTGCCCCATGAGTGACGACCGCAAAACCCTACTTCTGACCGGCGCAAGCCGGGGTATCGGACACGCCACTGTGCGCAAGTTCAACCGTGAGGGCTGGCGCGTGATCACGTGTTCTCGCCACCCGTTTCCCGACGAATGCCCTTGGGGCGGGGGCGCAGAAAATCACGTGCAGCTGGATCTGTCCGACCCCGCCGACACGATCAACGCAGTTGGCGTCATTCAAGAACGTCTGAACGGGCGTCTGGATGCGCTGGTCAACAATGCCGGTATTTCGCCCAAGGGCCCGGGCGGGGGGCGTCTAAACACGCTCAACACCGATCTGATGGATTGGGGCAAGGTGTTCCATGTGAACTTTTTTGCCTCTGTCGTGTTGGCCCGTGGCCTGCGCGAGGAACTGGCCGCTGCGAAGGGGGCCGTTGTGAACGTGACCTCAATTGCGGGCGTGCGCGTGCACCCGTTTGCGGGCGCGGCCTATGCGACCTCGAAGGCGGCGCTGGCGGCGCTAACTCGCGAGATGGCACATGACTTTGGCCCGATGGGCGTGCGCGTCAATGCCATTGCTCCGGGTGAAGTCGAAACCGCGATCCTGTCCCCCGGCACTGATAAGATTGTCGAGAAACTACCCCTGCAACGTCTCGGCCAGCCAGAAGAGGTCGCCTCGGCGATCTATTTCCTATGTTCTGATGAAAGCTCGTATATCTCAGGTGCCGAGATCGAGGTGAACGGCGCGCAGCACGTATGACACTTGAAGGCGGAGTTTTGCAAAACTCCGTCCCGTTTTCTTACAAGAAAACGGCTATACCCGCGCGCCGAGTTAATCCAGCCCGGCGATGATCGCCCGCAGGGTCTCGATCCCATCGCCCTTTTCGGACGAGGTCAGCACCAGTTCCGGATAGGCCGCAGGGTGTTTGGACAGCGCTTTGCGCACCTGTGCCAGCACCTTCTCGCGGTCCTTTTCCTTGACCTTGTCGGCCTTGGTCATCACCACCTGAAAGGTCACGGCGGACTTGTCCAGAAGGGACATGATCTCTTCATCGACCTTCTTTACGCCATGTCGCGAGTCGACCAGAACGAAGGCCCGGCGCAGGTTCTGACGACCCGACAGATAGTTCTTCAGAAGACGCTGCCATTTCTCGACAATCTGCAACGGAGCATTCGCATAGCCATAGCCCGGAAGGTCGACCAAATAGGGCCCGCCGGTCGTGGTGAAGAAGTTTATTTCCTGCGTGCGGCCGGGCGTGTTCGATGCGCGGGCAAGCTTGACGCGCCCAGTCAGCGCGTTGATCAGGCTGGACTTTCCAACGTTTGATCGTCCGGCAAAGCAGACCTCGATCCGGTCCGGCGCGGGCAGGCCGTCCATCGCGACGACGCCTTTCAGAAAGTCGGTTGCGCCCGCGAACAGCAGGCGGCCTTTTTCCTTCGATGCCTGATCCGGCTCTTCGGCCATTGGAAAGGGAAGCATGGTCATCCGATTACCTCTACCGGTTCTTCGCGTACGATCACACCGGGCTTGATTACCACGGCATAGACGCCGCAATCCTGGTGCCTCCAGTTCTGGTTCAACACGCCCAGCGTATCCGCATCGCGTTCGCCTGTGCGGGTGCTGGCCGTCGTTGCCATGCAGCGGGTGATGTGCTCGCGGACCTCAAACTCAGCTTCGCCGATGCGAATGCGTTTGCCAATCCAGTTGCGTTCTTCCCACGGCTCAAAGCCTTCCAGAAGGACGTTTCCACGCCAGCGCTGCGGCGAGATTTCGCGGCCCAGCTTCTCTTCCACCGCGCGGTGAGAGGCGAGGTTGATGAAGGAAACGCTTTTATAATCCGTGTCGGTCATTCCGCGGCCAACCGTTACCAGATGCTCTGGCAGCGCTCGGTCTGTCGGAGACAACGGTTTGACCCAGTTCAGGAACTTCTCTTGATCCTCGGCGCGATCCGGGTTGATCGTGATACCCGGTTGCGAAGGGTGTGTCAGCGTGATCGTGTTCGTCAGCTCGTCGGTCACCGCCGATATGGCCATCAGCTTGGGCGCCTTGGATCCGCGCGAAAAATTCGTGCAGGGCACCCAGCTTTTCCCATCTTCCAGCTTGGCGGCTTCATGGGCGACCGCCCATTTGCGATCGAAGGGCAAACAATGCCCCTCGGTCACCGGTACGCGCAGCAGCTCTTCGCGCCCATGCGACTTGATCGGGTGCCGCCAGATGCCAGCGACAACCCCGGTCATTTCGCGTCTTTCGGGCGTTTCTTAAAGCCTTTCAATACGTTGCCCAACACATCGGGCTTGTGCCCGTGGCTGCGCATGATCGTATATTGCTGAATGAACGTGATGGTGTTGTTCGCGATCCAGTAGACCACAAGACCCGAGGCAAACCCGCCCAGCATGAACATGAACACCCACGGCATCCAGGCAAAGATCATCGCCTGCGTCGCGTCGGTGGGTGCCGGATTCAGTTTCTGCTGCAGCCACATCGAGATACCCAGGATGATCGGCAGTACACCAAGCGAGATGATGGCAAGAATGCTTTCCGGGCCCGGCGTTGCGTAGGGCAGCAGGCCGAACAGGTTCAGGATCGAGCTGGGATCCGGGGCCGAAAGGTCTTTGATCCAGCCAATCCACGGGGCGTGGCGAAGCTCAAGCGTGACGAAAATCACCTTGTAGAGCGAGAAGAAGATCGGGATCTGCAGAAGGATCGGCAAACAGCCCGAGGCCGGGTTCACCTTTTCCTTCTTGTAAAGCTCCATCATCTCTTGCTGGACCTTTTGGCGGTCGTCGCCAGCGCGTTCCTTAATCTTTTCCATCTCGGGCTGAAGCTCTTTCATCTTCGCCATCGAGACATAGGATTTATAGGCCAACGGGAACAGGACTGCCTTGATCACGAGGGTCAGGCCGATGATCGCCCAGCCCATGTTGCCGATCAGTGCATTCAGCCAGTGCAGCACGGCGAAGATCGGCTTGGTCAGGAAGAAGAACCAGCCCCAGTCGATCGAGTCGATGAACTTGTCGATGCCCATGTCATTTTGATAGGCGCGGATGGTTTCCCACTCCTTGGCGCCCGCAAAGAAATAAGTTGTCGCGCTGGCGGTCGCGCCGGGGGCAACGTCTTGCGCGCGCAGGCGGAACTGGGCCTGATAGATGTCAGCTTTGTCCGCATAGCGCACGACCGAGGTAAACGGCTCTCCGGGTTCGGGGATCAGTGTCGTCATCCAGTAGTGGTCGGTGAAACCAATCCAGCCGTTTTCTTCAACTTGCTGTACGTCGGCCAACGAGGCTTCGCGCTCGTCATAGCTCAGGTCGGCGATGTCCGAGTAATCGCTTTCTTCCAGTTCGCCATCCACTTCACGGATCAGACCTTCGTGGAGGATGAAGAAGCCCTTTTGATCCTGCGGTTCGCCGTGACGAGCGATCACACCATAGGGGGCCATGCGCTGTGTGGTGTCACTGGTGTTTTCGATGGCCTGTTCGATCGAGAACATGAAGTTTTCATCAACCGAAATGGTGCGACGGAAAATCAGACCCGCGGGGCTGTCCCAACGGAGCGTCACGGGTGTGGACGAGGTCAGCTTGCTGCCATTTTCAACCGTCCAAACGGTAGTCGGGCCCGGAACATCTTCCAGGGCGGTGGTGCCGCCGGGTGCCCATCCGTAAAGTGTGTAATAGGCCTCTTGTTCGCCGGCAGGGCGCAGCAGGGTAACAATGTCGCTCTCTTTCGACAGCTCGACATGGTATTCCCTCAGCTTCAGATCATCAATGCGCCCACCCAGAAGCGAGATCGACCCGGCCAGTTCGGGCGTGTCGATGTCCACGCGGCCAGCTTCGGCCTGTTGTGTGGCGATATCGGCAGGGGCGGCATCTGCAGGGGCCGTCGCAGCGGGGGCAGCCGCAGCGGTATCTTGTGTCGTTTGCGTGGCTGGCTCGGCAGGCAGCGGTGGCTCTGCCGGTGGAAACATGATCAACCAGCCAGTGATGACAATAAAGCTGAGAACCGTTGCGAAGATCAGGTTCTTATTCTGGTCGTCCATCGTGCCTACCACTCATAGTTTTCGGTCAGAGTGGTTCAACAGGGCAAGGGCCGAAAGGTCAAGCAGTTTATCCCGATGTGCCATGAATTGCGGGTCTGCGGGCGCATTAGGCGTGCTTTGGGATGTGGTGGATGCGATCCGAGGTGGATCTGTGGTTCTTGATCCACAGACTGGTTGCATCCATCGGCATGGGTTTTGCCACCGCATAGCCTTGAACATCCGTGCACCCTAGCTCGCCCAATTTGGTGTACTCGCCGTGGGTTTCGACCCCTTCGGCCAGCACGCCAATCTCGAGCTGCCGTGCCATCGTTAGAATGGCTGAGACCATGTTTTGCTGGTTCTTATCTGTGTCCACATGAGTGACGAATGAGCGATCAATCTTGATTCGATTCAGGTTGAAGCGCCGGATGTGGGCGATTGATGCGTGGCCCGTACCAAAGTCATCCAGATCGATATTGCACCCCATGCGCGCCAACGCGTTGATGTTGCGGGCGATCACATCGTCTTCTCCCTGCGCGATCACGCTCTCAAGAATTTCCAACGTCAACCGTTCGGGCGAGACGTCGAACCGGTCCAAGTCCCAGCGGATTTTTTCGAAAAGCTTGGGGTTGGACAGTTCTTCGGCTGTCATGTTGAGCGATACAGTAGGTACCTCAAGCCCCATCTGGTCCCATTTGCAGATGCTTGCTAGGCATTCGTACAGCATCACCTCGCTGAGGCGTTCAAGAAGCCCTGCCTGTGTCAGTGCGGGCAGAAAGGCGGCCGGAGCAATCAGGCCCAGATCAGGATGGTTCCAGCGCACAAGGGCCTCCATCCCAGTCAGGCGCCCCGTGCGCAGGCAGACCTGCGGTTGGAACCAGGGGATCATCTGACCGGTTTCCAGCGCCTCGGACAGCTCGGCCTCGGAATGTTCGGAGGGTGCCGCCCTTGGGGCCATACCGTTGGAGAAGGCGCGAATTGATCCTGGTCCTGCGACCTGCGCATTCTGAAGGGCGCTTTCTGCGGCCTGCAAAAGCGATTCTCCCGTTGCTTCAGGCGCGCGCCGGGGAAGAGCAAAGCCCACGCTGGCGGTCAGGTGCAGGCGTGTTTCATCCAGTTCGATGGGGGTCGAAATGGCCGATTGCAAGCGCGTGGAAATCTGCAGCACGACTTCCAGATCGGCGCGGGTTGTCCTGTCGATCGCAATTCCGAACCGTCCGCGCCCCAGCGAACAGATCAAGTCTGTCGCGCGGAGCATCGATCGCAGGGTTTCGCCAAGTTGCGCCTCGATCTTGTCCTGTGCATCTAACCCATAGTGTTCGGCCAGTTGCGGGAAGGCGTCCACCTCGACCGCCAAGCAGCATTTTTCTTTCATATCAGGATCGTGAAAGCCCGCATCCAGCATTTTAACAAGCCGCTCACGCAGAGGCAGACCCGTCACCGGATCTTCGGACCATCTGTCCTTTAAAGACGTGCGTGTCAGCATGCCGCCAAGCGCGAATAGTCCAGGAAAAACGATCGCCGAGATCACTAGAGCCTTCTCCCCCCCCGCCCAAAAGGCCAGCAGCAGTGCTGCGGGCAGAATCGCGGTGAACTGGGGGCTGGTCAGAAGATGCCGAACAGCGCTCTTCGCAGGGGATGGGCCAAAACGGACAGCCATGACGAATTCCTAAGCTAACACTCCAAACACGGTCCGGATTCCCGGGGTGCTAAGGACAAACTAGGAACGCGAGGTCAATCAGGTGTTAACGGGCACTCACAAATCTACTAGAAATTGATGAAATGTTTTCGTCACTTCACGACGGATCGCGTGATAATCCTGCAAAATCAAAGAGTTGCGGGTCCAGAAGGTGGCTCGGACGCGTGTTCATAAGGGCCTTGAACATGATCTGGCGGCGCCCCGGAAAGTTCGATTCCCACCCATCGATGATCTTTTTCACCTGCTGGCGCTGCAACCCGTCCTGCGATCCGCAAAGGTCACAGGGAATGATGGGATAGTTCATCTGAGTCGCGAATTTCTCGCAATCTGCCTCGGCCACATGGGCCAACGGTCGATAGACGAACAGGTCGCCTTCTTCGTTCACCAGCTTGGGCGGCATCGTGGCCAGACGACCGCCGTGGAACAGGTTCATGAAGAAAGTTTCAAGGATGTCGTCGCGGTGGTGGCCCAGAACCACGGCCGAGCAGCCTTCCTCGCGGGCGATGCGATACAGGTTGCCGCGACGCAGGCGCGAACACAGCGAACAGAAGGTGCGGCCCTGCGGGATCTTGTCCATCACGATCGAGTAGGTGTCTTCGTATTCGATCCGGTGCGGGACCTGCATGTCTTCAAGGAACTTGGGCAGGACAGTCGCGGGAAAACCCGGCTGGCCCTGATCCAGATTGCAGGCAAGGATTTCGACCGGCAGCACGCCACGCCACTGCAACTCATAGAGTGCTGCTAGCATTGTATAGCTGTCTTTGCCGCCCGACAGGCATACCAGCCACTTGGCGCCGCGTTCGACCATACCGTATTGGTCCAAGGCCTCGCGCACATTACGCATGATGCGCTTACGCAGCTTTTTGAACTCGGTGGTCGAGGGGGCGCCGTGAAACAGCGGGTGGATGTCGTCGAGCTGATCTTTCATGGGCGCGGCATAGGCGAAAACGCCTTTGTGGGCAAGAGTCGGTCTGCGCTGCTTCCCCCGCAGCTTACAGCCAGTGCTGGCGCTGCGAGGGGAGGGTTATGTCCTGCGACGGCAGGTCCAAATCCCGCAAAAGGGACGGTGGCAGATCCTCAAGGCGCTCTGGCCTGCGGCGTTTGGCGAACAGGCTGGCGCGGATCACATGCCAGCGGCCATAAGCTTCGATCAGGTTTAGCAGCTTTGCCTCGAAGCGGCGGTTGCGAGTCCGGCGTGGCGGAAGGGTCAATGTATAGGTCATAATCGGTCTCCTTGATCGGGGGTGACTGCGTTGTCGGACCTCAAGTCAACTTTAGGTCAAGCACTTTCTGGTCCGCCCCAAAATGCCGGGGCGGACCGTTTGAAAGCGCGGATTACAGTCGCGGTTCACGGAATGTTGGCGGAGGGTGGCCGGGCGGAAGCCCGACGTCCCGGCGCAGATGCTCGGACAGATGGTCCGCCTGCGGTCGGCGTACGTGCCGCGATACAAGCCGCATCGCCAGCGCGCGCAGCACACGCATCGCGCCGTGATCGGCAATTAGGTCATCCAGCAGGTCGTTCAGCCGGACGGGTTCAGAATGAAAATTCGAGTCCATCATGGGTTGGTTACCGGCATGTGCCGGCCCTTCTTTTGAAGTTTGGATTGGTTGCAGTGAGCGCTGAAAAGTCACGAAACGACGGACGCAGTGCGGCCGTGGTCTTGTGTTACATGTCAGCTATCAGGAAGCCCGGAATACGGGCGAGCGGGGGCGGTCAGGCGCGTGACGCGTAGATCACGAGGCGTGGGTGCCCCAATTGGCCGCAACACAGGTTTGGCGGAGAGCGGTGATATTCGTCATGTAACGCCTCCTTCTGCTTGAGCGTTGCGGTTGGCGCCTGTTTAGCGCAAACGGGCTTTAACTCAAGTTTCAAGTGAGGGTTGTAGTGACCTGTGGCCGCTGGGGCACGATTGTATCAATCGTGGGTGCTACAATCGTGTTTGGTGCCCGGCACCGGGTCATAGCCGCACGATCCCCACGGGTTGCAGCGGGCAATCCGTTTGGCTGCAATCCAACCGCCCTTAAAGGCGCCGTGCTTTTGCAGGGCTTCCAGCGCATAGGCGCTGCAGGTGGGTTGATAGCGACAGTTGAATCCAACCCAGGGGCTGAAGATCAGGCGATAGGCCCGGATCGGTAAAGACAGAATGAAAGCTGCGGGGCTCATGATTTCTTTCGCGGGGCGTGGATCTGGTCGATGGCGCGGGCTAGGTCCGCTTTCAGATCAATATAGTCACGCGACACGGTTTTTTCAGCGCGACCGATGAGCACATAGTCCCAGCCGGGTTTGCCCAGACCGGGCAGAACCTCGCGCGCGATGGCGCGCAGGCGGCGCTTGGCGCGGTTGCGGACCACGGCGTTGCCGACTTTCTTTGAGCAGGTGAACCCGATGCGGGTTTGGTGGGGAAGGGCTTTCTCGCCCTCACGCCGTTTGCGGGCCTGTAACAAAAACGCAGGCGCAGGTGCGCGGCGGGCGCGGGCGGCGGCCAGAAAGTCACGCCGCTCGGTCAGGGTGATCAGTTTGGGATCATCCACGCAAACGGAAACCGCCGCAGACCCATCGGCCTCGGCGGTCTTCGTTTTGTCAGCTTTGGGCGCAGACATGCCTGCGACCCGAGCGCTTATGCGCTCAGCGACTTCCGGCCACGTACGCGGCGGGCGTTCAGGATCTTGCGACCGGCTTTGGTAGCCATGCGCGAGCGAAAGCCGTGGCGGCGTTTGCGAACCAGGTTCGAAGGTTGGTAAGTGCGTTTCATCGCCCGTCTCCGTTTAGGCCCCCAATCCCGGTGGATTCGGAGCGTGTGTCATTCGAAGCCCGGTCTATAGGGGGCAATTGGGGGCAAGTCAAATGCCTGATGAAATATTTTCGCCCCTTTTGTTACATCCGTACGCGATTTCTTCACCCCTGTTCAAGCAAGCGTGAGGTGGGTGGGCAAGTCCGGCAATTGCGCTCATGTTGCAGACAACCACCGCGGCACAGTCGCCACCCTGCTGCATTGACCGGAAAGACCGATGATGATGACCGACCCCGACACGAATATGTCGAAGCCCCAACCGAACGCGCTGCTGCGCCGTTTGCCCTTGATTGCGATCCTCAGCGTGGCTGTGATTGGCGCGTTTACCCTGCGCGATTACCTCAGCTTCGAGACCTTGGCGCAGAATCGCGAGGCGCTTTTGGCGTTTCGGGATGCCAATTATCTGCTGACCGTCGGCGTGTTCATCGCTGCCTATGTGGTGATCGTCGGCTTTTCGTTGCCCGGCGCGACCATTGCGACCCTGACCGGGGGCTTTCTGTTCGCGACCTTTCCGGGTGTCCTGTTCAACGTGACAGGTGCCACGATTGGCGCGACGGTGATCTTTCTGGCCGCGCGCTGGGGACTGGGCGAGAAACTGGCCGCCAAGATGGAAGGCAGCGAGGGTGCGGTGAAGAACATCAAAGACGGGATCGACGAAAACCAGTGGTCCGTCCTGTTCCTGATCCGATTGGTGCCCGCTGTGCCCTTCTTTGTGGCGAACCTGATCCCCGCGCTTGTCGGCGTGCCACTGCACCGCTTTGTCATCTCGACCTTCCTTGGCATCATCCCCGGCGGGCTGGTCTATACCTCGGTCGGCGCTGGGCTGGGCGAGGTCTTTGCCCGCGGCGAAAACCCGGATCTGGGCATCATCTTTGAACCCCACATCCTGCTGCCCATGCTGGGCTTGGCCGCGCTGGCCGCCCTTCCGATGGTGCTGAAACTTTTCAAGAAGGACGCCTGACATGGCTGAACGTATCAAGACGGATGTCTGCATCATCGGTGCGGGATCGGGCGGGCTGTCAGTGGCAGCGGGGGCCGTGCAGATGGGGGCATCCGTGGTGCTTCTGGAAGGCCACAAGATGGGCGGAGACTGCCTGAACTATGGCTGTGTGCCCTCGAAGGCTTTGCTGCATGCAGGCAAGACTGCGATGGGCTGGGATGAAGCGCATGACCACGTGCGCCAAACCATCGCCACCATCGAACCCCACGATTCGGTCGAGCGGTTCGAAGGGCTCGGCGTGCGCGTCATCACGGAATACGGCCAGTTCATCTCGCCCAAAGAAGTGCAGGCCGGTGACCACATCATCGAAGCACGACGCTTTGTGATCTCGACCGGCTCGTCGCCTTTTGTGCCGCCCATTCCGGGCGTCGAGAACGTACCCTACGAGACGAACGAGACGATTTTCGATCTGAAAGACAAACCCGACCACCTGCTGATCATTGGTGGTGGCCCCATCGGGCTGGAGATGGCGCAGGCGCATCGCCGACTAGGTTGCGAGGTCACCGTAATCGAAGGTGCCAAAGCGCTGGGCCGGGACGATCCAGAAATGGCCGCGCATGTGCTGGAAGCCTTGCGTGACGAAGGAATTGCCATCGAAGAAGATGCGCTCGCGGCCGAAATCCGTGGCGAAGCTGGCGCGATTGAAGTCGAGATCAAGGATGGCCGCGTCTTCAAGGGCACGCATCTGCTGATGGCTGTCGGGCGCAAGCCGAACACCGACAAGCTGAACCTTGCAGCAGCCGGGATCGAACCCACCCGCGCGGGCATCAAGGTCGACGCCAGCCTGCGCACCACCAACAAAAAGGTCTATGCGATCGGAGATATCGCGGGCGGGCTGCAATTCACCCACGTGGCGGGCTACCACGCGGGCGTGATCATCCGCTCGATGCTGTTTGGGCTGCCGTCGAAGCAGCGCACGGATCATATCCCTTGGGCAACCTATACCGCGCCGGAATTGGCTCAGATCGGTCTGACCGAAGCGGAAGCGCGAAAGACCCACGGCGACAAACTGGAAGTCGCGCGGTTCGACTTCGCCGGAAACGACCGCGCCATCGCGACCCAGCAGGCCAAGGGGCTGATCAAGGTGATGATCGTCAAAGGCCGCCCGGTCGGTGTCTCGATCGTCGGCCCCGGCGCGGGCGAGATGATTACGCTGTGGGCGCTGGCTATCGCCAACCGTTTGAAAATGGGGCAGATCGCGGCCATGGTCGCCCCCTATCCCACCATGGCGGAAATCAGCAAGCGGGCGGCGGGGGCCTATTTCTCGCCTCGACTTTTTGATAACCCTACGGTCAAACGGGTGGTAGGTTTCGTGCAGAAATTCATCCCGTAACCCGAACCAAAGAGGGCGCGCAGGTGTTCAACACTCTTTCCGGCCGTTTCCTGATCCTGACGACTCTGTTCGTCATGCTGGCCGAGATTTTGATCTTCGTGCCCTCGGTCGCGCGCTTTCGGGCGGATTACCTGCAAGACCGGCTGGAGCGGGCGCAGATCGCGTCCTTGGCGTTGCTTGCCGATGACATGATCGCGCCGGAACTGGAAGCCGAGCTTCTGGAAAACGCCGAGGTCTATAACGTCGTTCTGCGCCGCGATGAGATGCGCGAACTGATGTTGTCGTCGACCCTGCCCGGAGCGGTCACCCACGATTATGATCTGCGCGACGCATCCGCGATGACCCTGATCCGCGACGCGATGATGCGTCTATTCAATCCCGAACCCGAGGTGATCCGCGTCATCGGAGACCCGGTCCGCGAGGGCGGTCTGGTGATCGAGGTCACCATGTGGACCGCCAAGCTGCGGGCTGCAATGATCGATTATGGTCTGAATATTCTTCTGCTCTCCGCGGTGATCTCGGTCATCACGGCGCTTTTGCTATTCCTTGCAGTTCAGCGCCTGATCGTGCGCCCGATCAAGGGCGTTGTGGGCAACATGAAAGCCTATGCCGCCGATCCCGAGGACGCGCGGCGCATCATTTCTCCGGCGACCAGTGTAACGGAACTGCGCGAGGCAGAAGTCACCTTGCGCAGTCTGCAAACGGATTTGACGAGCGCGCTGAGACAGAAAGAGCGGCTGGCGCAACTGGGCGGTGCAGTCGCCCGGATCAGCCATGACCTGCGCAATGTTCTGACCACGGCCCAGCTGTTTGCCGACCGGATGGAAAGCAGCGAGGATCCCTTGGTGAAACGGGTTGGTCCTAAGCTGATGAACTCGATCAGCCGTGCGGTTAGTCTGTGTGAAAACACTCTGGCCTTCGGAAAGGCAGAAGAACCTGCGCCGACCATGAACCGCTTCAATCTGGCTGCGTTGACCGCGGACATCATCGAAAGCGAGCGCCTGTCGGCAGGCGATCACGACCTGTCCTTTGCCGAGGATATCCCCGCCGGGCTGACTTTGCGGGCCGATCCCGAGCAACTGTATCGGGTGCTCTCAAACCTGGTGCGCAACGCGCGTCAGGCCATCGTGGCCTCGGGCAAACCGGGCGAGATTGCTCTGCAAGCCAGCGAAACCGAAACCAATTGGCAAATCCGCGTGGTGGATACCGGGCCGGGGCTGCCCAAATCTTCGCAAGACACGCTGTTCCAGCCCTTTGCCGGCACCAATCGCAAAGGTGGGTCCGGACTGGGCATGGCAATCTCGGCCGAACTGGTGCGTGGGCATGGCGGCACGCTTACGCTAGAGCGCACCGACGAAACTGGCACTGCCTTCCTGATCACCCTGCCGCGCAATATCGCAGAGTGAACCGCAGGCAAAGAAAAGGGGCCGCCTGGGCGACCCCTTGCCTGCCGTGAGGGGGGAAAGCTTTAGCTTTCTGGGGGCAGGATCACGCTGTCGATCACATGGATCACACCGTTCGAGGCTTCGATATCTGCTGCAATGACGTTTGCGCCCTGAACGGTCACGCCCGACATGGTGCCGATTTTAACTTCAGCGCCTTGAACTGTGGCGGCCATCATGCCGTCCGACAGATCGCCGGACATCACTTTGCCGGGGACCACGTGGTAGGTCAGGATCGACACCAGCTTGTCCTTGTTTTCCGGCATCAGAAGCGTTTCGACGGTGCCTTCGGGCAGGGCGGCAAACGCGTCATCGGTGGGGGCGAAGACGGTGAAGGGGCCGTCGCCCTTCAAAGTGTCAACCAGACCGGCGGCCTGTACGGCGGCGACCAAGGTGGTGAAGCTGCCTGCGCCGACCGCAGTATCGACGATGTCTTTAGAATGGTCATCTGCGAAGGCCGGGGCGGCAAAGGCTGCGGCAGCGGTGACGGCAATGAAAGTACGACGAAGCATGTTGATCTCCTTGTTGTCAGATACAAGGAGTACGGGGGGCTTTCGGGTTCGGATCACCGGTTCAGATGACGTTTCTGTGAGGGGCGCGTGAGGCTACAGATCCAGCGCAATCTCTCCGCCCGGGTCTTTCGCACGGCTTTGGCACAGGATCATCGCACCCTCGCGCTGGGCGTTGGACAGGACGAAGTCGCGGTGCTCGACATCGCCCGCCAGCACGCCGCATTTACACACACCGCAGATCCCGTCCGAGCATTTGACGTCGACATGGAACCCGGCGTCGTTCAAGGCGTCCGCCGCCGTCTGGTCTTCCGAAACCGCGATCGTGCGGCCATCCTTCAGACGCAGAGTGAAGGGATGGTTTTCATAATCCGGTTGTTCGGGCACGCTGAAATATTCCAGATGCCGCGCGTCCTCGGGGATGCCTTGGCGTTCCGCAGCCTGCATCACCGCGTCCATATAGCGATCTGCCCCACAGGCATAAACATGCGCGCCTTCTGGGGCGTCTGTGAACACAGTATCAAAATCCGCTCGGCTGCCTTCGTCCGAGAAATGCAGATGCACCTTGTCCGCCCACGGCATCGCCGCCAGATCATCCAGATACCCCGCATCCTTCCGGCTGCTGGCCGAGTAATGCAGCGTGAAATCGGCACCAAGCGCGTGCAGGCGGTGCGCGAAGGCAATCATCGGGGTGATGCCAATGCCGCCGCCCATCAGGAAGGTCTTGGGCGCATCCTCGACCAGTTCAAAATGATTGATGGGGTGCGAGACGAAGACCTTGCGGCCCTCGGTGAAGATGCGGTGCAAAAGGGCCGAACCGCCACGCCCCTCGTCTTCGCGCAGGACGCCGATCTGATAGCGGCTGCGGTCAGCCGGATCGCCGGACATCGAATACTGCCGCAAGAAATCCGGCGAGACGAGCACGTCCAGATGCGCCCCGGCGGTCCATGCGGGCAGGTCGGATCCGTCCAACGTGGACAGCTCGTATTTCGTGACGCCCGGCGTCATCTGCTCGATCTTCGATAGGGTCAGTTGCAGGACCGGGCTGTCGTCCGGCACCACATAGCGGTGGACCATCGACATGTCCCCGCGCGCCTTTCGCTCGCGGTACTCCTTGGCCGAGATCAGCGCGTCATAGGCAGCAATCCCCGCCTCGCGATCCATCGGGAACGGGTAGGGATAGGGCGGCGGGGCCAGCGGCGCGGGATAGGTGGCGAGGGTTTGGTCCTCGGGCTTCAGGTCAATCTCGCGCTGAAGGTCACGGCGGTTCGTAGGTTGCACAGGCGCGTGGTATCCGCCATCCTCGCCAAGCTCCAAATCCCACCACCATTTCTTGACCTCGTTCAGCCCGCCATTGCCAACCGCATCATCGAGCTTCGCCAAAACAGGCGCCGCGCCGGGAAGGTTCGAGGCCGCCCAGCGGAACGGTGTCTGAGAAAACAGCCCTTCAAGGTTCCACGGGCAGGTCTTCATACAGCGCCCACACATCGCGCCGCCCGGCTGGGTCACGCGATAGGTGGTGCATTTTTGGCTGTCGGATTTCCAAATCTCATAGCCGTTGAACATCTTCTTCGGCCCGGCGGTAATCGCGCCCGAGGGGCATTCCCGCGCGCATTTGTTGCAAGCCTCGCAGAAGCGCTGCAGGCCGAAATCAATCGGCTTGTCATGGGCCAGCGGCATGTCGGTTGTCACCGCGCCGGATTTCAGGCGGGGGCCAAGTAGGGGATGCAGAATAACCTCGCCTATCCGGCTGATCTCGCCCAATCCGGCAAGAAGCAGAAGCGGCGGTTGCAGCACCGTGCCGTCCATCACTGTATGCGCCTTGGCCGAGTAGCCAAGATTGCGGATCTGCTGGGCGATGACGCCGCCAATCAAGGAAAACCGCAGATAGGCGCGCATGGATTGGCTGACCGCGATCCAGTCATCGCCGGACGCGCCCTCCATCGTTTCAAATCCCTGATCCACGATCATGGAAATCGCGTTGTTGTGGGGCGGCACGATCTCGGCCCCCGTCGCGTCGTGGCTGTACCAGACCCAGTCGGGGCAGCGGCTGGTGCCCGCCGCGTCGATCCCAAGGAAATAGCTGGCGGCACGCAGCGCGGCGGCGTTCTGTTCCGCATCCGTTGGGCGTGCGCCGTCGGCCACGGGGCCGTCTTGCAGTGGCGTAAAGACCCCAAGCGCGCGGCGCTGGGCATAGCTGGGGGCAGCTTTGCGCACATACATCCCGCCCGAGGAGCTCTCGTGCAGGTGCTTACCCATGTCGCCAAACTGTGCGCGGGCGAACATGTCAGAGCGTTTTGGCACGCGGGCAACGTTTTCTTCGTCGATATAGGATGTGGGCTGGTCGACACGCTTCAACCGCTCGAAGGGTAGCGGGCCTTGAGCGTAGTCGCGCCGCGCATAGGGATCACGGTTCAGGCCAGATTTCGCGCTGTCCATGCCCAGCGTCCACCGCAAACCAGTCATGTTCGACTGTTCCGCCTCGGGGGCAAGGGGGCGGTCGGCCGTGTTCTCAAGATCGGTGGTGACGACGGCAATGCCGAAATGGTCCCCGATCCACGGGGCACGTGGGCCGTCCGGCGTTGCCCATGTCAGCCCGGCTTGCACGGACAGTCGAGACATCCAGACATCGCTGGCCGCACCCGTGTGGGCCTTCGCGTCGAACCCCAGAAGCCGCAGATAATTCGCAATGACGATGGCGGTTTCCGAGGACAGAAGACAGGCGCGGTGATCCTGCGCGTCCATGATCCAATCCGCGCCCGGCTCGTCCGGGCGGGGCTCGCGGTGGTGTTCGTACAGAAAGACTATCGCATGGCTGTGACCCGACACGGGGCGGATGCCGGCAGACAGGCTTTCCTTCAGCTCGGCCATCAGCGTGTCGATGCCAGCGGCCAGCGTCCGGACCTCGCGCGTCTCTAAGGCGGTGACCAGCTCTTGAATGCCGGGGTTCTCGGCGGGCGTGTCGCGCAGCGCGTCCGCGTCCAGCCGCGTGATGCCAACCATCGACGCGTCCGCGAAATAGCCAAAGGCTTTCAGGTGACGGGCGCGCGCGTCTGGATCATCGGGAATGGTCGAGCGGGTTGGATTGACCTCTCCGTCCCGGATCGCGTCCAGCGCCGCCTGATAGGGGGCCATTGCGTTGACAAGGCTTTCGGGGCGGTCGGGCCGGTCAAAGGACAGGTGCGGGTCCGGGGCAAGTTGATCCAGTCCTGCCGCCGTATCGCAACGGTGCAAGCGTTCAAGCGGGTAGGGGCCCAGATCCACGGGCCGATTGCGGGTCGAAAACAAGCGCATGTCGGTCGTCCATTTTACCGGGCAGATCGGCTGGCCCGGTCAGGTCTTTAAGGTGCTAGAATACCCAAAGCATGGATGGAAAACAGACGCTAGAAGAAAATTGGATTCAATATCCGTTCCGTGTGCGAAAACGCCGGATCTCGCTGTTCGACGGGGTTTGACCGGTGAAAAGCTGGACATAACGCGGGACGCGGTCGATCCGGCCGGTAGGGTCCTCTTTGATCTCCATCGCGATATAGCCGACTTGCGTGTACAGAATGGTCATGGTCCTGACCTCGGCATCATCCGGGGTATAGCCGTAGCGCTCGAACATGGACTTAATGGCAGCTTTGCGCAGGGCGTCAGCGGCTTCCACCCGTCGCTTCAGCTCCGGATCATGGTCGGCCCAATTTCGAATGGCGCGATCAAGCTGTGCGTCGAACAGGTCATTTTGGAACCAGCAATCTTGCAGGTTGAACATCGCCTCACAGATCGTCTCGGCATAGAGCGCGCATTGGGCGACCAGATTGCCGGTGTTCTTGTCCTCCCACCGTTTAATCATAGCGTCCAGCAGCGCCTCGCGGTCGCGGAAGTGGTGGTAAAATCCGGTGCGCGTCAGGCCCAGGCGTTTTGCCAACGGGAGGATCTTCACACCGTCCACTCCGGCTTCAAGCAGCAGGTCAAGCGCTGCATCAAGCCACATGCGTTCCGAGGCGCGCGGGCGGGGTATGTCGTTTTTAGCCATAGTCTCGCATCATAGGTGACTTGACACATGTGTCAAATCAGATGTCACCTGTGTCAACTATGCGACTCATGACAAGGGAGGACGTGATGAGCGAACCCAGCACAGGACGGCGGCGCAGCCGTGGAAAGCGGGAGGCACGCGATGGTGCGCCAGGGCAGAACCCGCATCTGGAGCGTCCGTATATCAAGCGCGGCATCCCTACTTACGACATCCTTGGTGAAGACGCGTTGCAGCAGATCGAGGCAACAGCCGACCGCATTATGGCCGAGATCGGTATCGAGTTTCGCGATGATCCCGATACGGTCGAGATGTTTCGCAAGGCCGGCGGTGAGGTCACGCAGCTGGACGACACGCGGTGGAATATCAAGTTCGCGCCCGGCATGATCCGCGAGATCCTGAAGACAGCACCGGCGGTCTTTACTCAGCACGCCCGCAACCCTGCCAACAATGTCGAAATCGGCGGGGACAATGTGGTCTTTGCGCCCTCGTATGGCAGCCCTTTCGTGATGGATCTGGACAAGGGTCGCCGCTATGGCACGCTTGAGGATTTCCAGAACTTTGTGAAGCTGGGTCAGATGAGCCCGTGGCTGCACCACTCCGGCGGCACGGTGTGCGAACCGACCGATGTGCCGGTGAACAAACGCCATCTGGATATGGTCTATGCACATATGCGCTATTCCGACCGGCCGTTTCTTGGCTCGGTCACCGCGCCAGAACGCGCCGCCGACAGTGTCGAGATGTGCCGCGTGCTGTTCGGCGCGGATTTCGTCGACCAGAACTGCGTCATCATGGGGAACTTCAACACCACCAGCCCCTTGGTTATGGACGGGATCACGACGCAGGGCATTCGCGAGTATGCCAAGGCGGGGCAGGGCTCGATTCATTTGCCGTTTTTGCTGGGCGGGGCGGTGTCGCCTCTGACGATGGCTGGGTCCATCGCGCAATGTCTGGCGGAAAGCATGGTGTCCTGCGCGGTGGCACAGCTGGAACGTCCGGGCGCACCGGTGGTTCTGGCAAGCTTTCTCAGCTCGATGTCGTTGCGCTCGGGTTCACCGACATTCGGGACGGCAGAGCCCGCGGTGGGCAGTCTGGTCTATGGCCAGCTGGCACGCCGCTTGAACCTGCCACTTCGCTGTGCGGGCAACTTCTCGACCTCGAAACTTCCCGATGCACAGGCGATGCAGCAGGCGATGATGTCGATGATGTCGGCGGTGCAGTGTGGGGCGAATTATCTGCTGCACTCGGCGGGCTTCTTGGATGGGCTTCTGTCCATGTCCTACGAAAAATTCATGCTGGATCTGGACCTGTGTGGCGCGCTGCATTCCTATTACGATGGGGTCGTGGTGAACGAGGATACGCTGGGCTTTGACGCGTTGGCCGAAAAAGGACCGGGTGAGCATTTGTTCTCAACCGCCCATACTTTGCGGCACTACAAAACCGCCTATTACGACAGCGCGCTGGACGACAATCAGCCGTGGGAGACATGGGACGAACAGGGAGAGATTGACATGGCGACCCGTGCGAACCAACGCTGGAAGGCGCAGCTTGCGGCCTATGAGGCGCCCGCGATGGATCCAGCAACGGACGAGGCGCTGAAGGACTTTGTCGCACGCAAGAAGGCCTCGATGGAAGATGCTTGGTATTAACGTGGGAAGGGGGCTTTGCCCCCGCGTCTGCGACGCTCCCCCAGGATATTTGTGACAAGAAAATGCGGGTAAGAAAGCCCCAAGCCGAGAAGGATGGATGATGTCGAACGATCCACTTTTGCAGCCGTATCAATTGGGGCATCTGACCCTGAGAAACCGGATCATGACCACCAGCCATGAACCGGCCTATCCCGAGGATGGGATGCCGAAAGCGCGCTATGCGGCATATCATGCTGAACGGGCCAAGGCAGGTGTGGCGATGACCATGACGGCGGGGTCAGCGGCCGTTTCGAAGGACAGTCCGCCCGTTTTCAACAACATCCTCGCCTATAAGGACGAGGTTGTGCCGTGGATCCGTAATCTGACTGATGCGGTGCACGAACATGGCGCGGCTTGCATGATTCAGCTGACCCATTTGGGGCGGCGGACGGGGTGGAACAAGGGCGAGTGGTTGCCGCCCGTCTGTTCAACGCCGCATCGCGAACCTGCCCACCGCGCCTTCCCGAAAATGGCCGAGGACTGGGATATATCGCGGATTATTTCCGACTTCGCGGATGCGGCCGAACGGATGAAAGAAGGTGGCATGGATGGGGTTGAGGTGATGACCCACGGGCATTTGCTGGACCAGTTCATCTCGCCCCTGACCAACCGCTTGGACGGCCCCTATGGCGGCGATCTTGCCGGGCGGATGAAGCTGACGATGGATATCATTGAAGCCGTGCGCACCCGCGTGGGACGTGAGTTCATCGTGGGCGTCCGCTTTGCGCCTGACGAGGTTGAATCCGGCGGAATTGATCCCGATATGGGGCTGGAGATCGCGCGGATGCTGCGCGACTGCGGGCATGTGGATTATCTGAACATCAACCGGGGCCGCATTCATACGGATCCCGCGATGACCGACATGATCCCCATTCAGGGTGCGCCTGCGTCTCCGCATTTGGATTTCGCGGGGCGGGTCCGCAAAGAGGTCGGGATGCCCACCTTCCACGCCGCGCGCATACCGGATGTCGCGACCGCGCGTCACGCGGTGGCCTCTGGCCAGTTAGACATGGTCGGTATGACGCGCGCGCATATGGCTGATCCGCATATCGTGAAGAAGATCATTGAAGGGCGGGAAGAGGATATTCGCCCTTGCGTCGGTGCCACCTACTGTCTGGACCGGATTTATCAGGCCGGCGATGCGCTCTGCGTGCACAACGCGGCCACGGGGCGCGAGCTGACCATGCCGCACGAGATTGCCGCTGCAGACACCCCCCGCAAAGTGGTGATCGTGGGCGCGGGGCCTGCGGGGCTTGAGGCCGCGCGGGTAGCCGCCGAGCGTGGTCACGATGTGACCGTCTTTGAAGCACAGCCTGATCCCGGTGGACAGGTGCGTCTGACCGCGCAGACGCCGCGTCGGCGCGAGATGATCGGTATCGTCGACTGGCGCATGGCGCAATGTGCGGCCCGCGATGTCACCTTCCATTTCAACACATGGGCCGAGGCCCATGACGTGACCGCCCTGAACCCCGATGTGGTGATCGTTGCCACCGGTGGTTTGCCGAACCTTGAACTGTTCGAGACCAAGGGCGAGCAGGATTTGGCGGTCAGCGCGTGGGACGTGATCGCGGGCGACGTGAAATGCGCGGGTGATGTGCTGATCTATGACGAAAGCGGCGACCATCCGGCGCTGCAAGCCGCCGAGATCGCTTCTGAAGCCGGTGCGAATGTCGAGGTGATGACCCCGGACCGCGTCTTCGCCCCCGATATCATGGCGATGAACCTTGTGCCCTATATGCGGTCGCTGCAGCCTAAGGGTGTGCGGTTCACTGTGACCGAACGCCTGAAAGACATTAAGCGCGACGGTAACCGCCTGAGGGTCACACTGGGCACGGATTATTCCGAGTTCACGCGTCAAGCGACCTATGATCAGGTCGTTGTGAACTATGGCACGATGCCGATGGATGATCTGTATTTCGACCTGAAAGAGCTCTCATCCAACCGGGGTGAAGTGGACCACAACGCCCTGATCGAGGGACGTCCGCAGGCCATCAACACCAATCCCGACGGGCATTTCCAGCTTTTCCGGATCGGCGACGCGGTGTCGGCACGCAATACGCATGCCGCCATCTATGACGCGCTTCGGTTGGTGAAAGACCTGTAAGCTTAAGCCTGCTGCGTGCGTTCGATATACGCGCGCAGCTCTTCAGCTTCGTGGCGGGCGTCGCGTAGACCGTCCATCGCGGCGCGCAGCTCCGCCTCGGTCTGATACAGCTGGTTGGCCATCTCGGCCTCGCGCGATTGCAGATAGGTGATCGCCTCGTCGCGGGTTTCTTCCGCGTCGTGAAGCGCCTGCGCCATCTTGTCCAGCTCGCTCATTTCGCTGCCCTGCACCTGCACGAAGCGATGGATCAGCCAGTGGGCAAACCAACCCAGCACAAAGGCCACGAAAAGAATAATGGCGGTAACGATGATAAACTCGGTTCTGTTCATCGGGGCGGTCCTTCCGTGTCAATCAGCGTTCCGGGCGCGGGGCCGGACGAGGGTCGTCTGCATCGGGGGCGAAGATTTCGGGGCCACTATAGGGCGGCGCGGCGGGAGCTTCACTTGATTCTGTGCTGGTCACGTCCGGTGCGTCACCTTCGGTGGCTTCGCCTGCCGCAGGAGTTTCTTCAGTAGACGCATCTGCGGTTTCAGGAGTTGCCTCGGCGTCGCTGGCTTCGTCTGCGTCGTCCGACACACCTTCCAGCAGTCGGAATTCGATCCGGCGGTTTGCCTCACGACCATCCTCGGTTCCGTTGTCGGCGATCGGGTTTTCTTCGCCATAGCCGACGGCCGATAGGTTCGAGGTCAGGATGCGGCGTGACAGAAGCGCGGACAGCACGGCCTGCGCGCGGCTTTGCGACAGGGCAAGGTTCATTTCTTCGCGGCCCTGGCTGTCGGTATAGCCCGCGATCTCCATCCGCACATCCGCACACTCGCGCATGATCTCGGCAATCTTATCGACGGTATCCGCAGCCGAGGCTTCGATATTGGCCGAGCTGGGCGCGAAGGTGATTTTCTTCTCGGCCAGAACCGCGTTGATACCTGCCGCACATTCTTCCGGGCTGGGCAGGTTTAGGGTCGGGTTCAAGCTTTCTTCGTAGGTCACATTGACCTGAAAGTTCTCGGATGCCCCCAACTTTTCCCCCAACAAGCGCGAAATTTCGGACGCGACTTCCGGATCTCCGGTGCGCCCGCGAATGTCCACGATGTCGGGCTGCACAACGATCACACCGCTGTGCACCAGAGACAAAGCTTCAAGACTAGCCAGAACGCGGGTGGGCCAATTGGCGGGTAGATTGGGGTCAAGGCGGGTGGCCGGATAGACGGCATTCGACCCGAACTTGGCGCGGGCAAAGCTTTCTGCCGCGCTGCGCAAGGCTTCGTCCGACAGGCGGCCGCGCAGTTGTACAAGACCTTCGGGGCTGAGGGTCGCGACGAACTCGGGCGTTGCCTCGCCTTGGCCTGTGCCGTCAATCTTGACGGGTTCAGGCAGGACCGAGTGCAGCGAATAGAGGTCAGGCAGGTTGCTTTCCAGCTCGCCCACCACGCGGTCAAAATTGGCTTGCGGCGTGGTGTCCAGCGCGACCAGCGTGACGTCGGCATCCGAGAATGTGACCGATCCGCCGCCAAGGGCAGCGACCGCGTTGATGCCCATTTCCGCTGCATCGGCCCAATCGGGCGATGGCACGCCCAAACCGATGATGCAGTTGGTCACGCCTTCAAGCCCGGCTTCGGTCGCGGCAGAAATGATCTTGGCGCGTCCGATGGCGTTATAGGCCGAACAGGCGTCAAACCGTGCTCCGTTCTCGTCGATCAGGAAGCGCAGGGTGAACGGCGTGATGACCGGGCGCGGGGCCGAGATGTCGATGGACAAAAGGATTGAACGCGGGGCCTTGCGTTTCAGACGGCGCGCCCACTCTTGCTGCTCTTCCACGCTATCCGCCACCGCCGTAATCGATACCTTGTCGGCATCCATCGAGATTTTCGAGCGCGGCAGCTGCTTCAGGGCATAAAGCGCGAACTCAAGCGTTGTGTCCCAGTTGGCGGGCACGGGATAGTCGGCGACCTCGAGCAAATCGGTGACTTCGGCTTTGCCGGCGATGCGACCCACTTCGTCTACCAGACCTTCGCGGTCCGATTGTGTGGGGATCAGGCCGATCATCGAGATACCTGAATTGTTACGCAGCACCTCGATCGAGAAGCGCGGGGGGGCCACGATCTCGGCATCTGGTATGGTCATGTTGTCAATCACGCGGGTCGCGTCGACTTCGCTTCCAGCGATGGACAGCGCGCGAAACCGCATGGCTTCGCTGGGCGCATCGCCCGACAGAACGACCTGCAGACCGTCAGACTGAACCTGCGCCCATTCGTGACCGCGCAGAGTCAGCGCATCCCGCACCGCATCTTCTGAAAAGCTTTCGATGGCGTTGACCGAAAGAATGGCCGCAAACAGGGCCAGAAAAGCGCCAACAACAAGCGAGGCCGAGGCCATGAGAAATTGCGAGGGGCGCATACGTATTCAGGTCCGTGATTTCTTTGGTTTTAAGTTTATTATGGGGTGTTGGGGCAGGGTGCAATCATACGATTTGGCTTGCGGCAAGAAACAGCACAAGAATTAGACCCGTGTCGCGATTGGACCTAAACAGTTTCAGGCAGTTTTCCGGGCTGTCCGTGTCCAAAGACCGCAGCTGCCACGCCAGATGCCAGCCCATGAACCACGCGCCGCCCAGCGCGATGACCAACGACAGGACATTCGCGCTGGGGGCAAGCGCCAGAATGATCGCAAGGGCGGTCAGCGCGACGGTCGCGATCAGGAACATCCGCAGCCACGTGCGGCTGTTGTCGCCAAACAGGCGCGCGGTGGATTTCACGCCGATCAGCGCATCATCCTCGGTGTCCTGATAGGCATAGATGGTATCGTAGAATAGCGTCCACGCGATCCCGGCCGCGTAAAGCGCAACGGGGGCGAAGCCAAGCGATCCGGTATGTGCAACCCAGCCTACCAGCGCCCCCCAGTTGAACGCGACGCCAAGGAAGACCTGCGGCCACCATGTGAAGCGTTTGGCGAAGGGATAGATTGCCACGGGCAACAGGGCCGCGACGCCCAGAAGGATCGTAGCCCAGTTGAAGGTCAGAAGGATGCCAAAGGAAATCAGCGCCTGTAGCCCCATCCAGATCAGAGCCTGTTTCACCGTCACCTGCCCCGAGGGGATTGGACGGCTTTTCGTGCGCTCGACCTTGCCGTCGAAATCGCGGTCCGTGATGTCATTCCACGTACAGCCCGCGCCGCGCATCAGGAAGGATCCAATCGCGCAGCCCAGCATGATCCATGCCTCATACCAACCAAAACGCCCGGTGCTTGCAGTCGCCAGAAGCAGGCTCCACCAGCAGGGGATCAGCAGAAGCCACGTACCAATGGGGCGATCTGCGCGGCTGAGGCGCAGATAGGGCCGCGACCATGCCGGCGCGCGGTGATCCACCCAATTACCTGTATAGGCATCAGAAACCTGTCCATTCGGGTCTGGCAAATCGGCGTTCGGGGTCATAGATTTCCCTCATGAAACAGGCAAAAACTCGGCTCTATGTAGATCACCCCTTGGGTCAGGGGCAAACCGTTTCGCTGGATCGCGATCAGGCGCATTACCTTTTTGGGGTGATGCGGCTGGGCGAAGGCGATCATGTGGCGCTATTTAACGGGCGCGACGGCGAATATCCTGCCCGCGTGATTGAGGCCGGTAAACGCAAGGGCGTGCTGGAGTGCCTTGAGCAATCCCGCCCGCTGCACATGCCCCCAGACCTGTGGCTGTGCTTTGCGCCGATCAAGAAGGCGCGCACCGATTTTATTGTCGAGAAAGCCGCCGAGATGGGCGCCGCCCTGATCCAGCCCATGTCGACCGAGTTCACGAACTCTGAACGCATCCGCCGCGACCGCCTGCAGGCCCACGCTGTTGAAGCTGCCGAGCAATGCGGCGGCACTTACGTGCCCGAGGTCGTCGACTTGATGCGCATGGACAAGCTGCTGGACGCCTGGCCCGACGACCGCCAGATCATGTTCTGTGACGAGGCGCTGGTCGGCGCGGCCGAGACGCTGTCCGCCGCCAGTGGTCACCGCTGGGCCATCTTCATCGGCCCCGAAGGCGGCTTCTCGGACCGCGAACGCGCGCGCCTCCACGCAATGGAAAATGCCCACCCCGTCAGCCTCGGCCCCCGCATCCTGCGCGCCGACACCGCCGCCGTCGCCGCCATGACCATGTGGCAGCAAGTGCTGGGGGATTGGGGGTGATCCGTCCCGAGCTTCAGGCACAGCTTCTGCGGTATCGCGAGGCGCTTTTCGGAGCGGCCATCTTGCTTCTCGGCCTTTGGTGGGCATGGGGCGCGCTGGGACTGATCACATGGTTGGGGCTGGCCTTGGCTGCGTTTGGTGCGGTAATCCTGTGGTCCGGTCTGCGTCGTGCGCGCATTCGCTCGGCGCATGGCGGGGTGGGCGTCGTACAGATTGACGAGCGCCAAGTGACCTATCTGGCGCCCATCGGAGGGGGCTTTGCTTCGCTTGACGATGTGGTGCGGATCGAGATTGGGCGCGATCTGGCTGGTCTGCCTGTCTGGCGGTTCCAGCAGTTGGGCGCAGTCCTGACGATCCCCGCCCGTGCCGAAGGGGCCGAGGCGATCTTTGATGCGCTGACCGCGCTATCCGGCGCCAATATCGACGCGGCCATCCGCGCCGTGAATACGCCCCCCAATGACACTGTCGTGATCTGGACGCGCGGCGTCGCAAAGCTGCATTGACACTGGCAGCCGCTTGCCCCACGACTGGAGCCCCCTAGGGGCGTTTTCTATAGGAGCCGAACATGTCCATTCCTCAGTCCGGTGGTGGTCCGATCACCCATCACGACCAGCTGGCCCAGTTTCTGGAAGACGGTTGTAAACCGCGTGACACATGGAAAATCGGCACTGAGCACGAGAAGTTCGGCTATTGCAAAGATACGCTGAAGCCGCTGCCCTATGACGGCCCGCGTTCTATCCTGAAAATGCTGGAAGGGTTGCGCGACCGCTATAACTGGACCGAGGTGCGCGAGGCGGGCAACCTGATCGGGTTGCAGCGCGAAGGCGCGAACATCTCGCTGGAACCGGGCGGGCAGTTCGAACTGTCCGGTGCGCCCTTGGATAACATCCATCAAACTTGCGACGAAGTGAACGAACACCTGCGCGAAGTGCACGAGATTGCAGACGAGATCGGCGCACGCTTCATCGGTCTGGGCGCGGCACCAGAATGGACCCACGAACAGATGCCGGTGATGCCCAAGGGGCGTTACAAGCTGATGACCGACTATATGGACAAGGTCGGCACCCACGGAAAACAGATGATGTATCGGACCTGCACCGTGCAGGTGAACCTCGACTTCGCATCCGAGGCCGACATGGTTCAGAAGTTCCGCGTTGCGCTGGCGCTGCAGCCCGTTGCGACTGCGCTCTTTGCGAACTCGCCCTTCTTCGAGGGCAAGCCCAACGGGCACAAATCATGGCGCTCGCGCATCTGGCGTGACCTTGATGGCGCACGTACCGGGATGCTGCCCTTCGTGTTTGAAGACGGCATGGGGTTTGAACGCTACGTGCAATATGCGCTCGATGTGCCAATGTACTTCGTCTATCGCGACGGGCAATATATCGACGCGCTGGGCCAATCTTTCCGCGACTTCATGCAGGGCAAACTGCCCGCACTGCCGGGCGAGACGCCGACGCTGAGCGACTGGGCCGATCACCTGACCACGATCTTCCCCGAGGCACGGATCAAACAATACATGGAAATGCGCGGCGCCGATGGTGGCCCGTGGCGTCGCCTCTGTGCACTGCCCGCTCTGTGGGTTGGCCTGATGTATGACCAGACCAGCCTTGATGCGGCATGGGATCTGGCGAAAGGCTGGGACGCGGAAACCCGCGAGGCGCTGCGCGTTGCGGCTTCCGTCGAAGGGCTACAGGCCGAGGTGAACGGCATCCGTATGATCGACCTCGCCCGCGATGTGGTGAAAATTGCCGAAGGTGGCCTGAAATCCCGCGCCCGTGTGGGCAGCGGCGGCATGGTGCCGGACGAGACACACTTCCTGAACGCGCTGCAAGAAAGCGTCGAAGAAGGCCGCTCGCCCGCCTGTGAACTTCTGGGCAAGTATCACGGCGAATGGGATGGGGATCTCAGCCGGATTTATGCGGAATATAGTTACTGAGAGCTGCTGCGCGGACTTCGCTGTCCTTGCACGAATGTCTCCTGTGGGGGTCAGCCGCAGGCGCGCATCATGAATTCAACGTGCTTATCAATGCTATTCTTGGCGAGGTTACCCAGTGCCATTTGGTGTGCCAGTGCAACGACCGTTTGGGCCAAATGATTGCCCAAGACAGGTAGATCTTCTTCCGGTACCGGAGCGAAGGCCGCCAGTTCCGCTGAAATCTCAATCTGTAGCAATTCCATGATTTCTGGAACCGAGCTTGCCAACGAAGCCACGAGAAGAATGGCCTCGGGGTCGACCACCGCTGTTTCCAGAATCATGCTTAAACAAGCTTCCAGCCGTGCAAACCCTCTCGGAATCTCCGTATGCAGAGAAGCAAACCGTTCCTTGATTTCAATCGCGGTTTCATGCGCCACAGTCGAAACTAGGGCATCGACATCTTCGAAGTAGTTATAAAAGGATGTTCGTCCTACGCCTGCCCGCTCGCAAACCGCCATCACGTTCAAACCGGCGACTCCCCGATGCCCGAGTTCCACCCTTGCGGCTGCCAACAATGCCGACCTTGTCCGCCTCGCCTTTGGTGTAAGGTCTCTAATGCTCACGTTCGCCCAAAGCCTTGCAAAATATCCCTTAATGACATATCCGTCATTTTTAACTGACACAACTGTCATTTTTAGGGGGAAGCCATGATTTCATTAATTGCCCGGCTGGGGACAAGACGCGGATTAACCGTACTCATCATCACCTATCTCGTAGTATTTGGCGCAATCCTGACGACGCTTGGGCAACTTATGGAGGTCAGCGGCGGATTTGGAATTCTGGATTTCGACCAGAGCTATTCCAAAGACAGGGTGAGGGAAGTCTTCGGAAGCTATGGAGAGTATGGGTTCTCGTTATACCGCCGAATCCAGCTTCTGGATGTCTTGAACCCCGCTCTTTACTCGCTGATCGCCTCTGTGTTGACCTACCTACTATGGAAAGGGCGAGGCGTTGATTGGCTTTGCCTCACACCACTACTTGGTGGGATTGGGGACTATGCCGAGAATGTGACCTTGTTTTTTCTCGCGCGAGGATATCCCCAAGTCTCTGACGGTTTGGTTTCCGTGAGTTCGACACTGAGTCTGATAAAGAACGGGCTGCTGATCTTGGGAGTGCTGCCTTTGCTTTTTGGGTTCGTTCGATGGGGCATCCAGCGATTGCGAAGAAGCTAAGCGACACCGAAAGTTTCCGTTCGCTGCGCCCTGACCAGTGGGCAAGTTGGGCTCAAAGCGGACCTGCGGACGAACCACAATATTTCACCCCGGCAATACCTTCCCCGGGTTCATGATCCCCTTCGGGTCCAGCGCCTGTTTGATCTGGCGCATCACCTCCAACGCAACAGGATCCTTGTGGCGCTGCATCGAAGGCAGTTTGGACAGGCCGATCCCGTGTTCGGCGGAGAAGCTGCCGCCCATTTCGCGCACCACGTCTTCGACCCGTTCCATGATCGGGTCACACAGCACAGTATCGCTTGGGAATACCGCATAGTGAATATTGCCATCGCCCAGATGCGCGACCTCCAACACATCGGCCTTCGGGTCCAGAGTGGCAAGCTCATCTGTCATGCGGGTCAGGAAGGGTTCGACTTGATCCAGCGGCAGGGCGATGTCGTTGTTCACCAACGGGCTGCGGGCAAGGCAGACCTCGGCGGCGGCTTCGCGGCGGGCCCAGAGCTGGCTGCGCTGGGTGTCGTTCTGGGCGATGACAGCATCATTGATGTGCCCGGCTTCAATCGCGTCGGCCAGCAACGCTTCGAACATGCTGACCAGCGGCAGGCTGCCATCCGGGTCGGGCTGGGCATCTTTTGGCGCGGTCGATGCGATCTCGGCCAAGACAATCACCGGATGGTCGGCGTCGAAAACGGGGGTCAGGTCGGGGAAGTGGGTGTGCACGGCAGACAGGTAATGCACGGGCATGTATTCGAATGCCTCAACCGCGCCGCCGGTGGCCTCTTGCAGGCGGTTTAGAACGGACAGCGCATCGGTCAGATTGTCCAGCGCCAGCATTGCCGTCGCCCGCGCGGCGGGGGCAGGGACCAGCTTCAGCACCGCGCCGGTAATCACACCCAACGTGCCTTCCGAGCCAATCAGCAGATCGCGCAGATCATAGCCGGAATTGTCCTTGTGCAGCTGGCTCATCAAGTCCAGAACGCGGCCATCGGGCAACACGGCCTCGATCCCGATGCACAGCGCGCGGGTGTTGCCGAATTTCAGGACATTGGACCCGCCCGCATTGGTCGCCAGCATCCCGGCAATCTGGCACGAGCCTTGCGCGCCGAAGGTCATGGGAAAGCGCAGCCCGTGTTCGGCGACCGCGTTGTGCAGGGTCTCCAACACCACGCCACCGTCCACGATGGCAAGGCGGGCGTCTGGCTTGATTTCGCGGATCGTGTTCAGCCGCGCCAGCGACAGCATCAGGCTGCCTTCGGGCGCGTGGGCGCCACCTGCAAGTCCGGTGTGGCCTGAGACCGGCACGACGGGCGTTTGCGTGTCATTTGCCAGTTTCATGATCTGCGAGACGTCCTCGACTGATCCGGGACGCACGACCGCCAAGGGCGTGTTCTGGTACTTCCCGATCCAATCCGTCGCAAACCCCGCCATGTCTGGTCCGGTTAAAACATGGTCCGGTCCGGTGATGCTGCGCAGGGCGTTCAGAATATCCATTTCGGGTCCTTCGGGATGTACGTGACTTGGATTTGGCAAGGTGCTAGCGATAACTTCTAGAAAGTTCCGCGCGCGATGCCAAGAAGGAGAGCCCCATGACCCATATCCTTGCCATTGATCAGGGCACCACATCCTCGCGTGCGATCCTGTTTGATGGGGATATGCGGCCAAGTGCCGTTGCGCAAAAGGAATTCAACCAGCATTTCCCGGCCTCGGGCTGGGTCGAGCATGACCCGGAAGAAATCTGGGAGACCGTGTGTGCGACCTGTTTGGAAGCCGCCGAGGGGCAAGAGGTTGCGGCCATTGGCATCACCAACCAGCGCGAGACCACGTTGGTCTGGGACCGTGTGACGGGGGCTCCGATTTATAACGCGATTGTCTGGCAGGATCGTCGGACGGCGCAGACCTGTGCCGGTTTGAAAGCCGCCGGGCATGAAGCGATGGTGGCGGACCGAACGGGTCTTTTGCTGGACCCGTATTTCTCGGCCACGAAGCTGGCGTGGATCTTGGACAACGTGGACGGCGCGCGCGCCAAGGCCGAGGCAGGGGAGCTGGCGTTCGGGACGGTGGACACCTTCCTGATCTGGCGGCTGACCGATGGCGCCGCGCATGTGACCGACGCTACCAATGCCGCACGCACGATGCTGTATGACATCAAGCGCGGCGCGTGGGATGCGGATATCTGCGCGCTGCTGAATATCCCGATGAACTTGCTGCCCGAGGTGCGCGATTGCGCGTCGCATTTCGGTGTGACCGACCTATTGGGTGCGCCAGTGCCCATTCTGGGCGTGGCGGGGGATCAGCAGGCGGCAACCATCGGGCAGGCGTGTTTCCAGCCGGGGATGCTGAAATCCACCTATGGCACCGGGTGTTTTGCGCTGCTGAACACTGGCGATGCGCCAGTTGCGTCAAAAAATCGCCTGCTGACCACGATTGCTTTTCAGCTGGACGGCAAGCCGACTTATGCGTTGGAGGGCTCGATCTTTATCGCGGGTGCTGCGGTGCAGTGGCTGCGCGACGGGCTGGGGATCATCGACAATGCGGCTGAAACCACGGCGCTGGCCGATGCCGCTGACCCTGAACAAGAGGTGATCCTTGTGCCCGCCTTCACCGGCATGGGCGCGCCCTATTGGGATGCGGAATGTCGGGGTGCGGTGTTTGGCCTGACCCGCGGGTCAGGCCCGAAGGAACTCGCCCGGGCCGCGCTGGAAGCGGTAGGCTTCCAGACACGCGATCTGCTTGAAGCGATGCAAGCAGATTTGGGCGACGTGGGCGAAACGGTGCTGCGTGTGGATGGGGGCATGGCGGCGTCCGATTGGGCGATGCAGTTCTTGGCAGACATCAACGGGGCCGCTGTGGACCGTCCAACGGTTTTGGAAACCACCGCGCTGGGTGCCGCGTGGCTTGCGGGCATGAAGGCCGGGATCTATCCAGATCAAGCCGGGTTTGCGGACACATGGGCGCTTGAGCGTAGCTTTGCGCCGCAGATGAACGACGACACCCGTACGCGTCGCTATGCAGGGTGGAAAGACGCAGTCTCGCGGACGCTTAGCCGCGCTTGATCTCGGACCGATAGATCCCTTCGGGCAGGTTCAGCGCCGCTGTTAGGTCGCGCAGCTGCGCAGGCGACAGAGTGATCTTGTGCACCTGATCGGTCCGCGGATCCCATTGCTCAAGCGTCACGCAATCGGCAAAGGCGTTGATGGTCACGTCCTCGTTCAGATAGGGGCCGTCGGCATCATCGCCCTCGTCCACAAGGGTGACGACGGTCGAGTCAAATTCGTGTTCGATGGTAAACATGATCCAAGTCTAGTCGCTTGGGCGACAAAGGCCAGAGTGATCTGGCGAAGCGCCGGTGCGGCGGCTATACATTTCCTATGGGCAAGACAGATATGCAGCAATTCAGCGGGTTTCTGACCGACCGGGGATCGAAATATGCGGTCTCGGGCGGGCCGGTCAGCAGTCGCGCAGATGTGAAAGCGTTCTTGAAAACCCTGACCCGCGACAAACGCTATGCCAAGGCCACGCACAACACCTGGGCGGCGATCCTGCCTGACGAGGGCGGCACGAAAGGCGATGATGGCGAGGCGGGTGCGGGCATGGTCATTCTGCGGATGCTGGAACGCGAGGGCGTCACGGGCCACATCATCGTTGTGACCCGCTGGTTTGGCGGTACCAAGCTGGGCGGCGATCGGTTCCGCCGGGTGCAGGATGCGGTGCAGCACTATTTCGAACATGCAACGCTGAAGGGGGACACATGCTGAAGGCTTTCCTGCGTCGGTTCTGGCAAAGATGCATCTGGTCCTGGGCCGGATGGCGCGCCGCGTGGCGTACCGAAGCGTCCCTGTGGCAATGGACCGTCGTCTGCGTAATTTCCTGTGCGGCGGCGCTGTGGATGGACCTGACCCGCGGGGAAACCGCGCTGCTTCTGGCGCTGAGCGTGCTGGTGGTCGCGTCCGAGCTGATCAACACCGCAATTGAGCGCACCGTTGATCTGGTCACCCGCGAACAACACGATCTTGCGCGCGAGGCCAAGGACACAGCCAGCGCGTTTGTCGCGCTGACGGCGATTGCCGGGGGCGTTGCTTGGTTGGTGATCCTGTTCGGCTGATCCGGCCCAGATAATCGGGGCCAGATAATCAGGCTTGGCCGTTCCCGGCCTCTTCTTCCAGATGCAGCTTCATGTCGATCAGCACATGCTGAAGCGCCAGCGTCTCGCGCAGAAGGCGCTTGGCTTCGTTGATCGTGATGATCCCGTCTTCGATGGACTGTTGGTATTCTGCCATCAGCATCGCAAAGCGCTGCGACAGGGCAATCACGTCGCTGTTTATCCCGCCTTCGGGGGAGTTCTTGCGCTCGGCATCATAGGAAATCGTGATCCCCTGAAGTTCGGCCAAGGCGCTGGTCACATGGGGGTAACGCGAGGCCTCTTCCAGTGCGGCAACGGCGTCGATGGGCATGAAACGGTCGGCGTGTTCTTCGCTATCGGAATAGTAACGTCCCAGAGTCGCCTTGGATTTACCAGTGACAGAACAGGCCGCTTCCAAGCCCACGTCCTTCCCCAGCGCCTCTGTATGTTTTTTCAGATAGCTTCCAACACCAGCCATACTCATATTCCCCTGTCGTCCCCATATGCGTGTGGGGAATTCCATATCTCTTTTCCCATTATTTTGACGGTAATGGAATGGCTTATTTCTGAGGTGTAGCGAGTTCTTTTTTGCTGTTTGCGAGTGAGAGAGTTTCGTGACAAGTGCCCGGCGCCACCAGCGTCGGCAAGAAAGGCCCCGCGGTCAGTATTCCGTTGGGGGTGTGGGTGAAGGCCTGCATGAGAAAGCGGGATGCGAATTGTTTCCCAGTACAACGGTCATTTCCATCCCCGGGCTTTGCCCATCGACCGGATTTGTGTGCGCATCCGCTTTCTCCTTTTCGGCACGCCCCGAGACGGGTTGAACCGTCCGCGCAGGCCGCGTAATTCAGGGGTATGGCAAAGCTCTATTTTCACTATTCGACCATGAACGCGGGGAAATCGACCCTGCTGCTGCAGGCCAGCTATAACTATCATGAACGCGGGATGCAGACCTATCTGATCACGGCGCAATTCGATAATCGCGCGGGCGAGGCGCGGATCGGCAGCCGGATTGGGATCGGCGCGGAAGCAGATACCTTTGCCGTAGGCGAGGATCTTTATGACAAGATTGCACGTAGGCGGGCGGCGGGTCCCTGTGCCTGTGTGTTCATTGACGAAGCGCAGTTCCTAAGCCGCGATCAGGTCTGGCAGCTGGCGCGTGCGGTGGATGATCTGGGTGTGCCGGTGATGTGCTACGGGTTGCGGGTGGACTTTCAAGGCAACCTGTTCCCGGGCTCGGCCGCGCTGTTGGCGCTGGCGGATGAGATGCGCGAAGTACGCACGATCTGTCACTGCGGAAAGAAGGCCACGATGGTGGTGCGGCAGGACGATCAGGGGCGCGTGCTGACCGATGGCGATCAGGTGCAGATTGGTGGGAACGAGACCTATGTCTCGCTCTGCCGCCGCCACTGGCGCGAGGCCACCGGAAGCTAAGGTTCCCAAAGGAGCGCCTGCGGCGCGCTTGATGGCCTGTCGCAGTGCGACAGGCGGTGCCTCCGGCAGAGGTATTTTGGGCAAGAGGAAAGTTAGACGGGGGTGAGCGGGGGCTCGCCACGTGCGAACGCCTCGACATTGTCCATTGCCAGCATGCCCATATCGGTCCGCACTTCCAACGTTGCGGTCCCCAGATGGGGCAGCAGGGTCACGTCCTCGCGGTCAGTGAGGGCCTTGGGTACTTTGGGTTCGAACTCGTAGACATCCAGACCCGCGCCTGCGATCTGGCCGTGTTCCAGAGCGTCGATCAGGGCGGCTTCGCGGACGACTTCTCCGCGGGCGATGTTGATCAGAAGCGCATGGGGCAGCATGGCGGCGAACGTGTCTTTGTCGATCAGGTGTTGTGTCTCGGCCCCGCCCGGAACGGCGATGACAAGGATGTCTGCTTCGCGGGCGACGTCTTCAATGCTGGGCAGTTGCTGTGCAGGCAGGTCAGGCGTTTTGGGCGAGCGATTGTAGAAGACCACCTTCATGCCGAAACCGAAATGACAGCGTTTGGCGATTGCCTCGCCAATGCGACCCATGCCGATGATGCCGACGGTTTTCCCGGACACATGCATGCCCAGAAGCTGTGTTGGGTGCCAGCCTTCCCACGCGCCCTTGCGTAGCATGCGTTCGCCTTCTCCGGCCCGGCGGGCGGTCATCAGGATCAGGGTCATGGCCGTGTCGGCAGTAGCATCAGTGACCGCGCCGGGGGTGTTTGTCACCAGAAGTCCGTGAGCCTTGGCAGCAATCACGTCGATATGGTTGTAACCCACGCCGAAATTCGCCAGCAGTTTGGAGCGGATGGGGCCTGCGTCTTTGAAAATGTCGGCGGTATAGAGGTCGCCCAGCGTCGGCAGGACAATGTCGTAGTCGCGCAGGCTCGCGATCATCTCGTCCCGCGTCATGGGGGTGGTGATGTCGCGCACAGTCGTGTCGAAGGCCGCGCGGGCGCGGGTCAGGACGGCGTCGGGCAGAGGGCGCGAAATGAAAAGGCTCAGCACAAGCGTGCTCCGTCCGGGGTGTCTTTGTCTGGTGTGATCAGGCCGACATTCCCGTCTGCGTCGTAGAGGCCAAGGATGAGAACTTCCGACCGCATTGGCCCAATTTGGCGCGGTGGGAAGTTCACCACGCCCAGCACGGATTTGCCCACCAGATCTTCGGGCGCGTAATGCTGCGTGATCTGGGCCGAGCTTTTGCGTTCGCCAATCTCTGGGCCGAAATCGACCCACAGCTTGATGGCGGGCTTGCGGGCTTCGGGGAAGGGTTCGGCGCGCACGATGGTGCCCTTGCGGATGTCGATCTTCAGGAAGTCGTCGAAATTGATTTCAGCCATTGGCAAGCTCCTTGGAGCGGTCGGCGGCGGCTTTCACCGCGCGGGTCAGAAGGTCGGGGAAACCAGTGTCCTCATTCATCAGGACGGACAGAGCGGCGGCGGTGGTGCCGCCGGGGCTGGTGACGTTGATGCGCAGTTGAGCAGGGTCGTCGTCGGCCTCTTCCGCCAGTGCACCCGCGCCACCCACGGTGGCTTTGGCCAGTTGCATGGAAAGCTCTTCCGATAGACCTTGCTTGACGCCTGCGGCGGCCAGCGTTTCGATCAAGTGGAACACATAGGCGGGGCCAGAGCCCGAGACGGCGGTGACGGCGTCCATCTGGTGTTCCCCGTCCAGCCGGACGACCTGACCGACGGCGGACAAAAGCGCTTGGGCCAGATCCATGTCCGCAACGCTGGCATGATCATTGCCGCAAATCGCCGTAATCCCGCGCCCGATGGCCGCAGGGGTGTTGGGCATGGCACGGATGATCGGGGTCTGGTCGCCCAGCATGTCCTCATAAGTCGAGATCGGGGTGCCTGCCGCTACCGACAGGAACAGGGTCGTGCCATTGCCGAGCGCTTTCAGGGTCGGCAGCGCCTCGGCCATCATTTGCGGTTTCACGGCGATCAGCACGATGGCGGGGTTTTCGGGCAGCGTCGTATTCAGGTTCAGCCCGTCCAGCGATTGCAGCCAGTCCGACGGGTAGGGGTCGTTCACCCAGACCGAGCTTGTCGGCAACCCGTCGGACAGCCAGCCTTCCAGCATGGCCGACCCCATCTTGCCGCAACCCAGAAGCACCAGTCCGCGTGATCTTACCTGTTCCATCATGATGTTGCCCCATCCCGTGTTCATTTGACGTGCGAGATTAGAGCGCAGTGCGGGCGGCGCAAGCTGAAACCGCGCCCGAAGGCGCGGCTGGCTTTAGTGAGTGGTGGTTAATGGTGGGGTTAGGCGCGCCCGTAGGCCTCGGCGATGGCGACCTGAAGTGCGTCTTCGACGCTGCGGTCGGTCCATGCGACCAGCTGGAACGCGGGGTAGAAACGTTCCGATGCGGACACGGCCGAGGCGATCAGGCGGTCGATCTGCTCGGGCGCTGCAAACTGTCCGCCCGTCAGAGGTAGGCCGTAACGCCAGACCATCAAGCGCTGCTCTTCCCAATAGGTGAAGGCGCCAGTCCAGCACTGGTCGTTGATGCGATTCAGGGCATCATAGACGCGTGGCAGGCTGTCTTCGGGCGGTTCCATTTCGAAAGTGCAGATCAGGCGCAGGGTTTCGTCATAGGGCGACCAGGCCAACGTGATCGAATAGGTGCGCCACTGGCCTTCAACCGCCATGGCAATCTGATCCTCGGCGACGCGGTCGAACTCCCACGCGTGGTGTTCCGCGATGGTTTCGACGATGTCGATTGGGTGAAGATCTTCGCTTTCGATGTACTGCTCGGTTGCGGCCATGATATGCCCCCCATTGGTTTCAACATTTGTGACGGGGTCGTGGCAGCGACCGCTAATGGCCACAAATGCTTGATGCCTGTACAAGGTTCGGCGTTCTTTGCGCCTTGCCTTACTAGATATGGTGTCACCCAGATTTCTCTCTGTAAAGTGAAACTTTGCGCGTTAAGCGAGTTGTCCACAGAAAACTTTTGTTTCTCCACAGGTTAACGGATTCTTGGTGGAGTGGCGGTTTCAGGCCGCAATCGGGTCTGGTGCTTGACCTTGCCGCCCAGAACCCCCAGTTTGGCGCAAATATTAATCCGTCAGGAGCCCCAGTTGCCCAAGCGAACAGCCCCGTTTTCCCGTTTCGAATGGCAGATTGCGTGGCGGTATCTGCGCGCGCGTCGTGCTGAAGGTGGCGTCAGCACCATGACGTGGATCAGCTTGATCGGCATCACCTTGGCGGTGGCTGCCCTGATCATCACGCTGGCGGTGCGTACCGGGTTCCGGGATGAATTCGTCGATACCATTCTTGGCGCCAATGCCCATGTCGAGGTTTTCGCACACAGCCGCGTCACCGCGAATGGCGGGTTGGATCGCACGATCTCGAACTATGAAGACTGGGCGGATCGGATCATGACCGTGCCGGGGGTCGTCCGCGCGGCGCCTTTGGTCAAAGGGCAGGTCATGGCAAACCGGGGGCAGTATAATGCCGGGGTCGAGGTCTTCGGGATCGCCTATGAAGACATCTTAACCATCCCGCGCATTGTCGAACCCGAAAGCTCGGCCGGTGCGTTGTCTGATTTCGAAAGTGGCGTGGCTATTGGTTCGGGCGTGGCGGCGGAATTGAATGTCGGGATCGGGGACAAGATCAAAATCATCTCGCCCAACGGGGTGAAGACGGCGTTTGGCACCAGCCCGCGGGTGAATGCCTACGAAGTCACCTATATCTTCACCGCCGGCCGCTGGGACATCGACCGCACCCGCGTCTACCTGCCCATCGCCGAGGCCCAGAGCTTTTTCAATCGCGAAGGGTTGGCCGATGAGATCGAGGTGATGGTCGAGGATCCGGAAGGCATCGACAAACTGCTCATGCCGATCATGGAGGCCGTCGAAGACCCCAGTGGTGTCTGGACATGGCGCGACCGTTCGGGCGCGTTTCTGCGGGCCTTGGATATGGAAGACAACGTCATGTTCATCATCCTGTCCGTGCTTGTGCTGATCGCGTCGATGAACATCACCTCTGGCCTGATCATGCTGGTGAAGAACAAGGGGCGCGATATCGGCATCCTGCGCACGATGGGTCTGACCGAAGGATCCATTCTGCGGGTGTTCTTCCTGTGCGGGTCGCTGACGGGGATTGTCGGGACGATTGCTGGCGTGATCCTTGGCTGCCTGTTCGCATTGAACATCGACACTGTGTTTGCGGTGGTGAACTATTTCTCGGGCGGAGGCGTCTGGGATCCGTCGATCCGGGGCATCTATCACTTGCCTGCAAAGCTTGAGTTCTGGGATGTCGCCTCGGCCGTTGGCCTGTCGCTGACACTGTCCTTCGTTGTGACCCTGTTCCCGGCGCGAAAGGCCGCGCGGATGAACCCGGTGGAGGCACTGCGCTATGAGTGACACGGTTCTGACCCTCTCGGGTATCACCAAGACCTATAACGAGGGCACGCCGGGCGAAATCCGTGTGCTGCGCGGCGCAAACCTGTCGATAGCCAAGGGCGAGGTTGTGGCGCTGGTTGCGCCCTCGGGATCCGGCAAGTCGACGCTTCTGCATATCGCGGGGCTTCTGGACGCGGCTGATGCGGGTGAAGTGTCGATCAACGGACAAAAGATGGATGGCCAGTCTGATCGCCGCCGCACCGCCACCCGGCGCAACGAGGTGGGCTTTGTCTATCAGTTCCACCACCTGCTTCCGGAATTTACCGCGCTGGAGAACATTGTTCTGCCGCAGCTGGCGAACGGCGTGGGCGAACGTGTCGCGCGCGATCACGCGATGGAGTTGATGGCCCGCGTGGGTGTTGACAGTCGCGCAACTCATCGCCCGGCGGAACTGTCCGGCGGCGAGCAGCAGCGCGTTGCGTTTTGCCGGGCACTGGCCAACCGGCCTGCGCTGCTTTTGGCGGATGAGCCGACGGGGAATCTTGACCCAGGCACCGCCGACACAGTGTTTGCGGCTCTGATGGAGCTTGTGCGCGACACGGGCCTGTCGGCACTGATCGCCACGCACAATCTGGAGCTGGCCGCGCGTATGGATCGCACCTTGCGTCTTGATGGCGGCGAGATCTTGTGAGGCGCCTGTCGCGGATTTCATGCCTTCGGCGAGGATATTTGTGACAAGAAAATGCGTACGCGCGCCCTCGCAATCTCTGACATTCGCGTGAACCCTGATTGCGCGTCCGCGCGGGATCGGCAATCTGGCAGGCATAAATCTCTGCCGGAGCTTCCGATGCGTATCCTGACCGCGACCCTTGCCCTGACCCTGTCGGCCTCGATGGCCACGGCGGGCCCGGTGAACTTCAACGCGTGGCGCACGCATTGGTTTGCCTTCTTTTCGAAAGTCACATTCGCAGCGTCCGAGGGCGCGATTGGAGTGACGGCGGATGGATCGGTGTCGATCACCTATGACCGACTGGCCCCCAAGGATTGGGACGCACGCAGGGCCAGTTGGCGTTGGGCGGTGGACAGTTCGGTCCCGGCAACGGATCTGCGCCAGAAGGGCGGGGATGACCGCAACCTTGCGCTCTATTTCGCCTTCCTGCCGAAGGCCGAGGCCGAACGTCTGCAAAGCACCCGCAGCCTGCGCAAGCTTCTGAACCATCCCGAGGGCCGCGTGCTGGTCTATGTTTGGGGCGGCGATCACAAACGCGGGGCGGTGCTGGGATCGCCCTATCTGGGGCCGCGCGGCAAGACCATCGTGCTGCGCCCGTCGGGCATCGGATCACATGCGGAAACTGTCGATCTGGCCACCGATTATCGCCGCGCTTTCGGGGACGCCCCCGAGGCACTGGTCGCGCTGGCCCTGTCGGCAGACAGCGACGACACGGATGTGGTCATGCAGGGGCAGGTCAGTAATTTGCGTTTGCAATGACCTAGGGTTGCACGTAGACGCAGGCGTGGTAGAATCACGCCAAAGCAAGCCCTTAGAAAGGCAACAGGGTTCCCCAATGCGCCGCGCAGCACCTCTTCTTCTGATCCTTCTTGCTGCCTGTCAGCCACAGGACATCTTCCGCACCAATGCCAAGCCCAGGGTTCAGGACGTGTCCGACCTGACTGGGGCCGAGATCTATGCCGAAAACTGCGCCGCCTGCCACGGTGATGACGCCAAGGGCGGCGTTTATCCCAGCGCGCCGGGCCTGACCAAATTGACCGCCAAACACGGCGGCACCTTCCCGACCCGCTATGTCATGTCGACCATCGATGGCTATGCCAAAGGCACCCAACGCGGCCCCATGCCCGAATTCGGCGCGCTTCTGGATAGCGAGATGGAGGTCTGGGTGGACGAAAAAGGCGTGATGACCCCGACGCCAGCTGCGCTGGTAAGGCTGGCAGAGTATTTGGAGTCTGTGCAGGACTGATCTGCGCGTGGCTTAGCCCCACGACACAACTTTCTCCCGCATGTCATGTGAAATAGAGGGCCACGCCCGACCCTGGGTGGGCGTCGTCGGCATCTCAGTTTGTTAAGCCTTCACCATATCCGCGGCGTGTCGTTTGGCGATCCGTCGCAATACGCCCTCCCGGGGGGAGGGTCGGGCGTGGCCCGTGCGGTGCACGGGCTATGAACAAGTTTCGGCGATAACCTGTTTACATCGTGCTGACATACCGCCTGATCAGGAGTTGGGTAATTGAGGCATCCGCATCGTGGAGGTTCATATTAAACTGAATCTCTCCTAGGCGCGCTGTCGCAGCTATAATGCTAATGGTTTGCCGCCCATCTTCCGTAGCAAAGCAATCGTGGTGACTAATGTAGTTGATCCTGTCACCATCGCGTAGATCCTCGAGAAACGGTTCTTTCCACGGATTAATTTCACTGCGTACTCCAGAGAGAAGCGTTTCCCACTCAGTTTTGTTTACTGGCGTATTGAGCAGTCTCTTGCTGAGTTCCAATGCGCCTTTGCAGCGTGGGTACTGAGAATTCAGAGAGCCACTGGCTGGCTGCTGTTCACAGTTTGCTAGAAGAAATGGTGCGATAGTGGCAAACAAAAGTGCTTTGAAGTTCACCGACGAGGCAGCCTCAAACATCCAACTCCTCCACGAACTTCGCGTTCTCCTGAATATATTGGAAGCGAAGTTCGGGTTTTTTGCCCATCAGCTGCTCGACCAAGGCGGCGGTTTCGCCGGGCTCGTCTTCGTCAATCGTCACGCGGATCAAGGTGCGGGATGCCGGGTCCATCGTGGTTTCTTTCAGGTCTTTCGCGTCCATCTCGCCCAGACCTTTAAAGCGGCTGACGTCGATTTTGCCTTTGCCGCCCAGACCTTTTTCCAGATGCACGTCACGCTCGGCTTCGTCGATGCAATATACGCGTTTGGCCCCTTGGGTCAGCCTAAACAGCGGCGGGCAGGCAAGGTACAGGTGGCCCGCGTCGATCATCGGCCGCATCTGGGTGAAGAAGAACGTCATCAGAAGCGAGGCGATGTGCGCCCCGTCCACGTCCGCATCGGTCATGATGATGATCTTGTCATAGCGCAAATCATCGACGTTGAACTTGGTGCCCAGCCCGACGCCAAGGGCTTGGGTCAGGTCGTTGATCTCGGCGTTCGTACCGATCTTGGAACTGGCCGCGCCCAGCACGTTCAGGATTTTGCCGCGCAGGGGCAGCAGCGCCTGCGTTTTGCGGTTACGCGCCATCTTGGCCGAGCCACCCGCCGAGTCACCCTCGACGATGAAAAGCTCGGTGCCCTCGCGGTTGGTGGCCGAACAATCGACCAGCTTGCCGGGCAGGCGCAGCTTCTTGGTGGCGGTCTTGCGCTGTGTCTCTTTTTCCTGACGGCGGCGCAGGCGCTCTTCTGCGCGCAGGACAAGGAAATCGAGGATCGCACCGGCGGATTTCGTATCCGCCGCCAACCAGTTGTCAAAGTGATCGCGCACCGATTGCTCGACCATTTTGGCGGCGGCTTCGGTCGACAGGCGGTCCTTGGTTTGGCCCACGAACGCAGGGTCGGCGATGAAGCAGGATACCAGCGCACAACCGCCCGTCAGCAGGTCGTCTCGGGTGATGTTGGCGGCCTTCTTGTTGCCCACCAGCTCGCCATAGGCCTTGATGCCCTTCAGGATCGCGGCCCAGAAACCGGTGACATGGGTGCCGCCTTCGGGGGTCGGTACAGTGTTACAATAGGACTGGATGTAGCCATCGCGCGAGGGCGTCCAGTTGATCGCCCATTCGACATAGCCCGGCTCGCCAAAGCGTTCCTGGAAGGTGACTTTTCCCGCGAAGGGCTGGTCGGCATAGACAGATGCTTTGCCCAGCGTTTCCTTTAGGTAGTCGGACAGACCGCCGGGGAAATGGAACGTGGCTTCGGTCGGGGTTTCGCCGTCTTCGATGGCGGATTTCCAGCGGATTTCCACGCCCGAGAAAAGATAAGCTTTTGACCGCACCAGCGTAAACAGGCGCTTGGGCTTGAAGCGGTGCTTGCCGAAAATCTGTTCGTCCGCGTGGAAAGTGACTTCAGTGCCGCGGCGGTTCGGTGCAGCGCCGATTTTCGCGACCGGTCCCAGCGGGATGCCGCGCGAAAAGCTTTGTTCGAACAGTTCCTTGTTCTTGGCGACACGCACCACCATCGAATCCGACAGCGCGTTCACCACCGATGAGCCAACGCCGTGCAGGCCGCCCGAGGTCTGATACGCCTTGCCCGAGAACTTGCCGCCCGCATGAAGCGTACACAGAATGACCTCGAGCGCGGATTTGTCGGGGAATTTGGGGTGCGGATCGATCGGAATGCCGCGCCCGTTATCGGTAATCGAGACCGAGTAATCAGCATTCAGCGTGACCTCGATCCGGTTGGCGTGACCGGCGACAGCCTCGTCCATCGAGTTGTCCAGGATCTCGGCCACCATATGGTGCAGCGCGCGTTCATCCGTGCCGCCGATATACATGCCGGGACGCTGACGCACGGGCTCCAGCCCTTCCAGCACCTCAATCGAGGAGGCGTCATAGTCGTCGGGGCCCTGTGATGGGGTGTGGCCGGCCAGAAGGTCGTTGCTCATGTATTCGGTCGCCTTGAACGCTGCTCGGATTTCTTTTTGTTCGGGCATTATGTCAGAGCCGTCGGGAAGGGGGAAGAGCACGCTTTCCATTCGGATGGATTTGGATAGGGTGTGCGCGACGACAGAAGGACCGCACCATGACGACATCCCCGCTGAACCCTGCTGATTGGGAAGGTTTGCGAGAGGATCTGCACCGCCTACTGGATCGCTGCGTGGACCAAATGCGCGATGCCGAGGATCACCCGTGGCAAGCCCCGCCGGCTGATCTGGCGGATCATTATGCGATTGGGGCGGGTGGCGATGTGATTGCACGCGTGATGGACGACGTGCTGCCCTATCATGGAGGCAACACGCATCCGAAGTTCTGGGGCTGGGTGCAGGGTAGCGGGCTGCCTTCGGATTTCGTGGCGGGGATTGCGGCGGCTGCGATGAACACCAATGGCGGCGGGCGGAACCACGGCATCAATGAAATGGAGCGGGCGGTCATCGACTGGACCCGCCGCAAGATGGGCTTCAGAGAGGGCGCGAGCGGCGTTCTGGTGGCAGGCACATCTCAGGCGACGGTGATCTCACTGCAGGCCGCACGGGTGCGGGCCTGTCCTGACGTGCGGGCCGCTGGGGGAGACGCAGTCCTGACAGTCTATGCCGCCGATGGGGTCCATAACGCGACCCGCAAGGCGGTCGAGCTGCTGGGGCTGGGGCATGACCAATTGCGTTTGGTCGAAACGCGGAACGGCGCGATGGATTTGCAGGCGCTTAAGCAGGCGATTTCAGCTGACCGGGCACGGGGGCTAAACCCGCTCGCGATTGTCGGCACGGCTGGGTCGGTTGATCTGGGCGCCTATGACGACCTGAACGCGCTGGCCGATCTTGCCGCCGCTGAAGGGATCTGGCTGCATGTGGATGGTGCGTTTGGCGCATGGACCCGGTTGGCGGACGCCCCGTGGCGCAAACTGACCGACGGGATCGAGCGCGCTGACAGCATCGCCTTGGATTTCCATAAGTGGATGTATGTTGGATATGATTGCGGCCTTGCCCTGATCGCCGACGAATCCGCCCACCGCGCCGCCTTCGCTGCACGCCCGGCCTATCTGAAAGGCGCCACCGAAGGTCTGGCAGGTGGGGACCCGTGGTTCTGTGACTATGGTATCGACCTGTCCCGCGGCAACCGCGCGCTCAAGGTCTGGTGCGCGCTGGAAATGTTCGGGGAAGAGGCGTTCGCCGCCGCGATTACCCGCAACTGCGCACAAGCTGCTTTCATGGCCGATCACGTGCAATCCCACGGCATGACCCTGTCTGCGCCCGTGGTGTCCAACATCTGCGTCTTTACCGCTGCCCCGGACCTGCCCGCCGATCAGCAATCCGCCTTGAACGCGCAAATCGCAACGCATCTGCAGCTGCACAACGCCACGGTGTTCTCGACCACCGATGTGAACGGCATCACCTGCCTACGCGCGGCCATCACCAATCATCGCACCCGCGACCGCCACATCGCCGAGGCCATCGCCGATGTCACCAAAACCGCTCAGCTGTTGAAAGGATCTTTAGGGTAACCGACCCCCGCCAGATACAGCCCCTCGGGCGGGCAAACCGGGCCACAAGCTGCGCGGTCGCGGGCCTCAAGCGCGTGAGTCACGTCGTCAGGCGTCCATGACCCCGCGCCAACACGTTCCAACGTGCCCACGAAGCTGCGCACCTGATTGTGCAGGAACGACCGCGCACGGACGTGGAACCGGTATTCGACCTCGTTCTCGCGACGATGTTCCTGGACCCGCAGTTCATCCAGCGTCCGCACCGGGCTATCCGCCTGACAGATCGACGATCGGAACGTTGTGAAATCATGCCGCCCAATCAGCCGATCCGCCCCCGCCTGCATGGCGTCCACATCCAACTGATGCTTCACATGCCACGCCAGCCCCCGGTCATGGGTCAGCGGCGCACGCCGAGCGATCAACCGAAACAAGTAGCGCCGCTCGACTGCTGAAAACCGGGCGTGAAAATTGTCATCCACCGTCGCGCAATCGACAATCGCCACGCGCCGCTCTTTCAGGTGATAGTTCAACGCCTCGGACAGGCGAAACGGATCCCATTCCTTCACCAGATCGCAATGTGCCACCTGCGCCAAACCATGCACCCCCGCATCGGTGCGCCCGGCGGCGGCAATTGTATGCTCACCCGGTTCAAGCTTGGCCAAAGCAGCCTCAATCGCGCCCTGAACGGACGGGTGTTCTTTCTGACGCTGCCATCCGGCAAAGCCAGCTCCGTGATAGTCGACTTTCAATGCATATCTGGGCATGCCCCCGCATAACGCGCCGCTCTCGCGCAGACAAGTTCCTGATCCCCTCATTTTCTTGCCCCAAATATCCTGGGGTGAGGCCGCAGGCCGAGGGGCAACGCCCCTTTCCACGGGGATAATCCATCCAAACCTCCCCTCTGGCGAAATGCGCCTGTCGCACATATCTTTAAATCGAGCAGTGAAGGAGACAGCCGTGGGGCTTGGCGATATTGCAGACAGCGTCACCCGCCAGATCGAAGCGATCGGCGACGCCACAAGCGAGGCACTATTTGAACCGGTGATCAGGCTGGGCGTGACGGGCCTGTCGCGGGCGGGCAAGACCGTCTTTATCACGTCCCTCGTGGCCAACCTGATGGACCGCGCGCGGATGCCCGGCGTGGTCGCGGCCTCGGAAGGGCGCATTCAAGGCGCGTTCCTGCAACCGCAACCCGACGACACCGTTCCGCGCTTCGACTATGAAACGCACCTGTCCGCCATGACCGGTCCCGCGCCGCACTGGCCTGACAGCACCCGCGCCATTTCGGAACTGCGCCTGTCTTTCCGCATCCAGCCATCGGGCCTGCTCGGTGGGTTGCGATCCGCGCGGACCGTGCATCTGGACATCGTGGACTATCCGGGCGAGTGGCTTCTGGACTTGGGGCTGATGGATCTCAGCTATTCCGACTGGGCCGCGCAGGTGCTCGACCGCATCGATACCCGCGATCAAGCGCAGGATTTCCTGAAGAAAGCCCGCGCCGTGGACCCGACCGAGAAACTGGACGAGGTGCTGGCCAAGGATCTGGCCGCGTCCTTCGCCGACTATTTGAAGGCCGCGCGCGAGGATGGGTATAGCGATTGCACCCCCGGCCGCTTTCTGCTGCCCGGCGACCTCGAAGGTAGCCCGGCCTTGACCTTTGCGCCCCTGCCCAAGCCCGACACGATCCCTCGCCGCAGCCTGTGGCGCGAGATGGAGCGCCGCTTCGAGGCCTATAAATCCCGCGTGGTGAAACCCTTCTTCCGCGATCACTTCTCGCGCATCGACCGGCAGGTCGTGCTGGTGGACGTGTTGGGCGCGATCCATTCCGGCCCTGCCGCGCTGGAAGATCTGCGCCGCGCCATGGCCGAGATCCTGACCGCCTTTCGCCCCGGTACGAACGGGTTCCTCAGCAACCTCTTTCTGGGACGCCGGATCGAACGCATCCTGTTCGCCGCGACCAAGGCGGACCATCTGCATCACAGCCAGCATCCCCGTCTGACGGCTATCACCGAAGCGCTCTTGCGCGACGCCCGTGACCGTGCCGAATTTGCCGGAGCCAAGACGGCGGCCATGTCGCTGGCCGCCCTGCGCACAACGACCGAAGAGCGGCTGGACCATGATGGCCAAAGCCTCGATTGTGTGCGCGGGCAGCTTCTGGACAGTGGCAAGACGGCGGCGTTCTATCCCGGCGATCTGCCTGAAGATCCGGCGCAGCTTTTGAAACCCGCGCGCAGTGGGGACATGAAGTGGCTGGGTGCGGATTATCAAATTATGCGCTTTGCCCCAGCGGCGATTTCGCTGAAGCCCGGCGAAGGCCCGCCGCATATCCGGTTGGACAAGGCCGCCGAATTTCTGTTGGGGGACAAGCTGTGATCATGTCCTTCCCGCCATCAGCCCTGAATGGAGACGCGCGTGACACGTGACAACAAGCAAGGCCCCGTCTTGATCGAGCTTGACGACAGTCCAGCGACCTCTCCGGCGGAGGCGCCGCCCGTACCTGATGTGGCCGGGCCCGAGACTTCCGGTGCCGCCATGCAGGGGGTGATTGCCATCGCGGGCCGCAGACCCTCGCGGTTGGCGCGCTGGTTCTGGTCGCTGCTTCTGTCGATCCTTGGCTTCGTGCTGTCCGTCGCGGCCTATGATTTCGTCACCGGGCTGATCACCCGCAATACCTATCTGGGATACGCCGCGCTGGGCCTGACCGGGGCCTTCCTGTTCGTGCTTCTGATCATCGCCCTGCGCGAATGGATCGCCTTTGCGCGGATGCGTCGGGTGGATGCGCTGCATCATGCGGCGGATCAGGCCCTCGCCCATGATGATCTGACCGAGGCGCGGGATGTCATGGCCCGCCTTAAACGTCTGTATCACGGACGCGACGACATGCGCTGGGCGTTGGAACGGTTCCGTGAACGCGAGGGTGAGGTGTTCGATACCGACACGCTGTTCACCTTGGCCGAGGCCGAGCTGATGGCCCCCTTGGACCAAGCTGCCTTGAAAGAGGTCGAAGCCGCCGCCCGTCAGGTCGCCACCGTCACCGCCATCGTCCCTCTTGCGCTGGCCGATGTCGCGACCGCCCTGACCGCCAACATCCGTATGATCCGCCGCGTGGCCGAGATCTATGGCGGGCGCTCCGGTGCCTTAGGCAGCTGGCGTTTGACCCGCGCGGTGATGACGCATCTTGTTGCCACCGGCGCGGTGGCCGTGGGGGATGACATGCTGGGATCTCTGGCTGGGGGTGGGATGCTGTCCAAACTGTCACGCCGCTTTGGCGAAGGCGTCGTGAACGGGGCGCTCACCGCCCGCGTCGGCGTCGCCGCGCTGGAAGTTTGCCGCCCGCTGCCCTTCGGTGCGGGCAAGCGCCCCGGCGTTACGGGGATCGTCAAACGCGCGCTGGCGGGATTGTTCGGAAAATAGGCGCTATCCCAAGTTGGGCACGGCGCTTGTGGGGCGCTGGATGTCCTCGACCCCCATGCGCAGCCCGCGTCCGATCCGATGCACCAGCGCGATCCAGGCACGGGCGGTGTCGGCGGGCAGGGCGTCGGTCGCGATCTCTTCAAACAGAGCAATCCACGGGTCGAAATGCTCGGGCCGCACATTGCCTGCCTGCATATGGGCCCGCATCGGATTGCCCTCGTAACCCGGCTCGCGCAGGATCGCGCCGCGCCAGAAGCGGGTGATTAGGGCGATATGTCTGTCCCATTCCGCGTCTGTCGTTCCCACATGCCCGTTGAAGATTGGCCCAAGCTGCGGGTGGACCCGAATGCGGGCATAAAACCGCGCCAGAACCGTGTCGATCTGGTCGGGCGAAATGTCGAAAAGCTGCAGCGGATTGGGTGTATGGGACATGAGAACCTCTTTCCCGAGTGAAATAGTCGGTATCGCCAACGCCGCCAAGCCCCAACGCATGGACAATTCAGCGCAGCCCGCCCAGCCTTCATGGCTTTACGCCACGCCCCCACGGGCCTATAACGCGCCCATGATGCACGCCAAAGCGATCATTATTCGAATTATATGCCCGGCGCTCTGATCCAGACGAGCCGCCGGGACAAGGCGCATGGACATACGCGCCGCCCTTTCTTCGACATTGACGACTTATCCTGAAAAGGACCGGACACATGTGTGCCGACACACCCGAATATAAAGACACGCTGACCCTTCCCGTAACCGATTTCCCGATGCGCGCTGGCCTGCCCAAGCGCGAGCCCGAATGGCTGGCCCGGTGGGAAAAGATCGGCGTCTATGACCGCCTGCGCGAAACCGCTGGCGACCGCGAACCGTTCATCCTGCACGATGGCCCCCCCTATGCGAACGGCCACCTGCATATCGGCCACGCGCTGAACAAGACCATCAAGGACATGATCGTGCGCTCGCACCAGATGATGGGCCATGATGCACGCTATGTTCCCGGATGGGACTGCCACGGTCTGCCCATCGAATGGAAGATCGAAGAGCAGTATCGCAAGAAGGGCAAGAACAAGGACGACGTGGACGTTGTGGATTTCCGTCAGGAATGCCGCAAGTTCGCCGAGGGCTGGATCGACATTCAGCGTGACGAGTTCAAGCGTCTGGGCATCACCGGCAAGTGGGAAAATCCCTATTTGACGATGGATTTCCATGCCGAGCGCGTGATCGCCGAGGAATTCATGAAGTTCCTGATGAACGGCACGCTATATCAGGGCTCGAAACCCGTGATGTGGTCGCCGGTCGAGAAGACCGCGCTGGCCGAGGCCGAGATCGAGTATCACGACCACAAGTCGCACACGATCTGGGTGCCGTTCAGCTTCGCGAATGCCGAAGGCGATCTGGCCGAGGCACGCGTTGTGATCTGGACCACCACCCCGTGGACGATCCCGTCGAACAAAGCCGTCGCGTATAACAACAAGATTGCCTATGGCCTTTATCGCGTAGATGCGACCGAGGAAGAAAGTTGGACCGCAGCGGGTCAGCTCTACATCTTCGCCGACGCACTGGCCGCGGACGCGCTGGGCAAATCCCGCGTGACCGAGTTCACCCGCGTACGCGACGTGGCCGCGGACGAGCTGGCTGGGTTGATCTGTAAGCACCCGTTCAACGGTGCCGATGGCGCGGACGGATTCTGGGATTACGACGTTCCGATGATCGACGGCGATCACGTGACCGATGACGCGGGGACGGGTTTTGTCCACACCGCGCCAAGCCACGGCGCCGACGACTATGAAGCCTTCGTTGCCCGCAACTGGATCGACCGCATGACCCACAATGTGGGCGAGGAATCAGAATTCCTGCCCCACGTGCCGTTCTTCGCTGGCCTTCAGGTCTTTGACCGCAAGGGCAAGGAAGGCAAAGCCAACAACGCCGTGATCGCCAAACTGGTCGAGGCCGGCGGCATCATCGCGCGTGGTCGCGTGACGCACTCGTATCCACACTCGTGGCGCTCGAAAGCGCCGATCGTGTTCCGCAACACACCGCAGTGGTTTGCGTCTGTGGACCGCGAGGTCGGTGACGGGCAAGACGAGATGGGCAAGACCATCCGTGAACGCGCCCTGAACTCGATCGACCAACTGGTGAAGTGGTGGCCGCAGACCGGTCGCAACCGCCTCTATTCGATGATCGAGGCCCGCCCGGATTGGGTTCTGTCGCGTCAACGCGCGTGGGGTGTGCCGCTGACCTGCTTTACCAAGAAAGGTCTGCTGCCGACGGACGAAGGCTTCCTGCTGCGTGACCCCGCCGTGAATGCGCGCATCGCAGAGGCATTCGAAGCTGAAGGCGCAGATGCGTGGTATGCCGACGGAGCAAAAGAGCGCTTCTTGGGCGCGGATCACAACGCCGACGAATGGGAGCAGGTTTTCGACGTGCTCGACGTGTGGTTCGACTCCGGGTCCACCCACTCGTTCGTTCTGCGTGATCGCGAAGACGGCACGCCGGACGGCATCGCCGATGTCTATATGGAAGGCACCGACCAGCACCGCGGGTGGTTCCACTCGTCGCTGTTGCAGGCCTGTGGCACCAAGGGTCGTGCGCCCTACAAGAACGTCGTAACCCACGGTTTCACGCTGGATGAGAAGGGCATGAAAATGTCCAAGTCGCTGGGCAACACCATCGTGCCCGAAGCTGTCGTGAAGCAATACGGCGCCGACATTCTGCGCCTGTGGGTCGCCCAGACGGATTACACGGTCGATCAGCGGATCGGGCCGGAAATCCTGAAAGGCGTGGCCGACAGCTATCGCCGTCTGCGCAACACGATGCGCTTCATGCTGGGCAACTTGCATGAGTTTGACGAGGCCGAGCGTGTGGACGTGGCAGACATGCCCGAGCTGGAGCGCTGGGTGCTGCACCGTCTGGCCGAACTGGATCACGTGGTCCGTGACGGTTATCGCAAGTTTGACTTCCAGGGCGTGTTCTCGGCCGTGTTCAACTTCGCGACCGTTGACCTGTCGAGCTTCTATTTCGACATCCGCAAGGACGCGCTTTACTGCGACGGGGCCGACAGCCTGAACCGCCGCGCGGCGCGCACTGTTCTGGACATCCTGTTCCACCGCCTGACCACATGGCTGGCGCCGGTTCTGGTCTTCACCATGGAAGACGTCTGGCTGGAGCGCTTCCCGGGTGACGACAGCTCGGTCCATTTGGTCGACTTCCCCGACACCCCTGCCGATTGGCTAGACGAGCCGCTGGCGGCGAAATGGGCGGGCATCCGTCAGGTGCGCCGTGTGGTCACCGCAGCGTTGGAGATCCAGCGTCGCGATAAGGTGATCGGGGCGTCTTTGGAAGCTGCGCCTGTCGTGCATGTGCGGGATGAAGACGTGTTGGGATCGCTGAAATCAGTGAACTTCGCGGATGTGTCGATCACATCGCAGGTTGTTCTGACGGGCGACCCGCTGCCAGCCGAGGCCTTCCGCGTGCCGGAAGTCGAAGGCGTGGGTGTGGTGTTCGAGAAGGCCTCGGGCGAGAAATGTCAGCGCTGCTGGAAGATCCTGCCGGATGTAGGCAGCCACGATCACGCGGGTGTTTGCGGACGCTGTGACGACGCGCTGAGCTGAAGGGGGCTCACGGTGTGAGCCTGAGGGGCGCTGCCCCTCGGCCTGCGGCCTCACCCCGAGGTATTTTAAGCAAGAGGAAGAGGGGCGCTGCGGTGCCCCTTTTGTCATGAACCGGATTGCAGGGCGCGTTGGGCGCGGGCAGAGTGCGGTTATGAATATTGCGGTGGTGGATAGCCCGGTTGGGCGTTTGGGCATTGTGGACGAGGATGGCAAGATCACGCGCCTTCGCTGGAATGTTGACCCGGTTGGCGCGCTGACTCCGGTGCTGGCCGAGGCTCAAGCCCAACTGCGCGCCTATTTTAACGGCACACTGACCAAGTTCGATCTCCCCACCCATGTCGAGGGCAGCGATTTTCAGCGCGCGGTATGTGATGCCATGTCTGCCATTCCCTTCGGTGAAACGCTGACATACGGCGACATTGCCAAGCTGACCGGAAACTCGGCACAGGCCGTGGGCAACGCTTGTGGTGCCAACCCGATACCAATCATTATCCCCTGTCATCGGGTGATGGGGGCAGGCGGTAAACTGGTCGGATTCTCTGGTGCGGGTGGGGTCGAGACGAAAGTTCAGCTGTTGCGCCTTGAAGGTGCTGCAGGTTTGCTTATCTGAGAAGTTCGGCCTGCTGGTCATTGCTGGAAAAACAGGGCAAACAGGCAGCGACACTGGGGGACAACATGGCAACCATCCTGAACGTCAGCGGCGTGACCAAGACCTATGAAGGCGGGCACCAAGCGCTGAAAGGCGTCGATCTTGAGATCGACGAGGGCGAGATCCTTGCCCTTCTGGGTCCAAACGGGGCTGGGAAAACAACACTAATATCAATTATTTGTGGGATTTCGACGCTCACCTCAGGCGCGATCACTGTCGCGGGTTTCGATCACATGAAAGACTTCCGCGAAGCGCGCAACCTGATCGGGCTGGTGCCACAGGAAATCAATCTGGAACCGTTTGAGACGGTGATGAACTCGGTTCGTTTTTCGCGCGGGTTGTTTGGCAAGCCGCGCGATGATGCGCGGATCGAAGAAATCCTGAAGCTGCTTAGTCTGCATGATAAGAAAGACAACAGGATCATGACGCTGTCGGGTGGCATGAAGCGGCGCGTGCTGATCGCCAAGGCGCTGTGCCACGATCCGAAAATCCTGTTTCTGGATGAACCCACAGCGGGCGTCGATGTCGAGCTGCGCAAAGACATGTGGGAGATCGTCGCGCGGTTGAAAGAGACCGGTGTGACCGTGATCCTGACCACTCACTACATTGAAGAAGCCGAGGCGATGGCCGATCGGATCGGGGTGATCTCGAAAGGGGAAATCCTGCTGGTCGAGGAAAAGGACGCGCTGATCAAGCGGCTTGGGCAGAAAGAACTGCTGATCGAGCTGGACGCGCCAATTGATGCGGTGCCAGAGGCGCTTTCGCACTACCCGCTGACCCTCTCGGACGAGGGCGGCTTGATCTATTCCTATGACGCGCAGGCAGGCCATACCGGGATTACCGGGCTCTTGTCGGATCTGCGCGAGGCGGGGCTTCATCTGGCGGATCTGTCAACGCGCCAAAGCTCGCTTGAAGATATCTTCGTCGATCTGGTGAAGGAGGACGCGGCATGAACTGGAACGCCATCGCGGCCATCTATCGTTTTGAAATGGCACGCACCTTCCGCACGTTGGTGCAGTCTGTCATCTCGCCCGTTTTGTCCACATCGCTTTACTTTATCGTCTTCGGCGCGGCGATCGGCTCGCGCATCGATCAGGTCGAGGGCGTTAGCTATGGCGCGTTTATCGTGCCCGGCCTGATCATGTTGACGGTCTTGACGCAGAGCACCTCGAACGCGTCATTCGGGATCTATTTCCCGAAATTCATCGGCACGGTGTATGAACTCCTCTCGGCCCCCATCTCGTTCTTCGAGATCGTGATCGGTTATGTCGGGGCGGCGGCAACGAAGGCGTTCATGATTGGGATAATCATCCTGATCACAGCGCATTTCTTCGTCGATCTGACCATTGCGCACCCGGTCTGGATGCTGCTGTTCCTTGTCCTAACCTGCATCAGCTTCGCCCTTCTGGGGTTCATCATCGGGATCTGGGCAGGTAATTTCGAGCAGCTGCAACTGGTGCCCATGCTGGTGATTACGCCGCTCGTGTTCCTTGGTGGCTCGTTCTACTCGATCTCGATGCTGCCGCCGGTGTGGCAGACGATCACGCTGTTCAACCCGGTGGTTTATCTGATCTCGGGCTTCCGCTGGGCGTTTTTCGGGCAGGCGGATGTGGCGTTGGGCTGGTCGGTCGCGGCAATTGTTGTCTTCATGGCGGCGTGTTTGTTCACCATCGGGTGGATCTTCCGCACCGGGTACAAGCTGCGCTCTTGACGTGCGGGTATGCCACATATGGGAAAAAGCGTGATGGGCTCACCCTTGTTAGACGCGGGTGGGCCATCTAAATGTCAGCCATGATCGAACGTCTTCCTTTTGTGAAAAAGTCCCCTACAGTTGCGGTTGTCCGCCTGTCGGGCGTGATTGCCACGGGCACCCGTGGTCAGTTGAATGATGCAGCGATGGCCCCGGCGATCGAGCGTGCCTTTCGCAAAGGGAAGCCTGCGGCTGTGGCCCTTGTGATAAACTCGCCCGGTGGCAGCCCGGTGCAATCCAGCCTGATTACCGCGCGCATTCGCAGGTTGGCGGCTGAGAAAGAGATCCCCGTTTATGCGTTTGTCGAAGACGTGGCGGCGTCGGGCGGCTATTGGCTGGCGACGGCTGCGGATGAAATCTATGCGGACGAAAGCTCGATCCTTGGGTCGATCGGTGTGATCTCGGCCGGGTTCGGCTTGACTGGGTTGATGGAGAAGATCGGGGTCGAGCGTCGCGTGCATACGGCAGGCAAGTCGAAATCCATGATGGACCCGTTCCAGCCCGAAAAACCCTCTGATGTGAAGCGGCTGAAGGCGTTGCAGGAAGACATCCACACCGCGTTCAAAACGCAGGTGGAAACCCGGCGTGCAGGCAAACTGGCCGAGGGCGAAGACCTGTTCACCGGAGATATCTGGCTGGGCCGCGCCGCCATCGAAAAAGGCTTGGCCGACGGGATTGGCCATCTGGTGCCGACCATGAAAGAGAAATACGGCGACAAGGTACGCTTTCGCGTCTATGGCCCACGGCGCGGGCTACTTGGACGGTTCGGGATGCGCCTTGTCTCGGACACTCTGCTTACCATCGAGGAGCGCGCGGAATACGCCCGTTTTGGCCTGTAAATGGTTATCAAGATCGTTGTCCTCTTTCTGGTTGGGATGGCTGTGCTGGCCATGTTCGGCAAGTTGCGCTATCCCGGCCAGCAGCGTATCGAAACGATGAAATGCCCCCGTTGCGGGCGCTTTAAGCTGGGGAAATCCCCGTGTGACTGCAAGGGAAAGGGCTGAGCCTTGGATCTGATTTTTGCCTCGCTTGGCCTGGTGATCCTTTTGCTTGCAGGCGACAGCCTTGTGCGTGGGGCTGTGAACATGTCGCTGCGCCTAGGTGTGCCCGCGATGATCGTGTCCCTGACCATTGTGGCTTTTGGCACCTCCGCGCCTGAGTTGCTGATCTCGGTCCAGTCGATCGCGGAAGGCGTGCCTGGTCTGGCGATGGGCAACGTGGTGGGCTCGAACACGGCCAATATCCTGTTGGTGCTGGGCGTTCCTGCTTTTATTGCGGGGCTTTCCACCAAAACCTGTGACAGCCGCAAAAGCTATCTGCAAATGATCGGGGCCACGCTTCTGTTCATGGTTCTTGCCTTTGGGGGCGAAATTGCATGGCCGCAGGGCTTGGCATTGTTGGCGGCCTTGGCGCTGATCCTTGGATCCGCGTTCAAAGAGGCGATGCGCCATCGGTGTGCGGTCAAGGCCGGGCTGGAAGAAGAATGCGAAGATGACGAGGATGTCGAGGGTGCCGACCCCGATATGCCGTGGTGGAAGGTCATCATGTTCCTGCTGCTGGGGCTGATTGGCCTGCCGCTGGGCGCGGACCTTCTTGTGGATTCCTCGACCAACATTGCCCGCCACTATGGCATCTCTGAAACCGTGATTGGCTTGACGCTTGTCGCGCTGGGCACCTCGCTGCCCGAGCTTGCGACCACCGTAATGGCCGCGCTGCGCAGGCAGGCCGATGTGGCCTTGGGTAACGTGATCGGCTCGAACATGTTTAACCTTTTGGCCATTATCGGCATCGCATCTCTGGTTGGCCCGATCCCGGTCGATCCGGGTATCCTGCAGTTTGATCTGTGGGTCATGTTGGGCGCATCGCTGATGCTGGCCCCGTTCGTCTTCTGGAAGTGGCATATGGGCCGCGTTTGGGGCATCTTGTTGTCGGCGCTTTATATTGCCTATGTGCTGATGGTGTTGGGGGGCGCATGATGCAGGTGAAGCGTGCATTGGTGACCGGGGCAGGGGCGCGACTGGGGCGCGCGATGGCGGTCGAGCTTGCGCGTCATGGATTTGACGTTGCCGTACACTATAGCAGCTCGGCTGACGGGGCTGCGAAGACAGTGGCCGAAGTTGAGGCTTTGGGTCGGTGCGCCGTTGCCCTGCAGGCAGATTTCCTGAGTCTGGACGAGGTGCAAGCGCTGGTGCCGCGCGCGGCCGAGGCCTTGGGTGGCCCGCTATCTGTACTGGTGAACAACGCCTCGATTTTTGAATATGACCGCATCGGCACGGTGTCGGCGAACAGTTGGGATCGCCATATGGCGTCGAACCTACGCGCACCGCTATTCCTGACGCAGGAATTCGCTGTGCAAGCGCCTCAGCCCTCCTTGGATGATAAGGGCGAGCAACTGGCGCAAGCCCTTGTCATCAACATGTTGGACCAACGCGTGCAAAAGCTGACGCCTGAGTTCATGACCTACAGCTTAGCCAAGCACGGGCTGTGGACGCTTACACGGACAGCGGCGCAGGCTCTGGCCCCGCAGGTTCGGGTCAACGGGATTGCACCGGGTTCGACGATGATCGGCGCACGCCAATCGCAAGAGCACTTTGACGCGCAGCGGTCGGGATCGATCCTGCAGCGCGGCCCGAACCCGGAAGACATCACGGCGGCGCTGTCCTATTTGCTGACGGCACCTGCTGTGACGGGTCAGATGATTGCCGTGGATGGTGGCCAGCACCTTGGGTGGCAGACCCCTGATGTTGTTGGAAAACCCAGCTAATACTGACCTTTTGGCGAGGGACCCCGACATGCCCTAGCGGAAGTTGTGCACCTGTGAAGCAATTCCCCACCCCGGAACCTTGTTTTTCGCAATGATTTCACGTGTTTACAGAAACTACATATTTCTTTCTTTAAAAAACAAGGCGTTACGGGAGTGCTTAAAAATTAGGCACTCCAACGAAAGCGGCGAAAAACAACGGAAAATCCAGTGAGCAGACAACATGTCCTCAGACTTATCCACAGAAACTGTGGGCATGTTTTCTCTTGAACCTAAGACGATAAGATTGCAGCGGGAAAAAGAATCAAGAAAGATGCCCCATGACGCGCGATAAGCAGGACACATCTGAGGTTGAGGTGCCGGTTCAAACCGGCCACGAGGTGATCCAGTCCTACCTGAAAACGCTAGATAATTCGCCCGGCGTGTATCGCATGCTCGATGCTAAGGGGCGGGTTCTGTATGTCGGAAAGGCGCGCAGTCTGAAAAAACGCGTGTCGAATTATGCCAAGCCGACGGGGCATAGCGCGCGGATTGCGCGGATGATTAGCCAGACGGCCTCGATGATGTTTCTGACTACGCGAACGGAAACCGAGGCGCTGCTGCTGGAGCAGAACCTGATCAAGCAGCTGAAGCCGCATTTCAACGTGCTGTTGCGGGATGATAAAAGCTTTCCGAACATTCTGCTGACGGGTCACGAATTCCCGCAGATCAAGAAGCATCGCGGGGCGCGCAAAGAAAAGGGCCAGTATTTCGGTCCTTTCGCCAGCGCGGATGCGGTGAACCGGACTTTGAACCAGCTGCAGAAGGTGTTCCTGCTGCGCAACTGTACGGATGCCACATTCGACGCGCGCTCGCGCCCGTGTTTGCAATATCAGATCAAACGCTGTGCTGGGCCGTGTGTGGGCAAGGTCGATGCCGAAGGCTATGCGACGTTGGTGCGGGACGCCGTGGATTTCCTGTCGGGGCGCACGACCAAGATGCAGGAAAGCTTGGCTGCCGATATGGAGGCGGCATCCGAAGCGATGGAGTTCGAAAAGGCCGCCGTGCTGCGCGACCGGATCCGCGCGCTGACGCAGGTGCAGCAGTCGCAGGGGATCAACCCGCGTGGTGTGGCCGAGGCTGACGTGATTGCGCTTCATATGGAGGGCGGACAGGCTTGTGTGCAGGTCTTCTTCATCCGGGCCAACCAGAACTGGGGCAACCGCGACTTTTATCCGCGCACCGGCGCGGGCGCAGGGCCGGGCGAGGTGCTGCAGGCCTTTGTCGGACAGTTCTATGACCAGAAGGACCCTCCGCGTTTGATCCTTTTGTCGGACCCGTTGGATGAATTGGATCTGATGGCCGAGGCGCTGACCGAGAAACTGGGGCGGAAGGTCGAACTGTCGGTCCCGCAACGTGGCGAGAAGTCCGAGCTGGTCGCCAATGCCCAACGCAATGCACGCGAAAGTCTGGGCCGCAAAATGGCCGAGACCGCAACGCAGGCCAAGCTGTTGGACGGTATGGCCGAGGCGTTTGGTCTGGACGGCCCGCCCCACCGGGTTGAGGTCTATGATAACTCGCATATCCAAGGCGCACATGCGGTCGGCGCGATGATCGTGGCGGGGCCGGAAGGCTATATGAAAAGCCAGTACCGCAAGTTCAACATCAAGGGCGATGATCTGACTCCGGGCGATGACTTTGGCATGATGAAAGAGGTTCTGACCCGCCGCTTCAAACGTCTGTTGAAGGAAGATCCCGACCGCGAGGGCGAAGGGTGGCCGGGGCTTTTGCTGATCGACGGCGGGGCCGGACAGGTCAGCGCGGTGCACGAGATCATGGAGGAATTGGGCGTGACCGACATCCCGATGATCGGTGTCGCCAAAGGCGTGGACCGCGATCACGGCAAGGAAGAGTTCCACCGCCGTGGCGAACGTCCCTTTGCGCTAAAACGCAATGATCCGGTGCTCTATTTCATTCAGCGCCTACGGGATGAAGCGCATCGCTTTGCCATCGGCACTCACCGCGCGAAACGTGCCAAAGCGCAGGGTGCGACCCCTCTGGACGAGGTTCCAGGCGTCGGCGCCACCCGCAAGCGCGCGCTTCTGCAGCATTTCGGATCGGCCAAGGCGGTCAGCCGTGCCGGGCTTGAGGATCTGAAGGCAGTGGATGGTATTTCAGAAACTCTTGCAGAAACCATCTATGGCTTCTTCCATGACAGGACCTGACACGGTATTGAAAAGCTTATGAAATGGACCTTGCCTAATATCCTGACACTGTCGCGGTTGACTGCAGCCCCGGCCGTGGCGATCATGTTCCTGTATTTTGCCCGCCCGCTGGCGGATTGGCTGGCGCTGATCCTGTTCCTGACGGCCGCGGCGACGGATTGGCTGGATGGCTATCTGGCGCGCAAGTGGAAGCAGGAAAGCAAGTTGGGCGCGATGCTTGATCCCATTGCCGACAAGGCGATGGTTGTGATCGCGCTGATGGTGATCGTGGGCTATTCGGATGTCTATTGGACCCCGTGGCTGGTACTGCCCGCCACGGTGATCCTGTTCCGCGAAGTCTTTGTTTCGGGCCTGCGCGAGTTTTTGGGCGACACGGCGGGCACGCTGAAAGTGACCAAGCTGGCCAAGTGGAAAACCACCGCCCAGATGGTCGCAATCGCGATCCTGTTCTCCCGTGGTATCTTTGAGCATCATCTTGTGATGGGGTCGTTCGGCATGGACCAAACCATGTTTGATCAGATCATGCTTGGCGATGTCGAGGACGTGAACGGTCTGCGCGGCTATTATCACGGGATGATCTGGTCTGGACGTGTTGGGCTGTTCCTATTGTGGCTGGCCGGCCTTCTGACCGTGATCACCGGATGGGACTATTTCCGCAAGGCCTTGCCCCATTTGAAAGAGGATGACGCATGATCGACGTGATGTATTTCGCTTGGGTCCGCGAACGGATCGGCGAGCCGCGCGAGCGGATCGAGACTTCGGCCGCGACTGTGGCTGAACTGGTCGATGAACTGCGTGCTCGCGAACCGCGCTATGCGGCGGCGTTTGAAGACCTGTCGGCGCTGCGTGTGGCATTGGATCAAGAGTTATCAGAATTCGATGCCTCGCTGGACGGCGTGCGCGAGGTGGCGTTCTTCCCCCCGATGACGGGCGGCTAAAATGACGGTTCGTGTTCAAACCGAAAGTTTCGATCAAGGGGCCGAGCTTTCTGGCTTTGCCCAAGGGCGCAGCGATCTGGGCGCGGTTGTCAGTTTTACGGGCATTGTCCGGGACGAAGCTGGCACGCTGGATCGGATGGAGATCGAGCACTATCCCGGCATGACGGAAAAGGCGATTGCATCCATCGTGGACGAGGCGACGCGCCGCTGGTCCTTGGCGGATTGTCTGGTGATCCACCGACATGGCCCATTGCGGCCCGGCGACCAGATCATGATGGTGGCCACGGCCTCGGCCCACCGTGTGGCGGCGTTTGAAGCAGCGGAGTTTCTGATGGACTATCTGAAGTCCCGCGCGCCGTTCTGGAAGAAAGAGTTCACCAAGGATGGAGACACCGATTGGGTGGATGCCAAGGTGAATGACGAGGACGCTCTGAAACGCTGGGAAGAGTGAAACCTGGCTCGCGCCTGGCAGGGTATTGCTTTGGCGCTTAGGCTTTTTCTGGGATGATCTGCTGTGCGATACCGGCACCCAGCAGGTAGATCGAGGTCACAACAAGGCCCCAATGCGCCCAGCTTTCCGGGTGGAAATCGACCCACGCGGCCCATGCCGCAAATCCGGTCCACGCCAAGGCCATTGGCAGGCTGACCGGGCGCCAGCGTTCGGTGCGTACGGGGTGAATGAACTTCAGGGGTAGGAACATGGCGAATGCAATGGCGGTCACCAGCGCGGTCATGACCCAGAAATTTGGCTCGGTCGCGAACAGCACCAAGATGACCATGTTCCAGCAGCCGGGGAAGCCCGAGAAGCTGTTGTCCTTGGTCTTCATCCGCGTATCTGCAAAGTACACAACGCTGGCAAAGGTGATCACGATGATTGCAAACCAGCCGGTCCAGCCGGGCATCAGACCCGATTTGAACAGCGCATAGGCTGGGATGAACACATAAGTCAGATAGTCGATGATCAGGTCCATCAACACGCCATCATATTGCGGCGCATTGACCTTGACCTGATAGCGGCGCGCCAGAGGTCCGTCGATCCCGTCCACGATGAAGGCAACCACCAACCACAGGAACATCAGCCCCCATTTCTCGTCTACGGCAGCAAGCATCGCCAGCATGGCAAAAACGGCTCCGGTTGCAGTCAACAGATGGACGAGCAGGGCTTTGGTCTGAATATTCATCCGCGCTTTGTGCCGGAAAACCGCTCAGGTGGAAAGGCGAAAAGCTGTGGCATGTCTGAGCGGAGGCCCGCGCGGGCGTCAGGCGCGGGGATGCGCGGCGTTATAGACGTCGACCAGCCTTGACGTATCAAGGGCGGTATAGCCTTGCGTCGTCGACAGGCTGGCATGGCCCAGAAGCTCTTGTATGGCGCGCAGATCCCCGCCCGAGGCCAGAAGATGCGTAGCAAAGCTGTGGCGCAGCGCGTGGGGCGTGGCCGTGGCCGGCAGGCCCAGTTGCAGGCGCACCTGCTGCATCATCTTTTGCACCTGACGTGCCCCCAGCGCCCCACCGCGCACGCCGCGAAACAGCGGAAGGTCCGGGGCTTCGGGGTGGGGGCAAAGGGCGCGATAGGCCTCGACCGCGTCGCGTGCGGCAGGCAGGACGGGAACCAGCCGTTCCTTGTTGCCTTTGCCGCGAATGCGCAGAGCTTCGCCAAGCGGGGCATCGGCGCAAGTCAGGCCAAGCGCTTCCGAGATGCGCAGACCGCAGCCGTACAGAAGTGTCACAACCGCCAGATCCCGCGCACCGACCCAGTCATGGCGCGATTGCAGCGGGGCGGTGTCACGCACAGCCTGCGCTGCATCGGGCGACAGCGGGCGGGGGAGTTTCTTGGCGAATTTCGGGCTGCGCGTTGACAGAACAGCGGTGGCGTCAAATCCGTCCTGTTCGCTGAGCCAGCTGTAAAAGCTTTTGACCGCTGACAGTGCCCGCGCCAAGCTGCGCGTGCCAATGCCGCGCGCGCGCTCGGACGCCATCCATGCCCGCATGTCGCTGATTGTCACACGGGCCAGCGCGCCGCGTCCGGCCTCGCCGCCCAGATGGGTGGCCATGAAAGCCAGATAACCGCCAATATCGGCCTGATAGGCTTTGATTGTATTTTCAGAGGCAGCATCCAGCGCGCGCTTATGGTCCAGAAACAGCACCAGTGCGTCCCGCGTTCCGGGTGGAATTTGGAGAGATCCCCCGCGGCTCATGACAGCCAGCGGCGCATCACGCGTTCAAAGACGCCCCCGAAGAATTCCAGCAGGTCCGTGCCCTGTCCGGGGCGGAATTGGGACAAGTCTTCGGCACCCAGAACCAGCATGCCGGGAAGCCGCCCTTCGCCCAGATCCAAGACGATGCAAGCCTCGGAGCGTATCCAGAACCCGCAGTCGCCATAGATGTCGGGATCTTTTTCATGCATCTGCCGTAGGAAAACGGTGCGCCGATCCGGTCCGGCGGCCTGCCCGAGATACTCGTCGATAAACCCGGCGGGCGTCGTCGAAATCACGGACCCCAAACGATCAAGCGCTGCCTCTTTGGTGTCCTGCTCGGTCTCCAGAACAAGGCGGATGCAGTCGATTTTCAGCGTCTCGGTGACCTCGCTATCCAAATCCTTCATGAAGGCGGCAAAATCGGTGGGGTCCAGCATGCGCAGCACGGCGCGGTGGATCAGCGCCACGCCCGAGACGTTTTCATAGGCCGCTGCCACAACAGAACGGTGCGTGTTTTCCAGCCGCCCCAATCGATCGCTTAGCCGGTCCATCGCAGCGCCGCGCAGGTCGACGATATTCGTCCCCATCTGACGTTCATGCGCGTTGACCAAGGCATTCATAATATCTTGGTCGTTCAATATAGTCTCTGGCTGCGCGATCAGGTGCGCGCGTAGATCGTCATCCAGTGCCGGGGAACTGCTCATGGCTGCCTCGATGTTTTTTGTCGTTTTCGAGATGCTACACCAAGCAGGCGGCTGATGTCCAAAAAACGGACATGTGCCTGAAATAGAAAAGGGGGCCGTGGCCCCCTCGTCACATGCTTTTATACAAGACCTGCTTACAGGATCTTGATGTCAGCAGCTTTGATGTCCGCCAGGAACGCATCCAGACCGTTGTCGGTCAGAACGTGTTTCGCCATCGCCTGAATGACCGAGGGCGGAGCCGTGGCAACGTCCGCGCCAACCAAAGCAGCGTCTTTCATGTGGTTCACGTTGCGGATCGAGGCAGCCAGGATCTGCGTGTCGAACATGTAGTTGTCATAGATGGTGCGGATGTCTTCGATCAGCTCCATTCCATCCAGGTTGATGTCGTCCAGACGACCGATGAAGGGCGAGATGAAGGTCGCGCCAGCTTTCGCTGCCAGCAGCGCTTGGTTGGCCGAGAAGCACAGCGTCACGTTGACCATGGTGCCTTCGTCCGACAGGGTCTTACAGGCTTTCAGCCCGTCCCAAGTCAGCGGCACTTTTACCGCGATGTTGTCGGCGATCTTGGCCAGCTTGCGGCCTTCGGCGATCATGGTGTCGGCGTCGACGGCGGTGACCTCGGCCGAGACGGGGCCGTCCACGATGTCACAGATCTCTTTCGTGACGTCGATGATGTCGCGGCCCGACTTTTTGATGATCGAGGGGTTGGTGGTCACACCGTCCACCATGCCAAGGTCGTTCAGTTCCTTGATGGCGTCGATGTCGGCGGTATCTGCAAAGAATTTCATGTGCGCGTATCCTGCGGAAGTTTGCGTTTGCGCTCTCTTACCCCATGGGCGCGCGGGCAGAAAGCCCTTATGCTAAGTCCGACGACTGGGAATCTGACCTTATGAGTGACATCGAGCAGTTTCCAGCAGGTGCAAGGGTCGGCGTTCTGACCGCCCAACCGCTGGACCGAATCCTGACATATCGCGCGCCCGAAGGGGGCTGCGTGCAGGGCGACTATGTCGAGGTGCCGCTTGGTCCGCGCAAAGTGTTGGGTGTCGTCTGGGGGCCGGGCGAGGGGGGCTTTGATGCCTCGAAACTGCGCGCCGTGATCCGGGTGCTGGACGTGGCGCCCATGCGATCCGAGATGGCCGAGTTCCTGACCCGCGTGGGCGACTATACCCTGACCCCGATGTCCCAGATGCTGCGCTTGGCTACCCGCGCGCCGGGACTGTCTGATCCGCCCTCGATGCGCAAGGTGCTGAAGGCTTCCGGCCATCGCCCCAACCGCCTGACCGATGCGCGTGCCAAGGTGATGGATGTGCTGATGGATCAGCCGGGTGTCGGATTTACGCAGAAAGAACTGGCCGATCTGGCGGGCGTCAGCGGGTCCGTTGTGAAAGGCTTGGTAAAGCTGGGCGCGATTCGCGAAGAGGACACGCCGCGCGACATGCCGTACCCGAGGCTCGATCCTGCGCTGCCGGGAAAAGAACTGACCGAGGATCAGGCTGCTGCCGCCAAGCAACTGACCGACGGCGTGCGCTCTGGCCGCTACGGCACCACCCTTCTGCGCGGCGTCACAGGCGCGGGCAAAACCGAGGTCTATCTGGAAGCCGTCGCCGCCTGTCTGCGCAAGGGGCGTCAGGCGCTGGTGCTGCTGCCGGAAATCGCCCTGACCGCCGAGTTCCTGAAACGGGTCGAGGAACGCTTTGGCGCCCGTCCCGCAGAATGGCATTCCGGTGTCACAATGACCGAACGTCGCCGCTGCTGGCGCATGGTCGGGCAGGGCGAGGCGCAGCTGGTGGTCGGTGCGCGATCCGCGCTTTACTTGCCCTTCCGCGACCTCGGGCTGATCATTGTCGATGAGGAGCACGACAGTTCCTACAAACAGGAAGACGGGGTGCTGTATTCAGCCCGCGACATGGCGGTGATGCGGGCCTCCATTTGCGATGCGCAAGTAGTGCTGGCCTCGGCCACGCCGTCGCTGGAAACATGGGCCAATTGCGAGGCAGGAAAGTACAAACGGATTGAGCTGACCAGCCGCTATGGCCCAGCCGTCATGCCCGAGATGCGCGCGATTGATATGCGGCAGGAAGACCTGCCCGCGCAAAGCTGGATCTCGCCCACCCTGAAGGCCGCCGTGCGGTTGCGCATTGCGCGGGGCGAACAATCGCTTCTGTTCATCAACCGCCGTGGCTATGCACCCGTTACCACGTGCCGCGCCTGCGGGCACCAGATCGGCTGCGATCATTGCGATGCGCGGATGGTTGAACATCGCTTCCAAAAACGCCTCGTCTGCCACCAATGCGGCGAGACGAAACCGATGCCCGAGGCCTGCCCGGAATGCGAGGTCGAGGGCAAGCTTGCCCCCGTCGGCCCCGGCGTCGAACGGCTTGCCGAGGAGGTCACAGCCGCCTTCCCCGATGCGCGTATCGCGGTGCTGTCCTCGGACCTGTTTGGATCGGCCCGCGCCCTGAAAGCGCAGATCGAGCTGATTGCCGAGGGCGGGGCGGACATCATCATCGGCACGCAACTGGTCGCCAAGGGGCACAACTTCCCTAAACTGACTTTGGTAGGCGTGATCGACGCGGATCTTGGCTTGCAAGGCTCTGACCTGCGCGCCGCCGAGCGCACGTTCCAACTGATCCGGCAAGTCGCGGGACGGGCAGGGCGGGCGGAGGTGCCAGGCGTGGCTTTGCTGCAAACCTTCCAACCAGAGCACCCGGTGATCCGCGCGATCTTGGCGGGCAAGGAAGAGCAGTTCTGGAAAGCCGAAGCGGGCGAGCGCCAAGCCGCAGGCGTGCCGCCCTATGGGCGTCTGGCGGGCATCGTCCTGTCCTCGCCCGATATTCAAGCGGTGTTTGATCTGGGCGCGGAAATGGCCCGACGGCCCGAGCCGCTGACCCAAATTGGCGCGCAACTTTTCGGCCCCGCGCCCGCACCCATCGCCCGCGTGCGCGGCCGCCACCGTGTGCGCCTGCTGGTGAAGGCCGAGAAAACCGCCCCCATCCAAGCCGCCCTAAAACGCTGGCTGGCTCAGTTTCCGATTAAGGGGGACATGCGGGTGTCCGTGGATATTGATCCGCAGAGTTTTTATTGAGAGGTGGCGGGTATGTGGGACAAAGCCATCCATCCCGGAATATAATAAATGACCTCAAACGCGCGAGTTTGACCTTGTGGAGATATGCCCACACTATCCGAATGGATCGACAGTAAACGAGCTGGAGCCATGAGAATTACAACCAGACTAGCATCAGACGAAAGCGATTATGAACAAGCGCGCGACCTATGTCGTCAGTGGCTCGATTGGCATTGGAAGAACTATCCGACCGACTGGCCAGCCGAAGGAAACCCGATGGACCCGGGGCGTTTCGCAGTAATACTTGATGATCTCCCTTCGCTTCACGCAAGGCCCAGTGGCGGTATTCTGGTCGCTTCGCTCAAGGATCAACCCGTTGGATGCGTTATGTATAATAAAGCAAGTGCCGGTGTCGCTGAGTTCAACCGAATGTTTGTGTCCGAGAATGGCCGCGGGTACGGAGTTGGGCGCCGTCTCTTAGAGCATATGTTCGAGCAAATGATCCAAGATGGTTATCAAAAAGTGATCTTCTCATCCGCAAACTTCCTGACACATGCCAAAGCGATGTACGAGGCCGCTGGATTCACTGACATCCCCCATCCTGAGCATTTCCCCGACCAATGGCGTCCCTATGTTTACTTCATGGAACGTACGCTCGTGGAATGAAAACAGCTCTTCGTTTAGCCAGTAGCCTTGATCAGATTGGGCTTACAGCCGACCTGTGCTTTGATCGTCACTCCGCCGCGACCCCAACAGCCCCGCGCTGATCCACCAGCGCGTCCGTTACCATCGCGCCGATCCACATGCACAGAAGGGCAAGCCATGCGGTGCCGACGAAGATCGAGCCGCCCGTGACGCCAGCGCCGATGGCGCAGCCGCCAGCCAGCATGGCGCCGAAGCCCATCAGGACCGCGCCGGTCATCGAGCGGCGCATGTTGGCCTCGCCCTCGAACCCTTGGAACTTGAACTCGCCGGTCAGCCAGCTGGCGACGAAAGCCCCGATGACGACGCCGGGGACAAGGCCCACGTCGAACTCCAACACCGGGTCCGAGACGAGGAAGAACATCAGCGTGTTGGCGGACGGGCCCGAGAATGTGGCCGAGGTGACGGACACAGGGTCAAACGCCGCAAGCGACAATTGGTAGGTCAGCACCCAGCCAAGCGCCACGGCGAAGCCGACGCCCGAGCCAAAGATCAAGCGGCGGGGACCAAGGCCTGCCTTGCGGGCGATCACGATAGCCAAAACGGCGGTCATCAGCCCCAGTGCAAGTCCCGCCCATTCCGGGACGCCGATCAGCGTCAGAAGGTTTACGTTCACGCCGCCCTCGGTCATCCACAGGCGGGCGAGGGTGTCGCGGGTGGGGGCAAGCCATCCGTGCAAGCTCATCTGTGCGACCACCGCGAAGATCAGGCCCGACACTACGGACCGCAGGTTCCCTGTGGCGGCCAGCACCAGCAGACGTCCAGAGCAGCCGCGCGCCAGCACCATGCCGACCCCGAACAACAGCCCGCCGATGATTGCGCCTGACCAGCTGCCGGTGACGGCCATCATGCGGGCGTCCTCGGGGCGCATCAGGCCCATCAACGTCGCGCCCTGCACCCAGACCACAGCGGTCGAGAAAGTCAGAAGCCACACCGCGACCGAGGCGTCCATCATCCGCCGCGCGAACTCGACCGCAGCGGCGCGCAGGCAAAAGCGCGAGCGTTGCGCCGACACGCCAAAGACGATGCCGGTGATCAGGCCGAACAGGGCGGCGGTCGGGTTCTCTCCGATACGGTCGATCAGGGGGACGATGTCCATTGGGGGCTCCTTCAAGTTGGCGCAGTTTTAGCGACATCGCTGCGCGCCACCTTGACCTATGTCAGAAACGTATTTGCATTTGTGAATGCGATTTACGCTCGCAATGCGCGGTGTTCAGGCGTAATGCAGGCGGATGAGACACCAGATCCTGACCCTTGATGACGCCCGCGCGCTGCCCTTCTGGCGCCGCCCCATCTTCCTGTTGATGCTGATGGCAGCCGGGATGCCGATTGCGTTCTTCACGTGGTCGGCGCTTCTAAATAACTTCGTGATCGAGGCCGCGGACTTCACCGGGGTCGAGATCGGCTGGCTGCACACCGTGCGCGAGATCCCGGGCTTTTTGGCCATCGGTGTCATCGCCCTTCTGATGCTGTTTCGCGAGCAGGTGTTGGGGATCGTGTCACTGGCATTGCTGGGCGCGGCCACGGCGATCACCGCGTGGTTTCCCAGCTTTGGAGGGATCCTGACCGTCACGATGCTCAGCTCGATCGGGTTTCACTATTTCGAGACGGTAAACCAATCGCTTCAGTTGCAGTGGATCGACAAGAAGAAGGCACCACAAATGCTGGGATGGATCATGTCCATCGGGTCGGCAGCCGCGCTGGTCAGCTATGGCCTTTTGGTGCTGACATGGAAGACCTTCGATCTAAGCTATAACCTTGTCTATATGATTGCAGGGGGCGTGACGCTTGCCATCGCGATCTTTGCCTATTTTGCTTACCCGCAGTTCGAAAGCCCCGAACCTCAGTTGAAGCAATTCGTGCTGCGTCGCCGGTATTGGCTGTACTATGCGCTGCAATTCATGGCCGGCGCACGGCGTCAGATTTTCACTGTCTTTGCGGCCTTCATGATGGTCGAGCGCTTTGGCTTTGAAGTGCACGAGGTCACGGCGTTGTTTCTGATCAACTATGTCGCAAACATCTTCTTTGCGCCCTTGATGGGTAAAGCTGTGTCGGTGTGGGGCGAACGACGCGCGCTTGCTTTCGAATATGCTGGCCTGATCTGTGTGTTCCTGGCCTATGGCGGGATCTACTATTTCGGCTGGGGCGTGGTTCTGGCCGCGACGCTTTATGTGCTGGATCACCTGTTCTTCGCGCTGGCCTTTGCGTTGAAGACCTATTTCCAGAAGATCGCGGATCCGCAGGATATTGCCCCCACCGCAGCGGTTGCCTTCACCATCAACCACATCGCGGCTGTCTTCCTGCCTGCGCTGCTTGGGTATTTGTGGGTGGTGTCTCCGGGGGCTGTATTCGGTCTGGCGGCGGCCATGGCATGCGTGTCTTTGGGCTTGGCCCTGCTGATCCCACGCCACCCGGAAAAGGGCAATGAAACGATCCTGACATATATGCGCGCACGCGCCACGGGATAAGCGGGAAACTGCGTGACCTGACAGGGTCGGAATTTCCATACTCGCCGGATCATGTGCAATCTGACACACTGAGGGCGTTCGCTCTATGGTGGACGCTTTCTGTGTATTCTGAATTTATTCAAGAGATCCGATTTGAGTGCCAATCTAGAGTTCTATTCGCGCTTTGACGCGATCGACGTCGACTATGCCCTGCGGGCGCTTGCCGCTGAACGGCGGCGGCGTGCAGACGGGTGGGGGCGGCAGGTCCGAGCGACCATTCTGATCGCCGCTTTCGTATGTGTCTCGGCCATTGTTGCGTTTGTTAGTGATGCCAGCATGTGGACCTTTCTGCCCTTCATGTTGCTGATGGGGGCGGGGCTGCTGGTGGTCCGTCAGAGCCGGATTTCGCATATCAAAACACTCAGCCGGTCGCGCATGCGCGAAGGGGTGGCACGGATTGTGCTGTCTCCGCTGGGGATGCGGATTACGCATCCGGGCTACGAGGTGCTGATCTCGTGGAGCCATATGGAAGGCGTGCTGGTAACCGATCAGGGGCTACTGTTGTTGATCGACGCGTATGACTATTGCCCGGTCGAGAAATCCACCTTCAACAGCGACGCCCACATGAAAGAGGTCGCGGCCAAGATCGCGGCATGGCGCAGCGCAACAGACACCGACGCGCCTCTGCCAGACGCTTGACCCGCCCAGAACGGGGCGCTAGGGCACAGGGGCTTGTTTGAAAGGACACACCATGCCCACCTGGACCGCTCTGACCACCGTAAACGGACAAGATGATGCCGAAGCCCTTGGGGCTGCGATGGAAAACCTTGTGCCGGAACCCACGGGCGTCGGCGTGTTCGAGGTCGAAGATGACAGCGGCATCTGGGAAGTGGGCGGTTATTTCGTCGAAGAGCCCGATGCGGCAGGGCTTGCGCTGTTGGCCTCGATGCATGGCGCCAAGGATTTCACCGTGTCCGAGTTGCCCGAAGTCGACTGGGTCGCGCATGTGAAACGCGAGCTGGCCCCGGTCGAGGCAGGCCGCTTCTTCGTCTACGGCAGCCACGATGCGGCGTCTTTGCCAGAGGACAAGATTGGGTTGCTGATTGATGCGGCGATGGCCTTTGGCACCGGGCATCACGGCACCACCTTGGGCTGTTTGCGGGCGCTGGACCACTTGGCACAGGACGGTTTTGTGGGCGAGAGCGTGGCGGATATCGGATGCGGCACGGCTGTTCTTGCCATGGCCGCCGCCAAGATCTGGCCCAACCCCGTGATTGCCAGCGACATCGACGAGGTCGCTGTAGACGTCGCCCGCGCCAATGTCGCCGCCAATGCGCTTAAGGATCGCGTGGTCTGTCTCGAAGCGGCGGGCTTCGGAGCCGAGGGGATTGCAGCAAAGGCTCCTTTTGATCTTGTTTTTGCCAACATTTTGAAGGGTCCGTTGATCGGATTGGCGCCTGAAATGGGGCGGAATATTGGCGAAAATGGCTTTGCGATTCTGTCGGGGATTCTCAATCCTCAGGCCGAGGATGTGATTGAAAGTTATCAGCAAAACGGGTTCGAATTGGTCAAGCGCGATGAAATCGGAGATTGGACAACGTTGATTTTGCGCAGAAAATGATAAAATTGTGGCGAGAAGCGGAGGGTTTTCTAGCAATTGCCACAAATTTGCTTTATTCTGGGATCGTTGCCAAAAATTAATCTGGCTCTCAGCTAAGGGAAAGTTGACCATGGCCGATGCACAAATAAGAGATTTTGAAAAACGCGTACGGCAGATTGATCGCCGTCATAATAAATTGGCTCGGGGCTATGTCCACTTGGTGGAACGCGACGGGCTTTTGGTTCCAGAAGAAGCAAGCTTTAAAAGTCGCGGTTTTCCGCTGCGTGCGATCCTGCTTGCCCTGATTGGGTTTGTCCTGTTCAAAGCGATTATTGTCAGTCAGGTTGGCCTTTCCAGCTACGCGTCACGGCTTGAAAACCTTGCTGAAGGTGGTGCCGTCGAACAAGCTGGCGCATGGCTGATGCAGATTGATCCGCTCACGCTTGCCGTGGCCGAGTTCATCGCGGGCCTTTTCTGAACAGCACCTGTTGTACCGTCTATTTTGACAAAACCCATCCAGCAAGCTCTGGGTGGGTTTTCTTTGTGCCCGCCTCAACATCGCGCTTGTGATGCCCGTACGACATTTTCGCCGCTTTTGGGGTCGAAATAGCGCCTTATCGTTGCTATCTGGTCTGTCGAACGAAATGACACGTAGCCGTGTGGTCAGAGCCATGCTCTGCCAAACCGCACGCGACACGCCAGTTAACGGAGAGGCCACATGGCGAAGATTACCTATATCGAGCACAACGGAACCGAACATGTCGTGGACGTTGCCCCGGGCCTGACCGTAATGGAAGGCGCGCGCGACAACAACGTCCCCGGCATCGAAGCCGATTGTGGTGGCGCCTGCGCCTGTTCGACCTGCCACGTCTATGTAGACAACGCCTGGATCGAAAAGATCCCCGCAAAGGACGCGATGGAAGAAGACATGCTGGACTTCGCGTTCGAGCCCGACGCAGCGCGTTCGCGCCTGACCTGCCAGATCAAAGTGACCGAAGATCTGGATGGCCTTGTCGTGCATATGCCCGAAAAACAGATCTGATGCGCGGCGTCAAAGCCGCATTTCTATCCCTGTGTCTGGCCGCCCCCGCGGCGGCCGACATTGCCTCGGCGCGCTATGCCGAACCGACCGACCGTTATGGGCACGGAGCTGTACCCGGCGGAGAATTCGGTGCGCTCGAGGTCACGCTGAGCGATGGCAGCCGCCTTCTGGCGCGCGTGACAGGAGGCGTCTTCGAAGACACTGCGCCGCGACTGCATGATTTTGACGGGGACGGCGCGCCCGAGGTCGTCACGGTCTTCAGTGGCGATACGACCGGCGCAATGATCCGTATCTTTGGGCTGCAGGACGGTGCGTTGACAGCTCTGGGTAACAACGCCCCCATCGGCACCCGCCACCGCTGGCTGGCCGTGGCTGGAATTGCTGATTTCAACGGCGACGGGCTGGACGAGATCGCCTATGTCGACCGCCCACACCTTGCCCGCCGTTTGCGGTTGGTGACAGTGGATGCGTCTCAATCGTCACTGACCTTCAAAGAAATCGTCTCGGTCGGCGGGCTGACCAACCACAAATATGGCAGCCCCGACATCGAAGGAGGCGTGCGTATCTGCAAGGGCCAACCGCCCGTGGTTGTCACCGCCAGCGCCAACTGGTCCCGCATGATGGAAGCGCGCCTTGTGGATGGCGAATTCCAGATCGCCCCGATCGGCAAATACACCGGCCCAAGCAGCCTGACCGCAGCGCTACGCTGCGACTGACCTCATTTTCTTGCCAAAAATATCTTGGGGGAATGCGACCCCAATAGGGGGCGCATGGGGGCAAAGCCCCCTACAGGCTCACGCAGTGAGCTCCCGAAGCTGAGAAGTTAGAGCGCGCGCCAACCAATATCCGAGCGGTTGAAGCCCTCGGGCCAATCAATCCCCTCGATCATCGCATAGGCTCGGTCGCGGGCTTCTTGCAGGCTATTGCCTCGCGCGGTGACGTTCAAAACCCGCCCACCGGTTGCTGTGATCTTGCCGTCCACTTCGGTCGTCCCCGCATGGAACACCATGTTCTTCGAATCCTCTGGCAGCGCGTCCAATCCGTTGATCACAGAACCTTTCTCGTACGACCCCGGATAGCCATTGGCCGCCATCACCACGGTAATCGCGTGGTCATCCGCCCAGTTCACTTGGGCCTCATGCAGGCGTTCCTCGGCGCAGGCCAGCATCAGATCCAGTGCTTGCGCGCCAAGGCGCATCATCAGCACCTGACATTCCGGATCGCCAAAGCGCACGTTGTATTCCACCAGTCGCGCCTGACCGTCCTTGATCATGAAGCCTGCATAGAGAACCCCCTGATAGGGCGTCCCGCGCTTGGCCATCTCGTCTACGGTGGGCTGCACAATCTCGCGCATGGCGCGGGCCGCGATCTCGTCGGTCAGAACCGGGGCGGGCGAATAGGCGCCCATGCCGCCCGTGTTCAGGCCGGTGTCCCCGTCGCCCACGCGCTTGTGGTCTTGCGCGGTGCCGATGGGCAGGGCGGTCTTACCGTCGCAGAGGATGAAATAGGAGGCCTCTTCACCTTCCATGAACTCTTCAATGACGACCTCGGCCCCAGCGCCACCAAAGGCTCCGCCGAACATGTCGTCGATGGCCTCGAGCGCAGTTTCAACGTCCATCGCAACGATCACGCCCTTACCGGCGGCCAGACCGTCGGCCTTCACAACGATCGGCGCGCCCTGTTTGCGGATGTAAGCCTTGGCAGCCTCGGCATCGGTGAAGTGCCCGTAGGCTGCCGTCGGCGCATTCGCTGCGTCGCAAATCTCTTTGGTGAAGCTTTTCGAGGCTTCCAGCTTCGCTGCCTCGGCCGAGGGGCCAAACACCTTGATGCCCGCTTCGCGCAGGCGATCAGCTACGCCTTTCGCCAAAGGCGCTTCGGGGCCGACGATCACGAAGTCGATGGTATTTTCTTGGACAAAAGTGGCTACCGCGCCGCCGTCCTCGATATCCAGTTTCGCGCATTCCGCAATCTGCGCCATGCCCGCGTTGCCCGGCGCAACAATCAGCCGGTCGCATTTCGGGTTCTGCATCACGGCCCATGCCAGCGCATGTTCACGCCCGCCGCTGCCCAGAATTAGGATGTTCATGGATGCTCTCCCTGTATAAGTTGTGGGTGAAATACAGAAGCAGCAGGGCCTCGACAAGCATGCAGAATGAAAAGCTGTGGCGCGCGATACAGAAGCACCAGTTTGACGAGGGATTCGCGGGCAGGTTGGCGCAGGAAGAACGGTGGAGCGATGAGTTTACCGCAGGCGCAATCGAGGAATACCGGCGCTTTCTGTTTTTATCACAAATCTCGGATACGCCGGTCACTCCGTCGGTTACGGTGGACAAGGTTTGGCACAAGCACATGACGGATACGCGCAATTACTGGGATGAGCTTTGCGCGAAGGTGCTCGGCAAGCCGTTGCATCACGACGCAGGCACATCCCCGGCGGATGACGAACGGCATCGCGAACAATTCCGCCACACGCGTGCCCTTTACGCTGCAGTGTTTGATGAAATTGCGCCCGAGGCCTATTGGGGTCGCAAAGAACAGAAAGACACTCCTACGCGCCGCGCGATCACCTTGTTGGTTTGCGTGCTTGTCGTGGGCGCTACGATGACGACGGGTAACCACAATTATATGGCGCTGGGCGTGTTCGCAGCCATTGGTATTTGGGTCCTGTTCTCTGGGATGCCATTTGCTGCGTCAACGAAGTCCAACAGCAATGCTGCGGGATGTTCGGCTGGTGGCTGCGGTGCCGATTGCGGCGGCGGCGGATGTGGAGGAGACTGATATGGACCTGATTGACGACCCGACCCCCGGCCAAAATGCCCCTGAATTTACCGTTTCTGAGATTTCCGGAGCGGTTAAGAAAACCATCGAGGGCGCTTTTGGCCGCGTGCGTGTGCGCGGTGAAGTTGGCCGCGTGGTGCTGGCGCGCTCGGGTCACCTGTATTTCGACGTGAAAGATGACCGGTCGGTGATCGCCGCGGTCAGTTGGAAAGGGCAGGTCAGTCGTCTGTCAATCATGCCGGAAGAGGGGATGGAGGTCATCGTTTCGGGCAAGATCACCACCTTTGGCAACCAGTCAAAATACCAGATCAATGTGGATGACGTCGTGGTTGCGGGCGAAGGCGCGCTGATGGCGATGTTGGAAAAGCGTAAGAAAGCGCTGGCGGCCGAGGGGCTTTTCGCGCCCGAGCGCAAGAAAAAGATCCCGTTCTTGCCCGAGGTGATCGGGGTCGTGACCTCGCCCTCGGGCGCGGTGATCCGCGATATCCTGCATCGATTGCGCGACCGCTTCCCGCGCAAAGTGCTGATCTGGCCCGTTGCCGTGCAGGGCGATGCCTGCGCCCCACAAGTGGCTGCGGCCATCGAAGGGTTCAATCGTCTGACGCCGGGCGGCGCACTTCCGCGTCCCGATTTGCTGATCGTTGCGCGCGGCGGCGGCTCGATCGAGGATCTGTGGGGATTCAACGAAGAGATCGTCGCGCGCGCGACTGCGGCTTCGGACATTCCGCTGATCTCGGCGGTGGGGCACGAGACCGACACGACGCTGATCGACTTCGTGTCCGATCTGCGCGCGCCGACGCCGACGGCCGCCGCTGAACACGCTGTGCCGGTGCGGTTGGAGCTGATGGCGTGGACGGAAGAACAAGGTACCCGACTGACTCGCGCGTTAGAGCAGGGCGTCAATCAGCGCAGCCAACGCCTGCGCGACCTCTCGCGCGCATTGCCCCGCGCGGATAGTTTGCTGGATGGACCGCGCCAGCGATTGGACACGGCGGGCCTAAAGCTGCCCGTGGCGCTCACCCAAATGACGCAAGCGCGGCGGGTGAAACTGAGCGAGGCCTCGGCAGGCCTGCGCCCGCGCGCACTGACTGCACGTCTAGCCCCGTTGCGTGATCGGTTGAGCATGGCGACCAGTCGTCTTGGCCCGGGGTTGTCGCGTGGCACAGCGCAGCACCGACGCGAGCTCGACCGCTTGGCCGCGCGATTGGACGCTGGGCGCATTGCGCAAGCTAATCAGCAGCGAAATCAAGCGCTTCAGGATGCATCTGCCCGGTTGGACAACGCCTATCTGTCAGCAGTCTCGCGTCAGAAAGACCGGCTGGTAGCACTTGAGCGGATGCGCCAGACGTTGGGCTATACGGAAACTCTGAAACGCGGCTATGCGGTGGTGCGTGGCGACGGCGATGTAGTGACAACACAGGATGCCGCCAGCAAGGCCAAGGCGTTGGAGATCGAGTTCGCAGATGGCCGTTTGACACTGGATGGATCAGGGCCGGCCCCCGTCACGACGGCTCCGACACCCAAACCTGCCCGCAAAGCAAAACCCAAGAAAGGCGCCCCGGATCAGGGGTCACTTTTCTAAGCACCAAGCCTTATTTCTTGCGTGATCCCGGTCGGCCTTGCGGTTTGCCGCCTGCGTTCCTGTCGCGCGAACCGCTGCTGCCAAAGCTTTTGCCTGTCGGACGTTGCCCCGGTTTTCCGCCGGGTTTTCCGCCAGGACGCCCCGTGCCCTTGAATGCGGGCTTGGCACCCGGTTTGCTGCCATGTTTCCCACGCGGGATATCAGCGCGCTTGCGAACGGGTGTTTTTTGCGGTGCTTCCATACCCAACTGCTCGCGCACAACGCGCTGGCGGATTTCCTCAACCTCGCCTGCTTTCAGTTCGCCCAATTGGAACGGACCATAGCTGACGCGCAGCAGACGGTTCACGGACAGGCCGATCGCCTCCATCGCGCGGCGAACCTCGCGGTTCTTGCCTTCACGTATGCTGATGGTCAGCCACGCATTCGCGCCCTGTTGCCGATCCAGCGAGATCGACATGGGCTGGAAACGCTCGCCATCAACGGTGATTCCCTTGCGTACGGGCGACAGCATGTCATCCGTCGGGGTGCCCTTCACGCGCACGCGGTATTTGCGGGTCCACCCGGTCGAAGGCAGTTCCAGCTTGCGCTTTACGCCGCCATCATTGGTCAGAAGCAACAGCCCTTCCGAGTTCAAATCCAAGCGCCCCACGCTCATCACGCGCGGCATGTCCTCGGGCAGTTTGTCGAAAACGGTCTCGCGGCCCTTTTCGTCCTTTGCACTGGTCACCAGCCCGGTGGGCTTGTGATACAGCCAGATGCGCGGCGGCTCGGGCTCGGCCACGGGTTTGTCATCCACAAGGATCTTGTCCTTGGGGGTCACGTTCAGGGCTGGACTGTCGATCACCGTGCCGTTGACGCTGACGCGCCCGGCTTCGATCATGCGTTCGGCCTCGCGGCGGCTGGCAATGCCTGCGCGCGACAGCACTTTGGCGATCCGGTCGCCAGCTGGGGTGGGTTTATCCGTCATACCCCCGCATAGCGTGCGCCGCGCGAAAGGGGAAGCCTTGGCAATCGCTTGCAGGGCAGGCATGAAGGGGCATGACCCGTTTCAAAAGCCATATGGAGGCCGCCATGGCCGAGGCTCGTGCCGCCGCAGATCGCGGCGAGGTGCCGGTGGGGGCCGTGCTGGTCGCGCCGGACGGCTCGGTGGTGGCGCAGGCGGGCAATCGCACCCGCGAGCTGAACGATCCTACGGCGCATGCCGAGATCCTTGTGATCCGCGAGGGCTGTGCCCAAGCGGGGTCCGAACGGCTGCCGGGCTATGACCTCTACGTCACGCTGGAGCCCTGTCCGATGTGCGCAACCGCCCTGTCGGCAGCGCGGATCCGGCGCATTTACTATGGCGCTGCGGATCCCAAATCGGGTGGTGTCGCCCATGGCCCGCGCATTTTCACCCATCCCCAATGCCACCATGTCCCCGAGGTCTATGATGGCATAGGCGCGGACGAGGCCGAGGCGATCCTGAAAGAGTTCTTTGCCGCGCGGCGGTGAGCGTTAGACCGAGATCGGCGACAGCACCTCGGGTTCGATAACGTTCACGTCCGGCAAGGCGTCGATTAGTTCCTGCGCGGATTGGGCCAGGATCGGGAATGTCTTGTAGTGACAGGGAATCACGGTCTTGAAGTTAAAATACCGCTTCGCCGCATAGGCTGCTCGCGCCATGTCCATCGTATAATGGCCACCCGCGCACAGAATGCCGATATCGGGTTTGTGCAGATCGCCCATCCACTCCATATCCGCCATGATGTCGGTGTCGCCGGACAGATAGATCACGTGACCCTCGCCTGCGATCATGAAGCCGACCTCGGCCCCGGCACAAAGCGGACGATCCCCGCCCAGATAGTCGAAGCTGGCGGAATGCGAGGCGTTCACCATGGTGACTTTCGCGCCGCCAAGATCGACCGTGCCGCCCTTGCCGAAACCCAGCGTTTCAACACCATCTTCTCCGCCCCAGAACGAAGCAAGCTCGTGAATGGCGGCAATCGGAATGCCCAGCTCTTTCGCAATCGCAAGGGTCGAGGATGCGTGATCCCCGTGTCCGTGGGTGATCAGGATATGGGTCGCCCCGTCCAGCGCGTCAGCACGCCGGTCTTCGGGAAACATCGGGTTTCCGTCCAGCCACGGGTCGATCAACAACACGGCGTCTTCGATCTCGATTCGGAAACCGGCATGTCCAAGCCAGATGATTTGCATGGGAGCCTCCTTATTGGTCATTCGGGACCAGAGTAGCAGTGAATTCGCCCATGTCACCCGTGGGACAGCGTCGCAGGATGCGCAGACGCCTTGCGGGTCGCCGTCCCGCGCGATAAATGACGAGGCAACGCGCCAACGCGCACACACATCCGGAGACACCTTCATGTCGATTGATATCGAAACCGCGCGCAAGGTTGCGCATCTGGCCCGCATCAAGGTCGAAGACGACCGCCTGCCGGAGCTGGCCGAGAATTTCAATGCGATCCTTGGGTTCATCGAACAGCTGAACGAAGTGGATGTTGAAGGTGTCGAACCGATGACCTCGGTCACGCCGATGCGTCTGAAGCGCCGTGAAGATGTGGTGACGGATGGCGGTATGCCGGAAAAAATCCTGTCCAACGCACCGGATGCCCGCGAAGGCTTTTTCGCGGTTCCGAAAGTTGTCGAATAAGGGGGCAGGGATATGACCGAGCTGAACAAACTGACGATTGCCGATGCCCGTGACGCGCTGCGTAAGGGCGATGTGACCTCGGCCGAGATCACCGAGGCCTGCCTGACCGAAATCGAAGGCGCCGGTGCGCTGGGCGCTTTCGTGCACAACACCCCGGATCTGGCCCGCGAGCAGGCGAAAGCCGCTGACGCGCGCATTCAGGCTGGCGACGCCCCTGACATGTGCGGCATCCCGCTGGGCATTAAAGACCTGTTCTGCACCAAGGGTGTGCCGTCGCAAGCAGCATCGAAAATCCTCGACGGCTTCAAACCCGAATACGAATCGACCGTCAGCCAGAACCTGCTGGATGCGGGCACCGTCATGCTGGGCAAGCTGAACATGGACGAGTTCGCCATGGGCTCGTCGAACGAGACCTCTGCATATGGCAACGCTGTGAACCCGTGGAAAGTGGATGACCGTGATCTGACGCCGGGTGGCTCGTCGGGTGGTTCGGCGTCTGCCGTGGCGGCTGACCTGTGTCTGGCCGCAACCGGCACCGACACCGGTGGCTCGATCCGCCAGCCTGCTGCCTTTACTGGTATCACCGGCATCAAGCCGACCTACGGGCGTTGCTCGCGCTGGGGCATTGTGGCCTTCGCATCCTCGCTGGATCAGGCCGGTCCGATGACCAAGTCGGTTCGTGACGCGGCGATCATGCTGGAAGCCATGTGCGGCCACGACATGAAGGACTCGACCAGCGCTGATATTCCGGTGCCGAATTTTGAGGCCATGCTGACTGGCGACATCAAAGGCAAGAAGATCGGGATCCCGAAAGAATACCACATGGAGGGTATTCCGGCTGAGATCGAAAAGCTCTGGGCCGATGGTACGGACATGCTGCGCGATGCAGGGGCCGAGATCGTGGACATCTCGCTGCCGCACACCAAATACGCGCTGCCCGCCTATTACGTGATTGCGCCTGCGGAAGCCTCGTCGAACCTTGCCCGCTATGACGGCGTGAAATACGGCCACCGTGCCAAGCTGGAAGCCGGTGACGGCATCAACGAGATGTACGAGAAAACCCGCGCCGAAGGCTTCGGGGCCGAAGTGCAGCGCCGCGTGATGGTCGGCACCTATGTGCTGTCCGCTGGTTTCTACGACGCCTATTATAACCGCGCCCGCCGCGTACGCGCGCTGATCAAGAAAGACTTCGATGATGTCTTTGCAGCCGGTGTGGACGCGATCCTGACCCCGGCCACGCCGTCGGCTGCCTTTGGTCTGGGTGAAATGAAGGACGCCGATCCCGTGAAGATGTACCTGAACGACGTCTTCACCGTGACCGTGAACTTGGCCGGTCTGCCGGGAATTTCGATCCCCGCTGGTTTGGATGCGCAGGGTCTGCCGCTGGGTCTGCAGCTAATCGGCCGTCCATGGGAAGAAGGCGATCTGCTGAATATCGCCCACGAAGTCGAAGCCCGTGCAGGTTTTGTAGCTAAGCCTTCGAAATGGTGGTAAAACGCGCCCCATTGGCGTGACTGTACTGTAAGGAGCCCGCGATGCGCATCACCCTCGGACTTGCCTTTCTTGGCCTGATGGCTGGATGTGTGGCGCCACTGCCTGACAGCCGGTCTCCGGAAAACCTGTCTGGACAGCCCTTGTCGGCGCTGGGCGAAGACAGCTCGGTCGATGCGGCACCCACTGCCGCATCCGAGGCAGCGACCATTTCCGACGAACAAGACTTCGCCGCCGTGTCGTCGCGCGAAAGCATCGAAAGCGATGCGGCGCGTCTGGAAGGGTATCGTGCGAATTACCAGCAGGTGCAGCCCGAGGCCGTGCCAAATCGACCCTCTGGATCGTCAACCTCGATCGTGCAGTACGCGTTGTCGACAACCAACTCGGTCGGAGAGCCCTTGTATCAGCGCTCGTCCCTGTCGGGTGACGCCCGCGCACGTCGGAACTGCTCGCGCTATACTTCCGCAGATTTTGCCCAGATCGCGTTCCTGGAAAGCGGTGGCCCGAAGCGGGACCAATATGGCATCGATCCGGACGGTGACGGCTTCGCCTGCGCTTGGGATCCGGCCCCGTTCCGCGCCGCGCGCGGCGTCGAAGTGCCAGCCGCGACGACTGAAGGGGTAAGCTCGGAAGAGCTTGAAGAGATTGGCATCACAACCGAACCAACAGCACCAGCCCCCGGGCAACCTGTGCCCCTGCCAGGTGAGACGCTGAACATCTCGACCGAGTGATGCAGCCCATTTCGCACCCATCCCCCAATTTCGGCCCGCGCCGGGATGGGTTGGTGCCGTCGCTGATCGTCCTGCACTACACCGCCATGCCAGACCCGGACGAGGCGCTAGAGCGTCTCTGTAGCCCCGAATACGAAGTGTCCGCACACTATCTGATCCACCGCGACGGACGGCTGTTTAAGTTGGTCGAAGAAGAAATGCGCGCGTGGCATGCGGGTGCGGGGTCTTGGGGGGGGATGGATGACATCAACTCCCGCTCGATCGGCATCGAGATGGACAATGACGGGGCCTCGCCATTTTCCGAGCCGCAGATGGCCACGCTGGAATCGCTGCTGCCAGGCGTCATGCGGCGCTGGAGTATCGGTCCCGAAGGCGTGATTGGCCATAGCGATATGGCGCCGGGGCGCAAAACTGACCCCGGTCCGCGCTTTGACTGGGCACGGTTGGCGCGACAGGGTCTTGCGGTGCGCTCTGGAACTCTGGGTGACTCATCAGATATTTCGGTCGATGCCTTCCGAACCTACACAAGCTGCCTTGGCTACCCAAGCGAAGCTGATGACGCCACCCTGCTGGCCGCCGTGCGCTTGCGCCACCGCCCATGGGGCGAGGGACCCCTGTCCGAAGATGATGTCGCGGCCCTTCCCGACGTTTCTCTTTTTCTTGCCAAAAATATCCCGGGGTGAGCCTCGAAGAGGCGAGGGGCAGCGCCCCTTCCGCCCTCGCACCTTGACGCCACGGCTAAGCATATCTAAGTCCAGCCTTGCGCGGATGGCTGGATGACCGCGGGTGACTGTTGGGGCGTGCCCCTTCGTGACGCGAGGAAAGTCCGGACTCCACAAGGCAACGGTGCCGGGTAACGCCCGGCCGGGGAAACCCGAGGGAAAGCGCCACAGAGAACAGACAGCCTGCGCATGCGCGGGTTATGGTGAAACGGTGGAGTAAGAGCCCACCGCGCTTCTGGCAACAGCGGCGGCACGGCAAGCCCCACCGGGAGCAATGCCTAATAGGGATCGCGCGGGGGTAACCCCAGGGGTGTCTTGCCCCGAGCAGATCCGGGTTGGCAGCTTGAACCTGTTGGTAACAGCAGGTCTAGAGGAATGGTCATCCATGGTGGCAACACCGGGACAGAATCCGGCTTACAGGCCGTCCGCGCATATGATTCTTGCAGGTTTCAAGGATTTAGGCCTCCGGCGGGGATATTTGTGACAAGAAAAGGCAGCAGGGCGGGGGAATCCTTTGCTTTGCGGTTGACTCGGGTTGGAATGGCGCTAAAAGGCGGGTTCCAGAGATTTACGCCGGGCGGCTTGCGCCCGCCCGATAGGAGCTGTTGTTATGGCGAAGCCGACCACAATCAAAATCCGCCTGAACTCGACCGCGGATACCGGCCACTTCTATGTGACCAAGAAAAACGCACGCACCATGACCGAAAAGATGGTTGTCAAAAAGTACGACCCGGTTGTGCGCAAGCACGTTGAATACAAAGAAGGCAAGATCAAGTAAGATCGCCATTCTTTGGGTAAAGAGCCGTCCCCTTGGGGCGGCTTTTTTCGTTTACGCTTCGCGGTGCAGGATGTGTGCCGCCACTTTACGTCCCAGCAGGTAATAGGCATTGGGTCCGGGATGGAATCCATCCGTGGCCATCATCTCGCGTGTTAGCGGCACATCGAAGGGCAAGTAGTCCACCCCCATAGATGCCGCTTGCTCGGCAAGGGCGCGGTCAAAACGGCGTGCTTGAAGCCCAAGAAACCAGCGCAGGGGATTGGGCAGCAGCGGGAAACGATCTATCGGAGGAATGCCGGTGGCGATGACGCGTTTTGCGCCCCATTTCTCGAACAAGAGCGTGTAGAGATCGGCCCGGCACGCGAGCAGGCGATAGAGCGGTGTCTGGCTGGTCACGTCATTTACCCCCAGAACCACCAGCACGATGTCGGTTTGCTCGGGCATCTGGGATTTCAGCAGGGGCAGGGTTGTGCGGGTTGTCGATCCAGTGCGGGCCAACAGGCGCCATCTAACGTGATACGATGTGCCAAGCGCACTGACGAGCTGCCCCGACAGTGCCTCGGACTGATGCGGCGCACCCACCCCCGAAGCAGAGCTGTCGCCCACGATCAAGAGCGATAGGTTGGGGCCGGTGCCCTGCGCTCCGAAACGATGCCCGGGGGGCTCAGGCAGCAGCGTGGCCGTCTTGCGCACCTTCAACGCCTGCGCGGTCAGCAGTGGGCTGAGGATGAGCTTCGCGATGTTTTCGAACAACCGATTCATAGGATCACTCTAGCGGAACAAAAAAGGGCCGGTCACGAGGACCGGCCCTTATAACACGTCAACGTGTTATGATCACTCGCGGTTGCCCAGGAACTGCAGCAGGAACATGAACAGGTTGATGAAGTCCAGATACAGGCTCAGCGCGCCCATGATTGCGGATTTCGCCAGCCATTCGCTGTCCATAGCGTGGGCGTGTGCGATGTAGTCGGTCTTGATTTTCTGGGTGTCATAGGCGGTCAGGCCAGCAAAGATCAGAACGCCGATCACCGAGATGGCGAAGTGGATCATCGACGAACCGATGAAGATGTTCACGATCGAAGCGACGATGATGCCGATCAGACCCATGATCAGGAAAGCACCCATCGGTCCAAGGTCGCGCTTGGTCGTATAGCCGTAAAGGCTGAGACCCGCGAAGGCGATGGCGGTGACCAAGAAGGTCTGCGCGATGGAGACACCGGTGAAGATCACGAAGATATAGGCTAGCGAGATGCCCATCACAGCCGAGAAGGTGTAGAAGAACAGCTGTGCGCCGGCGGCGGACAGGCGGTTGATCATTGCGCCAAAGGCAAAGACCATGATCAGCGGGGCAAACATCACGATGTAGCGGGTGAAGCCGGTGAACAGCGTCTCCATCATCGCGGCATTGTTGCCAACGGCCCAAGCGGCGGCGAAGGTCAGAAGAAGACCTATCGACATGGTGCCGTATACTTTGTTCATGTGGGCGCGCAGCCCTTCGTCGATCGCGGCGCGCGTGCCGGCACCTGCGCGAATCGTGTCAAACTCAGCCATTGAGACCTCCAAGCAAACTTATTGTTGCGGTTTCCCAAAAGAAAACCGCCCTTGACCGATATATTGGCAAGGGCGGCGCATTTTTCAAGAGCTTAACGGCGTGAACTGGTCAGTATTGCCAGTGCGAGGGCACGTCCCAGATCGGGCGGTCGGCTTCGCGCTGTGCCTGCTCAATAGATAGGCCCAGATCGTTCAGGCGATGGGCGTCCAACTGAGAAAGGGCCACGCGCTCGCGGCGGGTTTCAACAGCGGTTGCAATCCATGTCAGCAGCGAGAAGCTGCGTTTTGCGGCGGGGGCATTGGTGCAGGTTACGGCGGTCATCTCGTCTCTCCTTCGTGTTTGCGATGAATGATGTGTGTTGCATCAAATTTCGTGATTGTTATGCTTGATCTCGATGGATAAGTAAAATGAATGATTTTGTAATGAATCATCACGAGGAGTGATATGCCGCGCAATCTTGATCTAACTGCCCTGCGCAGTTTTGCCACCGTCGCCGATGCGGGCGGAGTTACGCGCGCTGCTGGACTTCTGCATCTGACGCAATCCGCAGTGTCCATGCAGTTGAAACGTCTTGAGGAGAGCCTCGGACGTCCGCTCTTGGATCGTTCAGGGCGCGGCGTGTCCTTGACCGCAGACGGAGAGCAGCTGCTGGGCTATGCGCGCCGCATTCTGCGTCTGAATGACGAGGTGTATTCGCGCCTGACCGACCAAGCTTTCGAGGGCGAAGTCGTTTTGGGTGTGCCTGCTGACGTCGTCTATCCGGCGATTCCCAAGGTGTTGCGCCAGTTCCATGCGGCCTATCCGCGGATGCGGGTTCAGTTGATCTCGTCCTATACCAGCCGGTTGAAGGCGATGTTCGCGCGCGGGGAATGTGATGCGATCCTGACCACGGAAGAAGAGATGGATGCGGGCGGCGAGACCTTGACCGCGCTTCCCTTGGTCTGGGTCGGCGCGCCGGGTGGGCAGGCGTGGCGGCAGCGCCCCTTGCGCTTGGCGTTCGAGCATAACTGCATCTTCCGCAAAGAGGTGCAGCAGGCGTTGGACGAGGCAGGCATCCCGTGGGAAATGGCCGTCGAAAGCGATTCGACGCGCACCATCGAGGCATCCTTGTCGGCGGATCTTGCCGTTCATGCGGTGATCGAAGGCACGGTGCGCAGTGATTTGGTCGTGGTTGATCACGGCGGCGCGCTGCCGGACCTCGCGGTGACGCAGGTGAATATGTATGCCGCCAAAAGCGGCAATCAGGCGATGGACGAGCTTCTGGACATGATCCGGCGCGCGTTTGACGAGCTGTAAGGCCTGTTCTGGGGCTTAGCTGTTTGGCTCCATCGTGACCACCACCTTGCCCGTGGACTTGCGGCTGAGCAGAAGCTCCAGCGCGTCCTCGGCTTGGTCCAGCGGCAGGGTGTGGCTGACATGTGGTTGTATCTTGCCGTCCGCATACCAGTCCAGAAGCTGACGCAGGCTATCGGTCAGAACCTCGGGTTTGAACTTCAGATAGCCACCCCAATACAGCCCAATCGCTGTGATGTTCTTCACCAGCATATGGTTGGGTTTCAGATTGGGCATGTCGCCCGAGGCAAAGCCGATATACAGGAACCGCCCGTCTGGGTTGGTGGCGCGGAACGCGGCCTCGCCCTGTTCACCACCGACGGCATCATAGACCACGTCTGCGCCACCAAGCGCTTTCACGACCTCGCGGATGTCTTGGGTGGTGCTGTCGATCACATGATCCGCGCCTGCACGTTTGCAGATCTCAAGCTTATCAGCCCCACGTGCGCAGGCGATGACCCGCGCGCCCATCACCTTGCCGATTTCGACAGCCGTCAGGCCAACGCCGCCGGCCGCACCGAGCACCAGAAGGGTCTCGCCGGGTTGAAGGCGGGCTTTGTAATCCAGCGCGACGTGGCTTGTGCCATAGGCGATCTGGAACGCCGCGGCGTCCTCGAAGCTCATATTGTCGGGCAGGGGAAGGCAGCGATCGGCCGGGAACACGCCTTCGTCTGCCAGCCCGTCCTTACCGGAAAACACCACAACGCGCGTGCCGACGGCAGGGCCATCGGTCTCTGGCCCAAGTTCGGTCACGATGCCGGCGGGCTCCATCCCAAGGGAAAACGGGACCTCTGGCGTGTCCTGATAGCTGCCTTTGGTCATCAGAAGGTCGGCGAAGTTCAAGCCGCACGCGCGGATATCCACGCGCGCCTGACCGGGGTCGACGGGCAAGGGCTGCTGGTCTGTCAATGCAGGGCGTTTGCCAAGTTCTGTAACGCGAAATGTTCTCATGGGGCCTCCTGCCCGTGATGTAACGTGGTGATGAAAAAAAATCGAGGGGGTCACGGCCCATCTTCTTCCAAAGCCGATCTACCGGTTAAATTGCAATGCTTAGTTGAATGTGTTAGGCAGCCTATGCGCGCAGGTAATGCGAGGACTTACTCGCAAGGGTGGTGAGAGACTTCTTGTACTCGCCGCTTGCTTTTGTCCGTGTGCTTGACTTTGAGTCTTTGTTCATTCGCTGACGCGGCGACTGATGTGTAGGAAGTATGTAGGGCTGCTTAGCAGCGTGTTAACGAGGAGTTGTTGTATGAAGCATCCTGTGGATGTCCATGTAGGCAAACGAGTACGCCATCGGCGTTGGATGGTGGGTATGACTCAGCATCAATTGGCCGAGAAAGTCGGAATCAAGTTCCAACAAATTCAGAAATACGAAACCGGCATGAACCGTGTCTCGGCGTCGCGACTTTGGGACATTGCTGCGGCTCTGTCCGTTCCAGTCAGCTTCTTTTTCGAAGGATTGGAAAGCCACGCGGACGATATGAACGGCGCATCGATGCCGGGAGATATCCTTGCAGATAAGGAAGCGCTGGATCTGGTGCGCAGCTATTATGCCATTCCAGAAAACCAGCGCCGCCGACTGTTCGAACTGGCGCGTGTGTTGTCGGACGTCGCCTGACGCTTGACGTGACTTGGGCATCGCTGATACCGCGCTTGGTACGAGCAAGAGGGATCGGCGATGCAGACGTTGGACGCAAACACTCAGACTGACCTTATTCGCGTGGCAAACGCTTTGGCGGATGCGGCGCGTGAGGCGGTTCTTCCTTACTTTCGATCATCAGATCTGACGGCGGACAACAAGCTTGTAGAAGGCTTTGATCCGGTCACCGAAGGGGATCGGGCGGCCGAAAAAGTCATGCGTGAACTTCTGGCAGAGCTGCGCCCCGAGGATGCTATCTTTGGAGAAGAGTTCGGCGCGAAGGAGGGCACCAGTGGCCTGACATGGGTGGTGGACCCGATTGACGGCACACGCGGCTTCCTGTCGGGCACGCCGACATGGGGTGTGCTGATTGCCGTTGGTCCAGAGACCGGTCCGGCTTTGGGCATTATCGACCAACCCTACATCAAGGAACGGTTCCTTGGCGGCTTTGGCGAGGCTTGGGTCGAAGGACCGCAGGGGAGACGCGCGTTGAAAACCCGCGCGACCCGTGATCTGTCGGACGCGATCCTGTTCACTACCTTCCCGGAAGTCGGAACCGCCGAAGAAGCCGAGGCATTTCATGCCGTGGCGCGCCAGGCCAAGCTGACACGTTATGGGATGGACTGCTACGCCTATGGTCTGGTTGCTGCCGGGCAGGTCGACATGGTGATCGAAGCGGGGCTGCAATCTTATGATGTTCAGGCCCCGATCGCGGTGATCGAGGCCGCGGGCGGTATCGTCACCGACTGGCAGGGCAACCCGGTCCATCAGGGTGGCCGCGTCGTGGCTGCCGCCAATGCCGAGCTTCACGCGCAGGCGCTGGAAGTGTTGTCGAAGGTCTGACCGTTATTTGATCTTCCGGCCTCTGGCCCAAACAGCCGAAATCGCGCGATCATCCCCCATCATGATGGTTGGAAAGATGGCTTCCCAAATGGTTTCGGCCCGCGCCGCGCGCTGGGCGATGGCGGGGGTTGATGCCAGATCGACCGCGATGATGTCGGCCTCGTATCCCGGGGCCAGACGCCCGATCTTGTCATCCAGATGGATTGACGCGGCGGACCCTGCGGTCGCCAGCCACCACAGCTGTGCCGGGTGCAGCGCTGTGCCGGACAGCTGCCCAACCTCATAGGCCGCCGCCATGGTGCGCAGCATCGAGAAGCTGGACCCGCCGCCCGTGTCGGATGCCAACCCGATCCGGTGGCCCTGTGCCATCAAGCCCTGCATGTCAAAAAGGCCCGAGCCGATGAACATGTTCGAGGTGGGGCAGTGGATCAGACTTGCTTCCAGTTCTTGGATTCGGTCGCGCTCGCGTTCGGTCAGGTGGATCGCGTGGCCCAGCAGGGCGCCTTTACCCACCAAGCCGAACTTCTCGTACACATCCAGATAGTCGCGCGCGTCGGGGAAAAGGTCCGCGACCCACGCAATTTCCTCGTGCTGCTCGCTGATATGGGTCTGCATCAACAGGTCCGGGTGCTCGGACCAGAGCGCACCCAAGGCTTCCAGCTGTTCAGGGGTCGAGGTCGGGGCGAAGCGCGGTGTGATCACGTAGGACAAGCGGTCTTGGCCGTGCCAGCGCTCTAGCAAGGCTTTGCTGTCGTCATAAGCGGATTGCGCCGTGTCGCGCAGATTGTCCGGCGCGTTCCGGTCCATGCAGGTCTTGCCGCCCAGCGCCCGAAGTCCGCGCGACTGTGCTGCGGTGAAATACGCATCCACGCTTTCCGGGTGAATGGTGCAATAGCTGACCGTTGTGGTGGTGCCCGCCGCGGTCACGAGGTCAAAATAGGTCTCGGCGATCTGGGTGGCGTGGCCCGCGTCTCCAAACCGGCTTTCTTCGGGGAAAGTATAGCTGTTCAGCCAGTCGATCAGCCGCTTACCCCACGACGCAATAATGGCGGTTTGGGGATAGTGCACATGCGTGTCGACGAAGCCGGGGGACAACAGCGCGTCCCCCATATCGATCACGCGGGCCTCGGGGTGCTGGGCACGTAGGGCATCTGCCTCGCCTACATTGGCGATCAATCCGCCCTGCATCAGAATCGCACCCCGCCGAATATGCGTGGCCGAGTCCTTGGGGCGCCCCTCGAACGGGGTGTGGTTGAATTGAAGAACCTGTCCCAGAAGCAGTTCCATGAGGACCTCCGTTATCGCCGTCGTTCACGGTAGGCCGCGAATTTCACCTGTTCAACGTCTTTCTGCCGGTTCACTTGTGGGATGGCTTGGCCTATGGTCAGGCCAACCAACGGACGGAGGGCGCGCGATGCTGGATGATCACTATATCGACGATACGCCCGAAGAAGGTGACTACGAGCTGGATCGCGAAACATTTGGCCCTGTGCGCGATGCACTGGATGCAGAGGATGGCCCCGCGCTTCAGGCCTTGCTTGAGCCGCTGCATGCCGCAGACATCGCTGACCTTGTTGAACAGTTGCCGGAAGACGAGCGCGACACGTTCGTGCGCCTATATGGTACGGAATTCGACGGCGAAGTGCTGTCTGAATTGGATGAACGCCTGCGCGAAAAAGTGGTCCACGCGATGGATCCAGAGGTTCTGGCCGTGGCCGTGCGGGATCTGGAAACGGATGACGTCGTTGACCTGATCGAGGATCTGGACGATCCGCAGACAGAAGCCGTTCTGGAGGCTCTGGACGACGATGACCGGGTGGTGGTCGAGCAGTCTCTGTCTTACCCCGAGGAGTCCGCAGGTCGTCTGATGCAACGCGAGCTGGTCGTGGCGCCGGATCATTGGAACGTGGGGCAGACGATTGATTTCCTACGCGCTCAGGATGATCTGCCCGAACAGTTCTATCACGTGATTTTGGTCGATCCGCGTATGCGCCCGACCGGCTATGTCACCTTGGGCCGCTTGATGGGCAGCGCACGCGAGGTGCCCATGACCTCGCTGACTGAAGACAGTTTCCGCACCATCCCCGTCTTGCAGGACGAGGGCGAGGTCGCCTATGCGTTCAACCAGTACCACCTGATTTCCGCCCCCGTCGTGGACGCGGATGACCGTCTGGTCGGTGTCATCACCATTGATGACGCGATGGTCATTCTGGATGAAGAACACGAAGAAGACATCCTTCGTCTGGCTGGTGTGGGCGAGGAAAGCTCGCTGTCCGATAAGATTGTGGAAACCACAAAGCGCCGCTTTCCGTGGCTGGCGGTGAACCTTGTGACCTCGATTCTTGCGTCGCTGGTGATTGCGCAATTTGACGAAGTGATCACCCAGTTCGTCGCGCTGGCGGTGCTTATGCCCATCGTTGCTTCGATGGGGGGTAATGCGGGCACCCAATCCCTGACTGTGGCCGTGCGAGCCATTGCCACAAAAGACCTTACATCCGCGAACCTGTGGCGTGTGATCTGGCGTGAAGCGGCCGTTGGGCTGGTCAATGGGATCGTCTTTGCGGTGGTCATGGGCATCGTAGGCGTCATCTGGTTCGGCACGCCGCTGCTGGGTGTCGTGATCAGCGTGGCGATGGTCGTGAACCTTGTGATCGCAGGTCTTGCAGGCGTTATCATCCCGGTGGTGCTGGACCGAATGGATATTGACCCGGCATTGGCCTCGGGTGCGTTCGTGACCACGGTGACGGATGTCGTGGGGTTCTTCGCCTTCCTTGGCCTTGCCGCCGTATTGCTGATCTGACGACCCTGACTGGATCCCGACATGACCGACCTGACTGCCGTGAAAGCGGCCGCCCGTAAAGCTGCCTTTGCCCGCCGCAAAGAGGCGCATTCCGAAGCACGCTCGTCGCTGGGCGTGGCGCATCTGATTTCCGTTTTGAATGACGATAAGGGTAAGGCGATGGCGGGCTATATGCCCATCCGGACCGAGATCAATCCGCTGCCCGCGATGGCCGCGATGGCGGCGTGGTCAACGATTGGCGTTCCGTATATTACGGGCGCGGGGAAGCCTCTGAAATTCGCCAACTGGCGCCCGGACAGCGACATGGTGGATGGGCCTTTCGGTGCGCAAGTGCCAGCCACGCTAGAGTTCATCACGCCCGAGGTGGTGGTTGTCCCGCTGGTGGCTTTTGACCGCAAGGGCGGGCGTCTTGGCTATGGCGGCGGTTTCTATGACCGCACGCTGGAAGGGCTGCGGGCTGAACGACCGACCTTGGCCATTGGTTATGCATATTCTGCACAAGAGGCCGAGGGGTTGCCGCTGGAACCCACCGATCAGCCTTTGGATGCGATCGTGACCGACGAAGGGGTGACTTGGTTCTAGGACTCACGATGTGAGCCAGTAGGGGCTTTGCCCCTCTTGCCCTTGGTGCGAAAGCCGCCTAGGGCTAGTCCCATGAAAATACTCTTTCTTGGTGACATCATGGGGCGCGCCGGACGGCGTGCGGTAACCGAGCGGCTGAAAGCGCTACGCAACGACTGGAAGCTCGACTTCGTCGTAGCCAATGGCGAGAACGCCACCAGCGGTCATGGGCTGAATGCGGGTCATGCGAAGACGCTGCTGGAGGCAGGTGTGGACGTGATCACCCTTGGCGATCATGCGTTCGATCAGCGCGATATGCTAAGCTTCTGCGAACAGGAGAAGCGCATCATTCGCCCCCTGAACTATGCCAAGGAATGCCCTGGAGTGGGAGCACGTGTCTTTGCGGATACGCGTGGGCGCAAGATTTTGGTCACGCAGGTGCTGGGTCAGGTCTTTATGAAACGCGCCTATGATGATCCGTTCTCGGCCGTGGATCTGGTGCTGAAGCGGCATACGCTTGGTGGAGCCGTGCAGGCGTCGCTTGTCGACATCCACTGTGAAGCCACATCCGAGAAGATGGCAATCGGCCATTGGTGCGATGGACGTGCAAGCGTGGTCGTCGGGACGCATACCCATATCCCGACGGGTGACGCGCAAATTCTGACCAAAGGCACCGCGTTCATGGCGGATGCCGGGATGTGTGGCGATTACAACAGTGTGATCGGTATGCAGAAGGAAGAGCCCATGCGCCGCTTCGTGACCGGCATGGCAAAGGGCCGCTTTACCCCGGCCGAAGGCGAGGCGACGCTGTCGGGTTTGTATATCGAAACCGATGATCGCACCGGCAAGGCCACGCGGGTGCAAATGGTGCGCAATGGGGGGCGGTTGGCACAATCCTCGCCCTTGGATGCAGGCTGAGGCATCTGCCAAAATCCGTCCAATCGCAAAACCGTGCTTGCCCATGACAGATGCGCAGGGCAAAACTGGTCCAAGCGTTTAAACGGGGATATTGCATGGGTTTATTCGAGTTCAGCGCCACCACACAGGCGGTGATTGCCCTGATGACAGTGGGCGGGATGTTCGTCCTGTTCCTGCGCGAAAGCTTCCCGACTGAAGTCGTCGCCATTGGCGGTGTCTCGATCATGCTGGTCATGGGCATTTTGGACTATGAAAGCGCGCTCGAGGTTCTGTCGAACCCGGCCCCGTGGACGATTGCAGCGATGTTCATCGTGATGGGATCGCTGGTGCGCACGGGCGCGCTTCAGTGGTTCACGCAAATTGCCGAGAAAAAGGCTGAACACAGTCCGATGATGGCTCTGGCCGCTTTGATGGGCTTTGTCGTGATCTCGTCCGCGGTGGTGTCCAACACGCCGGTGGTTGTCGTGATGATCCCGGTCTTTATCCAGCTGGCCAAGAAGATCGGCCAATCGGCCTCGAAATTGCTGATCCCGCTGAGTTATGGGGCCATTTTGGGGGGCACGCTGACGCTGATCGGGACGTCCACCAACCTTCTGGTCGATGGTGTCGCACGAGAGGGCGGGCTTGAGCCGTTTACGATTTTTGAAGTCACCCCTTTAGGCATCGTTCTGGTCGCCTGGGGCATGATTTACCTGCGTTTCATTGCCCCAAAGATCCTGCCGGATCGTGACAGCATGGCCACGCTTCTGTCCGACAGATCCCGTAAGAAATTCTTTACAGAGGCGGTGATCCCACCGGAATCCAACCTGATCGGACGCGAAGTGAACGGGGTTCAACTGTTCAAGCGCGAAGGCGTACGGCTGGTGGACGTGGTGCGCGGCGATACCTCGCTTCGGCGCAATCTGGAAGGCGTGACGCTTCAGCTTGGTGACCGGGTCGTTCTGCGGACTGCGATGACCGAGCTTCTGAGCCTTCAGCGCACCAAAAGCTTGAAGCGCGTGGATCAGGTTTCGGCGGTGGAGACGACCACGGTTGAAGTGCTGATTTCTCCGGGCTGTAAGATGGTCGGCAAGCAGCTGGGCCGGATGCGCCTGCGTCGTCGATATGGTGTCTATCCGCTGGCCGTGCACCGCAAGAACCAGAATATCGGCCGCCAGTTGGATGAACTGGTGGTGCGTGTGGGCGATACGCTTTTGCTGGAAGGGGCGCCTGAAGACATCCAGCGTCTGGCGCAAGATATGGATTTGGTCGATGTGACCGCGCCGTCGGACCGTGAATATCGTCGAGGCCATGCGCCGATCGCCGTGGCCGTCCTGTTTGGTCTCGTTGCTTTGGCCGGTTTTGGCGTTGCGCCGATTTTCCTGTTGGCCGTCCTGGCCGTGGCCGTGGTGCTGCTGACGCGCTGCATCGATGCGGACGAGGCATTCGGGGCGGTAGATGGCCGCCTTCTGGTGCTGATCTTCTCGATGCTGGGTATCGGGGCCGCGCTGGAGAACTCAGGCGCGGTGGCGCTGATTGCCGAAGGAATTGCGCCGCTTCTGGGCAAGCTGCCACCCTTCTTGATCGTCTGGGCGATTTATCTGCTGACTTCGGTCCTGACCGAGCTTGTATCGAACAATGCTGTGGCGGTGGTGGTGACCCCCATCGCCATCGGGCTGGCAACGGCGCTGGGCTTGGATCCGCGCCCGCTGGTGGTGGCGGTGATGGTCGCAGCCTCGGCCAGTTTTGCGACGCCGATTGGCTATCAGACCAACACGCTGGTGTATGGACCGGGGGGCTACAAGTTCTCGGACTTCCTGAAGGTGGGGATCCCGCTGAACCTGTCGGTGGGCATTCTGGCCTCGGCCTTGATCCCGTTCATCTGGCCGCTGTAAGTGGCGCCGCCCATCTTTCCCGAACGCGCGTCCCTGCTGCTGCTGGGGCGTTGGGCGCTGAATTTCGATGTAGATGGCCCGGCGCAGGATTGGGCGGACGACGTCTTGTCATGGGCGGCGGGCGTTGAGGCAGGGGATCCTCATCAAGAGGTCGCCGCACGCGCAATTGAAAGCGGCGCGCTTTACACACTGGCAGACCTGCCAAGCCCGGCGCATTGGGGCGAGTTGTCCGACTTGATCCGCGATGCCGTGCGAAATTTGTGTCTATCCACACCCGACACCCCCGACAGCGCCACGCGGTGGCTGGCGCGGATGCATCTGGGGGATATTCTCGCCGCCAGGGGTGACGACTTCGACGCGCTAAAGAAGGTCTCGCGCCTTTGGTTTGATCACGAGACGCCCGATCTGCATCAGTTCTATCTGTTCAAACACGCGATCCGGGACGTGACGCGGGACGGGCAGCAGGCGCATATCCCCGGTCTGACGCGGGACAGTTGGCAGGGCGATTTGGTCGCGGCCATCAATGAGTGGATGGAGCAGACCCCGGCGCCCGATCTGCTATAGCGGCCAGAACACCAGAATCGCGGGGATCGACACCGCGACGACGAGGATCTCTAGTGGCAGTCCCATACGCCAGTAATCCCCGAACTTATAGCCACCGGGGCCAAGGATCAGCGTGTTGTTCTTGTGCCCAATGGGGGTCAGGAACGCGCAGGAGGCCGCAATGGCCACGGCCATTAGGAACGGGTCGGGGTTCTTGTCCAACGCATGTGCCATCTGGATTCCCACGGGCGCGGCGACGATGGTGGTCGCGGTGTTGTTCAAAACGTCCGACAGCGTCATGGTGACGATCATCAACACGGTCAGAACCGCCCATGCAGGCAGGCCTTCGGTTATCCCGACCAACGTACCGGCGATCAGCTCGGTCCCGCCAGAGGCCTCAAGCGCGGCCCCCAAGGGGATCATCGAGCCGAGCAGCACCACGACGGGCCATTCGATATGGGTGTAGAGTTCGGACAGGGGGATGATCTTGGCCAGCACGTATCCGATCACGACAAGCCCCAAGGCCACCGGTAGATAGATCAGGCCAAAGCTTGCGGCAGCAACGGCAGCCGCGAACAGGCCGATGGCCAGCCAGACCTTTTCGTCCCGTGTGACCGTTAGCCCGCGTTCCGCCAGCGGAAGGCAGCCCAGCCATTCGGTCACATCTGCTTCTCTGCCTTGCGGGACTAGAAGCAATAGGATGTCACCCGGATGAACCTCGGTTTTGCGGACCTGCTTGGTGATCTTCTTGCCCGCCCGCGAAATACCCATCAGGACCGAGCTTTGACGCCAGTTCAAACCAATCGATTGCGCGGTCCTGCCGGCAATCCGGGCGTTCTCGGGGACGACGACCTCGATCTTCGATAGACCCTCGCCCTCGGCTTTCAGCTTCTCTTCGCGGTGGGTTTCGGCAAAGGCCAGCCCAAGGGCCGCGCGGAATTCGTCCAAAGCCTCGGGCGTGGCTTCCAGCACCAACGCGTCATGTGCCCGAAGCATGGTGCCGCGCTGGGTGCCATAGCGGCGCGAACCGTCACGTACCAGACCAAGGATCGCGACATCATTCTTCTCGGCATCGTTCAACAGCTCTTTCAGGCGCTTTCCAATATGCTTTGAATCCTCGGGCACGGTCAGTTCGGCCACATACTGGCTGAACTCGTCCATTGGGTTGGATCCGTTTTTATCCGCGTCCGGTTGAGGGATCAGTCGCCAACCAATCAGCGCCACGAAGATCAGGCCCGCGATGGCGGTGACGCCGCCCACGGGGGCGAAGTCGAACATCTTGAAGGGTTCGCCCAAGGCGTCCTCGCGGATCGAGGCAATGATGATGTTGGGGGGCGTGCCGATCAGTGTGACCATGCCACCAAGGATTGTGGCGAAGGACAGGGGCATGAGGCTGAGCCCCACGGGGCGGGCGGCTTTTCGGGCGGTCTGGATGTCGACGGGCATCAGAAGGGCAAGGGCCGCGACGTTGTTCATGAAGGCTGACAGCACGCCGCCGATGGCGCCCATCAGGGCGATATGCGCGCCCAAGGATCGCGAGGCATCGACCAGCGTGCGGGTGATCAGAAACACGGCTCCGGATCGCACCAGTCCCGCCGACACCACCAACACCAGCGCGACGACCAGTGTGGCGGGGTGGCCGAAGCCGGAAAACGCCTCTTTCGTGGGGACGACGCCAAGGGCGACCCCCAGCATAAGTGCGGAAAAGGCTACGATATCATAGCGGAAGCGGCCCCAGAGCAGCAGGCCGAATACGGCACCGAAAAGCGAAAAGAGAATGATCTGGTCTGTCGTCATGCCCAAGAAGTAACCCGTGGGCGCGTGCACGTCACCCGTAGATTACGGGGAAAAGCGTGGCAACAAGCAGCAGGGCCATGGTGATGTTAAAAGCGCGCAGCCGTGCGGGGTTGGTCAGGATCACGCGGATTTTCTGCCCCAGAACGGTCCAAGTGGACACCGACGGCAAGTTCACCGTACCAAAGATCACGGCCACCAGAAGAACGGCCCCCATATCGCGCGACGGCGCATAGGCACTGATCGCAGTCAGCGCCATCGCCCAGGCCTTCGGGTTCACCCATTGAAAGGCCGAAGCTTGCAGAAAGGTCATCGGTGTGCCGCCCGCCGTGCCCGTGCCGGGTTCGGAGGCGCGGGCGATTTTCCACGCGAGCCATAAAAGGTAGGCCACGCTGCCCGCCTTCAGCACCGTGTAGCTGACCGGGTAAAGGTCGAAAAGCTGCATCAGCCCCGCGCCAACCAGCACGACCATCAGTGTGAATCCCAGCGCCACACCCAGCATATGCGGGATGGTGCGGGCAAAGCCGAAATTCGCTCCCGACGCCATAAGCATCAGGTTGTTTGGTCCCGGCGTAATGGACGACACAAAAGCAAAGGCGACAAGCGCGAAGAGGAGGTCATAAGTCATGGAAGGGATTGTTGCGCAACATTTGCGCCGTGAGATTGCAAAGTTGCACAGATATCGGATAAAAGCACAACTAATGGTGAAGAATGATCACATAAATCAACGAATATTGCGCGATTTGTCGAAAGACGGCCGCTTGCCCAATACCGAACTGGCGGATCGCGTGGGCCTGTCGCCCTCTGCCTGTCTACGGCGCGTGCAAGAGCTGGAACGCAGCGGCGTGATCACCGGCTATCGGGCAGTGCTCGACCCGGTCGCGATGGGCGTGGGCTTTGTGGCCTATGTCACGGTTGGCCTGAACGACCACACTAAAGAGGCGCAGGAAGGGTTCGAACGGGCCGTGGCGCTGTATGACGAGGTGCGCGAGTGTCACAACATCACGGGCACCGTCGAATATCTGCTGCGGGTCGAGGCCGAAGACCTGATCGCCTACAAGCGCTTTCACACCGACAAGCTGGGCACGCTGCCACAGGTGCATCAGTTGGTGACCCATGTGGTGATGGGTTCGCCCAAGGATGAACGCGCGTAATCGGGTGCCGCGGCTGGCGCTGTCCGGTGCGATAGGGTATATATTTCGAAACGCGAATGCCTGACGGAGCCCCCCCATGACCCGACTCTTAGCCCTGACCGCCGTGCTTGCCCTGATGGCCTTGCCTGCGCGTGCCAATGACGCCGCGATCGAGGGCATGCAGGATTACATGATGTTCACGGAATACGAAGCCGGGATCATTCTGCCCCAGCAGATCGACGAAGGTGTATTCAACGCGGTCCTGTTCATTGATGTCCGTGACGCAGAGCAATTTGCCGAGGCCCATATCCCCAGCGCGATCAATATCGAGTGGCGCGAAGTGCTGGATCGGATCGACGAGATTCCAACCGACCGCAAGGTGATCGTCTATTGCAACACCGGCACCATCTCGTCTCAGGCGATGTTCGCCCTGCGGGTGGCCGGGCGCGAAAACGTGTCCGTTTTGCAGACTGGGCATCGAGGCTGGCAGGAAAACGCGGCCTACAAGCCCTAGGCCCCCCTTGCCCCTTGTCCGCCCCATGGGCTATTGAGCCTCGAACGAAGAATTTAGTCGGAGGTCGCCATGGCTGGCCACTCAAAATGGGCAAACATCCAGCACCGCAAAGGTCGCCAGGACAAGCTGCGCTCGAAACTGTTTTCGAAACTCGCAAAAGAGATCACCGTGGCCGCCAAAATGGGCGACCCGGATCCCGAGAAGAACCCGCGTCTGCGTCTGGCCGTGAAAGAGGCCAAGTCAAGCTCGGTCCCGAAGGACGTGATCGAACGCGCGATCAAGAAATCGCAGGGCGGTGATGCGGAAAACTATGACGAGATCCGGTATGAGGGCTATGGCCCCAATGGTGTCGCCGTCATCGTCGAAACCATGACCGATAACAAGAACCGGACTGCGTCGACCGTGCGCTCGACCTTCACTAAGAACGGCGGCAACTTGGGCGAAACCGGTTCGGTGGGCTTTATGTTCGACCGGAAGGGCGAAGTGATCTATGGTGCCGACGCGGGCGATGCAGACACCGTGATGGAAGCCGCCATTGAAGCGGGTGCCGAGGATTGCGAAAGCGACGAGAACGGCCACCGCATCACCTGCGCCGATACCGACCTGAACGAAGTGTCGACCGCGCTGGAAGCCGCACTGGGCGAGTCGGAATCGACAAAGCTGATCTGGCAACCGAACATCACGACCGAGCTGGACCTCGAGAACATGCAAAAGCTGATGAAGCTGGTGGATGCGCTTGAGGATGATGACGACGTGCAGCGCGTCACCACCAATTTCGAAGCCTCAGACGAGGTGATGGCGCAGCTGTAAGCACGACGTCAGAAAGAATTCAGGCCCCGGCGCGGTTTCTCTGCGTCGGGGTCTCTTGTTTTTGGATCCAATCCGGTGTCATGTCGCGGGATGAGCAGCACACTGACCTTACACCGCCCCGCGCATGGGATCGCATGGATGCTGTCGGCAGGCCTGTTTTTCGTGATGATGAACGCGCTGGTAAAATATGTCGGGCAGGAGCTGCCGTCCTCGCAAGCCGCGTTTTTGCGTTATGTTTTCGGGCTGGTCTTTGTTCTGCCTGCGCTTGGTCAACTTGCTAAGGCGCGGTTCTCGGCACGGGTTTGGCAGCTTTTCGTTGCGCGCGGTGTGGTGCACACCGGGGCCGTGTTGTGCTGGTTTTATGCGATGACCCAAATCACGGTGGCCGAGGTCGTGGCGATGAACTACCTCACCCCGATCTATGTGATGCTGGGGGCCGCGGTTTTTCTGGGTGAAAGTTTCTCGACTCGTCGGATGCTGGCGGTCGCAGCGGCCTTTCTTGGGGTGCTGATCATCTTACGTCCGGGTCTGCGCGAACTGGGCGCCGGGCATATCTCGATGGTGTTCACAGCGATCTTTCTGGGGATTTCGTATTTGATTGCCAAACGGTTGGCGCAAGACGCATCAGCGGGTGTGGTGGTGGCAATGATGTCAATCACGGCAACCATCGGTCTGGTGCCCGCCGCTGTTATGGTCTGGGTGCCACCTAGTTTGGTGCAGATGGCATGGCTGGCCGTGGTCGCGTTTTTTGCGACAGCTGGCCACTATTCCATGTCCCGTGCGTTTGCCGAGGCCCCTGTATCGGTCACCCAGCCTGTTACCTTTCTGCAAATCATTTGGGCCGCTGCGACAGGCGCAATCTTCTTTGCCGAACCGGTCGATTTTTGGGTGGTCGTTGGCGCAGGCGTGATCATGGCCGCGGTTACATACATCACGTGGCGCGAGACCGTTTTGAAACGCCGTGTGACCCCCAACCCGAACGAGCCGAAAACGTAAAAGGGCGCCCGCTTGGGACGCCCTTTTGCATGGTTTCTGGGGCGATCAATCCGACCAGCTAACGCCCGTTAGGTCATTCGCCTGCGTGGGCGCGTTTTCCCACAGCCCGTTGATCTTGGCATTCGCCACGCCAGTTTTCGCCAGTTGGAACAGATAGCCGTTTACATAGTCATCCGCGATGATTTGCTGGGCCTGTTTGTTTAGCTCGGCGCGCATGGCCGGGTCCGAGGTCACCGACAGCTTCTCGATCAGCGCTTGGAAGTCGGCGTTGTCATACTGGAAATAGTATTCCGGGCGGGCGTAGATGTTGATATCTGCGGGTTCGGTATGGCTGACGATGGTCAGGTCATAATCCTTGCCTTTGAACACCTGCTCGATCCACTGCGCCCATTCCAGATTGCTGATCTCGGTGTTGATGCCGACATTGCGCAGTTGGGCGGCGATGATCTCGCCTCCGCGGCGGGCATAGGCGGGGGGCGGCAGCATCAGCCGCAGGGTTAGGTTCTCGGCTCCAGCCTCGACCAGCAGCGATTTTGACATCTCGGGGTCAAAACCGGATTGGCCGGTCAGATCCACATAATCCGGGTTGTGCGGAGCAAAGTGGGTGCCGATGGGTGTCCCAAAACCATGCATCGCGCCGTCGATAATGTCCTGTCGGTTGATCGCATGAGCAATCGCCTTACGCACGCGGACATCGGCCAGCGGGCCGGACTTGTTGTTGGTGGATAGGATGGTCTCACCCTCGGTCGAGCCCACGATCACGTTGAAACGTGGATCCGCTTGGAACTGGGCCAGCGTTTCGGGCGCAGGGAAGTTCGGGAAAGCGTCGACGTCGCCAGCCATCATCGCAGCAAAGGCGGCGTTCGGGTCCGAGATGAACTTGAACGTGGCTTTGGCCAGTGCAGGTGCGTCGCCCCAATAGGCGTCATTGCGTGCGATGGTCACATGATCGCCCTTGGCCCATTCCACAAAGGAAAACGGGCCGGTGCCTACGGGGGAGGTCGCTGCAGTGTCGATGCTTTCCGGCGCGACGATCACGGCATCGCCCCAAGCCATGTTGAAGGCGAAATTGCCGTTGGGGGCAGACAGTTTCACCGCGACCGAGGTCGGGCTGACCGCCGTCACGCTTTCGATATCCTTGAACAGCGCTTTCTGCGCGTTGGTCGAATCTTCCGCCCGCGCGCGATCCAGCGAGAAGACAACGTCATCGGCATCCATCGTGGTGCCATCATGGAAGGTGACGCCTTCGCGTAGGGTGAAGGTATAGGTCAAGCCGTCCTCGCTGACCTCCCACGCGCTGGCCAGACCAGGCAGCACCGCGCCATCCGGGCCAAAGCGGGTCAGGCCCTCGTAGATATTGGCATAGACGACTTCATCAATCGCGGCGGCAGCGCCTGCGGTGGGATCCAGATTTGGCGGCTCAAGCACCATGCCCAATGTGATCGCGTCATTGCCGGCTAAAGCGGTCGTTGCCATCAGCGCCCATGCGCCTGCTGTAAGTTTCAGGTTGGTCATCTTGATCCTCCTTACCCGTTCTGCGGGATATACCATATGAAACGCGGGATTTTGGGCCAAGGCAAGGGAAAGACGTCCCGTCATTCCCCTTTGAAATTCTGCGATGCAGCATTATAGTCCCCGCCAGCGAAGAGGATCAGGGAGGAGAACCATGAGCGCCTCGGCCAAGATTAAAGCACCGACCCCGTCGGACATCCGCGCCCGCAAAGGGGATACGCCCTTAGTCGTGCTGACTGCATATGCGACCCCGACCGCCCAGATGATGGACGCACATTGCGACATCGTTCTGGTGGGCGACAGCGTGGGTATGGTGATCCACGGGCTTCCCGACACGCTGGGCGTCACGATGGAGATGATGTGCCTGCATGGGGCCGCTGTGAAGCGCGGTCTGTCGCAGGCCATGATGGTCGTCGACATGCCGTTCGGCTCTTACGAAGAAAGCCCGCAGCAAGCCTTCCGCAACGCCGCCCGCCTGATGCGCGAAACCGGCGCGGCTGCGGTGAAACTGGAAGGTGGCGTGTCGATGGAAGAAACCATCCGCTTCCTGACCAGCCGCTCGATCCCTGTGATGGCCCATGTGGGCCTGACCCCGCAAGCGATCAACACGCTGGGCGGCTATGCTGTGCAAGGCCGTGGCGAGGATCGCGCGCGCGTGATGGCAGACGCCAAGGCGGTGGAAGCGGCGGGTGCGTTTTCGGTCGTGCTGGAAAAAGTGCCGGAAAGCCTGGCCAACGAAATCACCGAAGCCGTGTCCATCCCGACCATTGGCATCGGCGCCTCGGCACAATGTGACGGGCAGGTTCTAGTGGTGGACGACATGCTGGGCCTGTTCACGGCCTTCAAACCGAAATTCGCCAAACGCTATGCAACTTTGGGCGTGGATGGTGAAAAAGCCATTGCCAAATATGCCCAAGAGGTGCGAGACCGCAGCTTCCCGGCGCCAGAGCACGTCTTTGCAGATGAGGTCAAAAAGAAATGAAGATCATTCGTTCCAAGGACGATCTGCGCACCCTTCGTCGTAGCTGGATTTTCAAGGGCGAGCGTGTGGCCGTGGTGCCCACGATGGGTGCGCTGCATGCGGGCCACTTGTCTTTGGTGGACGAGGCGAAGAAACATGCAGACCGCGTGATCGTCACGATCTTCGTGAACCCCAAGCAGTTCAACAATCCGGATGATCTGGACAAGTATCCCCGCACGGAAGAGGACGACGCCGCGAAGCTGGCACCTTACGGGATTGATGCGCTCTATGTGCCGACGCCGGATCAGATCTATCCTGATGGTTTCGCCACCAATGTGCGTGTGACGGGTCTGACCGAAGACCTAGAGGGCGCGCACCGCCCCGGCCATTTCGATGGTGTCGCAACCGTGGTGTCCAAGCTGTTCCTGCAGTCCCGCGCCGATGTGGCCTGTTTCGGCCAGAAGGACTATCAGCAGATGCTTCTGGTCCGTCGCCTGTCCGAGGATTTGGACATCGAGACCGAAGTGATCGCCTGCCCCACAGTGCGCGAGGATGACGGGCTGGCAATGTCGTCGCGCAACGTGCGCCTGACCGCGGAAGAGCGCGCCATCGCGCCCGCGTTGAAAGCCGAGATGGACCGCGCTGCCGAGGCCATCCGCCGTGGTGCAGAGCCACGCGTGGTGCTGGACAGCGCCAAGGCGCAGATCGAGCGCGCGGGCTATCGCACGGTCGAATATCTGGAACTGCGCGACGCCGAGACCTTGCAGCCTGTGAAAGACCTGTCGCGCCCCACGCGCCTGCTGGCAGCAGCGATGCTGGGTGATGTGCGGCTGATCGACAACATCGCGGTCTAAGAGCTCGTCTGCACATGTGAGGCGCGGTGCTCTTTCCGGATCACCAGCTTCAGGCCGGACCAGATCTCGTCCACGGCGCAGACCTTCACGTCGACCAATGTGGTCTTCAGGGCAGTGTCGCGGATGACATCCTCGGTCATGTCAGTGGGAACTTTCGAGGTCTTCTTCGGCCAAGATACCCAAATCATGCCATCGCAATCTAGCGCGGCGAGAAGCTTAGGCAGGGCGGCGTCGAAGGTGGCGCGGTCGTCGGTGAACATTTGGATCACGTCGTAGGGGCCAGAGAGTTGATCGGCTGACGTATCCTCGACCAAAATGAAGGCGCGGCTTGAGGCGAGGTAATCTTGTGCAGCCGGGCGACCGATCCACACTACGCGCTGCCCATCTTTTAGGCCCAGCTTCTTTTCTAGCGGTGTTCCAGAGTATCCCGACATCTGATCCTCAAACGAAAAGGGCGACCAATTGGCCGCCCATTTTGCATGAATTTTGAAAAGATCAAAGGTGGCGCTCGACCATCATTTTCTTGATCGAGGCGATTGCCTTGGCCGGGTTCAGGCCTTTCGGGCAAGTCTTCGAGCAGTTCATGATTGTGTGGCAGCGATACAGCTTGAAGGGGTCTTCCAGCTGGTCCAGACGCTCGCCGGTGGCTTCATCGCGGCTGTCGATGATCCAGCGATAAGCGTGCAGCAGCGCGGCCGGTCCAAGATAGCGGTCACCGTTCCACCAATAGCTCGGGCACGAGGTCGAGCAGCTGGCGCACATGACGCATTCATAGAGACCATCAAGCTTCTTGCGGTCCTCAATGGACTGCTTCCACTCTTTCGCGGGGCGGTTGGTCTTGGTTTCCAGCCACGGCATGATCGAGGCGTGCTGCGCGTAGAAATGCGTCAGGTCCGGGATCAGGTCTTTCACCACCGGCATGTGCGGCAGCGGATAGATCTTCACGTCGCCCTTGATCTCGTCCATCCCGTAAATACAGGCCAGCGTGTTGATCCCGTCGATGTTCATCGCGCACGATCCACAGATGCCTTCACGGCAGGACCGGCGGAAGGTCAGGGTCGGATCAATCTCGTTCTTGATTTTGATCAGCGCGTCCAGAACCATCGGACCACACTTGTCCATGTCCAGGAAATAGGTGTCCACACGGGGGTTTTCGCCATCATCCGGGTTCCAGCGATAGATCTGGAACTTGCGGACATTGCTGGCACCCTCGGGTTTTGGCCATGTCTTACCGACGCGAACGGTCGAGTTCTTGGGGAGCTTGAATTGTACCATCTGGCGTCCTCCTTAGAACGTACGCGCTTTGGGCGCGATTTTCTTCAAAGCGATGCCGCCTTCGGCTTCGGTGGTCAGCGGATCAACGACGACCGGACGATAGGACAGATCAACCTTGTTGCCATCCACGCGGCTGACAGTGTGGACGCGCCACTTCTTGTCGTCGCGTTCCGGGAAGTCCTCGTGCGCGTGGGCGCCGCGGCTTTCTTCGCGGGCTTCTGCACCGTGGATCGTCGCCAGAGCGTTCGGCATCAGGTTGGCCAGTTCCAGCGTTTCCATCAGGTCCGAGTTCCAGATCAGCGAGCGATCCGTCACTGCCAGGTCGTCCATCTTGGCGGCCACAGCGGTCATCTTCTCGACGCCTTCTTTCATGGTCTTGGCGGTGCGGAACACGGCAGCGTCAGCTTGCATCGTCTTCTGCATTTCCAGACGCAGGTCGGCAGTCGGAACCGCACCGCTTGCGTTGCGCAGACCGTCGAAGCGATCAAAGGCTGCATCGACAGACGCTTGGTTTAGAACTGGGTTGGCGCTGTCAGCGTCTACAACCTTGCCAGCGCGGATCGCGGCGGCGCGGCCGAAGACCACAAGGTCGATCAGCGAGTTCGAGCCCAGACGGTTTGCACCGTGCACCGATGCACAACCAGCTTCACCTACGGCCATCAGGCCGGGAACAACGCCAGTCGGATCATCCTTGGTTGGGTTCAACACTTCACCCCAGTAGTTGGTCGGGATGCCGCCCATGTTGTAGTGAACTGTCGGCAGAACCGGGATCGGTTCCTTGGTCACGTCAACACCGGCAAAGATCTTGGCGCTTTCCGAGATGCCGGGCAGGCGTTCAGCCAGTGCTTCGGAAGGCAGGTGATCCAGATGCAGGAAGATGTGGTCGCCTTCGGCACCCACACCGCGGCCTTCGCGAATTTCCATCGTCATCGAACGCGAGACATAGTCACGCGGGGCAAGGTCTTTATACTGGGGCGCATAACGCTCCATGAAACGCTCGCCTTCCGAGTTGACCAGATAGCCACCCTCGCCACGTGCGCCTTCGGTGATCAGGCAGCCCGAACCGTAGATGCCGGTCGGGTGGAACTGAACAAATTCCATGTCCTGCAGAGCCAGACCCGCACGGGCCACCATGCCGCCACCGTCACCGGTGCAGGTGTGGGCCGAGGTGGCCGAGAAGTAGGCGCGGCCATAGCCGCCCGTGGCCAGCACAACCATCTTCGCGTTGAACACGTGGAACGTGCCGTCATCCAGCTTCCAGCAGACAACACCCTGACACTGACCGTCTTCCGACATGATCAGGTCGATGGCAAAGTATTCAACGTAGAATTCCGCGTTGTTCTTCAGCGACTGGCCGTAAAGCGTGTGCAGGATCGCGTGACCAGTACGGTCAGCGGCGGCACAGGTCCGCTGTACTGCGGGGCCTTCACCGAATTCGGTGGTGTGGCCGCCGAATGGGCGCTGATAGATCTTGCCTTCTTCGGTCCGTGAGAACGGAACGCCGTAGTGCTCCAGCTCGTACACCGCTTTGGGCGCCTCGCGGGCCAGGTATTCCATCGCATCCGTGTCGCCCAGCCAGTCCGACCCTTTCACGGTGTCGTACATGTGCCATTGCCAGTTGTCCGGACCCATGTTGGACAGGGACGCGGCGATGCCGCCCTGTGCTGCAACGGTGTGCGAGCGGGTCGGGAAAACTTTGGTCACACAAGCGGTGCGCAGACCCTGTTCGGCCATGCCAAGCGTGGCCCGCAGACCAGCGCCACCGGCGCCGACCACGACCACGTCATATTCGTGTGTTTCGTATTCGTAAGCTGCCATTTTGGGTGCTCTCCGGTCTTAAAAGGCGATGCGGCCAAGGCCATAAAGGCCAAATGCCAAAACTGTGTAGGCCAGTGCGGTGCAACCGATTACCAGAACCTTCTTGGTAACGCCGCGCGAATAATCCTCGATCACGACCTGAATACCGTGACGGAAGTGGATCATCGAGACAACGAAGGTCATTGCGGCGACAATCGCGGGGAAGGGGCGCTGGTAATAGGCGATTGCTTCTTCATAGGGCAGGCCAAGGGCGCAGCCGAAGGTCAATGCAAACAGCGGCATTAGGATCAGAAGACCAACGGCCGAAATGGCCTGTCCCCAGAAGTGCTCTGTACCCGAACCAGAAGAGCCTTTGCCCACGGCGCGTTTGCGGTCAGTCATATAGTGCATAGCGGGCTCCTTACACGATCAGGGCGACGATGATCGCCAGAACGACGGACCCGACGATGACGCCAATGCCCATTTTCTCGGCGGTTTCGACGTTCAGGCCGATACCGATGTCCCAGATCAGGTGGCGCAGGCCGGACAGCGCGTGATAGCAGAGCGCCCAAAGTGCCAGGAACATGATCACGTCCCCAACGAACGAGGTCATCAGACCGTTCACAACATCATAATATCCTGCACCCAGCGACGCGGCAAAGAACCACCAAGCGACCAAGATCGCAGCACCCAGCAGGGCTACCCCGGTGATCCGGGCGAAGATCGAGGTGATGGAGGTCAGCTGCGGGCGGTATACTTGCAGATGCGGAGAAAGAGGACGGTTGCCTCTGTTCACGTCGGCCATGGCGGCCTCCTTCTGTCTGTTTCGACTTTGCGACAGGAATAGCGCCTTTTGCGGCACCGAGTCACGCAAGAAGCGACCTGAAAGTCGGGAATTTTGCGCTAACGGGGGTGTTTTTGGAGGCTTGTGATCACAGTTTTCGGAAATGTGATCACAGATATGTATGCCATTGCATCCCGACTTTAATAGTCGGGAAATGTGCAGCGAAAGTCAGAATCCAACTAGAAATTGACGTCAGGGCACATACTGAGAGGGGCGGGACGCGCGTAGAGCGCCCCACCGCCACCATATGTCTTACTTCGGCATCAGCGCCCAATAGTCGAGGTCCAGCATGACCTCGGGCAGGTATTTGCCATCTTCGCCCTTCAGCGCAAATTCCGGCGCGCCGTGTTTGACGGCAACCAGACGCAGACGCACGGCGCCCACACCGGGGGCGCCGGTGTCGGCCTTGTCCAGAACTTCGGACCATGCGCGGATCGTATCGCCCGAGAAGCAGGGGTTCGCGTGCGCCCCACCGTTCAGGCCGACGATCATCTGCGCGTTGGCCAAGCCGTTGAACGACAGTGCGCGCGCCATCGAGATCACGTGTCCGCCATAGATCAGGCGCTGACCATCTGGGCGGAAAGTGGCGTCGAAATGGACCTTCGCGGTGTTCTGCCACAGACGGGTTGCCATCATGTGCTCGGCTTCCTCGACCGTGACGCCGTCAACGTGGTCGATTTTCTCGCCCACCTCATAGTCACCCCAGCGATGCGGTTCGCCGGCCAGCGTGAAGTCGTAATCCTCAAATGTCAGACCTTCGGGGATCGACAGGTCAGAAGCATCCAAAACGCCTTTCAACTCGGGGATCACGGTTTCGGGCGCGGGGGCGTCCAGATCACCTTTGCGCACCATGACCCAGCGGACATATTCCATCACCGGCTCGTCCATCTGGTTGAACCCGCGGGTGCGGACCCAAACAACACCCGATTTGCCGTTCGAGTTCTGCTTTAGCCCGATCACCTCGGATTGCGAGCGCAGCGTGTCGCCGGGATAGACGGGCTTCAGCCAACGACCCTCGGCATAGCCAAGGTTGGCGACGGCGTTCAGCGAGATGTCAGGCACGGTTTTGCCAAACACCACGTGGAAGGCGATCAAGTCGTCGATGGGCGAGCCTTCCAGCCCGCAGGCCCCGGCAAACTCGTCCGAGGAGTAAAGCGCATGACGGGCAGGGTAGAGTGCGTGATACAGCGCGCGTTCGCCTTCGGCCACGGTGCGCGGCACGGCGTGGTCGATCACGTCGCCCAGCTTGTAGTCTTCAAAGAAGCGTCCGGGATTGGTTTTGGCCATCAAAGCTCTCCAAATGTCGGGGCGGGCGCAGAGGTGGCCCGCCGGTGTTATTTTGTGCGCGTAAGCGGGGCTACGCGCCGAACGGGGTCGGGCCAATCAGCCCGTGAATATATCCGATGATCGCCAGCAGGATGATCGAGGCGACAAAGAACATGGCATCCTTGGCGATGGTGCCTTTCGGGTTTGGCCGCCAGTCGGGTTCCGCGCGGTTGATCACGAGGATCTCTAGAACTGCCCAAACTGTCAGCGCCCCGAATAGCACCATCGAGGCCAGATCCGGGTTGACGATGATATGCGCCACCGCCCACAGGATGAAACCGGTCAGCATCGGGTGGCGCATTCTGTAAAATAGCGCGCCTTTCGACGGGCCGGGGCTCATGAAGTAGAGCGCGAACAGCACCATGAGGTTGTTCACATGCCGCAACGCGGGCGGATAGGTGTGCACGTCGAAGCTTTCCGTCGCGCGATACCCGATCACCATGAAGACCACGCTGATCAGGATCACAAGTGCGGATATCCCCTTGGCCCGCTGCCCCATGTTTTCATGGGCGCCGGGCAGGGCGCGTTTCCAGAAATGTCCGACATACCACAGGGCAAGTCCGGCGATCAGCAACGTCATGGCGAGTTTCCTTTAGAGGGGCCTTAGCCCCCCATCGCGGCGATGGCGTCGGCTTTGGCGAGAATGGATTTTGCCGTCTCAACATGCAGGTTTTCGACGATCTTACCATCCACAACTGCGACGCCTTGGCCCGAAGCCTCGGCTTCCTCGAACGCTGCGATCTGGCGTTTGGCCAGATCAATCTCGGCCTCGGACGGGGCAAAGGCGGCGTTGGCGATGTCAAGTTGGGCGGGGTGGATCAGCGTTTTGCCGTCCATGCCCATGTCGCGGCCCTGATCGCATTCGGCTTTCAGACCCTCTTCGTCCTTGAACGCGTTGTAGACGCCATCGACGATCACAACACCGTGGGCCTTGGCCGCGATCAGGCACATGTGCAGCCCGCCCATCATCGGCAGACGGTCGGCGCGGAAGCGGGTGTTGAGTTCCTTCGCCAGATCGTTGGTGCCCATGACGAAGCCCTTCAGGCGCGGGTGGGCGGCGATCTCGGCGGCGTTCAGCATGCCAATCGGGGTCTCCATCATCGCCCAGAGGTCAACATCGGGGATCAGCGCGGCCAGCTCGTCCAATTGGGCAGCCGAGCCCACCTTCGGCATCAGGATCGCGTCGATGTCTGCACCTACGAAGGCCGCTACGTCGTCTTTGCCCCATTCGGTGTCGAACCCGTTGATGCGGACGATCTTGGCGCGGTTGCCATAGCCTCCTTTGTTCAACTCGGCTTTCAGGATCGCGCGTGCCTCGACCTTGGCGTCGGGGGCGACGGCATCTTCAAGGTCGAAAATGATCGCGTCGGCGGCAAGGCCGCGGGCTTTCTCCAGCGCACGCTCTTTCGAGCCGGGGATGTAGAGGACGGAACGATAGGGGCGTGTGGTCATGATTCTGTGTCTCCGCAATATTGTTGCGCAAGGGATCACATTTGCGCACCAATTCGCAAGGCAAACTTTGCCGCAATGCAGAAAATTTACGTAGGGTTCATGGTTGCGCCGACCTATGCGCGGCGCGTTAACCAGTTCTTTGGCCCATGGGCGCAGGCTTTTCACAGAGATGCCGAATGACGGGAGGGCCCACGGTTGGCCACTGATGCAATGGGATGCAGATCGGCACCAGAGAGAACACGGCCCTGATGCCGCCGGTGCGCCGGTTGGCCCGGCAGAGCGGCCCAACTGAAAGGACAGATCCATGAAACAGGACATTCTGGCCCTTGGACTTGGTGTCGGCGCGATCCTTCTGTCAGCCGGACAATTGCAGGCGCAGGGCGCCGCCAAATGCGCCGAGCGTGCCCAAGTGATGCAACGCTTGGCCGAAAGCTATGGCGAAACACGGCAATCCATCGGGCTGGCAGGCGACCGGCAGGTGGTCGAGGTCTTCGCCTCGGATGAAACCGGCACATGGACGATCACGGTCACGATGCCCAATGGCATGACCTGTCTGGTTGCTGCGGGGCAGGGATACGAGCAGCTGGATGAAGACCTGACCCCTGCACGGTTGGGCAGCCCGGTCTAGGTCAGCCCTTCCCAGATCAGTTTCGTTCCGGTCAGGATGAGGAACAGATAGGTGAAGCCGAAAAACAGGCGCTCGGACATTTTGTGGTGCAGATGCACCCCGATCCAAACGCCCAGCACGGCAAAGGGGATCAGCAAAAGATCAGCCTTTGCCGTTTGCCAAGTGAAGATCCCCAAGGCGAAATAGGGAACGAACTTCATAAGGTTGATGGCCCAGAACACGATAACGGTCGTAGACTGGAACGTGGTTTTGTCCAGCTTACGCGATAGAAGATAGACTGCGGCAGGCGGGCCGCCCGCATGGCTTATGAAGCTGGTGAAGCCGGCGATCACGCCCCAAAACGCGCCGAGCTTGCCTGACATAGGGCGCGGGGCCGGTGCGATGAGCCCATTTGCGCGTGCCAGCTGGAATGCGACAAACCCCACGGCGATCAGGCCGATCAGCAGTCGAAACAGATCCGGATTGGCAACGGAATAGAGTACCGCCCCCAGTGCCACGCCGGGCACAGCCCCCAACACCAAGGCCCAGGCCGAGGGTGTATCCCACTTTCGCCAATAGGGTTTCAGCGCCGTTACATCCATCAGCATCAGAAGGGGCAGCATCAGGCCAATCGCGGCACCCGGTTCCAGAATCAGCGCAAGCAAAGGGGTTGCCGCAAATGCGGCCCCCGACCCGAAGCCACCCTTGGAAATCCCTGCAAAAATCACGGCTGGGATGGCAAAGGTAAAGAAAGTGAGGTCCAGAACCTCGGGCATGAGATATCCTTCAAAAGTCTGGAAAATGGGCGCTTTAGCGCTATCGCGTGTCGCATTCGGTTGCAAGTCATCCCTGACGCCGCAGCGCAGCGCCCTTGCGCGAAAGGCACTTTCCGACTAGGCATGCGCCCGAAAACAACTGATCGGAGATCACACTCATGGCCAGACCCAAGATTGCGCTTATCGGTAGCGGCATGATCGGTGGCACCCTTGCTCACCTTGCTGCACTGAAAGAAATGGGCGACGTTGTCCTCTTTGATATCGCGGACGGCATCCCCCAGGGTAAAGCACTCGACATCGCAGAAAGCGGCCCCGTTGAAGGGTTCGACGCAGCTTTGTCGGGCACCACGTCCTACGAAGATATTGCTGGCGCCGACGTCTGCATCGTCACCGCCGGTGTCCCGCGTAAGCCGGGCATGAGCCGCGATGACCTGCTGGGCATCAACCTGAAAGTCATGAAGTCGGTCGGCGAAGGCATCAAAGAGCACGCCCCGAACGCATTCGTGATCTGCATCACCAACCCGCTGGACGCCATGGTTTGGGCGCTGCGCGAGTTCTCGGGCCTGCCGCACAACAAAGTGGTCGGCATGGCTGGCGTTCTGGATTCGGCACGCTTCCGTCACTTCCTGTCGGTCGAATTCGACGTATCCATGCGCGACGTCACCGCCTTCGTTCTGGGCGGCCACGGTGACACCATGGTTCCGCTGACCCGCTATTCGACCGTTGGCGGCATCCCGCTGCCGGATCTGGTGAAAATGGGCTGGACCAGCCAAGAAAAACTGGACGCCATCGTCCAGCGCACCCGTGATGGTGGCGCCGAGATCGTTGGTCTGCTGAAAACCGGTTCGGCTTATTATGCCCCGGCTGCTTCGGCGATCGAAATGGCTCAGGCATACCTGAACGACCAGAAGCGTCTGCTGCCTTGTGCCGCTTACGTCGATGGCGCTTACGGCCTGGATGGCTTCTATGTTGGTGTTCCGACCATCATCGGCGCCAACGGCATCGAAAAAGTCATCGACATCGAGCTGAACAAAGACGAACAAGCCATGTTCGACAAGTCGGTTGATGCGGTGAAGGGTCTGGTTGAAGCCTGTAAGGGCATCGACAGCTCGCTGGCATAAGCCCAGTTTCGATACTGCTGATTAAGACGTTGCGCCGCTCAGACCGAGCGGCGCAATTTTTTTGTGCTGCACGATTACTTGCGGATCTTCTGCATGATCTCTTCAAGCGCGGAGGCTAAGGGAGCGTCAAACTGCTTGGCCGAGAAATCAACCGAAAGCCCCGGTGCGACAGAGGCGACCGATTGTTCGATATGAAGCGAGCAGGTCAGCAGCGCGTTATGCTCCCGAAGCAGTTCTTGCTGTTTGTCCGTCAGGTGAAAAATCTCGCCATGAAGCGCAAGCCCCGTTGCAAGGGGATCGTCCGCGTTCATGACCCGCTCAATGCCGATCCTGCGCCGAGTGTGAAGCGAATGAAGCAATGCCTTGCCTTGCGCCGCATAACGCAGTGACTTGAGCAGCCAATGGCGGGCTGTCATCCCGTCAAAGTGCAAAATCCGCGCCTGTGCGGTGGTTTTGCCTGGCGATACCTCGCCCCGGAACTTTTCTTTAACGGCGTGGATGGCAATGAATTTTCGTTCGGACAGCTGCGCCATCGCTTTACCAGAGGCATGTCCCGACACCCCGCTTTGCAGATAGGCATAGGAAGCGCCATAGACCTGCTTTCGCGCCAAGCGCGTCAGACCCGGTGCGCGGAACGCACCGTCGAAAATCCCATCCTCTGGCGCGATCCAAACACGTTCCAAATTGGGGATGTGCAGCCAGGTCTTGGCCCGAGAAAGGTCGGCCTGAATGCCATCGGGTGCCCACAGAAACTCGTCCGCATCGACATGCAACAGCCAGTCGGTCTGCCGTCTTTGGGCAACCAGATTGGCGTTCAACGTCTGTCGCCGTGTTTGCCACGCGGGGCGTTTATCAAGGTCGAAAGCCCTCCAATGTGCCGCGTCACAAAGCGTGACCTCCACGCCGGGGATCGTCGCCAAGATAGGGGCGGCCGGATCATCGGGGTCGTCGAAGAACAGATGCACGGTCTGTGCGCCAAGGCTCAGGTGATGACAGGCAAAAGCCAGAACAAGCGGAAGCGGTTCGCGCACGGTTGAGACAACGGACCAGCTGTGATCAGGCATTCGACGACACTCGGCGCAAAGGGTATTCCACGGCATTACTGAGGCAGAGATGCCAACAATTGTAAAGCGACAGGCGCCGGTGATTGCCGCTGGTCTTGGATTGGACTAAAGCGATGGCACAGCACTTACTGCTTTTCTTAGGAGCCTTGCGTGACCCTTGTTTTCCCAATGACCGCCGATGACGGCTTTGTCTTTGCTGCGACGGGTGCGCAGTATCGCGGGTTGGCGCAAAGGGCGGCGCGGTCGTTGCGGGCGGCAATGGGCGATGATATCCAGATCGACCTGTTTGCGGATGTGGCAGTGGATGACCCCGTGTTCAATCAGATCCATATCCTGGACTATGTCGGCACCCGCCCCAAGATGGAGGCGCTGCGCGAAAGTCGGTTTGCCCACACTGTCTATCTGGATTGCGACGTGGTCGCGGTGGCGGATTGCTCGGACATGTTCGCGTTGCTCAGGCAGTTTGACTGCATCGGGGCGCATGACCAATACGGCAATGCCACCGTTCCGATGCACCAGCCGACACTGGATTTGCCCGCCGGATTTCGCCAGATCAATAGCGGTGTCATGGGGATCCGCAAGTCCGACAAAACGCAGTCCTTTCTGCGCCGATGGGAGCAACGCATCGCTGACGAAGGCGAGCGTTGGGACCAACCTGTCCTGCGCGAGTTGTTGTGGGATAGCGATCTGCGCGTCTGGATCCTGCCGCCGGAATACAACCTGATGCACACCAGCTATGTGCCCGCGATGAGCAAGGCCATGGCCGCGCCGCGCCTGTTTCACATCACATCTCTGCACGAGGCGGTTGGCGCTGCGGAAAAGACCGACCAGCCATTTGAACCGGACGCTTTTCTGGGGGAAGAGGCGCTGACAATGCTGCATGATCTGCTTGGCCGGGACCGGTCCTTAGGGGCGGCGCCATCTGTCCGCGACCAGATCGGAGCCCTGTTGCGCCGCTATCCGAAAGTTGAAAAGCGCGCGCGGTCGATTTGGCGTCGCTTGCGGTGAAATAAGATTCGCAATCGAGCTGATTTGCTGAAACTTAATGATTTGTGATCACACATTTTAAGGTGTGATCACAAAAATGGCGACTTCGATAGAAATTCGCCCAAAAATGCAAAAAACATTTCGGCCTTCTGCTTCACCTGTGCATTTTGTCCAAGACCCAATGGACCAACTGGATAGGATGATTTCATGAACATTCATGAATACCAGGCGAAGGCCCTTCTGAAATCCTACGGCGCCCCCGTTTCGGACGGCCGCGTAGTATTGAAAGCAGAAGATGCCAAAACCGCCGCAGGTGAACTCGACGGACCGCTTTGGGTGGTCAAAGCCCAAATTCACGCAGGTGGCCGCGGCAAAGGCTCCTTCAAGGAAGCTGACGCTGGCGAAAAAGGCGGTGTACGCCTGACCAAATCGGTCGAGGAAGCCGCTGAAGAAGCCAAGAAGATGCTGGGCCGCACCCTTGTGACCCACCAGACCGGCCCGGCCGGCAAGCAGGTTAACCGTATCTACATCGAAGCCGGTTCCGGCATCGAGCGTGAGCTTTACCTGGCTCTGCTGGTTGATCGCCAAACCTCGCGCATTTCGTTCGTTTGCTCGACCGAAGGCGGCATGGACATCGAGGAAGTGGCAGCCGCCACCCCCGAAAAGATCCTGAGCTTCTCGGTTGATCCGGCAACGGGCTACCAAGGTTTCCACGGCCGCCGCATCGCATTCGCGCTGGGCCTGGAAGGCGCACAGGTCAAGCAGTGTGTTGCTCTGATGGGCAAGCTCTATAAAGCCTTCACCGAGAAGGACATGGAGATGCTGGAGATCAACCCGCTGATCGTGGCCGAAGGCGGCGATCTGAAGGTTCTGGACGCCAAAGTTGGCTTCGACGGAAACGCCATCTATCGCCACCCGGATATCGCCGAACTGCGCGACACCACCGAAGAAGACCCCAAAGAGCTGGAAGCGTCGAAATACGACCTGAACTATATCGCTCTGGACGGTGAAATTGGCTGCATGGTGAACGGTGCTGGTCTGGCAATGGCCACCATGGATATCATCAAGCTGTACGGCGCTGAACCGGCCAACTTCCTGGACGTAGGTGGCGGCGCCACCAAAGAGAAAGTGACCGAAGCCTTCAAGATCATCACCTCGGACCCGAACGTAAAGGGCATCCTTGTGAACATCTTCGGCGGCATCATGCGCTGTGACGTCATCGCCGAGGGCGTGGTTGCAGCCGTGAAAGAAGTGGGCCTGCAGGTTCCGCTGGTCGTGCGTCTGGAAGGCACCAACGTGGAAGCCGGTAAAGACATCATCAACAACTCGGACGTTGATGTGATCGCAGCCGACAACCTGTCGGACGGCGCAGAGAAAATCGTGAAAGCGGTGAAGGGTTAAGACAATGGCAGTTCTTATTGACGAAAATACCAAGGTCATCTGTCAGGGTCTGACCGGCTCGCAGGGTACCTTTCACTCGGAACAGGCCATTGCATATGGCACCAAAATGGTCGGCGGTGTCACGCCGGGCAAAGGTGGCCAGACGCATCTGGATCTGCCGATCTTTAACTCGGTTCACGAAGCCAAGCACGTCACCGAAGCCAACGCTTCTGTAATCTACGTGCCGCCGCCCTTCGCAGCGGATTCGATCCTGGAAGCGATCGACGCAGAGATGGAACTGATCGTCTGCATCACCGAAGGCATTCCGGTGCTGGACATGATGCGCGTTCAGCGTGCTCTGGAGGGCTCGGCCTCGCGTCTTGTGGGCCCGAACTGCCCCGGCGTGATCACCCCCGGCGCTTGTAAAATCGGCATCATGCCCGGCCACATCCACCAGCGCGGCAGCGTTGGCGTTGTGTCGCGCTCGGGTACGCTGACCTATGAAGCTGTGAAACAGACCACCGATATCGGTCTGGGCCAGTCGACTGCAGTTGGCATCGGCGGCGACCCCATCAAGGGCACCGAGCACATCGACGTGTTGGATATGTTCCTGGACGACGATGAAACTCAGTCGATCATCATGATCGGTGAAATCGGTGGTTCGGCAGAAGAAGAAGCTGCTGAATTCCTGGCCGAACAGAAGAAAAAAGGCCGCTGGAAGCCGGTTGCTGGCTTCATCGCTGGCCGTACGGCACCTCCGGGCCGCCGCATGGGCCACGCTGGCGCGATTGTTGCCGGTGGTAAAGGCGGTGCCGAAGACAAGATCGAAGCCATGCGCGCTGCTGGCATTGTGGTGGCAGACAGCCCCGCGACGCTGGGCGAGGCCGTGCTGGAAGCGATCGGCAAATAAAACGACCCTCGCGCGCCCCGATCCCTTGGGGCGCGCGTTTTCAAATTCTCAGGTGACCCAATGAACGACCAGAGCCCCAACGACATCTTCCATGCGTCCAGCTTCATGCAAGGGCACAATGCCGAGTATCTGGAGCAGCTTTACGCCCAGTATGTGAAGGATCCCAACGCAGTTGACGCCGCATGGCATGCGTTTTTCGCAGAGCTTGGGGACGACGCCCGTGACGTAACCGCCGAAGCCGCCGGCCCCAGCTGGGCGCGCGGCGATTGGCCCCCCACGCCGGACGGTGATCTGGTGCATGCGCTGGACGGTCAATGGCCCGAAGCCCCTGCCGAAGAAGGCAAGGCGGCTGCCAAGAAGATCGAAGCGAAAGCCGCTGAAAAGGGCGTGTCTCTGTCGGATGATCAGGTGAAACGCGCGGTGCTGGACTCGATCCGCGCCCTGATGTTGATCCGCGCCTATCGAATTCGTGGTCACCTTGTTGCGGATCTGGACCCGCTGGGCATGCAAGAACGCGTTCCCCATCCCGAGCTTGATCCCGCGTCCTATGGCTTTACCGAAGCTGACATGGATCGCCCGATCTTTATCGACAATGTTCTGGGGCTGGAAGTTGCCTCGATCCGCCAGATCCTGGACATCGTGAAGCGCACCTATTGCGGCACCTTTGCGCTGCAATACATGCACATCTCGAACCCGGAAGAGGCCGGTTGGCTGAAAGAACGGATCGAAGGGTTCGACAAGGAAATCCGCTTTACGCAGGAAGGCCGTAAGGCGATCCTGAACAAGCTGGTCGAGGCCGAGGGCTTCGAGAAATTCCTGCACGTGAAATACATGGGTACCAAGCGTTTCGGCCTTGATGGCGGCGAAGCGCTGATCCCTGCGATGGAGCAGATCATCAAGCGTGGTGGTCAGCTGGGCCTGAAAGACATCGTGATCGGCATGCCCCACCGTGGCCGCCTGTCGGTTCTGGCCAACGTGATGCAGAAGCCCTACCGCGCAATCTTCAACGAATTCCAAGGCGGTAGCTTCAAACCGGATGAAGTCGATGGCTCGGGCGATGTGAAATACCACCTTGGCGCCTCGTCTGACCGCGAGTTCGACGACAACAAGGTCCACCTGTCGCTGACCGCGAACCCCTCGCACCTTGAGGCCGTAAACCCAGTCGTTCTGGGGAAGGTCCGTGCCAAGCAAGAGCAGATGAACGACGTGAACCGCGATCAGGTTCTGCCGATCCTTTTGCACGGTGACGCGGCCTTTGCAGGTCAGGGCGTCGTGGCAGAAGGCTTCGGTCTGTCGGGTCTGGTCGGTCACAAGACTGGCGGCACGATGCATATCGTGGTGAACAACCAAATCGGCTTTACCACTGCGCCGCATTTCAGCCGTTCGTCGCCTTATCCGACGGATATCGCCCTGATGGTGGAAGCGCCGATTTTCCACGTGAACGGCGACGATCCCGAGGCCGTGGTCCACGCGGCCCGCGTTGCGACCGAGTTCCGTCAGAAGTTCCACAAAGATGTGGTTCTGGACATCTTCTGCTATCGCCGGTTTGGTCACAACGAAGGCGACGAGCCGATGTTCACCAACCCGATGATGTACAAGAACATCAAAAAGCATAAGACCACGCTGCAGCTGTATACCGAGCGTCTGGTCAAGGATGGCCTGATCCCGGAAGGCGAAATCGAAGACATGAAAGCGGCCTTCCAGGCCCACATGAATGAAGAGTTCGAAGCCGGTAAGGAATACAAGCCCAACAAGGCGGACTGGCTGGATGGACGCTGGTCGCATCTGGATCGGGAGAAAGAAGAATATCAGCGCGGCAAGACAGATATCTCGACTGAAACCTTCACCGAGGTTGGTAAAGCGCTGTCGACCGCACCGGAAAACTTCCCGATGCACAAGACCGTTGGGCGTCTTTTGGACACCAAAGCGAAGATGTTTGAAACCGGCACCGGTTTTGACTGGGCAACCGCAGAAGCACTGGCTTTCGGCTCGCTTCTAACCGAAGGTTTCCCGGTCCGTCTGGCCGGTCAGGACTGTACGCGTGGCACGTTCTCGCAGCGTCACTCGGGACTGATCAACCAGGAAAACGAAGAGCGTTACTATCCGCTGAACAACATCCGCGAGGGTCAGGCCCATTACGAGGTCATCGACTCGATGCTGTCGGAATACGCGGTGCTGGGTTTCGAGTATGGCTATTCGCTGGCCGAACCCAACGCGCTGGTGATGTGGGAAGCCCAGTTTGGCGACTTCGCCAACGGCGCGCAGATCATGTTCGACCAGTTCATCTCGTCGGGTGAATCGAAATGGCTGCGTATGTCGGGTCTGACCGTCCTTCTGCCGCACGGCTTTGAAGGGCAGGGTCCGGAGCACAGCTCGGCCCGTCTGGAGCGTTTCCTGCAGATGTGTGGTGGCGACAACTGGATCGTGGCGAACTGCTCGACCCCGGCCAACTATTTCCACATCCTGCGCCGTCAGCTGCACCGCGGATACCGCAAGCCGCTGATCCTGATGACGCCGAAATCGCTTCTGCGCCACAAGCTCTGCGTGTCGGATGCCAAGGACTTCACCGAAGGTTCCAGCTTCCACCGCGTGTTGTGGGATGATGGCGACCGTGACAACGGAACCGGTCGTTCCGAGGCCAAGCTGGTCAAGGACGACAAGATCAAGCGCGTCGTCATGTGCTCGGGCAAGGTCTATTATGATCTGCTGGAAGAGCGCGACAAACGCGGCATCAACGACGTCTATATCCTGCGTCTTGAGCAGTTCTATCCGTTCCCGGCCATGTCCTGCGTCAAGGAACTGGAGCGCTTCAAAGAGGCGGAGATCGTCTGGTGTCAGGAAGAACCGAAAAACCAAGGTTCGTGGACGTTCGTCGAACCGAATATCGAATGGGTGCTGACCCGCATCGGCGCGAAACATACGCGCCCGGTCTATGCCGGACGTCCGGCGGCGGCCTCGCCCGCAACGGGTCTGGCATCGACCCACAAAGCACAACAAGAAGCGCTGGTTGATGCCGCGCTGACCATTGAAGGGAAATAAACCATGAGCATTGAAGTACGTGTCCCCACGCTGGGCGAAAGCGTGACCGAAGCTACGGTCGCAACATGGTTCAAGAAACCCGGCGACGCCGTTGCCGTAGACGAGATGCTGTGCGAGCTGGAAACCGACAAGGTAACCGTCGAAGTGCCGTCGCCTGTCGCTGGTACGCTGGGCGAGATCGTCGCCGCCGAAGGTGAAACCGTTGGCGTTGACGCGCTGCTGGCCATGATCGGTGAAGGCGCGGGGGCGGCTTCTGCACCCGCCGCTGCCGAGGCCGCCCCGGCTGCAGCGCCTGCTGGCGACGCAGGTCAAGCTGTGGACGTCATGGTCCCCGCGCTGGGCGAAAGCGTCTCGGAAGCTACCGTTTCGACCTGGTTCAAGCAGGTTGGCGACGCCGTTCAGCAAGACGAGATGCTGTGCGAGCTGGAAACCGACAAGGTATCGGTTGAAGTCCCGGCCCCTGCCGCTGGCGTTCTGGCCGAGATCCTGGCCCCCGAAGGCACCACCGTTGATGCAGCCGCCAAACTGGCTGTTCTGTCGGCTGGCGGTGCGGTCGCCGCCGCTCCGGCTGCTGCTCCTGCCGCGGCTGCTGCACCTGCGGCGGCTGGCAAGGACGTGGAAGACGCGCCCTCGGCCAAGAAAGCCATGGCTGAAGCTGGCCTGAACCCTGCTGACGTGCAGGGCACTGGTCGCGATGGCCGTGTGATGAAGCATGACGTTGCAGCCGCTCTGGCCGCGCCGAAAGCTGCGGCACCCGCTCCGGTCCCGGCCGCACCGCGCGCCGCTGGCGATGCATCGCGTGAAGAGCGCGTGAAGATGACGCGCCTGCGTCAGACCATCGCGCGCCGTCTGAAAGACAGCCAGAACACCGCCGCCATGCTGACCACCTATAACGAGGTGGACATGACGGAAACGATGGCCTTGCGCAAAGAGTACAAAGACCTGTTCGAGAAGAAACACGGCGTCCGTCTGGGCTTCATGTCCTTCTTCACCAAGGCCTGCTGCCACGCGCTGAAAGAAGTGCCGGAAGTGAACGCCGAGATCGACGGCACCGACATCGTTTACAAGAACTACGTGAACATGGGCATCGCCGCCGGCACGCCCACCGGTCTTGTGGTTCCGGTCATCAACGATGCCGACGCCATGTCCTTCGCTGAGATCGAGAAAGCCATCGCCGAGAAAGGCCGCCGCGCCCGTGACGGCAAGCTGTCGATGGAAGAGATGCAGGGCGGCACCTTCACCATCTCGAACGGTGGTGTCTATGGTTCGCTGATGTCCTCGCCGATCCTGAACCCGCCGCAGTCGGGTATCCTTGGCATGCACAAGATCCAGGACCGCCCGATGGCGATCAATGGTCAGGTGGTGATCCGCCCGATGATGTATCTGGCGCTGAGCTATGACCACCGCATCGTAGACGGCAAAGGCGCTGTGACCTTCCTGGTACGCGTGAAAGAAGCCCTGGAAGATCCGCGCCGTCTGCTGATGGACCTGTAAAGAACCTTGGCGCGCTCGGCACTGGATCGAGCGCGCCAGCTTCCAGTTTCTGGCGCAAGACTCAGGTCAAAGACCCGCATGCTATCGCATGCTAACGTCGCCACACACACAGAGGGAGTTTTTCATCATGGCAACCCATGTACTCTGGCAGGCAGATGTGGCGGATTTCGACGCTTGGTACACTGTCTTCAAACAGGATCGGTTCAACCGCAAAGCCGTTGGGATCAAGGCGCTGCATGTCTGGCGTGACCCCGATCAGGACAACCACGCGGTGGCGCTTTTTCAGGTTCTGGACCTCGACCGGGCACGCGCCTTCTTCGAGTCCGAAGAACTGGCCATGCATATGGAGCGTGACGGCGTCATCAATGTGAGTGTGAAGCTGCTGACGCCGGTCTAAGGGACCGAGCCGCAGCGGCTTTCAGCTTCAATTCGAATACGCAAGTTGCGCAGATACGGCAGTCGGCCAGCGCATGGCGAAGAGAGAAGGATAAAGAGATATGGCAGACTATGACGTAATCGTAATCGGCGGAGGCCCGGGCGGCTATGTATGCGCCATCCGTTGTGCTCAGCTGGGCCTGAAGACCGCATGCGTCGAAGGTCGCGAGACGTTGGGTGGCACCTGCCTGAATGTGGGCTGTATCCCCTCGAAAGCACTGCTGCACGCGTCGCACAGCCTGCACGAAGCCGAGCACAACTTCGCCAAGATGGGCCTGAAGGGCAAAAGCCCGTCGGTCGATTGGAAAGAGATGCTGGCCTACAAGGACGACGTCATTGGTCAGAACACCAAGGGCATCGAGTTCCTGTTCAAGAAGAACAAGGTGGACTGGCTGAAGGGCTGGGGGTCGATCCCCGCGGCCGGCCAGGTCAAGGTTGGTGACGAAGTGCACAACGCCAAGCACATTGTGATTGCGTCCGGTTCCGAGCCGTCGAGCCTGCCGGGTGTCGAAGTGGACGAGAAAGTCGTCGTGACCTCGACCGGTGCGCTTGAGCTGCCGAAGATCCCGAGGAAGATGGTTGTCATTGGCGCGGGCGTGATCGGTCTGGAAATGGGCTCGGTCTATGCACGTCTGGGATCGGAAGTGACTGTGGTCGAGTTCCTTGACGACATTACGCCGGGTATGGATCAGGACATTCAAAAGACCTTCCAGCGCACGCTGAAAAAGCAGGGCCTGAACTTCATCATGGGCGCTGCCGTTCAGAACGTGGACGCCAAGAAGACCAAGGCGACCGTGAACTACAAGCTGCGCAAGGATGACAGCGAGCATGCGATCGACGCTGATGTGGTGCTGGTTGCAACCGGCCGCCGTCCCTTCGTGGATGGTTTGGGTCTGGAGGCTGCTGGCGTGAAGATGACCGAGCGCGGTCAGATCGCCACCGACCACTGGAAAACCTCGGTTCCCGGCATCTGGGCGATTGGCGACGTAACCGAAGGTCCGATGCTGGCCCACAAAGCCGAAGACGAAGGCATGGCGGCTGCGGAAAGCATTGCCGGTCAGGCGGGCCACGTGAACTATGACGTGATCCCCGGCGTGATCTACACCTCGCCCGAGGTTGCTTCGGTTGGTAAGACCGAGCAAGAGCTGAAAGCGGCTGGCGTTGACTATAAAGTCGGCAAGTTCAGCTTCATGGGCAATGGCCGTGCAAAAGCCGTGTTCATGGGCGACGGGTTCGTGAAGATCCTGGCCGATAAAGCCACCGACCGTGTGCTGGGCGTCCACATCATGGGCCCCGCGGCTGGCGAGCTGATCCACGAAGCCTGCGTGCTGATGGAATACGGCGGATCTGCCGAAGATCTGGCCCGCACCTGCCACGCCCACCCAACGTTCTCGGAAGCGGTGCGTGAAGCGGCCTTGGCCTGCGGAGACGGCGCGATCCACGCGTAATGGTCGCCGCCCTATAACGACTAAAGAAAGCGCTCTTTTCGGGGCGCTTTTTTTCTTTCCGACAGAAACAATCGGAAAAGTGATCCTGAAGTTTGTGCAGTGCGTACCTATATTGGGAAACGCAATCATCACAGGAAAATCACATGAAAAAAGTCTTAGGTCTTGATCCAACCCTTGCAGCGGGCATTACGCTCGCCATCGCTGCCATGGCTGGGCTTGTCTTCGAAAACACGCCAGCGCTTCGGCCGTATTACGACTCGATGCTGACAACCAAAGCCACATGGGCAATCGGAGAGCTTGCAGTCTCAAAACCACTGATCCTTTGGATCAATGACGGGCTTATGGCGGTGTTCTTCCTGCTTGTTGCGCTCGAGATCAAGCGAGAGATCAAAGAAGGAAGCCTGTCGAGCTGGCAACAGGCATCGCTGCCCGTTTACGGCGCCATTGGCGGCATCACGGTGCCCGCGTTGATTTTCCTGGGGGTCGTGGGGATTGATAGCATCGAGGCGAAAGGTTGGGCCATCCCTGCAGCCACGGACATCGCCTTTGCGCTGGGTGTTCTTAGCCTGTTCGGGGATCGCGTTCCCGCCCATCTGAAGACCTTTCTTCTGACCTTGGCCGTGGTCGATGACCTTGCGGCGATCGTGATCATCGCGCTGTTCTACACGACGAACCTGTCGCTTTTTGCGCTGTCCATCGCAGCGCTCTGTCTAAGCGCTTTGGCCATCATGAATCTGCGCGGCGTGTTCAACCTGACGGCTTACCTTCTGGTGGGGTTCGTTTTGTGGTTGGCCGTTCTGAAATCAGGCGTACATGCGACGTTGGCGGGCGTGGCATTGGGCTTTGCAATTCCGTTGGCGCCGAACGCAAAAGGCAAGTCCCTTGCGAAAGGGCTGGAGCATGATCTGCATCCCATTGTGAGCTTCGCGATCCTGCCGTTGTTTGCGTTCGGTAATGCAGGTGTGCCGCTGGCCGGGCTGACGCTGGACACGCTGATGGCGCCGTTGACGCTGGCGGTCGCGCTGGGGCTGTTTTTTGGCAATCAGATCGGCATCGTGGGCATGGTCTTTTTGGCCGAGCGCACGGGCCTCTCAAAACGCGCGGACGGGGTGACGTGGCCGATGGTGTATGGGCTGGCCTGCCTTGCGGGGATCGGCTTTACCATGTCGCTCTTTATTGGCGGGCTCGCCTTCGACTCGCTTGAACAGCAAAATATGGTGCGTCTGGGCGTGCTCTGCGGTTCGTTGATGTCGGCGCTCTATGGCGCGTTTGTGTTGTTCAGCGCGACGACTAGTTCTGCTACCCGACAAGCATCTTAAGGCCCTGTGTCACATCCGTGCGGACGGCCAGCCGCAAGGCCGGTTCGTCCCCGGCAGCAAGGGCGGATAGGATCATGCGGTGGTGGCGTTGTAGGTCGGTGCGCTGTCCGCTGGCATAGAGCGCGCGCATGGTCGGGCCCAGCTGCAGCCAGACGGTCTCGGCCATCGCAAGGATCGCGGGGGCCTGCGCGCGCAGATAGATGGTGCGGTGGAATTCCAGATTGGTGCGCAGATAGCCGATGGCGTCCTGATTGGCGACGCATTCCGACACGCGGGCGTTGATGGCGCGCAGGCGGTCGATCAGGGTCATGTGAGCGCGGGGCAGGGCGCGTGCGGCCAGCTCTGGCTCCAGAAGGGCACGCAGGGCCGTCAGCTCTTCAATCCGCTCAGCGGACAGATCTGGCGCCGTCACGCGACCCGAGCTGGACAGTGTCAGCGCGCCTTCCGCTGCAAGCCTGCGCACGGCTTCGCGCGCGGGGGTCATCGACACATCGTATTCCGCGCCGATCCCGCGAATGGTAAGGCTTTCGCCCGGGTCCAGCTCGCCGTGCATGATGCGGGTGCGCAGGTGGCGATAGACCCGCTCATGCGCGCTGGTGTTGTCCGATGTTGGGCGAATTTGGCTTTGCATGCGGGGAATTGTGATCACAAAATCAGAAGGCGTCAATCGCGAAAGCGATATCTATGCAATTCCGCCCCGTATTCCCTTAACCATTTTCTTGGGGCTTTGTAGTTTGGACAGACCGCCTCGACCTGAGCCCAGAAAGCGCGTGAATGGTCCATGTGCACCAGATGCGCGACTTCGTGGGCGGCCACGTAGTCCAGAACCTCGGGTGGGGCCATGATCAGCCGCCAAGAGTAACTGAGATTGCCGCGCGAGCTGCACGAGCCCCAGCGCGACCGCGTATCGCGTAAGGTGATGCGCCCATAGGCGCGCCCGACCTGTGCGGCATAGGTGTCGCTGGCGGCCACAAGCGCCGCGCGGGCTGCTTCCTTCAGGAACATCTCGGCCCGGATCGCATCGCGGTCGGGGGATTGCGGGGGCAGCAACATGCAATCGCCCGCAACTTCGACCACGCGCGCCTGACCGCGCACCAGCGTCACGCTCTGCCCGCGAAAGGGAAGGGTAGAGCCAATGGCCGGTACCGCGTTGGGCGCCGTCTGGGCCAAATGGCCCCGGATCCAGTCCAGACGCTCGGTCGCGAAGGTGATGGCTTCGTCGGTATTGGCCCCATGCGGCGCGGTCAGCGTTACGCGCCCATCCAGCCGGGACACCCGCAGTGACAGCCTTCGCGCCCGCTTTGAGGCCCGCAATTCGATCACAACCGGATCGGCCGACCCAAGCGTCAGGGTGGTGTTCTCGGTCAGCCGATTGCGTGAATTTCGAAACAACATGCCCCTCAATGTGGCTTGAATCAGTCCAACGTCAACCCTTTGCGGCAAAAGGCTTTGACACCTATGCTGCATTGTGGCAGTTGCCTGAAATCTCAGACGAGTCAGTATGAACGGAAAGGGTTTCAAATGCCCAAAGCTGAATGGGGCGTCAAACGTGTATGCCCGACGACCGGAAAACGCTTTTACGACCTGAACGCCGATCCGGTGGTCAGCCCCTATACGGGTGACGTCGTTAATCTGGACACCGGTAAAGGGTCGCGCACGATGGTTGCCGACAAAGAAGACAAAGCAGTCATGAAGGACGATCTGGTCGATGACGCAGATGCGGTTCTGGATGATGACGATGCAGCGGATGTTGATCTGGGCGATGATGTTCTGGACGACGACGATGATGAAGATGTGTCGCTGGACGAAATCGCGGACATGCCAGCGGACGACGACGAATAAGCGTCAAAGAATTTTTGCAAAGGCGCATTTTTTGGGTTGAACCCCTCCGCGCCTTTGCATAAATACCGCGCACAGGCAGCGACTTGGCTGTCATGGATGGGGCCTTAGCTCAGTTGGTAGAGCGCTTGCATGGCATGCAAGAGGTCAGCGGTTCGACCCCGCTAGGCTCCACCAATTTCCTTTCCCTGATTTGGTATTTGTTTGAACCGGTTAGATGGTATCCGTCTACCGTTCGCGCATTGTGTCACCAGTTTGCATGCAGTCTTGTGTCATCGCTGTGTCACTCGGTTTGGGTGACAAATGTGAAGAAGGACCCAAAGCAGATGGGGTGGATGGCTCCTGCTCCATCGGCGTGGCAAGCTTGAAACAGATGTTGTATTCGAGGCGAAAAGAGTGGCCCCAATTGCCAAGGTTCTTTCCACTCACCCGTCCAAGGAAGAAGACGTCACAATCATCGTGTCTGAAATTGAGTTAGCCTTTCAATATGGATCGCCCGCCTGAAGCTTGCACGAAACCGTTAAAACTGCCCAATCTTTGTCTTCGCGACACTGGCTCATTGAGCGATTCCCTCAGGATGCATCCATTCTATGGAGCCAGGGAGCCGGTCGCTAACGTTGCGCAGGATTCTACCCAGTTGCGACCTCTCGTCCGAGAGGTGTACCACAAGGTGATCTATGCTCCGAGTCAGTGGGATCATTAGCCAGTAGATCGCAAATAGTCGCGCCTCGCGCGCCAACTCTTCCTCCATGAGTTCCTTTGAAAATAGAAAGCCTTCTTTTTCGCGCAGCGACTGTTCCAGCCGGCTCACGTCAATGCGGGGATGTCCGACCTGAAATTCAAAAAAGACATCAAGTCCCAGACAGAGTGTGGTCCAGCCTTCCATGCCGCGGCAAGAACTATACTGGACGGCGCGTAGCTGTCCGTCTCTCAACGGGTAAGTCCGCCGGTCCTCCTCTTCAAACCCACGCCAACTATCACGCGCGTTGACCTCGATGGCTTCGTCAAAGAGAGCAGAAAAATTAATCCCCGACGCCATCTTTGCGGAGGGTAGGCAAATTAGATTGTCAACGGCTTTTACAGTGCTTTCCTGCCGCTGATCGCTTTCCAGTATATTTAGTCCGCGCTCGACAGCTCGCCGCGCGTCTGGTTCAACTACGACCGTGAATCGCCCGCCATGGGTGTCCGGGTCTGGTACAAGATCCCAATCGGAAAGACCTAATTCACGCGCTATCTCGGCCACAGTTTGGCAGGTCGCTGCCTTGGTACGGCGTGATGCACGCAACCCGTGGCGACGGTTTATGGGAATGTCTCCTCGGTCCCAATTGCAGCGATCCTGCCCCACGAACTGATCTACCCCGTCTGCGACCACTACATGCTCGGGGCCGAAAAGGCGAAACATGAGATCGCGCTGCTTGTCCTCCCAATCTTGGCCTTCATCAACCAAAACAAAATCATACTCGTGCTGAATCGGCTTTTTATAGTTCATTAGCTCGAAAAGACGGCGCTCCTCGCGTGCGCCAATATCCGGTATCGTTTTGACAGCTTCCTCGGCCGCCATGCCAAAAGTCTGTTTGAAAATATCCTGCGTAAAAGCATAGCGAGTTTTCAACTTAGGCAATGGTTTAAACGTTGGGTCTTTTTCTTTGATAAAGCGAAGAGCCCGATTGATGTCGGAAATTAACCCATGGTTGTACGTCAACATCATGGTGCGCTTGCCTTGTCGGGCAAGGTGCAATGCGACCTGGACTAATGCAAAGGTCTTGCCTGTTCCACCACGCCCGCGCAGGATTAAAAGCCCGTTTCCCAGGTTTTGGATATAGGCTGTCTTATCTGCGTCGAAGCGGGTTTGCGTAAGAGCGTTGACGCGCCGTAGATCCAATCGTGTCGGACTTACCTTGTGTGTCAAATGCGCGCGCAACGTCTCGATACTATGATGTGTCGGATGATCGGAATGATCGACCAGCGTGCGTACACTGCCCCTGTTAGTGACGAAACCATCGACCAGTCCGTTCCAGTTGAGGTCGGCGAAATGCACGGGCACGCTGCTCTTGGCTGGGATGCCGTCGAAGGCCGAGTTTTGCGCGCGCGGAAGCCAGATCGCTCGCTGCACAAATGTGGGCTGGCGGCGATTTTTACCTTTGTAAGAGGCTTTCTGATAACGCTTCAGGGCCCAAGTTTGATCGTCACATTGGTATGTGGCATCACTCCACAGTTGATCATTGCGCACAAGAACCCTGGGGCCTTCGAAGCGGATCAAGTCAGGCGAATGCTGCTTTACCTCGATCACCAACACAAAAGAGTGGATCGGAGTACCTTCGGGCGTTTTGAGCTGAAGTCTCTCATCCCGCGCGTCGTGATAGAGCAACACAAGGTCTATCTCACGCCCAGGTAAGGGAAGGCCGCACAAGATGTCCGCGGTGATGTCTGGATGATCCAAGCGCGGTTCGCTTGCTATGAGTGCGTCCCTCAACCGTTCTGCATTGCGCGTTTCTCTATTGGGCGCCCCCGACAATACCCGTAATGTCATTCTGCCAAATAGCCCCCGTTTTCAGTAGTTTGTCACTTCTCAGTAAGTGGCACAAGTAGTTGGCAGAAAAGGCGAAGCTGCGACGGTTTTTGCTCTCACGGCTAAATGGCAATCAGCAAATCGCGGAACCGACAATATCCTTATTGCAATCTCCGACTGAGCGTTGAGAGGCATTCCGATGCCCGCCCACCATGCCCGATACCAGCGTCAATTTCGCCCCTCCGCCTGAAACGTTCACGACCGATGAGCGGTAACCTTTCGGACCACCGGGTCGAGAATATTTTGCGATCCCGGCACTCGGTTTTTTTAGGGGTCAGGTTCGATACCTCTCGACGGCAAATCTGTGTGTAGTTCAAAGTACGACCCTTCGCGCGAGGCGATGTTCCTTCAAGTCGCGATACATTGGTAGCTGACCTTCGATCTAAACACGCAAGGACCGTTCTGTCCCGCATAGCAGACCTTGGTGAAGATTGCTGCGAATGGCTGCTCTCCGCGTGTGGCCGATGCGCATGTATGTATGATGCCCCACCACCCTCTCTCCGCCCACGGGAGGTGCCACGGAGCACCCTGAGATGCGTCTCAGCTACCTACCCACTCGGGCGGCTCCCACGGCCTCCCCGGGCTCTCCCCGTCAGGACCCGCTCTTGACCTGATAAGCCCGATCCAGCACGGCGAGCGCCTGGGCCCCACCACGCACCGCTTGGGTGTAGTGGCCCAGCGTGACCGCCGGGTTGGCGTGTCCTGCGAGCTTGGCCACCAGCCCCACCTCGACCCCTTGCGCCTGCAAGGTGGAAACAAAGCTGTGCCGTGCCGAATGGTGGGTCACATAGCGGATGTCTGCCGCCTTGAAGGCCGGGCGCCAGTAGCGCTTGAGGAAGTTTGAGTAGAGCACCGGTCCACCGCCGCCTTGGCGGGGCAGGGGCCATTGTTGGGGGACGCCGGGCCCTGGGAACACGCGGTAGAGCGCGCCCTCCAGACGCGGGCATGTGAGCCGCCATTCTAGGAGCATCGCGCGCAGCATCGGCGAGATCGGGATCTCGCGCTCGCCCGCTTCCGTCTTGGTCCGGTCGGTGGTGGAGCCATCGCGCTCCTGCACGCGCCGAATGGTGATGATGTTGCGATCAAGATCGATATCTTCCCACAGTAGCCCCAACTGCTCGGAGACACGCACGCCCGTTAGGAAGGGGAAGGCATAGAAGATGCCACGGTCCTTGTCGGTCTGTGCATGGGCCAGGAGCTTGGCCACTTCCTCAGGCGATAGGATCTCTTTCTTGGGCTTGGCTTTCCGCTTGGCCAAATTGGTGGGCATCGAGCAGACCCGTACCCCGAAGTCCTCTTCCGCCAGCGCCAAGATACCCTTAAACATCGACATGACGCGGTTGGCGGTGTGGGCGCCGACTTCGTCGCGCACAAGGCTATGCCAGCGGCGCAACTGCGCTGTGGTGAGTTCGCTGACCTTGTAGGGCCCAAGCATCTCCAAGAGCTTGGTGTCATGCTTTGGCTTCTCGCCGGTCAGGGCATAGTGCACCCGCTCCTGTGGGGTGCCCTGAAGCAGCGGCCCCACAATGATCTTGAGCAGGGGGCGGTAGCCCGCGATGGTCTGTGGCTTTACAGTGCCGCGCTTGGTCTCCATCCAATGCTCCACCACCTCGGCGACGGACGGGTTGGTGTTGGGATTGAAGTAGCGTTCGCCCGAGACCTCGGCTACCAATGCGTCCCGATACGCTTCAGCCTTGGCTTTGGTAGGGAACGAGATGCGCCGTTTGCGCCCGGTCTCGGGGCAGCGATAATTGACGACCCATTTCTTGTCGGTGATCCGCCTTCCTGCGGCATTGCGACGGCGGCGGGTCCACCTGCCTATTGTCGGATTGAACTTAGCCATGGGCTCCCTCCTTGAAAGAAAAAAGCCCAAGAAAAACACAGGGTGAACTCACGCACAATTTTGCGCGGTGACACAGTGTTGCGGTGCCCCTGACCACCTCTGAGGTGGTCGAGAGGGTGGAGATGGTCATGGAGGTGGTCTTGTGTGGCGAGGTGAGGCTGAGCCCGACGGGACGGAGGTGAGAGCGGGTGGAGGCTGGAGGCCGCATGGGGTGCTGACCACCTGACCACCTGTCTCGCTGGGTGGGGACGTAAGAGGCACAGACAAATTCAGCCCCCGTTCCACCGTACCATGTGTTCCATGTCCCCCCTGAGGTCTCAGCAGAGAGTGTGGTGTCGGTAAACACCGTCGCGGGCGCGCGGGCAGCGTATGGCTGTACCTGGTACATGTGGAACGGGCCACAAGCATTAGGTGTTTTGAGTGACACCAAGCGCAAGGTCATTCCTGCCTGCTTTGGGTCGCTTGCGCCTCTTGAAGGGCATCTAAGCTTTTAGGATAGCTAAAATGCAGTTTCTCGCCGGTGTTGAGAAGTGCCGCAAAGCAGGGGTGCACCGTGGTGTTTTCACGTCCCCAGCCGACAATTTTCCTGCCTTTCAGTTCATCGATTTTGGTCTGCCGCGCGTGAAACAGTTCGTCGAGTTTTGAGGTGTCTTCAGGGTTGGTAATTTCGTCGTCGGGCCCACCTTCTGCAAGCAAGCGACGAAGGTCCGCTTTGGCAGCAGTCTTGCTGGGGTAGGTGGTGTTGGCGATCGTTACGGGTTTCTTAGGCATGGTTCGTTTCCTTTCTCTGATGGGAAATGCCCTGACGCGTGTTTTCGAGACGGCAGGAAGGGTGGATTCAATACGCGATGTCATCGTCTTTGTTGGAGGGGCGCTCGTAGCCCCGCACGGGCTTGTCCCCGGCGTTTACGCGGACCTTCTTCGGACCATTCCAACCAAGTTCCCGCATCACTGCAGCAATCCGTTTGGGATGAAAGGCCTGGCGGTGTGCAGGCGGAATGCCAAGGTGCGCATCGCTGAAGAGAAACTCGGTGGATACGCGTTCCATCCCGTCGCGCACAATGCCTTCAACATGGGCAAGCGTATCGAGCCAGGGGTCAGCCTGCATGCGTTCAGCCTGGATTTCGGCTGCCGTTTGCCAGAGTTCCTCTGCAAGCGAGATCGACGCCCCGGAAGCCTCTTGCTCGGCGGCTTCAGCCCACAATTGATCACGGTCACGACGAAGCGCATCCAGATCGATAGAGTAGGTCTTCACTGGCAAGAAGCGACGGTTGCCAGTGGTGTCCTTCAAGTAGAAGTCTTCATTGGTGGTCCCGATCAGAATGCACTGCCTCGGCCAGCTTTCCTTGAAACGGGCATAAGCAGGCCGTCCGCGGTCTTCAGTGCGGCTGATGAAGGCCTTAACTTTGGACACTTCCGCCCGCGACATGCCGTCGAGCTCTGCGACCTCATAGAGCCATACTCCTTCGAGGGCCTCCATTTGAGCTTTGTCATCAAGGGCCATGAGGTTCTGATCGGAGAAGTTATCCTCCCCAGCTAGAATTGCGATTGCCGTTGACTTGCCGACACCCTGCTTGGCTTCGAGCACAATCATGAAGTCAAACTTGCATCCTGGCTGGCGGACACGCCGGACGGCTGCAACCAACATCATTTTGCCGACAGCGCGAACATAAGCACTGTCCTCGGCGCCAAGGTATTTGCTGAGCCAAGTGTCTAGGCGGGGAACGCCATCCCATTCGAGGTTTTTGAGGTAGTCGCGAATTGGATGGAATGTGTGTTCCAGACACACAACCTGGATCGCGTCATACAAATGGCCTTTACCCGGATCAAAGCCAAAAGTCTCAAGGAAGTGCCTGCGCAGCATAGCGGCTGCGTCGTCGGTTACATCTCCATGAAATGCATTGTGGAAGTGCCCTCCGATCTTTTTGCGGTTCTTGAAGGCGTCATGCTCAAAGGTGACTTCTAGCCGATACAGGCCGGTTAGGGCGTTGTGGAAGGAAGCTTTCGGACGACCGTTGTTGTAGACATCGGGCCAATCATGTGTGGCCCGCGCAATTGCTTTCTCGGCTTCACGATATGCGTATTCCCGTGGCTTTGCTTTTTCCAAAATGGACTCAGCGATGCCGTGGCTGGCGTTTACGAGCACTCCTGCAATGATTTCTGCATTAAAACCGAGGCGTGCCAGCGCACATGCGACCGAAAACCGTGCCTCACTCCGCGAGGGGTACCGCGCCCCTTCAGTACCGCGAGGGTGATCAGGATCATCGCCACTGGTCACGATCTCAACCAAGCGGGAATCCGTGATGTTGAGGTCGGCAATCGAGATGTCACGGTAGTCCGGGACTTCAGTCGAAGGTGTATGTCCTACGGCCTTCGTGGAAGTGCTCAGCGCCTCTTCAAACCTCTCAACGCGATGTGTCCTCGAAAAGTCCGTGTGTTCGTGCAGCAGGTAGGCCTTTGTCGGCACGCGACCAGCTTTCCGTTTTTTCGCATTCGGCCAGTTGACCGTTTCCGGGGCACGCATGATGCGATCTGCATTCTGGCAGGCATCTCCTCCGAGCGCTTTGGCTAATGCCGCATTGATCTGCTCGGCCTTGTCGATGTCAGCCAGAGGTTCATTCAGCAGCCAAAACACTTGATACCCACCACCTGAAAACAAGATGCAGGACGGTTTGATCGGGAAAGCGAGAATACGCTCTAAAGCTTCTTCGGACGGATCGTCTAGGTCTACATGGAATGCATGGACGGACGTGACATCGGCCCGCTTCGCCTTCTTGTTTTTACATTCATCGCGAAGATTGTTGACGTGAAAGTAGATGTTGTAGCCATCACGGTTCTTTTGCTCGATCCAACTGGCCATGCTTTCGATGTCTTTGAGGCCGAAAGTGCGTGCTTCCAGTCCTTTCTTGCCTTTGAGTGCTGCCAGGGTTGCGGTCTTCGGTTGGCGAAAGTCACAGACAAATCCAGCCGCTGCACGGTAGTCGACGTGATTGAAATTGGGAGTCTCGTTGGTCTTCTTAACCATCGTACCGCCCTCCCGCTTTCTGGGCCTCAATGACGGCTATGATTTCGGAGAGGCGCACGCGGACGCGTTGGCTAAAGGGGCGGTGGAAAGGGACCAGCCCTTTGTTTACCGCGCGCCGAAGGGTAGAGGTGGGAATGCCCAAGCGGTCTGCTGCTTTGGGGATGGTGAGGTAGCCTTCTGCTACCGGTTCATGTGAATGTGCCATACTGGCCTCCTATTCAGACTAAAGTTCTGAACGGAGACTTGCAGCTTGCAGAGTGTATGACTTCTTACCCCCTAGAGGTGGTAAGAGGTCCGGTCAGTTGGCGGCAAGGTGTTGTCATCAGTGTCTGCCAGATCGCGAATTTTTGCTTCTGAGAGTTTGTTTTGCCGAAACGATGCCCTCATTTGGATCTCATCTTCTGACAGGAGTTCTCGAAACCAGTCACGCTGATGATGCTTGGAAGGAAAAAACTCATTCCTCAAGATTTCTTGTATGAAGTCGATAACTTTGCTGTCAGTGTCCGCCCGCCTATCACCTGGATTTTTAAGAGCGACAAATACTTTCGCATACCAACGTTTATGTTGTTCGCGGCTCTGTGCCTCTGCACCTTTGAGGTACTGAAACTTAGGTGAGTTGCGCAGGAATTCATGCTCAATCACACCGGCGTGGTCGGAAAACGCACCCCATTCCGCGAGAAATGAAATGCTCAGTTCGCGTGTTTTTATCTTCGGTTTCAACTTGGTGGCCAAGTGGAGGGCCGTTTTCCATTTGAAGAAGAGGTGCTCTTCGTCTCGATCTGGGTCATATGGGATTTGAAGCCATGAACGAACCTTGGTTCCCACTTCAGGATCTTCCCAATATACCCTCAGATCTTTGCTAGAGTTCCCTAGACGTGGGGAAATGGCCTGCACCTTGGTCTCAAGTTTGGCTTGATTGAGTGTGTCGAGAAGATCGTGGAAGCGCCTCTCAATTTGCGACCAAGTTTCATCATCGGTTTGCGGAGGAATGGCTTTCAACCAATCTGGCATTTCTTCTTCTGCGTCCGACATCGGCACCTCCATGTCTGCATCTTTGCATCGAAGCTGCGATCCGCCCAAGCCAAATAGCCGAAACGGCAGTGTAGGCGATGTAGGCAGTGTAGGCGATTTCGCCACTTCGGTAGCCCAGTTCGATTTTTCCGACCGTTTTCAGTGCCTTTGGGAAATGACATCTGAATGACAACGGATTTCATGTTCGAGGGGTGACAATGCCCTCAAGAGGTAGTCGGCTACCTCGAAGATGGCTCCGGAAATCTCCGGGAGTATTTCTGGGCGGTCGCTGATTTCAGGGGAGATAGTCAGAGCTTCATACACGCCAAGCAAAAGGTCAGTATTGTGTGATCTTGATCCGGGTTGAAAAGTCGGAGAAACAGAATTCTGGTCGCTTTCTGAACAACTGAATTAAGAACTCACATCTTCCATTCCGGCGACGAGAAATAGCGATGTCACGCTTTCGACGAATGCGAAGTTTGCAGAAATTTGTCTCCGTCCACTCCTCCGTCTTCAACCACTTTAACCATGATTGCAGTCTTTCGAAACGGAACCATATCAAGCTTGACCGCGCCGCTGATCTTTCCAAGTGGCGCGGGCTCTGCGCGATATAAAGGGCAGTCATGCTGGCCTGGGTGAGACTGGCTCGAATTGGTCTGATAGCGCACTCCAGCAAATGAAATGACAGCTTTATGTATTCTGTTGACTTATTGCAAGTTATCTTGCAGCTTTGCGCAACAGTTTCATCAACCACCGCAAAGATTGCCGAATTGTCCACACCAGTCCGCTCCACACTCACTAAAGCCCTCCAGAATGGCTCCAAGGCTGACAAGGCGATTGCGAATTATATGCTGAGTGCACTGGAGGAGGTTCCGTTCGAGACCGCTGCCAGTCTCGCAGACAAGGTTGGTGTGAGCGAAGCCACGGTCGGACGGTTTTGCCGTTCCAACGGATTTACAAGCTTCAAGGATCTCAAGGAAAACCTGAAAGGCGATCTTGGTGGACATCCCTGGCTGGTCAGTGACCGGTTGAACGAGCTACAAAAAAATGCACGTGATGATGAGACACACCTGACCCGCGGCATGGAGTTGGAAATCGCGGCGGTGGTTCGGATCTATGAATATGCCCGGACGCCTGAATGGCAAGAAGTCGTGAAACGTCTGGCCATGAAACAACATGTCTGCGTGGCGGGGTTTCAGACCGAACGCGGAATCGCCCAATATTTTGCCAACCAAATGCAGTATCTGCGCGACCGGGTCACTTTGGTTGATCTTGCGGGTGGGAATTTTGCCGAGGCTCTGGCTTCGGATCAGGATGCCTGTCTGGTGATCTTCGAAGCGCGTCGATACTCGCGAATGGCAAAGGTGCTGGCCCGAGAGGCTCAGGAGGCAGGCATTCCGGTGACCTTGATCACCGATGTTTTCTGTGACTGGGGACGCGATGTTGCCGATGAGGTCTTTGCCGTTCCTACCCAGTTCAACCAGTTCTGGGATTCTACAGCGCAGATGGCCAGCCTGTGCAATTTGATCATCAACGGCGTGTTCATGGAATTGGGTCAACCCGTCGAAGACCGCCTGAGCCGGATCGCCAAGCTATACGGACGTTTCACAGGTCATGTGGGCGATCCGATTAGTCAAATCGAAAAGTGATGGAACATTGGGAGAAACAGGAGGATACCCCATGACATTGAAGAGCAAGCTTGCCTTCATCGCAACCGCAACCGCGCTGGTTGCCTCGACCGCAACCGCAGGCAGTCTGCGCCTTGGCACCGAAGGTGCGTACCCACCGTTCAACTATATCGAAGCAGACGGCAAGATTGCCGGTTTCGACGTTGAGATCGGCCTGGAGCTGTGCAAGCGCATCGGAGAGGAATGTGACCTTGTCGCTCAGGACTGGGATGGGATCATTCCCGGTCTTCTGGCCAACAAATATGACTTCATCATCGCTTCGATGTTTATCACCGAAGAGCGCAAGAAACGGGTGGATTTCACCGATCCCTACTATCTGGCCGCCATGACCCATGTCGTGCCGAAAGGTTCGGACATCACCGAGTTCACCAATGAGGCACTGTCCGGCATGGTGATCGGTGCACAATCCGGCACCACCCAGGCCGATTTCATCGAGGCAACCTATCCGGATGCCGACATCCGCCTCTATCCGACACAAGATGAAGTGAACCTCGACATGGCCTCGGGTCGTATCGACCTGCAGGTGGGCGACATGCTGCCGATGCTCGACTGGACCACCAAATCCGACGACGGAAGCTGCTGTGAGTTGGCAGGTGAGCCGATCACCGATCCGGCCTTTGTTGGCGAAGGTGTGGGCATTGCCGTGCGTCAGGAGGATGACGAACTGCGCGAAAAGCTGAACGCTGCGCTGGCTGAGATCCGCGCCGACGGCACCTATAAAGCCATCAACGACAAGTATTTCGAGATCGACGTCTATACGATGAAGTAACAAAAACGTCCCTCCGGCCTGAAAAGGAAATCCATGTTTGAACTGCTTTCATATGGCGATGCCGGCTGGGGGGACGAAATCCTGCGCGGGCTGGCGATCACGGTGCAACTGGCGATCGTCACCCTGCCCGTCGGGTTGCTCCTCGGCTTTCTGGCGACTTTCGCCTCCATGTCGAAATTTCTGCCGCTGCGCTCATTGGGGTTTGGCTATACCACGATCATGCGAGGCCTACCCGAGATCCTGACCCTCTTTGTGGTCTATAACGGCGTTGGCCTTCTCATGAATGCGGTGCTGCGCTGGTGGGCACCAGACGCCCCACCCACCGATTTCAGCCCCTTTGCAGCGGGGGTCGTGGCCCTTGGCATGGTGTTCGGCGCATTTGCGGGCGAAGTGCTGCGTGGCGCGTTCCAGTCGCTCGACAATGGTCAGGTCGAGTCCGGACGGGCCATCGGCATGACGGATCGCCAGATCTTCCTGCGTATTCAGTTGCCGCAGCTCTGGCGCTTTGCCTTGCCGGGATTGGGCAATCTCTGGATCAATATGCTCAAAGACACGGCATTGGTGTCGGTCATTGCGCTGGATGACCTTATGCGCATGACCAAGGTCGCCGTGGGCGTTACCAAACAACCCTTCACCTTCTATCTGCTGGCCTGCCTGATCTACTGGGCGATGTGCGTTCTGTCGGAATTGGTACTGGCGAAGATGGAACACCGCGCCAACCGCGGCATCCTGAGGGCTTGAAAATGAATCCCGTAGAAATCCTCATCCAATACTGGCCGCGCTTGTTCGACGGCCTGCTGATGACCCTTCAGCTCACCGTTCTGGGCGCGCTGATCGCTGCGCTGGTGTCACCAGGTTTTGCGCTGATCCGGGTGCATGCCTCACCCATGGCGCAGGCTCCTCTCCGCCTTTATGTCTCGTTCATGCGGGGTACACCGATCCTCGCCCAGCTCTTTCTGATCTTCTACGGATCGGGGCAGTTCCGGCCCTTCCTTCAGGATTGGGGGCTATGGAGTTTTTTCCGCGATCCGTTCAACTGCGCCCTTCTGGCCTTCGCCCTCAACTCCACCGCCTATCAGACCGAGATCCTTCGCGGGGGTATCATGGGGGTCCCGCGGGGTGAGATCGAAGCCGCAAAGGCGATCGGCATGAGCCGGATCAAATCCCTCTACCGGGTTGTGTTCCCACATGCCTACCGCATCGCATGGCCCGCACTCGGCAACGAGGTGATCCTTTTGATGAAGGCCAGCGCATTGGCCAGCGTGGTCACCGTCTTTGACGTGATGGGTCGAACGCGGCAGGTCTTTTCCAAGACTTTCGACTTCTCCGTCTATCTTTGGGCGGCGCTGATCTATCTCTGCATCACCGCGATCTTTGTCCTGCTCTGGCGGCAAGCCGAACGCCGCCTCAGCCGCCATATCTACGCCCCGTACAAGGCCCAAAGCACCGCCCAATCCCTAAAGGAGACCCGTGCATGACACAGCCGGACATCATTCTGAAAGCCGAAGACATCCACAAATCCTTCGGCCATGTCGAAGTGTTGAAAGGCATTTCGCTCGAAGCGAAAAACCATGACGTGATTTCGATCCTGGGATCGTCCGGCTCGGGTAAATCGACCTTTCTACGCTGCCTGAACTTTCTCGAAACCCCTACCTCGGGCAAGGTGACCGTTCACGGCGAAGAGATCCTGGTGAAAAACGGCAAGCCGCAGAATGTACGGCATATCGAAGAGATCCGTGCCCGGCTGGGTATGGTGTTCCAGCAGTTCAACCTCTGGACCCACCGCACCGTTCTGGAAAACGTGATGGAAGGCCCGATCCAGGTCAAACGCGAAAGCAAGGCAGAGGCGCGCGACCGCGCCGAGGCTCTGCTCAATCGCGTCGGGCTTGCGGAGCGGATGCAGATGTATCCCTCACAGCTTTCCGGTGGCCAGCAGCAGCGCGTGGCCATTGCCCGGGCGCTGGCGATGGAGCCGGACGCGATCCTCTTTGACGAACCCACATCGGCACTTGACCCCGAACTGGTGGGAGAGGTGTTGAAGGTGATGCAGGATCTTGCCGCCGAGGGTCGCACGATGATTGTCGTCACCCACGAGATGGGTTTTGCCCGCGAGGTCTCGTCCGAAGTTGTTTTCCTGCATGAAGGCCGTGTTGCCGAACAGGGACCGCCGGACGAGATGTTCACCAATCCGAAAACAGACGAATTCCGCCGCTTCATTGCCAAGGTGATGTGAGCTTTGCCCTCAATCAGGTTCTCTGAAATGCCCAATGACTTGAATATGACCACCGGGTTTCTGCACCCCGGCATCCGCATCGAAAGCGCCGAGTTGCGCATAGTCAGCCTTCCGCTGCTGACCCCTTTCGTGATTTCAACCGGCACCATGACCGCAAAAACCTTTCCGCTGCTTGTGCTCAAGGGCGAAGGGATAGAAGGCGTGGCCGAGGCGGTGATGGATCCCACCCCTGACTATCTGGAGGAAACTATTCCCGGTGCCATGGCGTTTTTACGCGACGTGCTCCTGCCCCAGATCGTAGGAAAGCGCTTTGACTCACCCTACGAGCTCCAACCCCTCCTGTCGCCCTGGCGCGGCAACCGCATGGCTAAAGCGGTGGTCGAGATGGCGTTCTGGGATCTCTGGTCCAAGAGCCTCGGCATTCCGCTGAAAGCCGCGCTCGGTGGCGCCGGGAACCATGTGGATGTGGGGGTGAGCCTTGGCATCGCTCCGATCGACACTACGCTGGAACGGGTCGCCGATGCGCTGGCACAGGGCTACAAGCGCACCAAGCTGAAAATCGCACAGGGCCATGACGTCAAGATCGTCGAGGCTGTTCGCTCTCAGTTCCCCGACATCAAGCTGACGGTGGACGCCAACACAGATTACGGATTGGCTGATCTCCCAGTGTTGCAGGCGCTGGATGAGTTTGATCTCGACTATATCGAGCAGCCTCTGGCCTTTGATGACATTCACGATCATGCCAAGGTGCAGGCGGCGCTGAAAACCGCAATCTGCCTTGACGAGAGCATCCGCAGTGCCATTGACGCACGCAAGGCGCTGGAGATCGGCGCGGCCCGGGTCATCAACATCAAGGTCGGCCGTGTCGGCGGCTTTGCAGCGGCCCGCGCCATCCACGACACCAGCGCCGCCTTTGATGCACCGGTCTGGTGTGGCGGCATGCTGGAAAGCGGCATCGGGAGAGCACACAACATCCACTTGGCAACGCTCGCCAACTTCACCAAACCCGGCGACACATCCAGCGCCAGCCGCTATTTCGAAAGGGACATCATCAATGAAGCACTCGAAGCATCAAATGGCGAAATGCCCGTCCCCGCAAACGGGCCGGGCATCGGGGTAACGCTGGATCATGATTACCTCGCCTCTGTCATCGATCATCATGAGGAAATCAGAGCATGAACATTCGGAACACGGGGCTGGTGCTACGCGAACTGAACGGTGTGGCGGAACTCAAGAATGCAGAGTTGTTCCAGAAAGAGATCTGGGGCAAGGATGATCCCCCCGACAATTCTGACATCTTGTTGGCAATCCAGCATGAAGGCGGCCTTGTGGCGGGAGCGTTCATTGATGACCGGATGCTTGGTTTCCTGTTCGGTTTCCCCACCAGCCAATGCCATGTCCAGCATTCGCACCGGCTGGCCGTCCATCCAGACAGCCGTGGCATGGGCTTGGGAGTGAAACTGAAATGGTATCAGAGAAACTGGTGTCTGGATCGCGGTATTACCCATGTACGCTGGACTTACGACCCATTGCGCCGAATCAATGCGGGGCTGAACGTCTCCCGTCTTGGCGGAACCGCAAACACCTATCACATGGATTATTATGGTCAGATGGTGGGTATCAATGCCGGAGTCCCATCAGATCGTCTGGTCATTGACTGGGATCTAAACTCTCCGCATGTGGAAGCTCTGGCAACGAGAATGGATTTGCCTCAATCCCTTCTGAGGGACGAGTCCCTTACAGTTGAAATTCCTCGGGATCTGGATGAGCTTCTTGCCTCTAATCTGGACTTGGCCATCTCCGAACGGCTCCGTGTGCGGGAAGAACTGACCTCGGCATTTGCCGAGGGCTACCGGATTTCCGGCTTCGATGCCGAGACCTGCTGTTACCTCTTGTCCAAATCCTGAGGAGCAGCGCATTTCGCCCCAAGATAAGAATTCAGGTGCTACATTCGATGCTACACATTCTGCCTACCTCTTGAAACGGTAGTGTCATGTGTGGACGGCTCCGTGTGCGCAAGGGTTAATTCAAGCTGATGGCGATCGTTTCGGGGAGCGGTCATGTTTCCGGCCTTTGAGCGCGACACAAGTGGCCTGAGGCGATCTGGGCTGAGTGGTAGGTTGAAAAAGGGGGGCGTGATCGCCTGATTGGCCGAACGAAGGGCGGCATGAACTCGAAGTTGCATGCCGTCACGGATGCCCTGGATCGCCCTTTGCGGATGGTCCTGACGGCAAGTCAGCACAGTGACTATATCGGCGCACGGGCGGCGTTGAATGAAATGCCGCAATCCTCAAAGGTGACACATATTCCCCACAGCCTCCCTCGCTCGGTTTTTATTTTCTGCTTAACCCTGTAAGGGATGAGAAAAAGGAGAGCACCATGTCCAAAGTCAGCATAATCGGGACCGATCCCGTCCTTCTGACCCAACGCCTGATCCAATGCCCGTCCGTGACGCCGGAAGAAGGGGGGGCGCTGGTGCTGCTGGAAAAGATGTTATCGGAAGCCGGGTTTGCCTGCACGCGCATCAATCGCGGTGACACGTCAAACCTGTTTGCCCGCTGGGGATCAAAAAGTGCCCGCACGCTAGGCTTCAACGGGCACACCGATGTGGTGCCGGTTGGCGATGAAAAAGCGTGGACGGTGGATCCCTTTGGCGGCGAGATCAAGGATGGGTTACTCTGGGGGCGGGGCGCAACGGACATGAAATCTGGCGTGGCCGCCTGGGTCGCAGCAGCGATTGATTACGTAGCTGAGGCCCCCGAAGATGCGTCACTGGTGATCACGATTACAGGCGACGAAGAAGGGGACGCCACTGACGGCACCGTGGCAATCCTCGACTGGATGGATGCGCAGGGGGAAACCATGACGGATTGCATCGTCGGTGAACCCACCTGCCCAAACGAGATGGGCGAGATGATAAAAATTGGGCGGCGTGGTTCGATGACTGCCTATTTCACCGCCAGTGGTATTCAGGGCCATTCGGCCTATCCGCATCGCGCCAAAAACCCGGTGCCCGCGCTGGCGCGGCTGGTGGCGGATCTGGATGCGTATGTGCTGGATGAGGGTACCGATCATTTTGATGCATCGACACTGGCAGTGACCACAATGGATGTGGGCAATCCGGCGACCAATGTCATTCCGGCGGAAGCGCGTGCGACAGTGAACATCCGCTTCAATGATGCACATACATCAGAAGACCTGACCCGCTGGCTGCGCTCGGAGGTGGATCGAGTGGCGGCGGCAACGGGGATCGAAGTTGATATACGAGTGGAGGCATCAGGCGAGAGCTTTGTCACCCCTCCCGGCGCGCTATCCGATCTGGTGGCGACATCGGTCGCAGCTGAAACCGGCCGCACCCCTGAACTGTCAACATCTGGTGGGACGTCGGATGCTCGGTTTGTTAAAAGCCATTGCCCGGTGGTGGAATTTGGGCTTGTCGGCAAAACGATGCATCAGGTTGATGAGCGCATAAATGTCGATCAGATTTGCCAGCTCAAGGCGATTTATACGCGGGTGATGCGGGATTATTTTGCCAGTTAACGGGCACCCGCGCGGGTCCTGTCAGATTTAAATGCGCGTCTACTATACCAGAGCGGAATTGGGCAGTGTCATGTGTGGACGGCTCCTGTTTTGCAAGGATTGATTTGAGCTGACTTTGATTATTTTGGGTTGCGGTCATGTGTCCGGCCTTTGTGTGCGGTGCAATTGACCGCTGGCCCTGATGAAGTCCGCTTGCCGGGTCCTGATCAGAAGAACGGGCTTTGACGCCCAGACAATGCCTCGGGGTGTCCCGGCAGCGGTTCCATTCGATCATCATCATTCATATCTGCCCTTGCATCTCATCGCGGTGAGACCGCGTAGACGTGTTCTTTCCTTCTTTCAGTTGACCGATGGGGCGTTGTAGCTTTCTTTCTTTGCAAGCAGCGCCCATGCAGTGCGGGCGGTTTTATTGGCGATGGCTACTGTGACGAGCCGGGTTGGCTTACGCTCTAAGAGAGATCTGACCCAGACGCCCGTTCGGGTGTCGATGGTGGCAGCGCGCCGGGTCACTGAGGTGGCGCCGACGACAAGCAGTCGCCTCAAATACCCGTTGCCCATCTTTGATATCCGTCCCAGCCGATCCTTGCCACCTGAGGAGTTCTGCCGAGGTACCAACCCTAACCAGGCCGCGAACTGCCGCCCGGACTTGAAGACCGACGGGTCCGGCACGCTGGCCGCGAGCGCTGTGGCGGTGATGAAACCCACGCCCGGAATTGTCTCGAGACACTGACTGGCGTGGGTTTGCCGGTGCCAGACCAACAGCTTGCGTTCGATTTTGCGGATCTCATCTGCCAGGTTCTCGAGTTGCTTCCCTAGGGCCAAGAGTGCAAATCGGGCAAAGTCTGGCAACTCGGTATGGTCTCCATTATGCAGGCGCATGACAAGGTCGATCACTTTGCGTGGTCCCTGTGGGGCAACGATCCCAAATTCAGCCATGTGGGCTCGGATCGCATTCAGGATCATCGTGCGTTGCCGCATCAGCAAGTCGCGTGACCGATGAAGCACCAGCACGCTTTGCTGTTCCTCAGTCTTGATAGGAACAAATCGCATGCTCGGTCGAGTGACCGCCTCACAGATTGCCTCTGCATCAGCTGCATCGTTTTTCTGCCGCTTCACATATGGCTTCACGTAAGAAGGCGGGATTAGGCGAACGTCATGGCCCAATGCTGCGATCTGGCGTGCCCAGAAGTGTGATGTTGCGCAGGCCTCCATGCCAATCAGGCAGGGATCCAGTTTCGACAGGAAGGTCAGAACCGCCCCTCTGCGCAATTTCTTTTGCAGGACAATCCTGCCTCGTTCATCAACGCCGTGAAGTTGCAAGACGGACTTGGCTAAATCGATCCCCAGTGTTGTAATCTCCATGTGGATGGCTCCTATCTTTTGTTGGTTTTCTAACAGCACCAACATGGCACATTGAGATGCCGTGCGGGTGGAGCCGTCCACACCATCAGAAGAAACCAACTTGAGGCGGGCAGGGCGCTGAACTAGCGTCCGGCCATGTCCAAATGCTCCCCATTTCGCTATTTCAAAACCAGTCCTGAGATCATCCGCCTAGCGGTGATGTTGTACGTCAGATTCCGCCCTCAAATGGTCCTTTGTGACTGTCCGGTCACCACTGCCAAACACAACGAGTTCCCACGAAACTGGACCAAATCGAACCTTTCACCCAGATCAGCGCACATTCTCAAAATATCGAATTAGGCTCATTCCCCTTCACTATCCTCCATTCACCTCAACTGGCCCAACAAACCAATCTCGCCCATGGCATGCAAGAGGTCAGCGGTTCGACCCCGCTAGGCTCCACCAAATTTCTTTCCCAGATTTGATAATGGTTTGAACCGGTTGCATGGTATCCGCCTACCTGTTGGATATCTTGTCACCAGTTTGCATGCAGTCCTGTGTCACCTCTGTGTCACCTCTGTGTCACTCGATTGGGGTGAGAGATGTGAGGAAAGCCCCAAGCATGGCCAGATTGTTGTCTAGGTCGAATTAGTGATATTGCAGAATTCGGCCCAAAGAGGGCGTCCGACAAAGGCGCCATCGCCCTAGTTACGCTACGCTGAGGCTGATCAAGAGTCACCGAATTCGCAATCTCTAGCAGTGTGGAGGCGAGCCAGTATTCAGCCTTCTGTTGAAATTTAAGCGTACCCGTTGTTAAAGGAGTGAGTTGGTTCTAGTTGGGTTCGATGCACACGTTAATTTTGTTCCTCGGAACGGTTGGGGCTGGCTGCGATCAGCATCGGCAATTCACGCTGATGGCTTTCTGAAAGTAATTGCAAAGATGGGAATGGAAATGCGGAAAATCTTGGGTTTAGTCTGTGCTTTTATGATGAGCGTGGGGGGGGGTGCGAAGGCAGATGAACTGTCCCTTGCCTATTTCATGGGCCCCAAACACCCTATGAACAAAGCGGTATTCATTCCGTTCGCTGAACGCCTTGCAGAGGAATCTAACGGCGAACTGACCGTGAAGCAGTTCCCCGGGGGTGCGCTGAACTCGGTTCCGCCCAAACAGTATTCGATCCTGTTGGATGGAGTTGCTGATATTGTTTTCACGTTGCCGGGTTATACCAGCGATGTATTCCCGATGACCAACGTCATTAACCTTCCGGGGCTCTGCTCGGACGCGCCCAGCTGCACGGCAGCACTTCAACGCGCGCGTGGTTTGCTCGAGGAAGAGTATAACGCAAAAGTCCTGTCGATTTGGGCGAACTCACCCCCAGTTCTGCTGACCAAAGACGCGCCTGTACGCTCGTTGGAAGATCTTCAGGGGCTTAAAGTGCGCGTGACATCGGCAGGTCAAGTTCCGTTTGTGAAAGCGCTTGGCGCAAGCCCCGTGGGTCAGCCCGTCAGCGTTGTGAACCAGAATTTGGCAAACGGTGTCATCGACGCAATCGCAATCGCGCCTTCGGGCATCGGGTCGTTCAAGCTGCACGAAGTTGCAAACTATGTGACGACATGGTTTCCAGGATCGGGCTCGGCCTTTGTACTGCTGATGAACAAGGATGTGTACGAGGGTATGAGCGACCAGCAGCGTGCCTGGATCGATGCCGCCGCTGATGCGTCTCTTGCCGAAAGCGGCGCGCAAGGATTTGCGGCCGCATCGAAGCGCGGTCTTGATCTGGTTCGCAAAGCTGGTCTGGAAGTGATCGACATTGACGCGGCTGAGAAAGCCCGCTGGAATGCTGTCATCGAAGAGGCGCTTCCGGGTGTGCTGGAACAGCCTGCAGGAGCCAGCACAGTTGGCGGTGTGTTTAGCGTGATGCAGGGTGAATAAGACTTGGCGAAGCTGATCGGACTTCTCGATTGGATTGACAGAAAGCTCGGCCAGTGTGCCGGGCTTTTTGCCATTGTGGGATCGATTGGCTTGGTGGCTTTGTTGGGCATCACCGTTGTGGCCGTAGTCTCGCGGTATGTTCTGAACGCACCAATTTTTGGGATCGAGGATCTCTCGGTGGTCTCGTTAACGCTTGTGGCCGCTGGGGCCGTCAGTTTTGGGGCGCGCCGTGGATCGCATGTATCGATCAACCTTATCGACAAGGTGGCGGACAAAAGGGTAACGCGCTGGACAGACACGGGCATTCATCTTCTAGCTGCCGCCACATGCTTTGTTGCCGCCGGCGCGCTTGTCACCAAAGCCTGTGGTATCGAGAAAGCCTGCATCACCTCGAACCTGTCCATCGAACATCGGCCGTTCTTCTGGGTTCTGTCCGCCGCGTTTGTCTTCTACGCCCTTCACCTCAGCCTGCGCGGCGTGTCCCTGTTGGTCGGACGCGACCTGAACGAGGGGGACGACTGATGGACGGATCCGTCCTCGCGCTGGCGGGGTTTGTTGCGCTGTTTGCATTATTGTTCCTGCGGATGCCCGTTGGCGTTGCCATGCTTTTGGTGGGCACCGGCGGGATATGGGTGATCCGAGAAAAGGCTGCGATGCCGAAATTGGCGGGCGAGATTTTTGCCGAGGCGTCCAACTATCCGCTGATTATCATCCCTTTGTTCGTGTTCATGGGAAATCTGGCGGGCATATCCGGGATGAGCCGTGACCTCTATGATGCGACCCATGCGTGGCTTGGCCATAAGAAAGGCGGGCTGGCAAGCGCGACCATCGTCGGGTGCGCCGGGTTCTCGGCCCTGTCCGGTTCGTCACTTGCCGCCGCATTGACAATGGGCCGCGTAGGGCTGCCTCAAATGCAGCGGTACAACTATGACAACAGTCTGGCGACCGGGGCGATTGCCGCGGGTGGCACGCTTGGCATTCTCATCCCGCCATCTGCAGGGTTCGTCATCTACGCCATCCTGACCGAGGAAAGCATTGGCCGACTTTTCTTGGCCGGAGTTTTGCCCGGACTTCTTTTGACGGTTCTGTTTCTGTTGGCGATCTGGATCGTGGTGTGGCGCGATCCTTCCAAAGCCCCGAAATCCACCGCACCGACCCCGATGGGGCATCGGTTCCGGGCACTTGGAAAGGCCGGTTGGATCATCGGGATCATTGTTTTGACCATCGGCGGGATTTACACGGGTGTCTTTTCTGCGATCGAAGCCTCGGGCATCGGTGCGGTGCTGGCGCTGGGGGTGACGATACTGCGCAAGAAGGCAAGTTGGGAAAATCTGCGGGAAGCGGCCGAAAACACGCTCAGTTCCAGCGGTACCGTTTTCATGATCCTGTTCGGCGCGTTTGTCTTCAAGACGTTTATCGGCTTCACCGCCGTGACGCATGACCTGACACTTTGGGTCGAGGCTAAGGGTTTTACCGGAATGCAGGTCGTTGTGGGCTTTCTTATCCTGTTCATCATCCTTGGCATGTTCATGGACGGGTTTGCGATCCTTGTCTTGACCGTCCCGCTGATTCAGCCGGTGATCGAGCCCTTGGGCATCGACATGATCTGGTTCGGCGTGCTGATGGTGATCGTGTTGGAAATGGGTCTGATCTCGCCCCCGGTGGGGGTGAATGTCTTCGTGGTGAAAAGCATTTCCAAAGGGGTCGGGCTGGAGGAAATCTTCCGCGGCATTTGGCCGTTCTGGTTTGCGATGCTGGCAGCCGTCATTCTGATCCTGCTGTTCCCAGCCATCGCCTTGGTGCTTCCCGACTCCATGTTTGGATGACGCGCGTTGGTGGAGTTATCCGCCAACTTCCAGATAGATGTGTTTGGTTTCCAGAAACTCATTCATGGCTTCGACGCCATGCAGCCGACCGACGCCGCTTGTGCGGTAGCCACCCGTTTCAACTTCGGCCATCAGCCGGTTGTGGCAGTTCAGCCAGACAGTCCCGAATTTCAACTTCCGGCTGACCCGCATCGAGCGGTTCAGGTCCTTGGTATAGACGCTTGAGGCCAGTCCAAACCGCGTTGCATTCGCGCGGGCGATGGCGTCATCTTCGCTTTCGAACTGTTCAAGGGTGACAATTGGTGCGAACAGCTCGTCCTGAATAATCCAGCTGTTTAGGTCTTCAACCTCGAAGATCGATGGGGTGACGAACGCGCCCATAGAAAGGTTGCCGCCTGGGGCTTCACCGCGCAATACCGTGCCTGCCGCCTCGGCCTGTGCCTTCGAAATTACGTCGAGCACCCGTTCCTGATTGGCCCGGTCGATCAAGGGGCCAAGCTGTATGCCGGGCTGCATCGGGTTGCCAATCTTGAGGGATGCAAGGGTTTGCTTCAAAGCGGATTTCACTTTGTCATAGACGCGGGCGTCAACGAGGACGCGACTGATCGCGGTGCACATCTGCCCGTTTAGGGCCATCGCCCCACGGGCGATTTCGGCGACTGATGCGTCGATGTCCGCGTCGTCGAAAACAAGGGCAGGGGCCTTGCCACCAAGTTCCAGAGACACTTGTTTGATCGTGCGTGACGCGTTGCCCATGATCACAGCGCCGGTACGTGTCGATCCTGTGAACGAGATCACGTCGATCTCGTCATGCGAGGACAGAACCTCGCCCACTTCAGTCCCATTTTCGTTGACTGAGTTCACCGCGCCCCTTGGCAGCAATTCCGTTTCGGCAAAGCACTGCATGACGAGCGCATTTGTCAGTGGTGTTTGCACCGCGGGTTTCACCACGACCGTGCACCCTGCGGCCAAGGCCGGGGCAACAGACCGCACCAGCAGCGTCACCGGGGCATTCCAGGGCACAATGACCGAAACCACTCCGGCAGCCTCGCGAGTCATCAGGGATAGGTTGCCCGGCCCGCTTTCGAATGTGCGGCCAAAGATGTTGCGGGCGATGCCAGCGTAATAGCGCGCCTCGCCGATCCCGGCGCCGATTTCATGCGTCGCTTGCGGCAAGAGCTTCCCGCTTTCCATGCACAGCAGTTTGGCCAGTTCCTCTTTGCGTGCTTCCAGTCGGTCGGCGAATTCCAGTAGTGCGGCTGCGCGGATGCGCGGGGACGACGCCCAGTCGGTCGTCTCGAACACGTCTCGGGCGACCTCGGCGGCCTGAACGGCGAGTGCACGCGAGCCTTTGGGGGCGTGCCCCAATACCTCTCCGGTCGCCGGGTTCAGACTCTCTTCAGTACCATGTGGAGCTAGTGAAACGAACTCTCCGCCGATGAAATGGTCCCCTGTTTTCAACACGACATTACCTTTCGCTAACCGCCCTACTCTATGTGCGTATTTATGCCCACAGAGTTGCTGGGGGCCAAGGAAAATACAGTTCCGTTGGGCAGGCATTGCGACGGCGTTTCTGCAAGCAAGGGTCGCGAAGACCGTTCAGGGTACACTCAGCAGTTTTTTCAGGAGCGCGCGCTGGAGAGCTATCCTCTCGCGTTCGGGGCAAAATGGGTCTAGGAAAAGCGCATAAGATATTTGCAAGGGTGTTTGGCAAGACGATGGAAAACCTAAAGAACATAGCGATTCAGTTCTTCGAAACCGTCAGGCGGCACCCCGAGAAGCCCGCGCTTCTTAGCGACAGTGGAAGAACCACTTATGTCGAGCTGGCGGGTATGATTTCTGTCTTTGCCGCACATTTCGAATACAACGGCGTCAAGCCCGGTTCAGTCATCTCGATCAAGACAGATGACCCGCAGATAATCATCGCATCGCTGTTCGCATCTGCGCTGAATGGCTGTGGCTGGGTCTATGAGAATGCTGATTTTGAGCGGTTGAGCGACGTCCAGGTGACCCATAAGTTTGCTATGTGGGATGAGGACGAGAAGCCCAGAGGTGATCGGTGGAACCGCATTGACGAAACCTGGCAGCGTCCTCCTTCCGGGTATGCGCCGGACAAGCCTCCGCGCTTTCCAGGTTTTCAAAGCGACGAAGATGTTTGGGTGTATTTGCCGTCTTCAGGTACAACGGGAACGCCCAAGTACATGGAGTTCGGCCATGCCAATATGGTAAAGCGTATTCAAGCTTGTTTTGACGAGTTTCCGACTGGGGATGAGAAATGCGTTTTCCTGTTTGCGCAGCATTCGCCTCCGACGCTGTTTCGCGCCCTTAGCCTTTTGATCAGTGGGGGGAGTTTGGTCTATGGATTGGACCCGTCAGTTTGGCTGACGCTTGGGGTGTCGCACGTATTCGCCTCGCCGCGACAAATTCAGGAATTGCTTCCTGAAGAGCCCCTTCCGTGCAAGCTCCGCAAGGCGCTGATTGGAGGCGATGGTATGTCCGAGGCATTGGCGGCATCATTGTTGCAGAACTTCGAAGTTGTTGTGAACACATACGGGGCGACCGAGACCAGCATAGTGTTGCAAAACCGAAAAACCCTTGTTGACGATGGGACCGTGCGGACCGAAACGCTATGGCGTGATTCAGACGTCGAGATTGTGGATGACGCGGGGCAGCGGGTTGCGCCAGGGGCCGAGGGGTTTGTCCGAATCCGTAACGCCTATCTTGCGCCCGGCTATCTGAAGAATGCCTCGGCAGAAGGTCAAGCTTTTCGCGATGGGTGGTTCTATCCCGGGGACAAGGGGGTCATTAGCCGTGAAGGCGATTTTGCCACGATCGGCCGACAAAGTGACATACTTAACCTTGGTGGAATCAAGGTGAATATCAATCTGCTGGAGTTCACACTGCAGGCGGTTCCGGGCGTAAATGACGCGATCGTTTTCTTGCTCGAGGAAGAAGGAAAGCAGGGCTTTCTGGTGGCTCTTGTTCAGGCGGATGAAGGGGCTGTAAGGCCCGACATCATCTTCGAAGCCAAAATTATGCTGGCCTCGGCGTTCTCCTCGGAAGTCGTCCCTGACCGGTTCATTTTCACGCAGGCTATTCCCCGGATTGCCAGCGGAAAGCCAGATCGCAAAGCCTGTATCGAACAGGCAAAAGCAGCTCGGGATTCGCAGAAAGCAACGTAAGGTGCGCATTGGTAGGTCATGTAAACATGAATAGCGCACACAGGATGCAATCAAAAGTAGATTGAAGTGGGTGGAATTACACGCGGATCGTGGCGACGGTGACACAAAATATTACAATATGGCTTAATTGAACGAGCCATACTCTTTTGTGTAGAAAAAACGCAATGGACTAAGTAGTTTCAGAATTAGGTTTCGGAAAGCAAGCATTTGAGGGGAGTATGCAATGAATGCAAATAGAGAAATCGTTGCAGTCGTAGCTGGCGGCGCAGTCAGCACGATGGCAATGGCGACGGCCGCACAGGCCGATCCGCAGGAATTCGCCGGGTTCTATGGCGGTCTTGGGATCAGCACGACAGCTGGTCAGTTCCAAGATCTGGACTATGACTACGGTGTGAGCGCCAAGCCGGACTTTTCGATCTTCGCAGGTCACAACTGGGCAGGCGAAAGCTTGGTTTATGGTGTCGAACTGGCCTATTCGCCAGGCCACACCTATAACGGCTACGACAATGATCCCGGCTACTCCTACGGCCTGACAAACATGTTCGACCTGCGCGCTCGCGTTGGTACGGTCATCGGCGAAAGCAGCATGCTTTATGCAAGCCTTGGCTACTGGACCGCGCAGTCGATCATCGAGGATGATCTTGATGGCAACCCCAACGGTATTTCGCTGGGCGTTGGTTTCCAGACCAACCTTGATAACGGCATGTTCATTGGTGCAGATCTGACTGGTCGTCAGGTCATGAACTACAACGAAGAAGGCGGTGGGTCGGATGATAAGATCCGTTCGCCTCTGGTAACTGCCGGTGTTCGGATTGGTTTCCAGTTCTGATCTAAGAACGAGATCACGATAAAAAGAAAGGCCGCCTTCGGGCGGCCTTTTCTTTGGTCAGTTCGCTTACGCCATTTGTGTAAGGGCGCGGAAGTCGATCTTGCCGCTGTCGGTCAACGGCATCTTCTCGATTTCGTGGTATTGGCCGATGCTCAGGTATTTCCAGCGTTTCGACAAGGCGCGATCCAGATCCGCACGCGAGACATTGTTGGCGTTCGCGACGAAGATTTCCAACTGCTCCATCCCGTGTGGATCCTTCGTCGCAGCCACAGCAAGTTCCGCTCCTTCGGGAAGATGTGTGCCAAGCCAGAAGTGAATTTCGTCCAATGAGAACTTTGACCCGTTAAGGTTCAGAATGCGTTTCATGCGTCCGGTGACGAAATACGCATCGCCGTCTCGTTTACCCCAGTCCCCGGACACAAACACGCCGTCATTGAAGCCCGTTCCGCCCTGCAACTGATCCTCTCCCAAATACGCGCGGGGTGCCTCGACGGGAAGCCGAATGCCAATGATCCCCTCTTCCGCGTCTGGTTGCACCTTTAGGGTCTCGTCGAGAAAAATGATGTCAACATCATCGCGGAACAGATATCCGATCTCGCCCGGTTGGCGCGCAGTGCCTTCGGCGACAGGTCTGCGAAAGAGGGCACCGGTTTCCGTCGCGCCGAACGAGGTGACGATCGACGCGCGTGTAACTGTTGAAAGCTCTGCCAGCAATGGATCAGGTGCCTGCGCCCCCCCGATCTCGATTTCTTCGAGTGTCGATAGATACTGCGTGGCGTTTGGCATTTGCAGCGCCTGCTGAATGACCGCAGGCATGGTCATCAGATGCGAGACCCGCCAAAGGTTGGCAAACTGGAGCGCTTTGGAGCTGTCTTTGTCCAGCGCAACCACTGACCCACCTGCCAAGATCACTGACAGGTTGTTGTTCATGGCAAGGCCTGTGTTGGCCCCGGCAGTGGTCATAAAGCGTATCCGCTGCAGGTCGTCTTCCGGGATCGTACGCATGGCCAACACATCATGCAGTCGGCTGGCTTCGGGGAAGTTTACAAACCGGGGTTGGCCCGTGGTACCTGAAGTCGAGAAAACGAAGGTACCGTTGCCGCGGCTGCTTGGCGCGCCCAGCTCTGGAACCGCCCCCATCAGGGTAAACCATTCTGGGCTGATGATGATCTGTTTGTCCTCAGGAAGGTCCGGATGGGCTTTTGTTGATATGACCCTGTCGAAGTCGATTCCGGCGGCCATCGCACGTTCAACCGGCGCGAAAATGACACTCAGGGAACGTTTTGACAGAAGCAGTGCAAAAGCGATCACCATCTCGGCCCGCGCGGTGGAAAGAACCACCACGTCACCTTCGCGCACGCCACGGGTCTGAAGCTGCATATCCAAAACGCCAACCAGATCGAGAATGTCTTGAAAAGACATCTGGCTGCTTTCCGTAATCAGCGCAATTCGGTCGGGGAAAGTGTTCGCTGTACGCGAAAACAGATCAAACAAACTTGCGGTCATTCATATCTTCCACTGTCTGAAGCAAGGGGTCATTTCCATTGCGTATTTCGGATAGCACAACAGTAGAAAAGGTGCGAGGCTTCAGATAGTTCCTTGGACGTTCGAACAGCAAGGTGACACAGATGGGCAGTACATTTTCAGAGCGGATCGAGAGAGTTTGCACCGCGTTCGGTCGCCAACCGGCCTTCATCGAGCCAAGCGGCGGCGTGGTCACTTTTCAGGATTTCTTTGATGCGATCTTGCGGTTTGCTGAACGGATGTCCCAAGCGGGGGTGCAGCCGGGGCATCATGTTGTCGTCGACCATCGCGAACCGGTTGCCTTTGCCGCCCTGAAGTTTGCGATCATGCGCCTTGGTGCCTATCCGATCGCCGTCACGCCCGAGACCATGCTGCAAAATGGTCCAATCCGGGTTGATTGGTCTATCGTTTCCTCGGATGGCAAGCTTACTGACCATCCCAATTCGCTCGTTTTCGATGCTACGTGGGCGGGGCCTGCAGAAACCTACACTCCGATTACGCCGGGCGGCGGGATCATTCACGCGACATCGGGCACCACCGGGCTTCCCAAGTTGCGTCGTGATACCGAAGAGGTGTTCATGGCACGTATCAACAACGGCCTCGTCGCACGGGGCGAACTGAACGGGCCGGTTCTGGTTGCGCATAATTATGGAACTTTGATCGGTATTAAATCCGTGGCCACGGCGCTGTTGCAGATGCAGATGCAGATGCCGATGCTGTGGTCTGTCGAGCAAACGCTGACAACGTTGGTGGATTGCAAGGTTACCCATGCGTTTGTGCCACCTATCCACCTGAAACGCTTGGCAGAGTTCGCTGCGGATGCCGACATCCAAACGCCGTTGCTTGAGCGCATCAATGTTGGAGGCGGTGCGCTGTCGGCCAGCTTTGCGCAGGATTGCGAACGCATCTTCGGTGCCGAGGTTTTTACCGACTACGGCAGTACCGAGACTGACACTATCGCCTGTGCGCGGGCGCGTAACACCGAGGCGACCCCGGGATTGGTCGGACGTATCTGGCCGGGGTTCGACTTCAAATTCGTCACTGAAGATGGCGCGCTTTCCCCCACAGAAACAGGAGGGGAGCTGTTTATGAAGCCCCCTCGGAATTTGCAGACCCAGAACTATCCTGGCGACGAAGCGCTGGCGGATCAAGACGGCTGGGTCTCGACCGGGGACATAGGGCATTTGCAAAAAAGTGGGGAGCTTGTTCTGGTTGGCCGAAAGTCAGACCTGATCAACACAGGCGGGAACAAGGTGTCCCCAATGGTGGTCGAACAAGCCATCCTGAAGATGGGTATGGTGTCGGAGGTCGCGGTGTTCCGCCTGCCCACTGAGACTGGAATTGACGCTGTTGGGGTCGCTGTCTCCGGGGGGGCGGAATTTGACGTTGAAGCGCTTGAGCGGTGTTTGAAAAGCGGCTTCAACGCCTTGTACGAGTATAGAGTCTTCCTGAGAGACAGGCTGCCCTATGGGGAAACAGGTAAAGTGAAACGGGATGCACTCACCGCAGAGTATTCGGCGGGATGATACAAATCCCCATATGACGTGGAGAGGGCGCAGGAAGGCTGATTGACCGAACTCAAGGTAACTGACCTTAGGCCGCGCACGCTGAGGGAACCAATTAGGCCCCCTGAAATCGCGCGATCCTGAAACAGCGCTAACTCGTGATTTCGTCCAATCTCATAGGGCATAAGTCCTGCATTGAGCGGCCCAGTTTCTAGGCTGCCCTTTGAAGATACTTGCGATCTGCGGGACCTCGTTCCTTGTCACCCTCTGGTCACCAAAACCAAACTTAACGAATTTCTACCAGTTTGCACGAAAGTGCACTTTTAACTTGGATTGCCGCAGTTCCAGCGAGCCGTCAGTTAGGTTCACTTCCACCCATTTCCGTTCAATCACCTCGACTGACCTGACTGACTGATCTCTCTCATGGCATGCAAGAGGTCAGCGGTTCGACCCCGCTAGGCTCCACCAAATCTCTTTCCCAGATTAGATAATAGTTTGAACAGGTTAGGCGGTATCCGTCTACCGTTCGCACATCGTGTCACCAGTTTGCATGCAGTCCTGTGTCACCTCTGTGTCACTCGATTTGGGTGAGAGATGTGGTGAACACGCCGAAGCAACCTGTGGAACTATCGCAGCGTACTGCGGCTTCGGAGCACAAGTGACGAATGTTGCGGTAGTTTCGACGCAGGCAATGGAAAAACGAGGACTGAACCAAGTTGGAAGAGGTCAATCTGAATTATTCGATCTTCAGTTTAATCGGGTATCACGGAATCGTTGTTTAGTACTGCATCGCTAAGAACTGCGAGACAGAAGATGATGAAATAGTGCCGCTAACATCGTGAAACGCTTGGGCTGACGAGCCCTATGTCCAGCACAGGCTTTGCTTGTTGGTTAAAGAGCTTCTTTCATTGTGTTTGCATGGGCAAGGTAGGCGGATTTTTTGTCCTCGTCCATCCTGTCCCAATTCCGAAAGACATGTCCCAGACGTGGATTGGACCGCAACTTGGCTTGGTTTCGGATAAGGAAATCCCAATAGAGTGCATTGAACGGGCAGGCGGACTCGCCGGTTTTCTTCTTCACGTCAAATCTGCATTGGCCGCAGTAATCAGACATTTTGTCTATATAATTACCGCTCGCCGCATACGGCTTGGATCCGAGCAGGCCACCATCGGCAAACTGGCTCATCCCGATGACGTTTGGCGCCTCGACCCATTCGTAGGCGTCCAAATAAACGGCCAGGTACCATTCATGAACTTGCTTGGGATCCACGCCGGCCAGCAAGGCAAAGTTTCCGGTCACCATTAACCGTTGGATATGATGTGCGTAGGCGTATTCACGGGTCTGGCCGATTGCTGCCGACAAGCAGGCCATATCGGTTTCGCCGGTCCAAAAGAACGCGGGCAAATCACGCTCTGCAGAGAAGAAATTCTCATCAGTATAACCGGGCATCTTCAACCAATAGACACCGCGAACGAATTCGCGCCAGCCGATAATTTGCCGAATGAATCCTTCGGCGGCGTTGAGTGGTGCGTCGCCATCAAGATACGCCTTTTCGACGTGGCGGCATACTTCTAGTGGGTCTAGCAGGCCGACATTAATGTAGAGCGACAGAACCGCGTGATACAGAAATGGTTCTCCGTCCAGCATCGCATCCTGATAGTCCCCGAAATGGGGTAGTGAGTGTTCGATGAAATGGCTGAGAGCATCATGCGCGCCGTCCCGTGTGACGGCGTACCAGAACGGGCGAAGCGTGCCGAAATTGTCGGCAAACTCGGCCTCGACCAAATCAAGGACCTCGTTTGTAATGGCGTCCGGACTGATCTGAAACGGCTGGGGCATGAACAAGTCGCGTTTGGCGGGTTTGCGGTTCTCTGCATCGTAGTTCCACCTGCCGCCCTCGGGCTGATCGTCCTGCATCAGCAAGCCGGTCTTCCGGCGCATCTCGCGATAGAAAAATTCCATTCGAAGCTGTTTGCGTCCCTTGGTCCAGCGTTGAAACTCTGCATGGCTGGCCAGGAACCGAGTGTCTTCCAAGTAGTGAACGTCCACGTGCAGTTCATCAGGCCAGGCCTGCATGTCGGCTTTCAACCGATACTTGCCCGGTTCGGTCACGATTACACCGCCGGCGCGGTGCTGGGTGACGGCACGCTGAACCTCGCCGCGTAGCGATCCAGTGTTTTCAGGATCGGTCAGGCGCGTATAACTGACTTGCCACCCGGCTGCCCTAAGCTCCTGGGCAAAATGGCGCATGGCCGAGAATATGAACGCAATTTTCTTTTTGTGATGCGGGACATAGGTGGCTTCATCGAGAACCTCTGCCATCAGAACAATGTCTTTATCCGGGTTCGCGTTCCTCAATGCATCCATGTCGGGTGAAAGCTGATCCCCTAGGATCAGAACGATACGTGGGCGGTCGCTGGTGGTACTCGGTTCAGAGGGCGCGCTCACCATGGAACCCTTTTCCCGGCCCAGTCGAAAAACTGTCCGCTGTCGTCAGGCGTAAGGTTGTCGATGACATTCAGCAGGTTGCTCGCCGCGTCTTGTGGGGGAACCGTCTTATGTTGCGGGTAGTTCCGTGTGAACTCCGTCTCTACTGTACCGGGGTGTAAGGCAGAGCAAACCAGATGCTTATGCGTGCGTTTCAATTCGATCGACGCCGTTCTGATCACCTGGTTGAGGGCAGCTTTTGAGGCGCGGTAAGAATACCAGCCGCCAAGGCCATTGTCCCCGATCGATCCAACACGCGCGGAGAGTGCCGCAAAAACGGTTCTCTTATCTTTTGGCAACAAGCGCTTGGCATGTTTCAGAACCAAAGCAGGCCCAATCGTGTTCACCGCGAACAGATTTTCCATCTCATCTGCGGACAAGGCAAACAGCGACTTTTCCGGTCCTTTTTCGCCCGACAAGATGCCGGTCGCCACGATGATCCTGTCAAACTGGGGCTGAAGGCGTCCAAGGGTCGTAGACACAGCATCTTCGCTGGTAATGTCCAGACCGTCCCGCGAGCGAGAAAGGCATGTCACATGCGTTCCCCTCGCCTTCAGTTCATTTGCCAAGGCCTGACCGATGCCACCTGAGGCACCAATGACGAGTGCATGTTCTTCCAAAGCCGATCTCCTGATTAGTTGAGAGAAACGATCGCGGCATTCAGGGCTGAGGCAAAACCCACCCAAGCGATGTATGGAGCGAAAAGCAAAGCGGACGGTCGATCTGATTGCCACGCTGCCCGAATAAAGACCGCTATGGTCAGTAGCAGGCAGAGGATGATGACAAGCGCCAACGCGGGCTTCTGAGCGGCAAAAAACACCGGCGACCAAGAGAAGTTCAAGGCCATCTGAATTATCCAGAGGCGCTGCAAATTAGCGAGATATTTGTGCCGCCATACGCGCCAGCCAACGAAGGCGATTGCCAAGTACAACACCGACCACACTGGTCCAAATAACCAGTTCGGTGGATTGAAGAAGGGTTTTTGCAGGTTCTGATACCATTCGCCCGGCGCGGTGAGCGTTCCAATAACGATTCCACCTCCCATGACCAAAACTAGGAAAAGAAGAAACGAACCGACGTTTTTCATGAGGACCTGCCGGTTACCTTCTGCATTTTCGTAAAACCGCTCACGATTACGGGACGAGCTCTTAAGAACAGACTGTAAAACACTTCCAAAACGCGCACTGCGCCTGGAAGGCCTGCCAGCCTTGCCAGCCAGCGCCAGCCTGGGACGAGACGCCAAACCTCGACGAACGCCTGCGCGCCAGAAACTTGCCGACCGTCAGCCAATCGAACATGGAACCGTGCCATCGCTTCGGTTCTGTTGATCCTTCCATCCCCTGAAAATCGCTCGGATGAAACGTCGATGAACTCCAATGCCTTTTCACGATCAGACCGTTTGTAGTATCCGATTTCCGACACACACAGCGGGCATGAGCCGTCGTAGAAAAGGGTCAGTTTAGAGGGGGTAACGTTGCGCGCAAGTTTCAAATCAGAACATCCCCGATAGACCCGCAGGACGCGGTCAATTTCAGTGTTTTCGCGCCAAAGGCTGCCAAAGCGAGCGCGTGCAACATTGCTAATCGGATCATTTCAGCGTCTCCTATTTCTTCTATTACGGCTCAAAGGGGCCTTTGGACCACTCGAGGTTCGAAGCATGACGGGATTTCCCAGAGTCTTTTCCAGAGTGGTCGAGGGGCAGTCGAACGCTTTCGCTGGCAAGTCCTTGAAACATTGAGCGACCAAACACAATTTCATTGTAGCGCTATTGAATTGGGATGAAGGTCAATGAAAACACTTGCGGCGGCTCTGGGCTTTTGCCTTTCATTCGGTTGTTTCGCGACATCCGCTTTCGGAGAACAAGTGATGCTGGAAACTTTTGACAATGCCCCCCAAAGCCGTTGGGAGTTTTTTGCCGACACTGTTATGGGCGGCGTCTCAACAGGTCAAGTCCGCTTTCAGAAGGAGAATGGGGCTGGGTATGCGCGAATGACAGGTAATGTCAGTACTGAAAATCGTGGTGGCTTCATTCAGTTCCGAACAGAACTCAGCACGAAGCTTTCAAACGATACAAAGGGTGTAAGGCTCATCACCCGCGGGAACGATCAAACGTATTTCATACATCTTCGCACTGGCGGAACGGTGCTGCCGTGGCAGTATTACCAAGCAAGCTTCGAAGTCACGTCACAGTGGACGGAAGTGCGCATCCCATTTTCTGCCTTCAAGGCATCTGGCCGGATGCTCAGATCGGAACCACGCGCAGGTTCGATAAAGTTACTAGGAGTCGTGGCTTATGGTCGAGACCACCAAGCCCAAGTCGATGTTCAGGAAATTGGCTTCTATTGATCGTCAATGCCGCTTTTCCAGTTTCGCCTGATCACACACAAATTGTATTCTGGCCGTAGTTTTGCATACCCGGCCTCGATGCGCCCGCTATGAGTTTCCTTGCTTGAGGTTCGATTCATATCCAAACCTCGCTTTCTACTTACCCCGAAGAAGTGGCGCAATTTTTGAGCAAAAGAGATTGGGATAAGCATCCTAATCAGATCAGTTTTTTGTATTAGCCTTTCGGAAAACCATGAGCGTGATGAAAACACCCGCGATCAAAAGTACATGCCCTATGGCTGTAACGCCAAACACAAAATAGCTGCCAACCGAAATAGAAAACACTGCACTCCACATCCAAGCCAGCACTTGCATTAGCATGTGAGCAGTAGGCAACGAGTAGTTTCTTAAGGGGTTCTGTGACTCGTCCATTACAGCGTCCCAAGAACCTTTGATGAAAGCACTTATAGTCATTGTTTTTCTCCTCCTATAAGTAAAATACGCGAGACTCAGTGCTTTGGATCATTTGGACAACCCTTTCCACATTGTGAACTTAAAGGTTTTAACTCGTTTGAGTTGGTGCACTACGGTTTGAGTAACGCATACCGATCCAGAAATTATTACATGGTCTAAGGTGTGTGTCTGGGCCGACACAGACAACTCGAGCGTCACCGCTTCAACTACGTGCTGCATTCCAGAAACGTTTGGTTGATCAGCCCCACCTAAATGGTCCAGTTTGAATGTTAGTGCATGATTGGCGTTTGTTCCATCGGGACGATGGTTTCAGGGGCCGGTGGGCGGTAGCCCAGAGCACTATGCGGTCGTTTGGTGTTGTAGTGTTTT
>NZ_JALKBE010000008.1 GCF_023015885.1 Aliiroseovarius sp. S1123
CCTTGGCCGCAAAGCACCTCAACCTGCCGTAACTTCGTGACAATCTCTTCAGGCTTGTGTCGTTTGATTCCCATATCTGATCCTCCGTTTCCTAACTATAGGGGCGGACCACTTCAGTGGGGGAGGATCAGGTCGACCAACCGAAACCTCAGACTTTACAGTCATTTATAGCAAATGATTATGTTTTGAGGGGATTACACTATGCGCCAGGCACAAACACTCAACGAAGCCCAGCTGCGTCGAGTTTTACACTACTGCCGTAGCCGCCGTCATCCAACTCGCGACGAAACCATCGTCCTGTTCAGCTTTTACGCAGGACTAAGGGCCAAGGAGCTGGCAGCACTCAAACGCGGTGATGTATTTGATGAAGAGGGCAATGTGCGTGAGCAGTTCATCCTGAGCGCGGCGCAGAGCAAAGGCGGCAAAACGCGAACCGTGTATCTCAACCAACGTTTGCGCAAAGCATTGGCAGAGTTTGCTGCTGGACTAAACCTCAGTGATCCAAATCGGGCTCTGTTTGAAAGCCAAAAAGGTGGACACTTCTCGGCCAATACCATGTGCCAGCTGTTCTTGGATATCTATAAAGCAGTAGGGCTAAAGGATGCATCAAGTCACTCGGGACGCAGAACATATATCACGCGGCTAGCAAACAAAGGCGTTGGTGTGCGCTTGCTGGCTGAGCTTGCCGGGCATTCTCATATCTCAACAACACAGCGCTACATTGATGTGAATGCGGAGCAACTCAGTGCAGCGGTGGAGCTACTTTGATTGTCACTTACGGCCCAAAGCTGCCGTTCGGTCTCTGGCCGATCGCTGCGCCGCAGCTTCTCAGAAGCGTACAAGGCTCTCCTCTATCTGCGTAGCAGCCCCATTTGTACGTCAAACAAGCGCAATCCTTCATCAACGAGAGAAAAGCCACGTGCTCCAAGGGTCCATCGGATTGCGATACCCTGCACAAGCGAGGTTAGCAAAATGGCGATGTCTTCGGGACTTTCGTCACCCTGCAGATCCCCAGACGCCTGCTGATCTCGGATCGCAGAAACCAATCGACTTTGATACGCGCTGAGAATTTCGCGAAACACATTGCGCAAGCCAGGATTTTCTACCTGCAATTCGCGGGAGAATAAGATTGATGGCAAGGCCGGCGTGTGGGCAATTTCTGATAGCTGCGCTTCGATCAAAGCCTTCAATCGATCATTCGGCCCATTAGCAAAGAGTTCTGCTGCGCTCCAAGCTGTATTTAGCTGTTCCGCGATATACTCGGCCACTTCCAGCCAGAGTTCGTTTTTGGTCGGGAAGTGGCGAAAGATCGCAGGCTGGCTGAGGCCAATGGCGCGTGCGACATCTGTTGTACTTAACCGATCAGGGCCAATCTCATCGGCTAATTTTAACACCGCAGCCACGATCTGCGTCTTTCGCTCTTCAGCACTCTGACGGCTGGACATTTGTCACCTCTTGTTAGTTATAACTCACTAACATATAAGGGAGGCGCCAACAACTACTATCCCGAGTCTTCAGTCCAGTTACAAAGGTCCCTGCCATGAATGTCAAAACTGTCCCCTCGGGCTATTCTCGCCTGCAAATAGTTTTACACTGGCTGGTCTTTGCGTTGATCGCCCAGCAATACCTCTTCAAGGGTGCGATTTCGGCAGCGTGGGATCGCGTGACTGACGGGATGGAAATCGGCTTCGATCCGCTCGTCTTTACCCATGTCGGGGGCGGTGCCCTCGTCTTGCTCTTTGCACTGTGGCGAATATCTCTGCGCGCCCGGCATGGTGTGCCGGAAGCAATTGAAGCCAACAAGCTTCAGGGGGCGCTCGCCAAACTCACTCATTTTGGCCTCTATGCGTTGATGATCCTGATGCCGGTGAGCGGATCTGTCGCGTGGTTCGGAGGTGTTGAGGCCGCTGCGCAGGGGCACAACGTGATGAAAATCGTGCTGTTGGCGCTAGTGGCCCTTCATGTCGTGGGTGCATTCTACCACCACTTCGTGCTGCGCGATGGCACGTTGGCGCGGATGCGCGTAGCGAAAGGATGACCTCATGCGTATAGCACCGCTCTTTGCTGCACCACCCATCGCGCTTGGTATCGCTGTCGCCGTCTGGTTGATTTCGTCTGCTCCCGGCCCAGATCGGATTGAGAGTGCAGCGCCTGCTCTGCCAGTCCGGGTTATTACGGCCGCGACAGAAATTATTCGCCCCACGATCAATGTTTGGGGAAACCTGCGTGCGGCCGATACCTGGGTTGCGGTTGCTGAGGTGCAGGGGGAGGTGATCTGGCGTCACCCCGACTTGGAACCCGGACGCTTGATCCCGGCCGGGACCAAGGTGCTGCGTATTGATCCTGCCGATTACGAGCTTGCTTTGGCTCAGGCCCAGGCAGACCTGTTGGCTTTTAACGCTGAAAGCGCGCAATTGGCTACTGAAGCGACCAACACTGCCCGGATATTGGAATTGGAACGCGAGCGGCTCGTTCTTGCCGAAGCTGATCTGGAGCGCATTAGCACGTTGGCCGCTCAGGAGACGATTTCCCAGTCCCGCGCTGATGATGCTGAGCGCGCAACCCTACTGGCACGCCGCACTGTTGCCGAACTGGAAAACAGCCTCGCATTGATCCCGCCTCGTGAGGCTCGGATCACAGCACAGATCGCACGTAGCGAAGCTGCAATTGCGCGGGCCTTGAGGGCACTGGAGCACACCGAGATAAGGACGCCTTTCGATCTAAGAGTCACCGAGGTCGCTGCCGAGCGGTTTCAAACCGTCGCACCCGGTCAGGTCGTTGTCCGGGCAAATGGCATCGCTGCCGCTGAGGTCGTCGCGCATCTGCCGATCGATAGCTTTCGTGGCTTGTTTGGCGACACGTCTGATACAATCTCTGTTTCAGAGATGATGCGCGCCATGCCCTTCACGCAAGTTGATGTGGTTCTAAGTCCGCTGTCAGATCCATCGCAGATCTGGTCAGCCCGCATTAGTCGGGTCGAAGGGGCGCTTGATGCTCGCGCTCGGACCGTGCCGGTCGTGGTGGTCGTTGATGATCCATATGCTGGAGCTAACCCACCAAGCCGCCTGCCGCTGGTTCCAAACATGCAAGTGCTGATTTCCTTTGAAGGCGAGCCTCTCACCGACGCAGTTGTACTTCCTGAAACAGCGCTCCACGGCGGAATGGTACGCGTCTTGGGTCATGGTGGCCTCTTAGAATTGCGTCCGGTCTCAGTTGCCCTTTCTCAGAACGGGCGCATCGTCATCGCCGACGGGATCGAGCCGGGCGACATTGTCGTCATCGACGACATCGCTCCTGCTATTCCTGGAATGGCGCTGACCGCGATCGAGGTTCATCAATGATACGTTGGTTCACGGGCCATCCGACGGCGGGCAATCTTCTATTGCTTCTTTTTCTTGCTGCAGGTTTCTTTGCGGCGCCTGGACTTTTGCGCGAGACCTTCCCTGATTTCCGCGCAGTGGAAGCCGAGATTGTCGTACCCTACAGAGGGGCGGCTGCCGAGGATGTGGAAACAGCTATCTGCGCGCCCCTGTGGGACGGTGTGCAAAGTGTCGAGGGGCTAGAAACCTTCACCTGCACCGCACAGGCTGGTCGCGCGCGAGCAGTAGCCACAATGGCGCCTGGCAATGATGCTTTGCGCTTCGTTAACTCTCTGCGGACCGAGGTTTCGGCCATCGACACCTTCCCAGAACGCGCAGATCCGGCTGTGGTCCGTGAACTACATCGCACCGATCCTGTCACATCAGTTGCCATCTCGGGCGATCTCCCCTTAAGCGAGTTGGATTTCTACGCAGACGGACTGTCGGACCGCTTGACAGCTCTGCCTGGCGTTGCCCGTGTTACACGCGGAGGGTTGGGCACCCGCACCCTTACAATTTCTGTCTCGCGCAAAGTAATGGAAGGCCACGGGCTCACACCCGCGGCACTTGCTATGGCTATCGCTGCGCAAAACATTGACCTGCCTATCGGAACGCTTGAGGGAGATGGTGCCGAACTTACTGTGCGCTTCACCGCTGAACGTGACACCGCTGCTGAGCTGGCCACGATCCCCGTTATGGTGCTACCGAATGGTGCTACTCTGACGCTGAGCGACGTTGCGTTGATCGAGGAGCGCTTCGAGCCGCCGCACGATCGCGCCTTCGTCGATGGCGCTCCTGCTATCGTGCTTGACGTGGCGAAAGCGCTCAATGCAGACGCATTGCGCGTGCTGGACGGCGTGGCAACGCTTGTAGTTGAGGAAACGGATCGCCTACCTGCCTCAATCAAGGTTGAGGTCGTTCAGGACGTGACATCCATCATCCGCGATCGATTGGTGATGCTGGTGCAGAACGGGGTGATCGGCCTTGTTCTAGTCGTCATCGTCATGAGTTTGTTTTTTCGCCCTGGCTTTGCGATCTGGGCGGCAATGGGCTTGCCCGTTGCTTTTGCCGGTGCATTCCTCTGGATGGCATTGACTGGTCTCAGCTTGAATATGATGACGTTGGTTGCGCTTCTTATGGCTATCGGCATCGTAATGGACGACTCTATTGTGATTGCGGATTCCATTGCGGTGCATGCCGCTGAAGATCCGACAGTCGAAACTGTAACGAAAGGCGTCAAAGCTGTAGCCCCTGGCGTTATATCGTCATTCCTAACGACGTTGGCAGTATTTCTACCTCTGGCTTTTTTGGCAGGTGAATTGGGAGCCGTGCTCGAAGTTCTGCCTGTCGTCTTGTTGGCGGCCCTCGCCGCTTCGCTTATCGAAGCCTTTTTTATATTGCCACATCACCTAAAAGGCGGAATGAAAAAGACCACTCCGTCTCGTTTCCGGACTCGATTTGATGCAGGCTTCGATACCTTGCGTGAACGTGGTGTGGGCCGTCTGGCTGACGCAGCAATCAAGGCGCGCTGGCTGGTTGCAGGTCTCGCTATTGGGGCCCTAATCCTGACAGTTGGCGCTCTCGTGGGAGGGGTGGTCAAGCGGGAGGCTATGCCTGAAATAGATGGCGATGTTCTTGAGGCGCGATTGATGCTGCCTGCCGGTACCCCACTGGCACGAGCGACAGAAGCCGTTGTGCAGGTTGAGGCTGCTCTTGACCGCGTAAATGAACGCCTTTCCCCCGAACAGCCTGCGGCGCAGACACTCGTGATCCGTCGCATTACCCGACTTGGCCGCAACCTTTCGACAGGCGAAAATGGCGCTCATGTAGCCACTGTTGCAGTGGACCTTCTTGGCGCTGAGACCCGAGCAAATTCTTTGGATGAGATTGTCACTCTATGGCGAGAAGAGATCGGCTCATTGGCCGGGGTATCATCGCTAATCCTGACTGAGCCGGGGATTGGCCCTCAGGGTATCGCTGTTGAATTGCGCCTCACACACGTTGACCTTGTCGCGCTCGAAGCGGCAGGGCGTACTACTTTGGCTGAACTCGAAACCTACGCCGGCGTACGCAACGCGATCCTCGATCTACGACCCGGCGCAACTGAGTTGCGACTGACCTTATTGCCAGGTGCAGAGGCGCTTGGACTGACTGCCACTGATGTCGCTGGCCAACTTCGTGCCGCTTTTCTTGGTACCCAACTTTCTGAAATCTGGCGCGGTGATCTTGCTTGGGATCTTGAAGTGCGCCTGCCGGATATTGAGCGCGTTACCCGCGCCGACCTAAATGACTTCAGAATTGCCCTACCCGACGGAGTGACCGTGCCGCTATCGAGCATCGTTACCATTGACGAGGCACGTGGATGGGGAGGCATCACACGGCGTAATGGTTTGAGGACACTAACCATTGCTGCTGACGTAGACGGTCGCATCGGCAACGCTGACGCTATCACCGCTCAACTGGTCGATGGTTTTCTTCCTGATTTGGTGTCTGCAACCCCAGGCCTTGACTTCGAAGTTGGAGGACAAGCCGCAAATTCAGCCGAGACCGTCGCCTCGATCCTGCGCGGTTTTTTGATCGGCTTGGTAGGTATCTACATTGTTCTCAGCTTCCAGTTCCGAAGCTATGTTGAGCCGATCATTGTGATGATCACCATCCCACTTGCTTTTCTAGGCGTGATTTGGGGCCATGTCCTTATGGGCTACAATATTTCCATGCCGTCTCTCGTTGGGGCCGCGTCTCTTGCCGGTATTGTTGTGAACAACGCGATTTTATTGGTCGGCGTCATCAATGAACGCCGCGCCGAAGGGCTTTCTGCCGCACTGGCCGCAGGAGAGGCTGTCAGGTCGCGCTTCCGACCGATTTTTGTCTCGGTGTCAACGACCATCATGGGAATGGCACCTTTACTGTTCGAAACTTCGACGCAAGCCCAGACGTTGAAACCACTCGTTATCTCGGTTGTTTTTGGCTTGCTGGCGGCAACGGTTTTGATCTTGCTGGTGTTGCCTGCGTTCTATGCTGCGCTCGAGGATATCCGGCCGCGGAAGCCGTTTGACATCGAGAGGTGAGCGGAGACTTGAAGCCAGTTTGGCAAGTGTAAAGCAAAGGGCTAAGACCGAATGTGAGCTCAAATTTTGAGTGGAGTGTCCGGCCCAAACTGAACATTCACGCTTCAGATATCGCGCGTCCAGTTTGGGTGACGAATGGTTAGCTGTCACTCACTGGGAGAAGCAAACTCCGCTCGGAAATCTTCCAGCTTACGACGCTGTTGGCCGTGTTCATCAAAGTTATCTTCGGACAGCCACGCATCATAGGCGGGGCGCAGTGCTGCCCAATCCTTATCGAGCATCGCGAACCATGCGGTATCGCGGTTGCGGCCTTTGACGATCAAATGCTGATGGAACACCCCTTCGTGACGGAAGCCAAACCGTTCAGCAGCGCGTCTGGATGGGAGGTTTTCGTTGTTACATTTCCATTCGAAACGTCTGTATCCCAGATCGTCAAAGATATGTCGCGCAAAGAGGTAAAGCGCCTCTGTCGCGGCGGGGGTCCGAGAAACGAGAGGGCCCCAATAGATATGGCCGATCTCTACAACGCCATTGGCGGGATCGAGGCGCATCAGGGTCTGACGGCCAGCCACTTTACCCGTCGCCTTGTCGATTACAGCGAAAAAGATGGGGTCTTCGCTTGCGGCGACGTTCTCGACCCACCCGTAAAACTCCGCGCGATCGTTGGGCGGAAAATCGGGCAACCAACGGAAACGTTCTTCACCGTCGGGCTGTGCAGAGGCGTCAAACAGACCATCGGCATGTTTGTTGGCGTTGAGCTTTTCGAGGCGCACGAAGCGTCCTTCAAATACATCGGTTGAGGGTCTGGGGCGGGGTGTCCACTTTGAGAGATCTTCGATCATATCAGTCACTTTGGTCTTAGTATTTCAGGATGTCTTAGGCGTCAGGGCCGTCGACGTTTTCCAAGGTTTCGCCTTTACCAATGCGAAGGAAGACGTAGCGCACATCGTCATCCCCTTCGAGAATTTGGCAGCGATGGATCAGCCGGCGTGGGAAATACGCGTAGTCACCAGCACCCAACTCAAACGACTCCTTGCCGCCAGAACCATGATCAACGCGAATACGCCCTGATAGCATATACATTACGCTGTCAAAGTCCTTGTGGTGATGCCACTGGCTTGGCTCATCAAGCGCCGTTACGTGACATTCGCCAACCCAGAGGTCGCCCGCTTCCAAAGCCTTGCGGCGGATTTGACCCGGGGTGATCGGTCCATCTTGAAGTTCATGGGATCGGATCACGCCGATTTCTTTGAATAGTTCAACAGTCATAGGCTGTTCCCTCATGCTATATCGTTCTGCGCTTTTCAAAGCACAGTTCGGGCCGAAACAGATGGACAACCTTTGTTGTGAAACTGACAAAATTGATGGCTTAGCCCAGATGTAGCGTCCGAGCCTGCGCTGGCGTCAGGCCAAAGGTTCGTTTGAAGGCGACCCCGAACGCAGACTGACTGCTGAACCCAACCTTTTGTGCCACTTTGGAAATGTCACCGTCAGTTGCCAGCATGATGAACGCTGCATTTAGGCGCGCCTGCAACCGCCATTGTCCAAAGGTCATGCCCGTTTCCTTGTAGAACAGCCGCGCTAATGTGCGCCCCGAAGCGCCGCAGGTTTCTGCCCAATCTTCGAGGGATCGTGGATCGGACGGCATTTCCAAAATTGCGTTTGCGACACGAGATAGACGTGCTTCTTTCGGCGAGGGGAGCTTTGTGAACAGTGTTTTAGCTGAGGCGATCTCGCTCAGGATCAGCGCTACAATATGCGGTGTCCGTCCGCTTTCATCCCAGTCCACGGGCTCGTCGCAAAGGGCAACAATCAATTCACGCAGTAGGGGCGTCACTGCGAAAACCCGAGCCTCGGTTGCTACTTTTTCAGCGAAAGTTGGCTCAATGAACAACTCACGCATCGCAACCGCTCCTTCCATCAGAATGGAGTGCTGTTCATCTGCGGGTAAAAACAACGCCTTCGTGGGTGGCAAAACAAAAAACGCATCGGTCGTTTCAATCCGCATGACCCCCGAAACCGCATAGATCAACTGAGCCTTTGGGTGGCAATGCATGCCCGAAGAAAGACCGTCGGGATAGTCCATCGAGAACCCAACGGCCGACCGGTCAGATCGATCGTAGGTGTCCAAAAGGGCCTGTCTCTCTGGCGATATAAATGTATTTTCGGTTGTCATATAGACACATTAGCTGCGTGTAGATTTGCACGCAATTACAAGGTGTTTTCAAAGCAGACGTTTGTGGAACGCACAGCGAATGCCCGCTTTCCGCCCTTAACCGCCAAGTACGCGCGTCAAGCCATCTTCACTGAGCCTCTCGGCCTCAAATGTCATCAATGCTCTTAGCCGCAGCTCCTCGCTTGGATCATAGCCCGCACGCGACACGCCTAGCGCAATCAACAAAGCACTTTCACTGAGTTTACCAGCGTCGAACAGATCAAACGCTTTTGCCGCGGCAGATAGGGCAGGGGCCTGGTCAGTCCTACTGAGCTTAGCAGTAACGAGATCGGGTTCAGCAAGTAATGACTCCTGCTCCTGCATGGCCGCAGTGTTTCGACGCTCAAGCTGCTCGTTCCGCAAATCACGCCCCGAGTGCAGGCCTGGGTTCATAAAGGGCGATAGCTTGCTGTAAAACCGGTCAAGCACGCCTGTGCTATTGCCCATTTGACGGCTGAGCACATGCGTACTGACGCCGCGCTGTAGGTCCAGTGTCGCGTAAAAGTGCCGCCAGCTGTAGAGCGTACGTTTCTTGCCATCTGCCCCGTAGACCAGCCCGAGCTTTTCCAAGAGTTTTTCAAAATTGCGGGATAAATTGGCACGTGCAACGCGCTGTCCAAGTGGTGTGACAAACACATAGTCATCCAGCTTGGCTTCCAGCACATCGTTCAAACTCATGTCTTTGAGTTTGGGGTTCATTTCAACTTGGCGTTCAAATGGACGTATTGCGCGATCTCGAGCGACCAATGGGCGCTGACCTGTCTTGCCGTCTACATAAAGACCTAGATAGGTCTGATCATCTTCGCGCAGCCACAGCAGGTTCTTCCATTTGAGGTCTAGGGCTTCAGTGCCATGCCGCATGCCTGTGTTGGCGAGGATCAGCACATAGTTGCGCAGTACTTCGCGTGTACCAGACGTGATGGGTTTGTCTGTGAGTTTGTGGAACTCCCGCAGCTCTTCATAGATCATGCGGTATTCTTCACGGGTAAAGCTACCCCGGCTTTTGGTCTTTATGCCGTCATTGATAGGCTTTGGACGTATAGCATGTGTGATCCAGCCACGCTGCTCTGCTTCATCCAAAACTCGGTTCAAAGCTGTGTTGTGCGTATTGATGGTGCTGTGATGCGCTTTGCGTCCCAGCTTCTCTGTACGCCACTTGCCAAAATCCACCAGTGCCTTGGCATCAATGCTAGAGACATCATGGCCGCCAAAATAGGGCACAAGGTATTTGTCGATGGCGGTGATATAGTCTTTGAACACAATGTGCCCGCCGCCCGCATCTAACTCTTCCTGCATACGATCCCGTGCAAACTCAGCCACACGCTTAAACTTGCGAGTGCTCTGAGGGAGGTTGTTCTTGGCGCGATCTTCAGCTGTGTAGAAGAACTTCATCGCAATATCAGTCGCGCGATTGACGTCCTCAGTTTTTGTAGAGAAACGGTGCCACGAACCGTCAGCCAGTTTGACGCGCGCCTGCCATTTGGCACTCCGTTCACGCTTGTCCAAGCGCACGTATTCGCTGATGTGGATGGTTTGGGCATCCTGTGACATGAGCACAGCATACAGCTCGCGCAGCCTTAGGAAAACTCTGCAGATTTAGTATTAGAAAAATCTTGAGCTTTTGTGTGTGGCACACAGCAATTGCGCTCATAACGAGCTCAAAATGCCGCCGACTCAGCTGAGGCTCAAAACGCTCTGTTCAACACCGCAAACACACTCAGTTTGAGGTGTGTATAGTGTGTATCAAGTGTGTATCGCTATTTTGGAGTGGAAAAATCAGCTAAGTCATTGATTTTATTGGAGGCGAGTAGGAGAATCGAACTCCTGTACACGGATTTGCAATCCGCTGCGTCACCACTCCGCCAACTCGCCATCCGTGGTGTTGGGGTTCTCTAGCGCGGGTCTTGGGGGGATGTCCAGCCCGGTTTCGTGCTTGGATGTGTGATTTTCCGGCACAAGTTTCAGAAAACGCCAGATCCGGTGCTCAATAAGGTCGCACCACCTTGCAGGATTGCAGCCATCGGCCTAACTGTGGCAGAAGATAACAAAGATCCCAGAACCATAGGCCCGCCATGACTGATTTCGCCGCACGCCGTACCATGATGGTCGACACGCAGGTGCGTCCCTCGGATGTTACCAAATTCCCGATCATTGATGCGATGTTGACTGTCGCGCGCGAGGAATATGTTCCGGATGGCAAACGCGAGGCTGCTTATGTCGGTGAAAATATCGATTTGGATGATGGTCGCGTGATGCTTGAACCGCGCACTCTGGCCAAGATGCTGGATGCGTTGAACGTGCAGCCGAACGAGCTGGTATTGGATTTGGGCTGTGGCCTGGGCTACAGCGCCGCCATTTTGGCGCGTCTGGCGGATTTCGTCATTGCGGTGGAAGAAACAGAAGACCGCGCCAACGAAGCACAGGGCATTCTGTCGGCTCAGGGTGTGGACAACGTGGCTGTGGTCGCAGGTCCGCTTGTCGAGGGCAACGAAAAGAACGGTCCTTATGATGTGATCATGGTTGAGGGTGCAGTGGAAACCGTACCCGCAACCTTGTTGGATCAGCTCAAGGATGGCGGGCGCATTGCCTGCATCTTTGCCGAGGGGATGTTGGGAACTGTAAAAATCGGGTATAAGATTGATGGGGACATGGTCTGGCGGCCGAATTTCAACGCCGGCGCCCCCGTTGTGGCTGGATTTGAAGCGCCACAAGAGTTCGCGCTTTAAGATCGACGACACGCCCGCACTGAATTTGAGAGGCAGGAGAGCAATATGCGTATTGGGTTTAAATCGAAGCTGACCGGGCTGGCCGTAGCCTGCGCGCTTGTCGCCACGCCGGCGGCCCATGCTGAAAGCCTCTCGGACGCGATGGCGTCGGCCTATAAGAACAGCGGTCTACTGGATCAGAATCAAGCTCTGCTGCGCGCCGCGGACGAAGACGTCGCGATTGCGCAGGCCAGACTTCGCCCCGTTCTAAGCTACGCGATTCAGCACACTTGGATCGACCCGACCACGCTTGTACCAAATGACGACTATTGGCGCACGTCGGCAACGCTTACGGCCTCGGTCCTGTTGTTCAACTTTGGCCGTGGTAAAATGGCGGTTGAAGCCCAGAAAGAAGCCGTGCTTGCGACGCGTGACAGCCTTGTCGGTGTCGAGCAGAGCGTGCTTCTACGCGCGGTCAACGCGTTCCTGAATGTCCGCTCGGCAAGCGAGAACGTTCAGCTTCAGGCCAACTCGGTCCGTGTTCTGACGCAGGAGCTGCGGGCTGCGAATGACCGCTTCGAAGTGGGCGAGGTCACGCAGACTGACGTCGCGCTGGCGCAGGCGCGTCTTGCTGCCGCGCGATCAGGCGAGGCTTCGGCGCAAGGCAACCTTGCGATTGCGCGTGAAGAGTATCGTGCCGCAACCGGGCATTACCCAGGCACTTTGTCGGCACCGCCGCGCTTCCCTATGACCGCAAAAACGCTGGATGCCGCGAAGGCCATTGCGCGCGAACGTCATCCTGATCTGCTTGCCGCACAACACAATGTGCGCGTAACCGAACTGGCTGCAGAGATTTCGAAAGCGTCGATGAAACCGTCCTTGGTGGGCTCGGCCAGCGCGACTTGGATGGACCGGACCTCGGCTTCGTCCAGCGCGGACAGCACAAACACCACCGTCGGCATCGCGCTGCAGGGCGATATTTATTCCGGCGGTTTGAAATCCGCTGAGTATCGCAAATCGATTGCTCAGATCGACGCCGCAAAGGCAGGCCTGCGTCAGGCGCGCATCGCCGTTGATCAGGGGGTTGCAAACGCATGGGCGCAACTGGCCATCGCATCGGCTTCGCTTGAAGCGACAGATCGTCAGATCCGCGCCAGCCGCGTTGCTCTGCGCGGTGCACGGGAAGAGGCATCTCTGGGCTCGAGAACCACGTTGGATGTTCTGAATGCCGAGCAAGAGCTGCTCGATGCAGAAGCCGCCCGCATCACCGCACAATCGAATCAGTACCTTGCTGTCTATTCTCTGTTGTCCTCGATGGGTCTTCTGACGGCCGAGTACCTGAATCTCGGCGTCGTCGCTTTCGACCCCGAAGCCTACTACAACACCGTCAAATCCGCGCCGATCTACCGCGTCAGCCCTCAGGGCCAGCGTCTGGACCTCGTGCTCGAGGCGCTGGGTAAGAAGTAAAGCACTTTCCGAGACTTGCGCAGCGTGTGTGATTTGCCTCGCTGTCGCAGGTTTCTACTTGTGGCTGTTGTCTGGTTGGACTGAACTGGCTAGTCTGACATGAAACACACCGGGATTCCCGCGGTGTGTCGCAGTCAAATAGGAAGTGCCATATGTCGGATCCGGTCTCGAACGCAGAAATTGAAGATGTTCTGTCCTCGATCCGTCGTCTGATTGCTGCCGGTGATCCCGACCAAAAGGACGAGGTTCAATCGCCCGCGCCTGAAGATGACAAGTTGATCCTGACGCCTGCCTTCCGCGTGTTCGGAGGCGACCCTGAGAACGCCGTCAATGACGACACGCCGATCGTCTCGAAGCATGCCCCAACAGGGCGCGATATACCTGTTGAGTTGCTGGAGCAGGGTGATCCATCTGCCGCTGAAGTGGTTGAGCTGTCCGACGATGCCGACGCGACCCCTCCGTTTGTTCTGTCCTTTGACACCAACATGGCCGAGCCCGGGCTGCAAAGCACGTCGGATATGCCGATGCCCCCTGCGGACACACAGGTTGATTTCGAGGATAACTGGGACAGCGACGCATTGGGTGAAACCGCACAGGTGGCTTTTCTCCATCAGCGCGTGACGAGCGTGGCGGCGCATTCGCCCTCTGACGAGGTTGAACCGGAAACAGCTGTTGAAGACGCTGCCAAGCCCGAGATTATGGTCGAGGAAGAGGTTTCCACACTTGAAGCCGAAGCATCCGCGATCGACGCCGTGGCGCCCGCAGTTGAAGATGCACCTGAGGTCGAAGGCGTGGTTGGGCTGGCCTCTGGCGACGACGCCATCGACGACGAAGATCCCAAGTTTGTCGAGGTCGAGCCGCTTCAGGCCGACGGTGACGTCCCGCCAGAAGACGAGGCCGAAGACCAGCCTATTCTCGCCGAGGCCGACGATAATGATCTGACGGATGAACCGGCTGATGACAGCCTAGGAACCGAGGTCATGGCCGCAAGCGTAGATGACGCGCCCATGGCCGAGATCGTCGATGACGACAGCGATTTCATCGACGAAGACCACCTACAAGAGATCGTCTCGCGGATTGTGCGAGAAGAGCTGAAAGGCGAAATGGGCGTGAAGATCACCCAGGCCGTCCGCCGGATGGTGCGTCGCGAAGTGACCCGCGCTTTGTCTTTGGAAAAGTTCGACTAAAGCTTTCCACCTTTGACCCGAGATCTAGAGCGACACGAATGCGCCGAGCGCGTGTCAGGGTATTCGTGTCTTACGAAAAAGGCAGAGTGTTCTGAGGCTTAGTGGGCTAACGCCAGTAGGGCATCAATATCCAGATGGGTTTCCAGATGATCGGCCAACGCGTCTAGACTGGTCTCGATCTGCGCGTCGAAACTAACGTCTGAGGTTTGCGCGCCCAGCCCGTTCAGGAAATGACGCCGGAAGCCGTCTGCTGCGAAAAGCCCGTGCAGATAACAGCCCTGAATGCGCCCGTCGCTGCTGCTAGCGCCTTCCGGGCGGTCGCCGACTGACAGCCAGGCCTTGTCACAATCCGGGCCTTCCGTGCGGCCCAGATGGATCTCGTACCCTTCAACCACTTTGCCCGAGGGCAAGTGGGTGGCTTGGGTCAGCGCCAGCGTTTTGCGGGGTTCCAGATGCGTGACAACGTCCAGATGCCCCAGCCCGGCCACGCGCCCCGCCGGGCCTTCGATGCCGTCGGCGTCGATGATCTCGGTTCCCAGCATCTGATAGCCACCACAGATGCCCAGAACGTGCCCGCCGCGCCGGATATGGGCGGTCAGGTCGATGTCCCAGCCCTGCGCGCGGAAGTCCGCTAGATCGGCGATGGTGGACTTCGAACCCGGGATCAGCACCAGATCAGCATCGCCGGGCAGGGGGCGGCCGGGCTCGATGATCTCGACCGTGACATCTGGTTCATTCACCAGCGGGTCCAGATCGTCGAAATTGGCAATTCGGTTCAGACGCGGCACGGCAATCTTGAAGGCGCCGCCTTTGCGGGTGGTGATGTCCATCACGTCCTCGGCGGGCAGGCGCCACGCATCCGAGAACCAGGGCAAGGTGCCCAGATCGTGCCAGCCGGTCAGGCGGGCAATCTCGGCGGCACCATCGGCGAACAGGGTGGGGTCTCCACGAAACTTGTTGACCAGAAAGGCTTTGATCCGCGCGCGGTCCTCGTCGGGCAACACGGCATGGGTGCCCACCAGCTGGGCAATCACGCCACCCCGATCAATGTCACCAGCCAGCACGACGGGCAGGTCGGCAGCTTCGGCAAAGCCCATATTGGCAATGTCGCCCTTGCGCAGATTGACCTCGGCAGGGCTGCCTGCGCCCTCGACCAAAACCAGATCGCGGCCCCTGCCCAGACGGTGAAAGCTCTCCAATACGCGCGGCATCAGCTCGGCCTTGGCCTTGCCATAGTCGCGGGCTTTCATCGTGGCAAAGCGCTTGCCCTGCACAATGACCTGCGCCCCGGTGTCGGTCTCGGGCTTCAAGAGAACCGGGTTCATGTCCACAATCGGGTCCAGCCCACAGGCCCGCGCTTGCAGCGCCTGCGCGCGCCCGATCTCGCCCCCATCCACGGTGACGGCCGCGTTGTTTGACATGTTCTGCGGCTTGAATGGGGCCACATTCAGCCCGCGCTTCACAGCCGCCCGCGCAATCCCTGCCACCAGCAGGGATTTCCCAACATTCGAGCCCGCGCCCTGGATCATAATCGCCTTGGTCATGGCCCAGACTTAGGCGCTTTTCAAAGCACGCTCCAGCCCTGTTCCGACATTGGGAAGGGCTGAAACGAAAAACGCGCCCCAAACGGGACGCGCTTTCCTTGGAGTATTCTGCGTATGTACCTTAGGCGGCTTCCGCGGTGGCGGCGTTGCGACGCTCGCTTTCCTCGCGGCTCAGCGCAACCGAGGTACGAATGCCTTTGGAGACGAAGTCCATCAGACCGCTGACGACACGCTCGTTCGGGTCGATGCCAGCACAGCTCAACACCTCGCGCCCATCGCGCGAGCGGGCCCAGCGGGCGATCTGATCGGGGCCGTTGCCGTATTTCTTGTCATCAGCAATGGCGTCGTCCAACGCAGCCAGCACGACAGCAGCAAACAGCTTGCGCGCGCGGTTGCCTTGTTCGTTGTTGAAAGCGGTACCGTCTACGGAGTCCAGCATGGTCGTCCTTTGTTATTCTTGCTCTTGCGGTTTCTGGCGTAGCGGCCAATATGGCTTTTTCTGCGTGATTCGGTATCCCCTGGATCACATGGCAGCCATGCACTTGTTGCATAGCTGTTACAATTGGCCGTTTCACTCGTGCTTGCCAGGGACAAGCCTGCAAGATATAGGATCGGGCCAAGAAATTTCAACCTTTTGTGAAGGTTTCAGGATATGCCCAAGATCAACGGAAACGAAATTCGCCCCGGCAACGTGCTTGAACACAATGGCGGCCTGTGGGCTGCTGTGAAGGTCGACCACGTCAAGCCCGGCAAAGGTGGCGCATTTGCTCAGGTCGAGATGAAGAACCTGCGCAATGGTTCCAAACTGAACGAACGCTTCCGCTCGGCGGACAAGGTCGAGCGTGTTCGTCTGGAACAAAAGGACCAGCAATTCCTTTATGAAGATGACGGCATGCTGATCTTCATGGACACCGAGACCTATGAACAAAACCAGATCCCGGCCGACCTGCTGGGTGAACGCCGCCCCTTCCTGCAAGACGGCATGACCATCGTGGTCGAGTTCTACGACACCGAGGCCCTGAACGCGACCCTGCCGCAGAAAGTGACCTGTGTCATCGAAGAGACCGAGCCAGTCGTGAAAGGTCAGACCGCCGCCAACAGCTTCAAGCCGGCCGTGCTGGACAATGGCGTACGCATTTCGGTGCCGCCCTTTGTGGCACAAGGCGAGGCCATCGTGGTCAACACCGAAACCATGGAATATTCGGAACGCGCCTAAGCGCTTGGCGATACCCCAAAAGAGGGCAGGGCGCAGGCTCTGCCCTTTGTGTTTGAGGCCCAGATGACCACGATCCTCTTCAATAAGCCCTTCAACGTTCTGTCGCAGTTCACCGACAAGGGGAACGACGGCAGCGACCGGCAAACCTTGTCGGACTATATCGATCTGCCGGGTGTTTATGCGGCGGGCCGCCTTGATCGCGACAGCGAAGGGCTTTTGGTGCTGACGGATGATGGGAAGCTTCAGGCGAAACTTGCAAACCCGAAGCATAAGCTTGCAAAAACATATTGGGTGCAGGTCGAGGGCACTCCGGACGAGACCGCCCTTCAAGCGCTGCGCGACGGCGTTGACCTAAAGGACGGGCGCACTCGCCCCGCAAACGCCCGCCGGATCGACGAACCTGCCGGGCTATGGATGCGCAATCCGCCCATCCGCGTACGCAAATCCATCCCCGATTGCTGGATCGAGTTGAAGATCACCGAAGGTAAAAACCGTCAGGTTCGCCGCATGACCGCCGCTGTGGGCCACCCAACCCTGCGCCTGATCCGCTATGGCGTCGGCGCCTACACGCTGGACGGCATTGGCCATGGCAAATGGCGCTACGCCTAATCCGTTTTTTCTTGTCTCAAGTATCCCGGGGGAGCATGACTTTCCGCAGGAAAATCATGCGGGGGCAGAGCCCCTTAGCCCTTCCAGCTGACCACCGCGTCCCCGGCCTGCATGTCGGGACCTGCGCGATCAAAACGCAGATAGGCAATCGCCTGACCACTTGATTGGGTAAACAAAGTCCCCACAGGTTTTCCGTCTCGTGTGATGTCTGTGCCCACAGGGGCTTCCCCCTCGACGGATACCGTCGCCAGACCCTTTTTCAACTCGGTCTTGTGCTTCATCCGCGCTGTCACTTCCTGCCCGACATAGCAGCCCTTGCGGAAGTCTACGCCGTTCAGCCGTTCGAAACCCGCTTCCAGAAGATAGCTGTCGCCGGTCAGTTCCACTCCGCTTTCCGGGATGCAGTGCGCCACGCGAATGGCGTCCCAGTCGGCGCTCGTGTCACCGTTGCGCCCGTCATAGGCACGCCACCCCAGCGCCGCATGGCGGGGATCAGCGAAGGCGCCCTCGGGCGTTTCACCCAACCCACGGGCAGGCACGATATCGGTCGCCTCGATCGAGACATCCGCACGCAGCTTGTACATCGTCAGACGCTGCGCCAGCGAGCGTGCCAGATTCGTGGATACGTCGATCAGAATGGCATCCTCGGCCGGGACCAGCAGGAAATCGGCCAGATACTTGCCCTGCGGCGTCAGAAGGGCCGCGTAGACCAACCCGTCCTTCAGCCCCTTCACGTCATTGGACACCAGCCCCTGCAAAAAGCTTTCGCGATCTGCGCCCGAGACCTTCAACACCGTGCGGTCTGTCATGTTGCTCTCCTGTGTGTCCAAGGGTCAGTCCTTGCGCTTGCGCCACAAGCTGCCCGACAGAATGCCGCGGAACGACCAGCGGGGCGGCTCCTTGGCTTCCTTCGGCAGATAGATCTTATCTTTGCGCGTGGTCGTAGTATCTTGCACGTCGCCGCCGCCATCCTGAAACTGCAGATTATACAGCTGAGCATACAGGCCCCCGCGCTCCAACAGTTGGTCATGGGTGCCCTGATCGACCACACGGCCATGATCCATCACGACGATCTTGTCAGCATCTCGCACGGTGGACAGACGGTGGGCAATGACCAGTGTGGTGCGGCCCTTGGACAGGGTGTCCAAAGCCTCTTGCACCAGCTTTTCCGATTTCGTGTCCAGTGCCGAGGTCGCCTCGTCCAACAGCAGCACCGGGGCATCGCGCAACACGGCGCGTGCAATGGCAACCCGCTGGCGCTGCCCACCAGACAGGTTCGACCCGCGCGGGCCGGCGGGGCTGTCCAAGCCATGTTCCAGGCGTGGGATGAAATCCGAGACATGCGCCGTGTCCAGCGCGTGTTTCATCGCCGTCTCATCCACGCCTTCGCGCCCCATCAGAATGTTGTCGCGCAGGGTCTCGTCAAACAGAAGTGCCTCTTGGCTGACCACCGAGAATAGCCCGCGCAGCTGATCCAACGGCAGGGCAGTTACGTCGGTTTTCCCGATTTTGACCTTGCCGGACTTGGCGTCAGCAAGACGGGTCAGCAAGTTGAACACGGTGCTTTTCCCGGCCCCTGAGGCGCCCACAAGGGCGGTGGTCTTTCCGGCCTCGGCGGTGAAGCTGGTACCGCGCAGGATCGGCGTGTCGCCATAGGCAAAATTCACATTGTCCAGCACGATATCCGCCTGTGCGGCTTTCGCAGGCAGGGCGGCTGGTTTGGTCGGGGACAGGATCGACGGGCGCTGGGCGAACACGTCACGGATCCGCATCATGCTGGCAATCGCCGCCTGCCAGCCGCCGGACACTTTGCCCAGATTGCGCAGCGGATCAAAGACCAGCGCCATCGCGGTGAAGAAGCTCATGAACTCGCCCACGGTCTTCACGCCCGCATTGATCTGCAGCCCTCCATAGACCAGTACGCCGAAAAATCCGATTGCGGCGATGATGTCGATCAGCGCAACAATGGCCCCCTGATTGGCTTGGCTTTGCAGGTGGGTCTTCGCGAAGACGTCGATCTCGCGGTCGACGCGGGACTGTTCGTGCTTCTCGGTCCCTGACAGTTTGATCGAGTTGATGCCATGGAAGATCTCGTCCAACCGGGTCGAAATCTGGGCCGCAGCCCCCCGGCTATCCGTCGTCGTCTTGCGCACGCGTTTTTGCAGGATGCCCATCGGATAGGTCAGGACAGGCGCCGCCGCCACGGCCACCACGACCCACAGCCAGTCAATGGACATCGCCACGCCCAAAAGCGCCAGCAAGGACACCACGTCGCGGGCGACAGCGGCCAGAACGACCTCCCAAATCGTGGCGATCGCCTGCGCGTCGCCGCGTACGCGCTCCATCAACGTACCGGGCGAGTTGTCGCGGAAATAGTCGCTATCCAGTGTCAGCATATGTGCAATCATGTCAGATTGCAGTTTAGCGGCCACACGTTGGCCCACATGGACCATCAGCACGCGGTGCCCGAAGGCGGCAAAGGCGCGTGTGACGAAGATGGCGGCCACGATCAAAGCGACCCCGATGATGGCCTGTGTCGACCCGGACGAAAACGCCACGTCGAACATCGGCTTGATCATGTAGCTTAGACCACCCAGCGCCAGCCCTTCGGTCAGCATCAACAGCATCGCCAGCGTCAAGGGCAGGCGATAGGCGCGCATATAGCCTTTCCACAGCCAGCGGATCATTTCTTTCTGGTCGGTGCGGGCAGTCTCAGAACTCATTACTTTTTCCGTTTCGCCTGAAAGGCTTGGGTCGTTGCCTCGGGGTCATAATGCTGTGTCAACCAATCGCGGACCGAGATCGGGTCGTCCTTGAAATGGTCGGCATAGGCGTTGATCATCGCAGTTAGAATACCCGCTTTCGACCAGCGTTGGTGGGCGTATTTCAAGGACAGTTGCGCGCGCGCTTCGTCAATCGTCGCGCCACACTGGTCCAGCAGATAAAGCGCAGACGCGATGCCAGTGCGATCTGCGCCAGACTTACAATGGACCAGAAATGGCTTCTCGGCACGTTCCATGATGTCCAGCAGTTCCAGATAAACTTCGCGCTCTTTCGCGGCATATGCGGTCATCTGGTGGTTGATCAGCGTCATGCCATAGTCGCGACACGCTTCGACTTCGAACAGGTAGTGCGAAAATTGGCTCTCACCGCGCAGGTTGATCACCGTCTTGATTCCTGCAGCCTGAAGCGCTGGAAAATGCACCGGATCGGGCTGGTTCGACCGCCATGCATCTGGCGACAGCTGATAGCGATTGGGCAGGATCCGGCGAATGAAGGAATGATCGATGATGTTGCTGCGCAGCCGTGCCGCACGCCGTGCTTCTGGGGTCGAGATATCCATCCCGAACCCGTTCTTCCACGCACGTTCGCGTTGTTTGATCTTGGCATACAAGCTCTTGAACATGCGGTCTCGATCCAAATTCAAATTTCCGCCCAAAGGGGTACTTACCGGATGTAGCTTGTCCACGCGCCACAAACAAGCAGGCGACCCTGACAACGACGTTGACGCAATCAGGGTCGCGCATTACCGCTTAAGGCCGGAGAAGTTAAAGAGCAGCCCATGTCCCTATCCTACGGTCGTTCCCATCTGGCCATTCCCGGTCCTTCCGTCATGCCTGATCGCGTGTTGCAAGCGATGCATCGCGCCGCGCCCAACATCTATGCGGGCGAGGTTGTGGATATGATGCCCGACTTGATTGACGGGCTGAAATCGGTCGCACGCACGCAACACCATGCGGTGATCTATATCGCCAATGGTCATGGCGCATGGGAAGCTGCGCTGTCCAATACGCTGGCCCCCGGAGACAAGGTGCTGTCGCTCTGCACGGGGCGGTTTGGGCATGGGTGGCACGAAATGGCTTCGGGGCTGGGCATTGAGCCAGTCATCGCAGAGTTCGGCCTGAAGGCCCCTGTCGATCCAACACGTGTCGAAGAGCTTCTGCGCGCGGATGCTGCGCATAAGTTGAAGGCGGTTCTTCTGACCCATGTGGACACCTCGACCTCGATCCGGAACGATGTGGCGGCGGTACGCGCGGCGATGGACGCTTCCGGGCACCCGGCGCTGTTGATGGTCGATTGCATTGCGTCCATGGGCTGCGATCGTTTTGAAATGGACGATTGGGGCGTGGATGTCGCCGTCGCGGCGTCGCAGAAGGGGCTGATGGTGCCGCCGGGAATGGGCTTTGTCTTCTTCAATGACAAAGCCGCTGCCGTCCGCGCCGTCCATCCGCGCGTGTCGCGCTATTGGGATTGGGAGCCGCGCGCCAACCCGGACCTTTTCTATCAGTATTTCGGCGGTACCGCTCCGACTCATCACCTTTATGGCCTGCGCGAATCGTTGGCGATGATTGCCGAGGAAGGCGGAATGGATGCCGTCTGGGCGCGTCACGCGCATCTGGCCCGCGCGATCTGGGCCGCGTTTGATGCGTGGGGCTCGGATGGTCCGCTTCAGATGAATGTGACCAATCCTGCGCATCGTTCGAATGCCGTGACCTCGCTCCATATCGGCGCACCGCATGGCACTGCGCTGCGCGACTGGACCGAGCAGAACATGGGCGTCACCCTTGGCATCGGCCTTGGCATGTCGACGCCCGAGGACCAGAAAGGCGACGGGTTTTTCCGTCTGGGCCATATGGGCCATGTGAACGCGCCGATGGTGATGGGCGCGCTATCCGCAATTCAGTCGGGCTTGACCGCGCTGGGCATCCCGCATGGCGCGGGCGCGTTGCCCGCCGCTGCACAGGTGATGTCCGAGGTTTAGGCGCGGGCGGCGGCCAGTGCTTTGGGCAGGGCCGCTGCGAAGACATCCAGTTCGTTCGGCTGCCCAGCTGAAATGCGGATGCACCGGTTTTGCGGGGCCGCAAAGGGCATGCGCACGAACACATCCTGCGCAATCAATTGATCCAATACGGCCTTGGCGAACTCGGCGTCCCGCCCGCAATCCACCGCCACGAAATTGGTGGCCGAGGGCAGGGTGGTCAGGCCGTTATCCCGCGCGATCTGGTCGATCCGGGCGCGCGCCTGCGCCACATTCGCGACCACCTGCGCCAAATACTCTTGGTCGTTCAAAGCGGCCAACGCCCCCGCCTGGCTGATCCGGCACATGCCGAAATGGTTGCGGATTTTATTGAAGGCGGTGATCAGCTCGGCCTGCCCAACGGCATAGCCCACCCGTGCGCCTGCCATCCCGTATGCCTTCGAGAACGTGCGCATACGGATTACGCGTGGGTCATTCGTGTTCAGAGCGGGCGCACTGCCTTCCGGGGCAAATTCGATATAGGCTTCGTCCAGCACCAACAGGCAGCCATCGGGTACCGCGTCGATCATGCTCTGGATGGTCTCGGCATCATGCCATGTGCCCATCGGGTTGTCCGGGTTCGCGATGTACACAAGCTTGGCCCCGACCTCGGCCGCTTTGGCGATCAGTGCCTCGGGATCCTCGTGGTCGTCTTTGTAGGGCACTGTCTCCAACACGCCGCCAAAGCCGGCCACGTGATAGTTGAAGGTCGGATACGCGCCCTGCGAGGTTACGACTTTGTCGCCCGGCCCAATGATCAGCCGCACCAGATAGCCAAGGATTCCGTCGATCCCTTCGCCAAACAGAATATTCTCGGGCGCGATGCCGTGGTGATCCGCCAACGCGTGGCGCAGATCGAAGTTTTCGGGGTCGCCATACATCCAGACATCCCCTGCGGCCTCGGCCATCGCGGTGATTGCGCTGGGCGACGGCCCAAAGGTGTTCTCGTTCGCGCCCAATCGCGCCGCAAAATCACGCCCACGGGCGCGTTCCTGTGTCTCTGGGCCAACGAAGGGCACGGTTGCAGGAAGGCTGTCGGCAAGCGGGGTCAGGCGGGCATGGGTCTTGGTCATGCCTTTGTTAGAGCAGGGCGCACGCAGGCGGGCAAGGTTGAAATGACGCACCAAAAGAAAAGGCCGGGTCGCCCCGGCCTGTCCTTTAGATTTCTTTCAAACGGGCGAGGGCGCCGTTCAGCGTCGCCTCTTCCTCTTCGCGGGCAGCAAGGTTTGCCTGCGTTTCGGCCAAAACCTCGGGTGGGGCGTTTTCCGCGAATTTCGGGTTCTTCAGACGCCCGCGCAACCCGCCCAGCTCCTTGGCCAGCTTGCCCAGCGTCTTTTCAAGCCGCGCAATTTCCTCGTCCACGTCGATGATCTCGGCCAAGGGCAGAGCAAAGATGCCACCAGCGACCGCAACGGTGATGCAGCCCTTGGGCAGCTCGGCCATTTCCGTGATCGAGTCGACACGCGCCATGCGCATCACCAGCGCTTGGTTGTTCTCCAGCGCGGTGCGGCCAGCGGTGTCCAGTTCCTGCTGGATCACCGGGATTTTCAGACCTGCAGGGACGTGCATCTGCGAGCGCGCCGAGCGGATGTTTTCGATCAGCGAAATCACCCAGTTCATCTCGCGCGCGGCGTCTTCGTCCAGCAGTTCATCGCCATATTCCGGCCAATCGGCGTGGATCAGCATCTTCGGACGCTCGGCGATCTGGCCCCACAGCTCTTCTGTCACGAAGGGCATGATCGGGTGCAGCATGATCAGACACTGGTCGATAACCCAAGCCATGGTCGCACGGGTTTCGGCCACCACGGCCGCGTCATCCGAGTTCAGAAGCGGCTTCGAGAATTCGACATACCAGTCGCAAACCTTGCCCCAGACATAGGCGTAAAGCCCATGCGCCGCGTCGTTGAAACGGTATGCGGTCAGCGCGGCGTCCACATCTTCGCGGATCTTCGCGGTTTCCGAGATGATCCAGCGGTTCACGGTCTGCGTTGGGCTTGTTGGGTCGAAATCCGCGACCGGTTTACAGTCGTTCATTTCCGCAAATCTTGCAGCATTCCAAAGTTTGGTGCCGAAATTCCGGTATCCCGCCACGCGATCCTTGGACATTTTCAACACGCCCCCGATCGAGGCCATGGCGGTGTTGGTAAACCGCAACGCATCCGCGCCGTATTCGTCAATGATCTCGAGCGGGTCGATCACATTGCCCGTGGTCTTGGACATTTTCTTGCCCTTCTCGTCACGGACAAGACCGTGCAGATAGACCGTGTGGAACGGGTTTTTATGGCAAACGGCCTGAGACATCATCATCATGCGCGCAACCCAGAAGAACAGGATGTCCTGACCGGTGATCAGCACGTCACCCGGGAAGAAGCGGTTAAGCTCGTCCGTGTCCTGAGGCCAGCCCAGCGTGCCGAAGGGCCAGAGACCGGACGAGAACCACGTGTCGAGAACGTCAGGGTCGCGCCAGACAGGGTAAACCAGCTTGGTCGGATCCTGCGAGGTCTCATAGGTTGCAAGGGTTTCGGCCAACATGTGCATCGCTTCGGCGCGGGTGGCCACTTCGACCACACGGGCGTGGTTGAGCGGCGCAGGCAGCGTGACCAGAACCTCACCAAACTTAGGCGCAACCGCGTCGAAGTCATGGGCGCAGTGGCTGTGCTCGTGACCCGGCAGCAGGTCTTGGTCCAGAAGCAGGCGGCCCATTTCGACCAGATCCAGCTCGCCGTCGTTCTCGTCGTCCTTGAAGCCTTTGCCAGACAGATCAAGGCCGTACCACACCGGCACTTGGTGTCCCCACCACAGCTGGCGCGAGATACACCACGGCTCGATGTTTTCCAGCCAGTGATAGAAGGTCTTCTCGCCGCTTTCCGGCATGATCTTCACGTCGCCATTGCGCACAGCGTCCAGCGCGGGGCCGGCGATCTTCTCGGCATCTACGAACCACTGGTCGGTCAGCATAGGCTCGATCACAACGCCCGAGCGGTCGCCGAAGGGCTGCATGATCGGTTTGTTTTCGACGTAAGGCACGGTGCCGGTGACGTCCTCGCCGTCGACGTCGACGGTTTTGGTGATCATCACGGCCAGACCCTCGGCAGTGATCTGATCGACCACCAGCTTACGGGCCTCGAAACGATCCAGCCCGCGGAACTCATCCGGGACAAGGTTCATCGCGGCGATCTTCGCCTCGTCAAAGCCTTCTTCGCCGTTGGCGATGCGCTGGGCGGTCGCGGCTTCGTCTGCGTAGGGCAGGCCATCGGCCCGCATCGCACCGCGGGTGTCCATCAGCGAATACATCGGGATGCCGCCGCGCTTGGCGACCTGATAGTCGTTGAAGTCATGCGCGCCGGTGATCTTCACGGCCCCGGAACCGAAGTTCATATCCGGGTATTCGTCGGTGATGATCGGGATCAGGCGGCGATGCTCTTTCGGACCCACGGGGATTTCGCAAAGCTTGCCGACGATGGGAGCATAGCGTTCGTCATCGGGGTGCACAGCAACGGCGCCGTCGCCCAGCATGGTTTCAGGGCGGGTCGTCGCGATCGAGATGTAATCACGCTCTTCTTCCAGTGTGACATTCCCGTCCTCGTCTTTCTCGACATAGGTATAGGTCGCGCCACCGGCCAGCGGGTATTTGAAGTGCCACATGTGGCCGGGGGTCTCGATGTTCTCGACCTCGAGATCCGAAATCGCGGTTTCGAAATGCGGGTCCCAGTTGACCAGACGCTTGCCGCGATAGATCAGGCCCTTGTCGTACATATCCACGAAGACCTTCAGAACGGCATCGTGGAAATCGGCCGAGTTCTCGTGCCCCGTACGCGGATCGCCCGGAGCACCTGCCATGGTGAAGGCGTTGCGCGACCAGTCGCAGGTCGAGCCAAGGCGCTTCAGCTGTTCGATGATGGTCGAGCCGTATTCGCCCTTCCATTCCCAGACCTTGTCCAGAAAGGCTTCGCGGCCCAGTTCACGGCGACCGGGCTGCTGCGTTTCGGCCAGCATCTTTTCGACCTGAAGCTGGGTCGCGATGCCTGCGTGGTCCTGACCAGGCTGCCACAGCGTGTCGAACCCGCGCATACGGTGCCAACGGATCAGGATGTCCTGCAGCGTGTTGTTGAACGCGTGGCCAAGGTGCAGCGCGCCCGTCACGTTGGGGGGCGGGATCATGATGGTGAAGCTGTCAGCACCGGGTTTGGCGTTCGCGCCCGCCTTGAAGGCGCCGGCCTCTTCCCAGGTCTTATAGATGCGTGCCTCGGCGGATGCTGCGTCGAAGGTCTTGTCCATGGCCATGGTGGTCGTCCCAAATCTCATAAATCAAAGACCGTTTACCCAAGTGGGCGGCAAAGGGAAACCCCGCCTGCACCGGTAGACGAGGGGAGTGGCGAAAATGATCGGACAGGTGGCGAAATCGGAGCCGATCCAAAAAATGGTTAACTTTGGCAACGGTTGGAAAGGGTTTTGACAAAATGATGCCATATTCAACCCGTAGCAGTTCGGGCCACGCGACGGATCAATCTATGCTGTCTGACGGAAACCCGGATCAACAGGCGAATACAAATGAAAAAAGCACTCCTTCTTTTGGCTTTCACCCCCACCATGGCTTTGGCACAGGAACGGACGTTCAACTGCGAAGTTCCGAACGGAAATCTGCCCGAGATGGCGGTGACCTTGGTGTCTATTGATAATGGTCACGATGGCTATCTGATGATGGGTGGCGAAAAGAAGACCGCCAGCGTGTATCCCGGTCTGGACTCGGTGACCTACCTGATGTTCAGCGACGACTACAGCTATACGCTGCACTACAATTTGAACCTGAAAGACGGGCATTATGACTTCTCGGCGTCGGGCGCCAAGTCGGGCTGGGGGCGCGGGACCTGCACGGAAGTCACCGGCTAACCCATTATTAGAATTGACAAACGCCCGGGCAAGTCCTGGGCGTTTTGCTTTTGATGCGCGTCACCTGTGCCTGTGTTCAGCTGATCACATCCGGCCCAGTGCGGCCCAGCATGTCTTTGATGTTGGCCACTTGCGAGGTGGCTGAAATGACATCCGCGAGCGCCTCTTGCGTATCGCGGGTCAGGTTGTTGTCTGGTGGGGCGTATTGCTCCAGATAGATGCGTAATGTCGCGCCCTCGGTGCCGGTGCCGGACAGACGCAGCATGGCGCGCGCACCACCTTCGTAGGCCAAAATGATGCCTTGCCCGGTGGCGACAGAGCCGTCGATCGGGTCGGTGTAGGAAAAATCCTCAACGGCACGCACAGTCAGACTTGCGGCAGTCTGGCCGGGCAGGGCGGGCAGTTTCTTCTTCAGGTCAGCCATGACTGCATTCGCAGCGGCGGTGTCCAAACCCTCATAGTCATGGCGTGAATAATAGTCCCGGCCATAGGTCTGCCAGTGATCCAGCAGGATATCAGCCACGCCCTCGCCACGTACGGCAAGGATGTTCAGCCATAACAGTACGGCCCACAGCCCGTCTTTTTCACGCACGTGATCCGAACCGGTGCCCGCACTTTCTTCACCACAGAGCGTGGCGCGGCCTGCGTCCAGCAAGTTGCCGAAGTACTTCCAGCCGGTAGGAGTTTGAAATGCTTCGATCCCCAGCTTCTCTGCCACACGATCCGATGCGGCCGAGGTCGGCATCGAACGTGCAACCCCAGCAATTCCCGCAACGTAGCCCGGGGCGAGATGCGCATTTGCGGCCAACACCGCTAGGCTGTCGGACGGGGCCACATAGATCCCCTTGCCGACGATCATATTCCGGTCGCCATCCCCGTCCGAGGCCGCCCCGAAATCGGGTGCGTCCGGTCCGTGCATGTGATCGAACAGCTCTTTCGCCCAGACTGGGTTGGGGTCCGGATGCCCGCCGCCGAAATCCTCCAGCGGAATGGCGTTTACGACCGATCCCCGTGCGGCCCCAAGGCGGCGTTCCAGAATCTCCGTCGCATAGGGTCCGGTGACCGCGTGCATCGCGTCAAAGCGCAGGGTAAAGCCTGCGTTGATCAACTTGCGAATGGCATCAAAGTCGAACAGTTCTTCCATCAGCGCGGCATAGTCTTCGACGGGATCGACGATCTCGATCCGCATGTCGCCTAGAGTGTAACTGCCTAGATTGCTTAGGGTTTTCAAAATCTCGGGTAAGTCGCCGGTGATCCGGTAACTGGAAATCGCTTCAGCGCAGGCCACGATATGGTCCGTGATGGCTTCCGGTGCGGGGCCGCCATTGGCTGTGTTGTATTTTAGGCCAAAATCGCCGTTCGGACCGCCCGGGTTATGGCTCGCCGACAGAATAAAGCCCCCATCTGCACCGCGTTTGCGGATCAGGTGGCTGACCGCCGGGGTCGACAGGATGCCGTTCTGTCCAACGATGATTTTCGCCACGCCATTCGCAGCGGCCATGCGCAGGATCGTGGCGATGGCTTCGCTGTTGAAGAACCGCCCGTCGCCGCCCAGAACGAAGGTCTTTCCGGCAGGCTCAATCGCGTTGAAAATCGCCTGCGTGTAGGTTTCCAGATAGCCCGGTTCGGAAAACACCGCGACTTTCTTGCGCAGCCCCGATGTCCCCGGTTTTTGCCCCGCGATCGGAGCCGTTTCAATGGTGTGAACGTCGTTAGACTGCACGATCTTGGTCCTTAAAATGGATTAAGCTATATCGCGACAATCTTAGCCCAGCCGGTCGATCCGCGTCGAGAGGTGGATCAAGCTTTCTGAACCTTTCACCCCGTCGATCTCGCCGATGGCGTCCAGCACCTCGTCCAGCAACGCTGTCGACGGCGCGGCCAGTTGCAACACCATATCCCAGCGCCCCGAGGCCGTGTGGGCGGCTTCGACCTGCGTCAGGGTTTTCAGGCGTGCCAGAACTGCCGGGGTCGAACGTGGTTCGATGGAAATCAGCACGGTCGCGCGGATACGGTCCCCGCGTGCCGCATCCCCCAGTCGAAGCGCGTAGCCCGCGATAATGCCTTTCTCTTCAAGGCGTTCGATCCGCGCTTGCACGGTCGAGCGTGCAAGCCCCAACCGTCGTGCCAAGGTTGCCACCGGCAGTCGTGCGTTGCCCTCAAGTTGGGCCAGAAGCTCGCGATCAGTATCGTCCATTTGTCAGGTCTTCCATTCAATCTGACGACATTTAACCGGCATTTTGCCCGGAGTGCCACTGGAAATCGACGGCGCGGATTGAGATTCTATGGTTAGCGTCAACAGGATCCCGGAAATACGACCATGAGCAGACAACCCTCGATTTGGCTGACACCACTGTCCCACCTCAAGACCGAGCGCCCGATGGAGCCGGTCATGTACTTTGCGCCTGCCGTGTTGCAGGCAACCGCGCGTCGCTTTATCGCCGGATTCGATGGGTTGGTAACCTACGCGGTCAAAGCCAATGATGCGCCTATGGTCCTCGAGAACCTCGTGACGGCTGGTCTGCAAGCCTTTGATGTGGCCAGCCCAGCCGAGATGCTCGCGCTGCGTGCCGTGTCCCGCGATGTCGAGATGCATTACAACAATCCGGTCCGCTCCCGGTCCGAGATTGCGCAAGCGGTGGCGCTGAACGTGCAATCCTATTCCGTGGACAGCGCGCGTGAGCTGGACAAGCTGATCGAACAGGTGCCGCCGCAAGGTGTTGAAATCTCGGTCCGTTTGGCACTGCCGGTCGATGGCGCCGCCTATAATTTTGGTGCGAAGTTCGGCGCGGATCCCGATCAGGCGGTGGCGCTGCTTCAGCACGCGCAGGCGGCGGGCTTCACGCCCTCCATGACGTTCCATCCCGGGACGCAATGCGCCGATCCCTCGGCGTGGGTCGCCTATGTTTCGCAATGTGCCGACGTGGCAAAACGTGCTGGCATCCGCTTGCATCGCTTGAACGTGGGCGGAGGGTTTGCCGCCAATCGTGGCATCGCGCCCGATCTTGAAGCGATCTTCCACGCCATTCACGCGGCCGTCGCGGTCGAGTTTGGTGAAGACGCGCCCGAACTGGTATGCGAACCGGGCCGCGCCATGGTTGCCGAGGCGTTCAGCCTGGCCACCTGTGTGAAAGCCATCCGCGAAGACGGCGCCGTCTATCTGAATGACGGGATCTACGGCGCATTGTCGGAAGCGCCGTCTATTGGTGTGCCGGACCGGTTGAAAACCGTGCGCGCCGATGGAGAGTCGCATCAAGGTGCGCTGGAAAAGCGCGTTGTATTCGGGCCGACCTGCGATTCCATCGACCAGTTGCCCGACCCACTGTCGCTTCCTGACGATTTGGCCGAGGAAGACTATCTCCTGATCGCGGGCATGGGGGCTTACAGTTTTGCGACCGTCACCCGGTTCAACGGCTATGGCGCGATTGAAACCGTGACCGTGCAGTCGCTGGCGCTTTAGGCAACTTTCATGATGATACAGGTGGTCGAGCCGGTGGCATAAAGTTTGCCATCCTCGACGCCTCGGATCTCGCCATTGGAAATCCCGGTGGAACGCCCTGCATGTTGCACCTGTGCCGTGGCCTCGATCAATGTGCCGGGCAGGATCGGGCGCAGAATATTCACCTTGTATTCTAGGGTGGTGTAAACTGAACCCTTGGGAACGCGGGTCATCACCGCGCAAGCCATCGCGCTGTCCAGAAGCGTGCCGTACCAGCCACCATGAACCGTGCCCATGGGGTTGCAATGCGCAAATTCCGGGGTGCCGTGGAATGTGACCTTCCCATCTTCGACCGCATGCAGATGATAGTTCAGTGTGGCCCCAATCGGTGGCGCGGGCATGGTGCCGTTCAGGACGCCTTGCATAAACTCCAACCCCGACATCGAGGCCGTGACGTCAAGGGTTGGCAATTGGTCAAACGAGGTCGCATTCAGCATGAAAAAGCCTTTCCGAAAGGGTGTCCGGAAAGGCTAGGTGGTGAGTGAGTTCATGCAAGACTTACGCCGGGTCACAGGGATTGTGACGTCGTGGCGTGGTCTCGATCAGGCAACTTTTGCCAAGCTGACTTGCGGTGTGACGCCCAATGCGTGGGCCACATCGCGGGTCAGGCTGGGTTTGTTCAGCGTATAGAAATGCAGGTTCTCGACGCCACCATCGATCAGATCCGAGCACAGCTCGGTGCAGATTGCGGTGGCCAGCAGGTCGGTGCGGTCGTCACGTTCTGCCTTGTGGAAGGCATCATCCAGCCATGTGGGGACCGATGCGCCGCAGCGTTCAGCAAACTTGCGCACACCCTTCCAGTTTTCGATGGGCAGGATGCCGGGGATGATTGGCACGTCGATCCCGGCCTTCTCGCATTTGTCGCGGAAGCGGAAGAACGTGTCCGCTTCAAAGAAGAACTGCGTAATCGCGGAACCCGCACCCGCATCCACCTTGCGCTTCAGCCATGCGACATCGGCGTCCAGATCGGCGGCCTCGGGGTGGGGGTCAGGATAGGCGCCCACGCGAATGTGGAAGTCGCTGGTGTTTGCCAAGGCTTCGATCAGCTCGACCGAGCTTGCGAAACCGTCTTCGCGGGCGGTGAAGCTATCCGCGCCTTTCGGGGCGTCTCCACGCAGGGCCACGATTTCTTTCACGCCAACGTCGGCATAGCTTTTCGCAATCGCCAATGTCTCTTCGCGCGAGGCCTCGACGCAGGTCAGATGCGCCGCGACGTTCAGGCCATAGTGCTTGTGGATCGTGCCAACCGCATCATGGGTCAGTTCACGGGTTGTCCCACCAGCGCCATAAGTGACCGAGACAAAGCTGGGGTCCAGCGGAGCCAGCTGGCGCACGGTTTCCCACAGGCGGAACGAAGCGTCCAGCGATTGCGGGGGGAAGAACTCGAACGAGATATTAGGCGTGGTCATGGCATCCTCAGCGGCTGTTTGGCGAAGTTGCCCCCTTGTGCCTCATGTGTGTTTGTGAGACAAATTCATAATTCTCACAAAGAACATGAGGATCATGCATGTATATCGAGTTCCGGCATCTGCGCACTGTGCGCGCCATTCACCATGCGGGGTCTCTGGCGCGGGCCGCGGACATTCTGCACATCACGCAATCCGCGCTAAGCCACCAGATCAAGGGGCTGGAAGAACAGGTCGGGATGGAGCTGTTTCACCGACGGACCAAACCCATGCGCCTTAGCCCGGCCGGAATGAAGCTGCTTCGGCTGGCCGAGCAGGTATTGCCCGAGATTGACCGCCTTGAAGAGGAATTTCGCGCGCTGAAGTCAGGCCGCTCGGGCCGGTTGCATATCGCGATTGAATGCCACGCCTGTTTCGACTGGCTGTTTCCGGTGCTGGACAAGCTGCGCCACGCCTGGCCGGACGTGGATCTGGACATCCGTCAGCGTTTGGCCTTTGACGCGATCGAAGCGCTGCGGCGCGAGGAAGTCGACTTTGTCATTTCATCGGATCCGGTGGATATGGCGGGCATCACCTTTTCGCCGCTCTTTGCTTACGAGCCGCGGTTCGTCGCTGCGGCAGGACATCGACTGGCGGATGAGGACTTTATCGTTGCTGAGGACTTCGAGCAGGAACTTTTGCTGACATACCCGGTAGAGCGCTCGAAAATTGACGTGTTTACAGGGCTTTTGACGCCCGAACGGGTCGAGCCGCGAGGCCTTAGACAGGTTGAGATGACCGAAGTGATCTTGATGCTGGTCGCCGCCGGACGCGGTGTCGCGGTGTTGCCCGACTGGGTTTTGGCAGATGTGAAACGCAACCCAGATTTCATCACCAAACCCCTGACCGAAGGCGGTCTGCGCAAGCAGATGTATGCTGCAACCCGGGACGAAGACACGATGGTGCCCTTCATGGCGCACATGATCCGGTTGTGCCGCTCGGAACCGGTAAAACTTCAGCGCGGCTGACGTCCTTTCAGGCTTGGCAAACAAGGCTTACGGGCGTATACGCGCCGTTTGAAACATCAGGAGTCCTTTCCATGCAAGGCAGTGCAAATCTGAACGTTATGATCAAGGCAGCCCGCAAGGCTGGCCGCAGCCTTGTGAAGGACTTTCGCGAGGTCGAGAACCTGCAGGTCTCGATGAAGGGCGCTGGCGACTTTGTGTCTAAAGCTGACATTGCTGCCGAACAGATTATCCGTGACGAACTGATGGAAGCGCGTCCGAACTATGGCTGGCTGGCTGAAGAAGGCGGCGCGGCCGAGGGCAAGGACCCGACCCGTCGCTGGATCGTGGATCCGCTGGATGGCACCACCAACTTCCTGCACGGCCTGCCGCACTGGGCGATTTCCATCGCGCTGGAGCACAAAGGCGAAATCGTCGCCGGTGTGGTCTATGACGCTGCCAAGGACGAGATGTTCTATGCAGAAAAAGGCGAGGGCGCCTGGCTAAACCAAAGCCGTTTGCGTGTGTCGGGCCGTTCGCGCCTGATCGAGTGCATCTTTGCAACCGGTCTGCCCTTCGGCGGCCGCGCCGATCTGCCGGTAACACTTCAGGATCTGGCTCGCATTCTACCCTCTTGTGCCGGTGTACGCCGCTTTGGCTCTGCCGCTCTGGATTTGGCCTATGTCGCCGCCGGGCGCTATGACGGCTACTGGGAACGCAGCCTGAATGCGTGGGATATTGCCGCCGGATTGCTGATCGTCAAAGAGGCAGGTGGGATGGTTGAGCCGGTTGAGGGTGAAACAATCCTGGATAGTGGAAGTATTGTTGCTGCTAACGAACCAATTTTTGAGAAATTCGACAATTTGGTGAAAAACCTATAATATGATCGAGCTCTGGGCTCGGATTTAATGTAGCCTGACATATTTGTGCCGTAAACTTCGCTAAAGAGTAGATCATGTTTATGTTGCCGCTCATATATCCCAGATTCGCGCGCTTTGCTCGCAGCGAAGATGGTGCCGTGACCGTCGATTGGGTTGCGCTGACTGCTGCCGTCCTGATGATTGGTCTGTTTGCCGGGTTTACTGTTAGTTCAAGTGTACCTGAGCTCGCGAACAAGATCAGTGAAGTCGTGTCGAAACAGCCGGTTGGCCCGAACTAAGTCTCACGCGCATTTTCTCACTTAGCTAAGCGCAGTATAGCTGGGCGTGTTCGGCTGGCCACATTCGCTTTACATTCAACGCTTGCGTCGTCCGGTCCGGGGAATGCTGGTCCGGGTTAGCTTGTATTTCGCCTCGGGATGATCGGGGTGGCCATCTGTGCGCGACCAGAAGCGCTGAGCGCCAAGCCGTAGCCAGAGCGGCAGGATCAAGGCAAACCCAGCGATAAAGCCTCCGGCATGGGCCCAGTGCGCAACACCTCCGCCTTCGACCCCAAGGGTTGATACGCCGTTGAACAGCTGTAATCCAAACCAGACCAGTAGGGCGACCCAGGCGGGGATGGGGATGATCTTGAAGATGATCACGATGATGAACAGCACATCGACCTTCGCCTTGGGAAACAGCAGCAAATAACCTCCCATCACGCCGGCAATTGCTCCTGACGCGCCGATCATGGGCACAGAGCTGCCCGGATCCGTTGCGAATTGCAGAAGGGCTGCGGCAATTCCTGTGGCCAGATAAAACAGCAGGATGAGGACATGGCCCAGCATGTCCTCTAGATTGTCCCCGAAGATCCACAGAAACAGCATATTGCCCGCGAAATGCATGAAGCCGCCATGCAGGAACATCGAGGTGATGAGTGTTTCCAGCCCAAAGCCATGTAACAGGCGGGCGGGGATCATGCCGAAATCGATGAAGACCTGCGTCGCGGCTGCGGTTTCATAGAGCGGCCACATATAAAGAAAAACCACCGTGTTCACCGCCAGCAGGGCATAGGTGACAAAGGGTACACGCTCGGATGGGTTGTGATCGCGAATGGGGAACATGGGCTGACTTGACCCGATGCACGTCACCGGGTCAAGTCGCTGGCGTGTCAGGCCTTGGTTTGGGCCAGCATCAGCAGCTCGGCATTGCCGCCCGAGGCGGTTGTGTCGACGCAGAGGTGACGTTCATGGGTCACCGTTTCGGCCGTTGGCATGCCGGTGATCAATGGCAGGATTGCACCGGGACGCTTGGCTAGCGCGGTGACGATCTGACGAGCCACCTCATCGGTTCCCCAGAAGATCACGCCGCCGATTCCGTCGATCCCTTCCAGTGTGTCGCGAGCTAGATTGGGGGCCAGAACGGCGGTGCCGCCAAGGGCTTCGATGGCCTGTTTCTGGGCTTCAGCCGCCGCAACGCCCGGTCCTATGCACAAGAACGGTTCACGTGGGTGGACGGACAATTGGTTCAACTCTCCGGTCGGGCCGGGCAGGCGGGAGGACGAGAGGGTCGCGTTGCTCTGCGCTTGGGCGATCAAATTGGCCAGCTTGTCTGCGTCGGGCGCAGCCGTGCCGTCTTCTTCATGCCGATCGGCCAAAGCCGCTTGGCAAAAACGATCCATATACATCGGGCCACCCGCTTTCGGGCCGGTACCCGACAGGCCTTCACCGCCGAAGGGCTGCGAGCCAACAATGGCACCAATCTGGTTGCGGTTCACATAGGCGTTGCCCACATGCATCCGGTCACAGACATGCTGCACGCGGTCGTCGATGCGGGTGTGCAGGCCGAAGGTCAGGCCGTATCCCGTGGCGTTGATCGCGTCGATTACCTGATCCAACTCATGTGCCTTGAAGGTGGCGATGTGCAGGACCGGGCCAAAAATCTCGCGCTTCATGTCCTCGATCCCTTTCACGCGGATCAGGGTCGGGGCGATGAAGAAGCCGCCTTCGGGCGCGGTCAATTCGTGCGCGATGCGGCCCTCGGCTCGGGCGGCGTCCACATAGGTCTTGATGCCTTGGAAGGCTTCGTCATCGATCACCGGGCCAAGGTCAGTGTGCAGATGCCACGGATCATCCTGCTTCAGTTCGTTCATCGCGCCGACCAGCATGTCAGTCATGGCTTCGGCCACATCTTCTTGCACATAAAGGCACCGCAGGGCCGAACAGCGCTGGCCCGCCGATTGGAAGCTCGAGGCCACGATGTCGCGCACCGCTTGTTCGGGCAGGGCGGTACTGTCCACGATCATCGCGTTCAAGCCGCCGGTTTCTGCGATCAAAGGGGCCGAGGGCGCCATGTTTGCCGCCATGGCGCGGCGGATGATCTGCGCGGTTTCGGTCGAGCCGGTGAAGGCCACACCGCCAATGCGCGGGTCCGAGGTCAGGGCCGCGCCGACCGTTGCGCCGTCACCGGGCAGAAGCTGCAGCACGTCAGTTGGAACACCCGCCTGATGTAGCAGTTTCACCGCCGCGTGGGCGATCAATCCGGTCTGTTCGGCAGGTTTTGCCAAGACGCCGTTGCCCACGGACAAGGCCCCTGCGATCTGACCGGTGAAGATGGCCAGCGGGAAGTTCCACGGTGAAATGCAGGTGAACAGGCCCACGGGCGCGCGGGTGTGATCCTCCACGCGGCTGGCGTAGTAGCGCAGGAAATCAACGGCTTCGCGCAGCTCTCCCATACAATCCAGCCAGATTTTCCCCGCCTCACGCGATAGGAGCGCAAAGAAGAGGCCGAGGTTCTCTTCGTACAGATCCGCCGCGCGGTTCAGCACTTTGGCGCGTTCGGACGGGGTGGCGTCCCACGCCTTGGCAGAGGTCAAAGCCGTTTCCACATCCTCGGCGCTGGCCGATGTGATCTGGCCAATTGGCGCGTGGGTCGAGGGGTTTTTGACCGTGACAACCGGCCCGCCGTTCGGTGTGCCCGCGATCAGCGGTGCACCGGCGAAGTCCGTGTCGGCAAATGCTCCGCGCGCGGTCTCGATCTGAGCCAGATGCGGGTCATAGGTCAGGTCCAACCCCATCGAGTTCTTGCGCGCGCCGAAAAGCTCGGGCCCGGTGGGGACGTGCGGTGCATCAACGGCGAGGGTATCGAACGGGCAGGCGGCAACTTCCTCGGGTGTGACGCTTTCGTCAACGATCTGGTTTACGAAGGAACTGTTCGCGCCGTTTTCCAGCAGTCGGCGTACCAGATAGGCCAGCAGGTCGCGATGCGCGCCGACGGGGGCATAGATGCGGCAGCGGGTGTCGTTTGCGTCCATGATGATCTGGTGCAGACGCTCGCCCATGCCATGCAGGCGCTGGAATTCATAAGCCTGCGTATCAACGCCCGAAGTTTGCGCAATGTCCAGAATGGCCGCGGCAGTATGGGCGTTATGGGTGGCGAATTGCGGATAGATACGGTCGGTCAGGCCCAGAAGCTTCTTGGCGTTGGCGATATAGCTGACATCGGTGGCGACTTTGCGGGTGAAAACCGGGAAACCCTCCAACCCCTCAACTTGGGCGCGCTTGATCTCGCTGTCCCAATAGGCGCCTTTCACCAGACGGACCATAATCTTGCGATCCAGTCTGGTGGCAGTCTGATGCAGCCAGTCGATCACGGCGCCCGCGCGGTGGCCATAGGCCTGCACCACGACGCCAAACCCGTCCCATCCGGCCAGCGCCGGGTCTTCCAGAACCTTCTCGATCACGTCCAGAGAGATTTGCAGGCGGTCGGCTTCCTCGGCGTCGATGTTGAAGCCCATTCCAGCCGATTTCGCCAGCTGCGCAAGGGCCGAGACGCGGGGAACCAGCGTCTCGATCACCCGCTTGTGCTGGGCACGCTCATAGCGGGCAAAGAGCGCAGACAGCTTAACCGAGATGCCGGGGTTCGACCGGATGTCGTCCGAGGTGCAGGCGCCCGCGATCTCGGAAATTGCCTTGGCATAGGCCATCTGATAGCGCCGCGCGTCGCTGTCTGTCAGGGCCGCTTCACCCAGCATGTCGTAGGAATAGGTGAACCCTTTTTCTTCCATCTTGGACCCGCGCTTCATCGCGGCTCCGATGGTTTCGCCCAGCACGAATTGGCTGCCCATTTCCTTCATGGCGCGGCCAACAGCGGTGCGGATGACGGGTTCGCCCAGACGTTTCACGGCCCCACGCAGGGCACCGGCGATGCCCGGCTCGCGGTCTTCAAGAACCTTTCCGGTCAGAAGCAGCGCCCAGGTCGAGGCGTTCACCAGAGACGAGGACGAGCGGCCCAGATGCTTGCCCCAATCGGACGGCGCGATCTTGTCTTCAATCAGCGCGTCGATGGTTTCGGCGTCCGGTACGCGCAGTAGAGCCTCGGCCAGACACATCAGCGCGATGCCTTCGTCGGTGGACAGGCCGTATTCGGCCAGAAAGACCTCCATCAAGCCGGGATCCGAGCTTTCACGGATGGCGCGCACCAGCTTGGCACCACTGTCGGCAATCCGCGCGCGATCAGTGTTAGACAGGTTGGCCGCATCCACAAGGTCGGCGATATGGCGCTCTTCATCCGTATAGGCGAGGTCATCAATCAATGTGCGCAGATCAGTGGTCATGCGGATCTCCATGCTTACCGTTGTGACCATCATATCCCAAAATGACTAGGCGAAATGACTAAATTTGTGCTAGAGGGCAAAGATATAATCTGAATGGAGCGAAAAATGCAGGACGAATGGAAAGCCGAGTTTGATCGCTTCGATCGTTTGATTCTGGATATTTTGTCGACGGATGGGCGGATTTCGATCACCGAGCTGGCAGGGAAGATCGGTTTGTCGAAATCACCGACACAAGCCCGCTTGAAGAAGCTTGAGAAGACCGGTGTGATCACCGGCTACCGTGCCCAGATCGACCCGATCCGGATGGGCCGTGATCACGTGGCCTTTGTGGAAGTGAAACTGTCCGATACGCGCGAAGCCGCGCTGAAAGCCTTCAACGAAGGGGTCGCCGCCATTCCCGAGGTCGAGGAATGCTATATGCTCGCCGCCCATTTCGACTACCTTCTGAAGGTGCGCACGCAGGATATGCGGGATTATCGCCGGGTGCTGGGCGAGAAGATCAGCTCGCTTCCACACGTGGCGCAAAGCTCGACCCATGTGGCGATGCAGGCTGTGAAGGAAGATGGCACTTCGCTGTGATCTGCCGTTGCCCCTGCCCGACTTTAGGGTTAGGCAAAGGAGGCTTTGCCCGCGTGGTGGAATGGTAGACACAGGAGACTTAAAATCTCTAGGCCGGATAGGCCGTGCCGGTTCGAGTCCGGCCGCGGGTACCAAGCAACTGACAAGCTGCCCATACGCAAACGGCGCACCTAAATGGCGCGCCGTTTTCTGTTTTGTATCAGGGAATTACTTCAGTGCAGCATCGGTGATGGCGCTGGTCCAAGCCCCTTCAGGTGCTTTTGTGATCACCGGATCTGAACCGCCGCCCAACAGAGTGGCCACGGTGCGCTCGTAGGCTGCGACGTCCAGCGATCCGTCCGACCCTGCGGTCAGCTTGCCGATCTCGCCGATCATGCGGATCTGGTGGGTCTCGGTCTGGGCGCCAGTTTCGTCATAATCCAGGATGATCCCGGCTGCAGCTTCGGCGTTCTCTTCGGCCCATTTCCAGCCCTTCATCGAGGCGCGCACGAAGCGTTCCATCTTATCGGTGAAGGCGGCATCCGACAGGTTCTCTTCCAGAACATACAGACCGTCTTCCAGTGTCGCGACGCCTTGGTCTTCATACTTGAAGGTCACCAGTTCGTCCGGGCTGACACCTGCGTCAATGACCTGCCAGTATTCGTTATAGGCCATGGTCGAAATGCAGTCGGCCTGACGCTGCAACAGGGCGTCAACGTTGAAGGCCTGCTTCAGCACTTCAACCCCGGTTTCGCTTTTGCCATCGGTCGACAGGCCCAGCTTGGACATCCAGTTCATGAAGGGGAATTCATTGCCGAAGAACCAGACACCAAGGGTGCGGTTGGCAAGATCGGCAGGAGACGAGATGCCAACGTCGCCCCAGCAGGTCAGCATCATGCCCGAAGACGCAAAGGGCTGGGCGATGTTCACCAGCGGAAGACCTTTTTCGCGTGCTGCAAGGGCTGCGGGCATCCATTCGACAACAACATCTGCGCTGCCGCCAGCGATCACCTGCGTCGGGGCAATATCGGGGCCGCCGGGCAGGATGGTGACGTTCAGGTCTTCATCGGCGTAATAGCCGTTTTCAAGCGCCACATAATAGCCAGCGAACTGGCCCTGTGTGACCCATTTCAGCTGAAGCGTGACGTCATCTGCCGCAGATGCCGCGCTTGCGCTTACGGCAAGGGCAGCTGCGCCGATCATTGATTTAAGTTTCATGGTTCTCTCCTTGTTGAATCATTTTTTGTTTGGTTTTGCGGGCTGGTTTGATCAGCCTCGTTGTGATGGGTGCCAGAAGGTCACCTTTTTCTCGATAAATGCGACGATGCCGTAAAAGGCAGTGCCCGCAAGGGCGGCGACGACGATCTCGGCCCAGACCAGATCAATCGACAGGCTGCCGACACCGGTTGAAATCCGGAACCCCATCCCGCGGGTGGGTGATCCAAAGTATTCAGCCACAATTGCCCCGATCAGGGCAAGTGTCGCGGCCACTTTCAGCCCGTTGAAGATGAAGGGCATGGCGGCAGGGATGCGCAACTTGAGCAGCGTTTTGAAATATCCCGCTGCATAGGTTTTCATCAGGTCGCGCAGCATCGCGTCGGTCTCGCGCAGGCCTTGCACGGTGTTCACCAGTACCGGGAAGAACACCATGACGACGACCACGGCTGCTTTGGAGTGCCAGTCGAAGCCGATCCAGCTGACCAGAATGGGGGCAACGCCGACGATGGGCAGGGCGGCCACGAAGTTCCCGATGGGCAGAAGCCCACGCGTCAGGAAAGGTGAGCGGTCGATCAGGATTGCTACAACGAATGCCGCAAGCACACCGAAGATGTACCCGCGCAGGGCGCCTTTCAGGACGGTTTGGACAAAGTCCTCCCACAGCATACCGGTCGAGTTTACAAACCTGTCCGCCACCGCAGACGGGGCGGGCAGGATGGCCGGTGAGATGGCGAAACTGTGGACTGCGGCCTCCCACAGGACAACGATGGTCAGGCCAAACAGGATCGGCACCGTGTATTTCACCGCCGTCGTGTCGGACAGCCGCGAGCGCACGAGCGCGATATTGGTGCCCCAGGCACCTATCCAGAAGACAAAGGCAAAGATCATCCAGCTCATGTGCGCATCCCCATCTTGCGCAACAGAACATGCTGCGTTCGGTCAAGAAGTGTAACCAGAACGCCCGCCAGAATGGCTGCGGCGAACAGCGCCGACCAGATCGCCAAAGGCGTTCCGAACTGGTCTCCGATCAGGATCCGTGCACCCAGCCCACTGATCGCACCCGTCGGCAGCTCGCCCACGATGGCACCGACCAGCGCGGCGGCGATGCCGATTTTTAGCGAGGTGAAGAGGTAGGGAAGGGACGCCGGAACACGCAATTTCAAGAACTGCTGCTGGCCCGAGGCCGAGTAGGTTTTCAGAAGGTCCAGCTGCTCGGCATTGGGGGCACGCAGGCCCTTGATCATGCCGACCATGACTGGGAAGAAGCACAGATAGGACGAGATCAGCGCTTTGGGAAAGCCACGCCCTTCAATCCCCGCCTGAGATGACAGGACGATGATCATCGGCGCCAGTGCCACGATGGGCACAGCTTGCGAGATGATGGCCCAAGGGACCAATGACATCTCAAGCACGCGCGATTTCACCACCAAAACGGCGCCCAAGATGCCGACCGAGGTGCCCAGAAGGAAGCCCCAGAAGGTTGATTGCAGAGTGATCCAGCCGTGATAGATGAGCGATCGTTTCGACCATGTGCGCCCTTTCAAGATCATGGCGCCAGTGGTCTTCCACAGCTCTTGGCCGACCTGCGTCGGTGTGGGTAGGCGCGGACGATCAAGGTCATAGCCGCCCGCGATATAGCTTTTATTGTTCAGCAGAAGCGACAGGGTCGAGGCATTGCGCCGTTCCACGGCTTCGGTTGGGAAGACATCACCACCAGCGCGTACGGCCTGATCCAGAGTGACGCGGATGTTCATCGGCGCCACGGCCAGAAACCAGATCACCAGAATGCCGAACAGCACAGTCAGGACAGGAAACAGCGTTCTAGTCATAGGAATGCCCCGCGCGCAGCCCCTCGCGAACCCGATGGGCGACGTCCAAAAACTCCTGCGTGTCGCGAATGTCCAGCGGGCGTTCGGCGGGCAGGGGGCATTCAATCACGTCGGAAATCCGGCCGGGACGCGGGGACATGACGACGATCTTGGTCGACAGGTACACGGCCTCGGGGATCGAGTGGGTGACGAAGCAGATCGTTTTCTGCGTCTTGGCCCAAAGCTTCAAAAGCTGCTCGTTCAGGTGATCGCGGACGATCTCGTCCAGCGCGCCAAAGGGCTCGTCCATCAAAAGGATGTCGGCGTCAAAGGCCAGTGCGCGGGCAATAGACGCCCGCTGCTGCATGCCGCCCGAAAGCTGCCACGGGAACTTCTTCTCAAATCCTTCCAAATCGACCAGCTCAAGCACCCGCTTGATCCGCTCGTCTTGGTCGGCCTTGGAATAGCCCATGATTTCCAGCGGCAGGCGCACATTGCGCCCGATGGTTCGCCACGGATACAACCCTGCGTGCTGGAAAACATAGCCATAGGCGCGCGAGCGGCGGGCTTCGTGCGGGGAGACGCCGTTCACCGTGATGTCGCCCGCCGTTGGTGTCTCCAAATCCGCCATACAGCGCAGGAAGGTGGTTTTGCCACAGCCCGAGGGACCGATGAAACTGACAAAATCACCCTTCTTGATGTCCAGCGACACGTCTTTCAACGCATGCACAGGCCCGTCATTGGTCTGAAAGGTCAGAGAGAGGTTCTCGGCCTTGATTACCGTTTCTGCTGTCACGTCAAACCCCCGTCGCCGGAATGCCGGTGCGTTGCACAGGTTGCGGAGCCGTCAGTTCTTTCCACTTGGATAGCGCGGTGTTGACGGTCGCGTTGGGTTCCCGGGCGACAAACTGTCCATGACCTTCCTGCGTGCGGATCTCTCCGTCATGCACAGCCACTTGGCCGCGTGTCAGGGTGAAGCGCGGCAGGCCTTTGACCTCGTGCCCTTCAAAGACGTTGTAGTCGATCGAGGATTGCTGCGTGCCTGCGGCAATGGTCTTGGACTTCTCGGGATCCCAGACGACAAGGTCGGCATCGGCACCAACCAGAACGGCCCCCTTGCGTGGGTAGCAGTTCAGGATCTTCGCGATATTGGTCGAGGTGACGGCGACAAATTCGTTCATCGTCAGACGGCCCGTGGCAACGCCGTGCGTCCACAGCATTGGCATCCGATCCTCAAGCCCGCCGGTCCCGTTCGGGATCTTGGTGAAGTCGCCCACGCCATAGCGTTTCTGCTCGGTCGTGAAGGCGCAGTGGTCGGTGGCTACGACGGACAGCGAGCCCGACTGCAGACCTGCCCACAGGCTGTCTTGGTGTTTCTGATTGCGGAAGGGGGGCGACATAACGCGACGCGCAGCGTGGTCCCAATCGGTGTTGAAATACTCGCTTTCATCCAGCGTTAGGTGCTGGATCAGCGGCTCGCCCCAAACGCGCTTACCCTGCATACGGGCGCGGCGAATTGCTTCGTGCGCTTCCTCGCAAGAGACATGCACCACGTAAAGCGGTGCGCCTGCCATATCGGCGATCATGATCGCGCGGTTGGTGGCCTCGCCTTCGACCTGAGAGGGGCGGGAATAGGCGTGTGCCTCGGGCCCGGTGTTGCCTTGGGCCAGCAGTTTGGCGGAAAGCTCGGCAATCACGTCGCCGTTTTCGGCATGGACCATTGGGGTCGCGCCCAGCTCGGCCAGGCGGGTGAACGACGAATACAGCTCGTCATCATTCACCATCAGCGCGCCTTTGTAGGCCAAGAAGTGCTTGAACGTGTTGATGCCGCGCTCCTGCACGACGGTCTGCATGTCGTTAAACACCTGCTCGCCCCACCATGTCACGGCCATGTGGAACGAATAATCACAGTTCGCGCGGGTTGATTTGTTGTCCCAACGCTTCAGCGCATCCAGCAGGCTTTCGCCTTGGTTGGGCAGGCAGAAATCCACCACCATCGTGGTGCCGCCCGCCAGACCGGCGCGCGTGCCGCTTTCGAAATCATCCGATGAGTAGGTGCCCATAAATGGCATCTCGAGGTGCACATGCGGGTCGATCCCACCGGGCATGACATAGCAGCCGGTGGCGTCGAGCACCTCGTCGCCTTTCAGGTCCGGCCCGATTTCGATGATCTTGCCGTGGTCGATCAGGACGTCTGCTTTGTAGGTCAGGTCGGCTGTGACGACGGTTCCGTTTTTGATGACTTTGGTCATTTTAGTTTCCTCCACACCCAGCCGAGCGCGAGCCCAGCACTGTTGGTAGCCCCTTAAGGGCGTTGAATGCGGCAAACATGATCGGATGATCCTCGATTGGTCCGCATTGGATTTTAATTAGTGTTCGAATTGAAGATGCATCGATGGCCGATATGTCAGCCCGTTCAGCGCACAAGTCAGTGCCGCCTAAATATAGGTTGGCGCCAGTCCAATAGCCTTGCACCCAATTGGTCAAGTCCTGGTCAGACACTGTCTGCAATTCCTCGCACAGGGTCATCCCAATCCCAGTTGCCCAGTCCAATCGAGATTCAGCAACGGCATCTCCAATGGGCAAAGTTGCAATTACAAAAGCTATCGGAGCAGTGAGTCTCACTTCACAATCTCCGCCGTCGCCAACACAGCATGCATCAACACATCCGTGCCAGCCGCAGCCCAGTCCTTGGAAATGTCCTCGGCCTCATTATGGCTCAGGCCATCCACACAGGGGCACATGATCATTGCGGTTGGATAGATCTCGTTGATCCAGCAGGCGTCGTGGCCCGCGCCGGACACGATATCCATGTGGCTATAGCCCAGCTCTTCCGCCGCATCGCGGACCGCTTTCACGCAGCCCTCATCAAAGGCGGGTGGGTCGAAGGTTCCGACCATTTCCCAGCTCATCTCGACGCCAATGTCAGCACAAAGCTTCGGCGCGCGCTCGTCAAACTCAGCGATCATTGCGTCGATGACCTCTTGCAGGTGCGAGCGGAAATCGACGGTGCAGACAACCTTGCCGGGGATGATGTTGCGCGAGTTCGGATAGACGTCGATATGCCCGATGGCCCCCACCGCGTTGGGCTGGTGCTTCATCGCGATCTCGTGCACCAGTTCAGTGATCAGCGCCAAGCCACGGCCGGCGTTGATCCGCATGGGCATGGGGGTCGAGCCTGTGTGGCTTTCCTTGCCGATGATGGTCACTTCCAGCCAGTTCAGCCCTTGGCCGTGGGTGACGACACCGATGTCTTTGCCTTCGGCCTCCAGAATGGGGCCTTGTTCGATGTGCAGTTCAAACATCGCGTGCATCTTACGTGCGCCGACTTCCTCGTCACCGACCCAGCCAATGCGTTTCAGCTCGTCGCCGAACTTCTTGCCCTCGGCATCTTCGCGGTCATAGGCCCAGTCCTGCGTGTGCTTGCCAGCAAACACGCCCGAGGCCAGCATGGCCGGCGCAAAACGCGTGCCTTCTTCGTTGGTCCAGTTGGCAACGACGATCGGGTGCTTCGTTTTGACGTTCAGGTCATTCATCGTGCGGACTGCTTCCAATCCGCCAAGCACGCCAAGCACGCCGTCATATTTGCCACCGGTGGGCTGCGTATCCAAATGCGAGCCCATATAGACGGGCAGGGCGTCCGGGTCTTCGCCGGGGCGGGTGGCAAACATGTTGCCCATCGTGTCGACGCCCATGGTCATGCCGGCGGCTTCGCACCATGTTTGGAACAGCGCGCGCCCTTCGGCGTCTTCATCCGTCAGCGTCTGGCGATTGTTGCCGCCTGCGATGCCGGGGCCGATCTTGGCCATCTCCATCAGACTGTCCCACAGCCGATCCGCATCGATGCGCAGGTTTTTCCTGTTGGTCATATTCATCTCCCTTTGGGTACACATGAATGTGTATGCGGAATTTAGATTCCGTCTTGTCCTCAGGCTGGATGATTTCTGCACGATCGGTCAACATTTTTCTGAACGATCGTGCGAATTGTTCTGTTTTCTGAGGAAATCTCGTGCGAAAAGGTAAAGAACTGCGCGAAAGTTACGCAGAATTAAGGTGTGAAGTGTTGACGTAAGTATGGCGACAAAAGGCATTCAAAGCCGCAACCGGCAAGAAATCACAGCGCGGATTCTGACCGCAGCTGAACGCGTGTTCGCCGAGTTCGGATATGCGGGCGCCTCGATCAGCCGGATCGCGGCAGAGGCGGGCATTCCGAAATCCAACGTGGTCTATTACTTCGAGACCAAGGAGCTTCTCTATCGTCGCGTCGTGGGCGAGATCTTTGACATCTGGCGCGCGGCGGCGGACAGTATCACCGTCGACAATGATCCGATCCAGGCGCTGGGCGATTATATCGACACGAAGCTCGATCTGGCGCGGACGCGGCCCTATGGCTCGAAGGTCTGGGCGAATGAGATCATCCAGCGTGCGCCGATTGTGCAGGACTATCTGGAAGATGAACTGCGGTCCTGGACCGAGGACCGGATCGTGGTGATCGAGGCGTGGATCGCGAACGGAAAGATCCGCCCGATCAGCGCACGCCATCTGCTTTATGCGATCTGGGCAACAACCCAGCACTATGCGGATTTTACCCATCAGATCACCACGCTGAACGAAGGGGTCGAGCTGACGAACCGCCAGTGGGGCGAGACCAAATCTGCGGTGAAAGATCTGCTTCTGCGTGGCGTTGAAAAGCACGGTGATGCGTAATGGCGCGGGCGGGCACAACAGCGCGTAAGACGCGCAATCAGATGGAAAAGCGACAAGCGATTTTTGAGGCCGCTTTGGACGTGTTCTCGGAAAAAGGGTTGCGTGGCGCGACGTTAGAGCAGGTGGCGAAGGCCGCCGGGTTGTCCAAGCAGAACGTGGTCTATTACTTCGCCGGTAAGGATGAAATTTACGCCGAGCTTTTGGAAAGCCTGCTTCAGAAATGGGTGCAGCCGCTGCATGACCTGACGGCGGATGGTGATCCGATGGACGAGATCCTGACCTATGTCTCGCGCAAGGTGCAGATGTCGCGCAATATGCCCCGCGAAAGCCGCTTGTTCGCAACCGAAATTCTGCATGGTGCCCCGCGTTTGGGAGAGGTGCTGCCGACGGATCTGAAGGCTCTGGTCGACGAAAAAGCCGCGATCATTCAGGGCTGGATGGACGCGGGTAAGCTGGCACCGCTCGACCCGCACCACCTGATCTTCTCGATCTGGGCGATGACGCAGCACTATGCGGATTTCGATGTGCAGGTGCGGTCCGTGTTGGGGTCAGAGCGTTCGGCCACGCGGTTTGAGGATGCCGAGCGGTTCATCAAGGATATGCTGATCAGGACGCTTCGGCCCTAAGCAGCATCAGAAGCGCCAGAAGGGTAGCAAAGACACCCAGAAGCAGCATCAGCGGCTGGGTTTTGCCATGCAGCAGCAGATCCCAAAGGACGACCCAGCTGGGCACCAGATAGGTATAGGCCATGACCTTGCCCGCGGGCAGGCGCTGGGCTGCGTATTGCAGCAGGAAGAACGACCCGGCTGTGGCCGCGACAGCCAGATAGACGATCACCAGCCAGACCGCCGGGCGCAGGGCAGCATAATCCGTCGCGATCAGGTCTGGCGCGCCGTAGATCGCCGTGACAATCAGTGCGCCTAGGATGGTCCCGAGCGATGTCTGGACGGGTTTCACGTCGTGGGCCAGCTTGCGGGCGAGGGCTGGCACCATCGCGTGTGCGAAAGCTCCGACGGTAAACAGGGCTTCGCCAAAGCCGATCTCGAACCGCAGAAGCGCGTTTAGATCAGCGCGGAAGATCACCCAGACTGCCCCCACAGCGCCGATGGTTAGGGCGATCAGGGTCCAGCGACTGGCGTATTGGCGGGCAATGACATAGCCGAACCCAGCAGCCATCAGAGGTGTCAGGGTGAAGACGGCGGCGGTGGAGACGGCGGATGTGACGCGCAGTGCCTCGAACATGGTGATGAAATAGACGGCCATCAGCCCACCCATCAGGCCGAAACGCCAGAAGCGGTGGAACACTGGTGCAATCGGTACGCGCATCGCCTTTGCAACGGCCATCAGCAGCAACGCGGCCAAGGCAAAGCGTACGGTGCTCAGCGCCGCCGGGGCCATGTCGCGGGCTACGATATGTCCGAAGGTGAAGGATAGCGACACTAGCATCGAAAAGCTGAGCATCGCCAAATGGCCCTGCCACGCGGGCGGCAGGGCCGAAGGGTTTTTACTCCGCAGCGGCTGCGCTGGGGTTGTTGGGGTGGGTCGTCCAGTTTGCATACTCATCCACAACAGGCTTTCCGGTCCGTTCATCCATGGCGCCGGGCGCGATGGTTTCCATCGTGATACAGCCTTCGACGGGGCAGACATTGACGCACAGGTTGCAGGCAACGCATTCGTCGTCTTTTACATCAAAGACACGGTCTTCGGACATGGTGATTGCCTGATGCGAGGTGTCTTCGCAAGCGGCAAAGCAACGGCCACATTTGATGCAATCGTCCTGACTGATCCGCGCCTTGGTGACGTGGTTCAGGTTCAGATATTGCCAGTCGGTGACGTTTGGAACGGCGCGACCTACAATTTCGTCAATCGAATTGTAACCCTGTTCGTCCATCCATTGGCTGAGGCCCGAGATCATCTCTTGCACCACTTTGAAGCCATAGGTCATCGCTGCGGTACAGGCCTGCACATTACCTGCGCCAAGCGCCATAAACTCGGCCGCGTCGCGCCACGTGGTCACGCCACCAATGCCCGAGATGGGCAGTCCATGCGTGCCGGGATTGCGGGCAATCTCGGCCACCATGTTCAGGGCGATGGGTTTCACCGCTGGACCGCAATAGCCGCCATGGGTGCCTTTGCCATCGATCATCGGTTCGGGCGACATGGCGTCCAGATTGACGGATGTGATCGAGTTGATCGTATTGATCAGACTGACCGCATCCGCGCCACCATCTTTTGCCGCCTGAGCAGGCATCAGAATGTTGGTGATGTTGGGCGTCAGTTTCACGATCACCGGCAGATCGGTGGCTTCTTTACACCAGCGCGTGACCATCTCGATATATTCGGGGACTTGGCCAACAGCCGATCCCATACCGCGTTCGGCCATCCCATGCGGGCAACCGAAGTTCAGTTCAAACCCGTCACAACCAGTTTCCGCGATGCGGGGAATGATCTCTTTCCACGCGGCTTCTTCGCAGGGCACCATGACCGAGGCGATCAGCGCGTGATCGGGATAGTCCTTCTTCACGCGGGTCATTTCGGCAAGGTTGACCTCAAGCGGTCGGTCGGTGATCAGCTCGATATTGTTCAGGCCCAGAAGGCGACGATCCGCGCCGTGGATCGCGCCGTAGCGCGGGCCATTGACGTTGACGACCGGAGGGCCTTCCATGCCCAGCGTTTTCCAGACCACACCGCCCCAACCGGCCTCGAACGCGCGGCGGACATTGTATTCTTTGTCCGTGGGCGGAGCCGAGGCCAGCCAGAACGGGTTGGGAGATGAAATTCCAAGAAAGTTTGATGTCAGATCGGCCATTAGCTTGCTCCCATCAATGAAGTGTGGATGTCCATGGCCGCATCGCGACCTTCGGCAACGGCGGTGACGGTCAGGTCATCTCCGCCCGAGGCACAGTCGCCCCCGGCCCAGACGCCGCCAGCACTTGTGCGCTGCGCATCGTCGACCTTGATCTTGCCGCCCTCCAAGGTCAGCGCGTCGGGCGTATCGCCCAGCTTTTGACCGATGGCTTTGAACAGCTGATCGGCGGGCAGGGTGAAGGTCTCGTCCAGCGTGACCAGCTTACCGTTTTGGGTTTCGGTATACGCAAAGGTGACGCCGGTCAGCGATCCGTTGCCTTCGACACCCACGGGGGTCGCGTTGCAAATCAGGGTGACGCCCTTTTGCTGCGCAAGCTCCTGTTCGAAGCTGGATGCGGCCATCGCCTCTTGCCCACGGCGATAGACGATGGTGACGTCTTCTGCGCCCAAAAGCTTGGCCTGCACGCCCGCATCAATCGCGGTCATACCGCCACCGATAACGACAACGCGACGACCGACGGGCAGGGAGGTCAGATCAGACGCCTGACGCAGTTCTGCGATGAAATCAACGGCGTCCGAGACGTTGTCCTTGTCCTCGCCGTCCATTCCCAATGCGTTCACGGCCGACAATCCCATACCAAGGAACACTGCATCGAAATCGCTTTGCAGCGCGTCCAGCGTGATCCCGTCCCCAAGCGATTGGCCATAGCGGATCTCGATCCCGCCGATGGAGAGAAGCCAGTCTAGCTCGCGCTGGGCGAAGTCGTTGGTGGATTTATAGGCGGCGATGCCGAACTCGTTCAGGCCACCCCCTTTGGCGCGGGCCTCGAATACCACAACATCATGGCCCAGCATGGCCAGACGGTGCGCACAGGACAGGCCCGCAGGACCGGCGCCCACAACGGCAACCGATTTCCCGGTTTTGTCTGCGCGGGTGAAGGGATGCGTGTTTGATGCCATCAGCGTGTCGGTCGCATAGCGCTGCAGACGTCCGATCTCGACCGGCTTGCCTTCTGCGGTTTCTCGTACGCAAACCTCTTCACACAAGGTCTCGGTCGGGCAGACGCGGGCGCACATGCCACCGAGTATGTTCTGGTTAAGAATGGTCTTCGCCGCAGCCTCGGGCGTGCCAGTTGCGATCTGCCGGATGAACAACGGAATGTCGATCGAGGTGGGGCAGGCCGTCATACACGGTGCGTCGTGGCAGAAATAGCAGCGATCCGCTGCGACCAATGCCTCGTGCCCATCATATTCCGGGTGAAGATCTGTAAAGTTGTCGGCAACTTGCGTCGGGTCTAACCGCCCGGCTGCAACGCCGTTTTCCCTGTTGATATGTGCCATAGCTGGTTCCTTGGATTGGCTTTGGTGCAACCAGTAGGACATAGAATCAAAAGTTTTACCAGATGGTAAAATAAATTTCTGTTGGCGAGGGATGTCATATCCGTGCGGAAACATGGAGCGCGGGGACGTGTGCTTCACCCGAAAACGAAAAAGCCGCGACGGGCTGTCGCGGCTTTAGCTGTTTGATATTTAAGTCAGATCAGGCGTTGAACAAGAAGTGCAGAACGTCGCCGTCTTTGACCATGTAACCCTTACCCTCGGCGCGCATCTTGCCGGCTTCTTTTGCAGGGCCTTCACCGCCCAATTCGACATAATCGTCATAGGCAATGGTCTCGGCCCGGATGAAACCACGCTCGAAATCGCCGTGAATCACGCCAGCGGCCTGCGGGGCCATGGTGCCCTCGCGGATGGTCCAGGCGCGCGCCTCTTTCGGGCCGACGGTGAAATAGGTTTCAAGGTGCAGCAATTCGTAGCCTGCGCGGATCAGACGATCCAGACCAGCTTCGGCCAGACCAAGCTCTTCCAAGAACATCTCCATGTCCTCGTCTTCCAACTGGCTGATTTCTTCTTCGATCTTGGCAGAGATTACAACGGATGCGGCACCCTGCGCTGCGGCCATTTCTTCCACAGCTTTCGAATAGGCGTTGCCGGTGGCTGCGTCACTTTCATCCACGTTGCAGACATAAAGGATCTTTTTGGTGGTCAGAAGCTGCAGCAGTTTCCACGCCTTCTTGTCTTCTTCGTCCACCTCGACGGTGCGGGCGGGCTGGCCGTTTTCCAGCACTTCTTGCGCGGCGGCCAGCAGGCGGTCCTGCTGTTGGGCGTCCTTGTCATTGCCCTTCAGCTTGCGCACCAGACCGGCGCGACGCTTCTCGATGCTTTCCAGATCGGCCAGCATCAGCTCGGTCTCGATCACTTCGGCGTCTTCAACCGGGTTCACGCGACCGTCGACGTGGGTCACATCGCCATCATCAAAGCAGCGCAGCACATGGGCAATCGCGTCGGTTTCGCGGATGTTGGCCAAGAACTGGTTGCCCAGACCTTCGCCTTTGGACGCGCCCTTTACCAGACCGGCAATGTCCACAAAGGTCATGCGGGTAGGAATGATCTCTTTCGAGTTCGCAATCGCGGCCAGTTTGTCCAAACGCGCATCTGGCACGTTCACTTCGCCCGTATTGGGTTCGATGGTGCAGAACGGAAAGTTCGCAGCTTGTGCCGCCGCGGTCTTGGTCAGTGCGTTGAACAGGGTCGATTTGCCCACATTCGGCAGACCCACGATACCCATCTTGAAACCCATCACGGCCTCCGTCGTTGAAATACTCGCGCGTTCTAGGGCTTTGACAGGCTGGGCGCAAGCGTGGTGGAGTGGGAAGGCATGAAATGGAGGAGGATGACGTATGCAACCTATTCCCTATGTGTTTTTCAAAGACCAAGCGCGCGCCGCCATGACCCGCTATGGCGAGGTGTTCGGGACCACGCCCGAAATCATGTCGTTCAAGGATATGCCCGAGGCAGATCGCGCCCAAATGCCGGGCGTGCCGGATGATGCGGTGATGCATGCCGGGTTGGCCATTGGCGATGGCTGGCTCTTTGCCAGCGACGATCCCTCGGGCGAGACGCCCGCGATGGCAGGCTGCAATGTTTGCGTGTCCTTGGCGGGCGATGACGAAACCCGTCGCGTGTTCGACGCCTTGGCCGAGGGCGGCGAGGTGCGGATGCCTCTGTCGCCAATGTTCTGGACCTCGCTTTTCGGGACGTTGACCGACAGGTTCGGGGTGCGATGGATGATCATGGCGGACAGTGATTATCAGTGAGCCATTGATTTTCCTGTCCCGCTTGGGCAAACCGGGCTGGACCAAGAAGGGGATCACGCATGACTCGCATCGACGCCAAATTTGCCGCGCTTAAGGAAAAGGGCCAGAAAGCCTTTGTTGCCTACATCATGGGCGGTGATCCCGATATGGAAACCTCGCTTGAGGTGATGAAGGGGCTGCCTGCAGCCGGTGTGGATGTGATCGAGCTGGGCGTGCCCTTCACCGATCCGATGGCAGATGGTCCGACCATTCAGCTGGCCGGCCAGCGTGCGCTTGGTGCAGGTATGACACTGCAAAAGACGCTGGATATGGCTGCCGAGTTCCGCAAGGAAGACGACACCACGCCGATCGTACTGATGGGCTACTACAACCCAATCTATAATCGCGGCGTTGAGAAGTTCCTGGTCGATGCGAAGGCTGCCGGCGTTGACGGGCTGATCGTGGTGGACCTGCCGCCGGAAGAAGATGACGAGCTGTGCATCCCGGCCCAAAAGGCGGGTCTGAACTTCATTCGTCTGGCCACCCCGACCACCGATGACAAGCGCCTGCCGAAGGTGCTGCAGAATACCTCGGGCTTTGTGTATTATGTGTCGGTGACCGGCGTGACCGGCTCGGCCGAGGCGCAAGCGGGCAATGTTGGCCCCGAGGTCGCACGCATCAAGTCAGCTACGGATATTCCGGTGATTGTCGGGTTCGGCGTGAACACTCCGGAAAAGGCCGAGGCGATTGCCAGCGTGGCCGACGGCACTGTGGTCGGCTCGGCCATCGTGTCGAAAATCGGCGCGGGCGAACCTGTCGCCGATATTCTGGACTTCGTGAAGAGCTTGGCCGACGGCGCGCACAGAGGCTGAGGCGCGGCTGATCGCGATTAGATCACGGCGCTCTCGCCAAAAGGGGTGCCGGTGACGATCCGTTCATACCCAAAGGGCGACAGGTCCATGCTGCGATAGCTGCCGTGGACGATTAGTTCGGCTAATCCGCGCCCCATGGCAGGGGCTTGCTGCAGCCCGTGACCCGAAAATCCATTGATAAAGTGGAAGTTTTCCAGATCGGGATGCGGGCCAAGAATGGCGTTCTGGTCCAGCGTATTATAGTCGTAATGCCCCGCCCATTCAGTGACGATCTTCAGCGCCTCGAACTGGGGAATGCGAGTGGCGATATGCGGCCAGACATGGGTTTCCCAAATGCTGTGATCCATGTGGAAATCATCCGGCGCGACGGCGATGTCGTCATGGGGCGCAGCTCCGGCCATATAGGTTCCGGGCCCGTCTTGACGGAAATGGATGCCGCTGGGGTCGATGGTCAAGGGCAGGGGGCGGTCCAGCGGGTTGGCGGCGCTGAAGACCCAAGTAAAGCGCTTGCGCGGCTCGATCGGGACGTCCAGTCCGGCCATTTTCGACAGGAACGCGGCCCGCGGCCCGGCGGCGTTGACCAACTGGCCACATCCAATTTGTGTGCCGTCTGACAGGGTGACCGAAGTGGCGCGCCCACCGTCGGTCTGAATGCCAGTGACTTCGCCCGACAGATACTCCACACCCGCCTCGATGGCTTTGCGGCGGAACCAGTCGAACAGAGCACCTCCGTCCCAATAGCCCTCGTCGACCGCGCCGTGGCTGCCCAGAATGATGTCTTCCAGATCATAGAACGGATAGGCCCGTGCCAGTTCATCACGGGTCAGAATGCGGGTGCTGGCCCCAAGAGCGGCTTGCATGGCTTGGGCGGCCTTCAGCTCTTCGGCGCGGGCTTCACTATCGGCCAGATAGAGATAGCCAAAACCCTGCACTTCGATGTTTTCGATGCGTTCGTCCCCGCCCATATTGGTACGCAGGTCCTTGATGAACTGAAGTGTGAACTGTGAAATCTTCACGTTCAATGCTTCGGAAAACTGCTGGCGAATGCAGGAATTTGTATGGGCGGTTGCGCAGTGTGCAAAGCTGGGATCACGCTCGATCACCAAGACCCGGCCTTTAAAATCGGCATTTTGCGACAACCACCATGCGACCGACGATCCCATGATCGCCCCCCCGACGATCACGACGTCATAGGTGCTGTGTTCGGGTTTGGTGCGGAAAGACCGTTGGCTCACGGAAGGCTCCTGTCGATGTGGTGAGGTCGGCGCGGCGTGCCACGCGTCCCGGCACGTTAGCGCCGGGTTGCACGTCTGGAAAGGTCTTGTGACAGGGAATTGCCGTGGAACGTCAGGTCACTGGCGTCCGGTTGCCGACAGCGCCCAATTCAGCACCGCGTCATGCTCGGGCGTGATTTCCTCCGCCTCGCCCACGAAGGCCATGAACGCATCGCGCACCCCTTCGCTTAGTCCGATGATGGCAGGAATGTCCTGCGCCAATGCTTGCCCTACTGCCTCGCGAAACCCGCGCCCTTCGGCCTCTTGCTTGCCGAATTTGTTGACGATCAGCAGGTCGGCACCATCGCGCAGGCGTTCCTCGGTTTGGCCAACGGCGGTTTCCAGCGCCTCGGGGTTCAGCTTGCAGCCGCGCGCATTGGCGCCAAGATACTGGCTGATGCGGATTTTAGGCCCGTCCGGCAGTACCAACACATCCATGTCGCAGTGGTGTTCCTCGGCCCGTTCGGTGTCCAGCTGGACAGTCCCGCACAGGGTCACACCTTTGTCGGCCAAGGCCTGGGCCACACCCGCCAGCAGAAGGTTCGTCGTGCCCCGACCGGGTGCGATTACGTAAGCAAGTTTCATCGGCTGCTCCCTTTGGGTCTGACTTGGCAATCCTACGGGGGCTTGTCAATTGCGCGGAACGCATGTCTTCATGCGAACACACAATCGGAGCGCCCCATGAAACCCCAGAACCCCGCGCATGCCGCCCCGGCAGATGCTGACGCCCGCAAGGCCGTGAAGCCCGTCATTTGTTACCCGGTCGACAGTCTGAAGGCGCCGAATTTGGAGCTTTACCGCGCTGCCCGTGCAACATCGCAGAAGGTGGACGAGGTTCTGATTCCCGCCCGTGATGCACGTAGTTTCCATGTGCCCGCTGGGCAGTTCTTTCGCATCTCGTCGGTCGAAGGGCCGCAGGTAGGGGACTTGAACCTGTGGAACGCCGATGATCTGAGTGAGCGGTTTTATTCGGGCAAAACCCGCGCCCTGCACGGAACGCACTTATCGGTGGCGGATCGGATGTGGACCAGCTTTCCCGCCATGCGCCCGATGGCGACGATTATCGACGACACGCTGGATTGGTACGGGTTCGACGAATTTGGCGGCTCGGTCCATGATGTGATCGGCACGCGCTGCGATCCCTACACCAACAACCTGCTGTCTGGCGGGCAGTATCATCATTGCTGCCATTCCAACCTGACCCGCGCCTTGGCCGACCATCTGGGCTGTTCGCTGGACGCGGCACAGCCGCATGTGCATGACGTGCTGAACGTGTTCATGTGCACCGGGTTCACCCGCGACACAGGTCAGTATTTCATGAAAGCCAGCCCCGTGCGTCCCGGTGACTACCTTGAATTCTTTGCGGAAATCAATCTTCTGGGCGCGCTCAGCGCCTGTCCCGGCGGTGATTGTTCGGACGAGCATAGCTCGGACAGTGCGGCCTGTTATCCGCTGCTGGTCGAAGTATTTGCCCCGGAAGAGGGCGCGCTGGGCGATTGGCAGTCCCCGCCCGTGAACGGCTATGACCAAAGCCACGGGCGCTAAGGAAAACCCCAACTTGCATGTCGCGCCTCAACCCATAGTGTAGGGGGGTATTGTAGAAGGAGTGTGCCATGCGATCCCTCGGCTGGCGGTTTATTATTGTGGGCGTTTTGTGCCTTGTGATGTTCATCCCCCTAATGATGGTCTCGGACATCGTGAATTCCCGGCGTCACTATTCCTAAGACACCATCCGGTCGGTCGGACAGGAGTGGGGCGGCGAGCAGACCATTTCCGGCCCGAAAGTCGTGATTCCCGTGAAGGCGCGTGTCACCGTGACCGAGCTTCACAATGTGATCGACGAAGCGACCGGCCTTGTCATGCGTGACAAGGAAACCGGCGAGAACCTGCAAAAACTGGTCGAGGTCGAGCGGATTGAAACCCGCGAGCCGCTTCATATCTATCCGGATGTCTTCGATGTGCAGATCGCGACCGAAACCCAGATGCGCCATCGCGGCATTTTTCAGGTGCCGGTCTATAAGGCGCAGGCCGACATCGCGACCGAGTTCCCGTTTGATCGGGTCGAGGCGCAGCTGGAAGAGGACGAGTTCGCCGTGTGGGAAGAAGCAAGCCTGCGTCTTTCCGTCAGTTCAAACCGCGCCTTGCGCGGCGAAGCACGCCTGACCGCAGACGGGGAAGAGATCTTGATGGAGCCGCTGGGCGAGTCAGCGGGGCTGATCGCAGCCCTGACCGGTGGCAAGGCGCAGACGAAATTTGATCTGGCGCTTGGGCTGAATGGCGCGGCCCAGCTGCACGTGGCCCCGGTGGGCCGGATATCGACGGTCGAGATGAACAGCGACTGGCCCGATCCCAGCTTTGGCGGGGCCTTCCTGCCTGATGGGTCCGAGATTTCCGAGACCGGGTTCCAAGCCAAGTGGACCATCCCGCATCTGGCGCGCAGCCTGCCGCAAATCTCGCGCCAGGATTACGAGCAAACCGCGCGCAGAAGCACCGCTTTCGGGGTTAGCTTCTACCAACCCAATGATTTCTATCAAAAAGCTTGGCGCGCGGCGCGTTACGGCATCCTGTTCGTGTCGCTGACTTTCCTGACGGTTCTTCTGATGGATATGCAAAGCAAGAAGCCGGTGCATCCGGTGCAATACCTGCTGATCGGTCTGTCGCAGGCAGTGTTTACGCTTCTAATGCTGGCCTATGCCGAGCAGGTAGGCTTTACCGTTGCCTACATCGGATCGGCGGCGGCCTTGATCCTGTTGTTGTTGATGTTTGGGCGCTTCGCATTGAAGCTCGGATCCCGGACATGGGTCTTGGGGGGCATGTTGGTGCTGCTGTACGCTGTGCTCTATCTGATCCTCTATTCGACCGACTATGCGCTTCTGGCGGGTGCCACGCTGGCCTTCGTGGCGATCGGGGCGACCATGTACGCCACGCGGAACGAAGAATGGTACGGCGAAGATGGACCCGGGCCGGGATTGTTCGCCCGACGTACGCCCAAAAAGGCAGTGGCGCGGTCCAGCCCTGTAGCGACACAAAATTCTGAAGGACCGTGGCGTGCATCACCTTCGGATGACACGCCGAAAGAGGACCAATAACGAAAAAAGAGGCGCCGAAAGGCGCCTCTTTCGCATTCAGGATGATCGGGTGCGGTCAGGCGAAGGCCGCCTCAAGTGCAATCTCAACCATGTCGCCAAAGGTCTTCTCGCGTTGGTCCGAGGGCAGCGCCTCGCCGGTTTGCAGGTGATCAGACACCGTCATGATCCCCAGCGCCCGTACGCCATAACGGTTGGCCAGCATATAAAGCTCGGCCGCTTCCATCTCGACCCCCAGAATGCCGTGGCGGGTCATCTCTTTGTTCAGGTCAGGGCGTTCGTCATAGAACGTGTCGGATGAATAGATCCCACCCACATGCACGCCCACATCGCGGCCACGTGCGGCGGCAACGGCGGCTTCCAGCAGGCCATAATCCGCGCAGGGCGAGAAGTTCAGCTCGCGGAAAATGGTGTTCGACGGCGTGCCTACGGTTGTGCAGGTCATTGCGATCACCATGTCACGGACCTTTACATGCGGCTGCATGCCGCCACAGGATCCAATACGGATCAGCGTTTTCGCACCGTAATCGCGGATCAGCTCGTTCGCGTAGATCGAGATCGACGGCATCCCCATGCCAGACCCCTGAATGGTCACACGGTTTCCTTTATAGGTGCCGGTAAAGCCCAGCATCCCGCGCACCTCGTTGACCAGCTCGGCCCCTTCAAGAAAGGTCTCAGCGGCCCAGCGGGCGCGATAGGGGTCGCCCGGCATCAGAACGGTTTCAGCGATTTGGCCCTGTTCGGCCCCGATATGGACGGTCATGGTTGGCTCCTATATTCAAGAAGGGTCGCAGGCAAAGGAGAGCCCCGTGCGCTGGATCGTATTCCCATTCTTTATCGTGCCAAGTTTAACCCATGCGCAAGAGGCAGCCGAGTTGACGCTGGTGAAACAGGTTTTCGCCGAGCTTCAGCCAAGGTCCATCCGTTGGAACCGCGAGTATTGCGGTTATATCGGCTATGACGCCGATGGCACCCTTTCAGCGTCACGCCCGACACCCGGCAAACGGGATGCGTGTCTGCCGGATGACCCCGAAAATCTCGAAACCATCGTGGCCTCGTATCACACCCACGGCGCGTTCTCGACCGACTACGCGAACGAGGTGCCGTCGGGCGAGGATATGGAAGGCGACGAGGACGAGGGGATCGACGGCTGGGTCGCCACGCCGGGCGGGCGGCTTTGGTATATTGATACGGAAGACATGGTGACCACGCAGATTTGCGGGATCGGATGCCTGCCGATGGACGAAGATTTTCAGCCCGGCGACATGGGGCATGTCGCCCAGAGCTATAGCTATGATGCGTTGGTCAAGAAGCTGGAAGATGGGGGCGTCTGAGGAAACTCAGTGCGCGCGCGCCGGATCGGACATGACGCCCAACCCTAGTTGCGTTGGGGCTTGCCTGCCGGGTCTTTCGCATCCCCGAACCAGATCGACCAGAACGTCCGGTACTGCCCCTGAACCTTGGCGCGGCCAAAGCCAATCCCGACCGAGCGCCATGTTTTGCGCCGCCACATGCCTTCGTTCAGGATGACCTTGCGGTGATTGGGCGAATTCAGGAAGCCTTTGATCACAACCTCTGGGTCGCTATATCCCCACGCGGTAATTTCATAGCCGTTCTTGCGGTAGCGCGTGCGCAAGCGCTTGGGCGCGTCCCACATGGCTTTCGGGGCGCCGTGATTGGCATAATAGGGCGCGTCGCTCCAGCTGTGCGTGTTTGTGCCCGGGATGGGGCCGCCACGGGGGGCGATGTTGCGGGTGAAGTCCTCGACATGGCGTCCGGCAACAAGGGTCAGGCTGGAGGACAGCGGGATCGACGGCAACCCGCGCTTTGCACGTTCGCGCATCAGAATATCATAGGCCTGTTTTTCGATGTCACTCAGGTGGTCATTCGGGGTCGGCTTATAATAGTTGAACGCCCCGGTTTTCGAGCTGACCAAGATTGGGTCACCCGCTAGCGCGGGTGACTGAAGAGCGAACAGCCCCAGAGCTGCTGTCATAAGAAGCTTTTTCATGTGGACACTCGCCTTTGGTTTGACTCGACGCACTACTTTCACGAGACTTACGCGCGAAATGAGGCTGAATTCTGCACCGAATGGTGCAAAATCGCGTCAATTGTTTCCAATGCGAGTTACCGCTTGTCCTATTCTGCAGCGATGCCCTTTGGCGCAACCAGCGTCACGATGTCTTCCATGATCGTGTTCAGCTCGAAATCCTTCGGCGTATAGACCTTGGCCACACCCATCGCGCGCAGGCGCGCGGCGTCTTCGTCCGGGATGATGCCACCTGCGACCACGGGCACGTCGCCCAGACCGGCGTCTTTCATACGCTCCATCAGCTCTTCCAGCAGCGGAATGTGGCTGCCCGACAGGATCGACAGGCCAACCACATGGGCTTTGGTTTCCAGCGCCGAGGCCACCAGCTCTTCGGGCGTCAGGCGGATGCCTTCATAGGTAATGTCCATGCCGCAATCGCGGGCGCGGGCAGCGATTTGTTCGGCTCCGTTCGAATGGCCGTCGAGGCCCGGCTTGCCAACCAGGAAGGTCAGGCGGCGGCCCAGAGCGTCTGATACGGCATCGACGCGCGCACGGATTTCGTCCAGCCCTTCGGTGCGGTTCGAGGGGTTCTTCGACACACCTGTGGGCGCGCGATACTGGCCAAAGGTCTGGCGCATCACTTCGCCCCATTCGCCGGTGGTCACGCCTGCTTTGGCGGCGGCGATCGAGGACGGCATGATGTTCTCGCCGGATTTAGCGGCGGCGCGCAGGGCGTTCAAGGCATCTTGCACGGCGGCGTCGTCGCGATCCGCACGCCACTGTTCCAGACGTGCGATCTGGTCAGCTTCGGCTTCTTTATCAGCGACCATGATGGCCCCGTCACCAGCGGTCAGCGGGCTTTCGGTGGTCTCGAGCCATTTGTTCACACCGACAACCGTGGTGTCGCCGACCTCGATCTTGCCGATGCGGGCGGCGTTGGATTCTACCAGACGCGACTTCATGTATTCGATGGCCGCAACCGCGCCCCCCATGCCGTCAATCTGGGCAAGCTCGGCACGTGCACCTTCCTTCAGCTCGGCCACTTTGCGTTCCACGGCGGGGTTTTCGTCGAACAGGTCGTCGAACTCCAACAGGTCGGTTTCATAGGCCAGGATCTGTTGCATGCGCAGCGACCACTGCTGGTCCCACGGGCGGGGCAAGCCAAGCGCTTCGTTCCATGCAGGCAGCTGCACCGCACGGGCGCGGGCGTTTTTCGACAGCGTCACGGCCAGCATTTCGATCAGGATGCGGTAGACGTTGTTTTCCGGCTGCTGCTCGGTCAGGCCAAGGCTGTTCACCTGAACGCCGTAGCGGAAGCGGCGGAATTTCGGGTCTTCAACGCCATACCGCTCGCGGGTGATTTCGTCCCACAGCTCGACAAAGGCGCGCATCTTGCACATCTCGGTCACAAAGCGAATGCCTGCGTTCACGAAGAACGAGATACGCCCGACCATCGCGGGGAAGGCCTCGGCGGGTACTTTTTCCTTCAGGTCGTCCAGGACGGCAATGGCTGTGGCCAGTGCGAACGCCAGCTCCTCCTCTGGCGTCGCACCGGCTTCCTGCAGGTGATAGGAACACACGTTCATCGGGTTCCATTTCGGCAGGTGTTCACGGGTGTAGGCGGCAACATCGGTAATCATGCGCAGCGACGGCTTCGGCGGACATACATATGTACCGCGCGACAGGTATTCTTTGATGATGTCGTTCTGAACGGTGCCCTGCAGCTTCGAGATATCGGCGCCCTGTTCCTCGGCGGCGGCAATATAAAGCGACAAAAGCCACGGCGCAGTGGCGTTGATCGTCATCGAGGTGTTCATCTGTTCAAGCGGGATATTGTCAAACAGGCTGCGCATGTCGCCCAGGTGGCTGAGCGGCACGCCCACCTTGCCCACCTCGCCACGCGACAGCTTGTGGTCGCTGTCATAGCCGGTCTGGGTCGGCAGGTCGAAGGCCACCGACAGGCCGGTCTGACCTTTGGCCAGGTTGGTGCGGTACAGTTCGTTCGAGGCCTTTGCGGTCGAGTGACCCGCATAGGTGCGGAAAAGCCAGGGGCGGATGGTATTCGAAGACATGGCAGAGACTCACCTTATGTTGCGCTGCAGCATTTTTAGTTGCGCAAGAAAATTACGCAAGGGGTAAAATCACGGGAAGAAAGTTACGTGGGGCGGTGCGCGTGGCGTGACGCTCTCGCTGGTCGCATTGGAGATGCCAGATTGACTGGCGTCACTCCTTCTTTACCTTTCTGAAAAATGGTGAGAAGGCTTGAGCATGACGCGCGTTGTGGAACTTCCTCTTTGGTTGCTTGTGCTGATCCTGGCTTTTGCCACGGTGACCTTTGCCTCGCATTTTCTGTTCCCGTCTGTGCGTTGGTTCTTTCGTAAGCGGCTGGAGCGTGCTGTCGCCAAGTTGAATGAACGGCTGGAGCGTCCGATCGAGCCGTTCAAGCTGGCGCGGCGCTATGACATGGTGCAGCGGCTGTCGTATGACCCGGAAGTGGCCAAGGCCATCGTAGACCACGCGCGCAAGGCGGGCATCCCGGAACAGGTGGCATTTGAGAAAGCCCAGCGTTACGCGCGCGAGATCGTGCCGCGGTTCTCGGCCACCGCCTATTTCGGGTTTGGCATTCGGTTGGCGAAACTCTTGTCGCGCGCTTTCTATCGTGTGCGCCTTGGTGCCTTTGACGAAGCGCGGCTGAGCGAGATTGATCCCGACGCGACGGTCATCTTCGTGATGAACCACCGCTCTAACATGGACTATGTGCTGGTCACATGGTTGGCGGCCGAACGGTCGCACCTGTCTTATGCGGTGGGTGAATGGGCGCGAGTCTGGCCATTGCGGATGTTGATCAGGTCGATGGGGGCGTATTTCATCCGGCGCAAAAGTCGCAACAACCTCTATCGTAAAGTGCTTTCACGCTATGTGCGCATGGCGACGGATGGTGGTGTGACGCAAGCCATGTTCCCGGAAGGGGGGCTGAGCCTGAATGGCGAGGTCGGTGCACCCAAGCTGGGGCTGCTCAGCTACATTGTGCAAGACTTCGTTCCGGGCGAAAGCCGCAACGTGGTCTTTATTCCGGTCGCGATGAACTATGACCGGGTGCTGGAAGATCGCGTGCTGGTGTCTGCGGATATCAAGGGCACCCGCCGTTTCGGGCTTCGGTTCAAATATGTGGCACGTCACGTGGGGCGGCATGTTTGGCAACGGGTCACGGGGCGGTTCTATCGCTTTGGCTATGCCTCGGTATCCTTTGGTGATCCGGTGTCGCTGGTAGATTTCTTGGGTGGGAACCCACCTGAAGACATGTTGGAGCCTCTGGGGGATACGCTGATGGCGCGTATTCGTGATGTGGTGCCGGTACTGCCGGTGCCGGTGGTCTCGGCTATTTTACTTGAGGGTGATGGGCAGACCCGCGCCGAGATCGCCGCGCGCTTTGATGCTTTGGTCTCGGCGATGGAGGCCGACGGCGCACATGTCCATATCCCGCGGGGGGACATGGCTTACGCGGCCGAAGTGGGGCTGCGTGAACTTTTACTGCGGAAGATCATAACTGAAGAGGGCGAGGGTGATGCGGCCCAATTCCGTCTGCATCGTCCCGACAGGCTGATCCTGGCCTATTACGCGAATTCGATCGCGCATCTCAGCCCGGAATTAGAGCCCATTCATATCTCGGATCTGACACCCGCCGAGGTCGCGGACGCGTCTGTGCTATAATGCGCATGGGATGCGCCTGCTTGACGTTAAGGTCAAAATTGGGCGCGACATAAAATTACAAAAAGTTGCCAAATGGTGTTGCAATCTTGCTTTTGGAAAAGTAATGCTGCAGTAGCAGCCGCAATTCTGCACTGCGGCGATAGAATCAAATAACACGCGAAAACAGGAGGCCGCCATGGCTTTGGACACGCAAACTGGCATCGCCGAATATGATGCTCCGAAGAAAGATCTCTACGAGATCGGTGAAATGCCCCCGCTGGGCCACGTTCCCGCACAGATGTACGCATGGGCGATCCGCCGCGATCGTCAGGGCGAACCCAACAAGGCCATGCAGGTTGAAGTCGTAGAGACTCCCACCTTGGACAGCCACGAAGTGCTGGTCATGGTGATGGCTGCTGGCGTGAACTACAACGGCATCTGGGCCGGTCTGGGTGTTCCGGTCAGCATGTTCGACGTGCACAAGCAGGACTATCACATTGCCGGATCGGACGCTGCGGGTATCGTTTGGGCCGTGGGTGACAAGGTCAAAAGCTGGAAAGTGGGCGATGAAGTTGTCATTCACTGTAATCAGGATGATGGCGACGACGAAGAATGCAACGGCGGCGATCCGATGTTCTCTCCTAGCCAGCGTATCTGGGGCTACGAAACCCCCGATGGCTCGTTCGCTCAGTTCACCCGCGTTCAGGCGCAGCAGCTTCTGCACCGTCCCAAGCACCTGACCTGGGAAGAAAGCGCCTGCTACACGCTGACGCTGGCGACTGCCTACCGCATGCTGTTCGGCCACCACCCCCATGAACTGAAGCCCGGCCAGAACGTTCTGGTCTGGGGTGCATCGGGCGGCCTGGGTTCCTACGCGATCCAGCTGATCAACGCAGCGGGCGGCAATGCCATCGGTGTGATCTCGGACGAAAGCAAGCGTGACTTCGTGATGGGTCTGGGCGCCAAGGGCGTGATCAACCGCAAGGACTTCACCTGCTGGGGCCAACTGCCCACCGTGAACACGCCGGAGTATGACGTGTGGTTCAAAGAGGCACGCCGCTTCGGCAAGGCCATCTGGGACATCACCGGCAAAGGCAACAACGTAGACATCGTGTTCGAACACCCCGGTGAATCGACTTTCCCGGTCTCGAACCTGGTTTGTAAGAAGGGTGGCATGGTTGTGATCTGCGCCGGCACCACCGGCTTCAACTGTACCTTCGACGTGCGCTATACTTGGATGCACCAGAAGCGTCTGCAGGGCTCGCACTTCGCGCACCTCAAGCAAGCGGCTTCGGCAAACAAGCTGATGATCGAGCGTCGCATCGACCCTTACATGTCGGAAGTGTTCCCGTGGGCAGAAATCCCGGATGCGCACATGAAGATGTATAAGAACGAGCACAAGCCGGGCAACATGTCGGTGCTTGTTCAGTCGCCGAAGACCGGCCTGCGGACCTTCGAAGACGCACTGGAAGCCGGCCCTAAATAAGCCGCATTCTCCACCCAATTAAACCTGCCCGCTGCCTTACTAAAGGTGGCGGGCAATTGATTCTCGAGTGCGAATCACCTGTAGCAGTCTGCGGGAATCGTGAGATTTCCGTTACGGAAGGTAATTTTTCTACCTTTCGCTGCCTCGCTATTTATGGGGAGTTTTAATCCGCGAGTTAGAACTGGCAAATACACCTGTTAAAGTTAAAAAAAGCACCACTGTTCGAGGGTTCTACCGTGTCTGACAAATGGATTGTTGATGTACTTACCGACCTCATGGCCTATGCTGAAAGAAATGGTCTGAGTGTGACGGCAGAACAGCTTGAAGATGCCCGTCTCATTGCTTTGACCGAGATTTCAAACACGTCTCGCGAGCAGAAGGAGACTGCGCGAACCTATGACGAACCGGCTCGAAGACCTTCTCTCTACCTTGCAAGCGGCGGGCACGCTTGAAGACCTGCAAGCGGTACTGGAATCGTTGCGGGACCACTACAAGGTCGAGCATACGGTTTACCATTGGGTAAACTCTGTCGGGGAACGTTACGGGGCTGGGACCTATTCAGCCGAATGGGTCGACCGGTATCTTGAAAAAGAATACCTTCGGATGGACCCCGTTATTTTTGGCTGTTTTCAAAGATTTACACCCGTGTCGTGGAAAGAGCTCGACTGGTCTTCAAAGCCTGCGCGTGAAATGTGGCAGGATGCTTTGGATCACGGGCTGGGAAATCAGGGCTATACGATCCCTATTCGCGGACCAAACGGACAGTTTGCGTTGTTCACGCTGAACGCCTCTCTCAGCGATGAAGAGTGGGCGCAATTCATCGACGACAACGCCCGTGATCTGATGATCCTGGGGCATGAGTTCAACAAAAAGGCGCTGGAATTCGAGCAGTGGGGCGAAGACGGAAGCGTGCCCGCGCTGTCCCCGCGCGAGCTGGCGTCAATGAGCTGTCTGGCGCGTGGAATGAGCCGCGCACAGGCCGCGGCTGAGCTAAATATCTCGGAACATACGCTGCGCGTTTACATCGAAAGCTCGCGTCACAAACTGGGCGCGATGAATACAACTCACGCGGTCGCGCGCGCGCTTTCGGCCGGCATCATCATAATTTAAACAAAGTTCTACCCCACGATGTATTTGCCATACGTTAACTAAGAGGCGAGCATTGTCCTATTAATCACTCGGACAAAGGAGCTCCACTCATGCTGCGTTACCTCTATGGCAATGATCTTTCGAAATTCCCCCTGCTGGCTGAGACCATGTTTCAGGATCGGGCGGAACAATTCTCGCACCGTCTTGGCTGGGACGTTTCGGTCGACGAGAAGGGATTTGAGCGCGACGAATATGATGACATGAACCCGCTTTACGTGATCTGGGAACAGGCCGATGGCCGTCACGGTGGGTCCATGCGCTTTCTACCCACGGTCGGGAAAACAATGGTGAACGACCACTTCAGCCATCTGACCGACGGGGTTCACATCGAAAGCCCGCTGATCTGGGAATGCACCCGCTTTTGCTTGTCTCCAAGTGCAGATCGTCGTGCATCGGCGGCACTGGCGCTGGGCGCAGGCGAGATCATGGATACGTTCAAGCTGGAACATTATGTCGGTGTATTCGATCCGCGGATGGAACGTATTTATCGTCTGATGGGGCTAGAGCCGGACGTCATCGGTATGGCCGGTGAAGGCCGCGACCGCATCGGGGTCGGCCTGTGGTCGATGGATGAAAGCGCGTTTGAACCTACCTTGAAGAAGGTTGGCGTAACACGCGAAGTCAGCCAGGGCTGGTTGCGCTATTCGCTGTCTACGGTCAACCGCGCGCCCGCACCACAGATCTTGCCGCGAAGCGCCTGATCACAACCTGAGAAAAATCGGCGACCAGCGTCTTCGGGCGCTGGTGCTGCTCATGCACGCGCGATAGGGTCGCGGCATGAGCGAACGACCCCCTGTTACTTTTTCGGACGACCAGGCCGAGGCGCATGACCGCGTTTCGGACATGTTGCGTCTGTCTGGCGTCAATCTGGATGATGCGCTGCTGACACCCGTTTCTGACGGCAAGTCGCAAGTGATGGCGGTGATCGGCAAGGCCGGGTCAGGCAAGACGCTGTTGCTGGCCGAGCTTTACCGCGCGCTTGAAGATGCAGGTGTCGAGGTGATCTCGGGCGATTGGGAGGGCAAGCGTCGCAAGGAACGCCGTACTCTTGCCATTCTGGCGCCGACCAACAAGGCAGCAAGCGTTCTGCGCAACCGGGGTGTTCCTGCGACGACCATTCACCGGATCCTCTACACACCTGTCTACGACCCCGAGTACGAAAAGATTGCCGAGTGGCTGGCCGGTAACGGTGACCGGCCCGAAATCGAAGGCCTGACGGACGAGGCATTGGACCGGGCCTTTGCGTTCTATCAGGCCCAGAAATCTGTTCCCGGTGCGCTGGCGGCAGCGGGGCTTCGTGGTTCTGACTTCATCACCGGCTGGAAGCGGCGTGACGATCCCTTGGACATTGGCTTTGTCGATGAAAGCTCGATGCTGGATGAAAAGCAGTTCGACGATCTGCGCGAGATTTTCCCAACCTTGGTCCTGTTCGGCGACCCGGCGCAGCTGGCCCCGGTGGGGCAGTCCGGCAAGATGATCTTTGACGACATCAAAGGGCCTCGAAAGCAGGTTCTGCACCGCATTCACCGTCAGGAAGAAGACAATCCCATTTTGGACCTGGCGCATGCTCTGGCTGACGAATCGCTGGATTTCGACGGGTTTGAACGGATGATCCATCAAGCAGCTGCACGGGATGACCGCGTGGTGGTGGCACCACGTGCCAATGCGGATCTGATGGCGCGCTCGCCCGTGCTGGTCTGGCGCAACAAAACGCGGGTGCGGTTGATTCAGGCCTTCAGATCCGCCTTTCACGCCCCTGAAATCGAACTTCTACCCGGCGAACCTCTGATCTGCGACGGGATCGAGCTGCCTCTGAAGCACCGCAAGAAACGCATCGATCTTGAGGCGCGCGGGCTGATCAAAGGCGCGCAATGTGTCTATTTGGGGCCGGGGAAACGGCCCGGGTTCTCGCGACTGCATGTGCTTGGTGCGGAAGACCCTCAGGTCTCGGCAGCGTCGATTGTGAAGATCGAAAAACCGGACGAGGAAGAGCCGTTCATCCCCTTCGCTGCCCGCATGGGTGCCGCGTTCCTGCATGGGGCGGCGGTGACGATCCACAAGGCGCAGGGCTCGCAATGGCCCGAAGTGCAGGTCTTCGCTCCGGACATTGCCGCAGCGGCCTGGGCCGGGCGCACAGAGGCCGGATTGCCGCTGTGGAAGCGCTTGGCCTATGTGGCGATCACGCGGGCCGAGACGCGGCTGCATTGGGTGACGCGCTATGCAATGGCGCGTCCGCAGGCCGAGCTTTCGACGGCAGACTTGCCCGCGAAACCCACCGCCCTGACCCTGGAAGCACAAGGAGCACCTGATGCCTAGTATTCTGATCACCGGGGCCAGCGCCGGCATTGGCCGCGCCGTGGCCGAGCTGTTTCTGGCTGAAGGCTGGACAGTGGGCCTGCTGGCGCGCCGTAAAGAGGTGCTGGAGGAGATCGCCGAAGGGCAGGACAGGGCGCATGTGCTGGTCGCGGACGTCTCGGATCCACAAGCCGTGAGTGCTGCGTTTGATCGGTTCGCTGCGAAGGCAGGCCGTCTGGACGTACTTTTCAACAACGCGGGGCTTTTCACGCCCGCCGCACCAATTGACGAAGTGTCTGTCGAGGATTGGACCCGCGCCGTGTCGGTCAACCTGACAGGCATGTTCCTGTGTGCCCGCGCCGCGTTTGCCCAAATGCGGGCGCAGTCCCCGCAAGGCGGGCGGATTATCAACAACGGCTCGATCAGCGCCCATGTCCCACGCGAGGGTGCAGTGACCTATACAGTCACGAAACACGGGATCACGGGCCTGACACGGCAACTAAGCCTTGATGGCCGCCCGTTTGACATTGCCTGCGGGCAAATCGACATCGGCAACGCGCGGACCGATCTTTTGCAGGGCATCATCGACACAGCCGTCGCTGAGGGCGACGTGCCGCCCCCGTCCATGGATGTGGGTGAAGTGGCAAGATCCGTCTTGCATATGGCGCAGCTGCCGCCCGAGGCGAATGTGCAGTTCATGACCGTGATGGCGACCAAGATGCCCTATATCGGGCGCGGCTAACGCCGCGGGCTTTCGGTGGCTCACTGCATGAGCCTGAGGGGGCTTTGCCCCCGTGCGAAAGCTAGGCGCTTTCACACTCCCCCAGGATATTTTTGGCAAGAAAATGCGTGCTAGTTGCGCAGGATCATACGGAAGGCTGCGGATGCGCCCCAACCTGCGGCGATGGCGATCACCAGCGACAGAAGGCCATAGATCAGTGGCTTGTCGTGGGCCAAGTTGAAGATCCAGCGTTCTAGTCCGACTTTTTGGACGTTGATGATCGTCTCGTATTCCGAAGTCACCTGACCGTCGCGTGTCAACAGGATGCGCGTGCGATAGTCGCCTTCCGTCAGGTTGGCAGGCAGGGCAATGCGCGTCTCAAAAAGCGTGTCCTGCGCCAGTTTGACCGAGTTTTCCAAACGCTTGTAGAGGCCCGATTTCTCGCGGATGCGGATCAGAGCGTCCGTGAACTCGCGCGGGTCTTCGATGTTGAACGGATTGTCCGAGATCTGGATCGAGCGTTCGACCGAGATCAAGTGTTGGAAGTCGTCCAGCTTCGAGATGGTGTTGTCCAGCGTATTCGAAGTGGCGATCGCATAGAAGCTGGGGGCGGCGGCAAGCTCCATCGCGTCGGTGTTCACCCAGATGCCAAAGCGCTTGTCTTTTTTGCGTACGGTGATTGGGGAACTTGGCCCTTCGACCACGACCACGACGCCAAGCGGGCTGTCTTCTGGGGGCGGGCTTTCGCGTTTGACCGCGCCGAAGATCAGGATCTCGGAGCCAACAAAAGTGGCCGTAATTGCCACGCGGTTTTGGCTAAGGCCCGCGACGATCTCCTCGGCCCGGGTGGGCAGGGTCGACAGCAGGAACAGGGCGAGTATGGACAGAATACGCAGCATCAGTGGCCCCCTGCCGCGCCAATTTCAAACAGTTCGGTGGGTTGGATCAGCAGATCCAGACCAAGTTTGCCGCAGACCGCCAGCACCATGACGGCCAGAAGTACGCGGAGCTGTTCCGCTTTCAGGCGCACACCGATCCGGGCACCGATCTGGGCACCGATGACACCGCCGACCAGCAGCAGGACGGCCAACCCCATATCCACGGTGAAGTTGGTTGTGGCGTGCAGCAGCGTGGTGAAGGCGGTAACGAAGATGATCTGGAACAGCGACGTCCCGACGACAACTTTCGTTGGCATTCCAAGCAGATAAATCATGGCAGGCACCATGATGAAGCCGCCACCCACACCCATGATCGCGGCCAGAATACCGACGAGAACACCGACGAGAACCGGAGGAATGACCGAGATATACAGCCCCGAGGTACGGAACTTCATCTTGAAAGGCAGATTGTGGACCCAAGTGTGCTTGCGTCGTTTCGGAACGCCGTTTCCGCCGCGTGACTTCATCAAGGCACGCAGGCTTTCAACGAACATCAACGAACCGATGATACCAAGGAAAAGCACATAGGACAGTTTGACCAGCAGATCGACCTGCCCGATGGCCTTCAATGCGTTGAACAGCTGTACCCCGAGGGCGGCCCCGATCAGACCGCCGATCAACAGCACGACCCCCATTCGGAGGTCCACCGTCTTTCGCTTCAAATGTGCCAAAACGCCTGAAAACGAGCTTGCAACAATCTGGTTTGCTTCAGTCGCAACCGCAACGGCTGGCGGGATCCCGATGAAGAACAGAAGGGGGGTCATCAAGAAGCCCCCTCCGACACCAAACATGCCAGACAGGATGCCGACTATGCCACCGAGGCCCAGCAGAAGGAACGCGTTTACGGACACTTCGGCGATTGGCAGGTAAATCTGCATAAGGCGGGGTACTCTGAATGATCAGTCTTGGGGTTGGCCCATTAATGGCGCAAATCAGGCGGGCTCGTCACCTGTTAAGTAGCGTCTAACCAGTTTTTCCAGCTTTTCAGCACCAAGTGGAGCCATTTTTTTGGTGTGTTCGTGGCTGATTGCCTCGTCCGACAGGCCTTGGGCCATGTTGGTGATGGTCGAGAAGCCCGCAACACGCAGTCCAAGGAAGCGCGCCAGAATCACTTCGGGCACGGTGGACATGCCGACGGCGTCTGCCCCGAGGGTGCGGATAGCGCGGATTTCGGCGGGGGTTTCAAATGACGGGCCGGAATACCACGCGTAGGTGCCATGCTGCAGGGCGATGCCTTCCTCTGCCGCGATGCGCTGGAAATCTGCCGCCATTTCCGGGTCATAAGCGCCGCCCATCGGCACAAACCGCGCGTCGGTCTTTTCCCCGATCAAAGGGTTCAGGCCCGAGAAGTTGATGTGGTCGGTAATCTGCATCAGATCGCCCGGTGGGATGTCTGCCCGCATGGACCCCGCGGCATTGGTCACGATCAGGCGATCCGCGCCAAGCTCTTTCAAGACCTCCAGCGGCAGGCGCATCGCGTCAGAGCGCCCGTTCTCGTAATAATGCTCGCGCCCTCCGAACACCGCCACCCGGGTGGTGCCCAGCGTGCCGATGGCAAGGTTCGGGTTGTGGCCCGAGACACCGGCATGTGGGAAGCCTTCAAGCCGGCCATAGGGGATCGCGACGCCGTCCACCGCCTCGGCCAAATGGCCAAGACCGGACCCGAGGACCAGACCGACCTCGACGGGGGCGGTGCCGGCAACGGCGCGGATCTGATCCGCGAGCGCCTTAGCGTTCTTTGACATAGGGTTGCCCCCCGGCCTTGGGTGCTACGGATTTGCCGACAAAGCCGGCAAGGATTACCACGGTCAGGATATAGGGCAGGGCCTGCATGAACTGGACCGGAATGACGATGCCGCCAAGGTCGATGTTCTGATACCGGTTCGCAATGGCCTCGAGCAGACCAAAGAGGAATGTGGCGCCAAGCGCGGGCACCGGTTTCCACTTGGCGAAGATCAGGGCTGCCAGCGCGATATAGCCACGCCCGGCCGACATTTCTTTGATGAAGCCTGCACCAAGGCCAGTGGCCAGATAGACACCGGACAGACCGCAAAGAGTGCCTGCAATCGCCATCGAGGCATAGCGCAACTTGATCACGGACACGCCAGCGGTATCCACAGCCGCCGGGTTTTCACCCACTGCGCGCAGGCGCAGGCCGAACCGGGTGCGGAACAGGACGAACCACGACAGGGGCACCATCAGAAGGGCGACATAGACCAGAATGGTGTGGCCCGAGATGAACTCGGAATAGACTTGCTGGATCGGGTTGGCTTGATCAATCAAAACGCGCAGGGGGACGCCTGCGGCCTCGGCATCGGATTTTCCAAGGGCAAAAGGCAATTCGATAGGAGGGAAGCGGCCTTTGCCCATCAGGGGCGGTGTCCGTCCGCCTTGGCTGAACCATGCCTGGGCAGCCAGCACGGTAAGGCCCGACGCCAGAAAGTTCAGCGCCACGCCGGAAATCAGCTGATTGCCGCGGAAGGTAATCGACGCCACGCCGTGCACAGCCGAAAAGCTGATCGACGCGAAGACACCGCACAGAAGACCCAACCAGACAGATCCGGTGACGGACGCAATGGCGGCAGCCATGAATGCTGAGACAAGGATCTTGCCCTCAAGCCCAATATCAAAAATGCCGGCGCGTTCGGAAAACAGGCCCGCCAGACAAGCGAAAAGCAGGGGCGTGGCAAGGCGCAGGGCCGAGTCGGCAATCTGGACGATCGTCAGGAAATCCATTTTACGCGTCCTTTCGCTTGGCGGCGGCGATGAACATGCGTTCGACCGGCATGCGGACCATGTTGTCCAGTGCACCTGTGAACAGGATCACCAGACCCTGAATGACCACGATCAGCTCGCGCGGGATTTTCGACCACAAAGACAGCTCGCTGCCGCCCTGATAGAGGAACCCAAACAGAAGCGCGGCCAGCAGCACTCCGAAGGGATGGTTGCGACCCATCAGCGCCACCGCGATGCCGATAAAGCCCGCGCCTTCGACGGCGTTCAGGATCAGGCGCTCGTGCTGGCCCATCGTGGCGTTGATCGCCATCAGACCCGAAATGGCACCTGACAGCATCATCGCAACGATGATGATCTTGGTGGGCGAGATGCCCGCATAGACCGAGGCCGTCGGGCTTTCCCCAAAGGCGCGGATTTCATAGCCCAGTCGCGAGCGGTTCATCAGCAGATAAACCACGACGCACATGGCAAGTGCTACGAACAGCGATACATTTGCAGGTGCGGACTTGGAAAAGCTGATGCCCAGCGGGGCCAGAAGCTCGTGCAGCGTGGGCAGGTTCGTCACGTCCGGGAAGCTGGCCGAGGCACTTTCCTGCGCCCCCTTTAGCTTCAGGGGTTTGATCAGCAAATAGCCCATCAGCGCTGTGGCGATGAAGTTGAACATGATCGTGGTGATCACGACGTGGCTGCCACGTTTGGCTTGCAAATAGGCCGGGATCAACGCCCAACCCGCGCCGAACAGACCGCCTGCGATCATCGCGAAGATCAATGCGATGCTCCAATGGGGCATCAAAACCGTGGGAATGAACAGGCAGGCCAGTCCCACCCCTAGACCGCCGATCATCGCCTGACCTTCACCGCCAATGTTGAACATTGCGGCTTTGAACGCGATGGACACGGCAAGCCCGGTGAAGATGAAATTAGTGGTGTAATAGAGCGTATAGCCCCAGCCATAGGTCGACCCGAAGGCGCCGTCGATCATGGTCATCAGTGCCTTGAACGGGTTTTCCCCGATGGCGAAAATCACCAGACCCGACAGAACGAAAGCGATCAGCAGGTTCAGAAAAGGAATAAGGGCGACGTCAGCCCATTTCGGCATCTTGTCCATCAGCTGTCTCCTTCCCCGGTGACACCGGCCATCAGAAGGCCGAGTTCGCGTTCATCGGTCTGATCGGGCAGGCGTTCGCCCATGATATGCCCGTCAAACATCACGGCGATGCGGTCGGACAGCGACAGGATCTCTTCCAGCTCGACCGAGACCAGAAGCACGGCTTTACCCTGATCGCGCAGGCCGATGATCTGCTTGTGAATGAACTCGATCGCGCCGATGTCCACGCCTCGTGTGGGCTGACCGACCAGAAGAAGGTCCGGATTACGCTCGATCTCGCGGGCCACGACGATTTTCTGTTGGTTCCCGCCCGAAAAGCTTTTCGCGGCTAGATGGGGCAGGGGCGGACGGACGTCGAAACGATCCATCTTGTCCTGCGCAACCTCGACCATCTTGGCGTTGTCCATCAGAAGCTTATTCTTCTGGTACTCGGGCTCGTGATGGTATCCGAACACCATGTTCTGCCATGCAGGGAAGTTCATGATCAGCCCGTGTTCCTGACGATCTTCCGGGACATGCGCAATCCCACGCGCACGACGCGAGCGCCCGTCCGAAAACTTGCCCGTCAGATCAATCGGGTCACCATTAATGCGGATTTCACCTGTGGCCGTAACATAGCCGCCAAGCACTTCCAGCAGCTCGGACTGACCGTTGCCAGAAACCCCCGCAATGCCCAGAATTTCGCCCGCACGGACGTTCAGGTTGATGCCTTTCAGGCGCTCGACCCCATGGTCGTCGACCATGCGCAGGTCTTTGACTTCCAACACGTTCTCACCCGGCTGTGCGGGCACTTTATCGACGCGCAGAAGCACTTTGCGCCCGACCATCAGCTCGGCCAGTTCTTCTGGGTTGGTGTCTTTGGTTTTCACTGTCGCCGTCATCTGGCCACGACGCATCACGGACACGGTGTCGGTGATCTCCATAATCTCGCGCAGCTTGTGGGTGATCAGGACGATGGTTTTGCCTTGATCACGCAGCCCGTTCAGGATGCGGAACAGGTGGTCGGCCTCGGCCGGCGTCAAAACGCCCGTCGGTTCGTCCAGAATCAGGATATCGGCTTCGCGATAGAGCGCCTTGAGGATCTCGACACGTTGCTGCGTTCCAACGCCCAGATCTTCGATCAGAGCCTCGGGATTTACGTGGAGCTCATACTCATCTGCCAGAGATTTCAGTGTTTTGCGTGCCTTGGCCAGCGACGGGCGCAGCATCGGGCCGTCCTCGACCCCAAGGATCACGTTTTCAAGCACCGAGAAATTTTCGACCAGTTTGAAGTGCTGGAACACCATCCCGATGCCAGCACGAATGGCGGCCTGACTGTCGGGGATCTGGGTTTCTTTTCCGTGGATGAAGATTTGGCCTTCATCGGCTTTGTAGAACCCATAGAGAATGGACATCAACGTGGACTTGCCCGCGCCGTTTTCGCCGATGATCCCATGGATCGTCCCCGGCTGAACGGAAATCGAGATGTCCTTGTTCGCCTGCACCGGCCCAAAGGCCTTCGAAATGCCGCGAAGCTCAATTGCGGGGGCAACAGTTGCCTGTTGCCCCTCGGTTTTTGCGCCTACCATGGTCGGATCAGAAGTCCAGAACCGGGCAGCTGTCGTCGGACATATAGTCGTGTACGACCAGTTCGCCCGAGATGATCTTGGCGGCAGCAGCGTCCACGGCGGCCTTCATTTCATCCGAAACCAGTGCTGCGTTGTGCTCGTCCAGCGCATAGCCAACGCCTTCGGCTGCCAGGTTCATGACCTGTACGCCCGGCTTGATGTCTGCACCCATTTTCATGGCTTCATACACGGCCACGTCCACGCGCTTCAGCATCGAGGTCAGGACCTTGCCCGACTGAAGGTGGTTCTGGTTCGAGTCCACGCCGATCGACAGGATGCCTTCGTCAGCTGCAGTTTGCAGAACACCCAGACCGGTGCCGCCGGCGGCTGCATACACGATGTCAGCGCCTTGGCTGATCTGTGCCTTGGTCAGTTCGCCGCCCTTCACCGGGTCGTTCCAAGCCGACGGCGTGGTGCCGGTCATGTTGGCAATCACGGTAGCGTCCGGGTTCACGGCCAAAACGCCTTCGGCATAGCCACATGCGAATTTGCGGATCAGCGGGATGTCCATGCCGCCGATAAAGCCCACGGTGCCCGATTTCGAGGCGGTCGCGGCCATCATGCCGACCAGATACGAGCCTTCATGCTCGGAGAATGCAACGTTCAGAACGTTCGGCGCATCCGACCAGCCGTCGATGGTGACGAAGGTGGTGTCGGGATAATCGGGGGCCACTTCCGAGATCGGGGTCGACATGGCGAAACCCATGGTGATTACCGGGTTTGCACCGGTTTCCGCAAAGCGGCGCAGGGCCTGTTCACGTTGGGCTTCCGACTGCAGTTCGACCTCAAGATACGAACCACCGGTTTCAGCGGCCCATTTTTCGGCGCCATTGAAGCCAGCTTCGTTGAAGGATTTGTCAAATTTACCGCCTAAGTCGAAAATGATTGCGGGCTCGGCCAGCGCGGCACCTGCGGTCAGGGCCAACGACGCAGCTGCGCCTAGAAAGCTTTTCATCAGGGTCATTTCAATTCTCCCGGTTGTTGTTGTTGTGGGGTCGCACAGACTGCCTGTCTGCCGATTCCCCAAAAGTCTGCGAGCAGATCGCTGCCAAGGATCATCCGGGATTTTCAACAGAGGGCAAGAGGAGATGCTGAAATTTGTTCGCCGCAGTGCCGCAAAACTTGGGGAAAATCAGAAGGTTCACCTTAGGTAAGGTGCTTTTCCATCAGGGTTGCGTCGCAGGTCGAGCCGTCGGATCGCGTGTAATATGCAGGCCGTTGGCCACAGGTTAACCAGCCCGCTTTGCGGTAGAGAGCACGGGCCGCAGCGTTGTCTTCTGCGACCTCAAGAAAGGCGCGCGTTGCCCCCATTTGGGCGGCGGTGCGTTCGAACCCTTGCAGCAATTTGGCGCCGGTCCCTTGCCCCTGCGCCTCAGGAATGACGGCAACCGTCAGAAGCTCGGCCTCGTCAACGACAACGCGCCCCATGGCAAAGCCGTTGGGCTGGGCAACAGTGAATACATGCGGTGAGGTCTGAAGCTGCGCGATCTCATCCGCGCTCCAGCCGCGCGATGCAATGAATGCTGCGACATGGATGGCCGACAGGTCGTCTGCGGTTGCGTCAGTCATGGCGGATCAGGGCAGGATCACCGGCGCGGGATCGCGCGGAGGGGCGGCGTCAGCGGACCGGATATAGAGCGGTGCAGGGCGGTCGGAGACATCGCCTGCGTGCAAGCGTTCGGCGGCGATCCGGGCGATGGCGGGGGCCGGGGGCGTTGTGGTCTCGGGGCCGACACGGTCCCCGGTTAGGGCGTCTGCCTCAGTGCACGTAATCAGGCTCGGCGAGGTATCACCATTCTCGGCAAAATGCTGCGCGTAGACGTGATCCCGCCGTGCGTCGATCAGGGACCAGACGGGGCGGGGGGTGCCATGGGCCTGTGCTTCAAGTGACGACACCCCGATGGCGGGTACGCCCAAGGACAAGGCCAGCCCACGTGCTGCCGAGACCGATATGCGGATGCCGGTGAAGTTCCCCGGGCCAACACCCACGCCGATGGCGCTTAGGTCAGACCATGCCATGTCAGCGTCGGCCAGAACCTCTTCCAGCAGCGGAAACAGTCGTTCGGCTTGGCCTTTAGCCATGTCCTCGTGCTTTTCAGCGACAATCGTGTCCCCGCACAGCAAAGCGGCCGCGCAATGCGCGGCCGATGTGTCAAATGCCAAGATCACCGGATCAGGCCGCAACGGGGCGTACCTCGACCACTTCGGGGATATAGTGCTTCAGCAGGTTCTCGATCCCCATTTTCAAGGTCAGGGTCGAGGACGGGCAGCCCGCGCAGGCGCCTTGCATGTGCAGGTAAACGATGCCGCGATCAAAGCCGTGGAAGGTGATGTCGCCACCATCTTGGGCCACAGCCGGGCGGACGCGGGTGTCCAGAAGCTCTTTGATTTGTTCAACGATTTCGCTGTCTTCGCCGGTGTGTTCAGCATGGCCCGAGGCCGCAGCTTCACCCGCCATAACCGCCTGACCCGACTGGAAATGCTCCATGATCGCGCCGAGGATGGCGGGCTTGATGTGATCCCAGTCCACCGCATCGTCCTTGGTCACGGTAACGAAATCAGCGCCAAAGAACACGCCGGTCACGCCGTTCACCTTGAAGATACGCGCCGCCAGCGGCGAGCCTTCGGCGGCGTCGGCAGTCGGGAAGTCAGCGGTTCCAGCCCCCAATACGTCCTGACCGGGCAGGAATTTCAGGGTTGCGGGGTTCGGAGTGGATTCAGTCTGAATGAACATGGGCGCACCTTTTCTGTCAGGTTTGATATGGGGCGCGAGACATTGACTGTCAAGCCGCTGAACCCCGATGGAAGCGCCTGCCAGACTAGATGATCTTTGGTTGGAGTTCGGACAGATCATAGCGCGTTACGGTCCCAAAATCCTCGGCCTCGGGCCCGATCTTGGCCAGAACGCGTGCTAGATCACGGTGGTTTGAGTGACTCCAGAGAGCAATGGCGAAGGCTTCGATGCAATCATCCGTGGCGATGTTGTGGTGCTGACGATGGGCCTGAACCTCTTTCGTCATGCCTGCGCGTGTTCCAAATGGTCGCGGCGCTTCGGTCACATCCCATTGGTGCACTAGAATGGCACGCAGGATCGAGGGCAGGACATCCCCGAAAGCAATCACTTGTTCGGGTGTTAGTCGCGCGCGAAAGCAGCGTAAGACACCCTCGATTGCAGTGTAGGTCATATTGTCTGACAGCAGGGCCGAGCCCATTTCGTCTTTCGTGCGCGCCAAGATCGATGCGAATTCTTTTTGCGCGTGGCGATATGTCCAAGGCATTGGCATCGGGTGTTGGGCCTAGGTGATCGCTTCTAGGCGTTCCTTGGTCATCGTGCCGGGGACAATGGTGATCGGGATTGGCAGATCGGCGGCGGCTCGGGTCATTTGCGTCACCAGCGGACCGGGGCCGGCTTTTCCTTCACCTGCGCCCAGAACCAGCACGCCCACATCGGGGTTCTCGCGCACATGGGCCAGAATTTCCGGCACGGCCTCTCCTTCGCGGATGACCAGCTCGGGTTCGACGTCCTGACGGTCGCGCATCCATTTCGCGAAGACCTCATAATGCACGGTGATCCGCTCGCGCTCTTCCTCGCGCATCAGCTCGCCCACGCCGATCCAGTGATTAAACTCGTCTGGTGGGATGATCGACAGAACCGTGACGCCTCCGCCCGTATGGGCCGCACGCATGGCGGCGAACCGCATCGCGTTCAGGCATTCGCGGCTGTCATCCAGAATTACGAGAAACTTGCGCATAGATGTCCTCCGAAACGGGATTACTCTGCCCGAGCGGTTGAGGAGTGTCTATCGTTTTTCTGCGATCCCGCGTCTTAGCCTGCGCCAGAAAGCGCCCAGTCCCAATAGAGTTCACGCACGCGCCCGGTCACCGGACCGACGTTATACTGCGTGTCTTCAAAGGCGCTGACGGGGGTGACTTTCGACATATTGCCCGAGGTGAAAACCTCATCCGCGTTGTGAAAATCGTCATAGCCAAGAACGGTTTCATGCACGGTATAGCCGTCTGCGCGCAGGTTCTTGATGTGACGCGCGCGGGTGATTCCGGCCAAGAAGCAGCCATTTGCGATCGGGGTGAAAATCTCTCCATCCTTGACCATGAAGATGTTCGCGGTGGCAGTTTCAGCGACGTTGCCAAGCGCGTCCAGTGACAATGCGTTGTCGAACCCCTTGGCCCGGGCTTCCAGCAGCATCCGGGCATTGTTGGGATAGAGGCACCCGGCCTTCGCGTTCACAATGGCGCTGTCCAACGTGGGGCGGCGGAATTGGGTGGTGGTCAGACGGGACGAGGCCTGCGGCGGGGCCATCGCGATTTCTTCAAGCGAGATAGCAAATCCGGTGCTGTTTTCGCGCGGGGCCACGCCCATATGGCCACCATCAATGGCCCAGTACATCGGACGGATATAGACGGCGGCATCTTTCGGAAACAGCGCCAGTCCTTCTTTCACGATCTCGATCATCTGTTCGGTGGTCACGGTCGGCGTGATCATCAACGCCTCGGCCGAGCGGTTGGTGCGTGCGCAATGTGCCTCTAGATCCGGGTGGACGCCCTCGAAGAATCGTGCGCCGTCGAACACGTTGGTGCCTAGCCACGATCCATGATCAGCGGCCTTCATCACGGCCAGATCTTCATTGTGCCACGTCCCGTTGAAATAGGTGCGGATGTTGGTGCCGATTGCCATGGTGTCCTCCTGAAATCGGCTGGAGGCTAGCAGCGATTGAATGTCGTTCCAAGAGCAACAAAATGAAAACGCTCTGACGACGTAGGGGGGATGCCGTCAGAGCGTAAACTGCGTGCGATCGGACCAGACGGGCACGCGACGTGCCATCGATCCTTCCGGGCGGGCATCCGGTAAAATCGGAACTAGGCACGGGGGTAATGTGCTGTCTCGTTGCGAAACTTTTATGACAAGTTCAACGGATGCCGATTTCCGCCAGAGCCGAGGCCAGTTCGGCGGGCAGGGGCTCTTTGTCTGACGGATCATTCGCTTTCAGATCGCGTGGGGCATCATCTGCTGACAGATAGCGCCAGCCCTGAAATGCCCGGCGCGGTGTGCTTTCGGTCAAGACGACCTCGTGATCCAGCACCAAACCGCAGCGGCGGATGCCATCCTGTCCAATGACCTCGTCCAGTCGCAAAATGCGCTGACGGGCCAAGATCAGCCCCTTGAACACCCAGTACAGAGAGCCGCCAGCCAGAAGTTCGGCCTCGCGTTTGGGCCACATGCGGGTGACGTGGCGGGGGGCGGGCAATCCGGTCTCTCCCATGCGCATATTCTGCCACGCGGTCAGGTCTTCGACCTTCTCGGCGCCAACGCATAATTTTACCAGATTTACGTGCTTTGCCATCTTCCCCATCTACATGTAGTGTTCTAGAAGTCCGATCTTACGCGCCCCGTTCGGGATTCGCAATCGCTGCACGTGCCGGTTGCAACGCTCGAAAAAGGGGACGACGCCATTGACCAAAATGGGCCTCTCACGTATTGTGGAAAGCCCTCCAAGCCGAACAGGAACCAATCGTATGAGCCGCTTTGCCGCCCCCATCGCCGAACAGATCTGGGATATGAAATATCGCTTGAAAAAGGCCGATGGGACGCCTCAGGATCAGTCGGTTGAAGACACGTGGCGCCGCATCGCACGCGCGCTGTCCGCCTCTGAGCCCAAGCAGGAAGAGCGATTCTATAACGCGCTGGACGATTTCAAATATCTGCCCGCCGGCCGCATCACAGCAGGCGCTGGCACCGGCCGCGCCGTCACCTTGTTCAATTGCTTCGTCATGGGCACCATTCCAGACAGCATGTCGGGCATCTTCGACATGCTGAAAGAGGCCGCACTGACCATGCAGCAGGGCGGTGGCATCGGATATGACTTCTCGACCATCCGCCCGCGTGGTGCGGATGTAATGGGCGTGGCCGCAGATGCCTCGGGCCCGCTGTCCTTCATGGATGTGTGGGACGCGATGTGCCGCACGATCATGTCGGCAGGCTCGCGCCGTGGGGCGATGATGGCCACCATGCGCTGCGATCACCCGGACATTCAGGACTTCATCACCGCCAAATCCGACGCCGCCCGTCTGCGCATGTTCAACATGTCGGTTCTGGTCACCGATGATTTCATGGAAGCCGTGAAGTCGGACGGAAGCTGGGATCTGAAATTCAACGGCACGATCTATCACACGGTTGAAGCCCGTGATCTTTGGAACAAGATCATGAAGGCCACCTATGACTATGCCGAGCCGGGCGTGATCTTCATCGACCGGATCAACCAGATGAACAATCTGAACTATTGCGAGACGATCGCGGCGACCAATCCCTGTGGCGAACAGCCCCTGCCGCCCTATGGCGCGTGCCTGCTGGGGTCGATCAACCTTGCGAAGATGGTCAAGGATCCGTTCGAAGAGACCGCCGAACTGGATGGCGATGCGCTGTCCGAGCTGGTCGCGACTGCGGTGCGCATGATGGACAATGTGGTGGACGAAAGCCGCTTCCCGCTGGAAGCCCAAGCGCAAGAAGCACAAGCCAAGCGTCGGATCGGCCTTGGTGTGACCGGTCTGGCGGATGCACTTCTGATGCTGGGTCTGCGCTATGGCTCGGACGAGGCTGCGGCCCAAACCGAAGCGTGGATGAAGCAGATTGCACGCGCGTCCTATCTAGCGTCGGTCGAGCTGGCTAAGGAAAAAGGCCCGTTCCCGTTGTTCGACGCTGACAAATATCTTGCCTCGGGTTCGCTTCAGGCGATGGATGACGACGTGCGTGACGCGATCCGCGAGCACGGTATCCGCAACGCGCTTCTGACCTCGATCGCACCCACAGGCACGATCAGCCTTTATGCGGGCAACGTGTCTTCGGGGATCGAGCCGGTCTTTGCCTATGCCTATACCCGCAAAGTGCTGCAGCCCGATGGCACCCGCACCGAAGAAGAAGTCGTGGATTACGCCGTGCAGCTGTGGCGCGACAAGTTTGGCGATAAAGAGCTGCCCGACTATTTCGTCAACGCGCAGACGCTGGCCCCGATGGATCACGTGAAGATGCAGGCGGCGGCGCAGAAATGGATCGACAGCTCGATTTCGAAAACCATCAACTGCCCGGAAGACATCAGCTTTGATGACTTCAAGGACGTCTACATGGAAGCGTGGGAAACCGGTTGTAAGGGGTGCACCACCTATCGCCCGAACGACGTAACCGGATCGGTTCTTTCTGTGTCCGAGGAAAGCGAGAAAGCACCCGAGGCCGATAGCGGCGCAGACGTGGTTTATATCTCGGAACCGCTGGACCGCCCGCAATCGCTGGAAGGTCATACCTACAAGGTGAAATGGCCCGATAGCGAGCACGCGATCTATATCACCGTGAATGACCTGATCATCAACGGCCACCGCCGCCCGTTCGAGGTGTTCATCAACTCGAAGAACATGGAGCACTTCGCCTGGACGGTTGCACTGACCCGCATGATCTCGGCCGTGTTCCGCCGGGGTGGGGACGTAAGCTTCGTCGTGGAAGAGCTAAAAGCCGTATTCGACCCGCGTGGTGGGGCGTGGATGGACGGGAAATACATCCCCTCGATTTTGGCGGCCATCGGCTCGGTGATCGAGCGCCACATGGTGATCACCGGCTTCTTGGAAGGCGAAGGCATGGGGCTGAAGTCGGACCCGCAGGCGCAGGTTGTGAACCTTGGTGAACAACCGCGTGGCAAGGCCTGCCCCAGCTGTGGTCAATACGATATGCGGATGATCGAGGGCTGCATGACCTGCGGCTCCTGCGGTCATTCCAAATGCGGTTAAGATCCGGACGCCGGATGCTTCAATAGGCCTTGCGCCCCATCATGGTTTCAACTCTTCAGCGCGCCCTGAATAAGGGCGCGCTTTGCGTTTAGACAGGCCCGTTCAGTCCACGACGGGAGCGTGTTTATACCTTCAGGGCCGATTCCCCGAGGTCGCGCTCAAACTCCTGAAAAACAGATGGTTTCTGCCTGAAAAGCAGGTTTCGATTGCTTTTTGGCGCAGAATAGGTGTGAATCGTAGCCAACACTGATGAACCGGCATAATTTTGGCCGGTTTCTGATTTTACATTTTGTATTACGCAATTGTTGATGGATATTAGGAGTGTTCGTTAACGCAATGAATTTATTCAGCGATGAGAAGCAGTTTCATTTGATGACCCAATCCGCGCCGACTTTCATCCATATCGGGATACACAAGACCGGCTCGTCGACCTTGCAGCATAAATTTCGCACGCATGCGTCGATCTATTATGTCGAACGTGCGGACGTTCGCAATGCATTCATTGGCCACTCTCTGGACTTCGACGATCACCCCTTTCAGTCCGAGGCCGAGCGGGCTGCGGATCAATCCAAGGCGCTGGTCATGTCGCATGAACGGCTGTCGGGCTATCCGGCGTCGGGCGGGTTTGACCGCGAACTGATCGCGGGCCGTCTGGCCAAGGCCTTCCCCGATGCGAAGATATTGGTCGTGTTTCGCGAGCAATCCCGCTGGATCAAAAGCTTCTATCAGCAATATGTGGCAGACGGCGGCAGCCTGAAGTTGCGTGAATTTTTGACCAATCCACAGCCACAGATCTATAAACTTCCCGCGTTCGAGCTGGACTATCTGAATTATCATCAGTTGGTGTCGCTGTATCAGGGGCATTTCGGTGCCGACAATGTTCTGGCGCTTCCGTTTGAGCTGATGGTGAAGGATTTCGATGCGTTCTCGGGGCGCCTGAATGAATTCTTCGGGTTTAATCTTGAGCTGGTGAACGAGGTGACAAACCGTGCCCGTCCGTTGATGCCGCTATTGTTCATGCGGTTCGTGAACGGGACCATCGGAAACACGCAATTGTCGCCCGGTGGATTTGTTCCACTTGGGTATCTGAAACTGGCCACCAAGCTGCTGGGTGCGATGCCGGGCGCGCGGGCTTTGGATAAACGGATTTCGGCCCGGTTTGATCGTCTGATTGATGAGAAGATCGAAGGCCACTACGATGAAAGTAACAAGGAGCTGGAAACCCTGATAGGTATGGATTTGAAGCCATATGGGTATTTCCGCTGATCCGTCTGGGTCTGCAAGGCTTACGGTGCTGACGCCATTTTTCGGCGATACCTGCATCATTTAAGAAAACAACGCCGGCCGCCGGATTGATAGGCCGCGAGGGGGATAGTTGGGAAAGGTGGACCGCGTCAAAGGCGCGGAGTTTGAAATGAGTCACGATTTACAAGAAATTGATACCGATGTGCTGGGTGTGGATTTGCCGCGCCAAGATCGGTTTTACCGGCAGCTGTATCTGATCCGGCGATTTGAACAGAAATTGTTAGAGCTGTTCACGAACAACATGCTGGCAGGAACGACCCATACGTCGCAAGGGCAGGAGGCCAATGCGGTGGCGATCATGGAGGCGCTGAAGCTGGATCGCGACATGGTCTGGTCCAACCACCGCTGCCATGGGCATTTCCTGTCCTATTGCGGCCAAAGCTATCGCCTTTTCGCCGAGATTCTGGGCCGCCGCACCGGGGCCTGTGGCGGGCGCGGAGGTTCGCAGCATTTGCATTGGCGCAACTTCTATTCCTCGGGCATTCAGGGTGGGTTCGCGGCGGCTGCCGTTGGTGCTGCGCTGGCTGAGAAGGATAAAGGCGCGATCAGCTGTATTTTCATGGGCGACGGTACAATGGGCGAGGGCTCGGTCTATGAGGCATTGAACTTCGCGTCGCTTCTGTCCGCACCCGTCCTGTTCGTGGTCGAGGATAATGGCATTGCCCAAACCACCCCGAAAGAACTGGGCGTTGCGGGATCGATCACAGATCGCGCGCGGGCCTTCGGGATCGACTGTCACCATCTGGCCAGCACCGATGCGGATGAAATCTTTGCGACGGTCAGCCCCATCGTGGACCAGATCCGCACCACCGGACGCCCGGCGTGGCTGCATCTGGAAACGGTGCGCCTTGGACCGCATTCCAAAGGCGACGACACGCGCGACGAGGCTTTCGTGGCCGAGCTGCAAAAACGTGATCCCTTGACCGTGTATCGCGACCGCGTAGGCGACCCCGGCGCGCTAGAAACATGGTGCGACGATCACATCGCGCAGGTTCTGGATCTGGCTTTGAAGGATGATGTTGCATGCGCGTCGTAGAAGAACTTCGGGACAGCCTGTTTGGCATCATGCAGCGCGATCCGTCGACCATCGTGTTGGGCGAGGATTTGCTGGATCCCTATGGCGGGGCGTTCAAGGTCACGCAGGGTCTGTCAGATGCCTATCCGAATAACGTCATCACCACCCCGATCTCGGAAGCCGGTTTGGTCGGTGTCGGTCTGGGCATGGCCTTGCGCGGGCGCACCGTGCTGGCCGAAATCATGTTCGGGGACTTCCTGACCCTGACGACAGACCAGTTGGTGAACCATGCCGCTAAGGTGAAGTGGATGTTCAACGACGCGGTGGACGCAAGCCTTGTTGTGCGCACGCCTATGGGCGGTGGGCGCGGCTATGGTCCGACCCATTCGCAAAGCATCGAGAAACATTTCTGCGGCGTGCCCGGTCTGACCGTCATGGCGGTGAACCAGTTTCAAAGCCCCGGAGATCTTTTGAAAGAGGCCGCCGAACTGGGCAGCCCGGTTCTGTTTATCGAAAACAAGATTATGTACTCGAAACTGGTCGAGCCGGACCGGCTTGTCAGCTATGACCGCCCAGACGCCGTGATCCTGACCTATGGCGGCGTGACCGAGTTCTGCGTACAGGCGGCCGAGCGTCTTTTGGACGACGAAGAGCTGACCGTCGAAGTTGTTCCGGTTCAGCACTTGTCACCGTTGCCCGCGGATTTGATCCGTACCGCTGCCGCCAAATCTGACCGCGTGTTTACGGTCGAGGAAGGCACGGTAAGCTGGGGGTTTGGCGCGGCTGTTGCCGAGGAAATCCTGTCGGCCGGGATCACACCGCACCACTTTCAATCGATAGCTGCTGACCCCACCGCCATCCCAAGCGCGCGCAATTGGGAGCTGGAAATCCTGCCCAGCGTCGACAAGATCGAACGCGCTGTTGTGGCCTCGTTTTAAGGAAAGATCATGGCACACATCGACATCATAACCCCCCGGGTGAATGCAAACGAAGACGAGGTTCTGGTGGCCGAACTGCATGTTGCGGTGGGCGATCAGGTTGACGTGGGCGATCTTCTGATCTCGGCGGAAACGACCAAAGCCTCGGTTGATATCGAGGCGACGCATGCGGGGACGGTGTCAAAGATCAACGGCAAGAAAGGGCGAATGATCGCCAGTGGCAGCGTGATCGTGGTGATCGACATCGGCGGCGATAGCGCCGCTGCGGGCGACGATGCGGGCGGGGCCGACGGTGGCAGCGCCGAGGTGAAAGTGACCACTAAGGCTCGGTTGCGCGCGGAAGAGCTGGGGATTGATCTGGACGCGGTTCTACCAAAAGCAGGACGCATCGGCGTGGCCGAGGTCGAGGCCGCTGCAGGCAAAGGCGCGGATGGCGGACCACAAGTGACGGCTATGCAGGCCGTTCTGGTCGGCGGCGGCGGGCACGGCGCCACGATTGGCGAGATCGCGGTTGCCTGCGGCTGGGATCTGATTGGCGCGGTGGACGGGAAGCTTCCCAAAGGCACGCAGGTCATCTCGGGGGTCGAGGTGATCGCAACGGATGAGGCGCTGCAGTCGCTTTATGACAGCGGTGTGCGGGTGGCGTTTGTCGGGATCGGCGGGGCGACCTCGTCCGAGACGCGACAGGCCGTGTTTGAAAAATTGCAAGCAATTGGTTTCACTTTGCCACCATTGGTGCATCCGACCGCCCATTTCGGCGCGGATGTGAAACTGGGAGCGGCCAGTTATGTGCTGCCTAATGCGATGGTTGGGCCGCGCTGCCGGATCGGGGCGAATGTGATCGTGAACTCGTCTAGCACCGTTGCGCATGATTGCGTCGTGGGCGACCATGCGCATTTGACACCCGCTGCCATTCTGGCGGGCAACGTCCGGATTGGGGCAAGCAGCGTAGTTGGTATGGGCGCGTCTGTGCTGTTCGGCGTTGAGGTGGGGCAGGGCTGCTTGATCCACAACAACGTCTCGGTCCTGATGGATGTGCCGGACTTCACTGAGCTGTCGTTGGAACACGCGCCGAAACGCCGGGATCTGGACGCCTAGGTGCGGGTGGCGTTTCCGATCACCTGATCCCATTCCGCAAGGATGCGCGCGGGCGCCAAGCGGTCGCGATTGATCGCGGCGTTCCCGGCCATATGCGCGCGAAGCGCTGGATCTTGCATCACGCGGATCACGGCGTCCGCCAAGGCGGGTGCGTCATCCACTGGCACGAGTAGCCCATTTTCGCCTTCGACGATCATCTCGCGCGGGCCGAAATCACAATCGGTCGAGATCGCAGGAAGGCCCGACACCGTGGCTTCCGCCAGCACATTCGGGAAGCCTTCGAACCGCGAGGGCATGACCAGAAGATCCGCATCTGACAACCACGCACCGGGCGTCGGGCTGGAGCCGGGAAGCGCGACTTGATCCTTTAGGTTCAGCTTGTCGCGGAGCGCTTCCAAGGCTACGCGCTCGGGCCCTTCGCCGTGAATGGTCAGCGTTGCGTCCGGCAGGGCGGCCGTGATCTGCGCCATCGCGTTTAACAGAACATCAAAGCCCTTTTGCTTGTCCAACCGCCCCACGGCCACCAACCGCGTGCCGTCGGGTTTGGCCTGTACCGCGTGATCCGGGTTGGGTGCACATGGGTTGGGAATGACCTTGGCCGTCGCCTGCACCGAATTGGGCAAATCCGCCCGCGCACGCGCGGTCTGCATGACGGCGCTGGCTGCACGACGCACCAGAAGGTTCTGCGCATGCCGCCAGATCGGGTGGGCGTTTTGGGCCCGTGGATTATTGCGCTCCGAGATGACGACGGGCACGCCAGTCCCAATCGCTGCGGCAAGGGACAGAACATTCACCTTGGTCAGGAAGGACAGGACCACATCGGGTTGCGTGGCCCTGATAGCGCGCCTGATCATCCAGAGCCGCGCCAGGGGATTGCTGCCTTTTGCCCCGTCCGGCAGCAGCAACCGCACGGTTTCGGGATACGGAAAATAGGACCTGCCACCCGGCATATCGAACCCCATGACAGTAACCTCGTCACCCAACTGGGCGCGATGTGCGGCGATCATGGCGACGACCTTCTCGGCGCCGCCTGCACCAAATCCACCCTGTATGATAAGGATCTTCACGCGTTACTCCGCGGCATTGGACAGCGTTGATTTCGAGGGATCCTGCGGTGGGGTCGCGGTGCTTCCACCCTCGTCATCGGGCGTATTCAACTGCGTCTCGATCAGGGGACGATGCAGGTTCTTCGACTGGATGAAGATACGGCCAATGTATTCGCCAAGAATGCCAAGGAACATGGCGTTCAACGTCATCGAGAGCAACAGCAGTACGGTGGTCGTTGCAAAACCGGCGGGCCAGTCCTGTCCGAAGACCAGCTTGGCGACGATGTAGAACATCATCAACAGGAACGTCCCCAGCCCGACGAAGAGGCTGATATAGGACGCCAAGCGCAGTGGCAGAAGCGAATGGTTGATCAACCCGTCAATCGCAAGGGACAGCATGGCGCGGAAGGGGAACTTTGTTTCGCCCTCTAGCCGGGCCTGACGGTCATAATCAAACCCGATCTGGCTGAACCCCATACCGCTGATCAAGCCGCGCACATAGGGCGAGCGGTCGTCGACGCGCTTCAGCTCGTCCAGAATGCGGCGGTCGGTCAGGCGAAACTCGCCCGCGTTGCGGGGCAGGTTATCTTCGCTGATCCGGTCGATCAACGCATAAAAGAACCGGCGTGCGAAGGCGGTAATGCGCCCGTCCGGCAAGCTGCGGCGCACACCATAGACCACTTGATGCCCCTGTTTCCAAAGGTCCAGCATATGCGGGATCAGCTCGGGCGGGTCTTGCAGGTCGCAATCCAGCTGAATGGCACAAGCCCCGCGCGCCGCACGGTACCCGGTCAGAACCGAAGCCTGATAGCCCACGTTCTTAGAAAAGCGGATGACGCGGACATTCGGGTCGTTCTGTGCAATCTCGGAGAGGATCAGGAAGGTGTCATCGTCCGAGTGGTTGTCGGTGAAAATGATCTCGGGCTCATAGTCGTCGAGCTCGTCAAACACGGCCAGAACGCGGTCATAGGCACGGCGGACATTGGCCTCTTCATTCAGGGCGGGGATTAGGACTGAAATTAACGTGGTCATGCGCTCCTCCGTCCAAAGGGGGCCAGCGGGTCCAGCTCCTCCATCGCGTTGATCACGCGCGACAGGCCCGCGCGCAAATCAAGGCTGGGCCGCCAGCCGATTAGATCATGCACCCGGTCCGAGATCAGGCAAAGCTCGTGGCCCGCGTCTGGGTGATGCGAATGCAAGGTTACAAGGTCGCGCGGTGCGCCGGTCAGCGCCAGCACCAGTTCAGCCACCTCGCGCATGCTGGGTGCCGTTGCAGATCCCAAGTTCATCACGTCGGGAAGCGGGCCATCGACGCGGCCAAGGCCAATCAGGGCGGTGACGATGTCGGACACATGCACCAGATCGCGACGATCCTCGGGCCGTTTGACATCAAAAGGCTCGCCCGCCAGACAGGCTTCGATCAGGGAGGGGACGATGAAATCGCCAGCCTGATCCGGTCCATAGGTCAGCGCCAACCGCGCGGTCGTGGCTTGGAATGGAAGGTGTGGGCGCGCAGCATTCAGGTAATGGGTGCCCGACAACATGGACGCCGCATAGGCGTTGGTTGGCAGTGTATGCGCGTTTTCATCTTGCGGCGCTGCGGCGCGACCGTACTCGGCGATGGTCCCTGCACGGATGAAGGCTTTGGGCGGGATCTGCAGTGCATCGGCAGCCCGGATCATGGTCAGAAGCGGCGCGACGTTTGCCTCGTGCGCAGTTTCCAGATCGCGCAGCGGGTCCGAGGACAGGAAACGGGTTTGTGCACTGAGGTGATAGATCACATCGGGCGCAATCTGCGCCATCTGCCGTGTAACGCCGTCCAAATCCAGCGGATCAATCCAATAGATGCCGATGCGCGCGGCGATGTCCTGAAGGCGGGCGGTGGACGACCCCGGGCGGGACAGCACGGCAACTTCGTCTCCGGCTTCGACCAACGCGCGTGCAAGATGCGAGCCGATGAAGCCCGTACCACCGGATATCAGGATACGACGGCTCATACACTTAGATCCTTCTGAAGGGCCTTGTCGCGACTGCGTCGGTTGCGAAAAAGCGTGACGGGCAGCTTTTCAAACAGCAGATAGGACACATGCGAAGTGGCAATGGCGACGATGAAGGTGACCACGCCGAACAGCAGGACACTGGCCCAAACGTTGTCCGAGAACAGGCCGAGCTTGTGAAACACTAGCCGCATGGGCATGTAAATATAGGGGTGCACCAGATACAGGCTGTAGCTGATCGTGCCCAGATACTGCGCCCAGCGGGCGGACAGAAGCCGCGCGGTGACGCTGTCTTTTTCGACCGCGAAAAGAAAATAGAGGAAGGTCAGGGCCATGCAGATCAGGGTGATCGGTTCGCGCAATTCGCCTGCACGGAAATCGAAATGCGCGCGAGACGCGGCATAGCCCAGCGACAGGGCGGTGATGACCTCGAGCAGCGCACGCGCCGGAAGCTTCTCGACGACGCGTCGGCCGTGGAGCACGAAGACAAGGATGCCCGCGACGAAATAGATGGATTTCGGGAACAGCACCAAGAACGCGACCGAGGCCAGCGCCATGATCAACTGAAGTCCGCGGAGCCTTTGGGTGATCGCAAAGGCGCCCAGCCCGGCCAGAAAATAGAACATCATCTCGTAGGTCAGGCTCCACGCGTTCGGGGTCAGCTGTTCTGTCCCGGCCAGCAGGTTGGTGAAACTCAGCGCATAAAGGATGGTTGGCAGATCATTCAGCTTGGGCTGCAGGTTCGTGACCGCGTTGCCTGCGATGAAGATCAACGAGAAGACCAGAAACAGCGGATAGATCCGCAGCATACGGCGGGTCGCGAAATCGCGCGGTTCATAGCGGAAGGCGCTGGGCAGGATGACAAAGCCCGATATGGCGAAGAACAGGTAGACAAAGAAGGTGCCGAAGTTCCACAGCGGCTCGGACATGGCCAGATAGGCGGCGTTGTCCGCATAGACATGTTCCGCCGTGCCGCCGATGATATGGGCAAACAGCACCATTGCCGACGCCAGGCCCCTCAGCCCATGAATGCCGGTATTGTGGCCGCCCTCGTAGGGCAGCCAATCCGGCAACTTATGAGGGGCGCGCAGGTTGGTCATTGGGCGGCAATCCCCTGATGCTGACGCGCGAAACCGGTGAAGACCTCATGCATATAGTCCATGTGGGCGGGTGTCAGGCCGTGGTGCAGGGCCAGCAGAACCCCGCCTTTCATTACCTCATCCGCCACCGGATAGCCCGCCGGGTCGGTCTTGCAGGTGACATTCTGCATGGCGGGCTGGCGCAGGATGTTGCCGGTAAAGACCGGGCGGGTTTGAATGTCGGCGGTTTCCAGATGGATTTGCAGATCGCGCCGCGTGAAGGGCGCGCCCTCGCGCAGGGTCAGCGGGAAAGACAGCCAACCGGTGCGGCTGTTCGGCAGCTGCTCGGGCAAGATGAACCAGTCTTCATAGGCTTTGAAAAAGGCCATATGGGCGTCGAAATTCTTTTCGCGTTCGCTGATGTTGTGGTCCAGCTTATCGAGTTGAACCAGACCAAAGGCTGCGCTGACTTCCGAGGGTTCAAGGTTATAGCCCAGATCCTCGAACAGGAATTTGGCGTCATAGTCGATGCCGTCGACCTTCACGTTAAAGCGGTTCTCGATGGTCTCGGATTCGACAAATAGGGACGAGCTGCGCCCCCACGAGCGTAAAAGCAGCGCCCTGCGGCCCAGTTCTTCGTCATTCACGCACAGCATTCCGCCGTTGCCCGCGCCGTTGATGACGTGCGAGCCATAGAAGCTGGTGGTCGACACGTCCGAGAATTTGCCGGTGCTGTCCGATCCGATCGTGGCGCCCAGCGTGTCGGCGCTGTCTTCGATGACTTTCAGGCTGTGGGCGTCGGCGATCTCGCGAATGCGTTGCCAGTCGGGCAGATTGCCAATTAGGGACGGGATCATCACGGCCGAGGTGTTGGGTGTGATCATCCGCTCAATCGCGTCCACGTCGATGTTATAGGTGCCGGGGGCGACATCTACGAAAGCGGGGACCAGCCCTTGGCGCACCAAGGGCGCGACCGTCGTGGCAAAGGTCAGGGCCGGGGTGATCACCTCGCTGCCTTTCGGCAGGTCCAAGATCTCGACCGCCAGATAATTCGCCGAAGAGCCCGAATTCACCATGATCCCGTGGGATTTGGCAAAAAGCGCGGCGACGCGCTCTTGCATCTTGCGGACGCGCGGCCCCATCTGAGTCGACGTTTTCAGTACTTCGACGACAGCGTCGATTTCGTCCTGACCATGAACGGTTTGACCGTAATTTACGCGCATAGTGGTCTCCTTCCCGGTCGCTATTGGGCGGCCAGTGATGTTGAATTCTGTGGTGCCCCCGACATCAGCGCGCCGTATTGCGCGATCTGCGTCAGGGTGAAATCTTTCATGTTTTCTTGGGCGTGATGGGCGCGATGCCAGTCGACGGTCATCCGAACGGCTGCGGGCAGATCCAGCTGCGGGCGCCAGCCCAATTGCGTTTGTGCCTTGGTGCTGTCCAGCCGCAGGACCCCGGCTTCGTGCATGTTCGGGTCGGCCTGACCGAATTCGAACCGCGGCCCGTCGCGGCCCCAGCTGTCTTGCATCAAGCCTGCTAGGTCGCGGACATTGACGGTGCCCGAGACGTCGGGGCCGAAGTTCCAAGGCCCCGCGAAGGGCGCGCCATCGGACAAGAGCCGCGCGGCCAAAGCCAGATAGCCAGACAGAGGTTCCAGCACGTGCTGCCACGGACGGATGCTGGAGGGGTTGCGGATCTGCACGGGCTCCCCTGCCACCGTGGCCCGCACGATGTCGGGGATCAGGCGATCCTCGCCCCAGTCGCCGCCGCCAAACACATTGCCCGCCCGCACCGTCGCCAATTGCGGTCCATCTGGCGCGTTGAAAAACGAACGCCCATAGGCTTGCGCGATCAGTTCTGTCGCCCCTTTCGAGGCGCTATAAGGATCCGAGCCGCCCATCGGGTCATTCTCGCGATAGCCCCAGCCCCACTCGTTGTTCTCGTAACACTTGTCGCTAGTTACGACGATTGCAGCTTTCAGCGACGGCATCGCGCGGGCCAGATCCAAGACATGTGCGGTGCCCGAGACGTTGGTCGCGATGGTTGCCGCCGGTTCCACATAGGACCGCCGCACAAAGGGTTGCGCGGCCATGTGGATCACCAGATCGGCGTCAATGTCGCGTGCTTGTGCCAGCAGGGCGTCACGATCGCGAATGTCGATCAAACGGCTGTCCATGTCTGCTGTCAGCCCGGTCGCATCGCACAGGTTCGGCCCGGGCTCGGGCGCAAGCGCAATGCCGGACACACGGGCGCCAAGCTGCATCAGCCAATGGCTGATCCAACCGCCCTTGAACCCGGTGTGACCGGTGACAAGAACGTGGCGACCTTTGAATGCGCCGCCAAAATCAGAGGAAACAGCGCCGGACATCTTGGCCCTCAAATCGCAAGGGCTGTGATGTCTGACGGCAGTTCTTCATGGAACCGCAGCCAGGGCGGAGTTTCTTCTTCGCACAGGTCGTTCAGCGTGTTGCGATCCCGGATCGTGTCCATCGGGTGCCAGAAGCCGTCATGTTTGTACGCCATCAGCTCGCAATCCTGCGCCATCTGGGTCAGGGGCGATTGTTCAAGCGGTTCCATGTCATCGACGAAATAATCCATGACCTCAGGCTCGAACACGAAGAAGCCCCCATTGATCCAGGTATCGCGACGGCGGACCTTTTCGGTGAAGGCTTCCACCCGGTCACCAGCCAGTTCGATATTGCCGAACCGGGCCGGAGGCTGCACCGCGGTGACAGTCGCCAGTTTGCCGTGGGACTTATGGAACTCGATCAGTGCGTTGATGTCGATGTTTCCCAACCCGTCCGAGTAGGTGACCATGAAGGGGCCGGGCCTCAGCCATTCTTTCAAGCGGCGAATGCGGCCACTGGTCATGGTCTTCGGGCCGGTGTCCACGACGGACACGTTCCACCCACCGGGAGAGGCAGGCACAAGGTCCATCTTGCCGCTGTCCAAAGACACGGTGATGTTGTTGGCGATCAGGTGATAGTTCGCAAAATACTGTTTCAGCGACAGAGATTTATACCCCGCTGCGACAATGAAGTCATTATGCCCAAATTGGCTGTAGATATCCATGACGCGGGTGATAATTGGACGGCCACCGACCTCGACCATAGGTTTTGGGATGGTGACGGTTTCCTCGGCCAGACGCGAGCCCAAGCCACCGGCTAGCAAGATTGTCTGCATAGTTCGTTCCCCCCTTTGAAAGTTGTTTGAACGAGAGTGAAAGGCGTTCCGATAAGTGCCACCCTAGGAACGCAGTTTAGAAAATTGATTGGTTGAAAAGGTTGATGGATGGGGATCATTCAGAAATCTCCCCGGGTTGAAGAAAAACGCGGCCCTCGCCATAGCGATTGTTCAGGCCGTTTACGGAAACTTCGCGATAGCCATGCGCCTTTGCGTAATTCAAAAGCGGTGCTTCCAGTGCGGTCTCATAACCCAGCAGGAAGGCGGCCGGTGGTTCCCGGTCGAAGACGGATGTGATCTGGTCTGCCCCGGCCATCACGTAATGTTTGGCCAAATCAGGGTCGGTATGTTCTGCGATGCGATAGGCAAATTGCCCCGTGGCCAGTTCCGGATAGACATCCAGCCCGGCCTCAAGCGGATAGATCGGCAGGAAGGTGGCCACTTTGCCGTTGACGATGCCTTGATCTGCCATTGCGGTGGCCAAGGCCCGCCCACCTGCATTCATACGCTGCGGCGTCGATGTGCTGGCACCCAGAGTGGTGCGCAGTTCCGGGGCCAGCCACGGCAGGGCGGTCAGCACACACAGAAGCGACGCTGCGGCAAGAACCGGACGCGTGTAGTCATGTTTTGTCCACGGCACGCGGGCAAACATCAGGGCGGCCAAAATGGGCAGTACGACAAGTGGTGCAATGTAGTATTGCGAGAAACCGGGCGTGGGTAGGAAGCTCATCGCTGCGGTGGTCAGAAGGGTTCCGAGGGTCACCAGAACCGGACCCAGCGCATGCTGGTCTGCGCCGTGCTGCGCTTCCGATCCCGTGAAGGCCATCCAGCCAAAGCACAGAATGACGAAGCCGATAATCAGCGGCACGCCTTCCAGCCAGATCCCATAGGCAAGCTGCGCTTTCGCCCCCAGTCCCAGCGCAAGGCCGGGTTCGGTCAGGCGGTTGACCTCCCAATAGGCGACGTGGGGGCCGGTGTGGAACTTGACGATATGCGCCAGGAAAAGCTGCGGATCAGACAAGAGTTGGATGAAGAGCGGCAGGGCGCCCACCAGCCCACCGATCAGGATCGGCAGAGCCACGCGGCGCACACGAAGCTTGAAGGGCAGGGCTGCGGGCAGCAAGAATGCAGCAATCGCGACAGGCGGAATGAACGCAACGGCGCTGACCTTCATGCCCGCCGCGATGGACAGGCACAGGCCCGAGGCGAACAGGCGCGTGGTCCGCAGGCGCCGCTCGTTCAGCTCGATCAGGAAGAGTCCAAGCCCGGCAAGGGCAAAGGGCAGCTGCAACAGGTTGTTTGAGGCCGCCATGCCGGGTTCGTTCATCAAGGGATGACAGGTCAGGACAGCAACGGCAGAAAACAGCGACAGGCGCGTTGATCCGGACAGGCGCAGGGTCAGCCAGCTGGTCACACCCGCCAACATCAGCCACGCGGCAAAGATGCCCATCCGAGCCGAGAACAGAAGCCCTCCGGCCCCGAAGATCAGGTCGAACCCGCGGAAATACCATGCGGAATAGGGGACGTGGTTATAGAAGATGTCCTGATAGAGCTCTAGCTCGCCCATCAGGCGGGCGGGGGGGACGAACATCATCTCGTCCCGGCGTAATCCATAGCCCATGAGGCGGCCATAGACGGCGGCCAGAAGCACGGCAAACCCGATGACTAGGGCGATCTGGCCCATGCGGCGGGCGATGGGATCGTCTAGCGTCTTCGCGGTCGAAGCTGACGGGTCGGATTTGAACATCTCGGTCACACTCATGACGCATCCTTTCCGCCGCGCAGGGCTACTGAGACCAGTTTGAAGGACAAAAGCACGGTTGGGGCCAAGGCGATGGCCTGCGCCAGATAGGCACCGGCCCCGAAACTCATCAACAGTTTCAGCAGAACCGCGTTAAACAGATAGACGGCCACATAGGCCGCGACGTAGTGCGGGAAACGGCCATAGCCTCGCGTGCCGAAGACGAAACGCCCGTGGGTCATGTGATTGAACACCACGCCGATGGCGAATTGCAGCGCCAGCGCGATCTGCGGGTGGGCACCCGAAAAGACGAACGCGGCGTAGACCGAATAGCCAAACGCGGTGTTCACCACGCCCGCCACAAGGAACCGCAGGAAGCGGTTGTCGGGCGGCGAGGTTTCGCCCGAAGGGGAGGTCGCGACCGCCCGGATCATGACGCAAGCTCGGCATAGGCGAGACCCTTGGGAAGTCTCGCGTCACGGTCAAGAGGCTCAACGCCCATGTGTTGCATCAGGATGGAGTTCACAAGATGCACATCATAGGTCCGGCAGGCATGTTCGCGTGCGGCGTGACCCATGGCGGTCGCAAGGGAGGGATCGTCGATGAAGCGTTTCATCGTCTGCGCAAGGGCGCTCGCGTCCCCTTGAGGAAAGACCATACCAGACACGCCGTCTTGGGTGGCTTCGCCACAACCGGGGGCGTCTGTGGTGATCACAGCGCGTCCACAGGACATGGCCTCAAGGATCGACCGCGGAACGCCCTCACGCAGCTCGGTCGGCAAGACAAACACGCTGCACTTGGCCAGATACGGACGTACGTCACGTGTCTCGCCCAACCAGTTGACCAGCCCGCGTTTCTGCCAATCGGCAAAAAGGTCTGGGTCAATGGCGTCAGGATTGCTGTCTGCCGGTCCCAAAATGTCGATGTCACATTCATGCCCTTGGGCACGAAGAATTTCAGCGGCCTTGCCAAGGGTCAAAAGCCCCTTGCTGCGCAAAAGCCGCCCGATGAACAGAAATTTCACACGCCCTTGAGGGACAGGAGTTTCAGTAAAACGCCGCGTATCCACGCCGGATCCGGGCACGTCATGCAGCGGCACGCGGTCCGGGATCAGGTGAAAGCGGCGAATGTCGCGCCGGTCGGCCGAGTTGTAGCAAAACGCGCCATGAATGCGGCGCAGTGCCACTCGGTGCAATAGGATCGACAAGTCACGAACGCGCTTGCGCCGACCCGTCGGGTTCTCTTCCATGAAGCTATAGCCCAGCCCCGTGAACAGCGCATAGCGATGCGGGACGCCCGCGATTTGCGCGGCGAGGCTGCCGTAGATGTTGGGCTTCATGGTGTACGAGATCACCAGCTCGGGCTTTTCTTTCTGAAAGAAGCGGACCAGCGCCCAAAGTGTCCCCAGATCGCGTAGCGGGTTGGTCCCCGTGCGGTCCATCGAAATAGGGCAGGGACGTACGCCATTGTCGCGCAGGGTCTGGGCGGTCTCGTCATCGATGTCAGCGGCGGCGGCCAAAACCTCGTAGCCGTTCGCGGCCAACCTGCGGATCAGGTCGAGGCGGAAATTTACCAACGACCAGCCAAGGCTTCCCAGAACCACGGCCTTCTTCGGCGCGTCATTCGCGGCCGAGATATGTGTTCGAGGCGCCCCCAGCATTATCGTCACTCACCCGCCCACAGGCTTGTGCGGGATGCGATGCCAACCTCGGCCAGACGCTGCGGGCCAGCGACAGGTGCGGGATAGGACGGACGATGGCTGCGGATACAATGCACATTCTCGCGCGGGGTATCATCCGCGTGCTCGCCATATCCAGGACACAGGTCGATCAACTGACGGCGCACAGCAGCTTCGTCGCCCGCGCGTGCGGCGGTTTCGAGTGCGACGATCGCAGAGCGAAGATGCGCCATCGGGATGCCGTCCGGTAGGGCGCTTTCGACGGATTCGATGCCACTGTCGCGACGCTCTTCGGCCTTGTCGAACAGCTCTTCAAACAGCTTTTCGCCCGGACGGATGCCAACAAAGTCGATGTCGATATCACGGTAGGGTTCCAGCCCGGCCATGCGGATCATACGCTCGGCCAGATCAACGATTTTCACTGGCTCGCCCATGTCCAAAACGAAGATCTCGCCCAGACCCGAGTTGCGGGCCAGACCCTTGGCGGCTGCCACCACGGTCAGCTGAACAGCTTCGCGGATGGTCATGAAGAAGCGCTCCATCCGGCGGTCAGTGACGGTCAGTGGACCACCTTCGGTAATCTGTTTCTGGAACAGCGGGATCAACGACCCGGACGACCCCAGTACATTGCCGAACCGGACCGAGAAGAAGCGCGTCTGCGTCGTCGATTTCGGGCTTTGCTTCTGATAGGTGATACGGTCCTGCGCTTGGGCATAGAACTCGGCCACGCGCTTGGTCGCGCCCATCACATTGGTGGTGTTAACGGCCTTGTCGGTTGAAATCTGAACCATGGCAATCGCACCGACATCACGCGCGGCATCCGCCACGTTCCGCGTGCCGATAACGTTGGTCAGCACACCTTCACAGGGGTTCAGTTCCACCATCGGCACGTGCTTCAATGCAGCGGCATTGAAGACCAGTTCGGGCTTATATCGCTGGAATACGGTCTGAACGCGCTGGGCATCGCGGATACAGCCCACATGGACCTGACGGTTCACGTCGGGATAGTTCTTTCCAAGGTCCATATCGATCGAGTAGGCATTGAATTCGCAATTGTCCAACAGCACCAGAAGTGATGGATCGAACGAAGCGATCTGGCGTGACAGCTCGCTACCGATTGAGCCTCCGGCCCCAGTGATCAACACCCGACGCCCTTCGATCATCTGGCGCAGCAGCGACCGCTCCACAGCTTTCTGCGGACGGTTCAGGATGTCTTCAGGTTCAATTGCACGCAGCTTAATCTCGTTATCAACAACCTGATCCAGCGCGGGATCGGCCAGGCCGGGCAAACGCGAGATCTTGATGCCGTTCGAGGTCGCCCAAGACAGAAGCTCGAAGATTCCTTTGTTGTCGAAATAGGACACATCTTCGGTCAGCAGTATCTGCTGCGCCTTCAGATCACAGTCCTCCAGCGCCTTGATGGCCCGCTTGGGTTCGCGAATAGAGCCAAGAATGCGCGCACTGTGGAAATGCAACCCGGTCGAGCCGGTGGCATCGTCAATGATCCCAACCGGAACATAGGTCGAACCACTGCGGTCGAGCGAGCGTAAGAACAGGTCGCAATTCGTGCCGGTGCCAACAAGGACCACGGGAATTTGCTTTTCCGCGATGCGATCGGCACGCTTGGTACGACGGACCAGCTCGCGGTGGCGTGCAACAATGCGCAGCGCGCCGGTGAACGGTATCGTCGCCAGAAACTGAATGATAAAGATCGAGAAGGTGATCGGTTCCAAGGCTGCGATTTGTGCCGCGATCAGAATCTGAACGCAAATCGCCATAATTGCTCCGCGCGAGATCACCATCACATCGTTCAAAGAGGTTGATCGCGAATGACGTGTGTAAAAGCCCATCACGGTAAAAACGACCAGATTGACGATGCCTGCTAAAAGCATCATCGGCGTCATCACGGCAAACAGTTCCGAAGTGACCGATCCACCTTGCGACAGGCTGATTGCGGCAAACACCGCTGCGGCCGAAGCAATCATGTCTCCGACAACTAGCTTGTGATTTGCACATAGCTCGATCTTCTTCTGAGCAAGCCAGTACTTCAGTGCTTCTTGTATTCCGGTGCGCGTGGACGCATCGCCTTCGCGAGAAGGCCCGAACCCCATTCCATCAAGCATTTTTAGAACCCTTTTCGGCTCTGAGATAAAAAAACATCATTCAAATTTCGTGACGCTCCAGGGGCGCACGACAGAAATCCATACATTCAGTGATGTTGAACCGGCTGACATTTTCCGACACAGGCGGCCGGAGAATGTCAGCCGTAGAGATTAACAAATAAAATTGTTCAACATCCCATCACACTCGTTACTCGCGTGCCCTCACCAAAACTTTTTACTGCGCCAAAATCTGGCAAACAAAATCCGCACTTAAAAATGCGCGCGGGTATACAACTGGGGCGGAGAGCACAGACACAAAATTCTTTTGCTATTGAGAAACAGACCCACCCCTGGAAGCTTCGATGAAAAAATCAAAACGTAACCTGTTTCAGCAAAGTTCAGCTTAGCGCAATCTTTGCCTTATTTCTAACAAATTGTAGACACGTACTGTTTCTATTTTTGAAACATATAATGATTACAGTGTGTTGTGTGTTGCGATTTATGGCAATTAGGCGTGTTCTATGATGGCTCTTGTTCTTGCACGAAAGGAGAACTCGCAAAGAAAGATCGGAAAAGGACGTAACGTCGCTGACAATGCAACCAAAAGTGGTTCTAAATAGAATCGGTTAACGGGCGCTTTCGTTGGTCTTGGAAGTGCCGCGTGAGTGGGTCCAATGCGGCAGAAAGCCGGGTGCCAGCTTGGACAATTCTGACTTGTCGGCCAGATAGAACTCCTCCATCGCCTGTTTCAGATCGTCTGGAAGCGCTGGATAGGTGAAGGGCTTGGCAACAAGGTTCCGCAATGTGCTGACCGGCGGCCGGGTGCGGATCGGGTCGAGAAGCGGACGAAGCGGTGCGAGGACACGCCGCAAAGGTCCCGGAACTGCCGCGGCATGTTTGTCCTTTACCTTCTCGCGCACTGGCGGGGTCAGCTGGCCGGTATAGCCGATGTGATCCGCGACCCATTGCAATTGCCGATCCGGATGCGTGGCGACATCTTCAAATGCCAAAAGCAGGATTTGCTTGTGCGGGAACAGGGCATAGAAGCGCTTCAGATGGTGACCATAGAGCCCATCATTCAGAAACCGTTCGGTCGCGGCTTTTTGCGGATCAAGGTGGCGGCGGATATCCTCGTTCACCTCTCCGCGGCGCAGCAACATGCAGTAATCCGAGTACGCACGCTGAACGGGGTCGCGCATCTGAACGATCATTTTCACGTCCGGATAAGTGGCATGAATGCGCTCGGCGGCTTCGGGCTGGGTCAGATAAGAGTTTGATTTCTCGCCTACGATGTCATCGGGCTGAGCGCCGTCGAACTGAGCGTTGAACCAATCAAAGCCCTTGTCATAGACACGCGAGAAGAAGTGCAGTTCGGGCGCGGGCATGAAGATACCGGGCGAGGCCGAAAGGGAGTGTTGCTCCCATGTCGTCGCGCATTTGGCAGCGCCGATGATCAGAAAGTCGATGGGACGGGGCGTGGTGGTCATAGTTTAATCCCTCTGTCCGGCAAGCATATCATAGACGGCGGTGGTTTTGGCGATATGGACGTCCAGCCCATACTGTCCACGAACGTCCTTCTGTGCGGCGTCCAAGATACGCGCGCGCAGGCCGCTGTCTTCGATCAGATCGCGCATGGGGGCGGCAAAGGCCCGAGCTTCCCAGGGATCCACAAGAAACCCGGTCTCGCCATCTGTGATCGCTTCTGGGTTGCCGCCATGTCGCGTCGCTATGACGGGGGTGCCCAGATGCATCGCCTCGATCAGCGTTCGGCCAAATGGTTCGTCCAGCGCCGTGATCAGCAGCGCATCGACGCCTGCCATCGCAGGGGCAGGGGGATCTCGAAACCCCATCAAATGCAGGTTTGCGGACAGCCCATGCGCAGCAGCGCGGTCGACGCAGGCCTGATCCAGGCCCGAGCCTTCCGTTTCGACCCGGCCAAAGATCAGCCCATGCACCGGGCGGTTGGGCATCGCATCCCGCACGGCCTTGACCGCGTCCACGAAATGTACCGGGCGCTTGCGGTCATTCAATACGCCGAAATAGGCCAAGAGCACGCTGTTATCTGGTACGCCCAGTTCGGTGCACAGCGCTTTGTGGCAGGCCACACGATCCGGAATGTCCGGGTCCAGATCAAACGGGCTGCGGACAACTTGGAACCGGTCATCAATCGACCGGACGGGGCGCTCGGGGCGCGAAAACTCGGACACCGACAGAATGCGATCTGCCAGCAGAGGGGCGATGATATTCGCCCCCTTGGCGTCAGGCCCTTGCCGGTGATGCCAGATGAATTTGCAGCCAGCGAGCTTGGCCGGCAGGCTCCAGGAGCCATGCATGCGACCATCATTGGTGTGTACGATGTCGATCCGGTTTTTCTTTAGATAGCGTACCATCTGCGGGACGGATCGCAGCAGAAATCCAAACCGCGAGGCATCTTGCGGGCTGCGGCTGTGCTTGGGGGCAATGATGCGAGGGGTTTCGAGCACCTCGTAAGACAGACCCATATCCGAGATATAGGCGCCCAATGCGCCGCCCTCGCGGTGTAGCGCAATGACAGGTTCGTAGCGCTCTGGATCAAGGTTGCGGATCAACCCCAGCGCCGAGACATGGCTGCCCCCAATCGTGGCACCCCCGACAAAGGGATAGAAAATGCGTATTTTGGTCATGAAAAGCCTAAAAAAAGAACTACTGAGAATTAGTGGATAGTGAGGCCGAGCGCGAGACTTCAATCGTGTCGCCGGGCATGAGCGGGTCGGTGGGGGCGATGATCAACGATACAGGCGCACCATCGACCACCCGCGTGACGCGATATTCGGTCTGCTCTTCGGTCAACGGGTCGGGCACGGCCAAGCCGCTTGCGACCGCTTGGGCGCGCAAGGCCTCGGATGTGGCAAGTCGGATGTCCAGACGGGCAAGATCGCGGTCAACCCGGTTCAATTGTTCCAAGGTGCTGGCGCGGGCGTCATCTGTCAGGGCCAGCGTGTCGCGTTCGGCGCGGTTAAGCTGTTGGCGGGCCGTCAGACGGGCGATTTCCAACTGCAGTCGCTTGCTTTCCAGATCGTTCAGCGCGGTGGTCAGCGCGTTGACACGCGTATTGACCGTCAATCCGCGTTGTTTCAGGGACGTCACATCGTCCAGTTCGGCCGTAGTGCGTGCGATCTGTTCCGAGCGCAGGGTGATTTGGGCGGTCATACGCTCGATCTGCTCGCGTAGCACCGCTTGCAAATCGCGCAGCCTATCGGCTTGCGAGGCACGCGCATTTTGGGTGGCTTCCAGGATGTCGCCTTCAATGCCACGCGGGCGCGGGCGGAGAGAGGTGGCGGTGCCGTCCGCCGCGCGATCCAGATCGTCCAGATCCGCGACCAGTCGGGCACGCTCTGCCTGGAGGGCGTCAATTTCGGCCTCAAGGCTGCGGACCTCTCCTCCCAAGCGCATTGTGTCCTGTGCAAACGCGCCCACATTGCCCGGATGCAGGCGGATCAAGCCGCTGGACAGGGCCAAAGCCTGTTGCGCCGTCAAACCGGGCCGAAAGGCGTACGCACCTGGTGCCGTGACCTCGCCCAACACAAAGATTGGCTGGTGGCCGGTCACTTCGATGCCAACGCGTGGGGCAGGCGAAATGCCCAGTTTGCGCTCGATTTCGAACTCGATTTGACGCGCCAATGCCGGGGCGGTCTGGCCGATGGCGCTGATGCTGCCGATCAGGGGCATGGACAGAACGCCATCGGTCGAAATGCGATACTCGCCCGAGACTCCGTCAAGCACGGTAAAGGCGTTGCGATCCCCGTCCCAGCGCAACACGCGCAGGCGTAGTTCGTCCTGTGCATGCAGTTGATACTCGGCCGCCCGGGCATGATCCGAGAGGGCAAGCGTGGTCAGGATCATGGTAAAAACAAGGGAAATGATGCGGATCATGGGCGTACTCTTTTGTTACGAAGGACCGAGATTTGCGGGTTGGGCGGGCGGGGGCGCGGGGCAGGGTCCCGCAATGTGGCAGCGGTCAAGGAAAACAGAAGGATCCATGGGACATTCCAGAACCGCGCGAAAAAGGTTGGGAACATGTTGAAGGCGGCGGCATAGATCAGCAAAACCACGAGCGTGATCGCCCAAACCAGTCGGTTCGCACCCTCGGCGATGGCGGCCCAGATCAAGATGGCTCCTGACAGGAAGAATCCGATCAGCCCCAGCATCGAAATCAAGCCGCCTTCGACGAAGGCCAGCATATAGGTGTTGTGTACGGCTGCATGATGCGAACTGATCTCGCGGAATTGTTCGACGCCGAGGCCGACAAAGATCGTGTCCTTCATGACGGCGAAGGCCTCTTGCATCAGCTGTGCGCGGTCCGAAAACGTCCCGGCCCCCGACAGGTTGCGATCCAGTAGCGGGTTCAGCACACGCTCTTGAAATACAGCGGGCATGAAGGTGTCTCCGAACAGGACCATGAGCCCCGCAACGGCAATAAACGCGGCGGCCGAGATTGGCAGATACTTAAACGGGCCAACGATGGTGATCAGCAGCGTAACACCAAGAATTGTTGCCAAAAGGCCTGACACCGATCCGGTCAGCATGATGCCGTAGATCAGCGGCGGCAGGCACAAAAATACCGTGCGCAGTTTGAACTCGCCCATCTTGTACAGGCCCAGCACCAGCACAATCGCAATGGCCCCATGCACGGCGCCCTCGTTTTCGCGCTGGAACAGCGAACGCATTCGCCCAGAACCGGACACCAGCATGTGGTTTGGATTGTCGACGAAATGCACGACATAGGCCCCGAAGACCATGACGAAGACGTAAGACGCGACCAACAGTTTCACCAGCGCGATGGTCTGGGCGTAGGACCGCCCGCCAAGGATCATTGGCAGCACCAGAAGCGAATAGCCGTATTGGGCAAACGTGTTGGGCAGGGCCAGTGGGTTGCCATTGACGACGGAGCTGACGGTCAGCCCCCCCATAAAGGCGAAGAAAGACATGAACCAGAAGGCGGTGGCCGGGCCGAAGAACTTGATGCTCAGCGTGCGGTTGGCCAGCATCAGGATAAAAGCCATCAGGGCCACGATGTCCGATGCCGTGACATAGACCGAGTCCAGCTTGACGTGGTTCATCGGGGCCAGCACGACCGCCGCCGCGATCAATATACCTGTCGGGGTCGCAAGGCCCGCGCTGACCAACCCAAAGGGATCCCTCCGGGGCTGACGTCTGCGACGCGCAGATGACCGCAATGGGAGAGGCGAGGCGTGGTCCCGGCGCATAATCATGAGCGCACCTCAGACTTGCTTGCGGTGTCAGGGCGGGTTTTGGCTTCAAGCGTTCGCATGACCAGCCAACCGCAAGCCACAAGCCAAAGCGTATTGCTGATCAGGTGGCTTAGCGCCGCGCCATTCACACCGAAAGTGACAACGAAAGGATAGATCAACGCGAAGAAAAGTGCCGCCGTTGCCGCGCCGATCAGCATCAGTTCCCGGTCGTGACCGAGGCTGAGAAGGACAGGCCCGAGAATGACGCCAGCCAGAAAGAGCGCCACGGCCACGGCCTGAATGGACACGACGGGGGCCGCGGCGACGAAGGCCTCGCCAAAGGCCGCATCCAGGATGGGGACGATGTAGATCAACGCGGGAATAACGCCTGCCAACAGGATTGCGCAAAAGGCGACGCTGATCCAAAGCGCAGTTTTGCGAATGCGCACGTAGTCGCCGCTGGCGGCAAGGCGGCTGAACTCGGGGAAAACGGCCTGCTTGATCGGGCGGCCAAGGCGGATTGCGGCGTCTCCGCATTTGCGGGCGATATGATAGTGGCCGACAAAGACAGGAGCGACGAGCGCACCAAGGATCACCACGTCCAGCCGCTGTGTGGTCTGGCGCAGGATCACGGCAAGGTTCGAATTCCACATGAACCGCAGGAAGCCTCGGTTTTGACCCAAGGTGGCGATCAGGCTTCCAAATCGAGGCTTCTGTCCGCGTTGCCGCATTTCGCGACGTCCGAAGATGAAAGCAATCAAACCTTCTGCAAGGCTGAACAGGACGAAGATGACCACGAAATGAACCAATGAGCCGCCCACCAGCCAGGCAATGATGGACAGAAGCAACCGGAACAGGGCCGTTGCCGCGTCGATCTTGGCTAGCAGGTCAAACCGGTCATAGAGCCTGAGAAGCGCCACACCGGTGGCCCTCAGCGACAGTGCCACCGCAAGTGCCCCCAGTGACAACAGATGCGCAGCACCGCCATCCAGCCCTATGGATCCAGCGACCAAAGGGGCCAGGAAGAGGATCAGCGCCGCAGCAGCCAGCCCTCCGATCACGTCAAGCACGATGGACAGACCCACCAGATTTTCAAACCGCGCAGTGTCTTTTTCTTCCAACGCGATGCTGCCGTATTGGATCACCGCTTGCCACGGTTCAAAATGCACAAGCCGCGCGTTGATCCGGGCAAATGCCTCGATCAAGGCCAGCGCGCCCAACCCCGCAGCCCCCAGTGCCCGTGCCGACACCGCCAACGAGATCATCCCCAAAATCGCCATCGCAACCTGAGAAGAGAATATCCACTTCAAATTGCGTACAAGGCGTTGGGCGACTTGGTCGTGTGGAAGGATCTGACGCAGGCGCTGGATCATTTAATGTCTCCGGCAAGCAATGCCAGCCAGGTTTCCACATGGCTGAGTGTGCTTCCCGACGGGCGCGCCCACGGATTATTTGGCAGGTCGGGGGACAGGCCGGGCGTTGCCGCCTCATAATCATCGGGAAGCCCATCGCGGTCACTATCAACGATACGTGGGGCGCCGGGAAGCGTGGGCCATCCGCCAACCTGGTCCGGGTTGTCGATCACGCGGCCCAGGCATTTCAGAGTGTCATTGATCACTTGCTTGTCCAGAGCATCCAGATGGACATTGCCCGGCAACCGGTCACCCACGTGGGTCAGGACTTTCTCAAGCGTGTCTTTCGTTCTGTATATTGGTGCGGAAAAGGGTCCACTTGTCGTCGGAATGCGTCGTGCTTTGGCGGTTGGGTTCAGAACAGAGAAGGTCCGCGGATTGCACCCGGCAGCCGCGCCGGTTTTGTTTCGGAAAGCCATGATCGACACGCGCGTCGTACGTTTCCATTCGAAGACCTGAACGGCTTCGGGTGTCTTGGACTTCGTGCTTGGACCGCTGAGTGCGATATTCCCGCCATAGATGATCGTCACATCGCCCACGAGGTCATAGAACTCGCCGAATTGGCTTTTGGGGTTATAAAATACGTTGTTCAACACCTCGATTGGCCCCACATCAGTACCCTTGATGTCGGGCATCCGGTCACGGTGATGTGCAAAAAGGTTCCGCGCAATCGTGATCCGGCCACAGATGTTGTTTTCCTTCTCGTGCGAGCAGATCAGCGCCCCTTTCGAATGTCGGCCTTTCGGGTGGGTGCTGTGATCCAAGCTAAGCGCCAGAATGCTGTCGGCCAGCGTGATATTGGCGACCTTCCCGCCGGACACATGGATATTGAACGTCTCGTCCGTGGCAAACTGCATCGAGAGATTGCCGAGATAGATCTTCTTGGCGTCCTCAAGCGTGATCGCATCCACATTGGCGGACGGTGTGACGCTGGGGCCGGGGCGGACCTTCAGAAAACGGATCACCACCTCGCGCGAGTTTTTCACGATCAGGGGCGTTTGGATCGAGTTGCGGTTGCGCAGCTGGATCCCCTTTCCCGGCGCGGTTTGGCCCGCAATGTGTATGTTTGAACCAACGAATATCGGGCTATCGAGCATGATTGTGCCCGAGACCCGGAAAACACAGACCCGCGGCCGCCCGTCATTCTTGGCGCAGGCACGCAACGTGCCCGTGCCGCTATCCGCAAGCGAAGTCACCTCTACGATGTCGCCGCCCTTCCACGCCAACGCCTTGGCCCCAAAGCCAAGCGCACCGGGGAACGCGATGTCCTGTGCCAGCGCGGGAACGGTTGCTGTAATAAGTCCCATACTGGCAGCAACAGAGGCAGCGGTCGGGGCAAATCGCGGCCGGCACCTCCTGAGGCGATTACGAATAATATCCCTCACCGTAATTATAGTATTGAGCATAACCACCATATCCCAATCTTTGATGTCTGCGCGTATCAACGTCGTTGATCAGGGTTGCCGTGATCGGCAGACCATCTCGTTTCAGCCGTTCAACGGAATCCACCAGAACGTTTTCTGGCGTGCGTCCCCAACGAACCACTTGCCAGATTTCATCCGCCAGCACGCCGATGCGGACGGTGTCGTCCACGACCAGCACGGGCGGCGTATCAACAATCACAAGATCATATTTTTCCCGCAGCTCGGTTCTGAGGGTCGCCAATTGCTGGCGCTGCGCTTTCAGATTGGATCCGCTGCGCGCATCCACCGAGAGAAAGTCCAAGCCCTCGACGGTTTTGCCACCCAGCGAGACAGGGCCGGGGACAACTTTGCCCGACAGGACGTCCGCTAGTTTTGCAGGCTTGGTATTCGCTTCAAGCAACTTCGACGCCGCCTCGCGGTGACTGTCCATGTCGATGATCAAGGTGCTCAGCCCATCCAGTGCGGCCGACACGCCAAGTGCCACAGTGACTGTGGACTTGCCCTCATGGGGCAGGCCGGATGTGATCATGACCACCCAGCCTTCGTTACTGTCGTCAAACCACAGCCCGGTTGCGCCGCGAACCGCTTGTGCGAACATTGTATGGGGCTTGGCGATAAGGTATTTGGCGACGCCTTCGCGGCGCATCGCGCCTGCGTCGCGTCCAATCCGGGGCAGGAAGCCCGCATTCGGCAGGCCGGAAATCCGCATGGTCTGCGTTTCATTCCACAGCCGTCGGTTCATCAGGTCCAGAATAAGTGCGACGACAAAGGCCAAGACCAGCCCACCGACCGCGGCAACCACAAGCGAGGCCTTCATATTCGGCCACGAGGCCGCAACCGGGGGACGGGCGACCGAGACTTGCCGCGCGCCCTGCGAGACCAGATTGATCTGGGTCTCAAGCTCGTTCAGTTTTTCGATGGCGGTCTGATAGCGCAGGCGCTGCACTTCCAGCAGACGTTCGCGGCGCATCTGTTCAAGCTCGGCGCGGGTGCGTTCTTGAAGCTCGATCTCGACCTTCGTAAGCTCACTTTGAAGCCGCTCGGCGTCTTGACTTGCATCCGCGGTCTTCAGGAATGTCGTGAGATACTGCACTTGCGATCGCAGCCGGTCTGGAAGCTGGTCGTCATCCAACTTGTTCTCTCGAATGAAGTTGGCCAGCTCGACTTCGGCCAGCGTCAGTTCTTCTCCCAAGGTTTCGACGCGTTCGCGCAGGAAGACGATCGAGCTTGAGACGCTGGCACGTTGGTCGGCCAGACTGTTTTCGATGTAAACTGCAGGGATGGCGTTGGCGATATCGGCGGCAAGGCGTGCTGAATTTGCCGTAGAAATAATGTCGATGGCCAAGCTTTCGCCCGAGCGGAAGACGCCATAAGCCCCTTGGATCTTGTCGAGCACCTGCTCTTGATGCAACGCCGGGTCGACAGGCTGCCCGTCCGAGGTCAGAGACACGAATTTCGGATTGTCATAAAGGCCAAGATACACTGCCAACTGATCGGCAAAGGCACGTGATTTCAGGACGTCCATTTCGGTTTCGATGACCGCGCGCGACAGTTCGAAGCTTTCCAGCTGCGTGTCTGCTTGGCGCACGCGCGTATCAAGCCCTGTCAGAACCAGCGTCGCCCGCGCCGTAAAGCGTTCCTCAAGCCGGTCGACCACAAAGTATGTGGCGGCAATCACCGCAACGACAATCAGGATAATCAGGCGCAGATGCCGTCGCAGGATCAGCCAAAATCCATCTAGCCCAATACGATCAAAATCGTTCGAACCGCTGTCCTCGCCACCGATTTGCGCGTCGATCTTCATGAATCAATCTCCATTCGGGTCACGATCTGTTTCCGAATGGCGAAAACACGATGACGACGTTCACCAGAAACGCGCCACATAACCCCTATCAACTTCTTTTCCCGCCGTCCGGCGGGCCACCCAAATTCGTCCAGTTCCTAACTTTCCCCAAGGAGCGGGACGCCGTTAAAATCATGTCTCTGCGTCTAAAATTTCACAGAGCGTGCGCGGTCATAAGCCGCATAATGACGATCGACATAGATCGCTGTCGAAAAATTCTTTGTCACGCGTTCCCGCGCTAGTTTCCCCAAGGTTGCCCTAGCCACAGGGCCTTCGTCAATGAGTTCTGCAACCGCAAGTGCTTGTTTTTCTGGCTGTGCGGGCGGAACAACGCGCCCTGTGTCACCCACAAGCATGGCGCAATCGCCGACATCCGTGACCACGCAAGGAACCTCGGCAGCCATGGCTTCGGATACCGCAAGGGGAAAGGCTTCGCCCCAGGCCGAGGACAACAGGAAGATGTCAAAACCGGGCACAATGCGGTGAATGTCGGGGCGCGTCTCGATGATGCTGACCCGGTCCGAAATGCCCAGATCCTGTGCGGCTTGGTCGGCTAAACTGCCGTGGTGGCCTTCGCCCACCAGTACCGCATGCACGTCATGGCCCATCTCGGCCAGCTGCGCCGTGGCCTTCACCATGGCAACGTGATCTTTCATCGGATGATTGCGCGCGACGTTCCCGATGATCAGGCGCCCTTCGGGAATGCCTGCGATTTCGGATAGGCGCGCACGGGCGTCGGGGTCGGGTTTGAACACCTCTGTATCGACGGCATTTGCAATCAGCTCGACCCGGTCGGGGCAGAATCCGATGGCCTCGTGCTGTTGTTGCGAGACGCCCGAGCAATAGGTGATCAACTCGATTTTCCGCGACAGTGCGGCCATCATTCGGACAACCATTTGGGTCGACCGTTTCTCGTTCTTGATGTCTTGAAGCGAATGATGCACTGCCCAGACTTGCGTGGCTCGCTGGCGCTTGGGCAGCAATTTCAGCCCGGCCCAAGCCGCAAGACAACCATGATACATCCAGCCATGCACCACATCCGGGCGCGCGTCACGTAGCATGCGCCGCAGACGCCACAGCGCACCAAGAGTGATCCTTCCCGGACGTAGCCCAAGATCGGTCACCTCAACCCCCAAGTCCTCGATCTGCGACGCGACCGAACCGGGGGGCACCAACGATATCACGGAATGCGACTGCGCATCATCTTTCAAAGCAGATAAATATCTTTGCAACATAATTTGAGCGCCGCCGACATCCGTGGTTGTGACGACATGAATAACTTTCATGGGGCAAGCTTGCATGGAATCTGAATGTCTGGCAAGCTTCATTCATTACGTATGTGCATGTTGGGGCGGGATTTTCTGGTTCAAAGCCGTTTTGGTGTCGCGTTGGGTATTTTGTTCCAACAGGGATGCGACCGCGGTGCTTCGGTGTGCTCTGACAACTTCTTTTCGCCTGTTTCAGGCCCTTGATTGCTGGACACTTAATGAATCGATTGCTCGAGATTTTGATCTGCCTGTGCATGTTGGTGGTTGCCGTGCCCCTCTGCGCGGTGACCTATCTGATCGTCGTCAAGGCCCTCGGCCATCCGGTGATGTTTCGCCAGACACGGGCGGGGAAGGGCGGTGTGCCTTTCGACGTGATCAAGTTTCGAACCCTCACGGATGACCGCGACGAACATGGCATTTGGTTGCCGGATGAAGAGCGTCTGACCCCCGCCGGGAAATTCCTGCGCCGCACGCGGTTTGACGAGCTTCCGCAGCTATTCATCATTTTGGCGGGCCGCATGGCACTGGTCGGCCCCCGTCCGCTGATGGGCGAGACAATCGACGGGTTCGGTGCGGATGGGATCAAGCGCGGGTCGGTCCGACCGGGCCTGACCGGATGGTCTCAGGTCAGCGGAAATACTGCGCTGAACGATGACGAGAAGCTGACGCTGGATCTGTGGTATGTGGCCCATCGCACGACCGCGTTAGATTTTCGTATTCTGGTCGAGACGATCGGTGTTGCCCTGTTCGGAGAGCATCGGCGCGAAGATCGGATCGCGGCGGCAGAGCATTGGGGAAGCACATTAAACGCGCAGGCCCAAGCATGACGTCCGGCATGAAGATTGTTTTGGTCGGCGCGGTGGAAAGCACCCAGATTGCCCTGAATGCGCTTTGTACCTCGGGCCACGCGCCCGCAATGGTCGTGACCTTGCCGCCCGAGCTTGCGCATCGCCATTCGGATTTTGTCGACGTGGCGCCGCTGGCGCAGGAATATGGCTGCGCCCTGCATCTGACTGGCAAAAGTGACAGCGCAGAAACGATCTCCGCCATCCGTGCGCTCGACCCGGATTTGGTGCTGGTGATCGGCTGGTCTCAGCTGTGCGGAGCCGAGTTTCGCGCGGTGCCAAAGCTGGGATGCATCGGATTTCACCCCTCGGACCTACCCAAATTGCGGGGGCGGGCGGTTTTGCCGTGGACGATTCTCTTGAGGGAACGGGTTATCGGCACCTCGCTTTTTTGGCTTGGCGAGGGCGCAGATACCGGCCCCATCGCCGCGAAATCACGGTTCGAGGTCGACCCCGAGACGATCACCGCGCGGGAACTTTATGACCGCCATATGGAGGCGCTCGCTGACATGTTGCCCCCGCTGATGGAGCGCATCGCGTCAGGCGACGTTCCCCGCGTTCCGCAGGACGAGGCTGGGGCCAGCCTATGTGCCTTGCGTCGGCCCGAGGATGGATTGATCGACTGGACCACCCCCGCCGCCGACATTCACCGCCTGATCCGCGCAGCGGGCCCCCCTTATCCCGGCGCGTTCACCCATGCGGCGGATGGGACCAAGCTGGTGTTGACGGCTGTCCGCCACACACCGCGCGCGGGCTACTATATCGGTCTGCCCGGGCAGGTGCAGGACATCGATGGGCGAACCTTTACGGTCGCATGCGGTGACGGAAACTGCATTGATATTCTTGATTGGCAGGGGGCGGAGGCGCCTCCGAAATTACATAGTAAACTTGGAAAGATGACGACATGAGCACGCTTGCCTCGACCGCATTTGGCGGCGATCCCAAAGCACCGGTCCTAGTGATTGCCCCCCATCCTGATGACGAGGTGCTGGGCGTCGGCGGCACCATCGCGCGGCTGGCCGACGAGGGACGCGAGGTGCATGTGGCGGTGGTCACCAAAGGGGGGCTGCCGCTCTTTACCGAAGACATGACCGCCCGCGTCCGGGCCGAGGCCCGCGCCGCCCATGATCATCTGGGTGTGGCCAAGACCCATTGGCTGGATTTCCCCGCTGCCGAACTGGCCGAGCATCCGCATGGCGGGTTGAACGCTGGCCTTGGCAAGCTGGTGCGAGATCTGGCGCCTGGGCTGATTTTCGTCACTCATCCCGGCGACATTCACATGGACCACCAGCTGTCGTTCCTGTCGACGCTGGTCGCCAGCCGACCGCATCAGCAGGATTATCCGACCACGATTTTGGCCTATGAGACGCTGTCGGAAACCAACTGGAATGCGCCCTATCTGACGCCCGCTTTCGTGCCGAACGTGTTCATCGACGTCACGGAAACGCTCGAGCGCAAGCTGGAGGCGTTCCAGATGTTTGCGAGCCAGGTGAAAGAGCCGCCGCATGAGCGATCCGTCAACGCCTTGCGCGCTTTGGCGACCTTGCGCGGGGCCACGGTGCATCGCCACGCGGCCGAGGGTTTTGTCCTTGTGCGCAGCGTGATCTGAGGGAGACACCCATGTCCAACTGGCCCGTATTCGATGAAGAACAGATCGCTGCCGTGACCGAGGTTTTGCGCTCGGGCAAGGTGAATGCGTGGACTGGCCCAGATGTGTGGGCCTTCGAGGAAGAGTTTGCCGATTGGTTCGGCGTGCCGCACGCGATTGCGATGGCCAACGGCACCGTCACGCTGGACGCGGCCCTGCATGTATTGGGCCTGAGTGAGGGCGACGAGGTCATCGTCACGCCCCGCAGCTTCATCGCGTCTGCCAGCTCGGTGTCCCTGAAAGGCGGCGTGCCGGTCTTCGCGGATGTCGGCCCAGACAGCCAGAACATTACGGCGGACACCATTGCACCCCTGATCACGCCCCGCACCAAGGGGATCATCCCGGTGCATCTGGGCGGCTGGCCCTGCGATATGCCCGCCATCATGGATCTGGCGCGGGCGCATGACCTGTGGGTGATCGAAGATTGCGCGCAGGCGCATGGTGCAATGATTGGTGATCAGCATGTGGGTAGCTTCGGCACCTTCGGGTCATTCTCGTTCTGTCAGGACAAGATCATGTCCACGGGTGGCGAGGGCGGCATACTGACCACAAACGACCGTGACCTCTGGTCCAAAGCGTGGAGCTTCAAGGACCACGGCAAGGATTATGATGTGGTGTTCAACACCGTGCACCCTCCGGGCTTTCGTTGGCTGCATGGGGCCGGGCCGGGGACGAACCTGCGTATGACAGGGCCGTCTGCGGCCATTGGACGGGTACAGTTGAAACGTCTAGCGGACTGGCGCGCGCATCGTGCGGCGAACGCAGGCATTCTGGCGCAAGCTCTGTCAGAATTGGAAGCGATCCGCGTGCCGAAATTGCCGGATGACATGACCCACGCCTATTACCGTTTCTATGCCTTCGTACGCCCCGAAGCGTTGAAAAACGACTGGAGCCGCGACCGCATCATCGCCGAGGTCTCGGGCGCGGGGTTCCCGATATTCTCGGGCAGTTGTTCCGAGATCTATCGCGAAGGCACTTTCACGCGCTATGGTCTGGGACCAGACGCGCCGCTTCCGGTGGCGCGGGAATTGGGCGACACTAGCTTGTGTTTCTTGGTGGATCCGACGTGGACCACAGAGCGCACGCAGGACTTGGGTGACTGTTTGCAAACGGTGGTCGTGAAGGCGACACGGTAAGAAAGGGTGGAATGGGAACGTTTCTAAGCAACCTGTTTCAGAAGTTCGGGGGCGGCGCCGCGTTCGACGCGCCATTGGCCCCGGATCAGCCTTTTATGGTGATTGGCGATATTCACGGACAGCTTGAGGCGTTGGATGCCACGCTGGATCGGATCGCAAAAGATCCTGCCCACGCTGAACTGCCCCTGGTCTTTGTCGGAGACTATATGGATCGCGGCCCGCACAGTGCAGGGGTGCTGAACCGGTTGATGGGGCTACAGGCCTCGGACCCGCGCGACATCACTTGTCTGCGTGGCAACCACGAACAGCTTTTGCTGAACTTCCTCGACAACCCGCCAATGAACGCGCCGGTTTGGTTCGCGAATGGCGGGCTTGCCACGCTGAACAGTTTTGGCATCCGCGCCACGAAACTGGACATGCGCGGAGAGCGTGTTCTGATGGTGCGCGAGCGGTTGAAGATGGAGCTGGGGGACGAGGCTTTATCTTTCCTGCAGGCGCTGCCCACTGTCTGGCAGACCGGGAATGTCGCCGTGGTGCATGCGGGGGCCGACCCTGCCACGCCGATCGCCGACCAAGACGAGGATGTGCTGATCTGGGGGCATGCAGATTTCAGAACGCGACCGCGCGCTGACGGGGTCTGGGTCGTGCATGGTCACACGATCGTACCCAATGTGATGGTCCGTCAGGGGAGGATCTCGGTCGATACTGGGGCGTTTCAAACGGGTGCACTGCCAGCTGTGTCTGTCTCATCGGACGGCGTTCAGGTCGTGGGGCGGGGGGGCAGTCTGCGGATTTGGCCCGCCGAGGACACGCACGAAGCCAGTTGACAGAACCGTCTTTCACGGCCACAACTTCCCCATCCGCAGCGATGGCGTCGCTGCCCTGTGTGCCACATGCACACCGGTCCGGAGATCAACTGCCCTGGACGCCGGGGAGTTTGGTTGGCCGGGCATATTCCTACACATCCCGGCCTCGGAAGATGGAGAGATGTGATATGTCACGCCCTCAGTACTTTGTTTGTGAAAACGGTGAAAAAGCCCCGCTGCCCTTCTCGGATGCGGAATATGAACGTCGCTTGACGGGGCTGCGCAAGATCATGGCCGCGCGCGGTGTGGAAGCGGTTGTGTTCTCTTCGATGCACAACATCGCCTACTACTCTGGCTTTCTATATTGTGCCTTTGGCCGCCCCTATGCGCTGGTCGTCACGGCGGATAGGTCGACCACGGTGTCGGCCAATATCGACGCAGGCCAGCCATGGCGCCGCTGCTACGGTGACAACGTCATCTATACGGATTGGGAGCGCAACAACTATTGGCGCGCGGTGAAAAACCTTGTCGGCAATGCCAAGTCGATCGGGATCGAAGGCGACCACATGACCTTGGCGCAGCGCGGACTGGCAGAAGAGTTCCTGTCTGACAGCAGCTTCACCGACATCGCTGGCGACACGATGCAGGCCCGCATGATCAAATCGGCCGAGGAAATCGCGCTGATCCGTGAAGGGGCGCGTATCGCTGATGTGGGCGGTGCCGCCATCCACGATGCGATCCGTGTCGGAGCCCGCGAAATTGACATCGCAATGGCTGGTCGCGACGCGATGGAGTTGGAAATCTCGCGTGCCCATCCCGACAGCGAAATCCGCGATAGCTGGGTCTGGTTCCAGTCGGGGATCAACACCGATGGCGCCCACAACCCTGTGACCACGCGCAAGCTGGAAGGTGGCGATATTCTGTCGCTGAACACCTTCCCGATGATCTCGGGTTATTACACTGCGTTGGAGCGTACCCTGTTTGTAGGCGAGCCGGATGCGGAAAGCCTGCGCATCTGGGAGGCCAACGTCGCCGCGCACGAGCTGGGGATCAGTCTGATTAAACCCGGCGCGACCTGCTCGGGTATCACGGCCGAGATCAACAAGTTTTTTGAGGCCGAAGGGCTGCTTCAGTATCGGTCGTTTGGCTATGGTCACTCGTTCGGTGTGTTGTCGCATTACTATGGCCGCGAGGCCGGGTTGGAGCTGCGCGAGGACATCGACACGGTGCTGGAACCCGGCATGGTTGTATCGATGGAGCCGATGCTGTTCCTGCCGGAAGGCACAGCCGGTGCGGGCGGCTATCGCGAGCATGACATTCTGGTCGTCGGAGAGGACGGCGCCGAGAACATCACCGGTTTCCCCTATGGTCCGGGTCATAACATTATTTCGCGATAGGTGAAGATTCTGGCGCAAAAACCTCATTGCAGGTCGCTTAACGGCTAAACCACGACAATAATAATCGTCAAACTATCTATATTCGACGAAAAATGTCGTGGGCATAGCGTTACCATGACCCAACGGCAGGGCGGGAATCATCGCGTGACAAGCCCTGTTTGCAAAAAGCCGTTTCGCCGGAAAATACGGCGAAATGGCACCTCAAGACAGGAAAGGCCAGACCGAACATGTGAAGGGAAGAGCGGAACGTCGAAGTGCTTGATAGAGCCGTCGAAAAGCGCATCTTCCGGTGGAATGGGGTGAATAAAGTCGAATTGACTGTTGAATTCGTTCATTTCTTCGTGTTGGCTGGTGTGTGAAAAAAAAGAACATAGACCAGGGGGGTCACTTGGCTGAAGCTGTAACCGACGACGGATTTGTCGTTTTCGATCGTGTCCAAAAAAGCTACGACGGCGAAACATTGGTCGTAAAAGACCTGAACCTGTCGATTGCGAAGGGCGAGTTTCTTACCATGCTCGGGCCGTCTGGATCCGGGAAAACCACCTGCTTGATGATGCTGGCCGGTTTCGAGACCGCAACCCACGGTGATATCCGCCTGGGTGGTCAACCGATCAACAACATTCCACCGCATAAGCGCGGTATTGGCATGGTGTTCCAGAACTATGCGCTGTTCCCGCACATGACGATTGCCGAAAACTTGGCCTTCCCGCTGGAAGTGCGCAAGATGGGCAAATCCGAGCGTGAAGAGAAGATCAAGCGTGCATTGGACATGGTGGAAATGGGCTCATTCGGCGGGCGCCGTCCGTCGCAATTGTCCGGTGGTCAGCAGCAGCGTGTTGCACTGGCCCGCGCGCTGGTGTTCGAACCTGAACTGGTTTTGATGGATGAACCGCTGGGCGCGCTGGACAAGCAACTGCGTGAAAAAATGCAGTTCGAGATCACCGATCTGGCACATAATCTGGGCATCACTACGGTCTACGTGACCCACGATCAGACCGAAGCTCTGACCATGTCGGATAACGTCGCTGTGTTTGACGATGGCCGCATTCAGCAGCTGGCGCCGCCGGATCTTCTGTACGAAAAGCCGGAGAACAGCTTCGTCGCGCAGTTCATCGGTGAAAACAACACCTTGGAAGGCGTCGTGACCGAGATCGCGGGCGATACCTGCGTGGTCCGTCTGGATGACGGGGAAGAGCTGGACGCCACCCCGATCAACGTCTCGAAAGTGGGCGAGCGCACCAAGGTGTCGATCCGTCCCGAACGTGTCGAATACAACAAGGAACGCCTGCAGGAAGGCGCCCATACGCTGAAAGCCGAAGTGCTTGAGTTCATCTATATGGGTGACATTTTCCGCACCCGCCTGCGCGTTGCTGGCAATGATGAGTTTATCATCAAGACCCGTAACGCCCCGGATGTGGAGCGTCTGAAGCCGGGCCAGCAGATCGAGATCGGCTGGCTGCCGCAGGATTGCCGCGCGCTGGACGCATAAACAGAATTGCTACGGGGGCGTGGCAACACGGCCCCGGGCATCTTGCCAGGGAATTGCCATGCAGCCCGTCATGCAGTTCCGACCAATCAAACGGGATAACTAGGGAGAATTAAAGTATGAAACTTGCGAAGATGTTTATGGCCACCTCGGCCCTGACGCTTGCCGGTAACGTGGCAACCGCCGAGGAAATGGCCAACGAACTGACGCTGGTGTCCTGGGGTGGTGCCTATCAGGCCAGCCAGGTGAAGGCCTATGTCGAACCGTATCTGGAGATGCACCCCGAGGTTAAAGTGACCTGGGACGAAAGCTCGGGCGAAGCCGTTGCGAAACTGCGTGCCATGAACGAAACCGGCAACGTCACTTGGGACCTTGTTGACGCCGTTGCTTCGGATTCGATGCGCCTGTGCGACGAAGGTCTGGCTGAAGAAATCAACCATGACGAAGATCTGGCCGCTGCCCCCGATGGCACCTCGGCTTCGGATGACTTCGGTGACCTGCTGGTTTCGGACTGCTTTGTACCGCAGATCGTTTACTCGACCACCTTCGGCTATCGTAAAGATCTGGTTGGCGACACCAAGCCTGACAGCGTTTGCGCGATCTTCGATCTGGACACTTGGCCGGGCAAGCGCTCGCTGCAGAAGCGTCCGATCGACAACATGGAATGGGCTCTGTACTGCGACGGCGTTGAAAAAGATGCCATCTATGACACGCTGGGCACTGACGAAGGCGTAAACCAGGCGCTGGCCAAACTTGACACCATCAAAGATCAGGTTGTCTGGTGGACTGCTGGTGCAGAAACCCCGCAGCTGCTGGCTGACGGTGAAGTTGTCTTCGGTTCGACCTTCAACGGTCGTCTGTTCTCGGCCATCGCCGAACAGAACCAGCCGATCGAGATGCTGTGGGACATGCAGTCGTTTGACCTTGACGGTTGGATTGTTCCTGCTGGTCTGCCCGCAGACCGCAAAGCACGCGTCATGGACTTCCTGAAGTTCGCGACCGACACTCAGCGTCTGGCTGATCAAGCTGCCTACATCTCGTACGGTCCGGCCCGTGCATCGTCGGCCCCGATGGTTGGCAAGCACGCCGAACTGGGCATCGACATGGCTCCGCACATGCCGACCGACCCGGCAAACTCGGGCAACGTACACGTGTATGACTACGAATGGTGGGCAGACAACCGTGACGATCTGAACGCAAAGTTCGAAGCTTGGCTGGCCAAGTAATCTGACGTCGAAGGGGGCCTTCGGGCCTCCTTCACCCCCTTATTTTAAATATCTGATTTGTTTGTCAATTTACCTGACTGAAACCAAGAAACGGCAACAGCCGACAGGGAAGATATGAGCGATATGACCGACACCGGCGGCCCGGTACTGGCCGCAGATGGAACACCGCTGAAGCGTAGTCTGGCGCGGGCGCTGCGACGGCAGAAGATGCGGGCCTTGATGCTGATTGCGCCACTTTTGCTGTTCATTTTGATCAGCTTCATTCTGCCCGTTGCAGATATGCTCTATCGGTCGGTTCAAAACGGGATCGTCACTGAAACGCTGCCGCGGTCCGTTGTGGCCTTGGCTGACTGGGATGCCAAAAGTGGCGACCTTCCATCCGAGGCAGTCTTCGCAGCCATGGCTGCCGACCTGAAAGAAGCTGCGGCCGCCAAGACCCACACGAAGGTCGGCACGCGTCTTAACTATGAAAATCCAGGTATCTCATCGTTGTTCCGAAAGACCGGGCGCAAGGCCAAGAAATTTGACCTTGAGAACGGTGGACCTTGGAAAGAAGCCCTGATTGACATCAATGAAGGGTGGGGCGAGCCGGACAACTGGCGCACCATTCAAACGTACTCTCCGCCGGTGACTGCAGGTTACTTTCTGAACGCTGTCGATATGCGTGTTGGACCGGATGGCGCAGAAGCCCGTCCTGAAAGTGAGCAGATTTACATGAATCTGCTGAAACGGACGCTGTGGATGTCGTTGACCATTACGGTGTGCTGCATTCTGCTGGCCTATCCTGTTGCGTGGATTTTGGCCAACCTGCCAATGCGCCAGGCAAACATGCTTATGATCTTGGTATTGCTTCCCTTCTGGACGTCGCTTCTGGTGCGTACTTCTGCTTGGAAGATCCTTCTGCAGCAGCAGGGTGTGATCAACGATATTCTGGTTTGGATTGGCTTGGTCGATGACAGCGCAAGGCTTGTCATCATCAACAACCAGTTCGGCACGATCGTGGCGATGACCCACATTCTGCTGCCGTTCATGATCCTGCCGATGTATTCGGTGATGCAGACCATTCCGCCCACCTATCTGCGCGCAGCTAAAAGCCTTGGCGCAACCGACTGGACGGCGTTCTGGCGGGTCTATTTCCCGCAGACAGTACCGGGCATCGGTGCGGGTTCGATCCTCGTCTTCATTCTGGCGATTGGGTACTACATTACGCCGGCCTTGGTCGGTGGTACGAAAGGCACGTTCATCTCGAACCAGATTGCCTTCCACATCTCAAGTTCTCTGAACTGGGGCTTGGCCTCGGCGCTGGGTGCTATTCTTCTGGCGGTCGTTTTGGTCCTGTACTGGGCCTATGACAAGATCGTCGGCATTGACAACGTGAAGCTGGGGTAACGGACATGGCTCTTCCATCATATGCAAGCACCGGCCAGCGCATCTGGTACTACACATTCCGTGTAATCTGCGGGTTGATCTTTTTCTTCCTGATTGCGCCGATCGCCGTCGTTATCCCTCTGAGCTTTAACTCGCAGGATTTCTTCACCTTCACGAAAGAAATGCTGAGCTTCGATCCGGCAGGGTATTCGCTGAAGCACTATCGTGACTTCTTCTCGAACCCCGACTGGCAGGATGCTTTGTGGAACTCGGTCAAGATTGCGCCTACTGCGACGCTGCTGTCCGTATCGCTGGGCACCTTGGCCGCCATCGGTCTGAGCCAACCGCACGTGCCCGCACGTCGCGCCATCATGGCCACGCTGATCTCGCCGATGATCGTGCCGCTGATCATCTCGGCAGCTGGGATGTACTTCTTCTATTCCCGCATCGGTCTGGCCGGCACCTATTGGGGCGTTGTTCTGGCGCACGCCGCGCTGGGGATCCCCTTTGTGATCATCACCGTGACCGCAACGCTGGTGGGCTTTGACCGCTCGCTGACACGCGCGGCGGCGAATATGGGCGCAGATCCAGTGACCACCTTCTTCCGTGTGCAGATGCCGCTGATCCTGCCGGGCGTGATCTCGGGTGCGCTGTTTGCCTTCATCACCTCGTTCGACGAAGTGGTTGTGGTGATCTTCGTGGGTTCGGCCAAGCAACAGACGCTTCCGTGGCAGATGTTTATTGGCCTGCGCGAGCAGATCAGCCCGACCATTCTGGCGGTAGCCACGATCCTGGTCGTCATCTCGATCGCGCTTCTGACCACGGTTGAGCTTCTGCGCCGCCGGTCCGAGCGCCTGCGCGGGATGTCTCCGGGCTGAGGGTTGCAGAAAACTTAAAAAGATCAGGCGCCTATATGGCGCCTTTTCTTTTGCAAATTGTTGTTGTGACGGCGCGCGCAAGAGGGATTTATTAACCGTTTTCCGGCAACTCTGTCGGAAATGTGTGACCGAGTGCGCAGCCGGGTCGTTTCGGCCCCTTGCAGCCCCCCAAACACACGACTAGGTTGGCATCAGGTGCCCAGAACGGGCTTTGGCGCGAAGAGAAAGCAGGCGACATGCACGATCCGATTGATACCTATATGAACACCCTTGTCCCGATGGTGGTCGAGCAGACCTCGCGCGGGGAGCGGGCTTATGACATCTTCTCGCGCCTGTTGAAGGAACGGATCATTTTCCTGTCCGGCCCGGTGCATGACGGCATGTCCAGCCTGATCGTGGCGCAGCTTCTGCACCTTGAGGCTGAGAATCCGAACAAAGAGATCTCGATGTATATCAACTCGCCCGGTGGTGTGGTGACCTCGGGCCTGTCGATTTATGACACGATGCAATACATCAAACCCAAAGTGTCGACCCTGGTGATCGGTCAGGCCGCGTCGATGGGATCGCTGCTGTTGGCCGCAGGTGAAAGCGGCATGCGCTTCTCGCTGCCCAATTCGCGCGTCATGGTGCACCAGCCGTCCGGCGGCTATCAGGGCCAAGCGACGGACATCATGATCCACGCTCAGGAAACCCAGAAGCTGAAGGATCGCCTGAACGGGATCTATGTGAAGCATACCGGCCAGAAGATGGAAGCCGTGGTCGAAGCGCTGGAGCGTGACAACTTCATGGACCCGCAGGACGCCAAAGACTGGGGCCTGATTGACGAGATCGTCGAGAACCGTGCCAAAGGCGACGACGCTGAAGCCTGATCTTGAGGGGCCTGTCATGGGCCCGTCAAAAAGCTGATTGTACCTGTTCCATCCCTGGCCTAAGCTGGGGATAGGGGCAAAAGACCGCCCGGAAGGGCTTAACGGGGTCGGTATCCGGCCGAATGGGACTGGACTATGGCGAATAATTCCTCTGGTGACAGCAAGAACACGCTCTACTGCTCGTTCTGCGGTAAAAGCCAGCACGAGGTGCGCAAACTGATTGCGGGCCCGACGGTGTTCATCTGCGATGAATGTGTTGAGCTGTGCATGGATATCATCCGTGAAGAAACCAAGTCGTCGGGGCTGAAAACTTCGGATGGGGTTCCGACACCGCAGGATATCTGTCAGGTTTTGGACGATTACGTGATCGGGCAGGGGCATGCCAAGCGCGTGCTGTCTGTGGCGGTTCACAACCATTATAAACGTCTGAACCATGCCGCCTCCAACGGCGACGAGATTGAGCTGGCGAAGTCCAACATCATGCTGATCGGCCCGACAGGCTGCGGTAAGACGCTGCTGGCCCAGACGCTGGCGCGCATTCTGGATGTGCCGTTCACCATGGCTGACGCTACCACGCTGACCGAAGCCGGTTACGTGGGCGAGGACGTGGAAAACATCATTCTGAAGCTGCTGCAGGCATCCGAATACAATGTGGAACGTGCGCAGCGCGGCATCGTCTATATCGATGAGGTCGACAAGATCACCCGCAAATCGGACAATCCCTCGATCACCCGCGACGTATCGGGCGAGGGTGTGCAGCAAGCGCTGCTGAAGATCATGGAAGGCACTGTGGCCTCGGTTCCGCCGCAAGGTGGCCGCAAGCACCCTCAGCAGGAATTCCTGCAAGTGGACACCACGAACATTCTGTTCATCTGTGGTGGCGCCTTCGCCGGTCTGGACAAGATCATCGCGCAGCGCGGCAAAGGTTCGGCGATGGGCTTTGGTGCTGACGTGCGTGAGAACGACGACCGCGGCGTGGGCGAACTGTTCAAAGAGCTGGAACCGGAAGATCTGCTGAAATTCGGCCTGATCCCGGAATTTGTTGGCCGTCTGCCGGTGATTGCAACGCTGGAAGATCTGGACGCGGAAGCTCTGGTCACAATCCTGACTGCACCGAAGAACGCTCTGGTCAAGCAATACCAGCGCCTGTTCGAACTGGAAGACGCACAGCTGACCTTCACCGAAGACGCGCTGAAAGCCATCGCGAAACGCGCCATTGAGCGTAAGACCGGTGCACGCGGGCTGCGCTCGATCATGGAAGACATCCTGCTGGACACGATGTTCGACCTGCCGGGCCTTGAGAACGTGGACGAGGTGGTCGTGAATGACGAGGCGGTGACCTCGGACGCCAAGCCGCTGATCATCTATGCGGACACCGCGAAGGAAGAAGTGACCGCCAGCTAAACGCGCGTGAACTGATTCCCAAAAGCATTACAAAGCCATCGCCGTGCGCGGTGGCTTTTCCTTTTGCGACCTGCCTACGTGCGAAACTGGCTTCAAATCGCGCAAGGATCGTGGATTAGAGGGCAAAGCTCTGGACCTTCGGCCTGCCATGGGCCATATCAAGTGTAAGAAATTTCGGAGATCGACATGCGGCTTCTTTCGCTTCTGACATGGTACCACAGTGAGACGATCGGAACCTGGCTGTTCACCCGCCGTAAAGGCGTGAAAGTCGGGCAAGACGATCAGGGAAACGTCTTCTATCGCAATCAGGACGACAGCCGCCGCTGGGTGATCTATAACGGCGAGCCCGAGGCTAGCCGCGTCAGCCCCGATTGGCATGGCTGGCTGCATCACACGTTCGACAATTGCCCGGAAGACAAGCCGCTGGCCCACAAAGAGTGGGAAAAGCCGCATCAGGACAACCTGACGGGTACGGTGTTGGCCTATGCGCCTGTTGGGTCCCTGCGTCAGGCCGCCCCGGCCGAGCGTAGCGACTATGACGCTTGGCAGCCCGAATAAGCCGGACAAGTCCACCGATCAGCGAGTACACGAGGGTCGTTTCCTATGAGCAATAGCCACACAACCGAGGTCGTGACCGGCAGCATCGTGCTGGTGGTTGCTGTTGGGTTCCTGCTGTATGCGGGCCAGATCGTGGGTCTGTCCGGGACAGGGACGACGAATAGCTATACCGCCTCCTTCCGCACGGCAGACGGTATCTCGATTGGGACGGATGTGCGTCTGGGCGGCGTTAAAGTCGGCGCCGTGACCGACATCACACTGAACCCGGACACGTTCCGCGCGGATGCGGATTTCACGGTGCAGTCGGATGTGGCTTTGCCGGAAGACACCGCCATCATCATCTCGTCCGAGGGGCTTTTAGGTGGCAACTACGTCGAGCTTCTGCCCGGCGGATCGCCTTTCAACCTGGAACCCGGCGCCGAGATTGAAGACACTCAGGGCTCGGTCAGCCTTGTGCAGTTGCTGCTGAAATACGTCGCTGGTGGCGAGGATAGCGCCGAGTGATCCGTGCCGCTGTAACCCTGTCCGCCGCCCTGTTCGCGGCCAGCACGGCTTGGGCTGAAACCGCCAAGGCGTCAGGTGCGTTCTTGCGCGGGTTGGACAAGGTGTCGGGCACGCCCGTGGACTTCAAGATGAATGTGGGCGACACGGTCGAGCTGGGCCGCCTGCGCGTCACGTTGGGCGAATGCCGCTATCCCACCGACAACCCCTCGGGCGACGCTTTTGCGTGGCTGGTGGTGCGCGATGGCAATGCGGAAGAAACCACGTTTGAAGGCTGGATGATCGCATCCTCGCCCGCGCTGAACGCCCTAGATCACCCGCGTTATGACGTCTGGGTGCTGCGCTGCGTCACCGAATAAGCGTCGGGCAGGGGGCGACTTGTCAGGTCGGCCTGACCCTCTAACGCATTTCTTAACAGTTGATGATAGGCCGCGCGTGGGATCTCGACCGCGCCTAAACTGGCCAAGTGCGGGGTCAGGAACTGGGTGTCGAACAGCGTGAAGCCACACGCCCGCAGATGGGTCACCAGATAGGCCAGCGCAATTTTTGACGCATCCCGGCGGCGCGAGAACATGCTTTCTCCGAAGAATGCGCCGCCCAAACTCACGCCATAGACGCCACCGACCAGATCGTCGCCCTCCCACAGTTCAAGCGAATGGGCATGTCCCATCTTGTGCAGCTGTTCATACAGCGCGAAGATCGTGTCGTTGATCCAGGTTTCGTCCCGGTCAGCACAGCCCGCAACCGTCCCCGCGAAATCTTTGTTCAGCGTGACCTGATAGGGCGTGCGGTGGATCGTACGGGCAAGGCTTCGCGAGATGTGAAAGCCGTCCAGCGGGAAGACCCCGCGAAGCTTTGGATCAACCCAGAAGACCTCGGGATCATCGCGCCCTTCAGCCATGGGAAATACGCCCATGGAATAGGCTTTCAACAATAACTCAGCAGTTAAAGGAGGAGAGGTGGGGTGGGCCAATGGCCCTTACCCCATGTTTTCATCCAGCCAGCGTTCCAGCCAGTGGATATTGTAATTACCCGATTGGATGTCCGCCTCGGCCAGCAGCTTGTCAAACAGCGGGACGGTGGTATCGATCCCGTCGATGATCAGTTCCCCCAATGCGCGGCTTAGACGTGCCAGCGCCTCGGGACGGTCGCGGCCATGCACGATCAGCTTGCCGATCAGGCTGTCGTAATAGGGCGGGATCGAATAGCCATCATACAGAGCGCTATCCATCCGTACACCCAGACCGCCGGGGGCGTGGTACTGGGTAATCTTGCCCGGGCTGGGGGTGAAGTTCGGTAGACGCTCGGCGTTCAGGCGCACTTCGATCGCGTGGCCGTTCACTTCCAGATCAGATTGCGCGAAGGACAGGGGGTAGCCTTCCGCCACACGGATCTGTTCCCGAACCAGATCGACACCAAAGATGGACTCGGTCACAGGGTGTTCCACTTGCAGACGGGTGTTCATCTCAATGAAATAGAACTCGCCATCTTCATAGAGGAATTCGATCGTACCAGCACCGGAATAGCCCATCTCGGCAACGGCATTGGCGCAGATCGAGCCGATCCGCTCGCGTTCTTCCGGGCTGATCGAGGGGCCGGGGGCCTCTTCGAAGACCTTCTGGTGACGACGCTGTAGCGAGCAGTCGCGTTCCGCCAGATGCACGCCACCGCCTTGGCCATCGCCAAAGACCTGAACTTCGATGTGACGCGGTTTCTGGAGGTATTTCTCCATATACACTTCGTCATTGCCGAAGGCGGCTTTCGCTTCCGAACGGGCGGTGGAAAATGCTGTGTCGATATCGGCTTCGGTCTCGGCCACTTTCATGCCGCGCCCACCACCACCGGCGGTCGCTTTGATGATGACCGGATAGCCCATCTCGGCCGCAGTCTTGCGCGCGTTTTCGATGTCGGGAACGCCACCGTCCGAGCCCGGAACAACCGGGATGCCCAGTTTGATCGCGGTGTCTTTCGCGGTGATCTTGTCGCCCATCATGCGGATGTGCGCGGCCGAGGGGCCGATGAAAGTGATCTCGTGATCTTCCAGCGCTTTCACGAAGGTCGCGTTTTCTGACAGGAAGCCGTAACCGGGGTGCACAGCTTGCGCGCCGGTGATTTCGCACGCGGCGATAATTGCGGGGATCGACAGATAGCTGTCGGTGCCGGCGTTGGGGCCGATACAGACACTTTCATCTGCCATGCGCACATGCATTGCGTCCACGTCAGCGGTCGAATGCACGGCAACGGTCTTGATGCCCATCTCGCGGGCAGCTCGGATCACGCGCAGCGCAATCTCGCCCCGGTTGGCAATCAGGATTTTATCGAATTGGGCCATGATCCGCCCCTTATTCGATGATCATCAGCGGCGCGCCAAATTCGACCGGCGAGCCATCTTCGACCAGAATGCGGGTTACTTTACCTGCGCGCGGGGCCGGGATCTGGTTCATCGTCTTCATCGCTTCGATGATCAGAACGGTTTGGCCTTCGGACACGGTGTCGCCCACGTTGACAAATGCCGGGCTGCCAGGCTCGGCTTGCAAATAAGCAGTGCCGACCATTGGCGAGGGTACAGCGCCGGGGTGGCTTGCCGGATCATTCGAGGCTGCCGCCGGAGCTTCTGCGGCAGGCGCGGCTGCCGGAGCAGCAGGCGCAGGGGCCGCAGCGACAGGCGCAGCGATCTGTTGAACGACCTCTTTTGCGCGGCTGACGCGCACGTTCAGACTGTCGTTTTCGCCATAGTCGCGCATGACTTCCAGCTCGGTCAGGTCGTTTTCCTGAAGCAGTTTCGCCAGTGCTTCGATGAATGCCACATCGGTGTCGTGATTTTTCTTGGCCATGGGTCCTCGCCCTAGATTGTCTGCCTGTCTATCTATGCAGGCTTTGTGTCTTTGCAACGCTTATAAGACGCTACGTAAGGGGAGAAAAGCAAGAAGGGCGGCGAAATCGGATATTCGCCCGAATTCTGTCAGGAATTCTGGGTGGCCTCCGCGGAAAACGGGTCATTAGACTGGGGCGACGTGTCCTTCTGACGGATCTCGGGCGCAGCTAGCGCTTTTTCCGCGTCGGCGGCCGGTTCAGACTGAGGCGCGCGGTCACCTGACAGCGATCGCGCCAACTCGATCTTCGCCAAACGCTGGTGCAGCGCGCGTTCCATTTCCAGCACATTCATCTGAAAGGTCGGCGGTGGCCCAACCGGCTGGTTCGGATCCGGAGGCGGCTCGATCGCATCGGGTTGTCGCCCTTCGCTCAATGCCTGCGTGTTGCCATGCTCCTGCGTGTTGTGCGGATCCGCGCGGGTTTCGCCAGCGGTCGGCGATTTTTCCACGCGGTTCGGGTCAGGGGCCGGTCGCGTCGGCCGCTGCGCCATCAATGTGGCCTGCGCCCCCAAAGGGGACAGTACTGTAAATTCCATCTTTAGCTCCGTTGACTTCGGAGCCCCCACCACTTGGCAGTTTATTCGGTCAAGTGTTGCCAGAATCTTAAGAATTGGTGGGGAAAATTCACGAAGGTTAACGTGGTCTGAACGAAGGCTTAAAGCGGCATGCCCGAGAATTTCGCCACAAGCTCGGGCAGTTTGCGTGCCCCAAACTTCTGTAACAGCCGTGCGCGATGCGCTTCGACCGTGCGATAGCTTAGCCCCAACGTCAGGCCAATTTCTTTCGAAGTTTTGCCCTGACAGGTCAGGATCGCCACGTCGCGTTCGCGCGGGGTCAGCTCGACGACGGGGCGTTCGGCGGACAGGTCCGCGAAGCTCCAAACCCCTTGTCTGAAAGGGTCATCGGGCGTCAGGCTGGTGCCACGCACACGGCACCAGAACATATCACCGTCCAAGCGCCGCATGATGCGTTCGTCTTCATATCGTCCTGTCTCGCGCAGGATGTCACCGCCGACATCCGCCACTTTTTCATAGTCTTTCAGGGACGGGTACAAGCGTTCCAGCGGCATGTCTTTGAAGCTGTCGACCTCGGCCCCGAACATCTCGGCAAAGCGCAAGTTGCATTGGCGCACGATCCTGTTTTCGGTCAGCGCAAGCCCTGTGGGCGCGTACATGAAGGCAAGATCCATCTGGGTCATGGCCCCACTCTGCCAAAGCTTTGACGACAATTCAAACAGTTGCGTAGTTTTACGGGGCTTGCGTGGAAACAAATTGTCGTCCGATAGTCATTTGGTTGATCATGGCGAAAGAGAGGTCTCATGAATCTGGCACATTGGCTAGAGCGCACGGCGCAGGTGAATGGCGACCGGCCGGCGGTGTTTCGAGGGGCCGAGCAGGTCTTTACCTATGACGGTTTCTTCCGCGCCGCGCAGGGGCTGGCGGCGGGATTGGCTGCGCGTGGTGTCGGGCCGGGCGACCGAGTGGCCTTGTTCATGAAGAACTGCCCGCAATATTTGCTGGGGTTTTACGGCGTGTGGGGGCTGGGCGCGGCGGTCGTTCCGATCAATGCCAAGCTACATCCGAAAGAGGCGGCTTTTATCATTGAAAATTCGGGTGCCAAGCTGGTCTTGGTCACAGATGATCTGGCGGACGGGCTTACTGGTGTGACTGAAACGCCGCTGATCCACGTCGAACGTCCCGAATTTGTCGAACTATTCATGCACGAGCCGCTGCCGGTGGCCGAGCGCGCGGGGTCTGATTTGGCGTGGCTGTTCTATACCTCCGGCACAACCGGGCAGCCCAAGGGCGTTTATATCAGTCACGACATGATCCGGTCGACCTCGTTGTCCTATTTGTTGGACTGCGATGACGTCTCGCCCGATGACGGGGTCTTTTACATGGCGCCGATGAGCCACGGGGCGGGGATCTATTCACCAATCCACGTGGCGCGCGGGGCACGGCACATCACACCTGCCTCGGGCGGGTTTGATGAGATCGAGTTGCTGGACACGGCTGAGGCGCAAGGCCCGCTTCAGATGTTTATGGCGCCCACGATGGTGCGGCGGTTTACCGATATCGCCAAGGCTGCTGGGCGTCGCGGCGAGGGGATCAAGACCATCGTCTATGGCGGTGGACCCATGTATCTGGCGGATATTGAAGAGGCCGTCGATTGGTTCGGCCCGCGCTTCGTGCAGATCTATGGGCAAGGCGAGTGCCCGATGGCGATTACCGCGCTGTCGCGCGCTGAAGTGGCCGACCGTAAGCATCCGCGCTGGCGCGAAAGACTGGCCTCGGTCGGACGGGCACAAAGCGTGGTCGAGGTGCGGATCGGGGACGAGGCCGGGCAGCCTTTGCCACCCGGCGAGGTGGGCGAGATCATGGTGCGCGGCACCCCCGTCATGCCTGGTTATTGGAATAATCCTGACGCCACCACGAAAACGCTGGTGGATGGCTGGCTGATGACCGGAGACATGGGGTTTCTGGATGAAGACGGATATCTGACCATGCGGGATCGTTCGAAGGATGTAATCATCTCGGGTGGGACAAATATCTATCCGCGCGAGGTTGAAGAGGCGCTTTTAACCCACCCGGATGTACACGAGGTTAGCGTGGTTGGACGCCCAAGTGCGGAGTGGGGCGAAGACGTTGTGGCGTTTGTTGTGCTGGCAAAAGGGGTCGCGCTGAACGAATCCGCGCTGGACGCGCATTGCTTGGAAAACATCGCCCGGTTCAAACGGCCCAAAGCCTATACCGTGCTGTCTGAGCTGCCCAAGAACAACTATGGCAAGGTGCTGAAAACCGAGCTGCGCAAGATGTGCGACTAAAAAAGGCGCGCCGTTTCGGGCGCGCCTTGTGCGTCGTCATGATGTCCAGATCAGACCGGGCAGGGCTCCTGACGATAGGTGCCGTCGCCATTCGAGTAGGCGCACATGTTGGTGTGATAGTTGCGGGCCACCATGATGCCTGCGGCAGCGCCGGCCAGCGTGGTCAGAACCGTCCAGTTCCTGTTGGCTCCGATGGCGTTCGCGGTGATCAGGCCAGCGCTGATCCCGGCGACACCGCCGATGATGGTTTTCTCTTGATCGGTCAGTGGGCGGCTCATACAGGCGGTCAGAGCCAGAGAGGCGACGCAGGCAAGGGTCAGTGCGGATTTCTTCATGTTATCCTCCAGGATGAAAGGCTGTTTTCATACTCTTTCTAGGGGATTTTCAGGTCAAGGACACAAAGCGGCGCATCGCGGCCAGAACCCGGCAGGATATTGCCACTCGACTGGGGTGGTGTTTCCAATAGGCTTGTTAATGTGTCTCTGCAGTCATGTTCATCTTTGAAAAAGTTGTGTTAAGGCGCTACAAAGGCGCAATCTTTTTGTAAACAGACTTGGGGTGTTGCGGAGTAAGTTGAAAATGCCGCTCGCCCTCATTAACGCAAGGCAAAGTGACGACGTATGCCGCATTCCAGACTGACCGGAAGCCGAATTCGTGAACGCAGGCTGGTGTTGGGCCAAAAGCAGGCCGCACTTGCCAAGGACGTCGGGATATCCGCCGCCTATCTGAACCTGATCGAGCATAACCGCCGTCGCGTGGGTGACAGCCTGCTCGAGGCGCTGGCGAAGGCATTGAAAACCGATCCCGCGGTGCTGGCGGAAGGTGCCGAGGCTGCGTTGCTGGGTGCGCTGAGCGAGGCGGACAAGCGGCTGCCGCAAGCACAGGCCGAGCTGGACCGGTCAGAAGATTTTGCGGGCCGGTTCCCCGGCTGGGCGTCGCTTGTCATGGCGCAGAACCAACGGATCCAAGAGCTTGAACAGATGGTCGAGGCCCTGTCTGACCGCTTGACCCATGACCCGGAATTGGCAGCGTCCTTGCACGAAGTGATCTCGGCGGTGACGGCGATCCGGTCGACGGCTGCCATTCTGTCCGGCGGAGGTGAGGTCGATCAAGAGTGGCAGGACCGCTTTCTGCGCAACATGCGAGACGAGGGGATGCGCCTATCCAGCGCCGCGCAGGGCCTGGTCGAGTTTCTGGACGCGGGCAGCAGCGAAGAGGCCGTTCCCATCGGCCCGTCGGAAGAGCTGGCAACGTTCTTGGATGGCAACGCCCACTATTTCCCAAACCTCGAATGCCCATCGGCGTGGAAAGCCAATGCACGTGATCAGGCGATTGCGACCATCATCGCGGAAAGCGCGGCTCTGACCTCGCGTGAGGCACAGGACATGGCGCGCCAATTTCTGATTCAGTATGTGCGGGATGCGGAAGCCATGCCCATGCAAGCGTTCCAGACAGCGCGTTCAGCGCTTGGTTGGGATCCGGCGGCCTTGGCGCGCGAGTTTCGGCAATCGCTGCCGTCTGTCATGCGGCGCATCGCGTTTCTGCCGGCAGGTTCGGATGGGACCGTCGCTGGGTTGATCAGCTGTGATGGGGCGGGCGCGCTGGTGCTGCGCAAGGCTGTGCCGGGGTTTGCTCTGCCGCGCTTTGGTGCTGCCTGTCCCTATTGGCCGCTCTTCCAAGCATTGGCCCAGCCGGAAAGGCCCATGCGTGCCGTTGTGCGCCAGCCGGGTGGAGCGCGGCGGCGTCACGTCTGTCAGGCTATCTCTGTCCAACAGGAAGCACCGTCTTTTGATCGCCCCCCAGTTTATGAAGCCTACATGCTGATCCGCGAGCTAGATGACGCGCTGGATGGCGAAGCGATGTCTCATGCCACCCCGATCGAGGTCGGATCCACCTGCCGGGTGTGCCCCCGGACCGACTGTGCCGCCCGCCGCGAGGCGACAATTCTGTCGGCCGGGTGAATTTGTCGACTTTTCAACGTCGCAACGCTGCCGTTCAGACGTGTTTTGCTTGATTGCAGCCGTGATCTTGGCGATAGTCGCTGGACGGTGCGGATATGCCGCATCCCGGGGGAGGGGCTTATGACAAGACAGGTGCTGGTCATCGAGGATGAACCGAACATCGCCGAGGCCATCAGCTTTATCCTAAGTCGCGATGGCTGGAGTGTCTCAACCCATGCCAGTGGGACCACCGCGGTTCAGGCCGTGCGCGACGCGAAACCTGACGTGCTGATCCTTGATGTTATGCTGCCGGGTAAGTCAGGCTATGATATTTTGCAGGATTTACGCAGCGCCGATGATACTCGTGCACTTCCAGTTCTGATGTTGACCGCACGCGGGCAGAAGACCGACCGAGAGCTGGCCGAGCGACTGGGGGTGAACCGGTTCATGACAAAACCCTTCTCGAACTCGGAAATGCTGACAAACCTACGCGAGTTGGTCGGGGGCTGACCGCGCATGAGGTCCCCGCGTGAACCCCTGTTCCTTGCGCGCCAAAGCTATCGCCGGCGCCGGATCGAGGATGCCGCGCGGCTGTTGCCTCTGTTGGGTGTCGTTCTGTTTCTTTTGCCCTTGATGGTCGGTGGGGTTATCGGCTCGGTGCGCGTTGCGTTTGTTTTCTCGTCCTGGTTCTTTTTGATCCTGTCCGCGATGACCCTTGCGCGTTACCTTGGGCGTGACACGGGGCAGCGTCCCATCGGATCACAGTCCAAGCCGATTGCCCCATCTGACGATCCCACAGGACCCCTCTGATGCTGACATTCAACACGCTTGTCGGGGTCTGTCTCCTCTATGTCATCATGCTGTTTGTGGTGGCGTTTGTTGCCGACAAACGCGCGCGGCGCAGCAAGGTGCGGTTCCTGACTTCGCCGATGATCTATACGTTGTCGCTGTCAGTCTATTGTACTGCGTGGACCTTCTATGGCGCTGTTGGGAACGCAGCCCGCTCGGGGCTGGAATACGTCACCATCTATCTAGGGCCGACCTTGGTGATGATCGGCTGGTGGTGGTTTCTGCGCAAACTTGTGCGGGTGGGGCGCAGCCAGCGTGTGACCTCGATTGCGGACCTGGTATCGTCCCGCTATGGCAAGTCGAACCTGCTGGGCGTGCTGGTGACCCTGATCGCCGTGATCGGCACCACGCCCTATATCGCGCTTCAACTTCAATCCGTGACGCTGTCTTTTGCGGTATTTGCGCGCGACAGATCCGCCGGTTGGATCATTCCCGACCTCGAACAGACCGCCATCTGGGTGGCCGGGGGGCTGGCCCTGTTTACGATCCTCTTCGGGACACGAAACCTTGACGTGAACGAGCGCCATCACGGCGTTGTCACCGCGATCGCGGTCGAGGCTGTCGTGAAGCTGGTGGCGCTTCTGGCGGTGGGGATCTTTGTGGTCTGGGGTATTGGTGGCGGCCCGCAAGGCATTGCCGCTGCGATGGAACAAGCCATTCAGGCCGCCCCTGAAGGCGCTTGGACCTTGCAAGGCGGGCGCTGGGTCGGTCTGACTTTCCTGTCTGCAGCGGCGTTCCTGACCCTTCCGCGCATGTTTCAGGTTCTGGTGGTCGAGAACGTGGATGAACGCCAACTGGCCACGGCGTCATGGGCATTCCCGCTCTATCTGTTTTTGATGAGCCTGTTCGTCATCCCTATCGCCGTTGTGGGGTTGGCGATCTTGCCGAAGGGTGAAAACCCGGACCTTTTCGTGCTGACCCTGCCGCTGTACTTTGAACAAGATGGGCTGGCGATGTTGTCTTTCCTTGGGGGGTTCAGCTCGGCCACCTCGATGGTGATTGTCGCCTCTATCGCGTTGGCAACGATGGTGTCGAACCACATCATCATGCCCATCTGGCTGTCGACCCGGCTTGGGGCGGGTGCGTCTGAATACCGAGATGCCCGCCAGATTCTGCTGTCTGCGCGCCGGTTGTCCATCGTGGGCATCCTTGCGCTGGGCTATTTCTACTATCGCATCTCTGGCGGCGGGTCTGCGCTGGCGGCGATCGGGCTGATCTCGTTCGCGGGGGTTGCGCAGGTACTGCCAGCAATGGCTGGCGGATTGTTCTGGCGCGGGGCATCGCGTAGCGGGGCCGTTGCAGGATTGATCACTGGCTTTGCGATCTGGGCCTACACGCTTTTCCTGCCCAGCTTCGGCGAAGCTGGCGTCATGAGCGCGTCTGTTCTTGCACATGGTCCTTGGGGGATTGAGGCCTTGCGACCGCAGGCCCTGTTCGGTGTGAATGGTCTGGACCCCGTTGTACATGCGTTGTTCTGGTCCCTTGTCCTGAACTGCGTGGTGTTCGTCCTGATCTCACTTCTGTCTTTTCCCAGCCCGCTGGAGCGCCTGCAGGCGGCCCAGTTTGTCAACGTGCTGGACCACTCGGGCCCCGCGCGCGGGCGCAGCTTTAATGCGGCCACATCAGAGGACCTTTTGGTGATGGCGCAGCAGGTCATGGGATCGGATCAGGCGCAGGCATGGTTCCAGGCGCAAGCAGAACAGCAGGGAAAGCAAGGCTATCTTCCCGACACGACCCCGGACTTCATTGGGCGATTAGAGCGCGAACTGTCCGGGCTTGTCGGAACCGCAACCGCGCACGCGATGATCGCGCAAATTTTGGGCGGCGCAGCCGTGTCGGTCGATGACCTTTTGGCCGTGGCGGATGAAACCCAACAGATGCTGGAACAGACTTCGCAGCTGGAAGCCAAGCAGCTTGAGCTAACCACCACCGCGCGGCAGCTCTCTGAAGTGAACGAGAAGCTGACACAGCTGTCGATCCAGAAAGATGCGTTCCTTAGTCAGATCAGCCACGAACTGCGTACGCCCATGACTTCGATCCGCGCGTTCTCGGAAATTCTGCGGGATGGGGGCGCCAGTGATCCCGCGGCCGCCGCGCGCCATGCCTCGATCATCCACGACGAAAGCGTGCGTTTGACCCGGCTTCTGGACGACCTCTTGGACCTCAGCGTGTTGGAAAACGGCCAAGTGCAGCTTTACCCGCGGCATGAGGTTCTGCACGAGGTGCTGGACCGCGCGATTGCGGCCACAAGTTCGGTCATTGATCAGGAAAAGATGCATATCCACCGCAATCGCTCGGACGAAGGGGTGGCGCTTTATACCGATACCGACCGGTTAGCGCAGGTGTTCATCAACCTGATCTCGAATGCTGCAAAATACTGCGACGCGAAGGGCAAGCGCTTGGCGATCCGCGTGCGGCAGCGTGGGGGACGGTTGCAGGTGGATTTCGTTGACAATGGCAGCGGTGTGCCCTTTGAAAGCCAGTCCATGATCTTCGAGAAGTTTTCGCGACTGTCCGATCAGGCAGCTGCAGGCGGTGCAGGACTTGGCTTGGCGATCTGCCGGGAGATCATGGACAAGTTGGATGGCTCCATTACCTATCTGCCGGGACAAAGCGGCGGCGCGTTTCGTGTCACGCTGCCCGTTGGCTCTCATTCTCCGTTTGGCCGTACGTGGCCGTCTGACATCAATCATTTGTAAACCTTGTCTTGGCAGTGTCGAGGCGATCTATCGCTTGGAACTGACATGTCCGATTCAGACACACTCAGCGTGTTGCAACGCAAAGCCGGGGCAGGGCAGCCCTCCTTGGATATCCCGCGCCTCTCGGCGGCGGGGGCATTGGGCAACGCGCTGCGGCGTGCCGGGCAGGACATGGCGGGCGTCTTGATTGCGGTGACATCAGTCGACCAAGACAAAGCAGTGTTGGGTGACATGTTGGAAGGTCTTCCCGAACATGCGCTTGTGTGTCTGGTGGAAGGGCCAGATAGCAGTTTCGGCTTGGCAGTTCTGGACCAGAGCCTGATGGCCGGACTGGTCGAAGTGCAGACCGTCGGCAAGGTGTCCGCGGCTTCGGCAGCGGACCGCGCGCCCACGCGCACGGATGCGGCCATTTGCGCTGATTTTGTGGATCGCACCCTCGAGTGTTTCGAGGTCGAGGCGCATGGTGCGCAGCTGGACATCGTTCCGCAGGTGTCGGGTTATCGCTACGCGCTGCCGATCATGGATCGGGAAGTCATCTCTCTGACACTGGCAAATATCCACTACCATACTTTTCGGGCAGAACTGGATCTTGCGGGTGGTGCGAAACAGGGTGTGCTGACCGTGATCCTGCCCTGCGAAGCCTCGGCCAGCGCAGCGCAAGGCCATCCGACTACCGGGGGTGCGCCGGAACAGACAATCGCAGATGTGGCCATGACCTGCCGGGCAGAGCTGCGGGCGATCCTGTATCAGGTCCATCTTCCGGTAACGGAAGTGGCAAATCTTGAGGTCGGGATGACGATCTCGGTACCGCTTCAGGCCATGGGGCAGGTGGAGCTGTTGGATCCAGGCAACGAGGTTGTGACCACCTGCCGGCTGGGACGGATGCATGGTCAACGCGCTTTGCGTATAGGCCCGGCCCCTGATCCCCTTGCGGCACCGATGCTGCCCGAACAGGCGCTCTCGCACGCCATAGCCGCTCCAACGCCGACGCCTCCTGCTCAGACTGATATGCCAACCCCTTAAAGCCTGAATTTGCTTGACCTGTATCAATGCAGTGCTTGGTGTCTGGCTTCAAAATTAGGGCAAAGGAGAGCACTATGGTAGATGTGAACAGGTACCGTGAAATTCTGAATGCGCGGATGAAAGAGTTGGACAAGCGTCTTCACGAGATCGAAGACGAGCTGGACAGCCATCAGTCAAAAGACTGGGAAGAACTGGCTGTCGAGCGCGAAGAGGACGAGGTCTTGGAAGGGTTGGGGAATTCTGGCCAGACCGAGATCGCTCAGATTCAGGCCGCTTTCGCTCGGATGGATGAGGGCGAGTTCGGCTATTGTGTGGAATGTGGGACTGAAATCTCGCCCGAGCGGCTGAATGTGCTGCCACATACACCCTTTTGCCGCGATTGCGCAGCGAAGCACGTATGAGGAACGTCGCCGCCGGTGGAGGGGCGGCGATGGACTTCCCGATGGGCTTGCCTGTCTGATATAATAAAGGAGAGGATATAATGGCATTTGAAGAGCTTAAGGCCTCGATCAGTATGATCCTGGACGAAATCGCAAAACGGCCCGAGGATCGTCATATCCTGCAAGAACGGTTGCGCGAGAAAATCGCGGAACTGGACAAATTGGGATTGCCGGTACCCGAAGATATTCGCCGGTTCGAAGGTGAACTTGAGCAGGATGACGCAGACGATCTGTTCGATAACATGCCTATTTGACCGGGGCTGCAGCCGTTTTTGTGACAAATCCGACCGGGCGGTCAGGAAAGATTGCATGATGGCGCCATCAGCCATTGACAAGGTTGCCCTTGTTCTGCCCCTTGAGGAGAACTGATCACGGAGGAACCATGTCCGAACCTGTCACCCTGCGCGTCGAAAACACTGTTGCGGTCGTCACCATCGAAAATCCGCCAGTCAATGCCCTCAGACATGCGGTACGTGCGGGCCTGTTCGAAAACATTCAGGCCGCTATCGCGGATGACGCGGTGCGCGCAATTGTGCTGGCCGCCGAAGGGCGGACTTTCCCGGCAGGTGCTGATGTGCGCGAATTCGGGCGGCCGCGTGAAACGCCGATCCTGTCTCAGGTGTGCGACCTACTGGAAACCAGCCCCAAACCCACGATCGCCGCTGTGCATGGCAACGCGCTGGGCGGTGGCTTTGAACTGGCTTTGGCCTGCCACTATCGCGTCGTGCTGCGCGGCGCCCGCCTGGGCCTGCCCGAGGTGAAACTGGGCGTTCTTCCGGGCGGGGGCGGGACACAACGTGTACCGCGTATCTTTGGTGCTGAAGCTGCACTGGATCTGATGCTATCGGGTAAACCGATTCCCGCACAAAAAGCGCTCAACCTGGGTCTGGTGGACCAGATTGTGGACGCAGATGTCGCGGGGGCTGCGATCGCGAAGGCCGAGCAGGTGATCGCAGAAGGCGCCAAGATCCGACCGACGCGCGAGCGCGCCGAGGGGCTGCAAGACCCGGTGGCTTATGCGAACGCAATCGCAACCCGTCGCGAGAAGATGAAGAACAGCCCGCAGCCCTCGATTGCCGAGATCATCAACTGCGTCGAAGCCGCGCAAATCCTGCCGTTCGAGGCAGGCATCGCCAAAGAGCGTGCGGCCTTTGATGAATGCGAAACAGGCCCCGAGGCGACTGCCTTGCGCCACGCCTTCTTCGCGGAACGGCGCGCCGCGAAAGTGCCCGAATTGAAGGGGGCAACGTTGCGCCCTGTTACCTCGATCGGCGTGGTCGGGGCAGGCACGATGGGGGCGGGAATTGCGATTTCCTGTCTGGATGCTGGGTTCCCCGTTGTGCTGGTCGAACGTGATCAAGAGGGGCTGGAACGCGGCGTTCAGCGCATTGTTGCGAACTATGACAAGTCGGTCGCAAAGGGTCGTATTGATGCGGCCACCGGGGAAGAGCGCCTGTCGCGCCTGACCGGCACTACCGACATGCAGGATCTGACTCCGGTCGATCTAATCATCGAGGCGGTCTTTGAAGACGAAGACGTGAAACGCAACGTGTTCGCTCAGTTGGACGCGGTGATGAAGCCGGGCGGAATTCTTGCGACGAACACCTCGTATCTGGATATCGACGCGCTTGCGGCCACAATCTCGCGCCCGCAGGACGTGGTCGGGTATCACTTCTTCTCGCCTGCGCACATCATGAAGCTGCTGGAAATTGTTGTGGGTGAAAAAACCGATCCCAACGTGGTCGCGACCGGATTCGAACTGGCCCGTAAACTGCGCAAAGTGCCGGTGCGGGCAGGGGTGGCCGATGGCTTTATCGGCAACCGCGTGCTGGCGGCCTATCGTTTGGCGGCGGATTTCATGCTGGAAGATGGTGCAACGCCTGCCCAGATCGACGCGGCGATGCGCGCCTATGGCTTCCCCATTGGTCCCTATCAGGTGCTGGATATGGCGGGGCTGGACATCTCATGGGCGCGGCGCAAACGTCTGGCCGCCACCCGTGCGCCGGAAGATCGCTATGTCTCGATTGGGGACAAGATCTGCGAGCAAGGCTGGTTCGGTCAGAAAGCGGGCCGGGGGTATTACATCCATGATCAAGAGGGCGGCCCGGTCGAGAACCCCGACGTGCTAGCGATCATCGAGGAAGAGCGCCGGATCCAAGGGATCACCCCGCGCAGCTTCACAGAACAGGAAATCCAAGAGCGCTGCCTGTTTGCTATGGCGAACGAGGGCGCGCGTTTGGTTGCAGAGCGCGTCGCGCTGCGTCCGTCCGATGTGGATGTGGTGCTGCTCTATGGCTACGGCTTCCCGCGTCATCGCGGTGGCCCGATGATGGCGGCCGATCAGGCCGGTCTATTGGCCGTTAAGAATGCTCTGGCCGGCTGGCAGGTGGAAGAGCCGCGCTTTTGGGCGCCGTCGCCGCTGTTTGATGAGCTGATCAAGAACGGCAAGAAATTCGGGGATCTGTAAACCCGATCACCAAAATCGACTGATGGGGCCGCGTCTGGCCCCATCGGCACATCAGCTCAACGACACGCCCAGGATGACGCACATCAGGCCCAGCACGGACAGGCCAAGCGCCCCCATGTTCAGGGCCATTGCCTTTTGAACGCGCGCGCGCAGTTCGGCATCTTCCAGTCCTTCACGTTTGGCCTTCATGACCTTCAACGCGCTGGCCACCAGCCCGACAAGGCCGATAACCGACATGATTGCTCCAACGATGATCAGCCAGTCCATGGTGGTCTCCTATTTGGTTTCTCAGCGCCTACCGCGCAAGATGCCGCTGCGCAAGACCTGTGAGGCCTTGAAGGCGGCTATCTGTCGGGCTAAATCGGGTTTCAACATCGCCTGTCACGTTTCGCGGGCATTCATCACAGGTAAGAGGGCCCCATGGACGATCATCAGACCCAAAGCAGCTATCGCGTCACCGCAGACGAGCTTCGCCAGTTCATTGAACGCATCGAGCGTTTGGACATGGAGAAAAAGGACATTGCGGACCAGCAAAAAGAGGTAATGGCCGAAGCGAAAGGTCGTGGCTATGACACCAAGGTGATGCGTAAAGTCATCGCCCTGCGCAAGCGTGATGCCAACGACATCGCCGAGGAAGAGGCGGTTCTGGATATGTATAAGGAAGCGCTGGGCATGTAAGCCCGCCGCATATCGGAATGGAAGGGCCCTTTGGGGCCCTTTTTTTTATGCGTTCAGAACCGTAACGCCGGGGATGTTGGCAATGTCCTTAATGTCGCTTTCGTAGTTTTCCGTCAGCTCATCGACCAGATCCTGCGTCCAGCCCGAAAGCCCGATCTCGTGCTCGACGGCACCATCCCTTGCAAACTTGTCCAGGAAGGCGGCAAGGATCCTGCGGCGGTGAACCTCATTCTGGAACGGGTTTTCACGCAGATAGGTGCGCAGGCGGGTCATCCCCTCGGGCTTGGTGATCCGTTCGAGAATGTCCAAGCTGCCGCGTTCAAGCATGTTCGTGGTGCCCAGCCCTGAAATCTCCTGCATGATGTCCGGCCAGATCAGCGGGGTGTCTTCGTTGCACCAGACTGTAATTGGCGTGTCGGGGTTGGCCTCGCGAATATTCTCGATCACGTCTGCCCAGAACAAGTCGCGCGGGTCTATTGATCCCAGCATCAGCTCGCGCTTCTGGTCGTCCAGACGCGCGGCAAGGTCGGGCATGAAATTTGCGATGCAACTGATCCCCATAAAAAAGCTGACATCGTGGTCTGGAAACAGATTGCGCATCCACGAGGTGTTGCGCGCCGCAAGAGGGTACAGTCGCCCATCTTCGATTGCGCGATGATGAACACCAAGCGAATGCTCATGACCAAGGATAATCCGCTGAGCTTCCTTGGAATCAATTAGCTCGTCAATCAGCATGTCCTGCGTATCGGCGCTGGCCACGCTTCCCTTCAGCTTGACCATGATTTGGCCCAGAAGCCCGCGATACCGCGTAGGGCCGGGGACAGCGACCCCTTCCTGAAACAACTGATTGGCGTTCTTCAGAAGAGATTTCGTCAGAAGGTCGTCGTCCGTGCAATGTGCGCCGATATGGATTGCGATTTTCATCTGTCGCCTGTGTTCTGCTGCCTGCCGCAGTGAAACATACTGGGGATTTCTGGACAGTTAAACAAATTTCAGGTTAAAGCCGATACATGGTTGAGCAAAAGACTCGGATTGAGACGCCAAGACGCGTCAGGCATCGGCTAAACATTTGGTCTATCGGGGCAATTGTGATTGCCGCGCTGGTCGTGTTGCCGATCCTGTCGATCCTATGGTTGGCGCTTACACCGGAAGAAAACGCTTGGCCGCATTTGATGGCGACGACCTTGCCGCGTTACGTGACCAACACGATGATCATTTCCCTGTCCGTTGGGTTCTTATCCGCTGCGGTGGGGACGGGATCCGCTTGGTTGATCACCATGTACCGTTTCCCCGGTGCGCGGTGGCTGGAATGGCTTTTGCTTACCCCGTTGGCGATCCCGGCCTATGTCGGCGCCTATGCGCTGGTCGATTTTCTGGAATATGCCGGACCGCTTCAAACCGGGTTGCGGTCTGTATTCGGCTGGGAAAGCGCGCGCGACTATTGGTTCCCCGAGATCCGCTCGCGTTGGGCAGCCATCGTCGTGCTGGCAGCGGCGCTGAACCCCTATGTTTTCCTGCTGGCCCGCGCGGCGTTTCGAGAACAATCCGCTGATGCGTACGAAGTTGCCCGCGCCTTGGGTGCAGGGCCCTTTGCCCGTTTCTGGAGGGTTGGTCTGCCCTTGGCACGTCCCGCGATCGCGGCAGGCGTGGCCATCGTGATGATGGAAACGGTGTCGGATTTCGGTGTGGTCGATTATTTCGCTGTGCAAACCCTGACCACGGGCATTTTTACTGTCTGGCTCGAGGGGCACAACGCCGGGGGTGCGGCGCAGATCGCCTTGGTCATTCTCGGGTTCGTTTTTCTTCTGGCTGCGCTTGAAAAACTCGGTCGCTCGCGCAGCCGGTTCTATCGGATGTCACGTCAAAGTCGGCCGGTCGAACCGCGGCCGCTGGGGCGGCTCGGCGGTTTGACTGCATTGATGCTGTGCGCGGTCCCTTTCGTGATCGGCTTTGTGCTGCCCGTTGCCGTGCTGTTTTCACATGCGTTGGCCAAGCCGGAATACTGGCTGTCGAACGGGCTGATCTCGGCGTTGGTGCACACGTTGACCGTTGGGTCGGTTGCTGCTCTTGTGACCGTGGTGGGCGCGCTGTTTCTTGTCTATGGGGTGCGCCTGTCCGGCAGCGCATTGGCGCGCAAACTGATGCCGCTCACAACCATCGGATATGCTGCACCCGGTGCTGTGCTGGGCATCGGGATCCTGATCCCGATGGCGGCAGCAGACAACGCGATGGCGGACGGGGTTCTGGCGGTTACCGGGTGGGATCCCGGACTGGTCATGACGGGCACGGCCTTTGCCGTGATCTATGCCTATTGCGTGCGGTTCTTTGCCATCGCCCAAGGTGCCACCGACGCCGCGATCGAACGTGTCTCGCCCAACATCCCAATGGCCGCGCGATCGCTCGGCCGATCAGCCCGCGGTGCCCTCTCCGAGGTCTATTTCCCGTTGATTCGAGGCTCGGTCGGCACGGCGCTTCTGCTGGTCTTCGTCGACAGCGTGAAAGAACTGCCAGCAACCTTGCTTCTGCGCCCCTTCAACTACGGCACACTCGCAACGCGCGTCTACGAACAGGCCTCGCTCGAGCAACTGGGACAGGCGGCCCCGCCCGCATTGATGGTGATCGCCGTCGGCCTCTGCGCAGTCGCCCTGATGGCCCGCGCCAGCCGCCGCTGAACTTTCACTTGCACCTTCTGAAAGAAGCAATTAGATCGTGCCCGAGTGCCCCTATAGCTCAGCTGGTAGAGCAACTGATTTGTAATCAGTAGGTCCGCGGTTCGAGTCCGTGTGGGGGCACCATATACTTCATCTATATTATTGATGTTAAATGATAAATGCGTTTTTATGCATTTACTATCCACCTTATAGTCCACCCCTGGAGAGCCGCAACTCTAGTCTTGTTCTGAGAAGAAATCCGTCGTGAACGGCGTCCAAAGCTCGAGTAAATGGCGGATAGGCAGTTTGTTGTGAGTTTTCAGGTATTAGTTTGCTCCAAGTCATTGCCATGATGAAAGTTTTAGATCAATTATCTTGGTAAAGTTGAGAATGTGTGGCGTCCATTGCTGCCGATATATGGGGATAGTTGATTTGAAGGTAGAGACAGCACTATTTGCGGCGGCCGACAAAATGCGCGGCTCGATGGACGCCGGTGAATACAAGCACATCGCCCTGGGCCTCCTGTTCCTGCGTTACGTCTCCATGTCTTTCGAACGCCTGCACACCAAGCTGAGCGAGGATGATTACTCCGACGCTGAAGATCGCGACGAATACTTAGCCGAAAGTATCTTCTGGGTGCCGGAAAAGGCGCGTTGGTCCACGCTCGCTAAGCAATCCAAGGATCCCAAAATCGGCATCATGATTGACGACGCGATGCGCGCGATCGAGGCTGATAACGAAACCCTCAAGGGCGCACTGCCCAAGGTCTTTGGCAAGGAAAGCATCGACCGCGCCATGCTCACCGGCCTGATGGACCTGTTTTCGAACCTCAAGCTTGAAGGCACCAAGGCCGACTTTGACCTGATCGGCCGCATTTACGAATACTGTATCGGCGAATTCGCCAGTTCCGAGGGCAAGCGTGGCGGCGAATTCTACACGCCGAAATCCGTCGTCGACACACTGATCGAGATGATCGAGCCAACCAAGGGCCGCGTCTATGACCCTTGCTGCGGCACCGGGGGCTTCTTCGTCCAGTCCGAGAAATTCATCGACGCTCATTCCGGCCAACGCAACGACATCGCCATCTATGGGCAGGAACGCAACCACACCACCTTTGGTCTGGCGCGCATGAACCTCGCCATCCGGGGCATCTTCGGCGACATCCGTTGGAATTCCGAAGGCACCCTGGTCTGTCCGTCGTCAGGGTTTTTGGAACCAATGGCTGCGTAAACTAATAGAGAGTTTGGCTCATCTGGTTGGTTTCATTATGCGGCGTGGTGGCGGTGATGCAAGCGTCGCGTTTCGAGTGTCTTTTGTTTG
>NZ_JALKBE010000009.1 GCF_023015885.1 Aliiroseovarius sp. S1123
CTACAACACCAAACGACCGCATAGTGCTCTGGGCTACCGCCCACCGGCCCCTGAAACCATCGTCCCGATGGAACAAACGCCAATCATGCACTAACATTCAAACTGGACCATTTAGGTGGGGCTGATCAACGGTGATTATTGCCATTCCCGGCCGCGCGTGCGACCATTTGGTAAAACTTTGACCACAACACATGCCCAAGGGGTGAAATCCGTGAAAAGCGAACCGCAGACATCCTCGGACGAGGGGCTGAAAGCGTCGTCCGACCAGCTGCCGCAACTGGCCTTGCCCCGCAATCCGGGGATGGATTTGGACATGAACTGGGTGCGGGCCGTGCAGGCCAACACATCCGCCATTGAACGCCGCTGCGCGACCTTATCGGGGCGGCGCAGCGTGAAGAAGGACTATCAGGCCGCGTGGCTTCTGAAGGCGATCACCATGATCGACCTGACCACATTGTCTGGCGATGACACCGAGGGCCGCGTGCGCCGTCTGTGCGCCAAAGCGGCCCAGCCCGTCCGGCCCGAGATCATGGCCGCCCTTGGGATGGAGCCCGTGACCACCGGTGCTGTCTGTGTCTATCACGACATGATCGAGACCGCCGTGTCCCAGTTGAAAGCGCTTGGCGTATCCATGCCGGTTGCCGCCGTGTCGACCGGGTTTCCGGCTGGCCTCAGCCCCTATCACCTGCGGGTCGAAGAAATCCGCGAAAGTGTGCGCGCCGGGGCTGAAGAAATCGACATCGTGATTTCACGCCGCCACGTGCTGACCGGGAATTGGCAGGCGCTTTATGACGAGATGCGGGACTTCCGTGAGGCCTGCGGCGATGCCCACGTAAAAGCCATTTTGGCGACCGGGGAACTGGGAAGCCTGCGCAATGTCGCGCGCGCCTCGCTGGTCTGCATGATGGCGGGCGCTGACTTCATCAAGACCTCGACCGGCAAGGAAAGCGTGAACGCCACCCTGCCCGTCAGCCTGGTGATGATCCGCGCCATTCGCGACTATTTTGACGCCACCGGATACAAGGTGGGCTACAAGCCCGCCGGCGGGATCTCGAAGGCCAAGGACGCGCTGGTTTACCTGTCGCTGATCAAGGAAGAGCTGGGCGATGACTGGCTGGACCCGCATTTGTTCCGCTTCGGCGCCAGCTCGCTTCTGGGCGACATCGAGCGCCAGCTGGAACACCACGTGACCGGCCACTACTCGGCCACCTACCGCCATCCGATGGGATAAGGACACAGACATGACCGTGAAAGAAAAATTCGACAGCATGGATTATGGTCCCGCACCGGAAAGCGCGGGCGAGGCGTTAGAGTGGATCGCGGCGCGCGACGGTGCGTTTGGCCTCTATATCAATGGCGCGATGACCAAACCGGGCGCGCTGTTCGACAGCCGCAACCCGGCGACGGGCGAGGTTCTGGCGCAGGTCACGCAAGCCAGCGCAGATGATGTGGACGTGGCGGTAATCTCCGCCCGCAAGGCGCAAAAAAGCTGGGGGGCTCTGCCCGGCCATGCGCGCGCCAAATACCTCTATGCGCTGGCGCGTCTGGTGCAGAAGCACGCGCGCCTTTTCGCCGTGCTGGAGAGCATGGACAACGGCAAACCGATCCGCGAAAGCCGCGACATCGACATTCCGCTGGTCGCGCGTCACTTTTATTACCATGCGGGTATGGCGCAACTTCAGGACGCCGAGTTTCCGGATCGCGAAGCTTTGGGCGTCTGCGGCCAGATTATCCCGTGGAATTTCCCGCTTCTGATGCTCGCGTGGAAAATCGCGCCCGCAATTGCGATGGGCAACACGGTGGTGCTGAAGCCCGCCGAGTATACCTCGCTGACCGCGCTGCTGTTCGCGCAGATTTGTGACGAGGCTGGTCTGCCCAAGGGTGTCGTGAACATCGTGACCGGTGACGGTCGCGTGGGCGAGGCCATTGTGACCCATGAAGACATCGACAAGATCGCCTTCACAGGGTCTACCAATGTGGGGCGTCACATCCGCCGCGCAACCGCCGGGTCGGGCAAGTCGCTGACCTTGGAACTGGGCGGCAAGTCGCCTTACATCGTCTTCGACGACGCGGATCTAGATAGCGCGGTCGAGGGTCTGGTCGATGCAATCTGGTTCAATCAGGGCCAAGTCTGCTGCGCAGGCTCGCGCCTGATCGTGCAGGAAGGCATTGCCGATCGCTTCTATGCCAAGCTGAAGGCCCGCATGGGCAAGCTGCGGATTGGCGACCCGCTGGACAAATCCATTGACGTCGGCGCCGTGGTCGACCCGATTCAGCATCAACGGATCACTGATATGGTGAATGCAGGTGCAGGTGAGGGCGAGCTGTACCAAGCCCCCTGCCCGCTTCCCGATCAAGGCTGCTTCTATCCGCCCACGCTGATCACCGGATTGTCCTCGGCCTCGACCCTGATGCAGGAAGAGATCTTCGGCCCGGTACTGGCCGCAACCACCTTCCGCACACCGGGTGAAGCGGTCGAGATTGCCAACAACACCCGCTACGGGCTGGCGGCCTCCGTCTGGTCGGAAAACGTGAACCTGACACTGGACATCGCGCCTAAACTGGCCGCGGGCGTGGTCTGGGTTAACGGGACCAACATGTTCGACGCTGCTGCCGGCTTTGGTGGCGTGCGCGAAAGCGGCTTTGGGCGCGAAGGTGGATGGGAAGGGCTGCAAGCCTATACCAAACCGCGCGGCAAAGCTGTGGCGTTGAAGCCGATCGCGCCCGTGTCTGCCCCGAAAGATGCCAAGGTGGATGCGCTAGACCGCACCGCCAAGTTCTATGTGGGCGGCAAGCAGGCACGCCCGGATGGCGGCTATAGCCAAGCGATCTGGTCCAAATCCGGCGCGCTTCTGGGCCATGTGGGCATCGCCAACCGCAAGGACATCCGCAACGCGGTTGAGGCCGCGACGGCGGCCAGCGGGTGGGCCAAGACAACCGGCCATGCGCGTGCACAGATCCTGTATTACATCGGCGAAAACCTCTCGGCGCGTGCCGACGAGTTCGCCGCCCGGATCGACGCTATGACCGGCGGACGCAGCGGCGCGAAAGAGGTCGACGCCGCCATCTCGCGCCTGTTCACCTATGCGGCGTGGGCCGACAAGTTCGACGGCGCCGCCAAGCCCGTGCCGATGCGCGGCGTGGCGCTGGCGATGAACGAACCAGTCGGCGTGATCGGCGGGTTCTGCCCGGATGAGGCGCCGCTTTTGGGGCTGGTGTCGCTGATGGCGCCTGCAATTGCGATGGGGAACCGCGTGGTGTTGGCAGCATCACAACCCTATCCGCTGGCCGCGACGGATTTCTACCAAGTGCTGGAAACCTCGGACGTCCCCGGCGGCGTAGTGAACATCGTCACCGGAGATCACGCCACGCTGGCCGCTCCTTTGGCCGGTCACTTGGGCGTGGATGCGGTCTGGTCGCATTCAGGTGCCGACATCTCGACCACGATCGAGCTGGAAAGCGCGGGCAACCTGAAACGCAGCTGGGTCAACAACGCCCGCGCGCGCGACTGGATGGGCGCAGACGGCGAAGGCCGCGAGTTCCTAGGCCACGCGACCGAGGTGAAAACCGTCTGGGTGCCCTACGGGGAATAACCCAACCCACATCAATTAGAAGCGCCGCGTGAGAGACCCTCGCGCGGCGCTTTTTTCGTTTCTGCCGAAGAACTTACTTCTTCTTGCGCCACGTCCCCAGCCAGCGGGATACGCGTCCCTTGGCTTCGTCTGCGCGGGCGTCCACGGCGTCCCACGCTTCGGTCGCATCCTCAATCGCGGGATCGATCGAGCGCTGTCGGAACTGACGCCACAGCGCCCGCATAAAGCCAAGCGCAACGGCGAGGAACAGGAAGAAGGCAATGTTGAACCATGGGATGATCGTCACATCCGGACCAGCCACCGGGCGGATGCCCACGGCATTCGGGAAGGTCGACAGCAGCTCGTTCCGCCAGCCGTAATGCGTGACCACCGCCCATTTGGGTTCTTCAGCAGTCGAGCGCAGGTCGTCGACCTCGGTCTGCAGGCTGGCGGTATCGAACTTGAAATAGAACGGCCACGACCAGCCGGTGTCTTCGTTGCGATACACCATGACCTCGTCCGCATCTGTGCGGATGAAGCCCAGCAAGTAGGTCTTCTTTTTCACGCTCTGTACAAACTGCACATCGCGGTTGATCAGCCCCGCTGACTGGTCATCCGGCTTGGCCCAGAAAATCCGGGTCCAGTCGTCCAGATCCTGACGTTCCTGATAGGTGTTCACAACACGCACCACGTCATGTTGCGGCAGCGTATAATGCAGCACGCCAAACAGGATCAGCGCGATCAGGCTGCGGATGATGATACGGAAACGGCGCATATTTAACCTCAGTTAATAAGTATAATCGATAGCAGTACCAGCAGCGCGGGCACCACATAAACCAGCAAGATCAGCTTGGGGCGGAAGCTTTTCTGATAGTCCTCCATCCCTTCGCGCAACCATACTTCGCGGTCGCTTTCATTGCCGTTGGGATGTTCTTCGGCCCATTGCTCTTCCAGCTTCTCCAACCGGACCGAGCGGGAGTAGAGGCTGACCAGCAGATAGATGATGCTGAGCCCGATAAAGCCAAAAATGATCAGACGTAGAAACCCCATCCCTACCTTCCTTTCACCGCACCCCAAGGGCCGACCATTTCGATCACCTGTTCGCGGGTGCGTTTGCGCGTTGTCGTCGGTACTTTCAGCGCGTCCCGACGCCCACCAAACAGCTTATCACGGGCACCGGCCTTATTGGCCATATAGTCACGATGCAGGAACTCTGCCACAAACTCGCGCTTTTCATCCGGCCATGTGGCGTAGGAAGCATAGAACATCTCTTTGTGGCAGATGAACAGCTGGCGGAAATCCATCGGTGCGAGTTCTGACAGCAGCCGGTTGATCAGGTCGCGATCCGGGTGATCGGGACGCGCACGCAGGGTGTAGAAATAGGCCGGGTGACGGCTGTCGATCCGCGGCCACTGCCCGCCCGCCTCGGCCCAGCGCACAAGTGCTGCCAGCCCGTTGAAGGCCTGCGGAAGATCCCGCCCCAACCGCTGCGCCACATGCCGCAGAGTGCGCGAGGACATGTCGCCCAGCTCCATCCCGGCCGAGGTCGCGGCGTCCACCAAAATGAACTCCATCTTCTGGCGCAGAATCCGCGCGCCCGACGCGCCGCGTTCCTTTACCAAAGGCTCGACCAGATCGTTCTTGCGCAGGAAACTGGCGATGCGGTTGGGCTCGGTTGTGTCGACGAAAGGCAGGTGCGGATAGCGCTCCATCCGGTCCTTGTCACCCGAGACCACCACGCAGGGGCTTTCCACATCGCGGAAGATATACAGCCCGCCGAAATGCGCGGTCCAGAAATTGCCCTGCTCGTATTCCTGCACGCCCAGATCGACCGGAACCTTGGTCACGTCCCCGGTTTCGCGGGCCAGAACAATCATTTCGGCAATCAGATCGTCGTCATACCACGCGTTTTCAGCGGTCTGGAAATGGTCGATCTTCTCGGCCAATTCGCGGGCGTTTTTCACGTGGCTTTGGGTCGTATCGGCCTCGATCACGATCTTGCGGATGTCGAACAGACGCGCGGGATCCGAGATGTCATAGACCGAGTTCATCAGCTCGCCCGCCACCGCGTCATGGGCGGTCAGCGCAAAAAGCTTCGCCTCGTTATCCGCAATGAACTGCCGCAGAATGCCGCGCGAGGTCGAGAACATGGCACCCAACAGCGGCGCCTTCTTCTGGTCCACCGTCAGAATGATGAACTGCCGGTTGCAGCCATTGGGGTTGAGGTAGAGCGGATCGTCCAGTTCCTCGCCCACCTCGGGCGAGAAGCCGGAAATGTCGATGTGAAATTCGGTCAGCTTCGTCTGCTTGCCCGCAAGAGAATGAAGCGCGCGGTTGTACCGCTCGATCAGCGCCGGGCTGTCGACCCGGATCAGATTGCCAAACATGAGGCCGCGTTGGATGAGGCGTTTCATTGGGGGGCCTCCTTCCAAAGCTCTGGTGTTGCATCTAGCCGTTGTGGCTGATCTACGATCTCAGGTATCCTAAGCCTAGACAATCGTTCCTTTTGGGGTGCCGAAAGATTTTGCTCCATCGCAAGGATGCTTTCCAGATCATGAGCCAGATTTTGAATATCTTCCGCTCGGTCCGGCAGACGATAGTCTGCTGACTGGTGTAGTAGGTCCCAAAGGGACTCGCGTATATGTGGAAGCCTCCGACGAAAATCGATAGTCGCTTCATCCACCGTTTGGTTTTCATATTTATCGCTGCTCAACGAGACATTATGGATGTCACCAAAGCCACCAAACTCATCGTGTATCGTGTCACTAGAGAACACCCAGCATAACCCTTTCGAAGGGCTTTCAACCAATCCAACAATAAATGACCTCAACTTCTCGTTGAGCAACTGCTCAGCACGCGCTTCTTCTCTTTGTTGCTGCTCCTTCTTGAATATTTCCGCTTGCGCAGTCATCAACTTTACTTGCTCTCCTTGGGCTTCAGCCATCTTGGCGTACTCACCTCTCGCAAGTTCCAACTCTTCACGTTGCGCCTTTAGTTCTTTGCTTTGCAACTGAACCGTCACGATGATCCAAAGAAAAGCTAATGCTCCGGCAATGCCAGCAAGTGTATCCCCGATTTCATTTGGCGGGGACGTAATGAACGTCCACAAACGGAACTCCCAACCGTCATCGGCAGAGTTGGGCAAAACAGCAAGCAGAACAACAAACGCCACGAAAGCTTTTGACCAAGCGAGACCGAGCGACATTGGATCGTCTGTATTACGCCAGTTGGACTTCACGTCCTTCCAGTGCTTTTTGAGCCAGCCAGTAAAATTGGAAAGAACGTCCATCAATTAGCAACCCTCCCGGCGCTTGTCGCCGGGTCACGCCCGACCCGCCCCACAGGGCGGGCGTGAACGCCCACCCTCGGGTCAGACGCGCCCCTTATGTCTCGGCAGATACTCACTTCCCCTCCAAATAGCGCTTCTTCGCCTCTTCCTGACGGCCGAAGTCACGGACCATCGCTTCGATGGCGACCTCGTCCGACTTGTCGGCATAGCGGAACTCTGAATCGGCATAGCGGTTGACCTCTTGGATCACCATCTCGGTGGTGATGGGCACGCGCAGGTCTGCGATCATGTCTTTCTTGGTGTCATAGTCTTTGACCAAGAACAGCTCGGGGTTTTCCATCCATTCGTCGGGCAGTTCAAAGTCCATCGCGCGGACTTTCACCGCGTCGGTGATGTTCTTGATCGAGCGGCCCGTGAAGCGTTCGTCGGCCTCCTGAATACCTTTCAGATAGGTGCCGATCTTGGCGATATCGTCCAGCTCTCCGATCTGGTCATAGACCTTGTCAAAGACGTTCATCAGGCCCGTTTCCTGCGGCTTGTTATGCGCCTCGAACGACCGGGCGACGGCGGATTTGATTTCCTGCGCGCCATAAAGGTCATGCTTGCCCAACGGGATGTCGTGGTTCTTGCCCATCAGCAGATGCAGGATGTCGATATAGTCCTCGCGCGTTTGGGGACCGTCCACCAAGAAGCGCGCGCCGGCGCGTTGGCGCAGCGCGTCGTCCACATTCTCGGGATAGTTCGAGAACATGCCGAAGGTGCAGTTGCCACGCACGACGGTATTGGCGCCCGCGAAGCTTTCCATCAGGACGGCTGTGACCTCTTGCTGGCCCGCGCTGGATTGGCGATCCCCGCGCTTACCGGCGATCTGGTCGATGTCATCCACGGTGCCAAAGCCGATCACATTGGGGTCGAGCACATTGTTGATGAACGCCTTCGCGTTCTGGCCGGATTTGCCCTGATAGCTGTCGATATTGTCGATGCCGAAGTTCTGATAGCGGAACGGATAACCCGCCACCGCGCAGTAATCATTGATCAGCCCGGCCATCATCTGGATCAGCGTGGTTTTCCCGGTGCCCGGCTTGCCGTCGCCCATGAAGGTGAAGATGAAACCGCCCAGTTCCGCGAACGGGTTCAGCTTGCGGTCGAAGTCATAGGCCATCAGCATCTTGCTGAGCTTCATCGCCTGATATTTCGCGATGTGGTTGCCCACGACCTCATTCGGTTTCTTGAAGGTCATCGTCAGCTTCGAGCCGCGATGCGCGCGGGACGGCGTGAAGCCCGAGATGGTCAGATCGTCTGCCTCGACCCGGTAGTTGGCCGAGGTAAACGGGCCAAGGTGGCTGGCGGTCTGGGCGCGCAGCGCGACCTTCTCCATCAGCTGTTCGACAAAGGCCAGAACGGTCGGGACCAGTTTGTCTTCGGAGGTCACGAAGGTTGCGAACTCCTGATCCAGCTCCCACAGGGCGCCGTTCAGGGCAAGGGGCGCGTTGTCGGTCAGGATCTCTTCGACCGCGCCGACCTCGATCGGGGTTTCGCTGGCGTGGTCGGCCAGCAGATACGATGTCGCGTTGCCGAAAACATAAAGGACGATCAGCGCCTCGGCGGTCAAAAGTTCGGAAAACGCAGCGGATTTGTCCGCGCCCAGTCGGCCCTCAAGGTTCGCGCGGCGCAGGGCGGCAAGTTCAGTTTGTTCGGCGAACCCTTCGCCCACCGCAAGCGCAATCGCGATGGCGCGGCGCAGCGTGTGCAGAACCGTCGCCTGAAGCGGAGACACCAGCGGATCGTCCCCGTCTGATCCTTCAATCCGTTCAACTAGATGCACGCCTTCGGGTCGCGCCGTCGACCGTGTCACCAGACCCGGCGTGGTCGACCGAAACCGACGCGCGCGCCCGATACCGGGGCTGCGCTCTGCCTTAGGCGCTTCCTTCGGCTTGGCAATCCGGGGCGTGTGATCAAACCCGTCCAGATGCCCCGCAGCAGCGCCGTAATGCGCACGGATTTCTTCTTCGCGAAGCTCCATCAGATCAGCGGGGTGAGACATCTAAAACTCCTAAATCAACGGTAAGACAGTACCCGGCCACCCGGGCTGACAACAAATTTGCGCACATCGTGGAACCCGGCAGGGTTCTTTTCTGCCAGCACCTGAAACGGGCGCTCGGGCATGATGATCGCGCGTTCCATGCTGGTCGCGCCGATGTTCGAGCCGGAGCCCGCAAACGGATCCAATGCAAAGATCTCGCGCTCGACTTTGCCGAACCAGCCGGACTTCTCTTCCTTCACCGACGCGCTTTTCAGTTCTTCCACAGTCCAGGCCAGCGCCCAGTCTTCACCGGGGGGGCTTTTCGCCTGCTCCAACACCTCGCGCAGCGGACCGGTCTGGCGGGTAAAGGTGTGGCTGTACATCGGGCCCACGTGGAAGCGACGCAGACGTTTCGGGTGCAGGTCGTCGAAATCCTTGTCGAACCCGGTGGCGATGGTCACCAGCTGCAAACCCGCCATCGACTGCGCCATCAGATGCGACTGAACCTGAGGCCAGCGACGTTCGTCCTTGGGCAGCGCGGTGCGGCCCGTGTCCTCAAGCTCCATCAGATAGATGGTGGGCAGGTTGACCTCGCTGTCATAGACCGCCCAATGGGCCAGATAGACGCGACGGGTATCGCGACCTTCGCCCTTGTTGTGACGCCAGATGACGTCGGGATGCATCTGCGGCCAGAAGAGGTCGCCACGCTGGAGTTCCTCGTAATAGAGTCTCTGCGACAGGGCGTATTGCAGCCGTTTCGGGACGGTCAGGTCTCCGACGATCTGGCTGACCATCTGGCTTTTCAGATCGGAAGCGGTGGCCATGCCCTTCAGATGTGTACCCGCTTGGGCCGCGTCGGACGCCATCTGCAAAAGCTCGGCATGGATGGGAAACCCACTGTCGCGCCGATCAAAGGTCAGCGTTTTGCCGCCCAGCCCATAGGCCGTTTCGGACATGTGGTACTTGTTCGCCAGCGCCTTGAAAGTGAGGCCCAGCTTGATGACGTAACGGGCCAGCACATCGACCTCGTCACGGGTCAGCTTACCCTCGACCTCCATCTGTCCGGCCACACGGGCCAGATGCGCGGTGATCTTCTCGAACTTCGAAAAATACCGCCGCGTGATCTGCGTATCCGTCAGCTCGGCATGGTCGCGGGGGGCGAAGCCAGCCGAGGCGCGTTCTGAGGTTTTGATGTTATCGCTCATCGGTTTCCTTCTGAGGTACGAACCAAGACCAAACCCATTTCACAAAATCCCAAAGTAGCTGCAGATAATAGAGGGCTTCACTAAACAGCAAATACGCAATCCAAAGCCCCCGCAGGGCAGTCCAAAGACTGTCTAGCTGGATTGAGCCATACAGCAGCCATTCCAATGCAAACGACGCAGCGACCACTGCTGTGATCAGGATCGTATACTTGGAAAAGAGCCACGCGGATGAGCGTCCAGTTGCCTTTGTATCGTTCGTCATAGCTTCCAATCAAACCGAGGAGGGCGGCGCCTGACCCTGGGTGGGTGCGAAGCGCCCTCCCGTGGGGAGGGTCGGGCGCTGCCCGGCCTGTCGGCCGGGCGGAAGGCCTCACCCCCCATACAGGTTCTTGTCGTGCTTCTCGACGATCTCGGCGAAGCGGCGGGCGAAGCGTTCGTCGGCTTTGGCCTTCTGCTCCAACACGTCGCGGGCAAAGACCATCTGGTCTTCGTGGGCTTCCATCATGTCGGCCATGCGCTGGTTCGTCGCCGTGCCAATCGCGGCCATGGCAGCTTGGGCTTCCTTGTCGGTTTCGACGCCGATTTCGTTGATCCGGTGCGCAACGTCCTGCTGTTGCGCGGTCTTCAATGACTTGGTCAGCGCATCATACAGCACCACGCGTTGCTTGGTGTCGGTTTGCAGCTTGTTGATCAGCACCATCTGCGTCGCGGCTTGGTTCTGCAAGCTGTCGACCCAGGTTTTGCCCTTCTCGATATAGCGCTCAAGCGTTTGCGACTTGGCAAGCTTCACTTGCTCTTCCTGCACCATCTCGTTGTACTGGCTGTTCAGGTCGGCCAGTTCGGTCTCAAGCTGCGTGCGCTTGGCGGCGTCCTGTTCGTTGGCGATCTTGTTCTCAAGCTCGATGATCTTGGGGTCCATGCCCAGGATCTCGGCGCGCAGGCTTTCCAACTCGCCCACGGTCAATTCGCGCTCGTCCAGCGTGGTGGACAGGTTGGCACCGACCTTTTCTTTCTGCTCGTTCAGCATGGCCAGCTGACCTTCCAGAAGATTCACAATCGAATCCGACTGCGCGATCAGCTCTTGCAGCTTGTCGTCGATCGAGGCCGTGCGCATCCGTTCCTGACGCATGCTTTCCGACTTCGCCTTCGAGAAGATGCCCACAAAGCTTTCCCAACCCGTTTTCGACCGCATCTGGTCGAAATCAGTTGAAAAGCCCGAGGTCACGTCGTCCAAGCCCATGATCAGTTCGGCGATATTGGCGTTCATCGCTTTGGTGTGGGCGTGTACATCGTCCAGCGTTGCATTTTCGATGTCGATCGAGATGTCTTCCCCGCTGGCGGCTTTCGCACGCGCGGTTTCGATCCGTGTGGTCAGTTCGGAAATCTTGGCCTGCGCCTCTTCAACCTGCGCTTGGCTTTCACGAATCTGCTTGTCAAAACTGGACATGTGCCCTCCTTCTATCCACCAAATCTTCGGTCAGGTCTTTCCGCCCGCGCGAAGTATGTTAATCACTGTTACATCTCTATTTAGGTTGAGCTTACCGCGATTTAAAGCCCCGCAACAGCGTTTTCCTTCGCGTTTTCGGCGAAAATAGACGGGGCAGAACTCCACCATTGAGATACGCGCGCAGGGGGCCTAGGGTCTTGGCATGACCGACGAAATCGACCCGCTTCTGACCGAAATTGCGTGCCGGCAGGATGACCTGATCCGGCTGACCCAAGACCTGATCCGCATCCCGACGCTGAACCCTCCGGGCCGCGAGTATCGGACGATCTGCACCTATATCGCCGAGCGTATGGGCACGCAGGGCTGGACGGTCGAATTGATCCGCGCCGAGGGCACTCCGGGGGACAGCGACACGTATCCGCGTTGGAATGTGATTTGCCGTCACGAAGGGGCTGCGTCGGGCGAATGCGTGCACTTTAACAGCCACCATGACGTGGTCGAAGTCGGACACGGCTGGACAAAGGATCCATTCGGCGGCGAGCTGGAAGACGGGCGCATCTATGGGCGCGGGGCGTGCGATATGAAAGGCGGGTTGGCGGCGTCAATCATCGCTGCCGAGGCGTTCGTGGCGCTCCACCCCGACCACCACGGCACCGTAGAAATCAGCGCCACGGCTGACGAGGAATCAGGCGGCTATGGCGGCGTCGCCTATCTGGCCGAGAAAGGCTATTTCAACCCTGACCGCGTGCAACATGTGATCATCCCGGAACCTCTGAACAAAGACCGCATCTGTCTTGGCCATCGCGGCGTCTGGTGGGCCGAGATCGAGACCAAGGGCCGGATTGCCCATGGCTCGATGCCATTCCTTGGCGACAGCGCCATTCGCCACATGGGCGCGGTATTGGAAGAGATGGAGCGCCATCTGTTCCCACTTCTCGCCACCAAGCGCACGGATATGCCCGTGGTGCCCGAGGGCGCGAAGCAGTCAACGCTGAACATCAACTCGATCCACGGAGGCGAGCCTGAGCAGGGCCCCGATTTCACCGGCTTGCCCGCGCCATGCGTGGCCGACCGCTGCCGCATCGTGATCGACCGACGTTTTCTGATGGAAGAGGACATCATCGAGGTGAAGGCCGAGGTCAGCCGGATGCTGGAAGCGATCCGCGCCGAGCGTCCCAATTTCGAGTACGAGATCCGCGACATGCACGAGGTCATTCCGTCGATGACCGACAAGGACGCGCCGGTTGTGGCGTCGACTGCGGCGGCGATCGAGAAGGTTTTAGGCGCGCAGCCGTCCTATGTTGTCAGCCCCGGCACCTATGACCAGAAGCATATCGACCGCATCGGTAAGCTGAAGAACTGCATCGCCTATGGGCCTGGCATTCTGGATCTGGCGCATCAGCCCGATGAGTGGGTGGGCGTGCAGGACATGATCGACAGCGCAGGCGTCATGGCGTTGGTGTTGAAAGAGCTGCTGGGACAGGACAAGGGGGGCGCTGCCCCCGCCTGACCGGACGTTGTCCGCTCAGGCTCCCCCGGGATATTTATGGCAAGAAAATGCGGCGTTACTCGCGGGCGCGCAGGACGCGGGCGGGTTTGGCCGAGAGCGGACGGTAGGCGAAAAAGAGGCCGGCGAGGACGGTGGCGGCGACGCCGCCGGACACGATGGCAAGGGCGTTTGGCAGGTCAAACGCGTAACTTTCTTCCATGATGTAGTGGGTCACCGCCCAGCCTGCGATACCACCAGCCACCACGGCCACCATACCTGCCGCTGCGCCCAGAACGGCTGAGCGAATGGCGAAGTTCAGCAAGATGCCAGCGCGGGTGGCGCCGAGGGTTTTCAGGATCGCAGCCTCGTAGGTCCGGGCGCGTTCGCCGGCGGCGGCGGCGCCCATCAGCACCACGAAGCCGGTCACCAGCGTGGCCAGCGCCCCATAGGTGATCGCGGCGGCCACCTGTCCCATCAGCCCAGTGATCTGGGTGATCGCGTCACGGACCGAGATCAGGGTGATGTTCGGATGCGCGTTGCCCAGATCACGCAGGATCGCGGCCTCGCCCTGCTGCTCGGAATAAATCGTCGCGATATAGCTGTGCGGGGCGCCTGCCAATGCCGATGGGTTCATGGTCAGGATAAAGCCCATGCCCGCCTGGCTGAAATCCACCTCGCGCAGTGAGGTGATTTCGCCGGTGATATCACGGCCCAGAATATTGATGGTCAGCTGATCTCCGATGCCAATCCCCATCTCGCGCGCCTCCTCGGCGGCGAAGCTGATTTGGGGTGGGCCTTGGTAGTCCTCGGGCCACCATTCGCCCTCGACCACCGTGGTACGGGTGGGCTGGGCGGAATAAGTCAGGCCACGGTCGCCGCGAATAACCCAGTGACCACCCGCCACTTCGCGCGCAGCGCGGTCATTGATTTTGGTGATCACGCCGCGCAGCATCGGCGCGGTGTCGATACGGCTGACGAAAGGGTCGCCTTCCAGACGCGCCTTTACGGCGTCGATCTGGTCGGGCTGGATGTCCACGACGAAAAAGCTGGGGGCGACGTCCGGCAGGTCGCGGGAAATCGCGCCGCGCAGGTTGTTGTCGATCTGCCCGACGGCGGCCAGCACCGCCAGCCCAAGGCCAAGCGAAAGGACGACGGCCCCTGCCTCTCCCCCCGGGCCGCCAACAGCGGTGAAGGCCATACGCAGGGTCGGTACGCGACGCAGGATTTGGCGGTGGCCCAGCCAACGGGCCGCGTATTTCACCGCGATCCCAGTCAGGACCAGCGTAGCAAAGGCGCCGCCAAGGCCAATGAAGCTCCACATCGCCAAGGGCGCCATGCCCGAGAACCTTGCCGCCACCCAGACCAGCAGCGCTAGAATGGCAACGCAGAGCCCAATGAACAGTGGGCGCGGCAGGCGGTTCGACCCAAGGGCTGCGTCGCGGAACAGGTCGGCGGCTTTGACCTCTTCCGTGCGGGCAAGGGGCCAGAGGGTGAACAGGAGCGCCGCGAGGACGCCGTACAGCGCAGCCTCGGCCAGCGGGCGAGGATAGACGGTCAGCTCGGCCGACACCGGAAGCGACTGTGCGATGACGGGGACCAGCAAGGCTGGGATCACCGCGCCAAGGATCACGCCCAGCGCCAGCCCCAGCACAGTCAGGATGCCGATCTGCAGGAAATAGGTCAGGAAGATTACGCGGCGTTCGGCCCCAAGAGCACGCAGGATCGCGATCGTGCCGGTTTTCTCGTCCAGATAAGATCGGATCGCGGCCGAGATGCCGACGCCCCCGACGGCAAGCCCCGCCAAACCGACCAGCACAAGGAATGCACCCAATCGGTCGATCAGGCGCCGCATTCCGGGCGCACCGTCTCGGGCGTCTTGCCAGCGTGCGCCGTTGGGTTCAAGCGCGGGCATCAGCGCGCCGTAGGCGGGGCCGATGCCACCCTCGGGTAGGCGCATGCGATAGTGGCTGTCAAACAGCGTACCCTCTGACAGCAGGCTGGAGCCATCCAGCGCAGAGCGCCGGAGGATCGAGCGTGGGCCAAGGCCGAACCCGCCGGAGGCATTGTCGGGTTCGCTGGCCAGCTCGGCCATCAGGACAAAGGGGATCTCTCCCAGTGTCAGACTATCGCCGATTTGCAGACCCAAACGGTCGATCAGCAGGTCATCCATGACGATCCCGGGCTGTCCGTTCACACCGTCCAGAGCGGTCGCCATGGGCATTGGCGGGTCCAGTCGCGCCGCGCCATAAAGCGGATAGGCGTCATCGACAGCCTTCACCTGCGTCAGCGCGCGTTCTTCCCCTACCACGATCATCGACCGGAAATCAGCGACGGCCGACAGGTCGTCTGCTGCATCGGTGATCATGGCCAATTCGGCGTCATCCGCGAAGCGATAGGTGAACGAAATCGAGGCATCGCCCCCCAGAAGCACCGCACCTTGGCTGGAGAGGCCCGCGCGCAAAGCTTCGCGCACCGATCCGACAGCGGCAATGGCGGCAACGCCCAAGATCAGACAGGCAAGGAAAATGCGGAAGCCCTTGATCCCGCCGCGCAGCTCGCGCCGGGTCAGGCGCCATGCCATGGCCATGTTCTGGATCATGCCAGCCGCCCGTCTTGGATGTGAACCACGCGGTCGCAGCGTTCGGCCAATTCAGGGGCGTGGGTGACAAGGATCAGCGTCGAGCCATGACGGTCGCGCAGGCCAAAGAGCAGGTCCATGATGGCCGCCCCGGTCGCGCCATCCAGATTCCCGGTGGGCTCGTCCGCCAGCAGGATCTCGGGCCGGGGGGCGGCGGCACGGGCCAAGGCAACACGCTGTTGCTCGCCGCCCGACATTTGGCTGGGATAGTGATGCAGACGGTGCGATAGGCCAACGGCCTCAAGCTCTTGTTCGGCGCGGTCGAAGGCGTCGGCCACACCGGCCAATTCCAACGGCGTGGCAACGTTTTCCAGCGCGGTCATGGTGGGGATCAGGTGGAAGGATTGAAACACCACCCCCATATGATCGCGTCGAAACCGCGCCAGCCGGTCTTCATTCATCGCCCCAAGGTCTTGACCCAGTGCCTGAACGGCCCCACCTGTGGCCTGATCGAGCCCGCCCATCAGCATGAGAAGCGAGGATTTTCCCGAACCCGACGGTCCGGTCAGCCCCACGGTCTCGCCCGCAGTCACATTTAGGTCAATGCCCTTGAGGATCTCAGTCCGGCCTGCATTATTGCCGAGCGTCAGGCGCACGTCGCGCAAGGAAAGAACCGGGGTCGTCATGGGGCGGACCTTCTTTAGGAGAATGGCATGATATCAGCTGCATATGGGGTTTTCACCCGTGGTCTCAAGGGGCTATTCTTGACAGTTTTCATGGCCAGTGCCGCACAGGCGGAAACCACTAAGATTTTGGCGCTGGGGGACAGTTTGACGGCGGGTTACGGCTTGCCGCAGGGTGAGGGGTTCGTGCCGCAACTGGAAGCCGCGCTGATCGAGCACGGTCTGGTCGTCCAGATCGTCAATGCGGGCGTGTCCGGGGACACCTCTGCCGGGGGGGCCGCACGCCTTGACTGGATCCTGACCGACGACATTGACGTTGCACTGGTTGCGCTTGGCGGAAATGACATGCTGCGCGGTATCTCGCCGGAAGAAACACAGAGCAATCTTGCCGCGATCCTGACCAAGCTGCAGGACAAAGGCATTCCCACCCTACTGATCGGCGTCCTTGCCTCGTCTAATTTTGGTGAAGGTTATCGCGCTGACTTCGAACAAGTTTTCCCGGATCTTGCGGAAGAGTTCAGCGTCGGTCTGTTCCCAAACTTCTTGGAAGGCATCGCCACTGCCGGGTCGTTTTCCGACGCCAGGCGCTTGTATCTTCAGGCCGACGGGCTGCACCCCAACCAGAAAGGCGTTGCCCTGATCGTGGACAAAATAGTCCCTTCTGTGGTATCCTTAGTGCGATAAATCCCCGACTGCGCTTTTGCTTTGCGCGTGTAAAGTCGCGGGGTTTCTGACGGGTGACCCGCATGAAACCTATTCCTTGAGACACCTATGCGGGTTTTCGTGGCTGTGCCAATTAGCAACTCGTTGTAGCAGGTCGAGCCCTGACGCTCGACGCAAAGGTGCGGGGTTCCGCTTTGAGAATACTAGTTGCCTCTGACGATCCTGCGCTACAGCGTAAGGCGCTTACCGCAGCCGATACATGCGGCAATCCGGCTCCGGCCGGGTTCGACACCATGCAGCGTACCTTGGACGCGCTTGGAAAGGCGCCGGGATTTGACTGTGCCGTCATCGACTATCGGCTTCCTGACCTCGGAGGCCTTAAGACCATCGAAAAACTGTGCCGACGAGACAGGCATTTGGCAGTCGCACTTTTGCTGCCCGAGAAGGAAATAGACCTTCTGCGACAAGCGCTGCGAACAGGTGCCTGCGTGGGGGCTCCGGTCGAGATTTCGGAAACGGCACTGGCCAGCATCCTGACCCTGATCAGTGAAGATCTTGGCCTGATGGTTTATCCCGTCACTCATAAGCCAAATCTTGATCGGGAAAAGACCGGTCTATCGCGGCGCGAGATGCAGATTCTGGATAGCCTGTGCGCGGGGCGGCAGAACAAAGAAATCGCCCATATATTTGGCATCCAGGAAGTCACAGTAAAGATGCATATGCGGTCGATCATTACCAAGCTGGGTGCGAAAAACCGCACCCATGCCGCGATGATCGCGTTACGCAACGGGATCGTGTAGCCCGTTTACTCTTCCGGCGGCTCGTCGTCCCACCGATCGCTAAGAATACGCTGACCGTCCCCATCGGGATCGTCATACTGTTCCGTCTTCAAGGTCCAAAAGAACGCAGCCAGACCCAGCGCTCCCAAAAGCAGGGAAATCGGGATCAGGTAAACAAGCACGTTCATCGGCTTAGCCTTTCTTCAGACGCAAAGCGTTTAGTGACACTGTCACCGATGAGGTCGACATGGCAAGGGCTGCGGCCAAAGGCGTCGCGAAGCCCATCAAGGCCACCGGAATGGCGATGGCGTTATAGCCTGCCGCGATGGCAAAGTTTTCCTTGATCCGGCGGGTGGCGGATTTCGACATGTCGATGGCACCGGCCAGCGGCTCCATCGATTTGCCCAGAAGCACGATGTCGGAAACAACGCGAGCAGCTTCAAGCGCAGAGGCGGGCGAGATCGAGACGTGCGCGGCTGCGAGTGCCGCCGTGTCGTTCAGGCCGTCACCAACCATCAGCACCTTGCGGCCCGATTTTCCCAGACGGGCTACGAACTCGGCTTTGTCTTCAGGCAGCGTGTCGGCCTGCCAGTCTTCGATGCCCACACGGCCCGCGATGTCGGCCACAGCGGCGGGCACGTCGCCCGAAATCAGCGTGACACCCATGCCCTTGGCTTTCAGGGCGGTGATCGCCTCTTCCACGCCCGGACGCAGCGCATCAGTGAAGGTGAAGGCCACGGGTTTGGCACCCGAGATCGACAGATATGTCGCGGTCTGCCCAACAGCGTTGGCGCCCAGCCATTCTGCGCGGCCAAGGCGGACGGTTTTGCCGTTCCACTGCCCTTCGATGCCCTTGCCCGGAACCTCGGTGACTTGCGCAACTTCGGCGGGTTGCACGCCAGCGGCACGGGCGGCTTGGGTCAGGGATTGCGCCAGAGGGTGGCTTGATCCTTCGGCCAGCGCCAGCGCCACCTGCAAGTCACGATCCTTGTGGCGGGCCAGCGCATCCAGCGCGGGCTTGCCTTCAGTCAGTGTGCCGGTCTTGTCGAACACGACGTGATCGACCTCGGCCAGACGTTCCATCGCGGTGGCGGATTTCAACAGCATCCCTTGCTTGAACAAACGGCCCGAGGCGGCCGTGGTCACAGCAGGTACAGCCAGACCCAGCGCACAAGGACAGGTGATGATCAGTGTGGCCACGGCGATGTTCATCGACATGCGCCAGTCGCCGGAATACCAGAACCAGAACAGGAACGCGGCGAAGGACAGAAGGTGTACAACGGGCGCATAGACGGCAGCGGCCTTGTCGGCGAGCGACGTATAACGGTTGCGCGCCGTTTCAGCGATGGCGACCAGATCGGCCATCCGGTGTAGCGAGCTGTCACGGCCAGCAGCCGTCACACGCACGGTCAGGGGGCCAGTCAGGTTGACCTCGCCTGCGGATACGATGCTATCCGGCGACGCAGCCACGGGCAGGCTTTCGCCGGTCAGAAGCGAGCGGTCCAGTTCGCTTTCGCCGCCGGTGACGATGCCGTCCACAGGCACACGAGATCCCGGCACCACGCGCACAATCTGACCCGGCTCCAGTTCCGAGACAGGAACCTGTTCGTCGGCTTGGCCGTCAACCACACGAAGCGCGCGCGGGACTTCAAGCGCGGCCAGCTCTTCGGCTGCGGATCGCGCCACAGCACGGGTGCGGTAGTCCAGATAGCGGCCCGCCAGCAGGAAAAAGGTCAGCGACAGCGCTGCGTCGAAATAGGCGTGCTTTCCCGAATGCATCGTCTCGTAAATCGACATGCCCAGCGCCAGAAGGATCGCCAGAGAGATCGGCACGTCCATGTTCAAGCGGCGCACGCGAAGCGCCGACCATGCGGATTTGAAGAACACCTGGCTTGAGAAGCCCACGGTTGGAATGGCGATGCCTGCGCTGATCCAGTGGAACAGATCGCGGGTGGCGTCGGTGGCGCCCGACCAGACCGCGACGCTCAACAGCATCACGTTCATCATCGCAAACCCCGACACGCCCAGACGCATCAGAAGGTCTTTGCCATGCTTGTCTGTGGCGGTGGCTTTCAACTGGCCCGGATCCAGCTCGTAGGCTTCAAACCCGATGCCGGTCAGATAGTCGGCCAGCGTTTGTGCCTCGATATCGGGATCCACGTCCACAACGGCGCGTTTCAAGGTCAGGTTCACACGCGCGGCCCGCACACCGTCCTGCTTGGCCAGACCGCGTTCCACGCCCGCGATACAGGCCGCGCAATAAATCTGGGGCAGCGACAGCATGATCCGCTTCGCTTCCATCCCATTGCCACCATAGCCCTTGCCCGCCTGTGCTTCAGCAAGCGGGGCAGCGTCACAGGCCGGACAGGCAGAGATCGGAGCAGCCATGATGTATTCCTTGTTCGCGCGTCAGAAGAAAACCTAGTTGGCTTTCAGAAAGATCGGAATGCGTTGCTGAAAGCTGGTGCCGTCTTCCGCCACCGCATTCATCCGCAGGTTCCAGTTGCCATCCCCCAGCTTGCCCACCTGCGCAACATAGGCGCCGGTCGAGTTTTGGCTGAACTCAGGCTCTTGATCTTCGTTCACATGGGTCGCCCGACCCAGAAGGCCGTAAAGCGATTTCACCGCCACTGGGTCACCAGCAGCATCCTTGATGTCCAAGACCAGCGTCTCGCCCTCGATCTGGGCGGACACGTCCCAGCCCAACGCCTCTTGTGCGGTACGCTGGGCGTCGAATTTCTGACTTGCGACATAGGAGTTCTTGGTTTCCAGACCGGGGAATGTCCCCACAGCCGAGTAGGCCATGAAAACATTCACTGCGATGATGACCGAGAATGCCGTGACCACGATGGCCAGAACATGTTTGCCCGTCAGTTCGAACTCTTTCTTCTCAGACTTCTCAGTCATGGCTTAGCGCCCTCTTCCATTAAAGACAGTGTCAAGGTGGGCACGGTCTCCGGTCACGCCATCCACGACCCAGATGCGCAGATCAGTACGGTCCAGCCTGGCGGCTTCCGTTCCCGGAGGTGCAACAACATAGACACGCTGTTTTGCCTCGGTGTCAGGCGGAGCTACTAGCACAAGTTTGTCCGTGCCTTCCAGTTCTACCGTCAGCGGGCTGCCATCGGTCAGGGTGAAGTAATAGGGCCATTCTTCGCCGTGGCGGTTCCGCACACCCACATCATAGGTGTTGCGGATCGAGCCATCCGACAACGTCACATAGGTGGGGTTACGGACGGGGCGAATGGTGACGTCGACCTTGGGACGCGCAAACACGGCCACGGTCAGTGCGACCCCAACCAGCGCCCAAAGCGAGGTGTAAAGAATGGTGCGCGGACGCAGCAGGTGCTTCATCACCGGAATTTTCACGTTCCCGGCGCGTTCGTGCGTTTCGTCCTTCAATGCAAGATAGTCGATCAGGCCACGTTCCTTGCCGACCTTCACCATCATTTCGTCACAGGCGTCGATGCACAGACCACAGGTGATGCATTCCATCTGCTGTCCATCGCGAATGTCGATGCCCATCGGGCAGACGGCAACACATGCGTTACAGTCGATACAGTCGCCCAGATCGTCCCGGTTTTTACCGCGCCCCCGCGGCTCACCCCGCCATTCGCGATAGGCGATGGTGATGGTGTCTTCGTCCATCATCGCGGCCTGAATACGCGGCCAGGGGCAGGCGTAGATACAGATCTGTTCGCGCGCGATGCCGCCGAAAAAGAAAGTGGTCAGGGTCAGCACCAGCACGGTCGAGTACGCCAGGGGGTGCGCCTGCATGGTCAAAAGATCCATAAGCAGCGTCGGGGCATCCGCAAAATAGAACACCCACGCGCCGCCAGTCGCGACCGCGATCAGAATCCAGGCGGTGAACTTCACCAAACGCTTGCGAATCTTCTCGGCATTCCATTTCTGGCGGTGCAGGCGGATGCGCGCGTTGCGGTCACCCTCGATCCAGCGCTCCACAAGGATCATCAGGTCGGTCCACACGGTCTGTGGGCAGGCATAGCCACACCACACCCGACCCGCGGCCGAGGTAAACAGGAAAAGCCCAAGCCCCGCCATGATCAACAGACCCGCGATGAAGTAGAATTCATGCGGCCAAATCTCGATCCAGAAGAAGAAGAACCGGCGGTTGGCCATGTCCACAAGGATCGCCTGATCGGGCAGGTTCGGGCCACGATCCCAACGGATCCACGGGGCAAGATAGTAGATGCCAAGGGTGATCCCCATGATCCACCACTTAAGGCTGCGGAAGGTGCCTTTTACCCGTTTCGGGAAGACTGGCTCGCGCGGGGCGTATAGCTGTTCTGGGGCGTCAGACATGACTGTTTCTCGGATCCTGTGTTTCGCTTGAGGTTCCACTTAGGAACTATTCCAGATCTAAGCCTTGATGTGGATCAAGACTTTTCCTGAGGTCTTTTTCCGACTGCCTATCTAAGCCCCTGAGAAAGGACGAGTTTGCACAGTGTCGCAGTGCAAAAAGGTCGCAGGGGATGTGGGCGAATTCTAGATTGCGCACGAAATCCTGATTCCTTTCGTCCCAAAAAGAAACCCGAGCGCCACGCACCCGGGTTTCGAAATTTGGCGGCACCGACCTCGGAGAAACGCGCGAACAGGATCAGAGGTCGGTGCCTTTGACCGGGGAGTGAGGCCCCGGATCTTGGGCCGTCCGAGCGCAGACGCTCAGACGAATATTGTGGTCCAGAGACGGTGGCTTATTCGCCGCCGCCCAGCTGGTGGATGTAAGCCGAGACAGCGTTGATCTGGCTGTCGGTCAGCTTGCCGCTCCAGGCCGGCATAACGCCGTAGGGGCCTTCCGAAATCACCGCGGTGATCGCGGCTTTGTCCTCGCCGAACAGCCAGATGGCGTCGGTCAGGTTCGGTGCACCTTGGCTACGGTCACCTGTGCCGTCTTCCATGTGGCACGACGAACAGTTGTCCGCGAAGACCACTGCACCATCAGCAACCAGCGACATGTCAGCCGCGTCTTTGGTTACCGGCGACAGCGACATGGCGTAGGCCACAACCTGTGCGATTTCTTCGTCGCTCAGATAGTCTTCACCGAAGGCAGGCATTTCCGAATAGCGGGTATCGTCGTTGTCTTCCGAACGGATACCGTAGGCAACCGTCATCTGGATGTCTTCCAACGCACCACCCCAGAGCCAATCGTTGTCCAAGAGGTTGGGATAGCCAACGGCCCCGTTCGCACCGGAGCCGTGACACTGCGAACACCAAGTGGCGTAGGTCGCACGGCCCGACTGAATGGCGTAGTTGTGCAGATCCGAACCCGGGGTAAGCGTGTTCAGGTCAGCAGACGCCAGTTGGGCCTCCAGTTCGCTGTTCATGCCCTTGAAGCGTTCGATTTCTTCAGCAACTTCCGCGCGGGTCGAATACCCAAGGTAGCCAGCGGTGGCCCCTTTGATCATCGGCCAAGCAGGATAGGCGATTGTGTACCAGATTCCCCAAACGATGGTCAGGTAGAATACCCAGACCCACCAACGGGGCAGCGGGTTGTTAAACTCCTGAATGCCGTCCCATTCGTGACCCGTCGTTTCGGGATCTTTCTTTTCAACAGGTTTTTTACTCATTGCCGCAACTCCTTTTGAGCTGAGCGCCCGGGAACATTAGTCCCGGTCACCGGCAGGTTTGTCTTCGTGGCGGAAGGGGATGTTCGCGATGTCCTTGTGGACTTTGTTCGATCCCGGGCGGAACGCAAATAAAGCTGCCCCGATGAAAAAGGCGAACATCGCGATAAGGAACCAACTGTCAGCGAAAGCTCGCATAATTCCATAGGTATCCATCATCCCAGCTCCTTACCGGCTTGCGTCAGGTGTGAAAGTCGAGAAATCGACCAGAGTACCCAACATCTGCATATAGGCGATCAGAGCGTCCATTTCGGACACACCCGGCTTGCCATCGAAGTTGCGCGCTTGCGCTTTCGGATAGCGTGCCTGGAGCGCGTCGACGTCCGAATTGTCGCCATCGGGATCAGCTTGGCTTAGCCAATCTGCTTCCGCATTTGCGATCTGTTCGTCGGTGTAAGGCACACCCACGATCCGGTTCGTCTTCATCACGTCCTGGATGTATTTCGGCTCGATCAGCTTGTCCAAAAGGAAAGCGTATTTCGGCATCACCGATTCCGGCACGACCGACTGCGGATCAGCAAGGTGATCCACATGCCATTCGTCCGAGTAGCGGCCGCCGACGCGGGCAAGGTCAGGCCCCGTCCGCTTGGAGCCCCACTGGAACGGGTGGTCGTACTGGCTTTCAGCAGCAAGGCTGTAGTGGCCATAACGCTCAACTTCGTCGCGCATCGGGCGGATCATCTGCGAGTGGCAGACATAGCAGCCCTCGCGGATATAGATGTTCCGGCCCTCAAGCTCGAGCGGCGAGTAGGGGCGCACGCCTTCAACATCCTCGATCGTGTTTTCGAGGTAGAAGAGCGGTGCGATCTCTACGATGCCACCCACGGTCACAACCAAAAGGCTACCGACCAGAAGGATTGTGGCGTTTTTCTCAATGACGCCGTGTTTGTCGAGAATTCCCATTAGTCATTCCCTCCTTATTCTGCCGGTGCCGCTGCTGCGTCGCCTGCTGCTTCAGCAGCCGGTGCACGCTTCACGGTCATCCAGAGGTTGTAGCACATGATCAGAGCACCACCGAGGAACAGAACCCCGCCCAGGCCACGGACCACATACATCGGGAACTTCGCGGCAACAGTGTCAGCGAACGAGTTCACCAAGAAGCCCTGCGCATCAACTTCACGCCACATCAGGCCTTCCATGATACCAGTTACCCACATCGACGCGGCATAGAGCACGATACCGATGGTGGCGAGCCAGAAGTGCCAGCTGACCAGTTTCAGGCTGTAAAGGCCTGCACGGTTCCACAGTTTGGGGACCAGGAAGTACAGCATCCCGAAGGTGATCATACCGTTCCAGCCAAGAGCGCCCGAGTGTACGTGACCAATGGTCCAGTCAGTGTAGTGCGACAGCGAGTTCACGGCGCGGATCGACATCATCGGACCTTCGAAGGTCGACATGCCGTAGAAGCCGATGGACACAACCATCATACGGATAACCGGGTCGGTGCGCAGTTTGTCCCATGCACCCGACAGGGTCATCAGACCGTTGATCATACCACCCCAGCTGGGCATCCACAGTACGATCGAGAACACCATACCAAGGGTCGAAGCCCAATCCGGCAGAGCGGTGTAGTGCAGGTGGTGCGGACCAGCCCAGATGTACAGGAAGATCAGGGCCCAGAAGTGGATGATCGACAGTTTGTACGAGAAGACAGGGCGTTCAGCCTGCTTGGGAACGAAGTAGTACATCATGCCCAGGAAGCCAGCGGTTAGGAAGAAGCCAACTGCGTTGTGGCCATACCACCATTGCGTCATGGCGTCTTGTACACCAGCAAACAGCTGTACCGATTTCGAACCGAAGATCGACACGGGAACAGCCAGGTTGTTCACAACGTGCAGCATGGCAACGGTGACGATGAAGGACAGGAAGAACCAGTTGGCAACATAGATGTGCGGTTCTTTCCGCTTCATCAGCGTGCCCAGGAACACCAGCAGGTACGCGACCCAAACGATGGTCAGCCACAGGTCAGTGTACCACTCGGGCTCGGCATACTCCTTGCCGTGAGTTGCCCCAAGCAGGTAACCGGTTGCGGCCAGCAGGATTACGATCTGGTAACCCCAGAACACGAACCACGCCAGGTTGCCGCCCCAGAGGCGCGCGCCCGAGGTACGCTGTACCACGTAGAACGAGCTGGTGATCAGAGCTGTACCGCCAAACGCAAAAATCACTGCAGAAGTGTGCAGTGGGCGCAGGCGTCCAAAGTTCAAATAACCCTCGGCCCAGGCAAAGTTCAGGTCAGGGAAGGCCAGCTGGAACGCGATGAACGTCCCGACCAAGAAGCCCACGACGCCCCAGAAGGCGGTCAAGGCAGCACCCACGCGAATGGGCCCATCCATATATCCGGTTTCAACGACCTTTTCGCTTCCCACACCGCGAAGTGTGTAAACGAACAGGCCAGCCGCGATCAGAACTACCAGAATAGCATGTACTTGGTAGGCTACGTCGCGGGCATAGCTAGCGGCGATTGCGGCCAATACTGTTATCAGCGCGAAAATCACCAGTTTGAGGTAATCCCACATTTTGCGTCCCTTCGTCATTGTCTTATGCCCACTTGACCCTAAATAGACTCGGGGCACCTTTCGACTTTCGTCGGTTTGGACTTAACCCCCTTCCCCCGCCTTGATCCATGTCAAAACTTGCCGCACCCAGGCAGATTTCGGCGCTTGACCCATGTCAAAGCGCCACACGGGAAGGCTTGGCACCCTTTCAGTGATACTCGCTGGAGGCCCGACATGGACTACAAAACGATTATGACAATCATATCAGACGACACGCGGTTCCGCCCTGCGCTGGATACTGCACGCTGTCTGTCCGAGCGTTTCGACGCGCATCTTGAGGCCTTGTGCCTTGGCATCGACCCTTCACAGCAAGGGTTTTACTATGCTGGGGCCTCCGCGATGATGGTGCAGGATAACATAGCGCAGGTCCGCGAAGACATTGAAGCGCTCGAGCAAGACATCAGGCAGATTCTTGCTTCGAATGTAACGCCTTGGTCAACTACGGCACTGGCCACCCAAACGATCACGCTGAACCATGTGGTGTCGCATCGCTCTCGATTCGCGGATCTTGTCATCCTGCCCCGCCCCTATGGCGAAGGTCGTGGCCACAATGCCGAGGCCATTATCGAAAGCGCCATGTTTGACGGCGGTGTGCCAGTTCTTGTGCTGCCAGATGACGTGACGATGTCGACCCCCCCGGCCAATGTGGTGATCGCTTGGAACGAAAGCACCGAATCGCTGCGAGCGATTCGCGCGGCCATGCCCTTCCTGAAGGCCGCCGAATCAGTCTCGATCGCTGTAATCGACCCGCCGCAGCATGGACCAGAACGTTCGGATCCAGGTGGGGCGCTCAGCCAGATGCTGGCACGACACGGCATCAGGGCCGAAGTTTCGGTTCTGGCAAAAACCATGCCGCGCATCGCCGACATCCTGAACCGCCACGCCAGCGACAAGAATGCAAACCTGATCGTGATGGGGGCCTATGGGCATTCGCGGTTCCGCGAGTCCATTTTGGGCGGCGCGACCCGACATATGCTTGAAATTGCAGCGGTTCCGGTGCTGATGGCACATTAAAACCAGACAGGCGGCGGTTCAGAAAATGTGACCGCCGTCCATATCATCCCCAGTCTCGGACACCAGTCTTTGCAGGTCGGGGATGTGCACTTGGCGTTTTCCCTGAAGCTGGATCACCCCAACCTTTTTCAGGGCCGAAATCTGGCGGCTGACCGTTTCCAGCGTAAGACCAAGATAGTCCGCCATCGCTTCGCGCGTCAGCGGCAGATCGAATTCCACCCCATCCTTGGGCAGCCGCTTGTGCAGCGCGGCATCGCGGCGCGCGATGATCATCAGAAGGCTGGCAATCTTTTCACGCGCAGTTTTGCGCCCCAGCACCAACATCCATTCCCGCGCACTGTCCAGCTCGTCCAGCGTCATCTGCAATAACCGCCCACCGATTGACGGCGTCGACCCCATCAGATCCTCAAACGGTTTCTTACGGAAACAGCACAGGGTCAGGTCGGTCACGGCCACCACGTCAAACGGCGCATGCTCGCGTCCCGGGCGGCCAATGAAGTCCGACGGCAGCAAAAGACCAACCATCTGGGTCCGCCCATCTTCCATCGTCTGGCTCAGGGTTGCGATCCCGGTGACTACGCTGGCCACGAACTCCATCGGGTCGCCTGCCCAGATGACAGGCTGGCCTGCTTCATAGGTGCGGTAATACTTGATGTCGTCCAGATGATCCAACTCATCCGGCTCGCAGCGCGAACACACGGCACGGTGGCGAATCGGGCACGTTCCGCAATCCCTAGGGTTGAAACTGGTATCGTTCATGGTTTCCTGAACAAGAGAAGTATCTTGCTTTGATCCTGATCAAAGTAACTGGCGCGATTGGTGTTACAGCGTATTCGAATGCAGACACTTACGCAACTCAAACGCCTCGGTCTTTTTGACGCGCGCGTCCCCCGCTACACCAGCTACCCGACCGCCCCGCATTTCAAGGCGGGCTTCGGCCCCGAGACGCTTGCCAATTGGATCAGCGCGATTCCTTCGGGCAACAAAGTCTCTCTTTATGTGCACATCCCGTTTTGCCGCCGTTTGTGCTGGTTCTGCGCCTGCCGTACGCAAGGCACGTCGACCGCCGAACCCGTAGCCGCTTATGTGGACAGCCTGAAGGACGAGCTTGCAACGATCAAATCGCTACTGGCCCCCGGGATCGAGATCGAGCATCTGCATTGGGGCGGCGGGACTCCTACCCTGCTACAGCCCGAATTGATCGCCGATCTGACCGATGCCATCCTAAACACGATGCCCCTTGCCGAAGGTGCGCAATTCTCGGTCGAGATTGATCCCTCCGAAGTCGACGACGCCCGTCTGGACGCGCTGGCTGCGGCCGGAATGAACCGCGCGTCAATTGGCGTGCAGGATTTCGACCCGATGATCCAAGAGGTCATCGGTCGCCCGCAAAGCTATGAAATCACCAAAGACGCCGTGGATGGTCTGCGCGCCCGCGGAATCGACAGCCTGAACATGGATATCCTGTATGGCCTGCCGCACCAGAACGTCGCACGCGTCACGGATTCGGTTGAGAAGCTGATCAGTCTTGGTCCTGATCGCGTGGCGCTGTTTGGCTATGCCCACGTCCCATGGATGGCGCGCCGCCAGACCCTGATCCCGACCGAAGCCCTGCCGTCTGCCGAGGAACGGTTGGAGCTGTTCAACACCGCCCGCGACCTGTTCGTTGCCAGCGGCTATGATGAGATCGGCATCGACCATTTTGCCCGGCCCACGGACGGGCTGGCGAAGGCGCACAAAGCCGGCACGATGAAGCGGAACTTCCAAGGCTATACCGAGGATGCGTCCGAAGTGCTGATGGGCGTGGGTGCAAGCTCGATCGCGCGTTACCCGCAGGGCTATGTGCAGAACCAACCCGCCACCGCCAAGTATCAAGCTGCCGCGCGTGACGGGCAGCTGACCGCCGCCAAGGGGCACACGTTTGAAGGTGACGACATCGCGCGCGGCCGCGTGATCGAAGACCTTCTGTGCTATTTCCGCGCAGACCTTGCGGCGCTGGCCAAGGAACAATCCCTTCCGATAGAGACTCTTCTGGGGTGGGTAGATGGGCTTGAGGCCGCGATGCCCGGCACCACGGATCTGGCGGATAACGTCCTAACCATCCGCGACGAATCCCGTCCGCTTGCACGCATCATCGCCCGCCACTTTGACGCATACGAGATGAATGAAAGCGGACATAGTCAGGCGGTGTAATCGTCGCCTGATCTATCTTCCGACAATGGACGCCGTTACGGCGACTTCTTGCGATAGCCCGCTTCGATGGCGATACGGTCCAGCACCTCGCCCAAGGTCAGCCCGTGTTCAAACGCACCATCGCGCAGGAAGTTTTCGACCTGCGTAATGACCAGCGGGTTCACCATCATGAAGGTGTGGGTCACGGGAAGGGTGATGTGGTCATCCATCCCTTCGACCCGAGTGCTTTCAACCGAAACCTTCCCGTCATCCGCGCCGTCGATCACCGCTGAATAAATCGGGTTCAGGGACCGGTTTCCGGCGATCACGCCCAGTTCGAACCGGGCGCGACCCGTTTGATTGGGGACCGAATCCTCACCCGTACCCAGTTGCAGTCCAGCCGGGCCATTGATCCATTCAAACGGCTCAAGCTCTGCAAACTCGTCCACCAGTTCTGACCCCTGATTGGGCGGGGCAAGCATCACGACGCGGCCCAGATTTTTGGGCCGATTGTCGTCCAGCCAGACACGCACAAGGATGCCCCCCATCGAATGTGTCACAAAGTGCAGACGCTCGTCCCCGCAGGCAGCAACCGCAGGGGGGATGGCAAGGTTTGCCAGCACGGGGATTTCGGCTTTGGTCGAGGGATAGCCAAGGTTGATGACCTTATATCCCTCGGCCTCAAGCGCTTCCTCCATCACCCACATGGACGAGGCCGACCGCGCAAGCCCATGAAGCAGCACCACGCAATCCGCACGGGCGGGAAGCGCGCTGATGAGCGTCATCAGAAGGGCAATAACAGCGGTTACTCTCATGGCTTCAGGATACTCGCATCAACACAGGGGTTCGAGCCGATTGGCCAGACGCGCGCCCGATGGGCACGGTTTAGCGCACCTCGGTGTGGAAGCCCGGCGCAAACCAGCGGATGATCAATGCGCCTGCCCCTGCAACGGCCACACCCAGCACGCCGATCCAACCGATCACGGGGATCAATGCCAGCACGGTAACAGCCAGCGCGCCCACGGCCGCAGCAATGGCGCGTTCGGACAGGGTTTCCGGCAGCGGGCGGCTTAGCGCGCTCATAACGCCCACACCCAGAATATAGGCGCCAATCACATATCCGGCCACGCCCAGCAACACCGCCAACACGATCGAGGCCGGAACCAGCAGGATGCCATAGCCCGTCAAAGCAAACAGGAACAGCGACCCAGCCAGCGCTGAGATTGACAAAAAGCCCATCCACAAGGCGCGCATCGGCGTTTCCAACGTGCGTTCGCGTAGGTTCATCAGGAATGCGGGGGCCAGGCCTGCGGTCAGCGTTGCCAGCGCAGTCAGGATCAGAATCGACGTCACTTTGCCGCCCAGCCACGACATCCAGCCGCCGGTGGTTTCTGCAGTCGCGCCACCTTCAGGGTCCGCTGTGGGGTCGAATGCATCCGCGTCGTGACGCTCGATCCGATCTGCGGGTACGACATGTGCCGGGATCTCAATCGCCTCGGGGTCATCAGCATACAGATACAGGGTGCCCTCAATCCGGGCATTTTCGCCGAAGCTGATGGTTTTCGTGGACAGGCTGGCATCGCCGGCGATGGTTTCCGTCAGCAGGATGTGTTCGGCGGCAATCAGCGCGTCATCACCAATCGCCGCCGTAATTTCGGCCCGCTGCGCACCAAGGCGCAGATCACCCGAGATGGGCGCCGTGACCAGAACCGTATCACCCAGAAGCTGCGCGTCTCCGCCGACCGGGGCCGAGACATTCACATTCATCCCCGCCGCATAGAGGCTCTGCCCCACAGGGGCCGAGATCGACACCGAACGACCGCCCGCATGCGCACTGCCACTCACAGGCGCCGAGATCACCACGGTATTGCCCGCAACAAAGGCGTCATCCACGGCCTCACCCGACAGGGTCACGTTGTCCCCGGCAATATAGGCGTCATCGCCAAAGCGATACACCTCGTCCGCGAGGCTGGGGGTTGCGATCAGTGTGGCGCAAAGAAGAAGGAATGAACGAAACATGGCTGTCCCTTGCCAATAGAATTGATGTTATCAACCTTAACATAGGAGGTGTCATCAGATTTGTAAGAGAGGATCGTAAGAATTCCAATGGATTTTCAGACAGCACCATCCGCATCAATCTGAAAGAAAGGGGGTAGCCCCTTAAACACAACAAAGGCGCCCCAAGGGACGCCTTTGCTTGATTTCGTAGGGCTGTTTGGCTCTCGGCAGATTGGCCTGACGGCCAATCGCCTGTCGCCGGGTAGCTCTCGGCGATTTCCCGTTGGGAATTCGCCTGACGCCATCAGAATTCGCTGAGCGAATTCTGATTACATCATGCCGCCCATGCCGCCCATGCCGCCCATGTCGGGCATGCCGGCGCCGGCACCGTCTTTCGACGGTTTGTCAGCAACCATGGCTTCGGTGGTGATCAGCAGACCAGCAACCGATGCCGCATCTTCCAGAGCGGTACGGGTTACTTTGGCCGGGTCGATCACGCCGAACGAGAACATGTCGCCATATTCTTCGGTCTGAGCGTTGAAACCGAACGAGGTGTCGTCCGACTCGCGCACTTTGCCAGCTACAACGGCACCGTCGACGCCTGCGTTTTCGGCAATCTGACGCAGCGGGGCTTCGATCGCCTTGCGGACGATGTGGATACCTGCGTTCTGGTCAGCGTTTGCGCCTTCCAGACCTTCCAGAACCTTGCCAGCCTGAACCAGAGCAACACCACCACCTACGATGACGCCTTCTTGAACAGCAGCGCGGGTCGCGTTCAGAGCATCGTCCACACGGTCCTTACGCTCTTTCACTTCGACTTCGGTCATGCCGCCAACGCGGATCACAGCAACACCGCCTGCCAGTTTGGCAACGCGCTCTTGCAGCTTCTCACGGTCGTAATCCGACGAGGTTTCTTCAGCTTGGGCGCGGATCTGAGCAACGCGTGCTTCGATCTCGGCTTTCTCGCCAGCACCGTCGACGATGGTGGTTTCGTCTTTGGTGATTTCGATTTTCTTGGCGGTGCCCAGCATGTCCATGGTCACGGACTCAAGCTTCATGCCCAGATCTTCCGAGATCACCTGACCACCGGTCAGGATCGCGATGTCCTGCAGCATGGCTTTACGACGATCACCAAAGCCCGGAGCTTTGACAGCAGCGATTTTCAGGCCGCCGCGCAGCTTGTTGACAACCAGAGTTGCCAGAGCTTCGCCTTCAACGTCTTCAGCGATGATCAGCAGGGGCTTTTGCGACTGGATTACCTGCTCGAGCAGCGGAACCATCGACTGCAGCGACGACAGTTTCTTCTCGTGCAGCAGAACCAGACAGTCGTCCAGATCAGCAATCATCTTGTCGGGGTTGGTCACGAAGTAGGGCGACAGGTAGCCGCGGTCGAACTGCATGCCTTCAACAACAGTGGTCTCGGTTTCCAGACCCTTGTTTTCTTCAACAGTGATAACGCCTTCGTTGCCAACTTTTTGCATCGCGTCTGCGATCTGACGGCCGATCTCAGCTTCACCGTTGGCCGAGATGGTGCCAACCTGGGCAACCTCTGCCGAGTCTTTGACTTCGCGGGCCATGTCCTTGATGCCGTCAACAACCTTGGCAGTTGCCAGGTCGATGCCGCGCTTCAGGTCCATCGGGTTCAGGCCAGCAGCAACCTGCTTCAGACCTTCGCGCACGATGGCTTGGGCCAGAACGGTAGCGGTGGTGGTGCCGTCGCCGGCTTCGTCATTGGTGCGGCTGGCGACTTCTTTCACCATCTGCGCGCCCATGTTTTCGAACTTGTCTTCCAGCTCGATCTCTTTGGCAACCGAAACACCGTCTTTGGTGATACGCGGGGCGCCGAACGACTTGTCCAGAACCACGTTGCGGCCTTTCGGGCCCAGGGTCACTTTGACAGCGTCAGCCAGGATGTTTACGCCGCGCAGCATCGAGTTGCGGGCATCGGTAGCGAACTTTACGTCCTTAGCAGCCATTTAGCTTACTCCAGTAAATTCGTGTAAATCAGATAGTTCAGTCAGCAGACGATCAGGACAGGATGCCCATGATGTCAGCTTCTTTCATGATCAGCAGCTCTTCACCGTCGACGGTGATTTCGGTGCCGGACCACTTGCCGAACAGGATCTTGTCGCCTTCTTTGACGTCCATTGCGATGCGATCGCCGTCGTCGTCTTTGGCGCCAGCGCCAACAGCCACAACCAGACCTTCAGCAGGTTTTTCTTTGGCGCTGTCCGGAATGATCAGACCACCAGCGGTTTTTTCGTCGCTCTCAACGCGGCGTACAAGCACGCGGTCATGCAGCGGGGTAAAAGCCATTTCTGAGACTCCCTAAGCTCAGTTAACATTCCATTAGCACTCACCTGATGCGAGTGCTAACGGCGCATAGTTAGGACTGGCGTTGGGGGGAGTCAATGAATGTGCGGAAACTTTCGTCGCCGCATCGCAGCAATCTCGCAATCACCACTTGCAGTCGCAGCGCAGCCCCCTAATGTCACCCAGAGTAGTGTAGGAGTTTCATATGCGTTTTTTACCCCTTGCCGCGACCATTGCCGCGTTTCTGCTTTCTTCTCCGGCATCGGCCCTATGCACAGGCGAAAATGGCTTTGAAAACTTACCGCAAACCGCCCAAGACGCGATCCGCTCAAAAGTCGACGACACTCCGTATTCGGAAGGCGTCATCTGGCAAGCGCGAAAAGACAACAAAGTGCGGACAATCGTTGGCACCATACACATTTATGATCCCCGCCTTGAAGCTGTCGCCACTCAGGTCAAATCCTATCTGCAAGAGGCGGATCTGTTGATGTTGGAACTGGCATCCGAAGACGCCACCGACTTTCAGATGATGCTGGTGTCAGATCCAAATCGCATGGTGATTACCGACGGACCCGGACTTGATGAACGCCTCTCCGAAGATTCGTGGAACAAGCTTGTCCATACAATGGAAGCGTTGCCGCATCTTGGCATTCCCCCTGAAGCGTTGCCTCGTGTGCAACCTTGGTTCCTGGGTCTCAATCTGGCGCTCTCGCCCTGCGCGTTCGAAAGCATGATGCAAGGCCAGCAGGGTCTTGATCACCAGATCGAAACCATCGCGCAAGAACTGGGTGTCGAACGTACAAGTCTGGATGATCCGGCTGCGCTGCTGGACATGTTTTCGGGGGATCCCTTGGATGAACAGGTCAAGGATTTCGAGGCATCCATCCTGATGCTGGACCACGACCCTGCAATCATCGTGACCCTGATAGACACGTATTTTCAGGAGAATTTCATGCTGGGATGGGAATATGGTTTTCAGGCCGGGCGCGAGAAAGCAAAAGAACTTAAGCGTGAAGAGTGGCTAGAGGCCGCAATCGACGAAATGATGGTCACGCTTCTGGACCAGCGCAATCGAGACTGGATGGTCCGAATTTTGGCCGAGGACGCAATGGAGCATGTGGTGATCGCGGTCGGCGCGGCCCACCTGCCGCGAGAAAACGGATTGCTATCCATGTTTGCGGATGACGGCTGGACCCTGACCCGCATCAGCCTTGCTGGGCATTGATCCAAGTGGCACCTCACACCGCCGCCCCCTTTGGTGGTCTATCCAGACAGCAAGCGCGACCATCCGCTTGTTGTCCAAATCAAAGCGTTCACACAGACCGCCCCGCTTCCGTTAGATCGTACACCCCGCGCTCGACCCGCTGAAACCACCCATAGTGATTGATTGCCATCATGTTGGTCGCCTTGCCCACCCCCGTGGACTTGGCAACTTCGGCCCCGCGGCTGGGGCCGTGTTCGGCCAAATAGGCGCGCAGCTTCTCGGCGTCCTGACGATAAGCTGTGATCAGCTTGCCGTTGGTGCCGCCAGTGTTCGGATCCCCCTCGCGCCGGGCAAACTCGGACAACAGCCGCCCGGTCTTCACCTTGGACTTGCGTGGCTGGAACGGCCCCGGATCGGCATGCACCTGCACAAAGCCATCTTTCAGCCGAACCGAGACGACGCCCAGCCCCAGCCGCTTACACAACCCGACATTCCCCTTGAACGCCCGCCACCCCGGCTTGCCCGCCCAGCGCGGCACCGCCACATAGACCAGATCGCTGATCGCCTGCCGGGCAACGGCCTGCTGCAACAGGGTCAGTGAAAACCCCGCCTTCAGCTCGACAATGACCGGTGCGCTGTCGCCATCACGCAGGGCCACCACATCCGCTGTGCCTACCTCGGCCTTGACCTCATAGCCAAGACCCACAAGCCAAGATTTGACGGGCGCATACAGATCGGTTTCGGCGGGCTTACTCAAAGGGTCACTCTTTCGAACGGAGGTCCCGACAGTTTCACCACGCAACGCCGGAACCGCAAGGGGCTTGCGCGCAACACATGACAGGTTTTCTGCAACTGCACAGATGTTGGCCCTATCAGGGATGACAAGGCGCATCGGCCTTTCTATAAGGCTCGCAAACACGATCACACATAGACGGATGATGCATATGACCACCCTCGTATTCGGCCACAAATCGCCTGACACCGACTCGACCGGCTCGCCGCTGGTTTGGGCTTGGTACCTGAATGAAGTGAAAGGCGTTGACGCCAAGCCGGTTCTGCTGGGCCAGCCCAACACCGAAGCTGCCTTCATGCTGGAACGCTGGGGCTTTGACATGCTGGACATCATCGACGACGTGGCCGACGATCAGCCTTGCGTCATCGTCGACACCAACAACCCCGCCGAGCTGCCCGCCAACATCAATGGCGCAGACGTTCAGGCCATCATCGACCACCACAAACTGGTTGGCGGCTTGGAAACCAAAGGCCCGATCGACATCACCATCCGTCCGCTGGCTTGCACCGCGACCATCATGTACGACCTGATGGGCGACGACGTGGCCAAGATGCCGGAGAACATCAAAGGCGCTGCCCTGACCTGCATCCTGTCGGACACGCTGGAATTCCGCTCGCCCACCACCACCGACCGCGACCGCGAAGTCGTTGCCGCTCTGGCCGCTGATCTGGGCGTGAACGTCACTGAATATGCAGCCGAGATGTTCGCCGCCAAGTCGGACGTGTCCGAGTTCTCGGACGCTGAACTGATCCGCATGGACTCGAAAGAATACGAAGTGTCGGGCACCAAGTTCCGCGTATCGGTTCTGGAAACCACCGCACCGGAAATCCCGCTGGGCCGTAAAGAAAGCCTGATGGAAACCTTCAAAACCGTCGCCGCCGAAGACGGCGTGGACGAGGTTCTGCTGTTCGTCGTGGACATCCTGAAGGAAGAAGCCACCCTGCTGATCCCGAACGACGTCGTGAAGGGCGTGGCCGAGAAAAGCTTTGGTGCCACCGTCGAGGGCGACGCCGTCGTCCTGCCCGGCATCATGAGCCGCAAAAAGCAGATTATTCCGAACCTGGCTGTTTAAGTCTGTTCACATGTTAGATCATGGCCCGTACATTAGTGCGGGCCATTTTGATTCAGGCATTTGTGATGAAAACACGACACCAAGCACTTTTAAACGAGGCGATCGGTCTAGAGCTTTCAGCGTTTTCAATTGAAGTTCATGAGCACCCGATCGGCAGCGGAAACATTAGTGATGAACTAATGTCGCTAGCGTTCAAGTCGCCAACCTCGTCTGTTTCAACTCTAGTTCGAGGAAACAGTAGCGCGGACCAACTAACCATTGAGAAAGAGACGCAGACTGCAGTCGACATGGCAGAGTATGGCAGAACGCTTATCCTTCCTATTAGCGACCATGAAGCCACACGCACTGCCGTCGTTCGTGACGTTACGATTAGGAAAACTCAACATAGTGAAGAAATCCGTTTGGGGCTTTCCAATGGGTCGGAACTACACCTCACCTACGAGGGTGATTGTCTTCGAATGAACCTACCAACCCCACGAGTAAACAAGGGCATCGCCTGACCGCGGGTGGACGTGAAGCGCCCGCCCGTCAAGCCAAAGGTTTGCCTCCGGCATTACGGGGCGGTCGGGCGCTGCCCGGCGATGCCGGGCGGGATATCACTTACACCTGATCAGCACTTTGATCCGGCAAACCTTCTCGTAACTTCTCATACAGGTTCTGGAGCACCTTGTTATCCGAGTTTCTGTGAGCAATCAGGCAAGGTTCACTCCATTCATTTGAGTATTCGAACTTTCCGCCCCCGAACTCCCAAAGCTCGCTGATATAAGTCCTCTGGCTTACCTTCGGCTTCCCGAATAGTTCGGCAATTGTGTCTACTAACATCGGAATGTCACTAACCTCGAACTCCAAGTTCTTTTTGCCATTCGGCAATGTGTCCAGCGTAAATGCCACTTGACCTAATCCTCGCTGTTCACTGATAAAATGAAATCCTCGCAAGTGCAGCATAGGTCCGGATACGGATTCGGCACAACTCCCCCTAGCCTCCCCGCCTCCCCTCTGCCATATCTCCGGCAACTAAGGAGACCGCGCCATGACCCGTATCATTTCCAGCCTGTCCGAGATATCCGCGAACTACGACGCGTTGTTCGTCGACCTCTGGGGCTGTGTGCACAATGGGATCACCGCGTTTGACGAGGCTGTGGCCGCCCTGCGCGCCTATCGCGCGAATGGGGGCTATGTGATCTTGGTCACAAACTCGCCCAAACCCCGCGCGGGCGTGATGGAGCAGCTGCCGGAATTCGGCGTGCCCTCGGATTGCTATGACACCATCGCCACGTCTGGCGACAGCGCGCGGGCGGCGATGTTCACGGGTGCGGTGGGCAACAAGGTCTATTTCATGGGCGAGTGGGAACGCGACGCAGGTTTCTTCGAGCCGATGGAAGTAATCCACACCCCGGTAGAGATCACGCGCGTCCCCGTGGCCGAGGCCGAGGGTATCGTCTGCTGTGGCCCCTTCGACCCGATGGCGGATCCTGACACATGGCGCGCAGACCTGCTGATGGCGAAACAGCGCGGGGCCAAGCTGCTTTGCGCAAACCCCGACATCATTGTGGACCGTGGCGAAGCCCGCGAATGGTGCGCGGGCGCAATCGCGCAGATGTATTCTGAGATGGGTGGCGAAAGCCTCTATTTCGGCAAACCTCACCCGCCGATCTATGACCTCGCCCACCGCCGCATGGTGGCCGAAGGTCGGTCGACACCGGACAACCGCATCCTTGCCATCGGCGACGGCATCGCGACCGACATCAAAGGTGCCTTGGGCGAAGATATCGATTCTCTTTTCATCACCGGCGGCCTCGCGCGGGACGAGACGAAAACCCGCGCGCAGCCCGATCCAGACGCATTGGATCAATATATCCAGTCGCAGATGATCACACCGACATATGCAATCGGCTATCTGCGCTGACTTAAGCACCTGATTTAAAACTATTCCTCTCGATCCGTCCGGTCGATTTCCGCGCCACTGCGTCCACCTGACGCGGGCGTCATGCGGTATTTCTACGCAGATTACCCCTTGATTTTTTCTGCAACTGCAAAGTAATGTTATTACCGATACGGACGACAATTCGTCCATTTGTTACCCGGAGGACAAAATGTTGGACAATTTCCCGCGCGGAACGATCTGCATTGAAGAGCTGGAAATCGGTATGTCGCGCCACATCGTCAAAGAGGTGACCGACCGTGACATCGAACTGTTTGCCGAGGTCTCGACCGACCGCAATCCGGTGCATCTGGATGACGACTTTGCGAAAGATACGATCTTTCAGGGCCGTATCGCCCACGGGATGCTTAGCGCTGGCCTGATCTCGGCCGTGATTGGCGAACAGCTGCCCGGGCACGGCACCATCTATATGGGCCAGCAACTGACCTTCTTGGCCCCTGTGCGCCCCGGTGACGTCGTGCGCGCTGAAGTGACCGTGATGGACATCGACCATGCCAAACGTCGCGTGACGCTGAAGACCGAATGTCTGGTCGATGGCAAGCCTGTCCTGAAGGGCGAGGCCAAGGTTCTGGCGCCGTCCGCCAAGCTGGACTGATGGATCAGGGGCTTTGCCCCTCGAGCCTGCGGCTCTCACCCCAAGATATTTGAAACAAGAAAATGCGCCGCTTTTTTCTTGTCGTAAGTATCCCCGCCGGAGGCACTAAATCTGCCGGGCGAAGCACGGCTATGCTGCGACAGTGGGCAGGTGTTCTCACGAATTCGGTCTGCAAGCCGCCTTGGGCTTGCACAGGCCCCGCCAGACCGCTAAGGCCAGCATATGCGGATCATTCGTGACTATCAGTTTGTAGACCCATCTGACCGAGGCGCCACAGCCGTCATCGGCAATTTCGACGGTGTCCATCTGGGCCACCAATATGTGATCAACATCGCCCGTCAGAAAGCAGCCGAACTGGGCGCTCCTTTGGGCGTGATGACGTTCGAACCCCACCCGCGCGAGTATTTCGCGCCGAAGGCCCCTCCGTTTCGCCTGATGAACGCCGACACGCGCGCGCACCGGCTTGAGAAGCTGGGGATCGAGGCGCTGTTTGAACTCAGCTTCAACGACACCCTGTCCGCCCTGACACCCGAAGAGTTCGCCCGTGACGTGATCGTCGACGGGCTGGGCCTGACCCATGTCTTTGTTGGCGCAGATTTCCATTTCGGAAAGGATCGCGCTGGCACACCCGAAGTGCTCGTGGCGCTTGGCAAAGAGCTGGGCTTTGGTGTCACCGTTGCGCCGCTCATGTCAGATGATGTGGGCGAGGTCAGCTCGACCGCGATCCGCAGAGCCCTGACCGAGGGCCGCCCGGGTGATGCGGCCCGGATGCTAGGCCACTGGCATCGCATCGACGGCGAAGTGATCCGAGGCGACCAGCGTGGTCGCGATCTGGGATATCCCACCGCAAACATGTCCATCGCGGGTCTGCACCCACCGAAATTCGGCGTCTATGTGGTCGAGGTCGAGATCCTGACCGGCCCGCATCAGGGCGTCTATGGCGGCGCGGCTTCGATGGGGACGCGCCCGATGTTTGGGGAAAACCTGCCCAACATCGAAAGCTTCATTTTCAATTTCAAGGGCGACATTTATGGCGAACAGCTGTCGGTTGCCTTGATCGACTATCTGCGCCCGGAAGAGGTGTTCGACGGGCTCGATGCCTTGATCGCCCAGATGGACGCCGACTGCGCCCGTGCGCGCGACATACTCTCTCAACTTCCGAGCCGCCCATGATCCGCCATATCGTTTTCTTCACTGCCAAACGCCCCGAAGACCGCGACCGCGTTCGCGAAGGTCTGGAGCTTTTGAAAGGCATCCCCGACTGCATCCGTCTGGAAATCGCCGAGAACCGGTTCGAGGATCCGATCCCCGGCCCCTCGCCCGACGTGGTCGTCTATGGCGAGTTTGAAGACGAGGCCCAGTTGGCCGCCTATAAGGCGCATCCGATCTATCAGGAATCGATTGCCCGCGTCCGCCCCCTGCGCGAAATGCGGATTGCGGCCGATTTTCTGGCCGACTGATGGGCAAGCCCCTGCGTAAGAAATTCTGGGAACATCCTCTGGATCAGCTGACGCCTGAGGAATGGGAAGCACTGTGCGATGGCTGCGGCAAATGCTGCCTGAACAAGCTGGAAGATGAAGAGACCGGAGAGGTCGTCTTTACCCGCGTGGCCTGCCGCCTTCTGGATGGCGAGACCTGCCAATGTTCGCAATATGATATTCGCCTGCAATTCGTGCCGGAATGCATCCATCTGACACCGGAGAACATCGGCGAAACCGCCTATTTCATGCCCGCATCCTGCGCCTATCGCCTGCGTCACGAAGGCAAGCCTTTGTATGACTGGCACCCGCTGGTGTCGGGCGATCCGGACAGCGTGCACAAGGCCGGGCGCAGCGTTCAGGGCTGGACGGTGCCGGAATTCGAAGTCCCGGAAGACGAATGGGAAGACCACCTGATCGAGGAGCCACACTGATGTTTTTCGCCTCTGACAACACGGGGCCCGTGCACCCGAATGTGATGGCCGCGCTGGCGCGCGCCAACGAAGGTTACGCCATGCCCTATGGGGCTGACGACATCATGGCACAGGTCACGTCCCGCATTCGCGAGATCTTTGAAGCCCCCGAGGCGGCGGTCTATCTGGTGGCAACGGGCACGGCGGCGAACTCGATTTCTCTGGCGACCCTGACACGTCCCTTCGACACGATCTTCTGCTCGCCGCAAGCGCATATCCACGAGGATGAGTGCAACGCGCCCGAGTTCTACACCGGCGGCGCAAAGCTAACTTTGGTCCCTGCCAAGCACGCGAAAATGTCGCCTGACGCGCTGAGCGCGTCTATCGTGGGCGAGGAAAGTCGCGGCGTGCATGGTCCGCAGCGTGGACCGGTGTCGATCACCAACGTGACCGAACGTGGCACGGTCTATTCCGTGGCCGAGATTGAGGCTCTATGCGACGTTGCCAAGGGTTATGATCTGCCCGTCCATCTGGACGGTGCGCGCTTTGCCAATGCACTCGTTGCTTTGGGGTGTACCCCCGCCGAGATGACATGGAAGGCCGGCGTGAATGTGGTTAGCTTCGGCGGCACCAAGAACGGCTGTATGGGTGTCGAGGCGGTGATCTTCTTCGACCCCAAACACGCGTGGGAATTCGAACTCCGCCGGAAACGCGGCGGACACCTGTTCTCGAAGAACCGCTATCTGGCAGCGCAGATGTTGGCCTATCTGGACGGCGATTTGTGGCTTGATCTGGCACGTCAGTCGAACGCGGCGAACGCCCGTTTGGTGCGCGGACTAAAGCAGATCGACGGCGTCGTCTTCCCGCATGAACCTGACGCCAACATGAGCTTTGCTGGCTGGACCCGCGCGGGCCATCAGCGCCTGCATGACGCCGGCGCGGCGTACTATGTCTGGGAAGGTCAGCTGGAAGGCGACGACCCCGACGAAATATTGATCGCCCGCATGGTGGCCGACTGGTCGATGTCGGACGAGAATATCGATCGGTTTATCGCGCTGGCGCGGGGATAATCCCGCACCGCGCATTGGTCAGTCAGTTTCAGCCTGCGATACGTGCTCGCGAATGCAAGCGGCGACCTCACGCGGATGGCTGATCGGCCCCATATGCCCTGCGCCCGCGATTACCTTGCGGCGCAGATTTGGGAACCGGGCCTGCATCCGATCATGAACCGCGCGCACCAAATCGGGCGAGCGTTCACCTTCCAGCAGCAGAACCGGCAGGATAACTTTCTCCAACGCGCCCGGCGCGACCTGCCCGTGCACGTCCTCATGCGTCACACCGCGCGCGGCCGGGATCAGGTGGATCTGCTTTGCCATATCGGCTTTCAGACGCTCGGGCAGCGCTTCCCACCCCGCATCGCTGCCCCATTGGCAGTTGAACAGGCGGGCGGCTTCCATCCGGTCGCCCGCGCGCATGGCGTCCGCAAAAACGCCATTCATATAGGTGTTGTTCTCGACATAAGCAGGGTCGTCCTTGGCGGTCGCAAACAGGACCGGTTCGAACAGGGTCAGGCTGCGCACTTTTTCGGGTGCCATCTGGGCCACGCGCAAAGCAATCGTGCCGCCAAAGCTGTGCCCAACCAGATCGACCGGCCCATGCGCGTGGCGGTCCAGCAGATCCAACGCGGCCTGCGTGGCGGTGTCCTGATAATCACCCTGCTCGTCCCAATCCGCACTGCGCCCATGTCCCGGCAGGTCATAGGCAAGCGACGTCAGATCATCGCCCAACACCGTCCGCACACCGCGCCAGGCACCGGAATGCGCCAACGAGCAGTGGATGAACAGCGCCTCGTGCGGGCCCGAACCCTGCCGGTCCCAATAGGTCGGGCAGCTGCCCAGTTCTTCCAGCATGTTCAGCCCCGCTCGGCCAGATGTGCATCCAGCAGGTCAAGGCGGTCCTGACCCCAGAACTTCTCGCCATCGTCGCAGACATAGAAGGGCGAGCCGAACGCGCCAGCGTTCACCGCGTCGTCGGAGTTTCGCGCATAAGTCTCGGCCCCCATCAAAAGACCGCTGTCCGCCAGAGACGGATCAAACCCGGCCTCTGAAAGGCAGTCCTTGATGACCGCGTCCTCGGCGATGTCTTTCTCGTCCATCCAGATCGAGCGCATTAGGGCGTCGACCAGAGCAGCGACATCCCCGGCTCCCGCATTCTGAGCCGCAATGATCGCATAAGACGCAGGCGCGCCATTGGTCGGCCAATGCGCCGGATTAAAGTTGATTGGCATGTTCAGCGCCTTGGACCAGCGCTTCAGCTCTTGCATGCGATACTCCATGCGCGAGGGGTGGCGATCCTTGGGCAACTGCCCCCCGGTGCGAGTGAAAAGCTGCCCGATGTCGACCGGCTTGAACGTGACCGACACCCCGTGCTTGTCCGCGATCTGCGCAAACCGCTTGCCGCCAAAGAAAGCCCACGGCGAAAGTACCGTGAAATAATAGTCAATATGGCCCATTTTTCGGCCTCCTGTTGCGCCAATGCTGTTTCCCGAAATCTATCCCGATGCTATTGGGTGTCAACGTCACGATTCTGTCATACAGAGCAATTCTGGGATCTGCTGCCATGCCTTCCATCACCGAACCGAAACTCATCTCGGGCAATGCCAACCGCCCGCTGGCCGAAGCTGTCGCCAAACGCATGTCCATGCATCGTGGCGCGAGTGTCGGCTTGGTCGACGCTCGCGTCGAACGCTTCAACGACCAAGAGGTGTTCGTCGAGATCTACGAGAACGTCCGCGGCGAGGATATGTTCATCATTCAGTCGACCTCGAACCCGGCGAATGACAACCTGATGGAACTGCTGATCATGGCAGACACGCTGCGCCGCTCGTCGGCCCGGTCTGCTACCGCCGTGATCCCGTATTTCGGCTATGCCCGTCAGGATCGTCGCACTAAGGCCCGCACGCCGATCTCGGCCAAGCTGGTGGCCAACCTGATCGCCCAGTCGGGCATCGAGCGGGTTCTGACCATGGACCTGCACGCCGCCCAGATCCAGGGTTTCTTCGACATTCCGGTGGACAACCTCTATGCCAGCCCGATCTTCGCGCTGGACGTAAAGCATCACTTCAAGGATTGCCTGGACGAAGTGATGGTGATCTCGCCTGACGTGGGCGGTGTGGCCCGCGCCCGTGAACTGGCGAAACGCATCGGTGCCCCGCTGGCAATCGTCGACAAACGTCGCGAGAAAGCCGGTGAAGTGGCCGAGATGACCGTGATCGGCAACGTGGAAGGCAAGCGCTGCATCATCGTGGACGACATTTGCGATACCGCAGGCACCCTGTGCAAAGCAGCCGAAGTGCTGATGGAGCAAGGCGCGCAGGAAGTGCATTCCTACATTACCCATGGCGTCATGTCCGGCCCGGCGGTCGAGCGCGTTCAGAATTCGGTGATGAAATCCTTGGTGATCACCGATTCCATCGAGCCGACCCAGCCGGTTCTGGACGCTAAGAACATCCGCGTGGTTCCGACTGCCCCGATGTTTGCACAAGCGATCCTGAACATCTGGGGTGGCACGTCAGTGTCGTCGCTGTTCGACCACGACACGCTAGAGCCGCTTTACGAAGGCATGTACTCCTGATCCACTCTGGATGCCAGAAACGCGAAAGGGCCCCACGGGGCCCTTTTTTAGTGGTCAGGTTTGTCGTCAAACATCCCACATCTCGTCGTCGACAACTTCGCCGATGGCAAGCCAGTCCGTGCGGACACGCGCGACCCGCGTATCCCCCCAAGTGCGGAACAGAATATCAAACCCCTCGGTCGTCACGTTCTCGGCCATGATATCTGCCCGTTGGTTGCTTTCACCAGCAATGTCCCACATCGACATCGACACGGTGACTGTGGGTGGCGTCAGGAAGGGCTCAGAAAACCGGATCGCTATCCGCGTTTTGCGTGGACCACTGCCTGTCCACATCTCGCCATCGTCCTCGAAATCCGAGAACAGAACTTTGCTGCCCTGATCCACGCCCAGCATTTGGGGTCTAATTCTCTTCATAATTTAACGTCGTCCATAAAATTAGGACAATTCTTGCCTAAAACTATGTTCAAAACAAGTTAAGGCTGAGTTTTCAAACGTAAAAAGTAGGGCAGAAGGATCAAAACCATAAGCCCGGACAGCAGGAATGGCGCACCAGGCAAGTAGATCGGGGCGTTCGCATTCGCGAAAAACTGAAAGACACCTGTCACCACCATGGGCGCAATGACGGCCGCGATTGAGCCAAGACTTGCGATGACGCCCTGTAACAACCCCTGTCGATCTTCAGACACCATGTTGGCCATCATGGCCGTCATGGTCGGAGGCGCCATGTCCGCTAATGCCGCGACGATGATGAACGAGAACATCACCCAGGCGTTTCCAGTCAGCCCGAACGCTACGAATGCCGCAATCGCGCAGATGATCGAGAAGATCAGGGTTCGGTACTCGCCAAGCTTGGGCAGCATGAACCGCATGACGACACCTTGCGTGAAGGCCACTGCGATCCCGTACGACGCCAGCGAGATACCAATCAATGCGGTTCCCCAACCAAAAACTTCTCGTGTCCAAAAAGCCCACAGGGTCGGATAGACCATGTTGGCAAACTCGAATGCGAAGATCAGGATCAATGGCAGCATCAGACCGGGCAGACGGAATGCATCCAAGATCGAGCCGAACGGATTTAAGTCTCGCTTTGTGAAGGCACGACGCTTCTCGGGTGCCAGGCTTTCAGGCAACAAGAACAGGCCGAACGCCACGTTTAGCGTAGCCAAAACCGCCGCAAGCCAGAACGGCGCTGTTATGTGAATGCCGGCAACCAGTCCACCGATTGCAGGACCCATGACAAACCCGATGCCGAACGTGGCCCCGATCAATCCAAAGTTTGCGGCCCGTTCCTCGGGCTTCGATATGTCCGCCAGATAGGCCGTCGCAGTGATATAGGTCGCGCCAGCAATTCCAGCCAGAACACGCCCTAATAGCAGCCACCAGAACGTGGTGGCCAGAGCCATGACCACATAATCCACTGCCAGCGCGACCAGCGCCAGAAGCAAAACGGGGCGACGCCCAAGGCTGTCCGAAATCCCTCCGATGATCGGCGCGAATAGAAACTGCATTGCCGCATATGAGGCCATCAGAATGCCACCCCAGAACGCACCATCAGCCGTGTTGGCAGCCCCAACACGCTCCATCAGGTCCGGCATAATGGGAAACACGATGCCAATGCCCACCGCATCCAGCAGGATGGTGGCCAGGATGAACCAAATTGCACCGCGTTTTTGCATGTCGCGCTCCTTTGCGCATATCTGTGACCCGAAGCGTGGGAAAGCGCAAATGCAAAAAGCCCCGCCGGTTGGGCGGGGCTTTTCGATAATCATGTTCCGTGGGCTTAGCCTTTCACGGACAGACCCAGCTCGCTTGCCATTGCAGCGATATCTACCGTGCGTTTGGCCAGCTCGTCCAAGTTCTCGGCGGTTGCGTTTTCCGATGCGGCAGCCGCATCCGAAACGAAGCCATCAAGAACGTCCTGTGTCACTTCCGAAACAGGCAGGGCACGTTCAGCCAGAACCGAGGTGCCGTTGGCGGTCACTTCGGCGAAACCGCCCGTGACTGCGAACTCGGCATTGCCTTCGGGGGACTCGACGCGAACGATACCGGGACGCAGCGTCGTGATCGTCGGTGCGTGGTTCGGCATCGCCGTCAGGTCACCGTCGGCACCCGGCAGCTGGACCGCAGTCGCCTGAAGCGAAGCGAGGCTCCGTTCGGGCGACACCAGGTCGAATTGCATCGTATCAGCCATCAGAGGCCCTCCTTCAGCGGTTCAGCTTAAGCAGCGTCTGCCGCCATCTTTTCGGCTTTAGCGATCACTTCATCGATGCCGCCAACCATGTAGAAGGCGCCTTCGGGCAGGTGGTCGTATTCGCCAGCCACAACAGCCTTGAACGACTTGATGGTGTCTTCCAGCGGAACCTGCACACCGTCCGAGCCGGTGAACACTTTTGCCACGTCGAAGGGCTGCGACAGGAAGCGTTCGATCTTACGAGCGCGCGCAACAGTCAGCTTATCTTCTTCCGACAGTTCGTCCATGCCAAGGATGGCGATGATGTCCTGCAGCGATTTATAGCGCTGAAGGATTTCCTGAACGTCGGTGGCAACTTTGTAGTGCTCTTCACCGATGACCAGCGGGTCAAGCAGACGCGAGGTCGAACCAAGCGGGTCAACCGCCGGGTAGATGCCTTTTTCCGAGATCGAACGGTCGAGAACGGTGGTTGCATCAAGGTGAGCAAACGAGGTTGCAGGTGCAGGGTCGGTAAGGTCATCTGCGGGAACATACACGGCCTGAACCGAAGTAATCGAACCCGATTTGGTCGACGAAATACGTTCCTGCATGGCACCCATGTCGGTGGCCAGCGTCGGCTGATAACCAACCGCCGAAGGAATACGACCCAGCAGAGCCGAAACTTCCGAACCAGCTTGGGTGAAGCGGAAGATGTTGTCGACGAAGAACAGAACGTCCGAACCAGTGTCGTCACGGAACTGTTCCGCCAGGGTCAGACCCGACAGAGCAACACGCATACGTGCACCGGGAGGCTCGTTCATCTGGCCGTAGACCAGCGCAATTTTCGACTTCTCAAGATCGTCGGGAACGATAACGCCCGATTCGATCATCTCGTGGTAAAGGTCGTTGCCTTCACGGGTACGCTCACCAACACCAGCGAACACGGACACACCCGAGTGCACTTTAGCGATGTTGTTGATCAGTTCCATGATCAGAACGGTTTTACCAACGCCGGCACCGCCGAACAGACCAATTTTACCACCCTTGGTGTAGGGGGCCAGCAGGTCGATAACCTTAATGCCGGTGGTCAGAATTTCGGTCTCGGTCGACTGATCTTCAAAAGCAGGCGCGTCGCCGTGGATCGGGCGGCTTTCTTTCGATTTCACGGGGCCTTTTTCGTCAACCGGCTCGCCGATGACGTTCAGGATGCGGCCCAGAGTTGCGTTGCCGATCGGCACCGAGATCGGTGCGCCGGTGTCAGTTACTTCCTGACCGCGGACCAGACCTTCGGACGCGTCCATAGCGATACAGCGGACGGTGTTTTCACCAAGGTGCTGTGCCACTTCAAGAACAAGTTTGTTGCCATTGTTGTCGGTGTTCAGGGCGTTCAAAATTGCGGGAAGTTCATCCTCGAACTGAACGTCCACAACGGCGCCAATCACCTGGGTGATCTTACCTTTAGCGTTAGCCATTGTTGTTTCTCCGGTTCCTTAGAGCGCCTCGGCGCCCGAAATGATTTCGATAAGTTCGTTGGTGATCACGGCCTGACGCGAACGGTTGAACTGAATGGTCAGTTTGTCGATCATGTCGCCTGCGTTGCGGGTAGCGTTGTCCATTGCGGACATCCGCGCGCCCTGCTCCGAGGCTCCGTTTTCCAACAGCGCGGTGAAGACCTGCGTGGCCACACCCGAAGGCAGCAGCGTTGCAAGAATGCCTTCTTCCGACGGCTCATAGTCATAAACGGTCGACACTTCTTCCGCACCCTCTGCAGGGGCGTCGAAGCTGGCCGGGATAACCTGCTGGGCAGTCGGGATCTGGCTGATCACGCTTTCGAACTTGTTGTAGAAGATCGTCGCGACGTCGAACTCACCTTCGTTGAAACGATGGATAAGATCGTTGGCGATTGCCTGAGCATTGTCGTATCCAACATTGCGCACAGCCGAAAGATCCACATGGTCAACCATCTGGTCTCCGAAGTCGCGCTTCAGTTGCTCACGACCCTTCTTGCCAACGGTCAGCATTTTAACCGTTTTGCCAGAAGCGATCAGCTCTTCAGCTTTCGCACGCGCCAATTTGGCGATCGACGAGTTGAAGCCACCGCAAAGGCCGCGCTCGGCGGTCATGACCACAAGCATGTGGACTTGATCCGAACCCGTACCCGAAAGCAGTTTCGGAGCGCTGTCGCCCCCCGACGAAGCTGCCAGCCCACCCAGAACGGCGTTGAACCGCTCTGCGTAGGGACGACCTGCTTCGGCCGCTTCCTGTGCCCGCCGCAGTTTCGCGGCGGCCACCATCTGCATGGCCTTCGTGATCTTCCGCGTCGACTTGACGCTTTCGATCCGATTTTTGAGGTCCTTAAGGTTGGGCATCTGTCTGAGCCCCCTTAAGCGAAGTCAGCGGCGAACGCGTCCAGCGCTGCTTTGACCTTGTCCTCAAGCTCACCTTTAACCTTGCGGTCATTGTTGGTGATGTCGGCAAGAAGATCAGCGTGTTTCTGACGCAGGTGGTTCAGAAGGCCAGCTTCAAAACGACCAACTTCCGACACGTTGATCTTGTCCAGGTAGCCATTGGTACCGGCGTAGATCACGCAGACGATCTCAGCGTTGGTCAGCGGCGAATACTGAGACTGCTTCATCAGTTCCGTCAGACGGGCGCCACGGTTCAGCAGCTGCTGGGTCGAGGCATCAAGGTCCGAACCGAACTGAGCGAAGGCGGCCATCTCGCGATACTGAGCCAGCGACAGTTTAACCGGACCGGCAACCGACGACATTGCTTTCGTCTGAGCCGACGAACCAACACGCGAAACCGACAGACCGGTGTTCACAGCAGGGCGGATACCCTGGTAGAACAACTCGGTTTCCAGGAAGATCTGGCCGTCGGTGATCGAGATAACGTTGGTCGGAATAAAGGCCGACACGTCGCCACCCTGGGTTTCGATAACCGGCAGAGCGGTCAGCGAGCCCGAGCCATAGTCTTCGTTCAGCTTGGCCGAACGTTCCAGCAGGCGCGAGTGAAGATAGAAAACGTCACCCGGGTAAGCTTCACGGCCCGGCGGGCGACGCAGAAGCAGCGACATCTGACGATAGGACACAGCCTGTTTCGACAGGTCATCATAGATGATCAGGGCGTGGCGACCGTTGTCACGGAAGTGCTCGGCCATGGCGGTTGCGGCATAGGGTGCCAGGAACTGCATCGGAGCGGGGTCCGAAGCGGTTGCAGCAACGACGATCGTGTATTCGATCGCGCCGGTTTCTTCCAGTTTCTTCACCAGCTGCGCAACAGTCGAGCGCTTCTGGCCAACAGCTACGTAGACGCAGTAGAGCTTCTTGCTCTCGTCGTCGCCAGCGGCTTCGTTGTACGACTTCTGGTTCAGGATCGCGTCCAGAGCAACGGCAGTTTTACCGGTCTGACGGTCGCCAATGATCAGCTCTCGCTGGCCACGGCCGATCGGGATCATCGCGTCAACCGATTTCAGGCCGGTTGCCATCGGCTCGTGAACCGATTTACGCGGGATGATGCCCGGTGCTTTAACGTCAGCAACGTTGCGCTTTTTGGTTTTGATCGGACCTTTGCCGTCGATCGGGTTACCCAGACCGTCAACAACGCGACCCAGAAGTTCGTCACCTGCGGGCACGTCCACGATCGAGTTCGTGCGCTTTACAGTGTCGCCTTCTTTAATGTCGCGGTCGGAACCGAAGATAACAACACCAACGTTGTCAGCTTCAAGGTTCAGAGCCATCCCGCGGATACCACCGGGGAATTCGACCATCTCACCTGCCTGAACATTGTCCAGACCGTATACACGAGCGATACCGTCACCGACCGACAGAACGCGGCCAACTTCGGCCACTTCGGCTTCCTGGCCGAAGTTCTTGATCTGGTCCTTCAGGATCGCAGAAATTTCTGCTGCTTGGATACCCATTATCCGACCTCTTTCATGGAATTCTGAAGTGCATCGAGCTTGGCCTTGACCGACGTGTCGATCATTTGCGAGCCCAGTTTCACGACCAGGCCACCGATAAGTGCTTCATCGACGGCCAGGTTGATGTTTACATCCTTGCCGGTTGAGGCTTTCAAAGCCTTGGCAAGTTTGTCTTGTTGCGCCTTGGTCATGGCTTTGGCTGCGGTCACCTCTGCGGTGATCTCACCCTTATCCTCTGCGATCAGGGCGCGCATGGCGTCCAGAAGCTGAGGCAGCACGAACAAACGACGTTTCTGAGCCATCAGGCTCAGTGCGTTTGCGACCGTTGACGAAAGTTTCATTTTCTTGGCGATAGCTGCAATCACGGCGGCCTGTTCATCGCGGGTGTACACCGGCGAATTAATCAGGTCGACAAGATCAGAGCTATCGGCGAGAGCAGCATCAATAGCGGCAACATCCGCTTCAACTGCTTTCAGTTCTTTGCCCTCTTTGGCCAACTCAAAGATGGCCGTGGCATAACGTTGGGCAATGCCAGTTGAGATCGAGACTGGTTCGGACACGTCCACCCTTCCGATGTACTATGCCCCATTGTGGTTTGTTTGGACAAACCGGGGCGGCCTACAGAAGCCGCACTTTCGCGCGCACTATCTAAATCGTCGTCGCATGTAGCAGGGAATACCCCACCTCGCAACAGGCTTGCGCGGGTTTATCGCCAACATTTCCTGCTTAGGTTTCGTTAGATTTCGCCGCCAATCCGCGCATACCCCTTAACCCTAGGGACAATTTGCCGATCACGGGGTGAAACTCGGGCCACATAAAACGGAATACATTTGCATACCGAAACAGGGTTTGCGAGAGAATCAAGGAGGATCGGGCATCGTGATGACCAAAGAACTTGGGTCGGCACAGGACTGATTCTATACTTAAAGCAGTCCTTGTCGCGGGGTGCTGGGCTCGGGGACGCCCAGCCCTTCCAGAACCTTCAGTGGACGGCGCACAGCCTGCGCCAAGCCGGGGCGTTTGGGGGCCGGCACCTGCTTGGTCACCTCGACCATCAGGACACCGCCCGCAAGGATGACGGGAAGTTGGTGTCCTGCCCGTTCCCAGAAAGTCCCTGTCTTCAACCAGAACCGCTTGGACGAAGGCGGCTGATAGAGCAGCGACAGGTGCCGTTCGATCTTGAACCCATGCTCGCGCAGCTGGCCTTCAAGCTGCCCCAGCGAATAGGGCCGCCCAAAGCCAAACGGCGTTGCATCCGAACGCGCCCACAGTCCGGCCCGGTTCGGGGCAATGAACATGGCACGCCCGCCGGGGCCAAGCACGCGGTAGCATTCTTCAAGCAGTTGACTGGGCGTATCAGATGTCTCAAGCCCATGCATCACCACAAGGCGATCCACGACCCCGGTGTCCAAGGGCCACAAGGTATCTTCCACCAGAACCGAGACATTGGGCATACCCGCAGGCCACGGCATCACCCCCTGCGGCGCGGGCATCAACCCGACCACCCGACGCGCCGTCGGCAGGTAGGGGCGCAGCAACGGCACGGCAAATCCATAGCCAGCGACGGTTTGCCCTTTGGATTGTGTTTCAGGCCACAGGCTGACCACTTTGTCACGGATCGCCTTTTGCGCCGCGCGCCCCAACATGCTGCGGTAATAAAAATTCCTCAGATCCTGCACATCAAGATGCATGACGCGTCATTCGGCCCTTGTCAGTTCAAGGCCGAGACTACCCGAACGCCCAAAAATTGGAATGGCCATCTTCACCGCGCGGCGCGACGCAAAACCAGTGCCAGATTGTTTGCGGGCATCTCGATCAGATCGGCACGGCGCAGCCCAGCGTCCGCGGCCCACGCCTCGACCTTCTCAAGATCCTTGTAGCCGATCTGCGGATCATGCGCTGCCAGAGACGCATGAAATGTCTCGTCCCCTTCACTGCGAAACACCCCACCGGTTCGGAACGGCCCGTACAGGAACCAATAGGCCCCGGGCGCCAGATTGCGCGCAACGCCTGCAATCACGGCACGCGAGGTGGGCGCATCGATCAGGTGCATCAGGTTTACGGTCACGATCATCGACATTGGTCCGGTGCGCCACGACGGAGCGCTGGCATCCAGCCACTGCGCCAAACGCATGTTTTCGACCCCTTTCTCGGCGCGCCATGCATCAATGCTGTTCAGGCGCGCGGGGTCAACATCGGTCGGTTGCCAGATCACACCCGGAAAGTGTCTGGCATATTCAACGATATGCTCGCCCGTACCCGAGGCAAGCTCTAGCGCGACGCCTTGTTTCGGCACATATGGCCTCATGGCGTCTAAAATCGGAAACAAATTTCGAGACGCAGATGGCGCTGACATGCGGCCATCTCCGCGCTCATGCGCGATCGAATGTGGTTTTTCTCCCGCCATTTTTATCCCTCGGGCGCATTACCAGTATTGAGGCTCGGGTGTGTTTGAGCAAGACTGTTTCACCACCACGGAGAACCAATATGCTCGAACTCGTCACAATTCCCTGCCTTTCGGATAATTATGCATTTTTGCTACATGACGCCAAGTCAGGGAAGACAGCGCTGATCGATGCGCCCGAAACCCTGCCCATCGAGGACGAACTGGAACAGCGCGGCTGGACCCTGTCCGAGATCTGGCTGACCCATCACCACTGGGACCATATTGACGGTGTTGCCAATCTAGTTGCCGCCACTGGTGCCCGCGTGATCGGTGCCGAAGCCGACGCGCACCGCCTACCTCCGCTAGATCAAGCCCTGGTTCCAGGAACCGGTTTCGACTTCGCAGGCCACGAGGTTCTGGTGCTGGACGTGCCCGGCCACACGATCGGCCATATCGCGTTCTATGTCCCTGCCGCCAAGGCCGCTTTCACAGGTGACAGCTTGATGGCGATGGGCTGCGGACGTTTGTTTGAGGGCCGTCCCGAACAGATGTGGGACAGCCTGCAACGCCTTATGGCGCTGCCCGCTGATACGCTGATCTGCTCGGGTCATGAGTATACCGGCGGCAATATCTCGTTCGCGCTGACCATCGAGCCGGAAAATGACGCCCTGCGCGCACGCCGCGAGCGGGTCGAAGCCGCCCGCGCCGAGCGCCAGCCCACCGTCCCGTCCCTGCTGTCGGACGAACTGGAAACCAACCCTTTTCTGCGCGCGCACTTGTCGTCCGTCAAAGCCGCCCTACATATGGAAGCCGCAGCCGACGCCCAGGTCTTTGCCGAGATCCGCGCCCGGAAAGACGATTTCTAAGGCGATTCTCAAGAAATCACGCTTGTGCGAGCAGAAATTGACCAAAAGGGTCTTGATAGCGACGCAAGGAAAACCGAACCTTAATACTATGAGGCAACGGTAAAAAGGCGAAGAAATCGCCAGCGATGTCCACCGCTGAACTTACGAGGAGTGCGCAACATGCCATCTTTTTCAAAACCCCTCGAAGAAGCCATCCATCAGGCATTGGCTTTGGCAAACGACCGCAAGCACGAGCTTGCGACGCTTGAGCACCTGCTGCTGGCGCTTCTGGACGAACCAGACGCGACACGCGTAATGCAGGCGTGTTCGGTCGATCTGGACGTGCTGCGCAAAGTACTTGTCGAGTTCATCGACGAAGAACTGACCACCCTGATCACCGACATCGAAGGCAACGAAGCGGTCCCGACCGCCGCATTCCAGCGCGTGATCCAACGCGCCGCGATCCATGTCCAAAGCTCGGGCCGGACCGAAGTGACCGGCGCCAATGTGCTGGTCGCCATCTTCGCCGAACGCGAATCGAACGCGGCCTTCTTCCTGCAAGAGCAGGACATGACGCGCTATGATGCGGTGAACTATATCGCCCACGGTGTCGCGAAAGAGCCCGGCTTTGGCGAGTCCCGCTCGATCTCGGGCACGCCGGACTTCGACGACGAGGACGTGCAAGACGCGCAGCCCGCCGAAGAAAACGACAGCGCGCTTGGGAAATACTGCGTCGATCTGAACGCAAAGGCGCGTGAGGGTGATATCGATCCGCTGATCGGCCGCGACAGCGAGGTGGAACGCTGCATTCAGGTGCTCTGCCGCCGCCGCAAGAACAACCCGCTTCTGGTGGGCGACCCGGGCGTAGGCAAGACCGCCATTGCAGAAGGGCTGGCGACCAAAATCGTAGGCGGTGAGACACCCGAGATCCTGTCGGAAACCACCATCTACTCGCTCGACATGGGCGCGCTGTTGGCTGGCACCCGCTATCGCGGTGACTTCGAGGAACGTCTGAAAGCCGTCATGAAAGAGCTTGAGGATCATCCCGACGCCGTTTTGTTCATCGACGAAATCCATACGGTGATCGGTGCCGGTGCGACCTCTGGCGGGGCGATGGATGCTTCGAACCTGCTGAAGCCTGCGCTTCAAGGCGGCAAGCTGCGTTGCATGGGCTCGACCACATACAAAGAATTTCGCCAGCATTTCGAAAAAGACCGCGCCCTGTCGCGTCGTTTCCAAAAGATCGACGTGAACGAGCCGACGGTTGATGACGCGGTGAAGATCCTGCAGGGCTTGAAGCCCTATTTCGAGGAACATCATGGCGTGAAATACACCGCCGATGCGATCAAGTCGGCCGTCGAGCTGTCGGACCGCTATGTCAACGACCGCAAGCTGCCGGACAAAGCCATCGACGTGATCGACGAAGCGGGTGCGGCCCAGCATCTGCTAATCGCCTCAAAGCGCAAGAAAACCATCGGCACCAAGGAAATCGAGGCTGTCGTGGCCAAGATTGCCCGCATTCCGCCAAAGAACGTCTCGAAAGACGACGCGGAAGTCCTGCGCGATCTCGAGAAATCGCTGAAGCGCGTTGTGTTCGGTCAGGATAACGCGATCGAGGCTCTGTCCTCGGCGATCAAACTGGCGCGCGCCGGACTGCGTGAGCCTGAAAAGCCCATCGGCAACTATCTGTTCGCCGGGCCGACTGGTGTGGGCAAGACCGAGGTTGCCAAGCAACTGGCCGACAATCTGGGTGTGGAACTTCTACGTTTCGACATGTCCGAATATATGGAGAAACACGCCGTCAGCCGCCTGATCGGTGCGCCTCCGGGCTATGTCGGGTTTGATCAGGGCGGTCTTCTGACCGACGGCGTTGACCAGCACCCGCATTGCGTGCTGCTGCTGGACGAGATCGAGAAAGCGCACCCGGATGTCTACAACATCCTGCTGCAGGTGATGGATAATGGCGAACTGACCGACCATAACGGCCGCACCGTCAGCTTCCGCAATGTGGTGCTGATCATGACCTCGAACGCAGGCGCGTCCGAGCAAGCCAAGGCCGCCATCGGCTTTGGCCGTGACCGTCGCGAGGGCGAGGATACCGCCGCCATCGAGCGCACCTTCACGCCGGAATTCCGCAACCGTCTGGACGCCGTGATCAGCTTCGCGCCGCTGGGCAAAGAGGTGATCCTGCAAGTGGTCGAGAAATTCGTGCTGCAGCTTGAGGCCCAATTGATGGACCGCGGCGTGCATATCGAACTGACCCGAGCCGCCGCCGAATGGATCGCCGACAAGGGCTATGACGACCGGATGGGTGCCCGTCCCTTGGGCCGCGTGATCCAAGAGCACATCAAGAAGCCGCTGGCCGAGGAACTTCTGTTCGGCAAGTTGGCAAAAGGTGGCTTGGTTCAGGTCGGCATCAAAGGTGGCAAGTTGGAGCTTCGCTACGAAGAACCCAAAGCGCCGCGCATCGGCCGCCGCAAGAAGCCCCCGCTTCTGCCCGCCGATTGATGCACGCCCTTTGGGCTGCAACACTGATAACATGCGCCGCGACCCCGGTTGCGGCGCGTGATCCCGTTCTCAGCTTCCCGGTTGCGTGCGCGCTGGGGCAAGATTGCTTCATTCAGAGCTATGTGGATGCCGACCCCAGCAATGGGGCGGCGGATTTCACTTGCGGTGTGCTGTCCTATGACGGGCATCAGGGAACGGACATCGCGCTGACATCGGATATGGCCGCGCAGGCGGGCGTTGATGTCACCCCGGTAGCACCCGGCGTGGTGCGTCGGCTGCGTGACGGGGGCGCGGACCAGTTTTTTTCGGCCACGTTCGACCATTCAGATGGGCAGGATTGCGGCAACGGAGTGGTGATTGACCACGGTGGCGGTTGGGAAAGCCAGTACTGCCACATGCGCAAGGACAGCATCGCGGTCGAGGTCGGGCAGCGCGTCGGTCTGCAGACCCCCCTGGGTCAGATCGGCATGTCAGGCCGGACTGAGTTTCCGCATCTTCATTTAACGCTGCGCAAAGACGAGCAGGTCGTGGATCCGTTCAACGCCGATCCCCTGACCTATTGTGGTGACACCGACGCGACATCCCTGTGGGCAGACGAGATCCTGTACCGCGCCAGCGGGTTCGTGAATGCGGGGTTCAGCGACCGAATTCCTGACTTTGATACCGTGAAGTGGGGCAAGGCAGCCCATGCTTCGATTGACAGCACCAGCGGTGCATTCGTGTTCTGGGCGCAGATTTTCGGGGCGCTGGCTGGGGACGAGATGCAGCTAATCATCCATGGACCCAACGGCGTTTTCATCGAACACGAAGAGGTGTTGGAGACGACGCAGGCCCGCACGATGCGCGCAGCCGGACGTCGGTTGCATGCGGAAAACACCCTTCCCGGTACATATCACGGCACGGCCACGCTGTTGCGTGGCGGGGTTGAGATCGACCGCATCGCGACCACCACGACGCTGACCACGCCTTAGCGTTCGGTCAGCTTCAACTCGATCCGGCGGTTTTCGGCGCGGGCTTCAGGCGTGTCCGCAGGATTGACCGGGCGGTATTCGCCAAAGCCCGTCGCGGCCAAACGGTCGGGCGGGAAGCCCAGCGCGTCGATCATGTATTCGACCACCGACAGGGCGCGCGCCTGGCTCAGCTCCCAGTTATTACGATACGCCCCGCGTCCGGAAAGTGGCACATTATCTGTGTGCCCATCGACGCGGATCACCCAATCCACTTCGTCAGGGATTTCGCCTGCAACGTCAGCCAACAGCGCAGCCACACGCCCGACTTGGGCGCGCCCTTCTGGCTGAAGCTCGGCGCGGGCACTTTCGAACAGCACCTCGGACGAAAATACGAACCGGTCGCCCACAATCTGCACACCCTCGCGGTTCCCCAGAACCTGACGTAATTTGCCAAAAAATTCAGATCGGTAGGCGGACAGCTCTTTGGCTTCGGCTTCCAGGCGTTTGCGTTCGGCCTCTTCCAGCTCGGCACGGCGGCGCTCCTCGGAGGCAACGCGGGCAAGGGCGGCGTTCAGTTCGGAGCCAAGTTTCTGGATCTGCACCTGCGCGGCCTGATCGCGGGCCGATCCCGCATCTAAAATTGCCTGCAAGCCCCCCAACTGCGTTCGCAGCGCGGCGACCTGTTCATTCAACAGCGCGATCTTGCGTTGGCTTTCTGCGCTTTCAGCTTCTTCCTCGGCCAGCGCCAGATTGGCGGCCGCCAGCAAGCGCGCACGTTCCTCGGATTGGGTGAGCGTCTCAGTTGCAGCCCGTTCGGCATTCAGACGCGCCGCCAACTCCGCCTCAAGCCGATCACGCAGCTCAGCCGAATCCGTACCGGCAGCAGCCTGTTCCTCAAGCTGAAGCAAAGCCGTCGCCAAGCGCTTATCCAGATCCACACCTGCCGCTTTGGCTGCGGCCAGAAGGGTCAGCGTTTCCTCGGCCCGCTTGCGTTCTTCTTCAAGCGCCAAGGTCATTGCGGTCAGTTCGGTATCTGCGTTCTGCAACCGTTCGCGCAAGGCTTCGGCGGCTGCGGCTTCTGCCAAACGTCCGGCCTCTTCCTCGTCCAGCGCCGTCTGGCCCTCGGTCACCTTCACTTCCAGATCAGCTACCAAAGCCTCCAACGCCTCGCGTTTGGCCGCAGCAAGACGGGCCGCTTCGGCACCGGCATCAACCTCGTCGCGTGCTTTGGCCAAAGCCAATTGCAACGCCTCTTGTTCGCTCAGCAGTTGGGTACGTGCGCTTTCAAGCTCTTCAACGGTCGCAGTCAGCGCCTCTCCTTCTGCCAAGGCGCGATCCCGTTCGGATAAAAGCGTCGCCACCTGCGCCTCGAAACTGGTGATCTTCGCTGCCCGAGCGGCCAATTCGGCAGCTTGGCTTTCGGTCTGCGTCGTCAGCTGGGCAATCATCGCGGCCTGCGCATCCGAGATCGAGCGGGCTTCGGTCAGCGTTGCGTTCAGCGTACCGATCTCGCCCTGAAGGGTCTCGGTTCGGTTGCGTTCCAGCCCCAGCGCATCGGCCAGTTCGGACACCTGCGCCGACAATTCGTCAAGTTCGTTCGCCTGCCCCGAGATCGTCTCGCGCAGGATGAATTGTACGATCATGAAGATCGTCAGGACGAACATTAAGACCAGTAAAAGCGCGGTCATTGCGTCCACAAAGCCGGGCCAGATGGACCCGCTCATGCGTTGGGTGGATCGGCGGGTAAGCGCCATGGCTTAACCTTGCTCCTGACCCGAGGCGACGCGGATCACATGGGTCAGCGTTGCAAGGTCACCGCGCAAGTCGGCCAGGCTTTCCTGCCGACCAGCCTGCATTTCTTCCAAGATGCGCAACATCTGCACGTCGATCGAGCGCAGACGCATGCGGCTTTCTGCATCGACTGGCTCTTCCTCGGTCGCGGAATTGGCCTCGAGGATCTGGCGCACGGCATCTTGGCTTTCGGCAATCTGCATCAACGCCTGTGTCTGCCCATCATCCTGCGCAAGCTGGTTGGTTAAAGCCTCGACATTGGTTGCCAAGGCGCGCAGCCTTTCATCCATCATCGCGCGTTGCGCGTCCGTTTGGACAAACATTGTCTGCATGGTTTCGATTTGCTCGGCCAGAATGCCCAGATAGGCCCCTGCCTCGGATGCATCTTCACCGTCGCCCGACGCATAGCTGAGCTTGGTAATGGTCGACAGCCATTCTTCAAGCTCGCGATAGAACCTGTTCTGGCCGTGGCCTGCGAACAGCTCCATCAATCCAACAACCAGCGACCCGGCAAGCCCCAGAAGCGAGGACGAGAACGCCGTGCCCATGCCGCCCAGTTGCTCTTCCAGCCCGGTCATCAGGCGGTTGAACACCTCGACCCCGCCTTCGCCTTCCCCCGGCGCAAGCGAGCGGATGGTTTCGACCACCGCCGGAACAGTCGTCGCAAGACCAAAGAACGTGCCCAGAAGGCCAAGGAAAATCAGAAGGTTGACGATATAGCGCGTGATGTCGCGCGCTTCGTCGATCCGGGTGGCGATACTGTCCAGGATCGAACGCGAGGACGAGGCCCCGATCTGCAACTGCGTCCCCCGGTTCGAGCGCATCAGGGCAGCAAGCGATGCCAGCAAACGCGGGGCGCTGTCAGGATCGTGCGCCTCGCGCTGTTGGACAAAGCCTTCGATCCAGCTGACCGAAGCAAAGACCTGCCAGACCTGCCAGAAACAGGCCAGCAGACCAATGACAAAGACAAACAGAATGAACCCGTTCAAATACAGGTTCGCCATGAACACGGGCAAAACATGCGGCAACGCCACGAAGGTGCCGAAGCCGACAAGGCCCAAGGCCACCAGCATCAGAAAGATCTGACGCACGGGTTGAGTGAAAGACGGCTCGATGCCTTTTCTTCTGGGCGCAGTCAGCGTCCCGCGATCCGGGTGATCCATGCGGGGTAAGTCCTTGTCGCCATTATTATTGGCGTCAGGATAGGCAGGTTTTCATTCCCTGCCAAGCTTTCTGTCCGCAGAATTCAACCGCCTGTCAACGCGCGAACCTGACGCGACAACCACGACAGATCTTCGTCCTCGATGCCCAGCTCGGTCAGGTGGCTGGCGGTGTTGTAAAGGTATTCGGTATTTGGTCCCCTGCCCCCAACCGCGGTCGAGATGATTTGGGCCTGCTCGTCCAGATTAATCTGGCAGTACTGCACGTGATCGGGGTCGATGACATAGGTCACGGCCTCGACCCGGCGGCCATCGCGCAGGTCGATCATCAGCCGTTTTTCCAAATAGGCCGAGGATACAAGCTCGCGTTCGCGCAGGTCAGCCATAGTCTGGTCATATGTGCCGGGACGGGCACGGAATGCCAGCCCCTGACAATGTGCGCCAGCCAGCTCGTCCAGCGCCAGTACCAGCCCCGGATGGTCTTCGGTCCCGCGATGATGGATTGATCGCATGCAGAAACTGCGGTGATAATCCGGCAGCGTGGCGACCAGCGCTTCGTCATGGTCAAAGCCGGGGTTCCACATCAGTGACCCATAGCCAAATACCCACAAATCGCCGTTGCTCATTTCACTCGCCCTTCCGTCCTTCGCGCAGTACACACGCCTATAAGCATGTATCGTGCAAAAAGGGAATTGAAGATGCGTAAGCTGGTTGTGATTGCAGTGGTTCTGGCGGGGCTTTGGTCCGGGTATTGGTTCATCGGCGCGAAGGGCGTTGAAAGCGCATTCAACACTTGGATCGATGACCGTCGGGCCGAGGGCTGGGTATCGCAAGCGCAGGATGTCTCGACCCGTGGATTTCCCAATCGGTTCGACACGATCTTCACCGGGCTTGAACTGGCTGATCCTGACACTGGACTGGCATGGCGTGCGGAGGAATTTCAGATCCTCGCTCTTTCCTATCAGCCCAATCACGTGATCGCGGTGTGGCCGGGGCAGCAGGTCGTATCCTCGCCCCTGCAGAACATCACCTTTCAGGCCGACAGTTTCAAAGGATCGCTGGTTTTCGATCCCAGCCCCGACCTTCCGCTGGACCGCAGCTCGATCGTGATCGAGAACCTGACCATGCAATCCAACGCGGGCTGGACCGCCGGGCTTGAGGCCGGGCAGATCGCCACGCGCAAATCCTCGGTCGCGCCCAATCGGCACGACATTCATTTCGAAGCAACCGGTCTGCTGCCTGCCTCGTCCTTCGTTCAGGGATTTGGGAATGGTGAACTTCTGCCTTCCGTATTCGAACGCGCCTTGCTGAAAGCCAGCGTCGATTTCACCGGGCCGTGGGATCGGCATGCCGTTGAAACCGCCCGCCCGCAAATCACCCGGATCGCGATCAGCGATCTGGACGCCAAATGGGGTGAGTTGGGACTGAAAGCCGTTGGTACGGTAGACGTCGATGCACGCGGCATTCCCACCGGAGAGGTCGCCATCAAGGCCAAGAACTGGCGCAAGATGGTCGAGATCGCCGAAGCCTCGGGCGTCCTCGCACCCGAGCTGGTCAGCACCGTCACCGGCGCGCTTCAGTTCGTGGCAGGTCTGTCAGGAAACTCGGAAACCTTAGACGTGACCCTGCGCCTGTCCGGAGGAGCGGTCTTCCTTGGCCCCATCCCCATCGGCGCAGCCCCGATCATCAGGATCCGTTAAAGGCTTAGCGACAATAGGCACCGCTGCGATAGCGGGCGGTATCAAAATGGAAATGGTCCTGATGATACTTGTCCGCATTGGGGCCAAGCACGGTCCCGAACGGACCGCAGGCCGCCTTGTGCATCTTTTTCAAAACCTTGCTCTGCGCAGGGTCACGCCAGCCGCGCAACACCGACAGCTCGGTCCCATTCTTCAAGCGGATCCCAGCGATGTCCACCGCGCGGCCCTTGCCGTGTTCACTGATCTTCGCACCGCGTTGGCTGTTGCGGGTACGGCAGGCGTAATGCGCGACGACACGCAGAGACGACGGACCGCCACCCAAACGCCCAACAGCCGGGTACACCCCGTTGCGCACCCAGTTATTCAAGGCTTTCGCCGTGGTGCAATCCATAACCGCTGCTTGGCTGAGCTTCACGCCCGATACCTCGGTCACACGCACGGGGGATGAGATCCCGCAGCCGTTGATCTTGCCGGGAATGGCCGAAATCGTCTGCCCCTTGATCTCGTTCACGCCACAAATCCGACCGCGACGGCCCGCGCTTGCCGGCGTGGGCGTCGAGGATGCGATCCTACGCACAAAGCCCTTTGGGCGGCTGATGGGGCGCAACGACGTGACCACAGCAAGCTTTGTCGGCGCGGCTGGCTGCACCGGTACAAACACAACAGGCGTTTCGACCGGACGGGCCATCGGGCGAATTGACGTCGACAACAGAGGAAGCTCAGTCACAACCGGTCGCGGTTTGGGGCGATGCACCTCGGCCTGTGCAGTTCCAACACCGACACACGCTGCAAGGGCAAGCGCTCCGGCCTGCCAAATCACCCTGCCGCGAATGGAACACTTCGCCATGCCGTCGTTCACCAACCTACTCGTGTTTGACCGAACGTCCGAAATCTGGTGCGTCCGTATCCTGTCCGGCTTCGATAATGCCACGACGGATCGCACGGGTGCGAGTGAAATAGTCAAACAGGTGGTCCCCATCGCCGGTCCGGATCGCGCGTTGCAGGGCAAACAGCTCTTCCGTGAAGCGGCCAAGGATCTCTAAGGTCGCATCTTTGTTGGACAAAAACACGTCACGCCACATGGTCGGATCAGAGGCCGCAATACGCGTAAAGTCGCGGAAACCCGCCGCCGAGTAGTTGATCACCTCGGTATCGGTCACGCGGCCAAGGTCATCGGCCACGCCGACCATCGTGTAAGCGATCAGGTGCGGTGCGTGGCTGGTGACGGCCAGAACCAGATCGTGGTGATCGGCATCCATCGTGTCGACATTTGCGCCCATACCTTCCCAGAGGTCGCGCAGGCGCTGGGTCGCAGCCTCATCCGCGCCATTCGGCACAAGGATGCACCAGCGGTTGTCGTAAAGCTCGGCAAAGCCAGACCGCGGGCCGCTATGTTCGGTCCCGGCAAGCGGGTGACCAGGAATGAAATGGACGTTTTCAGGCAGATGTGGTGACACAGCCTCGATCACAGCGCCCTTGACCGATCCCACATCTGTGACTGTCGCGCCAGCTTTCAGAATGGGTCCAATCTCTTTCGCCACGGGACCCATCGCGCCAACCGGAACAGCCAAAACCACAAGGTCCGCGCCTTCGGCCGCTTCGGCAGCAGTGTCTACGACGCGGTCACAAAATCCGACTTCGCGCGCGATGTCGCGCGTTTCGGCAGAACGGGCGGTGCCGACGATTTCACCGGCCAATCCGCTGCGCCGCATCGCATGTGCCATCGACGACGCGATCAGGCCAAGGCCGATCAGGGCCACACGTTGGTAAACCACGCTCATGATTTTTTCCCCTCGGACTTGCTGTCGTCCGACGCAGGTACGACACCTTTGAACCGCCCGACCATATGCGCGACACGGCGGCAGGATGCCTCGTCTCCGATGGTGATGCGCAAGCAGTTGGGCAGGCCATAGCCTGCGACGCGACGCACGATAATGCCTTCGCTTTGCAGGAAGTCGTCACAGGCATTCGCCTCGTTCGCATCGGCAAAGCGCGCAAGGATGAAGTTGGCGCAAGAGGTATCAGACGGCACGCCCAACTCGGCCAGCGCCTCGGCCAGCCATGCGCGCAGGCGGGTGTTTTCGCGCAGGCAGCGTGCGACGTGTTCGTGATCACCAAGCGCAGCTTCGGCAGCATCAAGCTGCGGCATCGACAGGTTGAACGGTCCGCGCACGCGGTTCAGTACCCCGATCACCTCGGCCGAGGCATAGCCCCACCCGATACGCAGCCCACCAAGCCCGTACATTTTCGAGAACGTCCGCGTCATGACCACATTCGGGAACTTTTCGACCAGCGAGGCACCGCCGTCAAACCCGTCGACATACTCGGCATACGCCCCATCGATGACCATCAGCACGTCATCCGGCAGTTCGCGCGCCAGACGTGACAGATCAGCTCGGCTGACCATCGTACCCGTCGGGTTGCCCGGATTAGTCACGAACACCAGCGAGGTTTTCGGCGTCACCGCCTTCAGGATCTCGTCCACGTCGACCATCCGCTCGCGTTCCGGCACCATGACCGGCGTCGCACCCGCCGCAAGGGCCGAGATCTTGTACATCGAGAACCCGTGCTCGGTATAGATCACCTCGGTCTCGGGGCCGCTATAGCATTGACACAGAAAGGTAATCACCTCGTCCGAGCCGACACCGCAGATGATCCGCTCCGGGTCCAGCCCATGCAGTTTGCCAATCGCCGCCCGCAGGCTGGCATGGTCGGTGTTCGGGTAGCGGTGCAGCGCATGACCTGCTTTCTGGAACGCATCAACAGCAAGCGGGCTTGGGCCGAACGGGTTTTCGTTCGAGCTGAGCTTGATCACATTCGACATCCCGTCGATGCCCGAGGCACCGCCGACATAGGGCTTGATCTGCATGATCCCCGGCTGGGGCACAGGTTTCGTCATGACTTGGCCTTTCCTTCGTACGCGGGTTTTAGACTTAGTCCAAATTCAAGACCAGCGATGTTTGGGGCGGGTCGTATTTTTCAAATAGGATGGCAATTTGGCCGCATGTTGCGACCGCAAGCGCAATAAAAAAGGGCCGCGACTGGCGCGGCCCTTTTGAATTCTTCTGGTGCGGCGAAGATTAGTTCTTCGCGTAGAATTCGACCACGAGGTTCGGTTCCATCACCACTGGATACGGCACGTCCGACAGGCCGGGGGTGCGGGTGAAGGTGGCGGTCATTTTCGAATGGTCAGCTTCCAGGTAGTCGGGAACATCACGTTCAGCCAGACCAACAGCTTCCAGAACCAGAGCCATCTGCTTGGACTTGTCACGTACTTCGATGACGTCGCCTTCTTTAACGCGGTACGAAGGAATGTTTACCTTCTTGCCGTTCACAGTTACGTGGCCGTGGTTCACGAACTGGCGTGCAGCGAAAACGGTCGGTACGAACTTGGCGCGGTACACAACAGCGTCCAGGCGGCGCTCCAGCAGACCGATCAGGTTTTCACCGGTATCGCCTTTAACACGCTCGGCTTCGCCGTAGATGCGACGGAACTGTTTCTCGGTCAGGTCGCCGTAGTAGCCTTTCAGCTTCTGCTTGGCGCGCAGCTGCAGACCGAAGTCCGACATTTTGCCCTTGCGGCGCTGGCCGTGCTGGCCGGGGCCGTATTCACGACGGTTTACCGGCGACTTCGGGCGTCCCCAGATGTTTTCACCCATACGGCGGTCAATTTTGTACTTGGCAGCAGTTCTTTTGGTCATCTGCTGATCTCCTTCTTTAAGTTATCGAAGGGCGTTGTCCTCTGGCTTGCGCCTGACAGGGATCCCCTTGCGGGGGCCACCAACACCAATGAAAACCGGCCCCTCGCGGGACCGGATTTGGGGCTTATAGCGCCATAGGCGGCAGAGTCAATGACTAGGCCACCCCAAATTCTACTGAATCCTCGTGGATCACGTGCGCCGGCGGTGTCGCATGATCAACCATCTCATCAAGCTGTGGGAACAGGCTTTTCAGACGCGCGCGATGCTCGGCCTTGGTTGTATTCAGATCTGCAAATGCGGGGTGCAAGCTTTCAACTGGAACACCGTTGGCCCAGACCACCTCGTGCCGACCAAGAAGCACTTGATAGAATGTGATCTCGGGCGCATTTCGGTCAGACGAAATCAGCTGCCCATCGACCAGGTCAGATGCGCTGGCAAATACCTCTTCCTGCCCAAGCAGCTGCTTTGCACGCATGCCCGAGACAAGAATCTGCTGATGCGGTGACACCAGAAGGTCAGCGTCCGGTTGGCCCGGTCGGATTGCACCTGCCCGCAGGCGGACCGGCTTAAGCTCGGGCTCGACCATCATGCGCGCCTCCGAGATATGGCGCTGTCCAACCCAAAGAACAGGCTGACCACCGTGTTCGCGCGTCAGAACCACGCTGCCCTCGCGCAGCTCTTCAACCGCGCATTCACCCGAGGGCGTACGCACGCGCGTACCTTGTGAAAGGATGGCAACACCAGACGGCTGCTCGGTCAGCAGATCATCTTGCGTTGCAACCAGATTGGCGCGCACCACCCGCAGCGTCGTTTCGGGGCGCGGCATGGAACCAGCAAAGACCAACAGCGGGGTGCCGCCGTTTGGCGAGACCACCAGCGACACGCGGTAGCTGTCATAGCCATCGGTAAGCTCAAACCCAACGTTCAGCCTAGGATCATCCTCGGCCAGCATTTCAAGGCCGACGGCACCGACGGTTGCCGCCCCAACAAGCTGATGTGCGAAAATGGCCGCTCGGCGCCGTTTGTCGATCTGATCCCCGACGTTTTGCAAAAGCGCCAGCTCTCGTGTGCGGTCAAGGCGCACGGCCTCACCGCTCCATTCCCAGTCTGATCCTGCGGTTAACATTGCCATAGGGGCATTCTCGGTCAAATTGACCTTCGTCTGCGCCCATGAAATTACGAAAGTGCCTTCGTAGCCCGTATTCATGGTTATACCTGCCATTATATTTGTTTTCTGCAAGGATATCACGGGCGAATCATCCTGATAAGTCTTTTGTCAATCGACCGCGCAGGCTGTCGCAGGAGAGTGACAAATCCGCCCACTACTGGCCCGAAGTAGCGCCACAAACGCCCCCTTGCGCCACATAGCCCTGATTGGTAACAATTTTTTACCGCCTTCAGGAGCACACAATGCCCGTCATCACCGAAATCGAAGATCTGCGCCGCATCTATAAGCGTCGCGTCCCAAAAATGTTCTATGACTATGCCGAAAGTGGCAGTTGGTCTGAACAAACCTTCCGCGAAAACACCTCGGATTTCGACAAGATCTATTTCCGCCAGCGCGTCGCGGTGGATATGGACAATCGCTCGACCCGCACAACGATGCTGGGTCAGGATGTGTTTATGCCTGTGGCGCTGGCGCCTGTCGGGCTGACCGGCATGCAATGCGCCGATGGCGAGATCAAGGCCGCCAAGGCGGCCGAGGATTTCGGCGTGCCGTTCACCCTGTCCACAATGTCGATCTGCTCGATCGAGGATGTGGCCGAGAACACCAACGCGCCCTTCTGGTTTCAGGTCTATACGCTGAAAGACGATGATTTCATGCGCCGCCTGTTCGACCGTGCGCGCGCCGCCAACTGCCCGGCCATCGTGGTGACGGTCGATCTGCAGGTACTGGGGCAGCGCCACAAGGATTTGAAGAACGGGCTGTCGGCTCCACCCAAGCTGACGGTGAAATCGGTGGCTGACATGATGACCAAGGTGCAATGGGGGCTGGGGATGCTCGGCACCAAACGCCGTTTCTTTGGCAACATCGTTGGGCATGCGGAAGGGGTCGAGGACCCGTCGTCGCTTCACACCTGGACTGCACAGGCCTTTGACCCGTCACTGGACTGGGACCGCATCAAACAGTTCAAGAAGATGTGGGACGGACCGATGATCGTGAAAGGCATCATGGAGCCGGAAGACGCCATCGCCGCTGTGAATGCCGGGGCGGATGCCATCATCGTGTCGAACCACGGCGGTCGCCAGTTGGACGGCGCGCTCAGCTCGATCCGCGCGCTGCCTGCCATTCTGGACGCCGTGGGTGACAAGGTCGAAGTGCATCTGGACAGTGGGATCCGCTCGGGTCAGGACGTGTTGAAAGCCATCGCGATGGGCGCCAAGGGCACCTATATCGGTCGGGCCTTCACCTATGGCCTGGGTGCCATGGGCCAAGAAGGCGTGACCCGCGCGCTCGAGGTGCTGCACAAGGAAATGGATATTTCGATGGCCTTCTGCGGCCATACGGACATCACCAAGGTTGACCGGAACATCCTGCGCATTCCCAAAGGCTTCTCGGGCGACTGGGAAGACTGATCCACCCGTCTTATGACTTTGGGCTGGCTGCTCTGTGGCCAGCCTAGAAATAACTACGCACCAATGCCCCGGATATCAGCGTCCACCCATCTGCCACCACGAAGAAGGCCAGCTTGAAGGGCAGTGACACAATGGCGGGCGGCACCATCATCATCCCCATCGACATCAGAATGGCCGCGACCACAAGGTCGATGATCAGGAACGGCAGAAAGACCAGAAAGCCGATCTGAAAGGCGCGTTCGACCTCGGACAACAGGAAAGACGGCACCAGCAGCGATAGGGGCGACGTGCCCGTCAAATCCACATTCGCGGTCTCTTCACGCAAGGTTGCCAGATGGGTGAAAGTGTCGGGATCAATGCGGTTGGCCATGAAAATGCGGAAGGGCTCGATCGCGGCGGTAAAGGCAGGTTCAAGCTCCATCCGCCCTTCGGAAAAGGGTTGCGCGCCCTTGACCCACGCCTCCATGAACACGGGCTCCATGATGAAATAGGTCAAAAACAGCGCCAGGCTGATAATCAGCATATTTGGGGGTGATTGCTGCAACCCGATGGCTTGTCTGAGGATCGACAGCACCGTCACAAGGAACGGAAAACAGGTCACCATGATCGCCAGCCCCGGCACGATGCTGAGCAATGTGACCAGGACGAAAATCTGGATCGTGCGCGTGGCCAGTGATCCGTCGTCGCCCAGCGAGATCGAGATATCCTGCGCCAGTCCCGCATCCCCGGACGCGATCCACATCACCCCGGCCAGCAGCCAGCACAGCCCTGACATCCACACACGCATTGGCGTTACAGCCCCGTCTTCAGATCAACGAGCTTGGTCAAACGCACAGCAATCTGTCCGTTGGGATCGCCTTCGACCTCTTGCAGTTCGCCCTGCGCGATTAGCCGGTCGCCCACGTAAAGATCCACCGGATCCTCGATGCGCTTGTCCAGCGCCAGCACATCGTCCTGCTTCAGGCTCAACAGCTCTTTCACCGTGGGGCGCGCCACGCCGACCGAGATCGTGACCTCGATCGGGACGCGCGCAAAGGGGCTTGCTTCGGTTTCATGTTCGGGTTTGGGGGTGGGGTCAGCCATGATCAAATGCCTTCTCGTTCACATGATAGAGCGCGCCAACTGCATCCGAGATGCGCGCCACGACGCCGGACAGATCCACGCTGCATTCGCTTTCGCCAGAGCGCAGATAGTTCTGCCCATCCGGCAGCGTATCTTTCTCGACTATCTTGAAAGGAACCGCGCCCGCCTCCTTCAGAAACGCCTCGAGCGTCGGGCGGCTTCCTGGCGACACCAGCACATCAATCGGCGTGTCGGCCATTTCGGCGGCCAAGGGCATCATCGCCTCGGCCACGATTGGACCGAGAGCGTCGTTGAGCGCGTTCGGAAGTACCGCTTCAAGCATCTGGGTCAAGAGCGGCTCGAGCGTGGACAGAACGTGGCTACGCGCTTCCTGATAGGTGAAGCCCAGATCCTCGAGATTGCGGGCAAATTCGGATTGAAGGCGCGCGTTTTCTTCAGTCATGGACTTCGTCGCGTCATCCCATCCGGACTTGTATCCGGTCTCGTACCCTTGAAGCCTGCGTGCCTCGAGCTGAATCTCGAAATCCGCGCGTGTCAGGGTGATTTGCGCACTGGCATCTGCATGACCGGGTGCATTCAATATGTCCCCGAAGTCTTCCAACGCATATCGCATGCTCATCCGGTCACCTCTTCATCTTCTTCCATCCATCCGCGCAGGATCTCGACGGTTTCCTCCTGACGTTCGGAGATGAGATTGCGCAAGCGCTGGACGGGGTCGATATCCGGATCGCCACCAGCGGCAATAACAGGCAGTCCGTTCTGCGGCGCGCTGTCTGTCACCAGCGCTGGCGGCAAGGTCTGTGCGGTTGCGGCATCCGCGACGCTGCCTGCATTATCGGTCAGCGCAAGACCGCCATCTGGTGCCCCCAACGACGGCAGATTACCAGCAGGTGCCACTGCGGGCAGTTGGGCCTGAGCACTTAGCATGGGGCGCAGAACAAACAGACCGAGGCCAAGGGTAACGATCGCAAGAATTGCAAGTTTGATCACCGACATGACGTCAATGCTTGCAGTGTTGAACAGGCCCGATCCGGGATCGCTTCCCACGGCGGGAACGGGCTCAAACTCCATAGTTTTCAGCGTAATGACATCCCCGCGCGCCTCGTTATATCCGATCGCTCCGGCCACCAGTTCGCGCAAGCTTTGCAGTTCTTCCTCAGGGCGCGGCGCCCATTCGACCGTCCCATCCTCGGCAGTTGTGCGAATCCCATCAACCAGAACCGCAACCGTCAGGCGTTTCACCGCCCCCGGGGCTTTCAGGATCTCACGCGTTGTCTCGGACACTTCGTAATTCACAAGCTCGCGGGTTTCCGATGTGTTCGAGGACGACGCCCCACCACCACTGGCGCCATCGCCATCAGGCAAGTTTGACGCAACACTGACCCCACCGGCCTCGCTGTCATTGGCCGCATTCGAGCTTTCCGTGGTGTCCGTCGACACGGCAACCCGACCTTCGGGGTCGAATCTGCGCTCGCGAATTTGCTCTTGTTCGGTCGCTGTTTCCAAGTTCAGCTCAACCACCGCATTGCCGAACCCGACGCGAGCCTCCAGCAGACGCTCGACATTCTGTTTCAAACGCTCCGCCTGATCGAGCGCAGCAGCCGTTCCGCCACTCGCAGGATCCTGCCCCCCCATCAGCCCGGCGCGGCTGTCGATCACCGATACGCTTTCAGGTGATAGGCCCGGCACTGCCGAGGCCACTAAAAACTTGAACGCCTTGATTTGTTGTGTGGGCAGTGTCCCGCTGGCTGTTGTCAGTGTTACGGATGCCGTGGGCTCGGTGCGCTGACGAAACTGTCGTGACGAGGTGTTTGCAATATGAACGCGTGCGTTGCGCACCATCGGGCTGGCAACGATCGTGCGCGCCAGTTCGCCTTCCTTCGCACGCCAATAGGCGGCATCAAACATCTGCGACGTGGTGCCAAAACCGCTGAGCCCATCCAGCAGTTCATACCCTTTGCCCGAGTTCGCCGGCAGCCCTTCGCTGGCCAAGGTCATTCGCAGTGCATCACGATGTGCCGCGTCCACGAAGATCGAATCGCCGCGGATTTCATAGGCGACATTGCGCCCTTCAAGGGCCTGCACGATCTCGCCCGCAGCGCCGCTTTCCAGCCCCGCGTAAAGCAGGGTCAACTGCGTGCGCGTCGCCATACGGGATAGGCCGATAATCGCTAAAAACATGGCCAAGGTCGCGGCGATCACAATAGCCCTTTTCCTTAGGTCCATCGCCCCCCAAACCAAGATCAACTGCTGCAAGACGTAACTCCTTATCCGAGCGGGCTTCTACCCCCGTCATGTCAATCCGTTTTCCCTGATCGGCCTTAATAATTGGTTAGTGCCCCTCGGTTTAAATCGCCGTAGTGAAATTGGATTCGAGGATCACATGTCAAACGCCGACATCACCGCCGAAGGTGTGGAAGAAGAGGCTCCGGCCAAGAAATCCAAGAAGGGGTTGGTCATCGGGTTGGTGGGCGCGCTTATGCTGGGCGGCGGCGGCTTCTATGCGACCTATGCTGGTTTGATCGGCGGGAAATCCTCACCAGAGGCAGAAGAAGAACACGTTGCAGACGTGCAGGAACTGCCTGCCGTCAGCTTTGTTGAGCTGGACCCGCTTGTGATTTCTCTTGGAACGAATGCACGCAATCGCCATCTGCGCTTCCGCGCGTCGCTTGAGGTCGAGCCGGCCTATGAAGAGGACGTAATCAAGCTCAAACCCCGCGTGGTCGATGTGTTGAATGCCTACTTGCGCGCGGTGGATACGGCCATGTTGGAAGACCCGCATTCACTGGTGAAGTTGCGCGCCCAAATGCTGCGCCGGATCCAATTGGTCACCGGTGAAGGGCGTGTGCGCAACCTTCTGATCCTCGAATTCATACTAAATTAGGGAGCAAGAGCATGGACTGGATTGCAGACATCATTCTTGGGCTTGGGGCTTTCGGGGCCGCTATTTATTGCCTGATTTTGTCGCGCCGCCTGAAGCGTTTCAATAACCTTCGGGATGGTATGGGCGGGGCTGTGGCCGTGCTGAGCGCACAGGTCGATGACATGACAAAAACGCTTGATCACGCGCAGTTGGCAGCAGGTCAAAGCGCGGCCGTTCTGACGGATTTGACCGAACGGGCCGAGGCCTCGGCCCGCAAATTGGAGCTGATGATGGCCAGCCTGCATGACTTGCCCGATCCAGCCGCTCAACAGCCTGCCGCCCCTCGTTCCGATACGCAGCGGGAAGCTGGTTTTTCGTCGGCACGACCCACGGATCCGGGACATAATCCAGACATTCCAGTCTTCTTGCGCCATGGCTTTATGGAGGCCGCGGAATGAGCACGTCACCCACCAAGAACACCAAACCACGCGGGCGTTTTCGCACACGTGGGATCCTCCTGCTGTTTGCCGCTGCCCTGGCGACGTCTGGCATCTTGCGACTGGCCCCGGCGACAGCGGCCTTCGCCGAGGACTTGTCCGACCTGCTGTCTGGCACGTCAGCAGAAAAAGACGGTGGCATGCCCGTTCCGAAGCCCCAGGATGTCGCGATTGTGCTCGCCACGCTGCAGGAGCGCGAGGCCGTTCTTGACGAGCGTGAGCACAAGCTCGCCCAACGGCTTGAGGCGCTCAGCCTTGCTGAGGATCGGGTAAGCACGAAGTTGCAGGAATTGACCAAGGCCGAAGAAACGCTTGCTGCGACCATGGCAATCGCCAAAACGGCTGCCGCCGATGACCTGTCGCACTTGACGACACTGTATGAGAACATGAAGCCTAAGCAGGCGATCCCACTGTTCGAAGCAATGGACCCCGAGTTTGCCGCAGGCTTCATCGCCCAAATGAAACCAGCGAACGCCGCGCAAATTATGGCCGGTCTGGATCCTCAGATTTCGTACGCCATAAGCGTTGTGTTGGCCGGGCGAAATGCCGCGGCCCCAACACGGTAAGCCAATAATCAGAAATTAACCCGCCCGTGCGATGACAGGGGTGTCCAGGCTTGAACTAGCAAAGGTGTGTCATGATTGGTTTCGTTGGTATTGCGCTGATTTTCGTCATGGTTTTCGGCGGTTACCTTGCCGCAGGTGGCAAGATGGGGATCATCCTGAAATCACTTCCGTTCGAATTTACCATGATCGGCGGCGCGGCTGCGGGCGCGTTTGTGATCTCGAACGACATGGCGTCCATCAAACACACGATCAAAGATGTAAAGAAGGTGTTCAAGGGGCCGAAATGGAAGCCCGAAGATTACCGTGACCTGCTGTGTCTACTGTTCGAGCTGATCCGTCAGGCGCGCCAGAATGCCGTCGCGCTTGAAGAACATATCGAAGCCCCAGAAGACAGCCCGATCTTCCAACGCTATCCCAATATTCTTGCCGATCGGGAAGCGATCGAACTGATCTGCGACACATTGCGATCTGCCTCCATGAACTATGACGACCCCCATCAGGTGGAAGAGGTCTTGGAAAAGCGGATGGAGGCCAATCTGCACCACGCCCTGCATTCCAGCCATGCCCTACAATCCATGGCCGACGGCCTACCCGCGCTTGGCATTGTGGCCGCGGTTCTGGGCGTGATTAAAACCATGGGCTCCATCGACCAACCGCCTGAAATTCTGGGAAAGATGATCGGTGGCGCGCTGGTCGGAACGTTCCTGGGGGTATTTCTGGCCTATGGGCTTGTCGGGCCCTTCTCGGCCAAGGTAAAATCGGTGACCGAGGAAGAAGCGCACTTTTATCAGCTTATTCGCGAAGTTCTGGTCGCCAATCTATACAACCATTCGGTCAATATCTGCATTGAAGTCGGGCGCCAGAATACACCTGGAACACACCGCCCTAGCTTCACCGATCTTGAAGAAGCCTTGAAAGAGATCAAGAAAGCAGCGGCGTGAAGATTTGGGGCTCATATGTGGCATCCATCTGCTTGATGGCTTTGCCAGCGCAGGCTCGAGACATCACCGTCCGCTCCGGAGAACATGACGGGTTCACGCGTCTGGTGTTCTATACACAGCCCAGTGACACGGTCGAAATCACCAACTCACATGAAGGGTATCTGCTGACCCTGTCATCCGGCGTCACTGGGTTTGACATATCGCGTGCATTTGATCTGATAGATCGCTCCCGGGTAGGCGATCTTGTTTCTGCCGGCAACGGCAAGCTCACCATCAAGCAGGCATGCGACTGCCATCTAAAAGAAATTCGATTGCCGTCCGGTGAACTGGTGATCGATATCGCCGATGGCCCCGGCCCAACTGGTTTGCGTGACGCATCACCTGGACCGACCTCCCTGCCGCTAGTCATCAGTATTGAACAACGTCGGGCGAGCCTTCCTCTTTTCACCCCGATGGTCGAACAAAGCGTGTTGGCCGACATGAAAGAAGAAGGCGTGGATAAGTCGACCGTTGAAATATCTGACTTGGCCGACGAAACGCCAAAAGTGGACAGACAGGCGCTTCTTACGCAACTTTCGCGCGCAGCGTCTCAAGGACTAATTGATGCGAACATATCGCCACCGGACATCTCGCCGATCGTGGCACCAAAGGAAGCGGAAGAAACGTCACAGGTACCGCCACCGATTACCCGCGCGCCAGAACAACATGTCCGGATGCAAGCCGCTGTCGAGCAAGCGCGCACAGATGGTTCACGCTCAGACAGCCATACTGGTACAAGCCATGCCTGCCTTCCAGACGAACAATTCGATATCGCGCGCTGGGGGACTTACGCGCCGGAAAATGATGCACCGGTATTTGAAACGTCCAGCTATCTGGGCGAGTTTGATCGCCCGGACAAAGACCGTCTTGTGGCGCATATACGACAGAATATCTATATGACATTTGGGCTCGAGGCGTTGCAGTTACTAGACAATTACGGCGCCAATCTTGGCGACGGCACCGTCCTTCATATGATGGCTGAAGTTGTAGAGTACGGAGAGGCCAAGTCTCATGCGGACTGGGCGTCACAATTGACCTGCAATACGCGCGGCGCCTTGTGGGCAACACTGGCGCAACCAACTTTGAAAGGGCGCGTTGACACAAATGCTGTTCTTCGAAGTTTCTCCGAGCTCCCACCACATCTGCGCACACATCTCGGACCCGCTCTTGCCAGGAAGTTTCTGAACTCCGCGCGTGTCGAAGTCGCGATTGAGATCCGTAACATCGCCGCGCGATCTGGTCGCCCGCCGACGGGCGAAGAGGCGATCTTGGATATCAAAATCAACCTTGCGAATGGCCAAACAGACGAGGCCGAGCAAGAGCTTACCGACACAATCCAAACTGCGCTCACGCAAACTAGGCCTACGATCTCTGCGCTCATCGAAAGCAAGCTGCACAATGACACTGGCATCTCGGACAACGAATTGTCTTTGCTTGCGACCGTTGCATTCGAACACAAGGGAAGCGAGGAAGGCGACGCGTTGCAGCGGCTTCAGATACGTGCGCTGTTGCACATGGGCCGTTTCGCGTCAGCATTCGAGATGATCGACGGAATGACCAACCAAGACAGCCTTCTAGAGGATGCTGGCCGATATCTGGTGACGCTTGGCTCAGACCCGGAATTCTTGACCTACAGTTTGACACGAAGCGACTGGGGGCGTGTTTCATCTGCCGTTAGACTCCAAATGGCAGAGCGCCAGAGCGCTTTGGGGTTTCACGAACAGGCGCGAAAGCATGTCTTGTCTGGTGATGAGACACCCAGCAGACCCGAGCGCGAATTTCTCGCAGAACTGGCTCTTCTGCAGAGCAAACCAAAGGTCGCACTCGGATATCTTGCAGGTCTTAGCAGTAGCAATGCCAATCTCTTGCGTGAAAAAGCCAATGCTCTGAGCACAACCCCGGTCGCCGATACGAGCCACAAGCAGGCCACAAGCAACTCATTGGATATCTTGAGCGGCCTGCACACAGCAGAGCATCCAATCCCTGAACCTGTTCAGGCGGTTCTCGCGTCAGAACCATCTGTATCAGCCGTCAACATCGAAACCGACTTGAATACCTATCAGGGGATCCTGGACAGCAGCACCAAAACGCGTGCCGCGTTGAACGAACTTCTGGATATTATTCCAGCCATCGATGACAGCAGGTAACTGATCGTTAAGCGTAGCCTTCTAAGCTGATCCGGAAATCAGCAGCAAGAATTGCGCAACAATGAACATACTTGGCACCTCTCAATACAGACGCGATCTGGCTCCGTCCGTTCAAGCATTAATGAAGCGGCAATCTCGTTCGTTAAAACGCGCGTTTTCCGGCCCAGCGCAGTCTGTCAACTTTTGCTGTTGACGACGATGAAAAGCGTTCAAGGCGTCTTTCGTCCGACCATTTTGCTGGCCCTGGCCTTGATGGCCATTATCGTGATGATGATCCTGCCCATGCCTGCATGGGTACTGGATCTGGGTCTTGCAGCTTCATTCGCTCTGGCAATTCTGATGTTCACGGTCACGCTGTTCATCGAGCGACCATTGGATTTCTCGGCCTTTCCGACTGTGCTTCTTGCATCCTTGATGCTCAGACTGTCACTGAACGTCTCCTCTACCAAACTCATCATTGGAAATGGGCACACGGGCACCTCGGCAGCGGGGAGCGTCATCGAAGGATTTGCCAGCTTTGTTATGGGGGGCAGTATCCTGCTGGGATTGGTTGTCTTCTGCGTGCTTTTGATCGTCAATTTTGTCGTCATAACCAAAGGCGCCACTCGCATGGCCGAAGTCGGCGCCCGCTTTGCGTTGGACGGCATGCCCGGCAAACAGCTTGCCATCGACAGCGACATGTCTGCAGGTGCGATCGACCACGCCGAAGCAAAAGCACGGCGCGAGCGGGAGCAGGCAGAAACAACATTCTTCGGATCCCTTGATGGTGCCTCAAAGTTCGTAAAAGGAGATGCCGTCGCGGGGCTGTTGATCACTTTCCTGAACTTGGTCATGGGATTGATCATTGGCGTTGTGATCCACGGGATGGACCTGTCTTCCGCATTCCAGACCTACGCCATCCTGACCGTCGGAGACGGGCTGGTCACACAAATCCCGGCCGTAATCATCTCGATCGCATCGGCATTGTTGCTGGCGCGAGGTGGAACCTCGGGGTCGACCGATCTGGCCTTGTTCTCGCAATTCGGAAAGCACCCTTCGGCCCTTGCAACAGTAGCTTTCCTGATGGGCCTCTTTGGACTGGTTCCCGGCTTACCGTTTGTGCCGTTCATCTTAGGCGCGATCACCTTAGGAACCGCATCTTGGTGGGACGCGAAACAACAAGAAGCGGCGAACAATACAGAAGCTCAGAAGCTGCAAGAAAACACCCCGGACCTGCCTGAGGAAAGCATTGGCGACATCCTTGATCTGGACGACATTCATGTGGAGTTCGCGCCGGATCTTGTCGCAATGGTTCTGGATCCCGCCACGGGCCTGGACGCCCGAATTTCCAGCATACGCAACCACACGGCCAGCGCGTTTGGACTGATTCTGCCCGAAATCCGACTGACCGACAACGGGTCGCTTCCCGTGGGAACCTACACGATAAAAATTCAGGGGGTTGAACAAGCACGCAATCGCCTGATCCCTGACAAGGCGCTGATCATCCTCAGCGGCGATGACACCCTCTTGCCCGAAGGCGAAGATGTGTTGGAACCCGTCTACCAAGCACCCGCGCGCTGGATTGCCGATGGCGATCAAGAGCAGGCCGCGCTGGCCGGGTGTGCCGTGGTCTCGCCCACCGAAGTTTTGGCCACCCACCTTCTGGAAGTGATGAAGCAGAACTTCCCACGCCTGCTTGGTCTAAAGGCGCTGCGCCGGTTGCTGGACGAGTTCGTGAACCTCACGGATCCCGCACGGGCTGAAGCCAATCGCCGCCTGCTGGATGAACTGGTGCCGGACAAAGTCCCCCTTGATCTGCTTCATTCGGTTTTGCGCCTCTTGCTGGAAGAGCGGGTGTCCATCCGCAATCTTCCGGTCATCTTGGAAAGCGTGGCCGAAGCGCGCCCGGTTTTCGGCACACCCGAGGCCATCTGCGATCACGTACGCCAGCGGCTGAATTTCCAGCTTCTGGCCGAGCTGAAGCGCGAAGATGGCACCATCCCGCTGGTGCAGCTTGCCCCAGAATGGGAGGCCTGCTTTCAGTCCCATCAACTTGACCCGGACAGGGGCGAAGTCGCCCTGCCCCCGGAAGAATTCAATCGCTTGGCCAACGCAGTCGCCGACAAGATCGCACGGGCGGGTGAAACCGGGATCTATCCCGCCGTCGTCACCTCGTCCCGCCGTCGTCGGTTCTTGCGCACGGTCCTGTCCGCCAAGGGGATCGCAAATCCCGTCTTGTCGTTCGAAGAAATCGGGACCGAGGCCCGCCCGTCGCTGGTCGGGTTGGTGCCCGCATGAACGATCAACTCGCCCAGATCATGGCCCAGTCTCAGGCGTTCTTCATTCTGGGCTTTGTCGTGTTTTTACGCGTGGGCGCTGCGATGGCATTGTTGCCTGCATTTGGCGAAACTATGGTACCCGTGCGGGTGCGTCTGTTTCTGGGGTTTGCCTTTACCGTGATCGTCACGCCCGCCGTGGCAAACACCGTCACCCCCTCGGTCGAGCAGCTTGGTTCGCCGATCTACTTAATGAGCGAACCGATTGTCGGTCTTGGGTTCGGGATCATCCTGCGCCTGGCAATCATGACATTGCAAATTACGGGCAGCATCGCAGCGCAATCAACGTCGCTTGCGCAATTGATGGGCGGCAACAACTCGGATCCGCAACCTGCCATCGGGCATGTCCTGACGATCTCGGGTCTGGCATTGGCGGCCATGTTGGGACTGCACGTGCGGATCGTTGAGGGGTTTATCCTGTCTTATCAGGTTTTTCCTGTTGGGGCTCTGCCCGATCCTCTGGGTTTTTCAGACTGGGGCATCACGCATGTCGCTCGCAGCTTCGGCTTCGCGTTTGCGCTGGCAGCACCCTTCGTCATCGTCTCGCTGCTCTATAATGTCGCCCTCGGCGTCATCAACCGCGCGATGCCGCAATTGATGGTCGCCTTTGTCGGTGCCCCCGCCATTACGGCGGGCGGCCTGATCCTTCTAGCCCTGACAACACCCGTACTGCTGCCCATCAGGCAGCGCGCATTTGAGGCGTTGTTGCTGAACCCATTCGGAGGCTGGTGATGGCCGGCGAAGACGACGACAGCAAGCAACACGAACCAACCCAAAAGAAACTGGATGACGCCCGAAAACGTGGCGAGGTTGCAAGGTCCTCGGATCTGAACACCGCAATGTCCTATCTGGTCCTGTTGCTCTTGGCGTCTGCGGTCGGGGCGTCCACGATGACCGGGCTGGGGGGCGTGTTTGCAGCGATGCTGGAACGCTCGGACCAGCTTGCGCAAAACGCGTTTCAAGGCAGCGGGGGGCCTGTTCTAGCGCACGCCGTCACGTCGATTGTATGGCACCTAACCCCGTGGTTGCTGATGCCGATGGTGGCCGTGCTGGCTTTGACGGTGGTGACGCGCAGTTTCGTGGTCTCACCCGAAAAGCTGATACCCAAGCTGAACCGGATTTCTCCGCTGTCCAACGCCAAAAACAAGTTCGGCCGATCAGGGCTGTTTGAGTTCTTCAAAAGCTTTGTGAAACTGTCGATATACAGCATCATTCTGGGTATTTTCATCTGGATCAACCTGCCCGAGATGCTGGCGGCTCTTGCCCTGAATCCCGGCATGGTGACGGTGCTGTTGCTGGAGCTCTCGATCGAGTTCTTTGCCATCGTCCTACTGGTGGCGCTGGTCATCGGCGGGATCGATTTCATGTGGCAAAAGCAAGAACATCTGCGCAAAAATCGCATGTCTCACAAAGAGCTGATGGACGAGATCAAGCAAAACGAAGGCGACCCGCATATGAAAGGCCAGCGGCGCCAGAAAGCCTATGACATTGCGACGAACCAGATGCTGCAAGATGTACCGGATGCCGATGTGATCGTCGTGAACCCGACCCACTATGCGGTGGCCTTGAAATGGTCGCGCCTTCCCGGCGAAGCCCCGATCTGTGTCGCCAAGGGTGTTGACGAAATCGCCGCCCGCATCCGCGAGGTTGCATCAGAGAACGGCATCCCGATACATCGCGATCCCCCCACCGCGCGCGCCCTGCACGCCACGGTCGAAATCGGCAGCGAAGTGCCGCCGGATCAGTATCAAGCGGTCGCCGCCGCGATCCGGTTTGCTGAAAACATGCGCCAGCGCGCCAAGAATTCGCTGAGGCGCTGATATGGCAGACCCGCTTTCTCAACTTGCCGACGTGACAGCCCTGCAACTGGACCGCGCCATGTCAGAGCTTTCGGATACAGCCGCAAAGATCGCGACGCTCAAACGTCAGATCGCGGAGCTGAGAACACGCCTGAATCAGCTGCCCGGACTTGACGCCGAGACGGGCCAGAATCCCGCCCTGTCCAGCGGGCATTTCGACCAATGGCAAAAGCAGGCGCGGACCCGACTAGGGCAGCTAAATACTCTGCTGGCACAAGCCCGTGCCGAACATGAAGAGCGGATGGTGGACACTCAGCTTGCCTTTGGGCGAAACGCCGCCTTAAATGCCATTCGCGCAAAAAGGACAGCGGATGTACGCGACATGCAGCGCAGGCGCGTGGAACACCAATAAAACCACGCCAAAACCGCATAATTCCCTTTTCAACTGACCCGATCCGGTCTATAGGCACGGCTTCACTGCGGGGCTTACACCCTTGGAGGATTCCCGCACCTATTTGATATGGAGAAAACCAATGGCACGTGAGATTCCGAATCTTGAAGCCACGGTACGTACGGGGACAGGCAAGGGGGCCGCTCGTCAAGCTCGCCGCGAAGGCCAGGTACCGGGTATCGTATATGGTGGTGGCGCTGACCCGCTGGCCATCAACATCCCCTTCAACGAGCTGTTCAAAAAGCTGAAGGCCGGTCGTTTCTTGTCGACCCTGTGGAACCTGAAGATCGACGGTCAGGAAGATGTCCGCGTGATCTGCCGCAACGTACAGCGTGACGTTGTAAAAGATCTGCCGACCCACCTGGACCTGATGCGCCTGCGCCGCACCAGCCGGATCAGCCTGTTCATTCACGTTGAGTTCGTGAACGAAGAAGAAGCCCCCGGCCTGAAGCGCGGTGGCGTTCTGACCATCGTACGTCCGGAAGTCGAACTGAACGTTCTGGCTGGCGAAATCCCCGAGCAGATCGTTGTTGATCTGGCTGGCAAAGACGTCGGCGACGTCATCCACATCTCGGATGTGACCCTGCCGTCGGGCGCCAAGCCCACCGTTGAGCGTGACTTCGTCATCGCCAACATCTCGGCACCCAGCTCGCTGCGTTCGTCGGATAGCGAAGAAGCTGGTGAAGAAGCTGGTGAAGAAGCCGCTGCAGAAGAATAAGCATCGCCTGAAAAGGTATTGCGAAACGGGATCCTTCGGGGTCCCGTTTTTTTGTGTCAGCTGGGTGGAGGATCCAGCCGCTTGAATACCATGACACTGCCGCGTGTCCCCCACGGCATCAACCCAAACCCGTTGGCGAACATGTCGCTGATCAGCTGGCGCAGGCCACGCATCCCATACCGATTGGGATGGACCTCCATGATCACGATGCGCACTTCCGGCCGCCAGGCTTCGCGCGCCAAATCAAGCTCGGCCCCCTCGATATCCATCGAAATGACGGTGGGCTTCACGCGCTCTTGAAGGTCTGAGAACTTCAGCGCCGGAACGGTTATCAGTTTCGAGGCTTTTCTCTTTTCGCCTTCGTCCTCCAAGATAGACGAGGCCCAGAACCCAGGCAGCACTTCGAAGCTAATCGTGTCGTCTGCGTGCGCGCCAGATACAACCGCGCCATGGATGATCCGCAATGCATCAAACCCATTCTTCTTGGCGTTGTCGCCGATCGCCTTTAGCATCGCCGGGCTGGCCTCGACCGTCGTGACGTTCTCGGCCCCGGCAAGTCGGGCGGCCTGAAGCGCTACATAGCCTGCCCCACCCCCAAGATCCAAAACTCGATCCGTGTCTGTCACATGGTGCTTGGTCGCCGTGGTTTCATTTCCTTCGTACCGGCCGTTGACGATCGCGTTCTCGATATTATCGTTCATGCATTTGCGCGGGATCTTCAGAACCAAACCATCCAGTTTGAATTGCGGCATGCTGCTCTCCTTGGATGGCCGGGATGTGTTGGTGTTTGCCACGCAAGTTCAGGCCAAGTAGATTACCAAAAATGATAATTTCGGGTTCAGGTCCCGATGTCCAGAAGGAATGATGGCACATGAAATTGTTTGTCGGGCTGGGTAATCCGGGAGCAAAATACGCGGGCAACCGGCACAATATCGGCTTCATGGCGGTTGAACGCATTGCCGAGGATCACCGCTTTGCTCCGTGGCGCGGCAAGTTTCAGGGCAGCGTCAGCGAAGGCAAACTGGGATCCGAGAAGGTCATCCTGCTGCGCCCCGAGACCTTCATGAACCTGTCCGGCCAATCCGTGGGCGAGGCGATGCGGTTCTACAAGCTGACACCAGACGACGTAATCGTGTTCCATGATGAGCTGGATCTGGCCCCCGGAAAGTGCCGTGTCAAAACCGGCGGCGGTCACGCGGGCCACAATGGGCTGCGCTCGATCCACGCGCATATCGGGGCGGATTATCACAGGGTCCGCATGGGCATCGGCCATCCCGGCAACAAAGCAGCAGTGGCGGGCTTTGTGCTGCGGGATTTTGCAAAAGCGGATCAGGAGTGGCTGGACGATGTGTTGCGCGGCTGTGCGGACGGGGCAGCAGATCTGGCGGCAGGCGACAATGGTAAATTCATGAACGCGATTGGGCGGCGTGTGAATCCGCCCCGGTCCTCGGGCGGATCCGCGCCAGACACCGCTGCCAAGTCCAAGAAGAAAGAGCCACCACAGCCCCGGCCAAAACCCACACCAGAAGCCAATACGGACGACGCACGCAGCCCGCTGCAGAAGCTGATGGACAAGTTCTCATGACCCTGCGCGAAGCATTCGAGGTACAGGCAGACAACAACGCGCGACTGGACAGCCCGTTCACAGCGCGCGTGTTACGCATCGCGGGCGCGTCGCTGCAACCGGGCACGCCCCTGACTGATCGCATGTTCGCGTGGGAGGGAAATGTCGGCGCGTTCGGCCAGTCCCTGCCCCTGCGCTTTCTGGCGGGGCTGCATGCGCTGGTTCTGACCGGAGACTGCCCCGCGCTGGTGGCCATTTATCCGCCAAACTCCACCCCAAGCGATGACCAGATCACCAAGGCCCTTCAGGTCGCGATCACGGAACACGCGGACACACTGGACCGCTGGCTCGATCTGCCCCCCCAAACCAACGAGGTGCGCCGCGCTGCGGTGATGGTAGCCGCCGGGCATTGGCTGGCCGACCAGTACAAACTGCCGATGCAGGTTTTGGAACTAGGGGCGAGCGCGGGTTTGAACCTGATGTGGGATCAGTTTGCGCTTCAGGTGGACGAAACTCGGCTGGGTCCAGAAGACGCACCGGTTCTTCTGACGCCCGAGTGGCGCGGTGACATGCCCTCGAGCACCCTGCCCCAAGTGCAATTCCGGCGCGGGGTCGATCTGATGCCGATGGACATCACGGACCCGGGCGACCTGCTGCGTATGTCATCCTATCTGTGGGCCGACCAGCCCGAGCGGCTAGAGCGCAGCCGGGCTGCGGCCTCGATCTTTGCTGCGACAGTGGATCAGGGCGACGCCGCCGCATGGCTGGAGGCGCAGCTAGAAAACGTCGCACCGGAGCATCTGACCCTGATCTATCATACTATCGCGTGGCAGTACTTCCCGGCCGAGACCCAAAACCGCTGCTTGGCGGCCATCGAAGCCGCCGCACAGCGCGGGCCCATCGCGCACCTGTCGATGGAGGCCGATGACCGCCAAGGTGAAGGCGCGGCCATCACACTGACCCTTTGGCCCGAGGGGCGGAAGTTGACGCTTGGTCGTGTAGATTTTCATGGACGCTGGGTGGATTGGTCGGCACCTTGATCTTCAAATATTCGGAGATCCCATGCGTACCGTCCTAAAATTCCTTACCCGCGCCGTCCTTGTCCTGATCGTGCTTCTGGTCCTCGTAGGGTTTTGGAAACGCGAGCAAATCACGCGACTTCTGGCCGTGAACTCTCTGTTCTCGGAAGAGAAGATCGTGGGCAACTTTTCCAACATGGACAGCGCCTTTCTGACGCGCGGCATGTCGCGCGGGGATGGGCCGGTGACCCCGCTGCCGACTGGGAAAAGCTGGGCGCCGGATGCGGCGGTGAACACATGGATCAAGGATCGCGCGGTCACTGGGATGGTGGCGCTGAAGGACGGGCAGCTGCGCCATGAAAGTTACTACCTTGGCACCGGGCCACAAGATCGTCGGATCAGTTGGTCGATGGCGAAAAGCTATCTTTCGGCGCTGGTGGGAATCGTGCTGGAACAAGGCGCCATCGCATCCTTGGACGATCCGGTGGTGCAATATGCGCCCGAGCTGAAAGGCAGCGCCTATGATGGGGCGAGCATTCGCAACGTGCTGAACATGGCCTCGGGCGTGGTGTTTGACGAGGACTATTTAGACTTCAATTCGGACATCAACCGCATGGGCCGTGTGCTGGCGCTGGGACGGTCGATGGATCAGTTTGCAGCGGGACTTGAGGATAGCTTCGCGCCTGCGGGTGAGACTTGGCAATATGTCTCGATCGACACGCATGTGATTGGCATGATCGTGCGTGGTGCCACCGGGCGCAGCATTCCCGACCTGCTTCAGGAACACGTCATCGCCCTGATGGGGCTTGAGGCAGACCCCTATTACCTGACCGACGGCTATGGCGTGGCCTTCGTGCTGGGCGGGCTGAACCTGACCACCCGTGACTATGCCCGCTTTGGCGAGATGTTCCGGAAGGACGGCATGTGGAACGGTCAGCAGATCGTGCCTGCAGACTGGATTGCGGCGTCAACCCGGCCCTCGGCCCCGACTACCCCCGGCAAAGAGCAATACGGCTATCAGTGGTGGATGGCCCCGGACGCGACCGAAGGCGAGTACTACGCACGCGGCATCTATGGCCAGTACATCTATATCGACAAGGCGCGCGGCGTGGTGATTGCGCTGAACAGCGCGGATCGCGGGTTTCGGGGCGAAGGCGTCAACGCAACGAACATCGACATGTTCCGGCGCATTGCGGCAAGCCTTTAGGCCAAACGGAAACGGGCCGCCCTATCAGGACGGCCCGGTATTCGTTTGGGAAGGTCGCGGATCAATCCACGTCGCGGCCTTCTGTATCTGACATATCAAAGCCCAGATACTTGGCGACGGTGAAGATGTCCTTGTCGCCACGTCCACACATGTTCATGCAGATGATGTGATCCTTGGGCAGCTTCGGTGCGATCTTCGTCACATGCGCCAGCGCGTGGCAGGGTTCCAGCGCGGGGATAATGCCCTCGGTCGAGCAGCACAGCTGGAACGCGTCCAGCGCTTCCTTGTCGGTGATCGCTACGTATTCCGCGCGGCCAATCTCGTGCAGCCAGCTGTGTTCCGGCCCGATGCCCGGATAGTCCAGACCGGCCGAGATCGAGTAGCCGTCGAGGATCTGCCCGTCATCGTCTTGCAGCAGGAAGGTCCGGTTGCCGTGCAGTACGCCGGGACGTCCGCCGGTCAAGGACGCACAGTGCTCCATCTTCTCGTTCACGCCCTTGCCGCCGGCTTCGACGCCGATGATGTTCACGCTGTCATCGTCAAGGAACGGATAGAACAAGCCGATGGCGTTTGAACCGCCGCCAATGGCCGCAATGATCGTGTCAGGCAGACGGCCCTCGGCCTTCATCATCTGCTCTTTCGCTTCCTTGCCGATGATCGACTGGAAGTCACGGACCATTGCCGGATAGGGGTGCGGACCAGCCGCCGTGCCGATGCAATAGAACGTGTCGGCCACGTTCGTCACCCAGTCACGCAGCGCGTCGTTCATTGCGTCTTTCAACGTGCCGCGACCGCTTTCAACCGCAATCACCTCGGCGCCCAGCAAACGCATACGGAACACGTTCGGGGCCTGACGCTGTACGTCATGGGCGCCCATATAGACGATGCATTTCAGACCGAACTTGGCGCAGACGGTTGCGGTGGCCACGCCGTGCTGACCGGCGCCGGTTTCCGCGATGATCCGGGTCTTGCCCATGCGGCGGGCCAGCAGGATCTGACCCAGCACGTTGTTGATCTTGTGCGCGCCGGTGTGGTTCAGCTCGTCACGCTTCATATAGACCTTGGCGCCGCCCAGATGCTCGGTCAGACCTTCGGCGAAGTAAAGCGGGCTGGGACGGCCGACATAGTGGGTCCACAGATCGTTCATCTCGGCCCAGAAACTGTCGTCGGTCTTGGCCTTCTCGTACTCGGCCTCAAGGTCGAGGATGAGCGGCATCAGTGTCTCGGACACGAAACGTCCGCCAAAGTCGCCAAACCGGCCCTTTTCATCAGGACCGTTCATGAAGCTGTTAAAAAGATCGTTGGCCATGGTGCCCCCCGCTCTGCGCATTTCACACCTGCATAGATGGGGGGGGCGTGGTTTTCCAGCGGTTTTTAGACCCTACACACGTCCTTTACGTCGCGCGCAGGACTAGACCTTGGTGGCCAGTGCATTGGACACGAAGGCGCGCATCAAAGCGGGGTCTTTCACGCCCGGCGCGCTTTCCACGCCCGAGGACACATCAACCTGCTTGGCACCTGTCAGGCGGATCGCCTCGGCCACGTTGTCAGCGGTCAAGCCACCGGCCAGCATCCACGGGCACGGCCAGTATTTGCGCTGCACCAGACGCCAGTCGAAGGCGATGCCGTTGCCTCCCGGCAGATCTGCACCCTTGGGGGCCTTGGCGTCGATCAACAGCTGATCCGCAACCCCGGCATACTGCTCGATCTGCACAACATCGTCTGGCCCGGCAATGCCGATGGCCTTGATCACCGGCAGGCCAAAGCGTGCCTTGACATCGGCCACGCGCTCTGGGCTTTCCGAGCCGTGTAGCTGGATCATGTCGGTGGTCGTTCCGTTCACGATTTCTTCGATCCCGGCATCGTCCATGTTCACGACCAGCGCGACCTTGGCCACGCCCATGGGAACGTCCAGCATCAGCGCGGCGGCCTGTTCGACCGTGACCGAGCGCGGGCTTTTGGGGAAAAAGTTGAACCCGATATAGCGCGCGCCTGCGTCAACCGCAGCCGCAAGCTGTTCGGGGTCTTTCAGCCCGCAGATCTTTACTGAAATGCTCATCTTGTTCAGCTGGTCTTGTCCAGCAATGCCAGCACATCGTCGCCGGTGCGGGCCTTGGGTTCGCGCAGGGTCTTCACCTCGCGCGCCAGCTGGTCGCGTTCACGACGGTGACGAGCGCCTTCCGCGCGCAGTTTGTGTTCGCGCAGCCATTCCCAAACGAAGCCGATCAGGATACCCGCCACGACGCTGCCGAAGATAATCACGAAAAGCGGAAGTGAGATGGACCAGCTCCACCCCAGAAAACCCGACAGCTCGCCGGGTAGGATGTTCAATGTCACGCTGCCGCGATTGGCCAGCGCCACCGTGATCAACACAACACCAAGTGCCGCCAGAAAGGCGTAACGGATGTACCGCATTTGGACCTCTTATTTGCCGTTCAGTCGATCCCGCAACAGCTTGCCGGTCTTGAAAAACGGAACGTGCTTTTCTTCGACTTCGACAGATTCGCCGGTGCGCGGATTACGTCCGATACGAGCATCTCTTTTCTTCACCGAAAATGCGCCAAAGCCGCGCAGTTCGACCCGATCGCCACGGGCCATGGCCTCAATGATCTCTTCGAATATGGTGTTCACAATGCGCTCAACGTCACGCTGATAGAGGTGCGGGTTTTCATCCGCGATCTTCTGGATCAGTTCAGACCGGATCATTCTGGTCCCCCCAAATTGGCCTATCTAATGGATTTTGCATCCTTATTCTGTCGAAGTATAGGACCAAACCCGCGCCGTGCATACAAGTCTTAGGTTAGAACTTGGGGGAAATTAAACGGATTTCAGCCGTTTTCGGCGCGAAAAAACCGATGCTGCAAATGCACATCGTTTCCGCCTTGGAAACGTCCGCCGATGATCGACGTGATTCGCCTTGCCTGAAAACAGAACGGCCCCACGCATCGCGCAGGGCCGTTCCAGAATTTATGATGCGAGGACTTAGTCCTGCTTCAGAGCGGCGCCCAGGATATCACCCAGCGATGCACCCGAATCCGACGAACCATACTGTTCTACGGCTTCTTTCTCTTCTGCGATCTCGCGAGCTTTGATCGACAGACCCAGACGACGCGATTTCGAGTCGACGTTGGTCACGCGAACGTCCAGCTTGTCACCAACCTGGAAGCGCTCGGGGCGCTGTTCAGAACGGTCACGCGACAGGTCCGAACGACGGATGAAGGACTTCATGCCTTCATACTCGACTTCGATACCGCCATCTTCGATTGCAGTCACTTCAACAGTGATGATCGAGCCACGCTTCACGCCACCAACGGCTTCTGCGAAGGGGTCGCCGTCCAGAGCTTTGATCGACAGCGAGATACGCTCTTTGTCGGTGTCAACTTCCGAAACAACGGCTTTGACGATGTCGCCCTTCTTGAAGTCCTGAATGGCTTCTTCGCCACGCTGGTCCCACGAGATGTCCGACAGGTGAACCATGCCGTCGATTTCGCCGTCGAGACCAATGAACAGACCGAATTCGGTGATGTTCTTGACTTCGCCTTCGACCTCAGTGCCCTCGGGGTGCGTTTCTGCAAACACTTCCCACGGGTTGCGCATGGTCTGCTTCAGGCCCAGCGATACGCGACGCTTGGCGCCGTCGATTTCCAGAACCATGACTTCGACTTCTTGCGAGGTCGAAACGATCTTGCCGGGGTGTACGTTCTTCTTGGTCCACGACATTTCCGAAACGTGTACCAGACCTTCGACACCGGGCTCCAGCTCGACGAATGCACCGTAGTCGGTGATGTTGGTCACGCGGCCAGTGTGCACCGATTCCAGCGGGTACTTGGCAGCAACCAGATCCCACGGATCGTCTTGCAGCTGCTTCATGCCCAGGCTGATGCGGTGGGTTTCTTTGTTGATCTTGATGACCTGAACCTTGATGGTTTCGCCGATCGTCAGGATCTCGGACGGGTGGTTCACACGGCGCCATGCCATGTCGGTGACGTGCAGCAGGCCGTCAACACCGCCCAGATCAACGAACGCACCGTATTCGGTGATGTTCTTGACGACGCCGTCAACTGCTTGGCCTTCCGACAGGTTGCCGATGACTTCGGCACGCTGTTCGGCACGCGATTCTTCCAAGATAGCGCGACGCGACACAACGATGTTGCCACGACGACGGTCCATTTTCAGGATCTGGAAGGGCTGCTTCAGACCCATCAGCGGGCCAGCGTCACGTACGGGGCGCACGTCAACCTGCGAGCCGGGCAGGAACGCAACAGCGCCGCCCAGATCGACGGTGAAGCCGCCTTTGACGCGACCGAAGATCGCGCCTTCGACGCGTGCATCGTCTGCGTATGCTTTTTCCAGGCGGTCCCATGCTTCTTCACGGCGGGCCATCTCGCGCGAGATGACGGCTTCGCCGCGGGCGTTTTCAGCCGCGCGCAGGAAGACTTCCACTTCGTCGCCAACGGCGATTTCAGGGGCTTCACCCGGGTTTGCGAATTCTTTCAGATCAACGCGGCCTTCCATTTTATAGCCTACGTCGATGATGGCTTGGCCAGCTTCAATAGCGATGACTTTACCTTTGACAACCGAACCCTCGTCCGGGGTGTCCATTTCGAAGCTTTCGTTAAGGAGGGCTTCGAATTCCTCCATGGTTGCGTTAGCCATTTGGCGTTTCATTCCTTTACAGTCATTTTCACGGGCCGAGCGGTTGTCTCCGCCGGTCTTGGATTTCCCAATTTGGTCAACAGGTTAGACGCAAAACAAAGAGGGCCGGTGCTCCGACCCTGCTCGTTTTTCCCTGTGTCGCGGCAATTACACCTTGTCGACAGGGCGGGATTTACGGGGATTCTGCCTGTAAATCAAGGGGCGGCTGCCTTTTGTTGGCGGCAGGCATCATAGCTAGCACGAGTTGAAATCCGGCACCAGATCGCCACATATCCCATGACGAAGAGAGGATGCCGGATGACAGAACCCGTTGCTCACAGACAGGCGTGGAAGATCAGTGATGTAGTGATGTTCCCAGCGCTTGCGATCGCGATACTAATCGAGCTCCTTGCGCCCTCAACTATTCCGGGCCTGCCATTTTGGGTTCTACTCCCTTTCGGTATCGCACTTGTGGTTGCCGGATTTCGTCTAATTTCCGCGTCGAAAGTCACACTGGACAAGTATGAGCAACCCTCTCTGCCCGGCACCCCGACCACGTGCCTTGTCACGGATGGGCCGTTCAAATATTCACGCAACCCCAACTACCTTGGTGCGATCTCAATCGCAGTTGGGTTGGGACTTGCTGTGAACAGCCTGTGGTTCTTAGCGATTGCCATAGTCTGCATGATCGTGCTTGAGGTCTGGATGATACGGCCTGAAGAGCGCTATCTACGCCAGCGTTTTGGCCATGAGTACGAGGAATACACTCGGAACACGCGCCGATGGCTCTGATTGATTAATCCACGATAACGGTGTCGGATCAGGTTACTCCGAACACTTGGCGAATTGCGCTGACGGCCTGCGCTACCGCATCCGCGATCGACAGGTCTGACGTGTCGATGATCACCGCATCCTCGGCGGGCTTCAACGGCGCCTCTTCCCGTTCACTGTCACGTTTGTCACGTGCGATCACGTCTGCCAGCACTTGTTCGCGGGTGACATCGTGGTCTTTGGCGGAAAGCTCCAAGAAACGGCGTTCGGCCCGCACTTCGGCGCTGGCGGTGACGCACAGTTTCACGTCAGCATCCGGGCAAATCACCGTACCAATATCGCGCCCGTCCAGCACTGCGCCGCTACCATGGGCGGCGAAGTTACGCTGGAAATCAACAAGCGCGGCGCGCACCTCGGCAATCACGGCGACTTTCGAGGCCGCCTGCGCCACTTCGGGCGTGCGCAGATCGCCTTGCATATCTGCCGGGGTTAGCGTCTTGGCGGCTTCAATCGGATCAGCACCCGTCAGGGTCTTCGCCCCCACGGCACGATAAAGCAGCCCGGTATCCAGATGCGCAAATCCGAAATGCGCCGCGACCGCTTTGGAAATTGTTCCCTTGCCCGCAGCGGCAGGACCGTCAATTGCTACGATGAATGTCATACCGCTTGTCCTTTCCAACGACGCCACATCATGCCAGCAACTCCGACCAGTAGTATGGTCAACGCGACGGCCACAAAACCCGATTTCAACATGGTGAACTGCGCCGCGGCCGAGACGACTTCTTCATCAATGCCTTCAGCACCCAGTCGCAAAAGATCCGCAACCGCGCTGTTTTCGCTCCAGTCAAACACAGCGGCCAGACCCGCAAGCACCGAAAACCCCGCTGCCCACTTCGTTGGAAACAGCAAAAGATAGGCCAAGATCAAAGAGAGGGCCATCAAACCGGGATAAAGCGTATCCAACTTATGTTGGACGCCCAAATAATGGGCCCGACCACTTTCGCTGAGGGCAGACAGAAAAGCACGTGCCTCTTCGGTGGTATATCCGCTCGGTCGCAAATCAAACGGCATCAAGCCGTTCGCGTCACTCATGATGATCGGCAAAGACCAAAGCACCATGGCGCAATACACAAGCACCATCGCGGCAAACACCACCCAGAATGCGCGCGTCAGGCTCATGCGTTGCTGCGAACAATCTGAGCGCCCAGCTCTGCCATCAGCGGCTCGAACACCGGGAAGCTGGTGGCGATGGGGCCGCCATCGTCCAGATTGATCGGCTTTTGCGATGCGAAGCCCAGGCACGCAAAGCTCATCGCGATGCGGTGGTCCAGAACGGTGGCAACGGTGCAGCCGCCCGGGACGCCATCCGGGCCAAGACCCTCGACGCTCCACCAATCCTCGCCTTCATCCACGGTCACACCCGCCGTGCGCAGGCCCTTGGCCATGGCGTCGATCCGGTCGCTTTCCTTCACGCGCAGCTCGTGCACGCCGGGCATATCGGTCTTGCCGGTGGCGAAGGACGCCACGACGGACAGGATCGGGTATTCGTCGATCATGCTGGCGGCACGCTCGGGCGGCACCACGATGCCCTTCATGTTGGGCGAGTATTTCGCGCGCAGGTCAGCAACGGGTTCACCGCCCTCAAGGCGCTCGTTTTCAAAAGTCAGGTCCGCGCCCATGTCCTGCAGCGTATAGAACAGCCCCGCGCGGGTGGGGTTCAGACCGATATTCGGCACCAGCACGTCCGAGCCGGGCACAATTAGTGCGGCGCATACCGGGAAGGCGGCCGAGCTGGGGTCGCGCGGGACAACGATGGTTTGCGGTTGCAGTTCAGGCTGGCCAGTCAGGGTGATCTTGTGGCCCTCGTCGGTGTCCTCGACCGTGATCTCGGCCCCAAAGCCCGCCAGCATCCGCTCGGTGTGGTCGCGGGTGGCTTCTTTCTCGATCACCACGGTTTTGCCCGGCACGTTCAGGCCAGCAAGCAGCACAGCCGATTTCACCTGCGCCGAGGCCATTGGCGTGGTGTAGGTCACTGCGACAGGCTCACGTGCACCAACGATGGTCATCGGGATGCGCCCACCGTCACGGCCATAGCTTTGCGCACCGAACAGTGCGATCGGATCGGTCACGCGGCCCATTGGGCGCGAACGCAGCGAAGCGTCGCCGGTAAAGGTCGCGGTGATCGGAGAGGTCGCCATCGCCCCCATGATCAGACGCACACCGGTGCCCGCATTGCCGCAGTCGATCACATCCTCGGGTTCGGCAAAACCGCCGACGCCAACGCCGTTCACGCGCCATTCGCCATCGCCCAGACGCTCCACATCCGCACCAAAGGCCCGCATCGCGTCCGCCGTTCCCAGCACGTCTTCGCCTTCCAGAAGGCCGGTGATGTGGGTTTCGCCCACGGCCATGGCACCCAGGATCAGCGAGCGGTGGCTGATCGATTTGTCCCCTGGTACATTAGCCGTGCCCTTTAGCGGGCCGGATTTGCGGGCGGTCATGGGGATGGCGGGGCCGTGTCCGGACATGGGCGTTCTCCTTTAGTCTTGCAGCCCTGATAGCGCAGACATTTTGGCGAGGCCAGTGGAAAGGGGCTTTGCCCCTCGGCATATCCCCGGGGCTCCGCCCGTTCTCAGGCGAAACTGTCCCCCGGACAGTTTCCGGGAAGCCTTCGAACCCCAGGATATTTGTGGCAAGAAAATGAGCGTGATCAGATCCGGCGGAAGGTCAGATAGTGCGGCGTGCGGCCTTCGCGCAGCGCTTTCTGTTCGTAGCGGGTCGAAATCCAGTCGCTCCATGGGGTACGCCAATCGTCGGCGCATTCACCCAGCCACTCAAAGCCCGCGCGCGGCACTTCTTCCAGCGTTTGGCGGACATAGTCGGGGATGTCGGTGGCCACGCGGAATTCGGCGCCGGGTTTCAGGACCTTGTGGAAAGGCTCCAAATATTCAGGCGTCACAAAGCGGCGGCGGTGGTGGCGTTTCTTGGGCCACGGGTCAGGGTAAAGCAGGAAGGCTTTGTCGATGCTTTCGGGCAGCAGCACGTCAAACAGGTCGCGCACGTCGCCCGGATGCACAGCGACGTTCTCACAACCCGCATCGCGGATTTTGCCCAGAAGCATGGCGACGCCGTTGATATAGGGCTCGCAGCCGATGATGCCGATCTCGGGATAGGTCGCGGCCTGATGGACCATATGCTCCCCGCCGCCGAAGCCGGTTTCCAGCCAGACGGGTTTGTCACCGAACAGCGTCTTCAGATCAAGCGGTGTGCGGTCGGGATTTTCTTCCCAGCCGACGGCGCCGGGGCTGAGGGCTGCCAGATCCTCGTCCAGATAGGTCTGCTGGCTGTCGCGCAGCCCTTTGCCTTTCAGACGGCCATAGAAATTGCGCCATGGCGCGCCCGAGCGGTGTTTGTTTTGCGATGCATCATCTTGGGTCATGGCCGCGCCTATGCAACGCAAAGGGCGGGCGCGTCAAGTGACGGCCCGCCCTTTCGGTGTATTAGGTCGCAGATCAGACGGCTTTCTTCAACGCCTCGACCAGATCGACTTTTTCCCAGCTGAATCCGCCATCGGCTTCGGGGGCGCGACCAAAATGGCCGTAGGCTGCGGTGCGTTCGAAGATTGGTTTGTTCAGGCCCAGATGCTCGCGAATGCCGCGCGGGGTCAGATCCATGACCTGTGCCACGGCGCGTTCGATACCTGCTTCGTCCACTTCGCCAGTGCCATGGGTGTCGACATAGATCGACAGCGGTTTGGCCACGCCAATGGCATAGGATAGCTGCAGGGTGCAGCGTTCAGCCATACCGGCTGCCACAATGTTCTTCGCCAGATAGCGTGCGGCATAGGCGGCCGAGCGGTCCACTTTCGTCGGATCTTTGCCCGAGAATGCGCCGCCGCCATGCGGAGCTGCGCCGCCATAGGTGTCCACGATGATCTTGCGCCCAGTCAGGCCCGCGTCACCATCTGGTCCGCCGATCACGAACTTGCCAGTCGGGTTCACGTGCCATTCGGTGCCGCCGTTGATCCATTCAGTGGGTACGACCTCGCGAATGTAGGGCTCGACCACGGCGCGCACGTCGTCGCTGGTCATGGTTTCGTCAAGGTGCTGGGTGGACAGCACGATCGAGGTGACCTCGACCGGTTTGCCATCCTCATAGCGCAGCGAAAGCTGAGACTTTGCATCCGGGCCAAGCGTCGGCTCGGTTCCGTTTTTGCGCACCTCGGCCAGACGCTTCAGAATGGCGTGCGAATATTGGATCGGGGCGGGCATCAGTTCGGGTGTTTCATTGACGGCATAGCCGAACATGATCCCTTGGTCGCCTGCGCCATCGCGGTCCACGCCTTGGGCGATGTTACCCGACTGATCGTGTAAGAAGTTCATCACCCGGCAAGTGTTCCAATGGAACTGCTCTTGCTCGTAGCCGATATCTTTGATGCAATCGCGGGCGATCTGATCGATCGAGCCCATCATGAACTTCAGTCGTTCTTCGTCGGACAATCCGACCTCGCCGCCGATGACGACCATGCCGCTGGTGGCGAAGGTCTCGCATGCCACGCGCGCGTTCGGTTCTTCGGTCAGAAAGGCATCAAGTACCGCATCGGAAATACGATCACACACCTTGTCGGGATGCCCTTCGGACACACTCTCCGAAGTGAATGTATAGTTCTGTCGTGACATGAAACATGCTCCATTTAGCTCAACCCGCCACGCCAGGAAGCCGTTGTGACGGTGGTCCGGATTGGTATCTGGCCTTTATCTGCAAAGGTCAATGTTAAAAGCGACGGCGCGTCCATGCGCCCCAGCCTGCGACGCCGATCAGCAACAAGAAAAGCGGCCAATCGCCCGCGCGCGCATAAAGGGTTACGGCGGCGGCACCAGGTTGGATCACATCCAGATAGCCTGCCTGCCCCAACGCCAGCGACGCGCGCACCTGACCGCGCACGTCAATCGCCGCGCTGATCCCAGTATTGGCCACGCGGATCACCGGCAGGCCGAACTCGATTGCGCGAAAGCGGGCTTGGATCAGGTGCTGCTGCGGCCCCGAGAAATCCCCGAACCAGGCATCATTCGTTGCTTGCAAAATCCAGTCGGGGCGTTCGGGCGCATTGCGGATATCGCGGGGGAAAACAGCCTCGTAGCAGATCAGGGGCAGTACCTTGCCCAAGGCACCCATATCCAGCACGACGGGCCCCGGCCCCGCTGAATAGCCCTGCCCGTATTGCGCCGCGAAAGCGCGGATGCCGATGCGGGCCATCGCGTCGCCAAGCGGGACATATTCGCCAAACGGCACAAGGTGATGTTTGTCATAGACCGGTCGCGCGATGCCGTCCGTATTGACCTGCACAAGGCTGTTGAAATAGCGCAGCTCCTCGGCCCGCTGAATGCCCATCAAGACGGGCGGGCCGTCGGCAGCCTCGGCCACCAGAGGGAACAGGCGGGTCGCGTGGCGCATCAGATACGGCACCGAGGTTTCGGGCCAGATGATCAGATTCGGGCGCGCGCCCTCGGGCGGGGTGGCGGTCAGCTCCAACTGGCGGTGGACAAAGCTTTCGGCAAAGTCGGGATCCCATTTCTGGTGCTGGGGCGCGTTGGGTTGGATCAAGCGGAGCGTGTGGGGGGTATCTTCCGGCAGAGGCGTTGGCGCCAAGACTGAGCCCAGGCCCAATGCCAAAGACAAGGCGATCGCCCCCGCTGCGTCTCTACGACCTCGACCGACCAAGGCCACCGCCAACAGCGCCACCCACAGCGCGGTCAGAAAGCTCAGCCCTGACACGCCCACCAGATTTGCGATCTGTGCCAGAGGCGTGTCGATCCAGACCAGCCCCGGCCCGCCCCACGGAAAGCCGGTGAACAGAGAACCGCGCAACAGCTCGGCTGCGGCCAGTCCGGCAGGCCAGAACAGCCACCCGAAGCGGCCATCCCCCGCGAGCCAGCGCGCCACGCCCCAGCCCAGCGCCCAGAGCAACGCCAGCCCTCCTGCCATGCCCAGAAGCGCGAAGGGGGCCATCCAGCCGTGACGCTCGGGTTCGACGAAGAACGGATTGACCAGCCAGCTCATCGTGACGGTGAAATAGCCAAGACCGAACAGCCAGCCCTGCAGCGCAGCCGCGCGCGGCGACGGGCTGTGTCGCCAGAACAGGAACGCGGCCAGCAGCCCTGCCAGCGTCGCCGCCCAGATTATAAACGGCGCCTGCCCCAGCGCGGCAATGGCACCCGCCGCAAGCAACACAATGACCCGCACCCGAGGGCGCGCGGCCAGTCGCGCCACATGGGCGTCAATGTCAGGCATTCGTTGCTGACGCGTCATCCGCGCTGGTCTCAGCCACTTGATGCGGCGCGGGCATCGGGCCCGGCACGCGCAGGCGCAAACGCTTGATACGGCGAGGGTCTGCGTCGACGACCTCGATCTCGGCCCCGCCGGGATGGGCGATCACTTCACCACGTGCAGGCACCTGCCCGCACAGAACGAATACCAGTCCGCCCAGTGTTTCGATTTCGTCATCATCGGCTTCTTCGTGCTGAAGACGCACGCCGGTTTCTGCCTCGAACTCATCCAAAGGCGTCTTGGCTTCGACCAGATAGCAGCCGGGCTTTTCTTCGATCCACAGCTTGCCTTCTTCAAGATCGTGTTCGTCCTCGATCTCGCCGATGACCTGTTCGATCAGGTCTTCGATGGTCACAAGGCCGTCCACGCCGCCATATTCATCAATGACCAGCGCCATATGAATGCGTTCGGTCTGCATTTTCTGCAAGAGCACCCCGATGGGCATCGATGGCGGAACGAACAGAAGCGGGCGGATTAGCTTGCGCAAGACAAAGCGGACCGACTGCTTGCTGGGGTTACCGTTAAATCCGTGGTTCAGAGCAAGGTCTTTCAGGTGGACCATCCCAATCGGGCTGTCCAACGTCCCGTCAAACACCGGAAGACGCGACAAGCCGCTTTCGCGGAACACGTCGACCAGCTCGTCCTCCAGGATATCGACGGGGGCCGATACGATCTCGGATTTCGGGATCATCACGTCCTCGACGCGCATGCGTCGAAGGTTAACCATGCCCGGGGCTTCACTGGGAAGCCCGCCATTTCCAGCGGGCGCGGCGTCAGTGGGCGCGACATGATCCTGCTTGCGGGGACTGCGCGCGCCGAAGATGCGGCTGAAGAATCCCGGCCTGTGATGTGTTGTTTCATCCTGCAGCGCGCTCTGCGCTGCCTTAGAAGATCCGTCTGCGGTGTCGCCCATTAGTCCTTTTCCAGTATCGCGCGAAATGCGCCTTATCCTTCATATGGGTTGGAAATGTTCATCTTGCCAAGGATTTCAACCTCCAAACCCTCCATAAGTGCCGCATCTTTGTCGTCTATGTGATCATAACCCAACAGATGCAGCACCCCATGCACCAAAAGATGGCTTACATGAGTAGAGAATTCCTTACCCTGCTCATCCGCCTCGCGGGCGCAGGTGTCATAGGCAATGGCAATATCGCCCAGTTCAGGGTCTTCTGGCGGGAAGGGGGCTTCGCCAGCCTCATCGGCTGCGCGTTCCTCGGACGGCCATGACAGCACGTTGGTCGGTGTGGGCTTGTCGCGGAAGTCGCGGTTCAGATCGGCAATGCGGGCGTCGTCACAGGCCAGAAGGCTGATTTCGAACCCGTCGCCGAACGGGGGTACCAGCTGAAGATGGGCGATCACAGCCTGCGCTGCGGCCTCTGCCAGCCCTGACAGGCCCGCGGCCTCCCAGCGGGAATCTTCGAAAACAACATCAACTAGCATTTATTTGTCGCGCGCCTGTTTAACCGCGCGTGCCATGGCCCTTTGCGAGGCCTCGTCATAGGCTTCGATGATCTTGGCCACCAGCGGGTGGCGCACCACGTCTTTCGAGGTGAAATAGTTGAAGCTGATCTGGTCGATGCCTTTCAACAGCCCCTCGGCATCGCGCAAACCACTGTCCACGCCGCGCGGCAGGTCGACCTGAGACCGGTCACCGGTGATCACCATACGCGAGCCTTCGCCCAGACGGGTCAGGAACATCTTCATCTGCATGGTCGTGGCGTTCTGCGCTTCGTCCAGCACGACAAACGCATTCGCTAAGGTGCGGCCACGCATGAAAGCAAGCGGCGCGATCTCGATCTTTTTTTCTTCGATCAGCTTGGTGACCTGCTTCGAGGGCAGAAAGTCGTTCAGCGCGTCATAAAGCGGCTGCATATACGGATCGACCTTGTCCTTCATGTCACCGGGAAGATAGCCCAGTTTTTCACCCGCTTCGACGGCAGGACGCGACAGGATCATGCGATCCACATGCCCGCCAAGGAACATGTTCACACCCACAGCCACCGCCAAATAGGTCTTACCCGTACCTGCCGGGCCGATCCCGAAGGCCAATTCGTTGTTGAACAGGCTTTGGACATAGGCCTTTTGGGCTTCGGTGCGGGGTTCAATGGTCTTCTTGCGGGTCTTGATCTCGACCGCGCTGCCTTTGAACATCTCCATCTGGTCGCCGTCGCGCGTGCCCGTACCGTCCTGCGTTCCGCCCATGCGGATTTCCGCGTCGATGTCACCGGGTTCGACCGCCTTGCCGCTTTCTAACCGCGTATACAGCGCACTCAGCACCTCGCCTGCCTTTTCGCGTGCGTCCATCTCGCCCATAACGACAAGCTGATTGCCGCGCCGGATGATTTGCACGCCCAGATGGCTTTCGATGTGGGTCAGGTTGCGATCAAACTCGCCGCACAGATCAATAAGAAGGCGGTTGTCTGGAAATTCCAGCAGCACTTCGGGAGTCACGTGGGCCTCGGGTGCTGTGGTCAGGTCTGCTATTCCCAAATGGGGTCTCCTGTCAGGTATATGCCCTGATCGTGCCAAGAGCGGACGAGACAAGCAAGCCCCATCCGCAAAATGTCATGCGATTGTCATGTCGTTGCCAGCGCGGGCAGCAATCTGCTTATTCGACAAGCTCGCCTGCCAACGAGTTCGGGCCGCTGTCGGTGATCCGCACGCGCTTCAGATCTCCTACGGCCGCGTCACACTGGACATGGACCGCGTGCAGGTGATCGGATTTGCCGACCATCTGGCCTTCAAGACGGCCTTTCTTTTCAAACAGAACGCCGACCTCTTGGCCGACCATGCTGTTCTGAATGGCGCGTTGCTGTTCGGTGATCAGCGCTTGCAGGCGATAAAGCCGCTCGGTCGCGACCGCGTCATCCACCAGCGCACGTTCAGCCGCCGGGGTGCCGGGGCGGGTCGAGTATTTGAAGCTGAAGGCCTGACCATAGTTCACTTCACGGATCAGGCTCATCGTGTCTTCGAAATCCTGATCGTCCTCTTCTGGGAAGCCCACGATGAAGTCACCGGAAATCAGAATATCCGGGCGCGCCTCGCGAATCCGTTCGATCAGACGCAGATAGCTTTCGGCCGTGTGGCTGCGGTTCATCCGCTTCAGGATCTTGTCCGAGCCCGACTGAACCGGCAGGTGCAGATAGGGCATCAGCTTTTTGCAGGTGCCGTGCGCCTCGATCAGGTCGTCGCTCATGTCGTTGGGGTGCGAGGTGGTGAAGCGAATGCGCTCCAATCCGTCAATTTCGTCCAGCGCCCAGATCAGTTTCGCCAGAGACCAGTCCCCATCCGGCCCAGCGCCGTGATAGGCGTTGACGTTCTGACCCAAAAGCGTGATCTCGCGCACGCCACGTTCGACCAGCTCGCGCGCTTCGCGCAGGATGCGTTCGACGGGGCGGCTGACTTCGGCGCCACGGGTATAGGGCACCACGCAGAACGCACAGAATTTGTCGCAACCCTCCTGAACCGTCAGGAAGGCCGCCGGGGCGCGCTTGGCCTTGGTGCCGCGCAGCTTGGGCAGGTGTTCGAATTTGTCTTCCTCGGGGAAGTCCGTGTCCAGCGCCTTTTCGCCCTTGGCGACCTGCTCCATCATCGACGGCAGGCGGTGATAGGTCTGCGGGCCGACAACCAGATCGACCATCGGCTGACGGCGCATGATTTCTTCACCTTCAGCCTGCGCCACACAACCCGCAACGCCGATCTTCAGGTCAGGCTTTTCAGCCTTCAGTCCCTTGAAGCGGCCCAGTTCCGAATAGACCTTCTCGGCAGCCTTTTCGCGAATGTGGCAGGTGTTCAGCAGGATCATGTCCGCATCATCCGGCGTATCTGTCTGCTCGTAACCATCCGCGCCCAGCGCTTCGGCCATGCGTTCACTGTCATAGACATTCATCTGGCAACCATAGGTGCGGATGAAGAGTTTTTTCTTGTCGGACATGGCGCGTTTCCCAAGGTTTTTGCAGCACGAGGTCAAGTCACAGCCTCCTACAGCAAAGGGATGAGGCCCGCAACGCTTGCAAAACAGGTTGATTTCATGAAATTTCTGTCAGCAATCGGCAAGAACCTGCAATCCAGCGGGACACATACTGGGGCACATCATGCGGTACAGCGATCTTCATCAGTTCCTTCAGTCCTCAGGGTCGGTCTTGGCCAAGGGTCCCGTCGCGATGATTTTCGTCGAGGATCTGGTCGAGGTCGAAAGCACCATCCGCCACCACCAGAAGGCCGGATTTCGGGCACTTCTGGTGTTTGCGCCGGACGAAGTGGTTCTGCCGGATGATCTGGAAAACACCATTCACCGCATCACGTTTGACACCTCCGCCACAGCGGTCGTGGACACCGTCAATCAGGTGATCGAGGCCGCCCCCGGCACGTGGCTGTATTACTGTTTCAACGCCGAGTACCTGTTCCACCCGTTCTGCGAATCCCGCACCGTGGGCGAGCTTCTGGCCTTCCAAACAGAGGAACGCCGCGATGCGGTGTTAAGCTATGTGGTGGATCTGTATGCCGACGATCTGGACCAGTTCCCGAATGCGGTGTCGCTGGATCACGCCTGTTTGGACAAGTCCGGCTATTACGCGCATGGCCGCAAAGGCTCGGACGGAAACCCGCTGGACCGCCAACTGGATTTCTTCGGCGGCCTGCGCTGGCGATTCGAGGAACACGTTCCGGCAAACGGCCACAAGATCGATCGCGTGTCCCTGTTCAAGGCAAAGCCCGGCCTGAAACTGCGCCCAAACCACACGTTCAATGACGAGGAATACAACACCTATTCCTGCCCGTGGCACCACAACATCACCGCCGCCATCGCCAGCTTCCGCACCGCCAAGGCGCTGAAAACGAACGCCGGGTCAAAACACGATGTTCGCAGCTTCAAGTGGCACAACACCACGAAATTCCAGTGGAATTCGCAGCAGCTTTTGGATTTGGGGCTGATGGAACCCGGCCAGTGGTTCTAGTGGCGTTTCCATCCCGCCCAACTTTCGGTAAACACACATATCCCACAAACGAGCACCCGCCGCGTTATCGCTTCGGCCTCGTCCATTCATTCCCAGAACACACGAGGTTTCCATGACCGAAGTCACGCAAGGCGCCAAGGTGCGCATTCACTATACTGGCACTTTGGAAGACGGCAGCGTCTTTGACAGCTCGGAAGGTCGCGATCCGCTGGAATTCGAAGCCGGATCCGGCATGATCATCCCCGGCCTTGATAAGGCGCTGCCCGGCATGAAGGTTGGCGACAAGAAGAAGGTCTCGATCGCGCCGGAAGAGGCCTATGGCCCGCGTCATGACGAAGCCGTTCTGGAAGTGCCGCGCGGTGACATCCCCGCCGAGATCCCGCTGGAAGTTGGTATTCAGCTGCAGATGAGCGGTCCGCAGGGTCAGCCTGTGCCCGTCACCATCACCAACCTGACCGACGACACCGTTACGCTGGACGCCAACCACGCGCTGGCTGGCAAGACCCTGATCTTTGATTTCGAGGTTGTCGGCATCGGCTGACGCTGTCGAAAAACAACAAGGCCGCGCGCAAACGCGCGGCCTTCAGGGGCGTTGCCCCTCGCGCCAAAGGCGCTCACCCTAGGATATTTGTAACAAGAAAAAGAGAAGCCACGGATCAGCTGCGGCGCAGGCGGATCACCACGTCGACTTTGGCGATCTCGGCGCCTTCGGGCGCTTCCGGCAGTTGCGCGATCTTCAGATCTTCGTCCGGCGCATCCATCAGCTCTTCCGTGTCTTCCCAGAAGAAATGCGGGTGGTTAGAGACGTTCGTGTCGAAATAGCTGCGCGCGCCGTTCACGGTGATCTCGCGCAGAAGACCTGCATCCGAGAACACACGTAGCGTATTATAGACCGTTGCAAGCGACACCTTGTCCGCGCCATCGCGCGTCGCCTCGTACAGGCTTTCGGCGGTGACGTGGCGGTGTTGACCATCCCCAATCAAGAGATGCGCCAAAGCCAGACGCTGCCGCGTCGGGCGCAGCCCAGCGCTGGACAACCAATCGGCTTCGATATGACGATTTTCCTGCATCATGGAGCGGTTCTTCTGGAATCCCTAAGATGGTTTCAATGGAATATAAGGGCTCTGGGCGGCAAGCGCCAATAAAAACTGGTCTTTGCGCTTCAGATTGCCCTTGCGCGCCGTCGCCCGCTCTTGCGTCGGGCTTTGCGCGGGTGCTAGAGGGGGAGGGACTGAAAACACACAAGATATGGGGCGAAAATGGCGGACTATCCCACAAGCTTTGGCAAGGAAGACCTTTTGAAATGCGCAGCGGGCGAGCTGTTTGGCCCCGGCAACGCGCAGCTTCCGGCCCCGCCGATGCTGATGATGGACCGGATCACCGAGATCTCGGGCGATGGTGGCGCACACGGAAAAGGTCACGTTCTGGCCGAGTTCGACATCACCCCCGACCTGTGGTTCTTCGACTGCCATTTCCCCGGCAACCCGATCATGCCCGGCTGTCTGGGCCTGGACGGCCTGTGGCAGCTGACCGGCTTCAACCTGGGCTGGCGTGGCTGGCAGGGGCGCGGCTATGCGCTGGGCGTGGGCGAAGTGAAGCTGACCGGCATGGTCCGCCCGGACCGCAAGATGCTGACCTATAAGATCGACTTCACCAAAGCGATCCAAACCCGCCGCCTGACCATGGGTGTGGCCGATGGAATCGTCGAGGCCGACGGCGAAGTGATCTATCAGGTGAAAGACATGAAGGTCGCGCTGAGCGAGAGCTAAGCCTAAACAACGGCGAGAGGCGCACGGTGGCGGAATTCCTCACGACAGTTCTACTTATAGTTTTGGGCGGTGCCCTCATTGCCCAAAAAATTGATCGCAAAGCGCGACGTTTCGAAAGAAATGTTAAGCGTGCATTTGCTCCGCCCAAAAAGAAACCCGCCCCCGGAAGGGCAGCGCCCACGGTGCGACAGCAGAGGCCCGACGCAAGCGCCACCTTCAATGCAGACAAAGCTCATCCCGCCAAGCCGCACACCGAAATTAGTGGGCCCGCTTATGTCGTCGATGGCGACACTATCAAAATCAAGAAAACGCAGATCAGGCTTTTTGGCATCGACGCGCCGGAGCTAAACCATCCACATGGCAAAAAAGCCAAATGGGAGCTGGTAGGTCTGTGCAAGGGGCAAACCGTCCGCGCAGTCATCACTGACGAAGATGACCACGGGCGTACGGTTGCCAGATGCTATTTGCCCGATGGCCGTGAACTGTCTGCGGAAATGGTCAAAGCTGGGCTGGCCATTGACTGGCCAAAGTTCTCTGGCGGGAAGTATCGCCCCTTGGAAATCGAGAACGCCCGCAAGAAAATGTGGCTGGCTGATGCGCGACAGAAGGGGCGCATACATGTGTGGGAGCAATACGAAGAGCGGAAGAACGTGCGGAAAGAAGAGACCTCGGGAACGTTGAACTAACCGAACCCTCCGTCCCCGCCTTGCACCACCCCCACCAATCCCCTACTAAGAAATGAACGTTTTAAAGGGAGGCCACGCATGCGTCGTGTCGTCGTTACCGGTCTGGGCATTGTCTCGGCCATCGGGAACAACAAGGACGAGGTTCTGGCCTCGCTCAAGGCTGGCAAGTCCGGCATCACCGCCAATGCCGACATGGTCGAGCATGGCTTCCGCAGCCAGATCGCTGGCATGCCGAATATTGACATCACCGAGCATGTAGACAAGCGCACACTGCGTTTCATGGGGCCGGGTGCGGCTTACGCGCATATCGCGATGAGCCAGGCGATCGAAGATGCCGGCCTTGGTGAAGACGACGTGGTGAACCCGCGCACAGGTCTTGTAGCTGGTTCCGGTGGCCCGTCGACCAGCGCGATGTTTGCTGCCCACCAGACCGCGCTGAAATCCGGCGCGACCAAGCGCATTGGGCCGTTCGCGGTTCCGAAATGCATGGGGTCGACGATTTCCGCCAACCTTGCGACGGCGTTTAAGATCAAGGGCATCAACTATTCGATCACCTCGGCCTGTTCGACATCGCTGCACTGCATCGGCAACGCTGCCGAACAGATCATGATGGGCAAGCAGGACGTGATGTTCGCGGGCGGTGGCGAAGAACTGGACTGGACTCTGTCCTGCCTCTTTGACGCGATGGGCGCGATGTCGTCGAAATACAATGACACGCCCGAGAAAGCCTCGCGCGCCTTTGATGCCGACCGCGACGGGTTCGTGATCGGTGGCGGCGGCGCCATTCTGGTACTGGAAGATCTGGAACACGCCAAAGCGCGCGGCGCAAAGATCTACGCCGAAGTCACAGGCTATGGCGCGACCTCGGACGGTCACGACATGGTGGCTCCGTCCGGCGAGGGCGGTGAACGCGCCATGCGTCTGGCCATCGAAATGCTGCCGGAAGGCCGGAAGGTCGGGTACATCAACGCCCACGGCACCTCGACCCCCGTTGGCGATGTGGGCGAAGTGGAAGCCGTGCGCCGCGTCTTTGGCGAAGGCTCGACACCTCCGATCAGTTCGACCAAATCCATGACCGGCCACAGCCAAGGCGCCACTGGCGCGCAAGAGGCCGTGTATTGCCTGCTCATGCTGGAAAACGACTTCATCGCCCCGTCAATCAACGTCGAAAACCTGGACCCCGCCATCAACGAAGGCGAAATCGCGACGTCGCTGGTGGAAAATGCAGGGCTCGATAGCGTGATGACCAACAGCTTCGGTTTTGGCGGCACCAATGGCTCGATGATCCTGAGCAAATACCAAGAGTGAGGAACTGACATGGCAGGTCTTATGCAAGGCAAACGCGGCCTCATCATGGGGGTCGCAAACCAACGGTCCATCGCGTGGGGCATCGCACAAGCAATGGCCAACGAGGGTGCAGAACTGGCGTTTTCCTATCAGGGCGAGGCTTTCGGTGGGCGTGTTGCTCCGCTGGCGGAATCGGTGGGCTCGGACATTCTGGTCGACATGGACGTCACCGACGACGACGCACTGGACAAAGGCTTCGATGATCTGTGGTCCAAATGGGATTCGATCGACTTTCTGGTCCACGCGATTGCGTATTCCGACAAGAACGAATTGACCGGCCGCTTTGTCGATACATCACGTGCCAACTTCAAACACTCGATGGACATCAGCTGCTACTCGCTGATCGAGGTTGCACGCCGTGTGGCCCCCAAAATGACCAATGGCGGTACGATCCTGACGCTGACCTATGGCGGCTCGAACCGCGTGACGCCGTTCTATAACGTGATGGGCGTGGCCAAAGCGGCGCTTGAATCTTCCGTGCGTTATCTGGCCAACGACCTTGGCCCGGACGGCATCCGCGTGAACGCGATCTCGCCCGGCCCGATGAAAACGCTGGCCGGTGCTGCCATCGGTGGCGCGCGCAAAACCTTCCGCCACACGGAACAGAACGCACCGCTTCGCCAGAACGCCACGCTGGAAGCCGTGGGTGGCACCGCCGTCTATCTGGCGTCCGACTATGGCAACTGCACCACCGGCGAGATCATCACAGTCGACAGCGGCTTCCATGTTTTGGGTATGCCGCAGCCTGACAACCTCTGATCCGGCTCAAACACGACCCTTCAAAGGCTCCCGACTTGGGGGCCTTTTTTCTGCGCCCCCACTTCCTCTTGCCCAAAATACCTCGGGGTGAGCGGCAACGCCGCGAGGGGCAGCGCCCCTCCCTCTGGACCCTCGTGACGATCTGGTGCTTACTGCACGCAACATCGCCAAGGGAAGACAAGCATGCAGACATTTACCGCCAATGACGGGTTGGAAATCGCCTATCGGGACGAGGGCGAAGGACTGCCTGTTCTGGCCCTGTCGGGGCTGACGCGCAACTCGGACGATTTCAACTTCGTCGCGCCGCACCTGAAGGGCGTCCGCCTGATCCGCATGGACTATCGCGGGCGGGGGCAGTCAGATTGGGGGGATCACAAGACCTATACGGTGCCGCAGGAAGGGCTGGACGCGCTCTTTCTGATGAACCATCTGGGGATCGAGAAAGCCGCCATCCTTGGCACCTCACGCGGGGGGCTGATCGCGATGGGCCTTGCCGCCACGGTAAAGGACAAACTGCTGGGCGTCTGCATGAACGATATCGGCCCCGAGCTTGCGCCGGGTGGGCTGGAGAACATCATGGGCTATCTGGGCCGCAAGCCGTCCGCCAAGACCGTCGAAGAGGCCGCCGAGGCACGCGCGAAGCTTATGGCTGATTTCGGCTTCAAGAATGTCCCGATGGAGCGCTGGATCGAGGAATGCCACAACCTGTTTGAACAGGACAGCAAGGGTCTAACCAACCGCTACGACCCCGCCCTGCGCGACGCCGTGCAAGACGCGGGCGCGCAACCTGCCCCCGACCTCTGGCCGTTCTTTGACGCGATGGAGGGCCTGCCGCTGGCACTGATCCACGGCGAAAACTCGGACCTTCTGTCCGCCGAGACGGTCGCCGAAATGCGAAAGCGTCGCCCCGATATGGGCTATGCAAAAGTCCCCGATCGCGGCCATGTGCCGTTTCTGGACGAACCCGAAAGCCTTGCCACCATCAACGAGTGGCTGGAGAAAATGCGTTGAACATCAACGAGATCCGCAATGCCGCCCGCCGCAACGCGGGCCATGTCCGGCGCACGCCGCTTCTGACCTCGCCCTTTCTGGACGAGATCGCCGGGCGGCGGGTCTATGTGAAACCCGAATGCCTGCAGCACACAGGCAGCTTCAAATATCGCGGGGCGCATAACGCGATTTCCCAACTGACCGCGGATCAGCGCGAGATGGGCGTGATCGCTTTTTCGTCTGGCAACCACGCGCAGGGCATTGCGCTGGCGGCGCGCCAGAACCAGACGCCGTCCACAATCGTGATGCCGTCGGACGCGCCGCAGCTAAAGATCTACAACACCCGCGCGTTGGGCGCGAAGGTGGTTTCGTATGACCGCGCGACTGAAAACCGGGACGAAATCGGCGCACGACTGGCCGAAGAAAACGAGCTGACCCTGATCAAGCCCTTCGACAACGAAGCGGTCATCGCTGGCCAGGGCACCGTCGGGCTTGAGATCGCCAACCAAGCCCGCGACGAAGGCATCCGCAACGCGCAGGTTCTTGTGCCCTGTGGCGGCGGGGGCCTGACAGCCGGCATCGCCTTGGCGCTGGACCACGACGCCCCTGACCTGCAGGTGCGCCCGGTCGAACCCAAGGGTTTTGACGATGTCACGCGGTCCCTTGAAGCGGGCGCGATCCAGCGCAACGCGCAGTTGACCGGATCCATCTGCGACGCGATCCTCACCCCCTCACCGGGAGAACTGACCTTCCCCATCATGCAGCGTCTGTGCGGCGCCGGACTGACCGTCTCGGACGAGGATTGCCTGCGCGCGATGGCTCATGCTTTCACCCGCCTGAAGCTGGTGATCGAACCCGGCGCCGCCGTCGCGCTGGCTGCGGCCTTGTTCCAACCGCTGAACATCACGGGGGACGCGGTGATTGTGGTTGTGTCCGGCGGTAACGTCGATGCACCCGTCTTCACCGACGCCCTAAACCGCTTCGCCTGACCGGAGACCCAAATGACTGATTTCACGATTGCCTCGTTCAACGTCAAAAACCTGATTGGCGCGGATCAAGAGTTTTACAAGTTCCTCAGCTACACACCCGAAGAATACGCATGGAAGCGCGATTGGATGGCCGATCAGATGATGTCGCTGGACGCTGACATCATCGGTTTTCAAGAGATTTTCGAGGAAGACGCCCTGCTGGATGTAATTGGCGAGGCGAACACCCGCGCCCATGATCTGAACGCTGCGACCATCCCGGATGAGACCAAACGCTATCATCGCAAGGCGATCTTTCGCAAACTGGCAGTGACACCGTGGTCCAAGGATGGTCTGGTCTTTGCCCCGAATTCGGCCGATGGCGGACCTGGAGAGCGTCGCCCGGGCGTGGCTATCCTGTCGCGCTTCGGCTTTGTGGGTGCGCCTGAGATCATTCAAGACCTGCCCGATCCCGTGACCATTCCCTTCCCTGCCCTGCGCGGGGACGAAGGCGACGCGGGATCATACACCCTGACCCGCCTGTCGCGCCCGATCCTGAAGGTCCGCGTGCCCGTCGGGGATCAGGTCATCACGCTCTTCAATTGCCACCTAAAATCCAAACTGGGCGAGTTCATCCAGCCCAAGGGCGCCCCCTACGCGCCCGAGGCTGACCTGACCCGTTACGACCCGGTCGGCCGCGCCCTTGGGGCTGCGCGTTCCGCCATGCGCCGGATGGCCGAGGCATGGGTGCTGCGCAAGCTGGTGGTCGCCGAGATCAAAGCAGGCCACCCCGTCGTCGTGATGGGGGATTTCAACGACGGCGAACACGCCGTCAGCTCGGAAATCATCGCGGGCGAGGTGCCGTTCAAGAACTATTCGTGGATGCTGCGCCACGACGCCAAGACCGACCGCGACCGTTATAGCCGCGAGGAAAACAAGCAGATCACCGCAGCGGTCGAGGCGTTTCGCCTGCATTCTGCCGAGAAGCTCTTTGTGCGCAAATCGCTGCGCGACATGGTCTATACCTCGGCCTTTGGGGGCGTGTTTGAAAGCATCGACCAGATCTTCCTCAGCCGCCATTTCCACCCGGATAATCCAAAGCGGATCGCCGACATGACCTATTTCAGCGTGCTGAATGACCACATTACCGATGGCTCTCACCCCGAGGCCCCGTATAACAAGCTTGCCTCGGATCACGGACAGATCATGGCGCATCTGACGCTACTGGGGGACGAGGAATGATCGTCATTCCCAACGACACCGGCGTGGCGCTTCATGTGGTTGAAAGCGGTCCCAAGGACGGACCCGCCGTGGTGTTCGCCCATGCGCTGGGCTCGGACCTGACCATGTGGGACGCGGTGGTGGACCTCCTACCCGACCATCTGCGCCTGATCCGTATGGACATGCGCGGGCACGGTCAAAGCCCCTGCCCCGACGGCCCCTATCCGATGGGGGACCTTGTTGCCGACGCGGGACGAGCACTCGACCAACTGGGCGTGAAAGAATGCGTCTTCGTCGGCCTCTCGATCGGTGGCATCATCGCGCAGGGGCTGGCGGCGGAACGGCTGGATCTGGTGCGCGGGCTGGTAATCTCGAACACCGCTGCGAAGATCGGCACGCCGTGGATCTGGGAGGCACGGATCAAGAAGGTGCGCAAAAGCGGCATCGACGCCGTGGTGGATGCCAATATCGACCGCTGGTTTTCCCGCGCCACCAAACGCGATCACCCGGAGCTTCTGGACGACGCCCGCGCCCGCATGCGCGCCACGCCGCTTCAGGGTTATCTGGGCTGCATGGAGGCCATCGCCGACACCGACCTGTACGAAAGCACCGCCCGTCTGCGTCTGCCGACACTGGCGATTGCCGGGACCGAAGATGGTTCAACCCCCGCCGACATGGTGCGCGAGACCGCCGCACTAATCCCCGGATCACGGTTCGAGCTGATCCGCGGCACCGGGCACATGTCTCCGGTCGAGAAGCCCACCGAATACGCAGCACTTCTGACGGACTTCCTGCGCTCCATCGGACATTTCTAACAAACGCCGCGTCGTTTTCAGCCCTTCCTGTCGCAACCTTGTTGGCAAGCCCGTGTTTTCCGCGCAAGCTTTCAGAAAACACATGCCAACAGGAGCCGCCATGGACCGGATCAAAGCCGCCGTCTGCCACGAATTCGGGAAACCGCTGGTCATTGAAGAGATCGCAATCCGCCCGCCAGAAGGCAGCGAAGTCGAGGTGACGCTGGATGCCGTCGCCATTTGCCACAGTGACATTTCCTATGCCGATGGCGCGTGGGGTGGATCCCTGCCCGCCGTCTATGGGCATGAGGCCGCCGGGCGGATCACCAATGTAGGTAATCACGTGAAGGGCCTGTCCGTGGGCGACCCAGTCGTCGTAACCCTGATCCGCGCCTGCCAGACCTGCCCAAGCTGCGCCTCGGGCGTGCCGACCGCCTGCGCCACCCCCTATGACGGAGATCACGGGCCGATCACCGACGTCGACGGCGGCAAGATGCATCAGGCCATGGCCACCGGCGCCTTTGCCGAACGGGTCGTGGTCGAGCAAAGCCAAGTGGTGAAACTGCCCGAGGATATGGCGATGGACGTCGCCTCGCTTCTGGCCTGCGGTGTGATCACCGGGGTCGGGGCTGCGGTGAATGCTGGCAACGTCCGCGCAGGCGATGTGGTCGTGGTGATCGGCGCAGGCGGCGTCGGCCTGAACGCCATTCAAGGCGCGCGCATTGCGGGTGCCTCACGCATCATCGCGGTGGATATGTCCGAAGAAAAACTGGCTGTCGCGATGGAGTTCGGGGCGACCGACGGTGTGTTGGGAACCTCGGACAATCCTTGGAAGGCTGCAATCAAGGCCGCCGGACGCGGGGCAGATGCCGTTCTGGTCACCGTTGGCGCGATCCCGGCCTATGACACTGCGCCGCGCTATCTGGCGCCCGGCGGCAAAGTGGTGATGGTTGGGATGCCGCATTCCGGCGACATGTCCAGCTATGAACCCGTTGTTCTGGCCGCCCTTGGGCAGGGCATGGTTGGTTCGAAAATGGGAGACGTGGTCATTCAGCGCGACATTCCCTGGCTGATCGACCTCTATCAACAGGGGCGGCTGAAACTGGACGAGCTGATCTCGGGTCACTGGTCTTTCGACCAGATCAACGAGGCGATTGCCGACACCAAAACCGGTTCCGCGCGGCGCAACGTCATCCTGTTCGACAAGGTCTGATCGGATGCGCCTTCAGGACCTCGACATCATCGTAACTGCCCCCCCGGCCCCGGGCTGGGGCGGGCGGTATTGGATCTTCGTGAAAGTCACGACCGATGACGGGATCACCGGCTGGGGCGAGGTCTATGCCAGTGCCATCAGCCCCGACGCCATGCGTGCGGTGATCGAGGATGTGTTCGCCCGCCACATGCAGGGCGAAAACCCCGAGAACATCGAGCTGATGTTCCGCCGCGCCTATTCCGCAGGTTTCACACAGCGGCCCGACCCAACGGTGATGGGCGCGTTTTCGGGGCTTGAGATCGCGTGCTGGGACATCTTGGGCAAAGCGCGCAACAGGCCTGTTTGGGCGCTGCTTGGCGGCAAGATGAACGAGCGGCTGCGCTCGTACACCTATCTCTACCCCAATCCCGACCACGCCCTGCCGGATTTCTGGACTTCGCCCGACATGGCCGCCGAGGCTGCAGCGACCCGCGTCGAACAAGGCTTCACCGCGCTGAAATTCGATCCCGCCGGGCCGTATACGATCCGGTCAGGCCACATGCCCTCGATGAAGGACATCTCGCGGTCCGAGGCGTTCTGCAAAGCGATCCGCGAAGCAGTGGGCGACCGCGCAGACCTTCTGTTCGGCACCCACGGCCAGTTCACCACAGGCGGCGCGATCCGCATGGCCCAAGCCATCGCCCCCTATCAACCGCTTTGGTTCGAAGAGCCCATCCCGCCAGACAACATCGCCGAGATGGCCAAAGTTGCCCGCGCCAGTTCTGTCCCCGTCGCGACAGGAGAGCGCTTGTCCACCAAGGCCGAGTTCGCGGAAGTGCTGCGTCAAGGGGCAGCATCAATCCTGCAACCCGCGCTTGGCCGTGCAGGCGGGATCTGGGAAGCCAAGAAGATCGCGGCCATCGCCGAAGTGCACAACGCCCTGATTGCCCCGCACCTTTATGCCGGCCCCATCGAGTGGGCGGCGAACGTGCATCTGGGCGCCTCGATTCCCAACCTCTTGATGGTCGAGACCATCGAACAGGGCGGCGATTTTCACCTCGCCTTGATCGGTCACACCATCCGTTGGGAAGAGGGCTTCGTGATCCCGCCCGACGCGCCTGGGCTGGGTATCAATCCCGACGAAGACCTAATGCGCGCGCATCCCTATACGGGCGACGGGCTGCATCTGGAAATGCAGGAAGATCCCTGCAGCTATACCGAAGAAAACTGTTTTGAGGGCGGAGCACCCGCACCAAAAGGCGACCGCTGATCAGCAGTGCGACAACAGCGGCTTTCCGTTTTTCAGATGCCGCGCCACCAGCTGTTTCTGGCGCTTTCCATCAGGTGCAAAGGTGGCGAACTCAGGGGAATAGTCGCGGTCCGAAAGCTCGGGAAACAACGCCAGAACCTCGTCTCGCGCGTTGTCACTGATCGCCTTCAACGCCTCGGGACCTGTATAGAGGCTTTCACTGGGCGCCCCTTCTGCATAGACCAGCTGATGCGCATCAAACAGCATGTGGTAATAGGTGACCTCGGACACAGACTGGTCGACGTAAATGCCCGGAAGCTCTGTCAGCTTGATCGCATGGATCAGGACATCTGTCGTGCCGAACATCCGTTGAGCGATGGGGGATTGGATCAGCATCCGATGTTGACGAGACACCAGCAAATCGCGTTTGGGCAACCCGGCCCCCAGTGCTCCGGCGACGATGCGAATTGGAAACAGCTTGGGATTGCTTAAAAGCTGAAGCGGGGCAACCGGGCTTTTCCCCATCCAGCGCACGGGCTGCAACCCGTCAGCGGTCAAAACCAGGTCGCCTTCCTGAATGTCCTCAATCGCGACTGGCCCGCGATCCGTTTCGATCAACGTTCCGGCAGCAAAGCAGGTCACGTCCGTCCAGGCAAAACCGGTCGAGGTATTTTGCCACCCACCAATCCCAGTAATAACGGATCCGTCATCAAACGCAGACCCCGGCGCAGGGACGAAGATGTTCGCTGTTCCTGCGGCCCATGAATAGAAATCCTCGGTATGTGTCACACCATTTGAATCGACAAAGGTCAGTTCAAACGTTCCCCCACGGGGATTTACATAAGTCGTTCCACCGATAGTAAGCTCTTCGCTGTAGTCATCCGTGAAGTAAGGTGACATGAACGGATCGTCATCTTCGATGGTCACCGGCTGCAACGTGATCGGGGTGCCCGTACCCGTCCAAACCCAGCCTTGCGTGCTATAGGTGGCCATGTGATGTTTCCACATTCCAAGCGGGCATCGCATTTCCGATCTGTGACCGCAGTTGCCGCGACAGTGGCAAGGCCGTTCTCAACCCGCAGGTTGAAAGGGTGAGACATTTGATCCCGACGCTCATCATCATGGCTCTGCCCACCTTCCTGACCGACTTGTTATGATTGAATTCGCAGGCATCAATCTCCTTTAACGAAATATTACCTTAAATTTATTCTCTTTCAAGTAGTATTGCCCGCAAGGTAGAAGCCCCGGCATTTTGGCCACGCACCCACACCAATTCAGTCACCCCAAATTCTTCTGGATTTTGGATACATTATCCCGTAGTGATAACCCGAGCCCCAGATTGCAAAGGAATCCCTCATGTCCAAAACCGTGTTCGCAGGAACGATGCCTGCCCTGATGACGCCCTGCAAAGCCGACCGCACCCCGGATTACGATGCGCTGGTGCGCAAAGGGCACGAGATGATCGCGGCGGGAATGTCCGCCGTGGTCTATTGTGGCTCGATGGGCGACTGGCCGCTTCTGACGGATGAAGAGCGGATGACGGGCGTCGAGCGCCTTGTCGACGCTGGCATTCCAGTGGTTGTCGGGACCGGCGCGATCAACTCGAAATCTGCCGTGGCACATGCCGCCCACGCCCAGAAGGTTGGTGCTGTCGGCCTGATGGTGATCCCGCGCGTCCTGTCGCGCGGGTCGTCGATGGCCGCGCAAAAAAACCACTTCAAAGCCATTCTGTCCGCAGCACCTGACGTGCCCGCCATTATCTATAACAGCCCCGTCTATGGCTTCGCGACCAAGGCAGATCTGTTCTTTGCCCTGCGCGCCGAGCATCCCAACCTGATCGGTTTCAAAGAGTTCGGCGGCAAGGATGATCTGCGCTATGCAGCCGAACACATCACCAGCCAAGACGACAGCGTGACCCTGATGGTCGGCGTCGATACCGAGGTCTATCATGGCTTCGTGAACTGCGGCGCGACCGGCTCCATCACCGGGATTGGCACCGCCCTTCCGAAAGAAGCCCTGCTGCTGGCCGCCCTATCCAAGAAAGCCGCCGAAGGTCACGCCGAGGCCCGTATGCGTGCATTGGAACTGGAAGGTGCCTTTGCGGTTCTCGCCAGCTTTGATGAGGGCACGGATCTGGTGCTCTACTACAAGCATCTTTTGGTTCTGAACGGCGAAGACGAATACCGCCTGCACCTCAACGAAGCCGACGAACTGTCCGACGCCCAGCGCAACTATTGTGAACAGCAATACACACTGTTCCAGGCGTGGTTTGCGGACTGGTCGAAACAGGGTGGCGTCATCGCCGAGTGCATGTAAGCTTTCAGCCAACAGACGAGGAACAAGATGCGCAGCAGCAGGACTATTCATGTCGTCTCGGCCCATGCCGAGGGCGAAGTGGGCGACGTCATTGTCGGCGGCGTGGCCCCGCCCCCCGGTGACACGGTCTGGGAGCAACGCAATTTCATCGCCAAAGACCAGACCCTGCGCAACTTCGTCCTGAACGAGCCACGTGGCGGCGTGTTTCGCCACGTGAATCTTCTGGTCCCACCCAAGCATCCCGACGCGGACGCGGCATGGATCATCATGGAACCGGAAGACACGCCGCCCATGTCGGGCTCGAACTCGATCTGCGTTTCGACCGTGCTTTTGGACAGTGGCATCCTGCCGATGACCGAGCCGGAAACCCATCTGACATTGGAAGCGCCCGGCGGGTTGGTCCGCGTGCGTGCCGAGTGCCGAAACGGCAAGGCCGAGCGGATCTATGTGCAAAACGTCGCCAGTTTTGCAGATCAGATTGCCGTGCCACTTGAGGTCGAAGGCCTTGGCACTCTGACTGTCGACACTGCTTATGGCGGCGACAGCTTCGTGGTGGTCAACGCCGCAGACCTTGGTTTCAGCATTGCCGAAGACGAAGCCAAAGACATCGCCCGCCTAGGCGTGCGGATTACCAACGCCGCAAATGAGCAACTAGGGTTCTCGCACCCTGAGAACCCAGAATGGGACCACATCTCGTTCTGCGCCTTCGCAGGGCCGCTGTCGGAAACCAGCAAGGGATTTGAGGGCAAGTCTGCCGTTGCAATCCAACCCGGGAAGGTCGATCGGTCCCCGACTGGTACGGCTGTGTCCGCGCGCATGGCGCTGATGGCGGCCAAGGGCCAGATGCAGATGGGGCAGTCCTTTGAGGCCGTTTCGATCATCGGGTCGCGTTTCACGGGGCAGATTGTTGGTCAAGCACAGGTCGGACAACGCCCCGCAATCATCCCCGAGATCTCGGGCCGTGCGTGGATCACAGGGACGCACCAGCACATGCTGGACCCCGACGACCCGTGGCCCGGAGGTTATCGGTTAAGCGATACATGGGGGGCATAACCAGCCCCTTGCACATCCCGCACCCGCGCCCCAAAATGCCCGACAACCAAAAACCGGGATCCCTTTATGACCACCAAACGCAAGATCGCACGCCAAAGTCTTCCGGATGTCATCGCCAATGACCTTCGCGAACGTATTCTCAGCGGCGAACTGGCCGAGGGCGAGGTGATCCGTCAAGAGGCATTGGCCGACGAATACGACGTCTCGCGCATGCCCATCCGCGAGGCATTGAAGCGGCTGGATTCCGAAGGGCTGGTGCACCTGACCAACAATCGCGGCGCCTCGGTCGTGAAGCATTCGATCGCTGAAATCGCCGAGATTTTCGACCTGCGCATCCTGATCGAGGTGGACCTGTTCAAACGCGCCATCCCCAACATGACACAAGCCGATTTCGCCCGCTGCGAGGGTATTCTGGACAAGATGGAGGCCTCGTATGACGCGGATGATGTGACCCAGTGGGGTGCCTTGAACTTCGACTATCACACGGCGCTTTATGCGGCCGCCGGGCGCAATCTTACGAACGAGTTGTTGCACCGTGTGAACCTGCAATCGGACCGCTATGTTCGGATGCATCTCAGCATCGGTGGCAAACGCGAATCCGCTAAGGACGAGCACCGCCGCCTTCTGAGTTTCGCCAAGGCTGGCGACGTTGACGCCGCCGCCGCGCTGCTAACCCATCACATCAGCCAAACCAAGACCGAGCTTCTGGGCGTGATCGCCGAGCTTCGGGACGCCGAAGCGACCTGATCAGCCCGCCGCAGCACCAGACACCAAACTTTATGTTCGAAAATTCTGGATACATTATCCACATCATCACAAAGAGGCCCGCATGTCCTTCACCCCTCACGGAAAACACCTGATCGCCGGCACTTGGGTCGCGGGCGATGCGACCTTCCCATCCAGCCCTGCGCATGGACCATCACACGCCTTTTCGTTGGGTACGCCTGCCGATATCGACGCCGCTGCCAAAGCCGCAGAAGAGGCGTTTGAAAGCTATGGCTATTCGACCCGCGCCCAGCGCGCTGCCTTCCTGAACGCCATCGCGGACCAGATCGAGGCCCGCGCCGACGCGATCACCCTGATCGGCACGCAGGAAACCGGCCTGCCCGAGGCCCGCCTTCAGGGCGAGCGAGGCCGCACCACCGGACAGCTTCGCCTGTTTGCGGACCACATCCTTCAGGGCGACTATTTGGACCGCCGCCATGACGTGGCCCTGCCCGACCGTGCGCCCCTGCCCCGACCGGACCTGAAGATGATCCAGCGCCCCATTGGGCCTGTTGCGGTTTTCGGCGCATCGAACTTCCCGCTCGCCTTCTCGACCGCCGGGGGCGACACCGCGTCCGCGTTGGCCGCAGGTTGCCCCGTCGTGGTCAAAGGTCACCCCGCCCATCCCGGAACGGCCGAGATCATCGCTGACGCGATCCACGCCGCCATCGCAGATTGCGACCTGCATCCGGGTGTGTTCAGCCTTGTGCAAGATGGCGGCCGCGTCGTTGGGGCTGCTTTGGTCCAGCACCCGTTGATCAAAGCCGTGGGCTTTACCGGCAGCCTCGCCGGGGGCCGAGCGCTGTTTGACCTCTGCGCTGCCCGCCCGGAACCTATCCCGTTCTTTGGCGAGCTCGGATCGGTGAACCCGATGTTCATCCTGCCCCAAGCCGCCGATGCACGCGGGGCAGAACTGGGAGCGGGCTGGGTTGGATCGCTGACCATGGGCGCGGGCCAGTTCTGTACCAATCCCGGCATCGCCGTGATCCGCGAGGATCAGGCGCAACCCTTCCTAGACGCCGCCAAAGCCGCCTTGGCCGAGGTCGGCCCGCAGACCATGCTGACCGACGGCATTGCCGCCGCCTATCGCGACGGACAGGCACGGATCGGCGCAACGGCGGGCGTGCAGGGGGTGCTGACCTCGATGTGCGACCAGCGTCAGGCGACGCCCTATTTGTTCCAGACCAGCGTCGAAAACTGGCTGGCGAATGAGACGCTGGGCGAAGAGGTCTTTGGCCCTCTCGGTCTAGTGGTTCTCGCCAAGGACGTGGGTGAGATGCAGCAGATGGCCCGCGCGCTGGAAGGTCAGTTAACCTGCACCCTGCATATGGACGACGGCGACACCGTTGACGCCCGTGCCTTGATGCCCATCCTGGAACGCAAAGCGGGCCGCATTCTGGCCAATGGCTTCCCCACCGGGGTCGAAGTCGCAGACGCGATGGTGCACGGCGGTCCCTACCCGGCTTCGACGAACTTCGGTGCAACGGCGGTGGGCACGCTTGCCATCCGACGTTTCCTGCGCCCAGTGTGCTATCAGAACCTGCCATCCGCCCTTTTGCCCGAAGATCTGTGACCCTGCGCCAGATAAACGTGTTGGAAGACCAAACTCCCTTCGACGGGCATGGCATATCTGGCTATGGTCGCAAAACCAGGCGCGAGGCGTTGTGAAACGATGCGCGGATTAGATTAACACGTCGCGATAAAGCTGAAGGGGTAAGTGATGAGCACTTTTGACGAAGACCTGTTCTTGAAGGGACTCGAGCAGCGCAAATCCACGCTTGGCGCGGAGTATGTGGAAAAGAACCTTGCTGCGGCAGACGATTTCACCCGCCCGTTTCAGGAAGCCATGACCGCATGGTGTTGGGGTTTCGGCTGGGGCGACGACGTGATCGACGCCAAGACCCGGTCGATGATGAACCTGTCGATGATCGGCGCTTTGGGCAAAATGCACGAATGGGAGCTTCACTGCCGCGGCGCCATCAACAACGGCGTCACCAAGGAAGAGATCCGCGCGATCATCCACGTCATCGGGATCTACTGCGGCGTGCCGCAGGCGCTGGAATGCTTCCGCGCGGCCCGCAAAGTTCTGGAAGAAACCGACTAAGGGGCCGCACCCTGGACGATCAAGAAACTGCGCCGAGCCGCGAGAGGCACATCACTCGAGGCTCGGCTTGATAACAATCTTGCCCAGCACCTTGCCTTTTCCAGTGCGTGCCAAGGCATCTGGAACGGACGAAAACGGAAGCACGGCCTCGACATGTGGCGCAATTCGGCCTTGGAGCGCGCACTCGGCAACACGGCGCGTCAGATCCCGCCCAGACGGCACAAGAAGCATCCCGATTGAGCGCTTTCGCGACAGAAGTTTCCCCCCGAAGACGATGGACAAAAGCGTGGGTACGCCTCCTCCCAGCGCCATATAGCTTCCCCCTTTGGACAGCGCGCGGGAAATTTCGCGCGGACCACGGGTTGCGACCATGTCGAGGATCCGATCCCACCTCTTGCCCGTTTCAGTGAAGTTCATCTTGGCATAGTCGATCACCTCATCCGCGCCCAATCGTGAAAGCCAATCGGTTTTTCCCGCGTTGTCCACTGCGGTCACATGCGCCCCGGCCGCCTTGGCCAGCTGTAAGGCCATCGTCCCGGACCCGCCGCCCGCACCGTTGATCAAGAACCGATCACCTTCTAACAGGCCCTCTGTACCAGCCACAGCGATGCCGCCAGCCTGCGGAAGGCACGACGCGATGTCATCAGTAAGTGCATCGGGAACGGCAACGGTTTCGTCGGCAGGCACACAGGCATATTCAGCAAAACCGCCGCGCGTCATGACATAGTCACCCATGACGCGTTGGCCAATCTCGAAGCCGCTGACGCCTTCGCCCAGCTTGTCGACATGTCCGACAATATCGGATCCCAGAACGGAAACTTTGGGCTTGAACAGACCTCCGACAGTCCGCACCCATGCAGGCGAACCGGTCAGATATTCCCAATCAGACAGGTTCGCCGCGCAGGCCAGAACCTTGACCCGGATTTCCCCCTTGGCGGGCTCGGGCATATCGATCTCGGCCAACCGAAGCAAATCGGGGCCTCCATAGCGGTCGTAGACTACGGCTTTCATCATATGCCTCCTTCAGCGATACGCGCTGCTCAACCGTCCCCTTAGCGGGGCATCAACAGGCTAGCGTGATTGGTGTCACCGAACAATGACAGGGACCCGAAGGACGCATATGAAGCGATTGGATGATGGCGATCCCTGAAGGACTCGAACCCTCAACCTGCTGATTAGAAGTCTCAGGTCTTTGAATGCCGTATTGCACCACTATACGCCAAATTTACATTATTTCAGTTAGTTAGATTGACATGAGAAGCAAGTCATCGTCATTGAAACGCAGTATTGTGGTATCTATATAGTAGCTTGAAGCTGCCAAGGTTGCCGACCATGCCAAGCAAAATTAAGAAAGTATCTCTGGCGTCGGTGGATGAGTTGTCCACTGGCGACACACTGTGGGACAACGAGCTGAAAGGATTTGGGGTTCGGTGTCAGGCGAAGGCGAAGTCGTATATCCTCAAGACCCGGATCAATGGCCGACAACGCTTCCTTACAATTGGGCGGCACGGTCAGCCGTGGACCCCCAAAAGCGCCAGAATTGAAGCACTACGCCTGCTAGGTGAAATTGCGGGAGGGAAAGATCCTGTGCAGGAAAAGAAGAGCAGGAAGATGATGCTCACCGTGGGAGAACTCGCGGATCGATTTCTTACCGAACACGCCGACAAGAAACTGAAACCGGGAACTGCTTACCACTACCGCTCCTTGCTGACGAACCACGTTATCCCGGCGCTTGGCAGGCATCGCATTGAGGAGGTCTCGACAGAACGGGTGAGCAAGCTTCACAACAGCCTTTCGAGCACCCCTTACCAAGCCAACCGTGCTCTCGCCGTGATCAGTAAGATGTACTCGTGGGCTGAACGAAACGGATATGTCGAGATTGGATCAAATCCGACAATCCACGTGGAACGCTACGAGGAGAAAGCACGCGACAGGTTCCTCAGCGATGACGAACTTGCTAGGTTGGGTGCCGCGATTGGCGAACTTGAAACCGAAAGCCAAATAAGTCCCTTTGCTCTTGCAGCGATCCGCTTATTGACCTTCACGGGCTGCAGGAAAGGTGAAATCCTCTCGCTGAGATGGCAGGATGTCGATATGGAGAGAGGGTTGCTTTACCTTCCCGACAGTAAAACCGGCCGCAAGACGGTGTATCTGAACGGGGCGGCAATCGAGGTTTTAGAGGGGCTACCCCGGGTAGATGGAAAACCATACGTTATTGTCGGAGGGGTTGAGGGAAAGCATTTCGACAATTTAAGCTTAGTCTGGCGCCGCGTTCGAGAACGCGCGGAACTGGAACCCGTAACATTGCCCGATGGGCGACGACAGCACGTAAGATTGCACGATTTGCGGCACACCTTTGCCAGCATCGCAGCGTCTGGTGGCGCCTCATTGCCTATGATCGGCAAACTCCTTGGGCATTCTCAGGCGCAAACCACTGCCCGCTACGCGCATCTCGCAGACGATCCAGTCGCAAGAGTTGGGGAGGCCGCCGGCGCTGCCATTTCTGAGGCTATGAGAGGAAGCAAGTAGCATGCGTGTATCACTGACACAGGTTCTAACTTGGTGCGTTCTCGGGGGGGATTGGATCGACTACAAGTTGGAAGGAACCGTGGATTTCCAGGCGATGTTAGGGGCCGCAGATGAACGGCAGGTAGCTCTCTTTTCGAACAGAATCACGATGCAAATACTGAATGGTTGCATCCCAATCAAGGCCAGCCTTTTTGTGCGAAAGCAGTTGGTGAATGATCCGTATGTCCTTCAATACGCGGAAGCTGAACATAGGTACCTTGATGGCTCGGAACATCAAACACAGTCTCCGCATTCGTTCTGCGAACCGAGGGCTATGCCAACCGAGGCTCAGGATCACTCAATCGACCCTCGAACAATTCGTGGCGGTTCAAGTATCGATTTCGCAAGAAATTCTATCGGCCTCGATTGGTCCGCTGCCCCGGAGCTGAAACCAACCAGCGTTTATCTGCCCGTTCCAGACAAAAAGCGTGGTTTTGACAAGATTCACTCGACGATGGATGCCGAGCCTCAATACACCGATACAGAAGTCTACCAGTTCGAGCTGGAGGCTAAGCACTGCACTGTGAATTCTTTCGATGTTGAGGCGTATTTTGTCCCCGGAAAAATGGAGACCCCTAAGGGTAAACCCGGCCCGAAACACAAGTACGAATGGGACGAAATGTGGATTCGACTAGCGGCGTACTTGAGAAAAAATGATCTACCCGATTCACAAGTCAAAATAGAAGCGGTGCTGGAGAGCTTTTTTCCACGGGATGGGGCACCTGGGCGAACTGAACTGCAGAAGCGATCTCGAAAGATCATGGAATTAAGGGAGCATTTTGAAGACTGACACGGGCCGCAATTCAATACCGGCTAATACCGGACGGTTATCAGCTTCTGAACCACTAGTCTCTTTTTGTCAGAGTACGGCCGCGGCTGGCGCGTGCCGACTGCCATAGGAGACCAAAAATGACGACGTATCTTACCGAGGCGCAAACCGCAGAGATGCTGAATATCTCTGCACGTACACTTCAACGCTTCCGTCTCGAAGGCGGTGGGCCGAAGTTTTGCAAGGCTGGGAAGCGCGTGCTCTACGCCATTCCCGATCTGGAAACGTGGCTGAAGGAACACCGCCACGCCAGCACGTCCGAAGCGAAAGCGAAGGGAGATGTGTGATGGCGATGGACAAGAATAAGCTCGCCGCGGAGCAAGGTGCACCGAATACCGATGGGGCAGTTGATCCATTCGATCCCTCGCGGTTTCGCGTCTCGGAAATCCTCTCTACGGGAGGTGACGGCATTCGCAAGGAGATCACCCACATTCGGACGGGCAAACCTCCAAAGTCGGTGTTCTTCCGGTCCCACCCTGATCCTGAATACAGCATTGACTGCTTCATGCTAGAGGATGATTCAGGTGGCGGCATGCGGGAGACGTACCTGGTTTTGCCCCAGGTTGCCGAAGCGTTGATTGAAGAGGTCAAAGCAAAACGCATCAAGCTGTGTGTAACGCGCCAAGGTGTTCCCTTCCTGTGGGAGATAGCCCGGCCGCTCGACGACGGATTTGGGCGCCGAAACCTGTGGCACGAGACTGCGTTGAAAGCGGCTGAGCTATCAGAAACCAAATGGACTCGTGTGGCCGCCAACATGAGCGAAGGTGCCTACACGATCCACACCTCTGAAAGCATGGACGAACCTCAGTGGCCAGACCCGTCAATAGAGGCATTGCTCAGACTCGGGTACGGTGAAGAGCGCGTGGTTCGCGACATGCAGCACCCTTTGGTGCGACGGTTACTCGGCCAAGACTGATGACTTCAGCCGCGGGGTTCAAAGAGATCTGGGTGCTGGACTTTGAGTTTAGCGCCCAATCTGGCGAGGACCCGGATCCTGTATGCATGGTAGCCCATGAGATCGGATCCGGGCGCCGTCTACGCTTGTGGCGGAACGAACTCATCACCTGCCCATTTGACGTCGGCCCGGAGACGCTGTTCGTCGCGTATTTCGCCTCAGCTGAGCTGAAATGCTTCCGGACTTTAGGGTGGCCAACCCCCGAACGCGTGTTGGATCTCTACGCCGAGTACCGTCTATGGCAGAACGGGAATACCTGCGCTCGGGGCTACGGGTTACTTGATGCTGCCGCTGCGTTCGGCATCAAATACATGGGTGCCACCAAGAAAACCACCATGCGAAATTTGATCCTGTCCGGCGGTCCGTGGTCTACCCGGGAGCAACTGCTCATACTTAACTACTGTGAGGCAGACGTAAAGCTCACCACAGAACTATTTCGGGCGATGTGGCCGGCTATTTCTGCTGTACCCGACGGTCTGGGCCAGGCCCTCTTTCGTGGCCGATACATGACCTCTGTGGCAGTCATGGAAAGCAACGGCATCCCGCTCGACCAAGACTTGTTGTCGCGCCTTCGGGAAAACTGGTCAGAGATAAAAGCGCAACTCATCGCCCGCATCGATTCTCAGTACGGCGTATACGATGGCGCACGTTTCGTTAGGCAGAAGTGATCCTCCCCCACTGAAGTGGTCCGCCCCTATAGTTAGGAAACGGAGGATCAGATATGGGAATCAAACGACACAAGCCTGAAGAGATTGTCACGAAGTTACGGCAGGTTGAGGTGCTTTGCGGCCAAG